>JADJDJ010000001.1 GCA_016702745.1 Chitinophagaceae bacterium
AGTTTATGGGCCATGGCCCTGGAAAAATTCTTTCCTACCGGCAGCTTGCCCAGTAGTTTCCACACATCATCCTTCACTTTGTTATAAGTAGGAGAAGTGGTGATATCAGTCAGGTATTCTTTCAAAGCACCGGTATTCGGATCAATGCCGATACCATTATCATTCAGGATCACGAGCATGTCGGCATCAGTTACACCGGCATGGTTCATGGCTTCAAAAGCCAGTCCGGCCGTCATGGCCCCGTCGCCAATCACGGCCACAACTTTACGGTCCTCTTCTCCCTTGTATTTGGCGGCCATGGCCATTCCCAATGCTGCTGAAATGGAGGTGGAAGAATGTCCAACTCCGAATGTATCATATTCGCTTTCGCTTCTTTTGGGGAAGCCGCTGATGCCTTTGTATTTCCTGTTCGTGTGAAAGTTATCCCGCCGGCCGGTCAGTATTTTATGTCCGTATGCCTGGTGACCCACATCCCAAACCAGTTGATCATAAGGGGTATTATAAACATAGTGCAGGGCAGTGGTCAGTTCGACTACACCCAGACTGGCACCGAAATGTCCGCCATGAACACTCACCACATCAATGATAAACTGACGGAGTTCATCACATACCTGGTGTAGCTTTTCCCGGGGGAGTTTCTTCAGGTCTTCCGGTGAATTGATCGTTTGTAATAATGGGCCGGGAATAATCTCCATACTGGTTTGTTTGCCTTGTAAAAATAAAGGTTTCCGTTCACCCTTTTTCGCTAAAAATTGTACAACAGCCAGATGCCCTGAAAGTTCTGTTAAACAGGCTGCTAAGTACCTGTTGAGCCCCCCGGATATCCATTTGCAGGGTGTATCAACCACTGATATATTTAACGGGCCGGCCTCGTTCGGTTTTATTAGTTTTGGCTATGCCACTGAGCAATAAATGGAAAACATACTGGATCTTTCAGGCAATGGGTTGGGGCAGCTTCAGCCTGACCAATACTTTCTTTGCCTTTTCATTCCAGCAGCTGGATAAAAATTTCTTTTATCACCTGTTGATTTTTCTGGCCCTGGGCCTGATGATCTCACACCTGATGCGGGAAATCATCATCAGGGCTGCCATCCTGCAGAAGAATCTTCGCAGGCAGGCATTTTTATTTATCGGTCTGACCCTGGCCATGGCCCTGCTGGCTTCCTATTTTAAACTGGAAACAGTGGAGCAATTGGAGATCCTGACCAGCAAGGATGCACAGTTACTTAATCGTCCCGACTTCAGTTACTGGATCAATAAAATGGTACTGGTACTCAGTGGAGGTTTCTCCTATTTTATCCTTTTCTTTATCTGGAACCTGATTTATTTTATGTTTCATTATGTGACCAAGAGCCAGAAACAACAGATGGATACCCTCCGGTTGGAATCATTGGTAAAAGAACTGGAACTGCAAACGATCAAGGCCCATATCAACCCGCATTTTATTTTCAACTCATTGAATAGTATCCGTGCCCTGGTGGACGAGAATCCACAGCGTGCCAGAAGGGCGGTAACCGAACTCAGCAATATCCTCCGGAGCAGTATGCACGCGGAGAAAGCAGAAACGGTAACATTGGAAAGAGAACTGAATATTGTAAAAGATTACCTGGCACTGGAGAATATGCGGTTTGAAGACCGGTTAAAAGTGGTATATGAGATTGATGAAGACACCCTGGATCAGCCCGTGCCTCCCATGATGCTGCAAACCCTGGTGGAAAATGCGATCAAACACGGAATCAGCAAACAGATCAGCGGCGGTATTGTCAAACTGATCTCTGTATTCAAAGATGGATATCACGAATTGGTGGTACAAAATACCGGACAGCTGAATGGAAAAGTGAATGCAGAAGGATTTGGTTTATCCAGCACCACCAACCGGCTGGGTCTGCTCTATGGCAGCAAAGCAAAATTTGATATCCGGCAGATCAACGGCTCCCTGGTGGAAGCCAGGGTTCAAATTCCGGTTGAAGACGTTTAAAAGTAAAACAGCTATATGAAAGCAATCATCATCGACGACGAAAGACTGGCCAGAGCAGAGTTAAAAAAACTCCTGCTGGATTACCCGGAAGTGGAAGTAGTGGATGAAGCCGCCAATGCAGAAGAAGGTCTGGCCAAAATTGAATCCCAGCAACCCGACCTGATTTTTCTGGATATTCAAATGCCCGGCAAAACCGGCTTTGATATGCTGTCGCAACTCGAGAAAGCCCCGCAGGTGATCTTTACCACCGCGTATGATGAATTTGCACTGAAAGCATTTGAAGTAAATGCCCTCGACTACCTGGTCAAACCCATCGAACCCAAGCGACTGGCCGATGCAGTACAAAAACTGAATGCTTCCGAAATCAGAGATAACCGGCAGGATATCATCAGTACCAATAACAGCCTCCTCACAGAGAATGATCAGGTATTTGTAAAAGACGGAGAACGCTGCTGGTTTGTAAAGCTCAATGAAATCCGGCTCTTTGAAAGTGTGGGCAATTATGCCAAAGTGTTTTTTGGCGCCAACAAGCCGCTGATCCTGAAATCGCTCAATGCCCTTGAAGAAAGACTGGATGAAAAACTTTTTTCAGGGCCAACCGGAAACATATTGTCAATCTCCGGATGATCGATAAAATTGAACCCTATTTCAATGGAGGCTTATTGCTGGAACTAAAGGGAGAGAAGATTGAAGTGAGCCGGCGGCAGACGGTGAAGTTTAAGGAGATGATGAGCCTGTAAAGAGGGGAATGGGGAGTGGCGAGTGGCTAGTGGGAGAAGCAAGTGGCAAGTGGCTAGTGGCGAGTGGGAAATGGCTAGTGGGGTTTGGCAGCCGGGGATATCATGCTGCTTGCCTGCCGAAGCCATTGCGTAGGCAGGAGCTTAGTTTACCCTGAGGAATCGAAGGGAAGGGGTTAACAGTATAGGCCGGGTTCTGTTGTGTTACTGAGCTTTGGAAGCAGGTTCATAATGGAAGTAACACTTACCAGCAATGCAACTTAGTTTTAGCAGAATAAGTCTATTTGATTCATAAAGACAGCTATTTTAACAATTTCAGAAAGCATACCAATTACATGAAAAAATCATTGTTGACGGGCTTGTTGATTGCAGCGGGCTCTTTTTTATGGGCACAGAAAGGAGAATCTGTTTTTCAGGTGAAGGAAGCAGAACGCATCATCAGTTTCCTGGCATCAGATGAAATGAGAGGACGTAAAGTCTTTTCTCCTGAAATTGATAAAGCCGCTGATTTTATTGCCGCTGAATTTAAAGCCGCCGGATTACAACCCATTAATAACAGTTTCCGGCAGGAGTTTACTATTGTCAGGCCTAAATTCATCAGCGCCACTGCCAGTTTTGACGGAACGGCCGTTGAACAAAAGAGTATCATCGTAATTACCTGTGCCCCACAATTCAAAGCGGATCAAGGCGCCGGATATGATAAAGTAATGATCAGTGCCGGAGTCAATCTGCAGGCTGAAGCCCGCAAATATGCCCGGGGAAATAAAAACACCCTGGTAGTGGTTGATAAAAGTTTTGCCAACAGTTTTGGTAACCTGGCCAGACTGAAATCATCAATGTTCAAGACAAATACCAATACTGTATTTGTGCTGGCAGATGCCCTGCCCGATCAATGGTCGGTTGAAGCGGTTCATGAAATCAATGAACAAAAGATGGCCAATGTGGTGGGTATACTTCCGGGTAAATCAAAGAAAGATGAGTATGTGATTTTTTCCGGGCATTATGATCATATTGGAGTAGGGCGTCCTGTAGAAGGGGATTCAATTTATAATGGAGCCAATGATGATGCAGCCGGTACTACCGGAGTCATTATGCTGGCTCAGTATTTCAAACAGCTGAACAATAACGAAAGAACCATCGTGTTTGCCGCCTTAACAGCCGAAGAAAGCGGCGGATTCGGGGCACAGTATTTTTCCCGGCAGTTCAATCCGGAAAAAGTAATGGCCATGTTCAATATTGAAATGATCGGCACCGAAAGCAAGTGGGGAAAGAACTCCGCTTATATCACCGGTTACGAAAAAACCAATATGGGAGAGATCCTGGCCAAAGACCTGCAGGGAACGGAGTTTAATTTCTACCCCGATCCCTATCCCGCCCAGCAACTTTTTTACCGCTCAGATAATGCCACCCTGGCCCGCTTAGGTGTACCGGCCCATACCATCTCCACTTCTAAAATGGATGTGGAACCGCATTACCACAAACCCAGTGATGAAGTGAAGACCCTGGACCTCGATAATATGGTCATGGTGATCAAGGCTATTGGAATGAGCTCTAAAAGTATAGTGGCGGGAAAGGAAACGCCGACGAGGGTAAAGGTGGAGGAACTTAGATAAATTCGAAATTCGAAGGTCGAAATTTGAAATCCACTTCTCGTGGTTTCATCTTCCTTTCTTCCGGTCCCGATAGCTATCGGGATTCCGACTTTCCTACCTTGAATACAGCGGGTATTGACTAAGACTATCGACTAAGGACTAACGACTAGATCTTCACAGGTACACTATGCACCGCATCGCTCATCTCTTTAATCAGCAATTCCTTCTTACCGCCTTGTCATCGGGTCTTCATTATTGCTCATCCGCAAAACGGCAGGACTTTGATTATTGATATCATATTCTGTTCCCAGGAAAGCGATCTTAATCTTTCTTCCATCATTATAGTTGAATGTGATTGTATAGTCCTGTACTGTGTAGCTGCCTGAGCCAGGTGTAAGTCCGGGGTTAATACAATCATTATATTCATGGGTCAATACCCGGATGGCACCATTGTCACTAAATTTTCCATCTGCGGAGAAAGTAATGGATGGGATCTTGCCATAAGCTTCGGTCATAATATAAGTGCCGTTGAATTTTGCTCCATTGACCGAAGGCAACTGGTAGAATTTATGATCGGTATTGTTCGCAGTGATGATAAGCGTTTTGCCTTCCATCCGGAGGGGAAGTTCCCCGTAGGGCATTTTAAGAACGCCTTTTCCGTTGCTATAGCTGTAGAAACCCCAGTCCCTGCGATATAACTCTGCGGGTACGCGGGTATCCGTTTCATACAAGCCCTCACTGGGGAATTTGGCCCCGAAATAGGCCTGGCCATTAGGTAAGAAGAGGGGAGTGTAAACCGCATACCGGAGTCCGGAAGATGCGGATGCCTGCATGGAAATGCCCTGCCATACTCCCATAACGCCGTCGCCTTTGATACTTCTGGACTGAGCTATCAGTGGTTGAGGCCCGTCGGTGAACTGCAGCTGGAATAAAAAATTGTCAATAGCAGATTTATACTGGGCATTGTCATCAGCATAGAACGCAGACATGCTGCAGCTTCGGTTGATGGTTCTTGATTTTAAAACAGCAATCCGTTCAAAACGGTTATTCACTTTAATGACAAAAAGGTCCAGACCGTATTCAGGCGGGTAATCACCGTTGCCGATGCGAACACCGCCATTGCAACGTATATGCTCCATCCCTGAAGGAAGTTTTTGCTTCCGTTTTCTGGTAGGACTGCCCGGTGCCGGCATAATTCATTTTTGTCCCGTTATACATTCTGCTGCTTCATCATAGCTCTTTGCAAGGGCTTGTTCCAGACTGCCCCTGCCTGTAAAGGCTGCATGATTTGTATGGCTAAATGTTCACCGGCCGGCAGCTCCAAAGGCTTAAATACAACCCCATCGGAAAACAATTGGTGGCTCCATCCGTAGGGAGGGGTATAGCGCATAGCACCAAATTGTCCCATACCCGTTGCTTGAATGGGTTCAGTAACTGGGTTATTGACCGGAACCGGAGTTTTGGTAGCATCGAGTTCAATGGTTTCCAGAAAAGCAGCCATATCTTTTAGATAAGCCTCATCATTGAGGCTGGTCCTGATACTCACGGTTTTCCCATGACCGCTTAACACGGTCAGAAAAATATAAATATTAGCGCCATCCACGCTTACCGGCACAGCAGCTGCCACAATATCCCAGCCATCACCGGTGGTCTCCGATTCCTTTTTGGGGTTGTTATCAGCTTTAAAGGGATCTGCCACTAATTTTTTCCATTCGTTATTGAAGTCAGTCTGTGCATTACCTGCACTGTTTGTGCTGGCATAAATAGTAAGTACACAGAATCCGCCGGTGCCGGTATTGACATTCGTAAAATTGAGTACACCGGGTTTAGAATCCTTCTTCCAGTCCTTTGGCGGGGTACAGGTAACGATATCAAATTTTTCCGTTTGGGCGAATATGGTTACCGATGCTGTAAGGCATGCGGCCAATAAAAAACAAAACTTATTCCACTTCTTCATACTGACTTGTTTTAGGGTTCCATTCGTGTTTACAAAATGTGGTTACCATTCCATCGGGTGACAGTTTCCGGATATAGCTGTTATTGGAACTGCTTCGGTCAATGATATAGAGATTCCCGTTTCGGTCGTAAGTAATGCCACCCGGCGCATCAAATCGGGCGGCCAGAGCTTTGCCATCGGCATAACCGGGTTCGGCGGATCCGGCCGGGTTGGACGAAAAATTCATTTTACCTGTTCCTGCAACGGTGCTGACTTTTCCATTTGCAATTTTTATGACACGGTGCAGTCTTGAATCGGTAATGAAAATTTCGCCGTTACTGGTAATGCAAATCCCGCTGGGATTGGTCAGTACGGCCGTACTCACTGTTCCTTCCCTGTACACAGAATTGAATTTCGTTTTATCGCAATGCCCTGCTACGGTGCTGATTTCGCCGGATGGAGTGATCTTCTTGATGCAATGGCTTACGCTGGCATTCACATAAAGGTTGCCCGCTGCATCACAGGCCAGGCCGCGTGGATATTTTATCAGCAGGTTGTTGTTGCCGTCTTGCAAGGTAGTAACAGATCCATCCCTGCCAATCTTTCGAATACAATAGTCACCGGTACTGGCCCCGGCCTGGGCATAATCAGTAACATAGATCGTCCCGTTATTGTCGATGGCGATATTCTCCATGTTCCAGAACGCGGCCGTTAGCCGGTCTCCATCTTTCAAGGCTGCAGTCCTGCTTCCCGCAATAGTGGTGACCACAGCATCAGGGCTAATTTTGCGTATACTGGTTCCATCGGCGATATATAAATTATCTGCAGCATCAATCGCGATACCCTCTGTATCAATGAAACCAGCATCTTTTCCTTTCCCGTCTTTTCCCTGGCGGGCACCACCTGCAAATAAGGATGCTTTTCCCGATGGGTTTATCATGATGATCTTATTATTCTTTCCTGTAACAAACAGATTGCCTTTGCTGTCGGCCACGATACCAAAACTGGCCGCGAATGCAGCGGTGAGTTTAGGTGTTTGAGCGGATAACTTATAGACCGAAAGTAGCAGGATCAGGCAGCCTGAAAGAATAGTATTTTTCATCTTAATATATGTTAATCGGGTTTATAGATCGGAACTTTGTTATTCAATTGTGTTTCAGGTTGAATGCCAAAAATTTTATCTGCAATGGGTTTCAGTGGACCTTCGTCGATCTCCAAAGTGCCACTCAGCATACCAAGCTTCATATTTACTTTGGCATCCGGCTTATTCATGCCCTTGATATCGGCTTCTGCTTCCCAAAGCACACCGATATCCGAGATGCTGTTATCCCTGTCGAATGTGATATAGAATTGCTGTTTGGCGCCGAATTCCATTGCTGAATAAGGAATCGTTTCGCCTTTAGAACTGCCGAATTCCAAATCAAAAAGTCCTTTTGAAATACCCGCTCCAAAAGCAATAGTCGTTGTGCCGGTTTTAAAGTTTTTTTCAAAACCTAACAGGGCAAACTCTCCCAGCTCGAGTTCAAAGACTTCGCAGTCAATGTTGATCTTTCCTACTACTAGCGTAATCTCTAGATTTACCGGGCAATCGGGTTCTTTTATACTCATTTCCCGGCTGGTAGCCGCCAGTGGATCTTTGTCGCAGTAACGAAACATCGGGCGACTTTTGCCTGCGAGCCCCTGCAAGCGGGCGAGAAAAATGGCGGTATAGCGCGCAAATAGTTCATTGTACTGGGTTTTGGTGACTGCACCCAGGTACAACCAGAAACATATATCATTGATATGGTCAACCCATACCTGATAATATTGGTCAATAGTTTTTTCTGCCAGGTCAACATAGGTTAACTGGTAGCGGTTGAACAGGTCGTTCTTGGATTTGCATTCTTCCCTTGAGATGGCTTCGCTGGGTCCCTCATGTGATTTGCTGTATTCATTTTGCTGACCGGCGAAGTTTTTACTTATGCTTTGAAATTCGATCTCCTGTTCTTTTCTTAGGCGGGTGACATCCTTGTCCAGCTGTTTAAATTTTTATCTATCAGGCCAATACGGTAGTTGAACTCTTTTTCGATGTTAACCAGGATCGCGGCTGCTGTATGCTGCAGGGGCCTGGATTTGGGAATATTGGGGAGGGTGTTATTGCCTGCCTGCTGTTGCTCATACAAATTCATCAGATTGTCGGCTTGTGTTTTGAAATGTGCTGCTGTTTGTGAACTGTATTTTTTGATCAGCAAATCAGCACTTTTCTGATAGGCGTCCACTTCTGCAATAGCTCTTGCGGCATCTCCGCGGTTCAGGCAGAGCGGGGGGAGTTTAAACTTATAAGGATTGAAATATTCAGGCACTTTCACTCTTGGTTTAATAAAACGGTGGTAATAGGCAGAGGGATCCAGATATTTCAGTATTCTTTTGCCTTCTTCGGTGAAACTTACCTGGAGGGCCTCTTCAATTCTTTTACGGGCTGCTTCTTTATCTCCTTTTGCTGTTTCAATCACAGCTTCTGTTTTGTTGGCTTCCGGGTTCATTGGTGAACGCCTGATACATTGCATTAAATAGTGTTGCGCGCTATCGGTTTCGCCGAGTGAAAAATAGGCCTGCCCGAGATTATTGAGCAGCAATGAATTGTCAGGATGCTGCTGCAAAGAATATTGCAGAAAGCTGACCGCATAAGGGGCGAGTCCGGCAGCGTTCAGGATGGCACTGCAATTGTTGAGTACAAGACCCTCCTGTGATTGCGAGGCGGCATACACAGCGAGAAGTGTTGCTGCCTCGGGTGAATTGTTGTACCACAAAAGAACAGCCAGCTGGCTCAATTCATCTGCGGGCCTGGTATGGACTATCTTTTCTGCATTTGCCACTATTGCTTTTCCGCAATTTTTTTTTAGTTGATTATATAAAGTGGTCGCCATGTTTTTTATTTCAGCTTCCTTCAGGCTTTTCTTGGGAATCATAGCAATCAGCCTGGATTTTTTAGGAGGTAATCTAACATGCTCATATGGAAACCCTGAAACGGGTGCCGGAGAGTTCTTCTCTTTGGAACCTGTCTTTTTAACCGTACTGTCATTGCCATATTTCTTTAGCAGTTCATTTGCTTCAGTCATCATTTTATTTAATTCGGCCTGGGTGGGAACCTGGGCAAAACTTTTTTGCAATGAAAAAGAGAGCAGGATATAAAAAATGAATGCTATTCTCATGATATATTTTTTAGTAACCAATCACTCTTGTAAGCGGTTTGGATTATTCGGCCGGAATAACAATTACAGAAGAATGCTTTGCACTGACCGTAAGGGCTGATTCCGGGTTATTTACTTTAAATTCTACGGAATATGTTCCGGGGTTAAGGTCGATCATAAAATTGCTGATCGTTGCACTGGTTGGCGTTCTTGGTACTGCAGAAATATAGAATGAAAAATAAGTGCCTCCGTTGATGATAACCTGGAAGATTCCTCCGGAAGTTTTGGTGCAGCCATTGCAATTTTCGCCCCATAAGTCTATCATTGCGCTGATAGCCAGTCGTGATTTTTTACTCAGGTTGACAGGTAGTGTTAATTCCACCAGTGGGAAGCTGGTACCCGGAAGTATTCCATGTGAATTCGCTCCGGGCGATTTAAAGAATGTTTTTAACGATACCGCCGTGGGTGGAGCGGAACTTGATATTGTATTATCATCAGCGGGCACCCAGGAACTGCCATCCCACTTGAGCACCTGCCCCGTTTGTGGTGCTGAAATGGCTAAAGGCCGTCCCAGGAGTTTTTGAACATAAGGGCCAGGATAATTTCCCCCCAGGTCACCGCTGGCTACACCGTCCGGGGGCAGAGAAGGCGGACAGTCAAAGCGTATGGATGAGGTATCTGGTATAACATCGAGTTCTTTTATTTGAACCGATGTGCGTGGATTATCCAGCGTTTTTCGGCCTGCCTGGGTAATGGCAATATTATAGGTAACTCTTGCCACCATAGGTTTATTATTGTTATTACGCACTGACCATTTCCCGGCCCCGGAGTTGTAGTGTATGGTTATATCCTCCCGGTTGGTAATAGCACCCTGTGTAGATGGATCCCAGCTTAAAAATGCATTGAAACTTACAGTTGGATTATTATTCAAAAGCCAGTTGTCAATGAAGGCAGAACCATCTGACTGTATATCCGCTCTGGTAAAGGAATATTGGAAATGCCTTTCGTCCGGGTTGGTATAATATTCAACATTGAATGCTGACCCTTCAGGTATGGGCTTGCCATCCAGGTTGAAAATGTGCCATTTGCTTTTAAAATAATAAGCCCCGATAGGATGAGGATTCTTGTTTATCCCTTTTTCCAAAACAGGCGTTGCAAAAATGACAGCAACTGAATTGCTATTGAGGGAAGGAAGATCCAGGATCGTACAATCGTAGTTGCAGGAAATATTTTCTTTAACAGCTGTGTGGGTAAATGACTGTTGTGCATTACTGTCAATGGATGCCATCTCCCAAAGGCAAAGCAGCAATAGTTTATAAAGCAAAAAGGGTTTCATTTTTTAAAATTTACCGGTTAAAAAGCCTTACTCCAACAGTGAGCGGGTAATAAAGAATTTCACCGGTGCATTTATTCTTCATTTTTATGCTGCAGATCACCCGTTCGTAATTGGCAGCAAAATTGATCTGCCATTTAGCCGAAGTTGGACTGGTATAAAATGGAATGACGGAAACGGAGGAAATAAAATTTTCCTGAATCACTTCAAAATTGTCAACCCCACTGCCCAGAATGTTCAACTGGTATCCTCTCGGTGCACTCGGATAAACATCCAGCCTTGACTGGCCGTCCTCAACAAAATAGATCTGGCTGGCAGCAGCGCTGCATCGCCCCTGTTGTTTGGGTATTTGTTCCTGGGCAGAACTGACAAAGCCGATCGCCAAAAAGCAGATCATTACCAAGAATCTGCCTGATTGTAAGAATTGGTGCGTGAAGGATCTCATGTTAATTGTTTTTTGTATTGAAATATGGTTATTGTTTAAGTAATTTTTATTCAGTTCATCCGTATCCAAAACCGGCCTCATCGGGTAAATAACAATTGTTAAACAAACCGGATCGCAGGAACAGTGTAAGCGACGGACTTGAAGGCGGAAAATTGGCACCCGATCCGGCATTCAGGATGCAGGTGCCTGCTGCGGATGTTCCATTACCAACATTTTGCACTGCCATTTTTTTTGACAGGATAAGCAGGAAGAACAGGATCCGCGTTTGCATGGTAAAATGTTTGATCAAATGTAGAAGTGCCATTTAGGATAGTGCTCACCCGAAACAGTGATTCGGCTGCAGGCCGGACAGAATCACCTGAAAAGGGGATTTTCATGGGATTGTTTGATTTAATGAATGAGAAAACCAACCTTTATAGAGTTTACTCTTCATGCGCTCTAAAAAACCATATTCTCTTCTGATCTGCCTGCTATTGCTGGCAGGCATTGCTGTTCATGCACAGCCTATTCCAGATAGCCTGCTGAAGAAGCTTGCCAATTCTCCCAATGATTCAGCCAGAGGGATCACCCTGTTGGAAATCGGTGAATCCATGGAAGTGGCCACTCCCGAAAAAAGTATGGAGTATTACCGGAAAGCATTGACATTGGGGCAACAGATAAAGAACAACCGGTTGATACTGTCTTCTTATACCGACCTGGGAATTTGTTATATCAACCTTAATAAGATGGACAGCGCCATTCTGACCCTGGAAAAAGGAATTCCTTTCGCCCGTTTATTGAAGGATACCGTAAGAGAAGCGAGAACACTTGCGAATATCGGCAATGCCTGGCTGCACAAGAAAGACCGTGCTACGGCTATAGAGCACTACCTGAAGGCGGCCCGGTTATGGGAAACCTGCAGCAACCAGCAATACCTGGCAATTCTATATTCTAATACAAGTGCACTATTAGATGAACAGAAAGAACATACCAGAGCGGTTGAATTTGGAACGAAAGCAGTAGCATTGGCACAAAAGACCGGGGATACCTATTCTGAAGTGGTTGCATTGGTGAACCTTTCTACTACTTACAGCCACCTTGGGCAGCATGAAAAGGAATATGAACTGCTGCAACGGGCTTTACCACTTGCTATTAAAAATGAGGACCTTGATCAGATCGCTACCACCTATCACAACATTGGGGATTATTTTTTCAAAAAGAATGATTTCTCTGCAGCGCTGCAAAAATACCTGGAGTCACTCAACTATGTCAGGCAAATGGGCAACAATTACCATCTGTGTGAAATATGTACCGTACTTGCACTGGCATATCACAAACTGAACCAGGACAGTAAGGCCAGGCAATATATCCTGCAGGCGGAGCAATTAGCGGTTGAAGTAGGAGTAAGAACCAAACTGAAAGAGATATACCTGACAAGGGCAGAGATTGAACAAAAAGCAGGTAATTATAAGCTGGCCAGCGAGTATTACTCAAAAACACTGGCGGTAAGTGATTCGGTTTTTAAAACAGAGGCGAGTGAGAAAGTGGCAGAGGCAGAAGCCCGGTACCAGAACGAGAAAAAACAGCAGGAGATCCTGCGCCTGGAAAAAGATAAACAGATACAATCGCTTTCCATCAGGCAAAAATCAACCCTTAACTATATCCTGATCGGTTCAGTGGCAGTCCTGTTGCTGCTGGGCTTCATGGGTTTTCGAAATATACGCCACCGCCAGCAATTTACCAGGCAACGTTATGATCTGCAGCAACAACGGATCAGTGAGCTGGAGAAAGATAAACAGCTGGTAGCCGTAGATTCTATGCTCAAAGGCCAGGAGGAGGAAAGAAGCCGGCTCGCCAGGGACCTGCATGATGGATTGGGTGGCTTATTATCAGGCGTCAAATTTTCCCTAAGCAATATGAAAGACAATTTAATGATCACCCCGGAAAATATGTCAGTGTTTGAACGGTCACTGGACATGATCGATTCATCCATCATGGAACTGCGACGGGTAGCGCATAACATGATGCCGGAAATGCTTACCAAGTTCGGACTGGACGAGGCGCTGAAAGAATACTGCAACAGGATCAACGCCACAAAACTGCTTGCCATAACATACCAGTCCCTGGGTTTGGATAACAGGATAGAAAAAACAATGGAAATAATCATTTACCGTATCATCCAGGAATTGCTGAATAATACAATGAAACACGCTGCAGCAACAGAGGCAATGGTGCAATTGATAAAGGCGGAAGACCGGTTCAGTATCATGGTGGAGGATAACGGGAAGGGGTTTGATACTGCTTTGCTGGAAAATTGTAAGGGCGCCGGGCTTACCAGTATCCGTTCCCGGGTGAATTACCTGAAAGGCCGTTTGGATATTCATTCAGAATCTGGCAAAGGGACATTGGTTAATATAGAACTCAATTATTGATCATGATCCGTGTATTTATTACAGATGATCACCCGGTTGTTATTGAAGGCATCCATTCATTGCTGCAAAATGAAAAGGATATGGAATGGGCCGGGCAGGCCATGAATGCACAATCCTGCCTGGGTTTTTTTGTGAATAATACAGCCGATGTGGTCTTAATGGATATCAGTATGCCGGGTATGGATGGATTGGAATTATGTGCAATCATGAAAGAAAAATATCCCGGCGTTTTTATTTTGGGCTTAAGCACTTTCAATCAGGGGCTTTATATTAAAAAGATGATGGAGAACGGCACTTCGGGCTATATTCTGAAGAATTCCTCCCGGGGAGAATTAGTAAAAGCCATACACACTGTATATGCCGGCGGTATCGATTTCAGCGGTGAAGCCGGTGCAGCATTACAAGAGTATCAACGATCACCCTTGCAGGAATTACCAGCCCTTACATCAAGGGAAAAAGAAGTACTGGAACTGATTGCACAGGGTTTTACCAATCCGCAAATAGCTGAAAAGATATTTTTGAGTTCCTTTACAGTGGACAGCCATCGAAAAATTTGCTGGCAAAACTGAATGTAAAAAAATACGGCCTGCCTGATCAGGCTGGCGGTGGAAAGAAAACTGATTTAATTTTCTTAAATCTTCACAGGTACACTATGCACCGCATCACTCATCTCCTTAATCAGCGAAGCATCTTTCTCAATGGCATTACCGACTACAATCACATCGGCTCCGGCTTTACAATTCAGGTAGGCTTTTTCGGGGGTAAGGATACCGCCGCCTACGATTAACGGGGCTTCGATGCTGTCGGCTACCGATTTAATCATGCTTTCCGAAATGGGCCGCCTGGCACCGCTGCCGGCATCCATGTAAATTAATTTCATACCCAGCATTTCACCGGCCATGGCGGTACACATGGCAATTTCGTTTTTATCAGCAGGTACCGGCGCGGCATTGCTGATATAGGAAACAGTAGTGGGGGCACCTCCGTCAATAACTATATATCCCGTAGGCATGATCTCCAGTCCGCTTTGCTTTACGAATGGCGCTGATACCACATGCTGACCGATCAGTAACTCAGGATTACGTCCGGAGATCAGGGAGAGATATAACAAAGCATCTGCATATTTACTAACCTGGGAAGGACTGCCGGGAAAAAGAATGACCGGGATATCACATTGCTGTTTTATTCTCTGCACACATTCATCCAGGTGATTGGAGATCACCAGACTTCCACCGACCAGTAAATAATCCACCCCTGCTGCCACGGATAATTCCGTCAGCTCATCAAGGATGGCTGTATTCACCTTGTCCGGGTCAATCAGCACGGCAAAGGACTTCTTCCCCTGCTTTTTTTTTCCGGCCAGATCCTGGTAGATGGTTGACTTCATTGACTGAATGATAATTGCAAAAATGCGAAAAACTTCCCGTATTGCACAGCCCGAAACAGGCTGTTTTTTAATTGTTTATTTATGCAGCAGGAATTGAATTTAGTTCAGTATAAGCTGCCCGGCTGCCTGGAGTTCATTTTTATTTTTGTTTTGATAGCAAGGAATCAATACTGAGTCGAATCGCTCTTATTTCAGTTTTAAAGAATCATCGCTTTTTCGTCAATTTTCAGCCCTTATTAACTGATCAACCGGTATTAAACGCTGGCTTTAGCCTCAAATCCTTTCCTGGAAAGGGTTTGAGCAGATGAGTTCCCTGAAAGCCCTGTAAAATCAATGCTTTCAGGCTGTTGGAGGTCAGAAACCCTTATCCAATATGGGTTTCAGTCGGCCTGATTTGCTGACAGATTTTCCTACAACTCCGGTACTAATTTTCCAAAAATTTTTTCTCCTTGATCCCGGCTGAAATTGTGAAGAAATGCTGCAAACCAATACAGGACTGCATCCGGGGTTTTCCACCACCCTTTTCCACAGAATGTGTATATCTCAGCCTATGAATTACAGTAACTTAAAAATATTTTCGTCATGGACGTTAACAGTTACTTAACCCGAGAAATTCTTTTTTAGTTATGGCTACCAAAACCAAGGCATCCTCCAAAGGGGGTTTGCAATTTTCCCGTCGCTTTACCCGGGACGACGTGAATGTATACGATATGTTTGAGTACGATTACCGCACTTCGGTAATTCGTAATCCGAGTGGAGAAGTGGTGTTCGAAATGAACAACGTGGAAGTTCCTAAACAGTGGAGTCAGATCGCTACTGATATTTTAGCACAGAAGTATTTCAGAAAAGCCGGTGTACCTCAACCCGACGGAAGCCTGGGAAGAGAGACATCCGCCAAACAGGTAGCCCATCGTATGGCCAATTGCTGGAAAGCATGGGGCGAACGATATGGCTATTTTTCATCTGCTGATGATGCAAAGGTTTTTTATGAAGAGCTGGTGTATTCCATCCTCAATCAAATGTGCGTGCCGAACAGCCCGCAATGGTTCAATACCGGTTTGCATGAAAGCTATGGTATCCTTGGTAAGCCACAGGGTCACTATTATGTTGACCAGGCTGACGGACAACTGAAAAAATCAACCAACGCATACGAAAGGCCTCAGCCACATGCCTGCTTTATCCTGAGTGTGGATGATGATCTGGTCAACGAAGGCGGTATCATGGACCTCTGGGTTCGTGAAGCCCGTATCTTCAAATACGGATCTGGTGTGGGTACCAATTACTCCAACCTCCGTGGGAAGGCGAAAAGCTCAGCGGTGGCGGCAGTTCATCAGGTTTGATGAGCTTCCTGAAAATTGGTGACCGCGCTGCCGGTGCCATCAAATCAGGTGGTACTACCCGTCGTGCCGCTAAAATGGTTTGTCTCGACCTCGATCACCCCGAGATCGTTTCATTTGTGAACTGGAAAGTGGAAGAAGAAAAGAAAGTAGGTGCCCTGATCGCAGCCGGTTATCCTTCCGGTTACGAAGATGAAGCTTACCGCACCGTGAGTGGTCAGAATTCCAATAACTCTGTTCGTATCCCTAACTCTTTCTTCAAAGTACTGGAAGAAGATGGCGAATGGGAACTCAAAGGCAGAATGGATGGCAGGGTGATGAAAAAAATTCCCGCCCGCGAACTATGGAACCAGATCGCCTATGCCGCATGGCGTTGTGCTGATCCCGGTACACAATACGATACTACCATCAACGAATGGCATACCTGCCCTGCAGGTGGTCCTATCCGGGCATCCAATCCCTGCTCGGAGTACATGTTCCTCGACAATACAGCCTGTAACCTCGCATCAGCCAACCTGATGAAGTTTTACGATGCAGAGAAGAATATATTCGATGTGGAAGGATATGAGTACAATACCCGTCTCTGGACGGTAGTACTCGAAGTATCCGTATTGATGGCACAGTTCCCTTCTAAAGAAGTGGCACAACTGAGCTATGAGTACCGTACCCTGGGACTGGGTTATGCCAACCTCGGTACCATGCTGATGGTAAGCGGTATTCCTTATGACAGCGAAGAAGCAAGAGGTATTGCCGGTGCGATCACCGCCATCATGACCGGTATTGCTTATAAAACTTCTGCGGAAATGTCCCAGGCACTGGGTGCATTCCCCCGCTTCGAAGAAAATAAAGAACACATGATGCGCGTAATGCGCAATCACCGCCTCGCTGCTTATGATGCCGATGAATATGAAGGACTGAGCCTGAAACCACAGGGTATCCGTGCTAAGTATTGTCCGGATTACCTGTTGAAAGCTGCCTGCAAGGCATGGGATGATGCAGTTGAAATGGGAGAGAAATATGGTTACCGCAATGCACAGGCAACGGTAATTGCACCTACCGGTACTATTGGTCTGGTAATGGATTGCGATACCACCGGTGTGGAGCCTGATTTCGCCCTCGTTAAATTCAAGAAATTATCCGGTGGTGGTTATTTCAAAATCATCAACCAGTCAGTGCCCACTGCCCTGCGCAACCTGGGTTATACACAGGCAGAATCTGATAAAATCATCAAGTATGCAACCGGTGCAGCTTCTTTTGCCGGTGCGCCCTTTATCAATCACCAGACCCTGAGTGAAAAAGGCTTTATCGCCGATGAAATCAAGCGTTTGGATGCTGCAGCGATCACTGCATTTGAAATTGGATTTGTATTCAACAAATACACTCTGGGTGAAGAGTGCCTGCAAAGACTGGGCTTTACTTCGGAGCAATACAACAATTTTGAATGGAGTCTGCTGGAAGCCCTGGGCTTTACCGATGAGCAAATTGAAGCCGCCAACGACTATGTATGCGGTACCATGATGCTCGAAGGTGCTCCCGGACTGAAAGACGAACATCTGCCCGTTTTTGACTGTGCCAATAAATGCGGACAAAAAGGCCAGCGTTATATTCACGCACACGGTCATATCCGCATGATGGGTGCCACACAGCCCTTTATCAGTGGTGCCATCTCCAAAACTATTAACCTGCCACATGAAGCCAAAGTGGAAGAGATCGCGGATGCTTATCACCTGAGCTGGAAGCTCGGTCTGAAAGCCAACGCCCTTTACCGTGATGGTTCTAAATTGTCTCAGCCGCTTAGCAATAAGTCAGATAAGAAAAAGAAAACAGAAGAAGGAGCTCAGGCCGCTGAAACTGCCGAGGTTGCAGAAGCAGCACTGGAGTCCAATATTGTAGACCTCGGTAAATTAACCGTTGAAGAACTGCTGGAAGAAGTGCAGAAAAGGGTACAGGCTTCTCCTGATACCAAACTGAAACGCAAACTGGCCAGTATCGTGGAAAGAAGGGCCCTGCCGGCCAAACGCCGCGGGTTTACCCAGAAAGCCAAGATCAACGGACAGGCGATCTTCCTCCGTACCGGTGAATATGGTGATGGCACTCTGGGTGAGATCTTTATTGATATGGCCAAGGAAGGCGCTACCATGCGCAGCATGATGAACTGTTTCGCGATCTCTATTTCAATTGGTCTCCAGTACGGTGTACCGCTGGAAGAGTTCGTGGACAAATTCGCCTTCACCCGTTTCGATCCTTCCGGATTTGTAGAACACCCGAATATCAAATCCACCACATCACTGGTTGACTTTATCTTCCGTGTGCTGGGTTACGAATACCTCGGACGTACCGATCTGGTACATGTACTGGACAAACCCGAAGTGTTGAATACCGGTGCCGATGAGTGGGATGAAATTCCTTCTAACGGTCTCGAATATGCGAAAGAGCAGGAATTATCCAGTGTAAGAATCACTCCCTCTTCAGGTACAGTAGCGCCACAGCCGGTGAAAAACCAGCGGACTGCACAGGCCGTGAAGACAGAAGCCGGACTGGATGCATTGAGCGCTGCTACAAAAAGTATGCAGAGTGATGCACCCGCCTGTAATGTTTGCGGACATATCATGATGCGCAGTGGCACTTGTTACAAATGTTTGAATTGCGGTAACCAGGGTGGTTGCAGCTAAAAATACTCAGGACGACCCTCGTCAAACCGGTATTTACCGGCATTTCGGAGGGCTTTTGAAAAACCCCGGAGCATTCCGGACGATACAAGAAAGTACCCATTAAATTCATCCCGGCCTCGCGCCGGGATGTTTTTTTAAATGTATTGTATATTCACGGGCGAATCGATTGGTCAGCTTAATTGAATTAACATGCGTTTATCCCGATTTTCCCTCCCCACGCTTATCATATTGTTTACCGGCTTTTCCATTAAAGCCCAGAATAAACAATTCAAAGCCCTCCTGCTTACCGAAACAGCCGGCTGGCACCATGAATCTATTCCGGATGGAATTGCTGCCATTAAAGAACTGGGCAATCGTC
The DNA here is from genome assembly GCA_016702745.1 of Chitinophagaceae bacterium. Lineage (GTDB taxonomy): Bacteria > Bacteroidota > Bacteroidia > Chitinophagales > Chitinophagaceae > JJ008. Next base: position 19,357 of record JADJDJ010000001.1, read on the forward strand.
ATTTTTTCGATGTGCAATGGCACCAGGAAGCAGGGAAACTCAATGATAAATACCTGGAATCATTTCAGGTCCTCATCTTCCTGAATACCACAGGAAATATATTAGACTCGGCAGAACAAAAAGCAGTAGAAAGATTTATTCAGTCCGGTAAAGGTTATGTAGGTATCCACAGCGCTTCCGATACCGAATATGATTGGGAATGGTACACCCAACTGGTGGGCCGCATGTTTTTTTTACATCCGCCGATTCAAACGGCCAGGCTGCAATTGACGGCTAACTCATTTCCCGGATTGCAGGGCTTTGCCGGCAGCCCGCTCTGGACCGATGAATGGTACGAGTTCGGTCCTGAAAAAATAAAAGGACTGAATTATATCCTCAGTGTGGATGAAAGCAGTTACAACCCGGCAGCGAAAAATGCCACCAAAGAAGCCAAAGGGATGGGTGCTTTTCATCCCATATCCTGGTACCATGATTTTGACGGCGGACGTTCTTTCTATACAGCATTAGGACATGTGCCCGCAGTGTACCGGGATCCCTCTTTTCTGCAACATTTGTATGCAGGAATATTCTGGGCGGCAACAGGTAAAAAATAAACAGCATGCCACGACTGGTCTCTTTTCTTTTACTGGTTTTTATCCTCGCTGATAAAGGTTTAGCACAAACCAATAAAGGAAAGGAAGACATTGTTCAGGTACCTGTTCACATCAATTTTTCCGGCGCCTTAACAGCCCAGCCGGATTCGGTGATTGAATTTATCTACACCTGTTTTAAATTAAAAAGGATTGAATTGGTTGATAGCAGCACGATGCGGGAACTGTCCCGGACTGAAATGGGTGTTGTAATGCAGGAATACAAAAAGCGAAATGAACCACTGCCGGATTTTAAAGAGATGAGCAGGAAATTCCGGACGGCCGTCAACCTGGTCCACATTTCCATTTACCGGAATGTTTTAACTCCGGAAGCCACGGTTGATTCCATTAAATGGAGCGTGACCGCCATGCCTTTAAATTTTGAAAAAGTACCAAGGGGAGGTCGCTACTACCCGGAGGATAAAACAGCCAACAATCTTTATCCCGCATTGAAAGCGGTAACGGATGCTATCATTTCATGGTTGGGTCGTAAAGAAGAGGATACTCACTGATAAACTGCGTATCGATATACAGCAATAATACTTGCAGATTTCCACCCATTTGCCATAGCATATTTCAGCAGGGATTTCCATTCTGTACTCTCCACCGCAGTGATTACTTTCATGCACCGGAACAGCCGGAAACAACTAAAAATCCCTACGTATGAGAACAAGAATTTTCGTGATCGCCATCCTTGCTATTATTTTCATGGAAAGCTGCAGCCGCAGTTACTCGCCTTATGAAGCGGCCAATAGTCCCCGCGGCAGAAAATGCGGAAATATCAGATAAGCTGAAACTTCTTCCGGCGCCTGCTACAACAGGTGGCATGCTGCTGCTCCAAAGGTTTCCTTTGGGCCGGGGCGGGAGTACAATAGGCAGCAATGTTAATTGTCCCCGCCAAATACATTATTCACCGCGCCTTCCAGCATGGGGAATTTCTCCACTACATATTGCTTGATGGTGTCAACGCCTTTCTTCGCCTGCTCTTCAGTAAGACCAGCTTCGGCTTTCAGTTTTTCTATTAATTCTTTCATAGTCTTTAATTGAAAGTTGAAATTGAAAGGTGGGCGGCGGTATGAAATCGGGTTTATTTCGAAAATAGGGAAAATAAAAAGGCCCGGGTGTACCGGGCCTCTAAAACTTTTAAACTACTCAACTATCACTCTCCAAAAAAACCCCTCAGAAACTTCGTCCGCTGATGGGCTTTCAAAGGAGTGCGATTCATGTCGTGCTGAGCTTGTCGAAGCATGACCGCAGTACACCCTCACCCTTCGACAAGCTCAGGGTGACAGCAGCTCTCCTCATGCCACTTTCAGCAAACTCATCTTGCTATGATCGAATTTGCGGCGGGCATATTCAATATCGAGCGTAAAACTGGTTTCATTGGATGAAGGCAGCTCATACATGGCATCAATCAGGATACCTTCGCAGATACTGCGGAGACCGCGGGCACCCAGCTTGTATTCCATTGCTTTCTCCACCATAAAATTCAGCACTTCTTCTTCAATGATAAGGTTGATACCTTCCAGTTCAAATAATTTCTGGTATTGCTTGATCAGTGCATTTCTTGGCTCTGTAAGGATTGCCCGAAGCGTAATGGCATCCAAAGGATCCAGGTGCGTCACCACCGGTAAACGTCCCAGTAATTCAGGGATCAATCCAAAGGCTTTGAGATCTGTAGCATTCACATAACGCAGCAGGTTTTTCTTCATGCTGTCCTGCTGTTCCTTGTCCACATTGAACCCAATAGTATTGGTCTGTACCCGGCGGGCAATGATCTTATCAATACCATCAAAAGCACCACCACAGATAAAGAGAATATTCTGGGTATTGATCTTGATAAGTTTTTGTTCAGGGTGTTTGCGCCCTCCCTGTGGCGGCACCAGTACATCGGTTCCTTCCAGTAATTTCAGCATACCCTGTTGTACACCTTCACCACTTACATCACGGGTAATGGAGGGGTTATCTCCTTTACGGGCAATCTTATCTATTTCATCAATATATACAATACCACGCTCAGCGGCCGTTACATCATAATTACATACCTGCAATAAGCGGGTCAGGATACTCTCCACATCTTCGCCAACATAACCGGCTTCGGTGAATACTGTGGCATCCACAATGGCAAAGGGTACATTCAGCATCCGGGCAATACTTTTGGCCAGCAGGGTCTTACCGGTTCCGGTTTCGCCTACCATGATGATATTGCTCTTTTCAATCTCTATTTCACTGCTGTTATTCGGATCTACCGGTTTTTGCTGCAAACGCTTATAGTGATTATATACCGCTACAGCCAGTACTTTCTTGGCTTCATCCTGGCCAATGGCAAATTCGTCGAGGAACTTTTTGATTTCAACCGGTTTCTTAACCGTGAGTTTGAAATTAGAGTTGCCCTTTTCATCGCGGATGTTCAGTTCCTGTTCAATGATTTCACGGGCATGCTCCACACAGTTTTCACAGATATGCCCTTCCTGGCCTGCGATCAGGATTTTTACTTCATCCCGGTTGCGGCCGCAGAAAGAGCAGTGGAGGGGATTTTTAGCCATTGTAGTTTGAGGTATAACGCTTTAAAAACGGATTCGTAACATGCAAAATTATAAAAACCATCCGGGAAGGATGGTTTTTATTTATAAATGAAGTATAAAATACTATTAATTAGCTCTTTACAGCTTGTCTACCAGGCCATCAACGATGCCATATTCAAGGGCTTTTTTGGCATCCATCCAGTAATCCCGGTCAAAGTCCTTCATGATCTGCTCCACGGTTTTACCGCAGTTTTTCGCCAGAATGGTCGCCCCGATTTCTTTTACCCGGCGCGTTTGCTCAGCCTGAATCTCCAGATCAGCACTTACTCCCTGGATATAACCACCCAGGGAAGGTTGGTGGATCATGACTTCACCATGCGGATAAATAAAGCGTTTACCCTTTACGCCACCACTGAGCAGGATACTGCCCATGGAAGCGGCTAAACCCATACAGATGGTGCTGACCGGACTCTTGATCATTTGCATGGTATCATACATCACCATGCCGCTGGTGACCACTCCACCCGGACTATTGATAAAAAATTTGATCTCCTCGCCAGGCTTGTCGGCATCCAGCAGTAACAGTTTGCTCACCACATCTTTGGCACTTTTATCATCCACCACACCCCAGAGGTAAACGGCCCGCTTCTCAAAGAAATATCGTTCCAGTTTTTTATTGAACATTCCGGTTTCACTGTCGCTTTTCGGACGCTCTTCTTTCTCTTCCTCATCCTCCATCCGGTAATCGCCGTATAAAAATTGTTTACTTTTCATATTTGAAACTTTTTCTGTTTTACTTCTTCAATCAATATTCATTTTTTCTTCTGTTCCGCTGTTCTTTAATCCTTCTTTTGCTTCTTCGGATTGGTCAGCAATACTTCGTCAACCAGTCCGTATTCCTTGGCTTCAGGGGCAGTCATCCAGTTGTCCCGGTCAAAATCCCTTTCAATTTGTTCAATTGATTTTCCGGTATGGATATTTACCACTTCATACAGTTCTCTCTTCAGTTTGCGGATTTCATTCACGGTGATTTCGATATCGCTGGCCTGTCCGCCAATGGCCCCACTGGGCTGGTGCATCATGATCCTGGCGTGTTTCAGTGCTGCCCTCTTACCCTTGGTACCGGCACCGAGTAATACGCAGGCCATGGAAGCGGCCACGCCAATACAGATGGTGGAGATATCTGGACTTACAAACTGCATGGTATCATACACGCCCAAGCCTGCATAAACACTGCCACCCGGGCTGTTGATATACATATTGATATCACGGGTACGGTCGGAGGAATCCAGGAACAGCATTTGTGCAATCACAATATTGGCTACTTCGTCATTGATCGGGTAACCCAGAAAAATGATCCGGTCCATCATGAGCCGGCTGTACACATCCATCACCGCAATATTCAGGGAGCGTTCCTCAATAATATTCGGGGGTCAGGGCGGTTACCAGGTGAGAGGCATAACTGTTCAGGGTATTACTGGAAATGCCGTGATGTTTAACGGCGTATTTCTCAAATTCGGAATTAAAGCTCATGTTGATTAGTTAACAAGTTAAAAGTGTGATATGTTGAAGAGAGAGGCTGTTTTAGATAAGGGGAGTCTTGTCCTTATCAACTTTCAAACTTTTCAACAAGTATCCTAAACCTCAAATATCCGTCCAAATGCTAAAACCACAAAATTGATGACAAGTTGTCGTTTTTGGGTTTTAGAGGATTAAAAAAAAGGCTGACACGGATCCGTATCAACCTTTTAACTTGTTAACTGATCAACTGATTGATCAATGATGATGATGCTGGTGCTCTTCCACCATTTTCGTAAATGCTTCTGCATCGATGGCGATATCAGCAGGGTTCACCTTTCCGGCAGCCCATTCAAATATTTTTTGAGTCTGGATGCGGTTATAGGAATCCTCTACATATTTTCTGTCCTTCATCATCTTCTCAATATAATCAGTCAGCCAGGGCTGGTCATCGCTGAGATTGGCACCGCCCATATAACTGAAGAGTTGTTGTTTGGCAAAGGCCCTGATTTCATCCGGTGAAACCTGGATGCCGTTTTCCTGTACAATTTTATCAGAGATCAGGGTCCATTTCAGCTGACTCAGAAATTTCGGAAACTCAGCTTCCACTTCCTCGTCTGTCTTTGGAGATTCGCCCTGAGTCTTTACCCAGTTTTTCAAAAATCCTTCCGGGAAACTGATTTGGGTATGGTCCACCAGCAGGTGAAATACCTGATCCTGGATCTGGTTATTGGCCTGGCCATTCCAGTAAGCCTGAATTTCATCTTTGATTTTGCTGCGGAACTCACCCTCTGTTACCACATTCTGGTTGGGGTAGAGTTGCTCGTAGAATTCGCCGTTCAGTTCTCTTTTTTCCAGCAGACCGATCTTGGTGATTTCGATTTTGAAATATTTTTCATCAGCTGCAGGATCTTCTTTCAATCCCAGATCGCTGATGATCCATTCTCTTTCTTTCTCATCAAAAGCGGCGCTCAGCTGAGCTACCTGGCTGTCTCCGGTTTTCTTGCCCATCCAGTTTTTACGGATGCTTTCTGCAAAATATTTTACCAGCAGGGAATTGTCTTTTTTCAGGGCACCTTCTGCTTCATTGCCATTCGCATCTGTTTCGGTAAACAGCACATTCAGTACCTGCTCCTCGTTATTCACTTCTTCCTCATCCTTCATGTTGCCATACCGGTTCTGCAGACGGGTGATTTCGCTTTCGATCATGTCATCCGTAACAGTCACCACATAACGGGTAATAGCGGCCTTGCCCAGATCCGGCAATTGGAAATCAGGTTTTACGCCGATTTCAAAATGGAAAGTATAATCAATTGGATTGTGAACATCCAGTTGATTGAAATCAGCTTCCAGAGGGAGGGGCTGAGCAAAGATGTCGAGCTTGTCATTTTGCAGATAGGCGATCAGTTCCCGGTCAACCGATTTCAGTACTTCATCTGTAAACAGGGAAGGGCCGTACATTTTTTTGATCAGTCCGGAAGGAACCATACCCTTACGGAAGCCGGGGATATTGGCCTTCTTGCCATATTCTTTCAGCGTTTTTTCAAAAGCCGGGAGATAATCGGTCTTTTCCAGTTTCAGGGTCAGCTTTTCATGCAGCAGACCGATGTTTTCTTTTGTTACTGTAGCCATTTAGTAAAGTTGAAAAGTTTAAATGTTGAAAAGTTGAAAAGGGTTTTAGCATCAACAGGTCCTTGTCAACCTGTTAACTAATCAACTTGTCAACTAATCAACTTGTCCGGATGGAGGGACTCGAACCCCCATAGCTTACGCCATCAGATCCTAAGTCTGACGTGTCTACCAATTTCACCACATCCGGAGGAAAGTCGTTAGTCTTTAGTCAATAGTCGATAGCCAGTACCCGACTAATGACTATTGACTAAAGACTCTCGACTGAAATAAGGGCTGCAAAGGTAGGGCATTTCAGGCTTCAAAAACCCGCCAATTTTCACTAAATTCGTAGACAATACCAATGGAAACACAAGCCCATATCCCCCGGTACAGCCTGAACGAGGAAGAAGAGAAGAAACTCATTCTCAGAGAGTACCGTTCATTACTCAAGGTACTGAAGTCCAAGCTCAAACCAGGCGATAAGAACCTGATCAGGAATGCTTTTGAAATGGCCGCCGAGGCCCATAAAACCATGCGCCGGAAAAGCGGGGAGCCCTATATCCTGCATCCTATTGCCGTTGCTAAAATCTGTGTGGAAGAAATCGGACTCGGGGTTCGCTCCACTATTTGTGCACTTTTGCATGATACAGTGGAAGATACCGACCTCTCCCTGGAGGATGTGGAAAGAGAATTCGGGAATGAAATTGCCCGGATTGTGGACGGGCTCACCAAGATATCCAATGTGATTGATGTGAACGCCTCCCAGCAGGCGGAGAATTTCAAAAAAATCCTGTTGACGCTTACGGATGATCCACGCGTCATCCTGATAAAACTATCAGACCGCTTGCATAACATGCGTACCCTCGACAGCATGAAGCGCGAGAAGCAGCTGAAGATTTCTTCCGAAACGGTTTATGTCTATGCTCCGCTGGCCCACCGGATGGGATTGTATTCCATCAAAACGGAAATGGAAGACCTGGCCATGAAGTATATGGAGCCGGATGTGTACCGGGATATCGCCCGCAAACTGGCGGAAACCAAAAAAGAAAGGTCCCGCTATATCAATGAATTTATCCGTCCGCTGAAAGATAAAATTGATAAGGCCCAGCTGGAAGCTGAGATCTATGGCCGGCCCAAGAGTATCCACTCCATCTCGAATAAAATGAAAAAGAAGGGAGTGGATTTTGAAGAAGTATATGACCTCTTTGCGATCAGGATCATCATTGATTCGCCTCCTGAAAAAGAAAAAGAGGATTGCTGGAAAGTATATTCCATGATCACGGATGAGTATAACCCCTCACCGGAAAGATTGCGCGACTGGCTGAGCAATCCTAAGAGTAATGGGTATGAAGCCCTGCATACCACCGTAATGGGTCCGCAGGGAAAATGGGTGGAAGTGCAGATCCGTACCCGCCGGATGAATGAGATTGCAGAAAAGGGATTGGCGGCCCACTGGAAATACAAGGAAGGAAAAGAAGATGAAAACCGCTTTGATAAATGGTTCCAGCAGATCCGGGAAGTGATCAGTAACCAGGAAACAGACAGTATTGATTTTCTCCATGATTTCAAAACCAGTTTTCTGGCAGAAGAAATTTATATCTATACTCCCAAGGAAGATATCAAAATGTTACCGGTTGGATCCACGGCACTTGATTTTGCCTTTTCCATCCACAGCGCCATCGGGGTAAAAACCATTGGCGCCAAAGTGAACCATAAACTGGTTCCCATCAGTCATAAACTGCATAGCGGTGACCAGGTGGAGATCATTACCAGTAATAAGCAAAAAGCATCGGAGGACTGGCTGGGATTTGTGGTTACTTCCAAAGCGAAAGGAAGGATCCGGGATGCCATGAAAGAAGAGAAAAGAAAGGTATCCGATGAAGGAAAATATGCCGTGCAACGGAAACTGGAGGGAATGGGTGCTGCTTTTACGCAGCATAATATTGATGAACTGGTGCAATGGTATAAACTGCCATCCAACCTCGACCTCTTCTACCAGGTATCGGTGAAGAATCTGGACCTGAAGGACCTGAAAGATTTCAAAGTGATCGGGGACCGCATTGAAGCACCCAAGCCTTTGAAAATTCTGCATGAAAAACCGGAATATATCCCCGGTATTATGCCCGGGAAGAAGGATGCGGAACTGGTGATTTTCGGAGAGAGCAGCGATAAGATTGTGTATAATCTTGCCAATTGTTGCAAGCCTATTCCCGGAGATGATGTATTCGGATTTGTAACCACAGGGAAGGGGTTGACCATTCACCGCACTAACTGTCCTAATGCTGCCAAACTACTGGCCAATTATGGCCATCGGGTGGTCAAGACTAAGTGGGCCAAGAATAAAGAAATCTCCTTCCTCACCGGTGTCAAAATCGTGGGCATGGATGATGTGGGTGTCGTGAACAAGATCACCAACCTCATCTCCGGTGAATTGAAAATCAATATTGCCGCCCTGACCATTGAAGCCAAAGAAGGATTGTTTGAAGGGAATATCCGGCTCTATGTGCATGATAAAGAGGAGCTGGATGTATTGGTTCAGAGCCTGTTGAATCTTCCGGGAATTGAATCGGTTGAGCGCTATGATATGGAAGATATTCCGGGTTGAACCGGACTGTTGATAATTTGACAGGGGGAGGGCCTTTTACGGGACAGTCTGAAAGGATTTTTTCAGTATCTTGAACGCTTCAGGGCCTGCATATTGCCCTATATTCTGCTTATGAAACTGTTCCGGCTCAAGACACTGCTCCTGGCAACTTGTTTTTCCGCCTTTTTTAACAGCGCCAGTGCACAAAATTTCTCCTTTAACTGTTCGCGTGATACACTCGTTCCGGGATGCCCGACGAATTTATGTATTGACCTCAAAGCGATTATTCCCGATATACATGGACTCACTTCCTCTTATAGCCTGAACCCGGGCAGCTTTACCGCCGGATGTTTCCCGGTATATGTAGCCCCTGATGATCCGAATGGTTTACCAACCAACCTTTTTATTGATGACCGTTATAGTGGCGTGATAAACCTGAGTTTTAATTTTCCTTTCTACGGAACGATTTACAATAGCCTGGTGGCAAGTACCAATGGATATGTGAGTTTTGATGTAGCGCTGGCAAATGCGGGATCCCATTACCAGAACCGCGGAGATCTGCCCAATGCATTGTATGACCGGGCCCTGATCATGGGCCCTTATCATGATCTGGATCCTTCATTAAACCCGGGTACTAACAGAATTCAGTACCAGGAATGGGGTGTTGCACCTGCCCGTCGCTGGGTGCTTAGTTTTTTTAATGTGGCCCTGTTCAATTGTGCAAGCCTGGTCAGAAATACACACCAGATTATTTTGTATGAATCCACCGGTATCATTGAAGTAAAAATTTATGATAAAGAAATCTGTAATGCCTGGCAGGCTGGAAAAGCGATGGTGGGTATTCAGGATTTTACAAGGTCAAACGGAATGACCCCTCCCAACCGTAGAATGTCAGATCCTGCCTGGGGTTCTATAGGGATGAATGAAACCTGGCGTTTTGTACCCAATGCAGGTCCTTCGCTTTTGAAAAGGGTGGAATTGTATGACATGTCCAATAACCTGATCGCAACAGGTACTACTGCACCTCTTGTGTCGGGTAGTCTGGAAGCAACCTTCCCCAATATCTGTGCGCCGGCAGGAGCGTCCACCAGCTATGTGGTGAGATCTGTCTATGAAAAAATTGATGATCCTGCCGTGGAAGTCTTCGGTCTTGATACCGTAAGGATCAACCGGCTCAATCCCATGACCTCCCTGGCCAATACGACACCTGCCAGTTGCGGGGTGTCAGATGGCGTGATCAATATTACCGGAACAACAGGAGGCACGCCTCCCTATGAATATTCTCTTGATGGAATTACATGGCAGAGCAGCTCCACATTTACCGGTTTAGCAGCGGGCACCTATACGGTATATGTAAGGGATAATGGGAATACCTGTAATATGACCATACCCAATGTGGTGGTAGGAGTGTCCGGAATTATCTCTGCGGCTGTAACCAGTACGCCTACAGCCTGCTTCAGTGCGACCAACGGAACTATTACTGTTACATCAGCCGGTGGAACCGGACCTTATACTTTTTCACTGGATGGGGGCGCGGCACAGGCTGGAGTCATCCCCTTTACTTTTCCCAATGTTAGTGCAGGCGCACATACGGTTCTTGTTAATGATCTCGGAACCGGTTGTAATTCCGGACCCAGGGCAGTGAATGTAACGGCCGGTGCCGGTGTTTCGGGTACAGCAGCCACAACGCCTGCAGCTTGTCCGGGAGTGAATAACGGAACGATTACGGTAACCGCACTCACAGGTACAGCACCATTTACCTGGTCATTGGATGGAGGTCCCTTTGTCCCAGGCGCAAGTCCTTATACATTTACAGGTGTTGCATCGGGAGCACATAATGTAACTATACGCGATAATTTTAATTGTAATATTCTGGTACCGGCAAATGTTGCATTTGGGAACGGGGTATCAGGTAATGCGACGACCACAGCCACATCTTGCCCCGGACAAAATAATGGTAGCATTACGGTCACGGCCCTTACCGGTCAGGCACCATTTACATGGTCGCTCGATGGAGCACCGCCTGTACCCGGTGCCAGTCCATTTACATTTAATGGAGTTGCTGCCGGTGTCCACAATGTAATTATCAGAGATGCGAATAATTGTAATATACTCGTTCCTGCCCTGTAACAGCCAGGACCACTCCAACTGCAACAACTACCTCTTCTGCCACTGCCTGTACGGGTGTTAATAATGGCTCTATTACAATCACTACTGCAAGTGGCGCAGCACCCTATACATTTTCTCTTGATGGAGGTGCACCGGTCGGCGGACCATTGCCGTTTACATTCACAGGTGTTGCAGCGGGAGCGCATACTATTATTGTAACAGATGCCAATGGCTGTGCCACCAATCCGATAACAGAAAATGTAGCAACAGGTGTTGCACCAACAGCTACTACTTCCTCAACTGCCACGGCTTGTACAGGGGTGAATAATGGAACAATCGTTATTAATACGGCAAGCGGAACGGCACCCTATACATTTTCTCTTGATGGAGGGGCGCCTGTAAGTGGAGCATTGCCTTATACTTTCACGGGTGTTGCTGCGGGGGCGCATAATATTGTTGTGACGGATGCCAATGGTTGTGCTACTAATCCGATAACAGAGAATGTGGCAACTGGTACTGGTGTATCAGCATCCGCGAATGGCCTTACTACCAGTTGCCCTACCGCAGCAAATGGTAGTATTACGGTTACTGTTACAACCGGTACGGCACCTTATACCTATGTACTTGATGGCGGTGCACCCGTGATTGGGGCAAGCCCTTATACATTTAACGGTTTAACGGCTGGATTACATACGGTTGTTGTAACAGATAACCTGGGTTGTCTGGCACAAATCACCAATATCAATGTACCTGCAGGCCCGGCCTTTACCGCCAATACCAATGCTACTTCCACCTCCTGTAATACGGCATCTAATGGTACGATTACAGTAACACCTAATGGCGGAACTGCCCCTTTTGCCTATTCACTGGATGGAGGCGCTCCGGTTCCGGGAGCCTCACCTTATACATTCTATAACCTCCCCTCAGGAATCCACTCATTGTGGTAACAGATGCCGCCGGATGTATTACCAATAGTATTCCGGTTACAATTCCGGCAGGTCCGTCACTCACTACAACAGTCAATGTAAGTAATGTACTTTGTAACGGTGGCAATACCGGTACCATCACGGTTACACAACCAGTGATTGGAACGCCACCTTTTGAATATTCATTGGATGGAGTAACCTGGCAAATCAGTAATGTGTTTCCCAACAGGATTGCAGGTATCTATACGGTGTATTACCGGGAGTCCAATGGTTGTCAGAACCAGCAAACCGTTACCATGACAGAACCGGCGATACTGGCTGCCAGTAATGCCAGCACAGCGGCCACTTGTAATGGGGCAGTAGATGGAACGATTACTGTTAGTGCGTCGGGTGGTACCGCGCCTTATGAATATTCTATTGATGGAGGGGCCAACTGGCAACCGGGAAATATTTTCAATGTGGGAGCAGGTCCCTATACGATAACCATCCGGGATGTCAATGGCTGTTTGACTACCCAGGGAGCAACGATAACAGAGCCTGCCATACTCACAGCCTCAGCAATTGCAGCAGCAGCCACTTGTAATGGGGGTAACGATGGTACGATTACTGTGACTGCCAATGGCGGAAATAACGGAGGATACCAGTATTCAATTGACGGCGGAGCTAACTGGCAAACCAGTAATGTATTTAATGTGGCACCGGGGACTTATAATATTAATGTGAGAGATAACCTGGGTTGTAATGTATCTGTTCCGCCAATTACGGTAGGACTGAGCAGTAATCTTTCATTTACAAGAATGACTGATGCCACTATTTGCGAGGGAAGTTCCATTCAGCTCAACCTGGTTTCGAATGCCACGGTGTATGACTGGAGACCAGGATCAGGGCTCAGTAATATTGCAATTGCCAACCCGGTTGCTAATCCGGTAATAAATACTGAGTATATCGTGCGGGCTACATTGGACCGTTGCTTTATTGAGGACACGGTATTTGTTACCGTGAATCCGGCTCCTGTTCCCGATGCGGGCGCAACGGGCTTTATCTGTTACGGACAGAGCTATCAATTGCAGGCAAGCGGAGGGGTGCAGTATAAATGGACGCCATCCACTTATCTGGATAATCCCAATATGGCCAATCCAACCTCTTCGGCTACCCAAACAACTTTATATACATTATCAATCCTGGCTGATATGAACGGATGTCCCTCACTGGTTACAGATACCGTGAGCGTGGATGTTACTCCTCCCATTAAAATTTATACTTACCCGGCCGATACGATAGCTTATCCGGGTGATCAGATCAGATTGAAAGCAGTTTCCACCGTCCCATCTGCGAATATTTACAGCTGGACTCCTTTTGTGAACCTCGATAATCCATTTATCAGTGATCCTGTTGTTACCGCCAGAAATGCAGGTGATAGTATCGTGTATAAAGTAACCGCTTCCAGTATGGCGGGATGTATTGGTGAAGCATTTGTAAAATTCAGGGTTTACAAAGGTCCTGAACTGTATACCCCTACCGCATTTACACCTAATGGAGATGGCCTGAATGATCTGTTTTATCCATTCCCGGTTGGGATCAAATCTATCAACTACTTCCGCGTATTCAACCGTTGGGGACAGCTGATATTCTCTTCCAACACACTTTACAAGGGCTGGGATGGTAAATTCCAGGGAAAAGACCAGGCTACAGGTGTGTATGTCTGGATGGCCCAGGGTGTAGATAAAAATAACAAACTGATTACCCGGCAAGGCACGATCACGGTGATCAGGTAAAAAGAGTTGCATCAAAGTATGATCTGTTTTTAAAAGCGTCCCTCCTGCCTTTGGAGGGACGCTTTTTTTCCCGAACAATCAACGAATTGTCCATTTGTTATTAGTTTCAGGTCCGGTGGGGAAAGCCTTTTCTGACTCCCAGAATGAACCCAATTCCTGATCCGTTAATAAGTTTCCCCGATCCCTGAATAAATATTGAATTCCTATTGGTCAATTTAATAGCAGGGCTGTCCATGAAGCCCTATTTTTGCGTGCCCGCCGTAGCCTTGGCGAAGGCGGGCGTGCCTATATTCTTAGCGAAGGCGGGCGTGCCCATCGCGAAGGCGCCGGGGCAAAGAGGGAATGCCGCCGAAGCTTCAGCGAAGGCAGGCGTGCCTTTCGAAGTTTCAGCGAAGACTGGCGTGCCCATAAGAAGTACCAAAGGCGGATGAATCAACCGAAACCGGAATTATTTTTTCAGATCGCTTGCAAACAAGAAAGGAACTGTCTTTTTTAAACTAAATAAAGTACCCTCTCAATCAAACTTGAATAAAATGGTAGATGTTATTCTAGGTCTCCAGTGGGGAGATGAAGGAAAAGGAAAGATCGTAGATTATTTTGCAAAAGATTACGACCTGGTGGCCAGGTTCCAGGGTGGTCCCAATGCCGGACATACCCTCTATGTGGAAGATAAAAAAGTGGTGCTGCACCAGATTCCTTCAGGTGTTTTTCACAAAGGAGTGATCAACCTCATCGGGAATGGGGTGGTGCTGGATCCGGTCACCCTGAAAAGGGAATGTGATACAGTCGCTTCTTTCGGAATTGACCTGAAAAAAAATCTCTTTATTGCAGAACGCACCCATCTGATTCTGCCAACTCACCGGGCCTTGGATAAAGCAGCAGAATTATCCAAAGGAAATCAGAAAATCGGTTCAACCCTCAAAGGGATCGGCCCCACCTATATGGATAAAACCGGCCGGAATGGATTAAGGGTCGGAGATCTGCTGGACAAAAACTTTACAACTGCTTATATCAAACTTCGCCTGAAACACCAGCGCCTGCTGGATAATTATAATTTTCAGGAAGATATTACCGCCTGGGAAGAGGAATTTTTTGAAGCCCTGGAATTCCTGAAAGAACTCAACATCGTGAATGGAGAGTATTTTATCAACGAACAGATCCGTGCGGGGAAAAAAATACTGGCAGAAGGTGCTCAGGGCAGTATGCTGGATATTGATTTCGGTACCTTCCCCTATGTTACTTCTTCCAATACTATTTCCGCTGGTGTTTGCAGCGGATTGGGGATTGCACCCCACCATATCGGGGATGTGATTGGCGTAACAAAAGCCTATTGTACAAGGGTAGGGGGTGGCCCCTTCCCAACGGAACTGGACAATGCCATGGGAGAGGAACTCCGGAAAATCGGAAATGAGTTCGGCGCCACCACTGGCAGGCCCCGCCGTTGCGGCTGGATTGATCTGGTGGCCCTGAATTTTGCCTGTATGATCAATGGTGTTACCAAGATTGTGATGACCAAGGCCGATGTACTGGACGCTTTTGAGGAACTGGAGGTTTGTACAGATTACCGGATTGATGGCAAGGAAAGCCGCAAAGTACCCTTTCAGATGGACCGGAAAATCCCGGAACCCATTTACAAGGGCTTTAAAGGCTGGCATACCGATACCAGTATTATCCGCAGCTATGAAGCCTTGCCCGAAACCACACGTACGTATGTAGATTTTATTAATGGATACCTGGGAGTAAAAGTGCATTATATTTCCAATGGCCCTGGCCGGGATCAGATCGTGCTGGTACCATGACCGGGAAGAACCGGGAACACCCGGTATTTAATGCGCTATAAAATTTTCTTTTTAAAAATTTGGCGAATTAAAAACTTCGCCGAAATTTTACACCCGTAATCCTGTTATACTATGGCAATAAATCCAGCAAAAGGAAAAAAAATAGTTGAGAAACTGACTGCAGATGGCGAAAAAATATCAGCAGCTAAATCATCTCCAAAACCTAAAAAAAAGGAAGAAGAGGATGATGATGATGACGATATTGATGAAGCTGATGAAGACGTAAAACCGGCCAAGAAAGGCGGGAAAGCTGCATCCAAAAAAGAAGAAGATGAAGAAGAGGATGAAGTGGATGATGCGCCCGATGATTGGGAAAAACCGGAAGAAGAAGAAGAATGGGATCCTGATTTTGATGAATTTGATATCCCTTCATCCAAAGGCAAGAAGACAACCGTTGGTGGAAAGAAGCCGGCAGATGATGATGAAGATTTCAAAATGGATGATGAATTCAAAGATCTCTTCAACGATAAGGATTTTGACGATGATGAAGAAGACGATTATTAATTGTCCTTATACACCTGTTCACCATTTTGGATCAAACAGCTGAAACTAACTGCCAATTTTCAATTAACCGATTTGAACAGGTAAAGGAAAAAGTGCTGAACTGGGCAAACCGGTTCAGCACTTTTTGTTTACTCGATAATCACCAGTATCAGCTGCAACCTCATACGGAAGAATGCCTGCTGGCAGCCGGTGTGAAAAGACAATACAAAGCCATGGCCGGGCAAGCCCTCAGGGGTTTGCAGGAAATGATTGATGCGTCGCCCGCCTGGTTATTTGGTCACTTGGGTTATGATCTCCAACTGGAAACAGCCGGTATTTCTTCCTCCCGTCCTGATCGTATCGGTTTTCCCGATTGCTTTTTTTTTGAACCTGTTTACCTGATCAGGCTCACCCAACATCATATTTCTATTACCGGACCTGATCCCGCCGCAACCTGGCAGGATATTCAGGATGCCGGTGAAGAAACGGCTGTTTTTGAAAAAAGAACGGCCATAGAGGGCCGTTACAGCAAGGAGACTTATATCGCCGTACTGGAACAATTAAAGAAACATATCCTCCGGGGTGATTGTTACGAAATCAATTTTTGCCAGGAGTTTTATTCAGAAGGCACCCGCATCAACCCCATAAGTGTGTACCGGGATCTCAGCCAGGTATCACCCAATCCCTTTTCAGCGCTTTACAGGCAGGAGGATCATTGGCTGATATGTGCCAGCCCGGAACGTTTCCTTCGCAGGGAGGGCCAGAGGATACTGTCTCAGCCCATCAAGGGTACAGCCAGGAGAAACAGCAGTAACCCGGATCTGGATCAGGCTGGTAAGGAAGCATTACAACAAAGTGAAAAAGACCGTTCAGAAAATGTAATGGTGGTGGACCTGGTCCGCAATGATCTGTCCAGAGTATGCGAAGAAGGAACTGTAAAAGTGGATGAGCTCTTTGGTGTTTATTCTTTTCCCCAGGTCCATCAGATGATTTCAACAGTCAGCGGAGAGCTTAGAAAGGATTTGTCCTTTGCCGATATCATTCATGCCAGTTTTCCAATGGGTTCCATGACAGGCGCTCCCAAAAAAAGAGTGATGGAACTGATCAGGGAATATGAAAACAGCCGGCGGGGTATTTTCTCCGGGGCACTGGGCTATATCAGTCCTGCCGGTGATTTTGATTTTAATGTGGTTATCCGGAGCATCGTGTACAATGCCCGCAACCAATACCTCTCTTTTCAGGCGGGCTCTGGTATCACCTGGTACAGTGACCCTGAAAAAGAATGGGAAGAATGTTTATTGAAGGCTTCAGCAATTGAAGCCGTACTGCGCTGAGTTTATTTACCACTGCCCTGTTTCATCAGCAATTGCATGCTTTCATCCAGGATCTGATATCGCTTGGCAATAAAATGATTCATCTTTTTGCACCGGGAGGCGCAGATTATAAGAACCTTTGATCGCAATTTCATTATCAAAATTGGGATTATACCGGTTGAAATCATCTTTATCCATATCCAGGTATTTCATGATCACAGCCGCACTGAATCTTCCGGTAATATTGTAGGCGGTTGATTTTTTCTGTTCTTCTTCGTTCAGCTTTACTGTATTGTTCAGCAGATCCCTGGTTTCATCCTTGGTAAGGGTAGTAGCTCCGCCATCCCCTTCAAATATATAATGGGTAGCAATGAATTTTTTTACATGGTTCATGGATTCATTGGGAAGGAAATGCTGAAGGGTCCAGAAGTCTTTGCTGCCGCCGCTCTTCCGGATGGCTCTTTGTACATTCCCGGGTCCGCCATTGTAAGCCGCCACCACCAGCAGCCAGTCCTTGAATTCACTGTATAATTCGGTGAGCATCTTCGCAGCGGCATGGGTGCTTTTAAAATAATCCATTCTTTCGTCCCTCGATCCGTTCACCACCAACCCGTAATGACGGGCTGTAGCCGGCATGAACTGCCAGGGGCCAACGGCGCCGGCACTGGATATAATTGTTGAATGAAGATGAGACTCGATCACGGCGAGGTATTTCATTTCTTTGGGAATACCATGCTGTTCCAGTACCTGATCCATCAGGTTCAGGTGAGGTTCATATTTATTCTTCATCGCCAGGTAACCTTTCCGGTGTTTGGCAATATAGTTTTCTACAAATGAAATAGCCATGGGATTTAACTTGGCACCGGAAACACTACTGTTATCAATGGCAGCAGTTAACATTTTTGTGAGACTCTCTTTGGGATCCATGCCCGCAGGATTGGGCGTTCCGCTGCTGTCTTTTTGATCAGGGTATCTTTCGATATGGACCAAACGGGTTCTGGCCAGTTGTTACCGGCATGGGCAGTCCGGGCTTCTAATAAACCCGCCAGGGATAATATAGCAAAGATGATTCGCAAGGTTCAGGGCGCTCAGTCCTTCTTTTGGGTCAGGAGCTGGTTGGCCACCTGCAGCAAAGATACCTCATCAAAACGGGCCGACATAACCTGGAGACCAAAGGGCATTCCGTTGCTATGCCTGAAAAGGGGAAGGGAAATGGCCGGACAACCCACCAGATTGGCCATTACTGTATAGATATCAGCAAGATACATCGCAATCGGGTCGTCCATTTCTCCGGCCCGGAAGGCGGTTACCGGGGAAGTGGGCAGAAAAATAAAATCATAATTTTTGAAGATGGCATTGATCTGGTCGCATAAAAGCTGTCTGACCCGCTGTGCCCGGGTAAAATAAGCGTCGTAATAACCGGCACTGAGTACAAAGGTTCCCAGCATGATCCGGCGCTTTACTTCTTTTCCAAATCCCTCTGAACGGGTCATTTTATAAAAATCTGTAAGGTCCTTGCTATCCGACCCGGTCCGGTACCCAAATTTCACACCATCATATCTCGACAGATTGGAGGAAGCTTCCGCCGTGGTTAATACATAATAAGCCGGCACCACATAATCGATCAGATCAAAGTCAACAGCTTCCACGGTATGTCCGGCCGCTTGCAGTTCTTCTCCTTTATTGATGATGGCCTCTTTGATTTCCGGATCAAGAGCCGGGTGATGAAGGGCAGAGTGCAGGTACGCATACCTGAATTTTTTTTCAGTTGGCAGGAGTTGGGAATAAGCCGGTACTTCCTGTTGAGAAACGGTGCTGTCGTATTCATCGGCACCTGACATGACTTCAAGCGCCAGTGCCACATCATTTACCGTGGTACCGAATATGCCGATCTGATCAAAGGAGGATGCATAAGAAATCAGTCCGTACCGGGAGATCCGTCCATAGCCGGGTTTTAAACCGATGATACCACAAAAATCTGCGGGTTGTCTTACCGAACCACCCGTATCCGATCCAAGGGAAATCATACATAAACCTGCCTGGACGGCAACAGCCGATCCACCAGATGAACCACCCGGTACGCGGGTTTCATCAATGGCATTTAATACTTTTCCATAGGCAGAATGTTCATTGGTGGAGCCCATGGCAAATTCGTCACAGTTCAGCGAACCAATAATAATAGCCCCGGCAGCCAGCAGTCTTTCAACAGCAGTAGCTGAATAAATAGCAGTAAATCCTTTGAGAATATTTGAAGCAGCCGAGAGGCCGTGATCCTTATGACTGATCACATCTTTGATGCCAATGACAACACCATGCAAGGGACCCATGGCCGTTCCTGATTGCCTGGCATTATCCAATGCAGTGGCGCGTTCCAAAGCTTCAGCTGCATATACCGTAACGAATGCATTGAGATGAAGGCACTGATTGATCTGGTCAAGATAATGCTCTACTGCCTGCACACAGGTAGTGGATCCATCCTGTAAACGGGCATGGTACTGCTCAACAGAACTGTAGGCGAACAAACAGTGCGCTTTAAGAGGTGAGGTAATGGAAAAAAGGCAGGAAATCAGTTATTGTTAGGAGCGTTCTTTACATCATTAGCGCTTTCCTCAATCTCCCGCTTTACATTACTCTTTGCATCATTGAATTCACGCACACCTTTACCCAGCCCGCGCATCAGTTCGGGAATCTTGCGGCCGCCAAATAATAAGAGCACCACAATAACGATGATGATCATTTCATTGGTGCCGAATGCTAACAAATATGGGTTCATGTTGATTGTTATTAAGTATCAAAGATAATGAGTACTGAAAAATAATAGGGTATAAAGTTGACAAACCCGGTTTAAATGAAAAAAGTCCCGTCATAGGCGGGACTTTTTCAAATATCATGAGGGAAAAATTACTTAGCTGCTGATTCAGCAACCACCATTCTTTTTTCACGAATCCTGGCACTTTTACCGCTACGGGTACGCTGATAGAACAGTTTCGCCCGGCGTACATGCCCGGTTTTATTGACAACGATAGAGTCAATATTGGGGGAATAATAGGGGAATACCCTTTCCACACCTACTCCGTCTGAGATTTTCCTTACAGTGAAGCTGGCAGTATGCCCATTTCCCTGTTTTTTGATCACATCTCCTTTGAAGGACTGGATACGTTCTTTGTTTCCTTCAATAATTTTATAGTTGACGGTAATGTTATCACCCGGTTTGAAAGCGGGAAACTCTTTTTTACCAGACAGTTGCTCGTGTACGTAAGCGATAGCGTTCATTTTCTTAGCTTTTAAGGGAGTGCAAAGTTAGGGGAAAGAGTTTAAAATCGGAAGATTAAGGTTTAAAGTTTTTCGGCGAATCACAGCTTCCTGGATTCGCCGAAAAGTATTCTTTTTAAGCCCTTAATTATTAGTTAGTTATCTGGCCACATTGACTGCCCTTTTCTCCCGGATCACGGTGACTTTGATTTGTCCGGGGAAGGTCATTTCAGTCTGGATCTTTTGGGCGATTTCAAAGGAAAGGCGGTCAGACTCCTGATCACTTACTTTGTCAGCTTCCACAATCACCCGCAGCTCACGACCGGCCTGAATGGCATAGGCTTTTTCCACACCGGTATAAGCCATGGCCAGAGATTCCAGGTCCTTGATTCTTTGCAGGTACTGTTGCATGATTTCTCTTCTGGCACCGGGTCTTGCTCCGCTGATGGCATCGCAGGCCTGTACAATGGGAGAAATCACATATTGCATTTCCATTTCATCGTGGTGAGCACCAATGGCATTGACTACGGAAGGATGTTCCCCGTATTTTTCAGCCAGTTTGGCTCCGAATAATGCATGACTCAGTTCACTTTCTTCATCAGGCACTTTGCCAATATCATGCAGCAGACCGGCTCTTTTAGCCAGTTTGGGATTCATGCCCAGTTCAGCCGAGCGCAGAGATTGGCTGTTTCCCGGCTATGCATCAGCAGGTTTTGTCCATAGGAAGAACGGAAACGCATCCGGCCCACCATTCTTACCAGTTCTTTATGGAGACCATGGATACCCAGTTCAATCACGGTTCGCTCACCGATTTCCATCACCTGTTCTTCGATTTGCTTTTTTGTTTTTTCCACCACTTCTTCAATACGGGCCGGGTGGATCCTTCCGTCTGCTACCAGTCTTTGCAAACTCAAACGGGCAATCTCTCTGCGAAGGGGATCGAAGGAAGAAAGGATAATGGCTTCCGGTGTATCATCTACAATCAGATCCACCCCGGTGGCTGCTTCAATAGCGCGGATATTCCGGCCTTCACGACCAATGATCTGACCTTTGATTTCATCACTTTCCAGGTTGAAAACAGTGATGGAGTTTTCAATGGCCTGTTCAGCGGCAGTTCGTTGAATGGTCTGAATAATAATCTTACGGGCTTCTTTACCGGCTTTGAGTTTGGCCTCTTCAATGATTTCCTGTTGCAGCACAAGGGCACGGGTCTGGGCTTCGCTTTTCAGGCTTTCCACCAATTGGGTTTTGGCGTCTTCAGCTGAAAGGTTGGCAATTTTTTCCAGGCGGCGGATATGTTCTTCCTGGTGTTTCTCCAGTTCAGTTCTTTTGATATTTACCAGTTCAATCTGCCGGTTCAGGTTTTCCTTAATGGCATCATTTTCCTTGATCTGTTTTTCCAGTCCGCTTTCTTTCTGGTTGATGGTTTGTTCTTTCTGGCGGATCCGGTTCTCGGCATCATTGATCTTTTTGTTCTTCTCAAAAACATCTTTATCATGGGCAGACTTCATCTGCACAAATTTCTCCTTGGCTTCCAGTTCTTTTTCCTTGCGGATGGTTTCGGCCCTGAGTTCGGCTTCCCTGATAATGGTTTGAGACTGAATTTCGGCTTCTTCTATTTTTTTGCGGGTATTCCGGGCAAAGATGAGCTTACCCGCTATGAGGCCCACAATGAGGGCGACTGCCCCAATGATGACGGAAAGTATATTCGGGTCCATGAATGTATATGTTTAATTGTTTCATAATCTCTCGGCCGAAAACCGGCCTTAAGTATTGATAATAAAAACTTCACGACAGTAAAGCCGTGTAATCAGCGAAGATACAAAACAGGTCTCAACGGCGGAAATGCTTATTGAGCGGGTTACCGCCCCTGTAAATCAGCAAGGCTGGAAGCGATTTTGGGATCAGTCTGCCCCGGAATTCTGTAATCTTGTATCAAAATTCAAATGATGCGTAAAATAGTCCTGCTTTTAGGCTTCCTCCCCTGCTGGCAATGGCCCAGGAAAATGGAAAACCATTCCGGGTTTCCCGGGAAATTCAAAAACATGGCTAAAAGTCCGGACTGGGTATTCCTGCAGTACCGGGTGGCTGGTGAATGGAAAACCGATAGTGCTAAAGCCAATGAAGGAAATATAGTTTTTCGGGGATGCTGGAAGAACCGGTAACCGGTTACCTGCGTGTCAGATATCCAGTAGGATCAGATGGTAAGCGTCCTCCACTGGTTAACGGAAGAGATGCGGCTACTGTATTTCTGCAGCCTGGCAAAATCAAGATCAGCTCGGTGGACTCTTTCAGTAATATGCAGGTAAAGGGATCTGCGGCGCATCTGGAATATAAAAAGCTCATACTGGCAGGGAAGCCTTATGACGAGCAGATGAAGCCTTTAAATGCCCGTTATAGCGAACAGAGAGTGGCCAATGACAATCAGGGAATGGAAAGAACGGAAAAGGAAATGGAGGCAGTTGCTAAAGAAAAAAAAGAGAAAGTATTTGCCGGATATTTGAAAAACAATCCTGCCTCTCCGGTGGCATTGTATGCGCTGCAGCAGTATATGGGATGGGAAATCAATCCCGATACGGCTGAACCGCTCTTCAATAGTTTGTCTGAGTCCAATAAAAATCTCCCCTCAGCCCGGTTGATTTGGGAAGAAATTGAAATTGCAAAGAGGACCGGTATAGGCAGGATGGCCATGGACTTTACCCAGAATGATACCCTGGGACATCCGGTATCGCTTTCTTCCCTGCGTGGTAAATACCTGTTGGTGGATTTCTGGGCCAGCTGGTGCGGACCCTGCCGGGCGGAAAACCCCAATGTGGTAAAAGTGTTTCAAAAATATAAGGACCGCAATTTTCATATCATCGGTGTTTCACTCGATCGCCCGGGACAACAGGAAAAATGGATGAAAGCAATACATGATGATAAACTGGAATGGACCCATGTAAGTGACCTGCAGTTCTGGAATAATGAAGTGGCCAAGCAGTATGGGATCAAGGCTATTCCGCAGAACCTCTTGCTGGATCCTGATGGAA
Source organism: Chitinophagaceae bacterium (assembly GCA_016702745.1). GTDB lineage: Bacteria > Bacteroidota > Bacteroidia > Chitinophagales > Chitinophagaceae > JJ008. The sequence continues at coordinate 42,949 of JADJDJ010000001.1, forward strand.
AAATCATTGCCAAAAACCTGAGAGGCGAGGAGCTGGAAGCCAAACTGGGAGAAGCGATAGAGGGGAAGAAGGGTTTTTAATAATAAATATACTGTTGTAATGATGCCCGGCTCCCACCGGGCATCCTGTTTTAAATACCTGCTGACACGGATCGGTGTTCTGGTAAAACAAGTGTATTTTACTACGCTAAGTAATTTGAAATGCCCCTGTTCCGTGTATTGTCATTTTTAATTTTATTGTTTGCGGCTTCCGGCACAAAGGCCCAAACCCATGCCGAATCCGAAGCCCGGATGCTGGAACTCTTCAAAGAAGAAAAGTTTACAGCAGCCATCCCTTATGCCATACAGGCTAAAACAGCGGCTAAAAAAGAATATGGAGATACATCAGCACTTTATATACTGGCCATCAGTAACCTGAGTTTCCTCTATGAAAAAACAGGAAATTATCCTCCCACCGAAGCATTGTATGAAGAACAGGCCCTGATATATAAAAAGAAATATGGTGCCGTTCACCCTTCCTATGCGGTGGCATTGAATAACCAGGCCAATGCTTTTTATGCTTCCGGAAAATTAAAACAGGCCCTGCCACTCTATATTCAGGCCCTGGCGATTCAGAAAAAAGTATATGGCATGCTGCATGCCGAATACTGGGTGATTGCTAAAAATTTGGCCAATACCTATTTCGACCTGAAAGATTATCCCAATGCCGCGATTCATTTTTATGATTGCCTCCAAATCGCTTCGGGTCTGAAAGGTGAAAAAAGTGAGGAGTATGCCGCAGCACTGGAAGCAGCAGCCGTGGTCAGCAGCAATATAAGTGAGCTGGCGAAGGCCAAACAGTATTACACTGCCCTGGCCAACTTGAAAAAAGAAAAAGAAGGACCAACAACATCCTATGCCACGATTATCAATGTGCTTGGAGTAATGTATCTGGATGAGGCCAACTTTATAAAGGCGGAACAGTACCTGCGGGAAGCCATGGAGATCCGGAAAAAACAGTTTGGGGATCAGCATGCAGATTATGGGCAGAGCCTGAATAATCTGGGTGCGCTCTACCGGAAAAAAGGATCCTACCAGGAAGCCCGTCGCTTTTATGAAGAAGCCCTTGAGATCCGGAAAAAAAATGGGGGAGAAGCTGATCGGGAATATGGACAAACCCTGAATAACCTGGCCGAGCTGGCACAGGCCGAAGGAAATTATGCTTTGGCTGAAACACTCATGCAAAAAGCCGTTGATATCCGTAAGAAGGCTGATGGTGAAGAAAATGAATTCTATGCCCTGAACCTGAATAACCTCGCGGCTCTTTATTCAGACATGGGAAGGAATGAAGAAGCAGCAACTATTCACGGGCAGGTATTGGCTATCCGTAAAAAAATATTGGGTGAAAATCACCCGGAGATCGCACAAAGTCTGAATAACCTCGCTATCGCCTGCGAAAACCAGGGGAAGAAAGCAGCAGCCGAACAATACTATACAGAGGCACTGGCCATCCGGAAAAAAGTATATGGAGATCAGCATCCTGATTATGCACAAACCCTCAATAACCTAGGATTACTTTATTCCACTACCGGCAGATACAAAGAAGCTGAAGCTACATTGAATGCTGCAGCTTCCATCAGAAAGAAAGTGCTGGGTGAAAATCATCCCGACTATTTGCTGACCCTCGATAATCTGGCCGCAGTCTATATCAATACCAATGCCTATGAAAAAGCGGAGTCATTACTTCAGCAGGTTGTAGCCGGCAGAAAAAAGATATTGGGATCGGAACATGCTGATTATGGCGTGAGCCTGAATAATCTCGGTGCCCTTTATTGTTTAACCGGTCGTTTTGAACAGGGACTGGCACTCTACCAGCAGGTCAACAGTATATATAAAAAAGCATGGGGAGAACAGCATCCTTCCTATGCCCTGGCCCTTCAGAATGCGGCAGAAATTAATAGTCGTATCGATAATTATAAAGCAGCTGAACCATTATTTGAACAGGCCATCCGCATTTATCAAAAAAGCCTGGGTCCTGATCATCCCAGCCTGGCCACGCCCTTGCTGGGATTAGCCAATCTGCAAAGCAATATGGGGCAGTATAACAAAGCAGAACAATTATTGGATAGTTCCAACAAAATTATTCTGCGGCATATGCAGCAAAATTTTATCAACCTGGGCGAAGAGGAAAAAATGCAATGGTGGGAAGAGGAAGCCAATCGTTACCAGATGGCCCCTTCTTTATTGGTCAGTAATCCTCATCCGTCCAACTGGTTCCTGCAGCAAACCTTTTTACAACAGCTGCAACTAAAAGGCTATATCCTGAAAGATGGGAAAAAAATACTGGAACAGATCCGGAAAAACGGAGATCCTGCTTTGAAGAAAATACTGGGAGAATGGCAGGCCAATAAAGCCACCCTGGCCCGGCAGTATAGTCTGCCTGTTGCAGAACGACTGCCGGGGCTGGATAGTATTGAAAGGAAAACTACAGAACAGGAGAAATGGCTGAATCAGCAATCATCCCTTTTTAAAACGGGTAATATGGATGCCAGTCTGACGATGGACAAAATCCGAAAAGCCCTGCAACCCGGAGAAGCGGCAATTGAGTTTATTCGTTTTGCCTTTTATCATCAGGGCTGGACGGATTCAGTGATGTATGCAGCTTTTGTGATGCTGCCCGGAGCTGATGCGCCAAAGTTTATTTTATTGAGCGAGGAAAAAGAACTGGCCCGTTTACTTCAGGTAAAGGGTACTACTTCAGAAGCCCTGATCAAACAATTGTACCGGGGAACTGAAATCAGGAACAGGAATCTTCAGGGGAATAAAGCGGATAGTTTATACCGGTTAATCTGGAAACCACTGCAACCCATGTTATCCGGTATCAAAAAAATATACCTGGCACCAGCCTGATTATTGAACCGGGTTGCTTTTAATGCTTTGGCCATCGACAGTAACCGTTACCTGATTGATGAATATGTATTGCATCAGCTGAGTACGGTTGGACAAATCACGGAAGAAAAGGAACTACTTCAAAAGATCCAACCGATGCGATTCTTTTATATGGCGGGGTAGATTTTGATGTGTCCGGAGCCGCAGATAATGCAAGCAGAACCACCATGAAACTGCCTGAACCGGTACAACGCAGTATCAGGGGAGGAAGATGGAACAGTTTGCCCGGTACCCTGGAAGAAATAAAAACAATTCAGCTGCTTTTTGAAAAAAACCGGAAACCGGTGACCGTAATCAAAGAAAGAGCCGCCACGGAAGAAAGTCTGAAACAACTCAGTGGTCATTCGCCAGGGATCCTGCACCTGGCCACCCATGGGTTTTCTCTTCCGGATCTTACCAACAACAGGGAATTCAGAAAAGGGAATCAGTTTTCTCTGGCAGAAAATCCTTTACTCCGCAGCGGGGTGATCCTGGCCGGTGCCAACCGGGTATGGAATGGAGGTATCCCTTTGCCGGGTAAAGAAGATGGAATTGCCACAGCATATGAAATTGCAGGGCTGGACCTGGGTAATACCGAATTGGTGGTGCTGAGTGCCTGCGAAACCGCATTAGGGGATATCCGGGGTACTGAAGGTGTTTTTGGACTGCAAAGGGCCTTTAAGCTGGCGGGTGTAAAGCAAATGATCCTGAGTTTATGGCAGGTGCCTGACCGCGAAACAGCAGAGCTGATGAGTCTTTTTTATACGCATAAACTTCAGGGAAAAAGCAGTGCCGCTGCCTTCAATATGGCGCAACTAGAGATGCGGAAAAAATACCCCGTGTACTACTGGGCAGCTTTTACGTTGATGGAGTAGGTTCGGACAACTGCCCATCCAGCATTTTTTCAATGGAATTCAGCTGATCCGTAACATTATCTAATTCCACCGCAGCCACCCGGCCCGCATGTTGTTCGGTAGCAAACCAGAGGAGGACCATGCTGATATAGTCCTGCATATCTTTTCCGGCAAAATGGGTTTTAAATTCAAGCACCTTGTCATTGATCGTTTTCAGGGTCTTCCGGACCACTTCCTCATCAGCAGTTTCGATCTTTACCCGGAAGGTCCGGTCACCCACAAGGGCAGATATAGGAATTAATTCACTCATATATTTTGAATTTTCACAATCAATTGTTTATATTAGTCCTCCCTTACTACCCCCCATTCATCTGTCCCCAACGAAAACTAAGGTTAAGAGCGTTTGGTAAATCTTTATTCAAACAGAACCGATGTTTGTCAAAGTTAAGTCATCAGTGTTTATAGATGCATTGTATCTGCAATCATCCCTGCCTAAAGGCGACTGCCTGCGTGGAGTATTAAAGGATGATAAAGGCTTTATATGCCGGACCCTTGAAAGGGAATTGGATCAGGAATCACAAACATTTACCTGGGCCGGCCTGAACGATCTTCCCTACGGCCGCTATACTTTGGAACTCTCTCATGCAGAAGATGAAATGAAGCTCAGCCTCGTAAAAAGAATTTAATCACTCTCCCAGCAGCGCAATACAACGGTCAATTTCTTTCAGATAACCATTGATCCTTTTTTCCAGTTCCTTTTTGTCTGCCTCATTCATGGAGCCTGCGCTTACTTTCAGTACGCTTACCTGTTGCTTTAATTCCTCCACCTGTTGCTGGTTACCGGATATTTTTGCTGTGGCAGTTGCTAATTCTTCTTTCAGCCGCCGGTTTTCTTTTTGCAGGGCAGCATGCGCTTTCAGCAATTGCTGAAGCTTATCCTGTATTCTCTTTATTTGCTGCGCTGTTGTATTCACAAGATTATTTATTGCTGTGCTGATAATACCCGGCTTACTTCCTGATTTCGGCCTGCAGTTCTTTTTCCAGTCTGCTCATGATTGTACCCATCCAGCCATCAATTTCTTTATCAGTCAGTGTCTTTTCTTCATCCAGGAAAGTAAAATTAACGGCCATTGATTTTTTATCCTTGCCCAGTTTTTCACTTTCAAATATATCAAAGAGTTTTACCTCTCTTAGTTTTTCCAGTTTCAGTTTTTGAACCGTGGTATCCACTTTATCCCAGGCCAGTTCTTTGGCCACCACCATGGCCAGATCACGCTGTACGGCCGGGTATTTGGGAAGCTCTTTGATTTTGGCTGACAATTTTCCGGCCAGTCCGGCAATCAGTTGCCAGTTGAGTCCGGCAAAAAATACCGGTTGTCTGATGCCAAACTGACTCAAACAGGGAAGGGCGCAGGATATTCAGTTCAGCACTCAGGCTGTTGATCATCTTTACCATTCCTTGCTGCTCTTCCTCACTGAACCAAGCGGCATTGGTGATGGAATTGGTCAGCATCTCGTTAAATCCCAGACCGACCAGTGCCGATGCCACTTTCTCCCGATAGGTTTCTGCGGCATATTGTTCTTCCACAGAAGGAGTGATGGTGATGGCACCCGGAATTTCAATATTATCGAGACCGTCAATACGCAGGATTTCTTCCACGATATCTGCGGGCAGACTGATATCCGGTTTGTGATAAGGAACAGCCACCCTCAGTTCGTCAATTCCTTCTTTGATTACTTCAAAGCCCAGTCCGTTCAGGATATTTTTAACAGCATCCGGATGATAGTTCTTGCCACTCAGTTTTTTAATGAAATGCCATTTCACGGCCACTTCTTTTTTCGCCTGCTGTCCGGGATAAATATCCACGATTTCAGAAGCGATCTGTCCGCCGGCGATTTCTTTGATCAGGGCAGCTGCTCTTTTCAGCACCAGCACGGTTCCTGAAATATCAGTTCCTTTCTCAAACCGGGAGGCAGCATCGGTACGCAGGCCATGACGGAAGGAAGTTTTGCGGGTGATCACAGGATCAAAACAGGCGCTTTCCAGAAAAATATTGGTGGTAGCAGAACTGACCCCACTATGTAAGCCGCCAAATACACCGGCAATACAAAGTCCGCCTTTCTCATCACAGATCATCAGGTCTTCCCCACTAAGTTTTCTTTCCTTTTCATCCAGTGTAATAAAGCCGGTTCCTTCCGGCAGATTCTTTACCAGTATTTTTTTACCACTGAGCTGATCCGCATCAAAAGCATGGAGGGGCTGACCGGTTTCATGCTGGATGAAATTGGTGATGTCTACGATATTATTGATCGGACGGAGACCGATGGATTTCAGTTTTTGCTGAAGCCAGAGAGGCGAGTCACCGATTTTGACATTGGAAATGCTGACACCGGAATAACGGGGACAGGCTTTTTCATTTTCAATCACTACTTCTACCGGAAGGCTGTTGTTATCGCTTTTGAAACTATTGCCGTTAGGGAGTTTGGGTTTGAGGTCTTTTTTATCATGGTGACTGAGATAGGCACAAACATCCCTGGCAACACCCCAGTGACTCATGGCATCCATGCGGTTGGGGGTTAGTCCGATTTCATAAATGATATCGCTATAGGGTTTGAAATATTCTGCTGCGGGGGTGCCCACAGTTGCAGTAGCCGGTAAAACCAGTATACCATCATGTGATGTGCCCAATCCAATCTCATCTTCTGCACAGATCATGCCCTGGCTTTCGCTGCCCCTGATCTTGCGCTGACTCATCGTCAACGGTTCGCCGGTGGATGGATAAATAGTGGCACCAACCGGTGCAACCACCACTTTTTGTCCGGCTGCCACATTGGGAGCCCCGCAAACAATATTCAGCGGGGTGCCGGTACCGATATTGACCGTTGTCAGGGTCAGTTTATCAGCATTGGGATGTTTTTCTGTAGTCAGCACTTCCCCGATTACCAGTCCCTGGAGTCCGCCTTTTACTTCTTCATAACGGCCCATATGTTCTACTTCCAGACCAATGGAAGTTAGGATACGGCTCAGTCGCTCGGGGTCCACGGTTACAGGCAAATAGTCACTCAGCCATTGATAGGAAATCGTCATCTTTTTTGCTGCTTTTTTGTAGCTGCGAAGATAAAGGAAAGGGGGCAGTGAGGGGGGACAAAAGCTCACCGAATTGGGTTAAATTGGCGGCCGGCATGAAAAAGGAAACTGGCATTTATGGGGTGATCATGATAGCTGTTTTGCTGGGATGGTTCCTGTTTGAATGGTTGAAAAAAAAGATCAATCCCCGCCGTTCAGGTAAACATGCGGCCTTTTTCTTTTTGCTTTTCCTGCTCTTTCTGTTCGGGTATACCGCAGCGATCGTTTTCGGCGTGAGGATGATCTTTGGCAAACCTTCCTGAACCGCTTATTTTTACCACCCAAAATCAAATGTTATGGCTTATAACCTGTTAAAAGGAAAAAGAGGAATCATCAGTGGTGCGCTCGATGGTAATTCGATTGCCTGGAAAGTGGCTGAAAAAGCTTACGAGGAAGGAGCGACCATTGTTTTAACCAATGCCCCCATCGCGATGCGGATGGGTGAGATCAACAAACTGGCCGAAAAAACGCAGTCGCAGATCATACCCGCCGATGCCACCAGCGTTGAAGACCTGACCAAACTTTTTACCGAGTCTCAGGAAATTCTTGGAGGCAAGATTGACTTTGTTTTACACTCCATCGGCATGAGTGTGAACATCCGTAAAAAAGTGCCCTATACAGAATCGAATTATGATTATTTCATGAAGGGGATTGATGTATCAGCCATGTCTTTTTCACAAAATGCTGGCCGTAGCCAAAAAACTGGATGCCATCAATGAATGGGGCAGTGTGGTGGCGCTGACCTATATGGCGGCACAAAGGACCTTCCTTTTTATACGGATATGGCTGATATCAAGGCCATGCTGGAATCTATCGCCCGGAGTTTTGGATACCATTACGGTGTGGAAAAGAAAGTGCGGATCAATACGGTGTCGCAATCACCTACCAAGACCTCTGCCGGTACGGGCATCAAGGGATTTGGAGATTTCTTTGATTATGCCAATGCCATTGCACCATTGGGTAATGCTACCGCAGAGGATTGTGCCAACTATTGTATCACGCTGTTCAGCGATCTTACACGGATGGTAACCATGCAAAATCTTTTCCATGATGGAGGTTATTCGAATACGGGGGTAAGTAATGAAGTGATGCAGAAATTGGGATTGGGAGAGTAGAGAAAAGTCGGGAGTCTGTAGTCTATAGTCGAGAGTCGGTACTAAAGAAGAGTTTGCTTAAATGTAAAAAAAGCCTCCAAACGGAGGCTTTTTGCTTTGAATGATATGATCGTCAAAAAGACATTTCTGTATACACTTTTACCCCTTTAGGGGATAGGGGCGGGGACAGGGGTTAATACTCATCTTCATTAAACAGAAAATCATCCTGGGTTGGATAATCCGGCCAGATATCTTCGATGGTTTCATACACATCTCCTTCATCTTCCAGTTCCTGCAGGTTTTCCACCACTTCAATCGGGGCACCGCTCCGGATAGAATAGTCGATCAGTTCATCTTTGGTAGCCGGCCAGGGCGCATCTTCCAGGTACGAGGCTAATTCTAAGGTCCAGAACATTCTCTCAGTTTTTAAAATTTCAGAACAAGGTATTCGGGAAGTACTCCCAAATTTTCCGCAAATGTAGCTGTAATAACGAATTTTCCAAATCCTTAGTTGTACACCGGATTTTGAATAATTTCTTAAAAACCAGCGGGTTTTGATCGTAATCTTTTTTACCACTGGCCGGTTTTACAGATATTTGACGGCGATTTGACCCGCAGGCTGCATGATAACCGGAAAAAATATCTACAAACGCTATGGTTCCCTTGAGGTATTGAAAGGGGTGAATATCAATATCAACAAAGGGGAAGTGGTATCAATTGTCGGGCCCTCCGGTTCCGGCAAAAGCACCCTGTTGCATATTCTGGGCACCCTGGATAAGTCCGATATAGGCGAAGTACTAATGAATAATACCGATGTGGGTAAACTATCCGGTAAAAGACTGGCGGGCTTCCGGAATAAGCATATCGGATTCGTTTTTCAGTTCCATCACCTGCTTCCCGAATTTTCGGCTATTGAAAATGTAAGTATTCCGGGATGGCTGGCCGGCCGGAAAAAAGCGACCGTAAAAGAAGAAGCCACCCGTCTGCTGCAAATGCTGGGTTTGGCTGAAAGAATGGATAATAAGCCCAACCAGCTCTCCGGAGGTGAACAACAAAGAGTAGCCGTGGCCCGTGCCCTGATCAATCAGCCTGATATAGTTTTTGCCGATGAACCCAGTGGTAACCTGGATACCGCCAATGCAAGGGAACTGCACCAGTTATTCTTTAGCCTGAGGGATCAGTTTCAGCAAACCTTTCTGATCGTTACCCATAACGAGGAATTGGCTCAGCTCAGTGACCGCGTTTTGTACATGAAAGATGGCCGGATCGTGGATCCGGTAACCTGATTCAATCAAAGCCTGGGTTTCCAGGGCGTTTCAACAATTTTTAATTGATGTGCCGTGAACCGGCTTAACACAAAAAGATAATCGCTGAGCCGGTTGAGATAACGGATGATGCGGGGTTCAATATCTTCCTTCTTTTTTTGCAATCGTACACAACTGCGTTCTGCCCTGCGGCAAACACAACGTGCAATATGGAGGTTGGAAACAGCAATATGGCCACCAGGCAGGATAAAAGATTTCATCTCCGGTAATTCCGTGTTCATTTTATCCATCTCTGCTTCGAGCAGATTGATATCTTCTTCCTTCAGATCAGGAATTTTCAGCTTGGTTTCTTTATCGGGATCACAGGCAAGGGCCGAGCCAATGGTGAATAAGCGGTCCTGTGTTTCAGTCAGAACGCTGGCAATACCATGGCTGTTTAAATGATCCAGACATAAACCGATATGGGAATTCAGTTCATCAACTGTGCCATAGGCTTCAATACGACGATGGGATTTGGCCACCTTGGTTCCGCCGATCAGGGAGGTGGTGCCGTCATCACCGGTACGGGTATAAATCTTTGCTGACATGGATAATGCTTAAGAGTATGCGATTGCCTTTTCGTTCTTTTTATCACTTTCAATCAGTCCGTCACGCAGCCTCACCACCCGGCGGGCATGATTGGCAATATCTTCTTCGTGAGTGACCACCACAATGGTGTTTCCCTGTTTGTAGATATTATCGAAAATGGACATGATTTCATAGGAGGTTTTAGTATCCAGGTTGCCGGTCGGTTCATCCGCCAGGATCAGGGAAGGATCATTTACCAGGGCCCGGGCAATAGCCACCCGCTGGCACTGGCCACCACTTAATTCATTGGGTTTATGATGGCTCCGGTCGGTCAGGTTCACCATGTCCAGCACATGATTGGCTTTTTCATTGCGTAGTTTCCGGCTCATACCGGCATATACAAGGGGCAAGGCCACGTTTTCAAGTGCGGTGAGCCGGGGAAGCAGGTTGAACTGCTGAAACACAAACCCGATTTCCCGGTTGCGGATACCGGCCAGATCATTATCGCGCATCTGGCTGACATCATTATTGTTCAGGATATACCGGCCGCTGGTAGGGGTATCCAGACAACCCAGGATATTCATCAGTGTACTTTTTCCTGAACCGGATGGTCCCATCAGGGCCACATATTCATTCTTCGAAATATCCATCGAAATACCCTTGAGCACAGGCAGTTCCTGCTTACCCATGTAGTAGCTTTTACAGATATCTTCCAGATGAATAATTGAACTCATATTAATTTTAATTACTACTATTCCGCCCGGCTAACAACTATCGACTAATGACTACAGACTAATGACTACCGACTGATCACTTTCGGTACTTTGAAAAAAGAACCATCCTGCAGCGGTGCATTTTTCAAACCTTCTTCCTGACTGATGGATCCTATTACAACATCTTCCCGGAGCACATTTACTTCCCCGCTCATATGCAATAACGGTTTTACCCCCTCCAGGTTCAGTTCATTTAATTTTTCAACAAAATGGATCATTCTTTGAAGGTCATTCTTGATTTCTTCCTTTTCATCCGGAGAGAAAGCCAGACGGGACAAATGAGCCAGTTTGTCGACCAGTTGGTCGTTTACTTCCATGGTACAAAGATAACTGCTGATAGCTGGATTCCGGATAACAGATTCTGGCTGAACCAGGGGTAGGGCTTCCAAGAAAGCGGCTGACAAAGACCAGAATCCATCTTATCTTCGCCAGCCTATGAACGGAAAGCTATCAATTGTTATGAGCGGAATACGCCCTACCGGGTATTTACACCTGGGTAATTATTTCGGGGCCGTACGCAACTATGTAAAAATGCAGGAAGAATTCGAGTGTTTCTTCATGGTGGCTGACCTGCATTCCCTGACCACCCATCCCGATACCAAAGAGTTGAAATTAAATGTACAGCGGGTACTGGCCGAGAATGTGGCCTGCGGACTTGATCCGGATAAAGTAGCCCTGTATTGCCAGAGCCATGTGCATGAGACCGCTGAGTTGTATCTATACCTGAATATGCTGGCTTATAAAGGAGAATTAGAGAAAACAGTAACGTTTAAAGATAAAGCCAGACAGCACCCGGATAATGTGAATGCCGGTTTGCTGACTTACCCTGTATTACAAACGGCTGATATTATTCTGCACCGGGCTATCTATGTACCGGTGGGCAAGGACCAGGAGCAACACCTGGAAATGGCCCGTAATTTTGTGCAGCGTTTCAATCACCGCTATGGCGAAATTTTCCCCGAACCCCAGGCTTTCAATTTCGGGGAAGAACTGATCAAAGTACCAAGCCTGGATGGAGCTGGTAAAATGAGCAAGAGTGAGAATCAGTATGCCACATTGTATCTTTCTGATGATGATGAAATGATCCGCAAAAAAGTAATGAAGGCTAAGACAGATAGTGGTCCGACCGAACCAAATTCCGCTAAACCTGATTATATCGCCAATATTTTTCAGCTCATGCAACTGGTGAGCAGTCCGGATACGATTCAGCAATTTGAGGCAGATTATGATAACTGCCGCATCCGCTACGGTGATATGAAAAAGCAACTGGCGGAGGATATGGTTCAGTTCATTGCTCCGATACGTGAAAAAGCGGAGTCGATCCGGACAGATGAAAAATACCTGCGGGAACTGATGGAGAAAGGAGAGGAAAAAGCCCGTCAAAGTGCCCGCAGCACCATTGAACTGGTGCGGGAAGCCATCGGATTGAATTATTATTAAGCCGTGGCGATGGTATTGTAGAAATTACATTATTTTTATTCGAAGCTCCTGCATCATGAATAAAACATTTTTATTGGTTCTGGGATTCCTGGCCCTGACTGCCTCGCTGGCCATGAAGATACTCGGCAATAAATCATCTCATTTATCAGAGTTGCAACAATACTGGTGGATTCCGCTTCCACTGGCTTTACTCTGTTTCCTCGGTGCCGGTAACAATAAAAAGGCGGACAATAATTCAAAGAAATTCTGAAGACAACAATGGCAAAAGCAGCTAAACCAAAACCAAAACATATTGCCGTGGCCGGTAATATCGGTGCAGGCAAAACCACCCTCACAGAAATGCTGAGCAAGCATTATAAGTGGATTCCCAATTTTGAGGATGTTGACCATAATCCCTACCTCAATGATTTTTATGAGGACATGAACCGCTGGAGTTTTAATCTACAGATTTACTTCCTGAACAGCCGGGTGCGGCAGCTGGTGGAAATCCAGAAAGGAACGGAAACCGTGATCCAGGACAGAACCATCTATGAAGATGCGAATATCTTCGCCCCCAATCTTCATGAAATGGGGTTGATGACAAAAAGAGATTTTGATAATTATTATCATTTCTTTCAGACCCTGAAAATGCTGGTACAGCCACCCGATCTGCTCATTTACCTCAATGCATCGGTGCCAACCCTGGTGGGTCAGATTCAGAAAAGAGGAAGAGAATACGAGGAGAATATCCGGCTGGATTATCTGAAAAAGCTGAATGAATATTATACCAAATGGATCAGTGAATACAAAGAAGGTAAATTACTGGTGATTGATGTGGACAAAAACAAATTTGCCGAGCGCGATGAAGATTTTGGAGAGATCATCCGCAAAGTAGATGCAGAACTCTATGGTCTATTTTAATTGATCTATGCGCATTTCCCTGTTTATTTTATCTGTGATGCTGGCATTTACTTCGGTTGCCCAGGAAGCCAGAGATACCGTATTCCAGATCCGCGGCAGCAGTTGTTCCTGCAAATTCAACCTGGATCCGGCTGCTGATAAAGAAGTGCTGCTCAGTGGCGGACACAGTATCGGCAGTGATGCCCAGCAGCCTGCTTATTATTCCAAAGAAGAAAAAGACTGGCAGCAGTTCCTGAAAAAAACCTGAACACGGGTTTAAAAGGAAAGGATGAAGTGGAAGTCAGGTTCCGGGTAAACAAGAACGGCGACCTGTCTCATTTTGAATTATTGTCATCCTCCCCGGCCCAAAAATTTCAGGAAGTGGTAAGAGCACTTAAATTGTCGGGGAAATGGTTTCCATCTATCCGCAACGGGTATTGTATCCAATCCTCCCTGCGGCAGGTATTTGAGCTTTAATAGTTGGCGTAATCTTTATACTCCTCCAGCATTTTTTCAATTTTCTTCAGCCATTCGGCCTGCTTCTCTTTATTGATACTGTGATTGGTTTCCCGGTCATATTTGTTTTGCATCTCTTCTTTTTCGTCAAGGACCTCCTGATAAATTTTTTGCAGATCCTTCCGGTAATTCTTTTTATGGAAACGGTATTCCTGTATTTTTTTGTACAGTTTTCTGGCGTAAACTTCAGCCAGATCAAAATGTCCTTGTTCATGACTGAGGATATAGGCTGTTTTGTGCAATCCCCAGGATCTGGTTTTTGAAAACTTTGATTCGATCCGGAAGCTGATATCATCGTTTCGGATGCTATAGGAAAAAACGAGGTAGGAAGCGGTGGTGGCTGCTGCATCACTGTTGGGGTCCGGACTGGCTTTATAATCAGCCCAGGTCAGTTTGCGGCTGGCACTCCAGGCCAAAGTTCTTCACCCGGTTGCTGTGCGGGCAACAACAGGGGAGCCATGGTCAACAAGCAATATGAAAACTGTATTTCGCATTTACCGGTTTATTCAACGTAAAGTCGTGATAAATGTTTTAATAGTGGTTTAAGGCATCGTTAAAATAAAAAACCCCGGTGAGGTAACCGGGGGTTATATGATTTATTTTTTTGAAATCAGATTTTTGGAGCAGCTGCCAGTATTTCGGCAGAAACACCATCCGCATATTTTTCAAAATTCTTTACAAATAAACCGGCCAGGTAGGCTGCTTTTTCGTCATAAGCTTTTTGATCAGCCCAGGTATTGCGGGGGTTCAGTACTTCGGTGGGTACATCCGGACAACTGACAGGGATGGCCATTCCAAAAACCGGGTGGGTTTCAAAATTGACATCATCCAGTTTCCCTTCCAGCGCCGCAGTGATCATGGCCCGGGTATATTTCAATTTCATCCGGTTGCCGATGCCATAGGGGCCTCCGGTCCATCCGGTATTGATCATCCAGACATTTACTTTGTTTTCCCGCATTTTTTCTCCCAGCATCTGGGCATATTTACCCGGGTGAAGGGGAAGGAAGGGCGCACCAAAGCAGGCACTGAACGTAGGTTTTGGTTCAGTTACACCGGCTTCTGTTCCGGCAACCTTGGCAGTATATCCTGAAATGAACTGATACATAGCCTGGCCGGGATTCAGTTTGGAAACCGGGGGCAATACTCCAAAAGCATCGCAGGTAAGAAAGAAAATATTCTTAGGCAATCCGCCTACCGATGGTTCCTGTGCATTGCTGATAAAATGCAGGGGGTAGGATACGCGGGTATTTTCTGTGATGGATCCGTCGTCGAAATTGATTCGATTGGTTCCGGGGAAAAAACAGGTATTCTCCACCAGTGCACCGGGGCGGATCGCATGAAAGATTTCGGGTTCTTTTTCTTCCGTGAGGTTGATGGTTTTGGCATAGCAACCGCCTTCAAAATTGAAAATATTATCGCCGGTCCATCCATGCTCATCATCACCGATCAGCTGCCGGTTGGGATCAGCACTGAGTGTGGTTTTACCGGTGCCGCTCAGTCCGAAGAAAATAGCGGTATCTCCGTCTTTCCCCATATTAGCACTGCAATGCATGCTCAGTACATTTTTTTCATGGGGAAGAATATAATTCAGGATGGTGAAAATGCCTTTCTTGGTTTCTCCGGTATAACCGGTGCCGGCAATTAAAATAGTACGGTGTTTAAAAGAAACCACCGCTGCATTGTGCTGCCGGGTGCCACATTCTTTTGGATCGAGTAGTAAACCCGGGGCAGAAATCACATACCAGTCGGGTTCAAAATTTTCCAGTTCCTCTTCAGTCGGGCGCAGGAACATATTATAGGCAAAGAGATTATTCCAGGGCTTTTCATTAACCACCCGCACGTTTAAGCGGTAACGGGGATCCGAGCAGGCATAGCAATCGCGTACCCATAGTTCCGGGAGACGGTCCAGGTATTCACTCATCTTCTTTGAGATGATATCAAAATATTTGGGTTCAATAGGGATATTAAAATCATTCCAATGAATAGTATCAGCAGTGGTTTCATCTTTTACTGTGAACTTATCTTTAGGCGAGCGGCCGGTAAATTCGCCGGTCCGGATCACCAGGGCGCCGGTATCATTCAGCACACCCTCTCCGATACGGAGGGTATCCTGAACTAATTCTTCCGGACTCAACTGGTAATGAACCGTTTCAGAGTGCTGGAGACCAAGACGAAGCAGGCTTTTCTTAGGGATACTAACAACAGGTACTGACATATAGCAAGCAAGATTTGTTGAAGATGCAAAGTTAAGTGAGAGCGGGGGTTCACACAAACGGGCGTTAGTGTTAAATTTTGAAATTGAGACAAGTTTTATTGAAGATTGGTCAAAAAAACAGGTTTTTGACCCTTTCGGGTTGGAAAGAATTCAAAATATTGAAATGTATTTTGAAAATTTTCAAATCACTGATTTTTTGGCCAATTGTGATGAACAGTATCGTCACATGTCGTTTGCTCATTATCTTTAGCGGGTTAAGCCTTATCCCATTCACCAACAACTGCTAAATCCTCATGAAGTACTTACCTCTTAATGCCGGCATCTTTGTACAAAACAGAGAACGTTTTGTCAGCCGGATGCAAAAAAACGCCATTGCCATTTTTACCAGTAATGATGAAGTGCCGAGTAATGGCGATGCGATCTATCGATTCAAACAAAACAGTGATTTGTTCTGGCTTAGTGGCATCACCCAGGAAGACAGTATGGTTATTCTGTTTCCGGATAATCCGGATCCTAAATACCGGGAAGTTCTGGTATTGGTTCGCCCGAATGAACTCAAGGAAAAATGGGATGGAAAAAGACTAAGAGTAAAAGAAGCACAGGACATCAGCGGCATAAAAACCATTGTATGGCTGGATAGTCTGGACGGATTATTACAGCCCTGGATTCATTTAGCGGATGCGATCTATCTGGACAGTAATGAAAATGACCGCAAGGCCAGTCTCGTACGGTCCCGCGATTATCGTTTTATAGATGAAATGAAGAGCCGTTATCCCCTGCATCAATACCTGCGGGCGGCAAAGATTATGAAAGAAGTCAGGGCCATTAAGACGGCACTGGAAGTGGAAGTGCTGCAAAAAGCCATTGATATCACTGACAATACATTCCGCCGTTTACTGCAGTTCATTAAACCCGGTGTAATGGAATATGAAATTGAAGCAGAGATTGTGCATTCATTTCTGAGTCAGCGTGCTACCGGAGAAGCTTATGGCAGTATCATTGCCAGTGGCGACCGGGCCCGAACACTGCATTACGTTTCCAACAGCGAAGAATGTAAAGATGGGGAACTGATCCTGATGGATTTTGGTGCAGAGTATGGTGGTTATTGCGCTGACCTTACCCGTACCGTACCGGTGAATGGAAAATTCACCCGCCGGCAAAAAACAGTGTATAATGCCTGTCTCCACCTGCATGATTATGCGAAAAGCATCCTGAAACCCGGTATAAGTATTCTCGATTATACAGACAAGGTAGGAGAGGAAGCCACGCAACAGTTTCTGAAAATCGGACTGATCCGTAAATCAGATGTAAAGAATGAAGACCCGGAGAACAGGGCTTACCGCAAATATCTTTATCATGGCATTTCCCATCACCTGGGCGTGGATGTACATGACCTGGGCACCCGCACCGAACCAATCAAAGCGGGGATGCTGTTTACTGTAGAGCCGGGTATTTATATTGAAGAAGAGCAAATGGGGGTAAGGATTGAAAATAATCTTTGGATCACCCGTAATGGTCATAAGGACCTGATGAAGAATATCCCGATTACGGTGGAAGAGATTGAGACACTGATGAAGAGAAAATGAGAAAATGTGGGAATCTGGGAATGTGGGAATGTGGAAATAAGTTAGAACCCGATTGAGATAATTTACACACCTTCACATTTTCACATCATCACATTTTCATATTCTCACATTTACCTATGTTCGCATTATGAAGCAAATTCCCAATCTGTTTACACTGCTGAACCTGTTCTTTGGTTGTATCGCCATTGTATTTATGATGCAAAACGGTATTGCTATTTCGGGTGATGAAAATGGCAGTACCTGGATTGATATGCCTGAATCCATCTGGCTGGCCTCTCTTTTTATCGGACTGGCCGCAGTGGTTGATTTCCTGGATGGATTTGTGGCCAGATTGCTGGGTGCTGGTTCTGAAATGGGCAAACAGCTCGATTCGCTGGCCGATGTAGTGAGTTTTGGTGTGGCGCCTGGAATGATCCTTTACCAGTTTCTTCGTTTGAGTTTTGCCAGGGAAACCAGTGCCATGGATACTTCACTGATATGGCTATTACCCGCTTTTATCCTGCCCTGTGCGGCTGCCTGGCGACTGGCCCGATTTAACCTGGATCCTTCGCAGTCCGATTCATTCAAAGGAATGCCGGTACCTGCTGCCGGAATTTTTGTGGCTGCACTTCCGCTGATTTACTGGAATGTGAATACAGAGTGGATCAACAAATTGCTCCTGAACAAATGGGTTTTGTACGGCATCATTGCCGGGCTGAGCTGGCTGATGGTATCCCGTTTACCCCTGATGGCCCTCAAGTTTAAAAATTTCAGTGTAGCTGATAACTGGCCCAAATACCTGATCCTGTTGCTGGCGGTAGTGGGTTTTGTATTGCTGAAATGGCTGGCCGTTCCGCTCGTGGTGCTCGCCTATGTTGTTGTATCTTTGCTCTTCCAAAACAAAAAGCATGACATATACCGTACAGATAAAAGTAATGCCTCTTAAAGAACTACTCGATCCCCAGGGTAAAGCAGTAATGGGCGGTTTGCAGAACCTCGGACTTGCTGGCGTGGAAGATGTCAGGATCGGCAAGAATATCACCCTTCAGGTAAATGCTGATTCTCCGGATAAGGCAAAGTCAATTGCCGAAGAAGCCAGCCGCAAACTCCTGAGTAATGCAGTGATGGAATATTTTGAAGTAACAGTACAGTAATGTGAAAATGTGGGAATGTGGAAATGTGGGAATGTGAAAATGAAACTCACTTCATTAAGGTCTCTCATTCTCACATTCATCACATCTACACATTCTCACATTTAACCCTCCATGCTCTACTTAGTTCCCACCCCCATTGGTAATTTAAAGGATATCACCCTTCGGGCACTTGAAGTGCTGAAGGAAGTGGACCTGATATTAGCAGAAGATACCCGCACCAGTTCCCATCTGCTGAATCATTATGCAATCCAGAAACCGCTATCACCCTATCACCAGCACAATGAACATAAAGTGCTGCAGCAGATTGTAGAACAATGACAGGCCGCTAAAAAATGGCATTGGTTACCGATGCCGGTACACCCGGTATTTCAGATCCGGCCTTTTTATTGGTCAGGGAATGCATCCGTGCCGGCGTGAAAGTGGAATCACTCCCGGGCCCCACGGCTTTTGTACCCGCACTGGTCAACAGTGGTATTCCTTGCAACCGATTTTGTTTTGAAGGTTTTTTGCCCATGAAAAAAGGGAGGCAGACCCTGCTCAAACAGCTGGCAACAGAAGAAAGGACCATCGTTTTTTATGAATCACCAGTCCGTCTTGTGAAAACCCTGGATGAATTTATTATTTACTTTGGTGCCGATCGACAGGTGTCAGTAAGCCGCGAACTCAGTAAAATGTTTGAAGAAAATAAAAGAGGAACCTTGCAGGAAGTAGCTGATTATTTCAGGGAGAAAACGGTGAAAGGAGAGATTGTAATTGTTGTAGAAGGAGTAGAAAAGAATAGCCGCTCCGGTAAAGAAGCGGCTATGGAAGATTAATTAATTTATTGATTATTTCTTTTCCCCAAGAATATGCACCTGTAATCCTACGTTAACAGGAATATAGAAGCGGGAGTATTCACTGGTATAATCATAACCTGTTCCGGTTGAAGGCCTGTATTCGTAAAGGGTCTTGCTTTTTCCGTAATTAAAACCGATAGAGCCATAGAACCCTACATTAGGGGTGATGAAATGCTCATACCCGAAAGAGAGACCTGCATTCCAATCTCCTTTAGGTTTGGTGGTTGTTTCGCTGCTGGCGCCTGTGCTGGTTTTGCTTTCACTTTTGCCGCCATAGATGCCATATTGAATATTTACTTGTGCAAAGGGCATCCCTTTTGAACTGCCTCCGAAATAATACCGGGCCAGGGGACCAATATAAACAGATGGCTGTGTAGATTTACTTTCTGAAGTAGTGGTAGAGCCGGTGTTACTGCTGTTACTTTTGGAGCTGTAAAAAGAAACACTGATGCCGCCGCCTATTGCCAGATTGTCCCTGACAAACCAGGCCACATTCGGATTAACGCTGATGGAAAAGCTGCTTCCATCACTGTTGTAAACGGTTGGGGTATTGCTGTAGCTGGTCTTACTATCACTGTTAGTATAACTGACTGATCCAAAGCCGACACCAACCATTTTATCGCCTTTCTTGGTTTGAGAAAATGCGGAGAGCATGCAGAAAGAGCATACTATAACAATCAAGGATTTTTTCATTTTATTATGATTTAGTTAGGACAAAGTAAAACCAAATCTTTTTTTACGGCAATACCACTTTTGGGTAGTATCACATACCAGTCTTAAAATGGGAAATTTTCTTTCATTTTACTTAGTAAAAGACACAGATTTCCGGCATTTGTTTTCTTTTGATATCAGGTACCCAGCATTCTGGTGCTGGATAGCCTACCGGAATCAGCAGAAAGGGTTTCTCCTCTTCCGGTCTGTTGAGTATCCGGCTGAGGAACTGCATGGGAGAGGGCGTATGGGTTAAAGCACAGAGCCCGGCATGATGAATGGCAGTTAATAAAAAACCACAGGCCAGTCCGCAACTTTCATTGGCATAGTATACCTGTCCGCGACTGCCATCCGGTTTTAATTCATATGATTTTCTGAAAACCACGATCAGCCAAGGGGCTGTTTCCAGAAATGGTTTTTTCCAGTCTGTTTGCAAGGGTCGTAAATCGGCCAGCCATTCCTCCGGCATCCGGTGCTGGTAACTTTCTTCCTCTTCTTTTTCTGCCGCTTCCCTGATTTGTCTTTTGATCAGCGGATCACTCACCGCACAAAAGGTCCAGGGTTGTTTATGGGCGCCACTGGGGGCCGTGGATGCGGTAAGAATCAGTTGTTCAATCACGGTTTGGGGTATCGGGCGGTCCGAAAAATCACGGATGGTTCTTCTTTTATTCATCCAGTTGAAAAATTCACATGATTTTTGGATCATTTCCGTTTCAGGAACCGTCTCTTTGGTATATTGTACAAATGGAAAACCGCCGATCAACTTTGTTTTTACCATAACCTCTGTTTTCCGAAATTTACCACTTCAAACTTTAATACATGAAGAAAGGCCTGATTTTCTCAATGCTCGTCTTGATAACTTTTATCCTCAAGGCCCAGCCTGACCGCTGGCAGCAACGGGTGAAGTACACGATGAATATCAACATGAATGTACAGACCAACCAGTTTACCGGAAAGCAAAAACTGGAATACTGGAATAATAGTCCGGATACTTTGAGCCGGGTTTTCTACCATCTTTATTTCAATGCCTTTCAACCTGGCAGTATGATGGATACCCGTAGCCGCAGACAGGGCGTAGTGAATGGTCCCGGTGGTCGTCCTGATTGGGACCAGCGGGTTAAGGATCGCATCCTGAACCTGAAACCCGATGAGATCGGATACCAGAAAATTATTTCACTGAAGATGAATGGAAGACCGCAATCTTTCAATATGCAGGAAACGATCCTGGAAGTTAAACTGGATAAACCCATCCTGCCCAAATCCAAAGTGCTCTTTGAAATGGAATTTGAAGCGCAGGTGCCCCTGCAGGTGCGCCGCAGCGGAAGGGATAATCCCAGTTCCAAAGTGCGTTATTCCATGACGCAATGGTATCCCAAACTTTGTGAGTATGATTATGAAGGTTGGCATCCCACGCCTTATGTTGGAAGGGAATTTTATGGAGTATGGGGTGATTTTGATGTCAGTCTCAATTTTGATAAAAACTATATTCTCGGTGGTACCGGTTATCTGCAAAATCCTAATCAGATTGGATATGGTTATGAAACCCCCGGTGCCAAAGTGCAGCAGCCCGCTGGTGAAAAACTCAACTGGCGTTTCATTGCACCCAATGTGCATGATTTTGCATGGGTAGCTGATCCTGAGTTTATTCATAAAAGCAAAAAAGTAAGGGATAGTCTCACCTTTCACCTTTTGTATAAACCTACCAATACGCCTGCGGCAGAATGGGAACAGGTTTTAGTGGATGCAGAAAGAGCCCTGCCCCTGATTGAAAAAACATTTGGTCATTATCCTTATAAACAGTTTTCATTTTTACATGGTGGAGATGGCGGTATGGAATATCCAATGGCCACGCTTTGTATTGGTCCGGGTGCCTGGTTGCACGAATGGCTGCATAACTGGTATTACGGCATGCTGGGTACCAATGAATCGCTTTATGGTTGGATGGATGAGGGCTTTACTACTTATGCAGAAGACCGTGTTCAAGCATTCCTGGATGGGAATAAAGGATTTGCCTATGATGGTACTTACCGTGGATATGTGGGACTGGCCAAGAGCGGAAAAGAAGAACCCTTGACTACTCATGCCGATCATTTTAATCTGAACTCGGCATACGGGGCTGCGGTGTATTCAAAAGGTGGGGTGTTCATGGAGCAGCTGGGATATATTGTCGGTGCACCGGTACGGGATAAAATTTTGCTGGAGTATTATAAACAATGGCGTTTTAAACATCCCAATGTGAATGATTTTATGCGGGTGGCGGAAAAAGTAAGCAATATGAAACTGGACTGGTATAAAGAGTACTGGATCAATACCACCCGGACCATTGATTATGCGATTGACAGTTTATGGGAAGAAGGTGGTAAAACAAAGGTCAGGCTGAGCCGGGTTGGTCTGATGCCAATGCCAATTGACCTGCAGATCAGTTTCAAGGATGGAACTAAGGAGCTCCATTATATACCCATGAACCTGATGTATGGTGAGAAGCCTGTGGAAGATGCGGCTGTCTCCAGAAAGATGTATGAGCCCTGGAAATGGACACATCCGACCTATATCATTGAAACCACCAGAAAGCTGGGCGATTTTTCTGTTGTTGAAATTGATCCGAGTCTGCGACTGGCGGATGTAGAACGAAAGAATAATAAGTTTGAACCGAAATGGTGATGAATACTGAAGTAAAAAGAAATTCCCCCGATGCCGGGGGATTTTTTTTGAAAGGATTTTTATTTCTGTTGGATCATTCTTTCTTTTTGAGGCAAAGCTGAAAAGTAAAAAGAAGAATAAGGCTGAAATAATTAAACTTTTTCTTCTTAATGACCTTTCCTTACTTTTTTCTTGATAAAAAAGTAACAAAAATCCCGATAGCTATCGGGACAAGACGGTTCGAAGCGGAATTTTCCACTCTTTGGAGATTTCCGCAGGCGACCCGTCGCCCGACGCTCAAAATGTTGCATGGGCTTTAATGCGGTAAGTCTTATGCGTGATACTCTTGGTATCACTACTGCGCTGATTTTTCGATTTCCAGCATAACACAAGGTTGAGGCCATGTTGAAATCGAAAAATAGGCGCTTGCTATATTTCACTTTATTCGACGCTCAAATGGTAGTTCATGCCTGGGCCTTTTTAAGTCCTCTCATCGTTCTGCAGCAAGGATGCATTGCCCATCCTTGTGGCCAAATAGGAGAACGGGGCAACATACATTTTTTACGAGTCGCCCTAATGTTAGCCACCGATACAAAAAATTGATCCTTTATTTCTATGACTGGCTAAGAGCTTCGAGTAAAATAAATTTCCATAGCGCCTATTTTTCGATTAGAATAACTTACCAATTTTAAGTAAGGCTGAAAATCGAAAAATCAGCGCAGTAGGATAACCCGCCTTAAAACGCATGAAGAATCTGGCCTTAAAGACCGTGCCATGTCGCGAGTTCAGGGGGCCGGTTCGTGTGCGGAAAATTCCAAGGAGAATGAATTTCCATTTCGAACCGGCTAGCCTTTTTTGTTACTTTTTGGGGCAATGCCAAAAAGTAAATAGAAGACCAAGGCCTAATTATTTAAACTTTTTCTCCTTAATAGCCTTTCCTTACTTTTTTATCAAGAAAAAAGTAAGTAGAGAAACGATTACTAATAATCCCTATTTAAAAATTCAATACTTGTCTTCAAAGAAGTTTATATAGAATTCTTTTTTGCATACTTTCTTTTTTGTCTTGACAGGTAACTATATACCTGTTAGACCACATTGTAAATTTAGTTATATTTGCAGTCGGAAGTTTCGATAATGGTTTAGACCATTTTCGAGATGGTCAGAGTGGTCGAATGCGCCTGCCTGAAAAACAGGTGATCGGGAAACCGATCCGGGGGTTCGAATCCTCTCTCGCCGCCAAAGCCCCTCACTTGTTTAACGACAAGTGAAGGGCTTTCACGGTTTTAGCCAAAATAGACCCTAAAAAAAGAGCCTAAAATAGGTATCTTTGTAAGTACTTTACAGCCCATATTTTTAAGTATAAAAGCTGAAAAAAATGCAAACAGAGCTATTCCATTTTGAGGAAGGAAAAGAGAATTTTGAAACCCATTCAAAAGAAAATGGATATACTCATTGGAGTGCCTTAGAATTAATGGAAATGTTGGGTTATGCAAACTGGGCAACCTTTAATAAGGTTATTAGTAAAGCAATGACAACCTGCAATACATTAGGTATTCCAATAATTGGGAACTTTGACCAAATATCAGTAATTGTAGATGATAAGCCGACTATTGATTTTAAATTATCAAGGTTTGCTTGTTACCTAATTTCAATGAATGGTAACGTGGCTATGCCACAAGTAGCAAAGTCACAAGCATATTTTGCTACACTAGCTGGTGCTGTACATAGTTATCAATTAGAGGCTGAACGGGTAGAACGATTACAAGTTAGATCAGAAATTTCTGAAAGAGAGAAGACTCTTGCAGGGGTGGCTTTTGGTCACGGGTTAGATAAAACAGGGTACGGATTTTTCCAAAATGCTGGTTATCGGGGGATGTATAACTTAAATATAAACCAATTAAA
Organism: Chitinophagaceae bacterium; assembly: GCA_016702745.1. GTDB lineage: Bacteria > Bacteroidota > Bacteroidia > Chitinophagales > Chitinophagaceae > JJ008. The sequence continues at coordinate 67,393 of JADJDJ010000001.1, forward strand.
GGCAAAACGTGGTATTGATACTGGAAGGAGTTTATTAGACTTTATGGGCAAGGATGAGCTTGCCGCAAATCTATTCCGCATCACACAGACGGAACTTAAAATCAAAAACGAAAGCGTAAAAGGGCAAAACAATTTAGAAAAGGCGGCGGAAACTGTTGGCAAGATGGTTAGGAGATCAATGATTGAGATTAGTAACACCGTCCCGGAGAATTTCACAAAGAATGAAGATATAAAAGATGTAAAAAAGGGTTTAAAGAATACAAAAAAACTTTTGAGCAGACCAACTAAAAAGAAAAACTAAATAAAATCTCTCACATCTTTTTTAAGTACATCTGCAATACTTTTTAAAGTCAGGATATGAACATTTCGCCTTCCCTGTTCAATAAACCACAAGTTAGATAAATCGGTTGCCCCTGATAATTTACTTAGCTGTTCTAAGGTCAATTTTTGTGACTTACGGGCAGATTTTATCTTAGACCCCATTTCTTTTAAAAATTGTCCGTCTTTCATTGTTTACCAGTTAATTCTTTATAAGTTAATGAGCCATTGCATTGCTTCAATGCTGTGGCAAATCTTTCATCCTGAAATGCTTCCCGGTTGTTATATCTAAACGCTGATTCGTTGCAATACCTCTGTAAATGTTTTTCACTTACAACGTGGTGGATTCCTACTATTTGCTTTTTAAGAATATTCCAAAAGCCTTCAATGTTATTGGTGTGAACTTTGAAACCTTTTTCATTTCTCACATATTCTTTTTCCCGGTGATTTACGGTCTTGTGTATATAATCAGCGGCCAGCTTTTTGTAAGCATGATGCTCGTCAGTAACCATAGTAGTTTCAGGGGCTACAAATCCTTTTACTGTTTCTACCACATTTGCACTGTCAGTTTTGGGAATAACCTTAGTTCTTACTTTCCCATTACGCTGAACAGCCCCTAATACCATAGCCTTGTTACCTGTGCCGCCCTTTACAGTCCTTTTGCTTGCGTGCTTATTTCCCTCTTTACCCCCTACGTAGGTCTCATCAATTTCAACAATACCTTCTAATAATTCGGGGGCCTTATCTGTCAGCATAGCCCTTATACGGTGGTTTAAATGCCATGCAGTCTTTTGGGTGACTCCCAGCCATCCGGCTAATTGTAGACTGCTAATCCCTTTGCTATGGACTGACAGAATATAGGTAGCCAAAAACCACTTAGTAAGCGGGATTTTGGTGTTTTCGTAGATCGTGCCTACGGTAACGCTGAACTTGCTCCGGCAGCCCTTTTCCCGGCACTTAAATATCTTACCATTGGGAAACCTATGAACGTTTATAGAGCCACAGAACGGACAGGCTGGTGTGCCGTCCCAACGTTGTTGCTCTAAATACTCCCTGCATTTTTCCTCAGTGTTAAACTCTTTTTGAAAATCAAATATGTTTTTGAATATTTTCATTTTTTAATTGTCTTAGATAAAGGTAGGGTAATAATTTTTAAAGTCAAAATTAATTTTTACTTTTGAATACCTTTAGCTATGACAAAAGAATTAAATAAAATTTACACAGCATTCCCAAATACTGATGATTGCATTGTTTTTCTTGAAAAAGTGCTTTGGGAAGACCAGCCTCAATGTCCTTATTGTAAAACAAGCTTCTTTTCAAGAATGAAGGAGCCTAAGAGGTATCATTGTAATAAGTGTAATACGAGTTTCAGTGTAACGGTAGGTACTATGTTTCATCGAACAAGATGCGACTTGCAAAAATGGTTTTTAGCAATTTTACTTATAGGGTTAAATAACAAAAAATTACATCCCGAGAATTAGCTACAATATTAGATGTTACAAAAGATACAGCCTGGTTAATGATTAATAAAGTAACTGTTGATAAACAGAAAACACAAATAGTTTACAACCAACTCATTAAATACTTATCTAAATGAAAGCAGAATACGAAAACGAAATAACCCATGAAGGTGAATTAATGATTGACGATGTTGCCATTCCTTGTTACGTATTAAGAAATGGAGAAAGGGTATTATCCACCACAGGCATGCAAAGGGTTTTGGGTGTTATAGGAAACGAGCCATTACAGCGTTCGTCGGGAAGGCTTGATGAAATACTCACTTCGAAGGTCGTAAGTCGCTTTATATCAACGGGTAACACACCGTCGAAATATAGGCCTTTACAGTGTTATCAGGGTAATAAAAAAATCAGTGCATATAGAGCTACTATGCTGCCTGAAATTTGTGAAATAATGCTAAAGGTTAGGGATTATGCTATTGCAAGCAACACAGAGCTTGGAATAAGGCAAAAGGCAGTTGTAATTCAATCTGACATAATTATACGTTCATTAGCGAAAGTTGGAATTATTGCTTTAGTTGATGAAGTAACTGGTTATGAAAAAGTAAAAGAGGGGGATGCTTTGCAGCAATTTCTCCAAAGATTTTTGGAGGAGGAAAAAGGGAAATGGGTTCGGACTTTCCCGCCTGATTTTTTTGAGGCAATTTTTAAAATGAAAGGATGGACATGGAAGCAAGCAAGCACAAAGAAGCCTCAAGTAGTTGGCCATTATATAAATAATTACGTTTATGCAAGATTGGGCCCTAAAATATTGAAAGAATTACGTGAACGTAATCCAAAAGACGAAAAGGGAAACAGAAAGGGGAAACACCCTCAATGGATTAATCCTGATTTCGGTCACCCTAAATTAAAGGAGCATTTAAGCATATTAACAGCATTTGCAAAAGCTGCGGGTTATAATTGGACTAATTGGGAACGAATGGTAGAAAGAGCTTTGCCAAAGTTTTCTCAGGATGGTAGTGCCGCTCAAGAAATCCCGTTTGTAGATGACTAAAAAAGGGCTTTCGCCCTTTAAAAATACTGGTTGGAAAGAACGGCAACACTATATCTGCCGTGAACCCCGTTTAGTTTAGCCCTCTCATTAGGGGTTTTCTTGCGGGGGTTTCCATTTGTACAAAGTTAGTAAATTTGTAGCATGGCAAAAGCAAAGAAAAAAACCGCTAAAGAGGCATCTGGCCTGTTTCATTCTATTATGGCGGCATCGGTAAAGGGTAATCCAAAGCCTAAAAAGAAAGCCCGTGGAAAAGGGAAATAAAAGCCTGATTTTTCGGATAGTGCTGATTGCGGCTATTTTGGTTACAATCGGCTACGTAATTCGTAAGGAAAGAAATGATAATAACCCAAGGTTAAAAGAAGGAAGGGATATTATTGAGTACGGGGATAGCCTGTACTATATAAAGTTCAAAATTGATAGCGTTGTTATGGTTCACCCCGAACCAGACGAAAGATATAGATAGCCTATTTTTTTACTCCACGTGGTCTAACAGGTATATAGTTACCTCTTGACACAAAAAAGAAACAAAAAAAGTCAAGACGGTTCGAAGCGGAATTTTCCGTTAATTGGAAATATCCTCGGACGAACCGTCGCCCGACGCTCAAGATGTTGCACGAACCTTAAAGCGGTAAGTCTTATGCGTGATATGCATGGTATCGCTACTGCGCTGATTTTTCGATCTCCGGCCTTATTTATAAGTGAAGCGGGGTTGGGATCGAAAAATAGGCGCTTGGAAAATATCACTTTATTTGGAGCTCAAAGGGTAGCTCTTGCCCAGACGTTTTTTGGTTTCTCTCATTGAAATGCAAAAGGGTTACATTATCCGTCCATTCGGCCTATTATTAAAAAACGGGGAAACGATCTTATAAAGATTTAGGACCATCGCTTAAACCAAAATCAATTAAACAGAGCACTATTTCTTAAATCGGCTATGAGCTTAGGATTTAATGAATTTCCACAGCGCCTATTTTTCGATTTGATCATTGCTTCAACCTTAATATTTGCTGGAAGTCGAAAAATCAGCGCAGTAGTATAATCCGCCTTAAAACGCATGAAGAATCTTGCATTAAAGCCCGTGTCAGAGCAACCTTTCCAGGGGCCGGTTCGTGTGCGGAAATCTCCAAGGAGAATGAATTTCCCTTTCGAACCGGCTTGATTTTTTGTTTCTTTTTTATCAAGAAAAAAGAAAATAGAATAAAGATTGTTTCTAAGCTAAACTTCTAAATTCAGCCCAACTCCTCAAGCTATGAGATTAAAGCACTGCTAACAGAACAATAAAAAAACTGACCAGAAATGGTCAGTTTTGACGGTTTTCAATCAAGGCCCCTCATTTGCTTGCTGTCCTGAAGGACGTTAGAGGTAAGGTTAATGGTTAATGGTCTCTGGTAAATATCTTGATTGGTAATCCAAAACTAAGTTTAACCACTATACCAGACAATACCACGAAAGTGGTATTTTTTGTCCCTACTGCTCAATAACACAGGCAAAAAGCCGCAAATCTATCTGCCATAGAACTTATTCACGGCGGCTACCCGGTTAGAAACATGCAGTTTCTCGTAAATATGGTAAACATGTTTGCGAACGGTCTCGGGACTCAGGAAGATCTGAGCTGCAATTTCCTTGTACATCAATCCCCTGGATAATAATTCAAGAATTTCCTTTTCCCTTGGCGTCAGAACATCCAGCTCTTCATTATCACCCTGGGGTACCTCCGCTTCTTTTTTACGAAAAGCAGCCACCACTTTTCGGGCAATCTGGCTGCTCATGGGAGCTCCTCCTTCATAGAGTTCCCGGATGGCTTCCAGCATCCGGGGAGGATCGGTTTTCTTGAGTATATAACCGCTGGCGCCGGCGCTCAGGGCTTCGAATATCTTTTCATCTTCTTCGTACACGGTACACATCATGAAATTGGTACCGGGAATACGGGGTTTGAGAATCCTTACCACATCAATCCCGCTTTCTGCAGTACCCAGGTTGATATCCATCAGCACTACATCGGGTAATTTTACAGGGAGTTGTTTAATCGCTTCTTCCGCAGTGCCAAATGTGCCGGTACATTCATATCCGTCAGACATGGAAATGATTTCTTCCAGCGCATTTCGCAGTTCCCGGTTATCATCCACAATACATACTGAGATCGCTTTCATTACTACAAAGGTGAAGAGGTTTTCAATGCCCCCCAATACCACAAACTGGTATATTTTACCGGGGAACGTAGAGCAGGTATTTTTCTGCAAAAAACGGTTCAGGAAAGAGTTCTTTTACTTCCATCACCCTGGGCCGGGTACCACTTTCCTGGATCTCCTTTGCCAAATCACCCCCTTTCAGGCAGATTAGTCCGGGTTGGAGTCCGGTTTCAGACTTTTTGGTCTTCAAAAGAGGTTTGCCCCAGTTCCAGAGATCTTTGAGGGGAGCCACAGCCCGGGAGACCACCATATCGAATTTCCGGTTTTTTATGGCCTCTGCGCGGGTATGTTCGGTACTGACATTTTGTAAACCAATGGCAGCGGACACGGCTTCCACTACTTTCAGTTTTTTGGCAATACTATCGGCCAGGTGAAAACGGACTTCCGGGAAAAAAATGGCCAGGGGTATACCGGGGAAGCCACCGCCGGTGCCGATATCTATCACTTCCATACCCGGACTAAATTCAAAAGCGGCGGCAATGGCCAGGGAATGGAGTACATGGCGTTCATATAAATGATCAATATCCTTGCGGGAGATCACATTGATCTTTTCATTCCAGTCCTTGTACAAAGCTTCCAATTTCCCGAACTGTTCCAACTGTACGGGATTGAAATCAGCAAAATATTTCAGGATGATATCCATGTGTTATGCCGTGTTGATTTACCACTCGTTCCTGGGTCTGCGCCAGAGGGCCGGTGCAAAGATGATATAATAGAAGAACATCCACATGTCCAGGAAGAGAAACCAGGGCCAGAGATCTTTTTCTCCCATTTTTTTCATGCTCTTATACAGAACAAATCCCTGAATCAGCAGCCGGAAAGCAAATACCGGTAATACAAAAATCCAGTTATAAAATACGATGCTGGCTGCCAGTAGCGGATAAAACATGAATTGGGTGGCGAAATAAAGTCCGAGCAGGAATTTGTGTTTAGGTTTATAAAATTTTGCCGTTGTATAGTGTCTGGATTTCTGCCTTAACCAACCTTTCCAGGTGGTTTTAGGAATGGAGCGGGTGATGGCATCCGGATCAATCACAACCGCCGTATTGGTTTTGGTAGCCACTTTATTGATAAAGAGATCGTCATCACCACTGGGAATATGATTGATGGATGCAAATCCTTTGTTCCGGAGAAAAAGATCTTTGCGGTAGGAAAGATTACGACCCACACCCATATAAGGAATACCGGCCAGGGCATAGGAAAGGTATTGCAGGGCAGTATGAAATGTTTCGAACCGGACGAGTTTATTCAGTAGTCCTTTCTTTTTATGATAGGCGCCATAGCCCAGAACGATTTCAATACCGGGAGCATAGCCATCCTGCATCTTCTGTACCCAATGTTCGCTGGCGGGAACGCAATCGGCATCGGTCAGCAGTAATACTTCATGTTCAGCTTCACGGATACCAATCGAGAGGGGATATTTTTTCCCTGAAATCAGTTTGGCTTCCTGGGTCAGTTCCACCACATGCAGTGATTTGAATGTTTTTTTTAGTTCCTGCAGGATGTATTTGGAATCGTCGAGTGAATTATCGTTGATCACCACAACTTCTTAGCTGCTGCCGTATTGCTGTACCAGCACACCGGGCAGGTTACGGGCCAGGTTTTCGTCTTCATCCCTTGCACAAATGATCACCGAAACGGGATGTTGCTGTGATTGTGTTTTGGATTTGGGTTTGAAAAATGCAACCCGGGTATAAAAAAACAGGTAAAAGAACAGCTGTACGATGGTAGCCGCACAGAAAATGGCATAGAGGATCAATTCCCAATGGATCGGTGGCATGGCGGCGAAGGTAAAGCTGACGGGGGCAATGGGCAATAAAGCAGGGCTAAAAGCTTTCCACAGTACTGCATAAACTCCTGAAGGGTATATCAGCCCAATGCTGCTTTATCCAGATGAGCATGGAAATGCAGTATTAATTATAAAAATATCCGGTCTGCCTGTCATTTGACAACAGAATATTAAATTTGATCCAATTCTCTTTAGGAATTGATGTTCATGCGCTGATTACATAGCAACCCATGATTGAAACTAAGCCCCTCGGGTCGTTTTTTCTTATCCAAATTAATTTGAGATGTGTAAAGTCATTTATTTATTCATTGTATTGCTGTCTCAGCAGCTTGTTTATTCACAAGGTGTTTTTGAACGGATCTATTTACAGACCGACCGGAGTCAGTATGCCGCTGGTGAAACTATTTATTTCAAAGGATTCCTCCTGTCTGATATTGATACCATTGAAAGTGCCAACCTCTTTGTTGAGTTATGGGATGCTACCCATCATCAACTGGGCCAGGTAGGTCAGCCCGTAATTGATGGAACAGCCAGTGGTACAATCAGTATTCCGCGCGAACTCAAATCAACCTGGGTATTCATCAGGGCTTATACTGAAGTTACTGCATCGCAGCATAGCCCCTACCAGTTTGTAAAACCGGTTTTATATCCGGCAGCTTTTAATCCATCATCGATAATGGGTAATGCGCTGCAGGAGCCATTATTTTTTCCTGAAGGAGGAAAGCTGGTAATGAACGCCCGGAATCATATTGCATTTAAAGCGATGCCGGGATTCAGCGGAACGATCCGTAATAATAAAGGAGAGACCCTTGCTACTATCAATCCTGAGTTCAATGGAATGGGTCATTTTACCCTGAGCCCCAAGTCCGGAGAAAATTATTCCTGTTACTGGCAATCGAATGGAAAAGAGTGGAGCAAGGAATTACCTGCAGCCATTGAAAACGGTATTGCCCTTCATCTCAGGCAAACGGCGGATACATTGTATTTTGACCTGGACAATGGAGGCAACCGGAATCTGTCTGTACTAAAACCTAAGATCCAACTGATGATCAGCAATGAAGTGGCTTATCTCGTGGGACTGAACATGACCACCCGCTCCAGCTTCAGTTATTTTATTCCTTTACTGGATTACCGGGCAGGGATGGCAGAATTGCGGGTACTGGATGATCAGGAAAATCTGCTGGCGGCGAGACCTGTCTTTATCGGCAGGCATAGTCTGGCTGCAGGAAATACCATGGAAGTAGTGAAGAAGGATCTTGGTAAAAGAGGAGAGAACCGTTTGATTTTTCATGTGCCCGATACTTCTTTGCGGTATCTCTCCGTCAGTATTTCAGATGCAGCGTATCATACCGGATCCGCCGGCCCTGTATTTATGAATGCTTTTACGGGTGCTAATCAATGGAGTGATCGTTCGGGATGGAATCAGGTTCGTAACCCCGATCAACTCGATCTGCTCATACAAACCACAATTCCATCCGGAGCCATAATCAGTAAGGATAACCAGCCTGCAAAATCATCCCCGCCCTCATCCATGCAGTTAAGTGGAACGGTGAAGCGGGGGAAAAAAATACTGGCCAATAAAGAAGTGCTGATAGGCATCCGCTCTGCCTATACCGGAAAGGAATTGTATAAAGTAACCACCGATGATCAGGGGAATTTTGCTCTGGATGGAATCATCGTCTATGGTGAAGCCTTGGTACATTGCCGGCTCCCTGGAAATGCAGAAGAGGAGTTGACGGTAAGTTTTAATCTGCGTCAGCCTTCAGCCAATGTAGAAAAAACATTTTTTGATGCCTATCAGCAAATCGCCGGATCATTTTTGGATGCAGGCAGCACAAATACAGTTCCACTTGTCACCAGCATTACGGCAACGGCAGATGATACACTGATTCTTGCCGAAAAAGTGATTACCCTGGATGAAGTGGTGGTGAAATCGGATCCCAAACTGGTGGAAAGAAAAAGACTGGAAGTGCTGGAAGACAAATATGTGAATGGAACTCCTTTCAGTGGTTATTCGGCTACCGGTGAAGCCCTGGATGTGATGAATGATCCGCTTTCCGCAAAATACCTCGATCTGTTTTCTTATATCGGAATGAATATGCGGAGTGTTTCAATGCGGCCGGTAAACGGAACTAAGCAGCTCTTTTATTTTGGCAGAGGAACCGGTGGGCAAAGCATGGTTACTGTTTTTTATCTGAATAATTCAAAGGTTGACCGGGATATGCTGGAAGCCATCACCTGGACCAGGTGGCCTTTGTAAAATTTGTACCGATGCTGGGAAGTGAAAATGGATTTCCTCCGGCCCTGGCAGTGTTTCTGAAAAAACCCGGGGACGAGGGTTACTGGGAAAAAGACCGTTACCAGCTATATGAACAGAAGATTACAGGGTATATCATTCCCCGTGATTTTCCAGAACCGGATTACAGCAAAGCAGAAACAAAAGTGGAAAAGGATAACCGGAAATCGCTGTTATGGAAACCCTATCTGGCTGTTGAGAATGGAGTGGCAGAACTCCGGTTTTTCAATAATGACCGTGCTAAAAAATTAAAAGTAATAGCGGAAGGAATCGCAGAGGATGGCAGTGTTTTTTATTTCGAGCAAATACTGGAATGATCAGGAGCTGAAAAATGGACTTAGCCGCTTTTTTGTATTTGTTGAAAATATACTTGGCAAAAGTAAATAGCATGATTGATCCTGTTGCAATTAATGGAATGTTGGAATGAATAAAATGATTCTTTGTTTGGTTGTGATTTTTTCGCTGGGCCATGCACAGGCACAGGGTACTGATGAACGGGTGTATATACAGACCGACAGGAATACATATGCAATCGGTGAAACCATTTATTTCAAAGGATATATAACAGCGGGGTATGATAGTATTCTCAGTATCCATCTTTTTGTAGAACTCCGGGATTCTGCTTTGAACAGGATTGCGGATATTGTAGCGCCTGTTTCTGCAGGTACAACCAGCGGATCTATCACTATTCCTTCTTCTTCAACCGGAAAAATATTTCTCCGGGCTTATACGGATATTTCTGCCAGACAGGCCGAGCCCTTTCAATTCATCAGACAGGTGGTTGGGATGCCTGCAACAGGACCTATTACTGAGAGGCCTGTATTTTATCCAGAAGGTGGGAAGCTGGTCCTGAATTGCCTGAACTTTATGGCATTCAAAGCACCGGCAGGGGCTGCCGGAACTATTCGAAACAGCAAAGGAGAAGCCGTTGCTGCATTCAATACTGCAAAGGGGAATACCGGGTCCTTCAGGATTCGGACCATGCCCGGTGAAATTTATCGTTGCCACTGGAATGCCGCTTCCGCTGATTCTGTGTTTGAAATTCCCGGTCCGGTGACAAATGGTATCGCTATCCATATAAATTACTTTGATGATACACTTTACTATGATCTGGATAATGGCGGCTCGAAAGATCCTCTATTGCTCAAGCCGGTATTGCAATTGCTGATAGGGGATCACCTCGCTTATAAGGTTAATCTTGATTTGACCCAAAATCCAAAATTCAGTTATTTCATACCTGTTGGAAGTTTCCGGCCCGGTCCTGCCCTGATCAAACTGGTGGATGCCAATGAAAATGTATTAGCCAGCCGCCCGGTGTTTCTTCCGGGAAATATTCTGGAGCAGGAAACGGAACTTGAAATTGTAAAAAAGGACCTGGGTGTAAGAGGTACTAATGAGTTCCGGCTCAACTTCCCTGATACCGCATTACAATTTGTGGCCATTAGTATTACTGATGCAGAAGAAGATAAATCCGGTGGAGCTTCCGGTTTGCTGAATGCCTTATTGCCTGATGAGCTCAAACCTGTTCAATCTGCAATAGATCCGGATCAGCGGTACAGGGAAATAGATCTGTTGCTACAGACCTCATTCATCCCGGAAAAAAGCAAAGCGGTGAGGCCATCCACTTCCGGCGCTGTAAGCAATAAATACCTGCAGTTGAGAGGCAAAGTAAGTAGTGGTAAAAAATTACTGTCAGAAAAGGAGATCCTGGTGATGATCCGCTCCGCTTCAAGCGGAAAGAAAATTTATAAAGTCACAACAGATGACAAAGGGAGTTTTTTGCTGGACGATCTGATACTTTTCGGCGACAGCTATATCTATTGCAAGCTGCCTGGCAAATCAGATGAAGAACTCAATACAGAGTTGTTTCTGGAATTACCGAAGCCGGATAGCAGCATTGCATTGATGGCTGCATTCCAAAAAAAGGTCAATGCATTGATGCAAAATCAAACGGGCATTGTAAAGATAAAAGCCAATGGTCAGGTGGCTGCAAGAGTGGATACAATTGTGTATGGTGACCGCGTCATAGTACTGGAAGAGGCCGTGGTGAGTACCAACAACAGGAAAGTGCATGAAAAAAGACTGGAAGACCTGGAGAAAAGATATATAGACGGAACCGGTTTTGGCGGATATGTTACACAGGGAGAAACGATTGATGTAATGAATGACCCGGTGGCGGGTAAAACGATCAATCTTTTTTCATATATCGCATCCAAAATGAGGAGTCTGAAATTGAAATATGTGAGAGGGAGACCTGAATTGTTTTATCCGATCAGAGCCATTGCGGGAGATACAATCATCCGTACCTATTACCTGAATAATATTAAGATTGACCGTGATATGGTGGATTTGATCAGGCTGGATGAAGTGGCAGTAGTTAAATTTGTTCCGATGCTGGGCAGTGATCTTGGTCTGCCACCGGCAATCGCCATTTTCACCAAAAAAACGGGAGACCAGGGCTACTGGGAAAAAGACAGTTATAAGGGAAAGGAATATCTGTTAAAAGGATACCCGCTGCCCCGGGACCTGCCGGTCCCGGATTATAGCAGGAGTGATTTGAAGGTTGTCAATGATTCCAGAAAGACCTTATACTGGATGCCGGATATGCGGGTGGATAATGGAAGTATTTTGATCCGCTTTTACAATAATGACCTGACAAAAAAAATCAGGATCAGGGCAGAAGGAATCACGGCCAGCGGGAATATCATTTGGTTTGAGCAAGAACTTCAATGAAAATAAATTCCGGATCATTCTCCGGTCATCTTCTTTACTTAATCTTTTCCATCTGCCAGCAAATTGCAGTTATTTTGCAGGCTTATGGCAGTACTTTCATTTGAACTCAGTCACCAGGATGGTACCAGCAAGGCCAGGGCCGGAAAGATCAGTACCGATCATGGCGATATTCTCACCCCCATCTTTATGCCGGTTGGCACAGCAGGTTCTGTGAAAGCAGTGAGTCAGCAACAATTGATACAGCAGGTAAAGGCACAGATTATTTTGGGGAATACCTATCATTTGTATTTAAGACCAGGACTGGAAGTGCTGGAAAAAGCAGGGGGACTTCACCGTTTCAATGGCTGGCAGCTTCCTATCCTGACTGATAGTGGGGGTTACCAGGTTTTTTCATTGGCAGGTACCCGGAAGATTAAAGAAGAGGGGGTTACTTTTCAATCCCATATTGATGGCAGCAAACATCTTTTCTCCCCGGAATATGTGATGGATATCCAGCGTACTATTGGCGGTGATATCATCATGGCTTTTGATGAATGTCCGCCCGGTGGCAGTGAAAGAAACTATGCACAGCAAAGTATGGAACTCACCCATCGCTGGTTGGATCGTTGTTTTAACCGATTTAACAGTACAGAACCCAGATACGGTTACACTCAAAATCTTTTTCCCATAGTACAAGGCGGGACTTATAAGGATCTCCGCAAGGCATCCTGCGAGTATGTTGCTTCAAAAGAAGCGACCGGAAATGCCATTGGGGGTTTAAGTGTTGGCGAACCCGAGCCAGTGATGTATGAGATATGCGACTGGTGCTGTGATCATCTGCCCAAAGAAAAACCCCGTTACCTGATGGGAGTGGGTACACCCTGGAATATCCTGGAATGTATTGGCATGGGAGTGGATATGTTTGATTGTGTGATGCCCACCCGCAATGGGCGCAATGCGATGTTGTTTACCACCAATGGGGTAATCAATATTGACAATAAAAAATGGGAATTTGATTTTTCCCCGATTGATGAAGGACTGGATGCAGAAGTGAGTAACTACTATAGCAAAGCCTATCTCCGTCACCTGATGAAGGCCAAAGAATTTTTAGGATACACTATCGCCAGTATCCATAACCTGGCTTTTTATTTATGGCTGGTTGGGGAGGCCAGGAAACAGATCATAGCAGGTAATTACCTGTGCTGGAAAATGGAGATGATACCCCGGCTGCAAACCAGGTTATAACCGGGGATGAAAACTGGGCACCTTATTTTGCCATCCTTATTCAGCAGACTACCGGAGATCCTCTTTTCTGAAGCTTTTCTTGAAATAGTAGTGCAGGGAAGTGGCATTCGCTCCATCCATTACCGGAAATGCATTGACCAACACCCAGCCCTGTGAGCCCATGTAATTCAGGGCATCCACCACGGTATTGAATTTTTTGATCCGGCCGGTTTCTTCGTCCCGCATCCGGTTATCAGAAAAGAGCTTTCTTTCGTCGCCGTAATCCACGTCTATATTCACCCGGGTTGAGAGCAGACGGTTCTGGGCCACCAGCCGGCAATATTGTTCCACTTTGGTACTGTCCTGTGCAAAAGCACTCAGGGAGCCGGTAACAAGTACCAGCAGGAGTATTTTTTTCATGAGTTGAGTTTTTAAATGATTCATGCAACAAATTTCTGACAGGTATTTCATATCACATAGTCATAAAATGTTAAGAAATCGGCAGAAATCAGGAATGGCCCTCCCTACTTCACCGGGAATTGTTTTCCTTTGCAGGCAATGCGCAAGCTGGACTGGTACATATTAAAAAAGCTCCTCGTTACATTCGTTTTCTGTCTGCTCATCTTTACAGTAGTAGCGGTTGCGGTTGACAGCAGTGAAAAGGCCGACGATTTTGTAAAGGCCAAGCTGAGTACCATGGGGGTGATCAAAAACTATTATATCGGTTTTGTACCCTGGATATGGAGCCTGCTCTTTCCTTTGTTTGTATTTATTGCCGTCATTTTTTTTACCAGTAAAATGGCCACCCGTTCTGAAATCATTGCCATCCTGGCCAGTGGCACCAGCTTTAACCGTTTTTTGCGCCCATACCTGGTGGGTGGTATTTTACTGGGAGGTTTGCTTTGGGTGGGGAGCCGCTGGTGGATACCCAAGGCGGTAGCGATCCGTAGTAATTTCCAGTCTAAGTATATTGATAAAAATGATCCTTCCAAGAATCTGTCCTATGGCGGTTGTTACAGTTGCTTTTACCTGAAACTGGATACCAACACCTATATCGGTATCCGCGATTATGATACTAGCTCAAAGAATGCCCGGACCGTTTTTATGGAAAAGGTCAAAGGGAACAAGATCATCTATAACCTGCGGGCCGAATCAATGAAATGGGATACTGCATCGCGAAAATGGATCATGAGTAATGCAGCGGAGCGTTATGTTGACAGTATGAAGGAAAGAATTACCTATCATCCCAATCTGACCCTGAACATATCTCTGAAACCAGAGGAACTTCGTAAAGATTACTACCTGAAGGATAAATTAACCACTCCGGAACTGGTTGCCTTTATTAAAAGAGAGGAAGCCCGGGGAACAGAAGGCTTGAGTGCATTGAAAGTGGAAAATTACCGGCGAACAGCCACTCCTGCTGCCGTTTTATTATTGACGATGATCGGGGCCGTCATTGCCAGCCGGAAAACCCGGGGGGGGAGCGGTATGCACCTGGCCATGGGGATCATAATTGCCTCTTTATTTATCCTCTCAGACCGGTTTTCCACTGTGTTTGCTACCAAGGGTAATTTCCCACCGCTTTTAGCGGCCTGGCTCCCGAATATTGTATTTGCCGGGATTGCCTACTGGATGTACCGCCGAACGCCAAATAACCCCCGCTTTCGCCAAGGCTTCGGCGGGCAAGCAAAACCGCCTTCGCTAAAGCTACGGCGGGCAAGTCAACTATCTTTCTTCAATTTTGTTATTACCGCAGAGGGCTTTTGCTTAATTTTGATCTCCCTTCGTAAAGAAATATTCATTCCAAAACCGGTTTTATGGGTATCGTAAAAGACAGATTCAAAGAGAAAGCGGATAAGATGGCAGCCGAGATCAAAGAGTTGCTGAAGAATCATGGAAATAAAGTAATTGGAGAAGTACAACTGTCGCAGGTTTACCAGGGAATGCGGGGTATTACCGGATTGGTTACTGAAACCTCCCTGCTCGATGCCCAGGAAGGAATCCGGTTCAGGGGATATTCGATACCTGAACTGAGGGAAAAACTGGGCAAAGCACCCGGAGGATCCGAGCCCTTACCTGAGGGTTTGTTTTACCTGATGCTGGTGGGCGAATTGCCTGGCGAAGAAGATGTAAACCACATCAGTTCCGTATGGCAAAGGAGAAGTCATGTTCCCACCCATGTTTTTAATACCATTGAGGCCCTTCCGATCAGCACCCATCCTATGACGCAATTTGTATGCGGTGTGATGGCCCTGCAAACGGAAAGTCAGTTTGCCAAGAAGTATGCGGCCGGGATGAATAAAAAGGATTATTGGGAAGCCGTCTTTGACGACAGCATGGACCTGATTGCCCGCCTGCCCCGGATAGCTGCGTATATCTATCGCCGTAAGTATAAGTTCGGAGAACATATCCAGCCTAATGGCCTGCTCGACTGGGCCGGCAATCTCGCTCATATGATGGGTTATGAAGATGAGAGCTTCAAAGAACTGATGCGTTTGTATATGACTATCCACTCCGATCATGAAGGAGGAAATGTATCAGCACATACGACGCACCTGGTGGGTTCTGCTTTGAGTGATCCTTACCTGAGTTATGCATCCGGAATGAATGGACTGGCAGGTCCCCTGCACGGATTGGCCAATCAGGAAGTGATCAAGTGGATTTTTGATATGCAGGAGGAACTGAAAACTGAACTGCCTACCAAAGATCAGATTGCAGAGTATGTAAAAAGAACTTTGAGTGAAGGAAAAGTAGTACCCGGATATGGTCATGCGGTGCTGCGTAAAACCGATCCCCGTTTCACAGCCCAGATGGAATTTGGTAAGAAGCATATGCCTGATGATCCGCTGGTGCAAACCGTTTGGAATATTTATGAAACCGTCCCTCCGATCCTGCAGTCATTAGGCAAGATCAAAAATCCATGGCCCAATGTGGATGCCCATAGCGGTGCATTGCTGGTGCATTATGGCATGAAGGAATTTGAATTCTATACAGTGCTTTTCGCCGTGAGCCGGGCATTGGGCGTACTGGCCAGTTTGTGCTGGTCCCGTGCCCTAAGCTTCCCCATTGAAAGGCCAAAATCAGTCACAACGGATTTAGTGAAGTTATGGCTGGATGGAAAGGATAATATTTGGGGAGAGTAGCAGTTTGTCAGTCTACAGTCGAGAGACTTTCAAAGGACCTGTTTGTGATAAAGTAGGAAAGTATCAGAATAAAATTGAAAGCGAAGATCAGGTGTGTACCGGGTCTCCGCTTTTTTTATTTCGTTTTTTGGTTGATGATTCAATGACTGCCAACAATCCGGTACATGAGTTTGAATTGGAATAAACGCATAAATGCTTTTTGGGTTTCTCCTTTATTGAAGTTGGATAAGCCATGTTTATAGTTTAAACCCAACCCCCATTTACGCTTTTGCACAGTAGTACCAACGCTGATCCGGAAATCATTCACTTCGGGATCGCCGCCTGAATGACCGATGGAGAATTTTTTACCGGCCTGGTCTATGAAATCAAACCGGTCACTCCGGTTTACACCCAGGCTGTATTCAAAACCACTATGAATTGAAAAGCGGGTATTGCCTTTTTCGAAATTGCGGGCAAGTTGCGGGTTGATGGAAACAAAGAAATAGTTGATCCAATAATCGCCATCCGTTTTGAAATTTCCGGTGGGGGCAATTACACTATCACCTTTCAACGCAGCGCCTGTATGCTCGTATTGTGTATTGAGCAACAGCGACCATTTTTTTGACAACGGGTACTCTAATTGAAGTCCTGCTAAAAAATTGCCTCTTGATTTTCTGCCAAAATGATTGCCCATGCTATCTACTGCGTTAGGAAATAGTAGCCCGTTCCGGTGATAATCGGATTGGGATACGGAGGCCTTTCCCCTGAAATAGGAAACGCCGCTTCCTGCATAGGCCGATAATGCTATTTTGTTTTGGGTATAACCTGAAGTGAAAGCAAGCAAACTACAGGCAAGAATCCAGATCAGCTTCCTTCTCATAATGCGTGGTTTGCAGCTTAACGAAAGAAGCAGGATCGATATTGTTTTCGGAAAAGACTTTAGTTGATCACTGCATTTAGTTTTCCCCAGAACTCGTTATCAAAACCCGAAAGGGCGAAATTGGGAGTAGCAGGATTCGCCGCATTCCCCATTCTGATCACCACCATTTTTTTGGAAGGGACTACATAGATCCGCTGGTCTTCAGCACCCATGGCTGCATACATATCCGGTGGAGCATTGGGGATCAGGGTGCCGGGGTAATAAGTCTGGCTGCCAGGTAAGATCGCTCCTGATTTTCCATTGAGCCACCAGAGGTAACCATAGGAAGGATTCAGGCTTTGCGAGCTGCCGGTGCTTTCATTGAAAAATGGCTCATTCACAACCTGTTCATTATTCCATTTCCCTTTGTTGAGTGCCAGGAGGCCAAAGCGGGCCATGCTCCGCGTATTGCTATGGTAAATTTTATAGATGACTCCGAAATTCCAGAAGCCTTCCATCCCGATTTTATTTTTGAGTTTATTTTTGAAATATGTTTCAAAATCCTGGCCACTGGCGGCTGCTACAATATCCATCAATTTCTGAAATACATTATGGTATGACCAGCGGGTGCCGGCATCCGCCAGGTAAGTAAGGTTTGGGCGAATAACCAGGTCGCTGGCATCATTGATGCCGGAAGTCATGGTGAGTAAGTGCCGGATATTGATCAGGTTTTCTTTGTCAATCGGTTCGAGGGTCCAGCCTGATCCTAAGTATTGGGAAGCTTTCTCAGTGATCTGAAGCAAGCCTTCCTGTTGGGCAATACCCGTTGTGGTGGCCGCCAGGGTTTTTCCGGCACTATTCCATTGCCAGGTAGTTACAGGACTATGCCCGTTAAAATATTCCTCCATTACAATCCGGCCATTGACGAGGATCATAAAGGATTTGGTATTTTTCTGGACCAGATAATCTTTCAGGCTTTGGGCAGCTGTGCTGTTCCAGCCCAGCCCAGACAAGGACTTTCTTTCCCAGCTGGTATCTGTATTCGATGGAAAATACATCGTATCGGAAGGGGCGGGTTCGGTGGTGGATTTGCTGCAGGAGACGAGAACTGTGATCAGGAAAGTGAAAAGTAATTTTACGGAAGGCATATCAGGTTTTGTTTGGAATTCAGACCGGATAATCCGGCTGAAGTTAAATCATCGCACAGGAAATTTTTGAAAGATGTGGCGCTGTTGACTAAAACCAGCACCCGGGTTCAACAGAACGCCGCTTGTAAAACAAAAATCATTTAACAGCCATGTCCGTATATTGTTTGCTGATTTTATCCATGATATAACCACTGATCCATCCTACATAAGCATAACGGGGAAAAAGTAATTTCTTATCAGGATTAATACTATTGATCTGGCGGAGAAGTTCACCCAGCCAGACCGAACCGGCCAGCAGGGCTTTCTGGTCATAAGTGTTCAATACTCTTTTGATATTAGCTTTGGAGGCGGCTGCATCTTCGGGCGTCATTGTTTTGCTGAGTTCGGGATTGGCCAATGTTTCAAAATCGGTGCAGGCGAGATTTTGAAAGTCCAGAATATCCTGCAGACTGAGTTCCACCTGTAATTCATTTATTTTTTCAGGATGCATCAATGAGGCGATGCACCATACGATTCCTCCTGATATGTAAATCTGATCCCTAGATTTAAATTCCGTTTTATCCCGCAAACCATAATTAATCATCCGTCCCAGGCTGTCCGTGATCAGTTTTTCTGCGGCTTTGCGATAATCGAACATACTGATATCACCTGTCAACCGGCTCTCCAGTAATTTTTGAAAAGAACGGGTTCCAATGGGGAAGGTGATGGGTATAAATTTCCGGTTACCATCCTGGAATCCACCCTTTGTATTGCCACTGCCCACATCCAGTTGGTTAGCAGTTAGCCGGAAGGCCTGGGGTACAATGCCTTTGAAACTTAAGGCCGCTTCTTCATCTACATTCACGTAACTGATCCTGATTTTCGGGTCCAGTTCCTTTGGGCGGATAATGCCGGCGAAATAGTCGGCTTTGTTGTATTTATCCAGTTCCTGTTTCAAACCACTGCTGATTACAATATGAATACGATTCATAGGGATTTCAAAACGCTCCTTAATTATATTGTAAAGAAGAACAATGGCATCCTGCGTTTCTTTCTCACTCTGGTAAGAAAGCGCGGCCGCATCGGTGTTTATGGAGGTATCCATCCGCAGGGTGAAGTCTGAGATTTGATTACCTGGTTTTACATCAATCACGGTTAGTTTGATACCTCTGGCGCCAATTTCGATCCCTGCATAAAGTTCCCCAAGCCCCAAAAACTGTTTCATCTGGGTATTGAGCAGGTCGGCAATCATGTTATAGCCAATACCCTTGTAAAGTTTGATAGCCGTTTGAAATGCCACCAGGGCTTCAGTGGATTGTTTGGTCTGGCTGTAAAGGGTAGCCAGTCCTTCCCAGGCCTGTGCCTGCTGATAAATGTTCTTTGTATTCTTTGCCTGTTGCAAAGCTTTTTTAAAGTAGTCAAGGGCAGGTTCATATTGCTTTGCCTGTAAAAGGGTATTGGCTGTTTTAAGAACAACGGCAGTAGACTGATTCTTTACAGGTTGGGCATGTAAACAGAGAGTACAACATGTAAGCAGCAGCACAGGAATCAAATTCCGGATCAGGAGTTTCATTTTCATCAGTTTTAAGGAAGTGGGGTGGCTGCGGGGCAAAATTAGATTTTTAGCGTCCGGGCATGTGCGGATGGCCCTTTCAATTTTGCACCGCTTTTCAACATTTTTCGTAAAAAAAAACTCCCGGAGGGGAGTTTTAATAATAAAGTATGACAAAAGGATCAGAGATCAGTAATTGGTTTGTATTTGGGAACCAGGCTTTTCATGACCATCCAGGCAATGAGGTATGCTACTGCACAGAATGCAAACATGATGGTGTATCCGGTTTCAATATGTCCCAGTTTTTTATAGTGGTCAAATAATGCGCCACCCACTTTGGTAACAATAACACCGCCGATTCCCCCAGCCATACCGCCGATTCCTACAACAGACCCAATGGCTTTTTTCGGAAACATATCAGATACAGTGGTAAAAATATTGGCACTCCAGGCCTGGTGGGCGGATGCACCGATGCCGATCAATATTACCGGCATCCAGTAACTAATGCCACCGAGTGGCTGGGCAGCCAGTACCACGAGGGGAATGACGGCAATCAGGAGCATGGCCCGCATCCGGCCATCGTACGCATTATATCCTTTATTGATGAAATAGGTTGGGAAATATCCGCCACCAATACTGCCAAACATGGTAAGGCTGTACAGTACTGCCAGCGGTAACATGATTTGGGTACCCGTCATGCCGTATTGATCTTTCAGGTAAGCAGGTAGCCAGAATAAAAAGAACCACCAAACACCGTCTGTCATGAATTTTCCAAAAGTAAAGGCCCAGGTTTGTCTGTATCCGAGCAATTTGACCCAGGAAACTTTTTCATTGGCATCAGCAACGGCCGTGTCTTTTGTATCAGCATTGATATAGTCCAGTTCGGCTGCCGACATTCTCTTTTGTTTCTCAGGTTTTTCATAATAAGCCAGCCAGAAAAACATCCATAGAAAACCAACCGCGCCGATGATGAGGAAAGCGGCCTGCCAGCCCCAGTGTTTTTCAATCCAGGGAACTGAAAGCGGAGCCAGTATCGCACCCACATTCGCACCGGAATTGAAGATCCCCGTTGCAAAGGATCTTTCTTTCTTGGGAAAATATTCAGCTGTGGCTTTGATAGCTGCCGGAAAGTTGCCGGCTTCACCTATCGCCAGAACAGCCCGTGAAAACATAAATCCGATAACAGAGACAGGAATGACCGCAATGCCGATCCAGCCTAATCCGGAAATCAATCCTTCGCCTATTGGAATGGCGAGTGCATGGATGATGGCGCCAATACTCCAGATGATGATGGCCCAGGTATAACCCTTTTTGGTGCCCATTTTATCAATGATCCGGCCGGCGAACAACATAGCAATGGCATATGTAAACTGAAAGGCCGAGGCAATATCTGCATATTGGCTATTGGTCCAGCCGAATTTATCTTCCAGAACTGGTTTTAATAAACTCAATACCTGTCGGTCGAGGTAATTGACTGTCGTAGCAAAAAACAATAAGGCGCAAATTGTCCACCTGTATTTTCCTATGGCTTGGGCTGTCATCGTTGTTCCCCCTTCCCCGTTAAGGGATTTGAATGAAAAATGATACTGTTTATTTTTTTACGGCCGCAATCAGTTCCAGTACCTTGATGGTTTCTGATTCGATTGTTGCATAATCTTTTGCTTCCATTAGTTTTTTACTGATCAGCTTGCTGCCCATACCTACTGCACATACACCGGCTTTGTACCAGCTTTCAATGCTCTCTTTGGTGGTGTCAACCCCGCCCGTGGGCATGAAGAGCAGTTTGGGGAAGATATCTTTTATTGTAGTTAAAAACTCGGTTCCCAGCATATTTCCGGGAAATAATTTGATGAAGCCAATGCCGGCATTTTCAGCGGCAATGATTTCACTTGGAGTCATACAACCGGGGGCATAAAAAATATCATTGGCTACACAGTAAGCGGCTACATCCGGTACAAAACCCGGACTCACCAGGAAGTCGGCACCGGCAGCCATATAGTCTGACGCATGCTGCATATTTTGATAGTACCCACGCCCAGGAGTAATCCGGGCATTTCAGCATTGCGCAGCGCCACCATTTTTGTGAAATTGGCCAGTGCTGCCTCTCCGCGGTTGGTGTACTCTACTGCTTTGATACCTGCCTTGTAAATGGCCTTTAATACATCCAGACTTATTTCTTCACTGGGATTAAAATAAAGGGGAAGTATGCCTTGTGCAATAATTGCGTCGGTAATTTTTTTAGTGTTACTCATTTTCTGTTGAATTGCTGCTTCGTTACCTGATTTTGATTAGTGAATTCGTGGCAAACAGTTTTAAGTCAAATAGATTAAAAATGTTTTATGTTGCAACTTAGTGGCGACAACTACTTTTTTACTTTGATGACCAGTTTTTTGATCGCACCCTCTCCAATCATCGGGGCATGTACGTCTTCGGGGAAAAAGATCGCAAATTGTCCGTCTGTGAGCTGGAAGAATGTATCCGGGGCATCATGGTACAGCTGCACATCTTTTTCATCATTGTATTCCCCATTGGGGGTCACACATTTTTCGCGGGGCTTCCATCCAATGGTTTCGTTGCCGCTGATGCATAACTGGATGTCTATATTTTTATTATGACATTCAAATTTCGCACAGCTGGCCTCCCTGGTCTTGCCCGGGGCATTGCTGAAAATGGCTTTCAGTCCTTCTGCTATTTCCAATTTTCCATCGGCTGCATTCGCGAGGTCAGTGTTTTTGATATAGTTAAAAGCTGCCTCAAAAAGCGGATGTGCTGAAAAATACCGGGAAGCATTTTGTAAACTATCTACGATCATATTGATTGGTTCGTTTAAAATTGAAAGGCTGTCGCCACTTATTTTGTATTTCGTACTTTGAACTTCGAACTTTCAGCTCTTACCTTTGCACCCTTCCACTGCCATCACCCTTCATCAGGTCTTTTACTTCACCCAAAGTGGCATGATTGAGATCGCCGGGGATCGTATGTTTAAGCGCAGAAGCAGCAACACCGAATTCGGCCGCTTCTCCCATGGGCATACCTGTTACCAGTCCGTAGATCAATCCACTGGCAAATGAATCGCCGCTTCCCACCCGGTCAACGATACGTACATTGTATTGTTTGGTGTGATAGAATTCATTGCCATCGTAAACCAGGGCGCTCCATCCATTATCACTGGCGCTATGGCTTTCCCGCAAGGAGGAGGCGATGAATTTGAATCCGAATTTTTCTTTCATTTGTTTGAATACATCTTTGAAGCCATCCAGATGTAATTCACCTTTGGTTACATCGGTATGTGCTGCTTTGAAGCCCAATGTTGTGTCAGCGTCTTCTTCATTGCCGATACATACATCCACATACTGGCAGAGTTTGGTCATCACTTCACGGGCTGTTTCCTTGCTCCAGAGTTTTTTCCGGTAGTTCAGGTCAATACTGGTAGTAATACCTTTGGCTTTTGCTGCTATTAATGCTGCTTCAGTTAAGGCAGCTGCTTTATCACTGAGGGCAGGAGTGATACCGGTGGTATGGAACCAGACGGCGCCATCCAGGATCTTCTCCCAGTCAAATTCACTGGCATCCACATCGGCAATAGAAGCACCGGCACGGTCATATACTACCTGAGAGGCGCGCATGGAGGCACCGGTTTCCAGGAAATAAATACCAAGCCTGTCGCCACCACGGGCCACAAATTGTTTATCCACTCCATAGCGGCGCAGATGATTGATTGCCGATTGTCCGATTGGATTATTGGGAACTTTTGATACGAATGTGCCATTCAAACCGTAATTACAGAGAGCAGCAGACACATTGGCTTCGCCGCCACCGTAAGTCACATCAAAGCTGTCGGCCTGTACAAAACGTTTAAAGTCCGGCGTTGATAAACGCAACATGATTTCTCCGAGTGTTACTACTTTCTTTGACATAATTAATGACCCCCATCCCCGAAAGGGGAGATTTGTAACTCACTGGTATAGCAGTGAGGATTTTGTGATACAATGATTTTATTTTACCGACCACTTCCGTCTTATTCTCCAAAGAGAACACGCTAAGTAGTTCTTTGTCTGATTTGTTTCTACTGTTCCGGCTTATTTCAGGCTTGCCACGGGTGCCGGATCCATATCGGTGTATACCAGGTTTTCACCAGCCATTCCCCAGATAAAACCATAGTTAAAAGTACCGCATCCATAATGGGTGCTCCATGGCGGGGAAATAACAGCTTCGTTGCTGGCCATTACCAGGTGCCGGGTCTGCTGCGGCTCACCCATAAAATGCATGATCCGGTGTTCCGCAGGCAGGTCAAAGTATAAATAAACTTCCATCCTGCGGGTATGGGTATGTGGAGGTATGGAATTCCACACACTGCCAGGTGCCAGTACCGTGAGACCCATAACCAGCTGACAGCTTTTCAGACCTTCCAGGTGAATATATTTATAAACTGTTCTTTTATTAGCAGTTTCAACGGCACCTAATTCAACAGGTGTGGCTTTTTCCTTTGGCAATACCTTGTTGGGATAAGTATGGTGAGCAGGGGCCGACAGCATATATAGCAGGGCTGGCTCTTTTTTGCTTTTTGATTTGAACTTCACGGATTTTGTTCCCTTACCGAGGTAAACACAATCCATTTTACGGACTGTGAATTCTCTCCCATCTGCCATCACGATTCCATCGCCCCCGACATTGATCACACCCAATTCTCTTCTCTCCAGAAAATATTCGGCACGGAGTTCAGGATGGTTGGGGAGTTCGATGGTTTTGTTTACCGGCTGGGTACCACCAATGATCACCCGATCGTAATGGGAGTAAACCAGTTTAATTTGATCGGGCACAAATAGATTACTTACCAGATAATTGTTACGGAGCTGTTCCGTATCCATATGCCTGGTTTCGTTGATTCCATTGGCAAATCTAATTTCCATCTCACCACCACCTTTTACTGAAGGCGCAAGCAGGAATAAACTATTGAACTGTAGTTTCATGTTAATCAGATTGAATTGGCCGCTGCCTTAACGGGTTCGTCAAGGTACTGCAGGTTAAAATAATCCCTGGCATTGTTATAGCAAATATCCTGCACCACCTGTCCGATCCAGACTATATCATTTGGAAGTTCTCCATTTTCCACTTCTTCCCCAAACATATTACAAAGCAAACGCCTGAAATATTCATGGCGGGGGAATGAAAGGAAACTGCGGCTGTCGGTGAGCATCCCTACAAATTTACTGAGTAGTCCCATATTACTGAGCGCATTGATTTGTTTGGTCATGCCATCCTTTTGATCCAGGAACCACCAGGCAGAACCCCATTGTATTTTGCCGGCCGCCGAACCATCATTGAAATTACCAATCATGGTGGCAAACAGCTCATTGTCGGCCGGGTTCAGGTTATAGATGATAGTTTTGGCCAGGGTATTATTGCGATCAAGCCGGTCAAGAAACTTAGCCAGTGGTTTGGCCTGTGAAAAATCGCCGATACAGTCCCAACCGGTATCAGGGCCCAGTTGATTCATCATCCGGCTGTTGTTATTGCGCAGGGCACCCAGATGATATTGCTGGATATATCCTTTTTCCCAATCCCATTCTGCAAAATTCACCAGCATGGCAGATTTGAATTTGCGGTTTTCTTCAAGACTGAGGGCACCACCGGAACGGATCTTGGCAAAGATGCCGGCGATTTCAGTACTGGTATAATCCTCTGCATAAATTTCTTCCAGTCCGTGGTCACTTACATTACAATGATTGCTGACAAAAAAATCATGGCGTTTTTTCAACGCAGCGAGATAATCATTATAAGTACTGATAGAAATATCAGCTGCTTTTTCAAGCTGTGTGAGGTAATTATTGAAAGTGGCAACATTGTCCACATTCATGGCTTTGTCGGGTCTGAATGCGGGGTTGACTTTTATTTTCCAGTTACTCTCCCTGATTTGCTGATGATACTCCAGATTGTCTATCGGATCATCGGTGCTGCAGATCAGTTTAACATTCATTTTTTCAAGTAATCCTCTTACACTGAATTCCTTTGTTTGCAACAGGGCCGAGCTTTCATCATAAATTTTCCGGGCTGTGTCGGCATTCAGGATATCGGTGATTCCGAAATAGCGTTGTAATTCCAGGTGGGTCCAATGGTATAACGGGTTGCGTAATGTGTAGGGAACTGTGGCTGCCCATTTCTCAAATTTTTCCCAATCGGATTTATCACCGGTGATATAAGATTCATTTACACCGTTGGTTCGCAGGGCCCGCCATTTATAATGGTCTCCATTTAGCCATACCCGTGTGATGTTTTCAAAATTTTTATCTGCTGCCACTTCGTTAGGGGGCAGGTGATTGTGATAATCAATGATGGGCATGTCCTTGGCGTACTCATGGTACAGCCGCTCCGCCGTGGGGTTGGACAGGAGGAAATTCTGGTCGAGGAATTTTTTCATATAGCCTGATTCCGTTAGATAAATCGGTGGACCTAAAGTAGTTAAAATCAGGGGGGTAGGGGTAAAAAACTACGCAAACGTTACCGACGGGGATAATCGCTGCGCAATGGGGGAGAGGAGGGCGGGTGGGGCGCATTTTGTGGGGGAAAACGGGTTAGATCTGCCTGCGGCAGGAGGGGATATGGGAACGCGGATATGTTCTGCCTTCGGCATAAAAGGGAATGGGAACGCGGACGCCGTCGGCCAAAGCCTATGGCGGCGGACGATGACGCGGATTGGGCGGATTAAGGCGGATTTATTTTGCCTGCGGCAAAATAAAAGACAGAAAAAAACGGGTTTTTGATGATGTTTTTCCCCTTTTGAAATAAGGTAGGGTTTATAATTTTCTCAAAAAAAATGGAATTGATACATGAAGAAGTGACAGAGAATATTATTAAAGCATTTTATAAGGTTTATAATACACTCGGATACGGATTTCTAGAAAAAGTATACGAAAGCTCATTTTATCTTGAAATTTTGCAAAGCGGTTTACAAGTGATCAGACAAAGCAAAATCCAGGTGTTTTACGAAGGTTATGAGGTGGGTGAGTATTTTGCAGATCTTTTAGTTGAGGGTATTGTAATCATAGAAATTAAAGCAGCTATTAGCTTGGTTAAAGAGCATGAACGTCAATTTATCAATTACCTGAAGGCAACTGATAAAGAAGTTGGGCTATTGATGAATTTTGGTAAGAAGCCTGAATTTATAAGGAAAGTTTTTCGCAATCCATTGAAATAACGCAACTCTTTGAAAAACTGATCCGCGAAAATCCGCATAATCCGCGTCATCCGCGTTCCCATTTATTTGCGAAGCAAATCCATCCGCATTAAGCCATTGATAAAGAAGTTGGTCTATTGATGAATTTTGGTAAGAAGCCTGAATTTATCAGGATAAGTTTTTCGCAATGCATTGAAATAACGCAATTCTTTGAAAAACTTATCCGCGAAAATCCGCATAATCCGCGTCATCCGCGTTCCCATTTATTTGCGTAGCAAATCCTTCCGCAGGATGCCATTAAGCCCGCAGGGCTGCTCATCCGCAATTAGTATTTAAATACTTTCCCCCCTGCCATCACCTCCTGTGTCTTCTCATTAAAAGTTGCTTTTGATCCCGTCCGGGAGGCCGCGGTCACCATGATGCAGGCAATGGAGTGATTGTACCCCGCTTCCACCGGTGCATTGGGTTGTTTACGGCTGCGGATACATTCCATCCAGTTGCGTACATGCCCTGAGGTCAATGAATCTCCTCCTGTACTAGCGCTCGCCACTGCTTTTACAGAGGCATCAGCCAGGTTCACATCCGGTAAGAGATTTTCTTTCATCCCCATAGCTTCGGCAAAATTTTTCCGCAGTCCGCCTTTAGGAGATACTTTATTAGTGATCAGGTTTAATTCTCCTCCGTTGGAGTAATACAGCTCTGATGGATTTTCATCCCCATTATGCTGCCTCGATAAAAAGGTAACCTGGAAACCGGTAGTCGGGTCATTTTCCGGACCATATTCAAATACAGCAGTCATTGTATCCCAGTTTTTCCGGCCATCCTTCCACATATAAATACCACCGTTGGCAACTACAGAGCGTGGGTGTTGTAATCCACTAAACCAATGTACCGTATCAATCTGGTGACTCATCCATTGACCAGGCAAGCCACTGGAATAGGGCCAGAACAAACGGTACTCAAGATATTTGCGTGGATCCCATTTTTCAAAAGGGCGGTTTAATAAAAATCTTTTCCAGTCGGTATCTTTTTCCTGTAACTGTGCCACCAGTGACGGTCTTCTCCAACGACCCGGCTGGTTTACATTCCAGGTCAGTTCTACCATTGTGATAGGACCAAATTTTCCGGATTTAATGAATTCGTCTGCTGCAATATAATTCGCACCACTTCTTCTCTGAGATCCGATTTGTACAATACGGTCAGTGGCTTTGATGGCTTTCAACGCAGCCCGGTTATCTTCCATGGTTTCTGCAAAAGGCTTCTCCACATAGGCATCACAACCGGCCTTTACGGCTTCAATGGCATGTAGGGCATGCTGGAAATCGGAAGTGGCTACAAAGACAGCATCCACATTTTTAGAAGCATAGAGTTCTTCATTGTTACGATATCCAAAAATATCATGGCCCATTTTTTCTTTCAGAAAAGCAACGCCTTCCTCCCTGCGTTTGCTCCAGAGATCGGAAACGGCTACAAAATCAAAATTCAGTTCCTTGTTATGATGACTGAAACAGGGAAACAAGGTTTGTCTGAACCGGTCGGAGAAACCAATAGCTCCTACTCTTACCCGATCGTTAGCACCGATGATACGGCCATAACTTTTGGCACTGAATCCCATACCAGCGAAATAAACCGCAGCAGAGGCTTTGGCAGTATTCTGAATAAACTGACGACGATTCGGCATGTTAAATGTTTTATGAATCTGTTGATAAAAAAAACCTGATATCTCAATATCCTAATATTCTGCATGCGCTAAAAGCTTCGGCGGTCAAAGCAATAACTTATTATCCCGCCTGCGCTAAGGCTTTCGGCGAGCAAGCCCACTAGCCACTTACCACTTGCCTCTACCTGATCTCTCTGATCTTCACATTCCTGAACCACACTTCGTTTCCATGATCCTGTAATAATATATTTCCTTTCTCCTGGGCGCCAAAACCCTTGTACTTTTCATACTTGGACCGGGCTACCAGTGCATCGAATATATTGCTCTTTCTTTCGTATTCCACTACTTTGAATCCATTGAGCCAGTGTTGTACAATATTATTGGGGTAAACAATGAGTCTGGCCTGGTTCCAGTCGCCGATTTTGCGCTGGAATCTTTTTCCTGTTTGTAAGAAGGAATCAAATCATACAGACTGGCCAGTGTACGATTCCCCACCACACCCATTTTAGCGTCAGGGTGTTTTTCATCATCCAGTAACTGGTATTCCAGTCCGATACCGGATTTGCCTCCGGTTTCGAATGCCTCATTCACAAAATATTTTACACCTGAATTGGCGCCATCGGTGAGTTTGAATTCAAAGACCAGCTCAAAAGCAGCATACTGATTCACAGTAACAATATCATTTCCGGTTTCTGATCCATCGGAGGAAGCGATCCGGATCATTCCATTTTGTACGGACCATCTTTTGGCTGGTGTTTCTGTACTTTGTGCCACCCGCCAGTTGGTAAAATCTATTCCATTAAATAACAGACCAAATCCCTGTGATTGTTCCTGGCCCGAAAGCTGATTGAGCAGGAGGTTGACTACAGGAGTCTGATCCCAGGGCGAAGGTTTTAGTTTCTCCGTCTGGATACGGATATTTTTCCAGCGGATGGTCATGCCCTCTTTCATGGTACCATAAATACTATGCACCTGCAGGGCAATAAATCCTTTAGCCGTCATATCATCAACCAGGTGTGATACCGGTATTCCATTGATCCAGGTGCGTAATACAGGACCGATTGCTTCAATGCGGTACTTGTTCCATTCTCCTTTTTTAAATGCTTTTTTCCCATCCGGATTCAGGTTGGGAATATAGAGCCAGTCGCGGC
This sequence comes from Chitinophagaceae bacterium, assembly GCA_016702745.1. Classification (GTDB taxonomy): domain Bacteria; phylum Bacteroidota; class Bacteroidia; order Chitinophagales; family Chitinophagaceae; genus JJ008. The sequence continues at coordinate 97,074 of JADJDJ010000001.1, forward strand.
GGGCTTCATCATAAATGCCTCCACTCCAGGCCCGGTCAGTAGGATCCACTTCCATCTGGTAACCGTGTACACGACCATCCTGGTACTCGGGTTTTGATAAACTCCGGAATTGAATACCAGAATTCATTGCATCATCCACTTTTAAATCCAGTTCGAGGATAAAATCACCATACTCCTCATTGGTACATAAAAAGAGTTGGGTGTATTGGCAACAGTATGACCTACAATCTCTCCATTTTCCACACTGAAAAGGGCCTTGCCGTTTTTTTGTGTCCAGCCTTTCAGATCCTTGCCACTGAAAAGTGACTTCCATTGCGCATTGCTATTGTTTTGGATGAAAAGCATGCAAATCAGGGAAAAGATCAATATGTTAAGTTTCATATTTTTCAATTTCAGGCTTTAATTTACAATTATTAAACGGGGGTGCAGGGGTTTTATCAGGACACAGGGATAATATTATTTATTCCAGAATCGCCACAAACCCACCATTGGGTTTTATTTTCACTGCCATTCTTGCACTGGTAAACAAGGCTAATTCCCTGAACAGTCCTTCTCCATCCGTATCCGTGATCAGCCGGCCGCTTCCTTTTTTAAATGGAGCGAGATCGATATTGATTTTCTTTTCTTCTTTTTCCGCATTGATAGCAGCAATATACCACCTGTTACCGCTACGTCTGGCCAGAACAATGAATTTTCCAGGATATCCATCAATGAATTTCACATCATCCCAGTTGCCGGGTAATTCCTGCAGAAAACTTGTTACAAATCCAGGGACTTTATCCATTTGCTCAGGGTTTTGGGCATAATGTTGAATGCCCGAAAGAAACAGTACCGATAAAGCCAGTTCAAATGATGGAGAGGTTCGGCGGATGGATTTGGAATGCGTAAGTCCGGTCAGATTCATCGGCGTGAAATCCATCGGATCAAAAACATTGCGGGTAAAAGGGAGTACCGTACAATGCGATGGTTGTTCATCCGCCGCTTCCTGTCCGAAAGTTACCATCTCCATCCCATGAACTGCTTCGGCCGACATCAGGTTGGGGTAAGTACGGTGCCAGCCCCTGGGCAATGTGGCCCCATGAAAATTTACTAGTAATTTATAACGTGCAGCATCTTCCAATATATCTATATAATACTGCATCATGGATTGTCCGTCACCACCAAAGAAATCAATTTTTACTCCTTTGATTCCCATAGTTTGCAAACGGCTGAATTCTTTTTCTCTTCCTGCTTTTGTAAGTAATAAACCTTTGGGATGGTATTTTACCGTATTCCAGTCACCGGCAGAATTATACCAAAGAATCAATCCTACTTTTTTGCTTCTTGCATAATTAGCCAGTTCAGTCACTTTATCGTATCCGATTTTAGTATCCCAGTCTGCATCAATCAGACAGTATTCCCATTTCATTCGGCCAGCAAAGTCGATGTATTTTTTCTGTTCATCATAAGTAATAAAATTGTCCTTGCTGTTGATCCAGCTCCAGGAAGCCTTACCTGGTTTAATAAAATCGTCATCCATTTTAACGGATTTGGCTGCCAGATCGGTTCCAAGAGTGGATGTGGTGATCGTAGCCAGGCTCCCGATGCTGAGAATACGCCATGGACTGTACCATGGCTTATCATTCACTGGCAGGTATCCTTTGCCGGTAAAGACCTCTCTCGGATCAGGAAAGCCGGTATAATAAACGGCAGTTGCACTGTCGTTAAGAAGTCTGCTGCCACAGTAACTGCCATCGATACCTGCTTCAGTAATCAATACCCAGTTGTTGTTGCATTTGAATAAGGCCGGATACACCCAGCCGGATTTCAGCTTTGAAACCGTGCCAACAGGTACATCCTTGTAATAATGTTCTTCATAAGCCGGGTTACATTGCTCCCAGCCTGATTTGGCCACACTCATTGGTTGCAGCCAGGCTCTTGTGGCAGGATCAAAGCTAAAAGAACTGTATTCCTTTGTAATCGTCGTCATGGTTTTTACAGAAGGGAGAAAATAGCGAAAGGCAAACCCGTCATTACTGGCCCGGAATATGATTTGCAGTTTATTGCCCTTATTGTTGCGGAGTGTAAAAAAGGTTTCATTTGCAGTATAAGTGATCTCACTTTTCTTTGCATTCTTCAGATTGTATTTGTCTTTAACAGCAACCGGTTTAGCAACCGATAATAGTTCCATGCCATCCGAAAAGGACTGATCACTGCAATCAATTCCCAGCCGGGATGATCGGATCACGGGTTCGTTATCCTTTTTTATTGTGTAGAATATTTGTCCGTTTTGAATTTCCAGCTGAGCGGTAATGGTTTTATCCGGACTGAAACAATGATTGATAGGCTGGCTACGGAGCAGGAAATTGCTTAAGCAAAGACAGGTAAAAAGGAATAGCTTTTTCATAAAAGTGATTTCAATGAAAACAGAGTTGATGTCTGAAAGGAGATACTCCCGTCAAAAATACCTGAGTTCCATTGGTTTTATACTCCAAAAGCGGATGTATGTCATTCGCCGTCCAGCGTCGGTTCGTTAGCCAATAAAATAATTTATAGCGAGACGCCTCTTTTCCATGGAATAAAATCATCCTGATTGAGCAACACTGCTTTCGGGATCACTTCACCACTCGCTGCCCGGATACAGTATTCCAGTATTTCTTCCCCCATCTGCTGAATGGTTTTTTCTCCTTCCACCACCGGACCACAGTCGATATCAATGATATCATTCATTCTCTTGGTCAGATTACTGTTGGTAGATACTTTGATGGTTGGGCAAACCGGATTGCCGGTTGGCGTGCCCAGCCCGGTTGTAAATAATATTAAAGTGGCACCACTGGCCGCTTTACCCGTAGTGGCTTCCACATCATTGCCCGGTGTACAAACCAGACTCAGCCCGGGTTTAGTGGCCTGTTCGGTATAATCCAGTACATCAATCACAGGTGATGTACCTCCTTTGAGTGCTGCACCATTACTCTTGATAGCATCTGTAATCAGTCCGTCTTTGATATTTCCCGGTGAAGGGTTCATATGAAAACCGCTGCCCACTTTCTCGGCCTGCTCACTATAAGTGCTCATGAGCCTGATAAATTTTCGGGCCGCTCCCTCGTCAGTGGTTCGGTCTATCAGGTTTTGCTCGGCACCACATAGTTCCGGAAATTCAGCCAACAGAATTTTTCCACCCAATGCCACCACCAGGTCACTCAGGTAACCCACGGCCGGATTGGCACTGATACCACTGAAACCATCACTGCCACCACATTTTACACCGATGCAAAGTTGATCCAGTGCAGCAGGCTTTCTTTCCAGTTTATTGGCTTCGATCAGTCCTTCGAAAGTTTTTTTAATCGCATCTGCAATTAGTTGCTCTTCACTTTGCGATTGTTGTTGTTCAAATATGAAAAGCGGTTTATCGAAATGAGGATTAAAGCTTTTTAATTCGCCCAGGAAATCATTGGTCTGGAGGTTCTGACAACCCAGACTCAATACAGTAACCCCGGCCACATTGGGATGATTGGCATAGGAAGCCAGCAGTTTGCCGAGTATCCCGGCATCCTGACGGGTACCGCCGCAACCTCCCTGATGATTTAAAAATTTAATCCCATCTATATTTTTAAATACCCGGTTAGCCGCAGGACGATGATCCGGTTCAAAAAGATTGACTTGCTCAATATCTGTTCCATTCTGCAGGGCTTCAATCAACTGATGCGTGTATCTTTTATATTTATCAGTCACCGCATAACCCAGTTCATTATGCAAGGCTTCCCTGATCACATCCAGGTTTCGGTTTTCGCAAAATACAGTGGGAATAAAAAGCCAGTAATTCGCAGTGCCCACCCGGCCATCTGAACGATGATAACCATTGAAGGTCCGGTTCCTGAAGCGGGAAACATCCGGGGCTGTCCATTGAAAATCAGTAGCACGGTATTGATAGGGTTCTGCTGCATGTTTCGTATTATCGGTATTCATCCAGCCACCTTTGGGGATATCCACCTGGGCTGTTCCTACCAACACACCATACATATAAATTTTATCGCCTTTGGATAAATCAACCGTGAAGAACTTATGCTTGGCCCTGATATCATCCTGTAAAATAAATTCCTGTCCTTCATAAGTGATGGGCTCGCCTTTTTTAAGATCGGTTAATGCCACCAGTACATTGTCCTTGGGGTGGACTTTTAATACACGTTGCTTCATTTATGCAATTTCCTTTTTTAATTCGATTTGTTCAATGGTTTCTAATACTCCCCCGGATAGATATGCCGCCAGTGTTTCCTGTACCGCCTCTAAGAAGCCTGGGAACTGAGTGAGGTCTGCTTCCCAGATATCTTTATTCTGCATCGCCAATTTTGCCACTGATGCGGGATCATTGTTTTGCCATAGCTCATAAAAATAAGCAGCTGAATCATCTTTGATCTCGTAAGATTCATTGCCACGGGTTCCAAAATATTTGTCGCCATCCTGCTTTGTTACTTTCATGTATAAAAGAAAAGCAGCAAAGCCGGCAGCCATGTGAACAGGCAACTGGGAACTATTCTTAAAATGTTGTTGCAGCAGGGGCAGGTTCCGCATTTTCATTTTGGAAGTAACCTGTACGGTAATACTCAGCCATTGGTGATCAATAAATGGATTGCAGAACCGCTCGAATACGCTGTTGGCAAAATCCGCTTTTACTTTTTCATCAATGGCAAAAGGAATAGCCGGAGCAATTTCCTCATGCATCAGCCGCTTCGTAAATGCTCCGTATACCGGGTGGGTTACCGCTTCTCTGGTGATATTAAAGCCGGAGAGAAATGCAGTGCCACAGTTAAAAGTATGCGTGCCATTGAGTAAACGAAGTTTCAGTTCCTTAAACAACGTGATATCCGGTACGATCACCATACCGGGATCTGCTTTGTGGAATGAAAGCACCTGTTTTACTTTTTCATCGCCTTCGATCGCCCATAAACGGAATACTTCACTCATCGTCATCAGTTCATCCTCATAACCCAGTGCGTCCTGGATTTTTTGTCCGTCTATTTGATTAGGCTTACCGGGTACAATCCGGTCCACCAGTGAATTGCAGAAAGTATTGGCAGTCTCCAGCCATTCAATAAATTTGAAATCAAGCTGGTTCCGGTGTGCCAGTTCCAGAACAATGCTTTCCAGTTTGCTGCCATTATCGGTGATCAGTTCGGTAGGCACAATTACCATTCCGCTTTCGGCGGTTCCCTGAAAGGCCTTGTATCTTTCCAAAAGAAAGGCCAGCAGTTTGCCGGGAAATGAAACCGGCGGTTCAGCATGAATATCATCATCCACTAACTGGATGCCTACTTCTGTTGTATTGGACAACACGATCTGCATCTCCGGGTTATGCGCACATTCCAGAATTTTTTTCCATTCGGTTTTAGCACCCAGGACCCGGCTGACCGAGGCATTGATAATATTTTCTTCCACGGTTACGCCATTTTCAACGCCACGTACACAAACGGTATAAAGCCCGTCCTGACGATCAAAGGCTGAACTGTCGCTGTCTGTTGACTTCACCACGACCACACGGCCATTAAATATGCCGGCTTTATTTGCTTTGTCAATAAAGTAATCAGGCAGTGCCCGCAGTAACACGCCGGTTCCGAACTGTAAAACCTTTTCCGGTAATGCCAATAATGTTTCAGCTGGTTTTCCAGTCCTTGTTTTGCTTCAATGTGCCCGACGGCATTTTTTGCTAGTTGCATAATTAATTTTTTTCCGGGTCCCAGCGCAGACCAAAGACCCATTTAACACTGATATCGGCAGCATTGAGTCCTGCCGGTAAATGATTGCTGTGCCAGGCGAAATCATTTCCACCTTCGCGCCGGCAGTTATAATAGTAAATACGTTCTCCCCATTGAATATTGTTACCGGCGCCCACCCGGTATATCGGTTGGTCCTTCATGTTGCGGGCAAAAACACAATTAACTAAATAGAACTGTGCATCCCGGTGATAGCGACCCAGTGAAAATCCATCAAAGCCTTTGAAACTGCAATTGACTAATACTGTTTTTGAATCTGCATTGGCAGACCCGTCATGCCAGATAGCTGCTGTTCCGGTATGTGTAATGAATTCACAGTTCTCAGCCCAGGCCCATCCACGCGGACAATAAAAATCCACCCCACCTTCCATGATACAGTCTTTGAAATACCACATACCGTTTCCGGTTTCCCAGGGACTAACCGTGTCTCCCCCAAATGCTTTAAAATGGCAGTTCACCGCTTTGAGCCTGGTACAATACATGGTACGAAGGGCCATCTGATGGCTTCTGGTGGTGATCGTTTTTTTACCGGTGGAATCAGATTTACAGGGCACGGTATAGTCTCCGGAAAAAGTAAATCCGAAATGATTGATAACAGCCAGATTTTTTAAAGTGATATCATTGGCCTGTATATTCATGGTGGCAACTCCCCAGTCGTCCGGATGGTCACATCGCCACTCGTCCCTTGCAATACTGTAGCTGATGATGGTTTGATCACGGCCTTCCCCTTCCAGAATCAGATTATGTTTTTTAATAAAAAGTTTTTCCTTGTAAGTGCCTTTTTTAATAAAAATAGTGCGGGTGCTGGCTGAAGAATCAGGCAAACTGTTGATCGCCTCCTGGATGGTTTTGAAATCACCACGGCCATCCCCGGCAACCACGATGCGTTGTTGCGCAACCATCCTTGCAGGAATGGAAAGCAGTAATAATAAAATGATCCGGTTCATCTGTTTGTTTCATCAGTTGCCCGCGAACAGGCAGTGCGATCAGGTTTCCTTATTTGCCGTTTTTAAGCAGCCATTTCACCAGGTCTTCCGCTGCCTTATAATTTTCATAGGCGGAAGGCAATTTCCTTCCATCTACATATTCATTATACAGCCATGGATCTCCAACAGCAATTACTCTTCCTTTTCCCATCAGGGCCGTGGCAAAAATGATATCTCCTTCTTTATTGATCAGTGATTTGGCAGGCCCTTTCAGGGTCAGGGCACTGATTTCTTTCAGGTACATCTTCTGTGTGGTTTTGAAAACAGGGTTATTGACACCGGGAAGCACCTCTCCCTGTACATAATTATCATTCTTCACCATGTTCAGGCTCTTGTCGGTGAACTGAATACCAAATGCGCCCGCGAGTGTATTGAATTGTTTGAGTTCACAGTTATTGCTGTCGTTGGCCATGAGCAGGAGTGTGCCGCCTGCTTTTACCCAATCTGTAATAGCTTTTACATCCGCCGGATTTACATAATGCGGCTGGGGGTTATCCCGTACATGATCGGGATCTACAATGATGTATACAGAAGCTCCTCTCAAACCGGCAGCGGTAGGTGCTGCATCCAGTGAAGCCAGTCTGGCACCATGGTTTTCAAAAATATTGCCCAGCGTATAAAACCCGGGATGGCTTCTTTCTTCCCACACATAATGCCAGTACACTTCCTTTCCTGTAGCATCTTTTCTTTTTCGCTGTTGAACCAGCGGTCGAGTAAAACAGTCTTGCCTTTACCGGTGGCCAGTAAAGGGAATTTTTCCATTTCATAACTGGCCAGCAGGAATGCGCCGATTCCCTTCGGATCATTGACAATCACCGGTTCGCTCATGTAATAGTCAAAACTGCCATCCCGGTAAGGATTGCCACCCAGTCCGGATACTTTAACGGTACCATGCAGATTGGTTTGGCCGTTTTCAACTTTGATGAATTGTTTTGCAATGCCATCATAACCCTGGCGGGCCATGAGTAATTTAGTGGCAGGCAGATAACCTTTTCTCACGCCCTTGGCAATGGCATATACAAACTGACAGGAAGCAGAGGCTTCAAAATAATTTTTTTCTTTCCCCGGACCTTTATAATTCATGATATCATACCAGAGTCCGGTAGTTTTGTCCTGCTGCTTTTCAATGGCATCGACCAGTCTGTTAAGGATATCAATCAGTGCTTGTCTTTTCGGATGATTCACCGGAAAATAATCCAGTGCATCTACCAATGCATCGCTGTACCAGCCCATGGCCCTTGACCAGAAAAGCGGTGACCTGCCGGTGGATTTATCTGCCCATTTTTGCTGCCTGCTTTCATCCCAGGCATGATGGAGTAAACCTGTTTTTTCATCCCTTGCATTTTTTTCCATCCAGATAAACTGATTGGCGATATCGTTGAAAGCAGTATCCTCATTAAAAAGCATGGCATACTCAGCATAAAACGGAGCCCCCATATAAAGCCCATCCAGCCACATCTGATAAGGGTAAACTTTTTTGTGCCAGAAACCACCTTCTTTGGTACGGGGATGCGTGGCCAGCTGACTGCGTAAGAGATCGGCGGCTTTTTTATATTTCTCCTTTCCGGTTACCCGATAAAGCAGCAAGACCAGTTTGCCGTTGTTGACATGGTCAATATTGTATTCTTCTTTTTCATAGCCCTTGATACTGCCATCATTTTGTACAAACCAGTCCATTTTTTTCTGGATGGCGTCAAAGTATTTTACATTTCCGGAATTCATCCAGATTCCTTCAAAGCCTTTCAGGACCACCCCCATATCATAGCTCCATTTGTTCTGTCCGCCCACCGGAATAGAATCTTTCCAGATATTCATGACTGTTTGGGCGACTTGTTCCGATAAAGGGGCTTGCTGAGCAGTGGCAATAAGGGAACAGAATAATGAAATGGAGAGGATTATTTTTTTCATGATCGAAACGCTTAAGCTATTTAATATAATACCGGCAGGAGGATACTGTCCTGATGGCGGTTTATTCACGGGTTACTGCTTTTTCTGTGGCACCCAATTCGTATACAATTGACTGTTTAGCTTTTGATGCATCAGTGTTTTTAATCCGGATGCCATTACTCCGGTCACCACTCACACGGAATAGCAGTTCACTACCTTCTTTGTAGCTGATATTGTCGAACAGCAGTTTATCGCTTTGAATGATGTCAATAACAGGATTGGTTTCCTTGCTGATGATTTTGATATTTTTTAAACTGATACCGGATGCTTCCTGGATATCAATTCCTTTGTCAGCCTGCAGCACCATATTCTCCAGAACAATATCTTTTACATGCATTTCGGGGATGCCTCTTACAAAGATTCCTTTTTCAGCACCATTACAATATACATTACTGATATGAAAATTGCGGAACTGGGGAGTCGTTTCATCCACCGGTTTCATTTCCACCTTTGGTAATTCTCTTTTCTCGCCGGCCAGTGCCACCGGATCCTTGGCCATATAATACATATCAAACAGAATGGCTTCAGCCGGGATATCTTTCATATAGATATCTTTTATAAAGATATTTTCCACGATGCCACCACGTCCACGGGTGGTTTTGAAACGAAGTCCGATATCAGCACCGATGAAAGTACAATTGCTCACATAAATATTTCTGGCACCCCCACTCATTTCACTGCCAATCACAAAACCGCCATGAGAAGAATATACGGTACAGCCTCGGATGATCACATTTTCAGTGGGCATTCCTCTTTTTCTACCGGCTTCATCGCGACCACTCTTCATACAAAGGGCATCATCGCCGACATCAAAGACGGAATTTTCGATCAATACATTTTTGCAGCTTTCCACATCAATGCCATCACCGTTCTGTGCATACCAGGGATTTTTGACAAAAATATTTCTCACAGTCAGGTGCTCACTCATCAATGGATGAAGACACCAGGCCGGTGAATTCTGAAATGTAACTCCTTCCAGCAGGATGTTTTTACATTGCGTGATCACAAGCATATTGGGCCGGAGGAAATCTTTGATAGAAGCATAATAAGCAGCATCACGGCCCGGTAAAATCTGTCCGGGATTAGCCGGTCCTTTGCTGGCCTTCATAAAAGCTTCGGAGGGATACCATGTTTTTTTGTCTTCACTGGTGACTCCGCCGCTGGAAACCAGTTTTTTCCACTGACTGGCGGTCAGTTTCTCACTTTTTACAGAGCGCCAACCATCTCCATTTCCATCAATGATACCCTGGCCGGTAATGGCAATATTAGTTACACCGGTGGCTGAACTGGGCAACTGGTTACTCATCTGTGGCAGTCCTTCCCAGTTTCCTTCCACAAGCGGATATTGCGATTTGTCATCTGTAAACAGGAGTGTGGCACCATTGGCAATATGCAGGTTGATATTGCTCTTCAATACAATCGGACCAGTGAGCCAGAGACCTGATGGCACCAGCACCACACCACCGCCTTTTTTGCTGAGTGATTCAATGGCTGAATTGATCGGAATTGTATTCAGAAAATACCCGTCTGCAATAGCCCCTGATTTTTTAATGTTCAGGGTGTCTTTTTTGAATTTGGGACTGTTTACAACTGGTAACTTCCAGTTTTGGGCGTATGCGAGACTGCTGCAAATGCAAATCATTCCCACCAAGGAAAATTTCTTCATCAGGCAAACAATTTATTGTAAGATTTCTCTTACAAGTCTAAACCAATATCCGCTGTTAATCAGCCGATTGCAGTTGTTTATTTACGCAAACGTTACCGGGAACGGTTTCCTCTCAATCAGGTGATTTTTACCGCCTGCCTGGCCAGCAATTTCCATTGCCCTCCCTGTTTTTGCCAAACAAGGATGACCCGGAGATGAACATCAGCCGGGGCTTTGCCTTTATCGTGGGTTTTGGCCGTCAGGATATGCCTTACAATGGCTGTTTTGCCACTGATCGTGATGGTTTGTTCTGTCAGGTCAATGGAAAGAAAATCAGAATTTCCACTGGCGATCTTCTCTACAAATTCTTTTTTATCATCAATATGACCACCGCTATGACCATAACCCAGCTGATCAGCAGCCAGCTTTTCCAGGGTCGCCCTGTCTCCATCCACCATGGCTTTTGTAAGCGCCGTTGTTGCACTGGCCACCTGTGATTCCGCCTTTGATTGTCCCTGAACCCTGATAAAAACGGTCAGCGTAAAAAGGACGATTACAAGATGCTTCATGTTGATTAATTGATGTTAAAATCTGTTTGCCATTGGTACCAGGTCAGTGAGTTCTGAAATTTTAACCGGTCTTTTTAACTGGATACTTTTTCTGGCAGCAATCCCGATCAGGGTGCTCATGGCACCATCACGGGTTCCGGCCATGATATTATAAGGATTGTCCTGTTTATCGCGGAAAATCCGGCGTTGCATTTCCTGGTCACCTCCGCCATGCCCTCCGGCCACTTTGGGAATATTGATCATTTCATAGTCTTTCGAAAAATTATCCATGACCATGATTTGCCTGAAATCATTGGCTTTTGCCTTGTTATCATTACTCATTTCTGTCGCATGACGGCCTTCCTGGTCTGTAGCTGCTTTTTCAAGATAGGGGATGTCTTCCCAGCTTTCTACTCTTCCCTTCATGCCATTGAAAGCAATATGCCATCCTTCATAAGGGGAATAAGTAGTAAGGGAGTAATTGGCGGTGACGCCGTTGGCATAGATGATCTGGGCACTCATTTTATCATAGATATCAATTTCATTGCGCCATACACAACCATCCCGCAGGTAACCGTCGTGCTTTTCATTATTGACATAAAGATCGGTCAGCCTTTTGTCCCGGTTGATATCCCAGTAAAACTTACAATTGGGTTTATGTTCACATCCCCGGCAGCTGGTACCGCGGAAGGAATTATTTTTTCCATAATGCTCCAATGTACCGTAAGCATTTACTTCCACCGGTTCACTGTTCAGCCACCAGTTGAGCAGGTCAAAATGGTGGGTGGCTTTGTGTACCCATAAAGAACCACTGCGGTTCATGATACTGTGCCAGCGTCTGAAATAATCCGCTCCATGGTACACATTCAGGTACCAGTGAAAATCGACAGAAGTTATTTTACCCGCACGTCCGGATGTCAAAACATCTTTCAACCGCATATTGTGATTGCTGTGCCGGTAGTTGAATGCAACTGTTACTTTTTTACCGGAAGCCTTTTCTGCTTCCAGTATATTTTTCAGTTTGGTTTCATCGGTGGTCAGTGGTTTTTCAGTAATCACATTACAACCTTTCTGTAAGGCCCGGATGATATATTCGTCATGCGTGGAGTCGACCGTGGTCACAATGACATAGTCAGGTTTGTTTTCATCCACCATTTTATCAAAATCCTGGTATTGTCTGCAATTGCCGCCATACAGATTTTTGGCATATTCGGCTCGCCCGGGATTGATATCATACACACCCAGGTAGTCCAGAATATCACCGAAATTTTTAACCAGGTCTTTGCCCCAGAAACCGGTACCACGATGTCCGGTACCTGCCTGTACTACTCTTATTTTTGCACCGGAACGGGCAATGCTTTCCAGAGTAGGAAGCATCATGGCCGCACCAGCGGCAGCTGAGTACTTAACAAATGTTCTTCTTTCCATATGGCTTATTTTATGGCAAGAGCCGCGAATCGTAGCAGCGCACTTGCAATTTATTTTAAAAAATATCTGTTTTTTTTAAAACCCGCTAAGTAGTCAGGCAAACTCAATATCAACTACCCAATATCTAATACGCAATACCCGCCTCTCAATCCATTTTTTCAAACCTCACCCAATCCACATCGGCATAGCCTGCATCATTGGTGTTATTATTTCGCAGGCAGAATAAACCAATCCTCGCACCCACCCATCTTCCAGGCTTGGCCTTGAATTCCCTGACTACACTGGTACTGATTCCTTCTTTATCTATAAACCCGAAATGATAATTACCACCTTCCGTCATTGTCAATTCCAGTATAAATGAATTTCCTTTTACAGGAAACACCGCCCTTTCTTTCTCTGTTCCTTTCTTATCGGCCCCGGTATTTTCACGGCAAACCAGAAATAAACCTTCTTCCCTTTTTTCCACTGCGATATAAGCATAGTCGGCGCCCAACAGCAGCAGTCCGAATTTTTCATTTCTGAATTTCGGATGGAAGCTGACTTTCACTGTCAGCTTAAATTCATCGGCCGGTATTTTTTGACCCAGTATGGCTGGCTGCATCCAAAGCCCCTGCAGCGAATCTGTCTGCCACACAGAAAACATTCGTAAACTGCCATCTGCTGTTGGGAATGCCCAGCCCTCTTTAGGGTTGGCCTGCCATTGCCATTGCAATCCAAATGTAGGCGCATTGAATTCATCACTGTCCTGCACTGTGGACACCGGGTATTTTCTGCCCGGATTTGGTTTTTTATATGTCATCACCGGCTCACCCTTGCCATCATTGTTCTTGTCTGCTCCAATCACCGGCCAGTTATTCACCCATTTCATGGGTTGTAAATGCACGACCCGGCCATAAGCCTCTTTATCCTGAAAATGAAGAAACCAGTCTTCCCCGCTTGTGGTATTGACCCAGGCTCCCTGATGAGGACCGTTCACCGAACTAGTTCCCTGGTCCATCACGAGTTTTTTTTCATATGGGCCATAAATCTGTTTGCTTCTTAATACCAGTTGCCAGCCGGTACTTACACCCCCTGCCGGTGCAAAAATGTAATAGTAGCCATTGCGTTTATAAAGTTTTGGTCCTTCTACGGTAGGATCAGCATCATGGCCATCAAAGACCATCACCGGATGTCCGATGACACGGTTACCTGCCGCATTCATTTCTTTGATCACCAGGATGGATTTGAAACCAGCCCTGCTGCCGGCATAAGCATGGGCGAGATAGGTTTTTCCATTATCATCCCACAGCGGACAGGGATCAATCAGTCCTTTTCCGGCTTCCACCAGTAAAGGTTCTGACCAGGGGCCGGTAATTTGTTTTGATTTGATCAGGTAGATGCCAACATCCGGATCGGGATAATAAATATAAAATTCATTGTTATGATATCGGATGGAAGGAGCCCATACACCGGCACCATGCTGTACTTTATCGTAAACATCATAGGGCGGTTGTTGATGCAATGCATGACCGATCAGTTTCCAGTTCACCAGGTCTTTTGAATGCAGAATCGGTAAACCGGGAATCTGGGTAAAACTGGAGGAAATCATATAGAAATCATCGCCGACCCTAATGGCATCCGGATCACTGTAATCTGCATTGATCACAGGGTTTTTGTAAGTACCGTTTCCATTATCAGCCACCCAAACCTTAGAGAGATCGGTTTGTGCGGTTGAGATAAATGGGATGACTAGCAAGATCGCTGCGATCAGTTTCATAATTCAATTACTTTTCGTTCTCTGTTGCTTTTATTGGCGGCTTCAATTACCTGGATCACTCTCTTTCCTTCTTCACCGGTTACAGGTAATGCGGCATGATGACGCAGGGCCTGATAGATGCCTTCGTAATAAATTGAGTAATCACCCTTGAGGGATGCGATATGCTCCCGGATGATCGTTCCGTTTTTTCAGTGTGCAGTAAACCTTGCTGGTTTTCCGGTTCTTTGCCCCAATCAGCGCCACCCGGAATTTTCCCGGCCAGCAGATCCAGCTCCTGTACATCTGTTTTATGTTTGATAAAAGAACCCAGTTTGCCATGTAGCTGATAGCCGGGCATAGCTTCTCTTACATAGTAACTCGATTTAAGAATCACCCGGTGCTCCGGATAAAATAGTTTCAGATCAAAATAATCGCTGACCCTTGAGCCAGGCCGGTTGATAGCGATATCTGCAAAAACCGCAATGGGCATTCCGAATAACTGCAATACCTGATCAATCAAATGACTGCCCAAATCATATAATGCACCCACGGCAGGGGTAGGTGTTTCTTTATGCTGTTTATAACTGAGCTCGGGAACAAAGCGATCATAATGGATTTCTGCTTCCACGATCGGGCCCAGCCATCCTTCGTCAAGTATTTTTTTCACCGTGCGGAAATCACTGTCATAGCGCCGGTTCTGGTAAACAGATAAAGCCAGATTTTTTTTCGCTGCCAATGCAATGAGTTCTTCTGCTTCAGCTACCGTGGCAGTAAATGGTTTTTCCACTATGATATGTTTGCCGGCTTCCAATGCCTGCCGGGCAAAATCGAAATGGGTCACGCTGGGTGTATTGATGACGACCAACTCAATGGACTCATCTGCCAGCATAGCTTCCAGACTGCGGAATGTTTTAATACCGGGGTATTTTTCTTCAGCCAGGTTCTTGGTTCTTTCCCACACACCGTACAGATTAAATCCGGTATGGGTTTTAATAAACGGGGCATGGAATACCCAGCCGCTCATTCCAAAAGAACATAATGCCGTATTGATAGGTTTCATTGACACAACTTACTGATTCTAGTTTTATTTCCTGATTTCAATTGTCAAAGTTTCTGCAACCAGTTACGTAATCTTTCCAGCCAGTTATCATCAGTGGTTTTATTATTCATGCCAAAACCATGACCACCTTTTGGATAGAGATGCATTTCCACCGGGACTTTATTTTTCACACAGGACTGGTAATAACGGATACTGTTCTCTACCGGAACAGCGCCATCGTCACTGGCATGTACCAGAAAAGAAGGCGGGGTAGAAGGAGTAACCTGTGTATCATTAGAAAAGAATAGTTCTTTCTCTTTGGAAGGTTGTGTGCCCACCAGGTTATTCCTGGATCCTTTATGCGTAATGCTGCTGTCAAAACTAATCACCGGGTAAATCAGGATGGCAAAATCGGGTCGAACAGAGGTAGTGTCTGTATTGCCGGCATCAGCCTTAAAATTAAAATGAGTGGCAGCAGTAGATGCCAGATGACCACCGGCCGAAAATCCCATGATTCCGATTTGTTGGGGATTGATACTGAAATTTTTGGCCTGTTGACGGATCATCCGGATCGCCTGTTGCGCATCCTGCAGCGGGGCCAGGCTTTTGTCAATATTGATAGAATCATCCGGTAATCTGTTTTTTAATACAAAGGCGGTGATCCCCCAGCGATTCATTTCTTCCGCAACCCTTGTACCTTCTTTGTCGAAAGCAAGAATACTGTAGCCTCCACCCGGACAAATGATTACCGCCTTTCCATTTGGCTTTTGCGGTTTATATACCGTAAGGGTCGGGCGGCTGATTTTGGAAATGCGGGTTACATTATCGCGGGTCAGGGAATTTTCGCGGTCAGCCACTTCTTTGTTATTGGGCACTTTATTATACAATGCAATGATCTCCGGTTTTTTGGAAATAAATGCCTGATAATTGAATGAGCGAATGCTGCTGTCTGTATACCAATATGGCCCTTTCCCGATTGTTTTATCATTGGTGAAAATCGCAGCCAGTGAGTATTGCAGTATTTGTTGATCAGTCAGTTGTTTGGCCCAGCTCACTCTTTTCCCTGCGGCTCCTTCTCCTTTGTTCCGGTATTCAGCATAGAAGACTGTTTTTTCATTCTCCGGATTCCCCCAATTATCCCAGCCGGCTGCAGTTATAGCGGCCGGAAGCGTGCAACGGATGAATACCGTTTTAGCATGTGCACGCCAGGGACGGCCCAGGTGTAATTTATTCACCGCCGAATCTGCGGTAATGATACAGTCTGTAAAAACATAACCATAGTTTTTACCCGGACTGGTACTGGCAGCTGTGATAAACGAATTGCTTTTGGCCCTGATCCTGCAATGCTGAAACACGGCTGTGGCCGGTCCAAAAATAAAATCGGTGGTGCCTTCAATATAACAATGGTCAAATAACTGATTAGCTTGTTCACCGCTGGTGAAAATAGTGTCCTGGTTCCCCAGAAATTTACAATTGCGGAATACAGCTTTATCGGCATCTACATAAAGCGCCAGTGCTCGCCCAACCGGCCCCGCCGTATTTGAAAAACTGATATTCTCTGCCCGGAAACGATTTCCTGAAATTTTAGCCGTATAAGAAGTAAATGTGGTATGCTTCCCTTTGCCGGAATAATCATTCCAGCTGATAATCGTACTGTCCACATTCTCTCCGATAAATGTAACATCGGTATTGTTGGCTGGTAATTCTATTTTTTCATTGTACACACCATTCTTAATATAAAGAGTGATCGGTGCGAGCGGATAAACCCGCATGACATCAATGGCATCCTGTATGGAATTATATTCGCCGGTACCGTCTTTGGCTACCGTAAATACATATTTGTATTGTTGCGGGTTGGATGTTTGTGCCGCAGCCGATAAAGACAGGACAAAAAGAATCAGTATACCTGTTATCCGTTTCATGATTATTTCTTTACGGGGATATAAATTCTTTGACTCAGTTCGGGAATCTGTTCCCTGATTTCCTGTAAAACCATTTGTGCCAGGAGACGGGCACCCAATTCGGAGAAGTGGGTATTGTCTTCTTTCCCTTCGGGATAATTCGGATGTTCACCTGGTTTTAATTGCAGAAATAATAAACGGGATGGCTCCAGGCCATATTGCTGGCAGAGTGCCTGCGTTTTTTTATCCATATCAAAAAGCGGAGTGTTTTCTTCTTTGGCCACCTCCCTGATAATTTGTGCATATACATCATGCGTGCCTTCGATCTGTCCGGCAGAATTGAATTTGCGTCTTGCCATTGGGGTCAATAATACCGGGTTGGCTTTTTTTGCACGGGTTTCTGCTATATACTGTTTCAGGTTATTGCGGAATTCGGATTCCGTGGTGTATGTTTTTTTGGTAGGCACTTCGTCATTGTGCCCAAACTGAATAAAAATATAATCCCCTTCCTGCGCGCCATCCATTACTTGTTTCCATAATCCTTCATTGCGGAATGAACTGGTACTTCTTCCATTCTTTGCTTTATTGATCACGGTTACACTGCTGTCCCAAAAATACACAAAGGGCATTCCCCAGCCTGTTTCAGGGAAGGCTTTAGTTTCTTTGATACTCATGGTGCTGTCGCCGCAAAGCCAGATCGTTATTTTCTTTTTTTCGGGAAAGGCAATTGCCGATAAAAGAATAATTGACGGAAGAATTAATTTTTTCATTTAGTAAGACTGTTTATATACACTTCAATATTTGTATAAATTTTGGCCAGCTTCACCTGACTGGCATCAGCCGGATCGGCCGGGTTTAGTCCGTTTTTGGTTTCCCACTCATCGGGCATGCCGTCCTGATCCCGGTCGGCAGCTGGAGGTAAACTATTCAGTGTTGGCCATGCATTGATGGTTTGTTCAAAAGCAGTTCCATGCGGGAAGCCGCCCTGTACATCAATCAGCCTGCCGGTTCTGTTTTTTACATCGTTGATGATCCGCTGATCCAAAGTATCTCTTCGAAAACTGGCACCAGCTTTTTCCAGCACAGCAGTAAATGCTGCCGCGGCATCCTGTGTATACATCGGTTCTGTTGGAAAAGCTTTTTCCATCACGGCTGTTTTTTTGTCTGCTTCAGTACCACCATTTCCCATGTCAATTCCCAGCCAGTTGTTTTTAGAAACATCGCGCGCTTCATCCACTACATTGCCATCCACAAACCATTTTCCAAAAGGAAGTGTTTCATTTTTGGAGGGATTGACAATCCGGTAGCGCACATTTTTATTAGTGGACGGACCGTATTTGTAATAATTATTGATGATATTATAGTTGCCGTCTTCCCCGCCATATACATTATTGCCACCCCAGTTATAAATCACATTATTCCTGAAATCGGCAAATTCCTTAGTAGCTCCCAGCCGGGTGCCGTTGAAACGGGGATTCCTGTTATTGCAATGAGCAAAAAGATTATGATGTGCGCTTAAGTGCATGCCGCCCCAGATACCTCCGAATCCATGATGTTCCCAGTCTTTATCGCCTTCTTCAAAATGATAGGAGTAATTCAATGGTTCGGAAATGATATTCCATTGTAATGTGGTACTGTCACCTCCATAGATGGAGAAACATTCATCAGTACTCCAGCTTACACTGCAGTGATCTATAATGATATTTTTCCGGCGGTTGCCACCAAAAGCATCATCATGTCCGCTGCCATCTACCATTCCTTTGTTCTGGTACCGGTCACCCAGCCGGAAGCGGAGATAGCGGATAATCATATTATCACCACCCAGGCTCACAGGATGATCAGCGATACAGATACCATCGCCGGGAGCGGTCTGTCCTGCAATGGTGATATCGCCTTTGATAGAAAGCGGGGATAATAAACGGATGGTGCCGGAGACTGTAAATACAATGATACGGGGTCCTTTGCTGTTAACGGCTTTTCGGAAACTGCCCTCGCCATCATCGTTCAGGTTAGATACGATCAATACTTTTCCGCCCCTGCCTCCAGAGGTATATTTACCAAAACCCTCCGCACCGGGAAATGCGACAGGTATATTTTCAGCTGCTATGGGCTGAAGCGGCTGTGCGCAGGCACTGAGTTGAAGTCCTATGACCAGCGCTACTGTATGGATCGCTTTTTTCATATATATATTGACGTGATAAAGAAATGAAGGCTGCATCCTTTTAACAGGGATGCAGCCTTTAATTTATAAATTAACCCAATGTGCGAATCAGTACCCGGGATTCTGTTTCAGTTTGCCCTGGTAGGATGAAATGGTGGCGGCATCAAAGGGGAAGAGTTCGCTCTTGCCCGATACAAAATAGAATGCCAGTGCCTGCCACAGTGGTTTGTTTCCGGTACCATCCACGTCAATGACATTAGCTGTCAGATTTTGTGCCCAGTCAATCCTAACCCATTTAGCTGCTGGTACCTGTGTGGTACCAGTTGTTCCGGTGGGGGGAACCTGGGTTGGTCTCCAGAAAGGTTTGGCACCTCCCACGCTATCAGCTGCTGAGTAGAAAACAATTTCTTCACCCACGTTTTTGTAATAGATGTACTGTGGTACATTGGCAAAAGCACCGGTCCGGTCTCGGATCTGTTGAATCTTTGCCCTGGCGTCTGCAATTTTAGCTGCCAGCAGGTTCCAGCGGATCAGGTCATATTTGCGGATGCCTTCATGACCGAATTCGAGGAATCGCTCATTCACAATAGCGTTAAAAAATCCGGCTTTATCGGTTGGTGTAACACCGATCAGACCGGTATTGCCACGGAAAGCTCTTCTTCTTACTTCTTCAAATGCGGAGATAGCCTGTGCGGTTGGACCGTTATTGATTTCATTAACTGCTTCTGCATACATCAATAAAACATCCGAGAAACGGATCAGTGACCAGTTGTACCCAACATTCAGCACAGTACCAGGGAGCAGGGGCACACGCCAGTCGCGACGGTATTTACCGGTATTCAGCTCTCCCAATCTGCGTTGACTTTTGATATTGGTGGCATTGGTGACCTGGTAATGAGTCAGGGTAACATCACGCCGGGTATCCACAGAGTCAAAAGCATAGAAATAGTTTGGCAGCATCACGATACCACCTCCACCAGCGCCATAGCGGGAGGCATTGTTCAGGTTAGGGCCATCATAATTGCCCATCCGGCTGTCGCTGTTGCTGTTTCCTCCACCTGCTCCAACTTCCCAAATGATTTCTCCCTGTGGGTCATAGACAAAGGAGGTTACATTGCGCCAGATCGTTTCATAATTTGGATTCAGGGTATGTTGATCCCTGCGTGCCATCATTTCCTCGCATTCCTGTTTGGCGATGTTGTAGTAAGTGAGATAATCACTCCTTCTTTCCATCTGTCCATTGCTGCGAAGTGAATACCCGCCTCGGTGAAGGGCCAATCTGGCACGTAATGCCATGGCTACACCCTTGGTGATTCTTTCACTTCTGGCTCCGGCATCGGTTCTCCAGGGTAGTAATCCTTTGGCTGTTTGTAAATCTGTCAGTAGTTTATCATAAACAGAATCCCTGTCAGACTTAGGAATAAAAAGATCTGTTTGTTTATAAGCGGGTACCATCGGGGCCGGTACATCACCCCAGTTCAGCATCAGCTGAAAGAGATATTGTGCACGTAATACCAATGCTTCGCCATGCAGTCTTTTCAGAATAGCCTGGTCGCTGGCAGAACCACTGCTGTATTGAGTCATCAGCGGTATCTGTTCAATACAAAGATTGGCTTTTTCCAATCCGCGGTATAATTTCCTGAAAGGGTTGGAGAATTCAGCATTGGTGAGTAAGAGCTGATAACGGCCAATGCCACGGCGGCCATTGTCGATACCTCCGCTGGCGATTCCTTCATCAGTGTCATAGGGATAATACATACTGATACGGATACCGTAGCCATTATCACCCTGCAACTCGTCATACACACCCACTACTGCAGTGAGTGCATTGGAGACATCGGAAAATGCCTGTGGAACGCTGTATTGCGATACAGCGTCCACTTCTGTATACTTTTTACAACCGGCAGCCGTGATGACCGTGGCCAGGATGGTGGCGGCTGCGATGGATTGAATCATTTTATTTTTCATACCGAATCGTTTTTTAAATTAAAAAGTAACATTTACACCAATCAGCCAGGTGCGGGACCTTGGATAAGCGGCAAAGTCAACACCCGGTGTGAGCGGGTCACTTCTTCTGGCCGTTACATCGGGATCATACCCGGTATAATCAGAGATAGTAGCCAGGTTATTCACGGTGCCGTAAATCCTGAAATTGGTGATCTTCACTTTGTCCAGCACTCTTTTAGGAAGGGTGTATCCCAAAGTGATATTGTTGAACCGAAGGTATGATCCGTCTTCAATAGCCCAGGAATGCAGCCACCAGCGTTGTACTCTTACCGGAGACCAGATCGTTGCATTGGCATTGAGTTTGGCCAGTTCAGTGGGATCGGTAACCCGGATACCCTGGTCATTGATATTGGTAAAACGCTGATTCATGATCCCCAGCATATTCAGGTTGGAGAAAGCGCCATCAGTCCATTCCAGCTTATTGGCATTGTAGATATCATTCCCCACTACAAAATTCACAAACACAGACAGGTCAAAGTTTTTATAGGCAATCTGGTTGGTCCAGCCACCGATAAAATCAGGATTGGCATTACCAATCACCTGACGATCGCCATCAGGAGTGATCACACCGTCGCCATTGAGATCTCTCCATTTCAGCATACCGGGTTGAGGAGCACCATAAACAGCATTGGCTGCAATACCTGTTTTCAAAGTATAGGCACCTGTACCGCTGTTGTAGTTGAAGTCCTCAACTTTATAAAAACCATCGGTTACAAATCCATACATCAGTCCGATAGGTTTACCAACTTCCACTAAATAGTCGTCAACTCCGTCAGAACCCTGCCATCCGGAGTTCCGGGTTTGCGACTGAGGGCCGCCCAGGCTTTCCACACGGTTTTTATTGAAGGAAATATTGAAATTGGAATTCCAGCTGAAGTTCTTGGTGTTAACAGGAGTAGCACCCAGTTGTATTTCGATACCCCTGTTGGAAGTGGCACCGATATTTTGTAACTGGGAAGTATAACCTGTTGTAGGGGGGATGGCCACGGCCAGCAACAGATTCTTTGCTGAATTCTTATAAATGTCGATGTTCAGCTGTACTTTGTTTTTAAACAGTGAGAGGTCGATTCCAAAGTTGCGGGTCACATTCTTTTCCCAGATCAGGTTCGGATTTGCGAGCGCAGAAGGTGCAAAGCCGGGAACGATAGAGTGGTTGAATGCATACTGACCGGTAACGCCATACAGTTGCTCATACAGCAGGTTGCCGATACGGTTATTACCTACGGAACCATATCCAAAACGAAGTTTCGCATCACTGACCCAGTTTACATTCTCCATGAATTTTTCACGGGAGAAACGCCAGGCCAGAGATCCGGAAGGGAAAAGTTCTGAGGCATTTTCGGTTCTGAACTTGGAGGAACGATCAGAACGCAGATTGAAATTGAAAAGGTATTTATCATCATAGGCATAACTAACCCTTCCAAAGAAAGAAGCCAGTTTAGCCGCCGGTTCAACAAAAGAGGTCACAACAGATGGTGGGTTAGTGGTACCGGTAGGAGCTGAGCCCAGTTGCATATTGGCGAGTGCTTTCTCCGGTGTGATATCTGAAGGAAAATAGCGTGTTTCCAGGTTATTCTGTTTGGAACGCTGGTCAACCACTTCCTGTCCGAAAAGCACGGTGATATCATGGTGCTTTCTGTAATTGTTAACCGCCCATTGGATGGTGTTGGAATTACTGAGTGTATGATTCTTTTGCTGACCAATGGAGGCTACCGGTAAAGAAGCAAAGTTGCGGGCCGTACCGGTGATTTTACTGTAAAACAGATTGGTTTCAACAGCCGCATTGTCAAATCCGAATGTAGAACGGAGGGTTACATTTTTGAAAAGATTATAACCGGCATAGGCCGTCAAATAGAGTGCCCTTGTGTTTTGTTTGCGGTATTCCGCTTCCGTCAGGATAACCGGATTGGTGGCACCTGAAGAAGCAAGGAAATAAGCTTCGTCAAAATCGTCGATTCCAAAACCGGGACGTGGTAATTCAAAAGGTCGGTAATTGATGGCATGCCGCATTCTGTTGGTGGAACGGGTACCACTGTTGGTGGTACCAATACCCTGAATTTCCTGATCCAAATAACGGGCAGTGAAACCTACTCTTAATTTTTCACTGGCTTTATGGTCAATCTTAAAGTTGACCAGTTTCCTGTCGAAGCCTGATTCCAGTTGAACCCCTTCTTCTTTATTAGCAGTAAGACTCAGGTTAAAAGTAGTCGTGGCATTACCGCCGTTCAGGGAAACATTATGTTGCTGGAACATGGCTTTTCTGCCGAATACTTCTTTCTGCCAGTTAATCATGGGATATTCCCGGTACACATTCAGGGTGTCCCATGTGGTTCCATAGGTCTGTGCAAAACTGGCACTGTCGGTAGCGCTTCCGCGGCTGCGTTCATACTGCCAGCGAACAAAATTGTAGGGATCCATGACATCCTGGAATTTTGATAATTCCCGAAATCCATAAGATCCGTTATAGTTTACCTGTGTCTTGCCATTGCGGCCTCCCTTGGTGGTGATGATCACCACACCATTGGCGCCACGGGCACCGTAAATAGCCGTGGTGGAAGCATCTTTCAATACATCCACAGTAGCAATGTCCTGGGGAGAAATCACAGAGAGTGCATTTTCAACCTGAACACCATCCACAATATAAAGCGGGGAATTGTCCTGGGTAATTGAACCGCCTCCCCTTACCCTTACAATGATATCCGCTCCGGGTGCACCTTCAGTAGAAGTCAGTTGCACACCGGCCAGTTTACCCTGCAGGGCTTCTGCTGCAGATGACAGGGGGAAGTCTTTTAATTGTTTGGAATTGACTGAAGAGACAGAACCGGTGAGGTCTTTTCTTTTGATGGTGGTATAACCAACAACCACTACATCTTCCATAGCCCTTATTTCAGCAATCAAATCCACATCAATCACCGCACGGTTGTTAATGGCTGCTTCATAGGCGGTGTAGGAGGCACTGGTGAAGACCAGTGCGGTGGCTTTCCCATCCACCTTCAGTTTGTAATTGCCCTGCGCATCAGTGGTGGTTGAAATCTTGGTTCCTTTTACGGTAACAGTTACACCGGGCAGTCCCAGTTTGGTGTCAGAAGAAGTTACTGTTCCGGTAATCTCTCTTCCCTGTGCCGCAAGATAATTGGCTGGAGCCATTGCCAATAGCAGCAATAGGCATAGCCCCGCGGATTTAAGCATTCTGATCATGTTGCATTTGTTTTAAGGATAACGAGGATGAAAATTTATCTGTCAGCTAAACTGCCAATAAAAAGAACCGGTATACCGGATGGTCATTAAGCCTTTCCTGTAATAATTCTGCAGTAATCAACACTTGCCTGAATGATCAGCCGGTCAATGACTGAATGGAGTAAAATGATTGGATGCCGGATCCAGAAAGGGGATCCTTTTGTGGAGAGCGAGGCAATCGTTTTAATTCGCAAGCAGTCAACTTTGGCAGGAAAGAAAGCTTTTAGGTAGTCAGTTTTCTTTCTTTGCCATAACAAGTCTACATAGAACTTGGCGGGAATAAGCCGACTTAAATCTATTTTTTTACGCAATCGTTCCCGGCATCGTTATCAGCAGAACTTACTGTAATCCAAAGAGTAATGAAGAATATCCGATTTGTTTCAGGAGCGCAGTTTCAGAATAGTACAGGAGGGTTATATTATCAAATTTTATATATAAACCCATCCCGGATATGCAGCTTAAATGAGGGGGAAAGACTCTAAATGAGTAACTTTAACCAGTGCCTCCGGGGCATTCTTAAACATGAAATTCGAAGCAGTCACCATAAAGGATATAGCCAGGGCTTTAGGGCTTTCAACCTCCACAGTTTCAAGGGCTTTGAGGGATAGTTATGAGATCAGTCAGGAAACCAAAAAGCTGGTCCTGGATTATGCCCAAAAGATCAATTATCACCCGAATCCCATTGCACTCAGTCTGAAAGAGCGAAGAAGCCGGTCGATCGGAATGATCGTTTGCGAAATAGCCAACAGTTATTTTTCTCAGGTCATCAATGGTGCTGAATCTATTGCCTATAACAGGGGTTATAATGTGATTATCGGACAAAGCCGGGAATCATTTGAAAGGGAGATGCTGAACCTGCAATACCTGACTTCCCGTTCCATTGACGGTTTGATCATTTCCGTTTCTGCCGAAACAAAGGATTTCTCGTATTTCAAGGAACTCAGTCAAAAAGGAATGCCCATTGTATTTTTCGACCGGATTGTTGATAATGTGGAGACTCATAAAGTAATCGTGGATAATTACAAGGGGGCCTATGATGCCACGGTACACCTGATCCGGAACGGGTACCGGAATATTGCAACGCTTTCCAATGCACCGGTTTTGTCCATTGCGCGGGACCGGCTCGCTGGGTATAAAGCCGCATTACAGGATAACGGGCTGGAGGTAAAAGAAGAAATGATCCGTCATTGTGTGCATGGCGGCATGTTACTGGATGAAGTGGAAACAGCCATGAAAGATTTGCTGGCGCTTAAAAATAAACCCGATGCTATTCTGGCGGCTGCAGATAAACTAACGACAGGCTGCCTTCGGATACTGAAAGCAAATGGCCTTAAAGTGCCTGATGATATGGCCCTCGTTGGGTTTTCAAATACTGACCTGACTGAACTGCTCGATCCCCCGCTTTCCGTGATCAGGCAACCTGCATTTGAAATGGGAGAAGTGGCCACAGATTTATTATTGCAGTTAATTGAAAGTAAAAGACCGGTTACGGAATTCGAAACCAGGGTGCTTACTACAGAATTGATTGTCCGCGACTCCTCAAAACCCATCCGGAATAAAGTCCGGGCAATGGTTTGATTCCGGGGTTGTTTTACCTGTTTTAATTTTTGGAACACATGTAGCTGGCGGCTATATTTGCAGCCCGAAGAAGGGGGTTTAGCTCAGCTGGCTAGAGCGTTTGCATGGCATGCAAAAGGTCACCGGTTCGACTCCGGTAACCTCCACTCTCAGCCGCCATAGCCTTGGCGAAGGCGGCTCTCACATTTCAGCCGCCATAGCTTTAGCGAAGGCGGCTATTTCATTTCCAACCGCCTCGGCAATAGCCAAGGTTTCCAAATTTGCGTGTAGCATCAATCCTCCTCACAAAACTTGACATCCGCAAAATCGTTTTCTGCATTTTTTTACTGTGCGATTATATCATCTCTTCTTTGTCGAATAATTTTCTCATAGCTCCGGGTTAAAAAATGAATGCTGCCAGCTATTTTTTGTAGAAATGAAGCTACATAATAACCCTTAGCAGCTAGCTTATACTCCGACCATTTGAACAGGAATAAAGCAATCCATACGCTGACCTTTCTCAATGATATTTAAAAAATAAAAATATAACTTTAATGAAGTCGTAATTTTTGTTTCATATTACATTCTGCTATGTCTTCAAAAAAATCAGGCCTCATCAACTGGTTTATTCTTCACCCGATTGTTTCAGGATTTATGGTATTTGCTGTTCTTATCACTATCGGGGCTATGCTGACCTATCAACGTTATATGCTTTGGAAGAACCAAGAAGAAAGACTGGCTATAAGTACTGTTGAGTCAGCCCGAAGCCGGTTACAGGGATCACTGGCATACAGCCAGCACGCCACTTTATCCCTGGCACTGAGTTTAAGAGAAGGCCGCATACCGGAGAATATTGATTCCATTGCAGCTGAGATCATGTCCATCAGCCGTTTTATTGATGCCCTGCAACTGGTTCCGGGAGGCACAATTGAATATGTTTATCCACGGGAAGGAAATGAGTCCGTGATCGGGTATAATATACTAACCGATCCATCCAGAAATAAAGAAGCCACCAAAGCCATCCGGAACCGTAAACTCTATTTTGCAGGCCCGTTTAATCTGAAACAGGGTGGACTGGGAGTAGTGGGCCGGTTACCTGTTTTTACTTCTTCCGGTTTCTGGGGATTTTCAGCAGTTGTAATCCGGTTTAATACATTACTCAATGCTGCCGGGATTGATACCTCCGGGGCAAATGGTTTTTTTTATCAGCTCTCAAAGGTGAATCCTGATACCGGACAGGAAGAATTTTTCCTGCCGGTGAAAGGACAAACGAAAAGTTCACGCAGCGCAACTGTAAATGTAAGTGATGGTGAGTGGCAACTTTCAGTGTCACCGGTTAGTCCCGATCAAACTCTGGGCAGGTCCTTTTCCACCCTGATCCTTTCCTTGATTATTGCAGTGATGGGGTCCATCATAACCACCCTTATTTTAAAACGCCCGGCCGCCCTGGAAGAACTGGTTGCTCAAAGAACTAAGGAACTGGATGAAAGCCTGGAAAGAAACCGGGCCATTATTAATGCCCTGCCGGATACGATTTTTATTGTAGATGAAAATAACAGATTTACTGACTTTATTAATACGGGGGGATTGGTTACCATTTTACCACCGGATAAGTTTCTGAACTTTCAGGTGGACGACGTGTTGCCCCCGGATCTGGCCAAAGAAGTCGTCAGCAACCTGCAGATTGTAAGGGGAGGGAAACCACTGATCACACATCAGTATCAGTTGGAAATCGGGGGCGTAAAAGCCGATTACGAAGCCCGTTATGTACACTATGGAAAAAACAGTGTACTGGTACTCGTACATGATACTTCTGAAAAAGCGGAGGCAGAACGAAAACTCCGGGAGAGTGAAATCAAGTACAGGACCCTGGTGGAAAAAGCATCCGATGCTATTTTCATTGTGGATTTCACCGGCAAAATCATAGTGGTTAATCCGGCCGGATGCAAGCTGGCACAATATGATGAAGAAAACCTGCTGCACCGGACCATCTTTGAATTCACTATCGGGGAGGACCTTCACCGCCTGCCCCTTCAGTTTCAGGCCTTGGCAGAAGGAAAAACAGTGACTACTGAAAGGAGACTCCGGCGGAAAGATTTTTCAGTTATTGATGTAGAAATAACCGCTTCACGAATCAGTGAAGACCGGTTCCTGACTTTTATCAGAGATATAACGGCACGAAAAGTAATAGAAAGAGAATTACTGAACTCCCGGGAAGAATTCAGGCAACTGAGTAATTACCTGGAAAATATCAGGGAAGAAGAAAGAGTCAATATTTCCCGGGAAATACATGATGAACTCGGTCAGCAACTCACCGTTTTAAAAATGGATATTTCCAGACTTGGGAAAGGCCTTGTGGTCAATGAAAAATTTGAACAGGACAAATCCGATATACTCGCTTTTACCAATGCAGTGATCAGTACGGTTAGAAAAATCTCCTCCTCTCTCCGTCCCAGCCTGCTTGATGATGTGGGTTTAGTGCCGGCTATAGAGTGGTATTGTAAGGATTTTTCAAAACGTACCGGCATACAAACAGATTTCAATGCCAGTGTCCAGGATCTGAAACTGGAAGAAAAAATAAAAACGGGTTTGTTCCGGATTTTTCAGGAATCATTGACCAATGTCGCCAGACATGCCGGTGCCAGTCAGGTACAGGTTAGTCTGGATCTGAAGGACCAGTCGATCCTCTTGCTCGTAAAGGATGATGGCAGGGGATTTAATCAGGACGAAATTGCAACCAAAAAAACCCTGGGCATCCTGGGTATCAGGGAAAGAGCCGTGATGATGAACGGGGATTATAGCATCAGCAGTGCTCCGGGTGAAGGAACCACCACTACCGTTCGGGTACCCATAACAGCAACAAATGTTTGAATCATTATTGATCAAATAATGGAACTTTGAATGAACATTCCTGCCTGGGAATCCGTTATTTTAAGCATTAAACAATTGTTATGGGTGTCTGGAACCAGATTGCGGAATACCTCTACCTGAAGAAAAAAGATCCCAACCGTCCAAAGAGTAAATGGATTGGTTATATGCATGGGATAAACCGGATCAGCCTGCTGCTTTTCCTGCTTTGTCTGATTATTCTTGCCCTCAAATTATTGTTGTAGAAAATGGCATATCGATGCCGCTGCCTGTCCGAGGCATTTCCTCCCGACATTAGCATTTCCCGGAGTTGCCTGTATGAATTGGCAAGTTCCCGGCGTTGCCGCTCATCCTGCAGAATTTCTTTCAGCGCAGCAGTTAGTTTGGGTGCTGTCATTTCATCCTGAATCAGTTCTTTTACCACCAGTTTGTCCATGATCAGGTTCACCAAAGAAATATATTTTACTTTCACCAGTCGCCTGCCAATCTGGTAACTCAGCCAGGATCCTTTATAACAAACCACTTCGGGTACACCGAATAAGGCTGTTTCGAGAGTAGCTGTGCCTGATGTGACCAGTGCAGCCTCTGATTGCTGCAGCAGATCATAAGTTTGATTGGTTACATAAGTTACATTGGTATAGTCTTTCACCAGTGTCGCATAAAATGATTCATCCACTCCCGGCGCACGGGCAACTATAAACTGATATTCGGGGAAGGCCTTACTCACTTCCAGCATCACCGGCAGTTTTACTTTGATTTCCTGTTTACGGCTTCCGGGTAAAAGAGCTACAATAGGTTTTTTTGAAAACGCTTGTATCTCTTTTTCAGCCCCGGTATCTTTCCGGGTCCTTCTTTCAATTTCCTCCAACAGCGGATGCCCAACATATTCCACTTCCCAGTCCCATTTTTTCCGGTAATATTCTCTTTCAAAAGGAAGGATCACCAGCATTTTATCAATACACTGCTTCATCATTTTTACCCGTCCTTCTTTCCAGGCCCAGACCTGCGGGGAGATATAATAAATGACTTTGAAGCCCTGTTCTTTGGCCCATTTTGCAATACGTAAGTTGAAACCGGGATAGTCAATCAGAATGATCGCATCGGGCTGATAGGCCAGAATATCTTCTTTACAGAATTTCAGATTTCGGAAAATGGTGCGCAGGTTCATCAGCACTTCCACAAATCCCATAAATGCAAGGTCTCGGTAATGTTTCACCAGATCAGCACCCGCTGCCTGCATTTTGTCTCCTCCCCAGCAACGGATTTGTGCAGCCGCATCTTTTTGGATGAGTTCCCTGATCAGGTTACTGCCATGCAGGTCCCCGGAAGCTTCTCCGGCAATGATATAATATTTCATACCGGGTTGTTGATGATCAGTTGAATAATTTCAGCAGCAGGATACTGACGCCGTAAAACAGGGTAACGATAAAAATTCCTTTAAAAGTTTCTGATTTGTCAAAATGCACATAGATAGCAAAGAGCAGGGCATTGGACAAAAGCGAAAGGGTGCCTACATGCGTGATCACTTTATTATCATGCATGAAGTAATCCAGGAATTCCCGGAAAGATAAAGAAGGAAAACTGACCCGGTAAATAACAAGCAGGCCAATCAACGGACCGAGCAGGCCAAGGATCAGACCCAGTCGGAGATTGTTTTTGGTGAGGAACATGCAGCGGTTTTTTAGTGGCTTATTTCCAGGATTTCTCCAGTTGTGATTTTAAAACGTAATTCGTCAGATCAAATTGTACAGGAACCACACTTACATAATTATTGGCAAGGGCCCATACATCGGTATCTTTTCCTTTGTCAAAGTTTACAAATTCTCCGGTTAACCAGTAATAATGTCTGCCATGCGGATCATTTCTTTCGATGAAATCCTCTTCGTATTTAGCATAGGCCTGCCGGCAGATTTTATAGCCCCTGACTAATTCAGGTGCAACAGAAGGAATATTTACATTCAGGACCGTGTGCTTATCCAGTTTCGAAGACAACATTTTCTCCACGATGATCCGTACATATTTTCTGGCACCGGTAAAATCGGCATCAAGCCGGTAATCGAGCAGGGAGAAACCGGCAGATGGAATACTCTCAATCGCTGCTTCCACGGCGGCAGACATGGTTCCCGAGTAAATCACATTGATACTGTGATTGGCGCCATGATTAATCCCGCTCAGACAAAGATCAGGTTTGCGGTGCAGTACCTTATCAACCGCCAGCTTCACACAATCCACTGGTGTACCCGTACAACTCCAGGTTTCCACATTTTCCATCGAATGAATCTTATGCAGGCGGAGGGGCTGACCAATCGTGATCGCATGACCCATTCCCGACTGGGGTTTGTCGGGTGCCACTACTACAATCTTGCCCATGTCTTTCACCGCTTCCACCAGATTCATAATACCCGGCGCCGTAACGCCATCATCATTGGTGATCAGGATAACCGGCGGTTCTTTTTTTACCCTTGCAGCAGGTTTTTTGAGAGGAGCAGAAGATTTTTTCGAAGGATTGGTTTTTTTAACTGCCATAGACTGCAAAATTCCCTGTTTTTCGTGGCTTATCCAAAAAGATGGGGGAAAGGTTTGGAAATTCTAAATTAATTAGTATTTTGCGACTAATTAAATTAGTTGTTATGGCGATATCCAATCAGAACCTGAAATATCTCCGCAAATTACGCGGCTGGACACAGGAGGAATTTGCCCAGAAACTCAGGATCAAACGCTCCCTGCTGGGAGCTTATGAAGAGGAGAGGGCAGAACCCCGTATCGATGTGCTGGAAGTCGTATGCGATATGTTTAAACTCACCCTCGATGATCTTTTGCGCAAGGACCTGAGTGATAACAAAGGGAATTACCTGGCCAAAAGAAGGGCCATGAAAATGGTGTCCGGCAGGGCCGATATTCCTTTTGTACCTGTTAAAGCTGCTGCGGGTTACCTGGCCGGTTATGCAGATCCGGAATTCGTGGATGAACTCAATACATTTACCCTTCCCATGCTTGCAGGTGGAAATTACCGTGCATTTGAAATTATTGGTGATTCCATGCTGCCCACACCCAGTGGTTCCGTGATCGTTGGAGAGAAGGTTGATAACCTCGATGAAGTCAGAAACAATGTACCCTGTATCGTTGTTTCCCGCAACGAAGGAGTTGTTTATAAAAGAGTCCAGAAAAACGGCAGACAAAAAAACAAACTCACCCTGATCAGTGATAACCCTGCCTATCATCCTTATACTGTTAATGCAGATGAAATTCTGGAAATGTGGCAGGCACAAATGGTCATTTCCAAAATCAGCAGCCAGCAGCGGTGGGATATGAATCAGCTCACTAATATTGTTTCTGATCTCCAGGAACAGGTGACCACCCTGAAAAAAAGAATGAACTGATTATCTCTCAGTGGATTAGGATTTTTCATGGAATTTCCCGGCAGCCTTTAAGTAGTAGGCTTTGTCTGTTATCTTTGTAGACAGCCAATACCTGGAAATGACATTGAAGCGATTAATCTGTATACCCCTGTTTTTTTATTGCTTTTCGCTTCTGGCGCAAGAGAAAACGCTCCCTGCTGTCAAAATCAATCAGGCTCCCCGCATTGATGGTGATCTTTCCGATGAGGTCTGGCAAAATATCGGAACCGCCTCCGATTTTATTCAAAACTACCCTTCTGCCGGTCAGCCTGCTTCAAAACAAACAGTGGTAAAACTGTTGTATGATAATTCCGCTATTTATGTTGCCGCTTACCTCTATGATGATCCTGCCCTGATCCGGAAACAAATCACGGCCCGTGATGAGGAAATGCAGAAAGACGTCGATTATTTCTCCGTTTTTTTTGATACCTATCATGATAAGCAAAACGGGTTTCAGTTTGTAGTCACATCCGCGAATGTGCAATCCGATGCCAGACTGGGACCCAACCTGGGAAGCGGTGGAGGATTTGGGGAATTTGGCGACAAAACCTGGGATGCTGTTTGGGAGAGTAAGGTAAAAATCCAGAAAGATGGCTGGACCGTAGAAATGAAAATCCCCTATATCTCCCTCCGCTTCGCCCGGAAGGATGTACAAAACTGGGGGCTTCAGTTTCTCCGTCTGATCCGCCGCACCAATGAAAGCTGTTACTGGAGCCCTGTTGATCCCAGTGTAAACGGGTTGGTAAATCAGTTCGGGAATTATACTGGTCTGCAGCAATTACAGCCACCCATGCGATTAAGTTTCTCACCTTATGTATCCACAGGCTTTCGCAAGTCGCCGGATATAGGAACCGGTTTCAATAAAACAGGACTCCTCAGTGGCGGAATGGATTTGAAATATGGTGTCAACGAAAGTTTCACATTAGACGCAACCCTTATCCCGGATTTTGGACAGGTGATTTCAGATAATGTGGTGAACAATCTTTCGCCCTTTGAAATCAGGTTCCAGGAAAACAGACCCTTTTTTACAGAAGGAACTGAAATATTTAATAAAGCCGGGTTGTTTTATTCGCGCAGGGTGGGGGCTACACCTTCCCGGTACAATGATGTGCGATTCTTTGTCGCCAGCAATCCCGGTTGGGATATTATTAAAAACCCTACGACAACCCAGTTATACAATGCCACCAAATTTTCAGGCCGCACCAAAAAGAAACTCGGTATCGGCATCTTCAACGCTGTTACAGCACCCGCCTATGCGAAATTGCGCAATACCATGACGGGTAAGGATTCAACCATTCAAACCGAGCCACTGGCTAATTATAATATCCTGGTGCTTGACCAGGCTCTCAAAGGCAGATCCTCTGTTACTTTCACGAATACCAATGTGATAAGGAATGCAGGTTCACCCGATGCCAACGTAACTGCACTGGATTTTAGTTTATTTGATAAAAGCAATGTGTATAATATCAGGGGAACCGCCAGGTACAGCAAAATTTTTTCCGGATCCGGAACGGATGGATTCAATACCACCCTGCGTTTTGCCAAAGTAAGCGGCAACTGGCAGTACAATATTCAGGGAAATGTGGAGTCGGCTAATTATAATCCCCGAGATCTTGGTTTTTTACAGGCACCCAATGAAGTATCGGTGAACAGTACTTTCGGGTATTACCATTTTCAACCTTCCGGCGCACTGCTCCAGTATAATTACCGCATCAATGCCTATTACAGCAGGATGTATCAGCCCGGCGATTTTAACCGGGCATTCGTCAGGGGAACTGCTTTCTGGATATTCCGGAACTTCTGGGATATTAGTCTGACCGCTGGTTATTTTCCAACCGAGAATGATTATTTCGTATTGGGAGATCCGGCTACCTACCGCCGATTTGTAAAAAGGCCTTCTTATGGTTACCTGGAATCCAGTGGCAGTACCGACAGCCGGAAAAGATTATATGTTCGTTACTCAGCAATTTTTGCCGATTTCTTTAATTCAGCACCCAATAAAGCCTATCATGCAGTAGAAGGTGGTTTCCGATACAGGTTCAGTAACCGTTTTACCCTTGACCTTTCCCATCGCCATGAAGGTGAAACGGATTATATCATTTATGCCGGAAGAGAAATCAATAACGAACCGATTGTTGCTTTTGTCAACTTTACAGATGTTACTTCCATCCTCAGCGGTATTTATAATTTCACACCCAGGATCAACCTCACCCTCCGTGGCCGTCATTACCTGAGCCGGGTGCATTTCAATCGTTATGCCAATGTGGACTTACAGGGTAATACCATCGATAAAAGCGGAACAGCTAATTACAGCAATGTGAATGTATTTAATCTCGATGCCTTCCTGACCTGGGATTTCCGACTCGGGAGCCGCCTGATTGCCGGTTACAAAAACTGGCTGGGAGATGAAGAAGTGATCAATCCCACCGGCAAAAACAATTACCTGAATAATCTCAGGGGTACATTCGGTAAACGGCATGGTAATGAATTCACCATTCGCTTTATTTATTTCCTCGACTACAATCAGCTCAGAAGAAAATCCTAACCAATCCGGATGATTTCGGCATCGGTGCTGGCATAAGCCACTTCACCTTTTGAAGGATGCACGGTATACATGCCAGTAAAGCGACTGAATGCCGGCAGTATACAATGGGTGGGCGTAAAATAAAAACAGGGGAGTTTGAGCGATTGTTTGCCAACCCCCTTCAACACAATACCCGGATGTACATGCCCCGTAAAAGTGTACAACTCTCCGGATATTACTGAAGCCTTTGATTTTTTAGTTTCATGCCGGAAGACAAATCCATTTTCCTGCATTTCCCATTCATGTTCCTGAATGGCTGCTTCCTTGTACCAGGCGGCCTCCAGTATATCGTGATTGCCTTTTACCAGGTCAATGTGCAGGGAAGAAAAGTCCTTTCTCCATCTCAGAAAAAGTTCCATTTCCTTGTTGATCGTGCTGTGTGTGAAATCGCCCACAATAATCAGCCGGTTGGCCTTACATAAATAAAGCATGGCCATCAACCGTTGCAGGTCTGCTTTATAAATGGTCTGCGGCACCCCGATCCCTGCCTTTCTGAAATGGCCGGTCTTTCCCAGGTGCAGATCTGCAATGATCAGGGTGGAGGTATCCTCCCAAAACAGGCAGCGTTCCGGAAAAACCCAGAAGGTATTGCCTGCAATGCTATGTGGTAATGGGTTTTGCATGCCGGAAGCAAATATAGAAGTTGCTTTGAATGAAGAGGCATCAATATTAGAAGCTATCTCAAAAGTCGGTCATTAGGTGATGTCATGCCGGACTTGATCCGGCATCTTTGACAAACGAATCTAAAAAGATACCGGATCAAGTCCGGTATGACGTAAACGACTTTTGAGAAAGCTTCTGTTAAAACCCAGTATGATCAGCTTTTTCCCGCATTCATTTGTTGTTGCATGCGCCGCACACGGTCTTCCAGTTTTTCGGAGGACAAATCTTCCCGCATACTATCCACCTTGATCGGGAAACAGAATGGAGTCAGCCGCTCGGGGAAACAGATCCTGATCTCCGATTGCTGAATTCTTTCCAGCATATCTCTTAACCGGACTTCTTCCATTTGCTGATCCAGTACTTCCTGATAGGATTGCCGCAGCAGCAGATTCTGCGGATCATACTCCGTGAATACATTAAAGAGGAGGGAGGCAGACGACTGCAGGTGACGTGCTTTCTTTTTTTCTCCCGGCATTCCCTGAAAAATTAACCCGCCGATCACCGCCACATCCCTGAATTTACGGCGGGCCATTTCAGTATTGTTCACACTCCGCTGAATATCGTTGAGCAGGTCATCGGGTGAAAAAAGTTCATACACATTGGTGTCATCCACCGGAATCTGCTGATCACTCAGTAATTCAAAACCATAATCATTCATAGCAAAGGAAAAACTGATCGGTCTGATCTTACTGATCCGGTAAGCCAGGATAGCTGCCATCGCTTCATGCACCAGTCTGCCTTCAAATGGATATACAAAAAGATGAAAGCCATCTTCCGTTTCAATATGTTCGATCAGCAATTCATTTTCCTTCGGAACGATGGATAACTGCTGTTGCAAAGCTGCTAAAGGTTCAAGGGCTTTGATCTCTGGTTCTGCCGATTGATGATTCCCGCCCAGTTCGTTGAGGGTTTGTCTTAATATTTTTCCAAGATTCGCACTCAGAGGCATCCTTCCTCCGGTCCAGCTCGGTACGATCGCTTTTTTCTTATCTGATTTGCGCACCAGGGCTGTCATATCCTTGATCAGTACAAACTCAAGATTCCTTCCGGCCAGGGTAAACACATCACCTGGATTCAGCCGGGAAATAAAATATTCTTCGATCACCCCCACATAGCCCCCGCTGACAAATTTTACCTTCATCATCGAATCGCTTACAATGGTGCCGATATGCATCCGGTGCCGCATCGCCAGCTTCCTGTTCCGGATCCGGTAAATCCCTTCTTCCACCTCCACCTTTTTGAATTCATCATATTGCCCCATGGCCACACCACCTTCAGTAATAAAATGCAGGATCTGCTGCCATTCATTTTCCTGCAGATCACGGAAACAATAAGTGCTGCGGACTTCATTAAAAATAGCTGTTGGGTAAAAGCCTTCGGAGATCGCCAATGTATTGAGATATTGTATCAGTACATCATAACAAAGCAAAAAGTGAATCCGGCTGATGGCATCCGGGCTATGACCGCTTCTGCCAGCTCTTTGCAGAAAACGGGCTACTCCTTTCGGGGAACCAACCTGTATCACAGTTTCCACCGGGCGAAAATCTACACCCAGGTCCAGACTGGCCGTACAAACCACCGCTTTAAGATTACCGCTATGAAGGTTATCTTCAATCCAGGTTCTGAGTTCCCGGTCAATCGAACTATGATGCAGGGCTATGGAACCGGCCAGCTCCGGACAAACAGTCAGCAGGGTTTGGTACCAGGTTTCACTCATGCCCCGGGTATTGATAAAGATGAGGGTTGTGCGGCTTTGCTGAATGATAGGAATCAGTTTATGCGCCAGTTTTATACCCAGGTGACCTGCCCAGGGATATTTTTCAATTTCATCCGGGAATACTGACTCCACTTCAATGGCGTTTCTGATTCCTGCTTTTACAATCACTCCCGCTTTATTCAAAGCAGAAAGGATCACTTCTTTGGCGTCATCCAGATTGCCAATAGTAGCAGAGATCCCCCAGATCATTGGCGAAGGACAATCTGCTGCTGTTTGCAGGTGAACAATTCTTGAAAGCGCCAGTTCTACCTGTACTCCTCTTTTGCTTCCCAGTAATTCATGCCACTCATCCACGGCAATAAGCTGCAATGACTGAAAAATTTCAGGATATCCTTTCTGTGCTAATAAGAGATGTAAACTTTCAGGAGTGATAATCAGGACTTCGGGCATTTGTTTTTTCTGCCTCGCTCTTTCAGCGGTATCAGTATCACCATTACGGATACCAACTTTCCATTGTAAGCCCAGTTCAGTAATCACTTCTTCCATTGCTCTGCCGATATCTTTTGCAAGGGCACGGAGAGGAGTAATCCATAATAATAGTAAACCTGATTTTTTAACTGAGCGGTAATCCTCCGGATGTTCGTTGATAAAATTGATAAGGGCTCCGAGGAATACGGCAAAAGTCTTACCGCATCCGGTGGGGGCATTCACCAGACCGCTTTCGCCTGCTGCTATGTATTGCCAGGACTGTTGCTGGAATAAAAAAGGCTTAAAACTTTTTGTTTCAAGCCAATGGTTAATAACGGGATACCCTGCTGAATGCTGCACTGCAATAAGATGAGAATGAAGGTAGGGAATTAAACAGGAATCAATAGATACCCTTTAACACACCATCCTGCCATTTAAGAAAGTACAGTTTTTTGTTTTCAAAATAATCGAGGGTCATGTTTTGTTTGTTCAATACCGGCTGTACATCATAATCAGTGAATACTTTGTTGAGCCGGCTGCTGATATTGGAAGTGAAATCTGTTCTGTATAGCTGAAGCAGCTTTACATATTTCCAGGTTACCTCATACCCGCGGAAAACCATATCACTTGGCCGTGCATACATGTCCTTATTAAAATAGGCGATAATTCCCTGACTCACTTTGTCCATCTTGGCATTGTAAAATGGAGTGCTGTAGATGATCTCAATACCTTTGAATTCTGATTTATTAAAATCACGGATATTATCCCAGGTAGGCATTCCCATCACCGTGGAAAGGAATTTTTGTTTTTTAAGGGCGGCCAGTTGCTGTACCAGTCTTTTGCCAAATACTTCATCCAGACTTCCGGCGAGGCAAAGAGTCATATTCGTGGTATCCAGATAAGGCTTCAATTGATTACTGGTAAAACTGTCGGTCAGGTCCACATATTTGTATTTGAGCGGAACGGCAACCGTGCTTTTTCCAAAATCATCCAGATAGCCCTTGATCCGGTCTTCCAGTTGCCCTTTTTTACGGAAGATGATGATGGGGTTCAGGGAATAATATTTTTGTATATAGCGGTAGATGCCTTCACATTGGGTGCGGAGGGTAGGGTTCAGTACCACGTAAAAGGGATTGCCGGTAATACCGCCGTCATTGGGCATATTTACATTGATCACCGGAATATTTCTTTTCAGTCCGGCATCTGCAAATAATTTTATTTCGGAAGAAGTGCAATGGGTTATGATAAAGGCCACACTATCCAGCTCCTTGCGGTTGAGTTGTTCCGGAAGGGTTTCCGTAGCTGAACGGGTATCATAAATAAATACTTCCAGCGGTAATTTTTCATCATTCAGGGAATCCAGGGCCAGTTTTACGCCTTCATAAAATTCAAGACCGGGGCTGATGTATTTTGGAAAACTGTTTTTGGCAAAACGGTATTCTCCGGATGCGTCAAATGCAGAGTCCAGGTATAATGGAGAAAAAACGGCAATCTTCAAACTGCCGGACCCACCCTGACCTCTGCTCTGCAGAAAGCACATCAGGAGTAAGCCGGCCATCCAAATTTTTATGCGCATATCGTTCAGTTCTTTTTAATCAAATTGTGGGTACTCTCCGATCACTTATTCCCACTCAATCGTCGCCGGCGGTTTACTGCTGATATCGTAGACCACCCGGTTGATGCCTCTCACGTTGTTGATGATTTCGTTTGACACATTGGCCAGGAAATCATAAGGCAGATGTGCCCAGTCTGCCGTCATCCCATCCACACTGGTCACCGCTCTTAAAGCCACTGTGTATTCATAAGTCCTTTCATCACCCATCACACCCACACTTTTCACAGGCAGTAAGATAGCACCTGCCTGCCAAACAGTTGCATATAAATTGTTATCCTTTAGGGCCTGAATATACACGTGATCCGCCTGCTGCAATAACTGTACCTTTTCTTCGGTTACTTCTCCCAGAATCCGGATAGCCAGGCCAGGCCCCGGAAAAGGGTGACGGTCAATCATTCCGGCAGGGATACCCAGTTCCCGGCCCACTTTCCTTACCTCGTCTTTGAACAGGGAACGGAGGGGTTCTACCAGTTCCAGATGCAGGTGATCGGGAAGGCCGCCGACATTGTGATGGGATTTGATGGTTACCGAGGGGCCATGAACTGGAAACACTTTCAATCACATCGGGGTAAATGGTTCCCTGTCCAAGCAGTTCTACCCCGGCCACTTTTTTGGATTCTTCCTGGAATACATCAATAAAAAGGCTGCCGATAATTTTTCTTTTTTCTTCAGGTTCGGTTTTGCCGGCCAGTTTGGTATAAAATCTTTCTTTGGCATCAATACCTTTTACATTCAGTCCAATGGTAGCATAGGTGTCCAGTACATGCTGGAACTCATCTTTACGAAGTACCCCGTTATCTACAAAAATGCCGTAGAGATTTTTACCAATCGCGCGGTGAATCAGGGTGGCTGCCACGGTTGAGTCAACCCCACCACTCAGGGCCATGATTACTTTGCGGTCGCCGATTTGTTTTTTCAGTGCTTCCACTGTATCGGTAATAAAATGCGCCGGCGTCCAGTCCTGAGAACAACCGCAGATTTTAACCAGGAAATTGCGCAATACTTTTTTTCCTTCTTTTGAATGGTATACTTCCGGATGAAACTGTACCCCATACAAAGCTTTGGTTTCCTTTCCGGATTTCCGGAATGCAGCAACCGGGATACTTTCTGTATTGGCCAGCAATTCAAAACCGGCGGGGAGTTCTTTAATGGTATCACTGTGGCTCATCCAGACCTGGCTATCCGCCACTACATCTTCAAACAGAATATCTGTCTCCAGTTGCTTCAGCATTGCCCTTCCGTATTCTCTTTTATTGCTTTTGGCTACCAGTCCGCCGAATTTTTTGGCAGTAAGCTGGGCGCCGTAACAGATACCCAACACGGGGACTTTTTCAATAAATGACCGGATATCTGAATCGGGTGCTCCTTCTTCATTCACTGAGCAGGGGGAGCCGGAGAGAATGATCCCTTTCAGACCCGGTTCAAAATCAAAAGGTTTATGATAGGGAATGATTTCACAATACACATTGGCCTCCCGTACGGCCCGCGCAATCAATTGTGTATACTGGGAACCGTAATCGAGAATCAGAATTTTTTCACTCATGTTGCTGGGGTTATACTGCCGTTAGGATGCCGCGAAGGTAAAAAATCTGCTGTAGTTTGCCGTTAAAGAGCTGAAACCCTTTCCTGTTAAGGGTTTGGGCAGAAAACCCGGCCCTGTAACCCCGGAATCGATCAGGACGTCTTACTGATTGGTCCCGTAAATAACCTGTAGCTTTGATTATCAAAAATGGTAAATATGAAGTCCGTCATCATCACATCAATTGCCTTTCTGCTGGTTTTTAGTTCCTGCGATTTTGCCCGCGACAAGGTTCGTGGAAACGGGGAAATAAAAGAGGAATCCCGGAAGGAGACTGGTTTTAGCCGGGTGCAGGTCAGCGGTGCTATCCGCGTCTATGCGAAGCAGGATTCATCCTGGGCGGTGAAAGTGGTGGCGGATGCCAATTTGTTGTCACACATTGAAACGTATACAGATGACCGTACGCTGGTTATCAGACCGGAAGAGGGATACAAATTGGATCCCAGCGGTTCTATTAAAGTATACATCAGCAGTCCTTCTTTTACTGATTTTGATGTATCCGGTGCCAGCGAAGTGAATACGGAGAACAGATTGAGTGCTGCTAATGCTGTTACCATTGAACTCAGCGGAGCCAGTAAGGCGGAGATGGATTTAAAATCGCCGCTGATCAATGTGGAACTTACCGGTGCCAGTGTGGCCCGTCTTCGCGGTGAAACCAGGGATCTGGACATTGATGCATCCGGTGCATCAAAAGCTTTTTGTTATGATCTCCCGAGTGAAAAGGCAACGGTTAGTCTATCCGGAGCCTGCAGCGCAGAAGTCATGGCCAGCGTGCAATTAAAGGCTGATGCCAGCGGCGCCAGTCATATCAGGTACAAAGGAAGTCCCGAAGTCAATCAATCGGTAAGTGGGGCGGGTTCGGTAACCAAAGAGTAATAATCATTACCCGGATCAGTTTGCTTCAATATAAGCCAGGTTATGAATGACAAATGACTGATGGGCAAGACTTCTCCGGCGATGTCTCGCTGTACTTTTGTTTCCAGTTGTAACTTAATACTGAAAGCGGACTCGTCAGTACTGCTATCACAACGCCACATGCCACAGCATAATCCTGATATTAATGATACCGATGATCGCTTTCTCCAGGTATACCCTTACCAATGAATGGTTGCCCACTCGCTTTTAAATCCGCCATATCGCCCTCAACGGACCAGTTGTGGAGGGTTATAATTTTTTATATTACTCCATAAGTATACAAATTTATATATTTGTGGAGGATTATAAATATTACAGATGGAAACCATTGTAGGGCGGGACGAAGAAAAGAAAATACTCAGCGATGCTTTGTATTCAGGGGATGCGGAGCTGATCGCTGTGTACGGAAGAAGACGAATCGGGAAAACCTTCCTGATCCGCAATCATTATGGTAAACATATCCGGTTTGAATTAACCGGGATACATGAAGCGGGTCTCAAAGATCAGTTACACAATTTCAGTCTGGCCCTGCAGTCATCAATGGCGATTCCTGTGGTACCCGCTGATCCTGTCAATTGGATTGATGCATTCAGCGGCTTAACTGATTACCTGAAGCCTTTACTAAAAAAAGAGCCCCTCGTGATACTTTTCGATGAGCTTCCCTGGCTCTGTACACCCAGGTCTGGATTTCTCCAGGCTTTCAGTCATTGGTGGAATACCTGGGCTTCCCGTCACTCCCTTGTGAAAGTGGTGATCTGCGGGTCAGCAGCTTCCTGGATCATCCGGAACATAATCAATGATCGTGGCGGATTGCATAACCGGGTGACCCAACGAATCCGTCTCCTGCCTTTCACCCTTGCGGAAACCGGGCTTTTCCTGCTTCATCAGGGGGTAAAGCTGGACCGGTACCAGGTGCTGCAACTCTATATGGCCATTGGCGGCATCCCGCAATATTTAAAACAGATTAAAAAAGGGGAGAGCGCAGCGCAGACAATTGACAGACTTTGTTTTACCAAAAACGGAATGCTGAAAACTGAATTCGGGGATCTTTACCAATCACTTTTTTCGCATGCAGCCAATCATGAAGCGATCGTCAGGGTTTTATCCAGAAAGGCAAAAGGAATGACAAGGGCGGAGATCATTGAAGCCTGCGGATTTACCACCGGCGGGTGGACCACGGAACTTTTTGACGAACTGGAGCAATCCGGATTTATCACTCAATACATACCTTTTGACCGCACGCTCAGAGATGCTGTTTATAAATTATCAGATGAGTACAGTTTGTTCTACCTGAAATTTATTGAAGGGGCCCGGGCAACCGGAGCGGGAACCTGGCTTCGGCTATCTCAAACGCAATCCTATACCAGCTGGAGCGGTTTTGCCTTTGAGGCGGTATGTCTGAAACATGTAGATGCAATCAAACAGGCACTTGGAATTGCAGGCGTGTATACAGAAGCATCCGCCTGGAGGTACACCCCTAAAAAAGGAGAAACAGGCGCACAGATCGACCTGCTGCTGGACCGGGCGGACCATACTATCAATCTTTGCGAAATGAAATTTGCCAGCACTGAGTTTGTCATTGATAAAAAATATGCAGGAGAACTGGACAATAAGGTAAGTGTGTTTAAAGAGCAGACAAAGACAAGAAAAACAATCTTCCCAACCCTGATCACCACGTATGGAGCAAAGCAGAATATTTACTACACCGGACGGATTGTATCCGCGTTAACGATGGATGATCTTTTAAATGAATATATTCCTGTATCCGACGGGATTGCTATCACAACGCCACATACCTCACCGTAATTCTTATATCCCGGTTTCTGCCTTTATCATCCGTACAGGAGATTTTCAGCGGGCCTTCAGTAGGAACAAAAACTGCTTTTCTTTCGGGTCACTGCTTTATAAAACTTGTTATTGATATACCAATACACTTTATTGACATCATTCGCAGTCTTGCAAATTAATTGAAGTGGCTCCGGATCTTTTTTATTGATCAGGTATTCCGTTCCATTGACAGGTGATTGGATCACCGGTGCGGCGCCTTTAAATATCACTTCACAACCGGGATTATGAGGCGGAATTTTAATATAAGCTATCCGGTTTTCATCCAGCCAGCTCTGCATCTCCGGCTCAACCACCTTAAACCATTTCTTTTTGTAACCTGCTGCCGGCACACAGCTTCTGCAATAAGATATTTTTTCAGTGGTGCTGACCAATACTTCCTGCCGG
Source organism: Chitinophagaceae bacterium (assembly GCA_016702745.1). Taxonomy (GTDB): domain Bacteria; phylum Bacteroidota; class Bacteroidia; order Chitinophagales; family Chitinophagaceae; genus JJ008. The sequence continues at coordinate 141,051 of JADJDJ010000001.1, forward strand.
TTATCACAGACACGGGTGGCCGAAATCAATGGAATGAAATAATCCGTTACTAGATTAGTACAATGATCCGCAGGTAATAAACCGGTTTCACTGCATACCCTTCGGATATCACAATCCGCCGGTTGTTTGAACCAGGCTTCATCACTGTCATAGTCAATGGTATTGAAAATTTTGAACAGGAGCGGAGTGGCGGTATTGGCACCACTAAGATCTGCAGCCCCCTGTCCGGAAAAATTACCCGCCCAAACCCCTACCGTAAACCGGTTGTTATACCCAATACTCCAGGCATCCTTTCGGCCATAACTGGTACCTGTTTTCCAGGCAATTTTTGGCATACGTTCCGTGGCCGTCCAGTTCAATGGAAAAGCCGGCCGGTTGATACGGGAAAGAATATCATTGATCATATAATTGGCTGCCGGACTCAGCAATTGAAATGAAGATTGCAGGCTGTCCTTTTTGGTATAGGAAGGCAGCCGGTATTGACCGTTATGTGCAAAAGCCGCAAACAGCGCAGTCAGTTCTTCCAGCGTGGTTCCACAACCTCCCAGGATCATGGACAAACCCAGTTTACGCCGGTCCTTTTGTATTTGTTTAAAATGACAGGCCGATAATTTATTAATCAGCTGTTCATGTCCCAGCAAACGAAGTCCTTTCACCGCAGGAATATTCAATGAATGTTCTAATGCATATTCCACCGTTACATACCCATTGAATTTATCATCATAGTTTTCAGGCGCATAGCCATCATAGTTGACGGCAACATCCGTCATCACGGTTTTAGGAGTCAGCAGGCCTTCATCAAAACATAGTCCGTATAATAATGGTTTCAATGTACTCCCCGGTTGCCGTATGGCTGCAGCCCCATTGACCTGACCTCCATCCAGGGTATCCATGAAGCCGGAAGAACCCACATAGGTAATGACCCGGTTGGTTTGGTTGTCGATGATGACTACAGCCGCATTCCTGATGTTTTTCAGACGTTGGCTGCGGATATAATCCTCCACCAGCTTCTCGGTTTTAAGCTGGGTATTCAGGTTGATATGGGTTTGAATGATATCGCCTCCCTGTTTTTTCAGCCGGTAAGATAAATGCGGAAGATAATGCGGAACCACCCCTCTCCGGGCATTGAGTGGTTCAGCCAATGCATCCTGTATTTCCTTTTGGGTAAAAACCTTTCTTTCGGCAAAGCGCTCCAGCCAGCGGTTTCTTTCTTTAATAATAAAATCATTGTTGCGGCCGGTACCATGACGCCCGGTTTATTGGGGATGATACTGAGTGAAGTGATTTCCGCCAGCGATAAATGATCCGGGTTTTTATTGAAGTATAACAGGGAGGCCGCTTTGACCCCTTCGATATTTCCTCCGTAGGGTACCAGGTTCAGGTATAACTGAAGAATTTCTTTCTTACTGTATTTGAGTTCCAGTTGCAGGGCCCTGAACATTTCCCGCATCTTGCTCCAGATATTTCTTTTTCCTGGTTCGAGCATCTTTGCCACCTGCATGGTAATGGTACTGGCTCCCGACATCCGCCGCATATGAAAAAGGTTACTGAAAAAAGCCCTGATCACAGCAAAAGGATTGACACCAATATGCCGGTAAAAATGACGGTCCTCCTTATTCACAATGGTTTTCTGGAGCAGGGGAGAAATTTCATTCAGTTCTGTCTTCATCCGCCATTTCTGGTCGCTGGTCAGGTAAGCGTTTATGACTTCACCCTTTTGATCAGTGATAATAGTGGAGTATTCCAGTTTATCCGGTACCGGGAAAACCCAGTTCAGGATAAAGAAAAGCAGGATCAGCCCCAGAAAGCCCAGGCCCAGTCTTTTCAGGAACCGTAAAATTCCCTTCCGGGTTATTTTGAATGAAAACCTACGCATGTATGAAAATATCGCAATGGCTGCATCTCATCAGATGCAAAATGCAACCGGAAGCTATGCAGGGATTAGCCAGTTAACAAATATTTATCGCTTAAAATTTGCAACTCGTTTTATATGCAATGTATCTTTCCTGTCAAATTCCCCGCCTCTTTTATGGAACCAGCGCATTCGTCTGAGGGTAATGAACCCGGCAGACATACCTCAAAAGACATTCCTCCTTAGTGATTTGTTTCTTTTTTGTGCGGATGCACCGGATCGGACAAACAACTGTGCAAAACAAATGCACAGCTGAATTTTTTACCTGCTCAAATATTTCTACCTTCTCCTAACCATTATACCTCCCTGAGGGCCCCGGCCCCAAGGATATTTAACCACACATTTATGCGTATCAAACTGTTTTTAGTTCCGCTGTTGGCAGCCGGGGCTATTTTTTTGTCATCCTGTAAAAAGAATGCCATCTCCCTTTCCTTTACCAATGCCAAAGGCGAAGTGCCGGTATTGGGTAACCTGGTTTTCAGGTTTAGTCACTCACTGGCCAAGGACTCCATGCTCAATGCCTGGGATTCCACTGATTATATTTCATTTGAACCTGCACTCAAAGGCCGGTTCCGCTGGCAAAGTCCGGATGAACTGGTTTCTCCCTGCAGAACCCCTGCAACCAGCCACCACCTATAAGGCAAAGATCAAAGGGGCTGTACTGAAATTCAGTAAATACAATTCTGTCAAAGGCGGAGATAAAATCAGCTTCCATACCCCGCTTTTGTCGCTCGACAATGCCCAGGTGGTTTGGGTAGGAGAAAGCAATACCAGTGCGATTCCCCAGATTGACCTCTTGTTTAATTACAGGGTCAAACCGGAAGACCTGAAGCAAAAACTGGATATTGAAGTGGATGGTAAAAAAGCTGATTACAGCCTGCTGACCGCGGCAGCTGATAATAAAATGTCAGTCCGCATCAATGGATTGAAAACAGAAGACCGCGACTATGAAACTAAGATTACAATCGGGAAAGGACTGGAGCCGGAAAAAGGAAATACCAGTACCACCGATGAGATTGTCAATGCCATCAACATCCCTTCACCGTTTACCCTGACCATTCAGGGAGTGGAATCGGAATATGATGGGGCAGAAGGAGTGGTAAAAGTAGTCACCAGCCAGCAGCTCAGTGGCGAGGCGATTAAAAATTTTATCAAACTGGATCCTGACCTGGTCTTTACCGTTGAGCCCAATGAATATGGCTTTACCCTGCGCAGTGATAAGTTTGATACCGAAAAATCCTATGCCCTCCAGATCAATAAAGGCCTGCGGGGTAAACTGGGTGGCGTGATGCGGGAAGATTACAATGGCGGCATTGGTTTCGGGGAACTGGAAGCTGATATCAAATTCACCAACAATAAAGCCGTTTACCTCTCTAAAAAAGGAGCCAGGAATATGGAAGTGCAGATCAGCGGGGTGCAAAAAGTAAAACTGGTGATCTCGAAAATTTATGAGAACAACCTGCTGATGTCACAGCGTTATGGTTATTCTCCAAAGGAAAAGAGCAGCGGCCCGGACGGAGAGGGCTATGAAGAAGATTATTACTATGATGATTACAGCGGTGGCAATGCCATGCTGGGAGATGTGATTTATGAAAAAGAAATTGATACCCGTTCTCTTCCCAAAAGCGGGAGTGGCAGGTTGCTGAACTTTTCACAGTTTGAGGATCGTCTTCCTGAGTTCAAGGGAGTGTATCATGTCATGATCCGCTCCACCGATGATTATTGGGTAAAAGACAGCCGTTTTGTCTCTCTGTCTGATCTCGGTTTAATCACCAAAGAAGGCCGCGATAAAATTTATGTCTTTGCTAATTCAATCAAGACAGCCGAACCAATGAATGCCGTGAATGTGGCGGTTTATTCTGTCAACAATCAGCTGATTGGAACGGCTACTACCGATAAGGACGGGATGGCGGCCATCAGTTTTGCGAATAAAGAATTCAGCGGATTTAAACCGGCCATGGTTATTGCCAAAACAGAAGATGATTTTAATTATATGCCCTTTAGCAATACAAGGGTGAATACTTCCCGCTTTGATGTAGGGGGTAAAAGAAACAATGCAGCCGGTTTTGATGCCTTTGTATATGCAGAACGCGATGTGTACCGTCCTGGTGAAAAAATTAATTTCTCTGTGATCCTGAGGGATGCAGCCTGGAAAAACCCGGGCGATATTCCGTTGCGGATCAAATTCCTGCTTCCCAATGGAAAAGAACTCAAGACGATTCGCAAAACCCTGAATGAAGAAGGCTCGATGGAAGGAAGTCTGGACATTGCGCTTTCTGCCATCACCGGTTCTTATTCCATGGAAGTGTACACATCAAATGAAGTGTTGCTTTCATCAAAAACTTTTTCAGTGGAAGAGTTTGTACCGGATCGTATCCGTGTAAAGACAGAACTGGATAAAAAGTTTCTTCGGCCCGGTGAAAAAGGAAACCTCAGTATCAATGCCATGAATTTCTTCGGCCCGCCTGCGGCCAACCGGAAATACGAATCCGAGATTCAATTAAAACAAAAAGCATTCAGTCCTGAAAAATTTGATGGCTATGATTTCAGTCTGGTGAATGCCAACACGTTTTATGATAAGCAGGTAAAAGAAGGAAGTACTGATGAGGCCGGTAATGCCGTGTTTGAATATGAAGTGCCCGCTACTTATCAGCACAGTGGATTATTACAGGCTAGTTTTTATAGTACGGTCTTTGATGAAACCGGAAGACCGGTGAGCCGGGGTACTCAGGCAGACGTGTTTACACAAGATGTTTTCTTTGGGATAAAGAATGATGGCTACTATTATTATCCTTTGAATCAGCCAATAAAATTCCAGCTGGCAGCGGTGAATAAAGATGGAAACGGTACTAGTGCAACGGCCAGGGTGGAACTGATTAAACATGAATACCGTACGGTATTGACCAAGAGCGGCAGTTATTTCCGGTATGAATCGCAGCGGGAGGACAAACTGCTCTCCGAACAGCAACTGAGTGTGAGTAGCAATACAGTGTACACTGCTATTCCCCGTACACCGGGTGACTATGAACTGAAAATCTATCTCCCGGGTGCATCTACCTATATCAGCCGTACTTTTTACAGTTATGGTGGCTGGGGAAATGCCAATAGCTCATTTGAAGTGAGCCGGGAAGGGAATATTGATATCTCCATTGATAAGAAATCCTATAGTACAGGGGAATCCGTCAAAGCGCTTTTCAAAACGCCATTCAGCGGAAAAATGCTGGTGACCCTGGAAACAGATCATATTATTTCTCATCAGATGGTTGATGTAAGCAATCGCTCTGCCAGTCTGGATCTGAAATTAACAGCTGAACATGTACCCAATGTCTATATCACGGCAACCCTGATCAAACCACATGAAGTATCAGATATTCCATTAACGGTGGCTCATGGATTTAAAAATGTTACCGTAGAGGAAAAGAACCGGAAGATAGCAGTAGAGATCAATTCGGCGAAAACGGTGCGGTCAAAAACAAAGCAAAAGATTACCGTTACTGCTGCCCCGGGCAGTATGGTTACGCTTTCTGCTGTTGATAATGGAGTGTTGCAAATCAGTGATTTTAAAACACCGGATCCATACGATTATTTTTATCAGAAGAAAGCCTTGCAGGTCGCAGGCTATGATTTGTATCCTTTACTATTTGAAGAAGTCAGGGCCCGTTTGAGCAGTACCGGTGGTGATGGCGCTTTTGAATTTTCTGCTGAAAAAAGAAACAGTCCGATACAGGCCCGCCGGGTAAAAGTGGTCAGTTACTGGAGTGGTATCCAAAAAGCTTCCGGTAATGGCAAGGTGGAATTTGAAGTGGAGGTACCGCAATTCAGTGGTGAACTCAGGTTGATGGCGGTGGCTTATAAAGGAAACAGTTTTGGAGCTGCCGATAATACCATGACCGTCGCTGATCCTGTGGTAATCAGTACAGCCCTGCCCCGTTTCCTGAGTCCAGGTGATACCGTGAATGTGCCGGTGACACTGACCAATACCACAGCCAATGCCAGCACGATTACCGCTACGATTGCCACCGAAGGTCCTGTGAAAGTAGTAGGTGGAAACAGTCAGACCGTAAACCTGGCAGCAAAAGGAGAGAACAGTGCCGGATTCAGAATTGTGGCTGATCCCTCTATCAACCTGGCCAAGGTTACGGTAACAGTGAGTGGTATGGGAGAAAAATTTGTGGATGTAACAGATATCGCGGTACGACCTCCTTCAACTTTGCAAAAGACAAGCGGAACCGGCACTGTCAGCGGAGGTAGTAATCAAAAAATTACCATCGGGTTGAGTGATTTCATGCCGGGTAGTGTTAACTATAGTCTGGTGGTAAGCCGTTCCCCGGCATTGGAGCTAGGAGAACAGTTGCGTTACCTGGTACAGTATCCTTATGGTTGTACAGAGCAAACCGTATCGGCAGCATTTCCGCAATTGTATTATGGGGATTTGTCGGATCTGATGCAGACCAATAAGCAGCAGCAGAAAGTAAATGCCAATACCAATATCATCGAGGCCATCCGAAAAATTAAAATGCGGCAGTTGTATAATGGGGCCGTTACACTTTGGGATGGTGAAGGCAGGGAAGACTGGTGGACCACGATTTATGCCGCCCATTTCCTGCTGGAAGCAAGGAAGGCAGGGTTTGAAGTGGATAATAGTCTGCTCAGCACCATGCTGAATTATATCAGCAACAAACTCAAGAACAGAGAGACTATCACTTATTATTATAACCGCGATCAGAATAAAAAAATTGCACCGAAGGAAGTGGCTTATGGATTGTATGTACTGGCATTAGCCGGTAAAACAAATGTTCCTGCCATGAACTATTATAAAGCCAATACGGCATTACTGGCGCTGGATAGCCGTTACCTGCTCGCAGCTGCATATGCAACAGCAGGTGATAAAAGATCATTCTCCTCCATGCTTCCCGCATCCTTTGCCGGTGAAGAATCAGTGCCGCAAACCGGAGGAAGTTATTATTCTGATATTCGGGATGAAGCCATTGCTTTGAATGCCTTGCTGGAAGTGGATCCCGGTAATGCACAGGTGGGTACCATGGTAAAACATGTGGCGGCTAAACTGAAGTCCAGGCGCTGGCTCAGCACACAGGAAAGGGCATTTGCCTTCCTGGCCCTTGGTAAACATGCGAGGATGGCCAATAGCTCTACTGCTACTGCTGAGATTAAAGTCAATGGAAAAACAGTGGGCAAAGTGGATGAGAAGAGCTGGACCGCTGACATGAAAACATTGGGTGGTACTAATATTGAGATTGCAGCCAGGGGCAATGGCCGCTTGTATTATTTCTGGCAGGCCGAAGGGATCAGTGTCAGTGGTGCCTATACCGAAGAAGACAGTTATCTGAAAGTGCGGAAGCGTTTCTTTGACCGCAATGGGAAACCAATTACAGGTAATACGTTTAAACAAAATGAACTGATTATAGTGGGTATTACCCTGGAACGTTCCTTCAATACACCGATAGAAAATGTGGTGATCACAGATTTGTTACCGGCCGGATTTGAAATAGAGAATCCGAGGACAAAAGAAATCCCTGGTATGGATTGGATCAAAGATGCGATGACACCGGATGCATTGGATCTGCGGGATGACCGGATTCATTTCTTTGTGAATGCAGATCAGGCCAAACAGACATATTACTATGCGGTACGTCCGGTTTCACCCGGCTCCTATAAAATGGGACCGGTGAATGCAGATGCGATGTATAATGGAGAATATCACTCTTATCACGGGGCGGGATACATCAGGGTTGTGAGATAGAAAACCCGGAATGGCTGTGATGAATGAAGCATAAGCCAGCCTTACATTAATGTCATGCTGGACAAAGTTTACTTTTTGATAACAAGGAGTAAGCTTTGTTCAGGATGACATTTTGCATACATGTATGAATCAGTTTTGATAGGAGTATGTCAATAAAAAAAGCCCGACCCTTGCAGGCCAGGCTTTAAAGCGTCGTGTATCAGGAATGATTAATAATCGTTGTTATAACCACCACGGTCACGATTGTAACCGCCGCCGCCGCCGCCTTTTTTAAAGCCGCCGCCACCGCCGCCGCTGCCGAAGCTTCTTTTCTTGAAGCCCCCGCCGCCACCGCCTTCGGGTTTAGGACGACTTTCGTTAACGACAATGTTACGGCCGTCCACTTCAGAACCGTTTAATGCTGCAATAGCGGCCTGAGCTGCTGCATCATCTGACATTTCTACAAAACCAAAGCCTTTGCTGCGGTTTGTGAATTTGTCTGTAACGATTTTTGCTGAAGTTACTTCGCCGTAAGAGGCGAAAAGGTTTGCCAGGTCCTGATCTTTCAGGTTCCAGCTGATGTTGCCTACGTAAATGTTCATTTTTGAGAGATTATTGAAAAAATAAAAGTGCCAACAGTAAACAGTAACCGATGAACATTCACAGGATGAAATGGGAATCGTTCAGGACTAGAAACTGTAAAGAACACCAATAACAGGACAAAATAAAGCTTTTTTCGGATAGTACGTACATTTTCCTGAAAATCATCCTTTTGGAAGTATATCTCACTGATTTCAAGTCTTTTAGAAAGGAAAAAACATAAAAAAACCTCCCATTGGGAGGTTTTTTACCATTGCTGGAAAGCAATTTATTCGGCAACTACTTCAAAATCCACTTCGGTACTGTGTCCATTTCCGAACTCAATGGTGGCTTTGTAATTACCCAGTTCTTTTACATCGTCAACGATGCTGATCTTCTTGCGATCGATTTCATAGCCTCTTTGCTCACGGATCGCACGACCGATCTGCAGGGAAGTAACACTACCGAAGATCTTACCACTGGTACCGGTTTTGGCACCGATTTTCAGCGGAGCTTCTTTCAGTTTAGCGATAACATTATTGATCTCGGCCATCATTTTCTCTTCTTTCTTGCGAACCTGCTTCAGTCTTTCTTCCAGTTGGGCTTTGTTGCTGGAGCTGTTCTCTACGGCCAGCTGACGGGGCAGGAGGAAATTACGGGCATACCCGTTTCTTACCCTCACCACTTCATTCTTGGCGCCGAGATTGTCTACATCCTGAATTAAAATAACTTCCATTGTTTTGTTTTTATCACCTTCCGCGTCCCAGCCTTCCGGCTGTCTCCTGGATTTTAATGTCCGGGGTTAGGGAGGGTGTGATGAATTAATATTATTTCAAAAGATCGGTTACATAAGGCAGCAGCGCCATCTGACGGGCCTTCTTTACCGCATCGGAAACCTTGCGCTGATATTTCAGGCTGTTTCCACTCAGGCGGCGGGGTAATAATTTACCCTGCTCGTTCAGGAATTTTTTCAGGAACTCCACATCCTTATAATCAATATAACGGATGCCGTACTTTTTGAAACGGCAGAATTTCTTTACCCTTTTATCGCTTTTAATCGCGGTGAGGTATTTGATTTCGTTCTTTGCCATGATATTAAGCCTCCACTGCTTTTTCGTTACCAGTTGCTACACCGCTTCTCTTTTTTGCATTGTACTGGACGGCGTATTTATCCAGTTTAGTGCAGAGGTGACGCAGAATATGCTCGTCACGTAACATTTGAATTTTCAGCTTCTCGTTGAAGTCTGAAGGAGCAGTGTACTCCATTACCCAGTACAATCCGGTTGTTTTTTTCTGGACAGAGTAGGCGAGAGATTTCAGGCCCCAGGGATTTTCTGCTACCACGGTTCCACCGGCATCAGTAACCATCTTGGCATACTTCTTTTGCTCGGCTTTGAACTCGTCGTCGCTCAGAACGGGGGTGAAAATCACCATCAGTTCGTAATTGTTCATTGCGTTTTGTTTATCCCGATCAGGATCGGGAATGGTTAAAAATTAATTTTCCCATTGGACAGTCCCGGTATTAACACCGGAAAAGAAACCTGCTACCGGCAGGATTTGGGGCGGCAAAGATAGGGAGTTTTTCCCGGAAATTGAGTCCCCGACTAAGGTTTTGTAAAGAAATTTCAGGAGCAGGCAAAGGCACAACCAGTTGAAAAACAGGTGATAAGGTCAGAAACCCTTTTTAACCTGCGGTACTTTCTTGAGCATTACCAGATAGGTGGGGAAATGGTCGCTGTACCCACCCCGGTATGTATTACCATCCCAGGTACGCATCGGGTAACCTTTGTAACGCCCTTTGTTTTCCACCAGGTACTCTTTGAAAAAGATATGCTGCTGATAAAAAAAAAGTCCGTTTTGTTCCTTCTTCAGCCAGGGATATGATATGATGATCTGGTCAAAAAGCCCCCAGGCATCCTGATAGGCCAATGTGCCGGTACCTTTTTTATACAATTCGGTCCATGGATTGTAAAAGCCTCCCTTTATTACTTCTTCCGCCGAAGCTTTCGCACCGATGACTCTGGTAATACTTTCATTGATGGGATCATCATTCAGATCCCCCATGATAACAACCTTGGCATTGGGTTCTGTTTTGGCAATGGAGTCAATATGATTTTTGCAAACCTGTGCTGCAGCAATCCTACCCGGTTCACTCCTTTTTTCACCACCCACCCGGCTGGGCCAGTGGTTCACATAAATGTGTACGGTCTCGCCATCCAGTTTTCCCTTTACCCATAAAATATCACGGGTATAATAGGCATCTTTTGCGCCGCCGGGAAGCTGAACATATAATTTATCGCTGGCCTCCGGAGTAAAATATTTGGGGTTGTATAAAAGACCCACATCCACACCGCGTGCATCCTTTGAATCAAAATGGATAATCTTATACTTTCTTTTTTCAATCAGTTTTTGATTCACCAGATCATGCAGCACGGTATCATTCTCAACTTCTGCCACACCGAGGATTGCCGGGCCGTCCGGATTCATTTCAATTCCCATCTGGGAAATAACAGTGGCCAGTTTGCCCAGTTTGTCGAAATAAATGGTTCCGTTATAATTACGTGGTCCATTAGGTGTAAACTCCTCATCGTTGATCATTGGATTATCCAGTGTATCAAACAGGTTTTCAAGATTATAGAAACCAATAATAACCGGCTTGTAATCAGATTTCTGTGAATAGGAAAGGAAGGCACACGCCGTAAAAAGACCAACTAGTATTATTTTTTTCATATGCTGTAACCCAACGGGTGGGCGAAAATACTGAAACAAAGGACGATTACAATTTCATAAAAGATGTACAGCATTATTTAATAATTATGTGTCTATCTTTTTATAACATGTTATACTAACAGTTGTACTTTTGCCCTCTTGAAAAAATACTAACATGCTAAAAATGAGATTGATACTGCTGTTTCTCCTGTTTATGGGAACAGCAGCTTTCGCGCAGACGGATTCTACGGCAAAAAAAGACACATCCATTGTTGATGAATTAAAGGAAGGAGTATTGGACAATATTCCGGTCGTATCATTAGATGAAAATGACCTGGGAGATGGCGCCACACAGGGAGTATCTTCCCTGCTCACGGCCGGACGTGATCCATTTTATTCTGCTGCCCAATTCAACTTCAGTGCTGTACGTTTCCGTATCCGGGGCTACGACAATGATCTCTTCAGTACATACATGAATGGTATCCCGATGGATAACCTGGACAATGGATTCACTCCATTCGGTTTATGGGGAGGACTCAACGATGTGATGCGAAACCGCGATATCTCCTGGGGACTTCGCCATAATACATTTGCCTTCGGTGATATCGGTAGCAATACCAATATTGATTCAAGAGCCAGCCGTCAAAGAGTACAAACCAGTATCGGATATGCAGCGTCCAACCGGAACTATAATAACCGATTGATGCTGACCCATTCCACCGGTCTCAGTAAAAAAGGCTGGGCCTTTACTTTAAGCGGCAGCCGCCGCTGGGCCGAAGAAGGTTATGTGCCGGGTACTTTTTATAATGGCTATGCCTACTTTGTTGCCGCTGATAAACGCATCGGACAAAATCACCTGCTTTCGCTGACCGCATTTGGCGCTCCGACTGAAAACGGAAGACAGGGTGCAGCTGTTTCTGAAATGCTGGACCTGGCAGGTACCAATTATTATAATCCGAACTGGGGTTACCAGAACGGAGAAAAAAGAAATGCAAGTATCGGAAGAACACACCAGCCGGTGATTATTCTGACCCATGATTTTCGTTTGAATAATACCACCACCCTGACCACAGCCGCTGGTTTTTCATTTGGTAAACGCAGTGTAACAGCGCTGGACTGGTATAATTCAGCGGACCCAAGACCCGATTACTACCGCTACCTCCCCAGTTATACTTCAACCTGGGCCAGCAGCACCGATCCCGTTCAGGGACAGATGTTATATGACCTGATGAAGAGTGATATCAATTACCGCCAGATCAACTGGCAAAGACTATATGATATTAACCGCGATAGTTATGCCACTATCAATGATGTAAACGGAGTACCGGGCAATACTGTCAGCGCTCGCCGTTCCCGTTATATCATTGAAGAGCGGATCATCAATACACAGCGCTTCAATGCCAATTCGGTGATCAATACCAAGTTTGGAGAGAATATTGATTTTACTGCCGGCGCATCCTACCAGTTGCAGCGCAACCATTATTATAAAGAAATAGATGACCTGCTAGGCGGTGAATTTTATGTGAATGTGAACCAGTTTGCTGAAAGGGATTTTCCTGCTAATAATACAGTGAATCAGTTTGACCTGGATAATCCCAACCGCATCCTGAAGAAGGGTGATCAATTCGGTTATGATTATAATATCAATATCAGCCGGGCTGCAGCCTGGGCACAGGGTGTATTCAAGTTCGATAAAGTAGACTTCTTTCTGGCCGCTACCATTTCCCAAACAGAGTTCTACCGGGAAGGACATATCCGGAATGGTTTATTTCCCACTGATTCAAAAGGAGAGGGTATCCGCAATCAATTCACCAACTATGGTGGTAAGGGTGGTGTAACTTATAAAATCGACGGCAGGAACTATGTGTTTGCCAACGCTTCTTACCAGACCCGTTCTCCCTATTTTGAAAACGTATATGTTTCACCCCGCACCCGTAACGCACAACAGGCGAATCTGACAAGCGAAACAATCCAGACTGCTGAAGCAGGATATGTGATGAATGCCCCGAAATTCAAAATCAGGCTGAGTGGTTATTATACCAAATTTGAAGATGGAATGGATGTGATGTCCTTTTATCATGATACCTATCAGAATTTTGTGAACTATGCGATCAGTGGAATCGACAAACTTCATTTCGGCGGTGAGTTTGGTATCGAAGCCAAACTTTCTCCCACCATCACAGTGAATGCTGCGGCTGCATTGGGCCGGTATTACTATGACAGCAAACAAAGTGCAGTGATTACCGTTGACAACAGTGCCTCCATTCTCGGACAGCAGATCATTTATGCAGAAAACTTCAAGGTTCCTTCCACCCCGATGGAAGCTTATAGTCTCGGGGTTTCTTACCGTTCCCCAAAATTCTGGTTCATCAGTCTGACCGGTAACTATTTTGATCAGTCCTATCAGAGCATGAACCCGCTCCGCCGTACCTGGGATGCCCTCAAGTTTGTGGCTCCGGGAACAGCTGGTTACAATGAAATATTCAATCAGACAAAATTTGACCGCCAGTATACGGTAGACTTTTTCGGAGGTTATTCCTGGAAACTGCCAAAGGACCTGGAAGTGAATAAGAAGCCCACTTACCTGGTATTTAATCTGGGTGTAAACAATCTGCTGAATAATAAGGATATCGTAACCGGTGGTTTTGAGCAACTCCGTTATGATGCACAGGCGGCTACCACAGATCCGATTCAGGTAGGGAAGTTCCCGGCTAAATATTTCTATGCCTATGGACTTAATTTCTTTGCCAGCATCACTTTCCGATTCTAAAAAAAGAAAAGCACTGATAAAATATAAACTTATGCGACTGATGAAATTTTACAGCACTCCGTTCACTGCCCTGCTACTGATGCTGGCGGTGATGAATGCTTCCTGCGATAAACAGCCTATTGGCCCCGAGGGTCCAGATCCATTAGGTCCTGGTGATTACATGACTTTTGCTGCCTTCAGGGCCCTGTACCCTGGCAGCGGAGATTTTCCGATCCCGACAGGTACCAAAAGAATCAGGGGTACAGTGATCTCGAATAATATCAATGAAGCAAGTGGCGTATATCGTTTGCAGGATGAGAGTGGTGCCGGTATTTACCTTTTTACAGTGATCGGTTCTCCCATTTACCCGATGGGTTCTGTGCTTGAAATTGATGCGACCAGCGGTGGTAAACTCACTTTGTACAACGGAGACCTGGAGCTGATGAGTGTACCGCAGGCAAATATTGTACAAACCAGTGGTGCAATAACCATATCTCCCCGGGTTGCAACAGTGGCTGAAATAGTGACCAATAAAAACACCTGGGCATCCACCCTGGTAAAAATCAATAATGTTACATCCATTACCCAGGCTTCTTCCAATAGTACCGGGGTAACTTATAATGTTACAGATGCAACGGGCACTTTATCCATGTTTGTGCGTACGGTTTCCGGTATTACCGTCAATCTTTCCGGAACATCGGTTACGGGTTATGTTTCCATATTTAATACCACCACACAGGTGGGAATAAGGACGGCTGCTGATATCCAGTAAGCTTTTGAAATTAATTAAGAACCTGAAATAAAGAATTATGAAATATATGTTCAACAGGAAAAACGGATTCATGGCACTGGTTCTCACAGTGATGATTGCCGGCTGTCAGAAAAAATATACAGATCCACCACTGATGGGTGCGCCGGATGTGGTGGCCAATATATCGATCAAGGATGTAAAAGCGCGTTATACCTCAGGTAATCCCGTAGCCATCACTGATGATGTAATCATTGAAGGAGTGGTTTCCTGCGATGATAAGAGCGGAAACTATTACCAGCAGATTGCGCTCCAGGATTCCACTGGTGGAGTGCTGCTTCGTTTGGCCGGAAATAACCACTATAATAATTATCCGGTTGGCAGAAAGATTTATGTAAAACTGAAAGGCCTTTATCTGGGTCAGTATAATGGTACGCTGCAATTTGGCGGCGGAGTGGATACACCCTTTATCAGTCAGGGTGGTGTGACCCTGCTGGCTACCAATCTGCAGGATCAGCATATTATCAAGGGTGCATTGAATCAGCCCCTGGTGCCTAAAGTGGTAACCGTATCACAGCTGAGTACAACCCTTCAGGATCCTTATGTCAGTACCTTGATCAAACTGGTTGGATATGAATTTACCTCTGGTGACCGGGCGAAGAACTATGCGGATGACAATGGATCCGGCAACAGACTGATCCAGGATTGTTCGGCTTTGTCTTCTAACCGGATTACTTTACGCACCAGTAACTATTGCAATTTCGCTACCCTCCCTGTTGCTCAGGGTAATGGCGAAATCATTGCCGTGTATTCCTATTTTGGTTCCACCAAGCAGTTAACTATCCGGGATACTACAGATGTTAGATTTTACAGCCCGCGTTGCCCTACAGCAACTGGCGATGGACAAATCAACCTGGGTACTACTTCTCCATTCAATATCAATTTCGATAACCTGGGTACAGCCGGTCTTCCTGTTGGTGTATATGTAAAACAGGATGCTTCTAATTCATATATCGGAAATGAGGGATCAGTGTACCAGAATAATTTCAATGGTGCTACGGCCTGGAATCAAACCAGTCTGGGCTTTAAGAATTTTGCCTCCGCTACAGGACTCGTTTCTACAACATCTTCCGCAGCCCAGTCCACTGCTACCAACAGGGCATTGGGTGTAAGACAAACCGGTACGGCCGGAAGCGGTGGGGATCCCGGTGCTGCATTTGCCTTCCTGTTGTCCAATACAACCGGTAAGAGCAACCTGCAACTGGAATTCAAATTACAATCCCTGGATGCACCGGTTTCAGCCGGAAGAACCACCACCTGGAGAGTGGATTATGGTACCGGACTGAATCCTGCTTTTTTCTCAACGGTTACTACCAGTCCTGCTTTACTTCAAACTATCAATGGCAGTTTTCTTAATAATACTGTTACCGTGAATTTCGGCAGTCTGCTGAATAATATTACTCAGCCGGTTTGGATCAGGATCGTCACATTGACCAGTACCTCCGGTGGAGGTAACAGACCTTCAACAGGTATTGATGATGTGAAGTTTACCTGGAATTAAAAGAAATAACAGCCATTTGTCTGAATAGAAGAGATGGCTTAATATTTATGATAATATAAACAAGTATGAAAAAAGTCATTACGTTAGTTGCACTGGTTATGCTGGTGATATCGTCAAAAGCTCAACTTTTAGTGCATGAACCATTCAACTATACACCGGATCCGGTATTGGGTCTCTGGACACAGAGTACTGCTACCTGGCTCCGTATTAACTCAGGGGATTCTGTGTTAGTTACATCTGGAAATCTTTCATATCCAGGGCTTCCCGCTTCTGCTGGAAATAAAGTCTCTTTTGATGCTAATGGAAGTGATTATTATCGTGTAGTAACAGGGTCACCAGTTACTTCAGGTTCTGTTTACTACTCTTTTATATTAAATGTTTCTTCATTGGGTGGATTGGCAACGACCGGAGGATATTTTACCAGCCTGATTCAAGGAGCATCAACGACAAGTTACGGAGCATCCATCTGGACAAGACTTAGCAGTACAGCCGGTAAATACAATATTGGAATTTCAACCAGGAGTAATTCTGCTGTAACATGGTTGTCAACCAATTTTGACCCAGCCACAGCTTATTTTGTAGTAGGGGCATATGATATTGTTACTGGTACTGCTAATGATGTAGCAAGAATTTGGGTTAATACACCGGCAATAGGCGGAGCAGAGCCCGCTGCAGATGCAACCAGTGTTGCCGGGACCGACTTATCCGCCAGCGGAATTGATAAGGTTTTATTGCGTCAGGATGCGGCAGCAACAACTCCTTTCATTGATTTTGATGAACTGAGAGCGGGAACTACCTGGCAGTCTGTAACTCCCTCTGGAGTTGTGCCGGTAATTACAACTTCCACATTAACCGGATTCGGTAATGTTTGTATCAATACCTCCGCAGGACCTAACTCATTTACAATCTCAGGTACCAACCTGACCACGGCTGATGTAACTGTAGCCGCCCTTCCCGGATTTACTTATTCCACCAGTGCTGGTGGAACCTATAATACTTCTCTCAGTTTAACGCAACCTGGTGGAACTTATAGCCAGGAAATCTTTGTACGATTCGATCCCACTGCCGTGCAATCATACAACGGAAATATTGCCGTTGCTGGCGGTGGTGTAACGGTTCCTGTAAACATAGCTGCCACTGGTGCAGGGGTCAATACCATTGCATCAGTAACCACCGGTACTGCCACGGCGATTACCCAGACTACCGCAACGGCAGAAGGTACTATTACAGCTATTGGTTGTTCTGCCATCACAGCTTATGGGATAGAATACAGTACCACCCTTGGTTTCACACCCGGAACCGGTACACAGGTGCCTTCTTCAAACCTGAGTGGCGGAATTTTTACATCTGCCTTAGCAGGGCTCATTGCCAATACTCCTTATTATTACAGAGCCTATGCCACGAATAATGGTGGTACAGCCTATGGACCGGAGCAAACCTTTACAACATTAGCCGCAGCCGTTCCAACACTTACTGCCGGTACACTTGCTGATTTCGGAAATGTTTGTATTGTCCTGGGTGCTGGTCCCAACTCATTTACTATCACAGGTACCGACCTGACCAATGCAGATGTTACCGTGAGTGCATTGACCGGATTTAGTTTTTCAACCAGCGCAGGAGGCCCATTCACAACTTCATTGAGTATACCACAATCCGGTGGTGCCTTTTCTCAGGAAATATTTGTGCTCTTCATACCAACCGCAGTCCAGTCATACAATGGAAATATTGTAGTAGGCGGCGGCGGGGCTGCGTCCATTAATGTGGCAGCAACCGGTTCCGGAGTTAATACAACCCCAACCGTAACTACCGGTGGTGCCAGCAGCCTGACAACTGTTTCTGCAACAGCGGCAGGTTTGATTAGTAATACGGGATGTTCCTCCCTCACCGGTTATGGTATTGAGTACAGCACTACCGCTGGTTTTGTGAATGGTACCGGTACACAAGTACCCTCTTCCAATCTCAGCAGCGGCAACTTTACTTCGAATCTGACCGGACTTGCTCCGAATACACCTTACTATTATAAGGCCTATGCCACTAATGACGGCGGTACTGCCTATGGTAATGAGGAAACTTTCACCACACTGGCGCTGACCCCAACACTGAATGCAACAGCCCTGGCAGCTTTTGGTAATATTTGTATCAATACCACTGCTGGCCCCAATAGCTTTACGATTAATGGATCTGCGCTTGCAGCAGGTGATGTTACGGTGGGCCCGCTGGCAGGATTTAGTTTCTCCACTACATCCGGTGGAACTTATAGTACCACACTGAATATTACACAACCGGGCGGAACCTTTGCCCAGGATATATTTGTGACATTCACTCCGACAGCCGTTCAGTCTTATGACGGAAATATACCTGTTAGCGGAGGTGGGGCAACAGCCATTACTGTTCCCGCATCAGGTTCGGGTATCAATACGGCACCCGCTGTTGTTACAGGTGCTGCATCAGCTATTACAGCGATATCTGCTACGGCTGCCGGTACGATCAGTAATACCGGTTGTTCTGCGATAACTGTATATGGTATCGAATTCAGTACGGTCAATGGTTTTGCGAATGGAAGCGGAACGCAGGTAGCTTCTTCAAATATCTCCGGGGGAAATTATACTTCAGCATTAACCGGTCTGATCCCTTCCACTACTTATTATTATAAAGCCTATGCTACCAATGCAGGCGGTACCACCTGGGGCAGCCAGCAATCTTTTGTTACGGCTACTCCTGTCATCAGTGCAACTACACTCACCGCTTTTGGGAATGTCTGCCTGAATACGGTAGCAGGGCCTAATTCATTCACAATTACCGGAACCAATCTTACTACGGCCAACGTAACCGTAGCTGCCCTTGCCGGTTATACTTATTCCACAACCTCTAACGGTTCCTATACAAGCACTTTAAGTTTCACACAACCGGGTGGGGCATTCAGTCAGCAGGTATTTGTCCGCTTTACACCTGTTGCCGTTCAGTCCTACAATGGTAATATTGCCATTGCAGGTGGCGGCGCGGCTTCAGTGAATGTGGCAGCAGCAGGTGCCGGTGTGAATACAACTGCTACTGTTACATCGGGTGCAGCCACTGCAGTAACCCAAACCACGGCTACTGTGGCGGGGTCAATTACTGCTATAGGATGTTCTGCAGTTACTGCCTATGGAATAGAGTACAGCCTCACGAACAATTTTACACCGGGTTCAGGCACACAGGCCGGATCTTCCAACCTGTCAGGGGGTAACTTTAGTTCAGCATTGGCCGGACTGATTCCCAGCACTACTTATTATTACAGGGCCTATGCCACCAATGCAGGTGGTACGGTATATGGCAACCAATTGAGCTTTACAACGGCTACACCGGTATTGAGTGCAACTGCACTCACGGCATTTGGTACGGCTTGTATTAATACCAGCACAAATCCGAATTCCTTTACGATCACCGGGGTAGGACTTACTAACGCCAATGTAAATGTAGGTCCGCTTACAGGTTACAGTTTTGCTACTACAAGTGGTGGAACTTATAGCGCTTCACTGGCGCTCACACAACCGGGTGGCCCTTTTAGCCAGACTGTTTTTGTTAAGTTTAATCCAACAGCGGTACAAGTCTATAATGGAAATATACCTGTTACAGGCGGAGGTGCATCAGGCATCAATGTGGCTGCTTCAGGAACAGGGGTCAATACCATTGCCACTGTGGCCACCGGCGCTTCCGGTAACCTGACCAATCATTCGGCTGTACTGGCTGGTTCCATTACAGATATTGGTTGCTCTGCGGTTACAGCCTATGGTATTGAGTACAGCGGTATCAACGGGTTCCCTGGTGGAATTGGTACGAAGGTTCCATCTGCCAATCTTGCCGGCGCCAATTTCAGTTCTTCATTGAATGGCCTGGTTCAGGGAGCCACTTACTATTACAGAGCCTATGCTACCAATAATGGCGGTACCGCTTATGGCCCGCTGCAGTCCTTTACCGTTCCGGCCATCAAGCAAGGGTTCCATCTTTATCCAAACCCTGTTGTCAGAGGAACCAATATCAGGATCACAGCTGATCAGCTCAAGCCTGGATTTTATGCCCTTGTATTCTTTGACGGATCTGGAAAGAAAGTGTACCAGCATAATATCAATATACAGGTGAACTTCATCAACCAGGAGTTCAGGGTACCGGGTTACCTGCAAACAGGAATTTACCGCATATCACTGGTGGATTTTGAGAAGGTTATCAGTGACCTGACGATTATGATTCAATAATAACCGAAAGTGACCGTGTCTGACGTCTCAAAGAGCGTCTGACACGGTCGTGACAAGGTCAAAAGCGCCTGACAGAGTCAAATTTTCCTTAACTAAAATCGGATGCTGACTATTTTACTGGTGGATCACGGTCAAAACCGCTGCCACGGTCAAAAAAAAGGTCAAAGGCGTCTGCCACGGTCACAACCGCTGACACGGTCAAAAGCGTCTGACAGAGTCAAATTTTCCTTAGCTAAAATCGGATGCTGACTATTTTACTGGTGGATCAGTTTGATAACCGACTTCATCTGCTTTGTTTCAATATGCAGAAAGTAAGCGGATCTTGCCAGGGCAGGCATCGCCGGTTGTATAACCGTACCAGCATTCAGTATTTTATAAAATGCATTGCTGATGATTTGGCCTTCTGCATTTAATAAACGGATGGTCACATCATTCAGTGTTTTGGTAGCCGTTACAAAAAGCTGATCAGCAAATGGGTTGGGACTTACTTTAACACCCAATGCCGATGGGGTTACCGTTGGTACACCGGTCAGAATACCTGCCAGATTGTATTTGGAAATGACCGGGTAATGGTCAGAGGTATTATGAGCCGTTACATAGTTGGAAACGATTGTGGTTACATCTGTTTTGATTTGTGCTGTACCAGGAATATAAAAAGGAGTGAGTTCATTTGAAATAATATGATTGTCGATCACATTCGGAAAGTTGATCATACTGCTTTGTCCGGCCACACCCAATGGAAGTGTGACAGATTTATAATGGTCGGCATCGGTACTGTCTGCCACGAGGGTCTGGTACGAACTGATCGTGGAACCGGAATAAATACTCGTATGCAGGGCATCGTTATAATCGCCGATAATAAATGTATTGCTGCTGCTGAAAAATGCATCCAGCGTGTCTTTTAACTCCGCACAACCAGCGGCACGTTTCTGAAAATCATCCACAGCACTACCAGCCTTTCCGTGAATCACAATAAAATTCACATTCTTACTCGTACCATTGATGGTGGCGGTGGCGGAGAAGAGGTAAGGAAAACGACCACTGGCCCAATTAGTATTGGCTGTAGCACTGTTGCGCATCATGCCCCGGGTGGTAATATTTGTGAAAACAGATTTTCTGTAAATAAAAGCCAGCTTCTGTCCATTGAGCCAGCCATTGCCGGTACCAGTGGTATTTCCGCTGCAATAAGGGGCGATCACAAATCCAAATTCTGTATTACCCAGGAAATCCACTACCCGGCGAAGCCGCATCGTATCTACCACTTCAACCAGTCCGTAGATATCTGCATTCAACCAGGTCATGATGTTTTTTACATTGGTTTCCTGCAGGTCTTTATCAGCGGGGCCGCTGGCAAAAGGGGCACCAAAAAATTCAAGATTCCAGCTTACCACATCCAGATTAGCGGAACTTCCCTGTGCATTAGTTTTGGAGAGTTGCAGGGAACAGAATAAAAGGAGAAGGGCCAGTGTCTTTTTCATGCAGAATTTCTTATAACAAATGTAGGGCAGAAAAGGGCAGCTTTTATTCCTGGGTGCCGGAGAGCCTGAAATCAATCATCCTTAACTGAAGTGTACGGGTGCCGTTCCATTCGTTTTCGTCAACCTTGAAAACAATATCCAGGGGTTCTTTTTTTTCCAGCAGAGGGAATTTTGCTGCAAGACCAAAGCCAATACCACTCAGGATCACCTGGTTTTGCTTCAGCGAAAATTTTATATGCTGTTCTTTAACAATCTTTGACCAGCCGGTATTCATCACCTCTTTGGCCATGAATACAGGGCCGGGATTTCCGGTCCGAAAGGCTCCATCTGGCAGAGGATATTGTAAAAGGAATTGGCAATATCTTTAAATGAAATGACCGAATCAATGATAATCTCGGGAATCAGCAGGGATGGAGGAATACTGGCCGCTACGACTGCTTCAAATTTTTCCCGGAAAAGATCAACCTGATCCTTTTCCATCGTCATACCTGCAGCGGCAAAGTGGCCGCCATATCCGAGCAGATGTTCCCTGCAGGCATGAATGGCCTCATATAAATTGAAACCGGGTACACTTCTCGCGCTGCCAGCCACGTAATCGCCTGATTGAGTCAGCACAACTGTTGGCCGGTAAAAATGTTCAATGATACGGGAGGCTACAATACCTACCACTCCTTTGTGCCAGTGAGGCTGGTAAACAACAGTGGACTTCCGGTCTTTCCAGTCGCTGTTTTCCATTATCATAGCAAGAGCTTCTGAAGTGATACTGCTGTCTGCTTCTTTCCTGTCGGTATTATCATGATGAAGCATTTCAGCATACTCCATCGCTTCAGTTTCTGAGCGGGCGATAAACATACGGACGGCCTTGGTGGCATCATCCATCCGGCCTGCTGCATTCACACGCGGAGCGATCATAAAGACCAGGTTGGTGATCTGTAATTCCTTTTCCAGTCCGCTGAGTTTGGTCAAGGCCCTGATTCCGAAATTAGGTTGCTTATTTGCTTTGATCAATCCGTGAAAAGCAAGGATTCTGTTTTCACCGGTCATCGGCACAATATCAGCCGCAATCGCAGTGGCGAGCAGGTCAAGATATTCATAAGGAGTATCAGCGGGCATTGCTAATCTTTCTGCCAACGCAGTGATTAATTTAAAACCCACACCACAGCCGCATAATTCTTTATAAGGGTAGGGGCAGTCTTTTTGTTTGGGGTTCAGAATGGCTACAGCAGGGGGTAATTCATCATCCGGAAGGTGGTGATCGCAAACTACAAAATCAATTCCAAGACGGGCGGCATAACGAATCAGGTCAACGGATTTGATGCCGCAGTCGAGTGAAATAATCAGCGTGAATCCGTTTTCTTTTGCAAAATCAATCCCTGCCTTACTCACCCCATATCCTTCTTTGTACCGGTGCGGAATATAAAAATCAAGCGGGCTGTGAATTTTTTGAAGGAACTGAAACATACAGG
Organism: Chitinophagaceae bacterium; assembly: GCA_016702745.1. Classification (GTDB taxonomy): domain Bacteria; phylum Bacteroidota; class Bacteroidia; order Chitinophagales; family Chitinophagaceae; genus JJ008. The sequence continues at coordinate 164,225 of JADJDJ010000001.1, forward strand.
CTACGGAAGTGGTTCCGTCCACATCATAATCGCCAAAGACCAGGATTTTTTCCTGTTGATCAATTGCTTTGGTTACCCGGTCCACTGCTTTTTCCATATCCTTCATCAGCCAGGGACTATGCAGTTGCGAGAGTTCAGGTCTGAAAAAATTCCGGGCTTTTTCAAAGCTGTCAATGCCTCTTTGTACCAGGATTTTGCAAATGACCGGATTGATTTTCAGGGAAGCCTGCAGGCTGTTTACCACCGCATCATCTGCGGACAATATATTCCATCTTTTTTCCACGATGCCGTGAAGATAGGGGAGCTTTAGTATTTCCGGTCAGTAACGTACAGTACCAGGTCTTCCAGTCCCTGGCGGGCCGGACTTTCCGGGAAGCGATGGAGGATCTCTAGGGCCTCTTTTTTGTACTGGTTCATTTTTTGGGTGGCGTAGGCGATACCACCGGCTTCTTCCACAGTATCAATCACCCATTTTACTTTTTGGGTGTCGCGGCTGTTATTTTTAACGATATAAATGATTTTGCGCCGGGTTGCTTTGTCCACATTATTCAGGGTGTAAATCAGCGGAAGGGTCAGTTTTTTTTCTTTGATATCATTACCGGTGGGCTTGCCGATTTTTTCACTGGCATAATCAAAAAGATCATCCTTGATCTGGAAAGCCATGCCGGTCAGCTCTCCAAACAACCTCACTTCTTCGGTGGTTGCGTCATTATTGCTGGTGCTCCAGGCGCCGGCTGCGCAGGCAGAGGCAAGCAGGGAAGCTGTTTTATTGCGGATGATTTCGTAATAAATTTCTTCCTTGATATTGAGGCTGCGGGCCTTTTCCAGTTGCAGCAATTCGCCTTCACTCATTTTGCGAACCGCATCAGAAAGAATGTGGAGAATGCGGTAATCATTGTTTTCGAGAGAAACAAGTAATCCCTTGGCCAGCAGGTAATCGCCGATCAAAACGGTGGCCTTGGCTTTCCAGAGGGCATAAACGGAGAAAAACCCCCTTCTTTCCATGGAATCATCCACCACATCATCGTGTACAAGAGTGGCAGTGTGAAGGAGTTCCACCAGAGAAGCGGCCCGGTAGGAAGCATCATTAATTTCCCCGCAAAGCTTGGCAGAAAGCAGGACAAACATGGGCCGGAGCTGTTTTCCCTTCCTTTTTACCACATACCGCATGATCCGGTCGAGCATGGGCGACTGGCTGCTAACGGCCTTTTTAAACCTTATCTCAAAGGCCGCCAGTTCTGCTTCAATCAGGTGGGTTGGTAATTTCATCAAAAAAAGGGCAATTTACGTGCAAAAAAATAATTGCAGGTGAATGCAACAAAAAGGCACCAAAAATTGACTAAGTAATTGAAAAATAATGGGGAAAAGGGGAAATAATTGGCATAAAATTTTGCTAATTAGTCCTCAATTTTTATTTTTGCCCATTATTAGGACTTTTTTAGGACATTGTTTTTCAAATCTTAATCCTTAGTTATGGCAAGCAAAAAGTTATTATTACTGACAGGCATGTTCTGCCTGTTAGCATCTTATGGTTTTTCACAGCGGGTGGGAGCCAGTTATGATGTAAAAGATTCTTCGGTGGTACCGGATAAAAGGATGCCTCAGCATACTGAATTCCTGAACGGTACTTACAATTTCCCCGCAAAGCCCCGCAATATGTGGGAGATCGGTATCAAAGCCGGTCTGACGCATGTAAGCGGTGATATTCCTGCCTTCATTACTCCTGTCAGTCTCGTAGCTCACGTGAGAAAAGCCTTTGGCTATATTTTCTCCTGCGTTTAGAGTACATGTATGGTAGGGCTAGAGGCCGGACTTTTAATCATGCTAACAACTTTTATAAGAACACTGCATGGACTACCAGCCTGGGTTCTTTAGGTTATTTTGCTCCAACAAGGCAGCTCTCTGCAACCGGTGACCTGCTTTTTTCCAATGGAACCAGCCTTTCCAACACATTTGAGCCTGTTTACTACAACTACAAAACTTCTATCCACGATCTTTCGCTGGAAGGTGTAGTAACACTGAACAATATCCGTTTCCACAAATCCAAAACCGGATTTAATTTCTACGGGTTTGCCGGTATCGGTGGTACCATTTATGACACGAAAGTAAATGCACTCGATGGCGGTAGCGCCAAGTACAATTTTGCTTCTATCACCCCTAATGGTGCGTACAAAAGCAGAAAAGATACTTATGATGCCTTAAAAAACCTGCTGGATGATACTTATGAAACTCCAGCTGAAAATCAAGGCGCCCGTCGTCCGAAACTGTTCGGCGATACCTTTAAGCCTTCTGGTACAATCGGTGTAGGTCTTGCCTTCAAATTAGGCAGCCGTCTGAACCTGGCAATTGAAGATCGTCAGACTTTCATCAAGGATGACCTCCTCGATGGACAGCGCTGGCAGGAGCATGCATGGGGTGATGCCGTATTGACCCGTGATTATGATTCTTACAACTACCTCTCTGTAGGTTTGAACTTTAATATCGGTGGTAAATCAGTTGAGCCGCTTTGGTGGCTGAACCCCCTGGATTATGCATACAGCGAGATCCGCAATCCCCGCCTGATGCGTCTGCCTAAGCCTGTACTGCCTGACAGTGATGGCGATGGAGTAACAGATCAGTTCGACCGCGAGCAAACTCCTGCAGGTTGCCCTGTTGATTCTCATGGTGTAACCCTGGATACTGATGGTGACGGTGTTCCTGATTGTAAGGATAAAGAACTCATCACGCCTACTTATTGCCAGCCAGTTGATGCAGATGGTGTTGGTAAATGTCTTTGCCCAGAAGATTGCAAAGGTAAGATTGAAGAAGTGAAGAAAACACCTGTGCTGATAAAATGGGTGCTTTACCAAGTGTTTCCTTCGCTGCAAAATCTAACAAACTCAGCGATGACGCTAAAGCTGTGCTGTCAACTGTTGCCGCTAAAATGCGTAACAACCCCGGTTGTAAAGTTGTGGTAATCGGTTACTGCTCTTCTGACAAACGCGAGCAGCAGCTGAGCTGGGATCACGTAAATGCTGTGATCAATCAAATGGTTGACAAAGAAGGTATCAGTGCTGACCGCTTTATCTTCAACTATGGCCAGTCCGGTGGCGATTGCAACACCGTTGACCTGCGTGCTGCTGCTGAAGGTGAAGATGGACCAAACACCATTGAGCCTCCTCACCCGAACCTCCGTAAAAAGAACTAATAACTAAGGATTCTCTGATAGTAACCCTCCTGCGTCTGCAGGAGGGTTTTTTTTGTACCCGCCGTAGCTCCGCCTTAGCGGGCGAAGGCGGGTTACCCGATTTAGTACCTCCAAAGCGGGCGAAGGCGGGTTACCGTCCGTAGGGTCCCCACAAGGGGTCGAAGGCGCCTAACGCGGAGGCGAGGGGGCTATCATATAATATTATATATTATAAGAAATGGCCATAATAGCCTGTTCCTTTCTGGCAGTCAAATCGCCTCATTTTTCAGAAGTCCTGAGGGGCAGCCGGGGATGGGTTGTGGCAGCGCGTAGGGGGGTTGCCAACCTTATAAGGTTGGCAACCGTATTCATAACTCATTGATTCCATGCTTTATAATAATCTTAACGGAGCAGTTTTGGCAGGGGATTTTTTTTCCCTAAGATTTGCCTTTATCTGTTAACTTTGCACTCCTTTTATGAAATTTATCTGGATAGCTGTTTTAGCGTTGATACTCGGTGGTTGTGGCGGCAGTAAGAAGACGGCCTCCCGTAAAGTGACTACCACCAAAAAGAGCATCAGCAAGATCCTGAAAAGCACGGATGCGGCTTATAAACTCCGCATGGCTGAACAGTTCTTTGTCAAAAAGAAATATAATAAGGCACAACTCCTGTACGAAGATGTAATGCCCTATTATAAGGTAGAGAAAGAGTTCGAGGATATTTATTATAAGTATGCTTACTGCGCCTACTATCAGAATGATTTTCTGAACGCAGAAAATCTGTTTAAAACATTCCTTGAGATTTTTCCGAACAGCACAAAGGCCGAAGAAGTGGATTATATGCGGGCCTATTGCTTTTACCGGCAATCACCCAAACCGGAACTGGATCAAACCAGTACGATCCGGACGATCGGGATGATGCAGACCTTTATCAATACGCATCCTAATTCAACCAGGAATAAAGAAGCCTGGGAGATCGTAGAAAAAAGCAGGAACAAACTCGAGATCAAGGATTTTAAAAGTGCACAGCTTTACTTTGATATGGGACAATACCGGGCAGCAGGAGTTGCATTCTCCGCACTGCTCAATAATTTCCCCGAGTCAGCCAAAGCAGATGAATATAAACTGATGATCATTAAATCTTATTACCGGTTTGCCGAAATGAGTATCGAGGAAAAGAAACCGGAGCGTTATGAGCAGGTGATCAGCGAATGCCACGAATTTACCGACCGCTTTCCCGATAGTAAACTGAAAAAGGAAGTGGATGATTTTTTAAACCTTTCACAGAAAAATTTAAAAATTAACAATAATGAGCAAGTTAAGACGCCAGCTTAGTGCAGGGATCACCAATAATGTGGAGACCCGTAATCTGGATGACATCAAGGCAAGAACCGGTAACCTCTATGGGTCTATCGCGATCATTGCCAAAAGAGCCAACCAGATTAACATCTCCCTGAAGGAGGAGCTGCACAATAAACTGGAGGAATTTGCCAGTCATACCGACAGCCTGGAAGAAATCCACGAGAACAAAGAACAAATTGAAATCTCCAGGGCTTATGAAAGAATGCCGAACCCGGCCCTGCTGGCAACGCAGGAATTCATGGATGACAAAGTCGATTTCCGTAAAGGAGATGACGAACTCTTCAGTTAATGGAGCAGTAAAAAATAGTCAGGCGGCAGTCCATACTGCCGCTTTTTTTATGCCCGGGAATTAACAGCAGTTATTCCTCGTTTTTATAACTAAATGGTACTTTTGAACCTGTGCTAAACGGCAAAAAAATATTACTGGGAATTACGGGCAGCATCGCCGCTTATAAATCCATCCTGCTGGTTCGCTTGCTGGTGAAAGCCGGCGCAGAAGTGAAAGTGATCATGACACCCGCTGCCAAAGATTTTGCCCCCGCTCTTACCCTTTCCACCCTCAGCAAAAACCCGGTGCTCACGGATCTTTTTGATGAACAAAGCTGGTCCAATCATGTGATGCTGGGCCGCTGGGCCGACCTGATGATCATCGCTCCACTCAGCTGCAACAGCCTGGCTAAATTGGCGCACGGACAATGTGATAATCTCTTACTGGCGGTTTATTTATCGGCTACCTGTCCTGTTGCTCTTGCCCCGGCCATGGATGAAGATATGTGGCATCATCCCGCCACTAAACAGAACCTGATCCAACTTGATAAATTCGGTAATCATATCATTCCTGTAAATAGCGGGGAACTGGCCAGTGGCTTAATCGGGGAGGGCAGAATGGCAGAGCCGGAAGCCATCGCTGACTGGATCAGCGCTTTTTTCAATCAGCAAACTTCACTCAAAGGAAAAAAAGCCCTGGTAACAGCCGGGCCAACATACGAACATATTGATCCGGTCCGTTTTATGGGTAACCATTCCTCCGGGAAAATGGGAATCGCCCTGGCGGAAGAATTGAACAGGAGGGGCGCAACGGTCACCCTGGTATTGGGACCGGTGAGTTTACAAAGTTCCTTACCCGGTATCAACATCGTTCATGTGCTGTCGGCCGATGAGATGTACCAGGCCTGTGATGCCTGTTTTGAAAAGATGGACTTAGCAATTATGGCAGCCGCAGTGGCAGATTATACACCGGTAAACAAAGCCGAAGAAAAGATTAAAAAGAAAGAAGATCAGCTGACGATCAATTTGCAGAAAACAAAAGATATACTCCGGTCATTGGGGGAAAGAAAAAAGTCCGGACAGGTATTGGTGGGTTTTGCCCTGGAAACAAATAACGAAGCAGCGAATGCCAGAGAGAAACTGCTGAGTAAAAAGGCCGATATGATCGTGCTGAATTCCCTGAAGGATGCCGGTGCGGGTTTTGGAACAGATACCAATAAGATCACTATATTCGATAAAAGCGGTAAGCAGTTTGATTTTGACATGAAATCAAAAAAAGCTGTCGCCGCTGATATCATCAACAGCATTTCTTCTATCTACTATGCATAAAAGATTATTTTTTTTATTACTTACCTGCGGGATCCTTCAACAGGGTAAAGCACAGGAATTGCAGGCCCGGTTATCCATTATCACGAGTAAAGTGAGTACCACGGTTGACCGCAAAATTTTTCAAACCCTGCAAACCGGTCTGACCAATTTTCTGAATAACCGCAAATGGAGCAATGATGTGTTTCAGCCTGCGGAAAAAATTCAGTGCAGCTTTTTGCTCACCATTGAAGAGGCGCAGGCCGGAAATGTTTATAAAGGAAAACTGACTGTACAGGCAGCCCGTCCTATTTACAATACCACTTACGATTCCCCCATCCTCAACTTTATTGATGATGATGTGACTTTCAAGTATGTGGAATTTCAACCGATAGAGTTTAATGAAAACAGGGTACAGGGAAATGATCCCCTGGCGGCCAACCTGACGGCGGTGCTGGCATATTATGCCAATATCATTGTCGGACTTGATTACGCTTCATTTAATCTGCGCGGCGGAGATCCTTTCTTTCAAAAAGCCTGGAATATTGTGAATAATGCGCCGGAAAGCGGGAACCAGATTGACGGTTGGAAATCATTTGAAAGCCTGCGTAACCGTTACTGGCTGGCCGAGAATCTGAATAATAGCCGCTTTGCCATGTTACATGATGCGGTCTATTCTTATTACAGGAGCGGGATGGATATCTTTTATGAAAATGAAGAAGCCGGCCGTTCGGGTATACTCAATGCGCTGAACTTTTTAAGTAACCTCAGTCGCGATAATCCCAATTCCATGATCCTCCAGGTTTTTTTTCAAGGCAAGAGTAATGAATTGGTAAAGGTTTTCAGCAAAGCCGGACCTGATGTAAAAACCAGGGCCAGAGAAGTACTTACCAAACTGGACCTGACCAATTCCAATGCCTATAAGGAACTGAAATAATGCGCTATTTTTTTTCATTTATACTGCTTTCTTCGCTTTTGATACTGTCCTGCCGGTCAGACAAAAAGCAGCCGGAAGGAATACTGCCTGAGAAAAAGCTGAGAGTCGTATTATGGGACATGATGCGGGCAGATCAGTTTCTCACTGATTTTGTTTTCAGCCGTGATACCAGTCTTAATAAGCTGAATGAAAGTATGCTGGTCTACAACCGGATATTCGCCATTCACCAGGTGACAAAGGAGGAATTTCAGCAGAGCTTCAGGTATTATAAAGAACAGCCCGGTTTGCTGAAAGGATTACTGGATTCGGTAGCGGCTTTTAATATTCCTCCCGTCGTAACTACGGTGACAGATACGGCCAAACCTCCTGCAACTGAACCTAAAATTCCCCGCCGCGACTCCCTGAAATTCAGGAAACTGAAAATGGAATAAGCGCCTGAAGTCCTGTTTACACCTGGAGTTCAAGTTCCTTACTTTTGTCATAAATATATGCCTGCATGAACAAGACTGTAATGAATGCTGAAGCGGCTATCCGTGATATCCCGGACGGAGCGGTGATAATGCTGGGAGGCTTTGGCCTTTGCGGGATACCGGAAAACTGTATTGCAGCGCTGGTGAAAAAAGGAGTGAAAGACCTGACCTGTATTTCCAATAATGCCGGGGTGGATGATTTTGGGATTGGTCTGATGTTAAAGCAAAAGCAGGTGAAGAAAATGATCTCCTCTTATGTTGGGGAGAATGCAGAATTTGAAAGACAATTACTCAGCGGGGAACTGGAAGTGGAGCTGATCCCTCAGGGAACCCTGGCCACCCGTTGTTTGGCAGCCGGATATGGGATGCCAGCTATTTATACACCTGCAGGTGCCGGTACAGAAGTAGCGGAGGGCAAGGAGACCCGCAATTTCAAGGGCAAGGACTTCCTGCTTGAATATGCGTTTGACGCTGATTTCGCCATTGTAAAGGCCTGGAAGGGGGATACAGACGGCAACCTGATATTTAAGGATACGGCCCGCAATTTTAATCCGCTCATGGCCATGGCCGGCCGTATCACGATTGCAGAAGTGGAAGAGCTGGTAGAACCGGGAACGCTGGATCCCAATTTCATTCATACCCCCGGGATTTATGTGCATCGCATCTTCCAGGGATCGGCTTATGAAAAGAGAATTGAACAAAGAACAGTCCGGAAAAAATAATCGCCGGTATACGGCATCAAAAACGATGGTATGGCACTGACCAAAGAACAGATTGCGCAAAGAATTGCCCGGGAATTAAGGGATGGGTTTTATGTAAACCTCGGAATTGGTATCCCCACCCTGGTAGCTAATTATATTCCTGCCGGGATCAATGTGGTGCTCCAGAGTGAAAATGGTTTGCTGGGAATGGGTCCCTTTCCTCATGAAGGTGAAGAAGACCCGGACCTGATCAATGCCGGGAAACAAACGATTACCACGGTACCGGGCTCTGCATTTTTTGATTCAGCCATGAGCTTTGGGATGATCCGGGCGGGCAAGGTGGACCTGACCGTACTCGGTGCGATGGAAGTCAGTGACAGGGGCGATATTGCCAACTGGAAGATACCGGGTAAGATGGTGAAAGGAATGGGTGGAGCGATGGACCTGGTGGCCAGTGCCAGAAATATCATTGTGGCCATGATGCATACCAATCCCAAAGGAGAATCTAAACTACTGCCTGACTGCAGTCTGCCTTTGACAGGTGTAAAATGTGTAAGAAAAATAGTGAGTGATCTCGCCGTATTAGATGTCACCCCCGATGGGTTTCATTTACTGGAAAGAGCCCCGGGTGTATCAGTGGAAGAGATTCGTGCTAAAACAGCGGGCCGTTTAATTGCGGCGGATGATGTACCGGAAATGGTCTTCTGATTTATTTACTCAATCAGGTTATTCTTCACGGCAAAGAAAACCAGTCCTGCAGTGTTCTTGCTTCCAAAACGTTCCATCAACCGGTCCTTGATTGCTTCCACGGTACGCGGACTGATCTCCATTTTTTGTGCGATTTCTGCAGCAGTGAACTCCATACAGATAAAGCGGAGTACATCTTTTTCCTTATCACTCAGGGTGATTTCATTATTCAGGGAGGGAACTACTTTCTGCCGGGCATGTGATTTTTTAAGCAGGATGCGGTTTACAAAATTGTTGAGGTAGTAACCTTTCTCTGCTACTATTGCCACCTTTATCATTCCCATAGATATCAGAAAGGGCAAAGTTATACAGAATATCCTGCTTTACCTCGCCGGTCATTGATTTACTGGTAGGGTTCGTCCTTTGGCATTTCGATAGTGACTTTGTAATAAGTCTGTGAAATGTCTTTTTCGAAATTGATCTGTCCCTGTACCAGGCGGAGCCGGCTGCTGATATTCTTCAGGCCGAGACCTACATTACTCTTGTTCAGTTTGTCGAAATCAGATTGTACGATTCCCCTGCCATCGTGGTGGATACGGAGGTAGAATTTATCGGCATGTACATTCTGGGTGAGGTGGATAAAACTGGCGCTGCTGTGTTTAAGAATATTATTGATGAGTTCCTGAACGATCCGGAAGATCACGAGTTCTTTTTCCCCCTTGAGTCTTTCCTTGTATTCATGGAAGCGGGAGCTGGCATTGATGGCACCGGAGCCACTGATTTTCTGGAACAGGTCGTTTACGGCTGATTCCAGTCCGAAATTTTTCAGGGTAGGGGGCATCAGGCTATGACTGATATTCCGGATCAGCTGGATGGTATCATCAATGATCTGGCGGGCCTGGAATATGGATTGGAGCTGGGTGGCTTTATCCTGGTTCACCAGGTTTTCGTTTAAATATAAGCGGGCGGTAGCCAACAGGGGACCGGCATCATCATGCAGGTCGGCGGCCAGTCGCTGGCGTTCTTCTTCCTGGAGTTTGATGGAGGCATTGAGCAGGATCTTCTGCTGCTCCTGTTCCATCTGGTTGATCTTATTCTGGAATTTCAGTACCCGGCGCTGGTGCAGGATGATAAAGATCACCAGGGCTACCACCAGGATAACCATACCGATGGTACCCAGGAAGAGAACCAGTGAAACTCCGGATTTGGTGGCTTGAAGAAGGAACATGGTTGGTGGTGGTTGCGGTGGGTTGTTAAATCATGTCAAGAAAAGGGACTTTCTTCTCGTTTGTTCCTGAAGTCTTTGTGGTTTCTTTAGTCAACATCAGCATACTTAAAGCGAAAAATACATTCTTAAGTATTTCAGGTATATAGGTTAAATACCAAGCTTCTTTTAGTTTGTCATCTACATGATTCACGAGGATGTTGAAAAAGAATGTAAATCCTAAATAAAGTAAAATGCCAATAATAACCAAAAAAGAAGGCAAAGAATAAATATAGCGATCCGTGCTTATTTTGAAATGATGATAAAATAGAATGCAGTATAAACAATTATTAAAATTGTCTCAATACCCACAGGGATAGAGTCAAGCCTTTTAAAGTCTGCAAATAAATAGAAAAGCGTTTGAAAAATTAGAAAAGCAATTGATGCAAAAAGTATTATTCTTTTGAATGGTTTAGAATTTATACTTAGAGAAATCAAGTAAGCGAAAATCGAATATTCTATATACGTGTATAAACATATATATAAAATACGCCAATTTCTGGTGGGAAGAAAATCATAAATACTTAGGAGGCTGAAAAATAAAACTCCATAAATGGCAAGGGTGATTAATTCTCTTTTCTTTATTGACTGAAACAAATAAAGGAGAGGAAGAATCAAATAAGAGTAAACGACTACAAAGTAAAAAAGCTTTTCTATTGTTTGGATTTTGTCCAAAAGTAGAAAAACTTTTTTGAGAATCGAATTCTCACGAATAAACTAAACAAATTGGCTTATTCAGACCAATCAAAAATAGACACGTCTTCTAAAATGTGCCTTTTTACGATTCTTTTCATAACAGTAACGTTTTTAAAGCCTTAGTCGAAATATTTCGTGTAGTAAAAGTGGAAAAACCCCTGTATGTGTACAAGCGACCACTAAGTAAAGGATTCACTTAAAACTGGTCTAAATCCCTGAAAACAAGGAAGTTTGGAGCTAAACCGAACGGATGTTTACGAGTCTTTATTTCGTAGATCACCTTGGTATTTTCCGTAATTTTACGATGGCAAAAATAGTAAGTTTACCGGGGGATTTTCCGGTTTTCAACAGCTGTGGATAAACTCTGGGTAATATCAGGTCTCCGGGATGGAGCCTGGAAGGAGAAGCCCTATTGAATATATAGGCGACTAAAGATACAGTCTTTGGTCTTTATTAAAAGAAAAGAAGTTGATTGACATTGGATTTCGCAACGTTCTTCAGCGGTATTGGAAATTCTGTTCAGGACGGTTTTATCAGACATTGGATCTTGAGGGGCGGTCCGCTATCAATCAACTGGCACAAAACTATATCCACAGTTTATTGTGGACAAGAGAAAATGCACGAGTCCAGATACCTTCGGCAATTACGCAAGGACTCGTAAGTTTTCAGCGACTCAATGAAAATCTACGTAATTCCTTATGAAAAACTACGGTGAAGCCCCTAAATGGTCACTACTCCCTGTTTAATGGCGATCATGGCCAGTCCAACCCTGCTCTTTACACCCAATTTAAAAAAGAGCTGATCCCTTAATGTATCCACAGACCGGGGGTTCAAACTCATTTGCTGGGCAATTTCCTTATACGTGAGGTCTGAACAGGCCAGCTGCAGGAAACGGATTTCCTGGTCACTGAGCATATTCCGCTGTAATTTGACCCCATCCTCGCTTTTCCGGAACAGGTTGACCAGTTTACCCGTGCTGCGGTTGGAATAATAATAACCGGATTCCATGACGGACTGGATCGCAAACTTTAATTCATCCGGGGCAATATCTTTTTTCAGGAAACCTTTCACACCGGATTGTAATAGTTTGATCATGGATAATTCTGAATCATACATGGTCAGCATCAGCACATGGATATCCGGAAAATCCTGCTGTAGCCAGGCCGCCGTGTCATAACCATTCATCTCCGGCATATTCAGGTCCAGCAATACCACATCCGGCCGGATGCCTTTTCTGATTTGGCCTTGCAGTTCTTTCCCAGTACTGCATTGCAGGATGACATTGCAATTTCCAAACCCGTCAATCAGTCCGGAAAGGGCATTGCGGAGTAATACATGGTCATCTGCCAGTGCCACTTTGATGCTTGGTGATTTATCTTTTGTCATAGTTTTTCAAAAGGGATGAAAAAATTTAAACGACTGCCCTTACCGGTTTCACTTTGGATTTGCATTGAACCTCCCAGTAGTTTTACCCGGTTTTCCATATTGCGGAGACCGGCATGACCAACTTTAGGTTGTTGGCTGGGATCAAATCCTTTCCCTTCATCTGATATAGTTACCTCTAAATAGCCAGGATGATAATTTAATAGCAGGTCAGCAGTTTTAGCCCGTGCATGTTTAATGATATTATTTAAGGATTCCTGGATGATCCGAAAAATTACAATTTCTGCCTGATTATTCATGTAAACCGGTGTTCCAAGTACTTCGTAGTTGATATAAATACAATCTGTTTTATTGATTCTTTGTCTTTCTTCTTCCAGCGCCATCAACAGGCTATGACGAGTTATGGTGTCGGTATCAAGACTCTTGGAAAGATCATTTAGCTGAGTTATGGAAGTACTTAATAAGTCAATGGAATTTTTAATTTTTTGTTCAGCTTTTTCCTGTTGCGTCCAGTCCAAAGTGTGCAGATTGAGTTTAGTTAAAGTGAGCGATAGATTTATGTTGTCGTGGATTTCCTTAGAAATATGCTGAAATGTTTGTTCTTGAATTTCAACCTGTGTGGCTAAAATTTCCTTTTCATGATCAAGTCTGGTTTTTGCCAGATTTTTCTCAAAATCTATTTGTTTTTTCCGGTAAAAGTATAGTACTGTAATAATAAATGCAACCATTGTTGTTATTAATACAATTGCGACTATAAGAAATATTGTTAGTTGGTAAGAGGCCTTTTGCATAATGTAGCTTTTGAAATGCCGATATAAACAAATGAAAGGGATAGATAATGTAGTGATACTATTATTTGAAATATATCCCTGTTTGCATGTCTAAAGTGTTCAAGAAGTAAAATTGTAAGCGGTAAAGAAATTGTGTATAGAATAGAAAATGAGCAAATCCAAAAAGTGGGTCTTTTTTTTAAATCTATTTCTGGTGAGGATTTAAAAATACTTATGAAATAAATCAAAATTAGTATTCCTATATACGTAATTTCAAAAAATGAAAACGAGTCAGTAATGTATCTTTTTATGGTTTTATCTACTTTTTCATTGAAGATGGTAATTAGTAATACTGGGGTAATTGCAGTCACAAAAATTATGATACCGCGGTTGATGATTCTAAGCGATTTTGAATTTATTGAAGCCATAAGAATGTGTGTAAAGGCTGAGATCTCAATAACTGCAAAAACAACATTTAAAGATTCATTTATTGCGATTGCGGTTACGTAGTATTGTTTAAGTGAAAAGAATAAATAGTGGCCTAGCGTGAAAATGAAAAGGCCGTATGTAGTATATAACAACATTAATTTATGTGCTTTTTCGCTACGCCAATTTTTCAAGATTATTGTAATCGAAATAATCTGACACAATACAACTAAAACAATTGTGTAATTGCTTCCGGTAATTAGATCGTGCATATACTTTCCTAAATCTTGTTTCATTTTGCTAAAGTATAGTACTTGTGTAGTTTCCAGCTTTTACTAGTGATCCGAAAAAAAACATTTTTTCCGTTTTTTTTCCCCTCGCCATACGGCCCCCTTCCCCTAGTTTCGGGGGGATCAACAGGTTTTTCGGTTGATTTAAACTGATAGACCGTTTATTATCACTTTTTTATAGCTAAAAAAACTGCTGTTTGATGTGGTTCTTCACTGGGCCGGGCCATTCCGGCATGCTAGGTTTGAGTATCATTCCAACCCATGCTAGCTGGGAGTACGGATCATGAGACGGGAATACCGAAAACCGGATTTTGAACAGAGTAGGTGGTAAATGATAATTATGAAACAGATTTTTTGTGCTATTCTATTTACAATGGGTACAGTGGCTGCGATCGGGCAGCAACTGGGTAATGCTGAATGTAAGAACAAGGATAAAATAAAGGCATCGGTGGAAGCAGCTGCCTCTTTGGGAAGATTTGTCAGGGAATTGCAGTCCGCCAATTCAACGGATGCCTGGGATGATTTTATGGCAAGGGCTTCCAAGGGCGGGCAACTTTCTTCTTTTGATGCGTTTGGTGCGAATGCCAGTCAGTGGAGAAATGATTATTTAAGCCGGGCTGCAGTAATGGATGCAGCCATGACGGGTTATCTGCGGAGTATCGGTGCGGATGGGGTTAGGATTACAGAAGCCATACTGGCCAAAGTAAACAGCGACCTGGCCTGCTTTTTTAGTGATACCCTGCTCAATGACCTGAATACACTGATTGAAAGATCCGGGGTTCCGCAGCCGATGCGGGCAGCAGGTCCCTGTGAAACCGCCATGCAACGCTGTATGTCGAGGGCAGAAAATACTTATAATGAACAGGCCTATCAATGCACGATCGGCGCCGTGGGTACGGGCAATTGGTGGGGTGGAGGTCTGGGTCTTTTTGCCTGGGTGTCGTGGGGCAACAACATTTTAGTGCGATCATGGGCTGCGCGCGCGATTATACCCGATGCAGAGACCAGCCGGCACATTAAGTAACCAATAACTCAATCATATGCGTATTGCAAGAATCACCGGTTATGTACTTTGTTCCCTGATGCTGATTTACATTGCCATTAGCTTAATTGGCCCGGGAACCTTTCAACTCTCCGCCTCAATCATGAAGTCCTTCTTGATCGTAAGCTGGATTGCGTTGGTAGCAGGGAATCTGCTGATTTTCTATAGCTACAAAGACGACAAAAAGCAATTGAGAAGCAGGCTGTATATAATGGTGGCGATAATCCTGTTCGGTATTGCTGCCACCAGTCTTACCTGATAAGGATAAGACGCTTGTGTGATGTGAAAATGTGTAAGAATGAAACCTCCTTTACTGATATGTTGCTGTTTGCTTGCTGTTGCATCCCTTGCACAGGTAAAGGAGGTTTCATCTTTTCCATTTAAAGATAGTGTTACCAACAAAGCTGCCGGCCCTTCCCCAGCCAAACCCGATGTGCTGAATTCCGGATTTATTGATGTCATTAATAATGGTCAGGTCAATGCTTCGGCAAGATTTGTAAGGTTGTATGTTGGAGAGCCCGGCCGGTTTTATTTTCCGTTGGCCGTATACAGCGGTGTTTCCTCCAATAATTTTCAGCAACCCATCGGTGCCGGAGGAGTGAAAAGCAATGAGCAACTGGTAATGAACTATATTAATCCGCTCAGCGGACTGGTGAATTTATCTACTGATGATATTCTATATGAAAAGCATAAAAAATTAAATACAACCCGGCTCGGTTTGATCTATCATTTTGGATTAAGAGTACTGACCGGGTTCCGGCAAGGGCCAATCACAGATCCGCTCACGGGAAAGCCCATCAATTTTCTCAGTAATTTTTTCCTGACCGGTCTTTATTTTCAAACCGGTGCCTGGGAAAAATCAAATTCCAGAAACCTGGGTATCTGCTGGCTGGCCTGGCGTTATATAATAAGTTCCAATCCCCAAAAACCATTGCAGGACATGATGCCCGGTATTCAGACCAATGGCATCTACCATGGCTGGAGTGCGGCCTGGGGTATTGAAATCAGTAATCTCGTGAATATTAAAATGATCTATTACCGATATGTAAAAAAGCCGGAGATCGACTATTCCCTCCCCATCTACCAGTTCTCTTTCAACTATTCCCTTCGCTAGACCAAACTAATTTCCCACTGCTGTAAAAATTGCGTACTTTTACTTGACTGCATTTAAGTAACTGTAAACCAATAAAATGACTGCCCAGCAGATTAAAGTAGCGATTGCCGATGACCATAAGATCTTCAGAGACGGGATCCGGATGGCCCTCAAAGACAAGGAGTACCTGAAGATCCTCTGGGAGGCAGAAGACGGCAAGGACCTGATGCACAAACTACAGCTTAAAATGCCCGATGTGATCCTGATGGATATCCGGATGCCTGAAGTAGACGGCATCAATGCTATCAGCATCATCCGCAAAGAATACGAAGCCCTGAAGATCATTGTCCTGACCATGTATGATGACCAGGAAATGATCACCAAGATGATGGAGATGGGGGCCAATGCCTATCTCACCAAGACCACCGACCCCGAAGAAATCTACCAGGCCATCCTCACCTGTATGAATGATGATTTTTATTTCAATGACCTGGTGAATAAAGCGGTGCTGCTGAAACTGCAGCATAAGAAAACGGTCCGGCAGTTCTATCCGAATCCCATTAAATTTTCAGAGAAAGAAATCAAGATCCTGAAACTGATTGCCGAGGATAAAACCACGGAAGAAATTTCCAAGGAAGTATTCCTGAGTCCCCGTACCATTGAAACCATCCGTCAGAACATGAAACAGAAAGTGGGGGCCAAGACCATTGCCGGACTGGTGATGTATGGTATGCGTAACAAACTGCTGGAATAAAAGCCCCTGGTCTGATATGGGCAATATCAATGATCATTTTTTTGAAGGCCAGTACAAGGAAATCTGGCGTACTATGATCCCGGAGATCCTGACAGAAAGGGAACTGGATTTCATGATCCCATATTTTAAACTGGAAGCCGGTCAGCGGGTACTGGACCTGATGTGCGGCTATGGTCGTCATGCACTTGCCCTGGCCCGCAAAGGGATTCAGGTAACTGCGGTGGATAACCTGGAAGCCTATACCAGTGAAATCAAAACCACAGCGGCCGCAGAGCATCTTCCGGTGGAAGTGGTACAGGCCGATATCTTAAACTATACCCCGAAGGGAAATATACATTGGCGATTTGTATGGGCAATAGCCTGAATTTTTTTAACCGCACTGATCTTCAGCAAATACTAAATCAGGTATCCGCCGCCCTTTTTACCCGGCGGGGCCCTGCTGATCAATAGCTGGTCCATAGCAGAAATTGTTTTCCCTAAGTTTAAGGCCGATAGTGATGGCAAAGTGGGAGAGAGCGGGATGAAGACCAGACAGGAAATATTTTTTATGCCGGCCCGGATTGAAGCAGAAACGGAGTTCACGTCACCTGATGGAACAACAGAAATCCGGAAGGGTATTGATTATATCTACTCGATCAATGAAATGCAGGAGATGCTGCAATCAGCCGGTCTGGCCCTGGACAAAGTTTATAGTATTCCCGGCCGCATGCCTTTTACATTGGGAGAACCCAGGGCCTATCTTGTGGCTCGTAAAAAGTAAAAGGAGTTTTCACCAATCTTTTCTGTTTCATGTAATATTTAGCTGAACATTTTTTTGTTTCTTCAAAAAAAAAGCCCCCGGCGTTATGAGGACCGGGGACTGAACGTTACTGTTATGAAAAGAAAAAGATAATTAATGTCGGGGTTTCAAAGGGACAGGGTTTAATGGTTCCTGATTTTTGTTTCTTGCTTCTTGTCTCTTGGTTTTTGTTTCTTGCTTCTTTTAATTTTTTCAGCAGGTATTGGATTTAAAAACGGGACTATTCAATTCCGTTTCGTTCTGCTCTTCAACGGAAAAAAGAGAAAGTTGATTGCCGGTTTGAAGTGTCTCCCGTAAAAACGGGGTTGGTTTTTCATTGGAATTGGAAATAACTTTCTGGACGGTTATGGACATTGGATGAGAGGGTTAGACAGATCATCCGTTTCAATCAACTTTCTGAGACAAAACTATATCCACAACCGGATGTTAACAATAGGATAACTGCCCTATTTGGAATATTCGGTATTTACGCAAGAACTCGTAAAACCTGCATTTATGAGTCGTAGAGTTTCGTATATATCCTTTGGGATTGGTACTTTCCGCAAAATTGAAATCAAGTAGTTTCCCTATGGTTTATGTTGCGGGTTTTTTTCATCTTGCACTTGAATTATTACTGAATCCAATATTTTTTTACTAATTATTTGATCCATGAAAAATCCCGAATCTAACTCAATTATCAAGGTAGCCATTGCTGATGACCATACCTTGTTCCGCACCGGAGGAAAAACTTCCCTTCAGGCAAGGAAAGACATACAGATGGTAGCTGAGGCCGATAACGG
The DNA here is from genome assembly GCA_016702745.1 of Chitinophagaceae bacterium. GTDB lineage: Bacteria > Bacteroidota > Bacteroidia > Chitinophagales > Chitinophagaceae > JJ008. The sequence goes on from JADJDJ010000001.1 coordinate 182,415, forward strand.
TATGCAGCTGTTGAACCTGTTGCGTCATATTCAGCCGGATGTAGTATTATTAGATATACAGATGCCCATTATGGATGGGTTGACGACACTGCCGGAAATCAAAAAGCTTTACCCCAATGTAAAAGTGATCATGTTGTCCATGCACAACGACCACTCTGTTATTTCCAAAATGATGGAAATAGGGGCAAACTCTTACCTCACCAAGGAATCAGGATCTGAAATGATCTATGAAGCCATCCGTGGGGTGTATGAAAATGATTTCTATTTCAATGAACTCACCAACAAGGCACTGCTCAGTGGTCTGCGCACAAAACGTACCACTGAATCATCTATGCCACAGGATGTGCAGCTCACTGAAAAGGAGATCACCATTCTGAAACTGATGTGTGAAGAAAAAAGTACGAAGGAGATTGCCGATATCGTGGACCTGAGTCCCCGTACCGTGGAAGCAATCCGCGACAAACTCAAAACCAAGACCGGTACCAAATCAATGGCCGGACTGGTGATGTATGCTGTTAAAGCAGGCATCGTTGAGCATGCATAAGAAAATAAAAATGGCAAGCATATTTGACCCCGGCCGCAAGCGTCGGGGTTTTTTTATATAACTTGTCCCCATGAACCGGATCAGCTTTAATGGAAAAATAGTGGCGGCAAACGAAGCGGTGCTGAAGGCCGATAACCGCAGTTACCGCTATGGGGATGGTTGTTTTGAAACCATGCAGGTTTACCAGGGAAAAATGCTGCTGGAAGAATTGCATACAGCACGCCTGACTAAAACACTGGCATTGCTCCAGCTTCATTTGCCCGTCCATCTCAGTTTTGAAAAACTGAAATCAGAGATCATTTCCCTTTGTCAGAAAAATGGCTGCGAAAAAAATGCCCGGGTCCGCCTTAGTTTTTCAAGAGGACAGGGAGGTTTATTTGAAGGAAATCCTACTGCTGATTATTGCATTGAGTGCTGGCCATTGGATCAAAGCATTAAGGAGCTCAATCCAAACGGACTGGAGATTGGTATTTATCCGGATGCGAGGAAAAGCATGGATAAATTCAGCGGGATTAAATCAGCCAGCTTTCAGTCCTATGCAATGGCTGCATTATATGCAAAAGAACAGAAATGGAACGATGCGCTGTTATTGAATTCAAACGGATACCTGGCAGATACTACCATTGCGAATATATTTCTGCTGATCAAAGGAAAACTGATCACGCCATCATTGGATCAGGGTTGTATTGACGGGGTGATGCGGCGGCATATCATCCGGGTAATGCTGAAAAAAGGTCAGGCGGTGGAAGAAAGACCGGTACATCCTGATGAATTAGAGCAGGCCGATGAAATTTTCCTCAGCAATGCGATCCGGGGTATCCGTTGGGTAGGTCGGATCGGGGATAAAATGTATGTCTGTCAGCAAACCGTGGATATTTTCAATCAATCTGTCCGAACAATATTGCATTGAACCTGTTGACCCCCTATGCAGTCACCCGTTAATATTTGCTGGTTCAGGCGCGATCTGCGGCTCGATGATAACGCGGCTCTTTATCATGCCCTGAAAGAAGGGATTCCGGTTTTACCCCTCTTTATTTTTGACCGGCATATCCTGGATGAGTTGGAAGATAAAGCCGACCGTAGAGTTGAGTTTATCCACCTGGCCCTGCAGGAGATGCAAAGAATTACAGAAACTGGGTTCTACGCTGGATGTCCGCTATGGAACCCCGGAAGAAATCTTCCCGCAATTATTGACTGAGTACAAAGTGATCAAAGTTTTCACCAATCACGATTATGAACCTTATGCAAAAACAAGGGATCAGCGGATTGGTCAGTTGCTTCAAAAAAATGGAGTTGGTTTTGAAACATATAAAGACCAGGTGATCCTTGAGAAAGGAGAAGTGCTGAAAGATGACGGAAAGCCTTACACTGTGTTTACTCCTTATTCAAGAAAGTGGAAAGCTGTGTTAACTGAATTTCATCTGAAGCCATATCCCTGCCGGAAATATGCCCGTCATTTTTTGAAACAGGAACCAAGGCCATTGATGGCATTGGAAGCAATGGGATTTACTGCAACAGGGCAGTCCTTCCCCGGCAAGGAATGGAAAGGACAAACCATCCGCAACTATAAAGAACAAAGGGATATACCTTCTGTACAGGGTACTTCCCGCCTCAGTGTGCACCTTCGTTTTGGGACCATCAGTATCCGTCAACTGGCAGCAGAGGCCGGTGGACTCAATGAAACATTTTTAAATGAATTGATCTGGCGGGATTTTTACCAGATGATTCTCTGGCATTTTCCTCATGTGGTGGGTCATGCCTTTAAACAGGAATATGACCGGATCAAATGGCGGAATAATGAAAAGGAATTTGCTGCCTGGTGTGCCGGTAATACCGGTTATCCGATTGTGGATGCAGGAATGCGCGAACTGAAAAGTACCGGTTTTATGCATAACCGGGTGCGGATGATTGTCGCTTCTTTTCTCACCAAGCACCTGCTGATTGACTGGAGATGGGGAGAAGCCTGGTTTGCCAAAAAGCTTTTGGATTTTGACCTTGCCTCGAATAATGGCGGTTGGCAATGGGCAGCGGGAAGTGGTTGTGATGCAGCTCCTTATTTCAGGGTCTTCAATCCGTATCTGCAAACACAAAAATTTGATCCGGAACTGAAATACATCCGGCATTGGGTGCCTGAGTTTGAAGAGTTAACTTATCCGCATCCGATCGTAGTGCATGAACAGGCCCGGAAGAGATGTTTGGAGACTTATGCTGTGGCGTTGAAAAAATAATCAGTCAAAACGGGGGTTTACAAAATTATTCAGCTTGGATCCGAACCGGTAGTTGATGCCGAAAAAAGTATAAAAGCTATAGCCAGAGGCCAGTTGCCTGCGGCGGGTCAGTACTTCCTGTGCGGTTGCGCCTTCTTTGGGTAAAAACAACTGATCCCGGATCAATGAACCGGATGAATAAATGGAAAAGAAAGTCCGCCGGTAATCCTGATCTCCAGTTCTATATTGGCTTCGAGGTTCAGGTATTTCCAGTTGTGAAAATAATTATGGTATTCCGTTCCTACCCGTATTGTTCCCCATTTTTGATTCAGTGAAAGCTTGGCACGAACGGCATGTCCCATCAGGGTTTCCCGGGTTTTATCGTAAAGTGTGCTGTCAATATAATTATTTTGACGGCCGTCCAGCAGGTAAGAAATGGTCAGTGATTTTGTATTGACTTCTTTGTAAGGAAAGATATTATACTCTATACCTGTTTGCAGGAGGGTCCGGAATTTATTATTGGAGAATGTATTTCTGGATGCTTCCAACTGATATCCCCAGGACCAGTGATCGTTTAAGCTTTTGACGAGGTATTGGCTAAATGTGAAGTTATTATTCCGGTTGACGAATTTTTGTGTATTGCCATTATCATCTTCGTACTCAAACTCTGATTTGTTTTTTCCGCCTCTCAGCTCAATACCAAACTTGCTTTTATCTGTAATTCGGCGGGCGGTGAGATTTCCGTTGAAACTGGATTCGTTATAAACTGCATCCATATTCAATGATCCATAAGTTTCTACCGTAAAGACCCAGTAATTCCATGGATCTTTTGTTTTACAGTGTTGTTGCTGGCAGAGTCCTGCACTTTGTCAGTCTTCATTTTGATATCCACCGATTCTGCAGCTTTTGTCCTGACAATATAAGGCGCCAGTCCCAGTTTGAGGTATTTTAACAGCAGGTCCCGTTCTTCAAAATCAGTATTGTTCGGCTGGTTGATGAACCGAATAGTATCTTTTATTTCCCGGAACTGGTGCTGGCCAAAAAAGATCAGTTGGTATTGATCCCCGCCACCGCCGGTATTCTGGTCTGTAATCAAAACATGCACATCTGCTGCCACCCTGTCTAACAGAAAATCAACAATATTTATTTCGGAGCGGATAAAGGTCAGATCGCAGCCCGACTGACAATCAATAAACACTTTTAAGCGGTCGGGGTAATTGTTTTGTGACCAGCCCCAATGCGGGGAGGTCAGATACAAAATGAAGATGAAAACAATTTTTTTCATAGCAGCGTTCAGGGGAGCAAGATACTAAAACAATGGAAGACTAACTGCCGGACTTATAAGAAGAGGTTTTCGCTTGGCCGGGAATGGATCATCTGGTTCCAGTGTGGTTTTGAAAACCGATTGAAGAACAGCGATGGCTTTTCTTCCTTCTTCCCAGGTCGAGTGAATAGTTGTTAACATATAACTGAATATGCTGCCGCATCACTTCTTCGCTCATGGTTTGGGAATGCTGCTTGACATAATCGCTTACCTGAGGGTAATTGGCGAAAGCATATGCAAGGCTTTTTCGGATCAGGTCTTCTGTTTTTAAGGCGATGGATCTTTTGACCGATTGGTTGATTGCAATACCACCCAGGGGGATTGGCATATTCATTCTTTGTTCCCAGATATCACCAAGGTCCGCCACCTTTTCGAGTCCTTTTTGCTGATAGGTAAAGCGGTTCTCATGAATAATAACACCGAGGTCGGCACGACCACCGGCAACAGCATCTTCAATTTCAGAAAAAAGCATGGCTTGCTTTCTGGTAGCTTCAGGATAAGCAAAACTTAAAAGCAGGTTTGCAGTAGTATTGATTCCCGGGATGGCGATTATCTGATTTTTAATGTCTTCGTCGCTTATTTCGTTTTCCTTTTTTCTCACTAACAGGGGACCCACTCCCTTACCGAGTGCGCTGCCTGCATTCAACAGCGTATAGTTTTCCAGAGAACGAAATAAAGCCGGGAAACTGAGTTTGGTGATATCCAGTCTTCCCTCCATTGCCCACTGGTTCAAAGTCTCCACATCTTCCAATACAACATCAAATGAGAGTCCGTCTGTATCAATTTGCCGGTGCACGAGTGCATCAAAAATAAATGTATCGTTGGGGCAGGGGGAGAATCCCAGGGTCAGTTTCATAATGATGCTAACAATTTGATCAATGCCTGGTTCAGGTTCCCGATGGATTCCTTCATGTTCCAGTTTTGCTTATTTCTTTCCGCGATATAATTGGAGACAGCCCTGAGCTGGATAAAAGGAATTTTTTCCATCAGGCAAACATAATGCAGGGCGGCACCTTCCATTGATTCAACGACGGGTTGAAATGTTTCCTGGTAAAACGGACTTTTTGTCTGGAAGTGGTGATTTCGTTAACAGAGATTCCTTTTACTTTTTTCAGTCTTGTTTTTTTCAGCACTTCGCTTTTATTCAGCAGCCATCCTTTTTGATAGGGGTATTGATCCTGTGGTACCAGTTGCAGGTCAAATAATGTTCGCAGTTGATTCAGTTCAATCACGCTTTGGTCAGCAATGGCCTCTTGTTTTACAGCCAGTACTGTTCCCAAGGGGATTTTGGGATCAAAACAGCCGCCGACGCCTGCCTGTATCACCAGGTCTGGTTGTTTAATTCGAAGCTGTCCCGACAAAGAATAAGTGGTCGCGGTCAGGCCGATACCGGATATCAGCACATCGGTTGCCGGAATTTTTGAGGACAATGAATCATTTCCCAGCTGTTCCAGAAATGGCTTTATTTCGATGGCGGTGGCTGCCACCACTAAACAATTCATAACAAGGGATTTAATATGAATCTGATCTGGCTGCAAGGTAGTACAATCTTCTACTTTTTAAGAGGACGGAAATGCATATTTAGTGTACCTTTGCGCCCTGCCCGCGACACCTGATAAAATGCGACGGGTTTCATCATTCCTTCCGCCCAAACTGCTGTGAAGGAATTAAAAAGTAAAGCATGGTTTACTTAACCAGGATTGAGCATTTCAACGCTGCTCACAAATTGTATAACGCTGACTGGACCCCGGAAAAAAACGAGGAAGTATTTGGAAGATGCGCCAATGCCAACTGGCATGGGCATAATTTCGAATTATATGTAACGATCAAAGGGAAACCAGACCCGGATACAGGTTTCATTTTTGATGCCAAAAAACTGGGGGCCCTGATCCAGGAACATGTAACAGAAAAACTGGATCACAGGAATCTGAATGTGGATGTGGATTTTATGCGGGGAAAAATGTGTTCTATCGAAAACCTTGTAGTCGGGATATGGAATGAACTGGAACCCCCGTTTGCCTGCCTATGCCAAATTGCATTGCCTCAAGCTGGTGGAAACGGCAAAGATTTATGTGGAATATTATGGAGAGGAGTAAGGTCAACCTTTTCCTTTATTTTCTGTTAGAACAAGTCAATAGTCGGTATGAACAAAAAAGTGGCGGTATACAGAAAGGAGCATTTTAAGGCAGCCCACCGGCTGTTCAATCCGGCCTGGGATGAAGCAACGAATACGAAGGTATTCGGTAAATGTGCCCTTCCCAACTATCACGGCCATAATTACGAACTGGATGTAAAACTGACCGGAGAACCCAATCCGGAAACCGGATATGTGATGGATCTTAAGGAGCTGAGCGATTTGATCAAAAAAGAAATCATTGATCGCTTTGATCACCGGAACCTCAACCTGGATACAGTGGAATTCCGGAATTTGAATCCCACAGCAGAGAATATTGCAGTTGTTATTTATACATTACTTCGTCCGCATATTCCTGAACAATTAGAATTACAGGTGAGGCTCTATGAAACACCAAGGAATTTTGTGGAATATCCTGCATAAGGTTAAGTATAATCAATTCAAATCAACACATGGCATATTCAAAAACAGAACAGTACGATGAGCAGGTCACCAGCGGACTGATGCAAAACTACCGGCAGGTATTAGGCTTACTGGGAGAGGACCCTACCCGGGAAGGACTGGAGAAAACGCCTGAGCGGCTGGCCAAAGCCATGCAATATCTGACACAGGGATATACGCTTGATGCCAATGCCATCATCAACTCTGCTAAATTTCATGAGCAGGTCAGTGAGATGATTGTAGTAAGGATATTGAAATTTACAGTATGTGTGAACATCATATGTTACCCTTTATTGGCAAAGCACATGTGGCTTATATTCCTAATGGATGGATTACCGGATTAAGTAAAATTGCAAGGGTGGTGGATGTATATGCAAGAAGGCTGCAGGTACAGGAAAGACTGACCGTGCAGATCATGAATGCCATCAAGGAAACCCTGAATCCGTTAGGAGTAGCCGTGGTCATCGAAGCTAAACACCTCTGTATGATGATGCGTGGGGTGCAGAAACAGAATTCAGTAACAACTACTTCGGCTTTTGACGGGGAATTTCATAAGAATTCCACCCGCAGCGAATTCCTGAAACTGATTAGTCCAGGACCTGCATTAAAATTAAAAGCTATATTTGCGGCAACGTTCTGGTTTGATTGAACATCTTCAATCAAACTTTTTTTTTGAGGGGGGATAAAAAATTGAGTATGAAGCATGCGTTTGTATTTCCGGGTCAGGGTTCACAGTTTCCGGGTATGGGAAAAGAGCATTATGAGAACAGTGCCTTCGCCAAAAAATTATTTGAACAGGCCAATGAAATTCTGGGATTCCGGCTTTCCGATATCATGTTTAATGGGACTGAAGAAGACCTCGAAACAGACCAATGTAACCCAGCCTGCTGTTTTTTTACATTCGATCCTGGCCTATAAGAGTATTGAGTCTGCCACACCTGATATGGTGGCCGGACATTCACTGGGCGAATTTTCTGCATTGGTAGCGAATGGTACCGTGAGCTTTGAAGATGCCCTGCAGCTGGTTTCTGTTCGTGCCCGTGCTATGCAAAAAGCCTGTGAACTCAATCCTTCAACCATGGCAGCTGTGCTGAATCTGGCTGATGATAAAGTGGAAGCGATTTGTGCAGAAGTACAATCGGAGACAGGTGAAGTAGTGGTACCCGCCAATTATAATTGTCCTGGTCAGCTGGTGATCAGCGGATCTGTTAAGGGAATTGAAATTGCCTGTGAGCGCATGAAGGCAGCCGGTGCCAAAAGAGCCCTGGTTTTGCCGGTGGGTGGAGCCTTTCATTCGCCTTTGATGATGCCTGCCAAAGAAGAACTGGCTGCGGCGATTGAAGCCACTAAATTTCACAATCCAACCTGTGCTGTTTACCAGAATGTGGTGGCCAGGGCCGTGATGGACCGCGATGAGATCAAACAAAACCTGGTGGATCAGTTAACCGGAGCGGTACGCTGGACCCAAAGTGTGCAGTCGATGATTGCAGATGGGGCTTCCAAATTTACCGAGTCCGGACCCGGCAAAGTATTACAGGGTCTGGTACTCAAGATTGATAAATCAATGGAAGTATCCGGGGTTAGTTAATATAGATGGATGCATTGAGCCATTCTCCATCAAAATCAGCATTGTATTTCCGGTAGAAATTAATTGCGGGTTCATTCCATTCAAGTACCTGCCAGATGATCCGGTTGAATTTTTTTGCCCGGGCTTCTTCTATCAACTGGTCAAAAAGTAATCGACCGATACCACGTCCTCTGGCTTTTTCGGTTACAATAATATCTTCCAGGTACATGGCCTTTCCTTTCCAGGTGGAATAACGGATATAATAGAGGGCAAATCCAAGAATGACACCTTTTTCTTCAGCCACAAATGCCCACCAGACCGGGTTGGTTCCAAAACCACTGGCAATAAAATGTTCCATCGTTACGGTTACATCATTCGGGGCTTTTTCATATTCGGCCAGTTCTCTGATCAGTTCCATCAACCGTGGGCAATCTTCAGTTACGGCTCTGCGGATTGTAATACTCATCTTTGCTGATTATCTGTTGAATTATTTTTTTTGTATTGGAAAAACTCAGGGTTCAAGTGATTGACTGAGATCGGCAATAATATCCTGAATATTTTCGATGCCAACATTCATCCGGATCAGTCCATCTGTAATTCCATATTTTTCTTTTTCTTCTTTGGGAACACTGTAATGTGTCATTGATGCCGGATGCGAGAGCAGGGTATCGCAAGTACCAAGGGAAACGGTGCGGACACAAAGTTTCAGTTTATTCATAAAGCGGATACCGGCTTCCAGTCCGCCTTTTAATTCAAAACTCAGCATGGCGCCCGGGTGTCGCATTTGTTTTTTTGCTACTGCATGGTCGGGGTGATGAGGCAGGCCGGTATAATTGACATTGGCTACTGCGGGATGTGATTGCAGGAAATTGGCAACGTCCATCGCATTGCTGCAATGCCGGTCCATTCTCAGTTCCAGTGTTTTCATTCCCTGGATCAGTAAAAAGGCATCAAAGGGATTGGCATTTCCGCCAAGAAGCCGGTGGACCTTGGTGCAGCGGGTATTCATAAATTCCAGGTCTTTGCCGAGCAGGATACCGCCAATTGCAGTACCATGGCCATTCAGGAATTTGGTAGTGGAATGTAAAACAAAGTCCACATCATATTGAAAGGGTTGCTGCAGGTATGGAGTGGCAAAGGTGTTGTCACAGGCAACAATACATTGGTATTGCTTCGCGAGTTTGGACAGTATTTCAATATCCACGCATTGAATGGTAGGATTAGCCGGAGTTTCCAGGTAGAGCATTTTTATTGAAGGATCAGCCTGGAGTGCTTTTGCTGCATTTTCAGGATTACGCAGATCAGTGATGACCGCCTCTATATGAAAACCCGGGAGGATGGTGTTCAGCATTTCATTGGTGCCACCATAAAGAGAATAATGCGTGAGGATCTTGTCGCCGGGTTTTAGTGTAGCCATCATCAGGGTGGAGATGGCCGCCATTCCCGAAGCGTGCAGGATACCCTTCACGGATATAGCTAACCCAAAAGTCTCCAGTGCAGCAATTTTTTCTTCGGCTTCCGTCATGGTAGGATTGCCCCAACGGCTGTAAATATATCCTGCTTCTTTGCCACTGAAACGCCGCATGCCCTGTTCGGCATCATCAAATACATAGGTACTGCTTGCATAAATGGGTACCTGGTGGGCATACATGGGATCCTGCCGGTGACCGGCATGAACGGCTGTGGAGCCCCAACCTGTCAGGGGAAAACTTTTATCAGGCATAAGCTGAAACATTAATATTTTTAAACAGTTGATGCAAATATCTTGCTTAATTGTGAACCACCGCTAAATTACAGGATCAGCATGAAGGACTTACTGCAACAATATGCAGCATTCAATATTTGGGCCAGCCAGCAAATCATTCAGGTGATATTAGCCCTGCCGGAAGAAAAGCAAAATCAGGAAGTTCCCAGTAGTTTCAACAGTCTGGCCCGCACCCTGCTGCATATGTGGGATGCGGAAAGTATCTGGTGGCAGCGGATGAAACTACAGGAAAGGATTCTGCGCCCGAGTGATCAATATACCGGACAAATAGCCGATGCGGCGAGCGGGTTACTGGCACAGTCTGTCCTTTGGGAAGATTGGGTGTCGAAAGCCTCCGCACTGCAACTGGAACATGTATTCCAATACCAGACATTTGATAAAGCGCAGTTCAAACAACCCACCTGGCAGATGCTGCTGCATGTTTTCAATCATGGTACCTATCACCGGGGTCAACTGGTGAATATGCTTCGTCAGTTAGGAGTGAGCCGTATCCCGGCCACTGATTTCGCGCTTTGGAGCCGCGGGAAAAAATAAATTGGCTATTCTTTATGTAAAATTTCCGGAATATTCATCAGCTAACAAAATAGTTAGCTATGAGAAAGACTTTACCCCTTCTGCTACTGGCATGTTTATGTGTTAGCCTGCCCGGATGGTCACAGGAATTAAGGGGCCGGGTGCTCAATGAAAGCGGAGAAAGAACCAGTGGGGTAACGGTTCAATTCCAGAATAAATCCAATGCGATCACAACCAGACCCGACGGTAGTTTTAAGATTATGGCTACGAAGCTGCCTGATACTTTGGTATTTTCTGCAGCCGGTTATGAGCCATATAAAGTAGTCATCACCGAAAAAAATATCAAGGATCCCGATTTTGAAGTGGTCATGCTGAATACCAGGGTAGCAATGGATGAAGTGGTGGTGATGGGTTATGCCACAGCAAAGAAAAGAGATGTCACCGGATCGGTTGAAACAAAAAGCTTAAGTGAAATTAGTGGAAAAGTAGCCGGAGTAACCATTGCAGCAGATGAAGCCATCAGGGTCAGGGGTGCTGCCAGTCCGGGAAAGGAGTATTATAAAGCCAGTACAGAAAGCCGGGCTCCGTATGCTGCCAGCTTGCCGGTTGATGGAAAACTATACCTGGCAGATACCAATATTGCTCCGAGAACAGGCATGGCGGCCAAATCAAGAATCCTTACCGCCGGAGAAGTCAATGATTTCAATAAATGGAAAATGTGGGAAGAGTATTCTGAAAATGAATTCAGGGCCCTGGGCATATTTTGGGGTGTAAAGCCGGTGAATCGTTATTCCGTTCAGTTAACCGATAAAAAATTCCGGGCACTGGTGAATGAACCTGTTTACCTCGTCAGCAAATTAACAGGTGATACTGTTTGGAAAGCCATGACTGATAATACAGGTAAAGCGGAATTGTGGGGTGGTTTTCTGCGGAATGAGAAAGAAGGAGAGAGCTATTATATCACGGATCGTTCAGGGAATAAACTACAAAGCCCTGCTGCATTTGCCAATGGCGTGAACCTGCTGACTGCTGACCGTGGTTGTGGATTGAGTGCTGATGTGGATATTGCTTTTGTGGTGGACGCCACCGGAAGTATGGGTGATGAAATTGAATTTCTGAAGCTGGAACTGGAAGACGTGATCCGGCATACCATGGAAAAATATAAATCACTCACGCTTCGGGCTGCGCCTGTTTTTTACAGAGATAAAGGAGATGCCTATGTAACCAAACATGCGGCCTTGAATGATGATCTGCTGAAGACCTTGAACTTTATCAAACTCCAAAGTGCAGGTGGGGGAGGTGATACACCCGAAGCAGTGGATCAGGCCATGAGTACGGCCATCGACAGTTTGCAATGGAATCCGGAAGCCAGAACCCGTATTTTATTTTTAATACTGGATGCTCCACCACATAATGAAGGGAAGGAAAGGATCAGACAACTTACATTAAAAGCTGCGGCAAAGGGGATTCGGATTGTGCCGATTGCCTGCAGTGGAACGGATAAGTCAACCGAGTTTTTATTAAGATCAATTGCACTGGCGACCAATGGTACTTATACATTTTTGACTAATCATAGTGGAGTGGGAAATTCCCATATCGAACCCACCACGGATAAATATGCCGTTGAACTGCTGGGTAACCTGATGGAGCGGATCATTGGTCAGTATGTGGAAGCGAAAGATTGCGGATCAGATGAAAAAAATATTGTGCAGGTACCTGTTCGTGTACCGGAGAATATACTCACGGTAAAACTGTATCCCAATCCAACCACTGGTAATTTTGTTATTGAAAGTAATAAAGAGATAAAGGAAATTTATATTGCAGACTTCACCGGTAAATTATTGATGAAACTAGGTGCTGCAGATAAAAAAGGCAGATGGCAGGTGAATATCGGCATGTATCCTTCCGGAACTTACCTCATAAAGTATGTGACTGCGGATAACAAATGGGGTGCAGAAAAACTGGTGCTGATGCGTGGTGTCTGAGGTGTCTGACGTCTCGAAGAGCGTCTGACACGAGAGTGTCAGACCTCTGAGACGTCAGACGCGGTCATAGCCCATTTTACGAGGGTAGCACCCCAGGTGAAGCCCCCGCCAAAGGCAGCGAGAACTATATTGTCACCTTTTTTAAGTTTTGATTCCCAATCCCAGAGGCAAAGTGGTAATGTGGCGGCGGTGGTATTGCCATACCGTTGAATATTGATCATCACTTTTTCTTTAGGCAAGCCCATACGGTTGGCCGTAGCATCAATGATCCGCAGGTTGGCCTGATGAGGAACCAGCCAGGAAATATCATCTCCGGTCAGGTTATTTCTTTCCAGTAATTCAGCACTAACATCTGCCATTCCTTTTACCGCAAATTTGAAAACTGCCTGGCCTTCCTGGTATACAAAATGTTCTTTGGCAAGAACTGATTCTGTTGACGCAGGTTGTTTGGAGCCTCCGGCCTTCATATGCAGGAACTGGCAACCGCTGCCATCGCTTTTGAGAATAGAATCCTGAATGCCCAAGCCTTCTTCATTTGGTTCCAGTAAAACTGCTCCGGCACCATCACCAAAAATGATACAGGTGGCCCGGTCAGTATAATCAATGATGGCACTCATTTTATCGGCTCCGCAAACCACTACTTTCTTATAACGTCCGCTTTCAATCAGTGAAGCACCAATGGTGAGAGAGTACAGAAAGCCGGAACAGGCGGCAGACAAATCAAATCCCCAGGCATTTTTGGCACCCAGTTTATCGCAGGCAATATTGGCGGTGGCTGGAAAAACATGGTCCGGGGTTACGGTACCCACGATCAGGCAATCAATTTCCTCTGGATGTATGCCTCTTTTTTCACATAACTGCCTCACTGCAGGAACAACCATGTCTGAAGTAGCCATACCGGCCCCTTTCAGGATTCTTCTTTCCTCCACCCCGGTACGGGTGCGGATCCATTCATCGTTGGTATCCACTATTTTCTCCAGGTCAAAATTGGTCAGCTTGTCTTCAGGTACATATCCGCCTACCGCAGTAATCGCTGCCGTTATTTTATTGCTCATGCTGATGGGTTATGATAAATAAAAGTGCCCAAAGGTAAGGGACAAACCCATTGCAGCCTTCAACCGGAATGAAAGCCAGCCCAAAGCCCGGATTTGCGAAAACTCTTTCTTAAGTTCCTGAACGCCTGTTAGTAAAGCCATACTGAATTCCTTATTTTCGCAGCTTATGATAGCCTACCTCAGAGGGCAGTTTGTCCAAATCAGCCCGGCCAGTGTTCAGGTGGAAGTAAACGGAGTCGGGTATGATGTGCAAATCAGCCTCCATACCTATTCCCGTATTCAGCACCTGGAAAATGGAATATTATATACCTGCTTACTGATTCGGGAGGATGCTCATACATTGTATGGCTTTTTTGACCAATCGGAGAAGGAAATGTTTCAATTATTACTGGGTGTCTCCGGAATTGGGTCTTCAACTGCCCGTGTTATCCTGTCATACATGAAGCCTGACGAACTGGCAAAGGCCATCCTTAGTTCGGATAGCCGGGCCCTGGAAGGGATCAAGGGAATCGGGAAAAAAACGGCTGAAAGAATGGTGCTGGAACTGAAGGATAAATTGGGAAAATTCAGCACCGAATCAAATAATTTGCCCATGAAAAACAATACTTTGCACCAGGATGCGTTAAATGCCTTGACCGCCCTTGGCATCAACCGGCAAGCTGCCGGTCAGGCCATTGAAAAGGTTCTGGCGACCAATTCCAATATACCCGTGGAGGACCTGGTTAAATCAGTACTCCGTACCCTCTAAGCGATTTTTTGGAAACTAATTGATAGAGAAAAGACATTGAACCTTACAGCTGCCTATATCTTCCGCACTCTGGTAATTTTTACCACGATGTTCACCTGCGCTTTGCAGGCCAATGCCCGTTTTTATACCGACAAAAGAAAACCTGCTGCTGATACCAGCCGTTATCCGCTACGTGACAGGCCAGGTGATCCTTATTCTTACCCCAACCGTAACAGTTTTGACCTGAAGGATACTGCCTTTATCAAAAGAAATATCGAATACGACCCAAAGACCAACCAGTATTATGTTGTTGAAAAAATCGGAACTCGGTATTACCGCACACCGGTTTCTTTTTCCATGCAGGAATTTGTGAAGCTTCAGGGTGAAAAAGATGAAAAAGATTATTTCCGGAAAAGGTCTCAGTTACTGGCCAATATGAACCGCCGCCTCTTCAAGCCAAAGTTCAAAGTGTCGAACGACTGGTTCAACCGGATCATGGGAGTAGGGCCGGATGGTAAAGTAAAAGTTGATATCAAACCAACCGGTTATGTGGAGATGCTGGCCGGTTATATGGGACAAAATATTAAGAATCCCACACTTCCTGAAAGGGCCCGCAGACAGGGCGGTTTTGATTTCAACATGAATTCACAACTGCAGGTAGATGCGAGTATCGGTGAAAAACTGAAACTGCCCATCAACTATAATACACTCGCCAATTTCAATTTTGAAAATCAGCTGAAGCTTGATTTTCGTGGCAAAGATGATGATATCATCAAACAGTTCCAGTTAGGAAATACCAATTTCCCTACCAAGGGAACCCTGATCCCGGGCGCCCAATCACTGTTCGGTATCAAAACCCAATTACAGTTTGGTAAACTATGGGTAACCACGGTACTCGCTAATCAGCAATCACAAAGGCAAACTCAAAACCTGCAGGGTGGATCTGCTGCTCAGAGTTTTTCACTCCGCTCGGATGAATATGATGAGAACAGACACTTCCTGATGGCCCAGTATTTCCGCAATAATTACAATACGGCCATGAAGCAATTGCCGATTGTTAATTCAAAAGTGCAAATCCTGAAGATGGAAGTATGGGTCACCAACCGGAATGGGGCCACTACTGATACCCGTGATATCGTTGCCTTCATGGACCTTGGTGAAAGAAATCCTTATCGTAATACTTTATTAACGGGCTCAGGTGACCAGGTGCCCCGCAATGATGCGAATACATTGTACAGCACCATCACCACCAATCCTTCGTACCGGAATTCTTCATTGGTGCAAAACCAGCTGACGACTTTCGGGTTACTGCCGGTACAGGATTTTGAAAAAACATTTGCCCGCAAACTGCAGCCCACTGATTTCTTTTATAACCCACAGATCGGCTTTCTTTCTCTGAATCAGCCATTACAACCGGATGAAGTACTGGGCGTGGCTTATCAGTATACCTATAACGGACGCACCTATCAGGTAGGAGAGTTTTCACAGGATGTTCCTCCGGATACAACCGGTACTTCCCAAAGAGTATTGTTCCTGAAATTACTAAAAGCCACTTCTCAACGTACCAACTTACCGATTTGGGACCTGATGATGAAGAACGTTTATTCAGTAGGCTATGGTCAGCTGGAAAGACAGGATTTCCAGTTAAATGTTACTTACGAAGAACCCAGTCTGGGTGAAAAAAGATACCTGCCACAAACAGATATCATCCCCGCCTTTCAGGGACAGCAATTGATTGCACTTACGAATTTAGACCGGCTCAATAATCAGAATGACCCGCAACAGGATGGTGTATTTGACTTCGTGGAAGGGTATACCGTTATTTCCTCACAAAGCCGGATCGTATTTCCGGTGCTGGAACCTTTCGGACACGATCTCGATTATATTTATGCCACACAACCGGTAAGGGATCAGTATCTGTATTATCCCCTCTATGATACGATCAAGGCCATTGCACAAACCTATGCCAACCTGAATCGTTTCAAAATATCCGGCAGATCAAAATCTTCAGGAAGTGCTTATGGCGCTTCCGGTACCGGTGCAGCCGGACAGGGTGGAATGGGAGCCCTTCCCGGAACTGGTTCTGGTGAGTACCAGCTGGGCTTTAATATTCCCCGTGGTTCTGTTACTGTTACTGCCAACGGACAGGTGTTGCAGGAAAATGTGGATTATGATATCAACTATGACCTGGGAACTTTAAGAGTAACCAATCAGGCCGTATTAAATTCTGGAATACCTGTATCGATTAACTATGAGAATAACCAGGCTTTTGGATTCCAGCAGAAAAACTTTATGGGGCTGCGCCTGGATTATATTGCCAATAAAAAACTGACACTCGGTGGTACCATTGTTAAATTAGGCGAAAGACCATTCTTTGTAAAACAGCTTTACGGTGAAGATCCGATCCGTAACTCCATGTATGGAGTGGATGTTGACTATCGCAGTAATTTGCCCCGGCTGACCAAGTGGCTGGATAAACTGCCTTTCTATTCCACCAAAGCCATGTCGTCTGTTACCGCCACAGCGGAAGCCGCTTACCTAAATCCGGGTCATGCCAAACAAATCAACGGACTGGACCGCTATGGCAATCCGCAGAAAGGCGGACTGAGTTATATTGATGACTTCGAAGGAACCCGTGCCAATATTGACCTGCGTTTCCCGGTGATCAGCTGGCAAATGGCTTCCATCCCGCAGGGTAATGGATTATTTACAGAGTCTTCTCTGTATAATAATGAAGGATCAGGATTTAACAGGGCCCGGACTGCCTGGTATATGATTGAGCCGACATTACAGGAAAAAAGAAATAATAATAACCCGCTTCGCAATGACCTGAATGAGTTATCCAGACCGGAAACCAGACAAGTGCTGCGCAGAGAAATCTTTCCAAAACAATTCACACAGTTCGGAGAAGGGTTGCTTACCACATTTGATGTGGCTTTTTACCCGAAGGACCAAGGCCCTTATAATTTTGAAACATCGAATACCCGGATAGATGCCAATGGCCGTCTGCGTTTTCCACGTCAGGCCTGGGGCGGTTTGATGCGTAATATTGATCAGACAGATTTTGAAACCAGCAATATCGAATTCATTGAATTCTGGCTGCAGGATCCTTTTATTGCCAATACCGCCAATCCCAATGGCGGACAGATGTATATCAACCTTGGAAATGTATCGGAAGATATTTTGAGAGATGGCAAGCGTCAGTATGAAAACGGTTTGCCCACCACCGCCAATCCTACCACCCTGTTGACAATAATACCGTTTGGGGCAAGGTACCTGCCAACCCATTACAGGTGACTAACGCATTCAGTAATGACCCCGCAGACCGTCCTTTGCAGGATGTGGGACTGGATGGATTACAGGATGAAGAAGAAAAGATAAAATTCGCTGCTTATCTCAGTTCCCTGGGAATTGTAGTAGGTACCGGTTCACCGGTTTATCAGCGGGCACTTACTGATCCGGCTGCGGATAATTTCAAGGCTTACCGGGATCCTTCCTTTGATCAGGGTACACCAGCGGGAATCCTGCAACGTTACAAGTATATCAATAACCCACATGGTAACTCACCAGTGGCAGAGAATAACTCAGAATTCTTCAACGCCTTCACCCAGTATCCTGATCAGGAAGAACTGAACAGGGATAATACGATGAATGAAGTGGAGGAATATTTCCAGTATAAAGTGGATATCCTTCCGAATACAAGTTCACAGATGCAGGTGGGTCAGAACTTTATTACTGATAAACGCGTGGTGAATGTCAACCTCGCCAATAATACCACCCGTTCAGAAACCTGGTACCTGTTCCGGATTCCGGTTGACCAGTTCCAGACTAAAGTGGGGAATATTCCTGATTTTAAATCAATCCGCTTTATCCGGATGTTCATGACCGGCTTTGATGATTCTGTAGTCATGCGTTTTGGTAAACTGGAACTGATCCGCAACCAGTGGAGAAAATTCCAGTATTCAATTGATACAACCGGCCGTTTTACCAATCTTCCCAAACCGGATCCTACCACCGTGAACACACTGGCTGTAAACATTGAAGAAAATGATCAGCGCCAGCCGATACCTTACCGTATCCCTCCGGGAATTGAAAGACAACAACAACTGAGTAATAATAACGTGGCCCTGTTCCTGAACGAACAATCCATCAGTACACAGATCTGCGGACTGGCACAGGGAGAGGGAAGAGGTGTGTTCAAAACAATGAACCTGGATATCCGTCAGTACAAGCGGATGCAAATGTTTATTCATGCTGAGTCAGTTCAGGGTTATCCTTCACTTGATGATGGTGATATGAATGCAGTGATCCGGATCGGTAATGATTTTTCCGGTAACTACTATGAAATCAAGATTCCATTAAAGATCACGCCTTTCTTTACTACAGACAGTAACCGGATCTGGCCCGCTGAGAATGATCTTGATTTTGACCTGGACGAATTAACCCGTTTGAAGATGAACCGAAACAAACAGGGCATTCTTCCTTCTCAGTATTATAAAGAAACAACAGCTGGTGGCCGCTCTTATGCCATCATGGGAAATCCCAATCTGGGAGAGGTAAGAGGTATCTTCATGGGGGTTGAAAATGTGTTGAGAGAAACGGTTTGTACTGAAATCTGGTTCAATGAACTCCGTCTTTCCGAACTGGATGAAAAAGGCGGTTTTGCTGCCAATGCCCGGATTGATTTCCGCCTGGCTGATCTTGGCTCCCTTACCCTCGCCGGAACCGCCAGAACCCAGGGTTTTGGTACAATAGATCAGCGGGTGAACGAACGCAGCCGGGAAGATGTGTACACCCTGGATGCCTCGGCAACCATTGAAGCAGGTAAACTGTTACCCAAAAAGCTCGGACTCCAGATACCCGTGTATGCAGGTATCAGTTACCGCAGCAGTACACCTGAATATGATCCTTATGATCTTGATCTGAACCTGAAAGAAAAACTGAAAGGTTCTGCCGCTGATAAAAGAGATTCTATCCGTAATGATGCCGTGGATGTAACCACCATTAAAACGGTGAACCTGACGAATGTGCGGAAGATCAAAACGGATGGTAAGAAACCCAAGATATGGAGTGTTACCAATTTTGATTTCAACTATTCTTATATCCAGACAGTCAGCCATAACCCGCTGATTGAAAAAGATGAATTGAGAAGAACAAGGGGTGCGCTGGGTTATACCTATGCACCGCAAACCAAGCCATTTGAGCCATTTAAGAAACTGATTAAATCAAAATCACCCTGGCTGGCACTGATCAAGGATTTCAACCTGAATTATGCCCCATCACAGATTTCATTCCGGGCTGATCTGTTCAGACAGTTTGGCGCTACCCGGTTGAGGAATGTAGGTGGAGGACCATTTAAAATTCCGGAAACCTATAATAAGTACTTCACGTTCGACCGGTACTATATCCTGCAATGGCCGCTGACACAATCGATCAATATTGATTTCAGCGCCACCAATTTTGCCAGGATTGATGAGCCGGTTGGCCGTATTGA
This sequence comes from Chitinophagaceae bacterium, assembly GCA_016702745.1. GTDB lineage: Bacteria > Bacteroidota > Bacteroidia > Chitinophagales > Chitinophagaceae > JJ008. The sequence continues at coordinate 202,171 of JADJDJ010000001.1, forward strand.
CTCAAAAGATAAGAAAGAAACGATCCGCAAAAATGTACTCAAAGGTGGTCGTAACACAGATTACCGTCAGGAGTTAACGGTGACCTATAATGTGCCGACACAGAAAATACCTTTCCTGAACTGGACATCATTAAGAGCCAGCTATAATACCCGTTATAACTGGCTGGCTTCATCACTGCAGGAAAGAGTGCCCTATGTTGAAGTGGGATTGGGTAATACATTGGCCAATACGCAAACCAGGACCATCAATGGTGAATTGAAATTCGAAGAACTGTATAATAAATCAAGGTTCCTGCGTGCAGTCAATACCAGCCAGCCACAGGGTTCCAACAGCGGTGGAATTCCTCCTGCCGATAATAAGAAAGATGGTAAAAAGGATAGCGGCAAGCGGGATAAGGGTGGCAAGGATGGCAATGCTAAGGACGGAACCTCCCAGCCTTCACAGACCCTTCCGGGAATGGAACAGGCCGGTAATACAGGAGGCACGGCAAAACCCGATACCATCCGCAACAAAAAAGGAAAGATCATCCGTATTAAAAAACCGAAGAAGAAGAAAGTTAAAAAAGTAAAACAGAAGAAGGATCCTAACCAGTTGCCGGAAGTCGGCGGGGCTACTAAATTCTTTGTACGCATGCTTACAGCTGTGAAGCGGGTAGGTATACAATACACAGAAGATATGGGAACCACCCTTCCCGGTTATATGGATAGTACCCATGTGCTCGGACAGAATCTGAAAAGCGGTCAGCCCGGATTCAAATATATTTTCGGCTATCAGCCCGATACCAGCTGGATCAATTCATTTGGTGGTAAAGGACTGATGTCAAGGGATTCACTGGTGAGTAAAATGATTCAGCAACGTTACAACCAGCGACTGAACCTGACTGCACAGGTAAGTCCGTTCCGTGATTTCAATATTGATGTGAATCTGGATAAAACATTTGATAAACAATATTCAGAACTGTATAAGGATATTGACGGATTGCAGGGGGCTGCTGCGCTTGAGCGTTTGAACCCTTATGCAACGGGAAGTTTCAATATCAGCTATATCGCATTTAAAACATTGTTTACTGATTTTGATCCCAACGTAATTTCTCAAACCTTCAAAACATTTGAGGATAACCGTGCAATTCTTTCCAGAAAGCTGGCCGGATTGAACCCTTACCAGGGAGGAACCATTGATCCCAATGATCCTGCCTATTTCAAAGGTTATGGCAGGTACTCACAGGATGTGGTGATCCCAGCCTTTATCGCAGCTTATACCGGAAAAGATCCATTGAGTGTGAAGATGGTGAAGAACAACAACCCGAACCTGCGGGCTAATCCTTTCTCCGGATTAGTGCCCAAACCTAACTGGACTGTAACTTATAATGGTCTCTCCCGTATTCCGGGTCTGGATAAAATATTCACCAATTTCAGCATTCGTCACGGGTATCACAGTACCCTGAGCATGAATAGTTTTAATACGGCATTGCTCTTTACGGATCCGTTCAGAGTAGGATATCCTTTCTTCAGAGATACGCTGACAGGTAACTATATTCCTTATTTCCTGGTACCGAATATCACGATCCAGGAAGCCTTTGATCCGCTGATTGAAATTGATGTCACTTTTACCAACCAGATCAGCACCCGCTTTGAATTCAGAAAAAGCCGGCAGCTCAGTCTCAGTCTGCTTGACTACCAACTGGCCGAGAACCGGTCTACCGAAGTAACTTTTGGCTTCAACTGGAGAAGAAAGGGATTGCCCCTGATCAAGAAGCTGCCCTTCATGAAAGGCAAACTGGATAATGATGTGACCCTTCGTTGCGATTTCAGTTTCAGGGATGATGCCACGGCCAATAGCAAACTGGATCAACGTACTTCATTTGGTACCGCCGGACAAAAAGTGATCCGTATTGCACCTTCTATTGATTATGTGGTCAACAACCGCGTGAGCATGAAATTGTATTTCGAGCAGAACCGGAATATCCCCAAAATCAGTAATGCTTTCCCGATTACCAATACAAGGGGAGGGCTGCAGGTTAGAATTTCCCTGACGCAGTAAAACTGGCAGACAGTATGTTTCTCTTTCTGAAACATAGGAGTGCAGCAACAATAGTATTAAGCCTCTTTACGGCGGGTGTTATTTCATCCTGTTGTACGGCTTCTTATAAATGCAAGGGGGATAGTCTTAGTCTCCGGTTCCGCCTTCTTTCATCCTCCGGAAATGATTTGCTTTTTGGCCCTGGCAGGATGTATGACAGCCGCCTGACCCGGTTCTATTCTCTTCGGGGGACAGATACGATCTTTCACCAGTGTTTACCCGGGCCCAATCCTCAGCCTGGCGGGGATAGTGTATTGTATTTGGATATTGAACCATTTGAAAAGCTGTATGTGAAATGGGACAATACAGACAGTGACAGTATCAGCTTACAATTAATTAAAGTGGATGCTTCTCCCTGTTGTCCGGACTATACCATTGCGGAATCCATTCGCTTTAATCAGTCAGCTGATCTGAAGGAAGGAAACTGGGGAGTGATTGAATTAAGAAAATAAATCAGGGTTGTTGTGGTGCCGGATTGGCCGATCCGCCTTCCTCTGTGGTACTGGCTGCTTTTTTGAACATCATCACATAGCCACAAAGATTTTTCTTCTTTTGTTTATTCACCTGAACCGGTTTGATCATGTGGAACTCTGAAAACTTGGGGATATAAGAATAGCTGATCACATTGCCATCTAACTCGCCCCATTTTTTCTGGCGAAAGATCACCATTCTTTCCTGCCAGTCGTACATGCGTACTTCATAAAGACGGGAGGTATAATCCCCGATAAAAACAAACTGGTACCAGCTGCCCTGGGTCAATGGCACAATCACAGGCATTTCAAATTCACTTTCCATGCTCATGGATGCTTCACGAACCAGCACATAACCATCCTTGGTATATATTTCTCTGAGGCTATCAGCCTGTTTGCTGATCGATTCATTGCTGCAGGATTGCTGGCGGATGACATTCTGGGAAAAGGACTGGATGCTGATTAACAGCAATATGGCGGGTAAGATGAGGGACTTTTTCATGGGGCTTTCTCTATGGTATTGGAACGATGACATAAAGTTATGCTGCGAATTTTGCAGGTTTAAATTTAGTGACCGGTATCTTTCATTTAGGGTAGATTTTCCAAGGGAAAATACGCAAGGATCAGGCCAATAAGGAAGGATAAGGTGGTAATTGTCCTAAGTTAGGGCAAATTACCCGCAGCTATGATTTTTTCTTGATTCGTATCAACCGGGTTGCCGGTTGAAATAAACATTGCTGGCCTGCCGGGTGCAGGTCAGCGTAAGGTCATTGATACAGACATGGGCGGGCAGAGAGGCGCAGTAATACACCACATCAGCGATATCCTCTGCATGCAGTGGCTCAATGCCATCATATATTTTTTTAGCGGTTGCTTCATCGCCTTTGAAACGCACCAGTGAGAATTCGGTTTCAGCAGCTCCGGGATTGATCGCCGTTACTTTGATCTGATGACGGAGCAAGTCAATCCGCATGGCCTGGTTCAGTGCATCCACCGCAAACTTGCTGGCACAGTACACATTTCCTTTTTCATATACTTCCTTGCCCGCAATAGAACCCATATTGATAATATGACCATGTCCGTTACTGATCATGAATTCGGCTACTGCACGGGCTACATAGAGGAATCCCTTTACATTGGTGTCGATCATGATATTCCAGTCTTCCAGACTGGCTTCATCAAAATAATCCCTGCCTGCAGCCAGCCCTGCATTATTGACCAGTACATCAATTTTTTTCCAATCGGCAGGCAAGCCACGGATCGAACTGAAAACGGCTGCTTCTTCTCTTACATCAAAAGGAAGCTGCATCACCGCTACATTGTATTTTGCTTCGATATCATCTGCTACCTGTTGCAGCCGGTCAGCCCTGCGCCCATTGATGATGACATCATATCCATGTGCTGCAAATTTGTAAGCGGTTGCCTTTCCAAATCCTGAAGTAGCCCCGGTGATGAATGCAATGCTGGCCATGCTGTGTTTTTGGCTAAGGTAAATGATATTTTATGCAAAAAGGCAGCAGGGAGAATGGAACATTTTGTCAATACAGTTGAATGAAATGACCCGGGTATAAGATGAAAAGGCTGTGGGAGGACGTGGTTGGTTATCGGATCAGCGTGACCGTTCCTTTCAGGAATATTTTTTTTCCGGTATAGTCAATGGCTTCCAGCATCCAGACAAATACACCACTGGCCTGTGGTCTGCCATTGTGAATGCCATTCCATCCCAGTTTATTCACTGTGGTATAAAATACCCTTTCGCCCCAGCGGTTGTAAACTGCAAAATAATTGATCTGGCGGATGCCCACAGCAATTGGCCTGATCACATCATTCAGTCCGTCGTTATTGGGGGTAAACGCAGTGGGGACAAATACATAGGGATTGGTGCGGAATACATAAACGGTTACAAAAGCTGAATCAGCACAACCAATCGCATCGGTCACCACCAGTTTGTATTCAATGGAATCAGTAGAGGCCGTATACACACCAACCGGATTAAAAATATTCGTATTATTCAATCCGGTGCCGGGGCTCCATACATATCCTGTTCCTCCCGTGCCCTGGAATTGCAGGGGCTGTCCAACTACAACCGTTGTATCGTTACCTGCAAAAGCGCGGACCCTGGGCTGAACAATCACCACCACCGTATCTCTTCCGGGTTTGGGGCAACCCAATGTATCATACACCGATAAAATATATTGAGTGGTACGGGGAGGTGTAACAATGGGGTTCAGGATATTGGGATTGCTGAGGTAGTTGACCGGTGTCCAAGTGAATGAACTACCCACGATACTGGCATTGAGTTGTCCGGATGTATTGTAACAGATCTGCGGACCCGTACCGGCGTTGGAACCCGGATAAGGAATAGGTGTGACATCTACAAAATCTGTGGCTGTACAGCCGCCAATCCTGGCAGTAACCGTATATCTGGTAAAAACGCTGGTCGTTGCAATCGGATTGATGATGGAAGGGTTACTCAGGTTAGCAGTGGGTGTCCAGCTAAATTGTAATCCGTCAGAAACAGCATTCAGCTGTATGGCATCACCCTGGCAAATAGTGGTATCGTTCATGGCCCTTAAGGTGACAAAGGGAACCACTCTCACGCGAACTGAATCATTATTGATACAGCCGTTATCATTCAGGTTGACATAATACCAGGTAGTAACCGTTGGATTTACAATCGGGTTGGGTGTATTGGCCCCAATAATATTGGTCAGCGGTGTCCAGCTGAAAATACCTGTTCCACCTGCATTGAGTTGCAGTGCATCATTGATACATATGAGCGTGTCGCGAAAGGCAAGATTGATAGGGGGTTTATCCAGTACAGTAATCGTGGTTGTTGCGGTATCCACACAACCTTTGCTATTGGTCACGATCAGTCGTACATCTTTTGGTCCGGCAGCTGGATAAGTGTATTGAGGAAACTGTATTCTTGAAGTATCAGCCAGGGTGCTGAGTTCTCCAAAATCCCAGCGCCAGCTATTGACCACTCCATAACGGGTATTGGTAGTGTCCCGGAACCGGTATGGGTTTTGAAAGCAGGCACCGGAAAAATCAAAACCGGGAAAGAATCCGGGATATACGCCTACCCGCATGGTGGAACTATCGGCACAGTTTCCACCGGGTAATGATATTTTAAGTTTTACCAGATAGATACCGGTATCCAGATATGTAAAAGGGGGTGGAAATTCAAGTAAGGAGGTATCAATGGCCCCTTGCTGCGGATCACCAAATGTCCAGGCATATTCTGACCCTGGAGGATTGGTGACTTTATTCGAAAAACTCACGGTAAATCCATCACAGGTCACCATTTGAGGATCCAGTTCAGCATTTAACGGATCACAGTCAAAAACGGTAACGTGCAATTCTTTTCTGACGGTACTGATCAATACGCCGCGTTTGTATTCATTCACGCATACACAAATCACATATTGTCCCAAAGTACCCGGTGCGATTCCGCTGATTAATCCCGTTCTTGGATTGATGGTAACACCGGATCCGAGTGGTTGCGTTCCGTTATAACCTGCGGAATAAGGAACTGACGAATAAGGAGGATTGGTGGCTGTGCCTGGTGCAGGATCGTTTTGGGAAGCACCGGTATATGCATCACAAAATGAATAGGAGAGGGAATCACCTGCATCCGTATCAGTAGCGCGAAATGATAATTCAAAATAGTTATTGTTGCAAATAACCGCGGTGTCATTTACCAGGAAATTAGGGCTGCTGTTGGTCTCGGCTCCTGGTGCCGCTGCTGTACCAGGTATTTTGATACTGAAAGTATTTCCTACAGCACCACTATTCACAATATTATTGATTCCTCCGATCCGGCAACAACGCTGGTAAGAAATGATATAACCCGCCGACGAGGAAGGAAGTTCAATGCTGGGCAAATTGTACACTACGATCAAATAGTAACAGCCCCGTTCATCACCGGTTATACAGGGTTCATTATAAGATTTATTAAGTGTATACGAGTTCGTCAGTGATACCGGGGCATTCTGAATAAACTGGTTATTGGCGGCATTAAAAATGGAAAAATTGATATTTTGATTGACCTGCCCTTCAGAGGCATTACAAATCATATAAACAGTCAGGGTAACCTGATACCGGAGGTTGCTTCCATTACCCGGGCCCGAGGTAACGATAAGTGAAGAAACCGCCTTTGATATGGGCTGCATCAGCGGTTGCTGACAGGATAAAAAAAGTCAGTAAGACGAATAAAAGTCGTTTCATTGATAGGATTATCAGCCGAAAATTTTCATATACCCAGCAAAAATTCCTCCAAAATCCGGCCCGTTTTTGTTTCTTCTTCAATCATCCCCATATGACCCGCTTCCGGAAGGATGTGAATGTACGATTTTTCAGGAAGATGGCATTGCTTCAGCCCATCGGCAATGGGGATGGCTGTATCCATTTTTCCGAAGATAAAGAGCACTGGTACAGTGCTTTTACGTAAAATTTCGGTTCTGTCCGGACGGGCCATCATGGCCTCATAATACAAAACGAGTGCATCCGGCGAAAAGTTGTGCTGGGCCCGGATGAACTGGTCGATTCTTTCGGGCATTTGTTCTTTGGACCGGGCTGAAAAAGGTTAGGACTGGAGGTTTCGATAAAATTCCTGGCCCCGTGTTCCCTGATAAACTCAATGCTTTTTTTCCGGGCTGCCTTCTTTTCATCTGAATCGGCAAAGGCACTGGAATGAAATAACCCGAAAGCCGTTACATGGTTCCAGTATTTTTCCATCAGGGCCAGGGTGATATAACCACCCATGCTATGACCGATCACGGGACAGCTTTCAATTCCTTCTTCATGAATGATGGCATGAATAACTTCAGCCAGTCCTTCCATGCTCATGTCATCAATAATGGGTGATTGACCGGAGCCGGGTAAATCGGGAATGATTAAACGGAAATGATCTTTTAAAAAATCAGCCTGCGCTTTCCAGACTTCTCCATCTTCTCCAAAACCATGAATCAGTATCACAGGTTCTCCGCTGCCTATACAACGGTAATAAATGGCTTTGGATTGATAGGTGAGGGTCTTGTTCATATCAGCTGGAGGGGGATTCAGGATCCTGCAGGGCAGGGAATTTTTTTCGGAAAAATCGATGTAACAGTTTCAGGTAAATGACCCAGCATAAAAGGATGAGCGCAATCGCTGTGATAATTTTAGATAAGAGGTCGCCATTTTTTACATAAAAAGTTTGTGTCGTTCCCCCAGGTCACCGGCATCCGGATGGCTGCCTGCGTATCGTATGGTTGGGGCTGATAAACCCTGCCGGCCGGATCTATAAAACAACTGATGCCGGTATTGGCACTGCGGGCCACCCATGTTCTTGATTCAATAGCCCTTAATCTGGCATAATTCATATGTTGCTTATGTCCGGGTGTTTTTTCCACCAGCCATCATTGGTGATTACACAATCAGGTTGGCGCCGTTTTTTACATAACGGCGCATGAAATCACCGTAAATACTTTCATAACAAATGGCAGGCGCAATACGGTAACCATGTTTTTCATTCAGTACTGTTCTTTCTGCCTGTCTGGTATAACCTGCCGTAGTGCCGCCAAATTTATCAAACCATTTTCCCAGAAATTTAAGGAACCAGGGAAGGGTTTCCACCCCGGGTACCAGCATAGATTTATGATAGAAGGCAGATGGTCCGCTGCTATCGATCAGTACCGCGCCATTATAAGATTCAAAATGAAAGCCATTATATTCCTGTGAACTGGCAGTTGGTTTTTCAAAAACCCTGAAACTTTCGATACCGGTAAAGAGGCTGGCCTGCGGATGTCTTTGCAAAAAAGCCCAGAAAGGATTGAGCAGAAAATTCTGTTTCATTTCTCCTTCATTGATCCCATTAGGCATATACAGGGCGGTCTCGGGCCAGATGATCAAACCGGTTTCAGCGTTGATTTGTTTTTCAGCACTAACAATCAGTTTATTCAGTTGTTCTTCAAAACTGCCGGTGGATACTTTTTCATAGGGATCAATATTGGGTTGTACCACTACAATATTGGTCGTAGAAACGGGATTTTTCTTTACACTGATTAAACGGTTGAGCAGAACTGCAGGTATCAGTAATAAAACTAACCAGCTACCCATCCATTTAAAATAAGCGCTGCTGCGGCCATTGGCGCGGTATTCTTTAATCAGAATAAAGACGAGAAGATTGCTGCTCATCACCCATAGCGAACCTCCACTGGTGCCGGTGAATTCATACCACTGCACCCATTCAGGATGCGTAGCAAATACATTGCCCAGTGTCAACCAGGGCCAGCTCAGGCCCCAATCGTTCAGATGAATCCATTCAAAACAGATCCAGAATGCCAGCAGCGATATGTAACCGATATTTTGTCCCAGCCATTTTTTGGTCACTTTGTATCCCAGCCATGGCAGGCACATCAGGAAACTGTTCGCTACAAAAGCGGCCACTGCTCCCGGAGCCGATGCATTCCATATCCACCAGGTGGTACTGACATTCCATACAAACATGGTGACATAGGTCAGTCCTAAAAATTTTTTCCGGCTCTTTACTTTTTCTTCCAGCCATAACAAGGGTACCCATGCAAAAAAAATCAACGGGGTCAGCGGCGACACCGGCCAGGCAGCAAATAGTAATAACCCACAGGCAATGGCAGTAAATAAGTTGCTGAATCTTTTCATGTTGTTGAAACTTGTCAAATCCGGCCGCGCAAGATGCATACGACCTGACATTCCATAAAATTAACACCTGTGCAGCTAGAAATTTTAAAAAAATAAAAACAGGGTCCTAAAGTTTTGTGGAAAGCAGCGAAATGATTGTCTGAATAGAAAAGTATAAACCATGCAAACAAATCAAATTTTATCAGCCCCGCTGCTCGACATCATCTTTGATGGCCGTAATAAAGCTTACGGTGCTTATGAGTTACGCAAGTCGTATGAAAAAAGAATTCGCAAAGCCATGATCATTACATTTTCCCTGGCTGCCCTTGCCTTTGGATCGGTAGTGATGGCGAGTACATTTAAAAAGAAGGATGACCAGTACCGGCTTAAAGAAGAAATGATGCTTACGGAAATCAAAGAAATCCAGAAGCCCGAGCCTTTACCCGAGCAACCCAAGCCAAAGCCGGCAGAACCGGAAGTGCAAACCATTAAAAGCACCACACTTGAAGTAAAGCCGGATGACCAGGTGGATGTTCCCCCTCCTTCGCAAATTGATGTTGTGGATGCGAGGATTGATGATAATACTAAAAAAGGAACGATTGATGATGGAACTGTCATTCCCGCTCCTCCATCAGATGGTGATGATAAAGGGGTATTTGATGATAAGCCTGCAAAACCGGAGGAGCCAGCAGAAACAGTAGATATCGATGCCAAATTCGATGGGAACTGGAAAAGATTCCTCGAGTCAAACCTGGTGGCAGAAGTACCGGTGAATAACGGAGCACCGGCAGGCCGCTATTCGGTAGTAGTAAGATTTGTAGTAGATATAGATGGGTCTATCAGTAATATCCAGGCATTAACCAATCATGGGTATGGTTTGGAAGAAGAGGCGATTCGTGTGATTAAAAAATCAAAGAAATGGGGACCTGCCTACCTGAATGGTTCCCATGTAAAAGCTTATAAAAAGCAGGTGATTGTGTTTGAGGTAGTGGAGGATTGAGGAGAGAGTCGGGAGTCAAGAGTCGAGAGGCGTGAGACAAGAGGCGGGAGTCGGGTTTCAGAATTAAGTTCTTTGACTCCCGACTCCTGACTCAAGACTCCCGACTAAAACTATCGTCTGCTGTAATTTGGTGCCTCTTTCGTGATCTCAATATCATGCGCATGGCTTTCACGCATTCCGGCATTGGTGATTTTGACAAAGCGGGCTTTTTGAAGGTCTTCAATGGTAGCCGCTCCGCAGTAACCCATGCCGGCACGTAAACCACCGGTGAACTGGTACACCACTTCTTTTAAAAATCCTTTGTAGGCAACACGACCTTCAATTCCTTCCGGGACAAATTTCTTTACATCATCTTCCACATCCTGAAAATAACGGTCACTGCTGCCGGTGGCCATCGCTCCCAATGAACCCATGCCCCGGTATTCTTTGAATTTTCTTCCTTCGTAAATAATGGTTTCGCCCGGACTTTCTTCCGTACCAGCGAATATGCTTCCCATCATCACACAATTGGCGCCAGCGGCAAGGGCCTTCACCATATCACCTGTATAACGGATACCACCGTCGGCGATGAGCGGTATATTTCTTTTTTTCAATACAGAAGCGGCTTCCATAATGGCAGTGAGTTGTGGTACCCCTGTACCTGCTACAATACGGGTGGTACAAATGGAACCTGGCCCTATACCGACTTTAACTGCGTCAGCACCTGCATCCGCCAGCGCCGTGGCGCCCGAGGCTGTACCCACATTACCGGCAATGACGGTCATGTTTTTGAAATTCTTTTTTACCTGTTTCAATGCAGTAATCACTCCCTTGCTATGTCCGTGTGCACTATCCAATGCCACGAGGTCGGCGCCTACCTGTTGCAGGGCATAAACCCGGTCTGATAAATCTTTGGTGATCCCTACACCGGCTCCCACGAGTAAGCGGCCAAAACCATCTTTAACGGCATTGGGATGACTTTTCAGTTTCAGGATATCGCTGTAAGTAAATAATCCTTTTAAAATTCCTTTCTTATCAATGATGGGAAGTTTCTCCACCTTGGTTTTCTTGAATAGCTCTTCTGCTTTTTTCAGATCCGTGCCTTCCGGTGCGGTATAAAGATTTTCCTTCGTCATCACTTCGCTTACTTTTCGTTTGGGATTGTCTTCAAAGCGAAGATCACGGTTGGTCAGAATGCCAACCAGTTTGCCGGTCTTATCAATAATGGGAATCCCGCCGATCCGGTTTTCACGCATCAGCTTTAGGGCATCACCGATAGTGGCATCGGCTAATAAGGTCACCGGATCAATGATCAGTCCACTCTCACTTCTTTTTACTTTTCGAACCTGCTCGGCCTGCTTTTCAATACTCATGTTTTTATGCAGGATGCCCAGGCCACCTTCTCTTGCCAATGCGGTGGCCAGTGAGGCTTCTGTTACAGTATCCATGGCGGCTGACAGCAGGGGAACATGAAGTGTAATGTCGCGGGTAAGCCGGCTTTTGATACTAACATCTCTGGGTAATACCTGGCTGTAACCGGGCATTAATAGCACATCATCGAAGGTGAGTCCTTCGCCAAAAAATTGTTTGCTGGAATGTTGGGGGGAATTTCTTGTTGCCATGTGCAAAGATAGGGGGAATGTGGGAATGTGGAAATGTGAGAATGTGAAAATGTAGGCCGAGGTATAAGGGGCTGCCTATGACTGAAAAGTAAGTGTTTGCTGGTTAGAGGAAGTCATTTAAAATTCAAAATGTAAAATAATCCAAAAGAACCCGCTGCAGGTGAGTGTTCCGTTTCTTAGTACCCAATAACCAATATCTAATACCCAATTCCTACCTGATCAGCGTTACCGTTCCTTTTTTAAACACCGGCTGTTTGGTGTCACGATGCGTGTAGCTGAGCATCCACACATAGACCCCGGTGGGCTGTACCTGTCCGTTGATCCGGCCATCCCATTTTTCCTGCCAGTTGCGGGAGCTAAAGACCAGCTGGCCCCAGCGATTGTATACTTTAAATTGATACTGGTCTGCCTTTAAGGCATTATGCGGACGGAAAAAATCATTGAGTCCGTCGTTATTGGGAGTAAAAGCCGTGGGTACATCAATATAACAATGATCGAGGACAGTCAGTGTTTTCCGGGCACTGTCACTACAACCCAGGGTAAGGTTGGTTACTTTCAGTTTTACCGTATAATAGGCTTCCCGGTTCAGTGTCGGAAAAAGAAAAGGCGGCGGATCTTCCAGGTTGCTTGATCCAACAACATCGTAGGTCCAGTTCCAGAGATCAATATTTCCTGTACTGTTATTGGTGACGGATAATCTGTCTTCCGGACAAATCACATTCGTCATATCAAAAGCTGCTTTTACTTCATTGTCGAGGGTGACAACGGTTGATGAAGTGTCAGAACAAGTACCATTACTTACCATCAGTTTAATAGTGTTGGTGCTGCTGGCCGGCCAGACAATAATGTGTGACTGGGTTGTAACAGGTGGATCAGCATTGAAATTCCAGAGCCAGTTATTTACATCGTGCGCTCCGTCATGGGAAAAAAGCAGGGTGTCCCGCTGACAGCCATATAATAACTGATAAGTAAAGTCGGCATTAACCGTATCTGCTGTTGAGAAAAATAGTGTCTGGGGAAGGATAGGTTGCCCGCAAACATCAAAAACCGGACTACCATCAATGCCTGGTAAAACGGATAAGGTATAATTTCCTTTGGTGTAAATGGGTGTGGCAAATTTCACCACAATATAATCAGACAAATCATTCAGACAGTTACCACTGGCACTGATTATGGTTACAGCTGTGGGGCCGGTAACCGTAAAATCAGATCCGCTTGCCGTGATGCTGGAACAACGTATTTTTTTAGGATAGTAAACCAGTACTGAGTCGGTGGCACAGGTTGGTTTCCGGACACTATCAGCAAAGATGGGCTGAGGTACATTGTAGGTAAAACTGATTTTATCGCCAACAGGTATTGAATTATCGCAATTATCTTTTAAGGAGTTTCCATCGCTGCCATTGTTGATGACGAGGTCATAAGAGCCGCCTGCCAGCGGAGCCGCCAGTGTCAGGGTCAACTCATCAAAGTCAAATCCAAAGGCACAGGAATCAGGTACAGCGGAAATGACCGTAGTAAAAGCTGGTGATAAACTGAACTCGGAACCAGCGGCAGTCAATGTGGCACACTTTACTTTTTTATTGAGTTTAAGGTTGATCGTAGTTCCATCACAACTGGTGGTCACACTGGATTGTGCCGGTATTTTCGGATCTGTGATCGATGCGGTGCCGCCGCCGAAAGAAAGATCATACCCACTCTGGCCATCGGTAAAATGGCTGATCATGAGCAGGTATTCATGTCCAACTATCAGATTTGGCATTTGGGCAAAAGCATTCCGGTTATCCCTTGGATCAGATGCACATTGTATTCCACTGACCCCGCTGGCGGAGGCGCCTGTATTGCCATAAGTGCCAGCCCAGTTTCCTGCTACAACCAGAGTAGGGTCTGAAAAAACGGAATTCGGGTTACGACCGGTGATATCCCATAGTTGCCAGTCATAGTCCTCATTGGCAGCTAGTGGTCTGATAAGAAACGAAAGTGAACCAGCAGTATAACAAGTGAATTTATAAAAGAAGGGATTTTTATTCTGATAGGCAGCTCCTCCGGGCTGACTGGAGCAACCGGGGACAAAAATATCATTGGTGGCGCAAAGGGGAACGGTACTTTGTCTGAATACCGTCGTGGCACAAACGGGAAAAGCAGTGGAAGGTGTTTGACCAAGGTTGGTACAGGCCTGACCTGCAGCCAGGAATGACCAGAGTATAAATACGAAAAAGAAAATGCCGGACCGGTACTGACGCGGGATGTTCATAGATGATCACTAAATGATAAGGTAACCGTAATAACGAATCAAAAGACAACTTTATGCGTGAAAATGTTGCGTCTGATTATCCGTTATGATAACCGGTAAATTTTGCCCGGTAAAGATACAATCACATTCTCTAATTCAAGACGGAGAATGGCTGCCGCCACCGCACCATTGCTGAGGCCACTTTGGAATACCAAATCATCAATCAGAACCGCTTCAGCTTCCTGTAAAATGGCAACGATTGCTTTTTCGTCCTTGTTTAATTCAATGAACAGTTCTTTTTGCACCCTGGCTCTGACTTTTTTTTTACCAGAAGCCGGATCCATTACAAAATCATCTTCCCAACCCATGCATTGTATTAACTCCTCTGCATGATGTAATAACTGGGCCTTATTGGTGCTGATCAGGTAATTGCAGCCGGAGCTTTTGAGGTCACTGATCCTTCCGGGTATGGCAAATACATCCCGGTTATATCCATTGGCCAGATCAGCTGTAATCATACTGCCTCCCTTGCGGTCTCACCAACGGTGGGCAATCCGTTTTTCAAAGCTGCTTTATGTGCCAGTGCATCTACCCCAAAAGCCAGTCCGCTCATGATGGTCACTTTATTTGGCGCCAGGTCTTTTACCAGTTTTTCTATCACCTGCCGGGCATAGTCAGTATTGTTCCTGGTGCCAATGATATTTATTATTCGAGATGCATTCAGGTCTGCAGTCCCTTTGTAATATAAAAGAGTAGGGGAGTCGTAGCAATTCAGTAATCTCCTTGGATAGTTTTTATCAGTAAGGAATAATGGAGTGATCCGGTATTTCTCCATGAATCGGATTTCTTTTTCAGCACGTGAAAAATTATTGAAATCCCGGATGGATTGTGCTTTGACCGGTCCAATGCCTTCAATCTTTTCGAGGAATCTTTTTTTGGCATGAAAAATTTCTTCTGGTGCGCAACACTGTAATAATAATTTGGCCTGTACCGGTCCGATATTGGGAATCAGTGTGAGGGCTACCCTGTATAGTATGTCCGCAGTCATTGGTTGATGAGGCTTTCGGCCAAATTTAACCGGCACATCATCAATGCCAAAAAAATCGCACAGTAGTAAGTCAGAGCAATCGCCTTTTTTCTTTAATGGCTGGTGTTTATTTCCCAATGACCTTCAGCTCGGTTCTGCGGTTCTGTGCCCGGCCTTCTTCTGTTTTATTATTGGCCACCGGTTTGCTGGCGCCATATCCTTTGGCCACCAGTCTTGTTACAGGAATTTTTTTAGCCACCAGATAATTCACCACAGCCTTTGCCCGGTTATTGCTCAATGTCAGATTATCGGCTGCAGTCCCGATATTATCGGTATGGCCACCAATTTCAATACGAAGCCCGGGATTATCCAGTAATAACTGTGCGAGTTTATCGAGTTCAGCCTGTGAGGCAGGTTGCAGTTCTGCTTTATTCACGTCAAAGAAAATATTACGCAGGACTACATTCGCATTGATTTCTATCGGGGAAAGCGCGATGTCTTTCCGGTAAATTGAATCCGGCGATTTACTGGCCAGCAGGTATTGATCAGAATAAAACAGGTATCCTTTTTTGTTGACGCTGAAAGAATAGTCTCGCCCAACGGGGAGTGTAATAAAGAAATGACCGGCAGTATCTGTTTGCACCTGGCTGAATAATTGTTTGGTGGACAGATCCGTTAATTCCACAGAAGAAGAAATGCCATTTAATGTTTTTTGATCAAATACTTTTCCTTTCACCCAAAGTGTTCTGGCGGGTCTGATATCTTCTCTTAACTCAAAGCTATACAGGTCAAGTCCGCCACGGGTATCTGTCCGGTCACTGGCGTAATAAGCGGTTTTCCCATCAGCCGCAATAAACAATGTACCTTCTTTGTCAACAGTATTGATTGGGTAACCCAGGTTGACCGGCTGTGACCAGCTGCCATCAGGTTGTTTGCGTACAAAAAATAAATCATCATCGCCATAGCCCGGCCAGTGATTGGATGTAAAATAAAGAGTCTGGTTATCGGCATGAATAAAGGGGCATTGATCATCACCTGCGGTATTCACACTAGGTCCCAGATTTTCCGGTGCGCTGAAATAACCATTGGGTTGTAGCCGGCTTATATAGATATCAATTCCGCCATATCCACCGGGCCGGCGGCTGGAAAAATAAAGGTCCTTGCCATCAGGAGATAAAGAGGGTTGTGATTCCCACTGATCAGTATTGATACGGCTGCCAAAATGATAAGTGTCTTCCCAACCATTAGGCGTCAGTTGGGCCATGTAAAGATCATAGTTGCCATAGCTGTCTTTTCTTCCATTGGCAGAATAGATCATCCATTGACCATCTGCCGAAAGTGTTTGGGCGGCTTCGCTTTGAGGAGAATTGATAGTGCCACCGGCTGCCGATGCAGGCGTCCATTCACCATTGACTTTTTTACTGATATAAAAATCTTCGTTTTGTCCGTTGACCCTTCGTGTAAAAACCATTTCTGATCCGTCGATACTGATATAGGGCCAGTATTCGAGGGCGCCGGAATTGACAGCTGTTCCGAGATTTTTGGGTGAAAAGACATAGGTCTTTTCTTTATTTGTTGCAGCGTATGCTACTGCGAATTCATAGCTCTTTTTTTGTTTATTGATTTTTTCAATGGTGGTCGGATTCTTTGGGCTTCTTTTCGATAAATAATCGTTGATGGCAGCCAGGGCTTTTTCGAACTCACCGTTGCCGGCCAGTTTTGCTGCATAAGCTGGTTTGAAGTCAATCGTATAAGCTGTGTCGATCGCAAATGCTTTTTCGTAGGTGCTGATGCTTTCGGGGTAGTTTTTTAGTTTCCCGTACATCACTGCCAGGCCAGGTAGGCTTCCACAAAATTTTTATCTGCTTCGATGGCTTCACCCAGTAAACCGGCCGCAATCACCAGGTTGCCGTCTTCTGCTCTTTGTTGTGCCTGGGTATAAAGGGTCATCGCTTTCTTGTTGATCCGGGCGGGATCATAGGGCTGGGCAAGGGCTGAAAATGAGCTCAGGATGAAAAGCAGAAATAATAACCGGTATAAGGAACTTGATTGCATGCAGGAAATTGTGATTGTATAACGAAACTACTCCATTTTTATTCCTGCATAAAGAGGAAAAAATGGGTTAAATAGTTGTCAGATTGCGGAGCAGGACTGGCAGGAACACAGGCTATCAGGGAACCTGGATATATTTATGTAATTGCAGACTGAGTTCCCATCGGGGATTGGCTTTGATATACTCCACTATAAACGGGGTCATGGCAGCGGCTTTATCCCATTCGGGCTGAAGATATAGTTTACACTGAGTTTTGGTTTTTTCCGCATGCAGTGCTGCCCAGTCAAAATCTGATTTGTTGAATACCACCACTTTTAATTCATCGGCCAATGGAATTATTTCAGCAATTGGTGCTTTGAATTTTTTGGGAGATAAACAGATCCAGTCCCAGGATCCGCTCAACGGGTGTGCCCCCGATGTTTCAATATGGGTTTTTAATCCGGCATTACGTAACGCAGTGGTCAGTTCATCCAGTTGATGCATCAGGGGCTCGCCTCCGGTAATCACAACGATTTCTGCCGGGGTGGCTTTAACCAGTTGCAGCAGTTCCGATATGTCCATCAGCGGATGAGCGGCAGTATCCCAGCTGTCTTTTACATCACACCAAACACATCCTACATCGCAACCACCAGGCGGATGAAATAGGCCGCCCGGCCCTGGTGAAATCCTTCACCCTGGATGGTATAGAAATGTTCCATGACCGGGAGACGCATGCCTTGTGGGTTTATTTAAAAGATACAAGAAACAAAAACCAAATAAGCACCAGGCAATAAATTAAAAAGACTTCGGATTGATCGTTATTTATTGCGATAAGTGTTATTTTTTCAATTGTTTGCCCGCCTGTCAATAGTTGGGTTCTTGTTTCTTGTTATTTGTTTCTTGCTTTTTGTTTCTTGCTATTTTTTCAGTTAGTTCTTCATTTTGCAGGAAACAAAAGTATTCTTCATCAGTGCAGCAATCGTCATTGGCCCTACACCACCGGGTACCGGAGTGATCCAGGAACATTTAGGGGCCACAGTGTCAAACTGTACATCACCTTTCAGTTTGAATCCGCTTTTCCGGGTGCTGTCTTCCAGACGGGTGATACCAACATCCACCACTACTGCACCTTCTTTAACCATATCAGCCGTAACAAATTCCGGTTTGCCCAGGGCTGCTACAATGATATCTGCCTGCAGACAGAGTTCTTTCAGGTTTTGGGTATGAGAATGGCAAATGGTAACGGTGCAATTCCCCGGGTTGCTGTTGCTGCTGAGAAGGATACTCATGGGGCGACCCACAATATTACTTCTGCCTACAACCACGGCATGTTTGCCCTTTGTTTCTACTTTAAAATGTTCCAGTAATAACATAATTCCATGCGGTGTTGCCGGAACAAATGAGGGCAGTCCCTGTAGCATTTTCCCAATATTCACAGGGTGAAAGCCATCCACATCTTTATCGGGATCAATGGCATCAATCACATCTCTTTCCCGGATATGTTTGGGAAGGGGAAGCTGCACCAGGATACCATCCACATCCGGATCATTATTCAGTTCCTGTACTTTTTCAAGCAGCTTTACAGAAGGGATATCTGCTTCAAAACGAACCAGGGTTGATTTAAACCCCACTTCATCACAGGCTTTTACTTTGGCAGCCACATAGGTTTCACTGGCACCGTTGTTGCCGACCAGGATCGCGGCCAGGTGAGGTATTTTTTTGCCCTCAACGGCCAGCTGGGCCACTTCCATTTTCAATTCGTCCTTGATGGCCTGAGCGGCCTTTTTTCCATCCAGTATTTCCATGGCGCAAATGTATGATTTGTGAGACGGTATTCGACCGGTTTACTGTACGGTTATTTTGAGCAGGCTGGCACCCGTTTTACCTTCCTTTTCAAAATAAACAGAATGAGAAGATTTTTTTTAATGATCCTGTTGCACCTGGCAGTTTCATTGCAGGCTCAGACATTACAAAGACCGGTGGCGGCCACTTTCGCAGGAACAGAGGGTTATAGTAAACGACATGCCGGTGCCTTATCGGGCATGGTTAATCAGGCTTCCATGGCGGGGTTCAATAATTTCAGGGCGGTCCTGTATGCAGAAAAAAGATACCTGCTGCAGGAATGGCAGCAAATACAAATGGCGGCCAGCATGCCCCTGCAGTCCGGGCAAATGGGAATGCACCTGTTGTACAGCGGTTCTTCCGGATACCGGGAAACGAAGGCCGGACTGGCCTATGCCAGAAATATAGGAAACAAACTGGATGCAGGCTTACAGTTTAACTATCATGGGATTGGCATGGGCGGTATTTATGGATCTGCTTCTGCTATTTCTTTTGAAGCCGGTATGATCCTCCATCTTTCAGATAAGGTAAATGCTGGTGCACATGTCAATAATCCTATCGGAGGGAAATGGAGTAAAAGCGGAACCGGAAAATTACCTGCTGTCTATAGTTTCGGAATTGGCTATGATGCATCTGCTGTTTTTTTTACGGGATTGGAAATAGTGAAAGAAGAAGACCAGCCGGTAAGTATACAGGCGGGGTTCCTGTATCAGCCGCTCCCAATGATACGCATCAGAGCCGGGGTCGCTACCGCTACGGCTTCTGCGTGGATGGCCCTGGGTTTACAAAAGAAGGGTTGGGGCCTGGATATAACCGCTGCCTGTCATCCGCAACTGGGGATTAGTCCGGGAATTATATTGACGGTATCCGGCAAAAAAAGAATGAAGGATCAGGACACTAAAAATAGGTTGCCATGAGCCGTATTCAATTCGTCAATCTGTGGTTTCTTTTATTCCTTTTATCCGGCAATGTCTTTTCACAGGATATTCCGGTTAACAATGAACAACAGCTCGAAAATCTGACAGATGAAGGACAGGGGGAAACGGAGGATGATAGCTGGATGCAGGAAATGGATCAGTATAAAAAAAATCCGGTCAATCTTAATCTGGCAGAAGAAGAGGAACTCCGGCAGCTGCGATGGTTGAATGAATTGCAGGTAGTATCGCTGATTACTTATCGTAAATTACTGGGTGACCTGATCAGCTTATATGAACTGCAGGCAGTGCCGGGCTGGGACCTTGCAACGATCAGAAAATTGCTTCCTTTTGTAACAGTAATAATGCCTGTAAAATTTCCCGGGGCATTATCAGGAAGATTAAAAGGGGGCGAACATAGGGTACTGCTCAGGCTGTCACAGGTACTTGAAAAATCAACCGGTTTTGATACGGTTGAAAAGGAAGTCGTTTCCTGGGTAGCCCGCAGCGGATGCTATTCAGGTACCGCTATGAATACCGGGATCTGCTTCAATATGGGTTATTGGGAGATAAAGATGCCGGTGAATCTTTTTTAACGGGAAGCAACGAATGGGATTTGATTTTTATTCCTTTCATTTTTTTGCCAGGAAACTGGGATTAATGGAGTCACTGGCCTTGGGTGATTTTACCATTAATATGGGACAGGGCTTGATTCACTGGCAGGGGTTGGCCTTTAAAAAAAGTTCGGAAATTACTGCGGTAAAAAGACAGTCTCCGGTAATGAAACCCTACAGGTCAGCCGGTGAATTTAATTTTCACAGGGGGGTGGGAATTAGTTTGAAAAAGGGAAACTGGACATCCACCATATTTGGTTCGGTTCGGCAACTGAGTGCCAATACAGAATCGGATTCAGCGGGAGGAAAATTATATGTTACTTCCATATTGACCGGAGGACTTCATCGTTCTGATAACGAACTGGCGGATCGTTTATCATTGAGACAAACCAGTATTGGTGCGAACCTGAAGTTTAAAAAAAGCATTGGCATGCCGGATTGAACGGAGTGTATTATCTTTTTTCATTACCGCTGCAAAAAGGGAGGATGCCTATAATCTTTATGCAAGGAATGGCAAGCGTTGGATGAACATTAGTGCCGATTATAGTTATACGATCAGGAACCTGCATGTATTTGGGGAAACAGCGATGGATAAAGAAGGCAGGATTGCTTTATTAAACGGAATGTTATTGTCGGTGGATACAAGGGTTGATTTGTCGTTACTGCATCGGTATATTCCGCCTTCGTATCAGACCGTCAATGGTAATGCATTTACTGAGAGCAGTGCTCCTTCTAATGAGCATGGCTTATTTGCCGGGATGGTGATAAGACCGGCAGTCGGCTGGAAAATTGATGCGTATATGGATATTTACCGTTTTCCCTGGCTAAAGTATCAGGTGGATTTGCCGGGCAGGGGGGCAGACTATCTTTTACAACTGACCTGTAATCTGTCGAAGCAGGTGGAGATCATTTCCCGGTTGCGGGTGGAGAATAAACAGGCCAACAGGCCGGACAATCAAACGGTGACTAATATTCCGGTGATGATCAGAAAGCAGGGTTGGCGGACCCAGGTCAGCAGCCGGCTGAACCGGGGCACAACAATCCGCAGCAGGGTGGAAATAATATGGTATGATAAAAGCGGGGATAATCCGGAGTCAGGGTTTCTGTTTTTTACAGACTGCATATATAAACCATTGATGCAGCCTTATGGGGTGGCGCTCCGGTTTCAGGTTTTTGAAACGCAGGGATATAATGCCCGGATTTATGCCTATGAGAATGATGTAGCTTTTAGTTATTCAATTCCAGGCTTTTACGACAAAGGTTTCCGGTATTACCTGAACCTGAGTTATGATTTGGGCAAGAAAGCCGGCATCTGGCTTAGGTGGGCGCAAACGGTTTATCCGGGAAAATTGTCTGTCGGAACCGGCTCAGATGAGATTGTTGGGAATAAAAAATCGGAGTTAAGGCTTCAGTTTCAATACATATTTTGAAAAAAAACAACTGTTTGGATTTTTTTTGGGGCAATTAAGTATTTGTTAAAAAAAGTTTTACATTGCGGCAGCATTTTTAAAGGCATTCCTGTCTTTACCGGGAATCCTTACCTAGGGAAAAGACGGTTTTCCTTGATTTTCAATGCTTTAAATTTTTAAAATTAACGTTAACATGAGAAAATTCGCATCACTGTTTACGATGCTTTTGCTGTTTACGGCATTAGCTTTCGGTCAGAACAGGACCATTACCGGTACTGTGACCGATGAAACAGGTGCCGCCGTATCAGGAGCATCTGTAGTAATTAGAGGTACCCGCACCGGTGTTGCCACTGATGCCAGTGGTAATTTCCGCATCCAGGCCAAAACCGGGGATGTACTGGTGATTACTGGTGGTATCAATCAGGTAGAAGTTACGGTTGGTTCTGAAAGCAATTATGCTGTAAAGGCCACCCGTAGTGTAATTACCGCTGAGGAAGTTGTAGTTACGACTGCCTATGGTATGAAGCGGACGATCCGTAACTCAACTGTGAATGCACAGGTGGTTACCGGAGAGCAGCTGAACACCATTCGCCAGACTAACCTGAACAACGCCCTTGCTGGTAAAGTATCAGGTATGCAGGTGAGAAGCCAGTCTGCCGCAAAGCTGGGTAACGCCGGAACCGGTGGTATCAGGCTTCGTGGTGAAACAGGTTTTGGTGGTGGCGGTGAGCCTATCTACGTTGTAGATGGTACGATCCTTCCCAACATCAACGACGTAAACAATGATGATATCGATGATGTCACTGTGTTACAGGGACCTGCAGCTGCGGCCATCTTTGGTCCACAGGGTGCAAGAGGTGCCGTTGTAATCACCCTGAAAAAAGCCCGTAAAGGTGCTAAAGGAATGGGTGTTGAAGTAAACCTGGGTGTACAGGTTGACAAAGCCTATATTCTTCCCAACTACCAGAATTCATATGCTGGTGGTGGTGCAGCTGATCTGGCAAAATATACCTGGCAGCCCGGCCATCCTGAGCTTTGGAAAAAACTGGATGGTAAATATTACCATGATTATTCTGATGATGCCAGCTGGGGTCCCCGCATGGTTGGACAGGAATACATTCCCTGGTATGCATGGTATGATGGTCATAAGTATGCCGGTCAAACTGCGCAACTGCTTCCTCAGTCTACCAATGCCCGCGATTATTATAACACGGGTGTAACTTTCAATAACTCTATTTCTTTCAGTAAAGCAACTGATAATGTGTCTTTCCGTATTGGTTTTAACAATGTGGAAGCACAGGGTATCATTCCTTCTACCTTCATGAAGAAGAATGTACTGAACCTTGCTGGTTCTATCAATGTTACGCCTAAACTGACTGCTTCTATCAACTTTAACTACGCTACTCAGTACCTGAATGGTGAGTTTGAGGATGGATATTCCAACCAGACTACAGGATCTTTCAATCAGTGGTTCCACAGGAATCTGGATATGAAGATCATGAAAGAGCTGAAGGATCTGCGCACACCACAGGGCATCTGGGCAAGCTGGAACAAGGCTAATCCTACTGCTTACAGCCCTTCTAACGAAAGAGCGTTTTATGCCGGTAACTACTGGTATAATTTCTACAAGTGGTTTGATCTTGTTAATATCTATAATAATACAGACAGGTATTTTGGCGATATCACCCTGAATTATCAGTTGCACAAGAACTGGAGAGTTAGGGCAACTTATCGTAAGCAGCAGAACCTTGTTTGGAGCGAGCAGAAATATTACTCTGACCTGGCAGAAAGCGGAACACAAACATCCGGTAACTGTCCTGAGTGTCTTGGTTTCTATGCTACTAACACTTCTAACTCTAACAGGACCAACCTGGAGGCTCAGTTGACTTTCAACAAGCGTTATAACAAATTCAATATCAACTCCAGCTTTGGTACGGATATCTTCCGTCAGCTGATCAAAGGAAACAATGCGAATACCAATAATGGTCTTAGCGTTCCCAACCTTTTCTCTATCTCTAACTCCAAGAACCAGCCTTCAGTGGGTAATACCCGTAACGATTTCCGTTACAACGCTATCTTCTGGACCAGTTCTATCGGATATGATAATTTCCTGAACCTGGATATCACTTTGCGTCAGGACTGGATGTCTGATTTACCACCGAGCAAATCATTCATCGTTTCTAAATCAGCTGGTTTGTCCTTTATCTTCAGTCAGCTGTTGAAACTTGACTTCCTTTCATTTGGTAAGTTAAGAGCTTCAGTTGGTGAGATCCCAACCGGTATCGGTGCATATGCTTATCCTGGATTTGCCTATGCTCCTGGTCAGTTCCAGTGGAACGGCAATATCCTGATGGGTACACCTGATCAGCTGGTTGATCCTGCGATCAAAGGTTCTGTAACACGTCAGATGGAAATCGGTCTGGATCTGGAATTCCTGAAAAGAAGGATCGGTGCTTCCGTTACTTACTGGAAAGGTGATGACAAAGACTTCCCAACTCCTGTAACTGTAAATGGTGCCAGCGGATATACTTCCTTATTGACCAATGCAGGTTTGATTACCAAGCGTGGTATGAACTTCAAACTCATGGGCCGTCCCGTATGGAACAGCAAAGTGAAGTGGGAGATCAATACCAACTGGGGTATCCTGTCTGAAAATAAAGTTAAAGAACTGGCTCCCGGTGTTGACAAAACTGCAGGCATCCAGGGTAACTGGGGAACTGTTGGACCTTACATGCTGCACCAGGTTGGTCAGGATTGGGGTCAATTGTATGGTAATGGTATGAAGCGTATCAATGGTCAGCCTGTTCTGGATGCCAGTGGTAACTATGTAAATGATCCTGCTGTTTCTTTCGGTTCAGTACTGCCTAAGCATACATTCGGCGCACAAACAACTGTTGAATACAAGCGTTTTGTTCTGGCTGCCAATGCTGATGGTCAGATCGGTGGTAAGTTCTTCTCACTCTCCAATATGTGGGGTTCTTATTCTGGTCTTACTGCCCGTACAGCAGTTGCTAATGATAAAGGAAACCCAATCCGTGATGCTGTTGCCGATGGTGGTGGTGTTCACGTATTTGGTGTAGACAATACAGGTCGTCCAGTTGATTATTATGTAGAGGCTCAGGATTATTTCCATAATATTTTTAATACAAGAGCTTTCGATCCATATGTGTATGACCTGACTTTCGTGAAACTTCGTGAAGTTTCTATCGGTTACAGCCTGCCGGTTGAAAAATGGGGCTTTACCAAGAAATGGGCTAACAAAGCCGTTCTCTCTCTCACTGCACGCAGCCCGCTGCTGATCTATGCGAAGACCGATGATTTCGATCCTTCTGAGATCAGTAACCTGAGTGGTGAAGCCGGACAAATGCCCGGAACAAGAGGAATGGGTGTTAACCTGAAACTTGGATTCTGATAACCGATAATAACTACTAAACATCATTAATATGAAGACAATCAACATTAAAAAGTTAGCAGTACTGCCCCTTGCACTGGGACTGATTTTTACCAGTTGCAAAAGGTACTCCTCTGACTTTGGCGATACGAACATCAACCCCGGTGTAACCGGTAGTCCGCTGTTCAACGCGCTGATGACAAATTCACTGGTCGCAGCACCAGGCTACGCGGCACAAACCCGTGGCGGACTGTATTGCCAGTATTTTTCTGAAACGCAGTACACTGACGTTTCTTTATACTCTATCCCTCAGCTCAATTTCGAGGGTAACTATTCTGGTGTACTGAATGACCTTCAGAATATCATTAATAATGGACCAAATGACAATATGAAAGGGGTAGCCCGTATTGTTAAGACCTACATTTTCAGCAATATCACTGATGCATGGGGCGATGTACCTTATTCTCAGGCCCTTTCCGGAAATGGTACACCTGCTTTTGACAGACAGTCTGATATTTATACCGGAATGCTCACAGAACTCGCAGCTGCAGTTAATCAGCTTGGAGGTACTGGCGCGATTACCGGAGATATTATATATAGCGGTAATGTTGCAAAATGGCAGAAATTCGGAAACTCTCTCAGAATGCGTCTGGCTATCCAGTTAAGTAAGAAATATCCTACCGCTGGCCAGTTTGCTGCTACTCAGTTTAATGCCGCTTTAACTCATCCAGCCGGTTTCATTGCCAGCAACAGTGACAACTGTGTGGTAAATTACCCTGGTGGTAACTTCAGCTCACCATGGTGGGGCTTATACAATGGTCGTCGTGACTTTGGCGAAAGTGATCAAATGACTGCACTGATGAGTTCACTGACAGATGGCAGACAGGTTGTTTTTGGTGGTAAAACGGAAGATCAGAATCCTTCCAATGGAGACTGGAACCAACCATCTTCCCAGGGTGTACCTTACGGTCGTATCAGGGCTTTTATGGAAAGCTGGACTTCAGCCAATCCATCATGGGCCAGAGTTCTTCGTGGTGATAAGCGTACACAGGCAAGTAGTGTTATGATTCTTTCTGCTTCAGAAACATTCCTGCACAGGGCTGAAGCAGCTGACCGCGGCTGGACTGCAGAAAATCTGTCTTCTATGTATCAGCAGGGTATTAATGCTTCTTTCGAGCAGTGGGGTTTGGCAGCACCTAGTGCCGCTTACTTTACTCAGGGAAGTGTGGCTGTGTCTAATCCTGCCGGAACCGGAGCTAATATCAAGAACATTGCGATTCAGCAATATGTGGCAGCTTACCCTGATGGTCAGCGTGGTTGGAATATCTGGAGAAGAACCGGATGGCCTACACTTACTCCTGCAGCCGATGCTACCAACACTTCCCATCAGATTCCGCAGCGCTGGACTTACGGACAGTCATCATATGGTTCTAATACAGCCAATGTTAATGCTGCCGCATCTGCCATCGGTGGAGATAACCAGGATACTAAAGTATGGTGGGCTCAGTAATGTTTTATAACTTTAAAAAAACAAACCACGATGAATAAAAATTTTTTAATATACGGCCTGCTTTTTATTACAGTGGCTTTTGCCTCCTGTATTAAAAAGGAAGTGACTGACCTTAAAGAAGAGGGAAGCACTTTTGTAAAAATCCTGGGTGGGGACTCCCCGGCAGCATTAAAAAAGAATCCTGTTGATTTCGTAAACGTTCCTCAGCGGATTCTGGTTTGCGATCTTCGCAGAGATGCTAACAGTAATGCTTCGCTTAACGGTACCACTACTGTAGTTGTAAAGGATGATACTGCAGCAGTAAAGGCAAAGAACCCTAACTATGTTCACCTGCCTGCTGCCTGGTATACATTGGAAGCAGAGGTTGCAAAGGTTGGCGCATCCGGCGGAACATGGACTTTTACCTTTGATGCCGGTGACTTTGCCAAACAAATCTATATTACGATCCCTAATGCCACTTTACTGAATCCAAGTTCATTGTACGGTCTTGGCTTTACAATTACTTCAGTAAGTGCAGATGGCAAAATCTCTTACCAAAAATCGGTAGTAGTAGAAATTGGGGCTAAAAACAGCTGGGATGGTGTTTATGCTGTAACTGGTCCAATGACAGATTTAGCAGTACCTACCCTGACTCAGTTTAACGACCCAACCTGGGATGTTTTTGAAGCGAATAACGGCGGTGCATGGCAATTACGCCTGGTTACTACCGGTGCTGCAGAATGTGAAGCTTACGACTGGACTTATACCGGTTGGGTAGCTCACCCGATCCTGAGTGCTGGTGCCGTTTCAGGTTATGGTGGATTTGGTCTGGTTGTTAGATTTGACCCCACTACCAATACCGTAGCTTCAGTACATAACTGGTATGGTGACCCAACCCGTGGCCCATCCAATTCATTTGGTAACCCGGCAACTGGTAGCGGAGCTCCCAACTACGCTGCATCTAATACACGTAGAGCTGTGTTGGATCCAACCGGACAAAACGCCGTTCAGGGAAATAAAGACATCCTGATCAAGTACCTGATGCTTCAGCCAAGTGTAATTGCAGGCACACGTACTATATTTGACGAGACCTGGAAATATGTAGGTCCAAGATAATCGATCAATCTATTTGCATAATGTCGTCCCGCCCAATAGGCGGGACGATTTTTTTTACAAACCTGCGCCTGCATCAGAAGCCTTATTTTTGAGGAAATTTATACCATGGATCTGCCCGCTAATCAGCCCAATCAGCTCAATATTGAAATTTCAGAAGAAGTGGCCGAAGGTAATTATGCCAACCTCGCCATCATTACCCACTCACATGCCGAGTTTGTAATTGACTTTGTAAACGTGATGCCCGGTACCCCAAAGAGCAAAGTGAAATCAAGGATCATCCTGACTCCGCAACATGCCAAAAGACTGATGAAGGCCCTGGCCGATAATGTTCAGAAATTTGAAGCGGTGAACGGCAATATCAAAGACCTGGAAGATATGCAGCTCCCCATGAGCTTTGGACCTACAGGTCAGGCTTAAAGTGACCCTGTCTGGCATCTTTATGATAGACATCCGCTGCCGACTCCTGACTCTCGACTCATGACTCTCGACTCACATCAGCCCTTCATCAGCAAAGCTGAAATAGCCCCTGTCACTCACAATGATATGATCGAGTACCTGAATATCCAGCAGCTTGGCCGCATCCCTGATTTTAGTAGTAAGCTGTTCGTCGGCCCGGCTGGGTTTCAAGCTACCGGAGGGATGATTATGGCATAAGATCAGATTCACGGCAGATTCTTCCAACGCCTTTTTCAGGATCACCCGTGGATCAGCCACCGTTCCGGTCATCCCACCTTCACTGATGATTTCAACGTGGTTTACCTTATTGGCCCTGCTCAGGAACAAAACCGCAAAAACTTCCCGTTGCTCATCCTGTAGTTTTGCCTGCAGAAAACCCGCCACATCCGCACTCGATTGAACCAGTATTTTATCGAGGGGAAGTACCGACTGCCGGCGCCGGCCCAGCTCCAGGGCTGCTGCAATAGCAATGGCTTTGGCCTCACCAATCCCTTTGATTTTCATTAGTTCTCTTACCGAAAGCCGGCCCAATGCCCCCAGGTTATTTTTACTAAGACCCAGCATCTCCCTTCCCAGATCCAAAGCTGTTTTATGTCTGGTCCCATTACGGATAAGGATGGCCAGTAACTCGGAATCACTGAGACTGGCAGCCCCAAGTGATAGTAATTTTTCCCTGGGTCTTTCGTCTTTTGACCACTGCTTAATTGAGTACATGTGCTCTTGCATGCAGCCAATGTATCTAATATTTTTATACTCATCAATGTTTCGCACATTGATCAGGTCGCCAGCCAACCACCCGAGAGGTATCAGTAGATAAACTAAAACCCGGTAACTATGAAACCAAGATCAATGACCCCGATGGGTTCCCTGCACCCGGTACTTTTCTTCGCAGGCATTTATGTGGTGGCACTTTTGTTCTCCATTTTTATTTGCTCAACCCTTTTTTACAGTTGCAATGCCAGTTCGGCTAGCCCGACCGGGCAGCAACATATTCCGCCAGCCGGAATGCAGGCTTCCGGCAACCCGGTAGCTTCCAGGTGAGTGGCTTAGTAGCAGTAATCAGAAAGAAACAAAGAGAGCTGGCAGTTTTTTTGTCAATCAGGTATGCGAATCAGTATCTTCGCCCAGCCAAAGATTACCTGTTTCGATTGATATTTCTGCTATGCAAACTGCCAAAATTTTCGCCGGCACGGGCTCCCAGGAGCTTGCCGAGCAAATCTGTAAACGTTACGGTACCCGGCTGGGTAAAGTAAATATTCAAAAATTCAGTGACGGAGAAATCTGTCCGGTGTTTCTGGAAAGCGTCAGAGGTGATTATGTATTCCTGATACAAAGCACTTTTGCCCCTGCCGAAAACCTGATGGAGCTGCTCCTCATGATCGATGCCGCCCGCCGTGCCTCTGCTTATAAAGTCATTGCCGTTATTCCCTACTACGGCTATGCCCGGCAGGACCGGAAAGATAAGCCCCGTGTGGCGATTGGCAGTAAGCTGATTGCCAATATGTTAGTTTCGGCTGGGGCGGACCGGGTGATCACCATGGACCTCCATGCTCCCCAGATCCAGGGGTATTTTGACATCCCGGTTGATCACCTCGACAGCCATGCTGTTTTTATCCCTTATATAGAGAATCTGCGGCTGGAAAACCTTACCTTTGCGGCCCCCGATGTAGGAGCTACTAACCGGATACGGGAAATAGCCAACTACTTCAATGCGGAAATGGTGATCTGTGATAAGCACCGGAAAAGAGCCAATGAGATTTCCAGCATGGTGGTAATCGGGGATGTGACGGACAGGGATGTGGTGATTATTGATGATATCTGTGATACCGGCGGCACCCTGGCCAAAAGCGCAGGTCTTTTAAAAGAGAAAGGAGCAAGAAGTGTACGTGCCCTCATTACGCACCCCGTTTTAAGCGGGAAGGCATATGAAAACATCGAGAACAGCGTACTGGAAGAACTGGTGGTTTGTGACACGATCCCGATGCGGAAGGAAAGCAGTAAAATCAAACCCGTGAGTGTGGCCGAACTTTTTGCAGTAGCGATCCGCAATGCGTACGAAAACAAGAGCATTACCAGCCTCTTTATTCATTCGCAGCGCAAAGACAAGTAAACAATTAAACAACATAACAATGAAATCAATTACAATCGAAGGTCAACTGAGGACCGGATTCGGGAAGAGCGCCACCCGGCAACTCCGCTCTCAGGGACTCGTGCCCGGTGTAATTTATGGCGGCGAAAAGGAGATCAATTTCACAGCCCCTGCTCCTGCCCTGAAAAACCTGGTGTACACACCCAGCTTCCAGCTGGCTGAAGTAGTGATCGACGGCAAAACTTACCGGACCATCCTGAAAGATCTTCAGTTTGACAAAGTAAATGACAGCCTGATCCACATTGATCTGCTGGAACTCGTAGATAACAAAAAAGTGATCGCCGATATTCCCCTCAAATTCGTGGGTGTATCTCCCGGCGTAAAAGATGGTGGTAAACTGGTGATTAAAATCAAATCACTGAAAGTGAAAACACTTCCCAAGCACCTCAAGGAAAATATTGATGTCAGCATCGAGAACCTGCTGCTCAACGAAAATATCCGGGTAGAGGATGTGAAGGAAGAACATTACGAAATTCTCAATTCCCCCAGGATTCCAATTGCTTCAGTTACCCTGACCAGACAACTGAAACAAGGAAGAAGCTGCTGCTACCCCTGCTGCTGCCGCAGCACCGGCTGCCGCTCCTGCCGCTGCCGCCCCCGCTGCAGCCAAAGCAAAGAAGTAAATTTCTTTAGAATAAAGCCAACCCGTTCCGCTATTCAGCCGGAACGGGTTTTTTGTTGGCTTAGTCCGATATTTGAAACTGTTTATGAAATACCTGATCGTTGGTTTGGGAAATATTGGAAACGAATATGCACATACCCGGCATAATATCGGGTTTGATGTAGTGAATGCATTCGTGATTAAACATGGCGGACAGTTCCGCACAGATCGGCATGCCTATGTTGCCGATATCCGGTGGAAAGGAAAAAACTTTGTTTGTATTTGTCCGACAACCTATATGAACCTCAGCGGAAAAGCCGTGAAGTACTGGATGGATAAAGAAAAAATTGAGCCCGGCAATATCCTCGTGATCGTGGATGAAATTGCCCTCCCGCTCGACAAAATCCGCCTTCGCCCATCCGGAAGTGACGCTGGTCATAACGGTCTCAAAAGCCTGCAGGAATCACTGGGCACCCAGGACTATCCCCGGCTCCGTTTTGGGATTGGAAATGATTACCCAAAGGGCCATCAGGCCGATTATGTGCTTGGAAAATGGAAAAAGGAAGAAGAACCCCTCGTGAAATTGAAGATCGAAAAATCGGTAGAAATCATAGAAAGCTTTGCGGCACAAGGTATTGCCCTGACGATGAACCAGGTAAATAATCAGGTCTATTCGCTATGATAAATCAGATTGATTACTTACTTTAGCTCCCCTGCGGTTGCTGACAGCATACCTCAGCCAAACCCCTGCCCCCCTTTTTGTCTTTTCGGGGAATCCAATAAACTACTGATGACCACTGAATATATGGGATAAACAACACGCAAGTGTAAAGTATCCGGTGTATTTATCACTAACACCACCTTTTTATGAAGATTTTTTGTGTAGGCCGAAATTATGCCGCTCATGCTGCTGAACTGGGTAACGAAGTGCCGGATGAACCCGTCATTTTCATGAAGCCAAAAAGTGCCATGCTCCAACCGCATACGCCTTTTTATTACCCGGAATTTACCAATGAACTGCATTACGAATGTGAACTGGTGCTGCGCATCAGCAAGAACGGAAAATACATTCAGGACAAATTCGCCGGTAAATATTATGATGCCATCACGGCCGGTATCGACTTCACCGCAAGGGATATCCAAAATGAACTCAAGGCAAAGGGTTTGCCCTGGGAAAAAGCAAAGGCCTGGGATAACTCAGCCGTTATCGGAAAATGGTTGCCCGTTACCAATATCAAGAATAAAAAAGATATCAATTTCGGACTGTATAAGAATAAGGAACTCGTTCAACAGGGCAATTCCGGAAACATGATCCATAGCTTTGATACACTGGTTTCTTATATCTCCAACTACTTTTCAGTCAATATCGGCGATGTCATCTTTACCGGCACACCTGCCGGCGTAGGAGAGGCAGTTGTGGGTGATGAACTGGAAGCCTTTATTGAAGACGAAAGCATGTTCAAGCTGGAAGTAAAATAACCAGCAGCCAATACCAACTGACAGAGCCGCCCAAGAGGCGGCTTTTCTTTTATGCCTGCTCCCCGGCATGTCTTATTTTTGCGCCATCCCCTTGTAACGGGCTGCTTGCTACCCATGACTGATAACTCAATTTTGCTGAACGCTTACCGGCTGATGTGCCTGGTAAAATCGATGGCTGACATCTATGAAGCCAACCGGAGTACCTGTAAGTATGTTCACTCCACTTCGAGAGGACATGAGGCCATACAACTGGCTACCGCCTTTCATTTGCAGCCACAGGATTTTGTGAGTCCTTATTACCGCGATGAAAGCCTGATCCTCGGACTCGGGTTTACCCCATATCAGCAAATGCTGCAACTCCTGGCCAAGGGTGAAGATGTTTTTACAGGAGGAAGAGAATACTACTCCCATCCTAATTACCGCGGTTACGATAAGCCCACAATCATCCACCAAAGCAGTGCCACCGGAATGCAGGCCATCCCAACCACCGGTATTGCACAGGGCATACAATACCTGGAAAGACATTTACCCGAAAAGTTAATCAAAGGAAAAGAAGAGGAACTGCCAGTGGTGCTTTGTTCTTTAGGAGATGCCAGTGTTACGGAAGGTGAAGTGAGCGAGGCTTTTCAGTTTGCCGTTTTAAAGCAATTGCCGGTCATTTACCTGGTGCAGGATAATAACTGGGGCATCAGTGTAACCGCCGAAGAAGCGCGCGCCATGAACGCCTATGAGTTTGCAGCAGGCTTTGCCGGAATGAACCGGATACAGGTGGATGGAAGTGATTTTGAAGCATCCTATAATTTGATGCAACATGTAATCAATACGGTAAGAGAAAAAAGAATCCCATTCCTGGTACATGCCCGGGTACCCTTGCTGGGACATCATACCAGTGGGGTTCGTAAGGAATTTTACCGCAAAGAAGAAGACCTGGCCAAACACCAGTTGCATGATCCGGTACCTCAATTAAGAAAACGCCTGCTGGAAAAAGGAGTAGAGGAGCACATGCTATTGGAAATAGAATCAACAGCCCAAAAAAATATCGCTGCCGATTTTGCCCGGGCAGTGGCTTCCCCGGAGCCTGATCCGCTAACAGTACATGATCATGTATTTGCAGCTTCATCCATAACGGATGAAAAAGGAGAAAGAAATCCGGCCGGTGCCGATAAAGTCATCATGGTAGATGCAGCTTTATTTGCCATCCGCGAAATTATGGAGCAACATCCGGAAGCAGTTTTATATGGACAGGATGTAGGCCGCAGGCTGGGAGGAGTGTTCCGTGAAGCCGCTACCCTTGGGGAACAATTTGGCGATCACCGGGTCTTTAATACCGCCATACAGGAAGCTTATGTAGTAGGCTCCTGCGCCGGGATGAGTGCAGTAGGGTTAAAGCCAATTGTGGAAGTTCAGTTTGCCGATTATATCTATCCTGGTTTTAATCAGCTGGTTACCGAAATTTCAAAAAGCTGTTATCTCAGTTGCGGAAAATTTCCGGTGTCCATGATATTGCGGGTGCCCATCGGTGCGTATGGTGGTGGCGGCCCTTACCATAGCGGTAGTGTGGAAACAACATTATTGTCAGTCAAGGGTATTAAAGTGGTCTATCCTTCCAATGCAGCGGATATGAAGGGACTGATGAAGGCAGCCTATTATGATCCAAACCCGGTAGTGATGCTGGAGCATAAAGGTTTGTACTGGAGTAAAGTGCCGGGTACGGAAGAAGCCAAAACTGCTGAACCTGCTGCCGATTATATACTGCCACTCGGAAAGGCCAATATCGTTCTTGCTGCAGAGGATATGATGATTGCCAATGGAGAAACTTGTGTAGTGATTACTTATGGCATGGGGGTGTATTGGGCGAAAGCAGCAGCAAAACATTTTCCCGGTCAGGTGGAGATTGTGGATCTGCGAACACTGTATCCCCTTGATGAAGCCCTGGTTTTTGAGCGGGTGAAAAAACATGGCAAATGCCTGGTATTGACAGAAGAACAACAACGTAATTCCTTTGCTGAAGCTCTGGCCGGAAGAATTTCAAAACATTGTTTCCAATACCTCGATGCGCCAGTGGAAGTGATGGGCGCTTTAAACCTTCCTGCCGTTCCGATGAACATGGGGCTGGAACAGGCCATGCTGCCCAATGAAATGAAAACAGTTGCAATACTTGATCAGTTGTTATCTGGCTAAACGCAACTGCATTCTCAGATATATCATCCTGAAAGGAAAAGATGTCATTCAATCAATAATTGACCTAGTAATCTATTTTATGAAAAAATGTTTCCTGCTGATTTTATCCGGCTTGATCGGTCTGTATGTTCAGGCAAGACCATTCATACACAATTTTGACCCGTCAAACAGTTTAGTGTTGATAACAGGAGTACTTCGTTGGGAGGATCCTTCTCTTGCGCCATTCAACAACAGGAACAGGAAGGATGAGGAATTGTATAAGCTTTTATTACAACAGGGAGTGCCGGCTGCCAATATGATTTACCTAAAGGATGAGGAGGCCACCTTGTCCAATATTCAGGATGCCATAAAAAGTTTGCTTGAAAAATCGAATTCCGGGTCCACTTTTATTTTCTACTATGCCGGACACGGCGCAAGAGCTGGAAACGGACCGGTTAGTTTTACCAACTATGATTATGCAGCAGATAATATGTTTGGAGTGAATAGTATTACTTCAGCAGTCAATCGATATTTTAAAGGGAAAACGTTATGGCTGCTGGCAGATTGTTGTTATTCTGGTGCCTTGCTGAATGAAGCTAAAACAATCAGCAACAGTGGAAAATCTGTGATCGCTTTTACCTCCTCTTCCAGTTGCAATATTTCAACAGGGAACTGGACCTTTACTCAAACTTTGATCGATTGCCTGAGTGGATTGACACCAGGAGACAGAAATCATGATGGTAAAATCACCCTGAATGAAATGAAGGCAGAATTGTTTGATGCCATGAAATACCGGGAAAAGCAATTGAGCGGAACGGCGTTTTATAATGTATCAGAATCAACTGTATTCAATATCCTGCCAGTGAAAACTGCCACCGCAGCTGTGAATCCTGAGTATATCTATATTCAGCAGGAGAACAGGTTTCAGCCGGCCAGAGTATTGGGGTATAACGGTAATAACGTAACCGGTGAACTTTATTATTATAGTGATAAAGTAAAAGTGACGGTGCCATTATCGAAAACAAAACCCATTGCTTTTGCAGAATACCCGGTTGGTATGAATGTTCAGGTAGAATGGAAAGGCAAGTACTATCCTGCCGTAATCAAAGAAAACAGGAGTGGTTTCCATTATATACAATACACCGGCTTCGACGATAGCTGGAATGAGTGGGTGATGTACAGCCGTATTAAAACCGGAATGAATAAACCCTGCAGCATTGAGTGGAATGGTCAATGGTACCCGGGTGAAGTACTCCAGGAGAAAAACGGGAAATACTTTGTGCAGTATACAGGGTTTGGAGCCGATTGGGATGAATGGGTAGGCAGGGACCGGTTGAAGTGGTAATAAATGCAAACAGGTTCATTTATTAAGTATGATGAATCTCTTCAATAAATGAACCTGTATAATAATCTATTCGAAGAATTATTTCAGATCCAGTTTGATCTGTAACTCAGTAAACTGCTTCTGGTCAATCGTGGCCGGTGCATCCAGCATCACATCTCTTCCTGCATTGTTCTTCGGAAAAGCGATAAAGTCGCGGATACTTTCACTGCCGCCCAGGATAGCGCAGAGCCGGTCAAATCCAAAGGCAATACCACCATGCGGCGGAGCACCATATTCAAAAGCACCCAGCAGGAAGCCAAATTTATGCAACTGCTCTTCCTTGTCCATGCCCAGTGCTGCAAACATTTTTTCCTGTAATTCTCTTTGATAGATCCGGATAGAACCACCTCCGATTTCATTCCCGTTCAGCACCATATCATAGGCATTGGCCTTGATATTGGCATAAGGATGATTCAGGTAATCCGCTGCATTTTCAATCACCGGATTATTGTTGATCATGGTTTCTATCTGGGAAGGCTTGGGAGAAGTAAAGGGATGGTGACGGGCCACCCAGCGGTTGCCTTCTTCATCATACTCGAATAAGGGGAAGTCAAGCACCCAGAGTAATTTGAATTCATCATCCTTCCGCATACCGAGTCTGCTGGCCATTTCCAACCGCAGTTCACTGATGGCCTTGCGGGTTCTTTCTTCTGCACCTGCAAGGATCAACACCAGGTCTCCGGCCTTTGCGTTGGCTGCATCAGCGATGGCCTTTAATTTTTCTTCTGTATAAAATTTGTCTACACTGCTTTTATAAGATCCGTCCGGATTACATTTGATAAATACCATTCCCTTCATGCCGATCTGGGGACGTTTCACCCATTCCGTTAATTCATCCGTTTGTTTACGGCTGTATTCACTGCAACCAGGTACAGCAATCGCCAGTACGGTTTCAGCCTCATCAAATACTTTAAAGTCTGCACCGTTGATCAATACGGCACTATCAGTTTTATCGGTATACACCGTGCCCGGCTTCTTCAGGTTCAACAGCCTCATGTCAAAGCGGATATCGGGCTTATCATTTCCGTAATGCCACATGGCATCTTCCCAGGTCATTCTTTGTACCGCTTCTGCATAATCAATTCCCTTTACATCCTTGAAAATGGATTTGATCAGTCCTTCAAACATATTCAGGATATCCTCTTGCTCCACAAAAGCCATCTCACAGTCGATCTGGGTAAATTCGGGCTGCCGGTCGGCACGCAGATCCTCATCCCTGAAACATTTTACGATCTGGTAATAACGGTCGTAGCCGCTCACCATCAATAATTGTTTGAATGTTTGCGGGGATTGCGGCAGCGCATAAAACTGTCCGGGATTCATCCGGGAAGGAACCACAAAATCACGGGCACCTTCGGGAGTGGATTTGATCAGGAAAGGGGTTTCAATATCCATGAACTGCTGCTGGTGCAGGTAATTTCTCGCGGCACGGTTCACGGCATAACGCAGTTCCAGATTCTTTTTTACCGCATTGCGCCGGAGATCAAGGAAGCGGTATTTCATCCGCAGGTCATCCCCGCCATCGGTGTCATCCTGAATGGTGAATGGAGGCACGGCAGATTTATTGAGTACCTGAAATGAACTGATCAGTATTTCAATATCACCTGTCGGGATATTCGGGTTTTTATTGCTTCTTTCACTGACAGTTCCGGTGGCCTGTAAAACGAACTCACGGCCCAGTGGATTTTCTTCCAGCACTTTATTCAATTCCTCGCCAAACAATAACTGGGTAATACCATATCGGTCGCGGAGGTCCACAAAAGTGATGGCCCCGAATTTACGGACGGTCTGTACCCAGCCGGCCAGGGTTACGTTAATTCCTTTTTGCTCCAGTCTTAATTCGCCACAGGTATGGGTTCTGTACATAAACGATAAAATAATTGTATGGTGAAAACTGCATTCAGCCGGACTTGATTGTCCGGCTACCCAGCCTGTCTTCAGGCAGGCGATGCAGGGCGCAAAGATAAAGCAGGAAGGCCTATTTCAGGGGATTTTCGGCCATTTTGCCCTGGTCTTTTAAATTCGTAGTATCTTAATTTTCAATGCCACCGGATACCACATACCTGCCAGGAACCATTCAGCCGATGCCGGATCAGGTTGGATTGGTAGATTCTGCCCGGTGGAAGGACTCTGTTTGGCAACAATCGGTACAACTGCATTTCGATTCCCTTGATATCTCGTACCGGCCTTATGAAGATCAGCAAAGACCCAGTTATCCACTTCCGGAAGGGACCATGTTTTTAATTGTCCTGGCTGTTTTAAGCCTGTCCGCATATTTGTATATCATTCGCCCTTCACAACGTGAGCGGCAACAAAAAATGGTCATCAGACCCCGGGCACCAAAGGATGACAGCTCGCAGGAAATTCAATTTGATCAATGGCTGAGCCGCTATAACCCTTACTACAATGCCTTGCCTGCTGAACATAAAAAAAGATTCCTGCACAGGGTACAGCAATTCATGTTAACCAAGGAATTCAGATTCCATTCCATGGTGGGCGAGGATTATATTCCGGTATTGGTGAGTGCAGCGGCGGTGCAACTCACTTTCGGACTGCGCAATTACCGGATGGATTATTTCGATGTGATCCATATCATGCGAAAAGAGTATGTGCTCAACATTAATCAGGAAACTTATTATGGCCATGTAAGTAAGAACGGGATTCATGTATCCTGGAAAAAATTTATGGAGGGGTACGATGATTACAATGACTGTATCAACCTGGGTTTACATGAAATGGCACATGCGTTGCAGTATGATGCGTACCTGGGACTGGAAGATCATCATGATCGTTACTTCAAAGAAAGGCTGAACGAGTATGCTGCTGAAGGCCGTCCTGTTTTCAGGGCGATGCGACAGGGATTGACTTATGTAATGGATGAATATGCCCTCGAGAATTTCGATGAATTCTGGGCGGTATCAGTAGAAATGTTTTTTGAGAACCCGGTTACTTTCCGGGAAAAACTTCCCAATCTCTATCAGGAAATGTGTGAATTGCTCAACCAGGATCCTGCTGAGCCGGGAAAGCTGCTGAATTCTGAACTGGCCTGATGCTCCAATTTGCTTTCGTTGTTCATACAGGGGTATACCGGAAAATCAGTTACAAGGTTACCGGTTGTTTTGATTTCATATCACGGGGCCGTTGAATAGTATAATAAAGCAAAAGGATAATTGCTCCGATTAAAAAGGGGATCAGGGCCATGTGCTTACCGGTGAAATCCCGCCAAACAACTGCTTCGTCAAATCCAAAGAACTCACTGATCATCCAATATCCGTTCG
Organism: Chitinophagaceae bacterium; assembly: GCA_016702745.1. Classification (GTDB taxonomy): domain Bacteria; phylum Bacteroidota; class Bacteroidia; order Chitinophagales; family Chitinophagaceae; genus JJ008. Next base: position 241,535 of record JADJDJ010000001.1, read on the forward strand.
CACAGATCCAAAAAGCAATGGCCAGGTTATGGGCCAGTTCAGCCCTGATCTGCCGGGTGCGCCAGGCAATGATAATGGCAATGCTCAGGGTGGGAATAAACATCGCAATGCCCAGTTCTTTCCAGATCATGCACCAGCTGATATCCTTCACCAGCCAGAAAACAATGTGCATATTTTCCATGCGCCGGTACCGGGCTGGAATCATGTATTGACCTTCTTCCTGAACTTTCATGTTGTAATTCTTTTGTGGAAGATATTATTTTGAAAGGAGACTGGAAAATTCCCGATGGATGAGGTTCCAGATTGAATTCTTTGCTCAGGATCTTTGCAAAATTCTTGCAAAGCGGCGGATATCTGCTTCCGCTGACAGGGGTGTATTGTCTCTGATCTGCAGCAGCAGTTCTCTGGCGAAATAAGGTGCCAGTGAACAGCCCTTGGTGCCCATGCCATTCAGTATACCTACAACAGGATAAAGCGGATGCCAGCCCACAAAAGGTCTTCTTTCAAGCGTGGCAGGTCGAACACCTGCCACATGATCCTTAACTTGAAAAGGGATTTTCAGCCACTGTTCCAGTACCTGAATCGTCTTTTCCCTGAATGCCGGCGTGGGATCAGGATGATCAAAATCCCATTCATAAGCGGAACCGATCCACCATCGATCTTTTTCAACCAATGGAACAAGCGATAATCCTTTTTTATAAATGCGGTCAGCAGGGAGGCCGGGAATTTCAACAATCAGGGCTTCTCCTTTATTGGGGGCAAAGGGCAGGTTTTTAAAATAGGGATTGTCTGCACCACTGCAACCTTCACAAAAAATAATTTTATCGGCAACAATATCTTTATAACTGATATGATCGGTATGAACAGAAAGTAAGGATGGGTCGAATTGCTCAGTCAGTACCTGCCCGTTCTTTTCAAGTTGACTTCTCCAGGCCGGCAGTATAGTTTCAAGGTGAGCGGTGTATACAGGTTTGATTTCCCCGAAACCAAAATCGTATTGAAAGAAATCCCTGTACCCATTTTCTTCCTGACTGATGGAAATATAGGCTGCCTGTTCGGCTGTTCTTTGCTGAAAGCTCAAACGCATTTGCGGACTGGGAAAAAAGTCAATGATATCTTTCCGGGAAATTGCTTCGATCTCCAATGCTTTGCCCAATGACTGGTATTCGTCCCATACAAAGGGCAATAACTGATCAGCCATCCAGGTGGTAACATGTCTGCGGCCGGTGATCGGATTGATAATACCCGCCGCCAGCCGGGAGGGTGCCCGGGCTTCGTTATTGTCAATGAGCAGAAAGGACCGTTGCTCTTTCTGCAGGTAGTAAGATAACCAGGTTCCGCTGATGCCCTGCCCGATGATCAGGAAATCAATTTGCATCTGCAAATGTAAAGGATCAGTTACAATGCATTGTACTTCCGGTTCATCACAGTTCTATAAGCGATGAACCGGAAGTTTTGCATTCGTTATTATTCCACCGTAATCCTCACGCCCTCACTATGTGAGCTGAACTCCGGTGCGTACATACATTGGATACTGGTAATGCCATTGCTGAAATTACCGGTATGGGTTACAAAGAGCGGGTATTCGAAAACATAAGTGCCTTTACGCAGGTAACTGAAGAAGAAATTGGTGCTGGCATCCTTGGTGCTTTCATAATAACCGAGTCCGCCCTGCCATTTGTACTGGCTCAATACATTCACAGGCTCCAGCGCCGAAGCCCGCATATCTTTCATGTGTACATATTCCATATCGCGGTCCACCCGCAGTTCCACTCTTACTTTGATTTTATCACCCACTTTCAATACATCTCCATCATTCACCGGTGTGAGTACCGGACCACGGTCACTGTTTTTCTCAACGAAAAGTTTTTTCACCAGTTTTAAAGGAGTGGCAGCCGTGGTGATTTTATCCAGGTCTTCAAAATATTGCCAATAAGCGGCTCCCCAGGTTGCGCCTACCTCCCCCTTGCCCCCCCCGGAGGAGGGGGAACTGACCGTGACTGAAATATTTCCCATTTGCGGATCCACTTTGTTTCCCTCAATGGTTTGTTTGAAATATCCCGAACCGGCTTCCTGTTGCTGGGAACTCGATTTGATACTGAGATTACCCATTTTGATTTCTACCAGCGGCTCGTTGGTTAAACTACCAATGGCAGCAGGCCCTGCGCCCTGCAGCAACAGTGCATAACAGGCTTCAGCCGTGGCCCTGGTTGTTTTCCAGTTATTGGTTTGTTTGTTCTTCAATAACCAGGTACGCAGGTCATCCACAGCTTTTTCATCTTTACCGGCTTCCTGAAAAGCTTCAATCAATAAAGCCTGAGTTTCGATAGGGGCCTGGTACCAGAACCAGCCGTTGGTCTGATCTTTCCAATACATGCCCAGTTCTTCATTAATAACCGCTGTTTCTTTTAATGATTTTAAGATGGCAGCCGTTGTTTTGGCATCATTGGTACGGTGCAGGGCCAGACTGATCATACCCTGCATATACTTGCTCTGACCTACCCAGGTTTGCTGCGTTCTGCCACGGAAATAATCATAGGCTGTTTTAGACGCAGTGGCAATTGGATAATCAGGGAAGAAACTACGCATATACAGGTATTGGATAGTTGTATATCCCGGCGTATAAGTTTTCAGACTGACTTTGTATTTGATCAGATCATCATAATCTTCCTTGATTTTACGATCAAGATAAGGGATGGCTTTCTGCAGGATCGCTTTGAGTTTATCACTATGTCCGGAGGCAGCTGCTTTTAATTTCAACAGGTGTCCGATTCCGGTAACAATGTACTGTGTGATATAACGGTCATCCGGACCGCCACTGAACCACACAAAACCACCATTGCTGCTTTGCATTTGTTTCAGCTTGTCATAAGAACTGTTCAGCTGTTCACTCATGCGCACCATATCAAATAATAAAGCAATATTCCTTTTTTGCTCTGCTTCATTTTTGGCCTGGAGTACCCATGGTGTTTCTTCCAGCAACACGGCTTTGAGTTCCTGGTTCTTTTGCAGATTGCTCATCAGGGCAGCCGTGTCTTTGATCCTCCATCTTTCAAATACTTGTTTGATACGCGGGGATGAATTCGCAATAAAGGTGGCCAGTGAATTGGCATAATACCGGTTCCAGGTTTGTTCGGCACATTCATAGGGATATTCCATCAGATAGGGAAGGGCCTGCACCGCATACCAGGCCGGATTACTGGTGTATTCCAGTGTGATGGCATGGTGCTGCAGACTTTCACTGTTTCCGCTTTTCAATAATTTATCAAAAATGAAATTGCGGGTGCCGGTTCCGCGCATAGGCAGCGGCATGGATTCAGTCACCAGCATCCGGTTGGTCAATACCGGTAATGCATTTTCTTCTCCATCGCTGTAAGCGCCGGACTTCACAACAATTCTCCATACCAGGGCTTTGTTGAACTGATAAGGGACTTCCATCGGGAATTTGATAGATTCACTTTGTCCTGCACCAACGGTGAAGTATTGATTAGGAATTACACTTTTAAAACGACCATCCACCGGCTCATTGGTAGCCGCATCAAATAACTGGAATTCGGCCGTGCCGGTCATTTCTTTGGCTGTCAGGTTCACTACCTTGGCACTGAACTCCATTTTATCTCCTTCTCTCAAAAAGCGTGGAGGATTGGGTTGTACCATCAGTTCTTTCTGCGTTACAATTTCTTTGGTACTGTTGCCAAAAGCTGCTTCTTTGGTATGGGCCAGAGCCATGAATTTCCATTTGGTCAGGGCCTCGGGCATGGTAAAACTGAATTCAATGGCACCGCTGCTGTCGGTACGAAGATCCGGGAAGAAGAAAGCGGTTTCATTAAAGTTCTTCCGGATTTTTACATCACCGGAGGGTGCCTTCAGTCCGGGTATCCGTCTGATCTCTGACTCCATCTCCATCTTTTTTGGTTACCTGTAAACCCGACACTTTGCCAGTCAGTGCTTTGTCCAAAGATTTCTCTTCTGCCTGTTCTGCTACACTGCCTACAGCATCTGCTTCAACCATTCCGGGAGCCGGTGCCCGGTTGGCTAAACGAAACATCATCCTGTCTTCAAAGAAACTCAGACTCTCGCTGAATAAATAATCATATCGCTTGTCTACATAAAGCATTTCATCATAGCTTTCGTTTTTCTGTTGTGATTGCAGCTGATTAAAATTCATGGAACCACTCCAGCTTTTATTATTGTAGAAATAAGGCCAGATAGATGGGGTTCCCCAACCATGGGAATAAAACTGATCCAGAGATGCATCATACATGGTCGCCAGCATTTCGGCAGCCAGTTTTTCTTTCTGATAACCGGTGATCCTGATTTTCCATTTTTCTTCGCTGCCAGGGAGGGTCTTGTCACGATAAGTGACATATTCAATACCCAGATTTTTATCAGTCCAGGGTATCGTAATAGTCTGGCTCAACTGGTAAAACCGGTTATGTTTAACGAAGATCCAGTTGGTGCCAAAACCTCCTTTATCTGCCGGCGTTGTAGAGAAACTGAATTTCTCTTTTTGATTCGACAACTCCAGAAACTTATAATTTGTTTCCTTGTTGCTGATATCCTTATTGATCTGATGAACTACAAATAAACTATCTGCTGCAGTGCCCAGTTCCACCTCTGCAGTTTTGCCCGCTTCCACATTGGTTTGCATATTTCCTGTCCATAAATAATCAGGCTTACTCAGTTTTTTACTCTTTTCATCATAGAGCTCGATGTACTGGATATCTTTTACTTCCTGCCCTTTTTTGTCTTTGGCGGTTACTTCCACTGCATAAAACCCGGGACTGAACCCGCTATGTACCACCGGCCACTGTCCATTCATCCGGCTTGAATCATTTTTAGAGAATACCGCCGGATTTTTCTCCCAGCTTTTGAAATCAGCTTCATTGTCGTATTCGTCGTAAGGGAAGTTCCGGATATAAGCATCCTTGTTCATCACAAACTGGTCAGGCCGCTCCCAAAGTCTGTCGCGGATCAATCTGTTTTCTGCTTTCAATGGGCTGATCACCACGGTAATATTGGCCGGTTCAAATTCACCATTCATATTCCGGGTGGAAATATTAAGCTTTTTCAGACTGTCGGCCGGGATCCTGGCGGGGATATATGTTTGCAGGATCAGTGATTTGTAACTCACCGATACTGTTTTTTCGCCGCTACGGGTTTCCCCATTGATATCGGTTACATCGGCATAAATCCTGTAATCAAATACCGGTTCAAATTTCTTATCAATACGCAGGTCAGGGATAGCGGTGAATTCAATTTTGAATTTACCATCCTTGTCTGTTACGACTTCCCCATTTGTGATTTCCATTTCTTCAGTGGGCGGCTGCCACCAACGCCAGAACATCCAGGGATAAAGAAAACGGGGTTCGCGTACCACCCGGTATTTTACCATGGCGCCATCCACATTATTACCGGCATAGGCTTTCGCCAAACCGGTAACAGTGATCTTGTCATTCACTTCATAAGTGCCTTTGATAGGTTCGTAGTCCACATAAAATTTGGGTCTTTTATATTCTTCCACCCTGAACTGAGCATTGCCATTGTCGGTTTTGGTCATGATGGTGAACTGTCCGTTCAGCCCGCTTTGCGGCAATTGAAACTTGCCACTGAATGATCCGTATTCATTGGTGAGTACCGGGATCGTATCAATTTCTTTATAATTCGCATCCCGTAATACTACATTGGTGGCATAGTTGGGTTTTATCCCGCCGGTTTTTTCCCGGGTATTCCTGGTTAATACGATTCCTTTAAAATAAACGGTTTGGCCCGGCCGGTAAATGGAGCGGTCGGTGAACAGGTGAACAGAAGTGAGGCTTTTGGGCTCCTCAGTTTCCTGGTTATTATAAAAGTAGTCGTAGGAGTAATCGTTCATGAATAATCTGTCGGACTGGTGACTGATGTCCAATAAAAAAGTATAACTGCCATAACTATTGGTTTCTCTTTTTTTCTTCTCCATCCGGAAAAAACCATTGGCATCGGTTGTATACATTTTGCCTTTTTCCCTGATGTTTTTTGGAACTGTTATAATCATAGCGTTGTTCCCATACCTGTACAGTGGCTTTGGCAAGCGGTCTGCCGTTATCACGGTTCAGGACGAAATAATCATTGCTGCTATTGACATAACTGATACTGGATACATAGAACATTCTTGCGCCCAATAATTTTTTGGAAGCTTTGAAATCTTTGCTGTCTGATCCCAGTAAAATATATTCACCGGCCGGAAGGGCGCCGATCATGATTTCAACGCCGTGTTGCTGATGATCTTTTGTGTCGGGTAAATTCTGCTCCCAGCTTTTTTCTGCATTGGCATTAATCAGGGCCGGCCAGTATTTATCGCTGTACTGCTCTTCCAATTGCTTTTTTAAGTCTTCGGTCATGCGGATGAGCCGGAAATAAAGGTTGCTGATATTATTGTATTTCACCAGCGAACGGAAGGGCTGTCCCGGCACATTTACTTTTTCAAGGCTGAACTGGAATGATTTTCTTTTGATTTCATTCAGCAGGTTATAGCAATTAATCCTTCCTTCGGAGGAATCTTTTTGCTGCAGTACTTTTTCACAGATTTCTTTTGCTTTCAGTTTGTCGAAACGATGGGTGCTGTCGCCATAAGGTCGATACTCCCCGGCTTTCTCATTGTAATAAGCTGCCATCAGGTACCAGGCCTGTGCAGCGGCAGGAGTATTTCCGTATTGATTGGCAATATGATTGATCGCATTGAAGTACAACTTGTCTTCGTCGGGGTGGGTGGATTTGTTTTTAACATACTCCAGTCTCAGCAAATCAGCATCCAGTAATGCATCGGGTTTGGCATCGCGTAAGTGCAGACTGATCAGTTGCTGGTAAATCAGCAATGCTTTATGTTGGAGAGAGCTGCTGTCTTTGGTAGGGAATTTTCTTTTTACAAAATCGGCTGCCGGATCAAAGGCGCTGGCCTGACTGATCTCGAAGGCGTAGGCTGGTTTGCTGATATCCCGCTCATCGTTCTGAAAATATTGTAAGGCACGATGGGCCAGCAGGTCAAAAAGGGGTGGGCGAAGCTGCCGGACATTTCCTTTGGTGATGATGGCTTCGTAGGCGGTCAGTTTGGTTTGTTGTAAAAGTCCTTCCGGTTGAATGGACTGCAAATAGAGCTCCGAAATTCTTTTGTGAAAGTCGTTAACATCCCAGGTGGCAGGATCTGTTTTAGTATATTTTGCTGTTTGGGTGCGGTCATAAATTTTCCAGCGGTTGTTCTGGAAGTAATTCCAGTACATTTCTGCCAGCAGGCTTTTCAGGATCGCATTGGCCGTTTCTTTTCCTTTTTGTCCTTCCACAATCTCTTTCTCTATTTCTGTCATGGAAGTAGTTGCATTATCCTCCCTGTTCTCATTTTGCAGGGTGGCCATATATACCAGTGACTTGATCAGCTGTGCATCCTGTTTGTCTTTTTTAGCAAGGGCATAAATTTTCTTTACTTCTTCCAGGGCTGATTTGGGCAGGCCCTTTTCTTTGAATGATTCTGCTTTCTTCCATTCGGCTGTATAATTCTTAATGGGTTGCTGGCTGCTGGCACTCATAGTAATCAGGCTGATGAAAAGTAAACAGATAAAGTAAGGTCGGTACAGGGAAATTTTCATGGATCAAAATTTAATACAAGGTAACTAATCTTTCATTGCGCTTTTTATGATGCCTTAACAGCGTTGATTTCATAAACCGGCTACCCTTCAATGGGTATTTTTATCGCGGTGGAAATATTATTCAGTGTTGAAACGGCCGATATGTGTAAAATATACATTTTATGAAACCCTTACCTGGCAAGGATTCCGGCATATACCTGCAAAAGCCGCAACAAACATGCATTCGCCTTTAACAATTTCTTACTGTTGTATTTGGCATAACTGGCACGCCTTTGGAAATACTGTTGGCGTAACAGATTTATAACCCTAAAACGAACAATCATGAAAATAATTTCTACCCTTTTATTAAGCTCACTGTTCTCACTTTCACTGCTGGCTTTTGATGGAAGCCGCCTGAGCATCTCCGCCACTGGTTCTGCCTCTGAATTGAAAATTGAAGTAGACGGCCGTCAAATGACCATGAAAGATAACAGCATTACGCTGGGTTATCTGGGAGAAGGCCGGCACGATGTAAAAATTTTCAGGGAAGCCAAAAGAAGCCGTAGCAATTTTGGCCGCCGGGAGATTATTTACAATAACAGCGTTTTCCTGAAAAGAGGTTTTCACCTGGACATCACCGTTAACCGTTTTGGTAAAGTGCTGGTGGATGAGCGCCGGATGGACCTGGATGACGAATGGTACAATGACCAGGATGAATATTATGATAACGAAGACGGTTGGGGTCATGGTAAGAATGTGATGAATACCCGAGAAATGGACCAGGTAAAGCAATCACTCCGCAAGGAATGGTTTGAGAACAACAGACTTACCTCTGCCAAATTCATCCTCGACAAAAACAATGTGACCACCGCACAGGTAAAAGAGCTGATGAGTCTCTTCACCTTCGAAAACAATAAGCTGGAGCTGGCGAAGTATGCCTACAGCAAAACAGTAGACCAAAAGAGCTACTTCCAGGTGATGGATGCGCTTACTTTCAGCAGCAGCAAAGAAGAACTGGCCCGTTTTATCCGTGAATCCCGTTAACCTGAACATTTCTCACACACTATACACTCAGGGTTAAAAGAAAAACCCCGACGCTTCGGTCGGGGTTTTCTTTTTTTGCAGTTAGTATCAGCAGTTATGATAACACTTTTTTCATAGTGGCGCCGATATCAGCCGGGCTGCTCACCACATAGATGCCACATTCAGTCATGATTTTCATTTTAGCAGCTGCCGTATCATCGGCCCCGCCTACAATCGCACCGGCATGACCCATCCGGCGGCCCGGAGGAGCGGTTTGGCCGGCAATAAAGCCTACCACCGGTTTTTTATTCCCTGTTTCCTTGATCCAGCGGGCAGCTTCTGCTTCCATACCACCACCGATTTCGCCGATCATTACAATCGCATCAGTTTCGGGATCATTCATGAATAATTCCACAGCATCCTTGGTAGGAGTACCGATAATCGGGTCACCACCTATGCCAATGGCAGTGGAAATACCCAGACCGGCCTTGGCTACCTGGTCCGCAGCTTCATAAGTAAGGGTGCCTGATTTGGAAACAATACCCACTCTTCCTTTTTTGAAGATAAAGCCCGGCATGATGCCTACTTTACATTCTTCAGAAGTAATAATACCCGGACAGTTGGGGCCGATCAGTCTGACCGGTTTGTCCTGCAGGTAATTTTTACTTTCACCATATCCTGTACGGGAATGCCTTCGGTGATACAAACCACCAGCCGGATCCCTGCATCCGCAGCTTCCATTACGGCATCCGCAGCAAAAGCAGGCGGCACAAAAATGATGCTCACGTCGGCACCCGTTACTTTTACACAGTCCGCTACAGTATTAAAAACCGGACGGTCCAGGTGCTGTGTGCCTCCTTTACCGGGAGTTACACCACCAACCAGATTGGTTCCGTATTCGATCATCTGGCTGGCATGAAAAGTACCTTCTGTACCGGTAAAGCCCTGCACCAGGATCTTTGAATTTTTATTGACAAGAATGCTCATAAAAAAGCCCCTTTTTTTAATGGGGCAAAAGTAAGGATTTAGCCAATCTGTTACCTGTATTTCAGGAAAAGGATTTCGTGGTGCCAGTACCCGTAAACGGGGTTTACCGATGTGCTGGACCGGGAAATCAGCCCTTTTCCAAGGGAATCAATGGTCGTTTGGCTGTTGACCTGGGTGCCCTGCGCCGGTATAAACTGGTCCATAAAAAACACGGCATCAGCCCCGTTTGTCCGGGCTTTTGCCAGGGCCTGTTCCAGCATTTTTTCACGGTTGGGTAATCCACGCCAATTGGGGACCTGATAACCTTTTCCAATGACCAGGTAGGGGCGGGGGATTGATTTTTCATCCACAAAAACATCCACACGGGTGGTGGGGGCTTCTTTGCTGCCTATATATTCAAAACGGGTTGTGTGGCAGGAAATGAAAACAAGACTCAGTAAAAAGGGGTAGATTTTTCTCATATGGCGTTTGTTTTTACAAATGCCACAGGAATCATTCCGGATCAGTAGTTACGAATTGAATCGTTTGTTAAAAGAAGATTATTTCAGCAGCTCATCCATATTGCGGTCATCTGAGATTTTGCCTTTTTGTTCCAGCATCCGCATATCCTTGGCATCCTGCAGGAACTCTGAAGCAAATATGAAATCATTCAGTCGCTCGTTTTTACTGAAGATGATTTCCTGGTTCGTGCCTTCTCATTCCTTATTGCCCTTGTACATGTAGAGGATATAATTGCCGATTTCCATGACATTGTTCATGTCATGGGTATTGATCACAGTAGTGATATTATATTCGATCGTGATCTCTTTGATGAGTTTGTCGATGACGAGGGAGGTTTGAGGATCGAGCCCTGAATTGGGTTCGTCGCAAAAAGATATTTGGGATTGAGTACAATCGCCTGGGCCAGGGCTACCCGCTTTTTCATGCCACCACTTAACTCAGCCGGGAATTTCCGATTCACATCCGGCAGGTTCACCCGGTTGAGTACCTCATTCACCCTGTCCAGTTTCTTTTTGTAGGTCCAGTCGGTAAACATACTCAGGGGAAACATGATATTCTGTTCCACGTTCTGACTGTCGAATAGCGCAGAACCCTGAAAAAGCATTCCGATTTCTTTTCTGATTTCTGTTTTATCCCTCCCTTCCATCGCTGTAAAATCATGTCCACCGTATAAGATGCTTCCGTGGTCAGGATCAAACAAACCCACCATGCATTTCATGAGTACGGTCTTTCCGCTGCCGCTGGCCCCGATGATCAGGTTGCACTGGCCTGCCTTCATCACCGCACTTACATCCTGGATGATGATTTTGCCGTCAAAACTTTTTTGTATGTTTTTTACTTCTATCATAAACCAGTTGCCGGCCTAGGTGGGCAGCAGCAAAGCGGATAATATATAATCAAATAATAGAATCAGGATACAACTCACCACCACGGCCTTGGTACTGGCCCTTCCGATCTCCAGGGCACCGCCTTTTACAAAGTAGCCATAAAATGCAGGTACGCTGGAAATGATAAAGGCGAATACATAGGACTTGGTCAGGGCAAACTTGATGGTATAAGGATCGAAAAATTCTTTTAATCCGCGATCATAGGTATAGCCGTCAATGATACCAGAAGCCACACCAGCCAGCCGGCCACCCCAGATACCCAGGGCCATGGCAATTACTACCAGTAATGGGATCATGATCAATGCAGCAATCACCTTCGGGAGAACCAGGTAGGTCTTTGTCTTGATCCCCATGATTTCCAGGGCATCAATCTGCTCACTAACCCGCATATTACCCAGTTCACTGGCGATACGGCTGCCAGCCACACCAGCCAGTACGATACAGACCAGGGTGGGAGCGAATTCCAGCACCACGGTATCTCTTACAATCTGGGCAATGGTCGAGGGAGGGATCAAGGGACTTACCAGCTGGTAAGCAGTTTGAATGGTGGATACGGCCCCGATAAAGACAGAAATGATCGCCACAATACCCAAAGAACCAAAACCGATTTCGGTGCATTGATGGATCAGTTCTTTCCAATACATTTTACCATTCTCGGGACGGGCAAACATACCCTTGATCATGAGCAGGTAACGGCCTATGTCGGAAAAGATGGTCATTCGGGATGTAAAATACAACCAAAACCGGTTCAGGGAAAATTAAAGAAGCAGGGAAGATTCCCTGCTTCCGGATCTTTTCAATTTATTACAATTATTACTATTTAATCAGTCTGATAGTCTTTTATGATAGGTTCATCTGTATAGGACAGTGCCGGATCAATGATCCCTGGAATCCTTCCGGAACCTCTTCCACCATTTTGATTTCTTCACGATCTCATCTGTTGGAGCCATGCTCTTGATCTGGGCATCCACCACGGCTACCAGGGCCATATTGAGGATACTTCTGACTGAACTGCCCAGTTGCAGGATATGCACCGGTTTGTTCAGTCCAAGCAGGATCGGACCCACTGCATCAGCCGTATCCAGTTCCTTCATCAGGTTATAAGCAATATTGCCTGAAGCCAGGTTGGGGAAGATCAGGGTGTTTACATCTTTGTCCACCAGTTCACTGAAAGGATAGTTTTCCTTCATCAGTTCTTTATTGAAAGCCACACTGGCCTGCATTTCACCATCCACAATCAGTCCGGGATTTTTTTCTTTCACGATCAGCCTGGCTTTTGCCACCAGTTGGGCCTCGGGAGAATCACTGCTGCCAAAATTGGAATAACTGAGCATGGCAATCCTCGGTACAATATTGAAATTGCGTACTTCCTTAGCCGCCATGAGTGTGATCTCGGCCAGTTCTTCAGCGGTTGGATTAAAGTTCACCGTGGTATCTGCCAGGAACAATGGTCCTTTCTTGGTAAGCATCAGGTACATCCCGGCAATCTTGGATACACCGGGTTCGGTGCCGATCACCTGGATCGCCGGACGGATCGTATCAGGATAATTTTTAGTGAGACCAGAAATCATCGCATCTGCATCTCCGCATTCCACCATCATGGCACCATAATAGTTACGGTCGCGCATGATCTTTCTGGATTCATAGGAATTGAAACCGCGACGGCCTCTCTTGGTCAGAAAGATATCCGCATATTTATTCCTTCTTTCTTCGTTTTCATCGCTGCGCGGATCGATGATCGGCAGGGTTTCAAGATCAATGCCGTTTTCAGCAGCAATCCGTTGAATACGTTTTTCATCACCCAGTAACATGGGATAACCGATGCCTTCGTCAAATACGATCTGTGCTGCTTTCAGAATTTTTACATTATCTGCTTCTGCAAACACAATCCTCTTGGGATCGCGGCGGGCTTTGTTACCGATCACACGCATCACCTGATTGTCGAGTCCCAATCGTTTATTCAGGTTGTTGATATAATTATCCCAGTTGGCAATCGGCTGCTTGGCAATACCACTGTCCATGGCTGCCTTGGCGACTGCTGGGGCTACTGTTGAAAGCAGTCTTGGATCCAATGGTTTCGGAATGATATAGTTTGGCCCGAATGAAATATTTTTTTCATTGTATGCCATGTTCACAATATCCGGTACCGTGGTCTTGGCCAGATCAGCCAATGCCTTTACGGCAGCGAGTTTCATTTCTTCATTGATATGCTTGGCCCTTACATCCAGTGCACCCCGGAAGATATAGGGGAAGCCCAGTACATTATTCACCTGGTTGGGGTAATCACTCCGGCCGGTGGCCATGATGATATCTTTTCTGGCACCAGTGGCATCTTCCCAGCTGATTTCAGGATCAGGGTTGGCCATGGCAAAAACAATGGGGTTTTTAGCCATTCCCTTTACCATTTCTGCGGTGACACAATTTCCTGAACTCAATCCGATGAATACGTCTGCATCCTTCATGGCTTCTGCCAGTGTCATATCATCTTTGCCATTGGCATATTGTATTTTCAGTTCATCCAGATCAGTTCTTCCTTTATGCAATACCCCTTTACGGTCAAACATCAGGAAGTTTTCATGGCGGGCACCCAATGCTTCATATAAACGACTGCAGGAAATAGCTGCTGCGCCTGCACCATTCACTACAAATCTGGCTTTCTCAATTTTCTTTTTCTGTATTTCCAATGCATTCAGCAAGGCGGCGCCTGAAATGATGGCTGTTCCATGCTGATCATCATGCATCACCGGAATCTGCATCTGCTTTTTCAATTCTCTTTCGATAAAAAAACATTCCGGTGCCTTGATATCTTCCAGGTTAATCCCGCCAAATGTGGGTTCCAGCGCTTTTACAATCTGTACAAATTTTTCAGGATCTTTTTCATTGATCTCAATATCGAATACATCGATATCTGCAAAGATTTTGAAAAGGACTCCCTTCCCTTCCATCACCGGTTTACCGGCTTCAGGTCCGATATCGCCCAGTCCCAGTACTGCCGTTCCGTTACTGATCACTGCTACCAGGTTGCCCTTGGCGGTGTACTTGTAAACGTTTTCAACATCTTCTGCAATCTCCAGACAGGGAGCAGCCACACCGGGGCTATAGGCAAGGGATAAATCTCTTTGTGTTTTGGCTTCTTTGGTGGGGATTACTTCGATCTTTCCAGGCCTTCCCTTTGAATGATATTCGAGGGCCTGTTGTTTGCGGAGTTCATTCTGCATATCGTTATTTTAGAGGCTCTGACGGGATCAAATTGCAGAGCGGGATGCAATGTACGCATTTATATGGCAAGGGGTTCCTGCCTTCTTTATTGGTTATTAGGGTGTTGGCCTTTATAATTTCACCTGACTGCCCAGCCAGGCCATCATTCCCATGCCTTTTTCTATGGCGTCTTCATCAATGTTAAAAGTTGGGGTGTGTACTCCGGATATTATGCCTTTTGATTTATTCATGGTCCCCAGGCGGTAAAAACAGGCGGGGATCTGCTGGGCATAATAACCAAAGTCCTCAGCGCCCATCCTTAATTCTGTTTCACTCACATTGTCTGCACCCAGAAAGGAGGCAGCCAGTTGCTTCGCATTATTGCTGAGTTGTTCGTTGTTCATCACACTAGGATAGCCAACATCAATATGCAGGTATACATCTCCACCCATCGAGCGGCAGAGATTTTCAGCCGTCTGCCGGATCAGCTCATGTGCTTTAAAACGCCATTCTTCATCCATGGCCCTGAATGTACCCATCAGTTTTACTTCATTAGGGATCACATTGGTGGTATTGCCCCCATTGATCGCCGAGATAGATAATACAGAGGGATTGAAAGGATTATTGTTACGGCTGATGATTTGTTGTAAGGCAATGATCAGATGCGATGCAATCAGGATCGGATCCACTACCAGGTGCGGAGAAGCAGCATGCCCGCCTTTTCCTTTTACAGTAATATACAATTCATCAGCACTGGCAATTACCTGACCGCCGCGAAAACTAAACTTTCCCACTTCCATGGCCGTGTGTACATGCAGTGCAAGGATGCCTTGTGGTTTTGGATTTTCCAGAACACCATCTTTAATCATCAATGAAGCGCCACCTGGATTTTTTTCTTCGCCGGGTTGAAAGATCAGTTTCACTGTTCCTTCCCATTCGTTTTTTAATTCTTGTAATATTTTGGCAGCCCCCAGTAAACAGGTGGTATGTACATCATGTCCGCAGGCATGCATCACCCCGGGGTTTTGTGATTTATAAGGCAGGTCATTTTCTTCCAGTATCGGCAATGCATCCATATCGGCGCGCAGCGCGATGATACGGCTCTCAGGGTTTTTCCCTTTTATCAATCCCACTACTCCGGTAGTGGCTTTTACTTCGAATGGAATGCCGAATTCTTTCAGTTTTCCCTGTACATATTTCGAGGTTTCGAATTCCTGGTAGCTCAGTTCAGGATGGGAGTGCAGGTGATGTCGCACAGCAATGAATTCAGGAGCATATTGTTTGGCCAGTGATTGTATTGTCGAAAGCATTTGCAAATGTAGGGCATCCCGGTCCTCGAAAAAACCGCAGAAGTTCCGGTGATTTTCAATAATTTACAAACTGATGAAGTTGCTGATTTGCGCTATCCTGCTAATGTTGTATTCCTGTACTGCTCAGGCACAGTCCGTGCAAGCGGTACCCTATCCTTTTTTAAATCAACCCATCTCTTTATTCCGGGATTCCCTGATCTGTGTAATGAATATGGATCTCGGAAAAACTTATGATGAAAAACCTGATTGCCTGAGTTTCCGCCACACAGACTCCCTTGCTATCTACCGGTATGGGTCTGTTACCTTTCATGGAGTTATACTTTCTGTGGATACCCCAAACGGGCTCATTAGTAACATCGTGCATTTTAAAGCTTCCTTATGGGGAGTGGATAGTGTCAATGTAAAGAAAGATTTCCGGACCTTGACCGCTTTTTTCGATTCCACTATTGGTAAAAGAACGCCAGTGAAAAGGCCATTACAGGAAAGAGAAAAAGTATTAGTCTGGCGCACGCCTTCAAATCAAATCGCCCTGCAGCTGATAACATTCGAACGGAAAAAAGGTAGAAAAGTGGCGGCCATTTTTAACTTAGTAGTAGAACAATTGAAGAAAAATCCTTAATCAGCTTTCGTCTGATTCGCCACCCTTTCCGGGTTTCACTTCAATCACATCTTTCATGATAAATACACCTCTTGGGAAGTAGGTGTTCATTCTTTTCTGATAATTTTCAGCGTCTTTCCGGTCTTTGAAATTGCCGGCCTTTACCCTGAAATAAGGAGACTGATACCAGAGATAGGCTTTGAGATCGGGGAAGTAGGTGTACACTTTTGTTTTGGCAGCCAGGGCTTCATCCCGGCTGGTAGTACTGATAATCATTAAACGAAAACCTTTGTCTGTACGACGGGAATCACGACTCGTGATCTCGTTGATACTGGCCTGCTTTTTTACAAGCTGGTCCAGACGGGAATCCTGGTGAATAATCACGGTAACACTGTCGTTGGCTGATTTGCCGGTACTGTCGGTCTGAGCCAGCAGGCTCAGCGTAAAAAGCGACAGAAAACTAGATAAAATGAATTTCATAATTTTTTATAAGGCGCAAAATTCCCGCCAAATTTAATATCCTCCCCCCGCACCAGCAATATTTTCCACGGGATGCCAGGTGGTTTTAATTTCCTGGGTGTCCATAATGAGGTAAGGCGACTGACCCTCAGGGCTTTCCCAGTTCTTTCCGGCATAAAAAAACCCTTTTCAGGTTTTGGGCGCTTTTTTGCTGGATGAGTTGCTGTACCTCAGAATTATTTTCACAATAAATGGTTGCATTCACGTCCATATGATCGGCCATCCAGCTTTGCAATTCGGCTGGTTTGCCCGTGAGGATATTCACCACGCCTCCCGGTAAATCGGAGGAATGCAGTACTTCTGCCAGGGTAACGGCACAAAGTGGTTTGGTTTCTGAAGCCAGAATGATACAGGTATTACCACCGGCAATGACCGGGGCCATTACCGAAACCAGACCCAGCAGGGAATCCTGCTGCGGGGCGATGATAGCTACAACCCCCGTGGGTTCCGGAACGGAAAAGTTAAAATGTGAACTGGCAACCGGATTCACCGCACTGAATAATTGCTGGAATTTATCGCACCAGCCGGCATAGTAAATCAGCCGGTCAATGGCCAGGTTTACTTCTTTTTCCGCCTTTGACTTAGTACTGTCCTGCTTCATTAATTCCTCAATGAACTGGGCCTTTCTTCCTTCCAGCATTTCGGCCATCCGGTAAAGGATCTGACTTCTGTTGAAAGCGGCTCTGCCGCTCCAACCGCTGAAAGCACCGCGGGCTGATACCACAGCATCCCGGAAATCCTTGCGGGAGCAAAGACAAACATTGGCGAGTTTTTCACCCGCGGCATTGACCGGAATATAATAACGACCTGATTCGGTTCTGGGGAATTGCCCGCCGATATAAATCTTATAGGTCTTCAGCACTTCCAGTCTTTTGGCAGCTGGTTTTTTCTCCAGGCCATTGTTGCTGATGCTGAGTGATGATTTTTTAATTGTTTTTTCCATCAGTATACTTTTTTACCGCCGAGAACAAGAGAAAATAAGTTTACGCAGAGAAAAAACAACTCTGCGTAAACTCTGCGCTCTCTTGTTCTCTGCGGTTAATAATAATTCCAAGCAACTAATTAAATTCACATAAGGCAATAACCCATGCAAAACCGCCCTCTCTTCCAAAACCACTTTCCTTGTAACCTCCAAATGGAGAAGTCGGGTCAAATTTGTTAAAGGTATTCGCCCATACCACACCAGCACGCATTCTTTTGGTGAGGTTGAAAATTTTTGATCCTTTATCCGTCCACACACCGGCACTCAATCCATAGGGGGAGTTATTTGCTTTTTCAATCACTTCATCATCGGTACGGAAGGTCAGGACAGACAGTACCGGTCCGAATATTTCTTCCTGTGCAATGCGGTTGCTTTGGGCCACATTGGTAAAGAGGGTAGGGCGGCAAAAAAATCCTTTACCCGGCAGGCGGCAGCTGCTTTCATACATTTCTGCGCCTTCCTGTTTGCCGATTTTAATATAGCGTTGAATAGTGTCCAGTTGCTGTCTGGAATTGATGGCACCGATATCTGTGTTTTTATCCAGCGGATCTCCCACGATCAGGGTTTCCATCCGGTCTTTTAATTTCCGGATCACCTGTTTGGCCACGGATTCCTGTACATATAAACGGGAACCTGCACAGCAAACATGTCCCTGGTTAAAATAAATTCCATTGATCACGCCTTCCACTGCCTGATCAAGCGGGGCATCTTCAAAAATGATATTGGCGGCCTTGCCACCGAGTTCAAGGGTTACTCTTTTATTCGTTCCTGCAACGGCTCTTTGAATCAGTTTGCCAACATCGGTTGAACCGGTGAAAGCGATTTTATTAATATCCGGATGATTCACGATATCGGCACCTGTTGCTCCGGCACCGGTGATGATATTCACCACACCGGGTGGGAGGTCTGATTCCTGTATAATCTCGGCCAGTTTTAAGGCTGTGAGGGGAGTGGTTTCTGCAGGTTTTAAAACTACGGTATTGCCAGTTGCCAGGGCAGGTGCAATTTTCCAGGCAGCCATCAATAATGGAAAATTCCAGGGAATGATTTGTCCGGCCACCCCTAATGCGGATGTTTTCCGGTTAGGAAAAGCATATTCCAGTTTATCGGCCCATCCGGCATAATAAAAGAAATGATTGGCGGCCGTAGGTACATCAAAGTCGCGGCTTTCCCGGATGGGTTTACCGCCGTCAAGGGTTTCGATGATGGCGAGCTCCCTTGCTTTTTCCTGCACCATCCTCGCAATCCTGAAAATATATTTCGCCCTTTCTTTGGCGGGCATTTTTTGCCAGGTTTGTTCATAAGCATTCCGCGCAGCACTTACGGCTTTGTTCACATCGGCTTCATTGCCATCGGCTACTTCGCTCAGTTTTTCTTCATTAGCAGGATTAATGCTGTCGAAATATTTTCCCCCGGCCGGTTTTACCCACGCACCATTAATGAAATGATCATATTTTGGTTTGATACTCGCTGCCGATTTGCTCTCCGGAGCAGGGTCATAGCTCCAACTGGTATCAAATTTCAATTTGATGGTATTGCTTTTTCGGGCAGTTTTTTTTGCTTTTACAGCCATATTTATTTTTTATTGAGCCTTTTGCAGCGGCTCTTGATTTTCGTTACGCTGCATTGTGTTGCTGTCGTTTCCATTCCCTCATCTCCACATTCCCACATTCTCGCATTCCCACATTGGGTTAATCCACACTAAAATAATTCGCCGCCTGATACAATCCGGTCTGCTCTTTTACAATCTGCATCAGCACATCATTCGCAAGGCTGCTGGCACCAAAACGAAACCATTCATTATTCAGCCAGGCATCCCCCAGTACTTCTTTTACCATCACGAGGTAATGCAGGGCGAGTTTGGATTTGGAAATACCTCCGGCGGGTTTCATCCCGATCATTTTTCCGGTGGCATAATAAAAATCACGGATGGCTTCCAGCATCACTAAGGTAACTGGCATGGTAGCCGCCGGCTGGATTTTTCCGGTAGATGTTTTGATAAAATCTGCTCCTGCATGCATGGCAATATCACTGGCCCGCCGCACTTTATCGAAAGTGCCGAGTTCACCGGTTTCCAGGATCACTTTTAAACGGGCTTCGCCACAGGCTTCTTTAATGGCAGCAATTTCATCAAAGACAAACTGGTATTCGCCGGCATGAAATTTACCGCGGCTGATCACCATATCAATTTCATCAGCTCCTTCATTGACGGCAAAACGGGTGTCACGGATTTTTACATCTTTGGGTGCCTGTCCGCTGGGAAAGGCCGTGGCAACTGAAGCTACTTTGATACCCGAATCGCCCAATGCTTTCTTAGCCACTTTTACCATACTGGGGTACACACAAACCGCAGCAACGGTGGGGATTCCCTCTATGGCATCATGCGGGTGCATGGCTTTGTAACAAAGCTGTTTTACTTTTCCATCGGTATCCTTTCCTTCCAGGGTGGTGAGATCAATCATGTTCAGCACCAGTTTCAGCCCGTTCATCTTGCTTTCTTTCTTGATGCTGCGTTTGGTAAATCGCGAGGCTCTTTCTTCCACACCCACCTGGTCGATGCGGGGGGATAAAGTGAAATCCGGAATGGTCAGGTAAGGTTTGGCAAGGGCCATATTGCTCCAAATTATAATATTACCAAAGATAACCAAAGTTAAGGGGAAAGATAGGGCCCTTCTTTACGTCCAAACCAAGCCTTTTATCATAATAATTAATAGCTTTTGCCGGATTACGTTAAATTCGGCTTTCTTAAAAAAACCACACTGATATGAGAAAACCAGGTTACTGGCTCGCAGGACTATGCTGTTTGTTTTTCAGCATTCCGCTTTTTGCGCAGCCCACTTTTCCGGAAAACGGAGTTGCCGATCCAAGGCACGGCTACTATGCCTTTACCAACGCTACTATTGTTAAAGAAGCCGGCACCACATTAACCAATGCCACGCTGGTGATCAGAGACGGAAAGATCACAGCTGTAGGCACCGGTTTAGCGGTACCTGCCGGCGCAGTAGAAGTGGATTGCAAGGGAAAATTTATTTACCCTTCATTCATCGATATCTATTCTGATTATGGCACGCCAGCGCGTCAGCAACAGACCGGCGGATTCAATTTTAATCAGCAGCCGCAACTGGAGACGAATGTAAAAGGTCCCTTTGGCTGGAACCAGGCCATCAAATCCGATGTGGATGTGTACCGGGTTTTTGCCGTTTCTGATGCCACCGCCAAACCCTTACGTGAAGCCGGTTTTGGTGCCGTGCTCACCCATGTTAAAGATGGAGTGGCCCGTGGTACCGGAGCAGTGGTTACCCTGGCCAATGAAAAAGAAAACCTGGTGATCATTAAGGAAAAAGCTTCTGCTCATTATTCTTTTAGTAAAGGAAGCTCCACACAATCATACCCCAGTTCTAAAATGGGTTATATCGCATTGATGCGTCAGACTTATCTGGATGCCGCCTGGTACAAAAGCAAACCTTATAAAGAAGGATTTAATGCCACCCTCCAGGCTTGGAACGATAACCAGGGACTTCCCCAGATTTTTGAAGCCAATGATAAATGGGATAACCTCCGTGCCGACCGTGTGGGTGATGAGTTTGGCGTGCAGTATATCATCAAAGCCGGTCAGAATGAATACCAGCGGATCAAAGAAATGAAAGCGACCAATGCTACATTTATTCTTCCGCTCAATTATCCTCAGGCTATGGATGTGGAAGATCCGGCCGATGCCCGTTTTGTTTCTCTGGAAGATATGAAGCATTGGGAACTGGCTCCCACCAACCCCGCTGTTTTTGAAAAAGCCGGTATACCTTTTTGTCTGACCACCGCTGATCTCCGCAGCAGCGCCAGTTTCGGGCCCAACCTGCGCAAAGCGATTGAATACGGTCTGAGTGAAAACAAAGTATTGGAAGCCCTCACAAAAGTTCCGGCCACCACACTGGGCGTGTACGATAAAGTAGGCAGTCTGGAAGCAGGTAAAATTGCCAACTTCCTGATCACGAACGGACCAATCTTTCAGGATCGAAGCATCATCCTGTATAATTATGTGCAGGGGATTAAATACAATGTAAAGAGTGATGATAATATCGCGGGCACTTATGCTTTAACAGTGAATACGCCTGCCGGTACTGAAAAATATACACTCGATGTAAAGTCAACCAGCTCACTGAGCATGTTTGCCAAAGACACCCTGAATACCCGTTTCAGTTTTGATGGCAAGCAGGTGAAACTGAGTTATGCACCGATGCAAAGAAGACAAAGGCCTGCTGGTGCTCCATCAGATTCAACCCGTCGCCCTGGTGGTGGATTCCCCGGTGGATTTGGCGGACGCGGAGCTACAGCAGATCAGCAGTTGCCGGCAACAGCCACCAGACTGAGTGGTATCAGTAATGGTACCGAATGGAACGGAACCGGTTTAGATTCTTCCGGTAATTCGCTCACCTGGACTGCTGTTTTCCAAAAAGCAGCGGAAGTAAAACAGGACAGTGCCCGTAAAAAAGATATGCCTGTTGTTGGAGCGGTTACTTATCCTTTCCTGCCTTATGGATGGGATGAAGCCGGTCAGCCCAAACAGGAATCCATCCTGATCCGCAATGCAACGGTATGGACCAGTGAGAAAGAAGGTATCCTGTCCAATACAGATGTATTGCTGAAGAATGGTAAGATCGCAGCCGTGGGTAAGAACCTGAATGAACCAGGTGCCAGGGTAATTGATGGTACCGGCAAACATGTATCTCCCGGTATAATTGATGAACACTCCCATATTGCCGCAGCCTCTATCAATGAAGGCGCACAGTCTGTTACTTCAGAAGTAAGGATTGCTGATAATATCAATCCCGATGATATTAATATCTACAGACAACTGAGTGGTGGTGTAACCTCTTCTCATATCCTGCATGGTTCAGCCAATGTAATCGGCGGACAAACCCAATTGCTGAAACTGCGCTGGGGTGCCAATGATGATGATATGAAGTTCAAGGGCTGGCCCGGTCAGATCAAATTTGCCCTGGGAGAAAATGTAAAGCGTTCCAATTTCAGTCTGCCCGGTGGCAATAACCGTTATCCTGATACCCGGATGGGAGTGGAGCAGGTTTTGATTGATGCTTTCACCCGTGCAAAGGACTATAAAAAAGAATGGGATGTTTATAATACAGAAAAAGATAAACTGGTAAAAGCCAAAAAGCCGCTGACCGGTTTAATCGCTCCCCGCCGCGACCTGGAACTGGATGCGCTGGTAGAGATTCTGGAAAAGAAAAGATTCATCACCTGTCACTCTTATGTGCAAAGTGAAATCAACGGTGCCATGAAAGTCGCCGAGCAGATGGGTTATACCGTAAACACTTTTACCCATATCCTGGAAGGATATAAAGTGGCAGATAAAATGAAAACACACGGATCTTTTGTGTCTACCTTCTCTGACTGGTGGGCTTACAAGATGGAAGTGGAAGATGCGATTCCTTATAATGCCGCCATCATGCACAAAGTCGGACTGGTGGTTGCCATTAATTCGGATGATGCAGAAATGGCCCGCCGCCTGAATCAGGAAGCTGCTAAAACCATGAAGTATGGTGGATTAAGTCCTGAAGAAGCATTTAGCCTGGTTACCCTCAACCCTGCCAAAATGCTGCATGTGGATGATAAAGTGGGCAGCATAAAAGTGGGTAAGGATGCCGATGTGGTGGTATGGAGTGACAGTCCGCTGAGCATTTATGCCAAATCACTTTATACCATTGTGGATGGTACTGTTTATTTTGACCGGCAGAAAGATGAGCAAATGCAGAAGCAGGTGGATGCGGAGCGTGCCAGACTGGTGAAGAAACTGAATGGAGAGAAAAGAACAGGGGCACCCATGATCCCAGCTACTCCTTCCTACCAGATTATGCATAGCTGCAGTGATCATGGCCATAGCCATGGATTGCTGGTGATTGATGCGGACAATTTGGATAACAACTAAAAACAAGTACAATGAAAAAAATATTATTAATCGCTGCTTGTATATCCTTCTCGGTGGCCGGGTTTTCACAGGCCAATGTATTACCGGCGAAAAAACAAACCAGTGATATTGTGATCACCAATGCCACCGTGCATACCGGTACCGGACAGGTGCTGGAAGGGGGGAATATTGTAATTAAAGACGGAAAGATCGCTGCCGTGGCTAAAGGTGCTACCGGTGCTGCCGATGCACAGGTAGTGGATGCCAAAGGCAAGCATGTATATCCAGGTCTGATCCTGCCCACCAGTAATCTTGGTTTGGTTGAAATCAGTGCGGTTCGTGCCTCCAATGATAGCCGTGAAATCGGGGATATGAATCCCAATATCCGTTCTATCGTGGCATATAATACAGATTCAAAAGTGATCAATACCCTTCGTTCCAATGGTATCCTGGCAGCGAATGTGATTCCGCAGGGTAGTTTTCTGGCTGGTTCATCATCAGTTGTACAACTGGATGCCTGGAACTGGGAAGATGCGGCTGTAAAAACAGATGCAGGCATGCACCTCTTTATGCCCACTTTGATGCCCAGACCAAGCTTTGGACGTGGTGGTGGCGGGCCTGGAGGCCCCAATGCAGGAGGAATGCAAACAGATCCGGTGAAAGAAGGATTGGAAAAAATAGAGCAACTCAAGGCTTTTTTCCGGGAAGCCAAGGCCTATGTGGCCAGTCCGGCAAAAGATGAGACCAATCTGAAGTATGAGTCTGTCAAAAATCTGTTCTCTAAAAAACAGAAATTTTATGTACATGCCAATACGGTAAAACAAATGCTGGTGGCCCTTGATTTTGTAAAGGAATTTGGCTTTGATCTGGTGATTATTGGTGCCAGTGAAAGCTGGCAGATTGCGGATCTGCTGAAACAAAATAATGTTTCCGTGATTCTTCAGCAGATGCATAGTTTACCCACCACCACCGATGATGATGTGGATCAGCCGTATAAAACAGCCGCAGCACTTCAAAAAGCAGGTGTGCTTTTCTCAATCTCCGATGATGATTCACAAACCCGTGGCCGTAATCTGGCATTCAATGCCGGTACTGCCGTTACTTACGGGCTCACGAAAGAAGAAGCACTGGCAGCTATTTCACTCAATGCCGCCAAAATCATGGGTGTGGCTGATAAAACCGGTAGTATTGAAGTAGGCAAAGAAGCCAATATCGTCATCAGTACCGGTGATATCCTGGATATGAGCACCAGTAACGTAACAGATGCCTTTATCCAGGGCAGAAAAATCAATCTGGATGACAAACAGAAACAACTCAGCGATCGCTATGAGCAGAAATATGAGCTGAAGCAGAAGAAGGGATTCTGAGTAGTGTAGAAATATCTTATTTGAAAAAGCCGGTTACCCGGCTTTTTCTATTTATGGGATTCGTGAGTTTCCTCAATATCCAGCACTTCCCCGCAGTGCGGACAACGATGCGTTTTATAAATCTTTCTCTTCCTGAACTCATCCATAAATCCCGCCGAAAGGATACCGGCAGGGATCGCAAAAAAAGCAACACCGGTCAGCATGATAACGCCGGACATGAATTTGCCAATTGCGGTCATTGGATACATATCTCCATACCCGGTGGTGGTAAGGGTAACCACCGACCACCATAAAGTAGCCGGGATGCTGGAAAATTTTTCCTTATTCTCCGGGTGGAGGTGCTCGGCAAAATACATGATACAGGAAGCAATGATGATCAGAAAAATGGCCAGTACAAAACTGATGGTGAGTTCTTTTGCCCTTTTCCGGAATACATTGGCAATCATATGGGCAGAGTCTGTATAGGCGGTCAGCCGGAATAAGCGTAATACCCGCAGCAGACGGAGCATCCTGATCTCCCGGAGATCGATACCAAGCCCGAAGAAAAGATGAAGGAAAAAGGGAAGGATGGCCAGCAGGTCGATCAGCGCCCCAATCGAGGCCATGTATTTCAATCTGCCCCAGAAACTATGCTTGTACTTCTCCTCATGGTTGCTACTCCAGACACGCAGGACATATTCAATGGTGAATATGATGACTGAAACGAGATCGAAATAGTAGAAAAAATCACTGTACTGATCATGCAGTTCCTGTACGGTTTCCAGAATCACTGCAATCACATTGAGAATGATGAGTACAATGATAAAGATATTGATGATCTTATCCCAGTGCTTATCGCCTACAATCTCCGGATGGAGCAGGCCATGCACTTTTTTCTTGGTAACGGTGTACATAGTCAGTCAGCTTTGTGCTGCCTAAGTTAAAAATAAAATCCCTCCCATCGGGTGACGGGAGGGATTTTTATCATTTAATCCGAAATACTTATTTCGGCATCATGTCTTTAGAAAGGGCCATTACCCATTCAGCCCATGCTTTGGCTTCTTCGGGTTTGGTAGCCAGTTTCATACCGATTTCGGTAGATCTTTTAGACCAGTCCTGCAGTTTAGTGCTCAGTTCAGCCAGTTTAGCTGGATCGCTCATGCCGGCTTTGTATTCAGTCATGAAAGCTGCATAATCGTTAGCAAATTTCTGAACTTCAGGATCAGAGAAAGTGGGTACGCCAGCAGGAGCCGGTGTGGTTTCTGTGGTTGTGGTGGTAGTAGTGGTGGTAGTAGTAGTGGTATCGCCTTCAGGAGCTTTTTCATCCTTCTTTTTGTTGTTACAAGCAACCATTACACCGGCAATGGCCAGTACTGCAAAGAGTTTTTTCATGTTCGTTGATTTTAATTTAGATTGTTGAATAGGGTGGCAAACCTAGACCTTTTTTTTGGAAACTCATATCGTTTTATTGCAAAGTTTCCTCACATGATCAGGGTATATTCCCTGCGGTTATTACGCCAGGAAAATACCCTGATCATCAGATTGTCAGCTGTTTAGGCATCTTTACCGTGACAATGTTTGTATTTTTTTCCGCTGCCGCAGGGACAGGGATCATTCCTTCCGATCTTGGGAGCTACCGTTACCGGCACCAGTTTATCCTGCTCATTAGCCGCATAATCTTCTCCGGCGGCATCCACTTCTTCTTTATTCGCCCGCATCTTACTCATGTCGGTCTTTTGCTGACGACCTTCCCGCAGATTAGGATTTTCCTGCTGGATGGGGATGGAAGAATGGCAGAGGAAGGAAACAATATCCTTATTCACTTCCGCATTCATATTCCGGAAGAGGTTATAGGCTTCTACTTTATAAATAACCAGCGGATCCTTCTGTTCCAGGTAGGCCGTTTGCACACTTTGCTTCAAATCGTCCATTCCGCGCAGATGCTCCTTCCAGGTATCATCAATCACGGCAAGGGTGATGGTTTTTTCCAGCGCATTAGTGAGTTCAACACCCTGACCGCTGATGGTTTTATCGAGGTTAGCCAGCACATTCAATCCCTTGCGGCCATCGGTAAAGGGCACCACCACATTTTCAATATGACTGCCCTGGGTCAGCCGGATATTTTTGAATACCGGGATAGCCTGCTGTTGTAAATCAGCCTTGTGTTTTGAATATCTTTCTGTAGCCTCGGTATATAAACGGTCAGACAGACCGGCCGCATCGTTCTTACTGAAGTCATCGGCAGTAATGGTCGTGTCCAGCCCGAAATTCATGATACAGGCCATTTTGAACCCTTCGAAATCGTCCTGCTCACGGAATGAATCCACCAATCCTTCTGCAACGGTTGAAAAGGCATGATCAATATCCAGTGCCAGCCTTTCTCCTAAAAGGGCATGATTCCGTTTATCGTACACGGCGTTCCGCTGCTTGTTCATCACATCATCATATTCAAGCAGTCTTTTACGGATACCAAAATTGTTCTCTTCCACTTTCTTCTGCGCCCGCTGAATACTGTTGCTGATCATGCTGTGCTGGATCACATCACCTTCCTTGTAACCCAGTTTATCCATGAGTGAAGCAATTCTTTCACTGCCAAACATCCGCATCAGGTCATCTTCCAGGGAAACATAAAACTGTGAGCTACCCGGATCACCCTGGCGACCGGCACGACCACGGAGCTGACGGTCAACCCGCCGGCTTTCATGACGTTCGGTACCAATGATGGCCAGACCACCGGCTCTTTTACACCGGGCCCCAGTTTAATATCCGTACCACGACCCGCCATATTGGTGGCAATGGTAACCGCACCGGGTAAACCGGCTTCGGCTACAATCACCGCTTCCTTGTCGTGTTGTTTTGCGTTCAGTACGTTATGGGGAATTTTTTCTGCTGCAGCATACGACCGAGCAGTTCACTCACTTCAACTGAAGTAGTACCTACCAGACAGGGTCTTCCCGCATTTCGTAAGGCTTCAATCTCATCAATAACCGCCTTGTATTTTTCCCTCTTGGTTTTATACACCAGGTCCTGCTTGTCCTTACGGATCATGGAAATATTGGTGGGGATCGTCACCACATCCAGCTTATAAATACTCCATAACTCTGCAGCTTCTGTTTCCGCAGTACCGGTCATACCCGCCAGCTTATGGTACATCCTGAAATAATTCTGCAGGGTTACCGTGGCATAGGTTTGTGTAGCCGCTTCGATTTTTACATTTTCCTTGGCTTCAATGGCCTGGTGCAATCCATCGGAGTAACGGCGGCCATCGAGAATACGACCGGTTTGTTCATCCACGATTTTAATGGCACCATCCATCACCACATATTCAATATCCTTATCAAAAAGGGTATAGGCTTTCAGTAATTGTTGTACCGTGTGAATCCGGTCGGCCTTCTGCGCATAATCATTCAGCACCACTTCTTTCTGCTGCAGTTTTTCATCGGCAGATAATTCGCTCTTCTCAATTTCGGAGAGCTTGATGCTGATATCAGGCAGTACAAAGAAATCAGGATCCTCGCCGGTACGGGTAATCATGGCCAGCC
Source organism: Chitinophagaceae bacterium (assembly GCA_016702745.1). Classification (GTDB taxonomy): domain Bacteria; phylum Bacteroidota; class Bacteroidia; order Chitinophagales; family Chitinophagaceae; genus JJ008. The sequence goes on from JADJDJ010000001.1 coordinate 269,946, forward strand.
CCTTATCGGTAAGTTCTACTGAATTATTTTTTTCATCAATATGGAAGAGCAGTTCCTCATCCACAATATGCATATTCCGTTGCTGATCCTGCAGGTAATAATTTTCGGCCTTCTGCATTTTTACCTTGATACCGGATTCGCTGAGGAATTTAATCAGCGGACTGTATTTCGGCAAACCACGAAATGCACGGAACAGGTTTAAACCGCCGCTCTTCGGATCATCATCACCTTCCGCCATTTTCTTTTTGGCATCATTCAGGTTGTTCCGCACAATGCGTTCCTGTTCCTGGATCAGGGCCTGCACTCGGGGTTTGTGAATATGAAACTGCTGGTCTTCGCCGCGGGGTACTGGTCCTGAAATGATCAGTGGAGTTCGGGCATCATCAATCAATACAGAATCCACCTCATCCACCATCGCATAATGGTGTTTACGCTGTACCATTTCCTCGGAGGTATGCACCATATTATCCCGGAGATAGTCAAAACCAAATTCATTGTTGGTGCCATAGGTGATATCGGCGAGATAAGCTTTTCTTCTTTCTTCACTGTTAGGCTGGTGTTTGTCAATACAATCCACCCGAAGTCCTAACCATTCAAAGATGGGGCCGTTCCATTCCTGGTCACGACGGGCCAGGTAATCATTCACGGTAACGATATGTACGCCCTCACCGGCTAATGCATTCAGGTAGGAGGGAAGGGTTGAAACCAGGGTTTTACCTTCACCCGTTGCCATTTCTGAAATCTTTCCCTGGTGCAATACCACACCACCGATCAGCTGTACATCATAGTGCACCATGTTCCAGGTCACCTGTCCGCCTGCAGCTGTCCAGCTATTGCGGAAAACAGATTGATCTCCGTTGATGGTAACATAATCTTTTATCACACTCAGGTCCCTGTCCAGCTCGGTGGCTGTAGAAACCAGTTCCGTATTCTCTTTAAAGCGCCTGGCTGTTTCCTTTACCACTGCAAATGCTTCCGGCAGGATTTCTTCCAGTACTTCTTCAATTTTTTTGTCGCGGTCTTTTTTCAGCTTATCCACTTCCTGGTAGATGGCATCCTTGCCCGTCAGGTCATTAAAGGGAAGGGCTTCCGCTTCATTATTCTTTTGGGTGATCTCCGCATCTATTTCGGTCAGGTGCTGACTGATCCTGTTGCGGAACTCCTTTGTTTTACCACGGAGTTCGTCGTTGCTGATGGACTGATAAGCCAAAAATGCTGATTGATCTTCCCAACATAGGGTTCAATTTTTTTTACATCCTTTTCCGACTTGCTGCCGCCAAAAATTTTGGATATGAAACCAAGCATAAAATGAGTGTTAGTGGGTATTCTCCAATCAGGAGGTTTTAAGGATTTTTAGTTTAGTCAAAAACGGTGCTACATTCTGTTGAGTAGCCAAATTGACAGCCCGGGTGGATTTCCCCGGGGGAGGGCAAAGATAATATAATTGGGGCAGTGGCGATAGCCCTGACTACTAATGCGTTAAAATGAATTTGATGGAAAAAACACTTCTCTTATCCTGCTTTTTGCTGGCAGGGTTAACCGGAAACCTGCAGGATCATGTCATAACCTGGCAAGGCGATACCCTGGCCTGCCGTTTTCCTGAGAATCCCCGTAAAGAGGGATTGCGCCCGGCATATAAATATCAAAACGGGCATATTCGTTTGATGGCTGTCTTTACTAACGATTCTGTAAGGGTACTGGAAGCCGGACAAGTACGGGGTTATTACCGGGAAAAACATGGAAAAAGGATTTTATGTGATGGCCGTTTTGAATCCCGTAAAATGCTGTGGCCGGGGGATAAGGATACCAGCTGGTATTTCATGAGCATTATCTCAGCAGGAAAATATGCCACGCTGTACAAGATATGGGAGGTTTTATATGAACATCCAAGAGCTTATTATTTTGTGCATTTTAAAAAGGATAAGGATCCTTTATTCACTACTTATGTCAGCACCCGGAAAAAGATGCGGGAAATCCTTTCCGATGAGGATACAAAGGAAGGCATGACGCAATTTTTTGCAGATAAAAAGGCCGGGTATGAAGCCGCTGTTAAAACTTATAACCGTTTGAAAGAAGAAGCGGCGCTACGCACAAAAAACTGAGGGTATTGCTTACCTTGCCCGTCAATAGAAATATTGCGTACACTTTCTCTTATACCCGTTCTTGGCTGCAGCCTCTTACTGGCAGCCTGTTTCAGCGCCTCGCGTGATGAGCCTGCAGCGATGGACGATATTTTTTTTGAATACAGTATCAACGCAGAAGAGGGAAATGACAGTGTATCCGTTTTGCTGAAGTTCAAGGAATATGATGAATATGGCCAGGCGATTTCCATTGAGCCCGGGAGGGTATCGCTTGACGGGGTCAGCATTTCAGCAGACAGTACGCCCATGACGGGTCCCTTTTATGCCCTGAATAAACATATCAATGATTTTACCGGCAAACACCGGATTGAAGTGGTATTGCCCGATCAGCACAAATACCGCGACGAATTCAGCTTCCAGCCATTTTCCGTTCGCAGTCCGATTCCGGATACCTTGAAAAGAAATAAACTGCAACTGGAATTTAATGGACTGAACAGTGGTGAAGTCGTTCGATTAATTGTGACCGATACCAGTTTTACCGGCGACGGTATTCACCGGCTCGATTCCATCTGGAATAACCGCATGATGATCACCAAAAATGAATTGTCCTTCCTCGAACCCGGTCCGATTAATCTGGAACTGACCCGTGAATCGGTCAAAAAACTCCGCAATGTGACCGGGGCTGGTGGGGTTATTTCAATTTCCTACAGCATCCGAAAAGAGTGCTGGCTCAGGGATTAGTCTGTAAAAGAGAGATTTACACATCAAAACCACATTTGGAGGCCTGGAATAAAGAACCGGCAATTAGTCATGGATTTTTAGCCGCTTGCCCGTACTTTTGCGGCCGAATTCAGGGTTGCTGAAATGGGGGTTTGAAGGTCATTCTTTACCAGGTTTTGGAAAAAAGATTGACCCATCCCAATCGCGACCAGTCAATTTAAATTTTCAACAATGGCAGGCCAGTTAAAAGAGGTACGTAACCGGATTAAATCAGTTCAGAGCACCCAGCAGATCACCAAGGCCATGAAAATGGTGAGTGCGGCCAAACTCCGCCGGGCACAGGATGCTATTATCCAGATGCGTCCCTATGCCCAGAAGCTGCAGGAAATGCTGAGCAATATTGTCAGCAACAGCGAAGGCGGTGCGGGAATGAGCCTGGCTACAGAAAGACCGGTAGAGAATGTACTGCTGATCCTGATTACCAGTGACCGTGGTCTGGCAGGTGCCTTCAATGCCAACCTGATCAAACTGGCTAAGTCAACCATTGCAGAAAAATACGCCGACCAGCAAAAGAAAGGCAACGTAACGGTATGGGGTATTGGTAAAAAAGGCTATGAATACTTTGTTCGCGCCAATTATAAAACCAGTGCCGACTTTAAAGATATTTTCCTCCAACTCAATTTCAGCAATGTTCAGAAAGCCGCCCAGGCAGCGATGAAGGCTTTCGAAACCAAAGAATTTGATGTGGTTGAAATCATTTACAGCCAGTTCAAAAATGCAGCGACCCAGAAATTTGAACTGGAAAGATTCCTGCCGATTCCTAAAGTAGAGAAAAAAGAAGGGGCAGTAAAAGCTGACTTTATCTATGATCCTTCCAAGGAAGAACTGATCGCTGAACTCATGCCCAAGATCCTCAATACACAATTATATAAGGCAGTACTGGATTCTAACGCTTCTGAACATGGCGCCCGGATGACGGCCATGGACAAAGCCAGTGAGAATGCCAATGAAATGTTGCGTGCCCTGAAGATTTCCTACAACAGGGCCCGTCAGGCAGCCATCACTACCGAGCTGACCGAGATCGTGAGCGGAGCAGCAGCATTACAAGGTTAAAATCCCATTTTGGGCCATCGAGAACTGAACCAGCCGGTGATTTTATCAGGGCCTTCCATTTATTTTCTAACATTCCCATAACGGAACTGTTGATAAGTGTGTTTTTAATCCAATAATACGGATTGTATTTTCGTTTCGATTAACGGTTGCTGATTTAACAGCCAACAATATTCTTGATCATAATAAATTAAAGTCCCTTCAGGGACCGGGGTGATATGGAAATAGCTAATCTGATACCGCATATTGAAGCACTGATTTTGCCAGCGAAAAACCTTTAACCACTTTGGAGGTAACAGAACTGGTGAATAACGGAATTGAGGAAGAAGAAGAAAAAGTGAACCTGGACCAGGTGGAAGCCGCGCTGGATGGCATCAAGGAAAAATACAATGCTGAATTTTATCCCTTCGAAGTAAAACAAAGCGGAGGTGGTTGGCAGTTCCTGACCAAGGTGGCCTATCACAAAACCGTGGCCCAGTTGAATAAGGATAAATTCCTGAAGAAATTATCCGCAGCCGCCATGGAAACCCTGGCCATTATTGCTTATAAACAACCCGTGACCAAGGGTGAAATTGAAGCCATCCGCGGGGTGAGCAGTGATTATGCCGTACAAAAACTGCTGGAGAAAGAATTGATCATCATCAGTGGCCGGAATGAAAAAGCACCGGGTCAGCCCCTGCTGTATTCCACTTCTTCTAATTTCATGGATTATTTCGGGATTAATTCCGCTGATGAATTACCAAGAATCAAAGAAGTGCTGGCCGATCAGTTAGTTGAACCAACCCTGATCAAAGATGGTCAGACCGAAGAGCAACCCGATGAAGAAATGCCCGGAGATCAGCCTGATGAAATCACGGCCCTGGCAGTGACCGAAGGCGGTGAACTGATTTTAAACGGCGACGGAGCCGCTGAAGAAGAGAACTAACCCTTGCCATATTTCCAATTTTGCTATGCCACCTGTTCAGGGTGGCATAGCTGTTTATATGTATTATATTCGCAACCATCATGCCCGATCAATTATCAAATGAAGTATTGCTGCAGGCGGTCCGGGAATACGGAACACCGCTCTATTTGTATCATGCTGAAAAAATCAGGGAACAATATGAGCAGCTGGTCAGCGGATTTTCCATCCTGGATACCCGTTTCTTTTACGCCTGCAAAGCACTCACAAATATCAGTGTGCTGAAATATATCAACAGCATTGGTTGCAATATTGACTGCAGTTCCATCAACGAAGTAAAACTGGCCCTGCATGCCGGCTTTGAACCCGACCGGATTTTATATACCTCGAATGGCATTGCCTTCAGTGAAATTGAAGAAGCAGTAGCGGCCGGTGTGCATATCAATATTGACAGTTTATCGAATCTTGAAAAATTCGGCCGCAAATACGGACATAGCTACCCGGTAGGTATCCGCATCCGTCCGAATATCATGGCGGGCGGGAATCTGAAGATTTCAACCGGTCATGATGCCAGTAAGTTTGGGATCCCGGTCAGTCAGCTGTCATTGATTGAATCATTGGTGAAGGATACCAATCTGCATATCCGCACCCTGCATATTCATACCGGCAGTGATATCAAGGATCCCGATGTATTTGTACAGGGAATGGAAGTGTTGTTTGAACTGATTCCGCATTTTCCCGAACTGGAAGTAATTGATCTCGGTGGTGGATTCAAAGTGCCTTATCGTCCGGGTGAAACCGCCACGGATATTCCGCTTCTCGCCAAAAAAATAAAAGAAGCTTTTGAGGCCCATCCCATTGCAGGAGATAAAAAATTTCAAATCTGGTTTGAGCCGGGTAAATACCTGGTGAGTGAAAGTGGTTACCTGCTGGCCGAAGTAACGGTGATGAAAGATACCGGCAATATTGAATTTGCAGCAGTCAACAGCGGACTCAATCACCTGATCCGGCCCATGATGTATGATGCCTATCACCATGTATTGAATTTGTCCAACCCGGATGGAACGATAAAAAAATATACGGTCACCGGTAATATTTGCGAGACCGATACTTTCGCCTCCGACCGGGACCTTCCCGAAATCCGCGAAGGCGATATCCTGGCGCTCTGCAATGCAGGTGCCTATGGTTTTGAAATGTCATCCAATTATAACTCCCGTTATAAGCCAGCCGAAGTAATGGTCAGCAATGGAAAAATATCGCTGATCAGAAAGAGAGATAATTTTGAGGACCTGCTCCGAAATCAGCTGTGATGAACCGGTACTTTTTTTAGTCGGCTTGCACAATAGTTGCCGGGTTTAAAAGGGTAAACGGCCCTGCATGATGTCAGCTATTTAAATAAGTGCTGAAATAGCCACTAGTCAGTTTTCTTTACTGTAATGGTTGTTGTTGTTTTGGAACTCACCGGCAGGTTTCCAAAAGAAGACTCGGTACTTCCCTGTGAATCGGTGGTTTCTGTTTTTTCTTTCATGATGCCTGTCAACCGGTCCAGGATGATCTTGCCGGTGGATTTATTCGTCATATTGGTAGTCGTGGGATTCCCCATGAACTCGGCCTTTGTCATCGTGGTGGAATTCGTAGCAAAGTCAACCACAATGGTACTGTCATTGATATCTGCCAATCGATAAGCGGCATCATACCTGCCGGATTCATTGCTGGTGGAACGGGTCCAGGTTTGTCCTTTCCCGGTTACCGTATCCGGTAATACCTTAAAAAAACTGGGAGCTCCTTTGGCCGGTGGCTGCACCAGATCAAACACATCTTTCATCATATTGCTGATGATGGCGACCCGGGGATCTGTATTGGTCAGTGTTACTTTTTCAGGCATCACGAGTAATACCGTTCCGGTTGGATTAATCACCATGTCAAACTTTTTCTCCAGTAATTCCTGGATGGGTTTGCCAAATTGCCCGTTCAGGTCTTTTTCATTGTTGGAATCAAAACTTCTTTGTTGTCCCATGCCATCAAAAGAAAAAGCCACCTGTTTGATTGTGTGATTCAGGTACTGTTATCGGCTGTAGCGTTGGTCACTTTGTACACATGTTTACCGGTGGCATCAACGGTAAAATCAATGGCCTGTCCCATGGCCTGCTGGGATACTGTGTTTTTGACCTGCAGGGTAATTTCATATTGTTTGCCCTGTTCAAATACGAGGGGGACGGGTCCCTGCTGAGCAAACAGAGCAGCACTTAAACATAAAGAACCGGAAAGAAACGTGATTTTTTCATGCAGTAGATATATTGCTCAAAGTTGACGATTCCTGAGCTGATTCGTTGCAGTCGGGGGAAAAATAATTCCGAACACCCGGGGCCAAACCCGCCCCGGTTTCAGTCGTAATTGCTATTTTTAATTAACATTTAAAATCTGTTCTATGCCAATAAGAATGACCGATGATCCGGTGGATCCAAATCAGCAGGATGATGGTGGTGGTGGTGGAAGAAGACCCTCATTTCCCGGCGGCGGGGGCGGGGGAGGTATCATGTCCTTATTACCTATGCTACTCGGCTTGTTTAAGGGGAAAGGAATTATTTTTTTACTGGTGATTGCGGCAGGAGCTTATTTTCTCCTGGGCCGTGGTTCCTGTAATCCTTCTGAAATCGTTAAAAAATTCTCTGAAAGCGGATATAATTTCAGTCCCTCCGAATTCAATAAAGCTTCTGTTTACGAGGGACTGGAAGATGATGCTACTAAAAATCCTTTACCGGAAGCAGTATCCCTGCTTCGTTTTGCTCCCAATCGCGGCAACCAGGGTCAGCAGGGAAGCTGTGTAGCCTGGAGCTGTGCTTATAGTGCACAAACCATTCTAACTGCAGCGGCAACCGGACAGGATCCCAACCGGATCGTATTCAGCCCATCCTATCTCTATAATCAGATCAAACTCGAAGGTTGTCAGGGCTCCTATATCCAGCGGGCCATGGAATCCATGAGCCGCAATGGCGGCGTTCCCCTTAGCAGTTACCGGTATGATGATCAGGATTGTGACCGTGAACCTTCTTCTTCAGATATTCAGAATGGCCGACAGAATATTATTCATGGGTTTACCCGGATCACCAATGGCGATAATATCAATGAAATCAGTGTTCGTGGAATCAAGGAACACCTGGCCAAGGATGCACCTGTGGCCATTGGTATGATGGTGGGTACCAGTTTTATGCAGAATATGATGGGACAGGAATTATGGGAGCCCAGTGGCATGGATGAAAGCCAGATGGGAATGGGCGGACATGCCATGTGTGTGATCGGATATGATGACCGCAAATTCGGCGGGGCCTTTCAGATCATGAATAGCTGGGGACCAGAGTGGGGACAGAATGGGGTTGCCTGGGTACGTTATGGGGATTTCAAAAACTATGTGAGAGAAGCCTATGGCATTGATCCCTTGCCCAAGAGAAGCAATGTGGCCAATATTCCTTTGGAATGTAATATCGGACTGGTGAATAATGATGGCGGAAAAAATATACCGCTCCGGGTGATGCCGGGAACGAATGAGTTCAGGACAACCAGTCCTATTGCCATCGGCACCCGCTTTAAAATGTCGGTACAAAACGCCACCGAATGTTATGTGTATGTTTTTGGAAAAGATACCAATACCACCAGCTTTGTACTCTTTCCTTATCTGAAGCAGGGCGAAACCGTTTCCAAACATTCTCCCTATTGCGGGATCACCGGCTATCGTTTGTTTCCCAAGGCACAGTCTTTTGAAGCGGATAATATCGGGAACAGCGATCAGATTGCCATTGTGGTGAGTAAGGATGAACTGGATTATAATGCATTGAATGCAGCCATCAGTGGCAGTAACAGGGCTACCTTTACCGAAAGGGTGAATGAGGCCCTGCAGTCCATCATGATCCGCTCGGCACGGTATAATAATACGGCCGACGGAACTATTTATTTTAAAGTGGATGCGAATTCCAATAAAGCCGTGGCCGCGGTGGTGACGATTGATAAAAAGTAATTATGAAACCTGTGAAGTATAGCCTGGTCGTTTTATTTTTTTGTTGTTCAACAGCTGCCTTTTCTCAGACTGCTCAGGTGATGTGGGGCGATGAGTTTAAATTGAAAATCCGTGATGCCGACCTGCATGTGGCCTGGGCAGATAATACCGGTACTTATTTTATTGAAGAACACCTGGTGCTCACCAGTTATTTTATTATCGGATCCACCAGCCGGGAGAGCGCCGGTCTGGTGAAACTGGACAAGGGATTGAATGAGTTGTACCGGAAAAACTTTGACAAGGAACTTCGGAAAAAAAGATACCAGGATATCCTGTTCAGTAAAAAGAAAATGTACCTGCTGGCCAGTGACTATGATAAAGGAACAAGAACGATCAGTTTCTTTGCGATGGAACTGAATAAAGCCAATGCCGAAGCCCAGGGCGACTGGAAAGAGATATCCGTATTCAAACTGGATACGAAAAGAGATGATTTAAAATTCAAATGCACCCTCACGGAAGACTCCACTAAATTCCGGGTGGTTACCGCCATGGACGGGGAAAAAGATACCCGCTACACCGTGCAGGAATTCACGGAGAGTTTTGCGCCTGTTTTCAGCCGGGTGGATATAGTACATGAAATAGAACCGGAGAAAATTGATCTGGAAGATATTCTTCCCATACCCAATGGGAATATTCTTTTTGTGGCCCGTCAGATGGATTATGAAGAAGGTAAAAAAGAGAAGAAGCGGAACCTGGTTTTCCAGAACTATAATTTACGTTTATACAATTCCAAAGGAACATTTATCAAGGAAGTGAATCCGGAAGTGGAAGGCCGTTGGCTGGTTAATTCAAAATCAGTAGTACTAAAGAACGGGGATATCGGACTGGCTGCTTTTTACAGCAACACCAAAAAAGCCAGAGAGATCAACGGGTTGATGATGATGCGGATCAATAGCGCCGATGGTGCCGTGATCAGTCATTCTAACCAGGAGATCAGTGCCAGTATGTTTACCAATGAATACGAAGAAGACGATGAGGAAGATGAGGATGAAACCCGGGCGGAAAAAGCAGAACGCAAAAGATTTGAGAAATTATCGAAAGATGAGGATGGCATCAGCCGCAGTTATAAAATCCGGGCCCTGACGCCCACGCTGGATGGGGGAATGGCCTTTGTGGCAGAGAAATTCTATACTTATACGGTTCGTCAGTATAATCAGTCAACAAGAACATGGTCCACTTACATTTATTATATATCCGAAGATCTGATCATTTCTAAATTTGATGAGTCTGGAAAAATCACCTGGATTAAATTATTGCCCAAGCGGCAACAGGAGCAGATCAGCAGTGGATCGATGATCAGTCCATCTGATTATTTTGTCAGTCGCTTCCAGTTCCCGCATTGGGGTGGAGTCAGTGTGTTTTCAATTCCCGGGAAAAATACCTTTTCCATCCTGATGAATGATAATCCGAAGAATGAAGATGTCACGAGAGCCGGACAGAAAGCAAAAGCCATGCTCAATCCGAAGAAGAGTCATGCATTTCTGCTGAATGTTGACCTGGCTTCCGGAGAAATCAAACGTAAATTTTTATTTAACAATCAGGATGGCACACCGGCCATGTTAAGACATGGGGTATTGATGGGAAATATATTTTACATGGTGGGTAAGAGAATGGGGACGCTGGGAATTTTATCAAAACCAAGAATTGCAGTCGGGAAACTGACTTTCAAATAAGGGGTAAGTCCTTTAAAAAAAAGAAGAATGAAAAAAATAACCGCATTGGTATTGTCAGTGGCCTTTTGTACGATTGGCTATACGCAGGACCTCAGTAAATTCAATTTGTACAAACCGGCAGAAGATGCAGAAAAAGCATTGGAGGCTGTTGTAAAGCAGGCAAAAAAGGAAGGTAAATATGTCTTTGTACAGGCAGGCGGCAACTGGTGTATCTGGTGTGCCCGCTTCAATGATTTTGTAACAAAGGAGGCTTCACTCGACTCCATGATTCAAAAGAACTATCTGGTCTATCACCTTAATTACAGCAAAGAAAATTTCAATACCAAACTCTTTGCTAAACTGAAGTTCCCGCAACGATTTGGATTCCCGGTATTCCTGGTGCTGGATGGCAAAGGAGAATTATTGCATACGCAGAATTCTGCTTACCTCGAAGAAGACAAAGGATACAGTAAGAGTAAAGTGATGGAATTCCTGAGTCATTGGACACCGGCTGCTTTTGATTCCGCTAATTATAAAGAACAATAATGAACCCGCATATCCAGGATTTTTTCAAACTGATCCGCAGTTCATTCAGGTACCGGATGTTTACCCTGATGAAATTGCCTGCAGCTTTTATTGCCGGTGTAATGGTGCGGGAAGTAGATGAAAACAAATGCCGGGTAACCGTGCCATTTAAATGGCTGACCCAAAATCCTTTCCGGTCTACTTATTTTGCCTGTCTGAGTATGGCCGCAGAAATGAGCACCGGTATCCTGGCCATGGCACAAATCTATAAACGCAAACCATCGGTGTCCATGCTGGTGGTGAAAGTGGAATCTGAATATTTTAAGAAAGCAGCGGGGCGCACACAATTTATTTGTGAAGACGGCGCAAAATTCACCGAAGCAGTAGAAGAAAGTATCCGTACGGGAGAAGCCAGGACCGTTCAGGCACGCTCCATTGGTACCAATGCCAACGGCGAACAGGTGCGCATTTACCATCACCTGGTCATTCAAAGCAAAACCTACATCATGAAAATCACATTTCACGGAGCAGCACGTACCGTAACCGGATCCAAGCACCTGATTACTTTGGCCAATGGAAAAAAGATCCTGCTCGATTGCGGGATGTTCCAGGGATTGGGAAAAGAAACTGATCTGTTGAACCGCGATTTTGGATTCGATCCAAAGGAAGTGAGTGTGATGATTTTGTCCCATGCTCATATTGACCATAGCGGATTGATTCCACGCTTAATTGCAGAAGGTTTTGAAGGAAGAATATTTTGCACCTCGGCCACCAAGGATTTAACGACCATCCTGCTCAGGGATTCGGCCGAGATCCAGGAAGATGATGTCAAGTATATCAATAAAAGAAGGGGAGCAGAAGGCATGACCTACCTGCGTCCGCTCTATACCAGTGAGGATGCAGAAAAAGCCACCGAACATTTTGTAGAGCAGCCTTATAATAAATGGTTTGATGTGGAGGAAGGGGTGCAGGCCATGTACACCGATGCGGGACATATCATTGGAAGTGCTGCTGTGAATCTGAGAATAAAAGAAAACGGAAAAGAAAAGCATCACATTCAGTGGTGACCTGGGCAGGTACCGGGATGTGATTTTGAAATCACCGGAGGATTTTCCACAGGCCGATGTGATCATTCTGGAATCAACATATGGTAACAGCCTGCATGATAATAATATGACCACACCAGAAATGGTGCTTCGCTGGATTGAAAAAGCCTGTCTGCAAAAGAAAGGCAAACTCATCATGCCGGCCTTTAGTGTGGGAAGAACCCAGGAATTATTATACGCCCTGAACCAGCTGGAGCTGGAAAACAGATTACCGGATCTGGATTATTATGTGGACAGTCCGCTGAGTATTGAAGCCACGGAAGTGGTGAAGAGCCATCCGGAGTATTTCAATAAACGAATTCAGCAGGTGATGAAGTCGGATCATGATCCTTTGGCTTCAAAGGACTCAAATATGTAAAAACCGTGGAGCAATCCAAGCAACTGAACTTCATGAATGGTCCGATGGTGATTATTTCTGCCAGTGGTATGGCCGATGCAGGAAGGGTAAAACACCATATCAGCAATAATATTGAGAACAGCCGCAACACTATTTTATTTACCGGTTATTGTGAACCCCGTTCACTCGGTGGAAGACTCATGTCTGGTGATAAAGAAGTCAGCATCTTTGGTGTACAGCATGAAGTACATGCTGAAATAGGCGCTATCCGCAGCATGAGTGCCCATGGTGATTATGAAGACATGAGTCAGTGGCTGGCCTGTCAGGATCCGGCACAGGTAAAAAAGCTCTTCCTGGTACATGGGGAGTATGAAGTACAAAAGGAATTTAAACAAAGACTTGTTAAAAAAGGCTTTCTCGATGTTGAAATACCTTCCCAGCACGAAGCCATAGGTTTAGGCTGAGGCAGCGCTCCTGTTTTCACATCTTCTTAGTAATCCTGGCACCATTTTTTCCGTTTATATAGGAAGAACCAGACCTCCTTTGCTTTTTGGGAATGAAATTCTTAAACATTAAAAAGGAGAAACCATGAGAACAAACAGTAATAAGTGGGTGATGGCAATGGTATCTGTATTCCTGTTGGCAGGATGTGCTTCCACCGTACACTTTGAAAAAGATGATACCACGGATTTCCGGAAATATAAAACCTTTGCCTGGCTGGATAAGGATGGCGAAGGCCGGCAGGACCGGAACCGGAACAATGATTTGATGGAACAGAAGATCAAGGCCGCTATTACCACTGAAATGGAAAAATCGGCGGGATGGAGAGAAGTAAAAAACCGGCCGGATGTGTTGCTTAGTTATGATGTGCTGGTGGAGCGCAGTACGAAAGAAGTGAACAATCCGGTTTATTCAAGACCATTTACCCGGACGGTATTTAATCCTTACACCCGGAGGTATGCCACCATCTATTATCCATCGCAGTTCGTGGGATATGACCGTGACCGCGAGCCGATCCGGGAAGGAACGGTAACCATCACCATGATAGATGCCAGGACGGATAAAACCGTTTGGCAGGGCTGGACTACGGAAGAAGTGGATAACCGCAACATGACGAGCGGGGAAATCCAGTATGCCGTGCGCTCGATCTTTAAAAAATTCGATATCGCAAAGAAATAGCCGTATCAGGACGGTTTCGGACGGGACCTCCTCACCAGCGTGGGGAGGTTTTTTTATAGGTAGAAATGGAAATAATTAATTGTACAGATCTGTCTTCTGTTTTTTATAATGCAACTATTGCATTGTATCGATCAGATAAAAAAAGGGGCCTGCTGTTTGCAGGCCCCATGCTCAGGGAATAATTATTAATGCCTGGATAAGAGTTTTTCAATGCCGATCGTAGCTCCCTGGTCATCATCAATCCTCAGCAGGTACATGCCTGCAGGCAGATAGTTCTCAAATTGAATACTTAAAATATTTGTTCCTTTTTTCAGGTTGACTTTTTCTTTTCTCACGACCTGACCACGGCTGTTCATCAGACTGATTGTGGCTTCCATGGATCGCTCCGTTGTCAGTTTAATGTTCAGGAGCCGGTCAAAAGGATTCGGCCAGATATTGAGTCCTGTTTTTGCCTGTCTTCTTACCGTAATGGTATTACTGAAAATATATTTTGAATCCTTATCTGTTTCCCGGATTCTGTAAAACAGGACCTGGTCAGTTGTTATTCCGGAAATATCATCTGCAAATTGATAATAGCGGCGGCTATCGCTGTTACCTGCAGCAGCCACCATTCCTATTTGAACAAATCTTTGACCATCCGTACTTCTTTCAATGATAAAGAAATCTGAGTTCAGTTCGGTTTCCGTTTTCCACTCAAGATTCACTATGTTACTGGTCAGCAATCCGCTTAACGTCAAACCGGTTACTGGCAATGGGATGAACCAGGTGATACTGTAAGTGGCTGCTGTTGGGCCAGGGAAACCGGCTGCATCCACATACGCATATTGGAAATTGACGGAGGAATATCCGGTAGTGGCACCTGTGATTTTAATCTGCATCAATGATGGATCAAAATGGCTGATATTGCCGGTGGTGGTTATTGGTGATCCATTATACCAGAGTTCTGCGTTGGCTGGCAGGCTGCTGATATAAACAGTTTTGTTACTCAAAGTACAACCTCCGGCACAATCTTCCGGATCCAGTCCGCTAAAGGCAGGCGGATTACCGCCACCATTCAATGTAATAAACTGACCGGTTACCGGCTGACTGATATTGGTGCTATGCGGATCAGTTGATGGGAGTTGTTCTATACCGAAATTGATATCCGGTACACTGGAATATCCGAATTGCATCGGTCCGATTAAACCGGGGTTACCTGAAATAGGAATACCATAATAATTCACACCGGTATAAGTCCATCCGTTTGGAAGATTTGCTGCAGGAGCCGGCTGTCCAATGGTGCCCTGGTTACTTGATAATAAAAGACTGTAAACAAGACCTGGTGTTATATTACTGAAGCTATAAGTGCCGTCAGGTGCCACCAGGGTCGTTGCCAGTATGTTGCCGGATTCATCCACAAGATTCAGATAGAGTGCACCGGCATTGGGTGTTGATTCGGGGCCGTTGACGGTAGCATCACCATCAATGTCCTGCCAAAGGTCACCGCTGATATCTATACCAATAGAGTTGATTGTAAGAAACAGTCTTGCTGTACTGCAAAGGCCTGCTGCGCCACTGCAGGTGGCCGGGTTCAGCACATAGTCACATACTTCATAAGTCAGGGTATCCTTTCCGTAATATCCGGCATTGGGGGTATAAGCAATCAATCCATTTCCCAATACGGTAGCTGTACCATGTAAAGGCTGTATAGTGATCGTTGGATTCATCAGGGAATTATTTTCCGGATCACTGTCATTATCGAGTACACTATAGTATACCACTGCATCCTGCGTAGAGGCATCCGCCTGATCATCTGCTGCCAGCGGCGCGCTATTGGCCGCATTGGCAATAGTGATATTTACTGTGGCGGGGGCAGAACTGAGCGGGCTGTTGCCATTATCTGTAACACGGTATGTAAAACTTACCGAACCAGTGAATCCCATTGCAGGAGAAAAACTAACTGTTCCATCCTGGTTATTGGTCAGTGTTCCTGCGGCAGGATTACTGAGTACACTGATATTGTCAACTGTTAATATACCAGATTCAGGATCTGTATCATTGGCTAGCAGGTTGATCCGGAGATCCTGGCAGGGAAGTCCTGATCCATTATCATCAGTAGCTGCCGGAGATTGATTGGAAACCGTGATGACGACAAGCGCCGTATCACTCAGCGGGGAAGAACTGCAGGAAGCAACGGTATTTTCAGTAATCGTATACACGAGTGTATCCTGTCCGGTAAAACCGGTTCCGGGGATATAAATAATATCTGTTCCGGAAACGGATGCTGCTCCATTCTTTGGCTGTATACTGATGACCGGATTTCCAAGGGCGGCTCCCTCAGGATCAGTATCATTGCTTTTCACATTGAGGGTAGCGGTTGCGCCGGCGTTGATGGTACTTAGATCCTTATCTGCAACTGGTGCTGCATTATTGACGGTGATCTAAAAATAAGCCGTGTCTTTCAGCGGGGAACCTGCATTATCTGAAACGATAAATGAAACCAGATCGGTACGAGGTACGCTTCCACTGGTATTGGGTGTATAAGTTACAGTGGTACCAGTATAGCTGGCTGTGCCATTGGCTCCCTGAATCACACCGGTTATACTCAGACTGTTTCCATCCACATCACTGGAAGAGCCGAGTGGGGAAGTTGTTACTGCCACGCCACTGGTTGTACTGGCAAATGCAGGATTGGCCAGCGGTGCCCGGTTGGGTATGCTGGCACAGGCGGTGGGCACTACATAAGTAACCGTCAGTTTCGGTCTGCTGGAAGTAGTGGTGGTATATTCTTTGGAAGCAAATGTTGCATAGATGCTGGTGGTTGCTGATTCATCAGTCTTTTGAATCATACCAAAATTATTCGCGGGTGTGTTGACCCATGTCTGTACCTGTGTAGTAATATCCCAGTTATAAGAACCGGTGGCATTTACCGTAGTAGCGGCCAGTGGGCTGGCGTTAAAATCTCCTCCGGATGTTGACCAGGTATTGCCACCACCGGTTGAATGATTGAGCCAGGTTGCACCATCTGCTGTTCCGCTTCCGGTCTTGGTTCCTTCTGTCCAGCTTCTGGTCAGGGCATATAGACTGATCGGGTAATTGAATCCGCTGCTGACTGATGTGGCAACGCCGGTAAAGATGGCGCTCTGAATAACAGCTGATGAAGGAATTTCACTCGTATTGAATTTATAAACGCCTCTTCTGATATTCGATCCGCTGCTGGTTCCGCCTGATTGTACTGAAGTGGATCCACCATAATTCGTGGTGGTTTTACTGGAACGGATATAAGCATCATTAAAATTGCTGCTGGTACTGTTTGCGGTGGCCGCATTGGTACCGGAAAAGCCGTTCTGGAAAATTTTAGTCACGGTGCCCGCGCCTGAACTGGCCTTGTATTGTCCGGCCGAACAGGCATCATCCACAATATTTACGGTCACCTGTGCGGTATCGATATAGCCTTCTGTATTCGCAACTTCATACTGAAAATAATCGGTTCCTGAGATATCGGTATTCGATACATAGGTAATGGTTCCATCTCTGTTGATGCTGACCTTGCCTTTAACAGGAGCCAGTGGAATACCAATGATTTTCATGGAGAGATTTTGAGGGTCCACATCATTGGCCATCACGGAAAGCACAGTGGGCTGGTCTTCCAGTACGGATACATTATCATTAACAGAATAAGGTGCTTTGGAAATACAGCTCAGGTATTTGAATTCAACCGCATCGGCATATACACTGGTGGCAGATGCTGAACTGGTACTAACATTACCAGCGCTGATTTTAATATGGGTAATCCCGGAAACACCGGTTGGTATGGCGAATTTTGAAATCACCGTCACAGATGGATTTGCATTACTGGTGAATACCGTTGTGTTCGTCCATGGACCGGATGATGATTGACCGATTTGTAATGTAATCGTACCAATCGACGTATTCTGATTCTTTTTCCAGTAAAGTATCAGGGTATCTTTTGCACGCAGGGACTGACTGGAACCAATGGCGAGGATCAGGTTATTGGTATAAGCAGTTCCGAAATCAAGATAGTCTCCCGAACTGGACGTGCTGCTCCAGGCATCTTCGTTATCATCTAATTGTGTGCCCCCGGCTGATGCACTGGTAACACTGGTACTGGATACATAACCGGAAAGGGTACTGAAGCTTACTTCAGAAGGGCCATAAGTGGAATTGACAGAGCAACCGTTTACATCTGTGTTACCCACCTGTACGCTGACTGTACCCGTACTGCTGAGACTATAAGTATTGGTAACGGTATACGTGATCGTAGCCGTGCCATTGAAATTTGGATCAGGGATAAATGTGACCACTGAACCTGCATTAGACCATGCACCGGCATTGGCGGGAGCGGCATCTCCTGTATTCAGACTGGTAAAACTGATGGTGGATGTATTGGGTCCGTCATTGCTTAATACATCAATGCTGATCGGTGTGCCCGGAGGACAGGTTCCTGAAATCACGGCATTATCATTTGCAACAACCGGTGATACCGGTGGTGGAAGGATACTGATAGGGAAAGAAATAAAACTGGTCCGGCCACAATTATCTGTCACCGTACAGGTCACAATCTGTGCACCGGGAGTACCTGCTGGTGTAAAACTGGTACTGGTTGCGGTGGCTGTGGAGAAACTACCACCACAGGATGCCGTCCATTGATAAGTGAATGTGATTCCCGGAAGCGGGGAAGAAGCGGATACGGAATAATTCAGCGCTACTCCATTGCTTACCTGTTGTCCGTTGGTTGTACCTGTTCCGGAAACAACCGGTGATTTAGGTGTGGTTTGAAAAAAACTGAAATTGAAAAATGCTCTTTGTCCGGCTACATCACCTGCTGTTCCCCTGTTTTGCGAGTGACCGGCCTGATACATAACATATCCTCTGCTGGGATCATCAAATGCACGGCCATAAACCAGCACTACGGCAGCATTACTCAGATCAGGATTTACCGTGCTGACATTGGCCTGTGAAGGATCATAGCTAATAATTTTTGCACCCGGGTTCCATTTGGCCACGCCACCGGTTTGCCGGGGGATATAAATTTTTTCAGAGCCAGAGAGGAAGGCCGCATCAATCGTTCCCATAAACTGTGAGATCGGATCATTCGGAAGCCGGTAAGTATAAGGAGTAGTACCAGCACTGTGAGCAGTCCATAATAACATACTGTTGCTGTTTGCATACACTGCATTCACGAGGGGCAGAGTGGCTGAACCGTCTTTTACGGTGAGAAAATTAGTTTGCTGCGCAGTGCTGGATGGGTTCACCATATTTTCCAATGCACTTACGGCATGACAACCGGCCCAGATACTGCCGAAATAATCCCTGTTCCATGCCAGCAGATTATTATGGGTTGCCCAGGTGGGTTCGGCATGTGGCATTACAAAATCGTCACAGGCGCCCAGTGTTTGGGGCGATTTCCAGTTATAGGCACCGGGGAATGCCACATTGCTGATGCCTGCATTGAGCAGGTAGGCTTCAGCAACGGTTCCGTTTTGTGCATCCAGGGTCCAGCGCGGGGCTGCCTTGATGATATACGTTACATCAATGGTAACTGTTGTGTGTGAAATCAGGACCATCTTTGATTTTGGTCTGACTGATCACCCATCTGACCGGTACATGATAATTCCTGACCAGGTCATAGACCAAGCCATAAGGTTTTAATCCGTTGGCAATGGTATTGGGATTGGAGGCACCCATATTCACAATGAATGCGCCGGTACTCATTGTTTCAGATTGTGCACGAAGAACAAGGGGATGAAAAAAACCGGAGAGTGCAAGTACACTGATTTGTGCTGCACGTAAAATGGTACGCATAAGTGGTTTTTTAGGATGGATAGTGGCGGCTAAACTAGGACAGGCTATAACTGAGTTGAATGATTTTCCTCAATCATGGCGACTTAATTCGTGAATTAGTGGCAATAGCTTATTGGGGGTAAGTATTTACACAGATGATGTAAGTAACGAAAAGGATTGGGGTAAACGAGAGGATGATCAATCTGCTATCAGGCCCGGTTGATTTTCAAAAATATTGTAACTGCAGCAATTCAAAGGCATATTTAGCTTAAATGCTACCGTTTCAGGGAGTGGTTTTGGGAGATTCCGGGGGATTTTTTAGCTGCTTTTTGTATAAAAATCCCCTCAAAATCCACTATTTTTGCCGCCCAATGCCGGGGTAGCTCAGCTGGTTAGAGCATCGGATTCATAACCCGAAGGTCGGCAGTTCAAGTCTGCTCTCCGGTACAATCCAGCCCACATTTGTGGGCTTTTTTTATGGTACAAATTCGCCTGGCCCATACCACCGATGCCCCCGCCATCCTGGGGATCTATGCTCCTTATATTGAGCAGACTTCCATCACATTTGAAACCGAGACTCCAACCGTAGAGGCCTTTGCTGAAAGGATTGAATCCTATCTCCAGAACTGGCCCTGGCTGGTCTGCGAAATTGATGGCCGGATTGCCGGTTATGCCTATGCTTCCCGTTACCGGGAAAGAGTGGCTTATCAATGGAGCGTGGAATGTTCCGTGTATATCCATGATGATTTTCTCCGGGCCGGAGTAGCCGGTGCACTTTATCAAACTCTTTTTGAAATTTTAAAAGCACAGGGATACCGCAATGTATATGCCGTGATCAACCTGCCCAATGACCGCAGTGTGGCCCTGCATGAAAGAATGGGCTTTCAATGGTTCGCTACCTATGAACAGGTAGGATATAAATTAGGGCAATGGAAAAATGTAGGCTGGTGGCGACTGATCCTGAATGAATTTGGGATGGAACCCCTGGCCCCGGTTCCATTCAGTCGGCTGGAGAAATCTTTTCTGGATCCGCTGTTCAGCAACAAAGCCAAACTAATAAAAGAAGGATGATTATTTTTCCATCTCCAGCTTTTTAGTCTTGTAATCAATCGTAAACGGTTTTCTGATACTGGGACAGCAACGGCCATCCTCAGGACCATATTCATTATAGGTTCCGAAAATCATTCCTTCCAATGCCCCGGTAACGGTAAACCATCCCTCTTTTTTTTGTTCAATATTGCTGATATAAGTGGCATCAGTAGTGTAGGTAGTTCCCTTCGATAAAACCAATACCCGGTCCTGTGCATTCATCATGGCATTGCCCCCGTCACATTGCTGCGGATGAAACGTAAAGAGCCCATCCAGTTTGCCATCTCCATTGATATCGGCAAAATGAATAGAGAGATCCTGTGGTATACCGGTATTCGGTCCCTTGTATCCATCTTTTGTTACAATCTCCATTTTACAATTGGCGGCAGAGGCATACTTTCCTTTTTGAATGGAACTGGTTTTCCATTGTTCAAAAGCAGCCATTATTTTGGAATAGCTGGTTCCACTCTGTGCCTGAATAGATGAAACCGCAAAAAGCAAAAGAATGGAGAAAAGGAACTGTCTCATGGTATTTACTGTTGAGTAACTAAAGATAAATGGAATAGTGCTTATTTCACTCCATGAAAATGGGAGATTTATGGGGGTGGAGGGGTTACAAAAGATACCGGGTCGCGATTGCCCGTTCTGAGCCAGTAGCCTGATCATTTTTAATTTGAGAAACTATTGTATTGAATTCTGTTTCTGAAAATGCAATCTTGCCCGGCATGACATACTACTGGCCTGGAGTTAGTTAACTCGTGCTGATTGTAGACTTCAATCATTCGGAGACTTGCCACGGGCTTGCAGGACGTCATCCCGGACTTGATCCGGGATCTTTCGGAGGAAATTCTAGTAAAAGATACCGGGTCGCGATTGCCATTTCTGAGCCGGATGCTTCATCGCTTTTAATGAGGCAGGCTATAGTATTGTATGCTGTTTCTATTAATGCAATCTTGCCCGGTATGACATACTGCTGGCCTGGAATTAGTTAACTCGTGCTGATTGTAGACTCCAATCATTCGGAGTCTTGCCACGGGCTTGTACTACGTCATCCCGGGCCTGACCCGGGATCTTTTGTAGATGTTCTTTTGTCTTTCGTGAGAATACCTATTTCCGCGTCGTTTACTGTACGATTATTTCCCTCTCTTCATCTGCTCTTTACTTTTACTTCATGACCAGATCATTTACCTATTCCGTCTATATTCTGTCAAATTTTACCAGAACAGTCTTCTATATAGGTGTAACCAATGATCTGGTGAAACGAGTCAAGCAACATCGCCATGACTACGGTAGCATCTTTACTTCAAAATACAAGTGCTTTTTTCTGATGTATTATGAAGATTACAAAAGTATCCGCAATGCAATCAGCCGGGAGAAGCAATTGAAAAACTGGCAACGAAGCTGGAAAATTGATCTGATTAAAAAAGAAAATCCTGAATTGAAGGATTTAGCGGAGGGTTGGGTGTGAGGGGAGAAAAGATACCGGTACATAGGACTCCCATGGAGGTCGCTTCTTGCCCCGGACCTGATCCGGGATCTTTCGGAGGAGATGAAATTGTCTTTTAAAAGATACCGGTCCATAGGACTCCCATGGAGGTCGCGGCTTGCCCCGGACCTGATCCGGGGCCCGGTATGACATACTACAAGAATGTCGCGAGCTCCAAGTATTCGGAGTCTTGCAACCGGCCAGCACTACGTCATCCCGGACCTGATCCGGGATCTTTTGTAGGAGTTCTTTTGTTTGTTAAAAGATACCGGGTCAGGTTTGCCCGCTTTATGCCTGTAGCTTATTAATCTTTAATGTGGCATTCTATAAAAATGAATGATTGCTATTTAATGCAAACCGCCCGGCATGACGTAGTGGTGGCCCGATACGAGCTCCAAATATTCGGAGTCTTGCATCGCGCCAGCAGTTTGTCACCCCAACACTTGCTGTTGGGGTCTTTCGAACGCAGTACAATTCAGCTAAAAATAAAAATACCGGCTCCCCAGGGAAGACCGGCATCTTTATTCAATTCTATTTTAAATAATCACTCAAAAACTAAACGCCACCCTCGCAAACAAACGCCGGCCGTTTACTCCCATTTGCACCGCATCCCAGGGACCACCTGTTTCATTGTTGTAGGCCCAGTCCTTGGCACCCTTCGCTACTCCGAAATCAGGATGCACATTGAATAAATTATCTGCGCCCAGATAGAGCGTGAATTTTTTACTCAGCTGGTAACTGCCATATAAATCACTCACTACTTTACCCGTATAATTATACTGATCAGGCACATCGCCACTGCCATTATCAAGCGGCACGGTGGGATTGATGCCCAATCCATCCTGTCCATAACCCAGCAACACCACTTTGCCAAAATAAGTAAAGCGGGTACCGATGCTGATTTTTTTACGGCCGTATTCAAAATTGAAAGCAAACTTGGTATTCGGTGCAGAAGCCAGGATGAATTTTTGTTCCCTATCACTCAGGAAGGTTTGCTTCAGAAAAGTTGATCCGGATAATTTGGAAGGGATATTGATCTTGTCAATTTTCATGCTTTGAAAATTACCCGCGAATAATCCCTTCACGCGGTGATGCCCCCATCTCTTGGTATAATCCAGAACAATATCCAATCCTTTATTAGTGGTGTTGACGGCATTGGCGAAAAACTGGGCCGGACTCGCATTCAACGCGGCCATTTGTGCCCGTAAACCTGCATCGAGGTTGGGATCGCTGCCATCAAATTGTCCGCTCAGTACCACCCGGTCCTTTACTTTCACGAGATAGCCATCAATGGTGATATTAAAACCCTTGGCCGCCTGCCAGGCAAAACCAAGACCGGCATTCACGCTTTCTTCCTGTTTTAATTCAGGGATACCCGCAGCCTTGGTAATAGGACTATAATTCGGCGCAATTTTTACTTCAGCAATATTACCCGCCTGTACGGTGGTGAACGTAGAACTGAAATTGATCTGCTGCAATGATGGGGCACGGAAACCGGTACTCACTGAAGCACGAAGGTTCAGTTTGGGAGATGCTTTAAGTCGGGTGGCTATTTTGAAATTTCCTGTAAATCCAAAATCACTATAGTTTTCAAGGCGGACAGCACCGCTGATCAGCCAGGCCTTGGTTACATCATATTCTGCATCTGCATAAATACCCAGCACTGTTCTTTTGGCATTGACTTCATCATTGGGCTGGTATCCGGGAAATCCCTGTGAACCTGTGGCTTTATTGCCGGTGGGATCATAGTTTTTATAAGAACCTTCTTCTCCTGCAAATATTTTATAACGTTCAAAGCGGGCTTCCAGTCCGGTGGCAAAATTGAATTTGTCGTTAATGGCCTTGCTGAAATTCAGGTTGATCGTGTTTTGCAAAAAATTAAATCCGCCATCATCAAAATGGGTTTGATTGGCACCCTTTGAGGCATTAAAAGTCTTATCGCCGTAAAAATGAAAATTATTTCTTCCCAATGTATTACTCAGGTCCCAGTTCCATCCTTTTACATTGCCTTTGAATCCGGCAGCAAAGGAGAGGTCATTGATTTTTGTCTGGATATGCGGCGAATAATAAATTTCACCATCACTGCTGGTTTTCATAATGCTGCTCACCAGGATCAGATTACCGCTGCCATCCGTGGGGAAACGATCGGGGCGGGCCGACCAGTTACGGGTAAAGGCAAAGGCATCTGATGATTTATGATTGAATGTGCCGAAAGAATAAAAGCTTGTTTTTCCCTTCATCGGGATCTCCATATTCATGGCCGTGCCGATCATATCAAGAGAAGCATCCCCATGTCCCCGGCGATAGATATTGATATACATGGCATCATCGTTATTGTAGTAATCAGAAGTATCCAGGGCCTGCCGGAATGTTTTACCGGAACTCAAACCATCCAGGGTGAGGTTGATAAATCCTCCTTTCTTTCCAATGGGTAATCCATAGTTCAGGTTCACGGCCGTAGAACCGCCATCTATTTTACCGGCTGATTCGTATTGTGTCTTCAGGTCAGTGGCAAAAGCTGTATTGAATTTGGGATCTGAATAACCACCCCATCCGATATTGCCGGTTAATTTTTTGGTTGATTTTTTCAGGATCAGGTTCATCACTCCAGCAATCGCATCTGAACCATATTGGGCAGAAGCGCCATCACGCAATATCTCCACCCGGTCAATCGCACTGGCCGGAAGGGCATTCAGATCTGTACCGGAATTACCTCTTCCTCTTGTTCCAAATACCGCGACGAAAGCTGTCTGGTGACGACGCTTTCCATTCACCAGCACCAGGGTTTGATCGGGACCCAGTCCACGTAATGTGGCGAGATCAATATGATCGGCACCATCACTGCCGCTCTGTTTATTATAATTGAAAGATGGGGCTGCATAATTCAGGATGGAAGTCAGATCCATCCCTTGCCGTTGGGGCCGTGGCCTGTGCCACATTGATCACATCCACCGGGGCCGTGGTTTCTGTCTTTACCCGGCCAACGCGGCGGGTACCCACCAATACCACTTCCATCAGTGATTGATTATCCTGGGCAAGTACAATACTCAATGGTCCTGTAGCCCTGATCATTTGGGTCAGGTAACCAATCATTGAAATTTCCAGTTCATCATCGGATGAAGCTGCGATGCTAAAGCTGCCATCGTTACCGGTGGACGTCAGTTTGCCTGACTTTAATGATCTGACGGAGACACCTGCCAGAGGTAAGCCACTGGCATCGGTGATTTTTCCGGTAATCGTTTGCTGGGCAGATGCGGAGAGGAAAAGAAATGAAAAGGCAAGACAAAGCAGTAATGCTTTTTTCATAACAGGTGTTTTGGTGTTGACTCTAATGTAAGAAATATTCGAATAGTCTAGTCAGGAGTTTAGGCACATTGGGGGGAGTGCTATTGTCTTTTAAAAGATACCGGTCCATAGGATTCCCATGGAGGTCGCGGCTTGCCCCGGACCTGATCCGGGGCCCGGCATGACATGCTTCTGGCCCGGTCTTAGTTAACTCATTCGTATTAGAGTTTACGAATATCAGGAGGCTAGCCACGGGCTTAAAGTATGTCATCCCGGGCTTGCTTGCCCTGTGGGACCCGGGATCTTTCGAAGAGAGTACTTTCAATAATATCTTTCAATTCCTAACCCGCCGAAACCGCCTTAGCCTCACTCACTACCTGCTTACCCGGGTAAACTTCCAATGCTTTCTCCAGACAATCCATGGCCGAATTGATGGAATCAAGATTCAACACATAGGCCAGTCTTACTTCATTTTTACCAAGTCCGGGAGTGCCATAGAAACCAGTGGCCGGGGCCAGCATCACGGTCTGATTATTCCAGGAAAAATCCTCCAATAACCACTGACAGAATTTATCTGCATCATCAATCGGTAAGCGGGCAATAGCATAAAATGCACCACCGGGATTCGGACAATAAACACCGGGCATGGCATTGAGCCGGCCCACCAGTGCATTTCTCCGGGCCAGGTACTCGGCCTTGGGGGCATCAAAATAAGAAGCGGGCAGATCAACAGCGGCTTCTCCCATGATCTGGGCCAGCCCGGGCGGACTCAATCTCGCCTGTGCAAATTTCATCGCCGCATCATACACGGCTTTATTCTTCGTGACAAATGCACCCAGTCTGGCACCACAGGCACTATATCTTTTGGAAATCGTATCCATTAATACCACATTGTTTTCCAGACCCTCCAGGTGCATGGCACTTACATATTCTCCATCATAACAAAATTCACGATAGGCTTCATCACTGAAAAGATAGAGGTCATGCTGTATACAAATCTGTTTGAGGGCTTCCATTTCTTCCCGGCTGTATAAATAACCGGTGGGGTTATTCGGACTACAGATAATGATCGCCTTTGTTTTGGGTGTAATCACTTTTTCAAAATCAGCAATGGGAGGGAGGGCGAATCCGGTTTCAATCCTGGACGTAATGGGTACCACCTTGATACCAGCCGCACAGGCAAATCCATTGTAATTCGCATAAAAAGGTTCGGGGATGATCACTTCATCGCCGGGGTTCAGACAGGTAAAGAAACCAAACATGATGGCTTCACTGCCGCCGGTGGTGATGAGGATCTGATCGTGGCTTACATCAATTCCAACAGATTTATAATACTGCACCAGTTTACGGCGGTAGCTTTCATTACCGGCACTATGGCTATACTCCAGCACTTTGATATCCGCATTCCGTACGGCATCCATGATGGCCGGAGGGGTTTCAATATCAGGCTGACCGATATTGAGATGATAAACCCTGATTCCTTTTTTCTTGGCCGCTTCGGCATAAGGTACCAGTTTGCGGATCGGAGAGGGGGGCATCTGCTGGCCCCGCTGGGAGATTGTAAGCATGGGGCAAAGTTAGGAGGTAAATGTGAATGGGGGCATGAGCCCTGCGGGCTTTATGGCTTTACCGCAAAGACGCTAAGACGCGAGGGAACGCAAGGAGCAGTAAAAATTCTTTGCGTATTCTAAGTTCAATATTCAGCCAAATTTTCTTTTTTTTAGTTTTATAGGCCCGGATTAATTAAGCTGCCAGGGTCTGTGCATCATATGGAGTCTGGCGCTTGACTACGGCAAATATTCGTCCGACAATTTTTGCTCTGATGATGTTTATGCAACTCATTTTTTTCATTCCTTCTGATACCCTTTTTCATAGTAAAGTTTAAGCTCTTGGTTGAAGCGGATGGCACAAAATGCCGCCAGGTTTAGGACTGTTTTAATCTCTTTGTTTGCCAGATGACTTACCCTTGATCGTCCCCGGATGCTGGTTCCGCTTTCATGTTTAAAAGGGGCCAGACCGGCATAGCAGTTAAACTTTCTGGCATTGCTGAACTTTTTAAAATTACTGGTCACAGCCAGCATTCTTGCTGCTACGATTTTACCTACTCCTTTGATCGTCCTGATCAGGTCAAAGTTTTTCTTTAACTCCGGGTCAGTTTCAATGAGTACTTCAATCTCTTTCTCAACCTTTTGGATTTGGCTGTTCAGGGTTGTCATAACAGTCCTTTGTAACTTGTAAATCAGATCAGATTTGCTGATCAGCTCTGTATCAAGCATCTCTTTAATCCGAGCTTTGTAACCGCCACAATCCTTTACCAGCTTAGCTCTCAGAGACAGTAGCTGGTTAAGCCTTGTCACTTTTTCTGTGGTTTTGGGGTCGGTACGAGTTGTGTCCGCCTAAGCCAGGCATACTCGGCGATCCGTACGGAATCGATCTTGTCGTTCTTGCCCCGAACCAACCCATTGAGCGCTTGATTTCAAGTGCAGGGATCTTACAATAAGGTACCCCTTGCCCTTCCAGGTACTTCTCTAATTGAAAAGAATAAAGACCCGTGTGTTCCATAACTACCAGTGGGTCAAGATCTGGACTAATCGCAGCTGTCAATACTTTTAAACCCGGACAGATCATTGCTGATCTTAAAGGTCGTTCCGGCTGGCCTTACACAGATGTCCAGGCTGCGCTTTGAGACATCGATAGCCAAAATTTGTTTTTCCTTCATAACTTTAATCAGTTTTGTTGTTGAACATCTCCAAGACCTTTAACAGACCTACTATGTCTGAAATTCTAAACGGAGCATGTCAACGAGTTAAAGAAGAAGTGGGGACCAATACGCAAGTGGAGTCTAATAGCTCATGTCTTCGCCAGGTTCACCCCGCTTCTTCTTCTAATTTCTGACTAAATATTTGAATGAATACATTTTGGAACTAAAGGCCTTTGCGGTAAAGTTCTTTGTCCACAGGACTCTGCGAGCGTGAAATCTCCTTGCGCCTTTGCGTATTCTAAGTTCAATATTCAGCCAAATTTTCTTTTTTTTAGTTTTATAGGCCCGGATTAATTAAGCTGCCAGGGTCTGTGCATCATATGGAGTCTGGCGCTTGACTACGGCAAATATTCGTCCGACAATTTTTTGCTCTGATGATGTTTATGCAACTCATTTTTTTCATTCCTTCTGATACTCTTTTTTCATAGTAAATTTTAAGTTCTTGGTTGAAGCGGATGGCACAAAATGCCGCCAGGTTTAGGACTGTTTTAATCTCTTTGTTTGCCAGATGACTTACCCTTGATCGTCCCCGGATGCTGGTTCCGCTTTCATGTTTAAAAGGGGCCAGACCGGCATAGCAGTTAAACTTTCTGGCATTGCTGAACTTTTTAAAATTACTGGTCACAGCCAGCATTCTTGCTGCTACGATTTTACCTACTCCTTTGATCGTCCTGATCAGGTCAAAGTTTTTCTTTAACTCCGGGTCAGTTTCAATGAGTACTTCAATCTCTTTCTCAACCTTTTGGATTTGGCTGTTCAGGGTTGTCATAACAGTCCTTTGTAACTTGTAAATCAGATCAGATTTGCTGATCAGCTCTGTATCAAGCATCTCTTTAATCCGAGCTTTGTAACCGCCACAATCCTTTACCAGCTTAGCTCTCAGAGACAGTAGCTGGTTAAGCCTTGTCACTTTTCTGTGGTTTTGGGGTCGGTACGAGTTGTGTCCGCCTAAGCCAGGCATACTCGGCGATCCGTACGGAATCGATCTTGTCGTTCTTGCCCCGAACCAACCCATTGAGCGCTTGATTTCAAGTGCAGGGATCTTACAATAAGGTACCCCTTGCCCTTCCAGGTACTTCTCTAATTGAAAAGAATAAAGACCCGTGTGTTCCATAACTACCAGTGGGTCAAGATCTGGACTAATCGCAGCTGTCAATACTTTAAACCCGGACAGATCATTGCTGATCTTAAAGGTCGTTCCGGCTGGCCTTACACAGATGTCCAGGCTGCGCTTTGAGACATCGATAGCCAAAATTTGTTTTTCCTTCATAACTTTAATCAGTTTTGTTGTTGAACATCTCCAAGACCTTTAACAGACCTACTATGTCTGAAATTCTAAACGGAGCATGTCAACGAGTTAAAGAAGAAGTGGGGACCAATACGCAAGTGGAGTCTAATAGCTCATGTCTTCGCCAGGTTCACCCCGCTTCTTCTTCTAATTTCTGACTAAATATTTGAATGAATACATTTTGGAACTAAAGGTCTTCGCGGTTAAGTCTCCGCGAAACCTCTGCGCTCTCTCTTCTCTGCGGTGAGATTTCACGCAATGACGCAAAGGAATTAATCTATTGGCCTTGTCGCAAATGTAATCGGCTGTTTCCTATACGCTTTTACCTTCCGGTTGTATTGGATGGCCGGTTCCCATTTCGGACTGTCTTTAATAATATTAATTGCGATCAGGTCCATATCGGGATGGATGGAATTGAGCGCCTTCACATCCATAATTTTTCCATCGCTATTCACTACAAACTGTATGATGATTACGCCTGAAATTTGTCCTCTTTGAAAAGCACTGGGATAAATGGCCGAACCGAGCCGGCGTTCCAGATAGGTTTTCCAGGCTTTATCACCGCCTTTGAAGACAGCTTCTTTTTCATAGATGCAATCCTTGGTTTGCATTTTTCCATCATCATCATAGCAGGTATAGCTGGTGGCTGAATCCGCTTTATAAACTACATCCTGTGATTTATGTCCGCCCTTAAAATGATAATAGGTCCAGGGTCCTTCTTTTTTCCATCGAAGTAGGCACCGGTTTCCCGCAGGGAGCCATCCTTATTATAACCACGCCCGATTCCTTTGCCGGCTTCATCGAAAAATAAACTATCACTTGCTGTACCATCATCATACCAGCTCAGGGCGAGGCCCTTGATCAATCCGCCGGTATAAAAAGCCGAATCGGTCAGTCTCCCTTCTTCAGAAAAAGCTTTCCAGGTTCCTTCTTTTTTATTGTTGATATATTTTCCGGATTCCCGGATCTGTCCTTTTTTACCAAAACGGGTGAAGGCCCCTTCATGATTTTTACAGGCTGCATCTGAAAAATAGGCACCCCAGATGGGTTTATCATCGTAAGCGTCAAAGACTACTTTTTTCCACTGGTTATTATCGCGGTGGATCAGTCCGTACCGCGGCGCCAGTTTATTCTTGGTGGGTTTATCGTAGTCATCCAGCAGGACCATCAGGGTATCCGACTGACCGGCCACCCGGCCGCAGATAAAAAGCAGCAGTAGAAAGGGAAATAGTTTTTTCATGACTTAAAGTGGATTGAAAATAGGACATCTTTGTAAAAAAAATCATCCTCCATTTTTTAGCAAAGCGGATGCAGCCATTGGTCCGCTTTACACTTCTGTACTGGCATACCCTCCCCAGGGTATTTGCCTGAGGGGGCAGTAGGAGTAAATTAGCGCCATGAAAAAGATCAGTTTTTTATTAGCCGGGATCATTGTTGCAGGTATGACCCTGCAAGCCCAGGATGCCACCACTTTATTAAATGAGGGGCTCACTTTGAAGAACCAGAAAAAAGTGGTGGAGGCCATTGATAAATTCAAGAAGGCCCTGGCCCTGAAGCCGGATTATACGGAGGCGATGTATGAAATGGGCTGGTGTCATAATGACCTGAAGGAATATACTTCGGCTATTGCCAGTTTAAGAAAAGCGCGGGTGGGTTGGCCCACCATTCCCAAGGTACATTTTGAGTTGGGCTATGCTTTTGATAAAAACGGCAATACCGATTCAGCGATTGCGAGTCTGCAGAAATGTCTGCAGTACAAGACCGATTATTCCCTGGCCTGGAAGCAGTTGGGGACGATCTACTATACCAGGGATAAAATAGAAGATGCCCTGCTTTGTTATAATAATTATGAGCGGGCGGCCAAGGATTCTATCAAGGATTATTTGTATTTCTACCGCAAGGGTTTTTGTTACAATGCGGCTAAAAAATATGACAGTGCCCTGGTTCCGCTCAACCGGTCCTCGCAGTTGAAGGCGGATTACCTGAATACCTGGCTGGAGCTGGGATTTGCTTATTCCCGTTTAAAAAAATTGGATGAGTCCATTACTTATTATAAGAAAGCGATTACGGTGGATCCCAAGAGTCATGTGGGTTATAATGGGATCGGGGAAGTGTACCGGGACTATAAAAAGGAAATGAATGAGGCCATGACCTGGTATTTGAAGGCCCTGGAGGTAAAGCCCAAGGAAAGAAAAGCCTGTTTTGGGATGGGGTACTGTCTGAATAGTCAGCAGAAATATGCCGATGCCATTCCTTATTTGCGGACGGCCATTGCTGAGGAAGCCACCTATACGGCAGCCTGGGTGGAGCTGGGTTATAGTTTATTCAAAACAGGGGCCTATACGGAGGCGGAGGAAAAGCTGAAACAGGCCCTGTTATTGAATTCCAAAAATGAAAATGCCCGTTATTACCTTGTCCTGATGTATGTAGCCCAGAAAAACAAGGCCCGAGCCCAGGAGCAGGTGGATGAATTGAAGAAAAATGGCTCCAAATATGTGACGGAATTGCAGACCAAAGTCAGTGCCCTGTAAATCCGGAAAGGAATAAAATTAAATCGGTTTTTAAGCTCCCGGGCCGTATATTTGCACCCCGCTGAACAGCGGTTGTGCGGGAGGTAGTTCAGCCCGGTAGAATACCTGGTTTGGGACCAGGGGGTCGCAGGTTCGAATCCTGTCCTCCCGACGAAGCAAAAATGCCCTCGGCGATAGCCGGGGGTTTTTTTATGTTTTGATGGGTTGAAAGCTTGCTTTCAAAAGCGGAGGGGCATAAAAAAACCTAAGCGAGCAAAGCGAGCGGGGCCTTAATGCTTTGATCCGCCCCCCAATTAGGATCACCGGAGGTAATCCTGTCCTCCCGACGAAGTAAAAGAGCCCTCGGCGATAGCCGGGGGTTTTTTTATGTTTTGACGCGGAGGAAGGTGGCTTTCAAAAGCGGAAATACATAAAAAAAACTGAGCGAGCGGGTGCTTTTGATTCGGTCTCCCCCTCAGGGATCACCGCAGGTAATCCTTTTTCTTTAAATCC
Organism: Chitinophagaceae bacterium; assembly: GCA_016702745.1. Classification (GTDB taxonomy): domain Bacteria; phylum Bacteroidota; class Bacteroidia; order Chitinophagales; family Chitinophagaceae; genus JJ008. The sequence continues at coordinate 302,324 of JADJDJ010000001.1, forward strand.
GCTTTAATACGCGGAAAAAATCAAATAACACCTTACGAGCGAAGCGAGAGAGGTTCTTTTGCTTCAGTTCCCCCCACTGAGGATCACTGCAGGTAATCTATACTCGTTGAAAGTCTTTTTTCCGGAAATTTGAGGTAGAGTCAGTCGGGTTTACAAAATCCAACTAGGTGCTTTATGAGCGTTACAGATTTACAATTTGCAATGATTAAGCCAGAGACTCCTTGGGGAAGGGAAGGGCTGTAAACAATATGAAAAGGCTAAAAATATTAGTACTTTTGAAATTCGTAAACCATTAGCTATTTGTGAAAAAAGTCTTTTCAAATACTGCAATTTTATCGGCCCTCTTGATTTTTGTCGGCTATCTTGATATTTACATTTATTACAATGAATTCGGGATTAATATTTCGACATATCTGACCACAGGCGAATTGATTCTCTCCTTTTTGCCACTCACTATTCCATTGTTGATCCTTGTGTCATTTTTCTTTATACCCGCTATAGGAGTATTAACTTCGGAGCAAGGCAAACATAGTCGACAAAACGAGAATCGGGTAAAGCCTAAAGAGTACACTAAGATGGCTGCCAGAAATCTAAAGCGAGTATGGAAGATTATTCGACAAAAAAGAGTCAGGCGGCCTGTTTTACTTTTCCTCTTTACATTGTTGGAGATTATCCGATTGGTTTATGGAATTTTCTACCATATTTTTTTCTTTACATTTATTTTACTGTTTTTTATTTCTGTGTTTACTTCTGAAAAAAGGGTTGCTGTTCCAATTCTTATATGGATAATTTTTACGATTCTATGGTATCTGTTCTTTGATGATGAGATCAAAAGGGAGAATCGAAATCTTGAAGCTATTAACAACATTAGCGCCATAATCGCATGTGTACTTTTCCTTGGTTTGGTTTCAATTCATAAAAAGGATAAGGCATTTCTAGTTTTAAATGGGCGGCAAGATTTTAAAGTCAAGTTTGTTTATGATACAACGAAAGTTGAGACAGATACGAGCGTTGTTTATATAGGAAAAACAAATGAGTACCTTTTTTTGAGAGAAAGGAAAGGCCGGATTAATAAGGTTTATGAAATTGATAAAGTATCATTACTTGAATTCATAGAACTCGAACGATAAAAAGACCGTATTAAATTTATTCTGTATTCACCATATGTATCTGCTCCTTTATACTAATATACTGCTTGATTTACTGATCAAAGGACGTGAAGAATATCTCATCGAACAATTTGAAGCCCTTCAAAATCTCAAGCTGATCCAGCTTCTCGTACCAAAGACTCTAATAGAGGAATGGAGAAAGAAAAGGGATCAGACAATTTCCTCTCATGAAAAGAGTGCTTTTGAATTTGGAAAACTATCCCCCGGTAATGAAGGGTATATGGAAGATTTAGTGGCTGTAATGAAAGAAAAAGCTTTACGGATCAACATATTGTTGGAAAATGGAATTCAGATACCATTGTTTAGCAAAACTATGCTGAAGGTGTCCAGGGAAATTAGCAGTGATTGTTGCCATTTTGCTGCAAAGAGCCTTAAGGACGCCTTAATCTATTTTGCAACTATAGACTATTTACAGAAGAAACGAATTTCTGAATACATTCTAATCACTAACAATGGAACCGATTTTGGAGACAATGGAACTAAAAGCAAAGATATTCATTCAAATCTAAAGATTGACGGCATCGATTGTGTGTACCTGACCGCTGCCTCGCTTTTCTTCCATCAATATAAAGATCATTTTAATACGAATTTTGAGCAAGTAAAGAATGACCATAAGCCAGGAACTGCTATTAAAGTAATACGGAAAGAAGGAAAAAATCTTCTGCTTTCCTTGTATGATGTTCTTAAACTTTGTGAAGCAAAGGTGGCTTTTATGCCTCTGGAGATACTCTCACGAATATACCCTTTCCGGACACAATCGCTACATCATGACTACAGCTATTATGAAGGGTTCACGATACATACAAATAATAAGGACCTCTTCGAACTGTTTGCTGCCGTTGACAAGAGTACCATGCGATTTAAAAGTAACCGCAAGTTTCGAAATACAAAAGAGAATCTGGCCAAGCTGGAATATATCTATCTGTACCTGAACAGACATTATGTGTTCAGCTTTAGCCTTATCGGAGAATATAAAACAGTGGATATTGAGCATCCAAAACTGCAAAAGTTTTACAAACCGCCGGCATATTACGAGGGTTATAACTGGCAGCGGGTCACAGACGTCATCGACAGTAAAGTTATTTCACCATACCGTGCTCATTTGTTATTTCAGCTAGGATTTTATGCAAAATCTTTTAATGTTTATTTCGAGCTGTATAAGCGATCGCAAAAAGACAAAAATAAAATTGGGATCTTCATCTTATTACATAATTTAAAAGCGGTATCTAACTTCTTAACGCTACGAGGTATAGAAGATACTGCAAAGGGTGGTCGAGAGATTGAAGGACTGGATATTGATAAGGAGTACTTTGGATTTGCCCGGAGTACCCGGATTGATGAGTCGATAGCCCGTTTTGTCAAGAATGCCGACGATATGGAGTACCACGGCAAGAGAATAAACAAAGATCTAAATGATATCCAAACACATTTCGAGTCCCAGCTCAGACCAAGTTATGCCAACAACAATAACTATGACCTGCTGCTCAATCATTTTGCTGTTTTCGAACGGTACACCTTAGTGAATGCATTGGCTTATACCCGCTATAGCGATTTTCAAAAGACCTGTTCCGCTTTTATCAAAGGGGTATTCTTTGCATACAGCCTGAATAAGTATCAATCAAGAAGGATCGAATACTTTGATGGTTTTCATCTTGAAGTGATGAGTATGTTCGGACAATCAAAAGAAATTTTATTGTGGTACAACCGATATGTCACAAAAGAAATTGCATACAAAAAGACCGATGGTGCATTCGAGAAGATGGTAATGTCGCATTTCTCTACAACCAGTGATACGCTGGACAGACTCCTCAAAGTTGAGCATACATATATGTCCATCGAGTTTTACAGGATCACCTGGAATCTTCTCTTGCTGGTGAGTTTGGTTCAGACCGATGCTAAACTGATCAGGAATATATGGAAATCCCTTCCGCTACATTTATCGAGAATGCATGTTCGCGAACGACTTGATGTCAACAATTTCGCGATATTCCTGAAAGCGAGGAATAAGCAAATTGGTCAAAAGGAATTAATAGAAATGTTCTGGATTTGTATCAATAACCCTGGTTTGCATCATGACACTATCTTCCAGGCATTTGGTTCGATTTCCATAAAGCGAAAGATACCCCTTGTAACTACCAAAGACGAGTATGACATTCTGGTTCCCTTGTTCCTTGAAATATGTTCAAAATGTAAAGAGAGGCATAAAGGCGATATCTTTAGTTTATACAGGATACTATCCCCGGAATTACAGGGTGAGCTACAAAGGTTGATAGAAACAAAGCTGCGAGAGAAACCTGATTTTGACCTGTTATACAAGGTTTCCCTTTTTGGCATCATCCAGCCGCACGAATTTATCCAGCCCTATATCGATGCCTTTGAAAAACCTGTCAGAAGCAGAAATTCATTCCTGGAAGGTGAGATACTATTGAGGGGGGTAAATGAGGTAATAAATCTCCTGTTTACTCATAACATTGATATACCCGAATCGCTACGTGAAAAGGTAAAAGGTTATTCGGATTATTATGACTGGCTGACGGATATGAGCGGCTTTGACTACAATAGATTTGAGCCCCTCTGGATCATTCAATATCCAACGACTGCTTACATGAATAGGATATTTTCAATAGAACCAGCTCGAAAGGCGGTAGCGGAATACTTGAAAACGAACTATCAGCCGACTCTGGCAATGCATTATACACAACATGTAAAATAAAGTGATGGAGTATTTTTTAGAACCCGGGGATCTGATCGACAGGATTCGCAATATGCTGCGAGCGTTTTCTCTAGCCCAGGCTACCCTGATCCGCCAGGATCCGCATGAAGATGCCATTGTGGATGCGTTGAAGCCATTTCTGTATGAGTTCTTTCACGATTTTCCCAATGATATCAATCATAATTACGACCTGATGCATAGTGATAATGAAATGGTGAGAAAAGCTGGCGAATTCCTCAGGAGTGAACTACCAAAAAACAAAATTCCCAAAAAGTCAGCTCCTGACCAGGAGGTGATCGTAAAGAGGATGCTCCCTGATTACATTCTTCATGATCTAACATCAGGAGTACATAATTTTTTAATTATTGAGGTCAAGAAGACAACTAATATCAATCAGCATGACAGGGTCTGGGACCGATTAAAACTGACCGCTGCTACAAGTGGCCACCTTAATTATACTTATGGATGTTTTGTTGACATCGCCACTGGCGATGATGTGAAGAAGGGAAAAGCTTCAAATTTTGTCTTGTATATGGACGGGGAAGCAGTTTACCACGAGGCCGTATAAGAGGGGTATCTTTGCACTTACTAATTCTTAAGGAGGAACTTATGACCATTGACCAAGTAAAAAAATCGAAGGAATCGGAAGATAAGGTTGAATTCAAGGAAGCTCAATCACAGTATAGCTATAATAGCGGGAGAAAAAGCGTTTTGGGTTATATTGTGGCATTGGCCAATGAGAATGGGGGTAAGCTGATACTAGGTGTAAAGGAAAATAAATCCGGCCTTCACCAGATCGTGGGTTCAGGAGCATGGGATGGCGCTGAAGGTAAATTGACCGAAGATATATACCGCGATCTGCAAGTACGTGTGACAACCGAAGTTCTTTTTGAAGGTACAAACAGGGTGCTTGTTATACACGTTCCCTCACGACCAGTCGGTAAAGCGCTGAAGTTCCAGGATGTTCCGTTGATGAGAGTTGGTGAGGACCTGCACCCGATGAGCGACGAACAACTTTTTAAAATATTACAGGAGCAGGAACCTGATTTTTCAGCGAAATTCTGTGAGGGACTGACTCTAGGCGATCTTGACCAGGGAGCTATTGAAAAGATGAAGGAAAGGTATAGTATCAAGCAAGGTAATCCTTCTTTTCAAAGTAAAGGAACGGAGCAAGTCCTAAGTGATCTGAAACTCTTGTCCAATGGTCGTCTAACCTATGCAGCCCTGATCCTCCTGGGAAAAAGAAAAGCTATTCAACATTATTTACCACAAGCCTCTGTCACTTGGGAATTTCGATTTGCAGAAGGTCAAATCACACATGATTTCCGCGAGAATATTTGCCTCCCCTTGTTTATTGGTATTGGCTACATCTGGAAGTTCATTAATGAAAAAAATGGAAGGATACCAATCCGTGAAGGCGCATTTATCAGTGACCTGATGGCCTTTAACGAAGAGGTGATCCGCGAGGCACTTTTGAATGCGATCGCGCACCGTGACTATAGCGTCACGAGCGAAGTGGTGATCAAGCAGTACCCCCGCGAAATGATTATTAATAATCCCGGCGGTTTTCCAAAAGGTGTCACGATAGAGAATCTGCTGACGGTGAGTAGCACTCCACGAAGTCGTCTAATGGCCGAAGTGCTGGAGAAGACCGGGCTGGTTGAACGATCGGGCCAGGGCGTCGATAAGATATATGCTTACACCCTTGCAGAAGGTAAACCCATGCCGTCTTACCAGGATTCAGATATGTTCCAGGTTTCGCTGAAGTTGTCCGGTATTGTTGAGGACAAAGCTTTTCATATTTTCATCACTGAGGTACAAAAAAGGAGGAAACCGGAGGAATTACTCGGCGCTGAACAGATAATCGCACTGTACAAGGTTAAGCAAGGTCTTTCCGCACAAGTAAAATCCGAACTGATTGCTACTCTGGAAAAGCAAAAGCTGATCGTAAGAGCGGGCGGAAATACTTTGCGGTATGTGCTTCCTGATTCTTATTCTCAACTGGCATCTAAGGAACAGCGGATTGGCAAAAGATATATTACAAGGGAAGTTGAGCAATTCCTGACCGTGCTTCAAGGCAGTACTTTAAAGATCGCTGAGATCGAGCAAGCGCTTGCAGGATCCTTAAACCGCAATCAACTGAAGTATCTTATTTCAAAATTGTGGGAAGATCACATCGTTGATACCGAAGGGTCCAGTCGAGCAACTCGGTACAGGATTAAGATACCCTTTGATACGCTTAGTGGGGATGCTTTATCTGATGCCGTGATCAAAGTCTTGAGGGAAAAGCATGGTGCCGAGGAAAGTTGATTCCCCGTATTTGGATATGTTTCTCTGTATTGCGCTTTTGTCGGCACCGGAAGATATTTCGCTGATATCGCAGGATTCGCTACTGGTGCCGAATTCTTCGGAAAAACCAGGCGCCGCAGGCCGGATTATCCGGCGCCGGCGATTCTCCGTAATGGTGCTACCGGCGTGCCGAATTCTCCGAAAGCGGGCGCCGCGGCAGGCCGGGGTTTCTGAACCGGTATATAATTAACTAATAATCATACATTTATATACCGGCGCCACTATCGCGGCCTACGGCGCCGATTCTCCGCAACTGCCTGCCGATTCTCTGCAACTGCAGGCGGCGCCGGAAACCCGGCAGGACCGGGATTCCGAAAGAGACGAAAGCGAGAGACCGAAATTCTCCTAAAATATGCGGATATATTGTGGGTAATAGAAGTGCAGGGACTCAGATCTTTTCGCTATAAAAACTTTAACTTAGCATCAACCAATGGATATATCCATTGGTTGATGCTAGCACCTCATGATTTCGAAGGTCCCACTCTCCAAGAAAATTTCGACTTATTTCACCAAGATCAAAGCTAAAGTTTACACAACGGAAGAACTGCATGTAATGATAGCTGATTTTGCGAAAGCCGTACGTACACCTCTGGATGCAGAACCTTCGGAGTACCTGGACTGGTTGATAGTTCAGAGAATCATCACAGCTATCACATTTATCGATAAGAATGAAAAGATAATTAACCGTTATGTACGGGCGGGATACAAGCCATCCACTTATGAACTCGCACTAACTCTAAAGCCCAGGTGCTATCTCTCCCATTTATCAGCGGCATATATTCACGGATTTGTGAAAACGAAACCCGAAATTTTATACGTAACCTCGGAGGGGTCAGAAAAGCTGGACCTGCCAATGGTAACGGATCCAGATGCGATTGCGTCCGCATTTAAAGGCAAGGCTCGTCGCTCAGGCTCGGTATATACAATCGGAAATGACAAATGTATATTGCTTGGCGGCAAGTTTACCAGGCAACTTGGTGTCATAAAAAAAGATGAAGTCACTGTAACTGATCCGGAAAGAACTCTCCTCGATGCAGTAGTGCGCCCCTTTTATGCAGGAGGTGCACAGACTGTTCTAGATATCTACAGAACTGCTAAAGGCCAAATTTCTGTTCCAACTTTAATTGAATACCTAAATGAAATAAACTTCGCTTATCCATACCACCAGGCAATTGGATTCTACCTGGAGAAAGCGGGTTATAGGGGTAAGGCCTTAACCAGGCTTGATATGAATTACGATAAAACAAAGTTCTATCTGGACTATGAAATGAATTCTCCTGAATTCGATAAAAAATGGCAGGTCTACTTTCCCAGGGACTTAAAATAAATAAGCCTGCTGAATTATCTTTATAAGAAATTGAAAAGAAATGAATACAAAAGCAATTTTTAAGGATGGTCCATTCGATCAAGTTGAAGAAACCTTAGAAGGTCAACCTGCAATTCATAAAATCCGCGAAACTTTTCAAAACGATGAAAAAGGATTGCGGTACTATGTACATCAGTATGACCGGGCGCCGGGAGAATTCAAGGAATCGGACCTTGTTCCTTATCATCATAAGGGGATAGTCGAACAGGTTAATAAAACGTTTTAAAGAAAATGGCTAAATCAGTTCAAAGAGGCATTCAATTCGTCGTTCAGGAGTATGAGTATAACCTGGTAGATAATAACTGTTATCTTATTCCGAATACATGGGACGATTTTAGTTTCAAGACTACATTTGAAATTATCTATAAAGATGCTGAAGGCAAGATTCGAAATCTAAGCGGCATCAAGGTAATGCAGAGGGGGCAAGAGCGGGGCTATACTCAACTGCCTCCCCAATTCACAGAATTGGATGAATCCTACTGTTCACTTGGCAACAGCCAGGAGTATTATGAAGAGATGATGAATTTGCCTGAAGATATTAGACTGAATATTCTCAGGTCTTTGAGGGATTGCATATTCAATCCTGCGATTTTTACTGAATTCTCTAATGAGCGTGCAATGCGATTATCTTTGCTCAGGGACACATCTGACAGTACGATAGGTACGCTTTATCCAAGTATCCTTAAAGGCCACGCGATCCTTACACCTTTCCGTTTTCGATTTCTCCTGAATAATAATCCCGAAACCTCCATAGAGGTCGACGTTACACCGGACTCGTTACCCCCTACCAATATACATGCACTCATTGGAAGGAACGGAGTTGGCAAAACAAGAATTGTGTCCGGAATCATGGATTGTATCACAAAAGCAGTCAAGCCGAGTCAAATAAGTATGCCCGGTACGATCGAATTCGGTGCTATTTTCCAGGATTTTAAGATTGCAATTGGGGACGGAGAGCGCTTTACAAACCTCATCGTTGTTGTCTGGAGTGCCTTTGATAATTTTCAACCCAACCGGAATTTAAGTGACAAGGATAGTGTTCGATGTGATTATATTGGTCTTAAGCAAAAGGATAATACAACTTTCAAGACGACAACAGAGTTGGCCAGAGAATTTGTCGAGTCATTTAAAACCTGTATCAATTCAAACCGTCGAAAACGGTGGATCGAAGCCGTTACTATACTTTGTTCTGATCCCATTTTTAAAGAATACAAACTTAATGAGCTTGACTACGAGAGTATCGCAATCGAGTATATTGAGAGTGTATATAATAATTTAAGTTCGGGGCACCGTATTATTCTTCTTACAATCACAAGGTTAGTTCAATTGATGGATGAAAAAACACTTGTATTGATTGACGAGCCTGAAAATCATCTGCATCCTCCATTGTTATCCTCCTTCGTAAAAGCATTATCTGTTCTTGCAATACAGCGTAATGCTGTTGTTCTGATCGCAACACATTCCCCAGTTGTGCTACAGGAAGTACCGAAAATATGCACTACAAAGATCAATCGGGTTGGTTCGACCTATACTTTATCCCGTCCTGAATTTGAGACCTATGGTGAGAACATCGATATCTTAACACGGGATGTATTCAGGCTCGAACTGGAGGAAAGTGGATTTTATATAACTATAAATGACCATCTTCAATCACACAATTTTGATTATGATAGCCTGTTGCAGTCCTTTAGCGACAGGATCGGTTCAGAAGCAAAAGCGATCGCACTGGCCATCATAGCTTCAAGGAGGACCGGCGATGCATAGTTGTCAAGTTCCTTCATATAGTTTCGCAAACGCCTACACCTGGTGTATCGAGGATACCCAGCGCAGGCGACAGGATTTATTCAATCTAAAGATGGGAGACCTTACAGGACTTTGTCAACTGTACGACCGGAAGATGAATGAACATGCGGGGCATGAGATCGTACCTATGGCTGCAACAGATGTGGGACCATTAGACCTCGATGACTACAGAAATTTGTACGAACAGAAGTTGCTCAATAAAGGTCTCCGAGCCCGAACCGTTTATGATGATATACTTTCAGCGGGATTGCTCAGGGGATGCTGTTACTGTTCCTATGGTGACGCTACTGAGCTGGATCACTTATTACCTCACAGCCATTACGCTGAGTATGTAATTTATCCTAAGAATTTAGTTCCTTCTTGTCACCGGTGTAATTATATAAAGGATGCTTTTGTTCCTCTAACGCAACCTGACAATCTTATCCATCCTTATTTTGAAGACTATTCGGAGTATCAATGGCTGGCATCGGAAGTAATTTTCTTGAGAGGCTGGCCAAATGTGCGGTATTGGGTCAGATTTGACGATTTCGAGAATGCCACCATTCCAGCCAGGATCGAACATCAATTCAATATGCTGGAATTACCAGTGCGGTATGGTACGCAGGCCGCAAAGGAAATTAATACCCGTAGGGTGGGCACATTCAGGTCCGTGTTCCGGGCTGGTGGTCGCGATGGTTTGGTTGCCTGGTTGGCAAATGAACACCAGGATCAATTCCGGGCAAACAGGAATTCGTGGATGACGCTGGCTTACCGGGCCTTTTTGGAAAGTCCGCAGTTTTGTGATTTTGGATGGGCTTAAAATATTGTGTGTGGGTTGCCAGGGATGAAAAATAGGGCAAGTCCTTTTTTTAGGCGAACTTCAGAATTAAATCAACCAGATATGACTTTATAAGCTCCCCCTTTTTTAGGACCGCTCTAAATTAGAGTTTTTTGATTTTTAGAGCCACTCCCCAATCGCTGAACTCACTCCGCCAGTCCCGTTTTCAATTATCCATTTTAAATTTTCCATTCTCACCCAATCCCCGCCAACTCCAAACTCCTCTTCTTCAACTTCCTTGTCTCCGTTTCTTCAATCACCGGATCAGGAGTAAGGATCAGGGAATTATTGTTCTCTTTCCACCAGTTGCTGTTTTTTAATTTGCTGAAGGCAATCACACCGACCAAGTATTTCCGGTCTTCATTGGCATGCCATTCTTCAATCCACTCAAATTCTTCCTTGGGAACAAGGGCGATATCATCAAAGCTGATATAGACCCTTAGGAAAATATCCTGACTGAGGGAATGCGGCTGGTGATGATAGAGTTTTTTGTATTCGTATTTATAACCATAACGCAGGGCGGAGATATCACTGAGTACAGCGGATGCGGTAGGGAAACTGCCGGCTCCCTTGCCATAAAAGAATTGTTTGTCGGAGAAGCCGCTTTCAATGACCACGCCATTGTATTCATTTTTAACAAAGGCCAGGTGGTCTTCCTGTTTGATAAACTGGGGGAGGACAAAAGCTGCCACTTTTCCATTCAGTAATTTCTGTGCCTGCGCCACCAGTTTGATCTCCTGTTTTTTACCGGAAGCAACCGTAGCATCCGTGGCATGGATATTCTGGATACCATTGAAAAGAATCTCATTCGGACCCGAGGTAATGCCATAAGCATGGGTGAGCAGGAAGGTCCACTTGTTTACCGCATCATATCCTTCCACATCCAGTTTGGGATTGCTTTCCGCAAAACCGGCCTGCTGGGCCAGGAGCAAGGCCTGTTTGAAATCAAGTCCCTCTTCAAATATTTTGGTGAGGATGAAATTGGTGGAACCATTCACTATGGCCTTGATGGAATGCAGGAGGTCATTGTCATAATATTCTTCCAGGTTGCGGATCACAGGGATGGAAGCACAGGCAGCTGCTTCATACAAAAGAGATTGTCCCGTTGTGTTTTGTAATTCCAGCAGGGCCGGCAGGTGCTCAGCAATCATTTTTTTACTGGCACTCACCACCTGTTTGCCATTGCGCAGGGCGGTGGAGACAATCTCAAAAGCCGCATCAGCATCATCAATCACTTCCACGATCACATTGATCGTTGGATCGTTGAGTAATTCATCTTTATTTGTGGTGAATAAAGATTCCGGTGCATTTCTTTTCTTACCCGGATTTTTGATACATACTTTCTTTATCTCTGCTTTTAAGGAAGGGGTTTGCTGTAATACCTTGTACAGTCCTTCACCGACCACGCCAAATCCGAATAAACCAATGTTTAATTGCTGATGCATAACTATAAGAATAAATTGAAGTTTGATAATTTTTCTCTGAATGTTCCGGCCTCACTTTCCTTTTGATCCAGCCAGTCCTGAATGATTTGCCGGATGGCTTCAAATTCCAGCAGGAAGCCATCATGTCCATAAGGAGAATGAATGGCTTTGAATACCGCACCCGGTATGGCATCGGCCAGGTATAGCTGTTCCCGTAATGGAAATAATGTATCCGTGGTGATACCGATGGATAAGGTCCGGGCCTTGATCAATCCCAATGCCGCTGCCACCGAATCACGCCCGCGGCCCACATTATGGGAATCCATCGAGCGACTGAGCGTATAATAACTAAAGGCATTGAAACGGGCTGCCAGTTTTTCACCCTGGTAACGCTGGTAACTTTCACTGCGGAAGTCCTGGGTTTTTTCCAGATCCGTTTCCGACTGATCCTTTAAATAAGTTTCATAATGCCGGTAGGAGAGCAGGGCAAAACTGCGGGCCGTCTTCATGCCATTGATGCCGGCCTTTGGATCCTTCTGCAGCCAGCTGCTGTCGTTCTCAATACAAAAACGCTGGGAGGCATTAAAGGCAATACCCCAGGGAGAATGATAAGCGTTGGTGGCAATGGGAATGATATGTTCAAACAGCTCCGGTTCTTCCACGGCCCATTCCAATAATTGTTGTCCGCCCAACGAACCACCCATACCGATATGAATGCGCTCAATCCCTAATTCATTTTTTAGTAACTGGTAAGAACGAATCATATCCCGCGTCGTGAAATAAGGGAAATCATGATACCAGGAACTACCCGTTGCAGGATTGATATCCAGCGGACCAGTGCTGCCATAACAACTGCCCGGTGTATTCACACAAATGATACAATAATTTGCCGGGTCAAATAATTTGCCATCACCTACCAGTCCGGCCCACCATTCCGCCGGATCGCTGTTGGCCGTAAGGGCATGGAATACCCAGACTACATTGTCCTTTGCTTCATTCATCTTTCCATGAATGGTATAGGCCAGCTGTAGTCCGGGCAGGGTGGTCCCGGTTTCCAGGGTAATGGGTTGATTGTATTGAAATATCGCTGCCATATTATGCCACTGCTTCTTTTGCAAATACTTTATTAAATGCCTGTTCAAAATCTGCCTTGATATCTTCGATATGTTCAATGCCCACACTGATACGGACCTGGTTGGGTAATACACCGGCTGCTTTTTGTTCTTCGGCACTTAATTGTTCGTGGGTGGTGGATGCGGGATGAATGGCCAGGGTCTTGGCATCACCAACATTGGCCAGGTGACTCACCAGTTTCAATGAATCAATAAACTGACTGGCATTTTCTTTAGAACCCTTGACACCGAAATTGAGTACACCACCAAAACCATTGGTCAGGTATTTTTTGGCGAGGCCATTGTATGGACTGGATGCCAGTCCGGGATATTGTACAAAGTCCACCAGCGGATGTTGTTCCAGCCATTGGGCCAGGGCCAGTGCATTGTCCACATGACGCTGTACTCTTAAGCTCAGTGTTTCCAATCCCTGTATTAACAAAAAGGAATTGAAAGGACTTTGCGAAGCACCAAAATCACGAAGTCCTTCTACCCGGGCGCGGATCGCAAATGCAATATTGGGTAAACCCAGTGGATTGCCTTCTCCGAAGATGTCCCAGAATTTGAGACCATGATAGCCTTCTGATGGTTCAGTGAACTGCGGGAATTTTCCATTGCCCCAGTTATAATTACCACCGTCAACAATCACACCGCCGATGCTGGTACCATGTCCGCCGATCCATTTGGTAGCAGACTCCACAACAATATTGGCCCCATGTTCCAGCGGACGGAACAAATAACCACCGGCACCAAAAGTATTGTCTACTATAAGGGGCAGGTCATATTCTTTGGCGAGGGCCGCAAATTTTTCAAAGTCGGGAATATTAAGGCGCGGGTTACCGATGGTTTCAAGGTAAATCGCCTTGGTGTTTTTGTCGATATGTTTTACAAAACTCTCGGCATCATCACCATCGGCAAAACGGGCTTCGATACCCAGTCTTTTAAAAGCTACTTTGAACTGGTTATGCGTGCCGCCGTATAAAAAAGTAGTGCTGACAAAATTATCTCCGGCCTGCAGGATATTATTCAGGGCCAGGAACTGGGCTGCTTGTCCGGAACCGGTGGCCAGTGCCGCCACACCGCCCTCGAGGGCAGCGATGCGTTGTTCAAACACATCGGTGGTGGGGTTCATGATCCGGGTATAGATATTGCCGAATTCTTTGAGGCCAAAAAGATTGGCCGCATGCGCTGCATTATTAAAACCATAGGAAGTGGTTTGGTAGATCGGAACCGCTCTTGATTTAGTGGTTGGATCAATTTGTTGTCCGGCATGGAGCTGGAGGGTGTCGAAATGAAGTTTCTTACTCATGGTTAAGAGTTTAAGTTGATAAATACTTTATTTAGAAATGGCAGCGGTAAAAACGGGCGGATAACCCCGGGGTAGAATTGATGGTATGCTTTATGGCATACAACAACAGCAACAAATACAGACTGGCATGGCCAGTAATGAAATCGTATGGTTTGCGCTGTTGTTCATTTGAATACTCTACAAATTTAGCCGGGTAATTGCTTACCCCCAAAATTTGTTGCGGGTCTTTTCGGTAATAAACTGTTAAGGCTGTCATGGGCGAATGACTGTTTGTTTCATGTTTTAGTGGGTTTACTGGTTTACAGTAAACAGGGTTAAAAGGGATGCTGATCAGGAGAGGACCTCGCCAGCCGTAGCTTTAGCGAAAGCTGGGCAATCAAACCAAATAAGAACAGAGGCAGTAGCGATGAAAGTAAGCTGGTGGTGAAGACTTGCGGTCCGCCTTCGCCAAGGCTATGCGGCTTCGCCAGCCATAGCTTTAGCGACGGCTGGAAATAATAAAGCCCACCGACTAGTCAGATGGGCTTTTAATATGTTGTTGGTACAATATGTAAGCGTTGGATCTGACTTATCTGCCTCTGACAAATTTGTCAGAGATGGAATTGGCACCTTTTTCCCGTGGGGGAAGAGGTTGTCAAGGCGTCATCGGGCCATAACCCTCAGCCTTTCTTGATAAGCATCTTTTGATGGAAGCTGAAAATTTCAGCTGTTCATCAGTTATTTTTAAAGAACTGGTGCAAAGATAAGGAGAGTGGAGATTATTTCAAAGGAAATTGAAAAGTGGATAACGGTTGTTTGTTTTAGAGGAGTTGGGATCCCGATAGCTATCGGGACGGAAAGTCCGGAAGTCCGAAAGACTCTTCGCGTTCCTTCGCGCCTTGGCGTCATTGCGGTTAAACATCTCTGCGCCACCTCTGCCTTCTCCCTTTCTCCGCGGTGATAATCTTAGCGTTTCCTCGCGCCCTCGCGCCTTCGCGGTTAAACATCTCTGCGCCACCTCTGCTTTCTCCCGTTCTCCGCGGTGATAATCTTAGCGTTTCCTCGCGCCCTCGCGCCTTCGCGGTTAAACATCTCTGCGCCACCTCTGCTTTCTCCCGTTCTCTGCGGTTAACCCTCTAAACCCTCCGAACCTAAGAATAAACTTTCTCTCCCCCCGCTCGGCCTTCAATTTAATCAGTTCAATAAATTCTTCTTTCTCCTTCCTCGTCCATATATTCATATCCAATGCCATCATCGCCACCAAACTCCATTCTTCGAAAACTTTTTGTATGATGCTGTTTGATACCTTAAATGGAATCCCCCGGCACTGCTTTTTTAAATATGCCACTGATTGCAAAACAGCCTTATTCCGATCTCCATGAAAATTTTCCTGAATGCCCTCCGTAATCTTCCTGCTAATAACAGCCGCATCAAAATCCGGAAAAGCATCTTTATGAAGATCAAGATAAATGGCTGATTTGGTAAAGACCCTTAATGTTTTTACATCTGTCCTATAACTGCGATCCTTTTTTATCTTTTCCCATTCATTTTTCGCCAGCTGATCAATCACCGGCAACTCAGGCCGGAAACCAGCTTTATAATAAAACCAGAAAGCTCCCGTACGAATGGCTTCCGGATTCTGAAAGCCAAACTGATAAGGCTTCACCACGAATTTTTCCGCACCGTAATATTGATGATAGACCCGGATCAATTGCGCCAGTAATAAAGCAGAGGCGCCACCCCGGAATGCGGGCAGTATATTAATTCCAAACTGCGATCTTTTTCCAAATAACCATCCACCTCCGTAAGCCACCGGAATGCCATTGCTGAAAGCGAGGTAACCGATATAAGATTCAATGGATTGTCTTCTTTCAGGGATCATGCCATAGAGGGCAATACCCAATCCTTTTTCCAGTTCAAAATAAACCAGCTCATTGGGATCGGCATAGGTAAAGGGTTCGGTTTCCCGGTACAAAAAAAACAAGGTGGCCCTGGCGGTATCAATCAGGTTTTGTTTTTCGGGAAGAGATAATTGTTTGGGAGACGGTAATTTTTTTCGGGAAGTGCTCTTGATACTGACTTGCTTTTTTATTACCCGGTGAAATCCTGATTGGGAAACGGGACCTTTTAACATAGATACATTCAGTCCCGGATCTGTAATAGTACAACAGATAAATATTTGTAAGGAATGAAAAAGGGTTTCTTTTGCCTGTTCGGTCATATCCGCTGCCGCTATCTGTTCCAGTAACCAGTTCAGCATCGAACCGGGAGATTTTCCTTTCAGCAATTCAATTCTTTTCAACAAGTCCAACTCTTCAGCTGAAATTGTATCGTATTCACAGCGGGGGAGGATTTGTCTGAATAAGAGCCTGACCAATTCTGCATCGGCAGCGCTGCTCTCTATTTCTATATCTTGAGGAAAGCGTTTGTTTAACCAACTGACCAGGGCATAACTGAATGAACCGGTAATGACCGAGCCTGGAAGTCCCGCAGTATGTTTGGAATAAGGATTTTTTATTTTTTGTTGTGAGAATTGAGAGATGGAAAGTTTTGCTTCTTCTGATTCTTGTTTGCCCGTAGGGTAGGCGAGATGAAACAGGAGCTGATCATGTGCCTTTCTGAAAGAGATGGCAGTGGGGTATGTGTGGGGTTGGTCCATTGGAGTGGCAACTGACTCCTAAGAAAGACTGATATGATATTATATTCATTGATTTGAGGGGAGGGGGGTGATGATTCTAATCATGGGGTTGTTCACCGCGGAGAACGGGAGGAAGCAGAGTTCTCGCAGAGATTTAACCGCTAAGACGCCAAGGCGCTAGGAAACGCAAAGACTAAGCGGGACGGCTTAGCTTAAGAGATACTTTCTTTCGGTCTTCCGGTCTTCCGGACTATTCCTAATCCGCTCCATATATTAACCGCAACCTTAATAACAAAAGAAGCTGCCTCAATAGTTCCATCTCTACTGAGCCAGCCTCTTATATCGAACCGTCCCTGTTACGAAATCAATTGATGACCGCTGTTTCCTGAATTACCTTGGTGCCGGTATATACCCAGGGCTTTGGGGCAACGGGCTTTTTAGTTTTTGTCTTTGTTTTTTTAGTCACGACTGCTTCTTCTGTAACAACAGGAGCAGTGAATGCCACGGCCGGATCCAGGCTGTTATAGGCCTTGCCGATGCAAATGCTGAGCGTGTTTAGTTCCTTATCATAAATTAATGTGCCTTCCGCTACTGCCTTGCCTTCTGCGTTTTGCTGGGCAGGGATTTTATAAGTAGCCGGTGAACGGGTGAGCAGGGCCTTTACCCTTCCCTGTGGCAAACCTTCTACCCAGATAATTCCTTTGTTTGATTCGTCGGATGTAATCAGCAGCTTGCCCGCTTCGGGATTCGTACTGGTTTCATATACACCCAGCACGGGGAAGATGCTGCTGGTTGTTTTGGCAACTGGTGCCGGCAGGATTTTATCCTTGTATTTGGCTGAAATGGAATCTACTGTTGCATTATTCCGGGCCTCCCATGTTTGCTGTGAAAAGACAGTCAGGCTGCAGAAAGACAATACTATCACACCCACTGATCCAATGGTTTTTTTCATAATTCGATTTTTAAATGAATGAATTGGTACTCCCGGCATCAGTTCGAAATACTGTGCCAGAATGAATTTTTGTGGATAAATAGCGGGAAGCCCTTCATTTCCTATGCACTGGCCTTATTCAGAATCCGCTGCTCTACCATTCTGCGAATCAGTATCTTCGTCGCAGAATTTATGGCAAAGAGCAGTAAAAAAGAGGCGGTTGTTATTCCCGCAGACAAAGAATCGATCGAAGTATTTGGCGCCAGGGTGCATAATCTCAAGAATATTGATATTGCCATCCCCCGAAACCAGTTAGTCGTGATCACCGGCATCAGCGGCAGCGGAAAATCTTCCCTTGCCTTTGATACCATCTATGCCGAAGGGCAACGCCGCTATATGGAAACTTTCGGGGCCTATGCCCGGCAGTTTATCGGGGATATGGAAAGACCGGATGTAGACAAGATCACCGGTTTGTCACCCGTCATCTCCATTGAACAAAAAACCACCAATAAAAATCCCCGCTCCACCGTGGGTACCGTGACCGAGATCTATGATTTCGTCCGACTGCTCTATGCCCGTATCGGGGAAGCCTACTCCTATAATACCGGAAAGAAAATGGTGAAATGGAGTGAGGAAGAAATTGTCGCCAATATTTTTCAGAAATACAAGGGAAAGAAAATCGCCCTGCTGGCTCCCATGGTCCGCGGAAGAAAGGGCCATTACCGGGAACTCTTTGAAGATTTAAGAAAGAAAGGATTTTTGAAAGTAAGAGTGGACGGCGAGATCAAGGACCTGGTTCCCAAAATGCAGGTGGACCGATATGCCATCCATGATATTGAACTGGTGGTGGACAGATTGCAGGTGACCGCTGATCTGCAGGCCAGACTCAGTCAGAGTGTACAACAAACATTAAAACTGGGAAAGGACCTGATGTTCCTGCAGGTAGAAGAGAAACAGTTTGTACAATATTCCAAACTGCTGATGTGTGAGGATACCGGTATCAGTTACGAAGAACCTTCTCCCAATGCTTTTTCTTTTAACTCTCCTTATGGTGCCTGTCCGGTTTGTAAAGGACTGGGTAATGTATATACCATCAGCATGGACCTGGTATTGCCTGATCCCTCTCTTTCCGTTAAAGAAGGCGGGATTGCGCCGCTGGGAGAAGAAAGAGATGCCAGTGTGTTTCAACAAGTGATTGAATTTTCACGCCGGCATAAGATCGGTCTGGATAAACCGGTAAAAGATCTCAGCAAGGCCCAACTTGATTTGTTATTATATGGTGATAAAGGAATCAGTGCAACGCTTACTGTTGATGATGAGGAGGGGGCAATACCCACTGAATATACCGGCAGTTACGAAGGCATCATCCCCATGCTCAAGCGTTGGTTTATTTCTCCGAACAGTACCGACTTCCTGAGGGAATGGGTGGAGAAATATATGCAGCTGGCGACCTGTCATTCCTGTAACGGACAAAGACTGAAAAAAGAAAGTCTCTGGTTCCGGGTGAATGGAAGAAATATTGCTGAGCTCTGTCAAATGAATCTCGATAACCTGGCGGCCTGGTTCGACGGGATTGAACTGATGCTGGAGAATAAACAGAAGACCATCGCCAAGGATGTATTAAAAGAAATCAGGGAACGCCTGCAATTTTTATTGGATGTGGGATTGACCTATCTCACTTTGTTTCGTCCGTCCAAATCATTAAGTGGTGGTGAATCGCAACGGATCAGATTAGCCACGCAGATCGGCTCGCAATTACAGGGCATCACCTATATCCTCGATGAACCATCCATTGGTTTGCATCAGCGGGATAATCACCGGCTGATCGATGCATTGAAAAATTTAAGAGATATTGGCAACAGTGTGCTGGTGGTGGAACACGATAAAGACATAATGCTGGCGGCGGATCACCTGATTGATATCGGGCCTAAAGCTGGTTTTCACGGAGGCAGGATTGTGGCGCAGGGTGATCCGGCTTCGATCCTGAGTCTGGATACATTAACGGCCGGTTACCTGAATGGTCATCACCGGATTGCGGTACCCAAAGAAAGACGAAAAGGGAATGGAAAATTTCTGGAGTTGAAAGGGGCGGGAGGAAATAATCTCCGGAAAGTGGATGTAAAATTTCCGTTGGGGAAATTCATCGGCGTGACCGGGGTCAGTGGCAGTGGTAAATCCACCTTGATCAATGAAACTTTGTATCCGATTTTGTCCAAACATGCGTATGATTCTAAAGCCAATCCTTTGGCCTTTCAATCCATCAAAGGATTGGAGCATATTGATAAGGTGATTGAAATTGATCAGTCGCCTATTGGCCGGACGCCCCGCAGCAACCCGGCTACTTATTGCGGATTTTTTACAGAGATCAGGACTTTATTTGCATCGATCCCTGAAGCAAAGATCAGGGGATACAATGCCGGTCGTTTTTCATTCAATGTAAAAACCGGCCGCTGTGATGTCTGTGAAGGAGGAGGGATGCGGGTGATTGAAATGAATTTTCTGCCCGATGTTTATGTGCATTGTGAAAAATGCAATGGCAAAAGATATAACCGCGAAACCCTGGAGATCCGTTACAAAGGAAAATCCATTGCAGATGTACTGGAGATGACAGTGGAAGAAGCCGTTGAATTTTTTCAGCCCGTGCCTTATCTCTATCGCAAGATCAAAGTGCTGGAAGAAGTGGGGTTGGGCTATATCACCCTCGGGCAATCGGCTGTAACCCTCAGTGGCGGAGAAGCGCAGCGGGTGAAATTATCAACCGAGTTATCAAAAAAGGATACGGGTAAAACTTTTTATATCCTGGATGAACCAACCACCGGCCTGCATTTTGAAGATATCCAGCACCTGCTGGATGTATTGAATAAACTGGTGGACCGCGGGAATACCGTATTGGTAATTGAACATAACCTGGATGTGATCAAAGTAGCCGATCATATCATTGACCTCGGCCCCGAAGGCGGTGATGGCGGCGGAAGAATTCTCTTCGAAGGAAGTCCGGAAGAGCTGGTGAAGAACAGGGAAAGTTATACGGCACAGTTTCTGAAGCTGGAGTTGGGGTGAGAAGCGGATTTGTTTCCCACAAAGACACTAAGAACACAAAGGAGAATCCTAGCGTTTCCTAGCGCCATCGCGTCTTCGCGGTTAAACCTCTGCCCACAGGGCCCTGCTTTCTCCCGTTCTCTGCGGTTAAACACAATAAAAAACCCCGGTATACCGGGGTTTCTACATCTATAGATGAAATTCTTATTTTACTTTATCATCGATACTCTTGGGCACTTTAACGATACCGAGCATGAGCAGTAAACCGATCGCACCGGCAGCCAGTCCGAGGAAGAGGCCAATACCGGGAGACAGTTTAATGTATCCACCATATTTTCCGCCACCTACAGTGAGGATACGGATCAGGTAGATCACTGCACCACCTGCCATGGCACCAAAACCACCCAGGGCAAGTTTTTTACCCATGTCATCGTAACCTTTGGATTTGTCTCCCATGAAACAGGATGCGGCAACAACGCCAACACCTACCAGCACGAGTAAACCCCAGCTGCCAAAGCCATTCTTGGAGCCGAAGCCACCTAAAGAAAACCAGGGGAGAAGCAGGGAAATAAGGCCTACACCGGCAAGGATCAGAGAATAAAGTTTCGATTTGTGAAATCCTAAATTGTCCATAATAAAGCTTGGTTGATTTTGGTTGGGCCTACTCGTTTGGCTTTTCGGCATTCGCCCCTGTTTTAGGAACAGGTATCCTGGTTAAAGATTTCAGAACTAATATAGGACAGTTTTTGCAAAACAATCCAATGCCCGGGAAATATTTTTAAACCGGTTAGTAACAGTAAGTTAATACAAGAATCGGGGGCGGGTGGGAGGGGGGGGTAAAGAACCCGTTACAGGGGCAGGAAATCATTGAAAAAATCTATCAGTGCCAGGACGGTTAATGCTGGTTTTTTCACCGGATTTGGATTGGATCAATTTCCCTGCCTTTTACCAGTAATGCATTAAAATGCGGACCTGGTAATCCTGTGGGGGTTTTAGTTATGGCGATAAAAAGAACTCTGGGTTGGAGAGATATTTTGATATTTAGATATTGGGATATTAGGTTTTCGATTCTAATAAAGACATTCAGTATTTCAATATCCCAATATCCCAATATCCCAATATCCTAATATCCTAATATCTGTCTTTCGTCGTTTCCCGAAAGCGGTGCAGAGAGTAATTAATAAAATTGTATACAAATGAGAGTACCAATAGAGAACGGATTAGGTTTATTCAACCAGGTATCAGATTTTATTAAGCTCCCTGCCGCTTCGCGGGTTATCTTGAATTGTGTTTCGGATTAACGGATCTCAAATTTCCCGGCTGCCGTTTCTTCATCACCGCTGAAGACCCGGTAGATATAGGTACCACGTTTCAGTCCATGAATTTTCTGGTGATCCCTGGGTGCCATTTTAAAATGTTTCATCAGGGTTCCTTCCAGGTCAAATACATAGAAATCGGTGGTGACTGCATCATTGCCCTTGGCAATTACGTGCATACTTCTTTTAATGGCATCAGGATAGATCTTTACCGCATCATTGTTCAGTTTGGTAAAGGTCTTCATGTTGCGCACTTTGTCCTTACTAACCGGTTTTTCTTCTTCTGTCAGTATTGTCAGTGACGGTTTTACGGGCAATGGTTTTACTTCAGCGGAAACCGGCAGGCAGTACATAGCGCTGAGGCCGGTGGCCATGGCCAGTGCTGCGGTTCTTTTGAAAATGGATTTGTGGTTCATAGTGGTTCGGATTTGGGTGACTGAATGGTGAACTCAGTAATACACCGGGCATTTCAATTGCTTTTTGGCGCGGGCAGTTTCTGAGTTGCTATTAAACCTCCAGCCTAACCGAAGATTGCTGGAGAAATAGGCATCATTTTCTTTAGGATCTCCCCTTTGTGTATTGATATACCTCCTGCTCACGGCAGGGTTATAAAAATTTTCCCGGTAAGAAAGCTGTCTGGCCTGTGCCGCCTGGGTGGCAGGCAGATGGGCATCAAAATAACGGGGGTCAATATACTTGGTACTGACATCATCGATATAATCAGTAAAGGTTTTGCGATGCAGGATCTCAAATCCTACATAGAAATTTTCTTTTACATAGTATTTAATACCACCACCCATCGGGATCATCAGCTGGGTAAGGGCATACTCTTTACGGTCGGGATATTCACTCATTCCCTGACCTTCCAGTTTTAATGGTTTCAGATCCACCCAGGTTTTGGTTCCATTGGAAGCCACATATTCTCCCTGCGGATTGAAATGAAAAGCACCCACACCGATAAAGCCATATGGACGTAATTTACCCTGCAGGCCATCATACTGTTCTAAAAAAACAGTGGGGTAAATTTCCAGTCCTGCATAAGCATCCCATAAATTAGAACGGAATTTCAGGTTACGGTATAACCTGAATCTTTCTGCACCGCCTTTATTAGGGGCCTGTGCATCATCTCCTTCGAGATAGCCGATATTACCGGCCAACCGAAAGCCAAGCCATTCTACGGGATATACATTGATATAAATCCCTTTCATCAGCTTGGTCAGTGGCATATCCACGTCTTTGATAAAAGTCTTGCCCTTTCCTTCAGATCCTCCCAGGTCGCCCAGAAAAAAAGAAGGGCCGATGCCAAGTCCTACTTCGAACTTGCCATTCCCAAAATGCAATGATTGAGCCTTGCTGTGGATGGATAAAAAGGTGAAAAGACAAATGAGTACGGACAGCCGTACATAGGTAGCATTTGTTCTCATTGGTATCAGATTTCTGGTTTTTCTCCGGGTTGCCCCGGTTCTTCTATTGGATTTCACCACTAAAGTAGACAAAGGAAAAACCAAATGAAAAGTAAAAGCCCCGCTTTTTTTGATTTTGCGGGTCTTACTTCATCTTATACTAAGTGATTCTACGGGAAATATTACGAAAGCAGCATTTCTACATGTTCAATGCCATCTTCCAGGTAGATTTCACTGGTTTGTAAAAAGCCCAGTGACTGGTAAAATTGTAAGAGGTATAATTGGGCACCGATCTTTATGGGTTGCTTTCCATATAATGCATGTACATGCACAATCGAACGATTCATCAGCTCCCTGCCTAATCCGGTTTTTCTGGCAGCAGTAGCAGTGACTACACGACCAATTGAAGGTTCATCATAAGCAAGTCCGGGAGGAAGTAATCTGGTATAGGCAAGTAACGAAGGTTGTTCTTCTTTGTTTGCAGGAACTGACCAGCACATCAGGTGAAACGAAGCCTGGTCCCGGTTATCCAGATCAGGATACACACAGTTTTGTTCTACCGCGAATACCAGGTTCCGCAATTGCAAGATCGCATAGAGTTCATGCGGATTAAGCGCATCAAATTTTTTCAGGATCCATTCCATCTCAGTAATTGTATTTATCCTTCCAAAGCTGGCGAAGATATTTTCTTAATTCCTCTTCTCTCGCATTTTTTCCGGGATCATATAATTTTTTTCCGGCAATGGCATCGGGCAGGTATTCCTGCGGCGAGAAATTATTTTCATAGTTATGGGAATAAGCATATTCTTTTCCATAACCCAGGTCCTTCATCAGTTTGGTTGGTGCGTTCCGGATATGCAGGGGTACCGGCAGGTCGCCTGTTCTTTTCACGAGCGACATGGCTTCGCCGATAGCTGCCACAGCGGCATTACTCTTGGGTGAGGCGGCGAGGTAAGTGGCACATTGGGATAAGATGATGGAAGATTCCGGGAAGCCAATCTTATTCACTGCATCAAAACAGGCATTGGCCATCACGAGGGCCGTGGGGTTGGCATTGCCAATATCTTCGCTGGAGAGGATCACCAGTCTTCTCGCAATAAATTTTACATCCTCCCCGCCTTCAATCATCCGTGCCAGCCAGTACACAGCCGCGTTGGGATCGCTGCCACGGATGGATTTGATAAAGGCAGAGATAATATCATAATGTTGTTCCCCGCTTTTATCATAGAGCGCAATTCTTTTTTTGCGCCACTTTCATCACTAAGTCATCCGTGATCTCATTTGTTTTTGAACCTGTAAGTGCTTCTGCCACGATCTCGAGCAGGTTCAGCAGCTTGCGGCCATCCCCACCCGAAATATTTAATAAGGCTTCAGTTTCTTTCAGACTGATTTTTTTCTCCCGCAGAAAAATATCTTTCTGCAGAGCGGTCTCCATCAGTTTCACCAAGTCTTCTTTATCCAGCGCTTTCAAAACATAAACCTGGCAACGACTGAGCAGGGCCGCATTTACTTCAAAAGAGGGATTTTCGGTGGTGGCACCGATCAGGGTGATGATTCCTTTTTCAACCGCACCCAGTAATGCATCCTGTTGTCCTTTATTAAAGCGATGGATCTCATCAATGAATAAAACAGCCCCGGTTTTTTCTTTGGCTTCGGCAATCACTTCCCGCACTTCTTTTACACCGGCACTGATGGCACTGAGTTGAAAGAAGGGAACTTTTAAATGGGTGGCAATAATATTGGCCAGGGTGGTTTTGCCGGTACCGGGTGGTCCCCAGAAAATCATCGAAGGAATCCTCCCCTGTTCGATGGCGGTTCGCAGGATACTTCCCTTGCCCACCAAATGTTCCTGGCCGATCATTTCATCCAGGGAATGTGGCCTGATCCGCTCGGCCAGCGGTATATGCTGGTTCATGCGTCCAAGTTAATAAAAAGAGGATGGTCGAAGGTCAGTTTACATGTGTACTGAGAAAGGCCATGATCTTGTCGAAGGAGTCAACCATATTGGCGCCGGTCCAGCCATGACTTTCAGTTGGATAAAATACATATTGATTTGGTACGCCTGCCGTTTGCAACTGATCCCTGAGCATCACCGATTGGGATGGGGCCACAACAATATCGGCTCCACCGTGGAGGATGATGGTGGGCGGAGATTGCGCGGTTATGAATGTCATCGGACTTGATTGCTGGTAAAGGGTGGCATGGGTGGTTGGATTACCGCCGGTTACCTGCATCAGCAATAGTGGGATGAGTGGGTTCGCAGGAAAATTATACATATTGGTCAGCTGGGTGGGACCAAAAAAATCCACCACGGCCTTGATCTTTACAGGAGAAGTGTATTTATAGGCCTGTAATAAAGCCAGGTGTCCGCCGGCACTGGCACCCAATAAAACCCAGGTTTCTGAAATCTTGTATTCATTTCTTTTTGCATAGATAAAATCAAGGGCCGCTTTCACATCATTTTCCTGGGTAGGAAAAAAGTTAGCTGTCCCGTTGGCGAGCCGGTAATTAATATTGAAAATGGCATAACCGGGTAGTCTTTTTTTGAGCGTGTCCACATAGGTGGTAAACTCTGATTTATCCCCCTGGGTCCAGGCGCCTCCATGGATCATGATCAAAACCTTGGTCGTTGCAGTTGATCTGCCGGCGGGGAGGTAGATATCCATCTTCTGCTGGGGATCGGCAGCATAAGCCACATTGAGTTGGGTCACCGCTTCAGTGACGGGGGGCGGGTTATCCGTATTCGTTTCCTTTTGACAGGAAACCAGCAAAAAAGAAAGGAAAAGCATCGGCAGGAGGTATTTCATTCGGCAAATTTTATTCAAAATACAGAAAATATATACTTTGATGCCTGAAACCAGGCCCAGGTTGCAGGAATGTTAAAACCCGCTCCTGGCCGCTCATATACCGGGCAGAGGGTATGGGTCAGCCCCATCCGCTGAATTATGTTTACATTGTTATTTGAAAAGGAGGTATAATAAAATAAAGGGGACTGCTTAAACAACCTTTTTTGATAAATCCTTTTCTATATTTGGAAATTACAATCTGGACCGCTCATCAAACTTAAAATCAGAAAAATGAAAAAGCACATTCTACTCCTGGCCATCCTGCTGACTGCCGGCATCGGATTTTCTGCCAACGCTCAGGGTGCAAAACCCAAACTCAAAAAAGAAACCATCGATGCTAAACCTGTGAGCTCAACTGATCCCAAGGTTGAGAGTTTACAGCGTCCGGTGAATGATAAAAACAAGCCTGCACCTCCCAGCACCTCCAGAGGAGATGTATATGGTGCAGACTACAGTGATGTGGTGGTTGATAACTGGACCGGTTATTACATCGATATCTATGTAAATGGTAATTACAGAGGTACAGTTTCTCCATACGACAAAAGGGTAACCTGGGCTATTCCCGGCACCAATACATTGTATGCCAAGGCCGTTTTCAATGATGGCAGTTACCTCTACTGGGGACCGAAAGTTACCGCTACCGGTTATTCCTATACCTGGAAACTGAATCCTTAATTGCTTTAAATCATACTTAAAAGGTTGTTTCCTGCAACGGAAGCAACCTTTTTTCCTTCATAGCCAGATCAATTGTTAAGAATCGTCACCATATTATTGCTATTGTCTTGCTTCTTGCAGAAAGCGCAGGCCCAACCCGACGAAAGGGGAGGAGTGACCCGTGCCGATACGGTGATCGCCGGAGGTAAAACTTATGCCATCATCATCGGGATCAGCGATTACAAACTGGTGCCCGACCTGCAGTATGCCCATAAAGATGCACAGGCTTTTGAAGATTTCCTGCTTAGTGATGCCGGAGGAAAAGTGCCAAGGGCGAATGTTGAAACCTTTCTGAATGAGCAGGCGGTACGCAGTAATGTCGGGGATGCGATTTCAGTCATTGCCCGCAAGGCAAAACCCGGCGACCGGGTCTGGTTCTTTTTTGCCGGTCATGGTGATATGGAAGACCTGACACAGATCGAAAATGGTTTATTGTTATTACATAATAGTCCGAACGGAAATTATTTCGGGATGAATGATGATGTGCTCGAAATCCTGGACCTGAAAAGATACTTATCACCTCTTGCCCAAAAGGGGATTGAAATGATTTTTATTGTGGATGCCTGTCACTCCGGTAATCTCAATGGCGGTGTACAGGGAGTACAGCAAACCGCATCTGCCCTGGCATCTTCCTGGGGCAGGGAATATAAAATTTTATCCTGCCAGCCCAACCAGTTATCCCTGGAAAGTGCCGAATGGGGCGGGGGGCGTGGATTGTTTTCCATTCAGATGGAAGAAGGTATCAAAGGGCTGGCCGATAACGATAATGATGGCAAGATCACCATGTTTGAATTGCAGAGTTATATCCAGGCCAATGTATCCAAATTCAGTGAGTTCAAACAGATACCGCTGATTACGGGTGATCTGAGCAAATCATTTTTTAAAGTGAATCCCGGCATTCTGGCTACACTGAAAAAAGAAAAAGCCTTGAATTATCCTCTGCTCGCCAAAGCCAATGCCAAGGGTATTGAGGATAAGTTTGTGGATTCACTTTCTCCGGAAGGGAAAAAAATATGGTTCTCCTATAAAGAGAATATAAGTAAGATGAAGCTTATCTGGCCCAGGGATACCAATGCGCTTAGAGATTACCGCTTATTTGCCAAACGTTTTCCGGATAACCAGTTAGTATCCATCATGCGTCGTAACCTGGCATCGGCGCTGAACAGCAGATTCGACAGTATCGTTTCACCCTTGCTGCGTGGCGAAACCAGTTATTCCACCAGGGATGTCTGCTATTATGCCGCTGTTGAACTGGACAGTTGTATGAGTCTGCTGGGTGAACAGCATTATATGTTCCAGAATCTCAAAGCCAGGAAACTATACATGAATGCAATGTCCGACACCTGGGCCCTGGGAGAAAATGAATACAATTATACATGGCGGCCCACAGTAGAGCGGGCAACAAAACTACTCGAAGAATCAGCTGCCCTGGAACCCAATGCATCCTACACATTACAGGCACTTGGTTTACATTATTATTATCTGTACGAATACGAAAAAGCCAATACCGCTTTCTCCAAATACCTGGAACTAAGACCCTATGATATTTTTGCAAAACAATCGCTGGGAGGTATGTACCTGAAACTGAAACAGTATGAAAAAGCAGAAGCCATCTTCCTGTCGCTTATGGAGAAATTCCCGCAATACAGTTTCAATTATAAGGCGCAATTGTTTGATATCTATCTAAAATGGGAAAAGAACGGGAAAGTGCTGGAAATGGTAAACAGCATGCTCGCTACACCTGCGGAAAAACCTTATGGGTTATTTTATAAAGGGCTCTACTTTGCCCGTCAGAATAATCAGGATAGTACCGTTTATTATTACAGGGAAGCGGAGAAAACACTGGGTGGACAAAACATTCTCTGTGTGAATAATATCGGGCATACTTATTTTGTACATAACCAGATTGATTCGGCCCGCAAGTATTTTGAAAAAGTACTTGAGATTGATAGCACTTATACTTTCGGTCACTTCAATATGGGTGTCATTGAAGAAATAGAAGGCAACAGTCAGGCAGCTATTTTCAGTTTCCTGAAAGCCATTCAAAATGCACCGGGTACGGTGGAAGGCTATGTGACCAACCTGCCGCTTTACTTTGGTAAAAAATTTGATACTTCAGATAAAACTGCCAGTGAAGATTTTAAGAAGCAGATGTTTACTTACAATATGCAGTACCTGTCCTATCTCTCCATATTATATGTATATATCCGGGTACCCGGATTGATTGACAGTTCAAGACAGGTGAATTATCTGTTTGATCAGATGGCCCAGTACAAACAGCATGATATGCTGACCTGGTACCATAAAGCCTGTTATTTTTCCATGAAGAAAGATAAGAAGCTCGCACTGGCCAGTTTGTTACAGGCACTTGATCTGGGCTTCGGCAGTTTATACCAGATCAAATACGATCATGACCTTGATTTTATCCGGGATACACCTGAGTTTGCCGTTATTCTGAAAAAATATTTCCCTGATCAACCGGCAGCTGGCATTAAAAGCCAATAGAGTTACCACCATCCACCGGCAACACTACTCCCGTTACATATTTCGCTCCATCACTTGCCAGGTATAAAGCAGCCTGTCCGATATCTTCCGGTTGGCCCATATGTCCCATCGGGGTTCTTCCAAATACTTTTGCCTTCCTTTCCGGATCACTATTCAGCGCCGTAGCCGTCATATCCGAATAAATAAATCCGGGAGCAATAGCATTCACCCTGATGCCCTTGGGGGAAAGCTCAACAGCCATGGCACGGGTTAATCCGTCAATAGCAGTCTTACTGGCACTGTAGGCAATCACTTTCGGAAGTCCGTATTGCGCAGCCATACTGCTGATATTAATAATACAACCACTGTTTCTTTTCAGCATATCCTTTACTACTTCCCGGCTCATGGTAAACACGGCACAGAGATTGGTGCTGATGACGCGTTGGAATTCCTCATCCGTTACTTCGGTGAATTCTTTTTTCTGATTGATACCCGCATTGTTGACGAGGATATCAATCTGACCAAAATCCTGTACCAGTCCGTTGACAAATTCCGGAATGGAGGCGAGATTAGTGACATCACAGGTGCGCGCATGACAATCACTGCCCAATGTTTCTTTAGCTTTATTTAATTTGTCCATATCTCTTCCGGCGATGATGGTGGTGATGCCGTGTTGTACAAATTGTTGGGCGATGGCAAATCCCAGTCCGGAACCTCCGCCGGTAACCAGGGCGATTTTTTTAGTTGACATATTTTCTTGTTTTAATTCCCCGGGGCATAGGGGAAGCGTAATTTTTTATAATAATCAAGTGTCAGTTCAGGTTGCTCATATCCTGCAGGGATGGGCTGCCGGCTGAATGTTTGAAAATACAATAAACAGGCATTCCGCCACCATTTGGCTTCCTCCCATTGTATATTCAGTAACATACTTACTGCTTTAAAACGCTGTGCATCCACCCGTTTTTCCTGCTGACTCCATTCCCTGATCATCCACTTCACACTGTCTGCCCCATTGTAATATCGCTTACAGAGTTCATTCCATAAACTATTCCCGGAAGAAAGTTTTTGATTCCAGGATACATGATGAAACCAGAGCAGGTATTTTTCATCGCAAGTAGTTGGATTCTCCCACGCTTTTCTGGCTTCGGGATGGTACTGACTGATGGCATTACTGCCGCTGGCGGTTCTGTTGAATCCGATACCCAGACTGTCGGCCTTATGATAGTAAACCGGATTCCATTCCGGACGGTTGAGATTGCTGACCCACGGAGCCGGACCATAATGATGACCGGTACCCATGATATGATGCAGCCCAAGCGGATTCATATAATTGACCATGATCTCGCGGCTGCGGAGCATGATGTTTTTGGTTGTATGTATAAAGGACGGATCAGCACTATAACTCATCCGCAACCATTCCTCTGCAATTTGTTCACTGCTGATCGAATGATCCCAGGCAAGTCTGCCCAGTGCATACCAATTGGCTTGTGCAAAAGGATGACCGCACCAATTGATATCATTACCAATATTGGAAACACCGGCCATTCCATTCAGTGTATGCTGATCCAGACTTCCATCAATTACTTTGGCTACCGTACTTCCCTTGCCCTTGCTGTAAGTATCAGCATCCAGCACTTCTTTAAAAAGCGGGGCGAGAAAAACCAGTTGGGTGGCCTGTCCCAGGTATTCCTGTGTTACCTGAAATTCCATCATCAGCGGCGTACGGGGCATGGCGCCAAACAAAGGATGAAAAGGTTCACGGGGCATAAAATCAATCGCGCCGTTTTTTACCTGCACCATTACATTATTGCGGAACTGTCCGTCGAGTGGTACAAAATCATCATAAGCCTGTTTGTGGCGATCAACCGGATTTTCTGCGGCATAGACAAAGGCCCTCCAGATAACAATTCCTTTATGAGGTTGAACAGCATCCGCCAGCATATTGGCGCCATCGGCATGAGTACGTTTATAATCCTGCGGCCCGGGTTGTCCTTCACTGTTGGCCTTAACCAGAAAGCCTCCAAAGTCGGGTATCAGGGAATAGATTTCATTGGCTTTCTGCTTCCACCAGTCTTTTACATCAGGATCCAACGGGTCGGCAGTTTTTAATCCACCCATTTCAATGGGAGCACTGAAGCGGGCAGTTAGATATACCTTAATACCGTATGGACGGAACACATCGGCCAGCGCTTTTACTTTTAAAAGATAGGGAGCCGTTAATACCGTGGCATTGGCATTTACATTGGTCAGTACGGTGCCGTTGATTCCGATGGAGGCATTAGCCCTGGCATAATCAATATAACGCTGATCAATATAACCGGGCAGGGTATGCCAGTTCCAGAGTGAAAGTCCTGCATAGCCCCGTTCAACGGAGCGATTGAGATTGTCCCAATGATTCAGCAGTCTTAATTGCAGTTTGGGAACAGAGAGCAGATTCAGTTGTTGAATGGCTTGCTGGTTTTGCATCATCCTAAGCAGGTGGAAGACGGCGTAGAGGGAGCCTTTATCTGATTGAGATAAAATTGAGAGTACGGCCTGTTGTTTTTTATTTTTTCCTGCGTAGAGATAGAAGCCTTCTGTTCCGGTTTCTTTCAGTCGGGTATTATTATTTTGGGTGATGGCCGTATGGAATCCCGCATCGGTATTGATATAAAGTCCGCTGTTGCCTGCCATGGCGGCATCAGAATAAAAAACAGGTTGTATGCCCAGCAGGGCCGGGATGGCGATGGACAATTCATTTTTAATGGCGGTAGCGGATGCATTGCCGGGTTGAATAAAAATCTTTCTGAAATAAGGACGGTAAGCCTGTTGACTGGCTAACGGCAAGGGGCGATAGCGGAGCCATAGTTCATATCCGTTTTCTGCAACAGCAAGGAGGCCATTGACCAGCAGGAGCGTTGCCAGGAGCAATTTCTTCATAGACTTTATTTTGAAGCATCTTTTCGAAGCGAGGATTTCCGGATGATCAGGTCGGAGCGGACCACGATGGTATTGGTGGTCTTGATATTGGAGACACCCTGCAGATGACCGATCAGGTTACGGGCAGCGATTTCTCCGAGTTCAATACCGGGATAGTCAATGGTGGTGAGTTGAGGTTCAATAATCTTACTGATGGCATCATTATTAAAACCTACGATGGCAATATCTTCCGGAATGCGGATCCCGTTTTCTTTCAGGGTGCGCATGCAAACCGCAGCAGAGAAATCATTGGTGATAAAAGCGCCGTCGGGCATGGGTTTCATCTTCATGATTTCAATGGCCGCTTCCCGGCCGCATTGTTCACTCAGGTCTTTGATCAGTACCAGTTTTTTTTCATAATGGATCCCGTTATCGTAGAGTGCATCGGTATATCCTTTATGACGCTGGGCGTATACGTTTCTTTTCAGGTTCGCCGTTACCAGTACAATTTTTTTACAACCCTGTTCGATCAGGTGACGGGTAGCCTGGTAACCGCATTTATAATTATCAATCACCACCTTGGTGCTTTCGGTATTTTCTTCCACCCGGTCGAAGAAGATCACGGGGATTCCTTTTTCTTCAAAGGGTTCATAATGGGCCAGGTCCTGGGTATCAAATGCCAGGGAGGCAATCAGTCCGTCCACTCTTTTATGAAAAAGGTTGGAGGCATTGGCTCTTTCTTTCCCGGCGCTTTCGGAGGAGTGGGCGATAATCAGATCATATCCGCCTCGGTCGTTACTTTTTCAATACCGGCCAGCACGGAAGTGATAAAGTTGGAATTCAATTCATGCACGATCACACCGATCGTATTGGTGGTTTGTTTGCGCAGACTGCTGGCAAATGTATTATGGCGGTAACCGAGTTCCCGGGCCGCTTCCTGAACCCTTTTCTTGGTATTCTTATTAATGGCTGGATGGTCCTGCAGGGCCCGGCTGACCGTAGCGGAGGAGAGGGCCAGTTTTTGGGCGATATCATATATAGTAACGTCTTTTTTGGTCTTCATACTGCAATCGGTTACATCGTTTTTAGGTCATTTTGGGCTACTATAAATGTAGGTAAAATGCCTGATAATCAAAAGGCTTTATTCTGATTTGCGGTTTTTCATAGGGGGAATTCAGGCGCATCAGGTTAACCTGAATCCGGCCTTCAGGAAGCACTGAAACCTGTCAGGTCGGGAATTATGCAGAAAATGGCTGTGGAATAAAAATTATTGCAATCGGTTGCAATTTTAAAATATTCTCCTATATTCGTTTCAGGATGATACAGGACGGTTAGTAATCATCCCCTCAACTTGCCTGCTGCTATATGAAAAATTGGAAACCTTTCTTCCCTTTTTTGATGTCCCGTTCTGCGGATATTATTCCTGTTTTCCCAATGAATGATGCTGATCATGTTTGCTGCCTGGCAGGCAACAATGAATTTGTCATTTCCAAAAACAGACATATGAAACAAACTGCAAAAACAACCAAACGACTGCTGCGGTTTTTGGTCCTGGTCCAGTTCCTGATACTGACTGGCCAATCATTCGCGCAAAACATTACTGTAAAAGGCCGGGTGCTTAAGGATGACGGGCAACCGGTGCAAGGTGCTTCCGTTGTACTAAAGGGCACCAATTCAGGTACCACCACAGATGCCGATGGTAATTTCTCCATCAGCGCTGCCAATGGTGCTGTTATTGTAATTTCAAGTGTTGGGTACCTCACTCAGGAACTGACTGTATCCGGTTCAGACCTGAAAGTTCAACTCGTCAGCGACAGTAAGAGTATGGGCGAGGTGATCGTAGTAGGTTATGGTTCACAGCGAAAGCGTGATGTGACCGGTGCAGTAGCCACTGTAACCGGAGCAACATTAAGAGAAGTACCATCACCCAACCTGCTGAATCAGTTGAAAGGGCGTGCGGCAGGTGTCACTATCATCAGCAATGGCGCAACTCCCGGATCCCAGGGACAGATCAGGATCAGGGGTAACCGTTCCCTCACAACCAGTTCAGGTGCAAGTGATGCGTTGGATGGTCCATTAGTGGTTGTGGATGGAATTCCCTTTGGTGGATTAAATGATATTAACCCTGATGATATCGCCAGTTTGGAAATTTTGAAAGACGCATCTGCGACTGCCATCTTCGGATCCAGAGGTGCGGGCGGTGTGATCCTGGTAACCACCAAGAGAGGCCGGACAGGTAAAGCAGTTATTACTTATGATGGTTACCATGGTGTCACCAAAATCATGGGTCAGTACAATGTCATGAATGGAACTGAATATGCTCAGTTTAAAGCGGATGCTGCCAAATATAACAGGACTAGTCCTGGTAATTCAGGCTATGCGCTTACTCCAAAAGAACAGGCAGCACTGGCAGCCGGCATCTCTACCGACTGGCAGAGTTTGATCTATACACCCGGTTTCATGACTAACCATCAGATAGGACTACAGGGTGGTGTTGAAAATACCCAATATTCACTCGGACTTGGATATTTCAATGAAACAGGAATTATACCCGAGCAGGACTTTCAGCGCTTCAGTATCCGCGCTACGATTGATCAGAAAATCGGGAAGCATATAAAAATCGGTTTGAACTCACTGAACACACTTACTTACCAGAATAATCCCGGAGGTGGAGGTGTTCCAGGTGGCCTTGTCAGACTGACACCATTAGCCAGTCCTTATAATGCAGATGGAACGGTCAATCTCTTCCCTGCAGAAGGTTCCATTGATGCGGCGCAGGTAAGTCCGCTGACGATCAAAACGAAAAAAAGTTCTTCTTTATCACGTACAAGATCTTTGAGGTCATTTAACAGTCTGTATGCTGAAGTGAATATCCTGCCTGGTTTAAGATACCGGTTTAATGCCGGTCTGAATGTCAGCCAGTCTAATTTTAACAGGTATAACGGACCGCTGACCTATTACAATACCGCAACGGTACAGTCTTCTTCCAGTGCTGAAATTGTGAACACGGAGTTCTGGAACTATAACCTGCAGCACCTGGTGTATTATGATAAAACATTTGCACAGAAACATAAAATCGGATTCACTGGTCTGTTTGAAGTGACCAAGGATCACTCCCTGGGAAGCCGTTTCAGCGTAACCGGAGTACCGGCAGATTATATCAGAACCTCCAACTTCTCACTGGCCTCCGGTCAGCCTGTAGCGAATTCAGACTTCGGAAACAGTTTTGCTGAAACCGGACTGGTGTCTTTCATGGGAAGATTTAATTATGCCTTTGATAGCAAGTATCTCTTCACCTTTACATTGAGAAGGGACGGTTCTTCCACATTATCTCCCGGTAACCAGTATTTCAACTATCCGGCAATCGGTTTGGGATGGAATATCTCTGATGAAAAATTCATGAGTGGACTGGATTTTGTAAATGATTTAAAATTAAGAGGGGGTTGGGGAATTTCCGGTAACAGAAACGTGGGTGCTTATCAGACCCTCGGCGGACTTTCAGCCGGCTATTATAATTTCGGCACCAGTGGTGCTGGCCAGCAGTTAGGATATATTGTAACCAACCTGCCGGCACCAGATCTGGGATGGCAGTCAACTTCTCAATTTGATATTGGTCTGGAATTCGGATTATTTAGTAAAAGACTGACAGGTTCTATCGATTATTATCATCAGAAAACAAAGGATATCCTCCTGAGTGTACTGCTTCCGCCCAGTAACGGAGCCGGATCCACACTTAAAAATCTCGGAAAGACAGAAGGCAAGGGACTTGAAATTTCCCTTTCCTATGATATTTTCAGAAACAGCAAAGGGTTTAACTGGAGCACTGATCTGATTTACTTCTTTAATAGAGAAAAAATCACCCAGTTAACCAAGCCGGAAGAGAAAGCAAATATTGCCAATGGCTGGTTTGTAGGACAACCACTTACTGTTATTTATGATGTGAAGAAAATCGGAATCTGGCAAACAAGTGATGTAGGCCGCGGGCTTACTCAGCAAACTTCTCCGGTACAATTCCCGGGTCAGATCCATGTTCAGGATCTGGATGGTAACAATAAGATTGATGCGAATGATCGCCAGGTGCTCGGAAATTTCCAGCCTAAATGGGAAGGAGGAATTACCAACAGATTCAGTTACAAAAATTTTGATTTAAATTTTGTTATCTATGCCCGGATGGGGATGAAAGTACTGGTTCCTTACCTTACGGGTAATTCCACCGGTTCAGGAGGTTTTGCCTTCTTTAACCAGAGCCGTGTGAACCAGGTGAAAGTGGATTACTGGACAGATACCAATCCAACCAATGCATTCCCGGCACCAGATGCCAATAGCGCCGTACAATGGTTCGGATCCACACTTGGTTACTATGATGGTTCCTTTGTTAAATGCAGAAGTATCAATTTCGGTTACACTTTCAGTAATAACCTGATTAAAAAAATCGGGGCCAGTTCTGCTAGGGTTTATATCAATGCAACAAATCCATTTATCATTTACTCACCACTCGTCAGGGATAACCTGGTCCTTGATCCGGAAGGAAACAGCTATGCCGGAACCGGTACACTGAATCCGCAAGGGGCCAGTGAACGTGGTACACCCGAGCGTCAGATTGCGGTTAACATGAATAACCCTCCCGTAAGACAATTCACATTTGGTGTAAACCTCAAATTTTAAATCTTACAACAATGAAAAAGATATTAATATTACTGATACCAGGCTTAACAATACTCGGAACGGGTTGTAAAAAAGTACTGGAAGAAAATCCCCAATCGATCATTGTGCCTTCCTATTTTAATACGCCTTCCGGCGTTCTGGGAGGAATCGCTGGTGTATATAATGACATCAGATCCCAGTGGGGTACTGAGGGTTTTACCAATGAAATGCAGGCTGGTACAGACGAGTTCATCCAGGGTGTAAGCTCTGGTGGTGCCACTTCGCATACTTATAATGGTTTGAACGGAAGTAATTTCGGCTCTGCATGGAGTGTGGCCTTCCAGGATATCAATACCCTCAATGCCCACTTCTCCTTTCCTGGGTAAGCCTGCAACAAAACCAGTGGCACAATTTCTTCTGGCGAAAGCATTACTCACTAGAGGCTGGCTGACTAATTCATCAGCAGATTTTACACAGGCTGCCTCTATTTGTTCTTCCATCATTGCCAGTAAAGCCACATATGGACTGGATCTTTGGGCGGATTACGGAGATGCCTTTGTTCCTGCCAACGATTATGGCAAAGAAACCATGTTTGTAAGTGATCACTCCATTGATCCGAAATACGGTTATTATACTGTGGGTGGTGGTGCCAGTGGTGGTGCTGCACAAAACCTGTCACCCTGGTTTACCAACTGGAATTATCCCAATAACAGTGGAGTAAATTCATTTAAAAATGGTTCCGGTGTGCTGATCAACAGCGGTACTTCCGGTATGATCCGTGATTCTTATTATGGTCGTCCATACATCAGAATGCGTCCCAACAGTTATTTCTGGCCATCGGGCCCCAATGCGGGAACAAACTATTTTCTTGACCGCGCTTTTACAGACCGGGCGAATGATTCAAGGTTTGCCAACAGTTTTTATACTGTTTATATTTCTAACGTATCTATTACCAATTCAGCTACTGCCGCCAATAACAGCCGTGGTATCGGATACTCTACTGTAGTAGGTGCAGATACGGCTGTTTGGCTTCCCGATTTCGAAGTGGCCGGGGCTCCCCAATTTGTTGGTTCAAGACCTTTTAAAGGTATTGTTGCTCCACCCAGTCTCTGGAATAACGGGATCTTCCCGGCCTTGAAAAAATTCATGGACCCCAGTCGCGGTGCTAACTTCAATGACCCTTCAACCAGACCTTGTGTTTTATACAGGTTCTCCGAAGTTTACCTGATTGCAGCTGAAGCCTATTTCAAAGCAGGTGATAATATCAATGCTGCTGCTATGCTGAATGTGATCAGACAAAGAGCAGCGTTCAGAAAAACAAATACACCGGCTCAGAATACAACAGCCGCCACAGCTATGTTAATTACTCCTGCTCAGGTAACACTTGACTTTATACTGGATGAGCGTAGCCGCGAACTGTTTGGTGAGTGGCAAAGGTGGCATGACCTGGTTCGTACAGGCTCACTGGTAAGACGTGTTAAAGAATGGAATCCTGAAGCGGGTCCCTTTATTCAGAATTTCCATGCCTTGAGGCCCATCCCGCAATCACAGATTGACCGGGTTGTGGAAGGACCTCCATTCCCTCAGAATCCCGGGTATTGACCAATACAATGGGAAGGGATGATCTCATTTCGGGAGACGGGGATTAAGCAATATGGCTTACCTCTTCTTCCGGAAGGGGAACTGTAAGGAAACCGGGGATGATCAGGTGCAATGGATTGGAACTGATGCCGGGAAAATGTTTTGTTCAATTGTGTATCTTAAAATAGGCAGTTATATAGCAATCGAAAAGGAGGGGTGAATTCTTTCATCCTTCCTTGTTTTTATTTGTAATGGTTTTATTATTGCAGTTATGCTATTACTTGGAATTGACATAGGAACCTCTTCGATAAAAGTCTCAGTGGTGGATGCACATTCCAGGAAACTGATATCTTCCGCACAGTATCCGGAAATCGAAATGGATATCATTTCCCCGCAACCCGGATGGGCCGAACAGAGTCCGGATAGCTGGTGGGAACATACCAAACAAGCGATACTCAAATGCAATGCCACCGGAACCTATGATCCGCTGGAGATTGCTGCCATTGGAATTGCTTACCAGATGCATGGCCTGGTGATGGTGGACAGTCAGCAACATGTACTCCGCAACAGCATCATCTGGTGCGATAGTCGTGCCGTGGAGACAGGCGATGAAGCCTTTGAAAAAATCGGTCATGAATTCTGTCTGGAACATTTACTCAACTCCCCCGGCAATTTCACCGCCAGTAAACTGGCCTGGGTGAAAGAGAATGAGCCGCAACTTTTTTCAAGAATTGATAAGATCATGCTTCCGGGTGATTTCATTGCGATGAAATTCACGGATCAGATCACCACTACCGCCTCTGCCATGAGTGAGGGCGTGTTCTGGGATTTTAAAAATGAAGCCCTTTCAGAAGAAGTGAATAGCTATTTCGGATTCGGTAAATATTTATTTCCGGCAATTGAACCGGTATTTTCCATCCATGGACATGTAAAAGATACGGTGGCGGCCAGATTGGGATTAAAAAAAGGGATACCTGTTTCTTATAAAGCAGGTGACCAGCCCAATAATGCACTTTCCTTAAATGTACTGGAGCCCGGCGAGGTAGCCGCTACGGCGGGTACTTCCGGAGTGGTGTATGCCGTGAGTGACCAGCTCAACTATGATCCGGCTTCCAGAGTCAACAGTTTTGCACATGTGAATCATACGGCTGCCAATAAAAGACTGGGTGTCCTGCTCTGCATCAACGGCTGTGGCATCACCAATCGCTGGATCAAAAAACTGGCTGCAGGTCCCATGAATTATGAACAAATGAATGAAGCCGCTGCCGGCATCAAACCCGGTTCAGACGGATTGCAGGTGATCCCCTTTGGAAATGGTGCTGAAAGAATGCTGGGTAACCAATTACCCGGAGGCGGTTTGCTCAACCTGGATTATAATATCCATAGTTCCGCCCACCTGTTCCGGGCCACCCAGGAAGGGATTGCATTTGCCTTCCGGTACGGGATAGATATTATGCGGGAAAACAATATATTTCCGTCCATTGTCCGGGCCGGCCAGGCCAATATGTTCCTGAGCCCGGTCTTCACAAATGCTTTTGTAAATTCAACAGGTATTCCTGTTGAATTGTATGAGGGAGATGGCAGCATTGGTGCCGCCCTGGGTGCAGGCATCGGTGCCGGTTTTTATGGATCAGCAAAAGAAGCATTTGAAGGGAGAAAACCTGTGGAGATCGTTGAACCGGAACAAAACAGCAGCTATGATGATTTGTATGCGAAATGGAAGGAGACATTAATGAATACCATCACTAAAACAAATGAACTATGTCAGTTTTAACTGAGGAGCAATCTATCAATGTGGTAACAGGTAACAAAGAGTATTTTAAAGGAATCGGCAAAATTCAATACGAAGGGCTGGAGTCAAATAACCCCCTGGCATACCGCTGGTATGATGAGAAAAGAAAAGTGGCAGGCAAGCCCATGAAAGAATGGTTGCGTTTTGCCTGTGCCTACTGGCATAGCTTCAATGGAAGTGGTGCTGATCCATTCGGTGAACCCACCCATTTATTTGCCTGGGATAAAAAAACAGATCCGGTAGAAAGGGCAAAGGATAAAGCAGATGCTGCCTTTGAATTTATCAGCAAACTTGGTCTTCCATACTACTGCTTCCATGATGTGGATGCGGTGGATTATACCAATGATATAACAGAAAATGAAAGAAGACTGGCGGCCATCACTGCTTATCTGGGTGAAAAGCAAAAACAGAGTGGTGTAAAATTACTCTGGGGAACAGCCAATTTATTTACCAACAGACGCTATATGAACGGCGCTGCTACAAATCCTGATTTTCATGTACTGGCCCATGCCGGTGCACAGGTAAAAGCGGCACTGGATGCTACCATTCAGCTGGGAGGAGAGAACTATGTTTTCTGGGGCGGAAGAGAAGGATACATGAGTCTGCTCAATACCAACATGAAAAGGGAGAAAGATCACCTGGCCATGTTCCTGCACAAAGCAAAAGACTATGCCCGTAAAAACGGCTTCACCGGTAAATTCTTTATAGAACCCAAACCCTGTGAACCCAGTAAACACCAGTATGATTATGATAGTGAAACCGTGATCGGTTTTCTGCGCCAGTATGACCTTGCAGCCGATTTCAGTTTAAATATAGAAGTGAATCACGCCACCCTGGCCGGACACACTTTCGCCCATGAATTACAGATAGCCGCCGATACCGGTTTCCTCGGAAGCATGGATGCCAACCGTGGCGATTATCAGAATGGATGGGATACTGATCAGTTCCCCAATGATATCAATGAACTTACCGAAGCCATGCTGGTCATTCTCGAAGCGGGAGGATTTAACGGAGGGGGCATCAATTTCGATGCAAAAATCAGAAGAAACAGTACCGACCCTGTTGATCTGTTCTATGCACATATCGGTGGCATAGACAGCTTTGCCAGGGCCCTGATTACTGCGGATGCGATCTTACAACAATCTGATTACAAAAAAATTCGCACAGACCGGTATGCCAGTTTCGATAGTGGATCAGGTGCTGCATTTGAAAAGGGACAACTGGGACTGGAAGAACTGCGGAATTATGCCATTCAAAATGGTGAACCTGCAGTAAGCAGTGGTAAGCAGGAATACTTAGAGAATATCGTCAACAGATTTATCTGATACCGTAACTCCGTTTTAATCTTCAGGTATGACAATCAAATGGGTGCTGACCGGCTTAGTGGCAGTTGTACTCCTGGGTACAGCCTGCGACAGCAGTAAAAAATTGCCGGCAACCAGCCAATCGGCAAAAGGACTAAAAGATGCATTTAAAAAAGACTTCCTGATTGGCACTGCACTGAATACAGCACAGATACAGGGAAAAGATTCTGCTGCTGCCCGGTTGATTCAGCAACAGTTTAATGCGGTTACCCCGGAGAATATCATGAAGGCAGAAATCATCCATCCCCAATGGAATGTATACAATTTTGAACTGGCCGATCAGATCGCTGCCCTCGGAAAAAAGCAGGGGATGAAAGTAAATGGTCATACCCTGATCTGGCATAGCCAGCTCCCGGCCTATGCCAGAAATATCCGGGATATTGATTCCTTCCACACTTTTTTTACCAATCATATCAGCACCGTTGCCGGCCGCTATGAAGGAAAAATTGCCTCCTGGGATGTAGTGAATGAAGCCCTGAACGAAGACGGAACCATGCGTAAATCCATCTTCCTCGATAAACTGGGCCCCGATTTTGTGACCGACGCATTCCGCCTGGCACAAAAGGCAGCACCCACTACTGAATTATATTATAACGACTACAATAATGAACAACCTGCCAAAAGAGAAGGTTGCCTTCAACTGATCCGAAAAATAAAAGAAGCTGGCGTACGCATCGACGGGGTAGGGATACAGGGGCACTGGCATATCGGTAAAATTCCTTTAAAAGCTATTGAAGAAAGTATTCTGGCCTACTCTGCATTAGGATTGAAAGTGATGTTCACGGAATTGGATATTGAAGTGCTGCCCAGGAATTTTTCCGGAGCTGATGTCAGCCAGCGAATGGACAATAATCCAACCCTGAATCCCTATGTTAACGGATTGCCCGATAGTGTACAGCAACAACTCGCCAAAGATTATGAAGACCTGTTCCGGCTCTTTTTAAAACACAAAGACAAAATCACCAGGGTAACATTCTGGGGAGTGAACGACGGACAATCCTGGTTGAATGGATGGCCGGTGAGGGGAAGGACCAATCACCCATTACTATTCGACCGCCAATACCGGCCTAAACCTGCCTATGAAAAAGTAATGAAGCTGAAAACAGAAACAGCAACTGAATCCCGGGGATTTTAATATATAAACGAAGCCATCATGAATACGCTTTCACAGAAACTTTCCGTTGGAGAGAAAATTGGTTATAGCCTTGGTGACTTTGCTGCCAACCTGGTCTTTCAAACCCTGGTGGCCTACCTGGCTTATTTTTATACTGATATTTATGAACTGAAAGCGAATCATGCTTCATTGATCATCCTGGTGGTGGGACTGGTGGCGGCCTTTGCTTTTAATCCTGTAATCGGTGCATTGGCAGATCGTACCCGTTCCCGCTGGGGCAAGTTTCGTCCCTGGATTTTATGGACGGCCATTCCGCTGGGTGTAATGTCCTTTCTGGCTTTCAGTAAACCGGGATTCACCAGCTACAACAGCCTTTTATTGTATGCAATTGTAACCTATACATTATTGTTATTGTTATATGCAGCAAATAATCTGCCCTACGGTGCATTAAGCGGTGTGATCACCGGCGATATGAAAGAAAGAAATTCGGTTTCCAAATACCGCTTCACCGCCGTGATGCTGGCCCAGCTTTTTGTTCAGGTGTTTATGCTGCCGATCATTATGTATGTCGGTGCTAAAAAAACAGGGATCAGTGGTGAAGAGGGCAGTGCAGCAGTCAAAGCAGCCGGTACAAGTGCAGTCATGTTCTGGCTGGCTATTATTGGAACCGTGATGCTGATCATTACTTTTTTGAGTACCAAAGAGAGAATTGTACCCAAACCGGAACAGGAATCATCGCTGAAACAGGATTTGTCAGACCTGAGCAAGAACAAACCCTGGATCATCATGCTGGTACTGACCACCCTGGTCTTTATTACACTGGCGCTGAAAGGTGGTGCTTATGTATATTATTTCCAGAACTATGTTGATAAGGAGCGACTGGCTGGTTTTATTCAGCCGGTACTGAATGGATTTGATAATATAGGCATGAACTTTTTTGGTAAGGATCCGATATCAGCAGGACTGGGTTTATTCAATGCCGGAGGAATTCTTTGTATGATCATCGGTATATCATTGTCTAAACCGCTGGCTGATAAGTATGGCAAACGGGATGTATTTGGAATTGCCCTCGTCATCTCCACGCTCTTTATACTCGCATTTTACATTTTTAAGCCCCAGTCGGTAGGTATCATGTTTGTATCTCAGATACTGCATGGTTTTTTCTATGGCATCACCATTCCTTTGTTATGGGCCATGATTGCCGATGTGGCGGATTTCAGCGAATGGAAAAATAACAGGCGTGCCACGGCGATCATTTTTTCGGCGATGATGGTTGGACTGAAAGCCGGGCTTTCTCTCGGTAGTTCACTGCTGACCTTTCTATTGGGAAAATATCATTATGTCGCTAATAGTGAAACCGGGCAACCGGATACGGCTATACAGGGAATCCGGATGCTGGTGAGTATTTTCCCGGCGATCCCCTTCCTGATTGGAGCCGCCTTGCTTTTCTTCTATGAAATCAATAAGAAAAAAGAAACGCAGATTGAAGCGGATTTAAAACAAAGAAGATTGACGACCTGAAAACCGGGAGGGGACGGGTCAATTTTTAACCGAATCAAGTAAGAAAAGGATATGCCGGAAGATCCGATTGAACATATCGATTTTGAATCGCTGAATAACAGTGCGATATCAGCTCCCCTGATCAGCCATATTTATACAGCCGATCCATCTGCCCATGTCTTCAATGGAAAAATATATATCTATCCCTCTCATGATATTGATGCAGGCGATGCATTTGATGACCTGGGCAGTCATTTCGCTATGGAAGATTATCATGTATTGTCCATGTCCCATCCAACGGATACTGTTGCCACTGATCATGGGCTGGCCCTGCATGTAAAGGATGTTCCCTGGGCTTCCAAACAAATGTGGGCACCCGATGCGGCGGAAAAGGACGGTAAATTCTATCTTTTCTTTCCGGCTAAAGATCAGGAAGGGATATTTCGCATAGGCGTGGCCGTTAGTAATGACCCGGCCGGACCATTTCTTCCACAGCCA
Source organism: Chitinophagaceae bacterium (assembly GCA_016702745.1). GTDB lineage: Bacteria > Bacteroidota > Bacteroidia > Chitinophagales > Chitinophagaceae > JJ008. Next base: position 347,127 of record JADJDJ010000001.1, read on the forward strand.
AAAGCGATCAAAGGAAGTTTTTCCATTGATCCTGCTGTATTCAAAGATGATGACGGCAGTTATTATATGTATTTCGGCGGGATATGGGGCGGACAACTGCAACGCTGGCGCAACGGAACCTTTAATGCCGGACAGCCTGAAAGTCCGGTGGCTTTTCTGCCTGAAGCAAATGAACCTGCACTTTTTCCGAAAGTAGCCAGACTGACGGATGACTTATTTGAATTTGCTGAAACACCAATGGACCTGCTGATCATTGATGAGCAAGGGAAACCATTGCTGCAAGGAGATACCGATCGCCGTTTTTTTGAAGCTTCCTGGATGCATAAGTACGAGGGGAAATATTATTTCTCTTATTCCACCGGAGATACCCATTATTTATGTTATGCCATCGGTGATAACCCTTACGGGCCCTTTACCTATGCCGGCCGGATCCTGGAACCCGTGGTGGGATGGACCTCGCATCATTCCATCTGTGACTTTGAAGGGAAGACTTATCTTTTTTATCATGACTCTTCCCTGTCGAAAGGAGTGACACATTTACGCTGTGTAAAACTGACTGAATTAACCTACGATAAAAAAGGATTCATCAATACGATAAAACCCTATAAATAAGTAAGGCGATGTTGATGCACCAGACAATGAGATGGTATGGGCCACAGGATGTGGTGAAATTGTCGGATATCCGTCAGGCCGGCTGTGCCGGTGTGGTTACCGCTTTGCACCAGATACCGGTAGGAGAAGTATGGATCATTGAAGCCATCAATGAAAGAAAACAGCTGATTGAAAAAGCAGGTATGAGCTGGACAGTGATAGAAAGCTTACCCGTCAGTGATGATATCAAAAGACAAACAGGAAACTGGTTACAGCATATTGAGAATTATAAAATCAGTATCCGTAATCTCGCATCCTGCGGACTCAAAGTGATTACTTATAATTTCATGCCGGTGCTCGACTGGCTCCGTACAGATATTGATTTTGAAATGCCGGATGGGAGCCGGGCGCTTTATTTTAATCGGCTTGATTTTGTGGCGTTTGATTTGTTCATGCTGGAAAGACCAGGTGCTGCCGCCGATTATGCCCCGGAAGAAATTGCAAAGGCAAAAGAAAAATTGGAAAAAATGGATCCGGTGACCAGGGAAAGAATTTTCCGCAACTGTTTATTGGGTTTGCCCGGTAGTGATGATGCTTTTACTCCGGAACAAGTGCTGACTGAATTAAAGAAATACGAAGGGATTGACGCGGTGAAACTGAAAGAACATTTATTCTATTTTCTGCAGCAGGTAATTCCCGTGGCAGAAGAATGCGGAATGGTCATGGCTATTCATCCGGATGATCCGCCATATCCCGTTTTAGGTCTGCCCCGGATCATGAGTACGGAACAGGATGCTGCTGATCTGGTGGCCGCCATTCCCTCGGATGCCTGCGGATTTTGTTTTTGCACCGGAAGTTTTGGGGCCAGGGCCGATAATCAGATTGTGCCGATGCTGAAACGCTTTGCGGATCGGGTTCATTTTTTACACCTTCGCAATACCAAAAGAGATGCAGCAGGAAATTTCTTTGAAGATGATCACCTGGCCGGAGACACCGATATGTATGCAGTGATAAAAGAAGTGGTGCTGATTCAGCAACGTCGTCAAATTTCAATACCCATGCGGCCCGATCATGGTCACCAGATGCTGGATGACCTGAATAAAAAAACTTATCCCGGATATTCAGCAATAGGGAGATTGAGAGGGCTGGCTGAATTAAGGGGAGTGGAATTTGCGGTATATAAAAGTTTACAATCATAGGGAGCCAGCGGTTAAGGGATTGATCAGCCTTCATGACTGCATCATTCCGGAAAGGGCAGCTTCTACAACCAAAAACGATGCAGACCCGATTCGTCAGATTTTATTTAGTACTGTCATTGGTACTAACCCATCTTCAAATGCATTCACAGGCATTCACTAATCCGATACTCGCAGGATTTTATCCAGACCCCAGTATCTGCAGGGCCGGAGATGATTATTACCTGATCAATTCAAGTTTCGCCTACTATCCCGGACTTCCCGTTTTTCATAGCAAAGACCTGATGAACTGGCAACAGATCGGATATGCCATGGACCGGCCCGAACAATTGCCACTGGAAGGATCAGGCGTTTCAAGGGGTTTATTTGCACCAGCCATCAGTTATCATAATGGCACTTTCTATATTGTATGTACAGAAGTGAGTAAACTGGGAAATTTTGTAATCACGGCTAAAGATCCCAAGGGGCCCTGGAGTAATCCGGTTCAACTACCGCAGGTCAATGGGATTGATCCTTCCCTGTTCTTTGATAATGACGGTAAATCCTATATCGTTTATAACAGTATCCCGCCCGATAATAAAACTTTATGGAATGGACACCGGACGATCAGGATGTATGAATTTGATGCAGCCAATTTAAAAGTAAAAGGCTCCGAAAAACTATTGATTAATGGTGGTACGGATACCGCAAAGCATCCCGTATGGATTGAAGGCCCGCATCTCATTAATAAAGATGGATGGTACTACCTTGTATGTGCGGAGGGTGGAACGGGATATAATCATTCAGAAGTGGTATTCAGAAGCAAATCAGTGGAAGGGCCATTTATCTCTTATGAAAACAATCCGATTCTCACCCAGCGTCAGTTGGATCCGGCAAGGAAAAATCCGGTGACCACTACCGGTCATGCTGATTTTGTAGAAGATAAATCAGGTAATTGGTGGGCAGTCTTCCTGGGTTGCCGGCCCTATGAAGGTGATTTTTATAATGCAGGAAGAGAAACCTTTATGGCACCGGTTGTATGGAAGGATGGCTGGCCCGATTTTAATCTGGGATCTCCGGAACTGAAGTATTCCTATCCAATCAATGCACAGATCGATAAGAGTATTGAACGATTCAATGGAAATTATCTGTTCAGAGATGAGTTTGATAAAATCCCGTTGAATATCCGGTATAGTTTTTTAAGAACGGTGAAAGAAAGCTGGTATAGTCTGACTGATAACCCGGGCAGCCTGACCCTCCGGTTGCGGCCGGAAATCTGTGCCGGAAAATCAAACCCGTCTTTTGTAGGATTCAGACAGGCACATATCAAGGGCTATGCAGCTACAGCCATTCAATTTAATGCCGCTGCTGAAAATGAAAAAGCTGGTTTGCTTGTTTTTCAGAATGAAAAGAATCATTATTATTTATGTCAGTCCCTAAAAAATGGACAGCCGGTAATTGAATTATACAAGGGCGACAGTCTCTTTTTGTCCAGAGCAGTAAAAATTAAAAAGGGAAAGGAATTGTTTTTTAAAGCGGAGGCGAAGGGAGATCAGTATACATTCTCGTATGCCCTCCGGAAAAATAAATGGGTCTGGCTTGAAACGCTGGACGGAAAATGGCTGAGCACCAAAACAGCAGGAGGCTTTGTGGGTTGTATGTATGCCATGTATGTTACCTCAAATGGTAAACCATCCACCAACACTGCATCATTCAATTGGTTTGAGGCCAAAAACGATGATGATGCTTATCAACAATAATGCAAAAAAAGGGATACCATAACGTCATTTTATTGGTTACTGCCATTACCGCAGCATCTTATTCCCTTCGTGCACAAACCATCGTTGCCAGTCAGTCGGGAACCAGCACTTATTTATTGGGGAATGCCAGTATTTGTGTGGACCTGGAGGATCATGCATCCGTTCAGCTCGCCGCTGGTTTTTTGCAGCAGGATATGGAAGCAGTTACTGGGAAACGTCCGGAGCTAAGGAATTCATTAAAAGGATGCACGGGAAATATCATCATCATTGGTTCATTGGAAAAATCAACTATGATCAGGGAATTGCTGCGTCAGAAAAAGATCGCATTAGATCAGTTGAAAGATAAATGGGAGGCCTACCAGGTATTCACGGTCAGTAATCCAATGAAAGGAGTGGCCAATGCTTTAGTGATTGCCGGCAGCGACCGGAGAGGAACTGCGTATGGGGTATTTGAATTGTCGAAACAACTGGGGGTATCTCCCTGGTATTGGTGGGCAGATGTTCCGGTTCGTAAAAAAACGGAGATATTGATCAAGCGGGGAGTTGTCAGCGATGCGCCTAAAGTAAAATACCGGGGCATTTTTATTAATGATGAAGCGCCCTGCCTGAGTAATTGGTCAAAGGAAAAATTCGGCGGATTCAATCATCGGTTCTATGCCAAAGTTTTCGAACTGATGCTTCGCCTGAAAGCAAACTACTTATGGCCGGCCATGTGGGGAAATGCCTTTTATTATGATGACTCCCTGAATATTAAAACGGCGGATGAATATGGTATTGTGATCGGTACCAGTCACCATGAACCCCTGATGCGGGCCCATGAAGAATGGAAATATTTTGGCAAAGGGAAAAAATGGAATTATGATAGTACTGAGTCCGGATTGAAAGATTACTGGAAGGGAGGAATGGAAAGGGCCTGGAATGAAAAAATTGTCAGTGTGGGAATGCGTGGAGATGGAGATGAACCCATGAGCCGGGAGACAGCCACTGCTTTACTGGAAAGAATTGTAAAAGATCAGCGGGAGATTATCGCTTCGGTAACAGATCAACCCGCATCTGAAACCCCGCAACTCTGGGCACTATACAAAGAAGTACAGGATTACTATGATAAAGGGATGAGGGTGCCGGATGATGTGACTTTATTATTATGTGATGATAACTGGGGGAATCTCCGCAAGCTTCCTAAAATCACAGATCCTCCACGGAAAGGGGGTATGGCATTTATTATCATTTTGATTATGTAGGCGGCCCCAGAAATTATAAATGGATCAATACAAATCCCCTCCCGAGGATCTGGGAGCAAATGCACCTGGCCTGGGAGCATGGAGTAAAAGATATCTGGATTGTGAATGTAGGCGATATCAAGCCGATGGAATTCCCGATTTCTTTCTGGTGTGATTATGCCTGGAACCCGGAACGGATTGGCCCTGCTGATTTACAAAAATATACGGAACAATGGGCCGCTGCACAATTTGGTGCAACACATGCAAAAGAAATTGCCCGGATATTATCGGCCTATACAAAATATAACAGCATCAGGAAACCAGAACTGCTGGATGCAAATACTTTCAGCCTGGCTAATTACAATGAATTCAAGGAAAGGCTGAATGCCTGGCAGTTACTGGCGAATGAGGCGGAGATACTGGGTAAGAAATTGCCTGCTAATACCAGCGATGCTTATTTTCAACTGGTATTGCATCCGGTGAAAGCAATGAGCAATTTGTATGAGCTCTATTGGTTTACTGCCATGAATCATCTCTATTACCGGACGGTCAGGAATACCCGGGTAAATGAATATGCACAATTGGCCCGAAATAGTTTTGTCAAAGACTCCATGATCACCCTGGCGTATCACCAGTTGGGGAATGGTAAATGGAATCACATGATGAGTCAGACACATATCGGTTATACGAGCTGGCAGCAACCGCCAGTCAACCGCTTGCCTTTATTAAAAACCTTGCCGGAAGATTCTGTAAGGCAGGTAGAAGAAGATATTATTATACCATACTATAGGTCTGCCATTGAGCAAATTCCAGCTGGTACCAGCCACCCTGTTTTTTATGAATTGCAGCAATCAGGGGTGTCTATTGAGGCTTCCCACTTTACCAAAGCAGTCAATAGCAATGGCATCCGCTGGACGATACTACCGGATCATGGCCGCACTGGTTCAGCGGTGACTCCCTTTCCGGTGACTGCTTCCCCGCAAACTCCGGGAGGAAGAGCTCCGCAGCTGGAATATGAGATTTATACTTACAGTAAAGACAGTCTGAAATTGATGGCTTATTTCTCGCCTTCATTGAATTTTTATAATGCAACGGAGGGTTTGCAATATGCCATCTCTGTTGATGATGAAGCTCCACAAGTTATGAGCATTAACAAAGAGGATAAGAATAGTATCAGTGGTATCTGGAATAAATGGGTCAGTGAGAATATCATCATCAAAACCACCAAACACCGGATTGAAAAGCCGGGAAAACATATTGTCCGGTACTGGATGGTTACCCCGGCAGTGGTACTGCTGAAACTAGTGCTTGATTTTGGAGAAACAAAGCCTTCTTACCTGGGGCCGCCTGAAACAAAAGCCAAATAATTTATGATGAAGAAAATCTGTTTGTTTGCCATTCCCTTTATTATGTCATTACCCTGCCTTTCGCAGGATTACCGGTCTCTGCCCATGTGGAACCCGGCCCTTTCATTTGAAGCAAGGGTCAATGATGTAGTCAGCCGTTTGACTCTGGAAGAAAAAGTAGCGCAAATGCTCAATGCCACTCCGGCTATTCCACGATTGGGTATTCCCGCCTATGACTGGTGGAATGAAGTATTGCATGGCGTGGCCCGCACCCCATACAAAGTAACTTCTTATCCGCAGGCAATTGCCATGGCTGCTACCTGGGATTCCCTTTCATTGTATAGAATGGCAGACTACTCCGCACTCGAAGGAAGAGCTATTCATAATAAGTCTATCGCCTTGGGAAAAACCGGTGACCGGTATGTCGGGCTGACTTACTGGACACCGAATATCAATATATTCAGAGATCCTCGTTGGGGCAGAGGACAGGAAACCTATGGAGAAGATCCCTTTCTCACTGCCATGCTGGCCAAGGCATTTGTGCGTGGTTTACAGGGAGAAGATAAAAAGTATTTAAAAGCGGCAGCCTGTGCGAAACATTTTGCAGTGCACAGCGGGCCCGAACCCAGCAGGCATTCAGATAATTTTGACCCAAGCACCTATGATCTCTGGGATACTTATTTACCGGCCTTCAAAGAATTGATCGTAAATGCGAATGTGGCGGGAGTGATGTGCGCCTATAATGCCATCAACACCCAGCCCTGCTGTGCCAACGACCAGCTGATGAATGATATCCTGCGCAAGCAGTGGAAATTCACGGGTTATGTAACCAGCGATTGCTGGGCCGTAGATGATTTTTATAAATACCACAAAACACATAAAGATGCCACAACATCCGCGGTGGATGCTGTTTTGCATGGAACGGATATCGAATGCGGACAAACTGTATATAAAACCCTGCTGGATGCCGTTAAAACTGGGTTGATAAAGGAAGCACAGCTTGATATCTCTTTGAAAAGACTCTTCCTGATCCGTTATCGTTTGGGAATGTTTGATCCGCCGGAAAAGGTGAAGTTTGCACAAACGCCGGCATCCGTGCTGGAAGCGCCCGCGCATAAAGCACATGCATTGAAAATGGCTCAGCAATCCGTTGTATTGCTGAAGAATGAGAACAATACTTTGCCCCTTAAAAAAACAATCCGTAAAGTCGCTGTGATCGGGCCGAATGCTGATAATGCAATTGCCGTATTGGGAAATTATAACGGACAGCCCTCAGAAGTAGTAAGTGCTTTGAAGGGAATCAAAGATAAGCTGGGAAATGCAGTAGAAGTAGTTTACGAAAAGGCCATCAATTTTACTAATGATACATTATTGGTTTTTGAAGATATCAGCAACCAGTACAGCTGGGAAGGAAAGCAGGGGTTCAGGGCGGAATATTTTGATGGTCGTGAATTAAAAGGAACGCCAATCGTAAGGACGGAAACTGCAGCGGATCATTTCTGGCAGGAAGGAGAAGCCGTGATCGGTGCGATCAGGGCCAATAATTTTTCTGCAAGATACCAGACCAATTTTACTGCAAAAGAAAATGGCAGTATCAGTTTTGAAGTGGAAGCTGATGATGGCTATCGCCTCTTGGTGAATGAGACAGAAGTGATCAATGCCTGGCAGCGGAATCGCTGGGGAGCCAGGAACTGGCAATTAAAAACACAAAAGGATTCTGTTTACAATATTAAACTGGAATACTGGCAGGGAGAAGGGAAGGCAAATGTCAGGTTAAGAGCGGGGCATTTCCGGAAAACTGATTTTAATGCACTGGCTCAGCGATTGAGCGATGCAGATGCCATCATTTTTGCAGGAGGGATCTCTCCACAGCTGGAAGGAGAGGAAATGAGAGTAGATTATCCGGGTTTTAACGGAGGCGACAGAACAACGATCCAGCTACCCGCTGTGCAAACGGAACTAATGAAAACACTGCAAAAAACGGGAAAGCCGCTTGTCTTTGTGATGATGACGGGCAGTGCCATCGCCATTCCATGGGAAAATGAGCATGTACCGGCGATCATCAATGCCTGGTATGGCGGGCAAAGTGCAGGTACCGCTATTGCTGATGTATTGTTTGGTGATTACAATCCGGCCGGAAGATTGCCGGTTACTTTTTATAAGTCGGATACTGACCTGCCAGGATTCAGCGATTATTCCATGGAGGGCCGTACTTACCGTTATTTCAGAGGAGAACCACTCTATCCATTTGGGTATGGACTTAGTTATACCCGTTTTAATTACAGCAACCTGGTTCTTCCCAAAGCGGTAGTCCTGGGAAAGAAAGTAATGGTAACTGTATCTGTCAAAAACACTGGCAGCAGGGATGGAGAAGAAGTGGTTCAGCTCTACACTGCTCATCAGTATATCAAGGGAAAAACACCGGTGAGGGCTTTGAAAGGATTTAAACGTATATTTCTGAAAGCGGGCGAGACCAAACAGGTTCAGTTCACATTGACTGCGGCAGATCTTTCTCTGACCGGAGAGGAGGATGGAAAATTATTCCAGCCAAAAGGAAAGATTGAAATTAGTGTGGGAGGCGGGCAACCCGGAGTAAAGAATAGTACCACCAGTAATGTGCTCACAAAACAATTGATCGTATTTTAATAATATAAAGCTCTTAGTATGGGTAAGCATAAAGCAAACAGGAGACAATTCTTACAGGAAGTTACAAAGGCATCTGGTATAATGATGTTGTCGCCATTGGCCGGTGAATTTAAGTTTATGGAATCAGCCCCCCGGGCAGTTGAACCGGTGATTGCTCCTGGTAAAATAAAATTTGCAGTTATTAATATCAACCATCCTCATATCTATGGCATGACTTCCGCCATAAAAAGAGGGGGCGGGGAACTGGTTGCCTTGTATGCCAAAGAAGAAGACCTGGCAACCGCTTATTTAAAATCCTTTCCGGAAGCAAAAAGGGTAAGCAATGAAAAAGAAATTCTGGAAGATCCTTCTATTCACCTTGTTTTAAGTTCTGGTATACCGGATGAACGAGCACCCCTGGGTATCCGCGTCATGAAACATGGGAAAGATTACTTAACAGATAAACCGGGCATCATCACTCTGGAAGAACTGGCCGAAGTAAGAAAAGTGCAGAAGCAAACCAAACGGATTTATTCCATCATGTACAGTGAAAGACTGGAGAATAAGGGAACGGAGAAAGCCAGTCAGCTCGTGAAGGCTGGTGCTATTGGACAGGTGATCCAAACCATCAATATCGCTCCGCACCGGATCAATAATAGTATTGGTAAAACCGGATTGGCAGTGAGACCAGACTGGTTCTGGGATAAAAAACGGTACGGAGGAATCATTACAGATATCGGTTCTCATCAATTTGATCAGTACCTGCATTTTACCGGCTCCACGGAAGCAGTAGTGCTGATGTCGCAGGTAGGGAATTTTCATCATCCGGAAGCGCCATTGTTTGAGGATTTCGGGGATGTGATGCTGAGCGGAAATGGCGGAGTTGGTTATATACGGATAGACTGGTTTACACCGGATGCGCTGGATAGCTGGGGCGATGGCCGGTTAACCATCATGGGTACGGATGGATATATTGAGGTAAGAAAAAATACAGATATCCTTTCCGGACATAAAGGTGGAAATCAATTGTACCTCGTGAATAAAAAAGAAATGATCCACATGGATTGTAACAATGAGAACCTGCCTTTCGGGCCTTTGTTTGTGGATGATGTAGTCAACAGAACTGAAACCGCCATGTCACAGGCCCATTGTTTACTGGCAACTGAACTGGCTTTGAAGGCACAGAAAAATGCAAAAAGATTTGAGCTGAAAAAATAGAACCTGAACGTTCAAAAAAATGGCCAAAGATGAAAAATAAAAAACAGCGCTATAGTCCTTCTCTGAGTATGGGTACACATAATATGGACCGGAGGAAATTCCTGAATCAGACCGTCAAGGCTGCCATAGGTACCGGTATTGCCATGGGTTTGCCCTCCATTGTTCCGGCATCTGTATTCGGGAGAAATGCCCCTTCCAACCGGATCAATGTAGCAGCGATTGGTACGGGTCGTATTTCACGTGGGCATGATATGCCCGGTGTATGGAAGCATGATTTTGCACAGATCACAGCAGTCTGTGATGTGGATGCAAGACGGGCAGCAGATGGACAAAAGCTGGTGAATGAATTTTATACCAAACGGGATGGAAAACCCTTTGATGGGGTTAAAGTATATAGTGATTATCGTGAGCTATTGCTAAATAAAGATATTGATGCCGTATTGATCAGTACTCCGGATCACTCCCATGCCATGATTGGTGTGGCGGCAGCCCGGGCCGGCAAACATATTTATATGCAAAAGCCGGCCTCACTCACGATTGCCGAGGGGCGTGTGATGACTGATGTGATCAATCAGACGGCTGTAAAATTTCAGATTGGGAGTCAGCAAAGAAGTGCAGAGCAATTCAGGTATGCTGCCGAACTGGTACGAAACGGCCGGATCGGTGACCTGAAAAATGTATATGTCGGTTTACCCGGTGATCCACCCGGTGGCAATAAAAATGAAATGCCTGTGCCTGCGGGATTTGATTATAATATGTGGCTGGGTTCCACCCCCGATGTGTTTTATACCGAAGAAAGAGTCCATCCGCAAAAAGATTATAGTCGCCCGGGTTGGTTACGCTGCGAACAGTTTGGCGCGGGTATGATCACCGGCTGGGGTTCACATCATATTGACAGTGCCCATTGGGGAATGGGAATGGAGCGAAGCGGCCCGGTGGAAATCTGGTGTGAAAAAGTGGAATTTAATACCGGTGGTCTCTGGGATGTACATGGCATTTTCAGAACCGGAGCGCGTTATAAAAACGGTGTGTTGATGACCGTTAGTAACGAATTTCCTAACGGAATAAAATTTGAAGGCACGAAGGGATGGATTTTTGTCTCCCGTGGCGATTACCAGGCCACCAGCAGTGATCCTACTAAGCCAGGTGAGCAGGCGAAGAAAATTGATGCCAGTGATCCGAAAATCCTGACTTCTGTGATCGGCGAAAAGGAATTTCACTTTACCGTAAGCAGTGACCATCATGGGAACTGGCTGGAAGCGATCCGGGATAATAAATCCACCATTGCACCGGTAGACGAAGCCCACCGTTCCTGTTCGGCCTGTTTGCTCCATCATATCTCCATGAAGCTGAAAAGAAAATTGCAATGGAATCCGGAAAAAGAACAATTTGTCAATGACGCGGAGGCAACAGCCATGCTGAGCCGGGCACAACGAAAGGGATTTGAAGTAAAATAAGAGGTGGCAAAAATGTAAAGGCATGAAAAAAATATTATTTCTCTTCATTTTTATTCCCGTTATCTGCCGTGCACAGACTGATTCAATACAGTCGGGTCTGTATAAATTCACCAGGCCTGTTGCAAAAATTGACGGAATCAGTTCCAACGCCTTGTATGAAGGGAAAGCACATGACTTTGAATGGATGCAGCTGAATGTAAACCTGATCCATTCTACCGATCTGGTCAAACAGCAGGTGCCAGCTAATGAAGAGCATCTGCTGATCCTGAAATCAGGCATCTTCCATATTCAGCTGGGCAAGGAGGTATTTACCCTTCGCCCTGGCAGTGTGGCGGTAATGATGCCGGGTGAAAAATATGCGATCAGTTGCGATTATCCCGGGGAATATTTTACCATGAAGTACAGGGGAGCAACAGCGAAGGAAACAGATCCCAAATACAAAAAGTCTTTTGTAAAAGTCTACGACAGTATTCCTTATAAACCCAACAACAAAGGGGGTGGCCGCCGGGATTATTTTGAACAGCCTACTGTCATGCAGAAAAGATTTGAAATGCATGTCACCACCTTAAAAGAAGGATTATGGAGCCATGATCCGCATACCCATCGGGCAGAAGAGATCATTGTGGTGATCAACGGGGATACAGAGATGCTGATCGGAGACAAAACCTACCCCGGTAAAATGGGGGATGTTTTTTTCGCAAAATCAAATCAGCTGCATGGGATCCGGAATACCGGACTGGTGCCCTGCATGTATTTCGCTATACAATTTGAATAATGGGTTAAGTACGCCAGGGATCTGATGATGGTTAGGTAAACATTGAGTTAGACCCTCTTTCATTCAGAAAATGAATCTATTCATGAAAAAGATTTTTTCAGTTGTCTTATTGTTTTGTTTTTTTCAGACTACCCATGCACAGATCCGCCTGCCCCGGCTGGTCAGGGATAGTATGATCCTGCAAAGGGATACAAAGATTCAAATCTGGGGCTGGTCATCGGCAAATGAAAAGATTACTGTTAAGTTCAATAACAAAACTTACAAGACGAAAGCAGATCAGGCTGGTAATTGGTCAGTCCTGCTTCCAGCCCTTGTTGCTGGCGGACCATATATGATGGAGCTAACAGGGAAAAACAAACTGACTTTGAAAGATATCCTGGTTGGTGATGTTTGGTTTTGTTCAGGCCAAAGTAATATGGTACATCAGCTGAATATTCATGATGTGACCTATGCCAATGAAATTGCTACGGCGAATCATCCGGCTATTCGTCAGTTTTGGATTCCGACGATGACCAATTTGCAGGAGGCCCGGCAGGATTTTCCGGCAGGTAATTGGAAGGCTGCCGTGGGTGAAGATATCAGGCCTTTTTCAGCTGTTGCTTATTTTTTTGCTAAAAAGCTCTATGAAAAATACCAGGTGCCCATCGGTATCATCAATGCCAGCGTGGGTGGTACACCCATTGAAGCTTGGACCAGTGAAGAAGGACTGAAAGAGATGTCCTCAATGACAACACTTATACAAAAGAACAAAGACACGGCCTATGTGAACAGCACCAACCGTGCGGCCGCTGCGGCTAATCGTCCACCTGTTTCAAAAGATGCAGGTCTCTCTGCTAATATAAAGTGGTTCGACCCAAACTATCAGCCGCTTGGTTGGAAGCCCATCAATATCCCGGGTTACTGGGAAGACCAGGGCATTAAAGACCTGAACGGCACGGTTTGGTACCGGAAAGAAATAAATATCCCGGCATCAATCGCTGGCGGAGATGCAAAAATATTTCTGGGAAGGATTGTGGATGCGGGTGAATTATACATCAATGGAATTAAAGTGGACAATACCACTTATCAATATCCGCAGAGAAGATATAAAGTAGTTCCTGGTATTTTAAAAGCAGGTAAAAATCTTTTTGTAGTTCGTGTTACGAATACTGCAGGCAAGGGTGGTTTTGTTCCCGATAAGCCTTATTGTTTGTTTGCCGGAAGTGATACAATTGATCTGAAAGGAACCTGGCACTACAAAGTAGGAGAAGTATTTATTCCTCGTCCGCCTGCAGGTCCATTTGGAATCGCTGCGCAAAACCAACCTGCTGCTTTATACAATGCCATGGTGGCACCTGCTATCAAATATGCCATCAGAGGATTTTGCTGGTATCAGGGAGAGTCCAATGCCGGCCGTCCGGATGAATATGCTCAATTGCAGATCGCACAAATTAATGACTGGAGAAACAAATGGGGACAGGGATCATTGCCATTTCTTTATGTTCAGCTCCCGGGTTTCATGGATTATAATTATGTCCCTTCAGAAAGTAATTGGGCCAAACTCCGCGAAGGGCAGTTGAAAGCACTGACAGTACCCAATACAGCCATGGCTGTGGCCATTGATCTGGGTGAGTGGAACGATATTCACCCCGATAACAAAAAGGATGTGGGAGATAGACTGGCACTGGCCGCATTGAAATTGAGTTATGGAGAAGATCTTTTTTATTCAGGTCCTGTTTGCGAGAAAGCCATGGTGGACGGCAATAAAATCATCATTCAGTTTTCCCATACGGGCAGCGGCCTGGTTACCAACGACGGTGAAGCACCTGCTGAATTTGCCATTGCCGGAGCCGATAAAAAATTTGTATGGGCCAATGCCCGGATAGAAAGTGGGAAAGTGATTGTATGGAATGATAACGTTAAAGAACCGCTGTATGTACGATATGCCTGGGCGGATAATCCGGTTAATCCGAATTTGTATAATAAAGAAAAATTGCCCGCTTCTCCCTTCAGAACAGATAAATGAGAAAGCAATTTTCCATATTGTTATTTTTTTGTTGGCTATTATCTGGCAGCCCCTGTACCTCCATTGCACAAAGCTGGAATGCAGACAGGGGAGCCGGGACTTTTGTAAATCCCGTTATTCCGGCAGAATTTCCTGATCCTGATGTGATCCTTGTTGGAGATATTTAATATATGGTTTCTACAACCATGTTCGTTTTTCCTGGCGTCACCTTATTGAAATCAAATGATCTGGTGAACTGGGAATATTGCAGTAACGCAGTTCCGCGGTTTGATTTCAGTAAATGCTATGATCTGGATAGCTGTCACCGGTATGCACATGGACAATGGGCTACCAGTTTGAAGTATCATGATAATAAGTTTTACCTGTTGTTTATAACACTCGATGAAGGGGGCTTTTTGTGTACAGCGGATAGGGCAGAAGGACCCTGGGAAATCCGGAAATTGCCCAAAGGATTTTATGACCCGGGTTTGTTTTTTGATGATGATGGCAGGATTTATGTAACACATGGCTATAGTAAAATATCAGTTACGGAGTTAAATGAAGATTTCTCTCCGAAATCAAAAGATTCACTGGTGTTTACCGGAACGATCAGGAAGGGTTTGGAAGGGATGCATGTATATAAAATCAATGGGTTTTATTATTTGTATGGCACTTATGGTGGCAGAGATGGAATACAGGTAGCACTTCGGTCGCGGAATATTTACGGCCCTTACGAAGAAAAAGTAGTCATCAGGGATACCACAGCCGGAGTCAATTTCGGTATTCATCAGGGTGCATTGATTCAAACGCAAACAGGGGAATGGTGGACAATGCTTTTTGTAGACAGTGGCCCTTTTGGCCGCTTTCCCTCCCTTCAGCCGGTAAGCTGGAAAGATGGCTGGCCAATGGTGGGAGTTAATGGGAAAGCGGTAGCAACTTATCAAAAGCCCAATGTGGGTAAATCATATCCTGTAAAAAGTCTCCCCACTTCTGATGAATTCAATAAAAATATGTTAGGAATGCAATGGGGCTGGAATCATAACCCTGATCCTGAAAAATGGTCATTGAAGGAAAGACCCGGTTGGTTACGGTTAAAAACAGGGAAACCAGTCTCCGGCTTGCGGGAAGCAAGAAACAGTCTGACACAACGTCCTTTTGCGGCTTATGATGGATCATTGACTCACGTAGAAACCAGGATGGATATTTCCGGGATGAAGGACGGAGATATCGCCGGACTGGCTATGTTCCAGGATCCTTATGCTTTTATCGCAGTTCAACAGGAAGCGGGACAGAGAAACATTATTATGGTGAATAACGGAAAAGTGATTGATGCTCTTCCTGTAAAGGAGAACAGCATCTACTTCAGTTGTTCTGTTTCCAATGTTTCAGGGTCGGCTCACTTCGGATATAGTACAGATAACAAGAATTATCTGGCACTCGGTAATGAGTTAAAAATGCGGTTTAATCTTTCTGTTTTTACCGGTAATAAATTCTGTCTTTTCAATTATGCCACACGGGGACCAGGCGGCTATGTTGATATTGACTGGTTCCGGGTGAATCCTCTCAAAAAGAAGTGATGATGAAAAAGATAATACTGCTGATAGCTTTACTCGCCCCTGTTTTGTTGATGGCTCAGTTCAACCAGGCCTGGCGTGGAAAAAAAGCAGCGCTAGTCATTACTTATGATGATGCGATCAATGAACACCTGGACAATGCCATCCCTGTACTGGACTCGCTGGGACTCAAAGCCACATTTTATATCACGGCATATTCCACTTCAGTGCAAAGCAGGATGGGCGACTGGAAGAAGTTATCTGATAAAGGCCATGAATTGGGCAATCATACTCTTTTTCATCCCTGCATAGGAGGTCCGGGCAGGGAATGGGTAAGCAAACAAAACGATCTGAGGAGTTTTTCAGTCAAAAGAATGGAGAATGAAGTGGGCATGACCAATCTTTTTCTCCAGGCACTGGATGGCAAGGCCAAAAGAACCTTTGCATTTACCTGTGGCGATATGAAGGTGGATGACTCATCGTTTATTGATGGGATGAAAAAAGATTTTGTAGCGGCAAGAGCAGTCAGGAATGAAATGCACAAAATCAATGAAGTTGATTTATACAATGTGGACTGTTATATGGTTAACAATCATTCTTTTGAACAGATGAAAGAATGGGTGGACAAAGCCATTCAGACAAATTCATTACTGGTGTTATTATTTCACGGTGTGGGTGGTGGCAATAGCCTGGATGTATCACTGGAGAACCATCGTAAAATTCTCGCTTATATTAAACAGCAGGAGAAAGACCTGATGATTACCACCATGCTGGAAACGGCAGAGCACATCAAAGACTGGCAGGCAAGAGACAAAGCCGCAAAGCTGCAGCAGAAAGCCACGCAGGCTGATTATGAAAATATGCTGGCACAATTAAGAATTCCGATAGCTGCCAAAAGACCCGGGCCATCCGGCAATCCCGCTGCACCCAATGCGGCCAACAGCGATGAATCAAAAGCAACGCAATACAGTTCCCTGCCCGATGCATTGGTTCTGAAAAACGGAAAGCAGGTTACTAATGCGAAGACCTGGTGGAGTAAACGCCGGCCGGAAATTGTTGAAGATTTCGAAAAAGAAATATATGGACGTTTGCCTGAGTATATTCCTGCTGTTAGATGGGAAATCATCAGCACAATTGATACCACCATTGGATCAATTGCAGTAATAACGAAAAATTTATTGGGTCATGTTGACAATACTATCTACCCCTCTGTTAAAGTCGATATTCAACTATCAGTTACAACCCCTAAAAACAGTAAGGGCCCTGCTCCGCTGATCATGGAGTTTGGGTTTATTTTTCCTCCCGGGTTTCGGATGCCACCACCGCCTGCGAATACACCTGTTCAAAAAAGCTGGCAGGAGCAGGTGCTGGAAAGAGGATGGGGTTTTGCTATCCTGGTGCCCACCAGTTTCCAGGCAGATAATGGTTCCGGATTAACTCAGGGTATTATCGGTTTGTGTAACAAAGGGCAAAACCGGAAACCTGATGATTGGGGTGCACTTCGCGCCTGGGCATGGGGTGCCAGTCGCGCCATTGATTATTTTGAAACCGATCCCGCCATTGATCCAAAACGAATAGCCATTGAGGGTTTATCAAGGTATGGAAAAGCCGCATTGGTAACCATGGCATTCGAACCACGGATTGCCATTGGTTGTATCGGTTCATCAGGAGCCGGTGGTGCCAAAATACTCAGACGAATTTATGGTGAACAGGTAGAGAACCTGGCTTCCAGTGGAGAGTATCATTGGTTTGCCGGCAATTTTATAAAATATGCAGCGGATCCTCTCACACAAAATGATCTGCCGGTGGATGCTCATCAGCTGATTGCGCTTTGTGCACCCCGTCCTGTTTTTATCAGCTCCGGTTCACCCAATGTGGAAGGGAGATGGGTAGATGCCAAGGGAATGTTTCTGGGTGCTGCACATGCGGGATCAGTTTATCGCTTGTTGGGTAAAAAAGATCTGGGTACCATGGAATATCCTGCTGAACAAACTTTGCTGGCTACTGGGGATATAGCTTTTCGTCAGCATAACGGAGGACATACGGTGGGACCCAACTGGCCTTTCTTTCTTGACTTTGCATCCGGATATTTTAAATAACAGCATATGAAAAAGAAACAGCATCCATCAAGGCGTCAGTTTTTATACAATATCGGAGTAGCTGGTATGGGACTACCGCTCTTATCGGCTTATTCAAAATGTAATGAAGCAAACTCAAATCAGGAAAAGATGGCCAATCCAAAAAAAGGGAAACTGGGTATCGCACTCGTGGGTCTGGGAAATTATGCGACCAATCAGTTAGCACCGGCTTTACAGCAAACAGAAGAATGCTATCTCGCCGGAATTGTAACAGGCACTCCCTCTAAAATTCCTGTCTGGAAAGAGAAATACGGCATACCTGATCAGAATATCTACAATTACGATAATTATGATGCAATAAAGAATAACCCGGATATTGATATCATTTATGTGGTGCTACCCAATAATATGCATGCCGAATATACCATCCGGGCTTTTGAAGCCGGCAAACATGTGATTTGTGAAAAACCAATGGCAATACAAGTAGAAGAATGTGACCGGATGATTGCTGCAGCAAAAAAAGCAGGGAAACATCTTTCTATTGGCTACCGCCTGCACTTTGAACCCTATAACCTGGAAATGGTTCGTTGCGGTACTAAAAATATTTATGGTAAAATCAATAAATTATCCGGCGGCTTTGGATTCAGGGCAGGCCCATCCCAATGGAGATTAACGAAAAAGTATGCAGGCGGGGGACCATTGATGGATGTGGGCATTTATGTAATACAGGGATTGTGTTATACCAGCGGCATGGAACCCATTGCCGTAACTGCACAGGAAGGAGTGAAAACAGATCTGGAAAGATTTAAAGAAGTGGAACAATCACTGAGCTGGCAAATGGAATTTCCCAATGGATTAATCGCCGAAGGCCATACGAGTTACCAGGATAATATGAATTTTTTACGGGCAGAAGCAGAACGGGGGGTATTCGAATTGACCTCGGCATATAATTATACAGGTCAACGGGGCAGTACACCTGAGGGTCCGATGAATTTTCCTCATATCAATCAACAGGCAAGACAAATGGATGGCATCGCCAGATCCATTCAAAATGGGGAACAAAGTATAGTGCCCGGAGAAATGGGACGCAGAGATGTGAAATACCTGCAAGCGATTTATGAAGCGATGCGTACCGGTAAAAAAGTTTCATTAGTTTGAGAATCGTCAATTTGTAAAATATGAGTCAGCAATTAAGAAGCCGCGACTGGTTTGGCCGCAAAGACAAAGACGGAATCATCTACCGTAGCTGGATGAAAAACCAGGGTATGCCCACCGATATGTTTGATGGCCGTCCCGTCATCGGTATCTGTAATACGTTTAGTGAACTCACACCCTGCAATGCCCATTTCCGGGATCATGCCGAAGCGGTGAAGAAAGGCGTACTGGAAGCGGGCGGGTTTCCATTGGAATTCCCCGTGATGAGTTTGGGTGAAACCCTGCTGAAGCCAACTGCTATGTTGTTCCGCAATCTCGCCAGTATGGATACCGAAGAAAGTATCCGCGGTAATCCCATTGACGGAGTAGTACTGCTGACCGGATGTGATAAAACAACACCTTCAACTGTGATGGGTGCTGCCAGTGTGGGGTTGCCCACGATTGTAGTGCCGGGAGGTCCCATGTTAAATGGCAGATATAAAGGCCAAACCATTGGCAGTGGTACACATGTCTGGAAATTTGATGAAGACATGAAGACCGGCAAAATGTCCCAGGAGGAATGTGAATTTGCCGAGAGTTGTATGAGCCGCAGTATCGGTCATTGTATGACCATGGGTACAGCCAGTACCATGGCCGTGATGGTGGAAAGTCTGGGACTAACCCTGAGCGGAGCTTCAGCCATTCCTGCGGCGGACAGCCGTAAAAAAGTAATGGCACAACTCAGCGGCCGGAGAATTGTGGAAATGGTAAAAGAAAACCTGACAATTGATAAGATACTCACCCGCGAAGCATTTGAAAACGCCATCATGGCCAATTCCGCTGTGGGCGGCTCTTCCAATTTTGTGATTCACCTGATGGCAATAGCCGGCAGGATCGGTGTCAAACTGGATTTAGATGATTTCGACAAGTTGGGCAGTCAGATACCTTTACTCCTGAACCTCATGCCATCCGGACAATACCTGATGGAAGATTTTTATTATGCGGGTGGACTTCCGGTAATCCTGGATCAGTTAAAAAATAAATTACATAGTAATGTAATGACGGTGACGGGTAAGAATCACCATGACAATATTAAAGGCAATACCAACTGTTACAATAAAGAAGTGATTGCTGAATATAATGAACCGTTCAAAGAAGCAGCCGGTATCGTAGTGGTGAAAGGAAACCTTGCCACAAATGGCGCCGTGATTAAACCCAGTGCCGCCACTCCGTCCCTGATGAAGCATAAAGGAAGAGCAGTGGTATTTGAAAGTATTGAAGATTATCATGCCCGGGTGGATGATCCTGCCCTGGATATAGATGAAAACTGTGTGATGGTATTGAAATATGTGGGACCCGTTGGTTATCCCGGAATGCCTGAAGTAGGAAATATGGCCCTGCCGAAAAAAATTCTGGAAAAAGGGATCAAAGACATGGTACGTATCAGTGATGGCAGAATGAGTGGTACGGCATATGGAACCTCCGTATTACATGTGAGTCCTGAAAGTGCAATAGGAGGTACGCTGGCACTTGTTCAAAACGGAGACATGATTGAATTGGACGTTGAGAAACGATTACTGCATTTGCATGTGAGTGAGGAAGAATTGGCAAAAAGGAAATCAGCCTGGACCGCCCCGCCACCGGCCGCTACCCGTGGATATGTAAGCATGTATATCAAACATGTGTTGGGCAGCGATAAAGGAGCGGATCTTGATTTCCTGCAAGGCAGCTCTGGTAGTCAGGTTACGAGGGATTCACACTAAAACTGGTTTATGAAAAAAGGATTTTTTATTTTTCTGCTTGTTCCGGTACTGGCTTGTAATAACAGCAGTAACTCACAAAAGAAAGAATTGATGTATCAGCAAACAGGAGCCCTGATCAGATACGACGAATCATTGGACAGCCTCATTGCTCCGGATGCAAAGGCCGATATTATCGCCACGGGTTATGAATGGAGTGAAGGGCCGCTCTGGATTGAGGCACAACAAATGCTCCTTTTCAGCGATGTGCCCACCAACACCATTTACAAATGGACAGAAAAAGAAGGCACCTCCGTTTACCTGCAACCAAGTGGCTATACCGGTACAACACCCAGTGTATGTAATGAGCCTGGTAGCAATGGTCTAACCCTGGATCTAACCGGTAAACTCGTATTATGTCAGCATGGCGACCGCCAAATGGGAAGAATGGATGCCCCCCTGGATCAACCCAAAGCTGTTTATACAGTACTGGCCACGCATTATGAAGGAAAGCGCTTCAGCAGTCCGAATGATTGTGTATTTAGTGCTGAGGGTGAATTATTTTTTACAGACCCACCTTATGGATTGAAAACACAGGATGATTCAGATTCGCTCAAGGAAATACCTTTTAACGGGGTGTATCGTGTTAAAAAGAATGGGGAAGTGGACCTGGTGATCAATAACATCACCCGTCCAAACGGATTGGCTTTTTTCCCGGGTAGCAGCAAATTACTCGTTGCCTGCTCCGATCCTGACCAGCCCGATTGGCACCTGATTGATATCGTTAGCGACAGCATGATAGCCGTTTCCCTTTTTTACAGTGCGAAAGAAGAAAGAAAATCAATGAAAACGGGTTTGCCCGATGGATTGAAAATTAATCAGCAAGGAATCGTTTTTGCCAGCGGTCCTGGCGGGGTATATATTTTTAATAAGGAAGGAAAGAAGCTGGGCTTGCTGAAACTGGAAGCACCGGCCAGTAATTGTGCACTGAGTGCCGATGAAAAAACACTTTATATTACCAATGATATGCAGGTGCTGAGGGTAAAACTGAAATAAATAAAATCAATGTATACAACCGAAGCGGGGATGGATAAAATATAAACGGGATGATGACTTCGGATAAAAATTCAACAATGAAATTGTACAGAACAGCAAATGGACCGATAGTAGAGCAAAATGGACATTTTTATAAGAGTCGCGAAAGCTGGGATAGTCTGGTTAATAACGATGATGTGTTGGAAAAATTAGCAGCAGAAATTTCAGGGGCCATTCCTGTGGATGGCTCGGCTATCAGCGAACTTTTACCGGTAATTGGTGATCAGCAGGAACTCTGGGCCTGTGGGGTTACTTATTACCGTAGCATGGTGGGCAGACAGGAAGAAAGCAAGGCTTCAGGCGGTGCTGATTTTTATGCCAAAGTGTATGAGGCAGACCGGCCCGAATGTTTTTTTAAAAGTACACCGCATAGAGTATCCGGTCACCAGGGGATGGTTCGTATCCGAAGGGACAGTAGCTGGGATGTACCAGAACCTGAACTGACACTGGTGGTGACGGCCACCAGTAAAATTATTGGCTATACGATTGGAAATGATATGAGCAGCCGGAGTATCGAAGGTGAAAATCCGCTCTACCTGCCACAAGCCAAAACCTATGATGGATGTGCAGCGCTCGGTCCCTGTATCTGCCTCACAGAACAGGCACTCAGTAAAGAAACCATGATCAGACTCCATATCAAAAGAAATGCAGCCCTGGTTTTTGAAGGTGAAATTGCAATCAGTCAGATGAAAAGAAATCCGGAAGAACTGGTTTCATTTATTTATCGCGAAAGCAGCTTTCCGCACGGTTGCCTGATCATGACCGGAACCGGTATTGTGCCCGGCAGCGATTTTACTTTAAGAGGTGGTGATGAAATCAGTATTTCCATTGATGGAATCGGGACCCTGACAAATACGGTTGAATAATCTTATTACTATTAGATGCAGCTTTTTCCTAACAAACAAATCATACTGGCGGGCTTACTGGTTTACAGTTCCTGCAGCCCCGCACAACAATTGAATACAAAGGGTCAAACGGAAAAAGTGTTGAAGGAAGTATACAAAAATGCCTTTCTCATGGGTACGGCTGTTACACCGGTGATTACCAGTGGAACAGATAAGGCTTCGCAGGATATAGTGATCAGCCACTTTAATTCCATCACCGTTGAAAATGTAATGAAGGCGGCCCTGATCAATCCGGAACCGGGTGTTTTTCGTTTCGGGCCCGCTGATGATTTTGTGGCATTTGGCGCTAAAAATAATATGTTTATCGTAGCGCATACCCTCGTCTGGCATAACCAATGCCCCGCCTGGTTTTTTACCAATGCATCCGGAAAGCCGAATAGTAAAGCGGAACAGATTGAAAGATTAAGAGAACATATCCGTGTGGTGGCCGGACGTTATGCCGGTAAAGTACATGCCTGGGATGTGGTGAATGAAGTAATAGATAATGATGGCAGCTACCGGCCCACTTCCTGGGTCAATGCTTTTGGAAACGGAGATACCTTAGTAAAATATGCGTTTCAATTTGCTGCAGAATATGCACCCAATACTGAACTTTATTACAATGATTTCAATGCCTGGCGCCCCGAGAAAAGAGATGGGATCGTTCGCCTGGTAAAAACGCTGCAACAACAAGGAATACAGATTGACGGGGTGGGCATGCAGGGACATTGGGGACTGAATTATCCCAGGACAAAATACATTGAAGATGCCATTGATGCCTATGCCGCCTGTGGTATTAAAGTAATGATCACCGAACTGGATGTGGATGTATTGCCATTGACAAAAGAAGGACAGATCATCGGACAAGGCATGGCAGATAAACAATTTCAGCTGGAAGAATTTAAAACCTTCCTGGATCCTTATCCGAAACAATTGCCAGACAGCATGCAAACCCTGCTGGCTAACCGCTATGCAGAATTATTCGGCATTTTCTACCAGAAGAAAGAAAAAATAGCAAGGGTAACGCTGTGGGGTGTGCATGATGGCATGAGCTGGAAAAATGATTATCCCATTCCGGGCCGTACCAATTACCCGCTTTTATGGAACCGGGATAAAAAACCAAAACCGGCACTGGATGCTGTGCTGGCAGAACCGCAAAGAATAAAGTAAAGACCACATCAGCGTAGGAATAAAATAAACCAGTCATCATTATGCAACTGCTTATTATCATATTGGCGATACTGGTCCAGGTATTCCTGACAGTAAAAAAAGTAAGCCCCTTTATTTCCCTGCTCATTGTGGCTATTTTATCCGGGCTCGCCCTCGGTATGTCGCCCGATGCCTTATTAAAATCATTGGAAACTGGTGCAGGCAGTACATTGGGCGGACTGGCATTTATCATTTGTCTGGGTGCCGTATTGGGTAAGGTATTGGAAGAAAGCGGGGCTGCTGAAAAAATTGCCATGACCCTGATCAATGGTTTCGGTGAAAAAAATATTCAATGGGCCGTTTTGCTAACCGGTTTTCTGATTGGCATTCCCTTGTATTATAACGCCGGTTTTGTGATACTCGTGCCACTGGTCTTTATGCTGGGAAAAAAAACAAAACTACCCCTGCTATATATTGCCATACCCATGGCGGCCTCTCTCAGCACCACGCATTGTTTTTTACCACCACATCCCGGTCCTGCATTGCTGGTGAATGCTTTTAAAGCAGATATGGGTAAGACCCTGTTGTATGGACTTTGTATTGCTATCCCTGCTGTGATTCTCGCAGGTCCATTCCTGGGCAGACGTTTAAAAAGTATTGGTATACTGAATGTGCAGGAAGACCGGATTGATCAAACGGAAAAAATGTTGCCTGCTGCCTTACCAAGTTTCGGGATTGCTTTACTGCCGGTTATTTTTATCAGTTTATCTGTGATTGCGGATAATTTCTTACCTGCCGGAGTCCTTAAAACTATTTTTCTCTTTACCGGCAATTCCACCATCGCATTACTGATTGCCGTGCTGGTGGCCCTGGGCTGGTTTGGTGTAAGAAGGGGTATTAAAATGGAGACCCAGCTGCAATGGGTGCATACCGCCATCAGTAATATAGCTGTGATCTTATTAATCATAACTGCAGGCGGTGTTTTCAAACAGGTATTGACTGATAGCGGCACCGGTGCTTATATTTCTTCATTCAGCACCAAATGGCAAATGCCACCATTACTCTTTGCCTGGGTGGTTACAGCCTTATTAAGGGTGATGATCGGATCAGCAACAGTTGCAGCAATTACAGCGGCAGGGGTTGTTTCTCCCATGTTGGGCCAGCCCGGTATAACACCGGAATTAATGGTACTCGCAGTGGGTAGCGGCTCTGTATTTGGCTCCCATATCAATGATTCGGGATTCTGGATGTTTAAAGAGTTCTTTAAATTATCATTGAAGGAAACCTTTTTGTCCTGGACCATTATGGAAACATTGATTTCCATAATTGGACTTATTGGTGTATTGATCCTGAATATGATTATCTGATAAAGAGAATTGCTTATTTCATTTCTTTCTTTAATAAAGGCCAGTCCGGGTTGGGCGTATGGGCCTGCTCAATCATTGCGGCTAATTTTTTCAGAAGCCGGGGTTTTATCACAGAAGGCAGGTGGGATAAAATACTGCAAACACTTAAAAAAGGAGATTATGTAATCATGCAGTTCGGACATAATGATGCCAGTCCGCTCGATGATACCGCCCGTGCAAGAGGTGTTATTCGTGGTATCGGTGAAGACAGTACCGAAATCTGGAATCCCATCCGGAAAATAAAAGAAGTAGTACATACTTATGGCTGGTACATGCGCAAGTATGTAAAGGAAACAAAGTCAAAAGGGGCCACTGCCATTATTTGCTCCCTCGTGCCCCGTAATAACTGGAAAGATGGAAAAGTAAACCGTTCAGCTGATTCATGGGCACTCTGGGCAAAGCAGGTGGCCGAACAGGAAGGCGCACTTTTTATCGGCCTGAATGAATTTGTCGCAGCAAAATAGGCGGCATTGGGAGAAACGGCTATAAATATTTTCCTGCAGATAATACCCATACCAATGAAGAAGGAGCCCGGATCAATGTGGCTACGGTAGTGAATCAACTCCGTTCGCTCAAGCCAGGATCATTAGTTAAGTACCTGAATCAGTAAGCAATCATAAAACAAATAGCATGCAACGAGTGGCTTTTAAAATGAGATTGTTCAAAGGACAGGAAGGGGAGTATTTAAAACGGCATGATCAGTTATGGCACGAACTGCATTCACTCCTGAAAGAAACCGGAATTATGGAATACAGTATTTTCCAGAATGAAGCTACCGGTGATTTATTTGGCGTTCTGAAAATCAGTGATGCAGTGAAACTGGATGCTTTGCCCGACCAGCCGGTGATGAAAAAATGGTGGGCCTATATGAAGGATATCATGGAATCTAATCCGGATAACTCCCCGGTAACTGTGCCGTTGAAAGAAGTATTTTACATGCCCTGATTAATCCTCAGTGTCGTTATCCAGCAAATGATTGATCCGCGGAATGAACTTCAGGATGGAGTGAAAGTTCTTCCGGTAATGTTTTTTATCCAGCTTATAATAAAACGCCCCTTTTTTGAACCGGCCCTGTCTTTTTCTTTTTGTTTGATCAGCATACCGGTCGAAATAATTTTCCGGCTGAAATTCCCCTTGTCAAATTTGGTTTCATATACATCCTCAAACAGGCTTTGTAAGAGAGGAAGCGTAAAACGTTGGGGAAGAAGTTCAAAT
This sequence comes from Chitinophagaceae bacterium, assembly GCA_016702745.1. Lineage (GTDB taxonomy): Bacteria > Bacteroidota > Bacteroidia > Chitinophagales > Chitinophagaceae > JJ008. The sequence goes on from JADJDJ010000001.1 coordinate 373,531, forward strand.
AACAAGGGATGCAAGGCCGCTTTGTATCTTAATTTCTGACGGGCCGTTTGTACCATTTGTGGATGATCAAAAATTAAATCCGGAATCTCATCCAGTTTAAACCACTCCGCATGAAATTGATCATTCAGCCGCTGTTCATATTGATGGATATCAATCAGGGCAAAAAAAGCAATAGATACCGTTCGTTCAATCGGATCCCGGTCAACCTTAGTATAGGTTTGCAATTGCTCCAGATACAATCCACTCAGTCCGGTCAATGTCTTCAATACCCGGTTGGCCGCCTCATCCGCACTCTCATCCGGCTGGACAAAGCCACCCATCAAACTCCATTCTTCCACACAGGGCTCAAATCCCCGCTTGATCAGCAATATCTTTAAATGCTGACCATCAAAGCCAAAGACACTACAGTCAACGGCCACAATCATCCGGGTTTGATTTTGGTACCTGGTCATATTTCAAAGGTAGTTGAAGGGTGGATAAAAATAAATGTAAATATGACAATTAATACCAAAAATCCTTTACTTTAGTCAGTAGTTAAACGGATTGTATAACAATAAACAGTCTTGCCATGACCAGGAAATTCATCCATCGCCTGCTTAAAAACAAGTCAGGTTCCATTAGCGCTTTTCTTTTTTCTGCAGCCATTTTAATCAATGTCAACGACTCCTTTGCACAGGCCTCAGTGACCCTGCAGGCCGATCAGCCCGGTGACAAAATAAGCAAACATATCTACGGACATTTTGCCGAACACCTGGGCCGTTGTATTTACGATGGCATTTATGTGGGTGATTCCAGCAAGTCAATCCCCAATACCAACGGTATCAGGAATGATGTGATCGACGCCCTCAAAAAATTAAAAGTCGCCAACCTGCGCTGGCCCGGCGGTTGTTATGCAGATATCTACCATTGGAAAGATGGCGTTGGCCCTAAAAGCACCCGGACACCAATCATCAACAGATGGTGGGGAAATGTAACGGAAGACAATAGCTTCGGTACTCATGAATTCCTTGAGCTCTGTAAAAAAATAGGAGCAGAACCTTACCTGGCGGGTAATATGGGAAGCGGAACTGTTCGTGAACTGGCAGATTGGACCGAATACGTTAATGCCAAACCAGGCACCGGCCCCATGGCCCGCTTACGCGAACAGAACGGACAGAAAGAACCATGGTCCGTTAAATATTGGGGTGTTGGCAATGAAGCCTGGGGTTGCGGCGGCAACATGAAACCGGAATTCTATGCCAACCTCTACCGGCAATATTCCACTTTCATGACGAACTGGGACAACTCAGACAAAATTTATCGCGTAGCATCCGGCTCCAATGGAAATGACTACAATTGGACTGATGTGATGATGCGCGATGTGCCTGCCAGTATGATGGAAGGGCTTTCACTTCATCACTACGCTGTAATCAACTGGAGCAAAAAAGGGTCGGCCACCAGTTTTACCGAGGAGCAGTATTTCGCCACCATGAAATCTGCGTTACAAATGGAAGAACTGGTCAGCCGCCATTCCACCATCATGGACAAATACGACCGGGCCAAAAAAGTAGCCCTCGTAGTAGATGAATGGGGAGGCTGGTATGATGTGGAACCAGGCACCAACCCCGGATTCCTCTACCAGCAGAATACAATGAGAGATGCCATGATCGCAGGCGTGACCCTGAATATTTTTAACAACCATTGCGACAGAGTAAGAATTGCTAACCTGGCACAAACCGTAAACGTTTTGCAGGCCGTGATCCTCACCGAAAAGCAAAAGATCCTCCTGACACCAACCTACCATGTACTTGAAATGTACAATGTGCACCAGGACGCCCAATTACTCCCGTTAACCCTGCGCACACCCGATTATGTGTACGGAACTGACAAATTACCCGCGGTTTCCGTTTCGGCATCCAAAGACAAAGAAGGGCTCACCCATGTCTCATTGGTGAATATTGATGCTTCAAAATCGCAAAGCATGAGTATTGACCTGCGGGGAGCTGCTTTCAATACTGTTTCCGGCAGAATTCTTCAATCCGCAAAACTTCAGGATTTCAATACATTTAATGAGCCGGAAAAGATAAAACCAGCTGTTTTCAATGGCGCTAAACTCAATGGCTCAACCATCAATCTGTCCCTGCCTCCCTTTTCCGTAGTGGTATTAACCCTGAAATAAGTGAAGAATTTGTTTAATGAATATTAACCGGACTAAAATTAAACTTTGACATGAACAGATATCACACAATTAATACGTATTTTAAACCTGTTTTCCTGGCAGTATTTGCTGCACTGATGATAACAGGATGTAAAGATGCTGCCAAAAAGGAAAATGGGTCAACCATGACTAACCAAAAGGTAACACAGGCCGACTGGGGAGAATTCGATGGTAAGAAAGTGTATCTCTACACCCTTACCAATAAAAATGGCGTGGAAGTGAAAATCACCAACTACGGTGGTATCATTACTTCATGGCTGACACCTGATAAAAATGGAAAGCTGGGGAATATTGTTCTTGGCTTCGACAGTCTTTCCGGTTACCAGGCCCCTCCACCTTATTTTGGCGCCATCATCGGTCGTTATGGCAACCGCATCGGCAAAGGAACATTTACCATCGATACAAATACTTACACCCTCGCAAAGAATAATGGTGAAAACCATCTGCATGGCGGTAACAAAGGTTTCGATAAAGTGGTTTGGGATGCCGTACCTGGTGATAGTACAGCGACCCTCTCACTCAGTTATCTCAGTAAAGACGGAGAAGAGGGCTACCCAGGTAATCTTAAAGTAACAGTGCTGTACACCCTGACTGATGAAGATGAACTGGTGATTGATTATTCAGCAGAAACTGATAAAGCTACTGTGGTCAACTTGACCAGTCATAGCTATTTCAATTTAACGGCTGATGTGTCCAATACTATTTTAGGTCATACACTTCAGGTAAATGCTGCTCACTACACACCGGTAGATGCCGGCCTGATCCCCACCGGAGAATTAAAAGACGTAAAAGGAACTCCATTTGATTTCCTGACTGCACATACCATCGGTGAAAGAATCGCAGCCTTGGATGGTGGCTACGATCATAATTTCGTGCTCAGCAGAACAGGCGCCGAAATTGAAAAAGTCGCCACACTCGCTGATTCTGTCAGCGGCAGACAACTTGAAGTGTATACCACCGAGCCCGGCATGCAGTTTTATTCCGGTAATTTCCTCGATGGCAAATTAAAAACACCGGAAGGAAAAGCTATCAACAAACATGCAGCCCTTTGCCTCGAAACACAACATTATCCCGATTCTCCCAATAAACCGAATTTTCCTTCCACCCTGCTGAAGCCCGGTGAAAAGTATCATACCGTAACGAAGTACAAAGCTTCCGTTCACTGATCCTAAACCGCCAGCAGTATGAACAGTTATGTAATAGGTGCCGACTTTGGTACCGATTCGGTAAGAGCCGTTATAATTAATACCAGTAACGGGGAAGAAATGGCCTCTTCAGTGGCCTGGTATCCCCGTTGGAAAGATGGACTGTTTTGCAATCCCTCCCTCAATCAGTTCCGGCAGCATCCACTCGATTATCTGGACTGTCTTGAAAAGACAATCAAAGATTGTGTGCAAAAAGCCGGACCTGATATCGCTAAAAATATCGTGGGACTTTCAGTTGATACCACCGGTTCAACACCTGTTGCCGTTAATGCAAAAGGAGAACCTCTGTGTTTGCTTTCAGGATTGGAAGAAAATCCCAATGCCATGTTTGTACTGTGGAAAGATCATACAGCAATCAACGAAGCCGCAGCGATCAACAGCCATGCAGAAAAATTTCCCATCAACTACCTGCAGTATGTGGGTGGTATCTACAGCAGCGAATGGTTCTGGGCCAAACTGCTTCATATCCTGAAAGAAGATGTACAGGTCAGACAACATATTTTTTCATTTGTAGAACATTGCGACTGGATTCCCTTTGTACTGACCGGTGGTACAGATGCCAGAGAAATGAAAAGAGGCGTCTGCAGTGCAGGGCACAAAGCATTATGGGCCGAAACATTCAATGGCCTTCCACCCAATGAATTTTTTGCCAGCCTTGATCCCTTACTCGATGGGTTTACAGGCAGATTATTTACCAATACCTATACTTCTGCCGACGCAGCAGGTACGATTTCAGCAGCATGGGCCGCAAAACTCGGACTCCCGGACACTACTGTCATTGGTATCGGCGCATTTGATTGTCACATGGGCGCAGTAGGCGGGCAAATCGCCCCTTATGAACTCAGCCGTATCGTGGGTACTTCTACCTGTGATATCATGGTGGCACCGATCAATGAAATGGAAGGTAAATTGGTGAAAGGAATTTGCGGACAGGTCACTGGATCCGTGATACCGGGCATGGTAGGATTGGAAGCAGGACAAAGCGCTTTCGGTGATGCCTATGCCTGGCTAAAGAATTTGCTCTCATGGCCATTGGAACAATCAATTACTGATCCGGCACTCAAAGAAGAAATCAGCAACAATATTATACCGGCACTCAGCAGCAAGGCGGCAACACTGCCCCTGCATTCAACGGATGTATTGGCCAGCGACTGGCTCAATGGCCGCCGCACACCCGATGCCAATCAGGCTTTGAAAGGCGCATTTACCGGATTAAATCTGGGAACAGATGCACCGCAATTGTTTAAAGCCCTGGTGGAAGCGACCTGCTTTGGGAGTAAAGCTATTGTAGATCGCTTCATCAGTGAAGGGATTCCCGTCAAAGGGATCATTGCGCTGGGAGGTGTGGCCCGAAAATCTCCCTATATCATGCAGGTCATGGCCGATATTCTCGAACAACCCATCCGCGTACACAGCAGCGAACAAACCTGCGCGGCCGGTGCTGCCATGTTCGCCGCTACCGCCGCAGGTATTTATCCCAATGTGGAAACGGCCATGCAAAATATGGGAGCCGGATTTGAAAAAACATATACAGCTGATAGCAGTCGTACTGCATTTTACCGGGATCGTTACAGTCAGTATCAGCAATTAGGTGATTTTATCATGTCGATGACCAAATAAAATGAGCTACGATCACATCAAACAGGAGGCTTTTGAAGCCAATATGCAACTGCCCCGCCTGGGACTGGTGCTGTTTACCTTTGGTAATGTAAGTGCTGCAGACAGAAGCAAAGGCGTATTCGCCATCAAACCCAGTGGGGTTCCTTATGAAGAACTGACACCTGATAAAATGGTGATCCTGGATTTTGGCGCCAACATTGTAGAAGGCAGTCTGCGTCCCTCCTCCGATACAAAAACACATGCCGTACTATATAAACAATGGGAAGAGATTGGCGGCATCGTGCATACCCATTCCACCTATGCCACATCATGGGCACAGTCTTTAAAAGATATTCCGATTTACGGAACCACCCATGCTGATTATAATACCGTGGATATTCCCTGTGCCCCTCCCATGGACGATAAAATGATCAAAGGAGATTATGAATATGAAACAGGATTTCAAATCATTAATTGTTTCAAAGAACGCGGGCTGAATTACAAGGAACTGGAAATGGTACTCGTTGGCAGTCATGCTCCCTTTACCTGGGGAAAAAATGCAGCTAAAGCAGTACACAATAGCGCCGTGCTGGAATTCATTGCACAAACCGCTCTTTATACGGAAATGATCAACCCCGGAGCCGCCCGTTTAAAAGAAGCCATCCGCAAAAAACACTTTGAAAGAAAACACGGCCCGGATAGTTATTACGGTCAATAAGGAAGAATTCAATTTAAAAACTTAATAAGTGACGGCTTCTTTTAGCAGAAAGGACAGTAGATAAAAAAAATACAATGAAAGCATTTCAGCATCTGGAAGTATGGTTCGTAACTGGTAGCCAGGATCTCTATGGCGAAGAAACATTAAAACAGGTAGCCGTACACTCAAAGGAAATAGCAGACAGTCTGCATGCTGATCCGGCGATTCCGTTGAATGTGATTTTTAAACCAACAGTAAAATCAAGCGAAGAAATTTATGCCGTATGTGCAGCAGCGAATGCCAGTACTGCCTGTATCGGTATCATCACCTGGATGCATACATTTTCTCCGGCTAAAATGTGGATACGCGGATTGAATATCCTGCAGAAACCACTGCTCCACCTGCATACACAGTTTAACCGTGATATTCCCTGGAGTACCATCGATATGGATTTCATGAACCTGAACCAGAGTGCGCATGGCGACCGGGAGTTCGGTTTCATCATGAGCCGTATGCGGCTGAAAAGAAAAGTAGTGGTAGGGCATTGGCAGGATCCGCTGGTAATTGGAAAAATCAGCAACTGGATGCGCGCTGCAGCCGGCTGGAGCGACTGGCAGGGTGCCCGCTTTGTCCGTTTTGGCGACAATATGCGATATGTAGCCGTTACCGATGGAGATAAAGTTGAAGCAGAAATGAAATTCGGGTATAGCGTTAATACCCATGGAATCGGTGACCTGGTGAAAGTAATCAATGAAGTAACGGATGCATCCGTTGAGACTTTGGTACATGAATATGCGGAGCGTTATCAGCTCATGCCTGTACTACAAAAAGGAGGAGAGCGCCACGGAGCATTAAAAGATGCAGCTAAAATTGAGCTGGGATTACAATACTTCCTGGAGAAAGGAAATTACAAAGGCTTCAGTGATACATTCGAAGACCTGCATGGCATGAAACAACTACCCGGTATCGGCGCACAACGCATGATGGGGAAAGGATATGGCTTTGCCGGTGAAGGCGACTGGAAAACCGCAGCCCTCGTCAGGGCCATGAAAGTAATGGGTACCGGATTGCAAGGAGGAAACAGCTTTATGGAAGATTATACCTATCACTTTGATCCTGCAAATCCTTTGGTTCTGGGTTCACACATGCTCGAGATTTGCGAAAGTATTGCTACTGGTAAACCCAATTGTGAAATACATCCCCTGGGTATTGGTGGAAAAGAAGATCCTGTCCGACTGGTTTTCAATGCCGGCGCAGGTCCCGCACTTAATGCATCAGTGGTTGATATGGGTAATCGTTTCCGGTTGCTTGTTAATGAAGTGGAAGCCGTAGCGCCCTTTGCGGAATTACCCAAATTGCCGGTGGCTCGTGTTCTATGGAAACCTTATCCTAATATGAATGATGGCTGTGCTGCCTGGATATTGGCCGGCGGCGCCCACCATACCTGTTATAGCCAGAACCTGACCAGCGAACAGCTGGAAGACTTTGCAGAAATAGCCGGTATAGAATATGTCAAAATCGGTAAAAACACAGATATTTATCAGTTTAAGAACGAACTGCGCTGGAACGATGCAGCGTATAAATAAAGCAGACCAACTACTTTGATCAATTAAAATCAACACTCGCCATGAATGGGATTTCAGGCTTAGACCAGCTCATCTTTGTCATTTATTTCGTACTCGTTGCCGGATACGGTTACTGGGTATATCAAAAAAAGAAAAAAACCTCTGTAACTGCTTCTCATGATTATTTCCTGGCAGAAGGCTCGCTTACCTGGTGGGCGATCGGTGGCTCTTTGATTGCATCCAACATCTCGGCAAAGCAATTCGTCGGGATGAGTGGTAACGGTTATTTTGTAGGAATCGCAGTAGCCGCCTATGAGTGGATTGCTGCCCTTGCATTAATCATTATTGCCGTTTGGTTCATGCCGGTTTATCTCAAGAACAAGATCTATACGATGCCGCAATTCCTCAAAAAAAGGTACAATGAAACGGTATCCCTGATCATGGCCATTTTCTGGTTGCTCCTCTATGTTTTTGTGAACCTTACTTCTATCCTCTACCTCGGTGCCATTGCCATCAGCGGACTGATTGGCCCTGAGTACCTGCATACGGTCATGCTTTTACTGGCAGTATTTGCACTGGTGATTACACTGGGCGGGATGAAAGTGATCGGTTATACGGATGTAATCCAGGTAGCCGTCCTGATCATCGGCGGATTTGCCACCATCTATTTTGCATTGACTATCGTCAGTGAAAAATTTGGTCTGGGTCGTGATGCTATCGCTGGTTTTAAAACACTGATTCAACAGGCACCAGATCATTTCACATGATCCTTAAAAAGCCAACGGCAGCCAGTTCGCAGGAAGACATTAATAAATACCTGATCCTTCCCGGTATCGCCATGTATTTCGCCGGGCAATGGATTGTGAACCTGAACTACTGGGGTTGTAACCAATATATCACACAACGTGCATTGGGTGCTGATCTGCAAACCGCCCGTAAAGGGATTCTCTTCGCCGGTTTCCTGAAACTCCTCATGCCAATCATTGTCATGCTTCCTGGTATCGCTGCTTATGTGTTGCATCAGAACGGACACCTGGAAGGATTGAGAGGAATGGATGATGCCTACTCTGCCATCCTGGGATTCCTGCCTTCCGGTTTAAAAGGTTTGGCGATTGCAGCATTGACAGCAGCCATTGTCGCGTCTTTGGCCGGCAAACTCAATAGTATATCCACCATCTATACGCTGGATATACATATGAAATATTTTAAAAAGAAAACGGATGAAATCACCGGCGAATCTGCTGAAAAGAAAATGGTATGGGTGGGCAAACTGGCAGCATTGGCTTCGATAGCACTGGCCGTGATATTCGAATGGAAAGACCTGCTCGGTATCAGTGGTGAAGGTGGATTTACTTTTATCCAGAAATATACCGGCTTTATCAGTCCGGGTGTATTTGCCATGTTCATCCTCGGTCTTTTCTGGAAGCGCACCACCGGAGCAGCAGCAGTGGCTGGTCTGATCACCGGTTTCCTGCTGGCGATTTTCTTCAACAGTTTTGCGGTACAGATTTTCGGGCATGAAACATTACTGTACACAGCCTATCCAAACGGTAAGGGCGGGTATGAAATTCCATTCCTGATCAATATGGGCTGGGCCTTCTTCTTCACCATGGTGGTGATGATCGGTATCAGTCTCTACGGACCAAAGGTAAATCCGAAGGCTTTTGCACTGGATAAAGAAATGTTCAAACTCAAACCTTCTATTATTGCGATGATCGTGGTCACCCTGTTCATCCTTACTGCGCTCTATGTGAAATTCTGGTAAGGAATCAATCAGATCGGAATAAAATATACAAAGCTGTCATTTTTCGCGGTGCGGAAATGACAGCTTTGTTGCTTTTAGGGCTGGCGCCATTTTACCTGTATTTTCGCGGAGTATGAAGAAAAAAGCATTGCTATTCGATCTCAATGGAACCATGATCAATGATATGCAGTACCATATCAAGGCATGGCATCGAATCCTGAATCAACTGGGCGCTGATCTGAGCATGGAAAGGGTAAAAGAAGAATGTTACGGCAAGAATGATGAATTACTGGATAGAATTTTTCCGGGACGGTTCACGGAGGAAGAAAAAAGCAAAATGAGCCTGGCAAAAGAAAAACAATACCAGGAGCAGTTCCGGCCGCATTTGAGATTATTGCCCGGTCTTGATCATTTTCTGAAACAGGCCTATGCCGGTAAAATGTATATGGCCATTGGTTCTGCTGCCATCCCTTACAATATTGATTTCGTCATAGATTATTTTCAGATCCGTTATTATTTCGGAGCCATCGTCAGTGCCAATGATGTTCGCATCAGCAAACCCGATCCGGAAACCTTTCTCTCCTGCGCCCGTATCTTACAGGTGGATCCTGCCGATTGTATTGTATTTGAAGATGCACCCAAAGGAGTGGAAGCCGCAGCAAGAGCCGGTATGAAAGCCATTGTGATCACGACCATGCATAACGCAGAAGAATTCTCGGGGATGTCAAATGTGTTGTTTTTTACCAAGGATTATCATCATCCACAGGTACTCGAACTGCTGGATTGATCTGGGCAATAAATTATTTTGATCCGGAACATGTCAGGTAATCTTGTGTTTTTTTTTGACTAGAGAAATGCCCACTTTTGAATTTTTATTTAACAGCAGAACAAATGAACAGGGAATGATGAATAAAGAACTATGGCAAGGATCAGCTGACCTTGTACAAAGATCCAATAGAACAGTTCAGGATAACACTGGAAAGTAATTGGAGGGAAATTGCAGCATATTAAAGGACTGGATACCATAAAAGAAATCCTGAAAACGGAACAGGAAAAAGGCTTGCTGGTTGCTGATTTGGTTTGTGGGACTACGCCTGATCCAAAGCAATTCTTCGAAAATAAAACGGCAGAATTTTTAAAAGATATTCATCTGACTTGCCTGGAAGCAGTAATCGGCGTAGCGGAGAATGGGACAGTCTGGATTCCCGAATCCGCCATGGGTAACCGGCTGATCCCCTTTATTTGTCAGCACCTCATCATTATATTGCATAAGGATAAAATTGTATCCACGATGCACCAGGCTTACGAACAGATCAATACATTTGAAGAAGGGTTTGGCGTTTTCCTGGCGGGCCCTTCCAAAACAGCCGATATTGAACAATCCCTGGTGATTGGAGCCCATGGGGCCAGAAGCCTTCGGGTTTTCCTGATAGAAAATTAGTTGAGGTCATTTAATAAAGTCATTATGCCGCGTTATTGCTTTGCACTGGATATGAAAGCGGATGAAACACTCATCCGGGAATATGTAGCCTATCATGAAAAGGTATGGCCGGAAATCCTGGACAGCATTACGGGATCCGGAATCACCCAAATGGAAATTTACCGGGTATCCAATCGCCTGTTCATGATCATGGAGACGGCTGAAAACTTTAGCTTTGAATCAAAAGCAGCTGCAGATGCCTCCAGTGAAAAAGTACAGGAATGGGAAAACCTGATGTGGAAATACCAGCAGGCCATCCCAGGAGGGCAAGCCGGAGAAAAATGGCGGTTGATGGATAAAATTTTCGATCTGCAATTGGCTGTAAAATAAAATCTATGTTCAGGTTAGATCATAAAATCGCAGTAGTCACCGGAGCCGCCAGCGGTATCGGCAGGGCCGTAGCCGGATTATTTGTCAGACAGGGAGCCATTATTCACTTGCTTGACCTGAATAAGGAAGCACTCGGTATTGCACAGGAAGAAATCAGCGCCGACGGAACCGCTACCTCTCATGCATTGGATGTGACCGACCAGGCAGCCGTAGTGGCACTGATGAAAAAAATCGGGCGTATTGATATACTGGTCAATTGCGCCGGGATATCGCATATCGGTAAAGCAGATACAACCAGTGAACAGGATTTTGACCGCATCTTTCAGGTGAATGTAAAAGGAATTTATAATTGTCTCCATGCCGCTTTACCCATTATGCAGGAACAAAGATCCGGGGCCATTCTCAATATGGCATCAATTGCCAATCATGTGGGTTTACAGGATCGCTTTGCCTATAGTATGAGCAAGGGGGCTGTTGTGGGCATGACCCTTTCTGTCGCCCGTGATTATTTGCCTTTCGGAATCCGTTGCAATGCTATTTCTCCGGCCAGGGTTCATACTTCCTTTGTTGATAATTTTCTGGCTAAGAATTATCCAGGAAGGGAAGAAGAAATGTTTAAAAAATTATCAGCATCCCAACCCATCGGCCGCATGGCCACACCTGCTGAAGTGGCCCATCTCGTATTATACCTCTGTTCGGAAGAAGCCTCTTTTATTACGGGCTGCGATTATCCTTTTGACGGCGGGTTTATTAATTTGAATAACTGATCATTGAACTAATAACAGTAACATGAAACTCATTCGTTTTGGTGAAGCCGGAAAAGAAAAGCCCGGTGTGCATATTAATGGGGTGGATTATGATGTATCCGGTTTTATCCAGGATTATAATGCCCCCTTCTTTGAAAATGGTGGATTGCCCCATCTGGGATGGATGCTGGAGCAACACAAAGAAATGTTGCGAAAAGTTCCGGAAGGATCACGTACCGGTTGCCCGGTCGCAAACCCTTCTAAAATTGTATGTATTGGTTTGAATTATGCAGATCATGCCAAAGAAACCGGCGCTACGCCACCGGCAGAACCGGTCATATTCATGAAAGCCACCAGTTCCATCACAGGCCCTTATGATCCGATCATCATTCCAAAGAATTCCGTTAAAACAGACTGGGAAGTAGAACTGGCAATAGTCATTGGTAAAAAAGCCAGTTATGTGGAAGAAGCAGATGCCATGGATCATGTGGCGGGTTATGTACTGCACAATGATGTCAGCGAACGAGCCTTTCAATTAGAAATGGGAGGTACCTGGGACAAGGGCAAGGGATGTGATAGTTTTGCCCCACTGGGTCCCTGGCTGGTAACAAAAGATGAAATAGCGGATGTTAATCAGCTTCGGCTATGGCTCACCGTGAATGGTAAAAAAATGCAGGATAGTACTACGGCCAATCTCATTTTCAATATTCCTTTTTTAATCAGCTACGTTTCACGTTTCATGACCTTATTGCCAGGGGATATTATTTCAACAGGTACACCGGCCGGGGTCGGACTCGGTTTCAACCCACCCGTTTACTTAAAGCCGGGTGATGTGGTGGAACTGGGGATTGATGGACTCGGTACATCGAAACAGGTTTGTGTGGAATGGAGGAGAGGCTAATGGCAAGTGGTGAGTGGCAAGTAGCGAGTAGGGTTCAGAAGATGGGGGCCAGATAGCTATCGGTAGGGGAATGGGGTTCGGGTGTTATTTTATTTTGAATTTTAAATGTTGAATGTTGAATTGGATAAAATGAGCATTTTCTTATTCAACAAACGTAGCCGTTTAAGAAACTGATAGACTGATGACTGTCTACTGATGACTGTCGACTGATGGCTGCCGACTGTTGCCTCTCGACTCATGACTATCGACTAATGACTATCGACTTCAACGCTGAAAAAACAGAAAACAATAAAAGCTTACATAAACGATTAATTTGTAAAAAATGGATCTCGGTTTACAAAACAAGGTCATCATCGTTACCGGTGGTGCCAAAGGAATCGGAGAAGGCATCGCCATACTGCTTGCCAAAGAAGGCGCACAGGTTGCCATTGTAGGCAGGAATGCAACAGATAATGAAAAGACAGTACAGGCCATCATCGCTGCCGGCGGAAAAGCGGTAGGCGTACAGGCTGAATTGTCCTTGCCCGCCGAATGTGAGCAGGCAGTAAAATCAGTGACTGATCGTTTTGGTCGTATTGATGGATTGGTAAACAATGCAGGAGTCAATGATGGGGTAGGACTGGAAAGCGGCAACTATGAAAAATTCATGGTTTCCCTACACAAGAACCTGGTACATTATTATCTGATGGCACAACATGCCTTACCCTGGCTCAAACAAAGCAAGGGGAGTATCGTTAATATTACGTCCAAAACAGCAGAAACAGGACAGGGAAATACTTCGGCTTATGCAGCTGCTAACGGTGGCCGCAATGCCCTCACCCGTGAATGGGCGGTGGAATTACTCAAGTATGGTATCCGGGTGAATGCCGTGGTGGTGGCCGAATGTTTTACCCCACTCTACCAGACCTGGATACAGACCTTTGCCAATCCGGAGAAAAAATTGGAGGAGATCACCGATAAAATTCCTTTTGAAAAAAGAATGACAACAGCCGAAGAACTGGCCAATATGGTTGCCTTTTTGTTATCGGAAAGATCCAGTCATACCACCGGCCAGCTCATCCATGTGGATGGAGGCTATGTGCACCTCGACCGCGCACTTTTATAAGGATGCCTTAAATTAGCAGGATGAAGATTGTTTTCCTTTCCCTGCTGATACATCTCTCCATGCTGGCCGCTTCCCAGGATGACAGCACCCTGGTGCAGGCAAAGCTATTTTTACCCGCACATATTGTCAAAGGACTCTCGCCCACCCAGTCATTGGCCATACATTATATTAAGGAAGATGCAACCGGCCGCATGCAGACTGGAAAGTTCATAGCCAAAAAAGGGAAAGAAAATCAGTATAGTTTTTTCTTACATCATACCATGTACTTCAGATTGGTATTTGTGGCCGGCGAATACAGTGCCCAGTTATTTTGCGTGGATAACAGGAAAGGAAATGTATTGGAAGAATACGATTTTAATATCCTGCTCGAGAAAAAACTTTTTGATCCAAAGGATTTACAATTCATGGCACCTTGTGTGCAGCGGGAGTAGAAATAAGAAATCAGATATAGTGATGTTTTGTTTTACTATTGAATATGGCAGTCCGAGAGTTAAGTACAATTTGAGTTTTACGAGTCAGGAAAAATTGTTTGATATTAGAGTTTGGGTATTGCGTTAATTGTATACCGGTCTTATTCCCTGCCAGGTAGATTGGACATTGAAATAAATGTGCATATGGAGCTGGAAGAACCTGGTAAAACTCTCATTCTTCGGCCTTAAGATAATTCACCGTTATTTTCTTCAGCTTAAAATAGGTATACTGGTAAAATCCGTTAACGCCACCTAAGGTTTGGAAATCAGTTCGGCTTGGATTTACATTACCAATGCCAATTCTGCACTCAATCGTGCTGCCGGGGAATACATAACCCGAAAACGTTATAGAACAACTGTCCTGCCCCACAGTATAATCTTCAAACTCAGTAGTTTGCACTGTCGCTGGCACCAGGTTTACCGCCTGGCAATACCAGGGGGTGGAGTTGAATCCATTGGAATATTTTTTCGCCAGTAATGCGTTGATGTCAGGTCCGTTCATGCCAGCAGTAGCAATAGTCAGATCTATACTGTGCTCCGAGCCATAAGTGTCCCAACCGGTAGAGGACCAGTCATATTCACAGGTAATGAGGGCTGCTACGATAGCCGGATTATTTGGCACAGTGAAAGTTTCCTTATAACCATACATCATTTGCCCTGTGGTTAGGTAATAAGCCAACACCGGGGGAGGGTATGCATATACAGTGACCAGTTTCCCAATTGAACTATTGGATAAAGAAGTGTCGGGAACCCTCGGGTTATTGGCTTGATTGTGATGCCGGAATATACCATCAAATGGTGCAGTCTTTATTTGTATCATGGAGTTGCCTAAAGGCCTGAATTTCATGAATTCATTGCCGGAAAGATCAATCTTTTTTGAACCTGACTTCGTTGTCCTGCTATCACCACCTGGAGCAGGTTTCGATACATTGATCCTGTTGTAAATCCCTTCCAGAATGCCTTTGTTTTTTAGCAACAGTGCTTTCACGGCAGCCGCCTGTGTATTTTTGGGACTGGCTTTTCTCAGGAGTACCTGCATGTCTTCAGTAAATGCCTTATACCCGGCCACTTTTTGCGCCTCTTTAGTGAACTCTCTTACCCTTACTGAATCAGCGGAGTGGAATCTTATTTGTGCTGTTAAACTGAAGGAAACACTTATGAGCAAAGTAACAAGCAGGGAACGTTTCATAAAAGACCAATTTTATTCAAGTTAATTAAATTGGTGAATACTTTGTATCGGGTCACATGATTAGGTGAGATGCTGGTGGTAATTTGCTGTTTCTGTCTAAAGAGAGGGAAGGCCACAGACATTGGAATGGAATAGTTTTCGGTCAAATGAGGTTTGAATGGCGGTGTTATATTCACATTGTTTAAAAAGCATCTCCTAATTCAAAATATCACTTTCACCATCCTCACAATTCCCGATACGCTGGAAATATTACTTTCAATACGTATAATCTCTTATTTGGTTAAATATGCTGTAACAGAGTGACAAAGGTCATAGATTACGGCAGTGATCACACTTAATTTTACATCCGTTAAAAGCTGGCACTGAAACAATTGCCGGTACTAAATCCGATTCATATGGAAAATTTACCCCCAACCAGCTATCATACCTGGTATAATCCTTAAATGCAGTTTTCATTTTGCTGCAACCGGAACTATTCCGGGGCCTGATTGACAGGCTGCCATTTTTCACTTCTAAATTTTAAGTTATGCGACGCATATTCGTATCCGCTATATTATTGCTGGCCTTCATGTTATTTATTGCAATACAGTCCAGAGCGCAAAGTCCCGCAGTAAATAAAGAAGGTATTACAACTGCTTTTTCTCTGTACTATGAAAACTTAAATCCTGCCAAAAGCCTGCTGCCCGTCACCGACCTGACTAAAATTTCAGCAGCCAGTATGCAGGTATTCCCTAACCCGGTAAAAGGACCGCTGGTTACCATTCAGATTGAAACCGAACAACCCGGATTGCATGTAGTAAAACTGTTCAATGAATTCAGTAAACAACTGAAAAGCATGAATGTGAACCTTGTTAAGGGTAGCCAGTCTATATTATTTGATTTAGGTGAACTGCCCCCTGGTTATTATTCCATCCAGTTGAGTGGTAGTTTCAGCAAAGCAATGACATTGCTCGTGAAATAATCAGTTGACCTGCCAGATGAGGAGAAGCAACAGCCCGTGCTTTTGATCTTATTCGTTCAGAAAAATAGGGTAGTAAAGGTTTCCGTCAGAAATGATTGCGGAGACCTTTTGTATTTTATAGGAAGCTTCTTCCACAATCAACTTACTTATTCTCTTCGCCTTTACTAATTTGTTAGTACATCATTTTTGATGCAGTAAAATTGTATGCTGATTGAATGGAAAGTGCCTTCACATATTCTATGCTATCTCAACTACCGGGAAAAAATAGGATATCCCTTAAGGCACCAATGAGGGCTAGAATAAAACATCCTGAAGGATGCATCTGAAGGAAAAATTCAGGCTACAAAGGTGGACCTGATGCCATTTTTATTGATGTTGGGGTTTTCTTATTTTTAGGCTGACAGAGGAGCGGCATACTGAGTCCTGTGACCCGGTTTTCGGAGGCTTAGCTTTAAGATGTCAACAGATAGCGAAATTTTGTTATATAAGAAAAGCAATGAACTATCAAGTATTTGACCCCTGCGATCAGTTATCCGCATTTGTTAAGTGCTATTGGACCTTGGAAAGCATCACTGAAAAAGTGCCAGAAAGGCAAACAATTGTACCGGATGGTTGCATGGAAATGATTTTCCACTATGGCGATTTATACAGGCAATACACGGAAGATGGTAATTATATTATTCAGCCGAAGTGCTTTGTGTTTGGACAACTGACCCGACCGCTTGAAATTGAGCCAACTGGTAAAACCGGAATTTTTTCTGTTCGGTTTCACCATAACGGATTTTTCCCGTTTGCAACTATTCCGATAAAAGAAATGGAAAACAGCGCTGTGCCTTTGGAGAAATTATTTGGTAATAGCGGGCTGGACCTTGGGGATAAACTTGTAAATGCCGGTTCAACTTCTGAAAGAATAAATCTGATTGAAGCATTCTTTTTGGAAAAGTGTACAGATATAGCGACCGTTGATCGTGTTGTGAAATCAACAGTTGAAACCATGATGACAGCGAATGGACAGCTTTCCGTTGATGCAATTTCCAGGCAAAAAAGCATCAATAGAAGACAATTGGAACGAAAATTTTCTTCGGCCATTGGTTTAAGCCCTAAACAGCTTTCAAAGACCATTCGTTTACAGGCTACACTCAAAATGTTACTCAATAAGCAGTTCACCAGTCTTACTGCTCTGGCATACGAAAATGACTACTACGACCAGGCGCATTTCATCAAGGACTTCAAAGAGCTGACCGGGTTCACACCCAGGGAGTTTTACGGCGACAATCTGCAGATGTCCATGCTTTTTTATGGGAAGGAATAGTATTGTCGCATTTTTACAATTTTAGGTTTCAAATGCGCCACAACTTTGTGCCAACCTAAAATTCAGATAATGGAAAATTTAATCAGTTGGTTTGAAATCCCTGCAACGGATTTCAACAGGGCGGTCAGTTTTTATAAAGCTATTCTTGGTTTGGAGATTAAGCAAACCGAAATGTTCGGTACAAAAATGGGATTCTTCCCCACTGATGGAACTAATGTGTCCGGAGCAATCGTTCAGGGCGATGACTATTTGCCTTCCACCGATGGTGTTGTTGCCTATTTGAACGGTGGCAGTGACTTGGCTATAGTACTAAATAAGGTGGAAAACAATAATGGGAGAGTAATTGTTCCTAAAACACAAATCAGTCCCGAAATGGGGTATTTTGGAATGTTTATTGACACAGAGGGAAACAAAATGGCTATTCATTCAATCAATTAAAAGTATGAGGACAGGAAGTAAAATATTGGCCGGACTTTTCGGCATGTCGGTTTTTTGTGCTTGGTCAGTGAGCCGGTTTAACCAAATCGAATCAGCCAGGTGGTTGGTCGGAACCTGGGAAAACAAAACCCCAAGGGCAGTGTTTTCGAAACCTGGAATAAGGTGAACGAAAATGAACTTTCCGGGAAAAGTTATGTCCTCAAAGAAAAGGATACAATTGTATTTGAAACCATCAGATTGGTAAAAGAGGAAAGCGGATTGTTTTATATTCCGGTAGTCAAGAACCAAAATGAGGGTATGCCAGTCCGTTTTTCGGCTACAACCATGTCCGCTAATCAATTGGTTTTTGAAAATCAGCAACACGATTTTCCACAAGTTATTTCCTATACGAAAGTCGGGTCAGATTCATTGGTAGCCGAAATTTCGGGTACTAAAAACGGACAGGCCAGGAAACAGACTTTTTCAATGAAACGGGTGAAGTAAGAGCTGATCGTTCACAATGCCATTAGTTTCGGTCATCCGATAAGATAGTTCTTTTAGCAGAGTATTGGCACTGGGGCTATACGGGATAAGAAATAGTTTGATACAGCTTTCAGTGATGATGGAATAGTTTTCTTATTTCAGGGGTATGACCTTCTTAAAATTTGGGCTCTTTCCTGTTGTCTGTAGGCCGAAAATTCCTGTTGGTAGAAATTTTGTAAGGATATCAGCTTTTATTCATCAATTTGAGAAGGTTTGGTTACGAACAAAAGGCGCAGTCTGTATCTGTAAATAAAATTGGATAATGACAGATCGAAGCCTATGTGTGCTTTTTTTCTGGCAGTAGTATTCTAAATGGGCAAGTTAGGTACAATTACAGTGACAGTGCGCTGAAAGCAAGCCCGGAGTGGTTTCCGGGCTTGCTTTATATAATAAATTCAGTAATGAGTGTTGATCCGGTTTGTTCAGTAGCATGTAGTTTTCAGCCTTTTTTCCTGCATCCCGATTTCAAAAATATGTGATAGGTCAGCTTGTTTCTGAAATAATCCCAGGCTGGATTTTCGGAGGTTTATTTTTCCAGCGCTGCATGAACCGCTTCTTTATAACTTCTCCCGATTGGCAGTAGTTTGTTGTTTATCTCTACATCAGTAGCCGTAAAAGCATCAATTTTCGATTTTGATACAAGAAATGACCGGTGGATACGCAGAAAATTGTTTTTTGTCATTAACTCCTCCATCTGGCTTAGCATAAATTTGGTTATTATGGATTTGTCTTTTGTTACAACTTTGACATATTCCTTAACACTTTCTATATAAAGGATATCATCAGTAAAAAGCTTTATTTTTTTCTTGCCTACATTAAAATAATAAAACCCTTTCTCTGTATTTTTTGGCTCTTGTATGGTGGCAACAGATCCCGGAAGGTTATTCATCTTGTTTACCGCCTGGCAAAAGCGGCTGAATTCAATGGGTTTTAAAAGATAATCGAGTGCGTTGAGCTCATATCCATTTATTGCATACTCATGATGTGCTGTTGTGAAAATTACCTTGGGAGGATGGGTGAGAGTTTTTAGAAAATCAAGACCTTTTAGTTTGGGCAAATGAATGTCAAGAAACATCAGATCGATCTTTTCCTTTTGTAGCATTTCCATCGCATACAAAGCATCTGTACAAACTCCTTTCAGTGTCAGAAAAGAGACCTGGCTGATATAATCCTGAAGTACTTCTGCCGCTAAAGGCTCGTCCTCCACTATGATACAGTTATAGTTTGACATATTTGTAAAGGTTTGTTTTCAGATTTATATTAAAGTGAGTTTCATTCGAGTCGATATGCAGGTGATGTTCGGGGTAAATCAATTCAAGTTGACGCTTTATATTATTTAGCCCCAGTCTTTCTGAATCAAAAACTGGTTTTTCGCCTGATATGGTATTGGTGACACTGAACTGGAGCTGCCCTTGTTCCAGTTTCAGAAAAATGTCAATTTCGGCGCCAAAACGACTTTCACCAGCACCGTGCTTGAACGCATTTTCCACAAAGGGCAGGAGAATCAGGGGGGCCATTTGCTGCAGCTCATTGTCTATAGATTTAACAAAGGTTAGCTTTAGATTTGAGCTGTGACGGATTTTCTCGAGTTCAATATAATTATCAAGCATCTGTACTTCATCATTTATCGGGATGCTTTCTTTTTTGAGATTCGTATAACATAAATCTGAGCAACTTGGAAAGTTTCATAACCACATCCGGGGTGTCATCAGATTTTTTCCTGGCAACGCATAAATATTATTTAGTGTATTGAACAGGAAATGCGGGTTGGTTTGGGCTTTGAGAAACTGAAGTTCGGTCTCCAGTTTTTTCTTAATAATTTCCTGTTCATTCTCTTTTTGCCGGAGGTTGGCTCTGACTAACTTAAGGGCAAGCGCAATCCCGCTGACGAAAGCAAGGTTGAAAAATGTGTAGATAATGCTTCCCGGACTAAAGGCACTCTTTAAGTCAGATGGGACCTGATAGATATACTTTAAGACAATCAGATTGCTGATGAATAAAAAGCAGACAATGCTGATCAGGAATAATAATATTGAAATAGCACTGATCTGAATCAGGTTTTTATTTCCGTTCAGGTATTGTTCACTCAGGTTAAAAAGGCTATATACCAATGGAATTTTAACGGCGAGGAAAGGTAGCTGAGCCTTTAAAGACAGAATAAAATAACTTAAAGTGGCGTTTTGTGTATTGCCGGCTGATCCGGCCTCAAAGTTGAGGTAAGTTTTTAGCAGGATGTAGAGGATCCAGAACGAAATGTGTAACGAAATTCTTTTATTCATATTCTGCAATGTAGTGACAGTATGCCCGCAGACGGGAAACGTTTGTAAATTTCAGCATTTGTGGGCAAAAATTATACTTTAAAATACTGGCGTCGCTTTTCTCCGGTCAGACTGCAAGTTTCTCCTGCTGTATGGAGAAATCTGTTCAAAATGGCTTTCTATAGGCTTAAAGCCTTTATTAATTGATTTACTGCATTTTGTTATTCAGATACGGGTAGCTTCATATTATTATTGAATGGATAGTGGATTGTTCCCGATCTGGAGAGAAATTCATACGTAGCGGAGGTCTTTTTGAAGATCAGGTAAAAATGGAGCTGAAGTGGAAGGGCTGAATTAATATTGGTTTAACCGGTTTGAAGAGTGGTGGAAATATATTTTCAATACGGGCATTAAATAATAAAAATGGTAATAAAAACATATTTCCGTTCTGCGTACAGTTGGTTTTTTACAGGCCTTTTTTTGTTTGGAATAGCAAACATGGCTTGCAGTAAACAAAAGTACAACAGCGGGCCAGGCAGGCAAACAACTGGCAACGATACCACCATAGTTCTCCCGGGGGATTCAGCCAAAAATATTCTCTTTATTGGTAATAGTCTGACCTATTTTAATGACCTCCCCGGAAAGCTGATTGCTATTGGAAGGGCCAATGGGAAAGAAATTATCACAACCATGGTGGCGTATCCCAATTATGCGCTTGAAGACCATTGGAATGCTGGCCGGATTCAGACACTTATTGCTACAGGAAAATTTCATTTTGTGGTGATTCAGCAGGGACCCTCCTCTCAGGCAGATGGAAGAGTCATGTTGCAGGACTATGGTGCGAGAATTAAAACGTTGTGTGATCAGTACAAATCCAGGCTGGCCTTTTTCATGGTCTGGCCTGCTTACGCCAACTTTCACACATTCGATGGAGTGATTAAAAATTATACAGATGCGGCAACAGCTACACGTTCACTTTTGTGTCCGGTAGGACTGCGCTGGAAAAACTATTTTTTGGCTTCTGGTGATTATTCGTTTTTGGGTCCGGATATGTTTCATCCTTCAGAGAAGGGTACGGAGAATGCGGCAGGTATCATCTATGAAACTTTGTTTTAAGTTCTCCGTATCAATATATGGCATCTATTCTGCTTAGAACGGAGAATGGTAAGAGGTGGATGAAAAAATTGGTAATCTTTTCGCTGTTGGCTTTTGTGTACTATAGCGGTTGTGGTAACTCCGCTCAAAGTGAATTGCCGATAAATGATTCGAAGGAGGGTAGTAATGATATGGAGGAAAAGACAAAACTCAGCGGGAAACGGGACTCTGAGGATGCTAAACTAACCGACTTTAATCGGTAAGGAATTGGATTAAGAAACTGTAAAGTATCAGGAAATGATGTCAGAAGTCATTCAACCAGTGTAAAATTATCATGCGAAACCGGGTAACTGAGATATTGAGAGGGGTGTTTGGATGGGCAGTAGCCTGTGCTTGTTTTTGCCTGCTAATGATATCGTGTGGTAATATTAGGGAAGACAGGGAAATGCATTTGCCGGATTCTTCTCTAATTAGTGAACAGGGGCCCGGCTGTACTGAATTTCAAAGCTGTATAAATACTTCAAGAAGTAGTATTGATTATATTTTGTTTACTATGCACACTGGTAACGGTGTTGGGGAAATGTTATGGTCTCAGGGTTGGGTAAGCAGAATGGCTGAGTTTATATCTTTGTTGTCTCCGAAAGCAGAAAAACGTTATCCGGGCAATCCCTTATTGATATCAGTAGAATAGGCCCTGGTGCTTCATTTTATTTTATAATTGGCCTATCTTATACGAAAAGTAAGTTTCCGGAACTAACTTTTTCAGGGTATTACCTTAGAAGCCATTCCTTCAAAATTGGTGTTTGCTGTCGGCTCACAATAATCCGTTCTTCTTCCATAAAGTTCAGATATACCGAAACCTGCCCCTGATATGTGTATCGAGTGAGCTGATAGATGTTTTGGCTACAAGATACTTTCTGTTGAGCCTGAAAAATTCATCAGGATTTAAAGTTGTTCCAATTCAGATAATGATTCGGTCGTAACATATTTTTTTTTGTCCCGCGTTACCAGATAGATTAATGATTTTCACTATAAAAAATGATTGATCTCGCTGGTTCTGACCGGAATTAACTTCTGACCATGTTTTACGAGGAAGTGATTTTTGTAAGTGTTTTTCTTTTGAGCATTAATATGACTTAAAATCTCTTGAAATGCGGAAGAGATGAAAAGGCTTTTTCTGGATTGAAAATTGCGGATGGCAAAGTTGACTTTTTCCTGGCTGATGGGTTTTAGCAGATAGGCAACCCCATTGTTGTCAAAAGCATTCATGATATACTGATTAAAACCGGTGGCAAATATGACTGGTGCATATACCGGGGTTTCAAGAAAGATGGAAAATGCATTACCATCCATGAGCTCAATATCCATGAATATCAGATCTGGTGAATGTTTTTTCAGTGTTGTGACGGTGTCTTTTATCGAATCAGTTGGGGGAAAGAACTCGGTTCCAGGTACGGCATTCTTAATCAAATCTTTTAAATGATCGGCCAGTAAAGGCTCATTTTCAACAATCAGTACTTTCATTTTTATTCGTTGTTTAAGAGGGGCAGATTAGCAGTAAAAAGTGAAGAGGTCTGTTGAATTATTATTTGCTCATCGGTTAGCAGTTGGAAACGCTGACGGATGTTGTCTAAACCGGTGCCCATCCGAATTTGGCCATTTTCCTCCTTTTTGGCAGCATAATTATTCGATATAGAAAGCCGGTCACCATCAAGACTGGAAATAATGATAGTGAGTTTATTTTCAGAATTAAAATTATTATGCTTTACTGCATTTTCGATGAGCATTTGCATAATGCAAGGGGGTATTTTCTTATGATAATGGACCTGGTCGATAAATTTGCTGATCTGAATGCTTCCGGGAAAGCGGATATGAAGTAGTTCTTCATATTTATGGATGAAAATAAGCTCTTCTTCAAGTGTGATTGTCCCTTTTTCCAACGTGATCAGGATATGCTGCAGACAGTCCGAGAGACTATAAATGACACGGGTGGCCTCCTTTGGGTTTTCCCGGATCATTCTGTCAAGTCCGCCGAGACAGTTGAAGATAAAATGAGGACTGATATGGTTTTGGAGTGATTTATACTGTGCGGTGATCTTCTCATATTTTAGTCTTTCCTGATTAGCTACTACTTCCCGGAATTTCTCCTGAGCATCCTTGAATCGGTAATAGTACAGGTAGATAAATAGGATAGACATATTTACAAAGGAGATGAATAAAGGGATGCGAAGGTCAAAGTATTCGGAAAAATGTTCCGGAAAGAAAACGCGATCCCAAAAAATTACTGAAGTTGGAACGGTTACAATAATAAACAGTATTTCCGAGGTGATTTTTAAACTTGCTTTTCTTGTGGATAGAATTGGTCTTGAAACCCTGTAGTGAAATACCTGAAGTGCTTTTGTTGTTGTTAGTAGTGTAAAGAAAAGAAGTCCCAGTTCGCGCAGATATCTTAGCAGGGGAACCGTATTAAGTTCTTTGCCCCGGAGCAAAATAAATATAGGGAAAATCACTGCAGTTATTGTAAGTACTCTCAGAAATTCTTTCCTTTTCGGCACTATTCTTTTGATATCCATGCGTTGATTTAATGATTGAAATTCGCTGTTAAATTATTTCAATTGTAAGTTGGTTTAGTGCGTTTGTTTGAGCAGTTTTCCTTGTTTATTCATTCATGCCCAGTAGCCCGTATTCCGTCGGAGGAAATGAGTAGTTGATTGATTATTTAAGAAAAATAAATATGACAATTCAGGTTAAAAAAGAATGATTTCTTGAAATCCCCCTTTTTTTCAACCAATAAATGTGTGCATTCACAGGGTTTTGAGTCCAGTTCACAGATCTTGTCGTACTAATTGAATCTTTCTTGCGATTCTAGTATTGGAAATGGGGCATGCCCCTTCTAATTTAGTCGAAGATTTACAACATAATCCAGTATTTATGAAACCCAGAATTTACCATTCAACTGTACTTCTATTTCTATTATTTCAGTGCCAGTTTATGCTCGCACAGCCATTTGGTTATGATTATGTAAGGGAATTGGTTATACAGGAGTCCCGGATTCCCAATGGGCCCTCACTAACGAATTTTCCATTATTGGTCCAGCTGACACATAATGATCTCCGCTCTACTGTAAATGGAGGTCATGTGGAAAGCACCAACGGACATGATATTCTTTTTTATCAGGATGGATGTACTACTAAATTAGATCATCAGCTGGATACATATGACCCTGTAAACGGAACATTAACTGCCTGGGTGCGGATTCCTGTTTTGTCAACTACGATCAATTCCAGCATTTACTTATACTATGGGAATGATACGGTGACCGTTTCCAACTCGACAACAGGTGTTTGGGATAGTACTTATTCGGGAGTCTGGCATTTGTCAGATAATCCAGGAGGTACGGCTCCTCAAATTCGCGATGGGGCTCCTAATGCTTACCACGGAACAGCAAACGGAGGAATGACAATCGCCAATTCAGTTAACGGGAAGATGGGGAGAGCGCTGAGTTTTGATGAAGTCAACGATTATGTTCGCATTCCGGATTTCCTGTATGGACAGGAATTGACAGTTTCTTTCTGGTTTAACTACTCTGAAGTAAACGGAAATGCTTATCAGTATCTTTTCAGTCACGGGGCATGGTCTACACCGAACTCACTCAATGTTTATATGGGGGAAGATAATATCGCTATTCCGGCAGAGATCCCCAATCGCCAGATGCTAAAGACCAATTTCAGGGATAGCAACGACGCTAATAATTTTGATACACTTAATGCGGGCAATACCCTCGTAGATGGGAACTGGCATTATTATACTATCCGGATTCAGGATTTCGGAGGGGCCACGATTTATATTGATGGGATGCAGGTGGCCCACTATGCTGTGTGGGGGGCCAATAGCTTTGATCCGGCTACAGATATTTTTTTAGGTGGCCGCGAGGATCTGCATACCCAGCGGCATTTTGGCGGATTACTTGATGAGGTTCGGATCAGCCCGGTCTGGAGAACCAGTAACTGGATATTGACGGAGTATAATAATCAGCAATCCCCTGGTCTGTTTGTTATTTCCGGGTTAGAAGGCCCCTCTATAGCGTTTTGTGAACCATTGTCTGTCCGCCTGTCCGAGTTTGAAGCAAAAGAAGCCGCTGATGTCGTAAAATTAAGATGGAGTTTTGCCAATCCGTCAGAAACGCTGCTGTCTTTTGTCGAGAAAAGCCATGATGGAAATAAATGGCAACTCCTGGCTGAAGCAAAGAACAGGAACTCTTTTATTGATTCAACTCCATACCCGGGTAGTTCCTATTACAGGTTACGATACCTGAATGAAGGAAAAGTGAGTTATTCTGAAATTAGAAAGGTGCAGCTAGCTCAGGAGAATAACTTTTCATCCAGGGTTTATCCCAATCCGGTCTCAGTTAACGGGCGACTATATATTAGCAATGGTAGTGCAGAACAGCCCTTGTTTGTTGAATTTTTTGATGCCATGGGAAAGATGATAAAAAGAGAGAATTTGATCCGGAGAGATGAAGATCTGTTTTATGCAGAGCTTCCGGCAAACTGTCGGGGCACCCTGGTGATTCTTCGGATTTTATATAAAGAAAAACAAGAGTACCACAAGGTCATTGTTCGTTGATTTTTGCTTCATACTTATGAATAATTAAGATTGGTCTGTTACCCACCTATTTTTAAAACCAAACAACCAGCTTATGTACCAGCCTCTTGTTGCTTTTTGTAAAAGAGTTTTCAGTAATCGAAATTTGCTTTTCCTGAACGGACTACTCTGTATTGCCTATCCGTTATGCTATACTTTTCTGGTTCTTCTGCCCCTTGGTAGTGAAGCAAATACACCAGGATCTTCCGGTAATGGTGTAATAGTTATTAATAGTCTTTTCCTGGCTATTATTGTCCTTACTGTTAATACCATCCTTACTTTATATCGTCAGTTTTCGAGCCCTAGAACTTTGATCATTCGGTTGGTTTTTTATGTACTTTTCACTATTTGGGTTTTTTACGCTTTAGTGTGCTGCATCTTTTCATTATTCTCCCCCGGATTTCTTACAAAGTTATATCATGTGGTGAGCCACGATTTCAGGTGGATGGATTTTCGCTTTTTTATCATTCTGAGTGTTTTTGGTTTTGGGATGAGTTATCTGACGTGGATGTATTATAAGGGAACCAGAATGCAGCAACATGCATACTATCTGATCTTTACCCTGCTTTTATTCTCTTATAAACTAATGTTACCACATTTCCTGTTTATTTCGGCATGGGTCTTTTACGCCGGTTATAATTTTACTATCTATTACAATATTATTGATCAGTCAGGATTGTCCCGCAACCTGGAGCTGAATATATTTCAGGGCCATCAGGATGGAGTCGGACTCATTCGATTTGAAAACGACATCAGCAACCCTCACTAGGGTTGATTTTAAAACCAAAACAAATGAAAAACCTAAGAACAATCTTTTTCGTCACCCTTCTTTTTCATGCAATGGGAAGCCTGAGTCAACCCGGTTATCGCCGGGTTCGGCTTTCCGTTGGCAAAAATGAACTTTCTATTCTTCAAAAAGCAGAAGTGTTATCGGAACACTATCATATTAAAAACGGCCAGTTGGAAATGGAGCTGGATCCTGAAGAGTTTAAAACCCTGAAAGGATTATCCATCCCTTTTCAGGAAATAATACCACCATATGCGGTTCCAAATGGCAGTTCTGTGGCATTTCAAAGACAGCAATCCGCTTTGGCACCAGTCAATTTTACAACTGGCTCAATGGGGGGTATTATACATATGAAGAAGCAATGGCAATAATGGACGAAATGCGAAGTAAGTATCCCCTGCTGGTCTCAGCAAAAGATACCCTGGGGTTTACACATGAAGGAAGACCAGTTGTCGCATTCCGAATCAGTGACAACCCGGGCATGGAAGAAGCGGGAGAGGATGAGTGGCTGATGACATCCCTTCATCACTCCAATGAAGTAATGGGAATGAGTGTTGTTTTTTATTATATATGGCACCTGTTGGAAAATTATGATGTTGATCCGGTTATAAGAAAATTGTTGAATAATTCATCTCTTTTTGTCATTCCCGTCGTAAATCCCGATGGCCTCGCCTTTAATGAGTCTACTAACCCGGCCGGAGGCGGAACCTGGCGAAAAACCGTAAGCCACGCGTTATTGGTGCCACAACTCATTACGGTGTTGATCTGAACAGAAATTATGGGTACAACTGGGGTTACACACATCCTGGCCAACTTGGACAGGCCGGGTCAAATTTTGCAGGAAACAGCTATTACAGAGGAACAGCTGCATGGAGTGAGCAGGAAACTTCACTGATTCGCAATTTTTGCCAGTCGCGGAACTTTACAGCTGCTTTTAATTACCATGCCTGGGATGACTCTTTTAATTATCCATGGAACTATGATTTGGACAGTTCAACTACAGACCATGGAATTTTTACAGCGATAGCAGCTTTTTGTACAGAAAAAAATGGATTTGAGTATGGTACTTTTAATCAGACGCTGGGTTACTCCGCAAATGGAACATCTGATGACTGGCTCTATGGGGATCAGGCGACCAAAAATAAAATTTATTCATTTACGATTGAAGTGGGTAAGTCTTTTTACCCTGCACCCGCTTTGATTTTTCCATACTGTGATAGTTTATTGGACGCTAACCTGAAAATGCTAAAGATGGCGGCGAGTTATGCGGAAGCAATTGAAACGGGCAGCGATACCTTGCATTCCCTGTCGGCTGAAGTGAACTTTTCAATTAAAAGATATAGTATCAAGGAGAAAAGTTTTACTGTATCTCTTGAGCCATTGGGTTTTCCTGAAGTTCCGATTATCGTTAGCGGGGCCCCAATCGTGTACAATGATCTGGCATTTTTGGAAGATCGTAGCGGAGGAAGCATCAGATATACTGTTCCAGCTTCTACGGCAAACGGAACAGTAGTCCGTTTCCTGCTCAAGGTGGATAATGGAAGCTGGACTGTTACGGATACCATTACAAAAATATTCATAGGACATACGGCACTATCACTGGCTTGTGAGAATACAGCAGAGCCTAACGAAAATATCACACAGGCAAGTGCGCTGTATCCGGGAATTCGGGTGTCAGCCGCTATAGAAACTTCGAAGGACCAGGACTGGTTCTATATTGACAATGAAATCGGTAAAGAGAATATCAGGATTTTGTTATCCGGACTGCCCTCAGACTTTGATATGGAGTTAAGGGACCCTGATGGACAAGTTGTTGCCATAGCTGAGAATGCCGGACTGGCTAATGATACAATTGTGTTTAATACCCTTAGGACAGGGCGGTATTATCTGAGAATCTATGGCTTTCATAATGCCTTTGATAAGTATCGTTGTTATTCACTTTCTGGTACACTCGGTTCCGGCAGATTCGCAGAACCTGTGCCAGGCAAGTTTAAAAAAGTAAGCGGAGGAAATACAGTTGCTTTTTCGCTTTCGCCTGTTCCAGCCAATGATGAGATCCGAGTCATTGCAAGAAGCGGTAAGAGGCAGCAGATTATGTGGATGCTGGTAGATAATACCGGAAAACTGTATCAAAAGGGAGGGGAAACACTTGAAACAGGGATTTCCGGTTTTTCCGTTAACCTCAGGTATCTGCCCACGGGAGTTTATTTGCTGAAATTTTTCTCTAAAGAAGGATATTGGATGCCCGCATCCCTGAGTTTAATTAAGAAGTAATTGAAGGGTATTTCCGGATTCCAGTTGAGTTGAATTTTGAAAGGAGTCCGCAACAGGAGTTAGTAGTCTTAAAGAGTCGTATGTTAAATTATAAATTGGGATCAGTTTTTACTTTCTCCATTCAGCAGGCTAAGCCCTGTGTATGCCTGCTGCCTCAGGAGAATTATACATTCGAAAGGAAGAGCATCAGATCATGGTTTCAAAAGTTTAGCCGGACATCCTGGGTAACAACTGTCAGACAGATGGCATTATGGAAGGGATTGCTGACATTCGGGAAAAGCCTCTACTGGAAAGACTATTCATTTTGGAATTTGTTGATAAGATAATCCGGTCAAAAGATGATAGACAGAATCCGGGTTTTTACCGGGCGTCATCAGGCAATCTTTTTTTTATTCGGGTCATTGATCATAACCCTCTCTGATGAAGTGAATTGGCAAGGCAGCCCTGGTCCTTCGGGTGAGTCACCCGGTTGGGTTTGTCATACGACGGGGATAAACTAACAGGGATTGTTTAAAAGGGATACCAAAATCAGATAGGCATGTAGTATTTACGCATTGAACTAGTATAAATATCCATCAGTAAACTTTGATTTATGACAATGATCAAAATTTTAATTATTGAAGAACATCTTTTATTCCGGGAATCTTTTTCAAAAATGCTTAACAGTGACACCCGGCTTCAGGTTGTTGGAGCTACAGGCTCTTTTAAGGAGGCATTTAGCATTTGCATCAATAATCAGCCCGACGTATTAATTGTGGGAACACATTTGTCTCCAGTAGATGGCTTTATGGTAACAGAAAAGATAAAAATCAGTTTCCCGGATATTCGGGTGATTGGTCTTTCGGCCTATGGCCTTCCAATCCTGGTCAAAAGATTCTTACGGCTTGGAGGAAGCGGGTATATTACCAAACATGCATCCTGCGCTGAGTGTATTGAATGTGTTGTGGCGGTTAGTAAGGGTCAGGTGTACCTGAGTGAAGATGTTAAAGACTCTTTTTTGCATGAAGAAGTAATGCCGGCGACAGAATCCTCAGGATGGAGTTCCCTGACCAGCCGGGAATTACTAATCCTCCAGGGAGTGAAAAATGGAAAGTCCTCCCGGATTTTGGCGGCTGAGTTAGGACTTTCTTCTAAAACGGTTGAAGCCCACCGGTACCGGATTCTAAAGAAACTGAATTTGAAAAGCAGTGTAGCGCTTGTTCAGTATGCGAATATGCAGGGAATCTAGTCGGAACAATCACCTGTTTGTGGCTTTGTTTGGATGCTATTTGAAATTGGAAATTCAATAGCCAGTGATTTTCAATAAATGGTATTTTATTACAATGGGCTTTGGAGCAACCCAAAGTCTGTCATTGATTCGGGGAATAAATGCGTCAGGCTTCCAGTGATCAGGTGTTGAAGAATTTTATTCGTAATCCTTAGCTGGATCAGCGAGTTGCAACATAAACCCTGATCGTAACATTCTCTCCACTTTGGTTCAGCGAAAATCCAGGCTAAAGCTATAGTCATCCCATTGAACAACCAGTTCACCGCCGGTTTCGTTTTCTCTCAGTAGGAAACTTAGTTTTTCAACCGGTGCTGACAGCCGGCTAGTTTTCATGGGCAATTGCAACAGGTCTTTTGACCGGTCATACTGAGTACCGAATATGTTGATGGCTTTATTGATGATTAAGATGGCTTTTTCTTGACCGGGAACCATCCAGATCGTGTATCTGCCTGCCGGAATAGTTTTGTCTCCGCATTGTATCTCCTTTGAAAGAGTCAAATGAGTAGCAAAGTTGCTGCCTAGTCTCCAAAGTTGGTTCCAGGGCACAACGTTACCAAAAATCTCCCGCCCTCTTTTTTGCGGACGTCCAAAAGTGATCTGCATCTCGTTCCCTTTGATCACCGCCCTAACAGTATCAGAAGGGGAGAGGAGTCCTGCCCGACCTTCCTTTTTTTCTTTCTCTGTCCAGATTCCAGCTAGTTCAATAAAATTGAAAGGAGCTATAGCGGTGGCTATAGTTTTGATGGTGGTTGCTGTCGCATCCACTTCACTGAGATGTCCATTATTATTTACCCGAATCCTGACCGGGAAGAAAAAAACCTTTGTTTCGAACTCTCCATCCTTGACTTTCTTTATATAACTCTTCGAAGGCTGATTCGTAAACCGTTGAATCATGATGCTGTCCTTTCCTTCTTTGAGGGCCTGGCGCAGCATCTGTTCAAACAGAGATACATCGTTGTCCATCGAAGGAACGGCCCCCCGCTGAACAATAAAAGTCCCTGAGAAAATAGAATCACGCTTGCCACTGCGTTTCATTTCCTGGGATACAATTGTATCCTCTATTGCCACCTGTCGTTCCATGATGGCATCCGACACTCCTGGGTAACTGCTCCTGTATTCGAATTTTTGAATAAAGCCATTTGGGTTTAATGTATATCTGAATGTTGTCAGCATGACCCTGGGAAAACGACTGATAATTTCTCCCTCTACAATAGTCTTCTCTCTTGTATAGTGCTGTAGGGCGATGCTGTCTTCTCCGATTTTAAAGATATAATGATACTGCTGCTGGGCCTGGCCGGCGAGTGTGCCAGAAAATAGTAACAGTGTCAGTAGCCTGATTCGGTTCATTATGTGGCTTATCATATACAGAAGTTTTAGTTGTTTCTCAATATCCTTGAATGATTAAGTTACCGGCTTTGGTGGCAATAAACCGGCGGCATTCTACAAGCGGTTAGCGGATATTCCGATTGTTTATCTCTCTTTTTTTGTCTGGATGAAAGGAGTTGTATTTGGTTGACTGAAACCTGCTGTATGTATGGTGTTAATGGTGATTGGTCTTTTATTAACATAGCTTAACTTTTGTTCCTCTATTTTACAACCGGTTATTCATGATTTAAATTCTCCTCTATGATGAAAAAAGAAATCGGTCTGCTGCTTGTCATTTGCCTTACTGCGCAGATGCTGGCTGCGCAAACAATTAAGTCTGGTACCATCAAATACAGCATCGAACGCCAGGCGCAAATTCAGTTCAGCGGTAAACAGCTGACACAAAAAATGCAAACTGTCGACCTGCTTGATTTTAGTGATGGGTATTACCGGCTGATCTGTTCCCTGATGCCTGCGGAAGAAACTGTATCCGGAATTAACGTCAGTACAGGGGCGGCAATTATGACGGCTTTCTATATGCCTAAAGAGAGGGCTGTTTTTCAACATATGCAGTCCAATGGTAAGCACTATGGTCTTGTACAAAATAAGACAATTTTGACCTCCATTCAACCCACAGGTAAGATGGATTCCATTATGGGATTCCGGGTTGAGGAATTCACCTGCCTGTATAATGGTGAAACAGCGCAGGGCTGGTATTGTACCTCACTTCCTTCAATGATTTCTCCTTTTGGAAATCTTGGATTGCCTGGAGCCCTTCTCCGGTTTAATTCCCCTGCTGCAGTAGTGCAGTTATTAAGCATAGAACTTAATCAGGTTCATGAAGTAAAGGATTTGCAACTTCCGGCTGATACAAAAATTGTTTCGAAAGAAGAATTCATGAAGGAATCCCGTCAGTAATAGGCAATTTTAAAGACAGATATGATCATGAAAAAAATAAGTCTAATTTATTTACTTGGATTCTTAATGGGTTCAGTTGCCTGCGGACAGGTAATAAATAAAAGTAAGCTTGATACCCTTCTAAAAAGAGCTAAGCAGAACAATTCAGAAGCAGTTATCATCTATAAAGACAATAAATTAGTTTCAGAAAAGTATTTTGGCATTGGACAGGCCAATATGAAAATTGAAAGTATGTCCTGCACGAAAAGTATTGTTGGGCTTGCAGTTGCATGCCTGCTTACCGACAATTTAATTGATAGCCTTGATATTCCTGTTTCAAACTACTACCCCGAATGGAGACAGGGACAAAAGCAATTCATAACTATAAGACACTTAGTGAATATGACTTCTGGTCTTCAAAATAATCCTAATGCATCAATAGAAATTTATCCCAGTCCTGACTTTGTTCAATTAGCCCTTGCTGCTGAACTTTCTAGCAAGCCAGGTGAAATTTGGGCGTATAACAATAAGTCTTTAAATCTGATGGCAGGAGTTATAAAAAGTATTACAGGTAAACGAATGGACATTTATATTGGTGAGCGTCTTTTTAGACCATTGGGAATTACCGATTTTAGTTGGTCGCTTGATAGTCTTGGTAACCCTCATGTAATGTCTGGATGTCAGATTAAGCCAATGGACTTTGCTAAAGTTGGACTTTTATTATTAAATAAAGGGAAATTTAATAATGAAGTAGTAATTGCAGAAAAACACATAGCTCAAGTAACCACACCATGTAAACAGTATAATGGATATGGAATGTTGTGGTGGATAGACTATGAAAAGACGATTTCGATTATTGATGATGAAATTATTAACGAGTTAATAAATGCAAAGCTAACTAAAGACTTTATCGAAAAAGCAATAAAAATGAAAGGAGTTTACAACTCAAATGAAGAGTATTATGCTAAAATTCTAAATGTGTTTGGGGATAATCCTTGGGGTTATATTAATGAAACTATTGGGCCAGGCCTGCGCCTACGTAAAAAGGAGTTTAGTGGCAATGTGACATATAGAGCTGACGGTTATTTAGGTAATTATATCATCGTAGACCCAAAAAGTAAAATTGTTGCAGTCAGGATGATAAGCCATCAAAGTTTCGAGAATGAAAATGACAATTATGTTGACTTTGGGAAGCAGGTGTTGAATTTAACTGAATAGAAACAGCGTATAACACGGGTTTGGCGTCAGGCGGACTGAAGTGCAAACTTGTAGCATTGTGACTCTAATGAAATTAAGTGAAACTTTGTTCTTCTAAACCCGTCCGAACGAAAAGCCCGAAACCGAAATATGGTACGATACTTTAGTATTTTTCTGATTTTATTGTGTTCAGTTCGTCCTTCTCATTCGCAGCGTTATGTACAGGTTAGCGGAACTGTGGTTGACAGTATTACCCTTTCGGGAGTAGGCCGGACAGCTGTTCTGATTACAAGAGATTATAATCTCTTCGATACGGTCAGTTTCCAATTGACAAATGCCAAAGGGGCTTTTCGTCTCCGCGTTCCGGATTCGGCCCGGGAGTATCAGGTATTTTTTTTTAACCCGGAGTATGGTACTGAACTGATGCGTATCTACCCGGAACTGGGGGCTTATTCTTTTACAATTCCCATTGGCCCCAGGCGTCCCGGGGTTGCTTTAAACGATTACCGGCAGATAAACTGGCAGAGTGCCAACCGGGAAGCTCAGGATGCTGCTTATGGTGGAGGAATGCGGGTGTCCACTTTTATTGCCGGGATGGTTAGTATTTACAGTGCTGCAATGATGTCAGGCAAACCTCCTGATCAATTACCGAAAATTGATCTCGAGCCTGAGTTTCGTCGAATAGAAGCTTTGATTGCCGGGGCCCGTGACTCTTTAGCAAGACAGGTTTATCTGGCAGAATATGCAGGCTTTGCAGCCGTCCAGCAAAAACTGCTGATCAGGAAAAAGAAACCGGGTAGTACAACGCCCTCTTTTTTTAATGCTCCGGTTAAAATCGGATTGCTGGAAGAAGCAATTCGAAGTATCCCGGCGAGTTCCGGATTATGGAACCTGGATCTGGAAATAGTTCGTTTTCTGGCCCGGCAACTTCCGCTCAGTGATGAGCTGCTCTTATATTTCGAAAAAGTAATTTCTTCTCAGGCGAATGCGTATTTACCTCCCGCCCTATTATATGGACTTTGCCAGCGCTATTCCGCAGAGGGCAAGAAGGAGGAATTCGCTGTTACTTATTCCCGTCTTATTAGTGATTACCCGTTTAGTCACCCAACATTTAAAGCAAAAACTGAATTCGGACTGGCTAGTAATTTGCAAATCGGTAAGCCGATACCCGCATTTATCGTGTCGGCTCTGGATCATCCCGGGAAAACGTTCAGTGATGACAGTCTCCGCGGAAGAACATACCTTCTGGAGTTTTGGGCATTGTGGTGTAAGGGTTGTATCCAGTTATTGCCCGCTTTGAAGAAAATTTATCAAAAGCACAAAGATTCGGGCTTCGAAATCCTTAGTATTTCGCTTGACAGGGATCCGCAAATGGTCCGCAATCTGAGAGATGCCAAATTAGATATGCCATGGTTACACGGTACGGAGTCCGGTGGATTTAACAGTGAACTGGCTCAGGTATTTGAATTGTTTTCGATCCCCCGTTCTATATTGGTAGGGCCTGACGGTCTTATTCTGGCTATCGATCCCAGCCCGGATCAATTATCCCGGATGCTGGAACGTAAACGCTGAATGTCATTGGTCGGGTTGAATGATCACTTTAAGGGGTGATACCTGTTGTCTGTGCTATTTTGTAACGGACTGTAACGATGACCGTTTTATCAAAGAAAAAAAAATGGCGGAACAGGAAGTTATCAAGCATGTCAAAAAAGTATTCGGTATCTGGCAACAGCCCGGAGCCGGGTTCTGGCTAAAGATCCGGGAATTCGTTTTGGAGATCGTGATTATTGTGTTCGCGGTCACCGTCTCCATTGCGCTGCATGATGCGAGTGAGAAAAAGCACCTGGCTCATGAAACCAAAGAGTTTCTGCTGGGCCTGCGACTTGATCTTAAGAACGATATTATGGAAATGCAGGAGGATAAGAAATCTTATTTTTCCAATAAAGCTGCTTTTACTTATTTCAGTAATATGCCGATTAATACCCCGCCTCATCCTGACAGTCTGAAACTTTACCAGACCTGGCTGTTCAGTACTACCAGCCTGGTCCCCAATAATGGTCGTTTTGAAGGATTCAAGTCAGCAGGTAAGATCACTAATATCTCGCCTTTAGAATTGCAGAACAATATCCTTGATTTGTACCAGGAAGATATTTCGTCTTTACTAAACCGGACTTCTACTTATAATAATCGTAAAGATGTACTCATTCAGTATATACTCCAGCATCAGCGGCGGATAACAGACAGTACTAATAATTTGCGGACGATCCTGGCCAGTGAAGAAGTTCATAATATCAGCAGTTCTCTTAAAAAAGTAGGTGGAATTCTTGAGAAATATGATCAATGTATCGAACACATGCAGGCTATTGTGCGGGACATTGAATTGCTTTACCACCCCTGATTTTATTCTTAGGAAACCGTTATCTGTAGACTTCAATCTGTTGTTCGTGGAATTTTTCAGAACTCCGGCTTGTTATTTGTTAGTTTTCAACAAACTCTTTTCTATGCACCCTGATGTCTGCTTTTGTACACGCTGCTGACTTTATTTGTGGCAGGAGACCTGGCTGGTCAGTCATGTTCCTGCCGTGAGCAATTGGATTTTGTGATCAGCAAGGTAGAGCAGAATTATGCTGCGTTGCCTGCACAATAAATTCTATTCTGATGAAACTATCCTTCCTCATTCTGTTTTGTTTTGTTTATAATATTGCGTTCACCCAGTTGCTCCATAAGCGACATGTACCAGGACAACCCTACAACCAATTCACTATCCAGGCTGAACAGGTACCAGATTCTGTGATCTTCTATTTATCCGAATTTCAACCGGAAAAAAAATTACCGCTGCTAGTCTTTATTCAGGGATCCGGAAATCAGTCGCTGTTCCGTAAAGAAGGGGATAGAAAATTCGCCACAAATTACGGGCATATTACCTGGGCTTACCGTGCTCAAGGAAAGGTCAAGGTGCTAATTATAGAAAAACCCGGTATCCAGTACCTTGACAACCAGGAAGTGAACGCAACTTTTGACCAGCGGTTTTCTCTTGCATCCTGGGTTGCTTACGCTGAAGCTGCCATCCATTTCGTCTGCCGCAACGAAATAATTGATTCAAACAGGATCCTCATTGCCGGTCATTCGGAAGGCGGGCTGGTAGCTTCGCGTTTAGCAGCCCGCATGGGTTCTTCGGTTTCCCATGTTGCGGTAATCGCAGGAGAGGGACCTTCCCAATTATATAGTTTAAACCGGTTGGCTGAGGCCGGCGTTTTTTTTGATCGCCCTGGTTTTACAGCGGCTGACCGGATCGATTCTTTATCCAGGACCTGGAAGAGGATCTTGGCAGACCCTTTATCCACGGAAAAGAAATTCTGGGGATTTACCTACCTGCGCTGGTCTGGTTTTCTCAGTACCTCCCCGCAGGAGGAATTAAACCGTTTCAATGGAAAGATACTGATCCTTCAGGGAGATGCTGACCGTAATGTTTATCCTGAGTCTGCTCATGTCCTGTACAGTTCATTGCTGGCAAAAGGGAAGGAGGTGGCACTGCAAATTATAGAGGGAGCGGATCATTCATTTGCCAATATCAAGCGACCCGATATCAATGGATGGGAAGAGGCTGCCATGAATTGTATTGATTGGTTCCTGGCGGATACAATTAAACCAGTTCTAATACCCATTCAATCTATCTCCAATGTTATTCCGTTTTACCTTGGGAGCTCTCCGTTTTTCTTCAGACCGTAAAGCGTTATTTTATCAACCTATCATTATCATCCAAAATAAATACTTCTTCATTTACAGATAAAAATTAAGTTATGCGACGATTCCATTTCCCGGTACTGCCGGCACTCAGCAGAATTCTGATCCTTATTTGCACCTGTATGGTGGTGAATGCCTGCCAGCGGGAGGCTGCTCCCGGGGATTCCGCCCGGCATATTTTATTTGTGGGCAATAGCCTGACTTACTCGAATGACCTGCCCGGTATTGTTACCACACTGGCAAAGGCCATAGGAATAAGCGTTGAGACCACCACACTTGCTGAACCTAATTATGCCCACGAAGATCACTGGAATGATGGGAAGATGGAAGCGCTGATCGCTTCGGGGAAATTTGATTTTGTGCTGGTGCAGCAGGGACTTTCTTCGCAGGAAGACGGACGGGTGATGTTATTGGATTACGGCGCCAGGATCAAAGCGCTTTGTGAGAAGCAACATGCGAAACTGGCTTTTTTTATGGTATGGCCTGTGCGGGCCAATGCCCACACTTTTACCGGCGTGATCAACAATTACCGACATGCTGCTATTGCCACAGAATCCCTGCTCTGTCGGGTGGGAGAAGTTTGGAAACAGCATTATGACCGGACCGGTGATTTTTCGTTTTACTGAACCGATGTTTTTCATCCCTCTTAAAAGGGGAGTGAGGATACGACCAGAATCATCTTAGAAACCTTGTTTTGAACAGGATCAGTATTCATCATCAATAGTATTAATCATGTATAAAATATTCGCTACTTTTTATTCTTTGACCATCTGTTTCCTTCTGGCGCCCGTAGTATTTTACAGTAGTTGTGACCTGCCATTGAAAGCAGAAAAAAAAGAACTAAATGCAGAAGAAGTGATGACTGCTTCGCTGGATGCTGTTGGCAGCCCTGCTGCCCGGGAAAGTATTCATTCCATTATTTGTCTTGCCGAATGCAGTTCACCGCAAGGTTCTTATAGCACAGAAATGCATACTGACAGCAGCGGCTATTCCTATTTTAAGCAAACCTATTCGTATAAGCCTGATTCCTTTGAAGCGATTGTTCAGCACAAAACTGCCGGCTGGTCTACAGGGCCACCCCGTCAATTTCTCAGTCCGGAGGCGATCGCTGTAATCCGCGGGCATGAGTTTCTTAATCTGGTCCTGCAAACCGATCAGCGTTTCAGCGGATTTGAGCAACCTTTACTTGTTGCCAGGAAAAACGGGGAATACCTGCAGGTCAATGCCCGCAATGAAACCGGAGATACCTGCACCCTGTTCTTTGACCCTGTTACCCATTTGTTCCGCGAACTGCATTTTCAAAATCCCGGTCAGCCAGGTGAAATTATCCAGACCCGGTTCTCTGATTGGCGAAAGGTCAATGATCTTCAATTGCCCCATCATGTTGAAATAATCCAGGCAGGAAAAAATTACCGTTTTGATTTTATAAAGATCAGTTTGAATGACCCGGGATTCCGGCAAAAAATTATTTGAACAATTGATTCAGCTGAGCCGGAGCATTTTTTTATTTCCGGGTTAAAAAAAAGATATAGCAAAGATGGGAAATCCGTTATGCAGCATAGCATCAACTTTAATTGATTGAATATGGTACAATACTTTTCTGTCAAAAAAATGAAAAAAAACCAGGGATGCCCGTTACATCCCTATTGTTGAGAAGGATGGAAAGTAAATTGTGGAACCGGCCTTAACAATTTGCTGTTTCCGGTCAACATTAAATTTTTAGTGATGAGCAAGAAAACACATGCCGTTCCAAAACTTAAGTATCAAGGTAGTCAGTATACTTATTATTTTATTCACCTCTTTAATCTGCTTCAAATGAAAAATCTCATTTTATTACCCGGGTTGTTCTTGTTTTTTTTAATAAGCTCCTGTTCCCGTGAGAAGAAACAGGAAATTTTACTAGTGGGTGTATTTCATGAAATCCCGGATAGCTTGTCCTGTAACTGGAAAGCCACACTTTCAAAACTTATAAAGTACCAGCCAGACCAGGTATGTGTGGAATACGTGGCACCATGGGATACAGCCAGCCTTCCTTTTTCCTGGGAGATGATTACCGGGAGAAATGGGATTCGGTAATGATCGCCTGGGAAGGAAGCTTGATAAAACCAGGAGACAGTGCCATAAAATATTCCCGGCACTTGAAAGAGAATTATGATGATTCCTTACGGTACCTCCTCTGGAAGTATTACCACCTGCATGCTGATATCGGTAACCGTGATTACCAGACCTACCTGCTCCATCAACGGATCAAGGATTCCGGGCAATTGCCTGACACAAGTTCAGCGTTGGGAAAAAATTTCTGGAAAAATT
Organism: Chitinophagaceae bacterium; assembly: GCA_016702745.1. Classification (GTDB taxonomy): domain Bacteria; phylum Bacteroidota; class Bacteroidia; order Chitinophagales; family Chitinophagaceae; genus JJ008. The sequence goes on from JADJDJ010000001.1 coordinate 413,830, forward strand.
ACCAGCGAACTTTGACCCATCGGGGGAACGGGGAGTATTTCAACCTGGTATTCCCATTGGCCCGGGAGATGAAGATCGACTATATCTTTCCAACTGATGACAAGACAACTTATACCCGGCAAAGTGAGGCCTGGGGTAAGTTTTATGAGCAAATGACCGGCACTGCCATGATGAATAAAATAGACAGTTCCTGGAAAGCGTATACTGATAATGAAAAAAAACAATTGCTTGCCTGTAATGGACTGATCGATGTAAACACACGGGAATTTGTTAAACATACGGATTTCCTTCAGGCTCATATTGCGGATGAAAGCAATAATGAATTCTTTAATCAATACCGTGATATCTGGTACCAACGGAACCAATCCATTGCTAACCGCATCATAGCGGCGGTGAAGGAATCAAAAGCGGAAAGGATGGCTGTTTTCTATGGGAATATTCATGTATTCCCGATAAAGAAGTTCCTTGAAGAAAAGGGCTTTACCGTGAAATTGATGGATGATTTGAAGTAAGCTGTACGAATCAGGTATGTAAGTATTAACACATTTATTTATATATGGAACACGAATTAAGAAAGCATATACACAAATTGGTTACTGAAGCTGCAAACCGGAAAAAATCCGCCTGGGCAAGGGTTGGGGAAATATTGCTTGAAATGCTGATTATTATTTTTGCTGTTTGGTTTGCTGTCTTTATGGAACGGCGAAGGGAGCATCATCATGAACAAAAAGAAGTAAAAGAGTTTCTAACTGGTCTGCGGACGGATCTTGTCAACGATATTCGGGAGATGAAGGAAGACCGGTTTGGTTATGTTATACTAGGCAAAGGCTTTTCATATTTTTCGGGCAGTTACCGGTTTCATCCGGATTCGGTAAATAAAAATTCAGCAAATATCGGTCATAGCATTCACCTTCTGGTGAACAGTGGCAGATACGAAGGGTTTAAAACCAGCGGCAAAATCAATCTCATTGGAAATACACAGCTGCGAAACAGTATACTTGATCTTTATCAGGAAACGCTGGTGGGATTGACCAACAGCACAAAATTCTATAATGAAATAAAACAGCAGTTTTTCAGTTTGTTATTCAAAGGGCTTATTTGGGAAAAGGAACTGAGCGATACGAATTTCAGTCGCCTGATCCAGGGTGTGGAATTAAGGAATTATTGCAAACAACTCCGTTATACTGGTGAGGTAATCCGTCGGTATGACTCAGCTATTTATCAATCACAGCGAATTATCGAATTAGTAAATCAGGAATACGGTAAAGAATAATGGGGGTGGCTCCTTCGGAAATAGTCGTAAATCTGAGAAATCTGTTATCGCTGCTCTAAATGCTATTATGTATGCTTTTCGATTTACTCAAAATAAAGACGTTTTTTTGCTATTATTTTTTCGCTGTGCCTGTCAGTTGACAGTTTCGGGCAACCCTGCTCCTGCAATGACTTGCTTCAGGAACTAATTATTAAAGTACAAACTAATTATGCGGGCTATATTCATAAAGTAAAAGAAAGTAAAGACAGTTCTGCATACCTGCGCCTGAAAAAGAAATTGCGTAAGGAAGCGGCGGCGTCTTCTTTTAAAGATTGCTATTGGGTACTGACTACATTTGTCAATTATTTTAATGATGGTCATCTCTTTGTAATTGAGCTGCCCCGGAATTCACCCCAACAGTCGGATAGCCTCCGGCAATTCATAAAAACCGAATCCTTCACCGATGAACAGTTGCAGCAATTCCGGCAACAAAAAATCACCGATCCTATCGAAGGGATCTGGAGCGATAAGGATCAGCAATTGGTTATCCGGAAAACAGCGAAGAACAAGTATCAAGCTTTGACGATTGCCAATACGAATAAAAAATGGGCGCGAGGTATGGTTAAGATGGAGATCGAAAGAACCGGGCCCGGAGAATACTTTATAACCATCTACCGGAATGATTTTGCAGCCATCCGGTTTTCAAAAGTAAAGATCTACAAGAACTGCCTGTTGCCTTTCGGGCTTTACCGGTTTGTACGGGAATATCCATCGCACCCGGAATCCGCCTATGTGCATAAGAATGATCCGCAAATGCCTTTTTTTCGGCAACTGGATGACAAGACGATTTTGTTGACCGTGCCAACCGCACTCATTGGGAAAAATATCCTGGACAGCATTTTATACCGCCATCAGAAAGAGATCCTTTCCACGGAGAACCTGATTATTGATATCCGGGGTAATCTCGGAGGGAATGCAATCTGGAAAAACCTTGCATCGGTCGTCAATACCACAGCGTATCCACCGCTAAAAAATCCTGCTGAGGATGATTTTCTCCTTCTTGCATCGAAAGATAATGCCGATTACTTCGATGGGATTGCTTCCTTTTTCAAACAATCGGGAGACAGCACCGGAATAGCATATTATGAAAAACTGAAACAAACAATCAACCAGCATGCAGGTACGTTCATTGGCTTTTCTTTTTATGACCCAAAGATTGACACGGCCAAAAGATCCATTTATGCGTACCCCAAAAAAGTGGCCCTGCTGACTGATAAAGGAACGGCCAGTGCTGGCGAAGCCTTTGTCTTGTCCATGAAGGCCAATAGTACGAAAGTGGTTCAATATGGTGACAATACCTGGGGAATGATTGACTATATGAATATTAATAACCGGAAGATTGACTGTGGGGAAAATGCGGTTTATTATTATGGATATCCGATCTTTTTTTCACCCACTACAAAAGATTCACCGATCAATCCTACTGGTATTAAGCCTGAGGTTTATGTGCCGGCGGGCACCCCTGATTGGGTCGAATGGGTGAGAAAACACATGAGTAAATAACAAACCAGCCAGCGTGAATCTGCAAGAACATAGGGTGTTAATGAGGGAACCTGGATTTCTATCGAAGACTGAAATTTTATAAACATCAACCAGCAATTTATGCTCAAGTTTCAAGGAACACTTTTGCTATTGGCCCTGTCCACTGTTCTGCATGGACAAAGCAATTCACCGTCAGCAATACTTAAAAAAAAGGCGGATAGCCTTTACCGGGTAAAGGATTATCTGCACGCCACCAGTTATTATGTGCAGCATGCTACAATCAGTGACTTTGATATTACCCGTGTGTCAAGTTTGTACAATGCAGCCTGTTGTGTTGCACTTCAGAAAAAAAGGATAGCGCTTTTGCCCTGCTCGAATATGCCATTGCTTCTGGTTACAATAACAAGGATGGATTGCTTCAGGATACTGATTTTGATGGTATAAGGGGCGATCCCCGCTGGAAACTGCTGGTCGGAAAAATGAAAACCGAAAAAAAGTTGAATGGTAACCCGGCAAAAGCCCGTTTTGTAACATCGGATATCGACAGATTTTGGATAGCTTATGACAAAGCCATGCGGGATACAGCTCAATTCAGATCTGTTTTTGTCCGGGAGTATTTTGATAAAGCCAGCGAAGGTATGAAGGATTATATGGGATATAAAGTAAGCAGTATTGATTATTTCGTCAAACATATCAGGTCTTCTCCGGAATTTTACAGAACGATTCGCCAAAATACGCTCAGGGTCAGGGAGTATAAAAAAGAGTTTTATAAGTCTTTTCGAAAAATGAAAAGCCTCTACCCGCCCGCAGAATTTCCGGATGTTTATTTTGTAATAGGGGCACTCACAAGCGGTGGGACGGTTTCGGCGAACGGATTACTGATCGGTGCAAACCAGAATGTGCTTACGGAAGAGGTACTTACCGGCGAACTGAGTTTTGGCCAAAAGACCCGGATTAATAAAATAGAAACATTGCCCGGCCTGATTGCTCATGAGCTCATTCATTTCCAGCAAAAAGGACTGGCAAAAGATACTATCACACTCGGCTATGCGATTATAGAGGGGATGGCTGATTTTCTGGCAGAACAGATCAGTGGAAAAACGCCCAATGCTTCACTCTATGAATGGGCCCGGGGTAAGGAAAAGTCAATCTGGAACAGATTTAAGTCCGATATGTATTTTAACCGGTATGATAACTGGATGGCCAATTCCTCCCAGGCCACTGCAGATAATCCTCCGGACCAGGGATACTGGATTGGATACCAGATCTGCAGGGCGTATTATGAAAAAGCAACTGATAAAAAACAGGCTGTTAAAGATATTCTGTCCATTAAGGATTACCGGCTATTTCTGGAGCAAAGCGGGTGGGAGGAAAAGTTGGCCTCCATGAATTGAAGAAATGTATTTTTTCCGGAGCAATTATGTTTTCGGGGGATAGAAAACGTTGTCTGGAGTACTTAAAAAGACATTCGGTGTTTATTAACGATGTTTAACCTCTTTTAACTTGTCCGGCCAATAGATTTGCCAAAATATGTAGTCATGAAAAAAAAACACATTTTGTTTCTATTCCTGATATTTTGCAGTATCTCGGTACTGAGGGCACAAAATAAAGATTGTCCCTGTTTTATACTGAAAGAAGAGCATTCTCAATTGTCAATTGAGAAAATTAAAATTGAAAACAACAGGGTTGAGGTCCTCTCTGATCCGGCTATCATCAGTCCGGTATTCTCGATGGGACAAGGAATGAATGGAGATATGGTACAAAAGGAAAGGCGAGGGGGTATGATTATCGCTCAATGCAAAGATAATTTTCTAAAGCTAAAGGTAAAAAATAAAGAAGGTGTTGAAAAAGCTTTGCCGGATATGGATATACAATTGCTTTCAACTTTGAATATCCGTGTAAATGTAAAATCGGGAAGCGGGACTGAAAAAGCATTTCTGATTGAAAAATATAAAGATGTCAGGCAGGATAACGGACCAGTTATTGATATGTTTGGCGGTAAACTGTCTGTAAAGGAAGGCGACTTTATAATTACAACTGAAACAAGAAAGGCATCCGTCAGCACATTCATTTCCGGCCAGGTTCACTATGAAATTATTGAAAAGTGGATCGTGGTACCAGTTACCAGTGCATTCGGGAAAAAGGGGAGTTTTGTTTTGGACTTGGCCGCAACTTCTACGGTTGTAGACAGTCAGTTTGTAGGGAATGCTTTTGAGATTAAGAAAATGGAAATGATAGAGTATTCAGAGGGTAAAGCAATTGGTAAACCTGTTCACATGCAAGGCGCAACAGGGAAAACGGAGGAGAATATATTACTTGGAAAAGCAATGATCCCTGAGCTGGAAGTGGATGGATTGGCAATCAAAGAAGTAGAAGCAAGTGTGTTAAAAGTTTTTCCAGAAAAATTGAGAAAGGCGGGTATTGTTGGGATTCTTGGAACGGATATTTTAGCCCGGGCTGGCCGTTTCAGGATTCATGGCCTTCAGCAGGGCAAAGGATTTATCGTTTTCAGCCCCGGGGAATCTGGAGCCCAGGAGTATTCTGATTATGATTTTTCTATGGCCGGGGGTCTTTTATTTGCTGATGGGTTTATCGGGAAAGTCCCCGTTAAATTTCTGCTGGACACCGGGGCGGGAGAATCAATCTTAAGTGAATTTCTGGTTAGCGCGAATAATATCCCATATAAGCTGTTGGATAGGAATAAAGTCATTACAGGAATAGATGGTAGCCCGATAAAGGCAAAAATGATTAGTGTCAGCGAATTGAAACTTGGCGGAAAATCATTCCATAATCAGTCTCTGGTACTTGGTAATATCGCTGTGTTAAATGCTTTTGGCCTTGAGTCCAATACGGTAATACTAGGGATGAATTTTTTTAGACAGTTTTCGGCGATTGAGTTTGATTTCACAAACAAGTATTTCAGGCTTTTTGTATAGCAGCAACTTTTATTTAACCTGAGAACGTTTCAGTATCCTTTTTCAATCATTTCCTGCCCGCCACCCCAGGTTAAAACATGTTATCTATCGGACTAAAAATGGAAATAATTCTTTGTGGAAATATGCTGGAATCATTGGCAGGAGAAATGAAGTGCAGTTGATAGTGATATGCTGCAAGGGATGGGAATTGGGGAGATCCGACTTCTCAATCCAGTAAAATTGCTGTCTAACCTGCTTTCTGGCCTTTGAAAATGAACGTTCGTGGAATACCTGCATCCCGATATTTCTTCTGTGTTTAGTTTACCGTCTTTAGTAAAATTATCCATATGAAGAAGGTCTTTTTTTTAGCCTTAGTTGCATTGTATGTTTTCACCAATCACACATTTGCCCAGTTAAAGTTCGATCTCACAAAAGTCCCAGTACGACCTGAATTATTTGCAGCCGGTGAGATCAGTACTGGAATGAGTGAAAGGGATTTTGCATTCTCGCCGGATGGGAATGAAATGTACTATACGCTTCAGCTGCCGCAGGCTTTATTTCAAACACTTGTTTGCAGGAAGAAGAATGAAAAAGGAGTATGGGGAGAGCCTGAGATCGCCTCATTTGCGGGCAGGTACAGTGATCTGGAGCCCGCTTTCTCGGCAGACGGTAAAATGCTTTACTTTTCTTCCAATCGTCCATTGTCAGGTACTGCTGCAAAAGATTTTGATATCTGGGTTACCGAAAGAAATACAAACGGCGCGTGGTCAGAACCCAGGAACCTGGGTGCCCCGGTAAATACCGCTGAAGATGAGTTTTACCCTTCGATAGCAAGGAATGGCAATCTTTATTTTACTGCTGCTTATACAAACGGCCCCGGAAAGGAAGATATTTTCAAGGCTGAATGGAAAAATGGCCTGTATGCCGCTCCGGTCGCCCTGGATACCAATATAAATACAAAAACGTACGAGTTTAACGCATATGTTTCTCCAGATGAGGATTTTATTCTTTTTACATCTTATGGCAGAAAAGATGATAAAGGAAGAGGAGATATGTATATAAGTCTGAAAGGGAAGGATGGTCATTGGAAACCAGCCGTGAATCTGGATTTTCTGAATTCCAGTAAAATAGATTATTGTCCATATGTAAGTCCGGACAAAAAAGTATTATTCTTTACCAGTGAAAGGGTGAATATTCCTTCTACTTATCCGGGAGCGCCTGTAAAACTCAGGCAATTGAAACGGTTAATGGATTCTCCTCAAAATGGAAGCGGAGATATTTATTGGGTGCAAATGGATATTGTGTTAAAAGCTGCCGCAAACTAGTTTATGTTGTATCATACGGCTCAACAGTTTCAGTAAGTTTCGATCTCAGTAGAAAAGTTCTTTAATATTTAAAGCTGACTTGCCCCGGGTCGGAGGATATTCGACAAAGAAGTTAGATTTTTCCGGAAATAATCTACTTGTTTGGATTCGCTGATTGTTTTTTGAAGACATCCGTAACGGTTATTTAAATGCTTTAGCTGAAAATCTGAAAATAAAAAAAATGATATTATTAAAAAAGATGTTTTTGCTAAGACTGGCAGTCTCGGTAATTCTATTAATGCACAGTGTTCCGGGGATTTTTAACAACGGGATTAATGAATTCGGAAAATTCTATTTGAGTGAAATTGGGTTTTCTGATCTGGGTGTTCCTGTTGCATGGGCGCTGAAAATATCTCACATAGTATGCGCCTTTTGTATGTTGCTCAATAAATATGTACAACAGGCATCCGTCTTAATCATTTTAATACTCATTGCAGGAATAATTATGGTTCATTTTAAAGAAGGTTGGTATGTAGTAGGCAGCGGTCGCAATGGCATGGAGTTTAATTTTTTGCTGATTTTTGTGCTTCTGACTATCATGTTTCCAGATGGCATTAAAGCAAACAGTCACTAACATTGTCTTATATGTGTAATGACTTTAGAACACAGTCGCATCGATATTACTCAATTGAGTTACAGTCTCAACTTTGTGAAAATGGACTGGCTTGGACTTTATTTTCAATTTTCAAACTTTAATGGCTACAGAAATTTGCTGAAGTAGCACCGGATCTCTTAAGATCAGAAAACACCAGAATTGTATATTAAAGAATCAGAATGAATATGTGCCGAATCCCTTTTGTTTTACTTTTTTTTTTACTGTGGATACTGCAGGGTGCCGCCCAAATTAAGAATCCAGGCTGGGATGACGGGGACCAGCGAATGAAGGCCTTAGTGCCCTTGAAGGAAATCCTTTCAATTCCCAATGATGCCAGTGTTGGAAAAGATATCCGGAACAATATTGTTTGGCTGAACAGTGCATTTAAAGAAGCAGGGTTTGAAACCGTACTATTGGATTCGCCTGCTGAGCCGTTTGTTCTGGCTACCAGCGGCAACAATCCGGAATTACCCACTGTTTTGTTTTATATGCATTTTGATGGTCAGCCTGTTTATAATGCCGACTGGCAACAAACAGGTCCCTATGCTCCTGTCCTTAAAAAGAAAATTAATAATAATTGGGAGCAAATGGAATGGGAGTCTGTGCGAAAACGATATGATCCTGAATGGAGAGTATTCGCCCGTTCTGCTTCAGATGATAAAGGGCCTATCGCCATGTTTCTGGCGGCAATGGCTATTTTGAAAAGTGAAAACAGGCAACCAGCTTACAATATAAAAGTTATACTGGACAGTGAGGAGGAAAAAGGCTCACCCAATTTGCCGGATCTTGTCAGTCGTTACCAGTATCTATTGAAAGCGGACCGGCTTGTTATTCTGGATGGTCCTCGTCATACATCCAATGCGCCTACACTTATTTTTGGTTGCAGGGGAGTTGCACAAGTTGATCTGACCGTTTTTGGTCCAAGGGGAGACCTTCACAGCGGACATTTTGGTAACTACGCACCCAATCCAGCCTATGAATTGGCGCTCCTCCTTGCTGCAATGAAGGATGAGAACGGTAAGGTGATTGTTCCCGGTTTTTATCAGGGAGTTCAATTGGATAATACCACCTTGGAGCTAATGAAGGCGGTCCCGGATCGAAAAGATATTATTAATCAGCAGATCGGTATCGCCAGAGAAACGGATACTGCAATGAGCTATCAGGAAGGACTGCAGTATCCTTCTTTGAATATTCTCAATATGACGTCCGGGCAACCGGAAGCTGGTACCAGAAATATTGTTCCTTCCAGGGCTGCTGCTTCGCTGGATATCCGTCTCGTTCCCGGTAGTGACCCGATTCATCTTGAAAATGCATTAAAGAAATTTATCACCAGTAAGGGATATTATTTTATAGACGGAGCATCTCCCACTGAAACGGAGCGCCGTGAACACCCCAGAATGATTCATTTTCAATTCACCCTTCAACCTCTTGCGTTTGTAACGGAGCCAGACAGCCCTTCGGGCCAATGGCTTTCTGCTGTCATTGAATCGGTACATCAAAAAAAGCCGGTGATGATAAGGATGGCCGGAGGAACAGTGCCCATTGCACCATTTATCCAGGCCTTGAAAATTCCAGCGGTCATTATACCCACCGTTAATCCTGATAACAACCAGCATGCGGCCAATGAGAATGTAAGACTGGGCAATTATTTTGAAGGGATTTCGCTGGTAAGATCGCTTTTATTGTCCAGACCATTTTAGAATGCGAAGTTTTGGAATATAGTGAAAAGTAATATTCTGTTGTCTGTCAGGTGGAAAATGCCACTGGTTGATTTTACGGATTTTATTCAGGATTTAGTTTTCATTTTGTACTATCAATTAATCAAATTATGAAAACAAGAACATTTATTCTGATCATGTCCGGACTTATCTTGTCGGTAAGCGGCAAAGCCCAGCGAAATTCACTCAGTGCAGGTGTGATGGTGCAGGGATTTTCCAATTTTGATCCCTCACCAACCTATACAGGGGCAACACTTGCATTTGAAAATAAACTCTCAAAGCATTTTTCTGCTCAATTCATGACGGGGGCCTTTCCGAAAAAAATAGATGACCACGGCGAGAGAACCTATACGCGGCACCTTTGGAGTTTTCAGCCTGAATTCAGGTATTACCCCTCCAGTGTTTTCAAAGGGTTTTTCCTGGGGGGTAATTTTTCCTACCATCGGTTTAAAACGAGCTATAGTTTTGATCCTTCATTACGAAAAATGCCGGATGATGTTTTTGCATTTGGATTTTCCCTGGGTGTTCAGTCTGCCATTTCCCAACGCATTCATTGGTCTCTTTCCGCCGGAGGAAGCCTGATTCCTAATCCGGGAGCGATCGGAACTGGTGCAAGGTATTTCTTTGCACTGAGTACGGGTTATCTGTTCAGGGAAAAGGAAAAGAAAAAGTAGAACAGGGATATTTTTATATTGATGGGGTATGAATTTCCCCAGTTCAGGAGATATAAAAGCGTTTCTGTTTACCCTTTCGGATTTTAATCAGCCGCTGGTTATTTCTCTATCTCAGTTCATTGCTTTATAATGTTTATGATTGTTTCATCGGGAATAAGGGCCATCCTGAATATTATATCAGGATGGCCCTTATTCTGGTTTTGGTAATTTTTAATTTGCATACCGGGAATAAGTAAATTATATATGCTGTAAACTGCTGTCTGGCAGGCATAAGCTGTTGTTTGGTATCGCAGCTGATTTTGCAAGCAGAGTTTATTTAGATTTAGTCTGAGATATACCTTATCCTTTATTTTTCTGTGTTATGAGATTTTTTTGCAAGTTCCTATTGATTGGTGTAACGGTTGCCAACTCAGGAAAAGCACAAATTATTCATACGATCGGCGGAGTCCCAGGCAGCAGAGGTCATGCCGGAAATGGTGGGCCCTTTACAACAGCTCTTTTGGATAAACCTTTTGCAATTGCAACTGATCCCTTAGGTCAGCTATATATCGGCGATTGGCATAACAGAGTTATCCGGAAAGTGAACGCTACAGGTATCGTCGGCCAGTTTGCTGGTAACGGCATTGGCGGATATAGCGGGGATGGGGGACAGGCACTCAATGCACAAATAAATACCCCTTTTGATATTTCTATCGATCGCAACGGTAATATTTATTTTTCTGATCTTGGTAATGAAGTCATCCGTTGTATTGACCCTTCCGGTATTATCCGGACAGTTGCAGGAAATGGTTTACCAGGCGATGGAATGCCCTTTACCGGAGACGGTGGTCCGGCCCTGAATGCTTCACTTTACGATGCACAGGCAATAGCAACGGATGAAGAAGGGAATCTTTTTATTGCCGAAACTGCCAAGCATACAGTTCGAATGGTGGACAGGCAGGGTATTATCCATACAATCTGCGGACAAGGGATTAATGGCGCAGGCTATAGCGGGGATGGTGGACCTGCCAGGCTGGCCACACTACGAGCACCCGCTGATATAGTCATTGACAGAGAGGGGAACTTATTAATTGCTGATATTGATAATCATGCCATCCGAAAAATTGACCGTTCCGGAATTATACACACCATTGCCGGTGACGGCATTGCAGGCTACAGCGGTGACGGGGGACTTGCCACAGCCGCCAGACTCCGCAGACCTTTTGGATTGGCTGTTGATGCCACTGGTAATATTTATATAGCAGAAGAAGAGAATCATGTGATTCGCAAGATTAACCCTGCTGGTATCATTATTACTGTGGCAGGAACCGGAAGAGAAGGGTACAGTGGTGATGGAGGTCCTGCTATCGCTGCCAAACTCTCCTATCCGCATCGGATAGCTATCGACGAACAGGGACATATCTATATAACAGATTCCGAAAACCATACCGTTCGAAAAGTAGCATATTGTCAGGCCCTGAGTACCCTGACTATTGAAGGCCCCGCTTCAGGTCTCTGTCCGGGTGACAGAATCAGTTTAAACGCCCGGATTACCAATGGTGGATCATCTCCAGTTTTCAGCTGGGTCCTTAATGGCATTCAGACCGGGGAGAATGGCCCCTTTTTTAGCAGCAGCACATTAAAAAACGGTGATCGTGTCAATTGTTTGGTAACCGGAATCAACTCCTGTCAGGGTACCATTTCATCTCCTGCAGATTTTATTGTTAGCATTAATGAAGCACCCGGGATTCAGCTGCCCTCTTCTTTGACAGTTCTTCCTGGGGCCGCGGTCCAATTGAAACCAGTTGTTACCGGATCAGTCGTTTCCTTTACCTGGACACCGGCTGCAGGATTATCAGACCCGAATATTGTTGATCCGTTTGCGACTCCTGCTCAAACTACTTTGTACCAGTTAAAAGCCAGAAGCAGTACAGGCTGTGAAACTACTGCAGAGATCCTTGTTAAATTGTATAGAAAACTTTATTTGCCAACTGCATTCAGTCCAAATGGAGATGGCAGGAATGATATTTTTAAAATACCACCCGGTAGTAGTTTTGAACTGGAGCGATTTTCCATCTTTGACAGATGGGGTAAAATAGTTTTTAGCAGCACTGATCCTGCTAAAGGATGGGATGGAACGTATCAGGGGGTGCCTGCCAATCCCGGTGTATTTATTGTGCTTGTCAAGGGAAAAGATCTTGATCAGCAACTGGAAATTTCAGGCACGGTTACCCTGATCCGATAATTAAATACTATTATTTTACTACTATTTTATAGGCAATTCCTGCTCCACCATAAAGGAAAGTTTTTTCCAGGTAGATATTAGTTTGAGTAAAGGCTGTATAGCACTTCAGATGAAAGGAGAATCTGTTCAGGTTATAACCGGATTCAGCCCCGGCAAAAATGGCAAATTGGGAAGGTAAAGCAAATTCAGGAGTATAAAATCTGCCGCCATAAGTCCCAATACCCAATTGAGGTTCCAGATATAATTTTTTCAAATTTTGGCGGTAGCCCAGCAATAAAGGAAAAGTTTTTTTTGCCGGATTTAATCCGTCATTGGACTTTAACTGGAATAAATTAAAGCTCAGGCCAGCCGTAATGAAATTGTCTTCCCCCAGGGCTTTTAAATACTTTATCCCCAGTCCAATCCCTTTTTTACTGTCCTTCGCCAGATAGCCCGTTCCATCGAGATGCCATTCATTGCTTTTCTTTTGGCCCATTAGCATAAACGGTACAATAAACAAACCTGCTGTCAGTAATATTTTCATATACACCGTAATTTGAATGGAAAAATAGTATAGATATTCAGAATTTATTCATCAATTGGCAGATATCCTGCAGACAACCTGTTGCTGCTGACAGACTGCAGTTTTTTTTGTTTCCTATTTGGGAATGCCGGTATGATAAGACGACATATTGCTGTTGATGTCATTATTTCTGTAGTCTGTATGAACCTGACTGCCCGTCGTTGATTCGTTCAACTGTCAAATGATTAATTCAATTATTTTGTTCCCGAAATCATTTCTTAATCGGCGCTATACAGCTTTTTCTCAAGTCCTGGTTTTGGTAAATGATTAGTCGCTTAACGGAAAAGCCCGGTGATAAACCGGGCTTTTATTTGTTGTGCTGACTCTTTGTGTAATGCTTAGTCGGTGTTGCAGTGGTTTAGAAACGGCTGCTACTGCTGAAAGATAAAATTCCGCTTCATTATTGGACGGGCCATACTGTTTATTGCAGAAGTAGTTTCAGGCTGACGCGGTAAACCTGGTTATCCTTCGTAATATCAAGTTGGTGATCAGGATAAATCAATTCCAATAACCGGCTTACATTGTCCAGCCCGGCCTTTTCAGTTTGTTCAGCGTTGCTGTTTTCCTGCCCTATGGAGTTTTCGATTGTAAAATGCAATTCACTATTCTTCAATGATAAATTGATATTAATAAATGAGGCAAAACGGCTTTCTCCTGCGCCATGTTTGAATGCGTTTTCTACAAAAGGAAGGAGTATCAAAGGTGCAATGGGCTGCGAATCGCAGTCCACCGACATGCTGAAACTAACCAGGAGCTTTTCATTGTATCTTAATTTTTCAAGCGCTATATAGTCTTCCAGTGCCTGTGTTTCTGCATACAACGGCACCAGACTATTTCTCGATTCATATAGCATAAAGCGCAGTAATTTCGAAAGTTGAAGCACCACACTTGAAGTAAGGTCCGATTTTTTTCTGGCTAGCGCGTAAATGTTATTCAGGGTATTGAAGAGGAAATGCGGATTGGTCTGTGCTTTCAGGAATTTTAATTCAGTTTCCATTTTCTTTTGCATCATTTCTTTTTCAACTTCTTTTTGCCGGAGAAAGGATCTGACAAGTTTAAAAGCCAGTGCTATGCCGCAAACAAAGGAAAGCATGAAAAAGCTATATAAGATGCTGCTCCATGAAAACTGATTGGAGGCCGGGACGTTTAAATGAAAGAAGTATTTCAGTATGACGTTATTCGAAATATATACCGTTGCCAGGCTGCCCAAAAATAAACTAAGGGCTGCCGTCGAAATACAGATTGCGGCCTTCCATTGCCTGCTAAGAAATTTATCCGACAAATAAAATAAGGTATAAACCAGCGGGATTTTTACCGCGAGTAATGGAAGCTGGGCGCCGGCAGAAAGAATAAAGAATGAGAAATTCTTTTCTCCATCCCCCAGGTAAGCACGGGATTCAAAGTTCAGGTAGCTTTTGAAAAATAAATAACCCGTCCAGAAAAATAGATGGTAAAGTATCCTGCTACGCATATCTGGTTGATCAGTGTGGTGGTGGTGTCCTGCAAAAAAAAAGGCGCCAGCAAAACTCGATTTTTCCTGTATTGTTTTTCCGGTTAATCTAGGAACAACCATTTCCATTGTACAGACGACCATTTTTGCCGAAAGTAATTTTAACGAGGGGAGATGTTGTTTTTACTTTTTATAAATATTTTCCTGAAATGGGCTTTGTGATGTGAGCGTCCGGAAAAAGAAGAGGTATGTTTTTTGTTAATTAATGTTGTCGGTATTCAGAAAAAATAGACCTTCGAATTGATTCAGGCTAGTCCTCGGTTTTTGATATTTGTACATTAGGAAATGTAGAAGAAGAATAAAGCCTTTGGGATCTGTCTGCCGAAATGGGTCTGGAATCTTTACGGTTTAGGGCAAGTTGAGTAAATAAGGGTTTTGACGTTGCCTGTTGTTGAAGCTGTGATTTATAAAAGACAAATAATTATTTAATGAACTCCCGCTTACGAATTCACTTTCTGTTCTGGGGTATTTATTTTTTATGGGTTGTCTACCTGCAAGTAATCACCTTGTCGGGGCTGGATCCATCCTATTCTTTCAGTGGCCGGATTGCAGAAACCATTTCTATTGTTTTCCTTTTTCTTTTGCCCAAGTTTTTTGTTGCCTACTTCGTTTTGGTGTTTCCGTTAAAGAGGGCGTTGGTGGCAAAAAAAATTACCGGCAGTCATGTATTGCAAATAACAGGCATTTTTATAGTAGGAGTGCTATGCTATCGCGCGATCGCCGTTTACATTGTTTACCCTTATGTGATGAAGGCGAATGTTTCGGAGATTATTTTTATATCTCAGCCCGGTTTCGTCACAGCGTTTTTGGATATTGTGGTTCCTGTCAGTCTTCTTTCCAGTTTTGAATTTTACCGGATATCTATGGATGGAAAGGTGAGGGAGTCAAGACTGGAAAGAGAAAAACTTCAATCAGAACTCAGTTTTCTGAAGGCTCAGACTAATCCGCATTTTCTTTTTAATACTCTTAGTAATATTTATGGTTTAACAAAGAACCTCGCTCCTAAAGCAGCAGATGCAGTTGACCGTTTGTCTGCACTACTCCGTTTCATGCTTTTACGAATCCGAACAGAAAACAATTTCTATTCAGGACGAGAAGAGATTTATGGAAGACTATATTGAATTGCAGCGTATTCGTTTTGAAGACAAACTTATTATTACGATAGATACGGAGATTGATGATGAGCAAACCAAAATTGCGCCCCTGTTATTGCTGCCTTTTGTAGAGAATGCTTTTAAACATGGCGTATCAGAAAGTTTGTCTGATTCGTATATCCGTATCAGGCTCAACCTGACTAAAGGAGAATTGTTTTTTGTCATCGAGAATCCTGTGGATACTGAAACCGGCCAGTTCGAGCCCGGTATAGGGTTAAGTAATGTTACAAGACGGCTCGATTTGCTTTATCCCGGGCATCGTCTTGAATTGATAAAAGAGCAACATTTTTTCCGGGTTAGCATGCAGCTAAATCTTTCTTAGTATGAAAAAGACGACCTGTATCATTATTGAAGATGAGCCGCTTTCGGCTAAAAATTTGGAAGAGCATGTGAATGCCGTTCCCTTTCTTGAATTAAAGGGAGTTTTCGCCGATGCAGTTTCCGCTATGGAATTCATGCAGAGTACTCACCCGGACCTTATGTTTCTGGATATACATCTGCCCAAGATTAAAGGGTTTGACCTGCTTCGTTCTCTGAATTTTCAGGGTCAGGTCGTTATCACTTCTGCTTATCAGGAATATGCGCTCGAAGGGTATGAATTTGGTATTGCTGATTATTTACTCAAGCCGGTAAGTTTTGAACGCTTTTTGAAATGTGTCAACAAGGCGCAGGAATTATTTGCGTTTAAAATTCAATCCAGGTCTCAGGAAACCAGTATTTCAACCAGTCAAAAAGATGACTTAATTTTTTTCAAGTGCGGAACCTCTATACATAAAGTGGACATTGATGATATTACCTACCTTGAAAAAGAAGGGAACTATTTTAATTTGTTTACTAAAAGCGGTAAGAAATTATTGGTAAGGATCAATTTTGCTGACCTGACGGAAAAATTGCCTCCCCGACGTTTTTTTCGTATCCATAAATCGTTTATAGTCAGTATCCGTCATATTGAAATGATTGAAGGTGGATATGTGGTTATAAATAAAGAAAAATTGCCGATCAGCGTTTCTTTTCGCGAAGAATTTCTAAAACTTCTTTGATCTCAAACCTTCAGCTATGGGTCTATTGCCATTTTCCCGGTAGTTAATTTTTCCGGAGCTGCCTTCTATGGTTATTAAATTGATACAGGTCATCGTGATTAAAGCCCGGTGGAAATCCTGTATTGAAGGCATCCTTGTTTTTATGTTGAATCACTTCTTTTTCCTTCTCATATGTTAAGGATGGGATAAATTATTTTGAAATTAATTTTCAAAAATCATCCGGTTTTCCAGTTCGTAACAGATATACCCGGTTTTGTAACAAGGGCCCTTTTTTGCTGCATCAGTTCTGATAAGTTGCGTGTCATAACACCTGTTCAGGTATTATTTAATCATTATAATTCTACTGAGTATGAGAAAAATTATTTCACTATTAACGATGCTGATTTTGTTCAGCGCAATGGTTTTGGGTCAGAACCGGACGATTACCGGTAAGGTGACCGATGAAACCGGAGCTCCTGTACCTTCTGCATCAGTTGTTATTAAAAACACCCGTACAGGTGCTGCCACTGATAATAATGGTGTTTTCCGGATCCAGGCCAAAACTGGCGATGTGCTGGTTATTACCGGCGGAATTGAATTGCTGGAGGTAACCGTAGGGACTGAAAGCAATTTAACTGTAAAGGGTAAACGAAGTGTTGTTATACAAAGTGAAGTGGTAGTAACCAGTGCTTATGGTATGAAACGTACTTTGAGGAACGCGACTGTCAATGCACAGGTTGTTACCGGAGATCAGCTCAATACCATCCGGCAAACCAATCTGAACAGTGCTTTGGCCGGTAAAGTAAGCGGCTTACAGGTCAGAAGTCAGTCTGCCGCGAAACTTGGAAATGCCGGAACCGGAAATATTCGCCTGCGTGGTGAAACAGGGTTTGCCGGTGGCGGTGATCCTATTTATGTCGTAGACGGAACAATACTGCCCAATATCAATGATGTAAATAATGATGATATCGAAGATGTTACTGTGTTACAGGGGCCTTCGGCTGCCGCCATCTTCGGCCCCCAGGGTGCCCGTGGTGCAATTGTAATTACAATGAAAAAGGCCAAACGGGGCGCCAAAGGATTCGGAGTAGAAATGAACCTTGGCGTACAGGCTGATAAAGTATATATACTCCCGAATTATCAGAACTCATATGCAGGAGGCAACACTTCTGATATGTACAAGTATTCATGGAAGCCGGGAGCTCCGGAACTATGGAAGCAACTGGATGGCAAATACTACGCTGATTATTCCGATGATGCCAGCTGGGGTCCCCGGATGGTAGGTCAGGAATATATCCCATGGTATTCCTGGTACGATGGGCATAAATATGCCGGTACAACTGCTAAACTGCTCCCTCAGCCCAATAATGCAAGGGATTATTATAATACAGGATCACTTTTAATAACTCCGTCAGCATTTCTAAAGCCACAGAAAATGTTTCTTTCCGGCTTGGATTTAATAATGTGGAAACACAGGGTCTTGTCCCAACTTCAAACCTGAAAAAAAATGTATTAAACTTTTCCGGGGCCATTGATGTGTCTCCAAAGGTTACGGTTTCAATGAATTTCAATTATTCCACACAAACCCTGAGGGGAGAATTTAATGATGCTTATTCCAATCAGACCACCGGCTCTTTCAACCAGTGGTTTCACCGGAACCTGGATATGAAGATCCTGCGCGAGTTAAAAGATCTCCGGACACCCACGGGTATCTGGGCCAGCTGGAACCATGCAAACCCAAATTCCTTCGATCCTGCTAATTCCAGAGCTTTCTATGCCGGAAATTTCTGGTACAATTTCTATAAATGGTTTGATCTTGTTCAACCAGTATCAAACACTGACCGGTATTTTGGGGATATCAGCTTTGCCTATCAACCGCATAAGAACTGGAAGTTCAGAGGGACTTACCGGAAACAGCAGAACCTGGTTTGGGAAGAAGAAAAATTTTATACGGATCTGGTGGAGAGCGGAACCCAAACAACCGGCAACTGCCCTGAGTGCAGAGGATTTTATTCCACGAATAACGCGAACACGAACAGAACAAATCTGGAAGGACAAATTACATTTAACAAGAGATACAATAAGTTTGGTGTCAATGCAAGTCTCGGTACCGATATTTTCAGACAAGTGCAAAAAGAACTCAGGGCGAATACAAATAATGGGTTAAGTGTTCCCAACCTTTTCTCCATTGCCAACTCCAGGGACCAGGCTACTATAGTCAATACCCGCAGACATTTAAGGTATAGTGCCCTGTTTTTTACCGGTTCATTCTCTTATGATAATTTTTTGAATCTTGATGTTACTTATCGTCAGGACTGGATGTCGGAACTTCCAAGTGACAATCCCTTTATTACTTCAAAGTCTGCAGGCCTTTCATTTATATTTAGTCAGCTGTTGAAGTGGACCCCGCTTTCTTTTGGTAAACTGAGAGCCTCCATAGGGGAAATTCCCATTGGCTTAGGATTTGCTCAATTTCCCGGGTTTGCGTATGCTCCCGGTCAATTCCAGTGGAACGGGAATTTGATGATGACCACGCCGGATCAGTTAGTGGATCCTCGTATCCGGGGTTCCGTAACCAGACAAATGGAAGTGGGTATTGATCTTGAGTTCCTGAAAAGAAGAGTAGGGGTCTCCTTTACTTACTGGAACGGGGATGACAGAGATTTTGTCACACAGCTCACGGTTAATGGATCCAGTGGTTATAATAGCTTGTTGACAAACGCGGGGCTGATCAAAAAAAGAGGGATGAACTTCAAATTAATGGGTCGTCCGGTTTGGAATAGTAATGTAAAATGGGAAATTAATACGAACCTGGGTTTACTTTCCTCTAATAAGGTGGTGGATCTTGGTCCGGATATTCAAAAAACACTGGGTATACAGGGTAACTGGGGAACCGTTGGACCCTATATGCTTCATGAAGTGGGTAAAGACTGGGGTCAGTTATTTGGTAATGGGATGAAGCGGATTGACGGACAACCCGTACTGGATGCCGCTGGTCTCTATATTAATGATCCTGCCGTGTCCTACGGCTCAGTACTGCCGAAATATACATTTGGTGCACAAACTACTATTGAGTACAAACGTTTTGTTCTTAGTGCCAATGCAGATGGTCAGGTAGGTGGTAAATTCTTCTCTCTGTCCAATATGTGGGGATCTTTTTCAGGCCTGACTGCCCGTACAGCAACCATCAATGATAAGGGTAACCCCATCAGAGATGCAGTGGCAGATGGCGGTGGTGTGCATGTATTTGGTGTGGATAATACCGGACGTCCGGTTGATTACTATGTAGAGGCACAGAATTATTTCCATAGCATTTATGACAGAAGGGCAATGGATCATTATGTATATGATCTCACATTCGTCAAGTTGCGTGAGGTTTCACTTGGCTTCAGCCTCCCGGTTGAGAAATGGAGTTTTACCAGGAAATGGGCCAGCAAAGCGGTGTTGTCGTTAACAGCACGTAATCCGATCCTGATCTATGCAAAGACAGAAGATTTCGATCCTTCGGAGATCAGCGAACTGAGCGGTGAAGCTGGAAATTTACCAGGAACCAGAGGATTTGGTATGAATCTTAAACTTGGTTTTTGATTAACCGGTTAATTAACAACTAATATCATTTGTATGTATAGAAAAATAATTAAAAATGGGTTTGTAATCCTTGCTGCATCAGTGAGCCTTTCTCTCGCAAGCTGCAAAAGGTACTCTGGTGATTTTGGAGATACCAACCAGAACCCTGCCGTTACGAGTACTCCGATTTATGGAGCTTTGCTCACTTTTGCTGAGTCTGCCTTAGGCGGTTATGCAAGCCAGGTTCGTTATGGTCTTTATGCCCAGTACTTTTCTGAAACACAGTACACGGATATATCTTTATACTCCCTGCCACAGTTAGCACATGAAGGAGAGTATTTGGGCATCTTAAATGATCTTCAGAATATCATCAACAACGGTCCAAACGATAATATAAAGGCCGTTTCCAGAATTTTAAAGACCTATTATTACAGTACTATCACTGACAGATGGGGTGATGTTCCATACTCACAGGCTCTTTCCGGAGTTTCGAAACCGGCATTCGATAAGCAGTCCGAAATCTATACCGGTATGCTTTCTGAACTTACTGCAGCTGTTAACCAATTTGGCGGTACCGGGGTTATTGCCGGAGATATTGTGTATGGAGGGAATGTTGCCAAATGGAAAAAACTGGCTAATTCTTTAAGGATGCGCCTGGCCATTCAAATCTCCAAACGGTTTCCTGCTGCCGGTGCCTATGCCGCCGTACAGTTCAATGCGGCATTAAATGATCCGGCCGGATTTATTAGTGATAATGCTGATAATTTTATACTGGCTTATCCTGGAGGCAATTTCAAATCCCCCTGGTTTAACCTGTATGATGGACGCAGAGATATCGGGGAAAGTGAGCCAATGGTCAATCTTCTTTCTTCCCTAGGTGATGGCCGTCAATCTGTATTCGGCAGTTCGGCTCAGGGTGTTCCATATGGGCGGTTAAGAGCTTATGTCGACACATGGACTGGTGCGAATCCTAACTGGTCCAGGGTTCTTGAACCATCTTATCGAAATGAAAATGGTAAAGTGGTTGTGCTGTCAGCAGCTGAAACCTTCCTGCACAGAGCCGAAGCTGCAGACAGGGGCTGGACCAGTGAGAATATGAATACCGTTTACCAGCAGGGAATTCAGGCTTCGTTTTCACAATGGGGTCTTACCGCACCTGCTCCCGGTTATTTTTCACAGTCAGGGGTTGTGTTGAATCAACCTGCCGGTACAGCTGCTAATTTAAAAAATATCGCCATCCAGCAATATATCGGAGCCTATCCTGATGGTTTAAGGGGATGGAATATCTGGAGAAGAACAGGCTGGCCCTTATTAACGCCTGCACCAGATGCCACCAATACTTCCAGACAAATTCCAAGAAGATGTACCTACGGCCAGACATCTTATTCTTCCAACGCAGCGGCCGTTAATGCAGCGGTGGCATCATTGTCTGGTGGAGACACACAGGATGCTAAAATCTGGTGGGACCAGTAATTACTAATTATTAAAACTCAGAAAAATGAAAAGAAGTTGGTCAATATTTGGATGGGTCTTCATGGCAGGGCTTATGCTTACTTCCTGCATCAAGAATAACGTCACTCCATTGGGAGAAGAGGGGAAGACATTTATCAAAATTCTTGGTGGTGGAACGCCGGCCCAGATCAAAAAGAATCCGGTTGATTTTGTGAACGCCCCTCAAAGAATATTAGTGGCTGATATCCGGAAAGATCCGAATTCAAGTGATGCGCTCAATACATCTACTGTAGTAATTATTAAAGATGATACTGCAGCGGTTAGAGCAGCAAATCCTGCTTACCTCCAATTCCCAACTGCCTGGTATACTTTGGAGGCAGAAACTCCAAAAGTGGGAGGGCAGGGTGGTACCTGGACATTTGAGTTCAAGCCTGGTGATTTTGCCAAACAAATCTATATTTCTATTCCCAACGCGACACTTTTTAATCCCAGTGCTCTTTATGGGTTAGGATTTACGATTACTACAGTAACCAACGGTGTGATCTCACATAGTAAATCCGTTATTGTGGAAATAGGTGCCAAGAACCAATGGGATGGTATCTATGCAGTTACTGGACCTATGACCGATCTGGCTAATCCCGATTTAATACAATGGAATAATCCCGCCTCCGGAGATCCTTTTGCTGATTCTCATGGAGGGGCATGGGAAGCACATCTGGTTACAACTGGCGCCACAGAATGTGTAGTTTATGATAATACCGTTTATGGATTACCGGCTCACCCGATCTTAAATGCCGGTGCCAATTCCGGTTATGGTACATTGGGAATTGTCATCAATTTTGATCCTGCTACCAATGCCGTATCAAGAGTGCATAACTGGTATGGTGATCCCACACGGGGTCCATCCAATGGTCTTGGTAATCCGGCAGCAGGAACCGGGCCTCCAAACTATGCAGCTTCCAGTACCAGAAGAATTGAGCTGGATCCGGGCGGAGTAAACGCTGTTCAGGGCAATAAAGATATTTTGATCAAATACCTCATGTTTCAACCAAGTGTGATTGCGGGTGTACGTACAACCTTTGATGAAAAATGGGAATATATCGGTCCAAGATAGAATCAGTTTTCAGAACTCCTTATGTTAACGTTTATTTTAAAAATTAAGCGTACGCAGGTGGTTTTTACCACCTGCTCTTTTTTTGCTCCCCGTCGGCACGGGAATGGGAGAAGGGAAATGGATGGGTGGTCATCAACAACTTTAAAAACCATAGCCGGCGATTTAAATGGAGATAGTCGCAAAAAAGCGCGCAGTCTTTTGTGAGTATTAGAAATTAGTTTTTGGTAAATTTAGTCATGAACCTTCTTCGCATTCAAATACGGCTCTGTCAGGGAATCTTATTTATCCTTCTTTTTATCGCTTGCCGGAGTAAAACGGATAGTTTATTTGAAAAAGAGGCAGATCAGTTTATCCGGGGGTACACAGAATCTTTTCTTCGCTTACACAGCCTTTCGCTCGAAGCGCAATGGAATGCACATATAGCTATAAGAGAAGCTGATACCAGTAATGATGACAAAAGCCGGAAAGCGCAGGAAATTCTTTCCTCTTTTTGTGGAAAGAAGCATATTGTTGACAGTGTTAAGTATTTCCTGGGTCAGCGTAAGAGATTGTCGGATCAGCAGATCCGGCAATTGAAAATGATCCTTTACTTAGCAGGGCCCAATGCAGAAATTGCCGACACACTGGTAAGAAGTCGGATCAGGATAGAAACAGCCGCTACATCCAAACTATATGGGTTTACTTTCAAAATTGATGGAAAACCTGTAACGACCAATGAAATAGATGAACTGCTCATTTCGGCAACTGATTTAAACCAACGTCAAAAAGCATGGGAAGCCAGCAAAGAAGTAGGAAAGTTGTTAAAGAGCGATCTGGTGAGCTTGCGGGATCTTAGAAATAAATCTGTACAACAACTGGGTTATAAGAACTATTTTGATTTTCAGGTGGCAGATTACGAAATGTCTGTAGCGGAAATGATGGATTTAAACAATGAATTTGTCCGGTCTGTTTGGCCCCTGTACCGTGAAATTCATACTTATTTCCGATATGAACTGGCCAGAAAATATAAGGTAGCTACTCCGGAATATTTACCCGCACACTGGCTGCCAAATCGATGGGGTCAGGATTGGTCAGGATTGATCAATTTGAAAAGTAACAGTTATCAAAGTAAACTACAGCAGTTCAGCCCCGTCCAGATCGTCAAAAAGGGAGAGCAGTTTTACAATAGTCTTGGTTTTTCCCAACTTCCGGACAATTTCTGGAGTAAGTCGAATCTTTATCCATACCCTGCAGATTCTAACGTAAAAAAAGATAACCATGCTTCTGCCTGGAACATGAACCTGCTGAATGATGTTCGCAGCCTGATGAGCGTTGCCCCCAACGAATATTGGTGGAAAACAGTACACCATGAACTGGGGCACGTTTATTATTTCATGGAGTATAATAATCCAAAAGTACCTGCATTGCTCCGATGGGGAGCCAATCGCGCCTATCATGAAGCGGTTGGTGATCTGATTGGCCTGGCCTCTACACAATTGCCCTATCTGAAATCTCAGGGTTTGATGGCTCCTGACGCCATCGAGGATACCATGCAAAAAATGCTCAAAGAAGCTTTGTATTATGTGGTTCACCTGCCATGGTCTGCCGGTGTCATGACCCATTTTGAGCATGACCTCTATGCCGGTAACCTGGACCCTGCTGCAATGAATGCTCACTGGTGGGAGCTTGTTAAAAAATACCAGGGAATCGTGCCGGCTTCCCCACGCGCTGAAACTTATTGTGATGCAGCGACAAAAACGCATATTATAGATGATGCAGCCCAATATTATGATTATGCCATTTCTTTTTGTCTGCTCATGCAAATGCATGAACATATCACCCGGAAGATATTAAAGCAGGATCCTCACGCCAGTAATTACTTTGGTAGTAAGGAGACAGGGGAGTTTCTCAGGAGCATCATGCGCTGGGGACAATCCCGTAATTGGCGTGAAGTGCTAAAAGAAAGCACGGGTGATAACCTGAACGCAAATGCAATGATGAATTATTTTTCCCCCCTGATGATCTGGTTACAAACACAAAATAAAGGGCGTACTCACAGTTTGCCCGTAGCAATTCAGTGACAGCTTACAGAAATTTTTCTGTGAGAGATTAAATAAAGTGTAAAAGGATGCAGATCTGTATTTTTTTACACTCTTCTCCGGTATTTTACTGCCCTTCTCCGGTTTTTTTGATTTCCCTCTGCATTTCAGGATTTACTTTCTGACAAAAAAATGTGCACTTCTGTCTGCTAAATGATACACTTCGCAGGAGTATAAAGACTATTCAACCCGTTTTTGTGTTTTACAGAATACAGACATCCCACTTTTGTACTAGAGGGCCTGTTTCATCCTATAATCCAATATTATGAGAAACTATCTAATTAAGATTTTGATGCTTTACTGTTGTCTGCTCTTTGTTTCACAGTTAAGCGCACAGCCTTATGGCTACAAGTATGTAAAAGAACTGCTGATCCAGGAAAGTCAGATACCGGATGGGGCATCCCTGTCTGATTTTCCGGTATTGGTACAACTGAACGATCCTCAACTCCGGTCTGTCGCTAACGGTGGTCATATAGAAAATAGCAGCGGATACGATATTTTGTTTTACCTGAATGGTTGTGCCACCAAACTGGACCATCAGCTGGAATACTATGATCCTGTCGCCGGGTCCGTAACCGCCTGGGTCCGCATCCCTGCATTATCCACTTCAACTAATACCGGTTTGTATATGTACTATGGGAACGCGACTGTGCTTTCAAGCACATCCGTTCAAACGGTATGGGATAACAATTATGCTGGTATATGGCACTTAAGTGAAGACCCCGGTGGAACAGCTCCCCAAATGATGGATGGAACGATCAATGGAAGACATGGAACCTCAAATGGATCTATGTCCATTGCTAATTCAGTAACCGGTAAAATCGGGCGTGCTCTGAGTTTTGATGAAATCAATGATTATATACATATCCCTGATTTTCTTTACGGGCAGGAACTGACTGTTTCCTTCTGGTTTAACCAGCCTGAAGTAAACGGAAATTCATACCAGTACCTTTTCAGCCATGGTCCCTGGTCAACCCAAAACTCACTCAATGTTTATTTAGGTGAAGACAATATCACTATTCCTTCGGAAACAGGCAACCGGCAAATGCTAAAAACGAATTTCAGAGATAATAATGATGCAAACAATTTTGATACCCTTGATGCCGGTAATACGCTGGTAGATGGAAACTGGCACTATTACTGTATCCGGATTCAGGATTTTGGAGGGGCTACAATATATATAGATGGTAACCCGGTCGTGTCCTATTCAATTTGGGGGGCTAATAGTTTTGATCCTGTCACTGATATTTTTATCGGAGGGAGAGAAGATCTGCATACACAACGTTTTTTTGGCGGCTTGATGGACGAGGTCAGGATTAGTTCCTCCTGGCGAAGTTCAAACTGGATTCGGACAGAATATAACAATCAGCAGGCGCCGGGCAGTTTCATTACTGCTGGTCCGGAATTGAATGCCGCAGCTTTTTGCGGTTTGCTTCCACTTCGGCTGACTGATTTTACAGCGTACAGGAATGATACCTATGTTCAACTGGACTGGAAAATGGTTGACCAGACCGGACCTGTTCAATTTGATATTCAGCGCTCGGACGACGCAGCAAACTGGGAAACAATCGGGAGCCGGGTAGATATCACCCGTTACCGGGATTCTTTTCCGCAATCCAGGTCCCTGTATTACAGGATTCAATACAAGCAACAGGGAAAAAGTTATTTTTCAGAAATAAGGAAAATTTCAGATAGAAATAATTCACCCACTGTCAGGTTTTACCCCAACCCCAGCACAGGTGGTAGGATAAACGCAGTTGTATTGGATGCCGTATTGCCGTTGTCGTCAAAGCTTTTTAACAATACAGGTCAGTTTATTGGTAATCTGAAAATGGAACGGCAATCAGATTCGCAATTATCTCTTGAATTGCCATCCTGGCTGCCCGGGGGCATATATCTGATTCAGTTAAACTATAAAAACAAAAATGAATATCACAGGTTGGTGCTTCAGTAGACCACAGGCCCGGGGTTTATAATTTTCGGGTAGCGGCATCAAATTGAAATGACAGTTTTTTTGTAAGGATAAAGCCGGTCTTTAATTACCATTAGGAATTATAGACCGGCTTTTATTGTAAGTAGGTCAGGCATTTTTTTTGATAGCCTCCTATTGTTTTATCAACGGATAGCTTGAACCATCTGCCAGTTTCAGCAAATACAAACCTGCAGGAAGTTTTTGAAAGTTTATAGTTGTAACCGTTTTATCCAGCAGGATATGTTGTATTATTTTTCCGGTCACATCATACAAGTCAGCCCTTGTGCCCAGCAGGTCATTATTCAAAACACGGAGACTCAGTGAGCCGCCAACCGGATTCGGGAAATAACTGACGGCAACTGATCCTTTATGGCTGAGAGAAATGATTTGGCTGTAACTGAATTCCTGATTCCTGTCAATCATTTTAAGACGGTAAAAAATCCGTCCTCTCCAGGTGAGTGTATGGATATAAGAGTATGCGCCATTTCCTGTACCGTTCGCAGGAACCTCCCTTATGGCAACAAAGTCTGTTCCGTTTTCGCTCTTCTCAATAATAAATTTTTCAGTGTTGATTTCGTCAGCAGTCGTCCATTCCAGCAGATTCCCTGTACTTATTTTGTTCCCCGTGAATGTCTGAAGACGGAGAGGGAGTGTAATCAACGTACTGGGTTCTACCATCCAAAGGTCATTCAGCCGGGCAGTACCGCTGATGGCATCCATCCCTAAACCACCCATCAGCCAGAATCTGCCTGATGCATCTGTCCAGGCAATTCCATTATGTCTGGAGCCAGGCATATTGGATGCAGCTGGAGTATTAAGGGTGCCATATACACCTGTTATTGAGATTTCTTTACTGCCTGCAGCCCAAGTCCATTGCGTTCCATTCCAAAACCAAAGGCCATTCAGAGGACCACCTGCAGATTCTGCATCTCCTGTACCTCCAAAGAGCCAGAAATTACCATCATTATCTTTCCAACTTACCATCCCCGATCGTGACCCCGGCATATTTGAGGATGACGCAACACCCCTGGTTCCATATATCCCATTGACGTTTCCTGTGCTGGTTCCATTGATCCAGGTCCAGTTTGCACCATCCCAACGCCACAAATCATTTAATCTATTTAAGACACCACTGCCATTATATCCATAGCCGCCAAATATCCAGGGGTTGCCGGATCCGTCCACCCAATAAGTAGCATCCTCCCGGCTCCCAGGTACATTGGCCGCATTAGTTACCCCTTTCGTTCCGTAATTCCCTGCCTGATTTACAACATTACTCCCGCTGATCCAGGTCCATGTTGTCCCGTTCCATCTCCACAAATCATTCAGGTATCCCAGTGTGCCTGCGCCGTCATAACCATAACCACCCATGAGCCAGAAATTGCCTGATCCGTCTACCCAGGACAAAGAGCTTCTGCGACCGCCCGGTGCATTCGCCGCATTGGCCACTCCTTTGGTCCCATAGATACCAGACGGATTAACCGTCGAAGTACCACTGATCCAGGTCCAGTTCGTGCCATCCCATCTCCATAGATCATTAATGTAACCGCCGGTGCCGGCACCATACCCAAATCCCCCAAAGAGCCAAAAATTTCCGGAAGCGTCTTTCCAACTGACTCCCTGCCCTCTGCTCCCAGGCCGGTTGCTCAGATTTGCAACTCCCTTTGTGCCATAAATTCCCACCTGATTGCCGGTCGTTGAACCGCTCATCCAGGCCCAGTTTGTGCCATCCCATTTCCATAGGTCATTTCCGAGTACGACGTTCCCTGATCCATTCCGGATTGAACCGCCGAAAAGCCATAGTTCACCCGGTGTACCAGTCCAGCTTACACCCATATATCTAGCACCCGGCACATTAGATGCATTAGCGATGCCGATCGTTCCGTAGCTACCCTGCTGATCGGAAAAATTACTTCCACTCACCCAGGTCCACTGGTTGGGTTGGGCTGCTAACGGATTTGCGAAAGCAACAATGAGCATCATAAAAAAAAGTAGTCGATTTAATTTCATATGAATTGATTTTAAGTGTAGACTCCCAAGGAAGGCAGTTCCAACGCGGACAAAATAGCAGGGTTTCATTATTTTATTATCGAAAATGCAACGAACAGCTAATTGCAACCTATGAACAACTAAGCAGTTAGGAAATCACTGTCCATGGAAGCAGGCAATTTCCTTAGTAGGCTGTAGTAAAAATGCTGTCAGGATCAGATGTTTAGTTATGGCGAAATGAGAGAGGAAGAGGAATGGTTAGTCGTACTATTTTTTACAAAGAAGAAGGGGGTGAGAACCACCTTCTGGAATTGTAATTACCGGCTAAACTGTTCTTTACTATTTCATAAAGTGCGATCAGGTATGCTGCCGGGTTGTTACACTTGTACTCTCTCTCATTTTATAAAGAACAGACGCGTTCGCCGTTGTTATTAGCGCCTTTTTCTGAATTTACTTTTTTGCGCCCGGACATACAGAAGAAAAAAAAGCAGGTAGTAGAAACCACCCGCGGTTAACATGAGAAAATTGCTACTGCAACTTTCTGATTAAAGGTATTGTGCTATTACTTAGCGAATGCCAGTCTTGTTATATAATGCTATCCTTTTGTTACAATCTTTCTGTTTTCGATTCACCCTTGAATGAGCCGCACTAATATTTTTTATTTTTTCTACAGATACCGTTCCTGTTTAGTAAAAGGCAAGAGTTGACAGCGTTTGCAATTTTCAAAGCGGCCTGGACATTTGTTTCGGATGAATGATTGTGATGGCGGTATTCTGAAATCCGCTCTTTATAGTATGCAAGGGGTTGTTGGTATAAAAAGCTGAAACTTCTTGAGTCGTTGCCGGACATTTATACTTCCGAACTAAATATGATCTCAGTTTTATGCAAAAGTTTTATCCGGAATACGGGGCAAAGAAAATGGTCATCCGTACTGTATATCCAAAGGATTTGGAAAAGATCCAGCATATAGCACAAACTGTTTGGCCCATAACCTATAGTTCTATTATGAGTCAGGAGCAAATAAGCTATATGTTGGAAAAAATGTACAGTACAGAATCATTGAACCGGCAAATCAAGGATGAACGTACTGTCTTTTTGCTTGCAGAAGGAGGTGTTGGAGCACTTGGATTTGTCTGTTACGAGCTGAATCCGGTATCGATAAACCCGGTACAACTCCATAAACTTTACATTCTCCCGAAAGCCCAGGGATTGGGGATTGGCAGCGAGTTTCTAAAGATCGTATGTGAAGTGGCTAAGAGTAATAAGAGAGAATTTTTGAAATTACGTGTACATTCTCAAAATTCAAAAGCGATTGAATTTTACAAGCGGAATGGGTTTGTAATTGAATCCGCTGAACTGGCAGAGCTGGGGTCTGGATTTTCGGCCCTTGATTATATTATGAAAAAGTGCATATAAGCTGGAAGGGAACTTGATGGGAATAGCTGAGTAAGTAGCTGGGTCACAGTTGTATTTTCGACGGCATCAGAGTTTTTTAAGTTTGTTTTACCCTTGGTTCACCATCTGTTCACCGCTGTTCAGTTCAACAAACCATTTGTATAAGAATGCAATGCTGGTTAAAAGTGCAGAAAATCATACCGGCAACTGCTTCGGGCGAACAGATGACGTTTTACCACGTATGAGTGTCATGAATCAGCATCCGATTCCCTCTCATTTCACTTTGCTAGCATCAATTCCGCTTTTAATTTGTAGGTGGCCATATTGAGGAAAAACTAAGCTTAATCAAATTAAAACCCTGCAAAATGATACGAATATTGGCAGCCGTTGCTTGTGCGATTGTGTTGAATTCATGTGTTAATCAGCACTCGGTGGGTGCATCTGCAGCCATCAATGAAAAACTGGTAAAGCAGTATTTTGAGTATTTCAACCGGCACGACTGGGAGAAGATGGCCGGCATGTATACGGAAGTGGCCGACTTCAAAGATCCTTCACTTGGGGAGGGGGTCGTTAAACAAACCCGTCAGCAAACAAAAGAGAAATATACAGAACTGAACAGAATATTTCCCGATATAAAAGATGAGATCCTTCAAATATATCCGTCAGGTGAAAAGCATGTCATTGTAGAGTTTATGTCAACCGGAACACCCTCCGGTGGAAAAGGATTTGTTTTGCCCATCTGCACGGTGTTCACTATTGAAAATGGGCTGATCACGAAAGACTTTACCTATTATGATAATTTTTAAAGACAGTGTATCAAGTTTTAATTTGAAGCAGGAACCTGGTTATTGGTCTGGTAGTGGATATTAAAGATGTAAATATTAAAATGATTCTGATGAGAATATTGCAAGTCTCCGCTTTACTCATACTAATCGCTCTGCTGTTGGTACAATGCAATGTGATATGGAGATCACCCAAATCGTATCTCCCGGCCCAACAAGTTCCGCTCCAGCAATCGATCATGTCATTGGATGAATATACCCGAAGCGGTCTTATTAATACTCATGCACGACCATATACATACAGGATACAGAGCAGAACTGGGAAAGGAGCTGTTTTGGTATTTGGGATAGAACATACAAATGACCCGAAGAGTAAGCAATTGGTGGAAATGAAAAGTCAATGGAAAAATTTTAACCCCACCGTGGCGATGGTGGAAGGAAGGCTGGGCTTTCTGGTTTCCTGGTTCCAGGACCCTGTCAGGAAACTGGGCGAAGGAGGCCTGGCTGCTAAGTTGGCCAAATCAAACGGGGTAAAATTATATTCATGGGAACCCGGAAGGGACGCTGAAATTGAACATTTGCTGAAGAGCTATGATCCCTTGCACATTGCAGTTTTCTTTTGCTTACGCCCTTACCGGGGCAATTACACCGGGCTATCATCAGCTGAAGCGGACAGGGTCATGAAAAAATTAATTGCAGAAAGAACCCGGAAACCCGGGATTAATGGAAAGCTCAAAACAGTTGAACAAGTCGATAGTTTATGGAAAGCAGATTATCCCGGTCTGGAAAACTGGCGAACCTATCAACATCCGCAAAATGGCTGGCCGGATGGACTTTTTAAGCAAATGGCAGAAGAGACAAATATGTTGCGGGATAATTATATGTGCAATTCTATCATTGAATTAGTGAACAAAGGAGAGCGGGTATTTATCTCGATGGGAGTTAGCCATGCACCAAGAATTGAGAAAGCACTTAAAGAGAATCTGGAGTAAATATTATGAAGATAATTTCAATTGCACTGATCCTGATAATGGGCATTCGGGCAGGCGCTAAAGCACAGGTGTTCAGAAATCTGGATTTTCGGCAGAAATGTGATTCGTCTAAAACCGGTTTTTGTCATTGGGATTTGTCATGGGGAGCTAAGGAGTCTGCCAGACCTGCATTCAAGGATAAAAGGAATGTCATGTCCATCGAAGGGAAATCTGAAAAGGCAGTCACATTTGTTGAGCAGGAAATAGCCGTAGCAGGCTTCTCGGGAATAAATATTCTTTCACTCTCGGCAATGATAAAATCGGAGAACGTAATCGGAAAAGGGGCGGGTCTGAATATTGGTCTTTATGATGCTGCCGGCACATTACTGGCAAGTAAAGATATGGGAGGGTTTTATTCGATAGATTGGATTAAAGGATCAGGTAACTGGAAAAAGCATGTGATATCAGTCGTCTGTCCGCCTGAAACAAGGAAGGTAAAAATCGGGCTTATTTTATTTGGGAAAGGCAGAGTTTGGTATGCGCAGCTGGGTGTGAAAAATACACAGACGGAAGGATCAAAGCCATCTAAACTGGCAGCTGATTACCTCGCAGCTGTTTGTGACACGATCAAAAAGCATTCTTTGCTGAGGGATTCTCTTGACATAACTAGCATGAAAGGAAATGCGATGCAAATTGCCGGCCAGGCTCGTAAATACAGTGATTGTTTTTTAGCTGTAAACTACTTACTGGAGTCTTTAAGGCCCTATGGTGATCATCATTCATTTTTTATGTCGGCCGGAGAAGTGAATAATTGGAAGAATGAAGGGTCGCAGGTCAGCAAAATCGAGTTTCCCTCCTGTACACTTATAGATAGCTGCGGGTACATTTTAGTGCCGCCCTTTCATGGTGGAAATCAAAAACAGATACTGGCATACGCAGACAGCTTACAGCGTGGTATTGAAAAATTAAGTAAATCCGGGATAAAAGGATGGATAGTGGATCTCCGTAATAATACGGGCGGAAACATGGAACCCATGATTGCAGGTCTCGGGCCATTATTCAGTGCTGAAAAATTAGGGGCGTTAATTGATGTCAATGGCCAGCCTAGTGCCTGGTATTATAAAGATGGAAGATATTATGGGGATGATTACAAAGGCTGGTCTGTTTCAAAACCGTTTCGTCTAATGTCGCGGTTACCCCTGGCGGTATTGACTAGTGGCCAGACAGGAAGTTCCGGAGAAGTGGTTACAATATCATTTATTGGAAATGCAAATACAAGGTCATTTGGCAAACCTACCTGGGGATTGACAACCGGAAATGGAAGTTTTGATTTAAAGGACGGCTCTCAGATTTTTCTGGCATCTACCATTATGTCTGACAGGAATGGTAAAAAATACACTGTTGCAATTGACCCGGATATAACTATTGAAGACAATCCCGCAACGGCAAGTGATGAAACGATCTCAGAAGCATTAAAATGGATAAATGAACTGGACAGGAATGGAAAGGTTCGATGAATACTCCTCCGGGTATGCCCGGTAAATGATGCAACAAAAATGGCAGCAGATAGTCAATGAAATGTGAAAAACGCAATACCATTAAAAGAGATAGAACCATGCGATTCAGGATCTTGGGAATACTCTATTTATTAATAGTAGCTACTGCTGCCAGCGGGCAGATCTTAACAGATAGAGAGAACCACTGGCTCCGGAAAAATGCGAAGGAAATTTGCAGGGAAGAACTGTCGGAGCCGGATTGGGCTTATTTATTACCAGGGCTGAAAAATAAAAAAATAATTCTTCTGGGAGAGTTTACCCATGGCGCAAAAGAAATTTTCCAGATACGTAACAGTTTGATCAGATATCTCCACCAGAAGTTGGGTATAAAAGCAATTCTCCTTGAGTCAGGAATTGGCGAATTGATTGAAGCAGATATTTATAAAGACAGGATGACGCCTGGTCAGATGATAAACGGCTTGTTCGGCGGTTGGCGGACAAAAGAATGGGTGGAACTTATGGACTATGTTAAAACAGAGAAAATAAGCATCGCAGGATTTGATGTGCAACGGACAGCGGGTTCATTCAGTACTATATTAACAGGTTTAGCCGCCAGGTTCCAAATAAACTCCTTGTATTATTCCGATATCGAAACAAGGTATGGGGTGCTGGCAAGGGAATTAATTAACCGCAAGACGGTGTATGATTCTGTGAAAACCACAACATTGCAATTGATCGCTGACTACAGGGCATTGCTTGAAAAATTAGCTGCTGTCGCACCAGTAGAAAAAAACAGGGAACTGCTTTTCACGAGAGCAACAATTGGGAACCGGATAAGTTACCTTTCTTATATGCTGGACTTTGTCAGAGACAAAGATTGGAATAAGAAGTGGGCAGCCCGCGATGCCGCTATGGCAGCCAATATTGAATGGCTCAGGGATAATTACGATGGGGATCAACCCATCATTATTATAGCGCATAACTTTCATATCGCTAAATGGAACAAAAATGAAAGTACAATGGGTGAGTTGCTGAAAGAAAAGTGGGGGGATGAGATGTTCGCACTGGGTGTATTTGCCGGGGCCGGATGGTATCACGAAAATGGGGGAAATGAAGTGAAAATGCTGTCACCGGACTCGACGGGCATGGATTTAAAGCATGTCATAAATATGCTGAATGGAAAGGCGAATTTTATTGCTATTCCCTCAGTGAAACGAAAGGCCAGTGGCTGGCTGGATAAGAAAATTGTTGTCAATGATACCTTCATTGATTTAAAGAATTCAAATGAAATGGTTCTTTCCATGAGTTTTGACGGGTTGCTGTTATTACGTGAAGTGTCACCACCTGAAAAGTGACTTAGAAAGCTCCTGAATTTTTGTAGATGGAAGGATGGGAATTCGTAAAAATACAACGTTCATCATGCCAGCAAACCATTAATATTTTTTGTGGCGGTAACCCATAAATCACTTTTCTTCCTCCCAACGACCATCTCATCCCCCTTAATCCCGCTCCTGGAGGCATGAATAACAGCAGGCTGTTTTCGGGTTGGTCATAATGCAGCCACTTCGATAAATGGCCTTCTATATCTTGTTTTATTAAAAGAAAAAAGTGAAAAGGAATAAAAAGAATACAAAATGGACAGCGGTCCTGTTGCTGGGTTTGATGGGAATAGGTGCTCAGGCACAAGACCAGAAAGCAATTGATCTGATTGATAGGGGTATACGGCAAATGGGAGGAGAAGTCTTACTGAACTCAATTCAGTCACTGCAGACAAAGGGCCGGCAAATTTATTTTTGGTCGATCAGTCCATTCGCCCGACCGGCCCCTATTTCACTTTTGTTAATAATTACGTTGCACTGAAGTTGCCATGGAAAAATAAAATGTCCTTTTCGTCCAGTTTCAATGGTTCAGAAGTGACAACAGAATACCTGGTGGATGAAGCGGCTTTCGGGATCAGGAGGGGAAAACAAATTGGCTTTATGCCCTATGGCAGTGATGTGGATGAAGAACTTTACCTCGCTCCGGAAAAAGTACTGCTGCTCGCCAAAACCGGAAGCCCGTCTTTTGTCAAAGATACCCTGGTACAGGAGCTGCCCCTTTCCATTGTAGCTTTTACATGGCGCAATTACCCGGTGCGGTTATTTTTTAATAAGTATTCAGGCTATCTCAGCCAGGTGGAAATAACCCGCCACTATACCGATAACACACCCTTTTTGTTTGGTGATATCAGGAAGGTACACCAGTATAGTTACTGGAAAACAGAGGATAAAAAATTCCATTATCCGGCACAAAAAGATGTGTTTATTGGAGGATTACATTTCCAGTCCTACAGTATCGACTCTGTCAAACTAAATGTTGCTGTTGAAGAAACCTCCCTCAGTATCCCCGATTCCACTAAATCTAAGCTGACCCTCTATAGTAACCGGATGAATATGTTTACTAATGTCCCGGTACTGGCTTCCAAAGAAATTTTGCCTGGCATTTTCTTTATTAATGGCAAGAACACAGCAGTGGGTAGTTACAATGCCTGGTTTGTCAAAACAAAAAAAGGGGTCATTGTTCTTGAAGCCCCGGTCTCGTCTGCATATTCAAAAGGGGTGATCAACGAAGTGAACAAGCAATTTCCGTCCGAAAAAATCCTAGCGGTGCTGACCACTTCAGATGCCCGGCCACATATTGGTGGGCTGAGAGAATATGTCGCCAGGAAAATTCCGGTATATGGACTGGAGTTAAATGAACCCCTGATCAGCCGTGCGCTACAGGCCAATTACATTTCAAACCCCGATTCGTTGCAAAAGAAAAAGGCAAAACCTGTTTATACTAAAGTAAACGGCAAACTTGCCCTCGGTGATGAAGAGAATCTCATAGAACTATATCCTGTCAAAACTGAAAATGGGGAGAGAATGATGATGGTATGGTTTCCAAAGCATAAACTCCTCTATTCATCTGACCTGGTTCAGCCCGGCGGTAAAGAAAAATTTTTCATGCCACAGTATATCGGTGAAATCATAGAAGCAATCAACAGGGAGAAGTTGCCGGTAGAAAAGATCATCGGGATGCACCAGCCCCTGATTGAGTATAAAGAATTACTCGAATTCATGAAATAAGGAGTCTGAAAAGATTTCATCCGCCATTTAATTTGAAGAAATGATCAGCATAAAAATTACCTGGAAATATTGCCTCGCATTTTATTGCTTGATCATGCTATATGCGTCATTACATGAGCTTGTTCATCATTTTGCAGGTGCTGCAATCTGCGGAGCCTGGGGTTATAAGACCTTTAATTATTTTTCAACGGCCTGTGAAAGTAACCGGTGGGCTTACCTCGCCACCTATGCAGGCCCTTTATTCTCCTTTATCATGATGTGGGTGGGGGCTTATGGACTGCGGAAGAAAAATGCTTCACCGCTCAGCAGGCAAATTTCTTTTGCGCTCATCTTCGCCCAGCTGCCTTTTCAGCGTATGTTCTTTCCATTCTTCAAAATGAATGATGAGTTCTATGCATCAAAATCACTTTTCGGAGATACTCAACTGATGTACTGGAGCGTGATCATCATCATTTGGCTTATTTGCTTACCACCCCTGGTCACGGCATACAGGTCCATTACTAACAAGCACAGGCTGGCCTGGTTCCTTTTCTACTTAATACTTTTCCCGGTCATTATATGGGTGCCTGTCTTCCTGCTACTGGAATACCTGCTGGTGAACAGGCATGTACTTGATCAAACCTTTATTGGAATTGCCTGGTTGTTTCTGGTCAATGAGATCATCACAGTGATTGGTTATTTTTTGACAAAAAAATATTTTAACACAGATATGTATAAGTTGAAAAGTAAACAGCTGCCAACTTAACTAATAGCTTTTTTGCAGTTCCATGCAGGTAGTGCTAATAAGAGGCGATAAGTTTATTGATGCTGAAATCATATAATGGTAAAACAAAGAAATAATTCTACTATGAACAATAAACTACAGTCCAGGATCAGGAACCTGGAATTTTATAATGGTTTCCTGACACTCTTGATTATCTGTTTTCTCCTTTTTTCGTTTGTTAAATCAGGAAAGGAAAAGTTTGAGGAAATCAGTGCTGAACGGATTAATATTATTGAAAGAGATGGAAGCACAAGGATGGTGATAGCGAATAAAAAATTATTACCCGCTGTTACCTTAAACGGAAAGACCCTGTCAAAAAACCCGCGGCCTGACCGGGGACCTGGTATGCTTTTTTACAATGACGAGGGAGATGAAATTGGCGGCTATCTTTTTGGGGGTGGCAGCGGTGCAGGAAATTATGGCCATATTTCCATGGACCAGTACAAACAGGACCAGGTGATCCGCATGAAATATTCCGAACAAATGGACGGGACAGAAAGACTGACAACGGCCGGTATATTTGTACAGGGGCAACCATCCAATATTACCTCCGACAGGATTGTAGCCTTTTATGATTCGGTCGCTGTTATAACCGATAAAGAGATAAGACGGAAATTGATTCGGGAGTTTAACGCTGGATTGGAAAAAAGCAATTCCCTGTTCGTTGGAAAATCACAGGAGAATGCCTACGGTCTTTTTCTCGCAGATAAAAATAATAAAGAACGCCTGAACCTTTACGTGGACAGTCTGGGACAGCCTCATCTCGATTTTCTGGATGCTACAGGGAAAGTGATATTCTCTTTGCCGGGAAAGTAAAGGAGGGCTATGCGTTTTTTGCCAGCTATTCAATATTTAAATTGATCAGGCGGTCTGCATCTTATCCGTTCTCAATGATAGGAATTCATCAAGGCCACTGATTCATGAAGATTGATAGGAGCCAGGTGCAGGTTAGAAAATAATTCAAGACTTGCACTTGCTTTTATTTATCGCAGACTATTTTGGCTCCGCGGCCTGAAATGATGACGGTTTAATTTAACCGGCATCCTCAATTCTGTGATACGCTATTAAGCGGCAGTCCGGGCAAATAAATAGCAGTAAACTCAATCTGGAATATTGCCGGATATACTATTTTGACTAGGATGGGTAAAAAGGAGAAGTATTCGATTATTTGCTGCAATCAGAATTTTTGGACCAGCTAATTCATTTAAGCGGATATTATTAAAAGCGGGTATTGTAATGATGTATTTTGACTGTTGAATTTAGATGATCTTTGAATGGTATCAGAAACCATAAGTCATTTTTGTTGTAAAGCATTCTATTGCCTTCTTTTTAAAGTAACGGCATTTTATGGATTAATTTATTTTTCCAGAATATTAAGCGCTTCTTTGATCCAATCCTGGCCTTCGGTCAGTTTTATCGATGGCTCAATTCCTTTATTATCTATTCCTTTGCCGTAATTAAGCCGCCTGCTCCTTGTGGTGGCATAAGAGAGAATACGGGAAGAACAGGGAAAATTTATGTCACGCATATTTGAATAGTCCAGTACGCCCTTGGTTGACTGGCCTGCCAGTATTACTTTTTTACTCTGAAGGGCTGCCAGTAGAAATTGTTCAGTTGAACTTGCGCAGTGCTGGTCTGTTAGTATCACAATTTTTTCGGGATAACTTTTTATGCCATCAAATACTAAAGTATCATCCGGTACAATATTTACAAAACCACCCAGATTGGATTTCATTTTAGCTATCATTTCGCTTACCGCTTTCTTTGTTGCCACTGGTAATTCAGGATCGTCCAGGAGTTTCTCCCAGGCTATAATATTACCGGAGGAAGCAATAACATCTACATTCGTTGTAATGATGGGGCCGGTGTAGAGGTATGGGAGCAAAGGAGCATAACTAAAATCTGCACCACCGCCATTACCCCTTAGGTCAAGTATCCAGTGAGCCATTTTTTTCAGGCTTTGTTCATTTGCTTTTATTACAGAATCTATTGCTGGTGCATTCCATGGGTCAAAAGAACCTATTTGTAAATAGAATGTTTTGTCGTTGAGCTGCGAACTGGTAAGGGAGCCGTCGGAGGAGTCGATTTTTTTATAGCCATTGCATCGGCTTTTGTCCATGTGCCATTGTTAAGCCTGTGTCCGTCAAAATTATACAAGGCTGCATTACCGGAATGGTCCCGGGAATAGCTGTAGGCTATAAATGTTCCTGGGGTCAGCTGTTTTAATTCCAGTTTAACCTGGCCGGGAGTCCAGGTGTTTACTTTGGAATTGACTATTACCCCCGCATAATCCCTGAAGGCAGTTTTGTTTTTTATGATGGCAATCTTATAGGTAGAGTCCGTAGAGTAGTAAATGCCTTCAATACTGCCCGGTTTATTAGGAATATTTGTTAATTGCAGGCTTTCCGTTTGAGAAAACAATTGTTGTAACAGGGCAGAGTCGGTGACTGGCTTGATTCCTGTTTCTCCGGTTTGTATGTGACCATCTTTGAAAAAAGTTATCAATTCTTTTTGTAAGCCGTCACAGTAATGTCCGGTTTGAATACTGCGTGATTTCATCAGCAGAGAGCCGGTCAGTTTCTCATATTTTTTTTTATTATTACCTTTTACTTTATCACTGAATCCGGCATAATTCGATTCAAGCTGATTTTTCAGGAAAAGGAATTCTTTTTCGCAATCACAGGATTGAGCCGTGCTCTTTTTTTGAAATCCGATGAAGAGGAGAACTGTAAATAATTGGATCAGTGCTTGGGTGCTCATTTTTTTATTTTTCTTTTTGAATGGGCATAATGTGGTTAAACTAATAATTTAAAGTCCTGTTTCAATATACAACGTTCTGCGGGGCTGACTCTGCTCTTGTTTTGCCTGAATACTGCTCTTATTTGTTGTTTGTGGGATAGAAACGGTTGTTCACGATAATTTTGAAGCTGTTGATACTTCGGTAACAGTTTTTTTGTTTTAAATAAAATGATTACCACTGGTTAAAAGCTGTTTTTAGCGGTTGAGTAAAAAAAGGAGTATTGTAACGAATGGTTTTCTTACTGTAGTTTGAACGAACAATTACTAAAGTTATTGTTTAGTCTGGTTTCATCTGTCCTTATGGTATGTACTATTTAAGTGAGGTATATCCCCGGATATTAAATGGATGCCATTTATTCTTTAGTTTAATCTGGTCAGTTTTTTGTCAGCCCTTTTATAGCAGAGTACATTCCATGGGCTAAATAAGCTCCTCCAACGGTCGTTTTTGGTCTTCCTTTTATACGTACCTGAAATAAATGAAAAAGGAAACCTGTACCCCGCTGTGCTGGGCCTTGCCAGCGAAATCACTATAGCCCATACTGAATTCATTTGTAGCGGGACTTTGGTTGCAGAGATTGTGAGATTCTCGACGGGACCCAAATAAAACGAAAAGGCCCCGCTTTGCAGCGGAGCTCTGTAGCCCGTACGGGATTCGAATGCCGACGAAGCTTTGCTTGTCGGCATCCCGACCGAAGCGTCGGGACCCATATAAAATTAAAAAGCCCCGCTTTGCAGCGGAGCTCTGTAGCCCGTACGGGATTCGAACCCGTATCACCACCGTGAAAGGGTGGTGTCCTAGCCCTTAGACGAACGGGCCGTCTTTTGCAGAAATGAACGGTTTTTAAAGCTATTCACCTCTTTTTTAGGGACGGCAAAGATAGCCCGGCCCGGGTTTTTGGCCAAATGTTTTTAAAAAAACGGTCATTTGTTTTTTTTAGCCGCAACAGATTGTCTGCCATGCCCTTTTTCCTTATTTCTGATATAGCATGACAATCCCGGTTTTACTAACTTTGCACCCTCGTTAGCCCCGGCTGACTTCACCTCTTAAAATATGAACAAATGAGTACAGTTAAAGTAGCCATCAATGGCTTTGGCCGTATCGGTCGCCTGGTTTACCGCCAGATCTACAAAATGCAGGGTATCGATGTAGTGGCCATCAATGACCTCACCAGCCCCAAAGTTCTCGCCCACCTCCTTAAATATGATAGCGCCCAGGGCCGTTTCGACGCTGAAGTAAAGTCAACCGATAATTCCATCCTCGTGAACGGGGATGAAGTAAAAATATATGCGCAGAAAAATCCGGCCGATATTCCCTGGAAAGATCATGGCGTGGATGTAGTGCTCGAATGCACCGGCTTCTTTACCGATAAAGACAAAGCCGCTGCCCACCTGCAGGCAGGCGCCCGCAAAGTAGTCATCAGTGCCCCGGCTACCGGCGACCTCAAAACCATCGTGTTCAATGTGAACCATAAGATCCTCGATGGCAGCGAAACCATTATCAGTTGCGCTTCCTGCACCACCAATTGCCTGGCCCCCATGGCACAGGTACTGGAAGAAAAATTCGGTATCGTGAACGGACTGATGACCACCGTACACGCTTATACTAATGACCAGAATACGCAGGATGCCCCGCACCCCAAGGGCGATCTTCGCAGGGCCAGGGCCGCAGCCCAGAATATTGTACCTAACAGCCCCGGTGCCGCCAAAGCCATCGGACTGGTACTGCCCAGCCCCCAAGGAAAACTGGATGGTTCCGCCCAAAGGGTACCGACACTCACCGGTTCACTGACAGAAGTAACCGCCATCCTGAATAAGAAAACAACCGTTGAGGAAATCAATGCTTCTATGAAGGCCGCTTCCAACGAAAGTTTTGGTTATACAGAAGACGAAATCGTAAGTAGCGATATCATTGGTATCAGCTATGGTTCTCTCTTTGACGCTACCCAAACCAAAGTGCAGAATGTGGGAGATACCCAACTGGTCAGAACCGTGAGCTGGTATGATAATGAGATGAGCTACGTCAGCCAATTGGTGAGAACTGTGAATTATTTTGCAACACTGATCGGTTAATAATATTTAATCATGGTAGTCCGGCTGCCCTCAGTCCATATAAGATGTAAAGATCAGACAGGAATGATGGCAGTCCGGTTATCCTGAAATCATGATTAAAAATGTTCAATTTGTAATCATGATCAAAGAAACGTTCCGGAAATAAATCCGGAATCATAGGACTGCCGTATACCCTATTGCGCTCATGAAAATCAGGAATATTGATGGCTTGTCTGCAACAGACCTTCAACGGGAAGCTGAAAAAGGCGCCCGGTTTGTTTATTATCCCTATACCATCTCTTTTATTGTAATCACCCTGCGGAAAACATCTGGTGTTTATTTGATCAAAGCCGGAGAGAATGCTGTGAGCCGCGGCCGGCGCTTTACCCTGATCTCCCTGCTATTCGGATGGTGGGGAATACCCTTCGGTCCCAAATTCACCCTGCAAAGTATTAAGGTGAATCAGAAAGGAGGAAAAGATGTAACCGATGAAGTGATGTCTACCGTAGCCGGACATATTCTTTTTCAGGAAGCTCAGAAACAGCAAAAATTGCAATCGGCATAAGCTCCCCGTTTTTTTTCAATTACTGATTGTTTGCAGCTAGAAGGATGATTCCTGTTTGCGGGATGAATGAAACTAGGCAGTATCTTCACAAAAATTAGTTGATATGTCAAAGTTTGCAGCTGCCTCTTTCAAAGGACAAAAAGTATTGATCCGCGTCGATTTCAATGTACCCCTCAATGATAAATTTGAAATCACCGACGATACCCGGATGCGGGCAGCCATTCCAACCATTCAAAAAATCCTGGCCGATGGGGGTATGGTGATCCTGATGAGCCACCTGGGCCGTCCCAAAGATGGTCCCACCGAAAAATACTCCCTCAAACACCTGGTACCGCATTTGAGCCAACTGCTCGGCGGTAGTACGGTTCTCTTTGCCAATGATTGTATTGGTGAACAAGCCTACCTCACCGCAGGGATGATGCGTCCCGGTGAAGTGTTGTTGCTGGAGAATCTCCGGTTTTACAAAGAAGAAGAAAAAGGAGATCCTGGCTTAGCAGAAAAATTATCAAAACTGGGTGATGTATGGGTCAATGATGCTTTTGGAACTGCTCACCGTGCACATGCGTCAACAGCTGTCATCGCTCAGTTCTACCCTCCGGAAAAAAGATTCTTTGGATACGTGATGGAAGGGGAAGTCATTGCCGCTGAAAAAGTTTTACATAAAGCAGAGAAACCTTTTACCGCCATCATCGGCGGCGCTAAAGTGAGTGATAAAATCCTGATCATAGAAAACCTGCTCGAAAAAGCCACTGATATC
Source organism: Chitinophagaceae bacterium (assembly GCA_016702745.1). Taxonomy (GTDB): domain Bacteria; phylum Bacteroidota; class Bacteroidia; order Chitinophagales; family Chitinophagaceae; genus JJ008. The sequence continues at coordinate 457,215 of JADJDJ010000001.1, forward strand.
ATCATCGGCGGAGGTATGGCTTATACATTTATGAAAGCACAGGGCGGACAAATCGGCAAATCATTGTGCGAAGAAGACCGCCTGCAAACCGCATTGGATATCCTTAAAATTGCAAAGGAGAAAGGAGTGAATATCCATCTCCCGGAAGATTCTATGATTGCAGATCAGTTTGCCGCAGATGCCAATACCGCCATTGCCCCCAGCAACGAAATACCCGATGGCTGGATGGGACTCGATATCGGACCACTCGCGGCTGAAAAATTTGCCACCGTGATCAAAAGCTCCAAAACCATTTTATGGAACGGACCCATGGGTGTTTTTGAAATGCCTGCTTTCCAAAAAGGAACAAAAGCGATTGCAGTAGCCGTGGCGGAGTCAACCAGTAACGGGGCTTTCTCCCTCGTAGGTGGTGGTGATTCTGTCGCCGCTGTCAACCAGTTCGGATTTACTGATAAAGTTAGTTATGTCTCCACCGGTGGGGGTGCCATGCTCGAATACTTTGAAGGAAAGGTTTTACCGGGTATTGCAGCAGTAGGGTAGCAGTCTTCAGTCGGCAGTCGTCAGTCGGCAGTCGACAGTCAGCAGTCATCAGCCGTCAGTCAATAGTCCGCAGTCGGTAATCAATAGTCGGTATCTGACAGTCGGAAGATGTTGTATTTATTCGCGTAGCGAATAAATAAATCCGTTCAAATCAGTTTTATCCGTCCAATCCGTGTTCCTCTCTCCATTCGCGCAGTGAATAAAAATCCGCTCTAATCAGCCCAATCCGCGTCATCTGCGTTCCCATTCCGATTCGCGCAGCGAAAAAATCCGTTTTAATCCCTCTAGTCTGTTCCATCCGTGTTCCTCTCATCTATCATTCGCGCAGCGAATAAAATCCGTCTTGAATCCTTGTTTTGCGTCAGCCATTAAAAAAAGGTTATGAATTCTACATTAAAATATCCGCGAAAATCCGCCCCATCCGCGTCATCGTCCGCCGCCATAGGCTTTGGCCGACGGCGTCCGCGTTCCTATTCCCATTCGCGCAGCGAATAAATCCGTGTTCCTCTCATCTACCATTCGCGCAGCGAATAAAATCCGTTCATAGCCCGAATCCATTCACCCCTTATTTTTAAAATGATCTCTGCGAAAACTCCTTTACCTCCTGTTCTCCGCGGTAAATCCGTCCCGCCCCTCACGCAACGAATAAAAAAATCCCCGAACTTTGATCCCTCAAAACCTTAATATGAAAAAAATCCTTTCTTCTCTTTTTATCATTGCCATCACGACCCAATTATCCGCCCAAAAAATCATCCCCATCGAATTCAACGGAAAAAAATATGAAGTCCTTGACATGATCCCCAAAGGCAAAGTGATGTGGGGAGGTAACAGCGAAGAAATCCCCGGCGATGCCGCCAAAAGCGAATCCAATGGGTCCGCCAATACTGCCGCCATTGTAACTGTGGTAGGTGACAATACAAAGAATGGCCTGGAAGGAAAGCCCTATGCTGCCAAACTCTGTAAAGAGACCAAAGCTGGGGGCAAGGAAGACTGGTACCTGCCATCCAAAGATGAATCAGATGCCATCTATGCCTTTAAAGACAAATTCGCCGTAGAAGAAAGAGGCACCATCTGGACTTCCACCGAAGCCAGCGGGACCACGGCCGTTACCAAATACTGGTACACCGGCGCCTTCTATAATGTGCAGAAAACAGACAGCTATCATTTTGTTTGTATCCGGAAAGTGGATTGATTTTCGTCAGCGTCCCGTTGTATTAACCCGCTTTCACTTCCTTTGCAGGAATGCTGGGCATCCCTTCGCTATTTACCGGCAGTAACCGGCAGGATGCCGAAATTTTCCCCAGCAGAACAGCAAAAGCACTAATTTTATTATCAAATAAAAACTACTACAATGAAAGGAACTCGTAATGTCGTTTTATTGTCTATCGCAGCCCTTGTCCTGATCCTCTTTGTTTGGGGTTGTAATGGCTGCAACAGCATTAAAGCCGCCGATCAGAACGTGAAAAAGCAATGGAGTAATGTGGAAACCAATTACCAGCGCCGTACCGATCTATATAATGCGGTGGTTAAAACCATCGAAGGATCTGCCAATTTCGAAAAAAGCCTGTTAAAAGATGTTGTGGAAGCCCGTGCCAAATTGGGTTCTGTAACAGTTAATGTAGACGATCAGGCCAGTATGGATAAATTCCTCCAGAATCAGGGTCAAATGCGGACGGCCTTCTCTAATCTGATGGGATATGTCGAAAATTATCCTGAAATCAAAACCACTAAAGCATTCCAGGATTTTCAGGCCCAGATTGAAGGCACAGAAAACCGGATCAATGTGGCCCGCCAGGATTTCAATAAATCAGTGGAAGCCTTTAACCTGAAGATCGTGAAATTCCCAACCAGTGTACTGGCAGGGATGATTGGAGCGAAAGAAAAAGCCTTTTATAAAGCCGATCCGGGCAGTGAAAAAGCTCCTGATGTAAATTTCGACGGTATTAAGTAATGAACATGTTCCAGTTATTCAGAAGGAAAAAGCCATTCTTCCCCGAAGAAGGCACCAGGCTTATCGTGAAAGCCATCCGCCAGGCTGAGAAATCAACCAGCGGGGAAGTGCGTGTATACGTGGGAAAGCCGCTGCCCCTGGATGGATGCGATTGACCGGGCAGCCGAGATATTTTTCAAGCTGAAGATGGATAAGACAGAACAACGCAATGGAGTCCTGGTGTATGTGGCCATGAAGGACCGGCAACTCGCTGTGTTCGGAGATGAAGGCATCCACCGGATTGTAGGAACGGAATACTGGAATAACCGGGTGGCAGAAATGCTCACCAGTTTTAATAAAGATGATTATGCGCAGGGCATCGCTGAAGCGGTCATACAGATCGGTGATGCCCTGCAAACCCATTTCCCCTATGACAGGGAAACAGACAAGAATGAACTGCCGGATGAAATCGTATTCGGCAGATAATACCATATGAAGCGACTACTTCTTATATTCTCCCTGCTGCTTTCCTTCCTTTCACAGGCACAGCATGAAGACAAAATCCCTCCCAGACCCAGTCCTGCGAAACTGGTGAATGACGAGTCCGGTCTGCTCATGCCTTACCAGGTGAAACAACTGGAAGACAAACTCGTGGCCTATGACGATAGTACTTCCAACCAGATTGTGATCGTAATCGTTGAATCACTGAATGGTTTAGAAGCCAACGAATATGCCACAGCACTGGGACGCAAATGGGGAGTTGGAAACAAGGACTTTAATAACGGGGTGGTCGTATTGATCTCTACCGGTGGCGGCAGCGGACAAAGAGATGCCTACATTGCACCGGGTTACGGACTGGAAGGCGCAATTCCCGACATTACCGCCAAGTCCATTGTAGATAATGAACTGATCCCGAATTTAAAGCTGGGTAATTATTACCGTGCACTGGATGAAGCCACCGATGGAATCATCAAAGCAGCGGCAGGCGAATACAAAGCACCCACCAATTACGGCAGCAAGAAAAAGAAAGGCATACCCGTCAGCAGTATCATCTTTGTCATCATACTCTTGCTCGTCGTCTTTGGCGGTGGAGCAGGAGGGGGTGGTACCTATGTTTCACGCGGTGGCTGGACCGGTTGGTCCGGCGGAGGCGGAGGAGGAAGCGGTTGGTCCGGCGGAGGCGGTGGATTTGGTGGCTTCGGAGGTGGTAGTTTTGGAGGAGGTGGAGCTGGTGGGAAATGGTAGGGAGAGGCTAGAGGTGAGTGGCGAGTAGCAAGTGGCTGGTGGGATAATGCAAAGTTGAAAATTAAAACAGAAGCATCAGATATCGGTGGATTTCGATAAATGCATTTAAAGAAAGAGAAAGGCAGACCATTGGTCCGCCTTTCTCTTTATTATACCAACTATTTTAGAATCCCTTTTTATCAGCTTCGGGTAATTTCGTTTTAATGTATTCGGTCAGCTCTTTTAATGCAGTATTGGATGGATCTTCTTTTGATTTTTTGGATTTGGCAGAAAGAATGCCTTTCAGGATCATTCCATTGATATAAAAATCAGTCTGACTTTTAAATGCTTCCGGAATAGCATCCCTGAACTTCACAATCTCATCGATGCCCCATTTTACTTTATCTGTATTTTTTAAGGCGGACAGATAAGTGCTCAACCCGTTAAGTGCATCAAACTTGCCTGGCTCAATGGCATTTTGGCGAAATCGCCAATGATTTTTTCAGCCTTTGTTTCATCTCCGCTTTTCATCAGCTCATTCATCAATACATCGGCCAATAAACCGTCTTGTTCCTCGTTGTTCAATGCATTGATCACCGGTTGGGCAGCAGTTGCATCCGTTTTGATCAGGGCCGACAAAGCATTTCCGGCAACGGTGTATGAGGAATCTTTAGTGGCATTGATGAAGAGATTATTGTATTCCTTATTCTGTAAATCTCCAAGCTTGCCAATGGCGGCGGCTCTCACCAGCGCATTTTTATCAGTCTTGGCCAGATTCACCAGCACGTCTTCAGCTGCTTTCCGGATGGCCTCTTTTTTCAGATCAGTTTTGCCAATAGCATAGGAACGAAGTCCATGGTATTTATCAGTCAATGCAGTACGTATCAGGTCGACAGCCTTTGGGTCATCTGCTTTGGTGGCCACAAAATCAATGGCTTCCTTCCGGTCCAGATAGCTGCCCGCATATTTATACTGGTGGATATAATTGTCCAGGTTCTTATTGTCTTTTTTTATCCAGAGCATCACCTTGTCTCCATCCACATTAATCAGGTCAGGTCTTTTTGTATAGGGAATCGTAAATGAATCCACTGCATTGCCAGCCCATACATTGTACCTGGTTTTGGAAGCACCCTGGTACAGATCAATGGCAAGCGGCAATTTGAAATACTTACCTGATTTCTGTGTCTGCTTTACAATCACGGTTGCTTTACCGGCGGCATCATCATATACATAGTCTATGTCTACAGTGGGATGCCCGTTACTAAAATACCATTGGTTAAAAAACCAGTTCAGGTCACGACCGGTTACTTCTTCAAAAGCCAGTCGCAGCTGATGGGCTTCGGCAGATTTGAATTTATTGGTGACTAAGTAATTATTGATGGCTTTGAAAAAAGCACTGTCGCCCACATAGTTCCGCAGCATATGTAAAATGCGGCCGCCTTTCTGGTAGCTCACAGCATCAAACACATCTTCTTTGTCTGCATAATAAAAACGTACCAGGTCTTTCTTTTCACTGTTACTCTGCAGGTAATTCTGCATCCCGTTATTATTTTCAGCATCTCCTGCATCTTTACCATACTTATATTCAAACCAGAGCAGTTCACTGTAATCGGCAAAAGATTCATTGACGGTGATATTACTCCAGCTTTCGGTGGTTACATAATCCCCGAACCAGTGATGGAATAATTCATGGGCTATTACCGACTCCCACCCATTACCATCCACCAGCTGACGGGCGGTTTGCTGGGCCATATCCGAGTGAAGGGTAGCGGTGGTGTTCTCCATCGCACCGGAGATATAATCCCGTCCGGTGATTTGTGAGTACTTGGGCCATGGGTATTCCACGCCGGTTACTTTTGAAAAGAAGCTCATCATTTCAGGGGTCAATCCGAATATTTTTTTGGCAACCGGTGCATAGGCTGGTTCCACATAGTAATTTACTTCCTTGCCCTTCCAGCTGTCTTTCACCACAGCATATTCTCCCACTCCCAGGAAAAACAAATAGGGGGCATGAGGCAGGTCCATCTTCCAGGTATCGGTACGGGTGCCATCGCTGTTTTTCTTCTGGGTAACCAGTTTTCCATTGGAAAGAGTTACAAATTTGTTATCGACTGTAACAGAAAGTTCCTGGGTTGTTTTCTGGTTGGTCTTGTCAATAGTAGGGAACCAGGCAGAATTGGATTCTGTTTCTCCCTGTGTCCAGATTTGCGTGGGTTTATCTTTTTCTTCTCCAAGCGGATTGATAAAATACATCCCTTTAATACCCAGCATAGAGTTTTCGGCATATTTTTCTTCAAACTCATTGGGCTTTGCAGTATACTCTATATAGACGGTATAGGTCTCTGTGTTTTTATAGGTTTGATCCAGCTTTATTTTAAGCTGAAAATCGTTATACTGGTATTGAAGGTCTTTTACTTTTCCGGCTTTCAGCACCGCTACTTTTCTGAATTCCATTCCCTTGGCATCCAGTGTCAGGCTATCGGTCGGGTAGAAATGCGGTTTGAGGCTGATCCAGGCCTTGCCAATCAGGTGTGATTTACTGAAGTCAGGCTTAACATCCAGTTTGGTATGCACCAGGTTATTGATCCGGGCTGGCGTTTCGCGGTAATTTTTTTTCCAGCTGGTATCGGATTTGGGCTGGGCTGCTGCGGTAAGTCCCAGGAATAACATCCAGCCAAACAATAAAAAGTATCTCATAAAAATAATTTAGGTGTGCAAAAGTAAATAACAAGGCCTGTATTGGACCGATCTCCAGCTCCCGGGCCGGGTATTTAACAAGATGTTGGGGCCCGGAATAGATTGGTACTGACAAGTCAGTTAAATTTGTGACACACCAATTTCTTACAATGAACCGCTTACTATTTACGCTGGCCCTTTGCGGATTTGTGCTTACTGCCTCTTCCCAGAAAGTGTATTTCATGTATATACAGACGGATCCGGCGCAGCCCTTCTATCTCCGGATGAATGAAAAAACATACAGTTCAGCTGCATCAGGTTACCTGATCATGCCGAAGTTGAAGGATAGTACTTATTCCTTCACCATTGGTTTTCCGGGAGGAAAGAACGGTGAGCATGCTTTTGCAGTAACAATCGATAAAAAAGACCAGGGTTTCCTGCTGAAGAATTTTGCAGAAAAAGGCTGGGGTTTATTTAACCTGCAAACACTGTCCGTTCAAATGCCACAGGGAGCGGGAGAGAAAAAAGAGCAGGCTGCTGTTGCTGAAAATAAAGACGCCTCTGATTTTACGAATATACTGGCCAAGGCCGCAGACGATCCATCCTTGAAAGAAAAGCCTTTACCGGCGCCTAAGAAAGAAGAAGTAAAAACGGTAGCCGTTGTTCCTTTGCCGGATAATCCGGTTGTAAAAGAGGAAGTAAAAACGGTGGCCATAGCACCAGTTCCTGCTAATCCCGTGGTAAAAGAAGAAGTAAAAACAGTCGTCGATATAGGAGAACCGGTAGTAGTGGCTCCGGTAAAGGAAAAAGAAGTAATCACCAGTACCGCAGTCATAGATTCTGCAAAAACGGCTACCGCCCTGGTAACCGATGATAAAAAAAAAGCCCTGTTGAAAGAGGAGCCTCCGGTGAAAAAGGATCCTGATCCTGTCATCACTGATAATCCCCCCGTAACAAAAGACACTGTAGTGGTGGTTGTTGAACCGGAAAAGCCGGTCATCGCTGTCAAAGAAGAAATAAAAGCAGATCCGGTGGCTGTACCGGTTAACCGGGAAGAAACAGCAATTAACTATAAGCCATCCATCGTTTCAAGAAGGTCTGAGAGCTCTACTACTGAAGGATTCGGATTAACATTTACTGATACTGAAGACGGGGGAGGAACAGACACTATCCGCATTTTTATTCCCAATCCAAAACCGGTGGTGCCGGTACCGGTGAAAGAAGAACCCAAAGAAGAGAAAAAATTTCTGGATCAGCCGCTGACTGCTGATACGGTAAAACAGGCAGAAGTAAAAACAGCGGATCCGGTTAAGGAAGAAAAAACACTGATTGTACCTGTTCAAAATACACCTGTAAAGACCTGTACTGCAGTGGCGGAGGAAGCCGATTTTTTGCGGGTACGTAAGAAGATGGCAGCAGCTACTTCTGATGATGGAATGATCGCAGAAGCGAGAAAGGTTTTGAAAACAAAATGTTTCAGTACAACACAAATCAGGAACCTGGGGGCTTTGTTTTTAACGGATGAGGGCCGTTATCGGTTTTTTGACGCTGCTTATCCTTTTGTATCAGATCCGTTGCAGTTTACATCCCTGGAATCGGAGTTAAAAGATACTTATTACATTAATCGTTTCAAGGTTATGCTCCGGCAGTGAGCGCTCATCTATTCAGCAGTTTATGCCCCGTTATTTTTTAGCACTATCGTATAAGGGAACGGCCTACCGTGGATTTCAGGTGCAGCAGAATGCGCATACGGTACAGGCAGAAGTGGAGAAAGCCCTGGCTATTTTAGTGCCGGGGGTGATGGAGCTTACTGGATCTTCCCGTACGGATGCAGGGGTGCATGCCAGGCAGAACTATTTTCATTTTGATCTTCCGGAGCAAGTAGAAACCTATCGGGGAATCAAATCAACGGAGCAGTTGGTTTATAAAATGAATGCAGTATTACCTGCTGATATTGCGGTTCTGTCTTTGCATAGGGTACCGGATACAGCGCATTGTCGTTTTGATGCCATTCAGCGTGATTATCGCTATTATATCTACAGAAGAAAGGATCCTTTTCTCAGAGATCGTGCTTACTATTTTCCATTTCGTTTACAGGAGGGTTTATTACAGGAAGCCGCAGGGATGCTTAAGGAATACAATGATTTCACATCATTTTCCAAGCGGAATACGCAGGTAAAGACCTTTATCTGCTCAATAACACACAGTAAATGGACCAGAGAAGGCGACTTGCTGATTTATGAAGTAGCCGGGAACCGTTTTTTAAGAGGGATGGTTAGAGCATTGACAGCCACCATGTTACGGGTTGGAAGAGGGGTGATTAGTTTGGAAGAATTCAGAGAAATCATAGAAAGCAGGGATTGTACAAGGGCCAGTTTTGCAGTTCCGCCGAATGGATTATTCCTGGAGGCGGTCAGATATCCACAGGGCTACTTCGATTAAGGCTGGCAGCACATTTCAGCAACATTCATAACTCATTGATAAATAATGTGATTTTGGACCAGTCAAAATCATCTCTAATTCGGCTTGTGAATGGGGTCAAAAAAATGGAAATAATGTGAACAAAACTTGCATGAAAAATTTGTCGGGAACTTACTATCCCTTACCTTTGCTGCCCGCTCTGAAAAAAAGGAGCGAGTTCTTTTCAAAACAGTTTGATTTTCACGCCAAAAGATTCGAAAATTTTTCAAAATAATTCTCGAAAAATTTGGTAGAAATAAAAAGGCCCTTACCTTTGCACTCCCAAACAAAAACGGGGTGCTGGTAAAACGGCAAAAGATCTTTGAAAGTTGGGAAACAATAGCACTTATCCCGCAGGTATGCGGGGTAAAACTAAAAGGTAAGTCAAGCTAAATACAATTTAGATTTGACACGTTTAATTTTGGTTGTCTGTGACGAAAGTTGCAGCAACACTTTGAAGTTAAATAGTCAGTAATCAAACATCATTTACAATGGAGAGTTTGATCCTGGCTCAGGATGAACGCTAGCGGCAGGCTTAATACATGCAAGTCGAGGGGCAGCATGACTGTAGCAATACAGTTGATGGCGACCGGCAAACGGGTGCGGAACACGTACAGAACCTTCCTTCGAGCGGGGAATAGCCCAGAGAAATTTGGATTAATACCCCATAGTACAACGGAGTGGCATCACTTTGTTGTTAAAGATTTATCACTTGAAGATGGCTGTGCGGCTGATTAGGTAGTTGGCGGGGTAACGGCCCACCAAGCCTGCGATCAGTAACTGGTGTGAGAGCACGACCAGTCACACGGGCACTGAGACACGGGCCCGACTCCTACGGGAGGCAGCAGTAAGGAATATTGGTCAATGGACGAAAGTCTGAACCAGCCATGCCGCGTGGAGGATGAAGGTCCTCTGGATTGTAAACTTCTTTTATATGGGACGAAAAAAGGCTTTTCTAAGTCGTCTGACGGTACCATATGAATAAGCACCGGCTAACTCCGTGCCAGCAGCCGCGGTAATACGGAGGGTGCAAGCGTTATCCGGATTCACTGGGTTTAAAGGGTGCGTAGGTGGGTTGGTAAGTCAGTGGTGAAATCCCCGAGCTTAACTTGGGAACTGCCATTGATACTATTAATCTTGAATACCGTGGAGGTCGGCGGAATATGTCATGTAGCGGTGAAATGCTTAGATATGACATAGAACACCAATTGCGAAGGCAGCTGGCTACACGAGTATTGACACTGAGGCACGAAAGCGTGGGGATCAAACAGGATTAGATACCCTGGTAGTCCACGCCCTAAACTATGGATACTCGACATTTGCGATACACAGTAAGTGTCTGAGCGAAAGCATTAAGTATCCCACCTGGGAAGTACGATCGCAAGATTGAAACTCAAAGGAATTGGCGGGGGTCCGCACAAGCGGTGGAGCATGTGGTTTAATTCGATGATACGCGAGGAACCTTACCTGGGCTAGAATGCTGGGAGACCGTGGGTGAAAGCTCACTTTGTAGCAATACACTGCCAGTAAGGTGCTGCATGGCTGTCGTCAGCTCGTGCCGTGAGGTGTTGGGTTAAGTCCCGCAACGAGCGCAACCCCCATCACTAGTTGCCATCAGGTAACGCTGGGAACTCTAGTGAAACTGCCGTCGTAAGACGTGAGGAAGGAGGGGATGATGTCAAGTCATCATGGCCTTTATGCCCAGGGCTACACACGTGCTACAATGGAGTGGACAAAGGGCTGCAACACAGCGATATGAAGCTAATCCCAAAAACCACTTCTCAGTTCAGATTGGAGTCTGCAACTCGACTCCATGAAGCTGGAATCGCTAGTAATCGTATATCAGCAATGATACGGTGAATACGTTCCCGGACCTTGCACACACCGCCCGTCAAGCCATGGAAGCCGGGGGGACCTGAAGTCGGTAACCGCAAGGAGCCGCCTAGGGTAAAACTGGTAACTGGGGCTAAGTCGTAACAAGGTAGCCGTATCGGAAGGTGCGGCTGGAATACCTCCTTTTTAGAGCGACATGATCAATCACGTATTGATCATTATACTTACCTCGCTATTGTTTCCCACAACTTTCAATTTAGTTCTTTCACAAAAAAATTGAAGTAACCCGAATCCCGAACTTATCGGGAGGCTACAAACAGATCCGTAGCTCAGCCTGGTTAGAGCACTACACTGATAATGTAGGGGTCAGCAGTTCAAATCTGCTCGGGTCTACTAAATGGCTAATGGCTATTTGCTAATGGCTATGAGCTTTTACCACGGGGGATTAGCTCAGTTGGCTAGAGCATTAGCTTTGCAAGCTAAGGGTCATCGGTTCGACTCCGATATCCTCCACTTATTGAATGTGTGTATAGGAAAATGTGGGGATGTGAAAATTAGTTCTTTCAATTTTGATGTTGACTTCAGGTCTGAAGGTTCATAACCTTAACATCAGCTCGGTAGTGTGATCATTTGCACATATTCATATTTGCACATTTTCACATTTACTAAGCTCTTTGACATATTGGAAAAAAAATGTTAGATGAGTATCTAACAAGTTCGATCACAATTTTGAAATATCACACCATTTTTTGGTTGGTCTGAAGAAATGTGGTCGGGTAACAACTACAATTAAAAACAAGTCTTCAACAATTGTTGAAGCCTCATATTAATTAAGTTTTTTAACTTTTTTAAAGCAATTAAGGGCGCATGGTGGATGCCTTGGGTCTGAGAGGCGAAGAAGGACGTGGTAAGCTGCGATAAGCCAGGGGGAGCTGCACACAAGCATTATATCCCTGGATTTCCGAATGGGAAAACCCAGTACGCTGAAGGCGTATTACCCGCAAGGGAGCCAACCCCGAGAACTGAAACATCTAAGTACCGGGAGGAAAAGAAAACAATAGTGATTCCCCAAGTAGTGGCGAGCGAAAAGGGAATAGCCTAAACTTGAGCGGCGTGCCGCTCGAGGGTTGTAGGACTGCATTTAGAAATCATCATCAAGTAAAATCATCTGGAAAGTTGAGCCATAGAGGGTGATAGCCCCGTAAACAAAAATTGATGAGGACGAGCAGTATCCTGAGTAAGGCGGGACCGGAGGAATCCTGCCTGAATCTGCCAGCACCATCTGGTAAGGCTAAATACTCCTCAGACACCGATAGTGAACCAGTACCGTAAGGGAAAGGTGAAAAGCACCCTAAACAAGGGAGTGAAATAGTACCTGAAACCGTGCGCCTACAAGCGGTCGGAGCCCAGTAATGGGTGACGGCGTGCCTTTTGCATAATGAGCCTACGAGTTGCTCCTCACTGGCGAGGTTAAGTTCGTAATTAACGGAGCCGTAGCGAAAGCGAGTCCAAATAGGGCGACTAGTCAGTGGGGGCAGACGCGAAACTTTGTGATCTATCCATGGGCAGGTTGAAGGTTAGGTAAAACTAACTGGAGGACCGAACCCGTTAACGTTGAAAAGTTCTGGGATGACCTGTGGATAGGGGTGAAAGGCCAATCAAACTGAGAGATAGCTCGTTCTCCCCGAAATGTTTTTAGGAACAGCCTCGGATTATGAAGTCTGTTAGAGGTAGAGCTACTGATTGGGCTAGGGGGCTTCACCGCCTACCAAACCCTGACAAACTCCGAATGCTAACAGATATCTCCGGGAGTGAGGCTGCGGGTGCTAAGATCCGTGGCCGAGAGGGAAATAACCCAGAATAGCAGCTAAGGTCCCTAATACATAGCTAAGTTGATCAAACGAGGTAGGATTTCTATAACAGCCAGGATGTTTGCTTGGAAGCAGCAATTCATTTAAAGAGTGCGTAACAGCTCACTGGTCGAGAGATCCCGCACGGAAAATAATCGGGCATCAAGCTATGAACCGAAGCTCTATGATTGCCACTTGGTGGTATATCGGTAGGGGAGCATTGAAACAGCATCGAAGGTGTGCGGTGACGCATGCTGGAGCGGTTTCAAAAGAAAATGTAGGCATAAGTAACGATAAATAAGGTGAAAAACCTTATCGCCATAAACCTAAGGGTTCCTGATCAACGTTAATCGGATCAGGGTTAGCCCGGTCCTTAGCCAAACCCGAAAGGGGCAGGTGATGGAAAGCAGGTTAATATTCCTGCGCCTGCTATGCATTAAAAGTGACGGAGAATGCTAGTCGTATAAGCTGACGGAATAGCTGAGTGGATCCTTCGGGTGAAGCGTAACGATGAAAGTTCTTCCAAGAAAAGCGAGCATAGCAGCCGGTACCGCAAACCGACACAGGTAGACGGGATGAATATTCTAAGGCGCTCGGGTGAGCCGTGGAGAAGGAACTAGGCAAATTGACGCTGTAACTTCGGGATAAAGCGTACCATCTTCGGATGGTCTCAGTAAATTGGTTCAACCAACTGTTTAACAAAAACACAGGGCCCTGCAAAATCGAAAGATGACGTATAGAGCCTGATACCTGCCCGGTGCTGGAAGGTTAAGGAAGGATGTTCGGCGCAAGCCAAAGCTTCTGACTGAAGCCCCAGTAAACGGCGGCCGTAACTATAACGGTCCTAAGGTAGCGAAATTCCTTGTCGGGTAAGTTCCGACCTGCACGAATGGTCTAATGAGTTGAACACTGTCTCCTCCACGAGCCCGGTGAAATTGTAGTATCGGTGAAGATGCCGGTTACCCGCCACGGGACGGAAAGACCCCGTGAACCTTCACTACAACTTTGCATTGATTTTGAATTACGGATGTGTAGAATAGTTGGGACGCTTTGAAGCCTTGCCGCTAGGTAGGGTGGAGCGGTCGTTGAAATACCAACCTTCTTTGATTTAGAGTCTAATCCCTTGCGGGAAACAGTGCATGGTGGGTAGTTTGACTGGGGTGGTCGCCTCCTAAAGAGTAACGGAGGCTTGCAAAGGTACCCTCAGTACGGTTGGTAATCGTACGTAGAGCGCATTAGTATAAGGGTGCTTGACTGTGAGGCACACAAGCCGAGCAGGGACGAAAGTCGGCTAAAGTGATCCGGCGGTTCTGTGTGGAAGGGCCGTCGCTCAAAGGATAAAAGGTACTCCGGGGATAACAGGCTGATCTCCCCCAAGAGCTCATATCGACGGGGAGGTTTGGCACCTCGATGTCGGTTCGTCACATCCTGGGGCTGGAGAAGGTCCCAAGGGTTCGGCTGTTCGCCGATTAAAGTGGCACGTGAACTGGGTTCAGAACGTCGCAAGACAGTTCGGTCCCTATCTGTGGTGGGCGTTAGTAAATTGAGAGGACATGACCTTAGTACGAGAGGACCGGGTCGTACGTACCGCTGGTGTATCTGTTGTGCCGCCAGGTGCAATGCAGAGTAGCTATGTACGGACAGGATAAACGCTGAAAGCATCTAAGCGTGAAACCTTCCTCAAGATGAGTTTACTTTTAAGGGCCGTCAAAGACTATGACGTTGATAGGCTATAGGTGTAAAGGTGGTAACATCAAAGCCGAGTAGTACTAATTGCCCGTACGCTTTAATTTTTTTTCTTTCTTTATAACCTTTACTGGTGAAAAGGAAGTAGATACTCCTAACATTTTCCAATATGTCACCTTATTTATTCGCTGAAGTTTTAACGTAAGCGGATACTGCTTAAGCAAATGCTGCTGCAGATTAAGTTCTTATGGTGGTTTTTCCGAGGGTGTTCACCTCTTCCCTTACCGAACAGAGAAGTTAAGCCCCTCATGGCCGATGGTACTACACAACAATGTGGGAGAGTAGGTAGCTGCCATATTCATTTAGCCCTGACAATTATGTCGGGGCTTTTTTTTGCCCTAATGGCCGATGGTACTACACAATCCCCACAATACTGTGGGGATGGGAGAGTATCCTTCGTTATACCCAGGACAGGGTCCGCTGCCATATTCATCGGCTTTTTCCCTTAATGCAGCTCCATCCCCACAATATTGTGGGGATGGGAGAGTAGCTGCCATATTCATTTAGCCCTGACAATTATGTCGGGGCTTTTTTTTGCCCTAAGCCGATGGTACTACACAATCCCCACAATACTGTGGGGATGGGAGAGTATCCTTCGTTATACCCAGGACAGGGTCCGCTGCCATATTCATTTAGCCCTGACGGTGGGGTTGTGGGGAGGGGCTTTTTTGGGGCAATACTGTGGGGATGGGAGAGTATCCTTCGTTATACCCAGGACAGGGTCCGTTGCCATATTCATTTAGCCCTGACAATTATGTCGGGGCTTTTTTTTGCCCTAATGGCCGATGGTACTACACAATCCCCACAATATTGTGGGGATGGGAGAGTAGTAGCTGCCATATTCATTTAGCCCTGACAATTATGTCGGGGCTTTTTTTATGCCTATAATAAGACAACCGCAGAACAGATGAACACATGAACTGATTAATGATGAATTACTTCAACAATCTTTACTCCTTGTTCTTCTGTTCATCAGTTCAGCTGCTCATCAATCTCAATTCTTCCCTATCTTCATTCAATGTCTAAAAAGGAGCGAATCATCATCATCCTGCTGGCTTCCATCAACTTCACCCACATCCTTGATTTCATGATCATGATGCCGCTGGGGAATTACCTGATGCCCTCCTTTGATATCAGCCCCCGGCAATTCAGCATCCTCCTGGCATCCTATCCCATCAGCTCCTTCGTCGCCGGTATTGTGATGTTTTTCCTTGCCGACGGCTTCGAAAGAAAAAATTATTATTGACCACCTATGTAGGCTTTGTAATCGGCACCGCTGCCTGCGGGCTCGCCCAGTCCTATGAACTGCTGCTCGTAGCCCGTATCGTGGCAGGAACATTCGGAGGGATCATCGGCGGACAAATCCTCGCCATCATCGGGGACCTTTTTGCATATGAACGAAGAGGAACTGCCATGGGAGCCGTGATGAGCGCCTTCGCCATCGCCTCTTCAGTTGGAGTAACTTTCTCACTCTACCTGGTGGATATTTTTAAAGACAACTGGCATATGCCTTTTCTGTTTGTAGCCCTGCTGGCCGCCGTGATCTTCCCGCTTTGCTGGATCCACCTGCCTGTACTGAATAAACATCTTGACCGTAAACCGGAAACCGGCCAGCGAAACCGCTTCAAAGAATTTTACCAGGTTTATGCCGATAAAAGAACCGGATTGGCGCTGTTGTTTTCTGGAATTATGATGATGGGACATTTTCTGATCATCCCCTTTATTACATCCTATATGGAATTCAATATGGGGTATCCCAAATCAGTTATCCCGATTGTTTACATGGTGGGAGGGGTGGCCTCTCTGATTGCCGCCATCTACCTTGGAAAATTATCTGATAAAGTTGGAAAACTCACCGTGTTCAGTTATTGCGTTCCACTCTCCTTTGCTTTTGTGATCCTGCTAACTAACCTTCCAGTACTCCCTTTTTCTATCGTACTATTATTTTTTGCTGTTTGGTTCGCCCTGGCAACCGGCCGGGCCGTAAGTTCTCAAACCATGGTCACCGGTGTAACCGATGAAAAAAACAGAGGGAGTTTCATGAGCCTCAACAGCAGCATCCAACACCTCGGCACCGGAGCCGCAGCCCTCATTGCCGGATTTATCGTGAGTGAAAATAAAACAACCGGTAAACTATTAAATTACCAATGGGTAGGCTACCTGTCAGTTGCCGTATTGCTCGTCGCTTTTTTTCTCGGCCGCTTTCTTTTTAAACATTCCGACGGACGTCAGTCTCAACGCACCCTGTAAACAGGATAACGCAAATGATCCGGCTCGTACCAGGGCGATTGCTGGTAAACATAATTGAGCTGGGCCCGGCCACTTTTTGCAAAAGCCGTATCTGTTTTCCGTAACTGGTCCATCTTACTGACCAGCTCCGGATTTTTTTTCAGATGGTCTGCAGCAATATCTTCAAAAGCATAGGCAGAATAACCTTCTTTCTGTCCCAATACCGCATCAAAATAATTCCAGGCAAAATAAGAATCCTCTGCCTGAGGCTCCAGGGTTTCAATCAGAAAACGATTGGCGGCCTGGTTCATGGGAATATACCAATCGCCTTTTCTGAAAGATATGGGCTGTTCAGTTACGCTGACTTTTACATCCGTATTCAGATGGTGCATTTCATATTGCCTCGGTAATGTTTTGTAATCATCAATTCGGTAAACTTCTACCGTGATCACCGTATCTTTTTTTAGCTGTGTCATCTGCACTTTATTCAATTGCAGTAACGCTGTTACCTTCCACCATCCCTGAGGAATGATATAGGCCGTTGGTTTTTTTACCGTTGATTTTATAGTGTACGTATTGTTAATCTTTACCGTTTTTTCAAAAGGCTTGCTCCGGTCATAATATAACCTTGGCAAACCCGATACCTCACTGGGTTTTCTTCCGGCTTCAAAGCCTTTATACAGTACTTCCTTGAATTGCGTACGATCCAGTGTCCAGCTGATTGGAAATTCGGCCTGCATCTTCACGGCATCTTTTGTTTGCTGCCGCAGACTCCTGATCGTAGCGCTATTATTGGAAGTGAATTCAATAAAAGATTGCATCAGTGCATAAGTGCCTTTCACCCGCTGATCATAAGGCTTCAGCATATGTGATTCGGGGACAAATGAAAAAGAATGCCAGAGTGCAGCAAATCCACTGACATAGCGTGGACTATCCCAATATTCAGGCCAGCCATTTTCTGGCGTATCGCCAAAAGAATTGACATAAGGCACCAGATCAAAGCCCTTTGTTTTCATGGCACCATATAAAGCCGGTTCAAATTGATTCTTCAGGTATTCACCCATCGGGCCTCCTAATTTACTGTTCTGCGTACTCAGTAATGTCATCACATGCTGGTAGTCGGCTCCATTGCTCACATGATTATCTACAAATACATCCGGATCCAGTAAATGAAAAATTTCTGTCAGGGCCCTTGCATCTTTTGAATCACATTTGATCATGTCCCGGTTCAGGTCCAGGTTCTGCGAATTGCCACGGAAGCCAAATTCATCCGGACCGTTCTGGTCCACCCTGTAATTCGCACTGCGGTTTAAACAACCACCGATATTATAAACCGGGATAAAAGCAATAACAATATTGTCGGGTATTTTATACCTCCCTTCAACAATGTCCCGGGCCAGTAACATACTGGCATCTATCCCATCTGGTTCACCGGGATGGATACCGTTATTAACGAGGATGATTCTTTTATTGTTCCGGCGGATTTGCTCAAAATTATAATCACCATTATTAGCCACTACGGCCAGTTGCAGGGGATAGCCGGCATCGGTCATTCCCATCGTCAGCAATTTTACCTTGCCGCTTTTGCTGTCCAGTTTTTCCACCAGTCAATGATTTCCGGATAGGCCGGAGACATTTTCCCGCCAGAGGTTTCAAACCTGGTAACCATAGCCTGCGTAAATCCTGCTGTAACCAACAGACAGAGTACAGCACTGAGTAATAGTTTCTTCATCTTTTAAATGTATTACAACGAAGAGTCAAATAAGTGATTGAATATTGAATGATATGGAATTTATCTTCCGTTATTAACCGATTGAACCAATGAGGTACAAATTAAAAAAGGCATCCCAAACCGGAATGCCTTTTAAAAAATATATTATTAAGCTTACTTAGCAGCGTTTACCTTCTTCGCCAGCTTGCTCTTCAGATTGGCAGCTTTGTTTTTATGAATCACGCCTCTTTTAGCCAGTTTGTCAATCATGGAAGCCACATCAGGGAATTTCGCTCCCATCTCCTTGCCTTCGGCAGCTTTCAGATTACGGATCGCATTACGGGTAGTTTTACCGTAATACTTATTTCTTGCAGTTCTTTTAGCGGCCTGGCGGGCATCCTTCTTTGTAGCACTGTGATTTGCCATTTCTTTGATTGATTTTAAGGGAGGGCAAAGGTAGGACTGAGAGCGGTAAACACCAAATTTTCAAGGATTTAATTGAGGGGCTTTGAATCTGTTTACCCAGAAGCCCATAATCCCTTCTAAACCCTTCAAAATGAGGGGTAAAATTCCCATTTTTCAACGATATTTGTGGGCTCTAAACCCGCGAATCCCAAAATTCTGGTCTCCATGAAGGATTTTTCCTACATCACCCATTCCTCACCGGCTTTTATTGAAAACCTGTATCGTGATTTTGTATCCAATCCGGAAAGCGTAGACCCGGAACTGCGGAAGTTTTTTGAAGGCTTCGATTTTGCCATTAGTAATGGTTCAACAGCTGTTGCCAATGGCAGCCAGCCCAAAGCCACTGTTTCAGAAGAAAAAAAAGGATCTACTGATCCTATATTGCCCGATAGCTGGAAACGCGAACTCAGTGCCTACCGCCTCATCCTCGGCTACCGCAATAAAGGACACCTGATCGCCAAAACCAATCCCATCCGTGACCGGAAAGATCGCGGCGCCAATATTGACCTCGCTTTTTATGGATTCACGGAAGCAGATATGGATCAGCCATTCCAGGCGGGAAACCTGATTGGAATAGGAACAGCCACCCTTTCTCAAATCTTACTGCACCTCGAAAAATGCTATGCCCATCACCTGGGTGTGGAATTCAAATATATCAGTGACCAGAAAAAAGTAGACTGGCTCACCCAGGCCATTGAAAAAACAATGCTGGAACCCCTTCCACTGAATAAAAAAAGAAGGGCCCTGGAAAAACTGAACCAGGGAGTGATGTTTGAAAGATTCCTGCATACAAAATACGTTGGACAAAAAAGATTTTCACTCGAAGGAGGAGAAACTACGATCGCTGCATTGGATGCCATCATCAGCACCGCCGCTGATCATGATGTACAGGAAGTCGTCATCGGGATGGCCCATCGTGGCAGATTGAATGTGCTGGCTAATATCATGGGCAAGACCTATCAGCAAATTTTCAGTGAGTTTGAAGGCACTGCCAAAATGGACCAGACCATGGGTAGCGGTGATGTGAAATACCATATGGGCTATGGTAGTGAAGTGAAAACCCTCACAGATAAAAACATCCATCTCAAACTGATGCCGAATCCATCACACCTGGAAGCTGTGAATCCCGTCGTGGTTGGATTCTCCAGAGCCAAGGCTGATGTGATGTACCATAGTGATTTTGATAAGATACTCCCGATACTGATCCATGGAGATGCTTCCATCGCCGGACAGGGAATTGTATATGAAGTATTGCAAATGAGTTATCTCAAAGGTTATTATACCGGAGGAACCATTCATTTTGTGATCAATAACCAGATTGGTTTTACTACCGATTTTGATGATGCCAGAAGTTCCGATTACTGTACTTCACTGGCAGCAGCCATCCAGGCACCGGTATTTCATATCAATGGAGATGATCCTGAAGCTGTGATCAAATGTGTGGAGATTGCCACCCGTTACCGGCAGGAATTCAACTCCGATGTATTTATTGATATGGTCTGTTATAGGAGGCATGGACACAACGAAGGCGATGATCCGAAATTTACCCAGCCTCATCTTTATGCACTGATTGATAAGCATCCCAATCCCCGCGAAGTATATATCAAATACCTGCTTGAAAACGGAGAACCCGATGCCCAGGAACTGGCCAAAGAAATGGAAAAGAAATTCTGGGCCGACCTGCAGGAACGACTCGATGAAGTGAAGCAAAATCCGCTTCCTTATCATTACCAGGCACCGGAATTAGCATGGAAAAAACTCCGCAAAGCTACAGCTGCAGATTTTGACGCATCGCCCATTACATCCATCAGCCATGATAATTTTAATACCGTCTTCAATGCCCTGATGCAATGGCCGGCTGATTTCAAACCGCTACGGAAGATTGAAAAAATCCTGCAGGATAAAATCAAACTCTTTCAGGCAGAACAGAAAGTAGACTGGGCCACAGGAGAATTAATGGCCTATGGCAGTTTATTGCTCGAAGGAAAAGATGTGCGCATGAGCGGACAGGATGTACGCCGCGGCACTTTTTCTCATCGTCATGCGGTATTGCGTGATGAAGTCACCGATAAACCTTATAACCGGCTTTCACATATCCCCGGTGCCGCCGGTAAATTCAGGATCTATAATTCATTGCTCAGCGAATATGGTGTATTGGGATTTGAATATGGTTATGCCATGGCCAACCCCAATGCCCTCGTATTGTGGGAAGCACAGTTTGGAGATTTTGCCAATGGCGCACAAACCATGATCGATCAGTTTATTTGTGCCGGTGAACAAAAATGGAACCGGATGAATGGGGTGACCATGCTCCTGCCACACGGTTATGAAGGTCAGGGTCCTGAACACAGCAGTGCAAGGCTCGAAAGATTCCTGCAATCCGGGGCGGAAATGAATATTGTCGTCACTAATATTACAACGGCGGCCAATTTTTTCCATGCCTTAAGAAGACAACTGGCCTGGCCATTCCGGAAACCATTGATCAATTTTGCGCCCAAGGCCAACCTGCGGCATCCGGGCAGCTATTCTCATATCGATGCATTCACCACTGGCGGGTTTAAAGAAGTGATTGATGATGAGTTTGCGGATACAAGTGCTGTAAAAAAAGTATTGCTCTGCAGCGGTAAAATGTATTTCGATCTCGCCGAACGCCAGCAAAAAGAAGAACGAAGGGATATTGCCATTGTAAGATTGGAGCAGATTTATCCCTTGCCTTTTAAACAACTGGAAGCCTTACAGAAAAAGTATGGCAATGCCACCTGGTTCTGGGTACAGGAAGAACCATTGAATATGGGTGCTGCTTCCTTTCTGCAGATGAATCTGAAGTCCATTAATTTTGGAATCATCAGCAGGCAGGCTTCTGCATCTACGGCTACAGGATTTAATAAAGTGCATGTACAGGAACAGGCTGAACTGGTGGAAACCGCATTCAGCATTTAAAAGCAACAGATACTATGATCGATATCAAAGTACCAACAGTAGGAGAGTCCATCAGTGAAGTGACTTTACTGAAATGGTTGAAAAAAAGCGGCGACTATGTGGAAAGAGATGAAGTGATCGCTGAACTGGAAAGTGAGAAAGCCACTTTTGAAGTGAATGCTGAACAGGCAGGTGTAATTACACTGGCTGCGATCAGTGAAGGTGATACTATCAAGATCGGAGATCAATTGGCCAGTATTGATGAGTCGGCCGCCAAACCTGCAGCAGCAGCTGCACCTAAAGCGGAACAGCCTGCAGATAAAAAAGCGCCTGCTGCACAACCAAAGGCAGAAAAAACAACGGCCTCCTCTGCTCCGGTAACATCGGTGCCGAATGACGTCACTGCTGCTGAGGCAGGTATTAAAGCCAGCCCGGTTGCATCAGCGATGATCGCAGATAATAAAATTGATCCCAAAACAGTAACGGCAACAGGACCTGCCGGAAAAATTCTGAAAGATGATGTTTTGGCTGCCTTGTCGAATCCCGGCAAACAGCCATTCAAAGGAGCGGAATTGTACAGCCGCAATACGCGGAATGAAAAGATGAGCAACCTTCGTAAAACCATTTCACGGAGACTCGTGGAAGCCAAGAATACCACGGCCATGCTCACTACTTTTAATGAAGTGGATATGGGTCGGATCATGGAAATCAGAACTAAGTACAAGGATAAATTCAAGGAAGCCCATGGGGTCGGATTGGGATTCATGAGCTTTTTTGCAAAAGCCTGTGCCATTGCCTTATCTGAATGGCCGGCCGTGAATGCATTTATTGACGGAGACAATCTCGTTTACCACGACTATGCAGATATCAGCATTGCAGTAAGTACACCCCGGGGACTTACCGTACCAGTGATCAGGAATGTTGAAAGCCTCAGCATGGCTGAGATTGAGAAAAAAGTCATTGAACTTGCCGGTAAGGCAAGAGACAGTAAGCTAACCACTGAAGAATTAACAGGAGGAACTTTCACCATCACGAATGGTGGAGTTTTTGGTTCCCTGATGAGTACGCCGATTATTAATATTCCGCAAAGCGCCATCCTGGGTATGCATAAAATTCAGGACAGACCGATGGTCGTCAACGGACAGGTTGTTGTCCGGCCTATGATGTACCTGGCATTGAGCTATGATCACCGGGTGATTGATGGCAGGGAGTCTGTGAGCTTCCTCGTCAGAGTAAAAGAATTACTGGAGAACCCTGAGCAGATCCTGATCGGTAAAGATCCGGTAAAGACTTTGCTGGAATTATAATATACGGGACTTTCATTTACGGCCTGCCGCTCTTTACGTACTTTGCAGCGTGAGCCGTTACTATTCTTATCTCAATACCGCTGAAAATATCCTGCAACAATACAGGGGGGCAGAGCCATTTGCAGCATTCATCAAAAAGTTTTTTGCGGGGGAGAAAAAATATGGTTCTGGTGACAGAAAAACGATCAGTCATTTATGTTACTGTTATTTCCGGACTGTCGCATTGTTTCCGGAATCTGAATTGCAGGAACAACTGGTACGAGGGCTATTCCTTTGCAGTGATCAGCCTTCACCCATTATTTCATTAGTTCATCCTGAATGGATGGAAATGATCCAGAAAACACCGGCTGAAAAGCTGAATTTTTTATCAGTTACAAAAAGCATTTCAGCCATCTTCCCCTTCACATCCGAATGCAGTCCTGATATTGATCCGGAGGCATTTGCAGTTTCTCATTTATCACAACCGGATCTTTTATCCGCATCAGACCTGGTTTTGAAAACCTCGTCAGGGAGAAGCTGGAAAAAGCGGGAATAGCGTACCGCCAAATCAGTGAGTCCGCTATCGCTGTTGCCAATGGGGCAAAACTGGAGGACTGTCTGCAGCCCGACCGGGAAGTGGTAGTTCAGGACCTGAGTTCTCAAAGGGTGGGGGATTTAATGAGAACAATCAAACTATCAGCAGACAGACCTGTTCGTATCTGGGATTGCTGTGCAGCCAGCGGGGGGAAATCAATCATGGCGATTGATATACTGAATAATCATTTAATAACGGTATCGGATATACGAGAATCAATTCTGGCCAATCTCGCTAAAAGATTTCAGGCGGCCGGGATAACGAGGTATCACTCATTTTTGGCAGATCTGACTGGAAAAGAAAATTTGCCCGATGAACAGTTTGATCTGGTGATCGCGGATGTTCCCTGTACTGGGAGTGGAACCTGGGGTCGTACACCGGAGCAACTGGTTTATTTTGCACAGACAGAAATTTCCGGTTATGTTGACCGTCAACAAAAAATCATGGTGAATGCTGCTAAAAAAGTGGCCAGTGCCGGTTATTTGTTATATATCACCTGTTCAGTTTTCAAAAAAGAAAATGAGGAGATGGCGGCATACATTCAAAAAGAAACAGGGTTGGAACTGATCACCTCGCAATTGCTCAGGGGCTATGCCGAAAAAGCCGACAGTATGTACGCTGCCATGTTCAGGCGCAATTTATAACCTGATCAGTTCGGCTGTTCCGAGTGGTTTGCTGCCATTCATAACCCGGATATAATATTTGCCGGCGGGCCATTGCTGAACAGAGAGTTCAATGGTTTTTTTGCCACTGCCCTTCGAGGATTGTAACTGTAAAATCACACTCCCTTTTTCGTCAAAAACATTGACAGGCATTTGTGCAATTGCCTGCGGAGTCTCCACTACCAGTGTAAATGTATTTCCGGTAACAGGATTAGGTTGAATGTACACTTGTTTGTCTGTCTGACCCGGATTACTCACCGCCGTTACCACACAGGGCGTGCTGATATTGATATTGGTAGTATCAATATACACCGCAGTAAAACCGGCAGTAGCAGTATCAATAATCTGCCGGATACGATAAGAATAATTACCCACCGAACCGTTGTTCAGATCATTAATATATTGGTAGGTTCTGTTGTTGAGAACAGTACCAGTCTGAGCCGTCACATCTGCGATTTTGGTATATACTGTTTCTCCCGGGGCCTTGCGTTCCACTTCATATTTCATGGCACTTACATCCTTGCTGTTCCAGTTAATCGCAACCCGGCATCCACTGGCTGAAGAAGATGAGGTAGCATGCTCAGTCAGCAGGGAAGCGAAAGCTGTTTTCATATTGGGGATACCATAGCCAATCCGGTCACCAGGTGTACTTGCAGTGCTTCCCGCCTGTTGCAAGGCATGAATAATCTTCATATTATTATAATTCGGGAAAGCCTGCCATAAACAGGTAGCCAATCCGGCCATATTCGGACAGGCAAAAGAAGTGCCATTGCTGGTACCTATGGTATTGTTGGTAGCTTGTACAATAGCTGCTACACCAACCGATGCCATACCAGGTTTTACCTGGCCATCGCTGGATGGGCCGTAGCTGGAGAATCCGCCGATAGTACCGGTTGAACTAACCGCTCCAACCGCTACCACACTATCCGCATCGGATGGGGAGATCAGGTAGTGCCAGGCGTTACTGCCTTCATTTCCTGCTGCCACAAAAACGAGTACTCCTTTTTTTGCTGCAATGTCAGCACCTTTGGCACTGATGGTGGTATTGCCATCCATATTGGCATAGGTATAATTAAGTGCAGCATTGTCGAAAGTAAAATAGCCCAGTGAACTTGATATCACATCGGCACCGGTGCTGTCAGAACGTTCTGCTCCGCAAACCCAGTTAAACTCTTCAATCGGATATTCGCTGGCATTATCTTCTGTCTGGTATAACCAGAAGCTGGCCTTGGGAGCTTTCCCTACAAACTGACCCGGGATATTGGCAGCGATAGTAGACAGGCAATTCATACCATGACTTCCATCATTCGCAACATTTTGTTCACGGGCTACAAAGTCCCAGGTTCCCAGTACCTGTCCATTGGCGTTGATACTGTCAAAAGCCCTCAGGGCCGTGTAATTACTAAAGCCATTATCGAGCATGGCAATTTGCATGCCCTGTCCGCTCAAACCGATATTATGCAGGAACTCTCCATTGTGGAGGTGGATTTCGCTATAAGGGAAAGCCCCATAATTGTAAACATCTGCTGTGGTACCACCTGGCCTGCCCTGTACCGGTGGTAAGGGATCAACCGGCTCCCATTTTGATTGTGCCGGTCTGCCTGCTTCTTCTCTGGCCGCAATACCGGCCGTTCCTTGCACAAAAGGGAGTGCATTGATAGCCGTAATGGCAGCGGCATCACTGGTTTGTATGGTGACCCCATTGATCCAGCGGGAAACATTCAATAAGGTTACATTGGGAATAGCCCTGACCTGGTTGATATAGGATGGTGTAACGGGAAGATCAGTACTGTCGATGGTTATGCCGAAGCGGGTGCGACGATCAATTGCTCTTTGCGAGAGATATACAATAGGATTGGAAAAACTATAAGGTGAGCCACCCTTGTTTTTAAAACGAATAATGTACCGGGTAAACTGGGCACCGGATTCATGTATCACCGCCAGGGTGAGAAAAAGTAAAAGGATGGATCTTTTCATGCAAAATCTTATCCTCCAAAGTTAAGGCAATTAACCAGTATCAGTTATGGTCAATCATCCACATGGTCAGCCCAAAACCGGTTTTGGAAGGACCTGCGGGGTTCCCTTCATTGGGTTGTTGTTCCCAGAGGATAAAATCCCGGTATACCAGACCGATTCCTTTTGAATATCTTTCTACGGATCTGTTGATAGAAGCATAAGCACCATTATTAACAATGGGCACATTAAAGGCTTCATCTGCCTGCTCCACGGTAATCACATCAGTATAGTTTTCCCTGGTAACTGAAGGAAGCCGGGTCGCCATCATAAAAGAAATCCCAGTCGCTGATATTATCATCATTATTAAAATTGAATAAGCTGGCAAAGGGATCCATGGGCAGGTGCCGGTTTCCTTTCCAGCTGAAACCATTTTTAATGGGGAGATGCAGTTTGATGACACGCAAATTGTCATCAATGATTTCTAACTGATCAGATAAGACCGTAACAAAATAGCTGCCGTTGGGCTGCCAGGACTGCAGGCCGGCCGAGTCGCGGATAAATCGGAAAACCCGGTAAGAGGGCCGGCCGAGATTATCGGTGATCAAGGCATCCACCTGGTGTTTTACCTGGTATTTATGTACTTCAATGGCCCGGCCAAAATTGGTAAAGACAGTTGAGTCCAATCGATATGTGATGTATTTTCCTGCTGCCAGGGAGGTATAATCATTGAGGGAGGCCGAGGTCAGTTCTTCTTTTTCATTACAAGAAAAAAAGACAGGGCTGCAAATCGCCAGTATAAAAAGGCGGAGGATGGAGCTGAATCTCATAAGTGGTTTTTCGCTATTCACGGATAAAAAAGCTTGGTTTACAACTAGTTTACCAGGGTTTCGGATACCGGCTATTAAGATGGCCGGATGGATGGTTAAAGTTACAAACAAAAAGCGGGGATTCATAGTCCCCCGCTTCATAACGAATATTTTCCCGCTTTATTGCCTGATTTTAAACGAGTTCTCCCCGCTGAATGATCCCTCCACCGAGCACATCATCCCCTTCATAGAAGACCGCACTTTGACCGGGAGCGATGCCCTTTACATTTTCATAAAACCGCACTTTCATTTGTCCATGATAGGGGTAGAGGTTGGATAAAGCACCTTGGTCCTTGTATCGGATCTTGGTTACCGCTTCCATCCCTTCACTGATTGCATCATATTTGATCAGGTTGAGTTTACTGACCATCATTTCATTTTGATCCAGGTCTTCTTCATCACCCAACACGACAGTATTATTTTCAGGATCAATCCGGGTTACAAACACAGGGCGTCCCATGGCTATATCCAATCCTTTTCTTTGACCAATGGTATAGAAAGGATAACCTTTATGCTGGCCCAGTATCTTTCCGTTTTTATCAATGAAATTTCCACCGGCAACTTTTTCTTCCAGTCCTTCCACTTTTCTTTTCAGAAAACCACGGTAATCATTATCCGGTACAAAACAGATTTCATAGCTCTCATGTTTTTTCGCCAGTTCAGGATAACCAAAATCATGTGCCATCTGGCGGATTGCTGTTTTGCGATAGGGGCCGAGGGGTAATAATGTTCTGCTCAGTAAATCCTGTTGCAAACCCCAGAGCACATAACTCTGATCCTTGGTATCATCAATGGCCTTGCTTACAACAAAGCGACCATTATCATGTTGCCTGATCTTGGCATAATGCCCGGTGGCGATGAATTCACAGCCCAGTGCATCAGCCCTCTTTAACAGGGCCCTCCATTTGATATGGGTATTGCAGAGCACACA
Organism: Chitinophagaceae bacterium; assembly: GCA_016702745.1. Classification (GTDB taxonomy): domain Bacteria; phylum Bacteroidota; class Bacteroidia; order Chitinophagales; family Chitinophagaceae; genus JJ008. The sequence goes on from JADJDJ010000001.1 coordinate 485,094, forward strand.
GGGATTAGGGGTACGGCCGGCCAGGTATTCATCCACAAAATTCTCAATCACAAAATCGCCGAATTCTTCCCGGATATCGAGGATATAATGGGCAAAGCCATGCTGCACCGCCGCCATCCGGGCGTCGTTAAAAGAGTCGAGGTTACAGCAACCGGTTTCCTTCTTGCTTCCCCCACTGGCGGTATAATCCCATGTTTTCATAGTAATCCCCACCACCTCATAACCTTCCTGGTTGAGCATCAATGCAGTAACGGTACTGTCAATACCCCCGCTCATCGCCACTAATACTTTTCCTTTCCTGCTCATAACATTAAATCAAACGGCAAATATACAAAGTCTGAAACGGGCGGGGTTTCGGGAAGGGGAAAACCGGGGATAGTTGAGTAGTTGAGCGGTTGAGGAGTTGAGGGAGTTGAGAGGTTGAGTAGTTGAAAGGTTGAGAAGATTCAGGCACGGGATGCGTTCGTTTTTAAAACTTCCGCCTCCGGTTAACCGACTGTAGACTGACAGTCCCGATAGCTATCGGGAGCCGACTCCCGACTCTTGACTCCCGACTCCCAACTCAAATCTCCACCACCTTCTTACTCCCCACTTGCCGCATCCTCGCCGGAATAATCTGCAGAATTTCTTCCTTGAGGGTGCGGATCAAACGATTCTTGATATGATCCCGATGGGTAACCAGGCTGATCTCGCGGGCCGGACTGGGTTGTTTTAATTTCTTGACCAGTTTTAACTGGGCGGGACTGAATTCCATCACGGCCAGTTCAGGGAGAATGGTGATGCCATCGCTTTTATCCACCATTCTTTTCAAAGTTTCCAGACTGCCGGTTTCGTATTTAAAATGGAAATCACCACTCTTGCGCAACTCACAAAGGTTGAGTATCTGGGATCGGAAACAATGTCCTTCCTCCAGCAGCCAAAGCTGGTTGGGGTCAATATCACTGGCCAGCACATATTTTTTCCCAGACAGCGCATTCATCTTCGAGACATACACAAACAATTCTTCATAAAATAAAACGTCCTCCCTTATCCCGGTTTCATTTAAGGGGGTAACCACAATACTGCAGTCAAGCCGGTTATGCTTCAGGTCCTGTACAATTTCTTCGGTGATCGTTTCCTTGATCAGCAGGTTCAGCTGAGGATATTTGGCCCGCATGGCTTTGTACAAGGGGGGCAGGAGGTAAGGGGCCAGGGTAGGAATGATCCCAAGGCGCAATTCGCCGGATAAAGTGTCTTTCTGCTCATCAATCAGCTGTTTGATCTGGGCTGATTCCCTTAATATCACCCTGGCCTGGGCAATGATGCCACTGCCGATTTCAGTGGGAATAACCGGTTGCTTGGTTCGGTCAAAAATCTTGACCCCCAGTTCCTCTTCCAGTTTATGAATCTGCATACTCAGCGTGGGCTGGGTCACAAAACACTGTGCGGCTGCCACACTGAAATGACGATGATCATCCAGGGCTTTGATATATTCCAGCTGGGTCAGGGTCATAGATAAAATTTATATAAAGATAAGAATAATCAATTTGAATTATAACCCTTCTCCCGGTACATTTGGTGTCGCAATCTCCCGGATTGCATTGTCAACCCATCAAAAAAACTAAAAGAAGAACATGGAAACGAACAACGCAAATGGAAAATGTCCTGTTACCGGTGCCGGCTTTGCCAAAGTGGCCGGTGGTGGAACACGAAACCGCGACTGGTGGCCAAACCAGCTCAACCTGAATATTCTCAGACAGCACTCGGCTAAGTCGGACCCCCTGGATAAAGATTTTAATTATGCCAAAGCATTTCTATCACTGGATTTGGAGTGCTGTGAAAAAGACCTGGCTGACCTCATGACCAATTCCAAAGACTGGTGGCCGGCAGATTATGGACATTATGGTCCTTTCATGATCCGGATGGCCTGGCATAGCGCCGGTACTTATCGGATTCATGATGGACGTGGCGGTGGAGGTCGCGGACAACAACGTTTTAGTCCGTTGAACAGCTGGCCTGATAATGTGAACCTTGATAAAGCCCGTTTATTGCTGTGGCCGATCAAGAAAAAATACGGACAAAAAATTTCATGGGCCGACCTGATGATCCTCGCCGGTAATGTGGCATTGGAAACCATGGGCTTTAAAACCTTTGGCTTTGGTGGAGGCCGCGAAGATGTATGGGAAGCAGATGAAGATGTGTACTGGGGAAGTGAAAAAGAATGGCTGGCACTGAGCAATAATCCGCATAGCCGTTATTCCGGTGAACGTGATCTGGAAAATCCATTAGCTGCCGTGCAAATGGGATTGATCTATGTAAACCCGGAAGGACCTGATGGTAATCCTGATCCGGTTCTGGCTGCTAAAGATATCCGCGAAACATTCGCCCGCATGGCCATGGATGATGAAGAAACAGTGGCCTTGATTGCAGGCGGACATAGTTTTGGTAAAACACATGGTGCCGCGAATCCAGGTGAACACGTTGGAAAGGAACCGGCCGCTGTTGGAATGGAAGCACAGGGTATTGGTTGGTCCAATAGTTTTGGAACCGGTCATGGTGAATACACGATCACCAGCGGATTGGAAGGTGCATGGACAACAACTCCCGTTAAGTGGAGTAATAATTTCTTTGAGAATTTATTCGGATACGATTGGGAACTCACCAAGAGTCCTGCAGGTGCCCATCAGTGGAAACCCAAAGGAGATGCCGGTGCAGGATTGGTCCCCGATGCGCATAATCCGAATAAACGTCACCAGCCCTTTATGCTCACCACGGATCTTTCCCTGCGATTTGATCCTGTGTATGAAAAAATTTCACGTCGCTTTCTGGAAAACCCCGATCAGTTTGCCGATGCATTTGCACGTGCCTGGTTTAAGTTAACCCATCGCGACCTCGGGCCCCGCTCCCGTTACCTGGGACCCGAAGTGCCTTCCGAGGAACTGATCTGGCAGGATCCATTACCAGCCCGCGATCATGAATTAGTAAGCGAAGCTGATATCACTGCGATCAAAGCAATAATTCAATCTTCCGGTTTGAGCATTGCCGAACTGGTGTCCACTGCCTGGGCAGCCGCTTCCACTTTCCGTGGATCTGATAAACGTGGTGGTGCCAATGGTGCCCGTATCCGTCTGGCCCCTCAGGCGAATTGGGAAGTGAATAATCCGGTACAATTGAATAAAGTTTTAGCAGTACTTCAGGGAATTCAGCAATCGCTTGCCGGAGAGAATAAAAATATCTCCCTCGCCGATTTGATTGTAATAGGTGGTTGCGCAGGAGTAGAAATGGCGGCCAATGCAGCGGGTCATAATTTAATTGTACCCTTCAAAGCTGGTCGTACAGATGCCAGTCAGGAGCAGACTGATGTGGAATCATTTGCCGTACTGGAACCCCTGGCAGATGGCTTCAGGAATTATCAGAAAAGAACAGTGCCGGTCAATGCGGAAGACCTGCTGGTGGATAAAGCGCAGTTGCTCACATTAACCGCTCCGGAAATGTCAGTGCTTTTAGCTGGTATGCGGGTCATGGATGCCAACTGGAATGGTTCAAAGCATGGTGTGTTAACTTCCAGTCCGGGTTTCCTGACCAATGATTTCTTTGTGAACCTGCTGGATGAAAACACTACCTGGAAAGCTATGGATCCGGGCCAGCATGCTTTTGAAGGTACAGATCGCAATACCGGTAAGGCAAAATGGACAGCTACCCGTGCTGACCTGGTATTTGGATCACATGCCGAACTCAGGGCCATTGCCGAAGTATATGCCAGTGAAGATGCTAAAGAAAAATTCGCGAAAGACTTTGTTGCCGCCTGGGATAAAGTAATGAACCTTGACCGGTTCGATATAGCTTAGTTTTTTTTGTTGGTTGAGACGATCAAAAGCGGTTCCGGGAGGGGCCGCTTTTTTAGTCGATAGTCTTTAGTCGATAGTCGTGAGTCGCGTGCAGGGAGCCTGGATGGCTAGACAAATATTGGGGCTAAGCGATATCGCTTTCGGCGCCGCTGTTTTTATTATTGTGATAACGGACTGCCTGGAATTCGGTGATGGCCAGTTTGGCAATGATGGCTATTTCGCCAATAAAGTAAATAGTGCCGAGCGGTTCAAGTACGGTAAAGTGAATCACGACTATAATCAGGGTGAGTACACAATAGCATCCGTTAAAGACAGCGATGAATGTCATGAAATTTTTCCACTGACTTTTTACAAATGCATAACAGCTGAGAGAATAAATGCCACAGAAAAGGGCAATCGCTGCTAGTTGATTCAGGGCTCTTGGTGGCATGCCTGAAAAATCTTTCAGGATGACATAAAGCATAAAGGCGCTAAAGAGCCCTCCGATGCCATCAACCAGGAATAATTTCTTAGGATTGCTGATGAGGCTTTGGAGATATGTTGGTTTGTTTCCGGCCACCAATCAAAATTAAGTGATTTGGAATTCAGGTACTGATCTGGATGCCCTGAGCGGAAATCTCCTTTTATACCGATGCAATATACAGCCCGTCAAATAGAACAATCCGCCATTTATCAGGATCCTCATAGGTTTCACTCTTGCCCAGCCAGTATGGGTTTTCGGGAGGAACCGGGCCGATGTTCATATCCTGAATCCGTCGGTTGGCTGCCAGGTAATCTTCATGGTTATCAAAATAAAAAACAAGCAAATTTTCCCGGGTAGGCGGGGGAAGTGTTTCCATATTGCTATGCTGGGTAAATTCCAGGTGATAGGTACTTTCCGGAAGACCTAGCATTACACCATCATAACCATCATGCCCGCTGAAACTCCCGATAATTTTAAGTCCAAGAGCATCAGTATAAAAGCGGGTGATTTCTTGTAACTGGTTGGTGGGTCTTGCGATTCGGAATTGTACAGCTTTCATTTTTATTATTTTTTAGAAATGGGTCATCATCAGTTCATGCTTCAGCCCTGCGTTTGAGAGCTTCATTCATGCTGATGAAATTGTTGCGCGTATCCTTCCCTTTTTTTTCAGGATGGGGCCACTCAACAATCCACTGAAATTTTCACCGTGAATAAATCTAACCTGATCAGTACCTGTTTCCTCAATAATAAAATAATGATATCCGTCGAAAAGCCCCCTGAAAAAAAGACTGCCGAGCCAGGCAAAAGAGAAAGCAGGTTTTAATTCTTTGATCCTTGGACGGAAAACCATTTTTTTATCTCCGTTCTTTAAAGTGTTTTTCAGGCGGCCGCCGGCTGTGAGCGTTCCTTCAATACTTAAAATAAACGGATTCCATTCGGGGTAAGATGCAAAATCAGTAAGGATATTCCATACTTGATCCCTGCTGGCATGGATGATTATTTCTGTTTGAATCTGATGGCTCATCATTTATTATTTAGTTATTAATACGACGCATTGCTGGTGGATAGGTTATTCGCACTATTAGGCTGCTAATATTTGGTATGCCTCGAACTGGGTTTATTGGCTTCGCCGGATTAAATCACCAGTTTTCTTAAAGAACTATTCATACACCGGTAATTTCACCTTCCTGAAATTGATGATTGCATCAAATCTTTCTGCAGGCACAAAATTAAGACGGCCCCCGGACTCTACTTCAAAGCCATATAAAGATTTACCAGCCCAGCTGCAGTTTTTTGATTTTGGATTGAACTGAATAAAACTGACCGGATGGATGGCCGCGAGATTTTCCAGATCATCTGTTTTATTATGATGAAATGACTTATTGGTATTGGTCCACCACTCAAAGGTTTCACCTTCTTTCGCAAAAAGACCGATATGAAAAGCGGCTTTACCAAAACGTTGCTGTACAAAATGTCCCATCCATTTGTAGGGATTGCCTTCCGGACTTTTTTTATCAATATGCCCGTTATGTCCCCAGATGATGAATTTCTGATCAGGATAGATTTCATCCATCAACCAGAATAAATTAGCCGCCATCAGGCTATCTCTTTTAGATACCGGGTCTTCGGTCCTCCAGTTCAGTGAAACGCTTTCTATATGATTGGAAAGCGATCGCTGCAGAAACTTGAAAGCGAGTGGAGAGATTTTATATTTTTTTATGATCTCTTCCTGGTTCTTGTTGATACATTCTAAAGTATAGGCGGCAGCGCTTTTGATGGAGTCGGCGAGCGCAAATAGCGGACTTCTGTCCTCCTGCCAGAGCAGGGAGGGGATCCGGTAATAGAGATTGAGATTTTTTAGTACACTGTCGCCGGTTGGTCCCTTGATATCGTGCATGATCTTTTGCAATAATCGGAGGGAAGCTGAAAAATTCTGGGAATCAAAGCCGCTGTAAATAAGCGGACTGTTACTTGATCGGGTTTCTTTGATGTATTCGAAGAGCGGGAGGATTTCTTTGCATTGAAAATTCCCATAGACCGTATTATTGCGGAGGCGGACTGGACTGAGGCTGTCTGTTAGCTGGTATTCCAAAAAAATATCAGCGATACCGCTTTCCAGTGATAGCACCCGGAAGCCGCATTCCTGGTGCAGGTAGCGGATTAGTCTTGCCTTGAGGGCATAGTAATCGCCGATGCCATGGGAACTTTCACCCAGCAGTACCACTTTTTTGTCTTTCAACAGGGGTTTTAAAAAAGCCAGATCACTGTAATCGGTATTGGTTAAGGAAAGTATTTCTTTGACGGTGCCCGGCGGGCAGTCATTTTTTGTTTGGCCTGATATGGGATGTGTAATCAGGCTGAGCAGGATGAATGAGAGCAGGGTGCTGAGCAACCGGTTTGTTTTACTCATGGTTAATTGTATAATCATCCGTGAATACAGTTAATCTGTCTGATTATTGAATATAAGAAAAATACAGCAGCGATATTAATGCTACCTGTTTTGCAGATTATTAATCAACGCTTTTATTACTTTTAACTGGAAGCCGTTGCCGTTAATTCCCTCATAAAATTTTGATAGTCGTCAGGGGTTACTACAATATTCTCGCTCTCATAGGTGCGGATCAGCACGATTTTATTTCTGCGGGTGGCATACCAGTTCATGTTGCCGATACTGCCTTTGAAGAATTTACCGAAATACCCAAAGAGTCCGCCGACGCCAAAGGTTCGGACGGCAAAGTTCAGCTCCCCGTTAATAAATAACTCAACGGATTTGATATTGTTTCTTGCAATTGTCTTATCGGACAGGAGCCGGTGAATGATTACTGATTTATCGGTGATGCTATAGCTGATTGGCCGCAAAGCATAAGCGATCACCCAGGTTAGGAGCAGCAAGGCAATAACGAAAACGGAAAGGCCGGAGAACTCACGGATTAGTTCAGTAACCTGTATACCGATAATAATAATAAATAGAATCGTAACAGCCCAGGTGACGATGATGGCTAAAGTATCGAGGGAGTTGGTGAATTTCATACTTCCAGCCATTTTATTAGTTGTTGCCGGATACTTTCTTCTGTTATTTCAATATATTTTTCACTTGTAATTCCCGCCTTTGTATGGAAATCCAGACCGCCCATCTTTTCTTCCCAAATGGAAATATAGTCTGCATAGCAGTGTAAGAGTCCTATGTCTGCACAATGAAAGGGCGTCTTATTGATAATGTCAATCAGCTTTCCGAACTCCACATAGGTGTCTGTCTTTTTTTCGACGATGGCACTGGCATAATAGGCAACCACCTGTATTACAGCTTCCTTTCCTTCGGGCATTGTTATCTGAAGTTCTTTCAGCGTTCTGGTGAAGTAATCATTCAATTTAAATGGGGTATCCGTTGGATGTAAACCAGCCAGGATTCTAAGCGATTCGGAATCATAATCCTCTTCAAGTCCGGTGATGGCAAGGCCGGGAAGATCCTTTTCGGTGTTCAGGCCGAGAGAGTAAGCGGATATTTTTTGCAGAAAGGTCATACAGGTTTATATACTAGGGGGAGGGATTGCTGCTGTGATGATATCCAATTATTAGTTAGCCCTGATTACAGATGAGTAAAGTTAGTAAATTAATATTTTTCCGGAATTGGCCTGGGGCATAAGTTCATATCTATAGCAGGAATTACAACTGCCCTTTTTTTTGTTTTTTTTACATGATATATCGCCTGATCCCTGGTTATAAAACTGTTTGTGTTCGAGTAACCCCTTGTCAATTCGGAATAACTGGAAAGGTCAATCGGGTAACCAATACTGATGGAAGACTTTTCATTTCCATTATCCCCGTATTCCTCTTCATGTACAATTTTTCTGGCGTTTAGGAAGATCATTTTACGAAATCCGTTAGGGAATTGACCGCCTTTCTTATAGTCAATTCCTGTTGCTGCAGAGATTTTCTCCGGACTTGCCCAGTCGTCGAATAGGTACATCTTTTCCCAGTCGAAGTCAGTGAGGTCGCTCAGATTAACGGTACAGGTATCCCCGGGACAATTTCGTTCAAGGGACCGGATGAGTTTTGTCTCTATTTTTTTAGTGCTGCAGGATATAGTAATTGGGATCAGGGATATGATAAGCAAAATCGGTTTTAAAGCAGAGGGTTTCATTTTAATTGTTTAGTATATACTTATTTAGGTGAATGTGCCTTCGAGCTATTTGCTGATTGAAGGAGGGTATATAACGTGCAGGGCTTTCTGCTGTGCTGGTATTCTGTGTTCCGTCAGTTTGGGCAGTAGCCCATAGAATTACTGAAGATGAAGTTACGATATGCAGCTGAGATTTAGTCGGTCAGCCAGAACTGCAGGTGAGTAGCGAATCAGGACGATCAGGATTTATTCGTCAAGCTAGCATAGCAGAAAACCCCATTTTAGCGGCTGTTTTTCTTTTTCCAATTTTCACGAAATCTTAGATTATCTATAAAGCTATAAAGACCAATAAGGCTATACGTTCCTATTTTTCCGTAGTCCATGATGCTTTTCGTCGTTTTGTCCTCATATTGCACTTCAAGGATTGCTGTCGCATCATCCGTCCAACCGACAGAATAGCTGGTGTCTAATTTTGGGATGTCCAAATAATTAATAAACCATATCAAATTTTTAAGACTTTGAGGAGATAGTTCGGTAGAATATTTTCCTTCTAAATTAGCGTTATACTTAATTGAGTTTAACTCTGCATTGCCTAAGGCGTCAACATTAAATTGAAAAACTGGGCAGGTCCCAAAACAGGGAAATGAGTAATAATTTATTTGTGTAATTCTTCTATTAGCTTCATTAGAATTGTAATTGACAAATCGACCAATCCTGAAAACTAAAGTATCAAGCCACTGAATTGAAAGTCCGTATGTTTCGTATGAAATTGGGACTTTAATAAAATGCGAATATTTTTTATTAAAGTCATAGTCTACCGCTTGTTGTAAAATAATTATGGGTTCATTATCTTTTTTAGCGATAGTCACGATTGGCATGATTGATCGCCTATCTTTAAGTATCAGGTCTACTAAATTGTATTTCCTAGTGGGGTCTGATAAGATTACATAGGCTTTATCTTCAAGTCCTTGATCAGTATCAAATCTTCCCGTTAGCAGTAAATCAGTTTCGCCGTCATTATTAAAATCTTCCTTATACCAGGGCTTTGCCTTTATGGAGTCGATATACCGTAAATTCTTACCAATTTTAAAAATTGCATTTAACTGAAGCTCTCTAAGCTCCCTAAAATGTTTTTTGTAAAATGTGGATACTTCCTTGTCCGTCTTTAAAGAATTAATAGTTTGGGAATACACAAATGATCCAAGCAAAGTTAATATGGATAGTATCGAGAGTCTCATATTATAGCCGCTAACGATCAGGGCTTGGCGCTGGCCGCACAAATTTAGGAAAACTCACCGCGCAGGCCTACAACATTCCTTTAGCTGTTAAAGGCCGAGCGGGCACGCAGGCGGCTAGCGCCAAACCCAATGTTACCTGCGGTGAAGCTCCCATGAAATGGTAAACTTCAGGGTTAACACGCTTCTGTCAATATTTTGAGCCAAGATCCAATTCCAGCCATCCTTTAGCACCCTTTTTGGTATAGTGAACTTGTCAACTGTCAATTAAGTGAGCTAAGAGGGGATGAGGTCTGAAACTTACTGTGCTAAAGGCATCGCAGGTAACTCTTAAATTTATGCTATTCGCTCCTTTTTTCAAAATTGTGAATTTGTTGAAAGCCCGCGAATTAGTTGTATAAAATCCAAATTGTCATTAGAATAATACAGCAATCAAGATTCTGGCATACACCAGCAACTCACCCCTCCATCTCCAATATCAGATTCGCAATTAATGCCGTCCAGCCGGTTTGGTGGGAGGCACCGAGTCCCTGACCGGTATCACCATGGAAATACTCAAAGAATTGCTGATATTTCTGGAAAGCAGGATCTGTCCAAATGGGTTGGTCAGCAGGAAGGTAATTATAGCGGCCCTCGTCATCTTTTTCAAAAAGGTTTAATAAGCGACGGGTGAGTTCATTGGCCACTTCCTTCAGGTTTATTTTTTTACCGGAGCCGGTCGGGAATTCAATCTGAAAATTATCTCCATAATAATCATAGTACTTCCGCAGGGAAGTGATGATCAGGTAATTCAAAGGAAACCAGATCGGTCCCCGCCAGTTGGAATTACCTCCAAACATGGAACTGCTGCTTTCCCCGGGTTCGTAACGGATACTATACTCTTTTTCCGCATAAGAGAATACATAGGGATGGTCTTCATAATGTTTGGAAAGAGAGCGGATGCCATAGTCCGACAAAAACTCTTTTTCATCCAGCAGTCTTTTGAGTAAATGCTCCAGGCGATCACCCACCATGATGGCAAAAAGGTATTGCCCATCATCATTTCGGTCTTCAATATCGCTGATCACCCTGGTGAGGTCCGGACGAGTGAGTTTGATCACCTGTAAACGGGTATTGAATTCATGCAGCTTCTCAAACATATTGGTATGCATGATTTCTACCGCCAGCAGGGGAATGATACCTACCAGCGATCTTACTTTCAACCGCTGACTGGTTCCGTCTTCAAACTGAACGGCATCATAGTAGAAGGCATCTTCCTCATCCCATAAGGAAATATCTTTTTTACCCATATGGTGCATGGCCCATCCGATATTGAGATAATGCCTGAAGAATTTAGCGGCAGATTCTTCATAGGCCTTATTGTGCTGGGCCAGTTCCAATGATATCCGAAGCATATTGATGGCATACATGGCCATCCAGCTGGTGGCATCGGCCTGTTGTAATTTTTTGATTCCGGGGGGCATGGAGTTACGATCAAATACGCCGATATTATCCAGTCCCAGGAATCCTCCTTCAAATACATCGGTTCCGTTCTCATCCTTCTGATTCACCCACCAGGTAAAATTCATCAGCAATTTCTGAAAAGCCCTTTCGAGAAAATCCCAATCGGCTTCCCCGGTTTTTTTCCGGTCGGTTTCAAATACTTCCCAAACCGCCCAGGCATGGACGGGCGGATTCACATCACTGAAATTCCATTCATAGGCAGGAATCTGTCCGTTGGGGTGCATATAATATTCGCGGAGCACCAGCAGGAGTTGTTCTTTCGCAAAATCCGGGTCAATATGCACAAAGGATGCGGCATGAAAAGCCAGGTCCCAGGCCGCAAACCAGGGATACTCCCATTTATCGGGCATGGAAATAATATTGCGGGCCGTAAGGTGCTGCCAGTCATAATTACGCCGATGATTACGTGGCGGTGCTGTATCCCCGGGTTCACCAAATAACCATTTGAATACATCGTGGTAATAAAACTGTTTGGTCCAGAGTAAACCACTGAAAGAACTTCTCAACAAATCTTTTTGTGTTCCACTAGCAGCTTCCGGTATAATGGAATCATAGTAGGCCTGGGTTTCAGTTCTTCTGTCCAGAAATACCTGATCAAAATGATCCCAGGGAGTATTCAGTTCGGCCTTACTTAGCCTGACCCTGAAAACCTGTTGCTCACCCGCTTTCAATGTTGCCTTCCAATGAATGGCTGACTTTGTGCCTTCCATGCCGGGATTAACAGCCGGCTTTCCATTCACGACATAATTATTGATACCATCTTTTACATAGTCCGTTTCATTGGGCCGGTGAAAGATCCTGGCGGTATTGGTTTCATTATCGCAAAATAGTTGTTCACCTCCTTCATGGTATAAAAAGAAACTGCCATTACGTGCTGATAGGGCATGAATACAACCGGGATTTGGCGCTTTGATCACCGGCTTTGTAAATCTTTTATTGTGTCGCCAGAAATTCCTGTACCAGAGATGCGGCAGCACATGGATTTCCGCTGCATCAGGTCCTCGGTTGATGACTGTTATCTTCAGTAGTATATCATTGATACCGGCCTTTGCATATTCAATCATGCAATCGAAGTAGCGGTTTTCACTGAAGATACCGGTATCGGCCAATTCAAATTCGGGTTGAAGCCGGTCGCGTTGATTTTTTACCAACAGATCTTCATAAGGAAAAGGGCTTTGCGGGTATTTATACAGGTACTGGCAATAGGAATGGGTGGGGGAGGATAAGAGATGATAATAGATTTCCTTCACATCCTCACCATGATTGCCTTCGTTATTAGTGAGACCAAATAATCTTTCTTTCAGGATGCTATCCTTCCCGTTCCAGAATACCGGTGCCAGACAAAGCACCTGGTCGGCATCGCAAAAGCCGGCGATCCCGTCTTCACCCCAGCGATAAGCATAGCTGCGGGCAAGGTCGTGGTTGATAAAACCCCAGGCATTGCCTTCGCGGCTATAATCTTCGCGAATGGTGCTCCATTGTCTTTCGGACAAATAGGGCCCCCATTTTTTCCAGTTCTTATTATGTTCGGATATTAATAGCCGTTGTTGTTCGGTCAGACTCATGAGTAATCATACATTTTATGAAACGGCAGGCATCGTGTAAAGGGTAAATATATTTGAAAAAAATCATTTGAGGAAAGTAGAATGTATGACACAGCTGCTAAAGATTATGCTTTGTGCCCTTTCTGTAAAACCTTTGAACCCTTTGTGGTAAAATAGTTGATGCAGTACGGCTGATTTATTCAGCTACCATCAATTCCCGCCTGATATAATTTTTCCCTTTGAAATATAGCAAAGAACCACTTTTATATTCATCGTTGCCTGAAAAAAACTTTGTGGCCCTTAGTGTAAACCCTTTGAGTTCTTTGTGGTAAAATAATTGTTGTACTGCCGCTGGTTTATCCAGCAACCATCAATTCCCGCCGGGCTTATTTTTCTCCTGCGGATTTAGCTGAAAGAAAACGGCATTACATTGATCAATGTATTCCTGTATGGGACCTAATCCAACGGAGAGTCGGCGTTTGTCGAGGTTGATACTATCTATACAGGGTTTGAGTTTTGTATTCGCACTCATCAGCACCTGTGTGCCGTATATCTGTGGACGGCCCTGGTTGAGTTCGGTGCGATCGGTGAGATAGGCAAAATTTTGTCCGGTGGCATTTTTGGCCTCCACTTTTTGCTGCATGTCTTTCAGCACTTCCAGTTGAAAGCTGACATTAAAATCACTGTGTTGTACCAAAGTAAAATACTTGTCAGAATATTGGGCGCCTACCAGGTCGTATCCCGGAAAACCGAATTTTCTGAAAATCTCTTCCACCGATGAAAAGTTAGAACGGATCACTCTTTGAAATGCCGCGGCGGCACTATCAACCGGCCGAATTTTAGCAGTGGCCTGATCTGCCTGGTACAAGCTATCACTCACCCGTGGCAGATCTTTTTGAGTAAGGACTGCTTTTTTAGGTGTACTGCAGGCAGCCAATAAACTGATGAACAGAAAAATCCGGATTATTTTTTTCATGGCATTGGTATGAATGAGATTAATACGTGACTGAGTGTTTATTATTGCGGGGGTAGCTAATATTAACAAATTAGCAAATATTAAACGGGGCCTGTTTTTTTCAAATGGAAATGCAGTGGGGATTACAGTAAGAATGTTTAACCGCTAAGACGCAAAGTCGCTAAGAATATGCAAACGTAATGGCAAATTTGAAAAAAGAGAATCCCCCTCGCGTCATTGCGTCTTTGCGGTTAAGCCTTCCTCAAATATTTCCCCCCGATTCCTTAACTTCCCCCATAAATCAATCAGCATTTATGAAAAAACTGCTTGTCCTTTTTTGTTCTGTTTTCGGCATCCATCAATTCCTCCCTGCCCAGACATTAAACTACTATTTACCTGATTCAGTCAGTTACAGTACCTATATACCCAAACCCAAAGAAATTGTTTACCACGAAGTGGGTGAGTGGCATGTAACCCATGACCGCCTGGTGAATTATATGAAAGCCTTGGCGGCCGCTGCCCCACAAAGAATAAAAATGGAAACCATGGGTTTTACCTATGAGGACAGGCCACAGGTTTTACTCATCATCACGTCTCCCCGCAATCACCAACGGCTGGAAGAAATCAGACTGGAACATATTAAACTCACCGATCCATCGCAGTCTGCTTCCCTCAATGTAGATCAAATGCCGATAGTCGTTTGGATCGGTCACTCCATCCATGGCAATGAACCCAGCGGAGCCAATGCCGCTTTACTCAGTGCCTATTACCTGGCAGCCGCACAAGGCAAGGCCATTGATGAATTACTGGAGAACACCGTGATTCTGTTCGATCCCTCATTTAACCCGGATGGATTACAACGTTTTTCCACCTGGGCCAATCAGCACAAGAGCAAGAACCTGGTGAGTGATCCCAGTTCAAGAGAATTCAATGAAGTGTGGCCCGGTGGCCGATTTAATCATTACTGGTTTGACCTGAACCGCGACTGGTTGCCCACCGTGCATGTGGAAAGCCAGAATCGTGTAGCCTGGTTCCAGAAATGGAAACCGAATATCCTGACTGATCATCATGAGCAGGGAAGTAATGCCACTTTCTTTTTTCAGCCCGGTGTGCCATCAAGAGTAAATCCTTTAACACCGGCCAAAAACCAGGAACTCACCGGCAAACTGGCTAAGTACCATGCGGCATTTCTTGACAGAATCGGTTCACTGTATTTTACTAAAGAAAATTATGATGATTTTTATTATGGCAAAGGATCCACCTATCCCGATGTGCAGGGTTGTATCGGTATATTGTTTGAACAGGCTTCTTCCCGGGGACATTTGCAACAAACATCCAATGGGCTCCTGAGTTTTCCTTTTACCATCCGCAATCAGTTTGTAACCACGCTCTCCACTTTACAGGGTGCAAAGGAATTGCGAAAAGAGTTCCTGAATTTTCAAAGAGACTTTTATAAACAATCCACCCAGCCGGAACCCGGCGGCGTGAGTGCTTATATTTTTGGTGATAAGAATGATGTGGCCCGTACAAAGATTTTTGCTGAGATGTTACTGCGTCACCAGATTGTGGTGAATGAACTGGGAGAAACTAATCCCGGTAATCAATATGAAAAAGGGAAGGCCTTTGTGGTATCACTCAATCAGCCGCAAAGACAATTGATCAAGGGTATTTTTGAAAATGTACCCGAGTATAAGGATAGTTTATTCTATGATATTACAGCCTGGAATCTGCCGTTGGCATTCGGGCTTCCGCATACAGCGATCACGGCACCTGCCACAGTCAGTATGGGTAAAAAACTGGAGTCTGTTGAATTTGCCTGGGGCAAACTGCCTGCCAGCCGTTCCAATATTGGTTACCTGATTGAGTGGACGGATTATTTTGCCCCTGCTGCCCTTTATGAATTACTCAGCAAACAGCTGACCGTAAAAGTGGTAAGTAATCCGATGGAAATACCCATCGAAGGACAGACCCGGAAATTTGGTTATGGATCCCTGTTGGTTCCTGTTAGTATGCAATCCTACAGCAGTGATCAGATTCATGCCATGGTATCGGCCGTTACTACTAAATATGGTTTGCAAACTTATGCCATGACCAGTGGCAATGCCATCAATGGCAGTGATCCGGGATCCGGAAAGATGCAGGTTATTTCAAAACCATCCATTGCTATGATTGCAGGCGCGGGTGTGAATGCCACCGATGCCGGAGAGATCTGGCACCTGCTGGATCAGCGGATGAATATTCCCGCTTCTCATCTGGAGCCTGTAGTATTCAATCGCATTGAATTGAATAAATACAATACCCTGATCATGGTGGGAGGGAATTATGCAGATCTGAATAAAGAGAAACTGAAATCATGGGTGCAATCGGGTGGTACCCTTATTCTCACCGAAGAAGCGGTGAGTTGGGCATCACAGAACGGGATCACTGATTTAAAACTGAAGCGGGTAAAATCTCCCACTGACAGTACCCAGAAATTATCCTATACACAACGTGAACAGGTGGATGGGGCACAGCAAATGAATGGGGTGATTCTGGGGGCAGAAGCGGATTTAAGTCATCCACTTGCCTATGGCTATACACAGAAAACGATCAGTCTTTTTAAAGCCAATAAAGTCTATCTCGAGAAAAGTAAGAACCCATATGCTTCTCCATTTTATTACGGTGCCAAACCCCTGCAAAGCGGATGGATGAGTAAGGAAAACCAGGATGCCGTTAAAAATTCAGCAGCCGTCATTGTTTCGGTTGTGGGCAGTGGCCGGGTCATTAATATTGCCGACAATCCCAATTTCAGGGCCTTCTGGCTGGGTGGCAGCAAACTCTTCATGAATGCCATATTCTTTGGCAGGAATGTGGATGCGGCTTCGGCGAGGGAGTAGGGAAGTCGTTAGTCATTGGTCGATAGTCGCCCCGGCCCCTAAAGGGGAGAAGAGAGAAGTCGTTAGTCATTAGTCGATAGTCGCCCCCGGCCCCTAAAGGGGAGAGAGAAGCCGTAAGTCATGAGTCGAGAGTCGAGAGTCGGGAGTCAACAGCTCTCGTCCCAATTTACGAGCCCTACTAGCCACTCCCCACTTGCCACTCGCCTCTAGTCACTAGCCATTTATCCACAGCCTTTCCCGATTTACTAAATCCTTTAGTTTATTTTCCGGAAAAGTTTTAAATTGCATCCCTAACATAATTACGTCACTTAAAATTGAGCACTATGATTAAAATGCAGGTAATCGGTCGTTTGGGTAAAGATTGTACCGTGAACACCGTAAACGGAAAGAATGTGATGAACTTCACGGTGGCACATTCAGAAAAGTACAAAGACAGTCAGGGTAATTTGCAGGAAAAAACCATTTGGGTGGATTGCGCCTATTGGAGCGATCGTACTGCAGTGGCCCAATACCTGACCAAGGGTACCCAGGTTTTTGTGGAGGGTCAGCCCGAGGCAAGATCCTTCCAGCGCAACGATGGTACACCCGGCGCTTCCCTTTCCCTTCGTGTCCGCGAAGTACAGTTACTGGGTAGTAAAAATGATAACAGTGGTGGCGGATCTGCCTACCAGCAGCCTTCCAATGCATCCAATGCCATGAGTGGTGGTGGACATGTTCCTGCTGCTAATGAAATCACTGAACCGGTGGATGATCTGCCATTCTGATTATCATCCGATGCAGAACGAATAGAAGCCCCGTACTAACGGGGCTTTGCTTTTCCGGATTATATTTGCGCATGTCTGAACAACTATTCCCCTACGATAAAATATTTGAGTTCACCCGATCCGTATTTGAAAAAATCGGTTGCTCCGAAGCACATGCGATGACGGCTACCAGGGCCCTTTTATCAGCTGATCTCCGCGGGATTGATTCGCATGGGGTGGCCAGGCTCAGTGGTTATGTGCGTTTATGGGAAGTAAAAAGAGTGAATGCGACTCCCGATATTAAAATCATTCATGAAACGCCTTCCACTGCCGTAGTGGATGGAGATAGCGGATTGGGTTTGGTGGTAGCCCCCTTTGCTATGCAGGTGGCCATTGAAAAAGCAAGGCAATGCGGCACAGGTTGGGTGAGTGTACAACACAGTAATCATTTTGGAATTGCCGCTCACCATGCCATGATGGCATTGGAACATGATATGATCGGCATCGCCATGACCAATGCCAGTCCGCTGGTGGCCCCTACTTTTTCCATAGATAAAATGCTGGGCACAAATCCCATTTGTGTTGCAGCACCGGCCGGAAAGGAACCGGCATTTGTAGCCGATCTGGCCACCACTACCGCCGCCAATGGCAAGCTGGAAATATTACAAAGAAAAAGTACCGATACGCCGGATGGATGGGTACAGGATAAAGATGGTCTTCCCACCAATGATGCCAATATTCTCAAAAAAGGCGGGGCCTTATTACCATTGGGTGGCGATCGTGAACATGGCAGTCATAAGGGTTATGCATTGGGGGCAATCGTTGATATTTTTTCAGCCTTATTGAGTGGTGCCAATTATGCGCCCTGGGTACCACCCTTTCCTGCGTATGTACCAATGCCGGCACAGCAACCCGGAAAAGGGAATTGGTCATTTCCTGGGTGCCATGCGGGTAGATGCTTTTCGTCCGGCCGATGATTTTAAAAATGCCATGGATCATTGGATACAGGGATTCAGAAATGCAAAGACAGTTCCGGGACAAGATAAAGTACTGGTGCCTGGTGATCCGGAGAGGGAATACGAGGCAAAAAGAAGGGTAGAAGGCTTACCTTTACTCCATCAGGTAGTGGATGATTTACATTCCCTTTCTCAAAAATTTTCCATTCCCAGGGTACAATAAAAATATAGCAATGAAATCATTTCTTTTTGCAATTGCAGCAATCATCAGTTTTTCCATGGCCCTTGTTTCCTGTCAGCGGGAGGTTGACTGGAGTATCAACAACCCAACCGCTGCCGACAGCAGTTACCTGATACGGGCGAATGTTTTTGATACGACCCTTGCTCCGGGAACTGATACCCTGCAGTGGCTAAGCTTTCAATATGATGCACAAAAAAGACTGACAACGATGTTCTCCCGCTTCAAAGGTATAAGCAGTCCGGATGATACTACCGTATTTACATTCTCCTATCAGGGGAATGATACACTCCCGTTCAAGTATGTGTATGAAGAAAAGTATTATTTTGGGCTGGTACGCAATCATACACAAACCACAGTGCATAATTTGTATGCGAATGGATTTATCAGTCAGGATTCAGCTATTTTTATTGATATCATCTCTGGTACAAACTTCGGGGCTGTTGTCAACAAATTCCAGGTATCGGGTGGCACGGTGAACAGGTATGAGGCTAATTATAATTTCATTGGCGGCAACTATGTGCTCAATACCAGGGATACCGGTGTGTACGCTTTTACACAAACCCTTGGAAATATCACTTCTCAGACCCTGCTCAGTGGTAATGGGGCTTATGAGTCTGCCCAGGTAACCTACGATAACAAATTCAATCCGCTTGGAAAGATTATCAAGCTTCGTTATCCGGTTTTTGAATCCCCTTATTTTGAAGTATGGTCAAACCAGCCTTCCAATGCACTGCAGATACAGTACAAGGAACCCTTTAATCCAATATATCAGGATACTTATACCTACCAATACAGGGCCGACGGATATCCGGTCAGTCATACTTATTCCACTACGGGAGGAACGGCTTCCTATAACAAGGCAAAATACTTTTATACCACACTTTGATCATCGGTACTAAGGCATAGATTCCATAAACAGTATTATCTTTGCAACCCGGCCTCCAGCCGGGTTGCTTGCTTATTTATTCATCCTTTAAATTTATGGGAGGGGGGACAAACATGAAGATCATGAAGTTTGGCGGCACCAGTGTGGGTAAGCCGGAAAGAATGCACCACATCGTTTCACTGGTGAGTAAGGAAACAGAACCGGTGATTGTGGTTTTATCAGCGCTGTCAGGCACCACCAATGCCCTGGTGGAAAGCGGGGATTTTATCGCCCGTGGCGATCGCCAGGGAGCCAAACAAAGCATTGATAAACTGGAGGCTCATTACCAGGCTTTCATCAGTGAACTGGTAAAAAAAGAAGAGGCAGTCGCAAAGGCCAAAGCCATTATTGCCGAGCATTTTCGAATTCCTGAATATCATCCTTCGGATTTCATTCAGCGAAGCCCTGAGCAAGGACATCCTGGCACAGGGTGAATTGTTGTCTACCAAACTTTTCTGTACCTACCTCGAAGAGCAGGGTACCCCACATCAGTTATTACCGGCACTGGAGTTTATGTCCATTGACCAGTATGATGAACCGCAGATCGGTAGCATCAAAGTAAAACTCTCGCAATTGCTGAAAGAACATCAGGATAAAAAAATATTTGTAACCCAGGGTTATATCTGTCGCAATGCCCGCGGGGAAGTGGACAATCTGAAAAGGGGAGGAAGCGATTATTCTGCTTCACTGATCGCCGCAGCTATCAATGCTTCTGTTTGTGAAATATGGACCGATATTGACGGGATGCACAATAATGATCCCCGGATTGTGAAGAAAACCGTTCCGGTGGAACAGATGAGTTTTGATGAAGCGGCAGAGCTGGCTTATTTCGGTGCCAAGATCCTGCACCCGGCTTCTATCTGGCCGGCCCAATTGTATAATATTCCGGTGAAACTGCTGAACACCATGCAGCCCGATGCAAAGGGGACGACCATCACTGGCGAAGCGGGTTCCGTAGGCGTAAAAGCTGTAGCAGCAAAGGACAATATCACGGCTATCCGGATCAAGAGCAGCCGGATGTTACTGGCCTATGGTTTTCTGCGCAAGATTTTTGAAGTATTCGAAAAATACCGCACCCCGATCGATATGATCACTACCTCCGAAGTAGCGGTATCACTGACGATCGACAGTGACAGCAATCTGGATAAAATACTCAGGGAACTCGAACCATTTGGTACGGTGGAAATGGATAAAGACCAGACCATCATTTCTGTAGTAGGGAACCAGATTGCCCAAACTCAAGATATGGTGAAGAAATTATTCGGCTCCATCATGAATATTCCCGTTCGGATGGTTTCTTATGGAGGAAGTCCGCATAATATTTCTCTGCTGGTTCCGGCCACCTATAAAGTTCAGATACTGCAACAACTGAACAGGGGAATGTTTGGATTGGAATAAATCTTTCTGAAATAATAATTCAGTAAATTGTCCGCATGTTCAGCATGCGGATTTTTTTTATCAGCCTCTTTTTCTCTTCCACAGTTTACGCTCAGCAACAGGTGAAGGGAAAGGTGACAGATGGTAGTACCGGTACCCCGCTGACCGGTTGCAGCATATTTATTTCGGGCTCCTCTCTGGGTACCGTTTCCGGTGCGGATGGCAGTTTTGTTTTATCAGGTATTCCCAGGGGAAAACATGAACTGATTGTGTCCTTTATCGGTTATCAAACCTATATCCGGGTGATTCAGGACGGACAATTACCCCTTGAAATAAATGTCAGCTTACAGGTGAAGGCCCGGGAACTGGAATTGGTATTGGCTGAACCCTATAGTGAAGATAATTGGGATCAGTGGGGACAGGTATTCATTGATAATTTCCTGGGAACAATGCCACAGGCCGACCGTTGCAGGATGCTCAATACAAAAGCCATACGCTTCCGCTATTATAAAAAATCAAAAAGACTGAAGGCTTTTGCTGATGAACCAATACTGGTTGAGAACGATCTGCTGGGTTACCGGATCAGTTTTCAGCTGGAAGAATTTGAACTGAATTTTACTTTAGGGACTACTTATTACCTGGGGTATTCTCTTTTTGAAGAAATCGGTGGCAAAGGAAATAAAGCGATGGCCAGAAAAGAAGAAAACCGCCGGAAAGCCTATCAGGGATCGGTGATGCATTTTATGCGGGCCTTATACAGCAATCAATTATCGACAGAGGGTTTTGAAATCAGAAGGGTGCAAAGAAACCCAAATACTGAAAAGCAAAGAGTAAAAGAAGTATACCGAAAAGCGATGAATCAGATGAAGGATGAAAAAGGAGTGATTGTATTAGGCCCGGGTATCTCAACACCGGGTATTGATGCTGATTCCGCAGTGTACTATCGTAAAGTGATGTTGCAGCCGGATCAACTGGATACCTACAGTGATTGGAAGCTCTCTGCAGATAGCCTGATCATTGCCAGGGATACAGCCTTGCTGGAATTTCAGTTTCCTGACTATGTCGAAGTAACTTATTTAAAAGCGCTCGAAGAAAACGAATACCTGATGGATCAGCACCTGTCCCGCAAAAGGGATTACCGCCGTTCAATGGTCACCCTTTTTGGCGGGAGTTCGATCGTTGTGAATCGCTTTGGCAATTACTATAATCCACAGGATTTTGTTACCTATGGCTACTGGGCCTGGAATGAAAAAATGGCCAATGCACTGCCGATTGATTATTTACCATAAAACTTTCTATCAACCTGGGGTAAGATCAGTTTTATTGTTCCTGAAAAATCTTACATTGACTGCGGAACATATCTAATCATTTGTTAATGTGATTTTAATCACAATTATAGACCATAGGCAACCGTTAGCTTTAGAGCGCCATCATACCAATTATGAAGATCTATGCACTCCCTATATTGATGTTATTTGCCATTCCATTTATCGGATGGGAAAGCGATTTTGATACCGCCAAACAAAAGCAAAAGATCAGCATCGGCTGATTTTACTTGAATTTTCCGGGTCAGACTGGTGTGTTCCCTGTATCAGGTTCCGCAAGGAAGTATTGGAAACTACGGAATTTACCGGTTTCGCTGATACTTCACTTGTATTACTGAAAGCCGATTTCCCCCGTTTAAAAAAGAACCAGCTTTCCAAAAGCCAGCAAGAGAAAAACGAGAAGCTGGCTGATCTTTATAATCCTACAGGTATATTTCCAATGACTATATTGCTGGATGCTGATGGAAAGAAATTAAAAGTCTGGGAAGGATATCCTGATCTTAACTGCTCCGAATTAATCAGCCAGATCAATCAATACCGGAATGCCCGAAACTGAGACCCAGCCACATACCAGCCAGGTCTGCAAGCGGGTGCTCAAATTAATGGGCAACCGTTTTGAAATATCTGTGGTGGGTGATGATGAAGAGCCAGCCAATCAGCATATTGATGCAGCAGTGGAAGAGATCCGAAGGATAGAAAAACTGCTCACCACTTTTGACCCCTCCAGCCAGACTAATCAGATCAATCAATATGCAGGGGACCGACCGGTTAAAGTAGATCAGGAAGTATTTGATCTGATCAGCCATTCTAAAATTATTTCACGGCTCACGCAGGGTGCTTTTGATATTACCTATGGTTCAGTGGATAAACGTCTCTGGAATTTTGACCAGGAAATGAAGGCGCTGCCCGATGCAGAAACAGCTGCCCGGATGGTCAGACTGATCAATTACCGGAATGTGATTCTGGATGAAAAAAAGGGAACCGTCTTTTTGAAAGAAGCCGGTA
Organism: Chitinophagaceae bacterium; assembly: GCA_016702745.1. Taxonomy (GTDB): domain Bacteria; phylum Bacteroidota; class Bacteroidia; order Chitinophagales; family Chitinophagaceae; genus JJ008. The sequence goes on from JADJDJ010000001.1 coordinate 508,189, forward strand.
TGCGCATTGGTTTTGGCGGAATCGGAAAAGGTTATGCAGCAGAAATGGCCAGGCGACTCCTGATACAAAGAGGTGTAAAAAGCGGGGTAGTCAATGCGGCCGGTGACCTGACCGTTTGGGGGCATCAGCCCAACGGAAAACCCTGGACCATCGGTATTGCTGATCCGGGTTCGGCAAAACATCCATTCTCTTATCTTGATATCACTGATATGGCAGTTGCCACTTCCGGCAACTATGAAAAGTTCGTGCTCATTGATGGGAAGCGATTCTCACATACCATTGATCCCAAAACCGGATTGCCGGTTCAAGGAATCAAGAGTGTAACCATCATGAGCCCGAATGCAGAAATCGCAGACGCCATGGCTACCCCGGTCATGATCATGGGGATCAGTGTGGGGTTGGACCTGGTCAATCAGGTGCGTGGACTGGCTTGTATTATCATCGACGAAAACGACAAAATCTATACATCCAAAAACATCAATCTACAATGAAGCAGGCAAAAGCAAAAACCCTGGTGGCAGCAGTGGCCATTACAGCCACACTGGGGGCCGGTTCCTGTACTACCGTAAAGGAGTACCAGAAAAACAAAATCAATGATGCGGAGATGACCCTTAGCGCCCGCAAGGTGGAAAAAACAGAAATGAGTTTCCAGACTTACCGGGAGGGAGCTTCCGGAGCCAATGGTGGCAAAACCGGCGGAGGCTGCGGCTGTAATTAATTTTCCTCATCACCAACACCAACTTGAATGAAAAGAATTTGTTTATCTGTCGCAGGGATTTTTCTTATGTTTTTCGCCTCCTTCGCCCAAACGACCAAGGACAGCAGCAGCTACAAGAGCCGCAAGCTGAGCTTTGAAGAGGCCAACCTGGTCTCCAGTTATTATAAGCAGGACGGAAATAATTCGGTAGTCACCGGAGGATCAGGCACCGAAAAACTAACAGATATTGCCAACAGCATTGATGTGAAGTTTTACAAATGGGACAAAAAAGACCGCAAACACAATTTTGATGTGGAAGTGGGTATTGATCATTATACATCTGCCTCATCTGACAAAGTAGATCCCAATACCATTTCATCCGCTTCCAGTGCCGATACCCGCATTTATCCATCTGTGAACTGGTCCATGGAAAATGAAAAGAAAGGCACAACAATTGGTGCCGGTCTTTCCCTTTCTTCTGAATTTGATTATACCTCCTTCGGTATCAACCTGAGCTTTTCACAGAAAACAAAGAACCGGAACGGGGAATTCACGGCCAGGGCACAAGCCTATATGGACAAGCTGAAATATATTGAACCCATTGAGATCCGGATTGCTAATGGCGGTACGAGTGATGAAGAAGAGAACGATTATGCTTCCCGTTCCCGGAATTCGTTCAGTGGCTCGCTTTCTTATTCGCAGATCATCAACCAGCGTTTACAGATCATGTTTATCGCCGACCTCGTGATGCAGCAGGGTTTCCTGGGACTCCCTTTTCACCGGGTCTACTTTAATAACAACGCTGTTAAAATTGAGAACCTGCCGGATAAGCGGATGAAGATCCCGCTGGGATTCAGGGCCAATTATTTCATGGGTGATAAATTTGTTTTGAGGAGTTTCTACCGTTATTATACAGATGACTGGGGAATCAAGGGACATACGGTTCAATTGGAATCAGTAGTGAAGATTAATCCTTTCTTTTCACTCACCCCTTTTTATCGTTATTATACCCAGACCGCAGCAGATTATTTCAGCCCGATCAATATTCACAAGCTGACTGATCAGTTCTATACCAGTAATTATGACCTCGCGAAGTTCAACAGTAATTTCTATGGGGCCGGTATCAGAATCAGTCCGCCCAAAGGGGTATTCGGTATCCAGAAACTGAGTATGCTCGAACTGCGCTATGGTCATTATACCCGTACGAATGGCTTGAAAGCGGATATCATTTCCCTGAACCTGAAGTATAAATAAGGAACCAATTATTTAAATACAAAAGCGTCGTTTTGACAAGAAGTTTATTCTTTCAAAACGACGCTTTTTATTTTTTTGAGCAAGTGCCGGATTCCGGGTACTAAATATCTCAATATCCAAATATCTTAATATCCCCTTTCTCTTAGGTTACGGCGGGCGAAGCAATACCTAATATCCAATACCCAATACCACTTTTATATAATCAACAACGCATCCCCATAACTGAAGAAGCGGTATTTGTCCTTGATAGCTCTCTTGTAGGCTTCCATCGCTAATTCATAACCGGCAAAAGCACAGGTCATGATCAGCAGACTGGTTTTAGGCAGGTGAAAATTGGTGATCAGAGAATCGGCGATATTAAACTCATAAGGCGGGTGGATGAAAATATTGGTCCAGCCTTCGGAGGGTTTGAGCAATTTCTGTGCAGTAAACGAAGATTCCATGCCACGCATGGTGGTGGTACCTACCGAGCAGATACGGTGTCCGTATTCCTTGGCCCGGTTCACGATCTTGCAGCAGGTTTCATCAATATGATAATACTCGGCATCCATCTTGTGTTTGCTGAGATCCTCCACTTCAATGGGGCGGAAAGTGCCAAGTCCGGTATGCAGGGTCAGTTCAGCAAAACGGATGCCTTTGATCTCCAATCTTTTGATCAGTTCCTTGCTGAAATGCAGTCCGGCCGTAGGTGCTGCCACGGCTCCTTCATGCTTGGCATAAACAGTCTGGTAACGTTCTTTATCCTCTTCGTCGGGTTTTCTTTTGATATACTTGGGCAGGGGTGTTTCTCCCAGACGCTCTAATACAGCTCTGAATTCTTCTTCAGATCCTTCCCAAAGGAAACGGATCGTACGGCCCCGGCTGGTGGTATTATCAATAACTTCCGCTACCAGGTCTTCCTGTTCGCCGAAATAAAGTTTATTACCCACACGGATTTTCCTGGCCGGGTCTACAATCACATCCCAAAGGCGATTGGGTTTATTCAATTCACGTAAAAGGAATACTTCGATTTTAGCACCTGTTTTTTCCTTGCGGCCATACATACGGGCAGGGAAAACCTTGGTATTATTTACAACGAAAACATCTTTGTCATTGAAATAGTCCTGCACATCACGGAAATACTTATTCTCAATCTCTCCGGTGTGGCGGTGGACCACCATCATTCGGGAGTCTTCTCTTCTTTTGGCTGGATTTTGCGCGATCAGGTTGAGGGGAAGGTCGAAACGGAATTGGGATAGCTTCATGCGTATATGGGGTTTAAAAACGGCCTCATGACGCAAACCGGGTAAGAACCGGTGATCCTCTGCCGGCCTTACGGCGCCGGGTTTGGTCAGTACGACTGTGATTTTAGCGTGCAAAGGTACATGATTATCAGGCAAAATCCCGTTTATTTTTTAAGCGGGTTTCCCGGAATACCTGCTGGCGGGTATAGGGGGTGTATTGCAGGGATTTAATTTGCCAAACCATTGGTTTTCAAAATAATTTTATGCTTTTTGTCACATCCCCACATCTTACATTTGTTCACCAGCGCTCCCCCGGAGCTCATTAGTAAATATGAAGCCACACCTCATCCTTATTCTTTCCTTTTGCTGGTTAGGCGCATCTGCCCAGCCCGATATCAACTCAAAAAATACCCCAGCCTGTTATGGGAGATCAGTAAACCGGGTCAGAAAAACCTTCTTACCTCATCGGCACCATGCATGTGAGTAATAAGATGGCATTTAACCTGCCGGACTCTTTCTACCACGCTATCCGCAGCGCCAATGTAGTGGCACTGGAAACTAATCCGGAAACATGGCAGGAAGACATGAGTCGTTATGATATCAGCAACAGTACTTACGGAACGGGGGGCTTATTGTATGGATCTTATTCCGCTATACCGGCTGATTACCTGGGCATCAATACCCTGAAATTTTACCGGTATAACCGGAAAATTGAAAGGGCCTTATACAGTAACCCTTCCGCTATTAATAACCTGCTTTATCGTTCGTATGGAAACGAATCCAGCGATTTTGAAGAAGATACATACCTGGATATGTATATTTTCCAATGCGGGAAAAAATGGGGTAAAAAAGTAACCGGTGTGGAAGATTACGGAGAAAGTATGCGCCTGATGGCCGAAGCTTATAAAGATGCAGGTAAGGACAAGAATAAAAAGGAAAGAAGTTATGGCGACTGGGACGAAGCCTATTCCACTGATAAATTACAGGAAGCTTACCGGAGAGGGAACCTGGACCTGCTGGATACGATCAATAAGTACAATAGCTTCTCCGCTGCCTTCGATGAAAAATTTTTGTATAAGCGAAATGAAATACAGGCAACATCCATTGACTCGATTATCCGTAGTGGCGCCACTCTATTTGTCGGTGTAGGTGCGGCCCACCTGCCCGGTGACCGTGGCGTGATTGAAATGCTTCGGCGCATGGGGTACCGGCTCAGGCCTGTGAAAATGGGGGAGCGGGCCAGTCGGGAAAAAGAACAGATTGACAGGATCAGGGTGCCGGTGATTTTCCGAACTGATTCTTCAGAAGATGGATTTTATAAAGTGGAGATTCCTGGTAAATTTTATAAATATGGAGATGATGCTGCACTGGACCAGAAACAATGTGCCGATATGGCCAATGGCAGTTATTACCTGGTGACCCGGATCATGACCAATGCCTGGATGTGGAACCATGGGCCGGATGATGTGCACCGGGTAGTGGACAGCCTGCTCTATGAAAATGTACCGGGTAAAATTATTTCGAAAACTGCCGTTACCCGAAACGGATACAAAGGATTTGACATCCTGAACCGCACCCGGCGCGGCGACCTGCAACGTTACCAGATTTATATCACTCCTTTTGAGATTGTGTTTTTCAAAATGAGCGGGAATGCAGATTATGTAAAGAACGGCCCGGAAGCAGATCGTTTTTTCAGTAGTATCCGGTTCAAAGAGTATAAGAACGGAAACGGATCAGGTCCGGTGAAATACAGTCCGCCCAGTGGTGGTTTTGCGGTTCAGTTACCACATGAGCCCTATATCGGGAATGATGGCAGCTGGATTTATGATGCCGCTGATAAAACCAACGGTGTGCATTACCGGGTGATCAGGACGGATATACACAATTTTAGTTTTGCAGGAGAAGACAGTTTTGACCTGGCCATGATGGAAGAAAGTTTCATGGCTTCAGAATTTATCGACAGCCAGCTCTATCGCCGCTATCTGCTTCATCAGGGATATCCGGCACTTGAATCGGCTTACCGTGAAAAAAGGAGCACAGTACCTCACCCGCTTTATTATTCAGGGACCACCTTATTATAGTCTGATCGCCCGCGGAAAACAAGCCCAACCTGTGATGACGCAGTTTTTACAGTCATTTGAATTGAAACCATTTCAGTATGGTCAGTCCGGGAATCATCGTGATTCATTGCTTTATTATTCCGTTACCAGCAGTTGGTACCCGGACGATAAGAAAATAAAACTCGATATTCCGCAAAGTACCTGGTATGGAAGTACTGATCAGGAAGCTGAAAAAACAGAGCAACAATTACTGGAATCCGGCGTATTCAGGAATAAACTGATCAGGAACGACAGTACCGGTGAAAGAATTTATGTCTCTTTTTTCAGGTCTTCAAAGTATCACTATCTGAAAGACAGTACAATCTTTGAAAAGCAGAGTAATTCCTCCTTTTTTACCGATACCAGTTTTCGTTATCTCTATAAAAAGAAAACAGAGCTGCCCGATCGTACCAGAATATGGGATGCACTGATCACCGATACAGGCAGCAGCCGCACCCTTCGAACCAAACTGGTATACAGAGACGCGAATGGTTATGCCCTGGCCATGCAAGGGGATACCCTCACAACTGCCAGCAGTTTTGCACAGCAGTTCTTCGATACTTTTACACCAGACCCTGCGCTGACAGGAACAAAACCATTTACTAAAAAATCAGCTCTCTTCTTCCGCGATCTGCGGGATGCCGATAGTGTGATCCGCGAAATGGCCATCAGCCATATTCCGGATGTTCATCTTGATTCCACCGATCTTGGAAATCTTCAACAGGCCATTGCTTCACTGAACTGGAAACAGAAGAAATACCTGGAAACCAAAAAAGAACTGATCAATCGGTTTGGTTCTATCCGCACCAGGGGTTCCGCAGATTACCTGCGCAACCTTTATGATGCTTTGGATGATACCATTCAATTGCAATATGCCGTACTGGAAAATCTGCTACAACAGAAAACAGTGTATGCTTACCGTTTATTCAGTGACTTACTGAGAAATGAGGCGCCGGTACTTGATTTTGCCGGTGAAGATTTTTCATTCGGAGATTATTCTGTTAAGTCCCTGTTGGACAGGTACCAATGGGGTGAAAGAGTGAAGAATGGAAAATTCCTGGATGAACTTGATGATTCACTGGCACTGACAAGAACAATACTGCCGGATCTGCTTCCTCTGCTGAACCTGGAAGATTACAAATCCCCATTAATGAGCCTGCTGGGAAAATTGATAGACAGTAATTTATTACAGCCCCGGGATTATGAAGCTTACTTTAGTAAGTTCCTGGTGGAAGCCAAACAGGAATTGAAAAAACAGGCCATTGCCGAAAAAAGAAAAGCGATAGAAAAGGCAGAAGAAAGTAAAATAGAAAAAACAAAAGCTTCCTACCTCGATGCATCTGACGAAGATGATGGCAATGATGACCTTGGTTTATATGCCAAACTGCTCCTGCCTTTTATGGAATCACAGGCAGCGCTGGTGAACCCCGTTATGCAGCAAATGTTGCGTTCAGGTGATAAACGACTCCGGTATAATACTTTTATTCAGTTAGTGCAAAAAGGGAAGTCATATCCCGATACCCTGCTCCGCTATTTTGCAGGGCTGGATGAATATCGTTTTGAGTTGTACCAGGACCTCCAACTGGTCAAAAAGCAAGATCTTTTCCCGGCGGCTTTTAATAATCATCTTGACCTGGGTCGAAGCGCCCTTTTGGAGACAAAGGATTATGAGAAGCCGGATTCTCTTGTGTTTATACAAAGTATGCCTGCCACAGTAAAGGATAAAAAAGGGCTGGTTTATTTTTATAAGTACAAAACTAAAAAAGATGATCTGGCCTGGAAGCTGGCGGTGGTTGGCCTCCTGCCTGAAAATCCTGCAGCGTTTGAATTTGATAAGACTTCACAGGGGAAAAGCTTACCGGCTATAAATACAGAATTTGATCCCAATGAAGAGGACTGGAATTTTACCTCTTTTACCGATACAAAAATCAAAGAGGGGACCCCGCTTTCGGAACTCATCAGTAAAGAATTGAAAAAACTGCTTTACACCTTGCGAAACAGTGGTAAGGCATTTTTTAAAGAAGAAGATAACGAAACGGAGGAAGAGTTCTAAGAAGCTGCAATTCCCCTGGGGATGCAGGCAATCAGTTGACGGGTATAGGGTGATTGGGGATTGAAATAGATATCATCTGCTGCACCTGATTCTTCAATCCTGCCTTTATTCATCACCATGATCCGGTCACTGATATAACGGACCACCGACAAATCATGTGAAATAAAGATCACCGTAAACCCGAATTCTCTTTTCAGGTCATTCAACAAATTGAGTACCTGTGCCTGTACACTAACATCAAGGGCCGATACTGATTCATCGCAAACAACAAAGGAGGGGTCCAATGCCAGCGCCCTGGCTATAACGATCCGCTGTCTTTGACCTCCACTGAACTCATGCGGATACCGGTTAAAATGTTCAGCTTTCAGATTTACTTTTTCCAGTAGTTCAATCACTTTATTTTTCCGGGTATTGGCATTCGGTTGTAGTCCGTGTACTTTCATAGGTTCCGCAATGGCATTGCCAATCGTCATCCTTGGATTCAAAGAAGAGTAGGGGTCCTGGAAAACAATCTGGATATCCTTGCGCAAGGGTAAAAGATCCCTGCCATGGGTATTGGTCAGATCCTTGTTATTATATAAGATAGTTCCTGCAGTAGGCTCAATCAGCCGGAGCAGGCTGCGGCCCAATGTGGTTTTGCCACAACCGCTTTCACCAACCAGTCCAAGTGTTTCACCTTTGTACACGTCAAAACTCACATCATCCACCGCACGGGTATATTGAAGTGGTTTTCCCAGCCATGTTTTTTTAGAAGGAAACCAGACCGACAGATTTTTTACGGAGAGGATGGTTTCAGTTGATTTGTTCGTCCTGTTCGTTTCAGGATGAATCAGCATTTCCTTGCCTGTATTTTTAGCATCGAGGAAATCGCTGACCACAGGAAGTCTTTTCCCTCTTTCGTGGTTAACAGGTCGGCAGGCCAGCAATGCCTTTGTATAAGGATGCTGTGGCTGAAGGAAAATGGCTTTCACTGTATTTTGTTCCACCACGCCGCCCTGATACATTACCAGGGCACGGTCAGCGATTTCTGCCACCACGGCAAGGTCATGCGTAATGAAAATTACTCCCATGCCGGTTTCCTGCTGCAAAGTTTTGATGAGTTGAAGTATGGTTTTTTGCACCGTTACATCCAGCGCCGTAGTAGGTTCATCGCATATCAGCAATGCAGGTTCACAGCACATCGCGATGGCGATCATCACCCTTTGTTTTTGCCCTCCGCTGAGCTGATGCGGATAGCGGTGATATACCCCTTTTGGATCGGGCAGTTGCACTTTCTCCAGCCAGCTGATCGCTTTTTTTGCAGCAGCATCCTTGCCTATTTTTTTATGTTGCAAGATGGCTTCTGTAATCTGATCACCACAGGTAAGTACAGGATTCAGGGAGGTCATTGGCTCCTGAAAGATCATGGCGATCTGGTTTCCCCTGATTTGTTGCAGGTCTCTCTGATTCAGTTCCAGCAGGTTTACGGGTTCCTTTCCATCCGGTGAAAAAGAATTTTGCCAGAACAGTATCTGGCAGGAGGCGTTGCCAGCAAACGGAGAATGGAGAGGGAGGTAACGGATTTTCCGGATCCGGATTCTCCCACCAATGCCACTACTTCTTTCCGGCTGATGGTAAACGAAATATCCTTTAATGCATGGGTTCTGCCATTGGCAGTATTAAAGTCAACGGAAAGTGATTCTATCGCCAGCAGTGGATGCACTCAGGGGATAACTTTAATAGGTAATTTTTTGTTGGAGTGGGGTAGTAGGCCATACATACCGTGCAGGGTTTACTGTTGGATGAATCAATAACAAAATAAAACTCATCTCCCTGTTTGATCGTTGCCGGAAAATCACAGGGATTCTCCAGCCGGAAAACATTGTCATACTGTTTCCCTGTTGTTTCATCCGTCCAGTTTGCTTCCACCGCATCTTTCCCCGGATCACCTTCCAGTACCTGGATGGTATAATTACTGCAGATACCGGCGATCTCAAGCCTGCCCTTCAATTTTTCGGCTGCTGTTTTTGACTGGCAATCACTATTGGATAATGCCAGGGTGGCGAGTATCGACAGGAGCAACAGTAATTTCATATGCGTCCGTTTAAAATTTCAGGTGTCTGACAGTCATGCCATCATTCATCAGTTGTTTAAGAGAATCAATGCCAATCTTCAAATGGTTCTCTACATATTGGGAAGTCACTGCTTTGTCGCTTTCTTCTGTTTTAACCCCTTCCGGTATCATGGGTTGATCGCTCACCAGTAACAAGGCGCCGGTAGGGATTTTGTTATAGAAACCAACTGTAAATATGGTGGCCGTCTCCATATCAATAGCATAGGCCCTTACTTTTTGCAGGTATTCTTTAAAGGGTTCATCATGCTCCCAAACCCGGCGGTTAGTCGTATATACCGTACCGGTCCAGTAATCAACCGCATAATCTCGGATGGTAGTGGACACTGCTTTTTGAAGGGCGAATGCAGGAAGGGCAGGCACTTCTGCGGGAAAATAGTCGTTGGAAGTACCCTCACCCCTGATGGCGGCAATAGGAAGGATCAGGTCGCCGAGTTTATTTCTTCTTTTGAGTCCCCCGCATTTGCCCAGGAAAAGAACAGACTTTGGCATGATGGCCGAAAGCAGGTCCATAATAGTGGCAGCAGTAGGGCTTCCCATTCCAAAATTGATGATCGTGATATTATCGGCAGTGGCACACTGCATGGGCCGGTCAGCACCGATGATGGGTACATTGTTCCAGGCGGCAAACATTTTTACATAATTGCTGAAATTAGTCAGCAAAATGTACTCTCCAAAACTTTCCAGGGTGGCTCCGGTATAACGCGGCAACCAGTTTTGTACAATCTCTTCTTTTGATTTCATATTGCAATTTAAACAATTACTTTTGTCCGGACTACTAATCCCTCTACATGCTGTTTATTCAATATCCCGAACCTGCATTCCGGATAAAAAAGGAAGAAGGACGGGAACTCCTTTTCGATCGCCTGCGAAAAAAATGGGTGGTGCTGACTCCGGAAGAATGGGTCAGGCAAAACTTTATCAGCTATCTGACTGAAACAATGGCTTACCCGTTATCGCTGATAGCAGCAGAAAAGGAATTCAGACTGGGGGAACTTAAAAAGCGGTTTGATATACTGGTGTATAACAAACAACATGAACCCTGGATGATGGTTGAATGCAAGGCCATGGATATTGAATTGAATGATTCGGTTTTGCAGCAATTGCTGCGTTATCATATCAGCCTGCCGGTTAAATACCTGGTGATAACGAATGGAAAACTTTGCTTTGGTTTCAGAAAAACAGACGGGCAACTCCGGGAAATTGATGAATTACCTTCGGTCATACAATGAAAAAGCAGCCCGGGGGCTGCTTTTGAAATAATTTGCTGACCTGATTACTTGTCAAAAACGGTATCGTCAATCTTTACGTTCAGTTCAATTGTATTGTACTGGATGGTCTGGAAAACACTGCCATTCATTTTCTGGGTTCTGTTCATGGCGAACTTCAGACCGCTAAATTCTTTTACATCGGCAAAATATGTTTCCACTTCTGCTTCCGCCCCCTGCATCATTCTTTTTGAACTCGCTTTGATGATATGATAATCGGTGGCACTGATAAAGTAGAAGGTTACGCGGCTATCTTCCTTTGCAGTCATCTTTAATTTAAAGGTCTTCACCCCTTCCACATCTTCCTGACCGATCAGTTCAACTGTATGCCCCAGGTTTTTATAATCCATTAATGGTGAAGCAAGACTGGACAGTCCTTTAATATCGTTGAGTTCAGTGGGTTCCATATCTGTAGCCGTTTCAATACCGGCAAATGGATTCAGTTTCCATCCTTTACCGTCTTTGTAGGAATTGGTGACGGAGGTTCCCATCACATCCACATCACTCCGGACAGCGCGGTTATTGATCACCTGCATGGTCATGGGCAGGTCATTCCCCTGCACGCTGACACTCCCGGCAAATTTGGCAGTTTGTACTTTTTTAAAGGCATCAAGGCCACCCATGGCGGCTGCATATTTCTGAACAATTTCATCTGCGGTCTGGGCACTGGCGGCCACTGTAATAAGGGAAAGGAATCCAATAATTAATTTCTTCATGATTCAATGGTTTTGAAGTTGAAGGTATGTATTTCCGCCTCACAGACTGCAAAAATGGAGTGAAAGGTTGTACAGGGAGTGTAAAATACCCGGGGTATTCGCCAACTTCCGGTTGTCGGAATCCTGTTTTCATCATAAAAGAAAACCCGTTCTGTTGAACGGGTTTGAAATAAGCAATTTGTTTGGGACAGTGCCGGTTTATGGGAATATTCCCAGTTCAGCATAACTGGTACCTACTTTATTGATAGCTACTACATAAGCTGCAGTACGCATGTCAGGTATTGCCGGATTCGCTTTCCACGCATTCATGATTTCATGAGTCGCCGTGATCATGGTTTCTTCCAGACCACTGTATACGAGATCCACCTCATCGGGTCCATGCATGATAAATTCTCTGGCGGTTTCTTTAACCTTTTTCCCGCTCAGCTCTTCAATCTGTCCGATGATATGGGCATTCAGGTTTTCGGTGAATCTTTTTTCCAGACGGCCGTAGCGTACATGGCTCAGGTTCTTCAGCCATTCAAAATAAGAAACGGTTACCCCACCGGCATTCAGGTACATGTCAGGTACCACAATAATTCCTCTTCTTGAAAATTCTTCATCAGCTTCGGGAGTCAAAGGTCCGTTGGCTGCTTCACCAATCAGTTTGGCCTTCACCCTGGGAGCATTTTCTCCGTCAATTACATTCTCAAGTGCTGCTGGAATCAGGATATCACATTCTTTTTCGAGTGCGTCTGTATTTTTTTCATAATTGGAAGCGCCTGGAAAATTCAGGATCGATCCTGTTTTTTTACGGTGCTCAAATACGGCATCCACATCCAGTCCCGCATCATTCCAGATGGCTCCTTCGTATTCAGCGAGGGCTGTGATTTTAGCGCCAGCATCCTGGAAGAATTTGGCAGAATGGTAGCCCACATTACCTAAGCCCTGTACCACCACACGCTTGTCTTTTACGCCAATCGGCATGCCCAGTTTATCCATTACATCCGGCATATTACACACTTCACGAAGACCAAAGAATACACCCAGTCCGGTTGCTTCGCGACGTCCGCGAACACCCCCCTGAGTAACTGGTTTACCGGTTACACAACCGGCCGCATCAATTTCGCCGGGACGCATGGAAGTATAGGTGTCGAGGATCCAGGCCATTTCCCTTTCACCGGTTCCATAATCAGGAGCCGGAACATCGGTGCCGGGTCCGATAAAATTTTTCTTGATCAGTTCTGCTGTATAGCGACGGGTGATTTTTTCCAGATCGTAAGCAGAATATTTTTTAGGGTCAATACTGATCCCACCTTTCGCGCCGCCAAAAGGAACGTTTACAATAGCGCACTTATATGTCATCAGTGCCGCCAGTGCCATTACTTCATCCAGGTTAACGGATGTGGCAAAACGGATACCTCCTTTACAAGGGGTTTTATGATGGCTATGCTGAACACGGTAGGCTTTGATTACTTCAATTTTCTCTCCGATTTTCACGGGGAAATTCATCCGGAGCACGGAATTACATTGTTTGATCTGTTCAAGCGTACCCTGGTCCCATTTGGTGTATTTGGCAGCCTTGTCGAAACTTTTTTCAACGGCCCCAAAAAAACTGTAATGTTTGTCTGACATAGTTCTGTTTTTTATTTTAAGCAATCGTTCGTTATTATTTCAGGCAGCAACAGGCCTGTAAAAGCATGTATCTGTTTTATTTTTCTTTCTCAAATTTGCTGATTTTGCGGTCGAGCCTGGCTACATAGAAAACCAGTCCGGCTAAGATGGTTACCATCACGGCCACCACCACATAGATGCGGCCATTGCTGCGCATCAGGTCAGCCATTTCCGCGGATTTGTTCTGTGCGAAAATGGGCAGACTGCCCAATAACAGGGCTGCAATAAGGCAAATGCGTTTGAGTTGTTTCATCATGACAGCATTGTTTTTTCTTTCAGCAGGTTCAATCTGATCTTAATCGTGGTGATCCAAACGCCCAGCAGGGTCCAACCGATCACGGCCGGGTAAAATACCATCCGCATGGAACCGCTGATATCATTCTTTACATCCAGTGCGGGGTTATCGCCGTTGTTGCCAGGATGTAAACTGGGCAGGATACGGGGTAAAATCCAGATGGATGGGAAAAGAAGCGCGTAAGCAAAAATATTATAGACTGCACTCACCCTTGCTTTTTTATCCGCATCCTGTACAGAATCACGCAGAATCAGGTAAGCCGCATAGACCAGCAGGGCAATGGCTGCTCCGATTAATTTAGGATCGCGGGCAATGGTCTTGAAATTATCGAAAATGGAATTATTCGGATCCGCCCAGGTAAAAGAAGCCCAGATGGCTCCGGTACTATAACCCAGTAATCCAAATAAAATGCCTACTACCGCAAACTGACGGGCATAAATATCATATTTCAGTTTGAAGCTTCGCAGATAACGAACGGAATTAACCACCGATACAGTAAACAGGATCATCATGGCAAACCACATACAAACATGGAAATAAAGATTGCGGATGGTTTCCTGCAGGGGCGGAAGCCTTGGCACATTCATCAGTAATCCTGCTGTGAAAGTGTAAACCAGCAGAAGAACGCTGAGGATCTTCCACCAGGACTTGTGCATATAGTTCTTTTCAAGTGTCAATGGGGGCCATTGAATTCCGCCGGAGCGGGTATCGTGAGGCAAAATTAAGGGGATTTGGGAAAATCAAAGGGCTGAATATGGAATGGCCTTAAAGAGATGTGTAACGCCTGAATACAAAATAAGGATTAAAAATTAATACAAGGTTCAAAACTGTAAACATCCCGACTCATGACTCCCGACTAAAGACTCATGACTATCTTCCTAGTCTTTCCACAAAAAAGGAAACAGAATCACGGCCAACACTACCACCAGAATATCCAGGGCCATCAAGAGCAGGATCGTACTCAAAGGAATGGTCAATAAAGGAGAGAAGGCTGCTGAAGAAAGCCGCATCAGCAATAATAATTGCGGAATAATAATCGGGAATCCCAGTACGGCCATGATCGCAGCATTCTGCTGGGCCTTGGCAGCAATGGCAGCCAGAAAAGTAAAGACCAGACTCAGACTCCATCCACCCAGTAATACCAACCCAATGAACTGGCCGGCATTCTGCATCGGATTGCCAAGGAATAAGACAAATAAAAGCAGACTCAGCAAACTCATCAGCAACATGAGGAGAGAATTGAAAAGCAATTTTGCGAGTACAAAACTCCCCGGACTGGCAATCGAATAAAAATAGAGCATCCGCCCCCGGCTCTCCTGCAGGAAACTTTTAGCAACAGCATTGATACAAATGAATAACTGGATCACCCAGAATAAACCGTTCCAGACGCGGCTTTCCGTTTCATCCATGGCATTGAACAATACAAAAATGGTGGATCCGATATAGAGGAGCACCCCGTAAAAACTGTATTGCTGCCTGATTTCCAGCAGCAGGTCCTTTTTTAGCAGGTGGAATATGTGGCTGACCTGGTTGATGAAATGAGTTTCCGGCGAAATTACTAATCAAGTACCTTTAGTGTGTAATTAATTTCAACACATCATGAAACGTATCATTCTATTCCCCGCTGCTGCCTGCTTTTTGCTGACTGTATTCATGCTGGATGCCTGCCAGTCTGCCAAAAATTCAACCGCCAGCAAAATGCTGAAGTTTGATCTGGAAAAAGGCAAGGGTTATGATTATGAAATGATCATTAATATGGATCAGGAACTGATGGGCCAGCCGGTACAAATGGATATGACGACTTATTATTCCATGGACATCACTGAAGATGATGGCAGTATCAAGACTATTTCGAGCAAACTCGAAAGATTTAAAATGAAAACTGCCATGATGGGCTTCAATATTGATGTGGACACTGATGAGCCGGTGAACCGTGACACGCTTGATGTGAATAAGAACCCGTTACAAATCATAAAAAAAATCTTTGCTGCTTTAAAGGGCACCAAATTCAGCATGAAAGTGAACCGCGAAGGAAAGATTACTGATATAAGCGGATTGGAAAACCTCGGGGACAAACTGGCCACCGAACTCGGATTGGACGAAGGAGATAAAACCACTGCTTCAGGCAGCCTGGATAAGGCTTTTAATAAAGAGGAAATCGCCCGGAATTTTGAGCGATTCTGGTACATTTTCCCCAATAAAGAAGTAAAAGTGGGAGATAGCTGGAAAAAAACCTCATCCTTTGGCGGACAAATGCCGGCTACCTATGAATCAACTTATAAAGTAACCGATATTGAAGGGGATATGGTGACACTGGAAGAGAAATCCCTGATCAGTGCAAAACAGACCATAAATGACAATTCATTTGAATCCAGTGGTGAAATCAGCGGAATAGTTACAGTAGACAGCAGAAGCGGTTTATTAGTGAATTCCGATCAGGATTTGAATATGAAAATAAATTCGGGAGGAATGGAGGTCAAAATCAAGGGGAAATCAAAAATTAAAGGCAAGGCAAGACAATAAGGAAGTTATGCCAATCGTCTGACGTCTGACGTTTTACGTCTGACGTCTAAGCTTTTTTAGTTTGACGCCTAATCTCTCGCTATTTCCTCTCATAGCATTTCCTGCACCGGGGCTCATACACATCCGTGGCACCCAGCATCACCTGGTCTTCATTCGGTATTTTCCGGTAGGAGTAATTGGCAATACTTCCGCATTGCTGGCAGATAGCATGCAGTTTGGTGACATAGTCCGCCTTGGCCATGATATAAGGCATTTGTCCGAATGGATTGCCCAGGTAATCCATATCCAAGCCGGCCACGATAACCCGGATCCCGCGGAAAGCAAGTTCGTCACAGACATTGGCTATTTCCGGATCAAAAAACTGGGCTTCATCAATGCCCACCACATCCACATCCTGTGCCATCAGTAAAATCTTCTGGGAATTGTCTACCGGCGTGGAGAGAATGGCCGTGGCATCATGTGAAACGATCTTTACCTCATCATAGCGTACATCTATAGCGGGTTTGAAAATCTCTACTTTCTGGTTCGCGATTTTAACTCTTTTCAGCCGACGGATCAGTTCCTCTGTTTTTCCGCTAAACATGGATCCGCAGATCACTTCAATACTCCCGCGCCGCTCCCCGCTGTTATTAGGTTCAATAAACATTGTTAAGATTTGTTTGCCGGCCAATGTTAATGAATTTATTGGCAGGTTGTTTGTAATTTTAAATGCCCGGGTACGTTGACCATTTAACAAAGCCTCAAATTTATCAAATGGAGCGAATAGAATCCCTGATCAGCAAACTGAAACAGCAATTTGAACAAGGTACTGACCCCGCCGTGATGCTGGGAACTGTACAGTTATTGGAATTTGAACTGTCCAGAATGCGCTCAGCAGTCAGGCAAAGCCTGGGTACATCAAAAGTGGCGGTAGTGCTGCCCATCAGCCAGCCTGCCACCCAGTCCCTCGGACAGGCCGTAGGAGCTGAATTTGAAAAATATGCCCCCAAACCCGTTGAACCTGCCCCGGTGGCAAAGGAGCCGGAGACCCATACTGTCAAAGAAACCCTGCTGGTGGAAGAAGGATCCGTCTCCCTGCTCCAGAAAAACGGGCAGCTGGATATGTTATTTGACCCAATGATGGAAATTCCGACCCTGACCCATCAACGGAATGATAAAGAAGTCAATGACCTGGCGGGTCAGTCTGAATCCCTGAATGACCGTTTGAAACAGGGTAAGACCGAACTGGTGGAAAGGCTAAAGGAAACACCGGTAAAAGACCTGCGCAAGGCCATTGGCATCAATGACCGCTTCCTCTTTATTCATGAATTATTCCGGGGGGATGAGAGTATGTATGAGCGTTGTATAAAGACGATTAACAGCTTTAATATTTTTGCAGAAGCAGAATACTGGATCAGCCGTGAGTTGAAAGTAAAACTGGGCTGGAAAGAAGACACAGAAGCTGTTCAGCATTTTGATCAGCTCGTCAAAAGACGTTTCTCCTGAATATATTGTATGATCAGGTGTACGGCCCCTGTATTGCTTTCTACAAATTTCCCTGCCGCGGCTGCCATTGTATCATAAACAGCAGTCTGACTGATCAATTCCTGTAATTGATGGGTCATCTGATCGCCTTCTGTAACGGAGCTGGCTCCCCCTTTTGTTACGAGTCCAATAGCTTCACTGTACTTGCTGTAAAAAGGCCCAAAGAAAACCGGGCGTGAATAAACGGCAGCCTCCAGCACATTATGTATCCCGCTTTTTCTGAGTCCACCCCCGATATAACAAATCCATGCATACCGGTAAAGCCGGGATAACATCCCTACATTATCAATAATCAGGAAGCGGGAGTTGGTTGGGGAACTGCTCATGGTAGATAAACGAATGGCATCTGGAAAGAGGCTGTCTAAATAAGTCAGGTGTTTTTCATTGATTTCATGAGGAGCAATCAATAATTTAATATCAGTGTTTTCCAGTTGGGTCATGACCGTTTTCAGCAATATTTCATCCTCCGGCCAGCTGCTGCCAGCCACAATTAAGCGCCTATTACCTGCAAATTGCCCGATTTGCGGAATGGGCTGCCAGCCTGCGGCAATGGCATTGACCCTGTCAAAACGGGTATCTCCTGAAATACTGCAGATGGAGCCAAGCCCGATTTCACGGATCAGTTCCAGTGAAGATTGGTTTTGTACAAAAAGATGATCAAAACGGGAGAGTATTTTTCGCTGCAAACCACCATACCATTTGAAAAATGACATATCCCTTCTGAATAAAGCTGATATCAGCAGCAAAGGAATCTGTCGGTATTTGATTTTCTTGAGGTAGTAATACCAGAATTCATATTTCACAAATACAACCAATACGGGCTGTACAATTTCAAGGAATTGACGGGCATTGGCCGGACCATCTATTGGCAGGTAAAAACCCAGTCGGCTCCAGTATAATTCTTTTGAACCTCATAGCCGGAAGGAGAAAAAAAAGTCAACAGAATGCTGTGATCCGGATAGGTTGTTTTCAGGGCTTCCATGACCGGCCGTCCTTGTTCAAACTCGCCCAAAGAAGCACAATGGACCCAAATGATTTTTTGGCCTGGTTTAATAGCTTCCCGCATCCTGGAGAAGATATTCCGGCGCCCATCCACCCATTTTTTTGCCTTAGGATTAAAAAGCGAAGCCAGCCGGATACCAATCCGGAAAAAAAACAGAAAAATATTGTATAAAACGACTGACAACGGCTTGGAAATTAATCAGCAGCAAATGTAAAAGCAATCGGTAAACTATCCTTATTTTACTATTTTTGCGGCGCTTATCTTTTAAACCCAGCCCATGCGACCTATCCAGATGGTGGATACCAAAACCCAGTATCACAAGATCAAACCTGCCGTGGATCAGGCCGTCATGGAAGTGATGGAAAGCACAGCCTTTATCAATGGGAAGGCCGTACAGGATTTTGCCGCGGCTTTATCGTCTTATCTCGGGGTCAAACATACGATCCCCTGTGCGAATGGCACAGATGCCTTGCAGATTGCCATGATGGCTTTAGGGCTGCAACCAGGGGATGAAGTGATCACCCCCTCTTTTACCTATATAGCCACAACGGAAGTAATTGCCCTTCTCAAGCTCACCCCGGTTTTTGTGGAAGTAGATCCAAAAACATTTTGTGTTGAACCGGCAGCCATCGAAAAAGCAATTACACCCCGTACAAAAGCCATTGTTCCGGTTCATTTGTATGGACAGGCTGCTCCTATGGAAAGAATCATGGAGATCGCCAAAAAAAATGGACTTTATGTAATCGAAGACACTGCCCAGGCCATCGGTTGTGATTATATATTTGACAATGGCAGCCGGAAAAAGACCGGGACCATTGGCCATATCGGAGCCACTTCTTTTTATCCTTCCAAAAACCTGGGGGCTTTTGGTGACGGTGGGGCCATCTTTACCAATGATGATGAACTGGCTACCCGGATGAAGATGATTGCCAATCATGGTCAAAGCCGCCAGTATTATCATGATGTGGTGGGCTGTAACAGCCGGTTGGACTCTATCCAGGCTGCCATACTTGGTATCAAACTAAAGCATTTAGATGAGTATGCACGGGCCCGTCAGCAGGCTGCCGCTTTTTATGATCAGGCATTTGCCGGGCATCCTGCTATTACTACACCAGCCCCTGCTGCTTATTCCAGTCACGTATATCATCAGTACACGATTTTGCTGGAAGGGGTGGACCGGGAAGGACTAAAAAAATACGTGGCAGAAAAGGGGATACCGGCCATGATTTATTATCCGGTTCCCGGGCACCGGCAAAAAATGTTTGAACAGTTTAATGTGGCGTCGCTTGATTTGCCGGTTACGGACTGGCTCACCCAACGAGTGATTTCCCTGCCCATCCATACAGAACTGGATGAAGAGCAGCTGGCTTATATTACCACTCATGTACTGGCATACATCAACCAATAAAAACTGATTATGAAAATAGCTGTGATAGGCACTGGTTATGTAGGACTGGTTACAGGTACCTGTTTTGCAGAAACCGGTAATGATGTGACCTGTGTGGATATTGATGTATCCAAAGTGAACAAGCTGAATAACGGTGAAATCACGATTTATGAACCGGGGCTTGAAAAATTATTTCTCCGGAACAGAAAGGAAAACAGACTTCATTTTACCACCAGTCTGTCAGATGCTGTTAAAGATGCAGTTATCATTTTTCTGGCCCTGCCCACACCCCCGGGAGAAGATGGCTCAGCAGATCTCCGTTATATCCTGGGTGTGGCCGGTGATCTGGGAAAAATCATTACTGAATACAAAGTAATTGTAGATAAAAGTACCGTCCCTGTTGGTACGGCTGATAAAGTGAGGGCCGCTCTTGCTGCAGGATATAAAGGTGAATTTGATGTGGTGAGTAATCCTGAATTTCTTCGGGAAGGCGTAGCGGTGGAAGATTTTATGAAACCCGACCGGGTGGTGATTGGCTGCAGTTCAGAGAGGGCCAGAAAACTGATGGGCGATCTGTATGCTCCGTTTGTAAGACAGGGCAATCCCGTGATCTTTATGGATGAACGTTCCGCCGAACTCACCAAGTATGCGGCGAATTCATTCCTGGCCATGAAGATTTCCTTCATGAATGAAATTGCACGTCTTTGTGAACGCCTGGATGCTGATGTGGATATGGTGCGTAAGGGGATTGGTACCGATGATAGAATTGGTAAACGTTTCTTATTTCCCGGAATCGGATATGGAGGCAGCTGTTTTCCCAAGGATGTACAGGCCCTGGTTAAATCAGCAACTGAAACCGGTTATGATTTTGAAATTCTCCAGGCGGTGATGAAAGTGAATGAAGCCCAGAAACTGCACCTGCTGCCCGGTATCCTTTCCTATTTCAATGGGGATATTTCCGGTAAGCATTTTGCACTCTGGGGCCTGGCTTTCAAACCCAATACAGATGATATCCGGGAAGCACCGGCTTTGTATATCATTGATGCCTTGCTTAAAGATGGGGCCACCGTTTCCGTATTTGATCCGGAAGCCATGCGCAATGTAAAACAGGAACTGGGTGACCGGGTGCAATATGCCGGTAGTCAGTATGGAGCACTGGAAAAAGCAGATGCCCTGATCATTGCCACCGAGTGGAATGAATTCAGAACACCTGATTTTTCAAGGATTGCCACATCCCTGAAAAACAAGGTTATCTTCGATGGGCGAAACCTGTTTGATCTGTCAGTCATGCGTGAACTTGGATTTTATTACCAGAGTGTGGGAAGGGCCATCATAAAATAACAACTATGGAACGCAAAAGAGTTTTAATCACCGGCGCCGCCGGATTCCTTGGATCACATCTTTGTGACCGTTTTATTAAAGAGGGATACCATGTCATCGGAATGGATAACCTGATCACAGGAGACCTGGCGAATATCCAGCATCTTTTTAAGCTGGAACAGTTTGAGTTTTATCACCATGATGTAACCAAATTCATTCACGTACCGGGTAACCTGGATTATATCCTTCATTTTGCGTCTCCTGCCAGTCCGATCGACTATCTCAAAATCCCCATACAAACACTGAAAGTGGGTGCCATGGGAACCCATAATTGCCTGGGACTCGCCAAGGCAAAAAATGCAAGAATACTGGTGGCCAGTACAAGTGAAGTATATGGTGACCCGATGGTTCACCCGCAAACGGAAGAATACTGGGGAAATGTAAATCCCGTTGGTCCACGCGGTGTTTATGATGAAGCCAAAAGATACATGGAGTCCATCACCAGGGCCTATTATACCTTTCATGGAGTGGAGACAAGGATCATCAGGATATTTAATACCTATGGTCCCCGGATGCGGTTGAATGATGGCAGGGCCTTGCCCGCTTTTATCGGACAGGCCTTGAGAGGTGAGGATCTTACTGTGTTTGGAGATGGATCACAAACCAGGAGTTTTTGCTATGTAGATGACCTGATCGAAGGGATTTACCGTTTATTACTCAGCGATTATTCCATGCCGGTCAATATTGGTAACCCCAATGAAATTTCTCTGAAAGACTTTGCAGAAGAAGTACTGGCACTGACCGGAAATAAAGTGAAGATTATTTATAAGCCGCTCCCGGTAGATGATCCAAAACAAAGACAGCCGGATATCACCAAAGCCAAAAATATCCTGGGCTGGGAACCCAAAGTAGGAAGAAAGGAAGGATTACAGGTGACCTATGACTATTTCCGCTCGCTTCCAAAAGAAGAGTGGGACAAACAACCCAAAGAATTCGTAAGCAATAAATAAAACCAATATACTGCCATGTACCAGGATTTAATTGATAAAAAAGCGAAGCTGGCCGTGATCGGCCTTGGATATGTAGGATTACCGATAGCACTTGAGTTTGCCAGAAAGATTTCCGTGATTGGTTTTGATATCAACCCTAAAAGGGTAGAGATGATGAAACAGGGGATTGATCCCAGCAATGAACTGGAAAAAGAAGCTTTTGAAGGTTGTGATATTACTTTCACTGATTCAATAGACGTATTGCGTGAGGCCCGCTTTTTTGTGGTGGCCGTACCCACACCGGTTGATGAACATAATGTACCCGACCTGACCCCTGTTAAAAAAGCTTCAGAGACTGTAGGTAAAGTGGTGAAGAAAGGTGATTATGTGGTTTTTGAATCCACCGTTTACCCCGGTTGCACGGAAGAAGATTGTCTTCCCGTGATTGAAAAATTATCAGGACTGAAAAATATCACTGACTTCAAACTCGGCTATTCACCTGAAAGGATCAATCCGGGAGATAAAAACCATACTCTTGCTTCTATTATCAAAGTGGTATCAGGTTGTGATGCAGAATCGCTGGATGAAATTGCCAAAACCTATGAACTCGTGGTAAAAGCAGGAGTGCATCGTGCGTCATCCATTAAAGTGGCAGAAGCAGCGAAGATCATTGAAAATACACAGCGTGACCTGAATATTGCCTTAATGAATGAACTGTCCATCATTTTCAATATGATGAATATTAATACCTATGAGGTACTGGAAGCTGCCGGCACGAAATGGAATTTTCTGAAATTCCAGCCCGGACTGGTAGGCGGACATTGCATCGGAGTGGATCCTTATTATCTGACTTATAAAGCCAGTGAACTGGGATATGATGCAGAAGTAATTCTGGCGGGAAGAAATATCAATGACAATATGGCCAAGTATGTGGCCAGGACGGTGATCCAGCACATCATTAAGAATACCAGTGATGTAAAAGCTGCAAAAGTGCTGGTGAAAGGAGCCACATTTAAAGAGAATGTAAGTGATATCCGCAATTCAAAAGTGGCAGATGTGGTCAAAGCCCTTCAGTCTTATTATGTGAATGTGGATGTGGAAGATCCTTATGCTGATTCAGAAGAACTGAAACATGAATATGGTTTCGAACTGGCTGCCAGCACGGGAAATGATTATGATGCGGTGATCATTACGGTGCCGCACAATGAATACAAAGAACTGGACGATGCCCATTTTGTGTCGATCACAAAAGCGCATGGGATGGTAGCAGATCTGAAAGGAATTTACCGGAACAAAATCAGTAACAGAACCTACTGGAGTTTATAATCATGCCATTTACAGCAACGGAAATACCAGGATTATTGCTTTTTGAGCCCACTGTTTTTGAAGACAGCAGGGGATGCTTTTATGAATCATACAATGAAAAGACATTCCGCGACCAGGGGATTGATATCCGCTGGGTTCAGGACAACCAGTCTTCTTCGCTCTTTGGCGTGATCAGGGGCTGCATTACCAGCTCCCGCCATTTGCACAAACCAAACTCGTAAGGGTGATCCGGGGTAAAATACTGGATGTGGCCGTGGATATCAGAAAAGGTTCACCCACATTCGGGAAAGCCTTTTCAAAAGTATTATCGGCAAAGAATAAAAGACAATTGCTGATCCCCAAAGGATTTGCACATGGTTTCTCGGTGCTGAGCGAAAAAGCGGAAGTAATGTATAAATGTGATGCATTTTACAATAAGGAATCAAAGCCGGGATCATTTATAATGATGCAGAATTGCATATCGACTGGCGCTTACCGGATGAAGCCAAACTGATTTCTGATAAGGATTTACAACTGCCAACCTTTGCCCAATGTTTGAACAGCTTTGTATTTGAAGGCTGATGGTAATGAAACTAAAAATACTCGTGACCGGTGCCAATGGCCAGCTTGGAAAAGAAATCCGGCAATTGGCGGAAGAAAATGCTGGCTACGATTTTATCTTCCTGGGCAGGGAAGATCTTCCCATCCATCATTTTGAAATGCTCCGTCATTATTTCGGATTATATCATCCGGCTTACCTGATCAATTGCGCGGCTTACACGGCTGTTGACCGGGCAGAATCGGAAAAGGATCTTGCCTTTCAGGTGAACGGTGAAGCAGTGGGAGTGATGGCTGCGGTTTGTAAAGAATATGGTACAAAACTCCTGCATATTTCCACAGACTATGTATTTGACGGAAAGGCCAATCAACCGTATAAAGAATCAGATGCTGTTCATCCGCAGTCTGTTTACGGCGCCTCTAAACTGGAAGGGGAGCGGCAGGCATTATTGTATTGCCCGGAGACCCTGATCATCCGTACTTCCTGGGTATATTCTGAATATGGAAAGAATTTTGTGAAGACCATGCTGAAACTGATGGCTGAAAAGGAATCGATCAGTGTTGTTAATGACCAATTAGGTTCTCCAACTTATGCGGCTGATCTGGCCCGGGTGATCCTGGAGATTATTCATTCAGGAAAATGGGAACCGGGAATTTATCATTACAGTAATGACGGGGTGATCAGCTGGTTTGAATTTGCAGAAGAAATTGCAAGGGCTACGGGAAGTTCATGCAAGGTTAATCCTATTCCAACTTCAGCCTATCCAACGCCGGCAAAACGACCGGGATGGTCCGTGCTCGATCACCAAAAAATTAAGGAAGTGTATGCGATAAGCAGCAGGCCATGGAAAGAAAGTTTGCATGATTGCCTGGCAAGTTTGAAATAAAGAACCGGCAGCCGGTCTCTTTCATTTGAAATGAAATGACGATTATTGAAAGCTGTCTGTAGCTTTATATATTCCGGGACAACAGGATCGCACTGTATCCTCTGGGACCGCGTTCAAACTGAAATTTAACTTTGTCTGATTCTTCTACCTGTTCAAGCATATCCTTGATGTGGAAGAAGATACGTTCATTGCTGACATCTTCATTGATAAAGCCAAAGCCTTTCGCCTTGTTGAAAAAACTGACAGTACCTGTTCTGAAACTGTCCTCTGAAGAAAATTCCTGTTTGGGAACACCGATCTGAATATCTTCCTGTAAGAAGACTTTTTTACGGGATGGATCCGGGGGCGTGCTGCTGAGATTGCCATTTTCATCAAGATAAGCCATCATTCCTTCAAGGGAATTGCCATCTCTTTTATTGGCTTTACGGTCTTCCTGTTTTAATTTTTTATCCTGTTTCTGTTTTAATCTCTTTTTTTCTTTCTCTTTTTTACTATAGGTTTCTTTTGATTTCGCCATATTGAAATGATTGTTTTAAGTGATCCCGGTTGATTGTCAGGTACAAAGAAAAGCAGTCCGGGGTGAAATATACCTGCCATTGGCGACCAGCTGAGTCAGCCATTACTGCAATGTAACCAAATCCGGGGGCAATGTAAAAGTTTTATTTGCACAGCTGGTCACTGTTCCTCTCCCTTTGTTTCAGGGTTTGTGCTCCAGCCGGGTGAATTCTGAACCATTGAAAATCCTGGCAAGACTTTCATTATGGTTGCTTTTGTATTCTTCGATATGTGTTTCACTTACAATACGCCAGAGGTTTTTACGACTCAGTTCCTGGAAGTCGGATGTTTTGATGAAAAGTCCGATGATCGGGTTCCTTGTTTTGAACCTGATCTCAAATAAAGGGTTAGCGGCTTGCTTTTTTGCAAAATGTCTGTTATCTGTTCGTTTGTCATGAGATGAAATATTTGATTAGAATAATTTCTTTTATACGGGTAATGCCAGTTTCCTGAGCCAGTTGAAAACAGCGACTTCACTTTTGGCATCTTCGGGTAAATCGTCCAGAATTCTCCTTTCAATACTTTTCCCTTCTTTCAGTGAAACCCTTTCAGAAAGGGAACTGTAAAAGTTGATCAGGAAGAGCACCTGGTTGCCATTAAATTTATCAAATCGTCTCCGGCTGGGTTGTCCTGTGTACAGGTGTTCGTCACCGGCTGCCCAGTGA
The DNA here is from genome assembly GCA_016702745.1 of Chitinophagaceae bacterium. Classification (GTDB taxonomy): domain Bacteria; phylum Bacteroidota; class Bacteroidia; order Chitinophagales; family Chitinophagaceae; genus JJ008. The sequence continues at coordinate 534,273 of JADJDJ010000001.1, forward strand.
TAATGTCCGCCGTCGAGATCCTGTTTCAAAAACTGCATAAAAGATATTTACATGAATGCCCTTGCCTTATTCAGGTACGGGAACTGCATAGGTTTTATCCAGCAGGTGTATAACGCCGTTGGAACCCTGACGATCACGTGCTAAAATTCTGGAGCCGTTGATACTTGTTTCCCCGTCACGGACTGTAATGGTTACATGGGTGCCATTCAGGGCCGGCAATTGCTGGTTATTCCTGAAGTCGTGTAACATTTTTTTCCTGTCAGAATATATCCCGACAGCAGTTCGGTAAGTTGGGTACGATGGGCGGGTTCCAGTAACTGCTCAAAACTCAGATCCGTCAATCTGCTGAAAGCAAGGTTAACGGGTCCCAGAATCGTGAATGGACCAAATTCACTCAATTGCTGTTCGAGATCCGTCATTTTTAAGCCGCGGCTGAATAAACTCAGGTTTCGGTCAGCGTTAATTATTTGAAGAATGGTAGCCATATTCACATTTTATTTGATTGTAACTGTTAAGCAGTGAGCGTATCGTTGGATTTTGCTGCTTCAGCTTACCATCTTTTTTTATCCGGACGGCTCTCTTTTTCACGGGCAACCGTAACCGAAATCGTCCGGCCTTCCACTTCTTTGCCATTCAATTTACTCATGGCTTCATTGGCTTCTGCGCCGGAAGGCATTTCCACAAATCCAAATCCCCGGCTTTTGCCAGTTTCGCGGTCGGTAATTACTTTGGCTGATGAAACCTGTCCAAATGCTTCAAATAACTGGCGCAGGTCATCTTCACTGGTTTGATATCCCAGGTTCGATACATACATGTTCATGTTTGCTTTTTTTAATTGTCTGACAAATAATATTATTACAGCAGCAAGGGAAAAGAGAAGAAATTGATTACTGATTCGAAGAGTGAATCGTTACTAATCCTGACTGAATGTTGAAGTAAAATATCTGTTCAATTAAAGATAATCTTTTTAGGGCAGTAGCCCAAATATTAATAGGATGGCAGCCCTGTTTTTTAAAATACCGGGAAGATGGCCAATAAATGGTTACCTTACACCGCTGCTGTACCGCGTTATATCTCAACTCAGGAGCTGCTTACACCTTGCTGCGGAAAGACTTATTCAACTTTTAAATCTGGAAATGTGACTACAGAAAATATCGTTCAGTTTGTTTGCTTTGCTTCTCCGCTCGGTACCGATGCGTTCAAGGAACTATGGGAACCCTATGCCCGGATACTCGTTAAAGATCCTGCCAGTATATTATTGCAGGAAGGGGTTGCTGATCAGAAAAGCACCCGTTTCACTTATATATCACAACATACCTGCAGTGCGGCCGATTTTCAATTTGCTTTTATGAAAGGAAAAAGTAAATCACATTTCCCGGAACATAAAGCAAGAGTGATCCAGGCGGGGGGATACCTGCCCGTTGCACCGGTGGTTGCCTATAAACAATCAAGAAGCGATGCAAAGATTATTGCATTAGTAGGTCACGGAGAAACAGATCCGGCATTTTACCGCGATCTTGGCGCCCGTCATACGAATATGTACGAAGCGTACTATGAAAACTGTCTCTATGGTTATATCATGGAATTTTTTATTCCGGCCAAAGATGCAGCTGCCCTGCTTTCCCGGTTAAAAGAAAGACCGGGAGTAGAAGCAGGAATTTATCAAACCTGTTTATTCTCCCGGCCTGTCAGAAAAGTATCAGGCTCTCTGTCTTGAAAAATTTCTTCTTTTATTTCCCTGCTGATTGTTTCCGGAGTGGGAAGATGACCTGGCTGGTCTGTTTTGCAGGGGTCTCGCCGCTTTCTCAGGAACAATCGAAGGCACTTTATAGGGATGGTCTGCGATCAATGGAATCTGTCTTTTAATCAGTTTCTGTATATCCCGCAGGTATTCTCTTTCTTCCTGATCACAAAATGACACAGCAACGCCGGTTGCGCCTGCTCTTCCGGTTCTTCCAATCCGGTGTACATAAGTTTCCGGTGTATTGGGCAATTCAAAATTGAATACATGGCTCATGCCATCAATATCAATTCCTCTGGCAGCAATATCTGTAGCCACCATCACGCGGATGGCACCGGTTTTAAAATCCTGTAACGCGGCCTGCCGGGCATTTTGAGATTTATTACCATGAATGGCGGCAGAGCGAATACCGGCAATGTTCAGAAATTTGGCCACCTTATCAGCTCCGTGTTTGGTACGGGTAAAGACAAGTGCGGTTTTAATATCCTGGTCGGAAAGTATATCAATCAGCAATGATTTTTTATCCTGCTTCTCCACATAATACAATGATTGATCAATCAGGTCAACGGTACTGGCCGGGGGAGTGGCTTCCACTTTTACCGGATGTTTCAGCAGACTGGAAGATAAAGCCTGGATCTCAGGCGACATCGTGGCCGAGAAAAACAGGGTTTGTCTTTGTGCCGGTAATTTGGCGATGATTCTTTTTACATCGTGAATAAAGCCCATATCAAGCATACGGTCTGCTTCATCCAGCACAAAGAATTTAATCTGTTCAAGTGATAAGAGTCGTTGGTTCATCAGGTCAATCAAACGTCCGGGTGTGGCCACCAGGATATCGATTCCTTTTGCAAGGGTCTGTACCTGGGCATGTTGGGAAACCCCGCCAAAAATCACATGGCTCTTCAGCGGCAGGTATTTACCATAAGCTTTAAAACTATCGCTCACCTGAATGGCGAGTTCACGGGTAGGGGTTAATACCAGCACTTTCATCCGGTGTTGTTTATCACCCGACTTTGTTTATGGGCATGTAATAACTGCAGCAACGGAATCGCAAAAGCAGCTGTTTTACCAGTACCGGTTTGTGCGCAGCCGAGTATATCTCTTTCCTGTAAAATAACAGGGATGGATTGAACCTGAACAGGAGTGGGTTGGGTATAGCCTTCATCGGCCAGTGCCTTTAATACAGGCTCTGTGAGCTGTAAATCTTTAAATAGCATGAATTGAAAAATTGGTGAAATAAAAAAGTTATAAAATATGGTAAGGCTATCAGTGTGAAACACGATACTTTACCCGCCTTACGTTAAGCCATCAGAAGATTTGAAATGGAAACAAAATCAATAGAGGAGTAACATAGAAGAATGCAAAGATAAGCATTAATTGCCGGATTTTTCGAATTAGTTATGTTGTTGAACCTCAGGTAAAGGGTTATTCACCGGATAAAGTGTTCAGGATGACGCTTGTAATTAATATGTTTCCCGCTGTTAATTTTCTTAAATGATGGATTTGGAGTCGAACAGTTTGTCCGATCACAGGAAGATGACAAATACGCATCAGTATCTGCTTCTTTACCTCAGATAAAATCTTGTTCACGAACAGGTAATTATATTATACAATACTGGCAGAGGAGGGTATTAAAATCAAGTGCCACTTTCAATACACTGCGGTTTTCTTTATTCTGAGTAATTATCTGTGTGATGCTGGAGAAAGCAGCCAAAAAAGCGTCGGATCCGGCCAGATCGAACTTATTTGATGAGTGGATGAATCAGATTATAAGTAAGTATATATTTTTAAGGCGCTTATCCGGAGCATACCAAACCATATCAAAGGTTGAGCTATTGATCATTCGCTATTCTTTAATCTTTTTAAAACGCCATGAAAAAAGTAATACTATCTGTCCTGTTTGTTTTACAATCTCTTTGGTTGCTGGCGCAAACTGAAGAGCAATTGATTCAAAATTGCATTCAGCGCTATCTGTTGGGTAGTTCTTATAATCTGCCGGACTCCATCTCAAGCGCTTTTTATGCTGACGCCAATTTGTTTTTGAGCAGTAAGGATAAACCGGTTTGGATAATGCCGGCGGCAGACTATGCAAAATTGTTTAAAAAAGAAGATGCAGGAAAATTTAATGGCCGGATCGGGAGGATTGTATCAATTGATATTTACAATGATATCGCTACAGCCAAAGCAGAGATACTGATTCCGGAAAGGAAGCTTGAGTTTATGGATGTATTCCTGCTGAAAAAAATCAGCGGGCAATGGAAGATTATCAGCAAAGCAGCGGCCAGTAAGCCGGGCAATAAATCGGGCAGAAAAGTGCTGTTTATACTGACCAATACCTGCTTTTATGGAAATACAACTGAATTCTGTGGAAATAGTTTTCCGGAAATTGTATTTGCCCATAACGCCTTTGTAACAGCCGGCTATACGGTTGATTTTGTCAGCCCGGAAGGCGGGAGTATTCCATTGGAATATGCGCGCACTTCAGTGCCGCTTCAAAAGCAATATCTGTATGATCAGGATTTTATGTATGCCCTTGAACATACACTGAAGCCAGGCCAGGTTAATTATAAAGACTATAAAGCCGTGCAATTTATTGGCGGTGGCTGTGCTATTTACGGCGTTCCGGAGAATAAGGAAATCCAGCAAATTGCCATGCAGGTATATGAAGAAAACGGGGGCATCATTTCTTCGGTTTGTCATGGTACGGCCAGCCTTGTCAATTTAAAAACCAGGGATGGCAACTATCTGGTAAAAGGGAAAACGGTGAGTGGCTGGCCGGAAGCCTATGAGTCAAAAGATGCTTTGTATTTTAAACAGTTTCCCTTTTTAATTCAGCAAACGATCGAGGCAAGAGCAGGGAAGTTTACTTATGCCGGTAGAGATGATGTGCATGTGGAAGCTGACGGAAGGGTAGTGACCGGACAGAATTATAATTCCTCTGATGCAGTGGCTAAAAAGATAATAGAGCTGATTGAGAAAAGTAATTAAAGTATCAGCGGGTTATAGCAGACTCCTTCAATAAAATCAGTCAGCTCCAAAGCAGGACATATGATGTGGCACTGGCTTAAATTAGTAATTTATCAGTTTCATTTTTTTGAAATCAATATTGTCATTTAATGCTCAATATTCTGTAAACTCTGAAATGAAGAATCAAAAGAGGCCTATAATATAGAACCTGAGTTAAGAGATCAGGATAAGGGTTCCTAAAAAAAGACAAACCGGCAAAATGCCGGTTTGTCTTTTTCTGTTGACCCATAAGGATTCGAACCTTAACTGACTGAACCAAAATCAGTAGTGCTACCATTACACCATGGGTCAATCCGTATCCAATAGTTAAATTGGGATTGCAAAAATAGGGTTTCAGGGGCTTTTGCCCAAACGGTTTTTATACTTTTTTACACAGGCCGGGGGCTCATTTTGCCCTCTTTTTCCTCCCTTTCTTTCAGTTCCCGGATCTTATCCAGTGCCCTGGCCACCACATCACACATGATCGTGTACAAGGCGCCCTGCCTCGGATGCTCGTAAATATAATCCAGAGCCTGATCCTCATTAGGAATAGTCATTACCGGTATCGAAGGGTTTACTTTTGTAATCCCCTCTTTCAGTAGCCCGATAATCTCATCCGCCGTCCGGCCCCGCAGGTTTTTGTCGCATCGGATAATGATTTCATCAAAATACTGCGCCGAAATCTCACCCAGTTCCCGGATATCATCATCTCTCCGGTCGCCGGTTCCACTGATGACCCCGATCTTGGCCGGATAATCCAGTTTACTTACAAAATCGCAAAGCAGCTTCAGACCGTGCGGGTTATGGGCAAAATCCGCCAGCATGGTGAAATGTTTGAAATGGAAAAAGTTCAGGCGGCCCGGGGTCAGACTTTCAGACAGGATAAATGTCTGCAACCCGGTCCGGATATCTTCAATCGTGATATCCTGAATAAGTAGGCGGCCAGCACCGCTGATAAACAGTTGGTGATATTATGAATGGCCTTGCCTTCAAAAGTCAGGGGGATTTTCTTGACATCCAGCACCCTGATTTTCCAGTTTCCCTTCATCAGGGTCACATACCCGTTTTCAAATACACAACTCAATCCGTGCTCGGCTGCATGGGCCTTGATACGTGGATTATTTTCATCCATGCTAAACAAAGCAATATTGCATTTCAGATCATTCTTCATCCGGTAAACAAGATCATCATCAGCATTCAGCACAGCATAGCCATGCGGGAAAACTGTTTCCGGTACCACTTCCTTTACCTTGGCCATGGCTTCTACAGTATTGATGCCACCCAGACCCAGGTGATCGGCAGCCACATTGGTCACCACCGCTACTTCACAGTTTTGAAAAGCCAGGCCAGACTTAAGTATGCCGCCCCTGGCACATTCCAGAACGGCAAAATCAACGGTCGGATCCTTCAAAACAAACTGAGAAGAAATAGGACCGGTACAATCCCCTTTCATCATGAGCTGATTTTGTATATACACCCCGTCTGATGTGGTATAGCCCACTTTTTTCCCGGCACTTTTAGCAATATGAGCGGTCAGCCGGGTAGTGGTGGTTTTTCCATTGGTACCTGTAATGGCAATGATCGGAATACGGCCGGCACTTCCTTTGGGGAATAACATATCTACAACCGGTTCGGCCACATTCCTCGGTAAACCTTCAGCCGGTTCAATATGCATCCGGAATCCCGGGGCTGCATTTACTTCCAGAATGGCACCACCATTTTCAGATACAGGTGTCATCAGATCGGTAGCCATCACATCAATACCACAGATATCCAGTCCAATGATTTTGGCAATTCTTTCAAACATGAACACATTGGCAGGATGTACTTCATCGGTCACATCAGTGGAAGTACCTCCGGTAGAAAGATTTGCCGTGGGCTTCAGCAGGATCCTTTCACCCTTGGCAGGCACATGATCCATCGTGATACCGGCATCATCCAGCATTTTCTGTGTAAACTGGTCAATGGTAATCTGGGTCAGTACTTTTTCATGACCATAACCCCTGCGTGGATCTTTGTTCACTTCCTCCACCAGCCATTGCAAATTATGTACACCATCACCCACTACAGAAGCGGGCGTGCGGAGCGCTGCACAAATAAATTTATAATTGATCACGAGACAGCGGAAATCATAGCCGGTAATGAATCGCTCTACGATGACACTCCGGCTATACTGTTTGGCTGCTTCAAAAGCCCTGATAGCCTGCTCCCGGTTGGTGATATTGGTGGTATTGCCTTTCCCATGGTTCCCGTCAATGGGTTTGATCACCAATGGGTATCCAAATTTCTCAATGGCTTCATCAAGTCCGGCTTCGGTTCTCACCACGGTACCCCGGGGTACCGGGATCTCTGCTGCTTCCAGCAACATCTTGGTTTCTTCTTTATCACAGGCAATATCCACGGCAATATTTCCGGTAGTGGAAGCGATTGTTGCACGTATTCTTTTCTGGTTCACGCCATATCCCAACTGAACCAGGCTTTGTTTATTGAGCCGGATAAAAGGGATTCCTCTTTTGGCGGCTTCATCCACAATACAACCGGTGGAAGGCCCGAGCCGGGTATCTTCCCTGATCACTCTTAATTGCTGGATATCGTTGGCCAGGTCATAGTCTTTTCCATCAACCAATGACTGAGCAATTGCTACGGAAGCTTTTGCCGCATATACGCCGGCGTCTTCTTCCATATAACTGAACACAACATAGTAAACACCTTCTTTCTCCCCATCCGGTGTACGGGTCCGGCCAAAACCAACATCCATACCGGCCAGGGTTTGCAGTTCTAATGCAATATGTTCAATCACATGTCCCATCCAGGTGCCTTCATCCACCCGCTTAAAAAAACCACCCCGCATGGATTCACTGCAACGGTGTTCAATCATGGTGGGAAACATATTTTCCAGCCGGTCCCGGAAGCCTGGAATTTTATTGGTCGGACTTTGTTCCAGTTCTTCCAGATCCAGTTTCATCTGGATCAGTTTGTTGCGGCGAACACTCCAGTAATTGGGTCCTTTGAGTACTTTTATTTCAAGGATTTTCATACAAAATGTTGAAAAGGGAAGATAGTTTTTTTCTTTTTAGTGACCAATTGAAAAGACGAAGTCCATCTGCAGAAGCCGTACCTGGGTTTTTCAAACATGCCGAAATACAGTACATTTAAATAAATATTTTTTTATGCCAGCAACCAATCGCCGCCGGTTCCTGCAACGGGCAGGAGTTTTCTCTGCTACCGCGTTTCTTTCCGGGTTAACAAAACCAGCCTGGAGCCGGAACCTGGATGCTGCCATCCGGAATGCAGAAGGGCTCACGCCTGATGCTTTGGCAACGGAAGAGGATTTCTGGTATTATATTCAGCAATCCTTTACGGTATCATCGTCGATGATCAACCTGAATAATGGCGGAGTGTCGCCGGCCCCAAAGACGGTGCAGGAAGCGATGAAGCGATATTATGATCTCAGCAATGAAGCACCCAGTTATTATATGTGGCGGGTGCTGGATCGGGGCAGGAACCCCTGCGGAAAAACCTGGCCAAACTGGCCGGTTGCTCAGCAGAAGAAATAGCGATTAACCGCAATTCATCAGAAGGACTGGAGACTGTGATTTTTGGTTTGCAACTGAAAGCAGGAGATGAAGTGGTGGCAGCGAAGCAGGACTATCCTAATATGGTCAATGCTTATAAGCAGAGAGAGCACAGGGATGGAATTAAAATGGTATGGATTAACCTGGAACTGCCAAGTGAGGATGAACAATACCTGGTGAAACAATATGTAAATGCATTTACACCCCGTACTAAAGTGGTGCATCTCACCCATATTATAAACTGGAATGGACAAATATTACCGGTGAAACTGATTGCTCAGGAGGCGCACAAAAGAGGAATAGAAGTTGTGGTGGATGGGGCCCATAGTTTTGCTCATTTTGATTTTAAAGTGCCGGATCTGGATGCAGATTATTTTGCCGCCAGTCTGCATAAATGGCTGTATGCACCCATTGGCAGTGGATTGTTATATGTAAAAAAAGAAAAGATTAAAAACCTATATCCGCTTTTTGCAGTGGATAATCCGCTCAAAGACGATATCCGGAAATTTGAAGCCCTGGGTACCCGCCCGTTTTTTATAGAGCAGGCCATTGGTAAAGCGATTGAGTTTCATGATATGATTGGCAGTGAAAGAAAAGAAAAAAGGCTTCACTATCTCAAGAATTACTGGATGGAAAAAGTAAAGGACCTGCCCGGTATATATTTCAATACATCCCTGCATCCTAAATGGGGTTGCGCCATCGGAAATATTGGGTTTACCGGCCGCAAACCGGGTGAACTGGATTCCTTTCTACTGGATAAATACAAAGTGCATACGGTAGGAATCGAATGGGAGAATATCAAAGGGATCCGGGTAACACCCAATGTATACACCACTACCAAAAACCTGGATGTATTGGTCGAAGGCGTCAGGGCCTTCGCAAAAGGTTGAGTAGTGATCGCTGTATTTTATTAGCGTATCTCTCTGCGTAAACTCAGCGCTCTCTGCCTCTCTGCGGTGGAAAAAACCTCTTCTGCATTTCCGTCTTCCATTCCTATCTTCACTACATGCCCACCACACTCACCAACCGGAAAATCACCCTGGTTCAGGCAACTGCAATCAATATGATCGACATGGTGGGGATTGGTCCTTTTGTGGTGATGCCCTTTGTGGTGGCTCAGTTCAGCAATGGTTTATTTATCTGGGCATGGACTTTTGGCGCCATTACAGCATTGGCCGATGCCATGATCTGGAGTGAACTGGGTGCTAAATACCCGTTGGCCGGGGGAACTTATCAGTTTCACCGGATTGCTTTTGGAGAAAAGGGCGGTAAACTGATGAGCTTTCTCTTTGTCTGGCAAACTGCGATCCAGGCTCCATTGGTAGTGGCTTCTGCAAGTATCGGGTTTGCGCAATACCTCACTTATATAATTCCATTAGAGTGGTGGCAGCAAAAAATGGTATCGGGCGGACTGGTTATCCTGGTACTATTACTGCTTTATCGGAAGATCGAAACCATTGGAAGAATATCGGTGATCATGGGCAGTATCGTGGTGCTCACCATCATTTGGATTATTATTACCGGACTCATGGCCCGGCAACAACCGGTGCCCTTGCTCCCCACCGGCAATGATTCCTTTTTCAATTATGCATTATGGGCTGCGATCGGTCAGGCCTCCGTAAAAACAGTGTATGCCTATCTGGGTTATTATAATGTTTGTCACCTTGGTGGTGAAATAAAGAATCCCGGTGTAAATATTCCCAGAAGTATTTTCATTTCCATTTTTGGCATCACGGCACTTTACCTGATGATGAATATCAGTGTGATGGGCGTGATTCCCTGGCAGATTGTTGAAAAAGATAATAAATACCTGGTGAGTACATTCATGCAACTGGTCTATGGGCAACAGGCCGGGATCTTTGTAACGGTTTTGATTCTTTGTATTGCTTTTTCATCACTCTTTGCTGTTGTGTTGGGTTATTCAAGAGTGCCTTATGCCGCCGCCGTAGATGGTAATTTCTTTAAAGTATTCGGTAAACTGCATCCCACAAAAAATTTCCCGCATATCTCTCTGCTGGTATTATGCGGACTTGGATTCATCTTCAGTCTGCTCTTCCGATTGTCCGATGTCATCAGCTCTATTCTGGCTATGCGGATTTTGGTGCAGTTTATCGGCCAGGGGGTAGGCGTATCCTTATTAAGGGCCAGGCTGGGTAGTAAGGATCTGCCATTTAAAATGTGGCTATTTCCTCTACCGGTCATCCTCTCCGTTCTGATTTGGATTTTTCTACTGGTATCTACCGGCTGGTTTGCTGTCTGGGGTACATCAATAGCCTTACTGGGTATCCTGGTGTACTACGTAAAAATCAATTACCTCGACAAACGCCCGTCCGCATCCTAATATCCCAATATCTAATACCCAATTCCTAATACCCTCCTTCGCCAAAGCTACGGCGGGCGACCCTCCTTCGCTAAAGCTACGGGGGCGAAGCAATATCGTAATATCTCAATATCCTAATACCCCTCCTTCGCTAAAGCAACGGCGGGCGAAGCAATACCTAATACCCAATATCCAATCCCCATTCTTTCAACACTCCCACATTTCCACATTTCCACATTTCCACATTCTCACATTCCCCCATTCTCTCTCTCTGATTTTTCTGTTACATTTGTTTGAATCAAACCCTTTTGAATGAACCATCCCAGGGGAAAGCTGATCGCTATCGGAGGCGCAGAAGACAAAGGAACAGATCTGGAAACCGGAGAGTTTCATCGCAGTAATCTCAATTTTTTTGAATTGGGCATTCTTCGCCGGGTGGTGGAGGAAGCAGGTGGTGTGAATGCCAGGATCGAAGTGATCACAACTGCTTCCACCATTCCTTATGAAGTGGGTGAAAATTACCTGAATGCATTTGGCAAGATTGGATGTACCAATATTGGCCTGATGCATATCCGCAATCGCCAGGATGCCATGGAAGCCCAATACCTCAACAGGATCCGGGAATGTGATGCCGTGATGTTCAGTGGGGGTAACCAGTTACGACTTAGTGTAACAGATGGTGGTACTGAATTCCTGGCCCTGCTGAAAAAAAGATACCAGGAAGATCAGTTCCTGATTGCAGGTACCTCTGCCGGTGCCATGGCCATGGGACAAACCATGATTTATGAAGGCAATGCCACCAGAGCCCATTTGAAGGGGGAAGTAAAAATGACATCCGGACTTGGTTTTATCAACTCTGTTATTATAGATTCCCATTTTGAAAAAAGAGGAAGATTTGGGAGGCTGGCCCAGGCTGTTGCTACCAACCCTTCCACTATCGGTATCGGATTAGGGGAAGATACCGGGATGCTGATTACCGAAGGAAATAAGATGGAAGCGATCGGCAGCGGATTGGTGGTGATTGTAGACGGTCATGATATCCTGCATTCCAATATTGCCGATATCCCGGATGGAAACCCGATCAGCATGGAAAATTTAAAAGTACATTTCTGCGAAAAGGGGAATGGTTACCTGATCCGTGAAAGAAAGTACCTGCCTGAAGCGAGCAGCGGGTCAGTGATACCCAAACAGGTGGATGTAGAGTAGGCGAGGGGCTAGTGGGGATTGGCGAGTGGGGTTCGGCGAGTGGGGATTGGAAAATGGGAATGTATCAATTTTGGGTTAAGTTGGTTGATGCTGAGTTAATCTGGAAAATTTGAGGTAAACCAGGTTGGGTTAACGGGAATAACTGAAGGAAAAGATGGTTACGAATTTATGTTAGGCTTATCGGATAAAGGCTCATCTGCTTTTAAATTATTTGTCAATGAAAAAGATTATCGTTCTCGGCCTGGTCATCATTGCTTCCTTTTCTTTTACTATGCAAAAAAAATCGAAAGTCATTTTCTTTGGTGACTCTATTACTGAACTGGGTGCCCGCCTGGTGGGTATATCACAAGGGTTGACAGTATGAGCCGGCTGGCGGGCAAGGGTAATGAATATGAATTTGCCGGTGCAGGGATCGGCGGCAACAAAGTATATGATCTGTATTTAAGAATGGAGGAGGATGTGCTGGCCAAAAACCCGGATATCGTTTTTATTTATGTAGGCGTGAATGATGTCTGGCATAAAACTATGTTTGGTACCGGTACCGATCCGGATAAGTTTGAAAAGTTCTATCAGGCCATACTGAATAAATTGAAAGCCAGAAATATTAAAGCCATCCTTTGTACGCCTGCTGTAGTGGGGGAGAAGACGGATATGAGTAATCCCCTTGATGGTGACCTGAACCGGTATAGTAATATCATTCGCAGTATGGCTGCTAAGAATGGTCTCCCATTGGTTGACCTCCGAAAAAAATTCATAGAGTATCTGAGTAAAAATAATCCCGGCAACGAAGAAAAAAATATCCTCACCTACGACCGGGTACACATGAATTCAAAAGGGGATCAGCTGATAGCAGATCTTATGTGGGAGGCTGTTCAGCTGATCAATTAAACCGGGTAAAATATTCCTTCAACCCCTTTTTACCGGTAACTAACCACTGACAGCCGCAGGATAAACCACCTGCCATTAACGGGCGGCCTCATTTATAGATTCGTTTTCATTAATTCATTTATTATGAAAAAGAAGCAATTTTTCCTCCTCGCCTTGCTGGTCAGCCTGGCGTTTTCATTTAAGAAACCCGTTCTGCAAAGTTCCCGCCTGATTCCCGGGGCACCGGCGATTGAACTGGTAGAAGTACAGCCTTCTGATGCAGGAGGCAATCTTTTCTTCATGAGTTGTGCCGCCAAAACTTCTGCAGATAAATCTACAGCACAACTATCGGCCAAATTCACAATCAGGAATAAGGAGACAAGGGCCCTGGTGCTGAAAAGCATTACCTATTCCTATCAGAAAAACGGGATTGCTGTTTTAAAACTCATGACCCCCGATATTGATGATAACAGCGTTAAAAGTTTTACCATTAATAAAGGGGCCAGCTTTAGCTGGCAAAACAGCCGTGATTATCATGATGTGGACAATGCAGTATTTTTCGATACGCCTTATCCGCCAAGTATACAGATCCGTTTGGTGTTTGATGGTTATACAGATCCCTTTATTATTACCCGTAACCTGAAAATTTATAGCAATAACACATCAGGTAATGCCTATGGTTTCCCGGGGCGGCTTTCCCACCTGAAAGAAGGAGAGTACTGGTATGCCTATGGCGGACATGGAGGCGGAGGTCAGTTCTATGCCTATGATTTTAAAGTGGAAGGTTGGGACAGCAAGGCAAAAAAATGGTCCAACGTATTCCCTGGTAAAGATGGTTCTGCCAATGATCATTACCGGGCTTATGGAAAGGACATCATTGCCGTAGCAGATGGAAAAGTGCTCGACTTTTCTGATGGCGTGGCAGAAAACAAAGGAAATGCTGGTGGTGGAAGTGGCGGAGGAAACTGGTTCAAGATCAACAATGGGAAAGAAACGATCTGTTATTACCATATGCAACCAGGTTCGTTGAGCAGTCACTTGAAGAAAAAAGGAGCGAATGTAAAAAAAGGGGAAAAGCTTGGCTTGCTGGGTAATTCAGGTAACTCAAGTGAACCACATGGCCATGTTCACGCCATTATTGATCCGGATGCTGATGGGGAAGGGCAGTGGGTTCCGCTGAATTTTTCAGATATCTATATGATTGATAAAAATGAGCTGAGTGCAGGTCCCGATCCGGATGCCAGCTGGACAAAAGTAGAAAAGAAAGGTCTTCCCTTTCTTCAGGGCCGCCGTTGTATGATCTGGCCTTCTGCCTCCAAACCCTGTTTATACCCAGGTGGTTTGGGTGAAATCGGCAGAAATGCAATCCCTGAAAATAAATACCAGCAGGAGTTTATGAAAATCTGGAATTGCGGCTATTATCCGGTTTGGGTCGATGCTTATGATGTGGCCGGAAAGACCTATTTCAATACCATCTTCAGGTACAATACCGGAAATGTTGAAGTAGCTGTAAAGCATGATATGACCAAAGAAAGCTTCCAGCAGGAGTATCAGCAATGGGTAGGACAAAAAGGTTATCGCCTGCAGCAACTGGACAATTACAATGATAATGGTAAACTGAAATTTGCCGCCATTTTTATCAAAAAGAACAATCAGCCTGCTTCACAACCTGCCTATCATGCACAATCAGCAGAAGAGCACCAGCAGCTGTTTGAGCAATACACCGGACAGGGATATGTTCCGGTCAATGTATCCGTAACATCGGTTGGAGGCAAGAAGTATTATTCTGCATTTTATGAAAAAAGAAATGTAGGTACAAGCATGCTCAAAAGTTCACTTACACAGCAGCAATACCAGGAACTTTTTGATGAGATGAAACAGAAAAAGTGGGAACAGGTCTATATCAATGCCTATCACCATGACGGTCAAATCCTGTTTTCAGTTATCTGGTACCAGGATGCAGGTTATAAATCTTATACTGCTACCCGCAAATCAGATATAGATGGGTATCAGGAAAAATACACAGAAAGCCTGGCAGACGGATACCTTACCCGTTGTGTTACCGGTTATGAAGAAGGGGGCAAACATTGGTTTGCGGCTCATTGGTCGAAATAGCTATAAATCTTCAGCGAAAAAGAACTATGAAACTGCTTTAATCAGGAAATAGTTCTTTTTCCCTTTTTGTGCCAGTAGATATTGTTCATGTAGTAGATGAGTTGCATCAACTATTAAATCAATCGCTTCCACTTTTTTACGATTGATGCTGATACCGCCGCCCTGAACCAGTTTACGGGCTTCTCCCTTGCTTGGAGCAATTCCGGTTTCTGCCAGAAAGGAAACGATATCAATGCCGGCACTGAGTTTTTCTTTATTGAAATCAATCTTCACCACACCTTCCATATTTTCAAGGTCTTCCGCACTTAAACTTTCGGCCGGGGCATGTTGATTGGCAAATAATTTCTCTGTGGTGCGTATGGCTTCTTCCAATGCAGGCGCACCATGAACGAACCGGGTTACTTCTTCTGCAAGTCTTTTCTGTAATAAGCGGGCCGAAAGATTCAACTGGTGATTGGCGGTCAGTTCTTCAATACTGGTTTTATCCAGGAAAGTGAAAATGCGTATCCATTTCTCCGCATCCGAATCACTGGCATTCAGCCAGAACTGATAAAACTGATATGGACTGGTCCGTTGGGAGTCCAGCCAAACGTTCCCGGATTCTGTTTTACCGAATTTACCGCCATCGGCCTTTGTGATCAGCGGATTGGTGAATACAAAAGCATCTCCACCGCTTTTCCGTCGGATCAGTTCGGTGCCGGTAGTCATATTACCCCATTGATCACTGCCACCCATTTGCAGCTTACAATTCTTATGGGTATGCAGCCAGTAAAAATCATAGCCCTGCATCAGTTGATAGGCAAATTCTGTATAACTGATCCCGGTTTCCCCTTCTATTCTTTTCTTCACACTGTCTTTAGCCATCATATAATTTACCGTGATATGCTTCCCGGCATCCCGCAGAAAATCAATGAAGGAAATAGTTTTGAACCAATCATAATTATTGGCCATTTCTGCAGCATTAGGCAATTCAGGATTAAAATCCAGGAACTGCTCCAGTTGGGCTTTCACGCCGGCCACATTTTTTTGAAGGGTCTCTTCACTGAGCAGGTTTCTTTCTTCGCTTTTACCACTGGGATCACCCACCATGCCGGTGGCACCGCCAACCAGGGCGATCGGTTTATGGCCGGCTTTCTGAAAATGGACCAGGAGCAGGATGGGCACGAGACTGCCAATATGCAGGCTGTCGGCCGTGGGGTCAAAGCCAATATAGCCCGTAGTCATTTCTTTTTTCAGTTGTTCCTCGGTTCCGGGCATGATATCCTGGATCATCCCTCTCCAGCGGAGTTCTTCGATCAAATTCATTTTAAACCAGTGATTTAGCGCAAAAGTAAGCCAGAAAAATAAAGGGAAAGGGTTCGGGCAATATTTTTCTAAAGAATTCGTTTTCAATAATTAGCCTTTTTGTCCAATAACCTATGAATTTCGGACCTTAAGGACTAATTTTATATGTCCGTTGCCGGTTTAAAACCCGGAACAGGGACATCCCGTACTTATGAAAGCGATCCGATTTTAAACGCTTATCGAAAATTGTCCGAATGAAACCAACCACCCTCTGTTTGTCATTATTGACAATCCTCTTTTCCGTTAGTGCTACTGCACAATTCAGAAAGTATTCCAATGAATTTTTAAATATTGGGGCTGGTGCCCGTGGATTGGCCATGGGAGGAGCCCAGGTGGCATCTGTACAGGATGGCACAGCCGGCTACTGGAATCCAGCCGGTCTCACTGGTGTAAAAAACAATCCGCAGGTAAACCTGATGCATGCCGAGTATTTTGCAGGTATCGGTAAGTATGATTATGTGGGTGTGGCTTTTCCTACCGCGAATAATAAACGTACCATTGGGATCACCGGTTTACGTTTTGCAGTGGATGATATCATGAATACCCTTTTCCTGGTAGAACCTGACGGAACGATTAACTACAATAATATCCAGGCATTTTCATCAGCCGATTATGCCTTTATCTTTTCCTTCGCCCAGAAACTAAAGGAGTCTGAAAAAAAGAATATCAATTTTGGATTAAATGCCAAAGTGATTCACCGCAGCGTCGGAAAATTTGCAAAAGCCTGGGGTTTTGGTTTGGATGCAGGATTGCAAATACAGGCTAAGAACTGGCGTTTTGGTGTATCTGCCAGGGACATTACTACCACCTTCAATGCCTGGTCTTTTAGTTTTACCGAAAGAGAAAAAGAAGTACTCTACCTGACTAAAAATGATATTCCTGTTAAATCAACAGAACTGACAGCTCCCAGGTTGATCCTGGGTATTGGTCATGAGTTCAATCTGGGTAAGAGTTCCAGCCTGTTGATAGAAGGAAATCTTGATCTCACTTTTGACGGACAAAGAAATACAGTGATCAGTACCTCTGGTTTTAGCGGGGATCCCAAATTAGGGCTTGAGCTCAATATCAAAAATGTATTCAGGATCCGGGGAGGTATTACCAATTTCCAACAGGCATTATCCGATGGCGATACCCTGAATCAGAAAAAAGTCTGGATTTATCAGCCCTGTGCAGGAGCCGGGTTTAAAATCGGAAATGTTACAATCGATTATGCATATAATAATCTTGCTAATCAATCCAACCCCTTATATACCCATGTGTTCTCGCTGAAACTGGATATGGTAAAAGCGAAAAAAGAAAACGACTAAAACTTCTGTACGCAATCTAAACTGCCTCACATGAAACGAATTATCCTCTTCTTCTTATTCATATCAGGCCTGCAGGCCGGAGCCCAATCCTTCAATAATGAATGGATTGATTACAGCAAGACCTATTATAAATTCAGGATTGGGGCTACTGGTTTGTACCGGATCAACCAACCGGTTCTGGCCGGCGCTGGATTAGGCGCTGTACCTGCCGAGCAGTTCCAGCTCTGGCGTAACGGACAGCAAATTCCCTTGTTTACCTCCGTGCAAACCGGTCCTTTGGGAGGCGCAGATTATATTGAGTTCTGGGGTGAAATGAATGACAGCAAACCCGATAAAGACCTTTACCGGATTGCCGATCACCAGTTGAATGATAAATGGAGTATGGAAACAGATACCGCCTGTTTCTTTTTAACCGTGAATCCCGGTGCCGGTAACCTTCGGTTGTTGCCAACAACGAACTCACTACCCAGCGCCCTGACACCCGAGCCCTTTTTTATGCATAATGCCGGTAAATATTATAAAGAGAAATACCATCTTGGATATGCAGCGATCGTAGGCGATTATGTGTTTTCTTCCAGTTATGAAAACGGGGAAGGGTTTACATCCAATGATTTAACAGCAAACCTTACCAGGACAGAAAACTTCACCAATCTTTTTCCCTATACCGGTGCGGGGGCCCCTTCAGCTGCCATTAAAATCAATGCAGCCGGCTATGCACTGAATCCAAGGAATTTTGAAGTAAAAGTGAATGGGACAGTGATTGCCACCCAAACAATGGATTTCTTTGATTATGTAAAAGTGAATTTCCCGGTAGCCATTTCTACTATCAGCAGTGGCAGCGCCCAGGTTGACATTAAGAACCTGAATACCATCCCCGACCGGATGGTGATCGCCCAAACTGAATTGATTTATCCCCGTCAGTTTAATTTTGGTGGGGCTAATAATTTCTTTTTTGAATTACCTGCGAATGCGGCAGGCAATTATCTGGAAATAACCGGGTTCAATTTCGGGTCTGTTAGTCCTGTCTTATATGATCTGACCAATGGAAAGCGCTATGTAGCAGACATCAGTGCTGCACCAATGGTTAAAATTGCTTTACAACCGTCTGCTACTGTGCGTAAACTAATACTGGTTTCTCAGGAGTCGGCATACCCGGTTGCCATCACAACTTTACAACAACGTAATTTTATTAATTATGCCCTTCCGGCCAATCGGGGAAATTATCTGATTATTTCTCACCCAAACTTTTTGGCAGGCAGTAACCCTGTTCAGGAATATGCCGATTACCGGTCTTCTGCTGTTGGTGGAAGTTATACCAGTAAAATCTATATGATTGATCAGTTGATTGATCAGTTCAGTTTCGGGATCAAACAACACCCGCTCTCAGTTCGTAATTTCATAAGATGGGCAAGGGCTAATTTTGGTCAACCCATAAAAGATGTATTTCTTATTGGAAAAGGGCTTCATTACCTCCATAATAATTTCTACCAGACAAATCCCGATATCAACAGGTTATCCTTTATACCCACCTTCGGCTATCCGGCATCGGATAACCTGCTGGCGGCTGATCCGGGACTGGATGTAACACCGAAAGTAAATATTGGTCGTCTTTCCGTAATCAATCCGGAAGAAGTAAAGATTTACCTGGAAAAAGTGAAGCAATATGAAGCGAACCTGGCCTTTCGTTCTCCATTAATTGCAGATAAAGCCTGGCAAAAAAATGTAGTACAGGTAGTAGGGGCTGGTGATGGTACCCTGGGTACGATCCTCACCAATGCCATGAATGGTTTTGGTGATATAATCAAAGACACAGCCTATGGTGCCAATATTCATCAGTTTACAAAAGTTTCAACAGCTCCGGTAGAGCAATTGAATGCTGCCAGATTATATAATTTGTTCGAAGAAGGGATCGGGATGCTTACCTATTTTGGTCACTCTTCGGCAAGTACGCTGGAGTTTA
The DNA here is from genome assembly GCA_016702745.1 of Chitinophagaceae bacterium. Classification (GTDB taxonomy): domain Bacteria; phylum Bacteroidota; class Bacteroidia; order Chitinophagales; family Chitinophagaceae; genus JJ008. Next base: position 553,714 of record JADJDJ010000001.1, read on the forward strand.
ACCTGGATAATCCCAGCGGTTATAGTAATCAGGGGAAATATCCACTGTTTATATTGCTAGGTTGTAATGCCGGTAACTTTTATAATTTCAACCTGGCCCGTCTGAGCACCAAGGAAACAATTTCAGAAAGATTTGTGCTGGCTGATCAGCGGGGTAGTATTGCCGCCCTGGCCAGCACCCACCTGGGTATTGTACATTACCTGGATATTTATAATTCTAAAATGATGACCGCGACTTCCGTTGACAAATACGGTCAGTCCATGGGGGATATCATGCGGGATGCAGTAGCACAGGTGTACAACCTCACCACACAAAATGACTATTATGCCCGTTTCCATTGCGAACAAACCACTTTACATGGTGACCCGGCTTTGAAAATGGCTATATCCGGCGATCAGCCTGATTATGTGATCGAAGATCCTATGGTGGAAATCAATCCATCCTTTATTTCTGTAGCCGAAAATTCATTTACGATCAAGGCTAAATTCATGAACCTGAACAAGGCAGTGAGTACCCCGATCGTGATTGAAATGAAAAGAACCTTCCCGGATCTCAGTACCGAAATCCGCAGGGATACAATTCCCGGTATTCGTTATCTGGATTCTCTGACCTATACGATTCCGATTGTGGCTTCCCGCGATAAAGGACAACACCGGGTTAGTTTTTGTATAGATGCAGATAATAAAGTAGCGGAGATCTATGAAACCAATAACTGTATCACGAAGGACTTTTTCATTTATGAAGATGAAATCAGACCAATCTATCCATATAACTATGGTATCGTAAACCGGCAGGGTATTAAATTCCAGGCTTCTTCAGCAAATCCCTTTTCGGGTAGCCGCCTGTACCGGATGGAACTGGACACGACCCAACTATTCAATTCTCCGTTTAAGCGTTCACAGGATATAACATCCATCGGAGGTATTGTGGAATTCAATCCTGCAGTTACTTTCACTGACAGTACGGTTTATTACTGGAGGGTGGCACCGATACCGCAAACAGGTTCGCCTAACTGGAATAAAGCTTCTTTTGTTTACCTGCCAGGTCCTGAAACCGGATTCAATCAGTCCCATTATTACCAGCATAAAGAGTCGTCACTGAACCGTATGCAACTGATATCCCAGAACAGAGAGTGGGTTTACGATTCTGTTCCCCATTTCATATTTGCCAAGAATGGTGTATTTGGTACGGCAGCCACCCAGGAAGGTGACCTGATTGTAGCTCCTGATGGATCTGCCTATATGCGAAGTGCCTGTGTGGGCTTTTCTCTGATCTTTAATATTCTTGATCCGAAAAGCTTCACTCCCACCACCAATCCCAGCAGTTATATGGGAAGTGCCGCAGTATGTGCAGCTTCCCGCTTATGGAATTTTGAATGGTCGCACCTGAATGCTACAGAAAGAAAGAAAATGATGGACTTCATGGATTCAATTCCCGCCGGCAAAATTGTTGTTGTCAGAAATATCCTGAACTCCGGATTGGCCAGCGGATTTGTCAATGAATGGATGAATGATACCCTGCTCTATGGTTCAGGAAATTCACTTTATCATAAACTGAAAGCAGTGGGCATGAATGTGCTGGATTCTTTCAACTCGCCCAAGGCCATGATCTTTGCCTACCAGAAAGGTAATCCCAATTTTAATCCGCAGGGAGTGGTTTCAGCCGGTATTTATGACCTGGTTACATTAAATATTAATCTAAAAACACCGGATTCTATCGGTTACGTTACTTCTGCATTGTATGGAAGGGCCAAGGCCTGGAAGAACCTGAATTGGAGAGGATCAGCTGACCTGCCAACCGATACAGCAACCGTGGATGTGATCGGAGTGATGAACGATGCCACAGAACATGTATTATTCAGCGGGCTGACCACCGCCCAGCAGGATGTTGATATCTCTTCGATCAACGCCATAGATTATCCTTTCCTGAAATTGAAATTGTATACCAAGGATAAAAGTAATTATACGCCTTACCAGTTAAGATACTGGAGAGTCACTTATGACCCCGTTCCGGAAGGAGCCATTGCGCCCAACCTTTTTGTGAGCCTGAAAGATTCAGTGGATGTGGGTGAACCGGTTGACTTCAGGGTGGCATTTAAAAATATCAGTGATGTGCCCTTTGATAGTATTAAACTGAAGATGGTAATCACCAATCGAAATAACGTGCCTTACCAGATTCCGCTGCCCAAATCAAGGCCATTGCCCGTGAATGATACGATTCGTTTTGGATCAGTGATCAATACCACGGCCTTCCCGGGATTGAATTTTGTATATGTGGAAGCCAATCCGGATAATGATCAACCGGAACAATATCACTTCAATAATTTTGCATTCCGTAACCTCTATGTAAAACCAGATAGCCTGAATCCTTTGCTGGATGTGACTTTCGATGGTGCACATATCCTGAACAGGGATATCGTTTCAGCCAAACCGGATATCCTGGTGAAACTGAAAGATGAGGCCAAATGGATGATACTCGATGATACATCGTTGGTGACACTGCAAATCAGGTATCCTAATGGCAGCCTCCGCAGGGTTTACTTTAATAACGATACCCTCCGGTTTACACCGGCAGGTCAGGCTCCGAACCCTGATAATACGGCTTCTATGCAGTACCGGCCTTACTTCCCGGTTGACGGAGAATATGAACTGATCATCAGTGCTAAGGATCGCAGTGCCAATCAGGCAGGTAATATTGAATACAGAGTTGCATTCCAGGTGATCAACAAGCCAATGATCTCCAATATGCTCAACTACCCGAATCCGTTTACAACTTCCACCGCCTTTGTATTCACGATTACCGGATCAGAAGTGCCACAAAATCTCAAGATCGAGATCATGACGATAACCGGTAAGATTGTAAGGGAAATCACCAAGGATGAACTGGGCCCCCTGAATATCGGTCGCAATATCACCGAATTCAAATGGGATGGTACCGATCAGTTTGGCCAGAAACTCGCAAACGGAGTGTACCTGTATAGGGTTGTCACCAACCTGAACGGAAAATCGCTGGATAAATACAAGGCGGAAGGAGATAACACTGATAAGTATTTTAATAAGGGCTATGGTAAGATGTACCTGATGAGATAATTAAAAAGAACCAAATAGCAAGAACCAAATAAATTAAAAATTAAAAGGCCGCTGCGGAATGCAGTGGCCTTTTTTATTGGAACAAGCCCGGGGATTGGAAACCGTTTACTGAATTTGTTATTTGATGGCAGGGTTGTATAAACGATTTTTGAATGTTTCTGATTTAGTAAACCCGGCAATTCCGGCTTTCCTATTTTTGCTTTTTAGAGCGGGCACTTTTTTGTTTCTTGTTATTTGTTTCTTTTTGGTTTTTTAATTTATTTGTTTCTTGTTTCTTGATATTTTTTATAATGGCAAAAATCGCAATCAATATAGCAACCGGCAGTCTGCAGCAACCCGAAATGGTAGTAGGGATCGATCTGGGTACCACCAATAGCCTGGTGGCCATCATTCACCCGGACACTAAACAACCAGTGGTGCTGAAAGAACATGATGGCAATGCCCTGGTTCCTTCGATCCTCCATTTTGCAGAAGGGGGAAATGTACTGGTTGGCGATGAAGCCAAGAAACACCTGATTGATGCCCCGCAGCAAACGGTTTTTTCGGTGAAAAGACTGATGGGCAAATCCTACAATGATATCCGTGACTATTCTTCTTTTTTTACTTATAAGGTAATCGATGACCAGACAGAAAGTCTGGTGAAAATTCAGGTGGGTGATCGCTTTTATTCTCCTGTTGAATTGTCCTCCCTGATATTGAAGGAACTGAAAACAAGGGCCGAACATATTTTGAAGACACCAGTCACCAAGGCGGTAATCACCGTGCCTGCTTATTTTAATGATGCCCAGCGGCAGGCAACACGCGATGCCGGAAAACTGGCCGGTCTGGATGTGCTTCGTATTGTGAATGAACCCACGGCTGCCAGCCTGGCCTATGGTCTGGGTTTGAAAAAAGATGAAGTCAAAACGATTGCAGTTTATGATTTGGGTGGAGGAACTTTTGATATTTCCATTCTGCGGATCAATGGCGGGATTTTCGAAGTGCTGTCCACCAATGGAGATACTTATCTTGGTGGAGATGATTTTGACCGTGCCATCGCTAATGAATGGGCAAAGAATATCGGTATTTCTCAGGAGGAAATGCAAAGCAATCGATCAATTGCACAACAACTCCGGTTGACAGCAGAAGCAGCCAAGATCCATCTCAGTACCCATGATCATTTTATGGCTGAAATAGCAGGAGAAAAGGTTACCCTGAGCCGTGCAGATTTTGAGGAACTGGCGAAACCATTCGTGGATCGTACCATGACCTGTTGTGCCAATGCAATGAAGGATGCCGGTCTGCATATCGACGCGATAGAAGAGGTTGTATTGGTGGGAGGCTCCACCCGTGTACCATTGGTGAAGACCAGTGTACAAAAATTTTTTAACAGGGTGCCACATGATGCCGTAAATCCCGATGAGGTAGTGGCACTGGGAGCAGCCGTACAGGCAGATATACTCGCTGGAAATAATAAAGATTTTTTATTGCTGGATATTACCCCGCTTTCATTGGGTATTGAAACCATGGGCGGGTTGATGGATGTGCTGGTACCCCGCAATTCAAAAATTCCCTCCAAAGTGGCCCGGCAATACACGACTCAGAAAGACGGACAAAGCAGCATGAAGATCGCCGTGTTCCAGGGAGAAAGGGACCTCGTAAAAGATAATCGTAAGCTCGCCGAATTCAATCTCACCGGAATCCCGGGAATGCCGGCAGGTTTACCCAAAGTGGAGATTTCATTCCTGATCAATGCGGATGGAATATTATTGGTAAAAGCAAAAGAGATCCGCAGTGGCGTTGAGCAAACCGTGGAAGTGAAACCGCAATATGGTCTTACCGATGAGGAAGTAGAGAAAATGCTCATGGACTCCGTTACACATGCCAAAGAAGATATGGCTATACGTGCCTTGGTGGAAGCACGTACAGAAGCCCGGCAAATCCTGGATACCACATCCGGATTTTTACAAAAGAACGGATCAATACTAACTGTTGAAGAAAAGACAGCAACCGATGCGGCAATGACCAGCTTACAAAATTTAATGGAAAATGGTAACAAAGATGAAATCCATACCGCCATCGAAAAACTGAATGAAATTTCACGGCCCTATGCCGAAAGGCTGATGGATCATGCCATCAGTACCGCGATGAAAGGGAAGAAGATTTAATGCGGTTTTTCCGTATCAGCCCTGCTATTTTAAGTAATACATAAATCAGTACAAATATGTGGATCAGCCAAAAAGCGATCTGCAGATCCTGGCGTTGATAACTGAAAATGATTTCATGTTGTCCGGCAGTTACTGCAACACTGATGCCGGGCCGGTCCCTCCTGACAAAGTCGGCGGTTACTCCATCTACAGTAGCCTTCCATCCCTTGAAATAATTTTGCAATAAGCAGATACTATTATCCTGTGCACTCATTACCCTGACTTTCACTTCTCCGGGCTTTTGCGAAATCACCTGAATGCTGATTGTTGAATCAGCCTTTTCTGCAAATACGATTCCGTTAGTGCCTGCTTCGTTAAACTTTCCTTCTTTTTTAAGAACCAGGGGCCCCTTGTAAGATTCATTGGAACTTATTTCTTTCCGGTATACATTGATATTATGCCAGAGATTTCCGTTGGGATCAGTATAAGTGGCAGCTACAGCGGCCGGACTATTTGTTTGTACCGGGAAGCCCTGTTGTACAGCCATGATTTTGCTGACTGCCGAAGGAGAATACCGGCTCACGGAAAAATAAGGCGTACAGACCAATGTGTTGATCACCAGTTCGGCGACCAGCAAACTGGCAGCCATCTTCCATTTGTTTTGACGAATCAGCAAATAAAGCAATCCCAGCATTAAAAACTGGAACAGGGCCGCAACAAATAATGACTGAGAAGGACTGATTCCCTTTAATAATGCAGCGATAGCATTGAAATTAATATTGCTGAAACTGCCGGCATGCAGGAATCCAATTATCAGGCTGACAAGTAGCGCAAGTAGTATAGTGTACTTTGTCCTGATGTCAGATAATAAATCCTCCATTTTTTTTCCATCCAGACTGCTGCTGATAAAAAGAATCAGGGCGAAAATGAAAAAGTAACGGAAGATGGCCGGGTTCCTGAAATAGCTGAAACCCGGTAAAATATTCAGGGCTTCTCTTAACGGGGTAAAATTTCCAAAGGAAAGCAGGAGCATTATTAAAGCGGTAGCCAGTAAAATATAGCTCACCCGTTTCTTTCCACGGAACATCTGAAATACGGCAACAGGTAGCATAATAAACGTAAAGAGCCCGCAGTAGGTATTCAACATCGTGCCTTCCGTATTGGGATAACGCATTCCCGTTGAGGAAAAAGGGAAGAGCATACTGCTGATGGCACCCGGATGGAGATAATTGGAATTGAAAAAACTACTGCCGCTGGCAAGAGCGGTGCCCCGGTCCAGCTGACCCAGTAATTCCATCGTAAAATAAATCACGGGAAAACAAAGCAGGGTGGTGAAAAGAACTGTCAAAATCAAAAATGGGATCAGTCTTTTCAACACAGTCCGCTCTTTTCTGTTTTGCCAGATCCAGAGGCCAACAAAAAAGAGAATACAATAAGTACTGATGATGTTGAAAGCAGCGTACACACTGGTAAACATCAGGAGATAAATCACAGCAGCCTGAAAGGCCGTCTTTAAACCGGGTTGCCGGAGCAGGGAAAGCAGGGCAGCTGCCATCAGTGGTACAAAGGCTGCAGCGGTGATATAGAGTAACCATTGAGTGGATCCAATCATGAATCCCGATAACATATAACAGAGGGCGAACAGCAATGAAAGATGTTCATCCCGCCCCAGTTTTCGTTGCAGGAGATAATACATGCTCCAGCCGGAAAGCAGTACAAAAAAAATAAACTCAATATGAAGGGTGTAAATATTGTACTCAAAAATGGTATTGAAGAAAAGCTGGGGGCTACTGAAAATTCCCCAGGTGAGGTTGCTTTGCAAAGGAAAGCCCATGTCCCAGGTATTGAACCAGACCGGTAATTCACCCTGGCGGATACACTGACTCATGAACTGGTTAATAGGATATTCCAGTGCCACGATATCATTCTTCAACGCAAAAAGCATGAAACTTACAGGGGCAAAAGCAAGCAGACCGGTAACAGCAATGATCAGGTATGGCCGGAGTGTTTTTTTCAAGCAGGATCAGGTTTTCAGTCTTTCATCAGTTGGCGGTAAGATTTCTTTTTTTCTGACTCCCACCAGTATTGTCCCAGTAATTTACGGGTAGCCATCCGGCCAAAGTATTTTTCAAATGTCCTGAAAAGGATCACATCGTATTTACGGTGAAAATTAATCCAGCAGGCATTGCAGTTTTTCTGATAGTGCTTTTGTTTTTCAATAGCTCCGGGTCCGTTGAACACTTCGTCCAGACTATTAGTAAATACGTTGCCGATCAGTACATCCAGGTTCTGACAGATTGGTACATCTCCATTTGGGAGAATCACAAGACTATCCATGATACTGTTGCAACTGAGTTTGGTTCCGCCTCTGCGCCATTCATCATACAATACGAGGAAATCATAATTCTCCGGAAACTCTTTTACAATGGAAGGAATTTTTTCCCTGATCCGCATCAGGTTTTCGCGGGTCGTTCCCGGCGGGTTGACTGTTGCCGTCACAGGTTCTTTAGCATCAATCAGTTTTTTCGCATCCTGATAGGAACGGATATCTGCCGATTGCAGGGAGCCTATATCATTATAATGGGCCGATTCAATGGTGTCAAAAAAAGAAATATCGTTGTATACGCCAATACGAAGATCAATATTGAACCGCTTTGCAACCGTGGCCACATGTTCCATATCCTTGAAATCATTGTAAGGAGAAAGTGTGAACATCAGGCTGATGGGTACCTTTTTATGTGTCTGTTCCAGTACCCGGATGATGCCATCGTATCCGTCCTTTCCCCGCATGTGCAGGTAGGCATCTTTGTCGCCATCCAGTGAAATGAATAAACGCTTTGGAGGATTCCTGTCAACCGCTTCTACAATCGCTTCCGGTTTCAGGGCATTGGTGAGCAGGTCAAAATTGGGATGATGCTTTACAAACCAGGCCATAATATCCATGGCATCAGGATGAAGCAGAAACTCTCCGCCTTCCAGTCCAACCGTTGTTTTTTTACTGATACAACGGCTTTGCATGATCTCTTTGATCTTATCAAAGGGAAGATAATTAACCGGCCGCTTGGTCCAGATCAAACAATGCTTACAGGCAGAATTACAGAGATCCGTGCCATAGATCATCAGGGTTGATAATTTTTTGCGGGAAGGGAACCACCGGTTGTTGAGAAAGGTTAAACCCCTGTTGATATAATTGCTGGCTGCGTACATGCTGTTCTGAATAATAAAAGTAGTAAGAAAGGGGGAGGGGCTTATAAAAACTTTGACTTGAGTTGCAAAAATGGCTTCTCAAAAAAGCGGTAACTGAGCAGGCTCATGATCAGGGCTGCCAGCAATGCCAGGGTGGCGCTTCCGGTTGCTGCCCATTTGATGGACAGATGAAATTCCTTTACGATCCAGACCAGCAGGGGCTCAAAAAGGAGTAAGTATAGTGGCCAGTGCCATACATAAAGCCCATAAGATATCTTTCCGAAAAATTTCAGGATCCGGTTATTCAAAAGATTTTTCAACCAGTGGTTACTGCCATTCACACACTCATACACTACTAATCCGAATAGAACTGCAAATGTGCTGTAACCCACAAAAGCCAGGTAAGGAAGGGTAAAACCTGAACGGATATTCATAAAGTAAAAACCAAAATTCACCAATGCCATCAGGAAAACGATCAGGGTGCTGTCTTTTTTTAACCACCCCGGCTGTAGTTTTTGCAGGATGGCAATCATGGAGCCGATACAAAGTCCGTCTATCCGGGTGAATGTATAGAGGCTGTTATAAGCCAGGTCTTCTACCTGCCTGTTCCAGACCAGGTAACGGGCAATCCCCACGCCAATTAAAATAAGAAGCATTAATACCAAAAGCTTACGCGGACTCCGGAATAATAAAATTAAAAGGGGCCAGACAAGATAAAACTGTTCTTCCACGGCAAGTGACCAGGTATGCATCAGTAATTTGTCGCCATAAGGCTCATTGAAAATATATACCCAGCTCTGGAGATAAGCCCATTGCCAAACCTGGTGCTGGTCATAATACCGGGTATCAAGATGCAGGCTGCTGATCGCCGGCAGAATAAAAAGACAGATAACCAGTAATAAATAATACAAAGGGAAGATGCGCAGGAAGCGGCGGATATAAAATTTTTTCAGGAAACCGGGCTGGTTCATGGTATCCAGCAAGATCTCGGTGATCAGAAATCCTGACAACACAAAGAACAGATCCACTCCCAGCCATCCGAAAAAGAAATAATTCATGAACCCGAAATTGTGTACGAATAGTACCAGCAGGATGGCTACTCCCCGGAGACCATCTAAGGCTGGGTAGTGTTTCCTTTCTGCCTGCCCGGCTGTATGCGGGATAGTGGCCGGGTTCATAAGTCTTGGTTCGTTATTTTTTACGCTTAAAAGTGTCTTCAGACAAAGATAAACTTCTGAGCAAATACTTGCCGATCAGGTCGAACTCGATATTCACGGTATGCCCGGGGATCAAAGAGGAGAGATTGGTATGTTCAAAAGTGTAGGGAATGATAGCCACTTTGAATTGGTTCTTCTTCACGTCAAAGGCAGTCAGGCTGATCCCGTCGAGCGCAATTGAGCCTTTTTCTATGACCAGGGCAGCGAATTTTTTAGGGAAATCAAAGCTGAATTCCCAGCTCCCGTCTTTTTGACGGAGCCTGCTGCAGGTGGCTATACAATCCACATGCCCCTGTACAATATGGCCATCCAGCCGGTCGTGTAACTGCAGACATCTTTCCAGGTTCACCCGGCTGCCGGCTGTCCAGGCAGACAGGTTGGTTTTGGACAGGGTTTCGGCAATTGCTGTCACCCGGTGCTGATTCCCATTTACTTCTTCAACGGTCAGGCAAACCCCGTTATGGCTCACACTTTGGTCGGGTTTCAGTTCCCCTGAAATGGGGGATTCTATCCAGAAACTGGTATTGGTTCCTGTTGAAAAAATCTGGCTGACCTTGCCTGTGGTTTCAATGATACCTGTGAACATGCCTGCAAATTAAGCAGTTATTGGGTTTCGGGGCAGGGAAGGGGTCTTGAAAACTTTCCGGCCCCGGGTTTTTTACTATAAAAAAATCATCCTATCTTTGCGAGCCTAAAAAATACCAAAGGAGGTATCAACACATATGCTTATCATTGATTCAAAAGATTGCGAAAACATTGACAAGGCGCTGAAGAAGTACAAGAAGAAATTTGAAAAATCCAAAGTACTGCTCCAGCTCCGCGAACGTCAGTCTTACACCAAGCCTTCGGTTAAACGCCGTGGTGCCGTGCTGAAAGCAATCTACAAGCAGCAGATTGCCAGCGGAAAAATTGAGGCTTAATCCACCTCTGCTATAAAATATTATATAGCTGTTCCTCTCCGGAACGGCTATTTTTTTGCCCATATTTCTTCTGTAGCTTTGAAAGAACAATATGGTCTTACTCAACCCGCAGGGCATACAGCCATTTCTCGATTACCTCCGTTACGAAAAAAGGTATTCGGCACATACGATCCTGGCTTACCAGGGTGATCTGGAAGAATTCATTTCATTTGCAACGCAACAATACGGATCAACCGGTCTCGGGGAAATCAGTCACCACCATATCCGGAGCTGGCTGGCCGTGATGAAGGACCGGGGTCTGACCGCCCGCAGTATCAACCGGAAGATTTCCACACTCAAATCATTTTTCAGGTTTTATATGAAGCAGGGAGAGCTGGAATTATCTCCCATGGCGAAGATCATCACGCCTAAATCCGGCAAGAAATTACCTTCTTTTATCAGAGAGGAGGATACCGTGATGTTGATGAAATCCCTTGAGCGGTCAGCGGAAGACTGGAAAAGCCTGAATGCAAAAATGCTGATAACGATCTTTTATGCCACGGGAATGCGGTTGAGTGAATTGCTGGGACTCCGGGAACGACAGATCGATTTTGAAAAAGCCCAGATCAGGGTCCTGGGAAAGGGGAATAAAGAAAGGATCATTCCGGTGAGCCGGGAACTGCTGCGGCAGATCAGGGATTATGCTGATCAGAAAAAGGCGCTGTATGAAAAGGCGGAAGACTTTCTGTTGATAACAGAAAAGGGGAAGAAGCTATATCCCAAGTACGCCTGGCTACTGGTAAATACCTATCTCGGACTCACCACCACACTGGAAAAGAAAAGCCCCCACGTGCTTCGTCATAGTTTTGCCACCCACCTGATGAACAATGGTGCGGGATTGAATGCCGTGAAGGAATTACTGGGGCACAGCAGTCTGGCCGCCACCCAGGTCTATACCCATACCACCATTGGGAAGTTAAAAGATATTCATAAAAAAGCCCATCCGAAAGCCTGAAAAAAAAGTGGGCCGGCACAATAAAATTTTAGCCTTTTTTTTTACGCATCATTTATTTTTTGCAGTAACTTACTACTGTTAAAAAAGAACCACCCTCTGAAAAGCCTCAATGCCTCTCTACCCAGGTAAGTTCTTTATTTATTGTTTCACAGATTAAAACCGATGATTATGAACGTAAACATTCAATCTGTTCATTTCAGTGCTGACAGTAAGCTGATCGATTATGTGAACCGGAAGCTGGAAAAGCTGTCTCATTTTACAGACAGGGTTATCCAGGTGAACGTATTTCTGAAGCTGGATAATGTGGTGCATGCCGTAAAAGACAAAATCGCAGAAATCCGGGTGCATATTCCCAGGCACAGTTTTTTCGTAAAATCTACAAGTAAATCATTCGAGGAATCATTTGACGAAGCATTTGATTCCCTGGTAGGCCAGATCAAAAAAAATAAGGCGCGCAAAGCCGCCTGAACTTAAACAAGGGCCCCGGTACCGAAAAGGACCGGGGCCCTTTTTTTATTTACTGATTTTCAGGATAAATTTCCCTCTTCAAAATTTTTCCAATATTCAAATTCCCTTACCTTTGCCACCCCAAAACCTAAGCATGTCGAAGGTGGGGCTAGTTCTTTATTGCTTGGATCGACGAACTTCCCGGGCTAAATCCGGAGGGGCGGAGATGAAAAGTCGCCACTTTAGCTCAGCTGGTAGAGCAACTGATTTGTAATCAGTAGGTCGTTGGTTCGATTCCGACAAGTGGCTCCAGGTATTTATCGGAAATGGGAGCTGGAAATGCTGCCAGCGTATTTCCGAAAACGGGCAAGTAGCCAAGTGGCCAACGGCAACAGACTGTAAATCTGTCCTCTTACGAGTTCGGTGGTTCGAATCCATCCTTGCCCACAGCGCCCGCCATAGCTTTAGCGAAGGCGGGCAGGATTTAAAAAAGCTTTAGCGAAGCGAGCTGATAAAAAGCTTTAGCGAAGCGAGCTGATAAAAAGCTTTAGCGAAGCGAGCTGATAAAAAGCTTTAGCGAAGCGAGCTGATAAAATTGAAGTTCTTTTAAAAATGATTCCTTCCATAGCAAACGCAATGCGGGTTTTACCCGCCTTCGCAATGCTTCGGCGGGTAAAAGCGGGAGTAGCTCATTTGGTAGAGCGGTAGCCTTCCAAGCTTCAGGTGGCCGGTTCGAGCCCGGTCTCCCGCTCACAGCCGCATAGCACCAGCGACAGCGGCTTTAAAAAGCCGTTGTAGCTCAGTGGTAGAGCACTTCCTTGGTAAGGAAGAGGTCTGGGGTTCAATTCCCCATAACGGCTCAAGCGTGTCTGACGACTCACCAGTCGTCTGACACATAATCTCTGACGACTGAAAATCGTCAGACATATTCAAAAAACGCGAAGGCGTTTTTACCAACCGGTCGCCAACGCTTCCGGTTAAAAAAAGGAAAATTGGGTTTGCCTTGCAAATCCGGACATATAAAACACAACCTAAAAACAGATAACATGGCAACTAAAGAGACCTTCAAAAGGGACAAACCACACGTTAACGTTGGTACTATCGGTCACATCGACCACGGTAAAACAACTTTAACCGCTGCTATCACTACCATTCTTTCTCAGAAGGGTATGGCGGAAGCAAAAAAGTATGATGAAATCGATGCTGCTCCTGAAGAAAAAGAAAGGGGTATCACGATCAACACCGCGCACGTAGAATATCAGACGGCTAATCGTCACTATGCGCACGTTGACTGTCCCGGTCACGCCGACTACGTAAAGAACATGATCACAGGTGCTGCCCAGATGGACGGCGCTATCCTGGTTGTGGCTGCTACTGATGGTCCCATGCCCCAGACAAAAGAACACATCCTGCTGGCCCGCCAGGTAGGCGTACCCCGTATGGTGGTGTTTATGAATAAAGTTGACCTGGTTGACGATCCTGAACTGCTCGACCTGGTTGAAATGGAGATCCGCGATCTGCTGACCTTCTACGGTTTCGATGGTAACAATACCCCAATCATCAAAGGTTCTGCTGCCGGCGCTCTGGCTGGTGAAGAAAAATGGGTGAAAGGTGTAGAAGAGCTGATGGAAGCTGTTGATACTTACATTCCCCTGCCTCCCCGCCCGGTTGATCAGGCTTTCCTGATGTCTGTAGAGGATGTATTCTCTATTACCGGTCGTGGTACAGTTGCCACTGGTCGTATCGAAAGAGGTCGTATCAAAGTGGGTGAAGCTGTTGAGATCGTAGGTCTGATCGAAAAGCCGCTCGCTTCTGTATGTACAGGTGTGGAAATGTTCCGCAAACTCCTTGATGAAGGTGAAGCTGGAGACAACGCAGGTCTGCTGCTCCGTGGTATTGAAAAAACCCAGATCCGTCGCGGTATGGTTATCGTGAAGCCGGGTTCTATCACTCCGCACACTGAATTTAAAGCTGAAGTATACGTACTGAGCAAAGAAGAAGGTGGTCGTCACACTCCATTCTTCAACAAATACCGTCCTCAGTTCTACTTCCGTACAACTGACGTTACCGGAGAAGTTGAACTGAACGCAGGTACTGAAATGGTGATGCCTGGTGATAACACTTCACTCACTGTGAAGCTGATCCAGCCCATCGCGATGGAAAAAGGTCTGAAATTCGCGATCCGCGAAGGTGGCCGTACCGTAGGTGCCGGTCAGGTGACTGAAATCCTTAAGTAAGAAGCTGTTAGCCCTGCCTGCCAGCCGGCAGGTTAAAGCAATAAAACGCTACGGGCAGGCTTTTTCAAAGAAGAATTGTATCTTTGTAACATAGTGCTAAAAGCTGTTCCGGTCAATCGGAATAGCTTTTAGCTTTCTTACCCCCCAGCCCCCTGAAGGGGGGCTGAAATTTTCCCCTTTAGGGGACAGGGGCTTACGGGCGTAGTTCTCCCGATAGCTATCGGGAGGCAGAATAGTTCTTTTTACGGGCGTAGTTCTCCCGATAACTATCGGGAGGCAGAATAGTTCTTTTTACGGGCGTAGTTCTCCCGATAACTATCGGGAGGCAGAATAGTTCTTTTACGGGCGTAGTTCTCCCGATAGCTATCGGGAGGCAGAATAGTTCTTTTTACGGGCGTAGTTCTCCCGATAACTATCGGGAGGCAGAATAGTTCTTTTTACGGGCGTAGTTCTCCCGATAGCTATCGGGAGGCAGAATAGTTCTTTTTACGGGCGTAGTTCTCCCGATAGCTATCGGGAGGCAGAATAGTTCTTTTTACGGGCGTAGTTCAATGGCAGAATAGCGGTCTCCAAAACCGTTGATGGGAGTTCGAATCTCTCCGCCCGTGCAGATTAGTTAACTTGTTAATCAGTTGAAAAGTTGAAAAGGAAAACCCTGTCAACCGTTCAACTTGTCAACCTTTCAACTTTATGAGCAAAATCGCGAATTATTTCCGGGACTCTTATTTGGAGTTAAAAGACAAAGTGACCTGGCCTACCTGGCCCCAGTTGCAGCAATCAACCATGATTGTACTCGCAGCCACGATCGTCATTACTTTCGTTGTACTGGCGATGGATTTTGTGTTCGGAAATGGTCTGAAGTTTATTTACAAACAACTTTTCTAAACAATGGATGCAGCTACAGCAAATACAGAAAATGTACAGCAGCAGGATACCAAGTGGTATGTATTGCGGGTTGTAAGCGGCAAGGAAAAGAAGGTAAAAGAATACCTGGATAAAGAAGTGAGCCGCGGCGGATGGGACCAGGTTAAACAGGTTTTCCTTCCCGTAGAGAAAGTGTACAAAGTTGCCAATGGTAAAAAAGTAATGCGGGAGAGAAACTATTATCCCGGTTATGTGATGATCGAAATTGCCAATGGCAAACTGTCTGACGACCTGAAAGATATTATCAAGAATACCACCAATGTGATCCATTTTCTCGGGAAAGAAGATCCCATTGCCCTTCGCAAAGCCGAAGTCAATAAGATGCTCGGCAAAATGGACGAAATGGCCGAAAGCGGTGGCGTGAGCATGGTAGAACCCTTTATCGTGGGTGAAACCATCAAGATCATCGAAGGACCATTCAACGACTTCAATGGCGTAATCGAAGAAGTAAACGATGAGAAGAAGAAACTGAAAGTAACCGTGAAAATCTTCGGTCGCTCTACCCCTGTTGAATTGAACTATATGCAGGTGGAAAAGATCAGCTAAAGAAAAGAAGCAGTTTAAATATTTGAACCATCAGTTTGAAAAAGCTGATGGTTTTTTATTTGGGGAGAGGATATTGAGATATCAGGATATTGGGATATTAGTATTTTGGAAGTTGAAAAGTTGAGTAGTTGAACGGTTGAAAGGTTGAGAAGTTGAAACGGAACCGGTGTCGTGTACGATTGTTGTGACGGTCTTCGCTTCCGTTTTAATGACTATCGACTAACGACTAACGACTGCTCCCTCTGATCAACTTCACCATCACTTCAAATGAAACCAGCACCCCGTTCTTACTGCCATCGCGGATCTGGCGGTAATATTCTCCAGCTACATAGCATCTCCAGCCATAACCATTATACCCTAACGATAAAAATTTAACACCGGCGATATCCCGGTTTCCTAAACCTTTCCAGTAAAAGATTTCAGTACCGACTGAAAATGCCGCACGATTGTATAACCCGACGGACATGGGAAAATAAGCCGGGTTCCGGGGGTGAAAATAAGTGGAGTCAAATTGCTTTGCCTTACAAAATAGAAATCCACCCTGCAAGCTCAATACGATAAAATGGGAGCCTTCTTTTTTCTTTCGCCAGGGCAGGGGATGATCATAACGCAAACCCGGTTGAATGGAAAGGGCATCTGCTTCGGTGACATAAAATTCATTGGCACCAAAGCGGATTTGGCCAGGTACCAGTTTGAGTGAAAGAGCCAGTTCGGGTTCCGGGAGATTTGATTGGGCCATTCCTGAAAGGGACAAAATCAGCAAAATCCCAAAACTGGCAGATATGGCTTTAAACAGCTGTTTCACTCATTGATATTTTTGAATAGAGATGGTCTATCTCAAAACGACCCTTCAGCTTAATTAGTATTTTAGGTAAAGTAACTGAAAGTCAATAGATTGCGTATTGGAATCTTTTTCGAAATTTCTTATAAAAAATTCCTTTACAAAGCTTAGCTTTGCAGCCCCAATTAGTTCTTTGTTACCCGTCATAGCCTTTGGCGAAGGCGGGTTGAAATTGAAATTCTGCCAAAGCGAAAGCAGCGGCTGAAAATGGGAGACCAAGTAGAATAAACGAAAGGTCGTTATAACCAAAAAAGATTTAGAAATGGCAAAAGAAATCAGCGGCTTTGTAAAGCTGCAATGCAAGGGCGGCCAGGCCAACCCGGCACCGCCAATCGGTCCTGCACTGGGTTCCAAGGGTATCAACATCATGGAATTCTGTAAGCAGTTCAACGCAAGAACACAGGACAAACCTGGTAAAGTTCTCCCCGTATTAATCACCGTTTACACCGACAAGAGTTTTGATTTTATCATCAAAACACCTCCTGCAGCTGTACAGCTGATGGAAGCGGCAAAAATTCAGAAAGGTTCCAAAGAGAGCAACCGTATCAAAGTAGGTAAAGTGAACTGGGCACAGGTAGAAGAAATCGCTAAAGACAAAATGCCTGACCTGAACTGCTTTACTATTGAAAGCGCCATGAAAATGGTTGCCGGTACGGCCCGCAGCATGGGCTTAACGGTAGAAGGAAAAGCTCCCTGGGATAATTAATGCCCCTAAATCCCCTGAAGGGGACTTCAAAACTCTTAAACGAATTTATTATGTCATTCATCAGTAAAAAAAGAAAAGTTGCCGACACCAAGGTGGACGGTAATAAATCATATTCCTTAAAGGATGCATCCACACTGGTAAAGCAAATCACTACCTGTAAGTTCGATGCCTCTGTTGACCTGCACGTACGTCTGGGTGTTGATCCCAAAAAAGCAGATCAGGCGATCCGTGGTACCGTTACCCTGCCACATGGTACCGGTAAAACCAAAAAAGTACTCGTACTCTGTACACCAGATAAAGAAGCCGAAGCAAAAGCAGCCGGCGCTGATTATGTTGGTCTGGATGAGTATGTCACCAAGATCGAAGGCGGATGGGTGGATATCGATGTGATCATCGCTACCCCCAGCGTCATGCCTAAGATCGGTAAACTGGGTAAAGTGCTCGGTCCCCGTAACCTGATGCCAAACCCCAAAACCGGAACCGTTAGCAATGATGTGGCTGGTGCTGTTAATGAAGTAAAAGGCGGTAAAATCGCTTTCAAAGTTGACAAAGCCGGTATCATCCATGCTTCTATCGGAAGAATCAGTTTTACTCCGGAGAAAATTGCTGAAAACAGCCAGGAGTTGCTGAATGCAATTATCCGTGCCAAGCCGTCTAGTGCCAAGGGTACCTACCTCAGAGGCATCAGCATGGCCAGCACCATGAGCCCCGGTATCAATATCGACGCTAAAGCATTCGCACACTAAGAACGGCGGACAAACAACATTAAAAAAAGTCAAATACCAATAAAATGACTAAAGAGCAAAAAAATGAAGTGATCGAAGTACTGAAGGGTAAATTCTCCCAGTACAATAACTTCTATGTTACCGATACAGAAGCCCTGTCTGTTGAGCAGATAGGTAAACTCCGCCGGGCCTGTTTCGACAAGCAGGTGGAAATGAAAGTGGCCAAGAACACCCTGATCAAAAAGGCACTCGAGTCACTGGACAATGAAAAATATGCAGGCATGTATGATTCCCTGCATAAAGTAACGGCCCTGATGTTCTCTGAGAACCCCAAGGATCCGGCTTTAATCATCAGTTCTTTCCGCAAGGCAAGCAATGGTGAAAAACCCGTGATGAAAGCCGCCTTTATCAATGGTGATGTGTACATGGGCGACAACCAGCTGGTGACGCTTACGAAGATCAAGACGAAGAACGAACTGATCGGCGAAGTGATCGGATTGCTGCAATCTCCTGCCAAGCGCGTACTGGCTGCATTACTGCACCACCACGAGCAAAAAGCAGAAGCACCTGCTGCAGAGTAATTTGAAAGTTTCAGGTTGGGCGTTTAAAATTTTAAATGACCAGCTCAAAAACATAATGACCCGGTCCCCCGGCCGGGTTTTAAAAACTCCCTTCACCGGGATGGGGACAAACAAATTTTTTTAATCATCCGCCGGATGATGTACTCCGGAAAAAGTACAAAGAAATGAAGGCGGGAAAAATTCAAACAAAATGGCAGACGTAAAAGCATTAGCAGAAAGCCTGGTAGGCTTAACAGTAAAAGAAGTACAGGAACTGGCTGACTTCCTGAAAACAGAGTACGGTATCGAGCCTGCAGCAGCAGCAGTTATTGTAAGCGGCGATGGCGGCGGTGGAGCTGCAGCAGTAGAAGAGAAAACTGCATTCAACGTAGTGTTGAAGAGTGGTGGTGCTTCTAAACTGAACGTAGTTAAAATCGTTAAAGACCTGACTGGTCTGGGACTGAAAGAAGCCAAAGACCTGGTTGACGGCGCTCCTAAGAACGTGAAAGAAGGTGTTTCTAAAGCAGAAGCTGAAGATATCGCAGCTAAGCTGAAAGAAGCAGGTGCTGATGTTGAAATCGCTTAAGACTACCAGCGAATAAAATTAAGAACCCTCCAAACGGAGGGTTTTTTTATTTGGGATAATAGTATTCTTATCGGCGATTGATACGACAAGCTCCACTTCAACATGCTTAGTGTGACAAGGGCGAAAGAGCTTAATTCATCAAGGAGATGATTATCGCATAAACATTTAAGCAAGGCCTGGGTATTTTTATGTCACCCTGAGCTTGTCGAAGGGTGTTTTAAAGTATTTCTTAGTTACTGTGTAGTCAGATAGGGGAACATTTTTTGAAATACATCTTCTGTAACTGCTGCAATTTTTTTCAAATCCTCCAGCCGGTTAAAAGGTCCATGTTCACTCCGGTACGCCACAATGGGCCGTGCCAGCGTGAACCGGAGATAAGGATGTGCTTTCAATTCCTCCAGCGTAGCGGTATTGATATTTATTTTCCGCAACTGGGGTTGATCCAGTTTTAACCAGGACCGGATTTTCTGAAAGGTGGAATCCGCTAATCCAAATGTCTCTGCCACCTGACTGATTGCATAAAACCCGCCCAGCTTCTCCCTGAAATTCACAATGCGTGCAGCTAATTTACTCCCGATACCGGGCAGGGCAATCCAGGCACTGGTATCGGCGAGGTTGATATCAATCACGGTAAAACGAGCAGGAGGGGCAGGTCTGGTTCTGGGTTTTTCCTCTGTACTGGCTTTTTCAGTATTTGCAGTTGTCAGCGCTTCAATCCGGATAAAAGGAACCAGTCTTTCGTATTCATCCGGGAACAGGCCATAGATTTTCTGAAGATCCTCCGCCTTTCTGAAGTGACCTCCCTTGCTTAGAAAATTCCGGATCGTTTTAATGGTTTTATCCCTCAAGCCCAATTCCCGCCAGCCCTCATCGTTTACCGTATTCGGATCAAAATAAAAAAGCCGGATGGAGCGCTTTGGTTCACGGTTGTATTGATCAGAGTTCCCTTTGTATGGCGACCTGTTGTTCTGATACCCGGGACCGGCTTCTTCCGGTTCGCCTGGCTGCTCCAATTGCCGGACGGCGGCCATCCAGCTGGTATCAGCCGGAACAGGAGCAGGGGAGCGGGTACCCAGGTAGGCAGGTACAAAAAAAATAACCAGTATTAAAAAGAGGAGGATCCCAATCGCCAGCCGGTCGCGGCGGCTGAAACTCAGATAATCGGACAGTATTTCTTTCCATTTCATGCCCCAATTTTAGTCCGTTTGCGTGGGCTGCGTATGGGATAAAAACCGGTTCCAGACGTTGTTTTGGCCGGATTATTGTGAGCAAAGTTTTCTTGGCCAAGAACATAAAATCCTTACCTTTGCCATCCTTTATTTTGGCCAAATATATTTTGACATCCCAATCCATGTGTAAGTGACTGAAATTCACAGTGTTTTGTTTTTTCAAAAATGAAACCCTGGGTGTGATTGGTATGTTCGCAACGTTGTAAAAAACCGGTTTTACGCTATGTCTTCAACAAAAGTGAACTCAAGGGTGGATTTCGGTAAGATTAAGCACTTAGCTGACGCTCCCGACCTACTTGAAGTGCAAATCCAGTCTTTCAAAGAGTTTTTCCAGCTGGAAACCACACCTGACAAACGAAACATCGAAGGTTTGTTCCGTGTGTTCAAAGAAAATTTTCCGATAACTGATACCCGGAACATCTTCGTTCTGGAGTTCCTGGACTATTTTATTGATCCGCCCCGTTATACCATCGAAGAGTGTATGGAGCGGGGGCTTACCTATGCAGTTCCCCTGAAAGCCAAACTGCGCCTCAGCTGTAATGATGAGGAGCACGTGGATTTCCAGACGATTGTTCAGGACGTATTCCTTGGAAACATTCCTTACATGACTCCCCGTGGTACTTTCGTTATCAACGGAGCTGAAAGGGTGGTGGTATCCCAGTTGCATCGTTCTCCCGGCGTATTCTTTGGTCAATCTGTTCACCCGAACGGCACGAAGATTTATTCCGCCCGTGTGATCCCCTTCAAGGGCGCCTGGATGGAATTTGCAACCGACATCAACAATGTGATGTACGCATACATCGACCGGAAGAAGAAATTCCCGGTGACCACGCTGTTGCGTTCTATCGGCTATGAAATTGATAAGGATATCCTTGAACTCTTCGGCATGGCCGATGAAGTAAAGGTGGAGAAGAAAAACATGGGCAACTATGTAGGCAAACGCCTCGCTGCCCGTGTACTCCGTACCTGGGTAGAGGATTTTGTGGATGAAGACACCGGTGAAGTAGTATCCATCGAAAGGAATGAAATCGTGATGGAAAGGGATACTGTTCTGGATGAAGAAGCCCTGAACACGATCCTGGATATGGAAGTGAAGAGCATCTTTATTCAGCGTGAAGATGTAGGTGGTGATTATGCAATCATCTACAATACCCTGAACAAGGATACTTCCAACAGTGAACTGGAAGCGGTTCAGTTTATCTATCGCCAGTTACGCGGTGCAGATGCTCCGGATAATGAAACTGCCCGTGGTATCATTGATAAATTATTCTTCAGCGACAAACGTTATGACCTCGGTGAAGTAGGCCGTTACAAGATCAACCGCAAACTGAATCTGGACCTGCCGCTGGATAAGAAAACATTAACCCGTGAGGACATCATCCTCATCATTAAATACCTGGTGAAACTCACGAACGGTAAAGCAGAGATCGATGATATCGATCACCTGAGTAACCGTCGTGTACGTACCGTGGGAGAGCAGCTCTACGCTCAGTTCGGCGTAGGTCTGGCCCGTATGGCCCGTACGATCCGTGAAAGAATGAACGTAAGGGATAACGAGGTGTTTACCCCGGTTGATCTGATCAACGCAAGAACACTTTCTTCTGTGATCAATTCCTTCTTTGGAACCTCACAGTTATCGCAGTTCCTGGATCAGACCAACCCACTCTCTGAAATCACACACAAACGCCGTATCTCCGCCCTCGGGCCCGGAGGTCTGAGCCGTGAGCGTGCCGGTTTCGAGGTTCGTGACGTACACTATTCCCACTACGGTCGTCTTTGTACGATTGAAACACCGGAAGGTCCGAACATTGGTCTGATCTCCACACTTTGTGTGCATGCCAAGATCAATGATATGGGCTTTATTGAAACCCCTTACCGCAAGGTGAAGGAAGGTAAAGTAAACATGAAGGAACTGTCCTTCCTCAGTGCAGAAGAAGAAGACCTGGCTAAAATTGCCCAGGCCAACTCGCTGCTGAATGAGAAAGGAGAGTTTACTGAAGATAAAATTGTGAGCCGCCAGACCGGTGACTTCCCGATTCTTGAAAAAGATGAAGTGGAATTCATGGACGTAGCCCCCAACCAGATTGTGGGACTGAGCGCCTCCCTGATTCCGTTCCTTGAGCACGATGACGCCAACCGTGCCCTGATGGGATCAAACATGCAACGCCAGGCCGTTCCGCTGATCCGTCCTGATGTACCGATTGTAGGTACAGGTCTGGAAGGAAAAGCGGCCCGGGATGCAAGGATTCAGATTCACTCTGATGGAAACGGTGTGGTTGAATTTGTGGATGCGAATGAAATTCATGTTCGCTACGACAGGGATGAAGATGAGAAACTGGTGAGCTTTGAAGATGATCTGCGTATCTATCGTTTGACCAAATTTATCAAGACCAACCAGGAAACCTGTATCAACCTGAAGCCTGCTGTGAAGAAAGGCCAGAAGGTGAAGCGCGGTGACTTCCTTACAGAAGGTTATGCCACTCAGGGTGGTGAACTCGCCCTTGGTAAAAACCTGAAAGTGGCCTTCATGCCATGGAAGGGTTACAACTTCGAGGATGCGATTGTAATCAGTGAGAGAGTGGTGAAAGAAGATATGTTTACTTCTGTACACATTTCCGAATATGAACTGGAAGTAAGGGATACCAAACTGGGTGAAGAAGAACTGACCCCGGATATTCCGAACGTATCAGAAGAAGCCACCAAGGACCTCGATGAAAACGGTATCATCCGTATCGGCGCCCAGGTGAAAGAAGGTGATATCCTGATTGGTAAGATCACGCCGAAAGGAGAAAGTGATCCTACACCGGAAGAAAAACTGCTGCGCGCCATCTTTGGTGATAAAGCAGGTGATGCCAAAGATGCTTCCCTGAAAGCACCAAATGGAGTAGAAGGGGTGGTGATCGGTAAGAAGTTATTCCAGCGTGCCAAGAAAGATAAGAATGCCAAAGTAAGAGAGAAAGCGGCGATGGAAAAGCTGGAGAGAATGCACGAGAAGAATGAGAATGACCTGAAAGAGGTGTTGCTGGAAAAACTCACAACCCTGCTGGCCAACTTTACTTCTGCCGGTGTGAGCAACAACTTCGGTGAAATGCAGATTGGTAAAGGGGCCCGTTTCACAGATAAAAATCTGCGCGGACTGGATTATGCCAATATCAATCCGCTGGGCTGGACCAGTGACAAGAAAACTGATGACGCGATCAATACCCTCCTGCACAACTATAATATCAAGTTCAACGAAGAACTGGGTCGTTACAAGCGGGAGAAATTCAACATCAGCATTGGTGATGAATTACCAGCCGGTGTATTGAAACTGGCCAAAGTATATCTCGCTGTGAAGCGTAAGCTGAAAGTGGGTGATAAAATGGCCGGTCGTCACGGTAACAAAGGTATCGTCGCCAAGATCGTGCGTCAAGAGGATATGCCGTTCCTGGAAGATGGAACACCAGTGGATGTGGTTCTGAACCCACTGGGGGTACCAAGCCGTATGAACCTCGGTCAGATCTACGAAACCATCCTTGGATGGACCGGAGAGAAACTGGGACTGAAATTTGCGACGCCGATCTTCGACGGAGCATCTGTAGAGGAAATTGCCAGCTATTGCGAACAGGCGAATATTCCGATGTACGGTCACACTTATCTGAGTGATGGAGAAACCGGAGAGCGTTTCCACCAGAAAGCAACCGTAGGGATCATCTATGTGATCAAACTGCACCACATGGTGGATGACAAGATGCACGCCCGTTCCATCGGACCCTACAGTCTTATTACACAGCAGCCGCTGGGTGGTAAGGCACAGTTCGGTGGTCAGCGCTTCGGAGAGATGGAGGTTTGGGCACTCGAGGCTTATGGTGCTTCCAACATCCTGCAGGAACTGCTCACGATCAAGTCCGATGATATTATCGGCCGTGCAAAGACTTACGAGTCGATTGTAAAAGGTGATAATGTTCCTAGGGCAGGTGTACCGGAATCATTCAATGTACTGGTGCATGAACTGAGAGGCCTTGGACTTGACCTGAAATTTGACTAAGGACAAACGGCTTTGCGGAATCGATCAACAACAATTTTAACGACAACAGACAAATAACATGGCAATCAAAAAAGAAAATCGTCCAAAAGCAGGTTTTTCACAGATCACCATCGGACTGGCTTCACCGGATACCATCCTGGAAAGAAGCTATGGCGAGATCCTGAAACCTGAAACGATTAACTACCGTACTTACAAACCTGAAAGAGATGGTTTGTTCTGCGAAAGGATCTTTGGCCCTGTAAAAGATTATGAGTGCGCCTGCGGTAAGTACAAAAGAATCCGTTACAAAGGAATTGTGTGTGACCGCTGCGGTGTGGAAGTAACAGAAAAGAAAGTGCGTCGCGAAAGAATGGGACACATCAAACTGGTGGTACCTGTGGTGCATATCTGGTATTTTAAATCACTGCCAAATAAAATCGGTTACCTCCTGGGAGTTAGCTCCAAGAAACTGGAGACCATCGTATACTATGAAAGGTATGTGGTGATCCAGCCTGGTATCCGTGTGGACAAAGGACAGAATTACGGCGATCTGCTGACCGAGGAAGAATACCTCGATATCCTGGAAACTTTACCAAAGGATAATCAATACCTGCCTGATGATGATCCGAATAAGTTCATTGCCAAGATGGGTGCAGAAGCTGTACATGATATGCTGCAGCGCATCGATCTGGATCAGTTATCATTTGACCTGCGTAATGCAGCCGCTACTGAAACTTCACAGCAAAGGAAAGCCGATGCCCTGAAGCGTTTGAGTGTGGTGGAAGCATTCCGTGATGCCAATACAAGAATCACAAACCGTCCGGAATGGATGGTGATGCAATACATCCCCGTTATTCCTCCGGAACTGCGTCCGCTGGTTCCTCTGGATGGTGGCCGTTTCGCCTCTTCTGATCTGAACGACCTTTATCGTCGTGTGATCATTCGTAATAATCGTCTGAAGCGTTTGCTGGAAATCAAAGCACCTGAAGTCATCCTTCGTAACGAAAAAAGGATGTTACAGGAAGCCGTTGACTCTCTCTTTGATAACAGCCGTAAATCCAATGCCGTGAAGGCAGAGGGTGGAAGGGCCCTGAAATCACTGAGTGATGTATTGAAAGGTAAGCAGGGACGTTTCCGTCAGAACCTCTTGGGTAAAAGGGTTGACTACTCCGGTCGTTCTGTAATCGTGGTAGGTCCTGAACTGAAACTGCATGAGTGCGGTCTGCCAAAAGATATGGCGGCCGAACTGTTCAAGCCGTTTATCATTCGTAAACTGATTGAAAGGGGTATCGTTAAAACCGTGAAGTCTGCCCGTAAACTGGTAGACAAGAAGGAAGCGGTGGTATGGGATATCCTTGAAAATATTCTGAAAGGTCACCCGGTCATGCTGAACCGTGCCCCAACACTGCACCGTTTATCAATCCAGGCCTTCCAGCCCAAACTGATTGAAGGAAAAGCGATCCAGTTGCACCCGCTCGTATGTACGGCCTTCAACGCCGACTTCGATGGTGACCAGATGGCGGTACACGTACCTCTGAGTCATGCGGCTATTCTGGAAGCGCAGTTACTGATGCTGGCCTCTCATAATATCCTGAACCCGCAGAATGGTACACCAATCACCCTTCCTTCTCAGGACATGGTGTTGGGTCTGTACTATATCACCAAGGGTAAGAAAACAACAGATAAGGAAATTGTAAGAGGTGAAGGAAAGATCTTCTATTCTGCAGAAGAAGTAATCATTGCCAATAACGAAAGAGTAGTAGACCTGCATGCATGGATCAAGGTGAAAGCCAATATCCGGAATGCGGATGGGCTGCTCGAACATAAATTAATTGAAACTACGGTTGGTCGTGTGATATTTAATCAGCACGTACCGGCAGAAGTTGGATTTGTAAATGCCCTGCTCACCAAGAAAAACCTCCGGGAAATCATTGGTGACATCATCCGCATCACCAACGTTCCCAAAACAGCCAAGTTCCTGGATGATATCAAGCAGCTCGGATTCCGTACTGCCTTCCAGGGTGGACTGTCGTTCAACATCAATGACCTGATCATTCCAGATGTGAAGGAAGAAATGCTGGACAACGCCAAATTGGAAGTTGATGAAGTGTGGGAAAGCTATAACATGGGTCTGATCACCAACAACGAACGTTATAACCAGATTGTGGATATATGGAGCCGTGTGGATACCCGAATCACTGAAACCCTGATCCGTGAACTCGCGAATGATAAGCAGGGCTTTAACTCTGTTTATATGATGCTGGATTCCGGAGCCCGTGGTTCCAAACAGCAGATCAAACAGCTGGCTGGTATCAGGGGATTGATGGCCAAACCAAGGAAGTCCGGTTCAACCGGTTCCGAGATCATCGAGAACCCGATCCTTTCCAACTTTAAAGGTGGTCTGAACGTATTGGATTACTTTATCTCCACCCACGGTGCCCGTAAAGGTCTGGCGGATACGGCCCTTAAAACAGCCGATGCCGGTTACCTGACCCGTCGTCTGGTGGATGTGGCCCAGGATGTGGTAATCACTGAAGAAGATTGCGGTACCCTCCGTGGTATCGGTACTTCTGCCCTGAAGGATAATGAAGATGTCATCGAACCGCTCAGCGACAGGATCTGGGGACGTACCTCATTACATGATGTATATGACCCAATGTCCGATAACCTGATCATTGCGGCCGGAGATGAGATCACTGCAGATATTGCACGTAAGATTGAAGAAGCAGGTATTGAGATCGTGGAGATCCGGTCAGTACTGACTTGTGAAAGCAAGCGTGGTGTGTGTGTGAAATGTTATGGTAAGAACCTGGCCAGCGGTAATCTCGCACAGAAAGGAGATGCCGTGGGTATCATTGCGGCTCAGTCCATCGGTGAGCCGGGTACACAGCTGACCCTCCGTACCTTCCACGTGGGTGGTGTTGCGGGTTCTGCATCTGTTGAATCAACCTTACTGGCGAAATTCGAAGGTACCATCCAGTTCGATGGTCTTCGTACCGTAATCGTAACCAATAACGATGGTGGTAAAGCACCTGTGGTTATTGGTCGTACCGGTGAGGTAAGGATCATTGATACCAAGAATGATCGTCTCCTGATCACGAATAATATCCCTTATGGTGCCACGTTGAACGTGAAAGACGGTCAGAAGGTCAACAAAGGCGATATCCTCTGCTCATGGGATCCGTTTAACAACGTTATCATGGCCGAGATTGACGGAGCTGTGAAGTTCGACAACGTAATTGAAGGTATCACTTACCGTGAAGAAGCGGATGAGCAAACCGGTCACCGTGAGAAAGTGGTTATTGAAACCAAGGATAAAACAAAGATCCCATCCATCATTGTTCAAGGCAAGGATAATAAATCCTATAACCTCCCAACCGGAAGCCATATCATTATGGAAGAAGGGGAAGAGGTGAAGGCCGGACAAGTGATCGTGAAGATTCCGCGTGTACTGGGTAAACTCCGTGATATCACCGGTGGTCTGCCCCGTGTAACAGAACTCTTCGAAGCCCGTAACCCAAGTAACCCAGCGGTTGTATCTGAAATTGATGGTGTGGTTATCATGGGTGCTGTGAAGAGAGGTAACCGGGAAATTCTGATCGAAGCAAAGGATGGGGTACAGAAAAAATACCTCGTGCCTTTAACCAGACAGATCCTGGCACAGGATGGCGACTTTGTGAAAGCAGGTGTTGCACTCAGTGATGGTCAGATCGCGCCTTACGACATTCTTTCTATCAAAGGACCGTTTGCGGTTCAGGAATATGTGGTAAATGAAATCCAGGAGGTTTATCGTTTACAGGGTGTGAAGATCAATGACAAACACATTGAAGTAATCGTTCGCCAGATGATGCGTAAAGTAAACATCGTGGATCCGGGAGATACCCGCTTCCTGGAAGATGATCTGGAAGACAGGTTCGACTTTGTACAGGAGAACGACTATATCTTCGATAAAAAAGTGGTAACGGAAATAGGTGACAGTGGCAAGCTCCGCGCCGGTCAGATTGTTAGCCTGCGGGAAGTAAGGGAAGAGAATTCCGTACTCCGCCGAAACGACAAGAAACTGGTAGAATACAGGGATGCCAAACCTGCCACATCTTCACCGACCCTGCTGGGGATCACCAAGGCCTCACTGGGTGTTCAGAGCTGGATTTCGGCGGCCTCCTTCCAGGAAACCACCAAAGTACTTTCTTCTGCTGCCATCAACGGTAAAACAGATGAAATGCTCGGCCTGAAGGAGAATGTGATCACTGGTCACCCGATCCCTGCCGGTTCCGGTCTCCGCGAATTCGACAATATGATCGTGGGTAGCAAGGAGGAGTACGAACTCCTGCAAACGACCCGTGAAGCCATGGCTTTCGACGAAGAAGAATAATTTTTGGGTAATGGGGCTTTGGCAAGTGGCGAGTAGGAAAACCTGAAAATCAGTGTAAATAATTAGTTAAAGGAGCAAGTTAAAACTTGCTCCTTTTTTTTAGACAGAGACTGAATGGTCAATCCCTACTAGCCACTTCCCACTAACCACCCCCCACTAGCTCCCTGTTAACTGTTTCATAAAGTAAACCGATTCCCTATATTTGCGGGCCATTCGTTTTTACTTTGCAAAAAGAAGCCTGATGAAAAATGGTATGATGATATGGAATGTGTTGCTGAGCCTGGTGGCCGGCTTCCTGTTGTTCAAACAACTGAGCCCCTCCGGTAAAGGATCAGGTACGTCTAAAAAACAGGGCCATGATTCCGTGGGTAACGGATCAGATTTCCGGATGGCTTATTTTGAAATGGATTCTGTGGCGGCCAGTTTTGACCTGGTAAAAGAAGTAAAGACCGAACTGGCGAAAAAGGAAAATGCCATCAATGCAGAAGTGGAAAAAATGACCCGGACTTTCCAGCAACGTTATGGTGAATTACAGAACAAGGCACAGGCAGGTACGATGAACCAGGGAGAAGTTGACGCCGCCAGTCAGGAGCTGAAGAAAATGGATGATGATATTAAGATCCGTAAATCACAGCTGGATCAGGAATACAGTGACCTGATGGTTCGTCGCCAGACAGAAATCAAGAACAAAATTGAAGACTTCCTCAAAGATTATAACAAGACCCGTAAATACTCTTATATCATTTCTTACGAACAGGGTCTTTTCTACTTCAGGGATTCAGCGTACAACATCACGGTAGATGTGGTAAAAGGGCTGAACCAGTTCTACAAAAAGAAGGATAAGTAATCAAATTTATTGTAAGCTTGGTTTAGAGTGATTCACCGCGGAGAACAAGAGAACGCAGCGTCTTCGCCCGCAGGGCCCGCAGAGAAACTTAACCGCTATGACGCGATGGCGCTAAGAGGGATTCACCGCCCGAAGGGTCCTTTGGACCGAGGTGCAGAGACCGCGGAGTTTTCGCCCGCAGGGCCCTGTGGGCAGAGAGACTTAACCGCTATGACGCGATGGCGCTAAGAGGGATTTACCGCCCGAAGGGTCCTTTGGACAGAGGTGCAGAGATCGCGGAGTTTTCGCCCGCAGGGCCTTGTGGGCAGAGATTTTTTGTCCAAAGGACTCTTCGAGCGTTCTTAGCGGGAAAAAATTTGTATTTCGAGCGAAGCGAGAAATCTTGTATTCTTTCACTTCCCCTGAACTGTCATCCCGAACATAGTGAGGGATCTTGTATTTCAGACTTCTTTGTGGCCTTAGTGTCTTTGCGGGAAAAATTCACCGCGAAGTACAAGAGAACGCGGAGTCTTAGAGAGGTATTTTTTGTCCAAAGGACTCTTCGAGCTTTCTTAGCGGGAAACTGAGGAAACTTGCTGGAAACCGCTTTGCGTCCGCCGCTCCGTAGCGTCCGTTGCGGGAAATCTTTACATTTGCAACATGATTGATTTCAGGAAATTATTCGCTTCTTTTTCCGGAATGAAAACCGGGATCATCGGTGATGTAATGCTGGATACTTATATGTGGGGCCGGGTGGAAAGAATTTCCCCGGAAGCACCAGTGCCCGTTGTTTCCCTGAATAAAAAAGAATACAGGATCGGAGGAGCCGGCAATGTGGCCCTGAACTGTCAGTCACTGGGTGCTGATGTTTCCATACTGTCTGTAACCGGTAATGATACCGACGGACTCCTGCTGAAAGAATTATTTGAAAGTAATAATATCGATACTTCCTTCCTGGTTCAAAGCAATGAGCGCCGCACCACCAGCAAGACCAGGATCATCAGCCGTAACCAGCAAATGATGCGGCTGGATGATGAAATTACCAGCAATCTCAATGAAGAAGATGAGGGGGCATTGCTTGAGCAGGTCAGAAAGTATATCGAATCTGAAGATCCTGATATTATCATCTTTGAAGATTATAACAAAGGAGTGCTCACTGAATCATTGATTCATGAAGTGACCAAACTGTGCCGGAAGGCCGGGGTGCTGACTGCTGTAGATCCAAAACGCAAGAACTTCTTTGCCTACCGCAATACAGATATATTTAAACCCAATCTGAAAGAAGTGAAGGAGGCCCTGAACCTGATTGCTGATGGCATTTCCCAACCCATGCTGGAAGAAATCCATGCTGAATTAAAGCAACAGCTTGATCACCGGATATCTTTTATACACACTCTCTGAAAAAGGGGTGTTTTATCAGTTGGATCAGCAAACTGCCATCGTTCCATCTCATCTCAGGAATATTGCCGATGTATCAGGTGCAGGGGATACCGTGATCGCTGTTGCGGCCCTCGTTTATGCCGCTACCCAAAATGTTCACCTGATGGCTGAAGTGGCAAATATAGCAGGCGGACTGGTTTGCGAAGTGGTAGGTACTGCTTCCATCTCCAAGGAGCAGTTGCTTCACGAATGTGAACTGTTACTATCCTGATCTTTTTCAGCTGACTCCATAGCCCTGGCATACAGGTTATTCAACGGAAAATAGACTTCGGTAACGATTTTTACCAGGGCAAATACCAATACAAAAACAGCTCCCAGTTTAAAGGTCAGGAACATACTGCCCAGGATAACCGTGAATTGCTGAATGATAATCCTTCCGTAGGGTTGAAACATCAGCATCAGCATCGGTGCATGCAAATATTCTTTTCGGATTAAAAAAGGCAGCAGATCCCGAAGCAGGTAACTCAGCACAAATATCAGGAGCATGATCCCGATGTCCTGATTGATGAATTCCCAGAAATGAAAGAAGAAGTATTCAGGACTTTTGCCGGAAGGAGTGATGCCGCTGACTCCGGCAAAAATGGAGGTTTGAACCAATGTAAAAATGCCATAATGCATGACAAAGAAAACAATGAAGAATAGTCCGCTTACCTTCGATTGCTTTCCCTTATTATACCAGGTATCTGTACCCCGGGCCAGAGTAGCCATCAGTAATTTGAAAACGGTCAGGATGCCCAGGATCAGTGTTTCCATTGCATAAACGATAAACACTTCCACGGCACTCCAACCCATAAACCATACACCATAAACCGGTAACAGGTTGGCCAGGATGATGATCCAGTCATTCCTGCTGAGCTTTTTCTGAAACAAAGAAGTAGAAGGCATGCTACTAAAATAACTAAATTCGCCTTTTCAAATATACCGTATAACACGTATGTCATTATTTACGATTGCCGTGCATGGGGGAGCAGGGACTATCCGAAAGGAGGATATGAGTCCCGAAATGGAAATAGCCTATAAACAGGGTTTACAGCATGCACTGGAAGTCGGTTATGCCGTTCTTTCTGCCAAAGGATCTGCTGTTGATGCAGTGCAGGCAGCCGTTGTTTCCCTGGAAGATAATATCCTGTTCAATGCAGGCAGGGGATCAGTATTTGGCAAAGATGGCAAACATGAAATGGATGCCGCCATTATGGATGGAAGCAACCTGGCAGCCGGTGCTGTGGCAGCCGTAACCTCCGTTCGCAACCCGGTAAAACTGGCAAGGGCCATCATGGCCGAGAGCCCGCATGTGATGTTATCCGGCGCAGGGGCACTTGAATTTGCAAAGCTGAAAGGGTTGGTTTTAGAAGATGAAAGCTATTTCTACTCTCCATTCCGCTTCCGGCAATGGCAGCAAATAAAGGGTACTGATGAAACAGCACTCGATCATGATGTAAAGCTTACGGATCATGCTGCGGGCAAAGCAGCTGCAGAAAAAAAGTTTGGAACCGTTGGCGCAGTGGCCACCGATATGAATGGTAATATCGCCGCCGCAACCAGTACAGGGGGCATGACTAATAAACAATGGGGCCGTATCGGAGATAGTCCCATCATAGGGGCCGGCACCTATGCCAATAACCAAACCTGTGCCATCAGTTGTACCGGACATGGCGAGCCTTTTATCCGTGCCGTGACGGCATATGATGTCAGTTGCCTGATGGAATACAAGGGACTCACGCTGGAGCAGGCGATGCAGTTGGTGGTGCATGATAAACTTTTAAAAATTGACGGAGAAGGAGGGATGATCGGAGTGGATGCCCAAGGCAATGCATCAATGGTATTCAATAGTGAAGGGATGTACCGGGGAGTGAAAAATAGCAAGGGTTTGAATAATGTTTTAATCTATCGGGAAGCATGAAGAAATATGCAGTGATTGTAGCCGGAGGGGCTGGATTGAGAATGGGAGGCTCCCTTCCCAAACAGTTTCTTTTATTGAAAGACAAACCGGTTCTGTATTATACCATTAAAACTTTCCTCGAAGCTTATTCAGATCTTCAGGTGATCTTGGTATTGCCGGTTGATTATACCGATATGGGACAGGAAATCATTGATGCCTGGTTTGATAAGGATAGAATCAGAATCACCGCCGGCGGAGAAACAAGATTTCATTCGGTGCAGAACGGACTTTCACAGATTGAGGAAGAGTCCATCATTTTTGTCCACGACGGAGTCCGCTGTCTGCTCAGCACCGACCTGATCCATCGTTGTTACCAGCAGGCTGTTGAAACAGGCACAGCCATTCCAGCTATTCCTTCTAAAGATAGTATTCGCCTGCTGACCGATGAAGGCAATGAAGCTTTCGACCGGAACAAAGTCATGCTGATACAAACCCCGCAAACCTTTCACAGCAAAATACTGATCCCCGCTTTCCAGATTGATTACAAAGACAAATTCACAGATGAAGCTACTGTTGTGGAAGCTTTCGGTATGAAGGTTTCGCTGGTAGAAGGAGAGGAAAGGAATATTAAAATCACGAGGCCCGTAGATATTGTTATCGCAGAACAATTGCTGAATGAAACTGCCTCGTAACAATCCGGATTCTTCAATCTATTTCTTCAGCCATTTCAGGAAAAAAGGCAGCCGGTTGATCTTTAGTGCCGGATATGGCTCTTCAACGGCGCCAAAGGCCCGGTAATAAGCGGCCAGTCCGGGAATATCTGACCCTTCAAAATCCAATATTTGACCGGTTCCTGCCTGCTCGCGAATCAACGTATCAATTAAAGCATGGGAAGCGCCCATTTCCCTTCCTGATGGATGATTGCCCACCAGTATATAATAAAGTCGTTGGTGTGATAAGAAGAATACAGCAGAAGCTCCCAATTGCTCACCTTGAAAAATACCATAGGTCCGGGCCATATTTTTTTCCTGTAAAACGGTAAACAGATTCCGGAACCGGTTAATATTATCTGCCGACTCATGTCCGTGTTCCCGCATTTGTGCTGCAGCCAGCCGGATCACTAACTCCACATCAATATTGGTTTTAAGCGTCAAACCAGCCTGTTCAGATTTTTTGATATTTCTTTTCAGATTCTCATTGTACTGATCGGCGATTGTGTCATAAGGCCTGTTCAACGGAAGGATATAATTACTTCTCCGGCTAACTGCAGTTGACAGGGGATGATTGCCGGCATTCAGCAATATATCAATATAGCGGAAAGAAGGGGGGATGGATTTTATAAAATCATCGGTAAGTGCAGGTGTTACTGATTGGCCATATATGCCGAGTTGAGCTGTGATAAAGGGCTGATATAAGTATTTAATACCCCAGCGGCTGTTCCAGGTCAGGGGCATCACCGCCTCATAGTCATTTATTACCAGTGCATCCCAGTGAACGGCCATCTGATCCAGATAAAAGGAATAACCATAGATCAGTCCATTAGTTGCTTTCTCAATACATTGATCCCATTTGTATGTGTCAATGTCCTGCTGCGGGATATATCGGATATCCTTTGCCATCAGAAATTCAGGTTGCGGTCAATCTTGCGAAAACTGAAATTGGACATATCAATAGAGAAAGAAATCTTTTTCCAGAATCTTTGTTTCTTCTCAATGGTGGACTGGATATATTCTTTGTACACATTGCTGTAAAGGAGCGGGATGTAGATATTAATGGTTTCCCGGAACAAAGGAATCTGTAGTCCTGCATCAAAAAGGAAACGGTCAGATTCGGCATTGGGCTTCCAGGCTTCGGACTGTGTGCCCAGATCAAAGAAAACTTTCAGGGGAATCTTTACCGGTAAAACGGAGAGTGGATTCACTTCATCAGGGATCGTTGTGCTGAAATTTGCCGCAATCAGCCAGTCATCTGTTTTTCCCACTTTATCAGCCAGTAAATCTGTTCTTACTTTAAAAGCTCCATCCCTCACCATGATCTGCTGACTGGCAAAGCCTTCAAATTTATTCCGGCCTATGAAATACTCATTATAAGTGTAATCCTCATACCCGTTGGCTCCGGTCATGTTCAAATGATAACGATCGGTGGCAAATTGTTTGGTAAAAGTTTTAGCACCATTATAAAAAAACTTACCGGCAAATAAGCGGACATCCAATCCTCCTTTTTTGGGATAGTTGAAAAAGTAGTTACCTGTAAAAGCAGTTCTCACAAAGTCCTTTCCCTGCTCAATTTTCAATTCTCCCTTATAGGGATAGAGTACCCGGTTATTCTCAATCACGATCCTCAGCTGGTTCAGGGTCCGGTTATTATCCGTGATCCGGTATTTGGTGCTGATGGTAGTATCAATTCCACTGATCGTGGTGTCCCGGTAAAAACCAAGTCCATCTTCATTAATCAGGAATGATTTGAATTGGATGAAACGATTCAGGCTGCTGCGTGGATTTTTTTCTTTTAATGTAAGTTTAATACCCGGTACTATTTTCCGGAAACCGAGATACACTTTTTTATTGTCGCTATCAGTATAGGTATCAGCCGTAAATGTGGAAGCATTAACTCCGAATTCTATTTTACGAAACAGCTGATTGGGATACAAACTATAATAAAGGAATCCCAGTCCGGTTAGTTTTTTACTGCTGGTGGCATACATGGGGGCCATCAGGAATTGTAAGCGGGGTGGGGGGAATTTCATATTGGTGACAAAGACACCGGCCATGAATTTATCATAACTGTTCGCCCCTAATGCAGGCCCGAATAAAATCAGGTCCTTGGTCGGTTTTTTACTCCATTGCTCCAGTGATTTGATATCGCCGATAAAGGCAGTTTTCAGTCCTTTGCTTTGTTGCTGGGGGAGTAGTCCTTTCTGATTTAATAATTCAAATTCCTTATCCAGATTTTTTTCACTCACTTCTTCCAGTACAATTTTAAAATCCTCCGGCTCGGGATGTTTGAACTGCCAGCGCTGAAAATATTTTTGCATCGCAAGCTGAAAAGCAGAAGCACCCAGTACCGATTCCAGGTACTGCATCCAGGCTGCTGTTTTGTAATAGGCGATCATGGCATAGTTGAGCAGGCTCAGACTATCGGAACTGGTTCGGATCGGCTGATCCAGTTTTTCAACAACCTGTGTTTCAAAAAGCAATTGTTCCAATTTAGGGGAAGCACCATAGTAGCGTTCGCTGTATTTGTTCTCATAAAAACTGTTCAGCCCTTCATCCATCCAGGGATGCTTTCTTTCATTGCTGGCAAGGATGCCATAAAACCAGTTATGTCCGATTTCATGGGCAATAACCTTATCCAATGATTTCTGATTATCTACCGGACTGATCACCGTAATAGTGGGATATTCCATGCCTCCGCCAAAACTTTCAGGTCCCTGTACCACCTGTACTACCGGATAAGGATATTCTCCTACCAGGGACGAATAATGGTGGATGGCCTGTTTGGCATAGGTAGTGCTTTTGCTCCAGTTCTTTTTCTGATCAGGGGTGTAATAGGTAATAACATCAACTGTTTTTCCTGAGGCCAGGATACAGCTGTCCATATTCACTATAAAACGTTTATCGGCAAACCAGGCAAAATCATGGATATTGCCTTGTTTATATTGCAGGGTCTTGGTCGCCGGCTCAGAATCTGGGAAGGACTGATAACTGGTTTTATATTGACCGGCTGCATTTTTTGTTCTTTGTTTCACTGGTTCCCAGCTAAACTGAGTTCTTGTTCGCAGCCATGCTTTTTCATTGTCATCCTGCAAGGCTCCGGTAGCGGCTACCACATAGTTTTTGGGTAAAGTGATACGGACATCAAAGCTGCCGAATTCGCTGTAAAATTCTCCCTGGTCCAGGTAAGGCATCGGATGCCAGCCATTCTTATTATATACCGCCGGCTTGGGATACCATTGGGTAGCCTGGTAGCTTTGTCCTTCATGTCCGCCCCTTGAAAAATTAAATGGCAGCTGTACATGAAAAGGCGTGCTGAGTGTGATTTTTTGTCCGGGTGGAAGCGGGGTTGGAAGATTGACTTTTACAATATCAATATACTGCGGATGATCTTCCATGGGGGCCGTGCTCCCGTTCACTTTAAAATCAAGTTGATTGATATATCCTTTTTCTTCTTTGGAGGAAAAATAAAAACGGGTGCTGCCATTTTCCAGTTGCTGATCAGTAAAAGCTGTTTTATCGTTCTTGTAAGCATTGGGCCAGCAATGGAACCAGATAAACTTTAATGTGTCGGGGGAGTTATTGATGTAGTCAATCTTTGCAAAACCATTCAGCGAATGTTCTTTATCGTTCAGGCTTACATCAATCCGGTAATTGACTTCTTGCTGCCAGTATGGCCGTTGGCTATTGACAATCGTCAACAAACAATAAGTAGTCAGGAAAAGAAGGAATTTCTTCAATGGGATATAGTTTCTCAAAAATATAAAAACAATTCGTCAATTCTTGACATTCTATAAGCAATCTTATTTGTCATTCTGCTCCCAAATAGCCACTCTCCACTTGCCGTCTTTTCAACTTTCATGTCACGTCCTAATAAAAGTTGTCACTATTTGCTACGTTTTTACTCATGCTGCCGTATGAACTTTAGCCGGTATTTGAAGTCCCAGTGACCAGTGAGGTCTTTGTTCATTATATGCGTTGATCCCCTCTTTTACAGCCTGTCTGGCTTCTTTCTCATCTCTATATGTATCCTCCAGTCCGTATTCACCTTTCAATATTCCATTCACCCTTTCAGCCATTGCATTCTCATAACAATTACCCGCCTCCGACATACTAATCTTTATCCCTCTGGCTTTTAAGATATTTACGTACTCATGGGAACAATATTGAAAACCTCTGTCTGAGTGAGGGATCAATCCATTGGATGACGGGCATTGTTTTAATGCCCTTTTTAAGGCTTGTATCGCTCCTGCCAGGCCTAGGCTATTACTCAACTCCCAGCCTACTATCTTGCGACTATATGCGTCAGTTATCAAAAACAGATATACAAACCCTTTTCTTACACGTACATAGGTAATGTCACACACCCATGCCTGGTGTGGCCGACTTGCTTTAAAATCCAGCATCCTGTTTTGGTAGACACGGTACCAATGTTGAGATTGAGTCGTAATCGCGTACTTACGCCGACGATGCACCAATAACCCCCTGCTCCGTAGCAAATCAAAGAACTTATCCCGCCCCATAGAGGCGTCTATCCCATGTATATCTGTTTCCAGTATGTGGTACAGCTTTTTCCCACCCATCTTCTTATTACTCCTTCTGATCTGCTGCACTAGCTCTATTATCAACTCATGCTGAATTGATTCTCTCACTTCGTTTCAACCCCTTATAATAGGCCTGCCGGGTTACACCAAAATATTTACATAAACCCCTAATACTTAACTCTTCTCTGAGCCGGCCGATGCTGACTCTCCAAAACTTTTTTTTAAATCTGTTTTATACTCCTTATTCGCCTCGTCTATCACCACTTCAAGGCTTCGTTGCGCTAGCATCGAATCGGCCAAAGCCAGTTTCAGCTTTTTAACCTCAGCTTCCAAATGCTTGATTCGGTCCTTTTCTTCCATCGTTTCTATTCTAATTATCTGCTTTATCAAATGGGATTTACCAAATTTACGAAGCCACTTTTGTATCGTTGAACTTCCCTTTATCCCATATTTTCTTCTTACAAAATCTAACCCAAGCCCATTTTGTTCAATCTCCCTAACTACCTGATGCTTAAAGCTAAGACTGTACCGAATTGTTTGATTAATGATTCCTGTCATATTTAAACTGATTTTAGGTTGATTTAATATGACAACCTATATCAGGACATGACATCAATTCCCCACTCCCCACTAGCCGAACCCCACTAACCACTTGCCACTTGCTACTCGCCACTTGCCTTTCCCCACTAGTCGAACCCCACTCGCCCTCCCTACTTTCCTTTCCCCTTAAAAATAATCCTCAACGTATGAATCATGATTCTGAAATCAAGTGCCAGTGAAATATTTTCTATATACACCAGGTCATACTTGCTTCTTTCGATCATTTCTTCCACATTTTCGGCGTAGCCAAACTGTACCATTCCCCAGCTGCTGAGACCTGGTTTTACCTTGAGCAGGTATTTGTAAAAAGGATGACGGGGAATAATCTGGTCAATATAATAGCGGCGTTCTGGCCTTGGACCAACCAGACTCATTTGTCCGATCAGGATATTCCAGAGTTGGGGTAACTCATCCAGCCGCCATTTGCGCATCAGCCGGCCCCATTTGGTAATACGGGGGTCCTGGTCTGATGATAAGGATGGGCCTTCCTTTTCTGCTCCATCCACCATCGAACGGAATTTAAACATGGTAAAGGGCTTGCCTTTATAACCAATTCTTTCCTGTGCAAAAATGATGGGTCCGGGAGAAGATAGTTTGACGCGGATTGCTGCATAGAGCATGAGGGGAGATAGCATGATCAATCCAAGTAAGGAGAGGCCAACATCCAGCAGTCTTTTAATGTTTTGCTGCCACTGGGGCATGAGTCCGGTTTGCAGATCAATAAGTGCGGCGCCCATTACATTGCTGGTCTTTACCGAACCGGAAAGAATATCCAGGGTATCGGGCAGGATCTTCACTTCCACATCTTTTTCACTCAGCCGGTTGATCAGGGATTCCAGTAATTCTTTTTTTGACTTATCGATGGCCAGTACTACCAGTCTGATCTGGTCGCGGTCAATGATGACTTCCAATTCTTCGAGGTTGCCGGACTTTGGTAGTAATTTGGATAGTCCGTTTTTGTTATCCGGCTCAGTGGGGATAAAACCGGTATAATGATAGCCACCATCGAGCAGGCTTTTGCCAGTTTCGCGAAAGATGCGGGTAGCGGTATCACAATTTCAAGGAGCAGGGTATTGAACTGTACTTTCCCGCTGAGCAATTGTTTTTTCACCCGGCTCAGGATCAGCCAGCGGCCAAAAAAAGTCAGTCCGAAATGGAGGGTGAATAAAACCAGGAAGGCGGAGTAATAATAGCGATAATCATTTTCGGCATCATCCAGCAGGAAGGCAAAGAACAAGATGATGCATCCCAGTAAACTGCAGATAAATGTACTGGTGAACTCGTCCAGTCTTGATTTACTGTACAGAGAATGATAAGCACCCAATATCGTATACAAGATCAGCCATCCCAGTGGTATAAAAACAATACCCAGCCAGAACTTATTATCTGTTTGTAAAACACCGGTATCAGTCACCGGTTGTCCTAATATGGCTCTGCGAATAAAAAAGAAAAGAGCCCAGGCCAGGGAGGCCATCATAAAATCAATGATGGTATACCAGGCAATGGATATTTTCTTTCGGGAACTCATGAACGGCTGATGATATTATTCCCGATTTTTTCAAGAATCTGGTGGGCCACATCCATGGCCATCAGTCCGTCTACTTCTGTAACCGTGGTACGGGTGTTTTGCTGAATGGCGTTTTTGAAAGCGGTCAGTTCCTCTTTGATGGCATTTACTTCCGGGATCAATGGATTGGCCATGGCAATTGTTTTTTTGCCGCTGGGGGTTTCAATATCGAAGGCAAATACATTGGAGTCCTGAGGCTCTTTAAGTTTGATGACCTCTGTTTTTTTATTGAGGAAATCAATACCGATATAGGAGTCTTTCTGAAAGAGACGGATTTTGCGCATTTTCTTCATCGATATCCGGCTGCTGGTAAGATTGGCTACACAACCATTATTGAATTCAATCCGCACATTGGCAATATCAGGAGTTTCTGTCATCACGGCCACACCGCTGGCAGAAATACTTTTTACATCACTTTTTACAATACTGAGGATGATATCAATATCATGGATCATCAGGTCCAGGATCACACTTACTTCGGTTCCTCTGGGATTGAATTGTGCCAGTCGATGCACTTCAATAAACATGGGGTTTAAGGGCATGCCCTTGATGGCGAGAAAGGCGGGGTTAAAACGTTCCACATGTCCCACCTGACATTTAATACCGGATTCTGCTGTGAGCTTTACCAGTTGCCGGGCTTCATCCATGGTATTGGCCAGGGGTTTTTCTACAAAAACATGTTTCCCTTTTTTGATGGCTTTTTCGCAGAGTTCGAAATGATAATTGGTGGGGGCTACCACATCAATGGCATCACAGGCATCGATCAGGCTATCGGCATCAAGGAAGCGGGGGAGTTGGTATTTATCGGCCACTTCAAGAGCCGTATCATCGTTGGGGTCATAAAAACCTACGATCTCGGTTCCGGGGATTTCCTTCCAGTTATTCAGGTGGAATTTGCCCAGATGACCAACGCCAAATACGCCTACTTTGAACATAACAATGAATTAATCAGCAAAGATAAACATTCAATGTTCTGGCAAAGAAGGAATTATAAACAGATGTGCTTAGAGAATCGCCGACCGGTTCACATAGGCGGGGTGATAGATAAACATACAGGAACCATTGCGGATGGTGTTGATCACCGGGATGGCCAGGTTACTGGGAACCGCTGGACAACCCTGACTGCGGCCGATATAACCCTGATTCTGTACATAGGAATCGTTGACATAAGGGGCACCATGGACCACGATTCCTCTTTCGTATGCATTGTCATTGATACCGGGTTCAAGCCCTTCCAGTTTGAGTGAATAACCATTCTTGCCTTCATAGGTTTCCCGGGTAATATAGAAACCCGGACTGCTCATATAGGAAGAATGCTGATTGGAAAACTGGTTGGCCATTTCTTTTCCGGAATTGCGGCCATGGGACACGAGGGTATTGTAGATCACCCGGTAATTTTTCATATCGAGGATAAACAATCTTTTTTCGCTGCTGGGTTTGCTGAAATCAATAATGGAAATAATAGAGTCGTTCAGTAAACGACCTTCTTCCAGTAAGCGTTCAAAGCCTTTTTTGGCATATTCAAATGCATCCCGGCTTAAGCCGCGTAACTGTAATTGCAGGCTATCGTAAACTGATTTTCCGGGGCTATAAAGCAGGAGGGAGTCGGCAATATGACTGCTGTTTGATCCGGCCGGAGGATGTAAAAACAATTTGCTGCCGGTGGCAGATTTCGCAAAAGCAAAGGGTAAGTGGAGGATCCCGATGACCAGGGAACTGATAAATAAATAGAATGCCTTAACTCTTTTCATAGTGCTACTCATCCCTGTGTTGGCAGGGCGCCATTAACCGTGATTATTTAACGCAGGGTTTTGGGATTTCGTATCAGCGCAGTAGTGGTTGTGGAAAAGTCTGAATAACGGGGCTAATCAGACTGCAAATTTACTGAATAAGCGGGGAGGGCTCTTGTTAAATCGGGTTAGTTGTCCTATTTATTGAGTCAGATCATCAAACCCCTGATTTGGGAGCTCATACAGGGTCCATTTTGAACAAAAACCCGTGTTTGGATTTTCGAATACTTTCCGGCCT
Source organism: Chitinophagaceae bacterium (assembly GCA_016702745.1). Taxonomy (GTDB): domain Bacteria; phylum Bacteroidota; class Bacteroidia; order Chitinophagales; family Chitinophagaceae; genus JJ008. The sequence goes on from JADJDJ010000001.1 coordinate 596,022, forward strand.
TCCCGGGAACCCTGTTAAAAACAAAAACATTTGGATGAAAAACCTCCGGCTGTTATCTTTGCACTCCTTAAAAAAGCGACTGTTTACAGTGGCTGATAAGGTAAACGGATCGGTAGTTCAGTTGGTTAGAATGCCGCCCTGTCACGGCGGAGGTCGCGGGTTCGAGTCCCGTCCGGTCCGCAGAAAGCTCCACAGCAATGTGGGGCTTTTTGTTTTTAAAGTAGTTCAGGAAGTATTGGTCGTACAGTAGGTGAAATTGCCGCACTGTCATCCCCACAGCATTGTGAGGACGGGTCCCGACGCTACGGTCGGGATGCCGACAAGCGAAGCTTCGTCGTCATTCGAGTCCCGTCCGGTCCGCAGAAAGCTCCACAGCAATGTGGGGCTTTTTGTTTTTAAAGTAGTTCAGGAAGTATTGGTCGTACAGTAGGTGAAATTGCCGCACTGTCATCCCCACAGCATTGTGAGGACGGGTCCCGACGCTACGGTCGGGATGCCGACAAGCGAAGCTTCGTCGTCATTCGAGTCCCGTCCGGTCCGCAGAAAGCTCCACAGCAATGTGGGGCTTTTTGTTTTTAGTAGATCATTTGGTTAGAATGCCGCCCTGTCATCCCCACAGTATTGTGGGGACGGGTCCCGACGCTACGGTCGGGATGCCGACAAGCGAAGCTTCGTCGTCATTCGAGTCCCGTCCGGTCCGCAAAAAGCTCCACAGCAATGTGGGGCTTTTGTTTTTAGTAGATCATTTGGTTAGAATGCCGCCCTGTCATCCCCACAGCATTGTGGGGACGGTGTTCGAGTCCCGTCCGGTCCGCAGAAAGCTCCACAGCAATGTGGGGCTTTTTGTTTTTAGTAGATCATTTGGTTAGAATGCCGCCCTGTCATCCCCACAGTATTGTGGGGACGGTGTTCGAGTCCCGTACGATTTTGATGAAGAATTGAGAAATCTTTGATTTTTGTATGGATGGCTTATTATGTGTATATCATCCAGAGTGCAAAAGATATGAGTTATTATAAAGGGTACTCTTGTGATCCTGTTATCCGATTACAACAGCACAATAACAGGGAATCATCTTATACATCTGGAAAATGCCCTTGGAAACTCGTTTATGTGGAAGAATTGGGTTCGAAAAAAGAAGCGTTGATCCGGGAAAAAAATCTAAAGAAAGCTACAAGGGAACGAATTGAAGCGTTAATTAATCACCCTAAAAACATAGTGGAGCGTTTTCTAGGGAATTGAAGAGTTTAACTCACGGTTCATTTTTCCAAAATGGGATTAATTGCCGCCCTGTCATCCCCACAGCTTTGTGGGGACGGGTTCGAGTCCCGTCCGGTCCGCAGGAAGCTCCACAGCAATGTGGGGCTTTTTGTTTTTAGAGAATCTCCTGTTTAAAATGTTGCATCTCAGAAAAAAGTGATTAAGCAACGATAACCGCTTTTTGTCCCTGATTATCAATTATTAGCCCCTAAAACCGCTATTATCATATAATCCTTAATTTAGCCCCTCATTTTTAAGCCTATGCCAACTGATGCCAACAGGCAATTCCTGGATTTTGAGAAGCCGATCAAGGACCTCATTGATGAGATCCAGACGATGCGGCACCGCCAGGAAAAGACCAAGATCGACTTTTCAGATTCCATTCAGAAACTGGAAGCAGGGATTCTTGAGAAAAGAAAGGAAATCACCCAGCATCTCAGTAGCTGGCAAAGAGTTCAGCTCAGCCGCCATCCCGATCGGCCTTATACCATGAAGTATATCGATAAAATGACCACACAGTTTGTGGAGTTATATGGGGATCGGAATGTAAAGGATGATAAAGCCATGGTCGGTGGATTTGCCTCCCTGAACGGAGAAACGGTGATGATCATTGGTCAGCAAAAAGGAATCAATACCAAGATGCGTCAGATGCGCAATTTCGGTATGGCCAACCCCGAAGGTTACCGCAAAGCACTCCGCCTGATGAAACTGGCTGAGAAATTTAATAAACCGGTGATCACTTTGATTGATACGCCCGGTGCCTATCCCGGACTGGAAGCAGAAGAAAGAGGACAGGGGGAAGCCATTGCCCGGAATATTTATGAAATGATCCGTCTGAAAGTACCCGTGATCTGTGTGATCATCGGAGAAGGAGCCAGTGGTGGTGCATTGGGTATTGGTGTAGGCGATAGAGTGTACATGATGGAAAATACATGGTACACCGTTATCTCTCCCGAAAGCTGCTCCTCTATTCTCTGGCGCAGCTGGGATAAAAAGGAAGTAGCGGCAGAACAACTCAGACTGACCGCTGAAAAAATGAAGGGCTTCGGATTGATTGACGGCATTATCCCCGAACCATTCGGTGGTGCACATTGGGATTACCAGGAAGCAGCCACTATTCTTAAAGATTTTCTGGTCCCCGTGCTCAAAGAATTAAAAACCATTCCGCCAGAACAAAGAGTGAGCAACCGGATTGAGAAGTTTGGGAAGATGGGTTTTTGGGAAGAAGTGTAGAGGAGTCGTGAGTCATGAGTCTTGAGTCAAGAGTCAGGAATTGAAACAGGCTACAATATTCAGGCAACAATAAAAAAGAAAGGACAATAATGTCACTAAGGGAGAAATTTACAGGTACGGGAATTGCTATCGTGACCCCTTTTCATGAAGATGGGAGTATTGATTGGGAGAGTTACAGTAAGCTTATCGAATTCTGGATCAGCAGCGGAGTGGAATACCTGGTGGTATTGGGTACCACCGGCGAAAGCGCAACCATTCATGGTCAGGAAAAACAGGAAGTATTTTCTTTTGTGGCCAGAGAAGTGGCCGGCCGTTTGCCCCTGATGGCAGGTATTGGTGGTAATGATACCCATGAAGTGATTCAGGCTATCACCGGATTTGATCTGAAAGGTTATGAAGCCATTCTTTCTGTGAGTCCTTATTATAATAAACCCAATCAGGAAGGAATTTTCCAGCATTATAAAGCATTGGATGCGGCAACACCCCTGCCCATTATGATGTACAATGTGCCTTCCCGTACCGGGATGAGTGTATCTGCTGCCACACAACTGCGTATTGCCCGTGAACTGAAAAATATCTTCGGTACCAAGGAAGCCAGCGGCAATTTTGATCTGCTGAACCAGCTGATCAAAAACAAACCAGATGATTTCCTGGTGGTCAGTGGTGATGATCCGATCACGCTGCAAATGATTGCACAGGGTGCAGATGGTGTAATCTCCGTTGTAGCCAATGCTTATCCAAAAGATTTTTCAGAGATGGTTCGTCTTTGTTTAAAAGGAGAATTTAAAAAAGCTTCGCCCCTTCATTATAAATACATCGACATCATTTCTTCCCTGTTTGCGGAAGGCAGTCCCAGCGGGGTTAAAGCCTATCTTGCTGAAATGGGCCTTTGTAAAAATACTTTCCGCTTACCTGTGTACAAAGTCAGTGATACACTGATGGAACAAATCAGACAATTGATGAAGGCAGTTCAATAATCAGAGTATATGATGCGGCGGTTACTCATAATATTATTTTTTTCCTTTTCAACCGCCTTTGCACAATCTGTACGATTCCTGCTGACATCATTGCCAGCCAATCATCCAACGGGCTCCACCATTTTCCTCGCCGGTTCCTTTAATCAATGGAATCCCGCTGATTCACAATATAAATTCCAACAGGATGCCGGTGGTCAGTATTTATTGCAGGTTAATCTCCCTCAAGGAAATCATGCTTATAAAATCACCCGTGGCAGTTGGGAGAAAGTAGAATGTACGGGAACCGGCGCCGCTATCGGGAACCGGCAATTGAATCCGGCAACAAACAGCGAAATAAAATTATCAGTAGCGGGCTGGCAGGATTTGCTGGGTGTAAAAGAAAAATTACCGACGTTCAGTAAGCAAGTAAGCATTCTCGATACTGCATTTTATATACCACAGTTAGACCGTAAGCGAACGATCCGGATCTATCTGCCCGCTGAGTATGCCGGGTCGAAAAAAAGATACTCAGTGATGTATATGCATGATGGTCAGAATTTGTTTGATGACCGGACTTCTTATGCCGGGGAATGGGGAGTGGATGAATACCTGGATTCAATGATCAAAAAACCCTGTATTGTAGTGGCGATTGATAACGGCGGCTCTTATCGGATGAATGAATATTGTCCTTTCGACTTTGTACTCGGCCAGGATCAATCCAAAAAGCAAAAAGGAGAGGGCAGGGACTATGTTTCATTTATTGTGAATACCCTGAAACCTTTTATTGATAAAAAACTGCGGACCAAAAAAGAAAAGGGACATACGTTTATTGCCGGTTCGTCTATGGGCGGACTGATTTCACTCTATGCAACACTGGCCTATCCCAAAATCTTTGGCGGTGCCGGTGTTTTTTCTCCTTCTGTCTGGATCTGTAAAAAAGAATTACTGGCCTTTACAAAAGCAAAGGGTACGTCTGTACGCTCCCGTATCTTCTTTTACAGCGGCAAACAGGAGAGCCGGGAAATGGTGTCTGATATGCTGACGGTATTTGAAACACTACAAAAGCAATCGAAGTCGAAAATGACAGTAATCATCAGGGATGAAGGTCAGCACAACGAAACGACCTGGAGAAAAGAATTACCTGGTTTTTTCCAATGGATACTACGCGATTAGATTTCATAACAAACCCCTTCGAGTGCCAGGCTGGTCTCGGGAAATACTTCTCTTGCTTCCTGTTCAAATTCCTCCAGTGTATCATATTTACTGCTGAAATGTCCGATCAGTAATTTTTTAACACCTGCTTTTACAGCCATCTCAGCCGCCTGTTTACTGGTAGAATGAAACCGGGCTTCGGCTCTTTCCCGAAGGTTATCGAGATAAGTGGTTTCATGATAAATCATATCAAAACCTTCAATATGCGGGATCAAAGATTCATCATACCGGGTATCGGCACAAAAAGCGTAACGCCGGCCGGGTTCGTCAGGAGCCGTTACCCATTCGTTTTTGACCAGGGTGCCGTCTTTGCGGGTATAATCTTCACCATTTTTAAGCCGGTCGTAAAAGGATTGTGGAATTTCATAGGCCCTGGCCTGCTCGGGCAGGAGGGAGCGGGCTTTTTTCTTTTCTGTAAAGCTGAAACCGTAACACTCAATCCGGTGATTGGTCCGGAAGCATTTCACAGTCAATTTATCGGTGTCAACGAGGGTAGCCGGTCCGGAAATGGTATGTAATTGCAAAGGGAAACAAAGCTGGGTATCGGCCACTTTCAGTTGTAATTCGATGATTTCTTTCAGTGGTGAAGGTCCGAATACATGCAATTCCTGCTGATGACTTAATAAGCCAAGGGTATTGAGCAATCCGATCAGTCCGAAGTAATGGTCACCATGCAGGTGAGAAATAAAAATGTGCGAGATTTTACTCCGGCGAATCTTGTAATTGATCAGTTGGATCTGGGTGCCTTCTCCACAATCAACAAGGTAGTTCTGGCCGTCAAGAGTAACTACCTGACTGGTCGGGTGACGGTCGAAGGCGGGAACTGCAGAGTTATTGCCAAGAATTGTAACTGAAAACATCAGGTGCCGGGTTTAGGTGTGGTCGGGCTGTAGGAACAAATCTAAGACTAAACCGGGTTCTCATTCGCTGCATCTTCGTCGCCGAACATTTCTCTTTCCATTTCCTCCATCTGCACAATATCCCAGGCCTCGGATTCGGTCGGGGTTACGTTGATTAACTCCAGCAATTCCTGCTGGTCCAGGTAGTCCTCCACAGCCTGTTGCAGTTCGCAGATGACAAAGGAAGCGCCACTTTCGTAAAATTGCTGTTGAATTTCCACCAGTTTTTCTGCGGCAGCCGGTTCTACCGAACCTACCTCAGCCATGCGGAGTACCAGGTTTTTGACCTTCGCTTCAGCCGCTTGGGCGTCATTTTGCAGGTAAGAAAGCAGGTATTTCTCCATTTCCCCTGTCATACTAGCAGATAAAACAGGTTCTGACAGTGTTACAACATGGAATTTTTCTTTGGTATCAGATTTGACATTCATCATATGTAATGGGTTTCAGCATTTAACAGCACCCGGGGGAGCTGCCGGTAAAATGGAAAGCTGTTAAAACTGTGAGGTAAAAACAACTTAACTTATCAACATTCCGTTTATAATAACGGGTAAACCCGAACCGATTTTATTTGTTAATATTGTAGCACAACCAATTATCTTCAATGGATAACAATTTTTCAGCACAGGTTAAAGAGATTATTTCTTTCAGTCGGGAGGAGGCACTCCGCCTGGGAAATGATTTTATCGGCACCGAACACCTCCTGCTCGGACTGATCAGAGAGGGTGATAATACCGCCGTCAAGATCCTCAAAAGTTTCAATGTTGACCTTTATGAACTTCGAAAGGAGATTGAACTGGCCGTGAAAGACAAGACCGGTAAGAATATCGCCAATATCAATAGCCTGCCTTTAACCAAGCAGGCCGAGAAAGTGATTCGTGTGACCGTACTGGAGGCCAAGGCCCTGAAAAGTACAACAGTGGAAACGGAACACCTGATGCTGTCGATCCTCAAAAACAAGGAGAATATTGCCACCCAGATACTGAACCAGTTTGATGTGGATTATGACCTGTTCCGTCAGGAACTGGGAATTGTAAAATCCAATGATCCCCGTGCTGAATTTCAGGATGAGAATGAAGATGATTTTGATGAGGAAAAGAAATATTCTCAGTCGAAGGGCAGTGCCAAACAAGGAGCATCCAAAAGCAAGACTCCTGTCCTTGATAATTTCGGCCGCGATATTACCAAGATGGCTGAACTCGGCGCCTTGGATCCAATTGTCGGCCGTGAATCTGAAATTGAAAGGGTGTCGCAAATCCTTTCCCGTCGTAAAAAGAATAACCCCATCCTTATCGGTGAGCCCGGTGTAGGTAAAACCGCCATTGTGGAAGGCCTGGCGCTTCGCATTGTACAAAGAAAAGTATCCAGGGTTTTATTCGATAAGCGTGTGATCTCGCTTGATCTGGCAGCCCTGGTTGCCGGAACCAAGTACCGCGGACAGTTTGAAGAGCGGATGAAGGCCATCATGAATGAGCTGGAAAAAAACCGGGATGTCATTCTTTTTATCGATGAACTCCATACTATTGTCGGTGCAGGTGGTGCGAGTGGATCACTGGATGCCAGCAATATCTTCAAGCCGGCCCTGGCCAGAGGAGAGTTGCAATGTATTGGTGCATCCACCCTCGATGAATACCGGATGTATATTGAGAAAGACGGAGCATTGGATCGTCGTTTTCAGAAAGTGGTGATTGATCCGCCCAGTGTGGAAGATACCATCAAGATCCTCAATAATATCAAATCCAAGTATGAGGATTACCATAATGTCAATTACGATGATGAGGCGATTGATGCCTGTGTGAAACTGAGTGATCGTTATGTTACAGACCGCCTGTTGCCGGATAAAGCCATTGATGTAATGGATGAAGTGGGAGCGAGGGTGCACCTGAAAAATATCAATGTACCGCAGACCATCGTGGATTTGGAGCAGAAGATTGAAGATGTGAAGAATGAAAAAAACAAAGTGGTGAAGAGCCAGAAATTCGAAGAGGCGGCTTCCCTGCGTGATACGGAGAAAAGATTACAGGAAGAACTGGAAAAAGCCAAGTCTGACTGGGAAGAGGAAAGCAAACACAAAAGATTCCCGATCGGAGAAGAAGATATTGCTGAAGTGGTGAGCATGATGACCGGTATTCCTGTGAAGAGAATGGTTCAGGCTGAAACTGATAAACTGCGCCGGATGGCAGAAGAAATGCGCGGCATGGTGGTGGGTCAGGATGAAGCGATACAGAAAGTGGTAAAAGCCATTCAACGGAACCGGGTAGGATTAAAAGACCCGAAAAAACCGATAGGTACTTTTATTTTCCTCGGACCAACCGGGGTGGGTAAAACTGAACTGGCCCGTGCATTGTCACGCCATATGTTTGATTCCGAAGATTCACTGGTCAGGGTTGATATGAGTGAATACATGGAGAAATTCACCGTAAGCAGACTGATCGGTGCGCCTCCCGGCTATGTGGGGTATGAAGAAGGCGGGCAGCTGACCGAGCGGGTTCGCCGCAAGCCATATAGTGTGATCCTGCTGGATGAGATTGAAAAAGCACACCCGGATATCTACAATATTCTGTTGCAGGTACTGGATGATGGGCAGTTGACAGATGGACTGGGTCGTAAAGTGGATTTCAAAAATACCCTGATCATCATGACTTCCAATATCGGTGTAAGACAGCTGAAGGATTTTGGAACAGGGGTAGGATTTACCACCAGTTCTAAAATGGAAAACGAAGATGAGGCTAATAAAGCAGTGATTGAAAAAGCACTGAAGAAAACCTTCTCACCGGAATTCCTGAACAGGATTGATGATGTGGTGATATTTAACAGTCTTTCCAAGGATCATATTTTCAGCATCATTGATATCCTCATGAAGGGTGTAATGAAAAGACTGGCCAACCTGGGCTTCAGTCTGGAATTAACCGAAGCAGCCAAAACCTTCCTGGCAGATAAAGGATACGACCAGCAGTTTGGTGCCAGGCCTTTGCACCGGGCCATCCAGAAATACCTGGAAGATCCGCTGGCGGAGGAAATCCTGAACCTGAATGTAAAAGCAGGAGATGTGCTGATCGCAGATGCTGATACAGAAAATGGAAAACTCAGGTTTTCTTTCAAAACAAAATCAGAGGAGCCAACCAAGGCTTAAGTCAGATATTTAGAACAGGAGAGGAGCAGCTGAAGAGTTGCTCCTTTTTTTATGAGAAAAAAAGAAACAAGAAACAAGAAACAAGATACAAGAGACAAAAAAAGATACAAGAAACAAGAGACAAATAAGCACCGAAATGAAAAATTAAAGGGTACCCGAGAGTTAATGGTTTCTTGTCATTACGCATTTGCGTAAAATCAACAACCTGATGGTCGCGGAGGCCCTTTGGTTTTAGATTTTTAATTTATTTGTCTCTTGTATCTTGTTTCTTTATTCAGATACTCCATTAATCTTATTTTTGTTCCTCAACAGATGTCCAAAAAAATCATCATAACCATTGACGGCTGGAGTAGTTGCGGCAAGAGCACACTGGCTAAACAATTGGCCAGGGAGTTGGGATATGTGTATGTGGACAGCGGGGCCATGTATCGTGCCATTACACTTTATTTTCTGCGAAACCATATTGATTGGACTGAAAAGAAAGAAGTACAACAGGCTTTGAAAGATATTAATCTGGAGTTTGTTTACAATCCTTCCAAAAATGTGAGTGAGATTTATTTGAACGATGAAAATGTGGAATACGTGATCCGTGACCTGGTAGTGGCTGAAAAAGTAAGTGATATTGCTGCCATCAAAGAAGTGCGGGATTTTGCGGTGGCCCAGCAGCAGAAAATGGGGGCGAAGAAGGGAATTGTTATGGATGGAAGGGATATAGGTACCGTGGTATTCCCCAAAGCAGAACTGAAAATATTCATGACCGCAGATAACAGCATAAGGGTAGAAAGGCGCTTCCGGGAATTATACGATAAAAACCCAAATGTCAGCATTGAAGAAGTAAAGAATAACCTGGAAATGCGGGATTATATAGACTCTCACAGGGAGGTAAGCCCCCTTAGACAGGCAAAAGATGCATTAGTCCTGGATAATACCCATCTCAATGAAAAAGAACAATTTGAGAAAGCCTTAAACTGGGTGAAAATAAAAATAGTAGAAAAAAATGCAGGCTAAAGCTTGCATATCCGAAAAACACGAAGTAGTTTTACACCCTCAATTACAATCCGTACCAGTAGTCCTCCGTTAAAGCCACCTATTTCAATCCAACTATTTTTCTATGTAAGGAACCGCCCCCGGGCTGTTTCAAACCAGTTTGTATTATCCAATCCCTCTGTACCACCAGCTGATTCCATTCTATCCTCAAAGCCGCAAATTCAATCCTTCTGATGGCCTGTTCCAGTAACTGTGATCACCGTTAACGCGGATGAATCAAATCGTCATATTTACTTAACAAGCACTATTAAAACTTTGAGCATGAAAAAAATTGTCTATTTATTAATTATCGCAGTATTTGCGAATGTTTTCCTTGCCCCTCAGGTATTTGGGCAGATTACACAAGTAACTGGGTCTCCACAGACCAATACCACTACCACAACTTCGCTTTCCATAACAAAGCCTTCAGGACTGGCAGCTGGTCATGTTTTACTTGCTAACATTATCCAAAGTGGTGATGGAAATACAATTTCCGATGCAACAATTTCAGGATGGACTGAAATAGCCGGAAGTAATTTGACAAGCACGGGGGGAACAAGATACCGGGCCACATTGTTGTACAAAATTGCAGATGGTACAGACGTTGCAGCAGCTAGTTTTTCAGTAGGTCTGGATGCAGATGCTGATGATGCTTCTGGAGCAATTCTGGCTTTTGCCGGAGTTGATATAACAGGTGGAGTTGATGATGCCGGCGGAGCGGGCGGACCATTTGATGTAGATCCGGCGAATGCCTTTCAGAATATCGCTGCTGATAATACACTTGACGCTTCAACAATTACTACAGCTAGTGCTGATGCGGCTGTTATCATGTTTGGTGCCCTTCAGGATAATCAGTTGCTTTCAAATTGGACAACAACTTCTCCCGGAGTACTTACGGAAATCTATGATTTGCCCTTTGATGCTTTAATGGATATGGGTAGCGGCGCAGCCTGGGCTATAAAATCTACTGCCGGTGCTACAGGAACGGGTAATGCCACCATTGCAAATGCTGCAGTTCCGACAAATGGATCCATATTAATTGCTTTAAAAAAGTTTGTGCCACCAGCACCCCCAACACCAATTGGCTGTAACGGTCAGTACTATGTAAGTTATGGTTCTGCCAATGGTGCAGCTTCTACCACTTCAATGGTAAAACTGGGTTTTGCCGGTAGTACGATCACTTCAAATCCATTTGCAACTAGTCCTACAGGAATAGGTTTCAATGCGATCGGTATCAGCCCGGTTGATGGCTTCCTGTATGGTGTTCGTTATGCTCCGCTGCAACTGGTAAGAGTAAGTGCCAATGCCACTAATAACGTAACTGCCATTGGTAATGTTACCGGTACAAATATTACTGGTACGGACAATGCTTATGCAGGTTGTTTTGATGCAAATGGTGATTTCTATTTTATGACAGAGGATAATAATTTCTATGTAATTGCTGGTATCAATTATCCCACTGCACCACTTGCCGCTACCCGTATTGGTTCTGTGACTCCTGGCAGCGGATTTTTTGTAGATATGGCCGTTGATCCTACTAACGGCGACTTATATGGTGTTGCAGGTGTTAGTGGAACTGGTAAGAACCTCTATAAAATCAATAAAGCCACCGGTGCATTGACCCTGATTGGCGAGTATTCCGGTACACAATACATTGCTGCATTGTTTTTCAATGAAACCGGTACACTTTATGGCTATCGCCAGGATGGTACCTACCAGCAAATTGACAAAACAAGTGCAGCACAGGTACAGGTTGGTACTGCTCCTAACTATACCTATGCAGACGGTTGCAGTTGCAGCTTTGGCCGGGTATTCCACGATCTGGACTTTACCGCTAACCCCGGTAACCAGCTTTGCCCGACAATCGCTAACCCGAACCCAACGTTCCCGCTGGTAGTGACTGTAACCAACCAGTCAAATAGCCAGAAAACAGGATTAACCTATACACTGAATATCAGCGATATTAAAAAGCGTTTCCGCTTTACTGAATCTGCAGCTACGATCAAGACAAATCTGATTGCTGCGGGATTAGCTACTGCTGGTTCAACTGTTACCCTTTCAACTGAAGCTCCGGCTACAGGAACCAACTACAACAAAATTGTAGTAACTGGTTTCCAAACCGGTGGCGTAAATGCCGTGAATAACTTCACTGTTCAGGTTCAGTTGTACACACTTGGTGGTATTTATGATCCCGTTCCCCTGCAGTCTGAAATTTCTGGTCTGCCAGCCATTATCGGTAGTGTGGATTTGTCCAACGACCCCGGTACTATTGCTCCGGATGATGCAACCGTGATTGCTTTCTGCCCTGGTATCACCTTGCCGGTTGAATTCAAATCATTCACAGCCGTAAGAAACCGTTCTAACGTGTTACTGACCTGGGAAACTTCTATGGAAAAGAACAACAGCGGTTTTGCTGTAGAAAGAAATATCAATGGCAGCTGGCAGCAGATTGCCTGGGTACCTTCACAGGCCCTGGGTGGTAACAGTGATGTTGCACTGGTGTACACACTGTCAGACCTGAACAATATCAAAGGAGTTAGCCAGTACCGTATCCGTCAGGTTGATTTTGACGCGAAGTCAAAATACTCTGAAGTACGCTCAGTACGTGGCGACGGACAGCTGGGACAAACTATTGTTTATCCTAATCCGACTAATAACGGTAAAGTAAATATCATTTTTGAAGAAGGATCATTAAAAAGAGATATTTCCGTATACGATATGAGTGGACGTGAGATTCAACAGATGAAAGCAGTTACGACGAACAATATTACAATCGAGAACCTGAACCCGGGAATGTACATGGTACGGATCATTGCAGTAGAAACCGGTGAGCAGGTGGTGGAGAAGGTAGTGGTGAATAAACGCTAAATGCTCAGGGTTTTTTAAATCCTACGGGGATGGCCTTTTGGTCGTCCCCTTTTTTTAGTCATTAGTCGATAGTCTTGAGTCGAGAGTCAAGAGGAGAGAGTAGAAAGGCTTTAGCCAGTAAAAAAAAGGATCGTTGCATTTTATAAGCAACGATCCTTTTTTTTAAGTGTTATGAGTATAACTTTTCTATTCAGGAAGTAAAAGCTCTTATAGAGCTTTAGTAAGCAATCTCTTTTGGTTTAAAATAGTGAAAATGTTCCATTGATGCGACACGTTCCTGCAGGTATACAATTTTTTAGGGTCTAAAAACTGTTAGTGCAAAATTGAATCCATTAGACAGGAGCCCTTTTTTTATTTTGTCCCTGACTCATGACTCTCGACTAAAGACTATCGACTTTCCTCTACTGTCCTTTCTTCACCTCCAGCAACTCTATTTCAAAAAGGAGCGTTGAGCCACCCGGAATCGGACCATAGTCAAATGCACCGTAACCAAGATTATGCGGCACAACAAATTTGTATTTAGAGCCAGCTGGCATGAGTTGAAGACCTTCGGTCCAGCCAGGGATCACACCAGTCAATGCAAATGTAATCGGCTGACCACGGTCGTATGAATTGTCAAACGGCGTACCGTCAATCAGGGTGCCTCTGTAATGACAGGTTACACTGTCTTTGACCGTTGGCTTTTCACCGGCTCCCTGAATCAGTACTTCATACTGTAATCCGCTGCCGGTTGTTTTTACCTCAGGTCGGGTTTTGTTCTTGGCACAATATGCAATACCGGAATCAATCCGGGGTTTGGATTTTTCTTCCTGCACTTTCGACATATAATTGTTCATCACATTGTTCGCCACTGTTTCATCGAAAATGGTCTTCTTGCCACCCATTACATCATTGATGCCCTGGGTCACCAGACTGGCTTTTATATTCTTGATGCCTTGTTGCTTGTAAAAATTAGCCACACTGAGTCCGATCGCATAGCTGGCAGAATCAGTTAAATTCTTCAGCAGGGGAGCAGCGGGTTTAGGGGCGGGTTTAGGGGTCGGTTTTCCAGGTTGAGCCATTGCGACCGTCATAGCGGCCATTCCAAGACACAATAAGGTTGTTTTTTTCATTTGATCTTTTGATTATTGTCGCCAAAAATACAGGAAGCTGTCTGAAAATGATGCCCAACAAATGCTAATTTTCAGGTTCAAACCCGGAATATGCCAATTTTTGAATTGCCTCTTCAGATCCGATGGTCCGACCTGGACCCGAATTTTCACCTGCGGCACTCGGTTTACTATGACTGGGCTGCGATGTGCAGGATGGAATTTTTGACCCGAAACGGGCTGACCCCCGCTCTGATGCAACAAATGCAGTTTGGTCCGATCATTTTCCGGGAAGAAGCCATTTTCAGAAAGGAAATTAAATACGGGGAGGAAATCAGTATCAATATGATCCTGGTCAAAGGCCGTAGGGATTTTTCGCGGTGGACCATTGCCCATGAAATCCGTAAAGCAGATCAGACCCTATGCGCCACCGTTAGTATTGACGGCGCCTGGCTGAATGTGGCTGAACGAAAACTATTTATTCCACCGGATGAGGTCAAGACTGTGTTCAGTCAGATTCCTTTTGGGGACAATTTTGAATGGCAGGACTGAACTGAGGGTTTCTCCGGGACTCATTGCTTTAAGCAAGGAATGAGACCATTTTTATAATCGAATTTAAATGGTCATTAGAAATAAATAACCTTATCCGGAAACCGGGCAGCATACCCGTTTACCAAGTTCCGGATAAAACTGTTCTCCCTGTATTGCGTAAGCCGGGGTTTGAGTATCTCCACTGATTCAGCGCTGGTATTTTCCGGCAGATACCCCATTCCGTAAAATTTTCCTTCACAAACCAGGATACAGGATTGGTCATTCGCTTCCAGGCCCTTGTCGACAATGGCAAAACTGGGTTCCGCCTGAAGGGTGGCGCAGGCCATTTTAACCCGTTGGTTGTAGCTATCAGCTGACTCATTTAATTCACAGGCCCCGAGGCATTCCCCCGTTTTGATTCCTTCACAGGCCTCTTCTCCTTTTTGCAAAAAACAGAGTTTGGGGCAGAGCTGGTATTCCCGGATCAGTTTACGGATCATCGCATGGCCATCCACGAGATAGTGAAAAGTATAAACAGGATGCAGGCGTTTCCGGTTCTTATCAATGGCCAGCCGCAGGTAACCTCTGCGGTCTTCGTATAAAAAAATACCGTAAATATCTTCCCATCTTTTTTGAGAGCTATTAAAGACCGGCCATCTTTTTTTGATCTCTGCTGATTCGAGGATACAGGCCATCAGTTCAGTGGCACAGGGCTGGTAACTGATGGCATACACATGCTGCATGAAATTCTGTTTCTGCCGGCTCTCGGAATTATTGCTGAAATGACTGTTCACCCGGTAGCGGATATTCGTAGCCTTGCCCACATAAACCACTTTTCCTTTCTCATTATGAAAATAATAGACCCCGGGGCTGTAGGGGAGGGCATCAAAATGTTCTTTGGGAACATTGGGGGGCAATATCCATTCTTTGGAATTTCGTTGCAGGCTTTTCTGGATATGCTGCTCTTTGTCATTCGCCATCAGTAAATGAAAGATACTCGCAGTTGCCGCCGCATCACCTGCAGCCCGGTGACGGTCGGTGATTTCAATTCCAAGTGATCGGCTCAGTTTGCCCAGGCTATAGGAGGGCAGACCAGGAATAATTTTCCGGCTCAGCCTTACCGTGCATAGTTTTTTTGTGTTGAGGTCAAAACCTGCTTCCCGCAAATGACTTTTTACAAATGAATAATCAAAGCTCACGTTATGGGCAATAAAAATCCGGTCCTGCAAGAGTTGGTAAACCTTTTCCGCCACTTCTTCAAACCGGGGAGCCGTGGCCACCATCTGATTGCTGATACCCGTCATCGCACTGATATAAGGAGGGATGGGCTGACCCGGATTGATCAATGTATTATATTGACCGGTTACAGACTGTCCGTCCGACAACTGGATGGAGATTTCTGTAATGCCATTGGCTGCGGCATAACTCCCCGTGGTTTCTATATCAACAATAGCATACATATTTGTGATCCGGGCCTTATTCAATTTGGCAAAGGCGGTTTTTTGGATGTAAATTGGGGAATAAATTTCGTAAAACTTTCCCTGCTTTCCATGACTGAAGAAAAGTTTATCATGTTCCGGAACCGGCTGACCAAGGTCTGCCGCCATCTCTCTAAACAGGGCCGCAGGCTGGGTATCAGCTGTTACCGGATCTATGATCATGATCTGCCTGAATTTCCGCTCCGGATTGAAATCTATGGCGACAAGGTTTATGTGGCGGAATACAAGCGGAGGCATGGACTGACTGATGAAGCCCATGATGAATGGATGGAGAAAAGCCTTGCCATTCTTACGGAAATCATCAGTATACCCCGCGACCATATCTTTTTGAAATTAAGGCAGAGAAAGCCGGGCAGACTGGGACAGTACCAGAAAGTAGATGCCGCACAACATACGTTTCCGGTACAGGAAAACGGATTACAGTTCATTGTCAACCTGAGTGATTATCTCGATACCGGACTTTTTCTGGATCATCGGGTGACCCGGCAAATGGTCAGAGAACAGGCAAAGGGAAAGAGGGTACTCAATTTGTTTGCTTATACCGGTTCTTTTTCTGTGTATGCTGCCGCAGGTGGCGCAACTGAAGTAATAACAGTTGATCTTTCCAATACCTATTTAAAATGGGCAGCTGAAAATATGACATTGAATGGATTTACTGACCCTGCAATATTTCGTTATGTTCAGGCCGATGTAAAACAATACTTGGGCACCCTGCCTTCCGGTTATTTTGATCTGATTGTGATGGACCCGCCCACGTTCAGCAACAGCCAACGGATGAAAGATGTACTGGATATACAAAGGGACCATGTGGGTTTAATCAATGAATGCATCCGTATCCTGAATAAGGGCGGCCAGCTTTATTTTAGCACCAACTACACCCGGTTCGTACTGGATAAAGAAAAAATTCATCGCGCTTCGGTAAAAGACATTACAAAAGCAACAACCGCCTTTGATTTTGAAGGAACCAGTACCCGTTACTGTTTCCTTTTTACTAAAGATGACTAATATTCAATATCCCCCGCCTTCGCTTAGGCTACGGCGGGCAAGCCTGATATCTCAATATCCTAATATCCTAATATCTCAATATCTTAATACCCAATTCCAAATCCCAAATACCTCATCCACTTTGCAATTCCGCATCAAAATATATTTACTGATACTGACTACCTGTTTACTGTTTTCCGGTGTACAGGTTGATGGGCAGGTGTATCACAAAGCTAGAATACTCACGCAAAGAGACGGGCTCTCTGATAACCGGGTTACCTGTTTTTTAGAGGATAGCCGAGGGTATATGTGGATCGGTACCCGGAACGGTTTGAACCGGTATGACGGACATGCTTTTCATATTTATAAACCCGGTGCGGGCAATTCGATCCGGAATGAAGTCATCAATGACCTGGAGGAAGACAGCCGGGGAAGAATCTGGGTGGCTACAATGGAAGGCGTGAGTATCTATGATCCGGCGAGTAATCACTGGGAATATATTTTGCCTAACCCGGACAGCATCACTTTGTCAATCCCCAATCCGATTGTCTGGAATATTGAAATCGATGAACAGGATATTGCCTGGATCGTTTGTGATGTATTTGATCTTACCGCCTATCATATCAGGGATCAGCGGTTTCAGTTTTATCATTGGAAAAAATTCAGCAATGAAGATCCCTATATCAGTGCCGTTGGTTATCATTCCATTCAACGGATTGTGAAAGCCAATGACCGGGAATACTGGCTGGCTACCACCCGGGGATTAGTGAAACTGGATATTGTTACCGGTAATTTCAGGTTACTGGGAGGGGGGTATAACGGGGATATAACGGATTTACAGTACGATTCAAAAGCAGGAAGGGTTTATCTCAGTAATGAAAAAAATGAGTTGTACTGTTATGAGGAAAAAACCAACAGGTACCAATCCGTTTCAATCCTCAGGGAAGCTTATCCTTCCACCCGTTTTGATAACAGCGATGAGGAGGACAGATGGCTGGCTTCGAGGAGTGGATTGCTGAAAATAAGAAATAACCGAAACGATGCCTTACTGGAAGCCTATATTCCACAGTTAACAGGAGCACAGCTTCCCGGCATTGTGAACAGAATTTATACCGATAAATTAAAGAACCGTTGGGTGGGAACCGATAACGGTTTTGCCATTTATAGCCGGTCCGGAAGGTCGTCCAGTTTTATTCCCCTTGTAGCAATTAATGAACCCCTTGGATATAATAATATGGGCGTGGCTTATTTTGACCGGATCAGTCAGCAGTATATTGTTTGTTCTGTAACTCCTGCCGGTGTTTACCTCGTCAACACCAATACTAAAAAAATCAAACTGATCAATACTGATGAAACCGGCACTCCTCTTCAGGGTTGTATGACGATCAAAAGAGATCATGCAGACAGCCTGTGGTTATTAACCGTGAATGGTATTTACCGTTTCCACAGAGGGAAGGGTACATTCAGTTTATTACAGGGGTCATGGGAAAAGGATGAAGTTGTGTACAGGGATATGTATCAGGATATCAATGGCATTTACTGGATTGCTACCCTTCATAAGGGCCTGCTGCTGTTTGATCCCGGTAAAAACCGTTTTTTTCTGCCTGAGGATACACTCATTAATCACCTGAGCACCGTAACAGGATTTGCTTATGACAAGGGGAGTGGCAATCTGGTTATCGCTACTTATGGGGAAGGTGTTTTTGTACATCATTTGCAGACCGGCAAAACAAACTCCTATTATCCTGCAAACAATGCACCAGCTTATACGAATATTTTGATGATCAATTCGGTGGCAAAAGATGCAAAGGATAATATCTGGCTGGCATCTTTGTCAGGCGGCGTATTCCGGTATCATCCGGGAATGCCTTTTGAGAAAACCTTTGAGCAGTTTGATATGAAAAAGGGATTGCCGAATAATCATGTCATTTCTCTTTGCAGTAACCAGGACTCTGTGCTTTGGCTGATGTCTGGTAATGGGATTGCCGCCATCAGTATGCAAGGTAAAAATCTTTACCAGTTTTCGGGAGCAGAGGCCTTCGATTTTCCAGCTTATGGCTCCGATCCCAGGTTTCCCCATCCAATCAGTTATCATGCTGAAAAAAGAGAATTGATACTGGCAGTTGCCGGAGGGCTGATCCGTTACCGGGAATCAGCCAGTGACAGTATTCCCTCTTTCCCGCTGAAGCTGAGTGCTGTTCAGATAAACGGACTACAAGTCCCTTTTCCACAGGAGAAAAAGTATAAAGCATTTAAAATTAAATTCAGGAATAATGCCCTGGTATTTGAATTTGCAGGACTTTATTACGGACCGGCTCCTGTTAAGTATGAGTATAAGCTGCAGGGTTATGATCCAGAATGGAATGCCAATGATGGCAGCTTTCGTGTCAGTTACAGGAATCTGCCGGCAGGAAAGTATCGCTTTGAGGTAAGAGCTATTGACCGGTATGGAAAAGAAATCACCAGGTCAGAAAGTATTTTGATCCGTATTGTTCCCCCCGTTTGGCAACAATGGTGGTTTATTTGTCTCGCAGCCTTGCTGGTTATCTTTTCTGTGGCACAGGTGATCCGGTCACTGCGCCGGAAACTGGAAGCCGAACAAATTGTGAATGCATTTGCAACTTCACTGTATGGACAAAACAGTACCGAAGATGTTTTCTGGGATATTGCAAAGAACTGTATCAGTAAAATCGGATTTGCCGATTGTGTGGTTTATCAGTTGGATGAAAAAAGAAAAGTGCTATTGCAAAAAGCAGCGTTTGGACCCAAGAACCCGCAGCGAAGAGAAATAGCCAATATCATTGAAATTCCGCTGGGGAGTGGTATCGTAGGCGCCGTGGCTGCTACCGGAAAGGCCCTGATGGTGAACAACACAAACAGAGACAAACGGTATATTGTAGATGATGAAAGAAGGGCTTCGGAGCTGGCGGTACCGGTAGTGGTGGATCATAAGATTTTTGCCGTCATCGATTCAGAACATCCAAAGAAGGGCTTCTTTACCCGCTTTCACCTGCGGGTCATGAAAAGAGTTGCATTTATCTGTGCGGAAAGACTTTCCAGACTGCTGACCGAAGAAAGACTCCGTTCAAAGATTGCCAGGGATCTCCATGATGAAATGGGCTCTACACTAACGAGTATCAATATCATCAGTAAGGTAGCCATGGAGGGAAAAACAGATCAGGAAAAAGGAAAGCCTATTTCCAGAAGATCAAAGACCATTCCGGTCGCATGATGGAAAGTATGAGTGATATGGTATGGGCCATCAACCCGATTAACGATAGCCTGGGGAGGGTTTTACTCAGGATGAAAGAATTTGCAGCCGAGATACTGGAACCGGCAAAGATCAATTATCATTTCGATCACAATGAACTGGAACTGGGTTTAGCGCTGAACCCGGAACAAAGAAAAAATATTTACCTGGTTTTTAAAGAAGCATTGAGCAATGTGGCCAAGTATAGTGCAGCTTCCGATGTACAAATTTTTATGCAGGTTCATGCTGCCCTTTTTACCATGGTTATTGCAGATAATGGAATTGGATTTAATGTGGCTGATGAGAACTCCGGAAACGGATTAAGAAATATGACAATACGAGCAACGGAAATGGGTGGAACGGTACTGCTGGAAACCCGACCGGGTATGGGAACAAAGCTCACCCTTCAATTGCCTGTCACATGATTGTGGTATCTTTTGTTCAAAAAATTAAACATAAGTTGTGGTACAACCACCAGGAAAAGGACTGATAGTATGCCTGTTAAAATAGTGATCTACGAAGACAATGCGAACCTGCGGGAAAGCCTGAAAAGCCTTCTGTCGCTGACGGATGCTTATGAAGTAGCAGCCAGTTTCCCAGACTGTTCCGATATCGTGAACCAGGTAAGAAGCATAAAGCCCGGCGTTTTATTAATGGATATTGATATGCCCGGTATCAATGGTATTGAAGCCGTGAAAAAAGTGCGTGAGTTTGATAAAGAAGTACAGATTATCATGCTCACGGTTTTTGACGATAATACCCATGTATTTGAAGCCATCTATGCAGGCGCCAATGGCTACCTGCTCAAGAAATATGTATCTGACAAGTTGCTCTCTGCCATCAGCGAAGTGCTCGAAGGCGGTGCACCCATGAGTCCTTCTATTGCCCGGATGATCATCGGAAACCTGCATCAGCCTGTTCAGCAAGTGCCTGAAAATAATTACCAGCTTACCGCCCGGGAAAAGGAAACCCTCCAACTGCTTTCCCAGGGTAACAGTTTCAAAATGATTGCTGCCGAACTGGGCATCAGTATTGATACCGTTCGTACGCATATCAAGCGCATCTATGACAAACTGCATGTGCGCTCACAGATAGAAGCGGTGAGTAAGGCCATCAATGAGAAACTGGTTTGAGCTCCTCCTTCAGCATTCCCTTGTTTTACATTTTTGAATTGCCTGTTTAGGGTATTGGGTTTTAACTCCCTTGCATCATATACCACATTCAGGTGACACATGATCGCGGTATTGCCGGGTAAGTTGATTTATTTCAATTTTATAAGGTGGAGTTCCGGGGTATCCTTATCTCCGGTATAAAATGAATAGCAGTACAGTGTCTGTAATTACGTTTGCACACCAATTTAAATCAACAATATGAAAAATGTCCCCCTGTTTATCCTGTGTATCCTGTGTAAATTGTCGGCCATGGCGCAGCCGATGATAAAGACTGTTTCTGTGAACAATTCTTCGAAGCTCTTCAAGAAAGTGGCCATCAACAAAACTTCCTATAAGTATGAATCCGGTAATGGAAATGTTACCGTCAGTTTTGTAGCCGGCCAGCCGGCTAAAGATGATGTTGTGGCCAGTTCAACACCTGTGAATGCTGCAATGTGTCTGACCAAAGAGGAAGTGAAAGGGCAAAAAGTGGAAAACGAACTGATCATCGCTGATGGTTCAAAAGCATCACAAATACTGCCGGGTGCCGTTATTGATGCGGATATACTGCTGAAAAGCGGAGAATTTGTGTTCATGAAGATGAATAAAAGAAAAATATTTCACTCAGCACATCTTCTAATCTGGCCAAAGTAACCAGTGCTTCTGTACGGGCAATGGATGGTAATAATATTGAAGAGGAACTCCGGTCCAAAGTGCATTCCCTTAAAAGACCTTCTAACCTGAACGGGATGCCGAATATTAAGTCCACTTCACAGGCTACCATGTCCACACTGGAAGAAAAAATGAGCCTCGATATCGGTGCTTCTGCTTTTTATATGGGGGTATCAGTAAGTGATAATTTCAGTTTCTCTTCTGAAAAATACCGATACATGTATCTGTACGAGTTTGAGCAGGAGTGTCTGGCTGTAATTGCCAACGGGATCACTTCTCCTGCAGATATCTTTACAGAAGAAACGCCGATGAATAAAGACTGGTTGTATATCCGGGAAGTGAAATACGGTCGTCGTTTATATGTGCTCATTGAAAGTGAGTATGATCTGGAGAAATATTCCAACGAATTAAACGGGAGCCTGAACTGGGGCGTGGTGTCTGCCGCCTATAATCAGAAAAATACCGGAGAATCACTTTCAAGCAAAACAAATATCAGGATCATCACGCAGGGTGGACAACCCGTGGCACTGACGGATGAGAAAAAATTGCAGCCAACACTGGATAAGTATTTTGCGGCTGATTTCAGTGATATCGATATTGTCCCGCTTTCCTACAAGGTTACGTACATGAATGGTGAACCGGTTTCGGTGACTTCCAAGGCCTTCCTGAATGGAAATAACTGTCTGGATAAATCCAAAGTAAGAGTAAGGGTTAAGAGTATTGAAGTTAAATCAGCGGATGACGGTGGAACCAATGAACAATTATATGGTTCTGCACTGATTTATTTCTATAATAAAGAAGGAAAAAAAGTTGGGGTTGATGGGAAGACAGCAATACCCGAGGTGCCGGGAACCAATATTTTTTCAGCAGCAATCTCTTATGCTAAAGAAGCCGCACCGCTGATACTGGGTACCAACGGGCCTAAAGAGTTTGGGGTCAATGAGCAGGGCAAATACGTGGATCTGAATATTTCCAATCTCGATATGGTGATTGAGGTAAAGCCTACTATGAAAGAGAAAGATGATTTTGGAGACGATACTTTTATCACCGACAATAAATTGAAAAGAAGTATCAGGAAAATGCTGATCGAAGGTTCTACCATTCAGGTCTTCGAATTCAGGCACGACAATTCTAAAGTATTACTGACGGTGGAGGTGACACCGTTGTATTAGATACCAGCTAATAGCTGTATAAGTTTTAGAGGATATAAATAAGAAACCCTTTTCAGTTTGCTGAAAAGGGTTTCCTTTAAAATATGTAAGTGTTATAAAGTCTTCAACACATCATTCATACTTCTCACCGCATCCGCACTTTTATTAAAGGCAGCCTGCTCGGTTTCATTTAACTGGAAGTCAAGGATTTTCTCCCATCCGTTTTTTCCAATGATCACCGGTACACCGAGACAGATATCTTTCTGACCATATTCACCATCCAAAGCCACACAACAGGTAAAGAGTTTCTTTTCATCCCGCAGGATAGATTCAACCAACGCAGCTCCGGCTGCTCCCGGTGCATACCAGGCAGAGGTACCAATCAGTGCAGTTAAAGTAGCACCACCTACCATCGTGTCTTTTACAATTTTCTCCTGCTGCTCAGCACTCAGGAAATTGGTAACAGGGGTGCTGTTCCAGGTTGCCAGACGGATCAGCGGAATCATGGTAGTATCTCCATGTCCACCTACCACAACGGCATTCAGGTCAGCCGGACTGCAACCCAGGTGCTGGCTCAGCTGGTATTTAAAGCGGCTGCTGTCGAGGGTACCACCCATACCGATGATGCGGTGCTTGGGTAAACCGGTTGACTGCATAGCGAGATAAGTCATCGTATCCATCGGATTACTGATCACAATGATGATGGCATTGGGAGAATGCTTCAGGATATTCTCACAAACACCTTTAACGATACCGGCATTCACACCAATCAGTTCTTCACGGGTCATACCCGGTTTACGGGGTAAGCCCGAAGTAATCACCACTACATCACTGTTCGCGGTTTTGCTGTAGTCATTGGTGCTACCGGTAATCTTGGTATCGAAGCCAAGCAGGGTAGCGGTCTGCATCATATCCTGGGCCTTGCCTTCTGCAATACCTTCTTTGATATCGAGTAAAACCAGTTCATTGCATAATTCCTTACGGGCGATATTATCGGCACAGGTGGCTCCAACGGCACCGGCACCTACTACAGTTACTTTCATGGAAATTTTTATTTATGAGTGAGGTAAATAATTTCAGGATCGTCAGCCCCCGCATTTCAACAGCTAAGGCGCTGCAAAGTTAAGGGTTGACGGCAGGATTACTTACCCAGTTCTGTCAGTGTTTTCTCCACCGTCATGGATCCGGAAAAAACAGAGATCAGTTCCAGCTTTTTATTATAAAAAGCATGGAAGGGCAGGTTATGGATATCGAAATAAACCGGGAGGAAAAATCCGGTGTCCCGCCCTACCGTGATATTATCGAAGGAACTGAGATTGTATTTTGCAATAAAACCCCGCATATCTTCCAATGGGGCCGTGGTGGCCATCACAATATGAACCCCTTTATACCGGCTGATCTGGGCGGTCACTTCGGTGGTTTCATGCTGGCAATGTTCACATTTTGGGTTGAAAAGCAGGAGCATTACGGGCTTTTTCCGGGGCAGGTCATCCTTGGCATACCAGCTCAGGCTATCGGCCATCAGGAGTTTAACCGGGGGATATACCGGGTATTTTTTATAGGGTGCTTCCTGGCCTTCCTGACACAAAGCAACCAGGAGGACATTGACAGAAACAGTGAAAAGATGAATCGTTGCATAGTCAAAGAAACTGATTTTTAAGCAGACTGCTTTATGCCTGAAAGGGTTGTGTCGTATTTATCAGAATACTTTGCCGGGACAGCGGCCAGGCTTATCTTTGCGGCCTCAAAATAATTGAACAAACAGCCTGCACCTGCGGCAAAATATTTTTAAAATGGCAAATACATCAGACATCAGCCGGGGATTGATCCTGAACCTCGAAGGAAGCCTTTATACGGTTGTGGAATTCGGCGAAAATAAAACCGCCCGGGCCGCAGCTAAAGTATGGGCAAAGCTGAAAGGAGTGGATAATAACAGGAGTATTGAAAAAACCTGGAACTCAGGGGATACTATTTTCCCGGTAAGGGTGGAAAGACGTTATTACCAGTTCCTGTATAAGGACGATAGCGGTTATAATTTCATGGATAATGAAACCTTTGAACAGGTGGCCCTGCAGGAAGGAACCATTGATGCCCCCAGTACCTGAAAGAAGGACAGGAGGTTGGAGTATTGATCAATACCGAAAATGATCAGATACTGGGCGCCGAACTGCCTGATAAAATAGTATTACAGGTTACCTACACTGAACCCGGACTGAAAGGAGATACGGCTACCCGTACCCTGAAGCCAGCTACCCTGGAAACCGGTGCCACCCTGGGCGTTCCACTTTTTGTAAATGAAGGAGAGCTGATCCGGATTAACACCAAGACCGGAGAGTATGTGGAAAGAGTAAAAGAATAAAATTGTACCTTTGTAAAAAATGGCCCAAAATCACCCGGTTTTGGGCCATTTTTGTTTGATTTTTGGTCATTTTTGGGCAAAATCGCTTAAAATCCTTCCATTTCTCGTTTTGATTTCACTACCTTAGCCGCCACTTTACAAGCACAGATCATATAACCCAAACACCTGCTAAATTGAAAAACATGGACTTTAAGCAAATACAGGAATTGATCAAAATGGTCAATAAGTCAAATATTGGCGAGCTTTCTATTGAGCAAAAAGATTTTAAAGTTACCATCAAACAGAAAGAAGAACATGTAACCCATGTGGTTTCAGCAGCACCTGCTCATGCAGCTCCGGTTGTAGCAGCAGCTCCTGCACCGATAGCAGCAGCTCCGGCGGCAGCTGATTCGGCCAAGACGGCCCCGGCAGCAGCTCCTTCAAATACGATTACAATCAAGAGCCCGATGATCGGTACTTTTTACAGGAAGGCTTCTCCGGATAAACCAAACCTGGTTGATGTAGGTAGTGAAGTATCAGCCGGTACCGTGGTATGTATTATCGAAGCCATGAAGCTGTTCAACGAAATTGAAAGTGAGGTAAAAGGAAAGATCGTGAAGGTACTCGTGGATGATGCATCCCCGGTAGAATACGACCAGCCTTTATTCCTGGTAGAACCAGCGTAATGCGTAAGTAACTGATTGGGATGGGAACCACATTCTACTCCCGATAGCTATCGGACCACATTTTTCACATTTCCACATTTATCACATTTTCACATTAGTCTAAGTCTATGTTTAAGAAAATACTGATTGCTAACCGTGGTGAAATTGCCCTGCGCGTCATCCGCACTGCGAGGGAAATGGGTATTAAAACGGTGGCGGTGTATTCCACAGCCGACCGGGATAGTCTCCATGTAAAATTTGCAGATGAAGCGGTTTGTATCGGACGCCCCCAAAGCGCCGACTCTTACCTGAATATTCCTCACCTGATGGCAGCAGCAGAAATCACAAATGCAGATGCGATTCATCCCGGATATGGATTCCTGGCAGAGAATGCCAAATTTTCCCAGATCTGTGCTGATCACGATATTAAATTCATCGGCCCCACACCGGATATGATTAACTCCATGGGAGATAAGGTCACTGCCAAAGAGACCATGATCAGGGCTGGTGTTCCCGTGGTTCCCGGTGGCGAAGGTTTACTGCAGAGTTTTGATCATGCACTCGGAGTGGCCCGTGAAATCGGTTATCCCATTATGATGAAGGCTACCGCCGGGGGCGGAGGAAAGGGGATGCGGCTGGTTTGGGAAGAAAGTGAAATGGAGAGAGCCTACAATTCAGCAAAAGCTGAAGCCGCCGCTTCTTTTAAGAATGATGGCCTCTACATGGAGAAATTTGTAGAAGAACCGAGACATATTGAAATACAGATAGCAGGTGACCAGTTTGGGAATGTTTGTCACCTGAGTGAAAGAGATTGTTCCATTCAGCGCCGTCACCAGAAACTGGTGGAAGAATCACCTTCTCCCTTTATGACTGATGAGCTGCGGGCCCGGATGGGTGAAGCAGCGCGTAAAGCAGCCTCCGCTATTAACTATGAAAGTGTGGGTACGGTTGAGTTCCTGGTCGACAAGCATCGTAATTTCTACTTCATGGAAATGAATACCCGTATCCAGGTAGAACATTGCGTAACAGAAGAAGTAATCAATTTCGACCTGATCAAGGAACAGATCAAAATTGCGATGGGTGAACGCATCAGCGGTAAGGATTATATCCCCGAGATGCATGCCATTGAATGCCGGATCAATGCCGAAGATCCTTATAATGATTTCAGACCTTCACCCGGTAAAATCACGGTATTGCACCAGCCGGGTGGTCATGGCGTACGGGTGGACAGCCATGTATATGCAGGTTATGTGATTCCTCCTTACTATGATTCCATGATCGGAAAGCTGATCACAGTGGCACAAACCAGGCAGGAAGCCATTCAGACCATGTACCGTGCATTGAGCGAATATGTGATCGAAGGTGTGAAGACCACAATTCCCTTCCATTTGCAATTGATGCAGGACGAACGCTTCCGCAGCGGTGACTTCAATACGAAGTTCCTGGAAGGGTTTACGTTGAAATAAGCTGAAATAAAAATAAAATGAAAGCCGCTTCTGTTGCAGAAGCGGCTTTTTATTTGAAATCAATAGTTGATTTATAATCGGTAGAAGACAGAACAGTAATTATTTTACAGTAAATAACTGTACCGGCTCTTCACGGCCCCGGAGTTGCTGGATGCCAAGTGAATGAAAAGGGTGATCCTGCTCTTCATTCAGTTTTGATTTCAGTTCACCTGAGATTAAAAGATCAGTTTTAAAACCATTACAAAGGGATTGAATCCGGGCTGTTGTATTCAGTACATCACCGGTAAAAATGATTTCTTTTTTCAGTACCCCGATTTCGCCAGTAGTAACCCTGCCCCAATGCAGGCCTGCCTTAAAACCGGGGACTACTCCGAATTTTTGCTGGTAGAAATGGCCTTGCTGCTGCAGGCTTTTTTTCATGGAATAGAAACATTGCAGGCAATTATTATTTTGCAGGCCTTTATTCAGGTTCCAGGTTAATACCATTTCATCACCCACATACTGGTATACTTCGCCTTCGTGGGCAATCACTGCATCGGAGAGATCTGAATAATACTGACGTAAGAGGTCAAAATACCGCAGGTGACCCAATTGCTCGGCAATCAGGGTAGAAGATCTCATGTCCAGAAACATAAAAATCCGGTCTTCTTCAATCGGACGATGATAGCGTCCCTTGAGAAAATTGGAAAGGACTGAGGGGCCAATATGTTCTCTGACTTCCATGTAAAACTGAGTAATTACAATGATCAGTACCATATACAGGGACACACTGATAAAAGCATAATTACCCAGAAATGCGGTGAGAAAACTGATCACTTTTTCGTCCAGCAGCGAAACACCCAGTTCCAGCGAATTAGCAATCAAAGTGGTGATCACGATAAATACCAGTATCACGGAGAGGTCAATCAGGGATTTGTAAAGTATCTTTTTCCCCAGGGTAAATTGGTTAAGTCGCCTGTTGAGGTAGATGGTCTCCAAAGTCCCCATCAGCAATCCCATGAGCAATGAGGCGATGGGTGTGATCATCAGGCTGCGGGAAAAATTATATGGATTTCCGGTAGATTGGTATTGTCCCGAGGAACCAAGTAATCCTCTTTCCAGCAGGGTGTATACCATCCCTGCAATGAACCAGATAATTCCATAGGGGAGCACCCTTTGGATTTTTCTTTTGATGATCGGATTTATCATACTGATTTTTTTAAATACTTATTCAAAACCGGTTTTTTTCAGATCATCAGGATACCTGTTATTAATAACCAGATCAGCCATAAAGTGCTGCCAAGAAATCCTGCCATCTCCCAAACCGGAAAACCGGGGATGACGGTTGCGAATAATTCTGCCTGTGCCAGGAGGTAGATCAGTGAGCTGATCAATCCCAGCCAGCCCATCCATCGGGGGAACCATTTTATTTTCACCAGGATCAGGGAGATCATGATAGTCCAGATAATGGTGAATAACTGACCCAGGTGTTCGCCCAGCAACACACCGGCAAATTGATGCAGGGTACTGAAACTGGAGACGGCAGCAGCCTTCATGGCAAGATCCGTGGTATTGACATACTGTTCCGACAATACCGGTACTACAAATGTCCAGCGAAGTAATCCGATCATTTGAACAATCAGTCCGATAACACCAACGGTGGTAGCCGTTTTAGACCAGATCGAATGTTTCTCTATTTGTTGTCCGATTAATTGATAAGCAGGTACAAGTGGCAGACCCAGGATGGCAAAAGCAAACCAGGTGCCGATCAGCCCATTGCCTCCATTATGGAATTGGGTGAGGATGCTACCCGGTTCCTGTCTTAATACATCCGGGTAATTAAATAGGATGCTGAGAATGGTATAAGGGATAAATACTCCCGCAGCGCCGGCGATAAGCAGCCAGCCGGTAATTTGTTGCTTTTTCATTTGTTGGGTTGTTTTGTTGACCACACAAAGATGAACAGTACGGGGTAGGGCAAACCGGACAAATGTCCTGAAATCAGTTCAGGAGATATTTTGCCTGATACGGCTCAGGTGCCTGGGAGTAACACCCAGGATGGAAGCGAGGTATTGAAGGGGAATTTGCCGGAGCAGGTCCGGTTCATTCTTTAATAAAAGCTGATAACGTTCTTCTGCAGATAGAATAATCAGGTTAGTACGGGTGTCATCCATACTGATTACCAGGTTTTCCAAAGCAGCAATATAAAAGGCAAGGAAAGCTTCATTTTCTTTTTTCAGGCGCATGACTTCATCATAATGGATGGTCAGGATCGTCGCTTCCGTCATGGCCCTGATATTTTCAAGACTGGGGGCTTGTTTGAAAAAACTACTCAGGGAAAGCAGGAATGCATTGGCGCCGGTTACATAAGTAGTAATTTCTTTGCCGTCTTTCAGGTAATAGTATTGAAAAAGCCCCTGGGTAATGAATCCCATGTAGTTGCTGGTCCGCCCTTCCTGTATAAAATATTCTCCCTTATCTAACTGTTTAGTTTGAAAGGATTCCGTGATGGATTCAATGGCCTGCATGGGGAGCCCCTTGCCGAGAAAATATGTTTGCAGCGTTTTCAGCGTTGGTTTTTTGTTTTCCTAAGTTAACGAATATAAAGGGATATGAAATAGGAATCGGGGTGTCCGGATAATGAAAGTTGTTCTAAGCAGGCTGGCCTGCTTTTTTTTCCTGCTCCCTGTACAATTGAATACAGCTTAAGCAGATCCAGCAAAGGAAAAACAGGAATGTAATTTTCTGTACTACCGGTAAATAAGCCCTTAACCCGTTTCCATAGTAAAGAATATTGTTTAAAAGGACCAGCCCTGCATTGAAAATACCCAGGCGAAATAACCCGGTCCATTTCAGCTGATACATCCTGAAAAGTGTAATCGCCGTAGCAATCAGCCCGAAAAGACTGGCGATGTTCACCATGAAATCGTGCTGGCTGGTAAAGAGAAAAAATCCTGTAATCATGGATAGACTGCCGGCGATTTGCATGAGCAAGCGAAGGGGTTTATACAGACTGGTAATGATGGGGAATTGGTACCAGAAAATGGCCAGAGAAATACAAAGCACCAGCATGGCCGCTAATGCAAATGGTCTTGCCGGATTATAAATTCCGTTTATGGCTATTTCATTTAACAGGTTGCACCAGTAATTATGAGCCCAGCTGAATCCATGGGAAGTCGGGTCATGTTGTGAACCGCCAGGGTAATAAAAGGTGGCGATGATATACAAACCGACAAAAACAACAGTTCCGCCGATTGGAAACAGTACAACCAATTTTTTTATTCCCGGTTTATTTTTCATCAGTTAGCCGGTAAATAAATTCTTCAATAGTTGTTTGCCGGGCATTGGCAAAACCAGTGTCCGTTCCAATCTTTTCAAAGCCACATTTCTCCAATACTTTTTGCGAGGCATAATTGTCAAATGCAGTACGACCGAATATTGGTCTTTCCTGTTCAATCCTGAGTATTTCCTGAAGGGCTGCAGAGGCGATGCCCTTTCCCCAGTATTTTTTGTCGATCCAGTAGGTTACTTCAGCTTCATTGTCCATCACAAATTTGGCCACACTGCCGGCAATGATGCCATCCGCCCGGATGGTAAGCATGGTGATCGTTGGATCATTTAAAAAACGGGTGTATTTCTCCAGATATGCCACTTCATTGGTCGGGTCTTTGGGAGTAAAAGCAGCCAGATAGGCTGCTTCCGGATCCAGTTGAAATCGGAAGAAATGGGGCAGGTCTTCCAATTTCGTTTTAGAGAAACTAATAATCATATGAAATTATTTCCCGGGATTGGATTCTTTTATTTCAGACTGGAATAAATAATATTAACGAGCTTCTCTGTATAATCCCAGTGGGAATTTGGATTTTGCTGGGTCATTATTAATGCAATCATTTTTTCTTTTGGATCTGCCCAGTAAGAGGTTCCATAGTAGCCACCCCATGAAAAACATCCTTCATTAAACAGGGCCATTTGAGATGATTTTTTACCGGTTATCTTGAAGCCCAGGCAAAAATTATCAGGACCAAACATTTCATCGTCTAATTGAGGACTTAGCATTAATTCAACCATACGTCTGCCCAGTATTTGTTTGCCATTGTAGCGGCCGCCGTTTAACAGCATTTGCAAAAAAATCGAGTAATCAAATGCTGTGGAAGATAATCCCGCACCCCCGGAGAAATAAGTTTTCGGCATCAGGGGATAAGAGGGATTTATATTCCGGAATGTGGGTGACCATTCAATAATTTGCTGCTTTTCATTTTCAGTGTACACAGTAGCCATCCTTCCGGCCTTGCTGGCGGGAACATTGAAATAAGTATCCTTCATACCGAGTGGGGTAAATATATTTTTATGGCAAAAGCTTTCCAGTGATTCTCCGCTGATCACTTCTACCAGACAACCCAGGAGATCCGTATTCAGCCCATAGGTAAATCTTTCTCCCGGCTGATGCAACAAGGGGAGTTTACCCAGGTCGCTCATTTTAGCCAATAGATTTTCATTAAAATATCCAAGGCCTGATGGGATCCTGTGTTTGGCATAGATTGCCTGCATGGTATCATTGCCAATGTCGGGGTAGCTGATACCTGAGCTATGGGTTAACAAATCCCGGAAGGTGATTTCTCTCTTGGCCGGGCCACTGGTATAACTGGAATCAGCCCGGTTAAAGCTTTTGATAACAGTTGGATTTTTAAAGCTGGGTATGAAATCGGCGATGGACTGATCCAGCCGGAACTTTCCTTTTTCCAGTAACTGCATCACGGCAAAACTGGTAATGGCCTTGGTCTGGCTCATGATCCGGAAGATAGCGTCTGGCTGCATGGTTTTTTTGGTTTCCCGGTTTGCATAACCGCTGCCTTTGGTATATACAACCTGGTTGTCTTTTACAATCAGCACCACGGCTCCGGCTAGCCAGTTCTGATCAACATAACGATTCAGCAAAGTATCGATTTGTGAAAGCCGGTCATAATCGATACCCGCATGCCGTTTGGGAATGGGAGAGAGGGTCTGGGAAATTGCATTTTGCAGGGAGAAAAAAAGGAGCAGGGCGCAAATAATGCTTTTCATAAAAATAATTTTTTATTGCCGTCTATTTATTTCAATAGAAGAGGGTGAAAAAATCATGGTAGTATTCAGAAAGAAAATATGTTGAATGTAAATATAATTTCCGTTAAAATACTGGTAAGCCTCGTGTATTTAAAGAAGGAAAGGGCTGGCTCTGACAGCCCCAGGAAAAGCCAGTTTGCCCTGGCAGAATTTCATATCTAGGAACCACGGGACTATTTGTTCAGTTTTCATGGAGCAGCATCCAGGAAGTACCGAATTGATCGCGTAACATAGCAAAACGGTTGGCAAAAAAGGTCTTTTCCATTTGCATAAAAATCTCCCCGTTAACGGATAGCTGTTGGTAGACTTCTTCTGCTCTTTCAGCAGAATCAAGCCGCAGGGTGAGGTAGGCGCTGCGCATGGGGGCCGCATCAGCCACATCAGCTCCCTGACAAGGGTGCCGCCTATTTCTATAATGGCATGCAAGATGGGGTTTGTCCATTCTTTAGGGAAATGTGGAGGTACCTGTTCATGGGGAAGCATCAACCTGATTTTACCTCCCAGTACCTTTTCGTAGAACCGGAATGCTGCTTCGCAATGGCCGGGATAATTGATGTAGATATCGAGTTGGAGGGATTGATTCGGGTTCATTGTGTTTAATTTGATTGGTCTGCTTTCCCTATTATTCATAGCCGATCCGGCAAGAATCAGAAAATCTGAATGAATGCTACAAAATTCGCGAAAGGGGATATAACATCTTAGTGTGAATGCGACGATACTGGTGGCGGGATGCGACTGTCCTTAAATTGGTAGCTGATACTGTTAGTGCTCAAGGGCATCAGGCCAATAGCATTTTTGTAGTGTAGGGGGGGACAGTGTAAAGTTCGCAAATGAGAGTGGGCAAGTTACTTCGTCTTTCCTTTAAATGTTGCATAAATAGCCATGGCATGACCATGCCCTAAATCAAAATCTGTTTTAAGCCAATTGGTGATTTCGGTGGCTTTGATGACAGGGTTAATTTTTCCACCTGTGATAAACCCTTTTTTTTCGGCCAATTTTTTAAAATCAGCAGGTGTCTTTCCGGTTTTGGCTTTTATGTTGTCAATATAAGCTTGAAATGACATAGGTGATTTTTTTAAGGTGGTTACAAATTTAAAATAAAGAATGTTTAGCGTTTGCTGGTTTTCAGCCTGTATTTTTCCGGTTTTGTGCCCGTTCTTTCGATTATTTTTCTGGCTTCCAGATCCAATTTAACGGTTTCGCCATACCATTGAACGCCTCCTTCAAAACTGTCTTTCACCTGCTGATAAAGGCTTTCCATGAGTTCGGTATGTGAAAGTACTTTTGATTGAAGAATATTAAGCAGGGCCTCCCTGATATAATTGTATTTTTCAAGTGAAATGCGCTTGTTGGTCTTGCTTTTGTCAGGATGCAGTGTTTGAATATGTTTGGCTGTTTTTTTGGGAGCAGCAGCTTTTGCCTTTATATTGGGGGCCACATTTAAATAAGATTTTCCCATTGCTTCTTTAATAATGTTCATCGGCACATTTTTAAGATCGAAAACAGTCCAACCTTGTTTTCCCCAGGCTCCGGATGCCGGAATTGCAATGCTGGGGCGAATCAGGCAATAGATGGATTGTTCTGATTCAGTGAGCTTCATGGAGGCCTTTTTGTTAACAATATCAAGTGTGGCAAATATCTTTTCCCTGATCCGAAAGGAGGCTTTATCAAAATGTGGTTTTTCACTCACCTGATCAAATTCCAGGGCTGTTTTTCTAAAGTTGGCAGCTGTGATCATTGTTTTTTGCAGGGCTTTGATTGATTATAGCAGTGTAGTGATTGTGCTGAGACAATTTGTTGAAATCGGTTTAATTATTCTGAAATGTAATGATCTTGCGGGATTTTAATTTGTTCATATGCTAGTGACTCTGGTCTGAAATCGCTGATGCTAACCTTTATTTTTTTATTAACTCCAGTTTGGTGATTGCTGGTAAATAGGCTTTGACTCTATCATAATCTCCCTCACAACATAAAAAATCAGAAAGCTTCCAATCCCAGTAAACTTTAAACTGCTTGCCCAGATAAGCCGGATTGTCATTGTATTGACCGGAACGCTCATGGAGCTGATATTTGCCATAGTTATTTGCTGCCTGCCCGAAATCATATGTTTCTCCTTTGGCATCTTTGAAAAGAATATGCTGGTAGTCGCCAAAATCATTTCCCTGATAAATGGCTGTGATCGGGTTAGGGATATTTTGCCACTTTGTTTTGAGCCTGTCCAGGTGCTGTTTTAATTCGCTCTGCAGATGAGCGGGATTCATTAAAATTGCGTCCTCATTTTTTAAATACCCTGCTTTTGGTACTGGTTGGGGATTGCTGTTCGGAATATTTGTATCAGGGTTGCTAAATGATTGTTTTATTGGAACAGTATCCTCCAGTTCATAATCGATTTCGGTCACTTTTGGAGTAGTCGGAATATCATCTTTTGCCTTATTGTTTTTGCAGCTGGTGAATAAGGCGAAGAAAGCGGATATAAGCAGGAGTTTGTTTTTGCTCACGGTTATGTTGAATTAATGCCAGTTTTATGTCACTGGAAATATTGTGATTTGCTACCCGTTTTTTTTACCTATCAGTAAGTATGAATTATATATGCTCACTGTTGTTTATTTTTTTCCAAATATCCGTTTGAGCCATGAAGATTTCTCTTTGGCCGGGTCAATGAGCTCTTCTTTCCAGGATCCATCAGCATTCCGGGTTGCTCTTTTATTGCCGATTTCAATGACCATGCCTTCGCCATGACTAATAAATTCAACCAGATCCTGTGTAGTCCAGATGATATGGTCAGTCCCCTCAATCTCAATAGAAATAGCATAGTCGCTCTGGGTCTTGCCTATAAACGCAATTTTGGTAACCGAGGGAGTAGTGTAGCCCAAACAAGTACCATTTAGCCCTGCCACTCCCGCAGTCCTTGTAATTTCATTGTCCAGAAATTTCACTTTATCTCCAAATTCTATAAGCATAAAAGATCAATAATCTATACTGTAGTTGCTTGTTTTTGATAATAGTTAATCCTTTTTTCCAAGGCAAAGTGCATAACTGTTAGGGCAGTATCCTTTTTATAAAGTTAAATATAGTGGCAAATATTGAAATTATTTGTTAGCTGCTGATTTTTAGAATTAGTTCTTTTGTGTAGGACTAATTCTGCATGCAATCAGCCAATACATTTCTTATTCTGCTTACTCAAAATGAAGGGAAGGGCCAGGTGGGTATCGCATGCTGGATTAACTGGGAAAAAAAACGCGGTAAACCACCCGGAAAAGAAAACTGTAGCCGGAATGTGAATTGGCCTATGAAGCAGTTAAAATTTCCTCATAACCACCTTTAATAATGGTGGAGATCATTTTAAATTGCTTGTTAGCATTAAAGCGGTGGATGGTATGTGCGGGAATAACAATGCCTGAACCAAGTTTAAGATGGTGCGTTTCCTTGCCAATGGTGATATCTGCCACCCCGTCAATGATTTGAATATAATTATCAAAGGGAATGATCTTGTCGTCTAATTCTTCTCCCTCGCTGAATGACATGGCCGTTACATTGCCTGTAATTTTCTTGACGATGGTACGACTCATGACGGCATTGGGGATATACTCAACAATCTCAACGATGATGTGTTCTTTCCCTTTTTCTATTTCTACTGAATTGCTGCTCTTCTTTTTATTATCGCTCATAATATATACAATACCGTAAGGTAGTGATTTAAAAGCAGTTAGACTTCATTAGTGCAATATATTTTTTGTAATACGGTTTACGGGTTAATGTAAATTGTCATCTTACGTTATTGGCTTAATGAGGGTTGGGAATCAGCATTCCGGTGCCAATAACCGCTGTTGTGTGAAAATATATTGTTGAAGATTTGTTCAAAAGCTGATACTGATGGGTCTGTTGGGAGGATGCCAGGTTTGCATTTACCTGATGGTTACTTGTCAAACTCAATTTGCATATCACTCAATGTTAAGTGCTGTACTTACCTTTTTTACAAATTGCCGGTTTTTAATTGTTCAAAAATTTCTCGTTCATTATTGACCATTTTTCTTGCTTCTTTTAGGATGGAATTCAGGGCACCTTTTTTGGGCTCTTCAAAAATAAAAACAGAGTCAAGTTTTGGATAAAATAATTTGATACCTCTGCATTTTTTGTCAGACTTATACTCATATATAAAGCCGGGTTGTCCTCTGTCATTGCATTTACAGTCAAGAAAAATTGATAAAGCAGAATTTCTGTGAAACCCTTTATTGTAGTCTAGTCTTTTGTCGCCAAAATTGGTCTTGTCCCCTGTGACTAAATTGTAGGAGTTTTCTGCTTTACTCCAGGTATAGCCATGCTTAAATGCTTTACAACCAATAAAGCAGATACAAATTGCCAGTAGTGAAAAATAAATTGAATTTATATTCAATAAGAATGGTTTGTTTGTGGTATGTGTCAAGTTGTTTTATAGTTTTTGTAGAGGTTGTTGAGTTTCTATTCAGGGTGCTCTGTCTGCTTGTTTGTGGCCTGCGCTAATGTTCATCTGATGCTAATAATTCATTGAGAAATTATAGAAAAGTATATTGGCAAAACCTCCAATTGGGTAGCGAAATATCCATTTCTTAATTTTTTTTTTTCATATTGAGCGTCTTGTTAACGTTGGTGCCTGACGGGAAGGGCTTTGAGAAGATTGGTATTAGAATTCAGTCCGCCCGGTACCACTGCTGATTTCATTTTAAATGAAGTTAGGAACAGATGTCAAAATTGCTTGTCCAGCCAGGAACCAAAGTTGAGTTGCGTATATCTTATGAAGATTTGATTGTCCAGCCAAACTTTATGTAAACCTTTTTTTTGTGTAATCGCCGTTATTGAAAGTCGAAATTTATTCGTAGCTTACTGGAAATGGGTTTAAATAAATTTAAGTCTGTCAGACGGAGCCATTTGCAGGTGGGCAGCCGGTAGGTCAATTTACACCAATCAAGTGTAAAAAGGCTAATCCAAATGGCGTATTTGTAGAATACGAAAGAATATTTAGTTTACCCTGTTTCTTGAGTCTGCTCTAACATGAAAAAAATTTGTTATGCAAATAAAAAATGTAGTGTTGTTGTCTGTAATGGTACTTGCAATTGGAGCTTGTAAAAAAAAGCAGGATGGTCCTGCGGCTTCAACAAGAAATCAATGGGATGGTCGGTATCGTATGGAAGGTACTATGACAGATCATTCTAACGCGGCTTTTGGATGGATGGGCAACACCTATCTATATACTTTACAAACAAGCGGTACTGCTACGGACAGCCTGGTTTCAAATGATCTCGCTATACCGGGTATCATTATAGGAAATACGGGGGCCGGTATCACAAATGCAACTTTCTACAGTAAATTCGGTTTGATAATGAATTTTGATGCGGCTACAAATAAAGTCACTTCAGTTATTAACTATTATGGTCAACCTTCTTCCTCCGGGCGTTCCGCAGTTCTAGATCCAACGGGTGCTAATTCGATTGATCCTGTAACTAAAAATATTCGGGTCAAATTCTTTATGGATGAAACAGGGATAGCAGGGCACAGATCCACATTTGATGTCACGTTGGTTTACCTGGGTACAAGGCCCTTATAAAACGAACGAAAATCTGAATGCTGTTAAAGGCCGAAAGATCATGCAGGCAGTTTATCGCTTATCAATAATTGCTACTGTAAATCGACTTATACAAACAATTTTGTCCTGGTCGTTAAAAATCCGAATATCCCAAACATGGGTTTTTTGACCTAAGTGAATAGGAGAACATACTCCCCTGACCTCACCTGTGCTTACTGGTCTAAGGTGATTTGCATTTATGTCTAAACCAACGCAGACAAACTCATTTGTGTCAATAACTAAACTGCTTGCAAAAGTTCCTACAGTCTCTGCAAGTACTACAGATGCTCCGCCATGTAAAATTCCGAAAGGCTGTCGGGTCTTTTCGTTTACCGGCATTGTTGCAGTAAGCGAGTTCTCGTTCCAATCTGTGAACTTTATACCCAAAAAACTACCCAGGTATTCTGGATATTTATTTAAGCCGTCTAAATTAATTTCAGATTTCCAAATCATTTTAAAGGAATTTGTTTTGTTTGCAGCCAACGGGCAGGGCTTTATAAGGGTAGGAATTTGTATTCCGTCCGCCTGTAACCGATGCTGATTGAAAAACTGATGTTGAAGTTAAGAACTAAAGACTAGAGTTGTTAGTCCAGCCCGAACAATAGCCTGGATTTGCAACCTGCCTGCCGAAAGTCAGGTTGGCTGATGCTTGTTTTTTAAGCCACACTTGCGTAAAACCCCATGTTGACAGAAGTATTTCCTCAACGCGCCAGAAAATCACATTGATATAAAAACCACCTTTGCTTACCGAGTAACACCATTTAATAAATTAACTTTTACTATTTCACCATCTTTAATGAATTTAGTAATAAGTACTTTGTCTCCTTCTGATATGGTCACTTTCTTTTTTCCGTCTTCTCGCTCAATAACAATATCAAGGTCATGGTCAAATGCGCGGATATGCCGGAGACTCATACGGGACCAGGAAGAGGGGAGACGTGGTGTAAAACTAAAATTGTGCAATCCTGTAGGCCTGATGCCAAACAATCCTTCTGTAAAGATTCTGCAATACAATCCGCTTTCCGCTGAAAGATGGCGTTGGTTTCCTTCAGGATAAGCTTCTACAGGATAAGGAACATGGTCGCCCAGTAGACGGCGGTTGGAATAGTAATGCAAAAAATTCAACGCTTTATCTGTTTCACCACTTGCCAATACACCTCTTAAAGCATATAAGGTTGATCTGTCCCAAAATGTTTTATCTCCTGCAAGACTGGCGAGCCCATCCTGAGTCCATAATTCCGGCGAGAACAAGGCAGCGATGGTTCCTGCTTTACGTTCGTAAATACCCATCGTAAGCGGGATACAAATCCATGCTCTCAGGGTATCGTTTTCTTTGTAATATTTATAAGTATCAAATCCTCCTATTTTGGAACCAAAGTATTTTTCAATCGCTGATTTCAATTTTACAGCTTGCTCCTTATAAAGCGTAAGTTGCATTTTCCCTTTCCCTAAATCTTCTCCAAGGTAAATAGCAGAAATCAATGCATCGTAGTATAAGGAAGATGTACAGAGATTGGCATTCCCCGACGGAAAACGCCCTTCTAATTCATCGGAATCGGAGGTTACTACACCTTCCTTATTTAATTTCCGGCGGCAATATTCAAGGCACCATTCAATCAATGACCACAATTGTGCTGCCTTTTTTGTATCACCGCTAACAAGCGCATAACGTGCGGCGCCGTATGCAATCATCGCCGCATCTCCACGGTCGCCGGCTCCATCCCATATATCCGTTCCTTCAGCAATAATAGAGCTTGGAATCGGTTTATAATCGTTGTTTATGAACCTTGCAAAATGAAGATAGGCATTCAATGCTGCTTTATTTCCATAATCATAACCAAGATAAGGGAAGAAAGGTCCAATGTATTCCGCTTGATCGTTAGCCCAGATAGCGGCATAATATGATTCTCCGCCAGGCCCATGCATCGGGCCACCTTTGGTTTCGAAAATGCTTTCTGCCGCCCTGATTTTAGCAAAGGCAAATTCTCTGTTCAATACCGTATCCGGTGTTTCTAATACAAGATTGTTCCAGACTTCATGAATTAGTTCAAGGCGTTTTGCTTTTTCAGTATTTACGTCCACCGCAGGTACTTGTTCATTTGCTTTAACCCCGGAATAAAAAACAGAGAAGCTAATAGAATCATTTGTTTGAAGTTTGTAATTCCCTTCGTTGAATACATCAACATGCAAAGCATAACTGCCTTCTGTTCCTTTGGCCGGATCGGTAGAATATATATTCTTCGACTTTGGTATTTCTACAAAGCAGCCATTTTTGGATGTATTTTTAATGGTGTAAACTTCGCAGTAACCCGGCAATGTTGTTGATGGAAAATACTCACGGGTCAATTCAAGATTATTACCGGCTATACTTTTAACTAATAATGTTCCTTTGATAGTAATTGAAATTACTTTTTCCGACACTATGGGTTTATAGTTTACAGTTACCAATTCAAATCCGTCCAGTGCGAATTGACGCGTGAGACTGGCATGCGTATTATTAGGAATAGTTCGTAGCATCGGCCACACTAGGCTGCGGGTAGAATGAAAGGAACCATCAGCAGCTACTCCATACCTGAGAACGCAGGAGATTCTTTTGCCACTCATTTCTATATGATCGTTGTGAGGAATATTGTTATTTATTTCCCAGGAGATGGAACCATCCTGATTCATTTGCCAGCGGCGATAATCCTGCGAAAACAATTTGCTTGTTAAGCAGCAAAGAATCGCCATGAGAAATATTGAAGCCACTTTTTGTTGCAGATGAGATCTGTTCATTAAATTCATTTTAGTATTACAAGTCCCTGGTAAGCTATTCATTCAAATGGGCTCATAGCGTTTTAGAGTGAAAAGAATGTGTATAAGGTGCATTTTCCGAATGATCTTTGCTGAAATCCGTATGGCATTGAACATGGTCTCGTCATTTCCCATATAAGCGGTTGGCCGCATTGTGCCGGATGCGGCTCTCGCAACCACAGCATGGGCTAATGAGGCCATCGGGGAGAAGTTTATTGACCAGGTAAAAATGGCAATCGTCTTCATCTATCAGTTCTTCATGCGGAAAGTCAATCATAGGGGCACTTATACATCCAAATTTAGTGGTTTGTTCCGTTTTCACTCTAAATCGTTATGAATCGAAAATGAATCAACTTCCCGATAATATTTCAGCTAACGGGCAGGGCTTATTGCTGTGCTGGTATTTTAGAATGGGGAGACTGGAACCGCCGAAGATTGGAAAATTGAAGGTAATATCAAAAAGCTGAACAGTGAACATCGGGCCCGGACTGCTGATCATTTGCGAATAAAAAGATGAGAAAATCATTCGTCGTTGCGCCATATTGCCAAAACGCCTGTTGTGCGTTTGTGCTACTTCTTGTTGCTACTTATCCTTTGCCGATAATTCTGAATTATTGGCAGCAATCAATTTAGTTAGAATTGTCAAATAGTTTGATGTATATCTGTCGTATGCAGCTTTTGTTTTGTGTGCAATTACTACATCTAATGCTGGTAAAACGGTTATGTATTGTCCAAAGTTACCTTGTGCTGTATATGCTCCTTCATATGCTCCTTTGCTATCCGGAGCATCCCAAACCCACCATAAATAGCCATATCCAAAAT
Source organism: Chitinophagaceae bacterium (assembly GCA_016702745.1). Taxonomy (GTDB): domain Bacteria; phylum Bacteroidota; class Bacteroidia; order Chitinophagales; family Chitinophagaceae; genus JJ008. Next base: position 637,692 of record JADJDJ010000001.1, read on the forward strand.
ATCTCATATAGGCTCCGTCTTTATAATAGGGAGATTTGAACGCTTTCATTTCCTTGGTAGATGTGAAAGAAGTGGTTATCGTATTAACCCAATTTTCAGTGGTAATTTGTTTGTCCTTCCATCGCCCGTTCCGCAACATCAGGTATCCTATCCTTGCCATGTCTCTTGTGGAAAACCACATTGGGTAGGCAGGATACATTGACTTGATCGTATCTGCGTCTTTATGCTGAATATTTTTATCCCAATCCTCCATGTTTAAAGGGTGGGCAAGCATGGAATCAACGGCGTCATAAATGCCAACGCCACTCAGTTTTTCAAACAAGTAGCCAGCCAGATTAAAATCCCAATTATTATAAAGAAAAAAACTGCCAGGTTGAACGCTTCCTCTTTTAGGGGCAAAGGCATATTCGTCGCCCGAATAACTGGGCTCATGATATACACCTGACCTTGCTGTGAGCAGATTTCGAATGGTAGCCTTTTTCTCAATAGGTAATAAACCGTTTATATCATCAATATTTATTTGTTCAAGCGTGCTGTTTAAATTGATTTTACCATTTTCTACAAAAGGTCCGTATAAAATTGACAGAACACTTTTTCGGCAGGAAGCTATATAGCTTAATTCTTTTAAGTCGCCATACGAAAATATTACCTTGCCCTGTTGTATCACCATCATGCCCGTCGTATTCGCACTGTCAATAATAAATTGTTTTAAGCTCTTCAGCTTAGCCGTGTCCCAGCCCTGTGCATACGGGTCTTTTACATATTCCCAACTATTGCCGGGAAACACAAAATCCGCTTTTTTGTCAGAAGGATAGGTTTGGGAATAAGAGAATGTGCTATAGGAAATCAGAGCTGCGAACACAAATATTTTCTTTGACATAATTTATGAATTGTAAGTTTATGAACTGTCTTGCTGCATGGCCCACAACCTGCCACGGCTTTGCGCAGGTGTGGGATTAGAATTCAGTCCGCCCGTAACCGCTGATAGTTGTGCACAGCATCCTTTGGAAAAATATTTTGTTCAGGTTAAAACCAAAAGTTGGAAGTTGATCGTCCAGCCCGAACTGAAGTACTGTAGCGCCTGATTGCCGATTGTTCTTCCGTCCAGCCACACTTGCGTTCAGACTCACTGTTACAGGCTGTGGCTATTTTATCTGGAACCTGTCATTTGATTAAACAACTTCATCGTTTTTGAAACACTCAAATATCCTGAGAACGATAGCAAAAAGGCAATTCCAAAAAACAAATTTCCTATTACCAACAGAGTCGTGTATGATACAAATATGTCTTTTTTGATTATCATTACTAAGTTAAAAGCAATCCATAAAATTAAGGCAATGATAAAGTCTTTTCTTGGTTTACCATAGGTCTTATTATTAGTTTTATCTTTTATGATATACGCAACCTTGTTCTCTGTCAATGCAACGATATCCGTATTCGGCTTAATTTGTTTGCCAATCGTTTCATGTACTCTGAATCTATTTTCCGGCAAAATAATTGTGTAAGTAATAACCGACTTTAAATTTGAATTATTATAATCAGTGTAAGCCCCGCTTACATTAAAATATTCCTTACGTTTTTCCAATACAACACCTTCTGCTATCTCATACCTATCTGTTGGCTGAACCAGCCCGTCAATTGCTTTAGTTTTGCCCCATTTGAAGCCCTTTTTGGGGCATAAACCAGCAATCGCAATATTATTTTCATTTACATCAAGTATAACTTCATCATTATTTTCAAAATAAACATTTGAACCTCTCGGCAAGGTTAAAGTATATTTTTCGTTATTTACTTTAATCCAATAATTAATAAGTTTGATGCCATCTTCATCATAAGTTTCAATTTTTTCATAATCCACAATTTTTCCTTTGATTGTTTTGGTCGGCATATATTTCGATTAAATTGTAACTGTGTTATTCTGTCTATAGATACCGCATTTTGTAGATTTCTTATTTGCTATCGTTTTTAGGGTCTGTCACGGGCCATAGCCAACGGGCAGGGCTTTGTGCAGGTTGGGTATTAGTATTCCGTCTGTTGACAACCGGTGCTGATTGTGCACAGCATCCTTTGGAAAAATTTAAAGTTGAATGTAAGAACTAAAGGTGAAAATTGATCGTCCGGCCCGAACCACAGTCTGGATTTGCAACCTGCCTGCCGGTAGGCAGGTTAGGAGATGTTTGTTTATCAAGCCCAACTTGCATAAAACCCCATGTTGGGCTTAGTTTTTCTTCTTCGTCATTTGTCCATTTTGCGAAATATTTCAGCCATTGTCTGCAAATCTAGGTTGCCCATATCTACAAGTTTCAAAGACTTAACCATTTTGATAGTGGTTGTTTTATATTTTTGAAAATGAGATGTTTTTAAATGTGACTCATAAGCTTTTCGATTGGCATAAATTTCTAAAATACGAATCTGTGTTGGGTTTTCTTTTTGGTACAATGGATAAATTGCAATAACCCCCGCTTCTAATTGAACTGATGCTCTTGATTCTTCTTGAAGAATAGAATTGTATTCTTGGAGATAGTTTGAATCAATCTCAATTTCTGATATACGAATCATCATGTCTTTTGTTTGTGCAGAAACGTTGTTAAATGCAAAAATTAATAAAGTCAACAGATACTTCATGTCAATTTGAATTTAGAAATGAACTATTTTTAAAGCGTTTAAGAACAAATGGCTCTCCGGGTGCTAAAACTTTGATTCGTTCAGGATTAACAACCACATCATAAAGTTTTTTTGGGTCGCCGTTAAATGGTGAAAAGTCTGGCGAATCTACTGAACCCCAATGACAAAGTAGAAGTAGTGCATTTGGATATGCGTTTGCGATTTTTACCGCCCCTTCAAAAGTAAAATGCCATTCACTGTCTGAGAAGTCGAATAAAATAGCATCAGGTACAGTCATTGTAAGGTGTTCAGGAATTAGTCTGGAATCACCTGTCGCCCAAATAGTACCGTCGGGTGTGTCAAACCAAAATCCACAAGCATCTTCATTTTTAAACCAACGGTTACTCATGCCTGGATAAGCATTTTGATAGGCATGGTCGGCAGGTGTCAATTTAACAGAAATATTTTTCACTTTGAAGGTCTCTCCAATGCCGTGTCCAAGAGATTTGAGATTTAAGTTTTTCATTAATGAATCAACATAAACTGTCGAATGGTAAACATCTGTAACATTTGACATGGCTACATTTGTCGGAACACTAAAATGGTCGTTGTCGGCATGGGTTACGAAAAATGGCATCTACATGTGGAACGTCCTTAGCTGAAATGGGGAAGTCAATTAAAAGTGGCATATCGAAGCCTTCAAGTAGAGGGTCAACCATAAAAGTAGTACCACGACTATTAATTAAAAAGCCCGCCATACCTAACCACCGCAATGTTGTTTTTTTTGATTTGCCGAATGCTTTCTTGCCAAAGGGTTGTGTCGGCGGTGCCTTAGCTTGATACTTATTTTGAATAGTCTTTGTACTGTCAGAAACCGTTTGTGCTTCTGAATTGACTGTGGAAAAAAGTACGATGACTATGGTCACAATAAAAAATAGTCTTTTCATCTTGTCAAAGTTGTCATTGTAATAGTTTTAATATATAAAATGTCTGACAGCAATGAGGTGTCGTTAAAATTATGCCCAACGGGCAGGGCTTTGTGCAGGTGTGGCATTAGTATTCCGTCCGTCCCCAGCCGCTGCTGATTGTGCACAGCATCCTTTGGAAAAATATGAAGTTGAAGTTAAGATAAAATGTTCAGCGATGTTTGTCCAGCCCGAACCACAGCCAGGATTTGCAACCTGCCTGCCGGTAGGCAGGTTAGCAGATGTTTGTTTGTCAAGCCAGACTTGTACAAAACCTAATGATGCCTGCTGGCTTTCTGTCTCTTTGCGTTCAAATGATTAAAGCATTTTTATTACTTTAGTCATTTAGTTTTTAAACATTGCCAGTAAAGCAGTTACTCCTATCTCTGTGCCTAATGGAATACCATCAAGGTCAATTTGGTAATTGTTTGCATGCAAAAAAAATGGAGCTTTCTTGCCTTCTTCTTTTGCTTTTGCATAAGCAGCTGGATTGGCGATGCCTACACTTAGATAATTGCAGGCAGTTTTATCATACCCTTTTACCAAATGCTGGAAATCTTCGGCACCCATAGATGCAGAAGTTTTAGTAAGTATATTTTCAGAAGTAATTACTGCACCAAGTGCTGCATTAATTTTATTGGTTAATGCTACATTATTTTCAAGTGGATAAACTTTCCCTTTCATTTTAATTGTTGGATACTGTTCTTTGCTAAGGCCATTTGCAACTGCTATACCTTCATTTATTCTTTTTATACCATCTAATAAAGTATTTCTTGTTTGTTCATTGAACCAACGCAAATTTATTTTTATAATTGCCGATGCTGGAATTACATTATGATCTGTCCCGGCACTAATTGCTCCAACTGTTAAAACGGCAACATCTTGTGCAGCAATACTTCTGCTGATAATAGTTTGATATTGCAGTACGGCATTACAAGCCATTACGATTGGGTCTTTAGCATCTTCAGGTCTTGCACCATGACCACCAATGCCATAAAAAGTAACATCAAGCTGGTCGCTTCCCGACATACGTACGCCTACGCCATTATCTATTGTTCCTAAAGGAAGTGTTGTAGTGTGCAGACCTAATAAATAATCTGGCACAGGTACACCTTTTGTATACATACTGTCATCTACCATTGCTTGTGCTCCTGCTAAGAGTTCTTCGGCAGGTTGAGCTAAAAATACCAATGTTCCTTTCCACTCGTTTTTCAAAGCCATCATAATTTTTGCGACACCCAACATCCATGTTACATGGGCATCGTGTCCACATGCATGCATAACAGGAGTTTCTGTGCCATCCTGTTTCTTCATAATTTTTGTACTTGAATAAGGAAGTCCCGTATTTTCTTTTACAGAATTACAATCCATATCCGCTCTGTACATTACAGTTGGCCCAAAACCATTTTTATAAATTCCAACAACTCCTGTTTTGCTGATTCCAGTAATTATTTCATAGCCCAAGGATTTTAATTCTTTTGCTATAATACCCGATGTGCGAACTTCCATAAAACCGAGTTCAGGATTCTGATGCAGGTCTTTGTAAATTTCCACCAGTCGTAACGAGTCGGCAAATGCCATTTGTTTTAACTGTTTAGTATTCTGTGCTTGAATGGTTGTAACTGTCAATAGGATAACTGTCAGAAACAGTAAGGCTTTATTTGTCATTTTAATATTTTGGTTGATTTACTTTTTAATGTCTGTTTGAAATTTGTGAAGTGTCGCCATAGGCTTGCAGGCAACGTTTTTCGGCTTGGCGAAGGCAGGGATTAAATTCACAAATATTCTATAAATCACAAATGTTTATTAGAAGTACAAATCCTCAATTTACAACGTCAGCCCTGCTTTTGCCGAACCGATGTTAGCGGTTGTTTTTTTATTCTTTCAACTACTTCTTCTGTCTCTGTGTCAAAAATCAAAATTCCTTCCGTTTTGTCGCCAAGTTGCCCAACTAATTCACCAGTTTTTGTCTAAACCGAACTAGTACCAACACTTAAAAATTGTCGCAAAAACCTACACAGTTAGACATTCACACAGGCATTGCGAATTGCTTTGCTATTTTAGGATACTGGTCAAAAGCTTTTTTAATGCCATCTGCTGGTTTTGCTACGCTTGCTAAATAAACGTCTGCACCAAGTACAAAGGCGTTTTCAGAATGTGTCTGTTGTAAACTTTCTTAACAAATTGCTAGTGCGATTTTTTTATCGTTCGTTTTGATTATTACTTGACTAATACCATTTTTAAAGTTTGGCAATTCGTCTGTATGAATTTCTTGTTTTGAATAAGTTTGTCTCGGATTGTTGGGTTCAAAAATTATCATACTGATTAGGATATCTGATTCTGTTGCGGTTGGCAAACCAAGTCCAATAATAATATTGTTTTTGTCGCTTATTTCTTGAAAAATGTCTAAACGATTGTCATTTTGATTCGTCGCTAATTTATTTGCAAGTTCTGGCTCGTAACCTGTGAGTGAAAGTTCAGGAAAGAAAATTGCTTCTGCATTTAAGGTCAAAGCAAGTTCAATCAACCTGATGTGTGCTTCAATATTAGCCGAAACATCGCCCTAAATTGGGTTTGTCTCTGTGATGCAAAATTTCATATAATTGTTTATCCTACTTTGCAAGTTGGAATACACTTTACTTCAAAATTCACCGAATTAGCTATATAACATATTTCGTGAGCTTTATGGTGCAACTCAATAGCTTTTTCTGCCATACTTTCATCTGCGACATAAAAGATTGGATTCAAAGTTACTTCTTTGAAACTTCCGCCACCACTTGCCTGTTCAATCATAATACCTGTGGCATTGTCAGTGTAAGATGTAATTACAACACCTTCTAATGAACATACATACAAGTACGAAAGCATATGACAAGATGAAATTGCTGTAACCAATAAATCTTCGGGATTCAATTTTGATTTGTCCCCAACAGCAGGATTATCCGTTGTTAAAAATAATTCGGGTTTTCCTTGAATAGAAACTGTGTGGCTACGGTCATAGGTTCGTACATTTTTAGTACCGTCACCTTTGTTGCCAGTCCATACGGCAGTCAGTTTGTAGTTGTGTTCGTGTGCCATTGTATTTTCGTTTATTGTTCTTCAATTATTGATGTTCCTTTTGATTTATCACCTGAAGTCCATTCCCAATTTTCGTGAAGACGAATTTTCCCATTTTCAAGAATTTCTGGTATTGATTTACAAATTCCTGTCATCAATTCGTCTTTGTCATTTACTTGGTGATAACGCATTTCTATATTTCCTAAATGGTCGACCAAACCAATTAGATGTCCATATTTAATCTTTCCGCCTGAATATTCAGAAGTAAGAATATTTCCGATTTGCTTGTAATGAAAAAGAGTTTCGTTTGAAGTTTCTCCGTTTTCAGTGTTGCTAATTGGTCTGAATTTTTTGTCGTTGTAGTTCATTGTGTCGTTTTTCTAAAATAGCCGCTAACGGACAGGGCTTAGCGAAGTCGGGGCATTGTTGTTGTGTCCGCCCAAACTGACGCCAATTAAAGTTGTGATGATAAAACTAGTTGAAAAAGTTGAATAGTAATTCGTCCGCCCGAACCAAAGCACAATAATGAGTTGCTGCCGAAGTTCCAATGTCAAGCCCCGCTTTAGCTAAACCCAATGTTGGCGGCATTTTTATTTTGTCGAGTAGTATTTCCATGTCTCTTTTGTTATATCCGAAATTATTTTTTCAGTACTTTCTCTGGTCTCAGTTATGTTTTTTAAGTAAATAGAAATAATCAAATGTTTTCCATTTGGAAGTTTTACAATTCCTACATCATTCATCGCCACTCTTAAATTGTTTTCATTAGTGCCTGAAATTCCTGTTCGATGTGCTAATTCTGTTCCTTCTGGAAGACCTGCTTTCATCCAAGTAAGTCCTCTTGAACATTCTACCATTATTTGGTATAAATATTTGGTTGATTTTTTTTTGATGACTTTTCCTTTGTAGAATTTCTCCAATAATTCTGTAGTTGCTAATGGTGTTGTAGTGTTGATGTATAAGTTTTCCCAAGTCCTCATTTCTTGTTCGTTTACTTTTATAACAAAATCTTTTATCCCTTGTTTATTGATGAACTTTTGAACAGTTTCTGTACCGCCAATTAATTCTAAAAGAATATCACAACCATTATTATCGCTGTGCGAAACGGTATATCTCAACAATTGGTCTAAGGTTAAATATATATTTCCGCCTGGATAGTCGTCTCGTATTGGGCTCCAAGTGTCTTCGTGTAAATCTTCTTTTTTTATAAAAAGTTTCTGTGATAGAGAAAGTTTTCCTATGTCCACCAAATTTAAAGTTGCCAAAGCAATATGAAATTTAAAACACTCATCAAAGGTGCATTTAGGGTTGCATTAATGTTTAATGTGTCTTTACCCTCAATATTTTTTATTGATATTCCAATTGTTGCGTTTTTAGTAGCAATAATATTTTCTAACTGTTGTCGAAGTTCGGTTTGTCCGAAAATCTGAGAAGTAGTAAAAATTGTTAGAAGAGTTAAAATAATTTTTGTCATTAATTTGCTTTCAATATTTAAGTGTTTGTGTTCTTGAGTTAAAATTGCCGCTAACGGTCAGGTATTGCTGTAGGTGGGATATTTTATAACTTCCAGCCCGGAACCGCTGCCCAATTGAAAATATAAAGTTCAAGTTAACAACAAAATGCTAAATTGAAATTCGTTTGCCCGAGCAAAAGTACAGCGATACAAACAACCGAAGTTTCAACGTCCAGCCCCACTTGCAGCAATACCAATGTTAGCGGCTGCTTATTATCTTTTTAGTACATACTTTTCAAAAGTATCTCCATTATTTTTGTAAACTCCGTCATTGTCAGTTCCAAGCCAAATTGTTCCGTTGTTGTCTTGGTAGATAGATACTAGCAAGACCTTTTCTGCACCCTTTTTTAGTTCAAGGTTTGTGAGCGTTTTTCCGTCATATTTCCAAACGCCACCGCCATAAGTAGTCATCCATAAATTACCATCTTTATCTACAATTCCGGAATTGAAATAATTGGGTTTTTCTTTTTCAACACCCTTTATTTTTTCATATTGTAAATTATTCGATTCAATTTTATACTTGCTTATAAAATTGCTCAACCAAAATAGCCTTCTTTATCTTGGATGATTGAACGCACAGCAGGAGCTGAAGGGATGCCAGGACCCATTCCATCTGGAATTATAGAAAGTTCTTTTTCCCCAATCCATAGAATTGATTTTCCATCATATCGAAACGCACCAGCTACAAATGTTCCAAACCAAATGTTACCTTCTTTATCTTTGTCAACTCCGTAAACTTCATATGGATTATTGCTATCAAATGGGCTAATTAGAGTGTCAATACCGAACGCTTTCTTTAAATCTTTTCTGGGCAATTTTAATTCAAAAAGAGAATCTCCATTATAACGATACAAATCGTTTGCATTGTAACCAAACCACAAGTCAGTAGGATTCAGTTTCCATTTGTTATACGACGATTTTATTGCTTTTAAAGTAGTGAATTGCTTTCCGTCAAATTTGCTAATTCCATCTGGAGTTTCAATGTATATATTTCCGTTAATATCTTCTTGAATACCCCGTATTGTATTGCTCACTAATCCGTCTATAATTGTAAAAAGTTTTAACTTGTTACCGTCTAAATAATAGATACCTTTTCCGTTACTACCAAACCAATATTTTCCTTTTGAGTCTTGAAATATTCTCCAAATTTGATCATCAAGTTCAGAAACTGTCTTGCCGATTTCAGGCGTTTTTGTTTCAGTCTGTTTGTGTCCAGATTTCACTTGTCCATTGCAAGAAAGGAAGATACTTGATACAAAAATTAGTAAGACTATTTTTATTGAGTTAATTGTCATTTCTGTTTATTTTGAGTTCGGTCTTTAAGTTGCCGCTAACGAGCGGGGCTTGGCGCTGTGGCGGTATTCAGTGTTCCGTCAGCCTGGAGCCACCGCCCCGATCAAATATCAGGTTACAAATTTAGCGGTTGTTCATAAGAAATCCGGATGGCCTGTAGCTGAAGCTGAGTAGAGAACGGGACGATCAGTCTATGTTCGGAAAGCCGCCATTGCACAAAACCCGCTGTTGGCTGCTGTTCTAATAACGGATATTTTGCAGGTAAGATTGGAAAAGTTCAAATCTACCTTCACAAATATGATTTCGTCGATGATAAAAAAACCTGCGTCGAAGTTCGGTTTGCCTTTTAATTTTAGTTTAGACACAAATTAGAGAATAACATAGGTAACGGCAAGTATGATCAAATACGTCAAAGCAATAAACGTCGCTATAATCAACAGACTCCTTCTGCTACTATTGGAAAAAACGAAAAGATAAGAAGCAATAAAAAGACGATGGCGTTTACAAATCCTGCAAATAATATATAGAAATAGAGAAGTGTACCTGTAAGCTCCCCTATTTTAGTGCCAGCATCAGTTAGAGTTTTCTAAGTTAGTATTCTTTTCATTTACCGCTTTATCCTCGACCCGCTGCGCTTCAATTTTGAAGGATTTCCGCTTGCGGGTGTGGATAAAGCTATCTGGTTTTTGTTGAGCTCTGCGTATTTCAATGGCGCCAGATAACCCAATGACTTATGGGGTCGTTCTGTGTTGTAATCCAGACGCCATTCTTCACTTCTTGCTCTGACTTCTGCCAGACTGTAAAACAAGTACGCATTCAGTAATTCTCTTCGGATACTCCCATTCTTTCGTTCGATAAAGGCATTCTGCATAGGCTTTCCCGGTTGGATAAACTGTAAACTGATTTTGCGGTTTTCGTGATTACACCATTCTTCTAGTTTATGGCTTATAAATTCCGGGCCGTTATCGCAACGGATGGCTGTCGGACAACCTCTTTCAGCAATCAGTGTTTCAAGCACCCGGATGACCCGTAAGGATGGAAGTGATGTATCCACCTCTATAGCAAGTGATTCTCTGTTAAAATCATCCATAACATTAAACAGGCGGAACTTTCTGCCATCCACCAGGCTATCGCTCATAAAATCAATGCTCCACATCTGGTTAGGGCCAGTCGGTAATGTAAGAGCCTGCTTAACGCGTTCTGGCAACCCTTCTTTTGGCTCTGCGGCGGATATTCAGTTGCATATCCGTATAGACCCGGTAGATCCGCTTGTGATTCCACCAGTGACCCCGGTTCCACAAACGGTAGCAGCATTGCCAAAAACCAATTGAAACATGTTTTGTCGTTAATGCTGTTAATGCAGTCTGAACAGCAGCATCATCCTTGGGTTTGGGTTGGTACTGACAGGTTGTTCGGGATAATCCTATCAACTTACACGCCTTACGGTTACTTAGCTGTTCCTCATCGACAAGGTAATCGACAGCTTCCCGCTTCTCCTGGGGCGTTATAACTTTTTTTCAATCAGGTTCTTTAAGGCCCGCAGATCAATACAGGCTTCAGCATACATACTCTTGAGTTGTGCATTCTCAGCTTCTAATTCTTTCAGGCGCTTGACATCACTGGCCTCCATACCACCGTATTTCGCCTTCCAGTTATAAAACGTTGCATCACTGATCCCAAACTCACGGCAAATGTCTTTAACCGCCATCCCAGACTCCTGTTTCTTAATTGCAGCCACAATCTGGCTCTCTGTAAATCGCTTTTTCATTGTGCTTAAAGTTTAAAATTAACAAATATGTTTATTCTAAACTCTAACTTTAAATGGCCGAACTTTGGGGGAGCTTACATTTGGTCTTCCTGTTCTTTTAAAAGAACCCAAAGCTGCTTTTCTTTGTTCAATTCAATAATGTCATTTCTAACAAGAGATTTTAGTGCAGAATCTAAGTAAGATTTGTAATGATTTTCTATAGCTTCAAAGATTCTTTCACAGTCCTGATAAGTGCGACTATGAACTATATATTTTAAAACAATTTTGAAAACAGTTTCAGGTAATTCTTCAAATTGATTATTGTTGAATTTGTCAGATAGGTCTGCAATAAGTTTAATTTCATCTGTTGTTAAATACCACCTTATATCTCGCCACGAATTATAAGGGAACTCTTGTTCAGCAGTCGGGTATCGTTTTAATTTTACACCAAAATTATTTATAGACATGAATTGGAAATTGTGGTGTCATAAAATTTGCAGCCAACGGTGCGGCTTTGCGCAGGCCGATAAAATAAAACGACCCGGCGGCCGAGCGATACTAAGATACTTCTTTATTTTAGCGAGGCCAACACGCAGAGGCTTGCGCAAAACCGCTTGTTATGCGTAGGTCGTCGGAGTCCACCAATGTGGCTCTGCTTGTCCTGTCCCAGGTAAAAATATAAATGAACAGGAACGACCGGAGTTAGCGGATTGGTTCACGATCCCCCGCTTGCCGTCGACGTTTTGAATGTGCCTATTTTGCAAATGGCTGATTTGCGAAGTCGGCCTTTAGAATGTCAGGTGTCCTGGCAGCAGAGAATACCTGCCATGGTCATCTATTTTTCCACATCGTCCGACGAAAAATTACCACTAAGTGGGTATTGACTTTGTCAAAATTTTCGGCGAACTTCGATAAAGATCTTAATCGTCTCTGCGATTGAAAGCGAGCTTTCCTCGACATCGTCGAAAGATCTTTAACGCCAAACCCCTTTGGTATTTGTCTCCCTGGAAAAATTGATGACCCAATATCTTCTCTGTAAAAGGACTCCTGCAAAACGGTCGTGGCAATAAGTGAAGCTGAACGCTAATTACGTATAACGTGAGGGCTTTGCGTTCGGCTGGGTTTAGAATACGTCCCGCCCATAACTAAAGCCCAATAGGATTACTAAAGTACAGAATATAGACTAAAGCTGATTAGATCCGGGTCGAGCCCGGAACAAAAGCTGATAGAACTACAAAAGCCCGGCTCGACCCCGTCAGCCCCAGCTGACGCAAAACCCCATGTAAGCTGCAGTTTTTTTGTCACCTGAAATAGCCAAGCTCTTTAAGTATTCCTTCTTTCTTTACAATAAATAGGTCTTCAACATAACAACCCATAAGGCCTGTTGCCACATGTCCTTCAACTTTAAAGTATGGTTCAGGAAAATGGTAATTAATTGTCGTAATGTCTTTTGAAGGGTCAATTTTATATGTCACGGGTTGCGCAAAGTCAAGCTTTACAACATTAATTGATGTCTTTATACTGTCTTTGTTTGCCTCGAAACGGAATGGGTTGCCACAACTTGCCCAACGTCCAGTTGTAGTTTTATTTACGTCAAAGTATTGATTGCTTACATGATGCAGTTTGCCATTTTGCTGATATACGAATAGCAAAGCATAACTGGTCTTTGAAAATGCTGGAGCTCCATAATGGTCATTCACATTAAATTTAATTGTTTTTCTTTTTAGAGTCCCGTATACGTTTTGTATGACCTTATATTTGACTTTATAGTTTGGGTGAATTACAATACTGTTACTGTCTGACTTTATGTAGTTTTTAATTGGTTTGCACCATACTTTTTGTCCGACAAATACAAAAAGCGAATCATTATTGTTTTGTCCTGCTAAATTGAATGATAGACCTGTCAATAAGAAAAATACAAAAAAACGGAATGTCATATAATTGCAGCTTACGGGCAGGTATTGCCGATGGTGGGGAATTTTATATTCGTCCGCCCGGAAACGCTGCCTAGTTTTTTGATAAAGTTAAATATTAAGAACTAAAGCTGGGCTTTATTCGTCAAGCCCCGAACCGCAGTACAGCAGAATTACCGCTGCTGATTGCTCCAATGTCCAGCCCCACTATTGGCAATACCAATGTTGTGTGCAGTATTTACACGGATAATTTATAAATAAAAACATAGCTAACTTCGATTTGTCCTTTTCCAGGAGTGTATTGGAGATGTATTCTTATGCTTTCATTAAATTCGGCTTTAAATATCAAACTCACTATTTGCTCTTTTGTCGAAGGTGTTTTAAATTCAGTTGCAACACTGACTCCATTTGGTTCACTTATTTTATCATGGCACCATAGTTGAAATTTTCCAGTAGTGTTGTTAGCTGACTTTACGTAGCAGGATATTTCATAAGTTGATCCTATTTCTAAATGATTTAAATAATCATGATGAGCTCCGTCGGTACCTTGTGGAGCGGAAGTTCCAGAGAATATTATTTTATTATTTTCTAATCTAGCGCAATTACTTTCCCAATGATTTAGTTTCCATAAGGAGTTCATTACAAACTTTTGTATCAACTCTTTAGTTCTATACGTCACTGGTTGTCGATATTTGAAGATCAAAAGAAGTGTAATTGAAATACTTGCCAAAAGAATTAGAATTCCAGGTAAAAGCAACTCTGGATATGCATTTTTAAATATGAGGAAGAAAGATATTAAGAGTGTTATTGAAATCAGTAGTTGCCAATTTTTTCTGAAAAAGTATGAAAGTTTGTTCTTAAATAGAATAAATGCTATTGAGATTACTGCAATTCCTGAAATACCAAGCTTAATATTTAAATCAATCGATGGAAACCACCAAGCGATAAGGCTTAAGACACCAAAAATTAATGATATTAAGGATTCGTTTGTTCTCATAATATTGCACACAACGGGCAGGGCTTTATGCAGGTTGGGAATTTGAATTCCGTCTGCCCATAACCGCTGCTGATTGAAAATATAAAGTTGAATTTAAGAACTAAAGTTGAGATTTATTCGTCCAGCCCGAACCACAGCTTGGATTTGCAATTTGTTGATGTTTGCTGGTCAAGCCCAACTTGCATAAAACCCAATGTTAGGCGTAGTTTTATTTCCAGGATTTATAATCAATTATATGAATTAATTCCTCTAAAACAATTCGTAAGTCATCTCTTATTAAATCTGCGTCATTTTTTCTGGCGAAGTAACGCCTATTATGAGCAGACAAATCTCCAATTTATTTTATTTTTGGTAGAGATTGTTTAGCGTTTCTGCTGATATTCCACTTCGGTTCTTTTAATAATTCAGTAATTAAATCACTTAAATAATAAAAACACCCATCGGATTTTTTTATTAATCTGTCGACACTATGTCTTTCAAAACATTCTATAATTAATACTTCTAATAATTTTCGTGTCAAAACTGCACATGCATCAAATAATCCCAAGTCATATGAATTAATTGTTTGTTCAGCGATTTGCTGAATATATCCTCTTGTGTCATTAAATATTTCAAATGGAAGATATTTTGATGTAGATGCTTTTGGAATTGGTATTTTACCAAATTGCTTATCAATTGTTTCTTTAAAACTTCTTACTAAATAGTATCTGCCATTTTTGTTTTTAATAAACTGACAATTTTTTCCTTTGCTTTTGTTTGAAAGATATTGAGGAGTGTTAGTATAAGGTGAAATATGTAGAGCTTCAAAGCATTCGTCTACTTCTTTACTAAGAACTCCATCTTGTTTGCGAACTATTAGCAAGTAGTAAACAAAAAAATCAATTTTTTTGCTGGCTGAAAGAGTTAAAAAATTTTCTATATGGAGAATGAAAGTTTCTAGTTTTTCCATTTAAACGCTACTTTTTGTTTTGCATATCAAATCTAATACGATTGAGGCCTTGTATCGACAGCTTAACGTCAGATATTTTTGTGAAGTCTAAATATTTTTCTCTGATTTTTGTATTAGTGATTATTTGATAAAATGCTGTAGGGATTTTGCATTTAAGTTCCCAAAATCCCGAATAAATGTGATTTCCGTTTACTGTTTTGATATTTAATATTTCATTTAAATAGTGAACAATTACAACTATTCTATCCGCATTTGATTTTATATTATAAGTTTTGGCAAAGTCTATCAAAGAGCTTTTTCCATTGGGGCGAAAATTAATATCCTTTAATACTTCAAATTTATTTGGTCCTGAAGACTTTTATTTGTTTTGGCTCACCCTTTTTTGTTTCTTTTTTTGATGATTTGGAAGTAGGTTTTGTTTGGGAAGTTGGAATTGAGTGTTTTCTTGTTAGTATTTCGCTAGCTTCATGTTTCCCGTCTTCTGTCAAAATGTATTCATCATCATTCAAGGCACTAAAATAGCCTTTTCCGAAAAGAGCCTTTATGTTTTGAGACATGTTTGCATGTCTGCTTGCAGTTTTTCTTTTAGTGCTTTCGTAGTATTCTAAAATGTTTTTGGGAGTAAATGATTTACTGCCACCTTCGCTTGCAAAATATGCATACACCATAATCCATTCTCTTTCACTAGATGGTAATTGTTTCATAATTACATCTTTCAAAGAAGGCAAACTAGATTGGGGAATTACATCAATTATTTCGACATCTGGATTTTTGGAACCTCCAATTTGTTTAGTTGTATCATCAATAATAAAATTTGCTTCTGAAAGGTCAACGCCATTTACAACATTTCCGAGGCCATTTTGCTTAATGTCTTTAAATTCTGCCTGCACTGTAGCTTCCTCGCCTTCTAATTCAATTTCGAAACTTTTATACTTTAGCTTTATTCTTAAATTACCCATGGTTCATTTGGTTATAAATTATTTATATCGTGTTTCTAGCAGCTCTAAAACTTTTACTATTTCAGGAGTAACTACTTTAATATCGTCATAATTATCTTCAATTAAAGCCTCATCCAGATATTCATGTGAAGTTGTATTTCTCCTATCTAACAAATCTTGCCATATTGGTTCATTGTGAAGCCAACCAGCAGAAAATGCTTGCTTCATAGTTTCCCTTGGTGTGTCAGGATTAATTCTTACACCTTCATACTTTAAAGCTCGCCTTAAAGATTTCCATAAAATTTCAACAACAATTTCAAAACGTTGAATTGTGCCTTCAACTACAAGTTCTCTGTCTTTTGGAATAAGGAAAGCAGCATTTAGTTTATCTACTGCTTTTCTCAAATTTCCTAGACTGTCTAAAAGTTTACGATTGTCTGCCATATATTATAGTTCCTGTTGTTTTAATTCTCTCTTTTAATTTTGGTGGATTTGTCGAATAGTAAACAAGCGAAATACGGAGAACCGTTCTCAGATCGTAAGTTACATATTCTTTAAGCTTTTGCCATTCGAGTTTTGACATTTTTGGGGCATCTATTGCTAAGTCTAAATCTGAGTATTTTTCATAGTCACCAATAGCTCTTGAACCAAATACAATCATTCTATCAATAACATTGTTAGTTGTCAGAGAAGTTAAAAAGCAAATAACCTCTTGTGGTAAAGGGCTTATTCTATCAATGTTCTGGAGCATGTTTAAAAATTACGCCTAACGTGAGGGCTTTGCGTTCGGCTGGGGTTTAGAACACGTCCCGCCCTACCCAAAGCCCAATAGAAATACTAAAGTACAGAATATAAGCTAATGCCGATTAGATCCAGGTCGAGCCCAGTACAAATGCTGATAGTACTACAATAGCCCGTCTCGACCCCGTCAGCCCCAGCTGACGCAAAACCGGATGTTGGCAGCAGTCATTCGCTTCAAAATGATCTGTCTATCGAATCAAAGATTTTTGTTGTGTCGTTCTGTGGTGTAATAACAAAATAAGTTCTGTCTGCAGTAAGTGTATCGTTGAGTCTGATAAGTAAAGATTTCCCTTCTTCTTTTGTATTTACGTTTACAATTCTTGGAGTGAACATTGTCATAAGCCATGAATGATTATCGACATAATAAGTTCCAGAGTCTTGGTTGACCTCTCGTTTAATGCTCTTATACATTGGTTCTAATCCGTCTTTTGAATTCATCATTTTGTCACACCAAGAAGTAACTTGCTTAACATTGAAGTAAAAGTCGTAATTACCATATCTAAGACTGAAATTGGAATCAATTGTTGAGTCGCTAATTTTTTCTTCATAACGGAATATTGTTCCAATACCCTGTCCCTTAAAAAGAATCCCTTTTAAGTATTCAAATCCTTGCCACTGGCAATCTATTTGAATTCTACTAATCGTTTCATTTTTGGTATAAGCAGTACATGACAAATCGGTTGTGCAATAGCCCGTTTGTTTTTTTAAGGATTTCAAATCGTTTAAGAAGGAATAGAAGTAGTCGAGCCCTAGTCGATTTACGTCTGCTATATAAGTTTTACCTTTTTTTATTTCAAGCCTTGCCTTTGTCAATCCATCTTTCTCAAATAATAGTAAGTCACTTTCTTCAGAGCCAAAATCTCCATACAATCTGTATTCAATTCTCGCAATTTCATGTTTCTTGAGATGATTACAAGAAAGGTTTATTACTATCAAAAGTCCAATCAGGAAAAGCTTAGTCATATAGTGCTTTATGATTGCTGCCAACGAGCAGGGCTTGGCGCTGGCC
This sequence comes from Chitinophagaceae bacterium, assembly GCA_016702745.1. Lineage (GTDB taxonomy): Bacteria > Bacteroidota > Bacteroidia > Chitinophagales > Chitinophagaceae > JJ008. The sequence goes on from JADJDJ010000001.1 coordinate 655,475, forward strand.
GCATAAATTTAGGAAAACTTCGTGCGCAGGCCTACAACATTTCTTTAGCTGTTAAAGGCCGAGCGAGCACGCAGGCGGCTTGCGCCAAACCCAATGTTATAGGCAGGTGCAGCGAACCTTCGAAATCATTGTTCTAAAAGCCGATCAGATTACTTCGAATCAAGTGACACGGGCCATCTATGTGATTGGAGAGACTTCGAGACCAGTTGCCGACCGGAGTTACTGTCGCTGGGTGTGGCCGTGCATTCACTGAAGCTCAATCAGGGCGGAAATCTTGTTAGCGTCGAATATTAAGCACTTGCCTATAACGAGCAGGGCTTGGCGAAGTGGCGGTATTAGCAATCCGTCTGCCCGGCGCCTTGGCTCCTAAGTGTGTTTAACGCTGAATTTGCGAATATTTCTGTTTGGTAATGTGGTCGCTCCTGGCTGAAGCTGATCAGGGATTTACAGATCAGGATATGTTCGGAAGCCGCCATTTCGCCAAACCCAATGTTGCCTGTAGTGTTATTCTGTCAACCAAAGAATTTCTTTATTCTTGTCAATAGTCGATTTTCAGATATATTAGCTTTCTTATCTAGGTTATGCCATTCGTGAATGCAGCCACCTTTGCAAAACACCTCTCGTCGTCTTGTGTCTGCATACTTAAAAAGTGTCAACAAAGTTATAAATGTTTTCTCAAGTTCATTGTCTGGCAGGTCACAGGCAGTCATTGCAGCTGCTTTATAAGGATGAGTCCTGAATAAAACTATAGGTGTCATAGTAGGTTTAAGAGGTACCTTTCCTAAACTCTCTTCAATCAATTTTTGGTCAGGATGTGATTGCTCTAAATAGATTCGAAGCCATGCAAGAATACTTCTGTGTTCCTTCGGATCGCTTTTTTTGAACCACTGCAAACCATCGTCAAGAGTTAATTTTTCCTGAGCAACTTTATTTATAATTATTTCTCTTTCTGATAACATTGAGTGCCAAACTTGAATATGGTGTCGATAAAACATTACAGGCAACGAGCGGTGCTTGGCGCTGTGGCGGTATTCTGTGTTCTGTCAGCCCGGTGCTACCACCCCCGATCAAGTATAAGGTTACAAATTTAGCGGTTGTTCATTAGAATTGCGGATGGCCAGTGACTGAAGCTGAGTAGCGAACGGGACGATCAGTATATGTTCGGAAAGCCGCCATTGCGCCAAACCCGATGTTAGCCGCATTGGAAGTTTAGCGTTTTAGCTCTTTATACAGAATGTTTATTGTTTCGTCATAGACTTTGACTTTTTTAACTCGCTCCACCTCTTCTCTTACAGTCGGAATCTGGACTTCAACAGTTCCACTATCCAGCCAATCAGCTTTCAGGTCAGGATGAAATCCTTTGATACAGTATATTGCTCCACTTCCCGTGGGTAGCTCAATAGAAACGAATGTTAAACGGTTATCATCCTTTCCTGACATTCCAACCCGCAGAGTGCGACTGGTTGATACGCTGAACTGTTGAACGGGTATTGCCTCAATCTTGTAGCCTGTCTCTTTAAAAAGAACTGAAGCAAAATTATGATCGTCTTTTATTCGAAACCTCTGAATGAAGTCTTGCAGCATTTTTTCCAGTTTGTCCACCTTCTTTTGCTTAACGAACCGTTCGAGCCGGGTTCTTAGTATTTTGTCACCTTCAACTGCCGGATCATAATCATCAAAGACAATTCCACCTTTAAGTAGTATTAATTGATGATCCAAGGCTACGGTAAGAATATATTTATATTTCTGAAGGCTTAATAACATCTCTGTGAACATTAAACTGCGAATTGGTTTGCGGCTAACGAGCAGGGCTTGGCGAAGTGGCGGTATTAGCATTCCGTCTGCCCTGTGCCTTGGTCCCTTAGTGTGTTTAACGCTGAATTTACGAATATTTCTGTTTGGTAACGTGGTCGCTCCTGGCTGAAGCTGACCAGGGAACTACAGATCAGGATATGTTCGGAAGCCGCCATTTCGCCAAACCCAATGTTGTACGCAGATTTTAGTCGTATGTGAAATAGTATTCAGTTTGGATTATCTTTTTTTTCCGTTTAAAAATAATTTCTTGTTTTCTTATAAGCAGGCCTCTTTTATCATAGATATACTGTGTAAATTGTTTATGCGGTCTTTCCACGTTAGCAGAAACTTTGATGAGATTTCCCTGTTTGTCAAACTCATTGTCAAAAGTATAGTGCCATTTAAATTCTTTGTCAGAGTTTTGAGATATTTCGGACCCCCAATATTCTAGTTTGACGTTCTCTACCTCAAAAATTGTTGTATCAAATCTATATGGTTTACCAGACATGTACCATCGCTCAATAGTTGTGTTTTTAGTTGGGAAAATCCTGACATCAGTGGTATCGGCTCCTTGTAGACTTACTCTTTTTTTAAGGTTAAGGCTGTTTTCATAGTAGAAGGTTGTGATTTCTACAGTTGCGTCCGCTGAAGAATCAATCAAAGAGGAAAGTTGTCCATTTGCGGAATAATAAAATGTTTCAACGTTGTGAAAGTCTTTTTCCCCATTCCAATACCAGAACTGCTTTGTTTTCTGTCCAGCCTGATTGTAATATGTCACAAGTTCCTTTTGTAATGTACTGCCGTTTACAGAATACTTTGTCCTTGAGGAAATTTTATTCTTGGAATAAACTGAATCATTTTGGAAAATGTCCAACTCTTGTGAATAACAGTTGTGAAGAGTCAGGATTGCTATTATGGAAAGGAATGTCCTCATAAATTTGCGTACAACGAGCAGGGCTTGGCGAAGTGGCGGTATTAGCATTCCGTCTGACCGGCGCCTTGGCTCCTGAGTATGTTTAACGCTGAATTTACAAATATTTCTGTTTGGTAACGTGGTCGCTCCTGGCTGAAGCTGATCAGGGAACTACAGATCAGGATATATTCGGAAGCCGCCATTTTGCCAAACCCAATGTTGTAGGCAGTTAATTTTGTCCGGATGCTGCTGCCATTTCTTTTCAATATTTGTAAAGTCACCTGTCAGAGCAAATGATTTTAAACGTTGTAAAAATGTTTGTTCATCAATTTCGTTGCTGTCGGGTTTTAAGTATTCGCTTTGAGTAATTCCCATTACAGGTTGGCTCATCTTTTTGTCAAGATATTTATTTAAAAGTTCTTTCTTTTTTGTCCTAATAGCTGCATAAATCAAAAGTTCATACTTGTTGTCAAGCCCAAAATCTTTTGGCTCTATTTCCTTACGTCTATCAATTATTTTTTCGTATGAATTATATTTTTGAAAGTAATGTTCAACCTCTGTTTTAATTCTTGTTGCTAAGTAAATAGCTAAGTTATTCCATTCCTGTGTCAAAGGATAAGATGTCCTGCGATGATTATTCATTATGTCGCCCAAAGGAACGATGTTAAGCATAGTAAATTTATGTCGCCGATAAAAGTCAACAGGTTTGATTGATGTTCTTACTTTTAGATTGTATGAACCTTTGTCCTTTTCAATGAAAACTGCTTGCTCAAGTTGATTTACTAGTCGGGATAACTTGATAAGTGATGCTGTCTGGTCAATAGAGTAGCCGTCAATAAGCGATACCAAATTACTGCCGAACTTTTTGAAAGTCGGGTTGATATCTGTTTTGTCTAACTGTTTATATACTTTTAGGTCTTCCCACATTGGGTCTGTCTTAATTGCCTACAACGAGCGGGGCTTGGCGCTGGCCGCATAAATTTAGGAAAACTTCGCGCGCAGGCCTACAACATTCCTTTAGCTGTTAAAGGCCGAGCGGGCACGCAGGCGGCTTGCGCCAAACCCCATGTTATAGGCAGGTGCAGCGAACCTTCGAAACCATTGTTCTAAAAACCACTCAGGTGACTTCAAATCAATTGACACAGGCCATCTGTGTGATAGGAGAGACTTCGAGACCAGTTGCCGACCGGAGTTACTGTCGCTCGGTGTGGCCGTGCATGCACTGAAGCTCAATCTGGGCGGAAATCTTGTTAGCGTCGAATAGTAAGCACTTGCCTATAACGAGCAGGGCTTGGCGAAGTGGCGGTAATAGCATTCCGTCTGCCCGGCGCCTTGGCCCCTAAGTGTGTTTAATGCTGAATTTACGAAAATTTCTCTTTGGTAACGTGGTCGCTCCTGGCAGAAGCTGATCAGGGAACTAAAGATCAGTATATGTTCGGAAGCCGCCATTTTGCCAAACCCAATGTTAGCGGCTGTATTGGGCTTCTGTAAACATTTCAACTAGTTGTTTTTTGGTCTTGTTCATAAAAGTTAGCATGTTCTGTTTTAACTCCGGTTCTTGTTCTCGCTCGATAAGCAATTTAAGTAAATCATTTCCACTTTTGTTTTCTCCAATCATTATCAAGTTTATTGCCTTATACATTGAAAACACTTGGTATTCAATATTTTGAGTGGTCATTGTGTCTAGTACCGGATTTAATATGTTTAGCGATTTTTCAAAGTATTTTTTAGACGAAATTGTATCGCCAATTTTTTCGTATAAAATTCCTCCTGTAAGGTAAAGATCATATGCAGTAGGCATTAATCTTAAGCACTCATTAACTGTCTCTACTGCCCTTTTAAATTGCTTTAATGAGGACAAAAACATTAGTTTATTGTGATGGCATGTAAAGCAATTGTTATCAATATTTGTTGCACTGTCCAGATACAAAAGGGCCTTTTTGCAACTGTCTGGGTTCTCTAAGTAGCTTACTAAAGGAATAATTTTATTACTAAGGGCTGTAGCTTCAGGGTCAATTTTCTTTTTAGCAGTATTTTGTCCACAAGAGTAAAATGCAATTAATAAAAAGCCAGATATAAACTTTAGGATTGTCATATTATAGCCGCTAACGAGCGGGGCTTGGCGCTGTGGCGGTATTCAGTGTTCCGTCAGCCTGGAGCTACCACCCCCGATCAAGGATAAGGTTACAAATTTATTGTTTGTTCATTAGAAATCCGGATGGCCAGTGACTGAAGCTGAGTAGCGAACGGGACGATCAGTCTATGTTCGGAAGCCGCCATTTCGCCAAACCCAATGTTAGGCGCATTTTCAAGTAGTATAATATCATTTTAATGTAGTAATCCAATAATCAAGATCGTCATTTTTGACAGCTATTATCCATTCGGATCTTGACTTTATCATACTCCAATAGAGTAGAGCATCTTTCTCATAAAGGTCGTATAAAATTAGGTTGGCAGCCCAATCAGTAGTTGAACTTTGCAGGCATTTTATCCAAAATGTCTTCGGAAAGGCCTTGAGGTCTTTTTTTTCCGACTCGGACAATTTTACATTGATCAAGTATCGAGATGGAGAGATACGATTTGAGTCTAATAATTGTAGAGACGTACGTAATACCGTAAACCGTATGGAAATATTGTCTACTGGTATATTTTTTCTGACTGTTTACACGTTGGCATAAAAGAAAGGTTAGGAGTAATATCGTCAGATTGTATTTAGGGTTCATTTTGGGTCTTACAATTGCGCCTAACGAGCAGGGCTTGGCGCTGGCCGCACAAATTTAGGAAAACTCACCGCGCAGGCCTACAACATTCCTTTAGCTGTTAAAGGCCGAGCGTGCACGCAGGCGGCTTGCGCCAAACCCAATGTTAGGCGCATAGTTTGAAGTTTGGGTTGTTGTCAAGTAGGTGAACTTTGGAATTCTGGAAAAAAACTGAAATCAACGTTATTGATCTTCAAGTATCGCAAAATTCGATGATCCAAGGCTGCCTGGTATAATTCTAAATGTAATTCGGAATTGGGATCTTTCCAGACATCATTTATGAATTTATAGGAATACAACAAATAGGAATCACATACAGAAATAGTTTCAAAATAATGTTCTAGATCGCCTTTGCTAAAGTTATACTCAGAATCTATAAATTCATTTACGACCTTAAATGCATCTTTAAACTCATGATGTTTTGTAAAAGCGATGAAGTTGCCATAATCGCCATAGTGTTCGTGAATGAAATTTAATTCGTCAAATGAAAGCCTCCTGATTGAAATAAATTGGTTTCTAAAATCTATGTAATCTGAAGTATGTTCAAACCAGTCACCTCCATTTTCTTTTAAGTGGGAATCAGCACTCGACAGGTTAATTCGCTTGAAAATTTGTATCATTTTGTGGTAATGTCCCATAAACTTGCGCCTAACGAGCGGGGCTTGGCGAAGTGGCGGTAATAGCATTCCGCCTGCCCGGCTCCTCGGCCCCTGAGTGTGTTTAATGCTGAATTTACGAATATTTCTGTTTGGGAACGTGGTCGCTCCTGACTGAAGTTGATCAGGGAAATACAGATCAGGATATATTCGGAAGCCGCCATTTTGCCAAACCCAATGTTGGGCGCTGTTTTTAGTCGCCATTATTTTGCATTAGGTCAACAATCCTCCCGTCTGCTAATCTAAATGGCCCTTCTAGATTTTTATCATCTTGCTTCGCTTCTTCAATCGCCTTGAAGCAATTGTCAAAATGATTTTGAAGGAGAGCAATGTCACTTGTCTCCCAGTATTCACCTTCGTCAAAAACTGTTAGAAATTGAATTGAGGCTCAAGCTGTCGGAGTAAATCAATAACTAGTATATGAACACTGATATCTGCAAATTGGGTCTTACAATATTCCTGGATATAATAATCGCAATCAAATTCGATATTAAGTGGGTCGCAATTTTCATCCGGATTAATTAGAATTCCCATTGTAACGCCGTTGTATTCCCAATCCTCTTCGTCCTTAACCCTTGAAAGTATTTTATTATCCTCTTGAAATGTTGAGAAACTAAGTCCATTTGTTATTGCAAATAGTTTTGCCATATTAATCACGCTTTGGAAACTATCCGGTGAGTTCAGTTTTCCCTCGAAATGAATTGTTACTCCCATTCGTGAATATTTAATAGCGCCAAACCCGATGTTAGGCACTGTTAATTTAGACAAGCTGAATGAAATTATTTTATAATGCGTTTACTAATTATTTTCCCTTTATTTAGTTCAATCTCGTAATGCATGCTACCTCCATCGTTTGTTTCTAACAGGTTATTTAATTCATCAATTTGCATTTCGAAATATCTACCACTTGAACAATTCTCCGCTATCCAAAGTAGATTATTCTCTAGGTCAAATGCTTCAATATTAGATTCAACTGAGATAGGATCTTCCAATTTGTATTTGTATAATCTTATTATTATGTCATTATACTTGATTTCACTTTTTATCTTTTTAGATGGCATAAGGCTTAGATAATACTTCAGATTCAATGGGAAGTTTCTGTAAATAGCGCCCAACGAGCAGGGCTTGGCGAAGTGGCGGTATTAGCATTCCGTCTGCCCGGCGCCTTGGTCCCTAAGTGTGTTTAACGCTGAATTTACGAATATTTCTGTTTGGTAACGTGGTCGCTCCTGGCTGAAGCTGATCTGGGAACTACAGATCAGGATATGTTCGGAAAGCCGCCATTGCGCCAAACCGGATGTTACATGCCGCGTTCTGTTAAAGTAAAATTTCCTTTTCTCTCTATGTCAGTAAGCTGTTTCCTTTTTATTCTAAACTCTGTCCCACGAAAGAAATTTGGTTGAAAGCTTGGTTTTAAAGTAACGATGTAGTCTTGATTGGTATTCTGACCGCCAATAAAAACATAGGGTCTATAACCGTAAAAATGAAATTCTAAAGTGTCTCGTTTAGTCAAGTCTTGTGTAAAGTAGTCCATTGAACGGTGCATTTTTGCTGAAATTGAACTGTCAGTATACTGAACGTATAGTACTTTAACCGTGTCACCGTATTTGTCGTAGAAAGTAAAATGCGAACACTTGTTATCTCTCGCAGGCTGTTTCACAACAGAAACCAGAGGATAGGTTAATGTGTCTCTTTGACTCGTTAGGGCAATAGTTTTTTTGCCAACCGCTTGCCATGTGCCTTTTGTGTCGGCAAAATATTCGTCTGGATGGTCAAATGGATGCAGATACGGATTTCTATTATTCTTAGAGAACTCAAATGTTTTGTCCGAATTGATTTTAAGCGTTGTCTTAGGAGACCTGTCAAGTTGATAAGAGCCGATTATGTCATTTTCTGTCACCTTGCAAGAAGAAACTAGTAAAACAAAAAGTGTCGAAATGATAGCAAATTTGGTCATGTGTTTTTTCTAACTGATGCCATTTGCAGTGTGTTTGCATAAAGTGGCATGTAACGAGCGGGGCTTGGCGCTGTGGCGGTATTCTGTGTTCCTTCAGCCTGGAGCTACCACCCCCGATCAAGTATAAGGTTACAAATTTATTGTTTGTTCATTAGAAATCCGGATGGCCTGTAGCTGAAGCTGATTATCGAACGGGACGATCAGTATATGTTCGGAAAGCCGCCATTGCGCCAAACCCGATGTTATGCGTTCGGCTTTTTCGTCGTTTTTGTCTTACGTTGATTGTAGTCCGCTAATAGGTTATTTAATAATTCTATTTTCTTTTTGTTAAGCGGTTTAGTTTGGCATAATTGGTCTACCATTATATTGATATCGTAAAACTGATTGTCCGTTGTGATTTTTCCTTTCTCTATCACTTTGTCAACTCTTTGGAAATAAGATTTGAGTATGTCTATTTTGTATCTGGTTTTGTCTTGCAAATATTTGTTGAACTTCAAATCTCCAGATTCAACATACACTTCTGTCATGTCACGAAACCATTGTTTTAGTATTGACAGTCTGCCTTTTTGAAAATGTTCTTCACTTTGTTTTTTCAGTCCTTTGAAATGTTCAACAGAATCGAAGTCTGCTGATTTGATTTGTAATTCGGGATTATCAAGATAATAGTCAAGTGTCGCTAAGACTAAGTCACGATACTTTTGTAGCTCTACTTTCTTTTCATTATTATTTAGTTTGTTGGTTGACATCTGGTAGGCTGTCGTTTAGGACTGACGCATAACGAGCAGGGCTTGGCGAAGTGGCGGTATTAGCATTCCGTCTGCCCGGTGCCTTGGCTCCTAAGTGTGTTTAACGCTGAATTTACGAATATTTCTGTTTGGGAACGTGGTCGCTCCTGACTGAAGCTGATCAGGGAACTACAGATCAGGATATATTCGGAAGCCGCCATTTTGCCAAACCCAATGTTGTGCGTTCGGCTTTAGTTCAGATTAATTATTTCAGACCAATTCAAGCCTTCGGGTAATTCAATGTTTGAGAATTCGATATGAATTACACGTCTCTGTTTGTTATTCGTTGTTCTACCAGACCTGTGCAAAAGAAGAGGTTTCATAAGCATAATTCCACCTTTTAGGACATTACAAGATACTTCGGTTTCAGTCGCCCAGTTAATACTTTCTGGTCTGTAAATACTTTTTAAATGAGAGCCAGGGATGACCTTTAAGGCGCCATTTTCTTGGTCTGTGTCGTCTAGGTGAATTCTGACAGTAACGATATTTTCTAGAATTTCAGTAGGAGGTTGGACTGCGAATTGGTTTTGTTTTACTGTCCAGAAAGCAAAGCCTGGAAGTTCAGTCTTTTTGTCGACCGAAATTGTAAGGTCTTGGTGATAAGAAACATACCAGTTCGAGGATGCAGGTTTATCAAAGTAAATACTCTTTACAGAAAAGTAATTCTTGCCAAACAGCTCCGTTAAGATCTTTCTTAGATTATCATTAAGTATAGTGTCTAAAGTTGAAGGAACTTCTTTGAGAAACTGTCTGATTGCAAATAGGTCGGACGATTTCCTAAAAGTGTCCTTGTCGGTATTAGCTTGATTTATTTGGTTGATTATTTTTTCAACTTCTTTAGCAGTATAAATATTGTCAATCGTAGTAAAACCATTATTCAGTAAGTGGTCTTTTTCTTTCATAGATGATGCTGGTTAAAGCTGACGCACAACGAGCAGGGCTTGGCGAAGTGGCGGTATTAGTATTCCGTCTGCCCGGCGCGTTGGCCCCTTAGTGTGTTTAACGCTGAATTTACGAGTTTTTCTGTTTGGTAACGTGGTCGCTCCTGGCTGAAGCTGATCAGGGAATAACTGATCAGGATATATTCATCAGCCGCCATTTTGCCAAACCCAATGTTACCTGCGGTGAAGTTCGGTTGCAATTGTAAACATCAGGGTTAACACGCTTCTGTCAATATTTTGAGCCAGGATCCTATTCCAGCCATCCTTTAGCACCCTGTTTGGTATAGTTATCTCGTCAACTGTCAATTAAGTGAGCTAAGAGGGGATGAGGTCTGAAACTTACTGTGCTAAAGGCATCGCAGGTAACGAGCAGGGCTTGGCGAAGTGGCGGTATTAGTATTCCGTCTGCCCGGCGCGTTGGCCCCTTAGTGTGTTTAACGCTGAATTTACGAGTTTTTCTGTTTGGTAACGTGGTCGCTCCTGGCTGAAGCTGATCAGGGAATAACTGATCAGGATATATTCATCAGCCGCCATTTTGCCAAACCCAATGTTATAGGCAGGTGCAGCGAACTTTCGAAATCATTGTTCTAAAAGCCGATCAGAATACTTCGAATCAAGTGACACGGGCCATCTGTGTGATAGGAGAGACTTCGAGACCAGTTGCCGACCGGAGTTACTGTCGCTCGATGTGGCCGTGCATGCACTGCAGCTCAATCAGGGCGGAAATCTTGTTAGCGTCGAATAGTAAGCACTTGCCTATAACGAGCAGGGCTTGGCGAAGTGGCGGTTTTAGCATTCCGTCTGCCCGGCGGCTTGGCCCCTAAGTGTGTTTAACGTTGAATTTACGAGTTTTTCCGTTTGGTAACGTTGTCGCTCCTGGCTGAAGCTGATCAGTGGACTACAGATCAGGATATATTCGGAAGCCGCCATTTTGCCAAACTCAATGTTACCTGCCGTTAAGTGTCACATTTTGTTTTTTAAATACCAAATTATATACTCTTCTTTTATTTTGTCCGCCCAAGTAGCTTTTTTTTGGCTAAAGATTTGTCAGGCAAGATTCTGCTTAGTAAGATGTTGGCATTTGCATTAACTAACCGTTCACTTCTCGAATAATTTCGATTAACCGTTTTAGTAAAAGGTTGACCCATAAAATTATAAAACCTAAATGTGAAATTGGTCGTATCTGAGCTTCCGATAAAAGAGATTGTAAGATTATTCCACACGTCAATTATAATCGTTTCATTTTCCAACGTCGGTTTTTTCTGTAGTAGGAAGGTGTCAAATAAATTGTAGTCTTTTATATTTCGGAAGTCTGGATTGTATATTTTGTCAAATTTTCCAGTTTCTTCATCTAGCAACCAACTGTTTAATTTATATTTCTGTACTACTGATACAATGTCTTTCCTTTTAATATTTGTCAAAAATGGAAACAAGCTTTCTTTTTCGAAGTTGCCCTTACTTGAATTGAGATTGTCTATAAGCTCTTGAAATATGTCAAATGATAGGTTTTTACTTGAACTGTATTTTAAAGTGTCATTAATAGATAAATTATTTTGTCCAGTTGCTAGATTAGCAGCATATCTCTTAGTTACAAGATAATACGTCCGTGCAAATATTCCTTTTGATATGGGAAAGAATTGAATGACTTCTTCTTTTGCATAATATCCTGTGTCGCCGAAATTATAGTGTCCGACATTATAACTCATGTTTATTTGGGAGACTTTAGTTAAGTCTTGTCCTTTAACGGCAAAAGGAAATAAAATTATGATTAGTAGAATCGGCCTCATTATAATGGCAGGTAACGTTTCTGCGCTTGGCGAAGAAGCCGATTTTTAAAATTAATTTTATTTGCGATACAAGAACTAAAGTTTTTCAATTAATCGTTGTTCGTTTAATAGATTTCGGCTTTTTTGCTAAGCGTATGTTAGCAGTATGTTTATTTATTTTGTACAAGTTTATCAAGCCAATTTTCTCTATCCGTTACTACTCCTAGATTTTTATGATATCTGAGTCCAGATGTTTCTTTATTCGCATTTTGTTCTGCTAATTCCGCATAAAGAGTTGCTTTTTCTTCTTTGCCGTTAAATTTGTTTATGATTGATAAAATTGAATTTACTTTATACTTATCAATCGGGAACAAAAGATTAGGTTGTCGCTCTAGTAAAATACTTTCTAGTTCTCCAAATTTTGCAGTGTCTTTAGATTTAATGATCAATTCTGCATAGTCCAAATAAGCTTGAGTTTTTACATTTGGGTAAATTGTCTCAAAGTCAAGTGCTTGCTTATAAAAATCAACAGCTTTAATTTCGATTCCAAGATTTCTATAAATATCTCCCAAAGTATGAAGGGCTGGACTTTTGTTAAAGTTATCGTCTGGATATTCCGTCAATAATTTATTAAGCAATGATTCAGCAACTTTTAATAAATCTTTATTTTTTGTACTAACCAATTCAATTGCTTGAATTTTTAAATACTGTGGTCGACTATCTTTTCTTGCGCGACCAAGTTTGATAAAGAATTCTTCTTCATCCATTTTTGTCCAAGCTTTGCGTCTAAACCAATCTGTCATTTTTCGTAGTTACTATTTTTTCTGGGTTATCTTGAATTACTGCTAACGGGCAGGGCTTGCTGCTGGGCTGGAATTCATTGCTTGTCCGCCCGGAACCGCTGCTGATTAAAGATATAAAAGTACAGGTTAACAAACAAAAGCCTAACAATGTTGGTCCAGCCCCGATGATGTACAACAGCGATAAAATGAGCATTGCTCCAACGTCCAGCCAGCCTTGCAGCAAACCCAATGTTGGTAGCAGTTGTTCTCCTCACTCACTACTTTGTTAAAGGAATAAAAAGTTGAGTTGTCTTTTTGTTGTTAAGTCGTAATAATAAATTTGAGCACTTCTACTATATTGCCTATTAATTATTGCCAAATCTGAAAAAAATAATTTTTCATTTGTGCCATTAAACTTTGTAAATATTGGCACTGCTTGATCATCGTTGCCAAAAGTTGACCAAACTTCTACACATTTTTTGTCTGTCATGTTAAGTGTATAAACTTGGTAAGGAGCAGTAAAGCTAATTTGTTTGTTGTTTTTTGCATAAGCTGGCGAACCATAAAAACTTTCTCCGATTTGAGGTCTTGGATTGTTAACAGCTTCAATTTTCGTTTTAGCGGTGTCAGAAAGTGAAACTAAATAAATTCCTTCAACACCTTTAATTATCAATTTACATAAAAGTGTATCGCCTCTTTGATTAGGATTAAGGTCTGAGAATTCGTAGGCATGGAAGTTGGTGAGTTTTTTTGAATTACCACCGTCCGCTTTGATTGAATATAAATCAATGTCATGCGGTGCTTTTCTCGCCATAGGTGAATAATTTGTTATCGTCCCTGCTCCACAATAAATGATTTCATTTCCGCTAGGCATAAAAGCTCCTTCAGTTACATAAGTTTTTCCGTCAGTAAGTTTTGTGATTTTTTTACTATTTAGATTAATAGAATATAAGTCGCTTGTCTCAGCCTCTAAATTTTTAGATAAAAAAAGGATATTGTCACCCGCCGGAGAATAAACGGGTCTGCTGTAATAACTTTTGTCGTCTGTCAATTGAGTCAACTTATCTTCAGTTAAAGAGAAAATGTAGAGGTTTGAAATTGGTCCGTTAGCGATTGCAAGAACAATACTATTATTGTCTGGGGAAATGTCAAAAATGGGAGATAAGTTTCCTGGTATAATGTTGCCTTTCTGTCCGTATGATTGAATTGTAATAACTAATGAAAGTGTAACTAAAATTCTGCTCAATGTCATAATGATTTTTTTAATGGTTGTGTCCCGATACAATTGCTACCAACGTCGACGGCTTGCTGCTGTGCTGGAATTTTATAATTGTCAGCCCGGCAACTGAAGCCGATTAGAATTACTTATGATGAAGGTAACAACAAATGCTCAATAGAAATTTGTCTGCCTGATATTAGCTGATAGTAATAAAACAGCCGATTGTTATTCCGTCAGCCAGCATAGCAGCAAACCGAATGTTAGCAGGCGTTTTGCTGTCAGTTGCAATGTTTTTGAATACTATTTTCAGCGTCTTTGTCACCTAATGATTTCGCTTTATTGAAATACTCACAAGCCTTTTCCTTGTTGCCGTTTACGAGAAATATGTTGCCAATCCAATAGTTACTTTCAGCTGTCATATAGTTTTTTGAAATGCAGTTCTGAAAGTCAGAAAAAGCCTTATTCAAACTGTCAATTTGATATAAGGCAATTCCTCTCTCGTAATAAATTTCATGTCCTGGTACATCAAAAGCACTCAAGTCTATAACACTGTTGGGTTGCAAGTCTAAGTAAATGCCGTCGCCCCTTTTGTATTAAAAGCTTTGTTATAAAAGTCAACCGCTGATTTATTGTCGCCGATACGTTTTAGGTTATTTCCAACATTGAAGTAAGCCAAAGTATTTTTTGAGTCGAGAGAAATTACTTTTTCATAGTCAGCAATAGCTCCTTTATAATCGCCTATAGCAGACTTGTCAGCCCCCCGATTTATGTAAGCACCAAGAAAGTTTTTGTCTTTCAATATTGCTTTGTCGAGCAGTGGAATTGCTTCTTTATATTTTTGCTGTTGCTCCAGCTTTTCAGCGTCAGCAAAATAGTCCTTTGCTGATTTGATGTCGCAACCAATAAAGGTTATGGAAATTAATATAAATAAAAACTGTCGTGTCAAACAGATGGTCGTTTAAAATGCCTGCTAACGAGCAGGGCTTGGCGCTGGCCGCATAAATTTAGGAAAACTTACCGCGCAGGCCTACAACATTTCTTTAGCTGTTATAGGCCGAGCGAGCACGCAGGCGGCTTGCGCCAAACCCGATGTTAGCCGCCGTTTTTCTTTTTTGCTTTTTGTTTTATTCGGAATACAGTCCCACCTCCTCCTGGCATGATCCAACTGTCAAATGGGATACTATTTTGAAATGATTTGCTGTTATTTTTTAAATCCAATATTTTGTCTAATCCAGATACGAATAATTTGAACTGAGCAGCTTCTTTTAAAGTGTCTTGAGCGGTTGGTGACCAGTAGTTTTTGAATGTATATATGTTATTTCTTTTATATTCAACGAAATATTCGATGCCATCGAAGCCGCTCCTCCATCCCTGAATGTTTTTATCGCTAGGGATGACCTCAATTTGCATTTTATCAATCAACTGTTTTATTTGAAATGCTTGATTTGAGGTAATTGGATAATCTTTTATAAATGTTTTTTCTTTCTTGTCTGTGACATTTGCTTCGACGTAACGGCTAATTTTTCCAGAATATTGATTTCTCCTGAATTCGACTTTAATAGCTAAGCCAAATGACCAAAACCTAAATGAGTAATCAGCTGTATCAGACTCAATAAAACCTAGTTTATATTTCTCCACATTAGAATTCTTGTATTCATACCAAAAGGATGTATCGCTGTCATTCGAAAATTGAGTGTTTTGTTGTGCAAGAATTGAATTTGTAAAAACAGTAAGCGATATTATAATTAGATATGTCTTCATTGAATGGCGGCTAACGACCGGGGCTTGGCGCTGGCCGCCCTAAATTTAGGAAACCCCAGCGTGCAGGCCTACAACATTTCTTTAGCTGTTAAAGGCCGAACGAGCACGCAGGCGGCTTGCGCCAAACCCTATGTTAGCTGCAGAGTTCACGTGAGATCGGGGGTAATTATAAATTCTTCCACTTTTTTTGCATTGCAATTTCGATATCCGCATTTAATACTCTCCCAGATGAAGGATCTTTATCTTCCTTTAGTAAAATTAATGCGTTAGTGAAATAGTCCATCAAAGCGGTTCTATATCCTTCTATATTAAATTTTTTAAGCCTAAATTCTGAAAACTTTACAGTTTCTGTCATGATGTGTTCTGAGATGAAATTTAAGAGTTCGGGACCTTCCAAGTCTTCTGTTACATTGCTATCAAATACCGAGTATGTTCTAATTCCCTTATTTCTCCGTCCGTATTTTGGGAAAAAATCTTTTTGTTCAATAAAATTTAGAAATGGTGTGTTACTGGAAACTGCATAATATACTACTTCTCTCACATTTTCACCAAAATCTAAATCTTGAAAGTGAAAAATTAAGCCTGAAAAGAATGTAGCAACATAAAATGTCTTTTCTCTTGAATTATAAAAGTCACACCCTCCATAAACTATCATAAGCAGGATATTTCGGACAACTTGCAGCTAACGATCAGGGCTTGGCGCTGGCCGCCATAAATTTAGGAAAACTTACCGCGCAGGCCTACAACATTTCTTTAGCTGTTAAAGGCCGAGCGAGCACGCAGGCGGCTTGCGCCAAACCCGATGTTGCCTGCAGTTTTACTTTGGTAATATCCGATTTACAATGTCCGCTCCTGACTGATTTCCAAGTATAATAAATTCTCTAGTCTTCCTCTTGTTAGTTTTAATATAGACTTTCCCGTCATGTGGATAATAGCCCATTCCCCATTTCTTACTTGGATCATACCATGCATCTTTGATTCTTTCTTTGTCAATGATAAAATTAGAGAAGCCTTTTTTTAGGATAGATCCATCAAGTAAATTGATGTTTTCAATATTCCGTATATACTTTTCTTTAAGATAGGAATGGGGATTCCTTAAATCACCACGAACTGATAACGAGTTTGCGATTTTGGATGAAAAATGTCTCCCTTTGCCTCTAAACTAATTAAGCCATTGCCAAGTAATCCGATTAGTTTGTTATTTATGAGCAGAATCAAGTATGTCCTATTAAGTACCCACATGTAATATTCCATTGCTACAAAATGGTTACTTTCTGTTAATTCAATGTCTTTTAATGTCATAGTTCAACAAGGAATTTCTCTCAAAATAAGAAGCGACTGTGTTTTAAAATTGCAGGCAACGAGCAGGGCTTGGCGAAGTGGCGGTATTAGCATTCCGTCTGCCCGGCGCCTTGGCTCCTAAGTGTGTTTAACGCTGAATTTACGAATATTTCTGTTTGGTAACGTGGTCGCTCCTGGCTGAAGCTGATCAGGGAACTACAGATCAGGATATGTTCGGAAGCCGCCATTTTGCCAAACCCAATGTTGCATGCAGTTATTCTTCGTCTTCCCATTTTTCACACTTCCATTCAAGGTCTTTATTGTCTCGCCAAGCCCGCCATCCAAACGGCAAATGATACAGTTCATTTGTTGTTGGGTCAAGTTTGTGATCTCCTCTAAGCTAACCAGTATTGCGTCATCTAAGTTTGGTTCTAAGCTAGTGTGAAATTGCCAATCACCGTTAATGTTATGATATACATATAGAATTGGGTCACCATTTAAAGCTTGACTGGTCGTATAAACTCCTAAACGCCGCTCTTCAAAAAATTTAAAGTCTGTATCTCTGTCTAACAAAGGTTGTTTAAATTTCCATTCGGAATTGAATTCTTCGTCCCATGGAAAATTATGTTGCTTGTCTGGCCAAACTAGTTGTAGTACTGGAAAATCAAAGGTCATGTCATAAAACCAGCCCGCATAACCGACATAGTTTGGGTAAAACTCCTTGTCAACTATTAAAAATTGAATATCGTATCCTTCGAGGAAACCCGAATAACGTTTATTAGGAACCAGCTTTTCTCCAGCTTTAACCAAATCACATGCATGGTTTAGAATTGAGGCCATTACCTCTGTTTTTAATCCAAAACAAATGATTTCGGGATGTTCAAATTTCTTAAATAGTCCGATGGAATAGACAAACGGCGGTAAATAATTGTCAGCTTCTAGGAGCGCCAAATGACAACCATATTTTTCAATGTTTTCGAGAATTGCCTGCTTGGCTTCTTTGTCGTGTTGGGTATGGTCGCCTGTCATAATGAGTCGTCAAATATAATTGCATGCAACGAGCGGGGCTTGGCGCAGTGGCGGTATTCTGTGATCCGTCAGCCTGGAGCTACCACCCCCGATCAAGTATAAGGTTACAAATTTATTGTTTGTTCATTAGAAATTCGGATGGCCTGTAGCTGAAGCTGATTAGCGAACGGGACGATCACTTTATGTTCGGAAAGCCGTCATTGCGCCAAACCCAATGTTAGGCGCATTTTCAAGTAGTATAATATCATTTTAATGTAGTAATCCTGTAAGCTCCCCCTATTTTAGTGCCAGCATCAGTTAGAGTTTTCTAAGTTAGTATTCTTTTCATTTACCGCTTTATCCTCGACCCGCTGCGCTTCAATTTTTGAAGGATTTCCGCTTGCGGGTGTGGATAAAGCTATCTGGTTTTTGTTGAGCTCTGCGTATTTCAATGGCGCCAGATAACCCAATGACTTATGGGGTCGTTCTGTGTTGTAATCCAGACGCCGTTCTTCACTTCTTGCTCTGACTTCTGCCAGACTGTAAAACAAGTACGCATTCAGTAATTCTCTTCGGATACTCCCATTCTTTCGTTCGATAAAGGCATTCTGCATAGGCTTTCCCGGTTGGATAAACTGTAAACTGATTTTGCGGTTTTCGTGATTACACCATTCTTCTAGTTTATGGCTTATAAATTCCGGGCCGTTATCGCAACGGATGGCTGTCGGACAACCTCTTTCAGCAATCAGTGTTTCAAGCACCCGGATGACCCGTAAGGATGGAAGTGATGTATCCACCTCTATAGCAAGTGATTCTCTGTTAAAATCATCCATAACATTAAACAGGCGGAACTTTCTGCCATCCACCAGGCTATCGCTCATAAAATCAATGCTCCACATCTGGTTAGGGCCAGTCGGTAATGTAAGAGGCTGCTTAACGCGTTCTGGCAACCTTCTTTTGGCTCTGCGGCGGATATTCAGTTGCATATCCGTATAGACCCGGTAGATCCGCTTGTGATTCCACCAGTGACCCCGGTTCCACAAACGGTAGCAGCATTGCCAAAAACCAATTGAAACATGTTTTGTCGTTAATGCTGTTAATGCAGTCTGAACAGCAGCATCATCCTTGGGTTTGGGTTGGTACTGACAGGTTGTTCGGGATAATCCTATCAACTTACACGCCTTACGGTTACTTAGCTGTTCCTCATCGACAAGGTAATCGACAGCTTCCCGCTTCTCCTGGGGCGTTATAACTTTTTCAATCAGGTTCTTTAAGGCCCGCAGATCAATACAGGCTTCAGCATACATACTCTTGAGTTGTGCATTCTCAGCTTCTAATTCTTTCAGGCGCTTGACATCACTGGCCTCCATACCACCGTATTTCGCCTTCCAGTTATAAAACGTTGCATCACTGATCCCAAACTCACGGCAAATGTCTTTAACCGCCATCCCAGACTCCTGTTTCTTAATTGCAGCCACAATCTGGCTCTCTGTAAATCGCTTTTTCATTGTGCTTAAAGTTTAAAATTAACAAATATGTTTATTCTAAACTCTAACTTTAAATGGCCGAACTTTGGGGGAGCTTACAATCCAATAATCAAGATCGTCATTTTTGACAGCTATTATCCATTCGGATCTTGACTTTATCATACTCCAATAGAGTAGAGCATCTTTCTCATAAAGGTCGTATAAAATTAGGTTGGCAGCCCAATCAGTAGTTGAACTTTGCAGGCATTTTATCCAAAATGTCTTCGGAAAGGCCTTGAGGTCTTTTTTCCGACTCGGACAATTTTACATTGATCAAGTATCGAGATGGAGAGATACGATTTGAGTCTAATAATTGTAGAGACGTACGCAATACCGTAAACCGTATGGAAATATTGTCTACTGGTATATTTTTCTGACTGTTTACACGTTGGCATAAAAGAAAGGTTAGGAGTAATATCGTCAGATTGTATTTAGGGTTCATTTTGGGTCTTACAATTGCGCCTAACGAGCGGGGCTTGGCGCTGTGGCGGTATTCTGTGATCCGTCAGCCTGGAGCTACCACCCCCGATTAAGTATAAGGTTAAAAATTTATTGTTTGTTTATTAGAATTCCGGATGGCCTGTAGCTGAAGCTGATTAGCGAACGGGACGATCAGTATATGTTCGGATAGCCGCCATTGCGCCAAACCCGATGTTATGCGCACACGCGTCTTCGGTCAAGGTCCTATAATTCAAACAAAGAAATCCAACTGATAACCTAACTTACTTAGATTTCATTTTAAATAATAAGGCATTGAATTCAAAATACGCAAGCTAGTAAATCAGTCAGCTCGTCGAAGTCTAAATCCAACGAGGTGCTTTAATATATTCGACTAAGTTTTGATTATGGTCTTTTATAACAAACTCCAATTTATCATTGCCTTTTTGCATCATGGTTACATAACTCTTAGCTAGTTCCAGATCTGAAAATACTTTGTATACTTGATCCGTCTCACCTGTCGATAATTTGCCTGATTCTAGAAGTACATGTCCCGTTGCTCCATCAGCCATAAGAACTGCAAACTGTCCTGAGTCTAATTTAGGAAACTTGCTCATCGTTTCTGAAATGTAAACCACTAATTTGGATTGCGCATAACGAGCGGGGCTTGGCGCAGTGGCGGTATTCTGTGATCCGTCAGCCCGGTGCTGCCACCCCCGATCAAGTATAAGGTTACAAATTTATTGTTTGTTCATTAGAATTCCGGATGGCCTGTAGCTGAAGCTGAATAGCGAACGGGACGATCAGTTTATGTTCGGAAAGCCGCCATTGCGCCAAACCCGATGTTGTGTGCCGTTGCATCTTAAGCGAAATTTCTATTTTTTACTGAAAATGACAACGTAACTTATATTGTTTATTTAACGATCTCAATAATAGGGGATTCTATAAATTTATATGGCCCTTGTCGACCTTGCGGTATTGGCATACCTGGTTTCCTTTCTAGTGATGAATAAATAACGCTTACATATCCGGTAATTCTGATTTTTTTCCCATCCAAACGCTTCGCCCTGTCGTAGTCAATATTTACTACATACCCTTTTAAAACTGCAGCATCGTCTTTGTCAAGTGTGCTGAGATGGAATCTGACAGTAAATTTGACCAATTTTAAGGAGTCAGGATTTGATATATCCTTAGTGTCAATATTCTGTGTTAATCCAGAAATATTTATTACAAGACTTATGCACAATATAAATAATCTCAAAATGCCGGGTAATTTTTTGCGACTTAAAATGGCACACAACGAGCGGGGCTTGGCGCTGTGGCGGTATTCTGTGTTCTGTCAGCCTGGAGCTACCACCCCCGATCAAGTATAAGGTTACAAATTTATAGTTTGTTCATTAGAATTACGGATGGCCAGTGACTGAAGCTCAGTAACGAACGGGACGATCAGTGTATGTTCGGAAAGCCGCCATTGCGCCAAACCCGATGTTAGCTGCAGATTTTATTGCTCTATCGTTGTAGTGTCTACAATAGAGTTGTCAAAACGCCAGTACCTGCTGGAATATTGTAGTCCAAATAATCGATATCCTTTGCTAGTTTGTAGAAATGAAAACTCAATTCCGTTGACTAATGAGCCTGTGGTATCTTGAACAACTAATACTGTTTCACAATTGCAAGCTTTTGAGTATTGCCGCTTGATAGCATCTGCAACTGGTGGCGAAGGATGACATCCAATTGAGCTATATACAGCCTTGTTTGTGTCGAGAATTCCAGCAAATTTAGAGGTTGAATAACCGGTATAATATCTGTTCATAAATTCCTTAGATGATGTTATTTCCCCCCAAAGCCAAATGGAATCCAAGGCTATACTTTTAATCGAGGTTGTGTCTAGGGAATTATATTTTGAAGAAAATTCTATCCAAAAATTGATGAATGCCCTTGTCTCTGGAGTCTCAATAATGGTCATTTCAACAATCCTTGTTTTCTCGGGTTTATTTGAGCAAGTGGTAGAGAATAAGGCGAATATGACAATTATTGAAGAAAGGAGTCTCATTTTAAATTGCAGCTAACGAGCAGGGCTTGGCGAAGTGGCGGTATTAGCAATCCGTCTGCCCGGCGCCTTGGCTCCTAAGTGTGTTTAACGCTGAATTTGCGAATATTTCTGTTTGGTAATGTGGTCGCTCCTGGCTGAAGCTGATCAGGGATTTACAGATCAGGATATGTTCGGAAGCCGCCATTTCGCCAAACCCAATGTTGCCTGTAGTGTTATTCTGTCAACCAAAGAATTTCTTTATTCTTGTCAATAGTCGATTTTCAGATATATTAGCTTTCTTATCTAGGTTATGCCATTCGTGAATGCAGCCACCTTTGCAAAACACCTCTCGTCGTCTTGTGTCTGCATACTTAAAAAGTGTCAACAAAGTTATAAATGTTTTCTCAAGTTCATTGTCTGGCAGGTCACAGGCAGTCATTGCAGCTGCTTTATAAGGATGAGTCCTGAATAAAACTATAGGTGTCATAGTAGGTTTAAGAGGTACCTTTCCTAAACTCTCTTCAATCAATTTTTGGTCAGGATGTGATTGCTCTAAATAGATTCGAAGCCATGCAAGAATACTTCTGTGTTCCTTCGGATCGCTTTTTTGAACCACTGCAAACCATCGTCAAGAGTTAATTTTTCCTGAGCAACTTTATTTATAATTATTTCTCTTTCTGATAACATTGAGTGCCAAACTTGAATATGGTGTCGATAAAACATTACAGGCAACGAGCGGGGCTTGGCGCTGTGGCGGTATTCTGTGTTCCGTCAGCCTGGTGCTGCCAACCCCGATCAAGTATAAGGTTACAAATTTATTGTTTGTTCATTAGAAATCCGGATGGCCTGTAGCTGAAGCTGATAAGCGAACGGGACGATCAGTATATGTTCGGAAAGCCGCCATTGCGCCAAACCCGATGTTGTGCGTTCGCTTTGATCAGATGCTGGCTGGTGTCTGATTAAAGCTAATTCCATTTCTTTGTTCAAGTGTCAGAGTTTGTCCATCAGTATAGATTGGTTTTTGTCTTACAATTTGGTCAAATCCTGACGATTTTAGTTTTATATGCCCTTCTTGCAAATCAATATTCCACTCGTATATCCAATTGTTTTTTTCTTGCTCAACTTTCTCAGCTAAAGTGAGGTCGGCTATTTCAAACATATTGGTTGTGCCGCCTCTGCTATCAACATTTATTGTCAAATCAAAAGTGTCTTTAAATATTAGAGTACAAGGTGAGACCCAAAAAGAGAATGGTTGTCCTGGTTTAGTTGGATTAACCCATTTGAAAATGTAGTCAATATCAAACACCAAGTTTGTGGTTCCTTTTTCGTCAAAAGGTAAAAGGTCAAACCATAAATGCTACAGTCGTGCCAACCCATTAGCTCATAATCGTCCTGTGTCCAAATAAATTTGTCAAGATTGAATATTTCTTGGTCTTGTGGCAAATGATTTTAAGTTTTTTAGGTCGTCGATTTAAGTGACGCACAACGTCCACGGCTTGCTGCTGTGCTGGAATTCATTGATTGTCCAGCCCGGAACAAAAGCCGATTTAAAAAACTGAAGTTGAAGTTATGAACTAAAGTTGAAAATTGAACGTCGAGCCCGGACTGAAGATGATAGAGATTTGCAGCCGATTGTTACTACGTCAGCCAGCATAGCAGCAAACCGAATGTTGGGCGAAGCTTTTTAGTCATAGAATTCGTACTTGAAAAATTCCGGAACATAACCACGAATACTCTTTAAAAGTCCATTTGAATAATAGCCGTAAGTGAGTTTATATCTTGATGTCTTATTAGTCATAAATACTGAGTTAATGTCCGAAGTTATAAGTTGTCCTTTTAAGTTATAAGTATTTTGATTGTCTCTGTGTCTTCAAATCTTTGCATGTCAGAATAGTCCGAGTATTGATATTTTAATGTGTCACCTTGGTAGACGCTAACTTTAGTTTTGAGTTTTGCTTCATAATAATAGCCATAAAATTTATTTACATAAAAACCTTTCTCATATTCTTTAGTCTTGCAATAAAGTATCATCGTATCATTTCGTCGAGTTGTTGTTGTGCGAAAAGGATTAGAGTAATAGTTGGTTTCGCTGACTGGTGTCTCAAAATGAGCTTCGTAATATTTTACATTGGTCAAAACACCATTTGTGTCGTAATAATAATAGCGGTTATTAACACGGTACGATTTGTCATAGTAAACGACAGAATCTATAAATTTTTTTTACTTTTCTGTTTTGGTAAATGCTGTCTGGCTGACTTCTATTATCTATTTGTCCAAAAGTCTGAGAGAAAAAGAATAATGATATAAGTGTCAGAATTTGTTTCATTACGGAGAAGGATGTAGTTTAAAGTTTCGCCCAACGAGCAGGGCTTGGCGCTGTGGCGGTATTCTGTGTTCCGTCAGCCTGGTGCTACCACCCCCGATCATGTATAAGGTTACAAATTTATGGTTTGTTCATTAGAAATCCGGATGGCCTGTAACTGAAGCTGATTAGCGAACGGGACGATCAGTATATGTTCGGAAAGCCGCCATTGCGCCAAACCCGATGTTGTAGGCAGTATTAGGCTTGTCCTCTTAATATTTCAAGTCGATTACTCGGAGCATTAGGAGAAAGAAAGTTTGGAATGGTTTGGCATTTCTTTTTCGGACGGCTTAAGAATTCGACAGGCCACTCAGTCAATCTTTGGGCCTTTACATGAATATATTTACCAGGTTCTGGTTCGTCAATATACTCTTCTTGTAGTATTAGTGCTACGGGCAATTCTGTTCCTAGGTTGCCTTCAGAGAATTGAAGTGCTTCCTCGTATGTTTTGAAGAAATAATAGTAGTCGTCACCATTTTCAATATCGGGAGCTCCATTTTCTGGATGACACCAAACTCGATATTCTAAAACTTCATCCCACACATATCCTCCGCCAGATTTGACTAATGCAGGATATTCGCCAATTAAGCTACAATCTTTTACTTTTGGATATTTTGAAATCATATACAGAGTCTCTACGCTTCTCAGGCTTAAGACCGTTCTGTTTATTGCCTACAACGAGCGGGGCTTGGCGCTGTGGCGGTATTCTGTGATCCGTCAGGCCGGTGCTACCACCCCCGATCAAGTATAAGGTTACAAATTTAGCGGTTGTTCATTAGAAATCCGGATGGCCTGTAGCTGAAGCTGATTAGCGAACGGGACGATCAGAATATGTTCGGAAAGCCGCCATTGCGCCAAACCCAATGTTAGCTGCCGTTGTTTGTGCTTTGCGTAGCTGTCATTTGTTCGACGACTACAATTCGAGGCTGTTTTAAAAGGTAAATATTAAAACCTGCGATAAACCCAAGGAGCGAAAAAAATGCGAATAGAGGAATGTGCATCATTAGTGCATGAATTAGCAAAAAGGCTATACCCATTGTAAAGGATAAAACCAAAGAGCCCAATATCCTGTTAACCCTTTTCAAAATGAAACTATTAATAATTCCTAGGACTATTGTGGTTCCAAAGAAAATTCCATTTAGTATCATATAAAAACTAAATATAGAGTTCGACAAAGTGTCAGTTGAGTTCTCTGGGGTATTAATGTAAATAATTCCGCCAAGAACTCCGCATAGCACTTCAAGAGAGATAAAGACCAGTGCTATTTTTTTGGATGTCTGCAAATTGTAAGTGTCTGTTTATGGCAGCTAACGAGCGGGGCTTGGCGCTGTGGCGGTATTCTGTGTTCCGTCAGCCTGGAGCTGCTGCCCCCGATCAAGTATAAGGTTACAAATTTAGCTGTTGTTCATAAGAAATCGAATGGCCTGTAACTGAAGCTGATTAGCGAACGGGACGATCAGTATATGTTCGGAAAGCCGCCATTGCGCCAAACCCGATGTTGTGCGTTCGCTTTGATCAGATGCTGGCTGGTGTCTGATTAAAGCTAATTCCATTTCTTTGTTCAAGTGTCAGAGTTTGTCCATCAGTATAGATTGGTTTTTGTCTTACAATTTGGTCAAATCCTGACGATTTTAGTTTTATATGCCCTTCTTGCAAATCAATATTCCACTCGTATATCCAATTGTTTTTTCTTGCTCAACTTTCTCAACTAAAGTGAGGTCGGCTATTTCAAACATATTGGTTTGTGCCGCCTCTGCTATCAACATTTATTGTCAAATCAAAAGTGTCTTTAAATATTAGAGTACAAGGTGAGACCCAAAAAGAGAATGGTTGTCCTGGTTTAGTTGGATTAACCCATTTGAAAATGTAGTCAATATCAAACACCAAGTTTGTGGTTCCTTTTTCGTCAAAAGGTAAAAAGGTCAAACCATAAATGCTACAGTCGTGCCAACCCATTAGCTCATAATCGTCCTGTGTCCAAATAAATTTGTCAAGATTGAATATTTCTTGGTCTTGTGGCAAATGATTTTAAGTTTTTTAGGTCGTCGATTTAAGTGACGCACAACGAGCAGGGCTTGGCGAAGTGGCGGTAATAGCATTCCGTCTGCCCGGCGCCTTAGCTCCTGAGTGTGTTTAACTCTGAATTTACGAATTTTTCTGTTTGGTAACGTGGTCGCTCCTGTCTGAAGCTGATCAGGGAACTACAGATCAGGATATATTCGGAAGCCGCCATTTTGCCAAACCCAATGTTAGGCGTATTGCGGTGATTTGGAAGATTTGCCAATTCTTGGATTATTATAGAAGAATTTAATTCCAAATATGAAGAAAATGCCAAAACCAATTAGAATGGTTCCGTTTAGTAAATGGAATTTCCAACCATTAAAGAAACTGCCGGGGAAAAGAAAAACTTCTTTGGCTACAGCCCAACCTGTCAGATCCAGTTTCATCAAAACGAAAAAGACTATAAAGGCTATTAAGGTGTTAATCCAGGAGCCTTTGAATTTTTTTGAAACGATAAATGAAATTACTAAAGCTATTAAGTATCCAATAACGAAAGCAATAGCCATGGATACTACTATTTTACTAAGACTTTGAGCGCTTTTGATCTGGATTTTGTCATTTGAAAGCCTAACTATCTCTGCAACTTCTACATTCTGAAGGTAAGAAAGTACCATAAAACCGTAGCTGAAGAACCAGAGTCCTAGAAAATGAAATAAAATGTGTTTCCAGTTAAAGCGGAAATTCATATGTGAAAGTATGCTAGCATTACGCCTAACGAGCAGGGCTTGGCGAAGTGGCGGTTTAGCATTCCGTCTGCCCGGCGCCTTGGCTCCTGAGTTTGTTTGACGCTGAATTTACGAGTTTTTCTGTTTGGCAACGTGGTCGCTCCTGGCTGAAGCTGATCAGGGAACTGTTGATCAGGAAATATTCGGAAGCCGCCATTTTGCCAAACCCAATGTTAGCTGCATTTCTTGATAATTTATTTTGTGGCTCCTTACTATTTAATTCTATATGAAATCCAATTCTTACTTTCTTCTTTTTCTACGAGATCGTCTTTGAATTTGCTAAATGTATAAATCCATTCGGCAAGGTCATCATGAAGGTCTTGTGTGTCGGAAGAGATCTTTATTACCGTGGTCTCTGCGGATTTCGGCTTTAAAGACAAAGTGAGTTCTCCAAAATCAAATTGATCAATATTTGTCAACATGCTAAATATGATTCCGGTTGCTGTTGAGTTCACTAACTTAATTATTAATTCCTGTGTCCGCTTGTCAAGTTTAGTGAAAGTGTCCCTAAATGATTTATCGTTGCGACTGAATTCATTGTCTCGCAAAAGGGATTCCTTTGGTTCCTTATTCTCAACAAAGTCTTTTGCTGTGTCCAGCCAATAATCGAGTTTATGAACAATTGAATATCCTAACAATGCTCTGGCTAGTTTAAGTTTCTCTTTCTCAGTGTCAGGAATTTCTATGTCACCAGAATCGGGCTTTAAATATTTTTTGATGATGTCTTGCATGGTGAATGGGATTGCAGCTAACGAGCGGGGCTTGGCGCTGTGGCGGTATTCTGTGATCCGTCTGCCTGGTGCTGCCGCTCCCGATAAAGTATAATGTTACAAATTTAGCGGTTGTTCAATAGAAATAAGTATGGCATGTAACTGAAGCTGATTAGCGAACGGGACGATCAGTATATGTTCGGAAAGCCGCCATTGCGCCAAACCCGATGTTAGGTGCCGTTTGATGTCTCTTTAATAACTAATCGATATTTAAGTTTGTTCCATTGTGTACTGAGTCCCTGTAAGAAAATTAAACTTCCGTATTCGTTCATATTATTGTCTCTCCCGGATATTTGTATCCAATTTTCATAAAACTTGTCAAATTGGTCGCTGTCTAATTCGGGTAATTTGTAAGCTGTCAAGTCCCAATATTTAGGAAACTGTAAGTTGGATGTCTGAGCCAGTTATTTCTGGTAGTCCCATAAGAGTGAAGAGTGAATTGAGTTCATTCTCATCCTGTAGCCAAACCGTTTGAAAGTCTTGAAAGTTGTCGACAAAACTCTCCACTGTGTTTAAGGAATTTAGAGGAAATAGTTACTAGCGACAAAGTTGAAAAACATGGATGGATTATTAATGGCACCTAACGAGCGGGGCTTGGCGCTGTGGCGGTATTCTGTGATCCGTCTGCCTGGTGCTGCCGCTCCCGATAAAGTATAATGTTACAAATTTAGCGGTTGTTCAATAGAAATAAGTATGGCATGTAACTGAAGCTGATTAGCGAACGGGACGATCAGTATATGTTCGGAAAGCCGCCATTGCGCCAAACCCGATGTTAGGTGCCGTTTGATGTCTCTTTAATAACTAATCGATATTTAAGTTTGTTCCATTGTGTACTGAGTCCCTGTAAGAAAATTAAACTTCCGTATTCGTTCATATTATTGTCTCTCCCGGATATTTGTATCCAATTTTCATAAAACTTGTCAAATTGGTCGCTGTCTAATTCGGGTAATTTGTAAGCTGTCAAGTCCCAATATTTAGGAAACTGTAAGTTGGATATGTCCGAGCCAGTTATTTCTGGTAGTCCCATAAGAGTGAAGAGTGAATTGAGTTCATTCTCATCCTGTAGCCAAACCGTTTGAAAGTCTTGAAAGTTGTCGACAAAACTCTCCACTGTGTTTAAGGAATTTAGAGTGAAATAGTTACTAGCGACAAAGTTGAAAAACATGGATGGATTATTAATGGCACCTAACGAGCAGGGCTTGGCGAAGTGGCGGTATTAGCATTCCGTCTGCCCGGCGCCTTGGCTCCTAAGTGTGTTTAACGCTGAATTTACGAATATTTCTGTTTGGTAACGTGGTCGCTCCTGGCTGAAGCTGATCAGGGAACTACAGATCAGGATATGTTCGGAAGCCGCCATTTCGCCAAACCCAATGTTGCATGCAGTTATTCTTCGTCTTCCCATTTTTCACACTTCCATTCAAGGTCTTTATTGTCTCGCCAAGCCCGCCATCCAAACGGCAAATGATACAGTTCATTTGTTGTTGGGTCAAGTTTTGTGATCTCCTCTAAGCTAACCAGTATTGCGTCATCTAAGTTTGGTTCTAAGCTAGTGTGAAATTGCCAATCACCGTTAATGTTATGATATACATATAGAATTGGGTCACCATTTAAAGCTTGACTGGTCGTATAAACTCCTAAACGCCGCTCTTCAAAAATTTAAAGTCTGTATCTCTGTCTAACAAAGGTTGTTTAAATTTCCATTCGGAATTGAATTCTTCGTCCCATGGAAAATTATGTTGCTTGTCTGGCCAAACTAGTTGTAGTACTGGAAAATCAAAGGTCATGTCATAAAACCAGCCCGCATAACCGACATAGTTTGGGTAAAACTCCTTGTCAACTATTAAAATTGAATATCGTATCCTTCGAGGAAACCCGAATAACGTTTATTAGGAACCAGCTTTTCTCCAGCTTTAACCAAATCACATGCATGGTTTAGAATTGAGGCCATTACCTCTGTTTTTAATCCAAAACAAATGATTTCAGGATGTTCAAATTTCTTAAATAGTCCGATGGAATAGACAAACGGCGGTAAATAATTGTCAGCTTCTAGGAGCGCCAAATGACAACCATATTTTTCAATGTTTTCGAGAATTGCCTGCTTGGCTTCTTTGTCGTGTTGGGTATGGTCGCCTGTCATAATGAGTCGTCAAATATAATTGCATGCAACGAGCAGGGCTTGGCGCTGGCCGCCATAAATTTAGGAAAACTTACCGCGCAGGCCTACAACATTTCTTTAGCTGTTAAAGGCCGAGCGAGCACGCAGGCGGCTTGCGCCAAACCCGATGTTGCCTGCAGTTTTACTTTGGTAATATCCGATTTACAATGTCCGCTCCTGACTGATTTCCAAGTATAATAAATTCTCTAGTCTTCCTCTTGTTAGTTTTAATATAGACTTTCCCGTCATGTGGATAATAGCCCATTCCCCATTTCTTACTTGGATCATACCATGCATCTTTGATTCTTTCTTTGTCAATGATAAAATTAGAGAAGCCTTTTTTTAGGATAGATCCATCAAGTAAATTGATGTTTTCAATATTCCGTATATACTTTTCTTTAAGATAGGAATGGGGATTCCTTAAATCACCACGAACTGATAACGAGTTTGCGATTTTGGATGAAAAAATGTCGCCCTTTGCCTCTAAGCTAATTAAGCCATTGCCAAGTAGTCCGATTAGTTTGTTATTTATTAGCAGAATCAAGTATGTTCTATTAAGTACCAACATATAATATTCCATTGCTACAAAATGGTTACTTTCTGTTAGTTCAATGTCTTTTAATGTCATAGTTCAACAAGGAATTTCTCTCAAAATAAGAAGCGACTGTGTTTTAAAATTGCAGGCAACGAGCGGGGCTTGGCGCTGTGGCGGTATTCTGTGATCCGTCAGCCTGGAGCTACCACCCCCGATTAAGTATAAGGTTAAAAATTTATTGTTTGTTTATTAGAATTCCGGATGGCCTGTAGCTGAAGCTGATTAGCGAACGGGACGATCAGTATATGTTCGGATAGCCGCCATTGCGCCAAACCCGATGTTATGCGCACACGCGTCTTCGGTCAAGGTCCTATAATTCAAACAAAGAAATCCAACTGATAACCTAACTTACTTAGATTTCATTTTAAATAATAAGGCATTGAATTCAAAATACGCAAGCTAGTAAATCAGTCAGCTCGTCGAAGTCTAAATCCAACGAGGTGCTTTAATATATTCGACTAAGTTTTGATTATGGTCTTTTATAACAAACTCCAATTTATCATTGCCTTTTTGCATCATGGTTACATAACTCTTAGCTAGTTCCAGATCTGAAAATACTTTGTATACTTGATCCGTCTCACCTGTCGATAATTTGCCTGATTCTAGAAGTACATGTCCCGTTGCTCCATCAGCCATAAGAACTGCAAACTGTCCTGAGTCTAATTTAGGAAACTTGCTCATCGTTTCTGAAATGTAAACCACTAATTTGGATTGCGCATAACGTTTTGCGGCTTGGCGTAGTGGCGGATTTACACCACTAATGTTGATACGAAGCACACAGTTCAAATTTACGAAAAACTGTCATACGAAGCACGTCAGCCGCCATTACGCCAAACCGCTGTTACCAGCTGGCGTTCTGTCTTCAGTGTCTTGGAAATAAGGTCTGATAAGTGTTTTGCTGGCCGTTTACTGCTTTTGTGTCGGCTGAGGGTTGGCGGGTTTAAAAATTTTAAAAGGAAGGAAATTTTAAAAAATAATTTTTCGGTCGGGAAAGGTGGAAGCTCTTTTGCAATTTTTGGATTGAGCATTGGCTTGTGTGAATTGCAAATGTGCTTACAACTGTGGGTTGGCTTCTTTGTTGTCATTCCAATAATAGCTGTCTGGATAAGGTCGTCTGCCAAATATTGCAGTTCCAACACGAATAATCGTTGAGCCTTCTTCAATGGCTGTTTCTAAATCGTTACTCATTCCCATTGATAAATCGTAAACAGGTAAGTCTTTTTCTAACATTCGTATCTGAATGTTCTTTAGTAATTGAAAGCACTTGCGAACTTTTTCTGTTTCCGCAGAAAAAAGTCCGATGGTCATTAAACCTTTAATATTTAGTCTGTCAAGTTGTTTAACTTGTTGAGCAAAGGTCAAAGCATTTTCGGGTGAAATACCATACTTACTTGCTTCATAAGAGGTGTTAACTTGGATAAAAATATCTAAGGTTCTATTTTCAAATTCTAATCTCTTTTGCAATTTTTCAGCTAATTCCAACCTGTCAACCGATTGTATGCAGTCAGCATATTTAATAACTTCTTTGATTTTATTAGTTTGAAGATGTCCTATGAAATTGGTTTGGTGTGGTGTGTTTTTCAGTTCTTCATATTTGCCTTTCAGCTCTTGTATTTTATTCTCTCCAATCAGTGTTTCTCCTGATTCAATTGCAGTAATAATATTTTGAGCCGAAACAGTTTTAGTTGCTAATAGAAGTTTAATATCATTGAAGTTTCTGCCTGAAAATTCGGCTGCATTTTTTATTCGTAGTTTAATATTGGCTAAATTTTCAACAATTAAACTCATAGCTGCAATTTGTGTTCCGGACAATCTATTCTCAATTCGTTTTCGGCAAGTTGACTTTTCAAAAGTTTGCAGTAGTGAACACCTTTTTCAAGTTGATAGTTAGAGCAAGAAAAACACATTCTTTGAATAGTGATGATGCCTGATTTGTTTAGGTCATAAATCAATTTCAGCAATCCATTAAGCATTATTGTTTTTTGTTCCTGTGTCAGTTTTTCAATGGGTTGTTCTAATGATGAAGCAAATAATGATGCCTTCTTTGCTATTTTCTTTCCTTCATTTGTGAGTGATAGCGAAAAACTCCTAGTATCAATGGGGTCAGTCTCCTTGGTTACTAATTCTTTTGAAAGCAAAATTTTTACGCTATCGCTTATTGTAGCTTTTGTCATATTGAACTCATCAGCCAAATATCCTACTTTACACTTTTCCAGCGAGTGGAAATAAATGAAAATTAAAATTTGAATTTGTATCGGACTTAATGAGTTTTCTTTGCTTTCATTCCAAAGTAATACTCTGAATGCTTCAGAAATTCGTTCCAAAGCCACAACAATGCGACTTTCAATTTTTTGGTTTTGCTCGTTTAAGTTAAAAGAGGAATGTTTCATTTATTTACAATTTTCCATCTCAATAATGAAATACCCTTTTTGTTTGATTTCCACTTCCCATTGGGGCCGCACTGTTTCGATGTGGCAGAATCGACATTCTTTTGATGTTAAGGGTTGACCTTCTTGTCCTTTGGTTTTTAAATATTCTCTACCATAACCGTAAATTACGGTTGTGTCTTTAATTTCTTCGGGTGCGATAATGTCGAAGTGCATTATGCTACCATCTTTTTTTGTTACATAGGTGTCCCAAACTGCTACTTTCATTTTTATTGTATTATTGTTTTGTGCGTTTGCAGTAAATGCAAACAATATTATTGCTATACTACTTATGATTCTCATTTGTTAGTGATTGTTCATAGAAAATGCCCTGCAAAGATAGGAATCCTAACAATGCAGGGCAATTTTTTTAGCCTTTTACGTCAGCCATAGACGCACCAAAATTGATGTGTAATACATTGCCGTTTGGTGTTAGCAAAGCTGGAACAGATTTTACACCTGCTTTTTCCGCTTCCGCAATTCTTGATTTGTCATTACCGAAGTGAACTACTTCTACATTGTCTTGACCCATAAGGTTGATGATGTCGTGCTCTGCACTCACGCATACTGGACATCCTGCGTGATAGAAAATTGATTTTGCCATTTGTTTAATTATTTTATTATGGTTGGCATTATTGCCGCTGCAAATATAGTAAGGAATCCTTACTATGCAAATTATTTTAAAGTTTTTAATGCGTTCAGTTAGATTGTTTTATCTGGATTTTGAAAAATGCTTCAATTTTCTTCTAAAACCGAAACTATTGCCCCGTCCAGATATGCCGAAACTAACAATTGACAAGAAAGTCGAATGCTTGGATTATCTTCAAAACCATATCTTGCAAGTGTTACAGGTTCATTCCTATCTTTTATTACTGAACTTCCTTGTAATTCAGTTACGTGTACAATGCAAGTAGCACACCTGCCCATTCCGCCACATTCGCCAAAACAATCAAAATAGAGTTTATCCTTTAACAATTCCATTAAATTTCGATACTCACCTTTGTAGGTTTTAATGGTTTGTTCTGTGCCATTTTCAAGAACGGTAATTTTTATGGTACTTCTCGTCATTCCCAAAAAGGATCTGATAGGTTTTCATAAAAACACTTATCTTCACAATCAATTTCTATTTGGATCAATTGCTCACTGCTTGCTAATGACTGTATTGCGTTAAAAAGCACCCGTTCTTCAAAGCGAATATGCATCTCTAGTTCTTTTTCAATCAAACTATTGGTTTTGGAAAGGTCATCTTCATTTTCAAAAAGACGTTTTAACGTTCTATGTTCGGCAAGTGCTTGTTTTACCAACTCGTTTTCAATACCTAAAATAGGAAATACATATTGTTCTTCTATTTCAAAATGTGGTTTTAAATAACTCATCCAAAACCAATCAAGATACTTTTTTATTCTTTCAGGCTCAACATTTAGCTTGATGCCTTGCCTTATTTTCCAACAGAGCAATAAGCCGTGATGGTGGTCACGGCTTAAAGGTTTAAGGGCTTCTTTTCTTTTAATGGGATTAGGCATTACTTAATTGTTTTTCAAGCTCAATGGCTTTTGGAAACAAAATGTTGTTTTCTAAATGAATGTGTAAATGCAAATCGGCTTCAAACTCTTTTAACAAGGCAAATGTTACTCGATAGGTATTGCAAGCATCCATTGGAGGTGTGTAGCTGTCGCTCAGGGCTTCTATTTTTCTAAAGCGTTCTCCTTCGGTAGTATGTTCGTGCATCATCATTTGAATAGGATTTTCTACTGTGCCAAAATGTGGTGCTTCTAGTTTGGTGTTTTCTTGTTTCACCTTTGCCATTTTGCGAATAAACGGAAACAAAATCAATTCTTCTTTTTTCATATGAGCTGCTAATTCACTGGCGGTCGCATTAAAATGTTCATTAATTTCTAAAAGCTCAGGATGACGATCACCGTGCACTCGGCAAATTTTTTCGAGATAAGGTTTTATTTCTTGCGTTTTGTCTTCCACATATCGGTGGTGTTTTTTCTCTATGTAATCCGCCATAAGGTCTATAGGCCAAGATTGATAATCGATGGCACTTTCTGAAGTTGCTTTATTAGCTTCGTTTAAATCGGTTACTACCGAAGATGCGTCAATTTGTTTAGCTTCACAAGCATCTTGGATAGTACGATTGCCTTGACAACAAAAGTCGATGCCATATTTTTTAAAAACTGAAGCTGCACGGTAATCTTGTGCCACCAATTCTCCGATAATGTTATTTTCTTGAATATTCATTTTATTTTGTTTTAAATGTTATTTGTTATTTCCCCAATTGGTTATTTCGTCATTGTTCCAAAGTGTTGGGAAAAATTTACGCTGCTGAAACTTTGGATGCAGATATTTTTTCCATTCGCTGCCACCTGTCGCTGCTTTGTTTTCACCTTTTAGGTCGAGATAATGTTGAGCTGTTTCCAAATGAACTAAAGGCCAAGCCACATTGTACAAATGGTCAAACTCTTTCAATTTCATTTTCAATGCTTCCGAACAATTTTGCGTTTTCAAAATTTTATCTTCCAATGTTGCGCCTTTCGTTTTGTTTGCCATTGCAACTAATCGGTCTAAATACTTTTCTTCAAACTGCAAAAGCGTGAGTGATTTTTTGCCTGTTTTTCTATTCAATCCAGCATCTTTCCAGTAGATATGTTCAAAATAATCGGTTGTGCTTGGGTTTTCTCCAATTCGATTTTTACCTTCTTCGTTGATGAGGTTTTCTAATCGGGTGCAATAGATTTCTATCAGTCTAAATGTGACAGACTGAAAACCACTTGCTGGGGTTAAACTGCTGCGAAAAGTATTGTAGTCGTCATAATTCATTCCGTATTTCATTACATCAAACGAGCCAATGAGCATATTTGTGTATCGGTTCAAACGGTCTAATTTTTCTAACCATACAGATTCATTAAAAGGTTCATAAACCAATTGCTTTATTTCGTGAACCATCATTTTTAGGAATAGTTCCGTTACTTGATGATACATTATAAAGATTTCTTCGTCTTTAAAATTGGTTCTCGGTTTTTGCAAGGAGAGTAGTGTATCGGCTTCTACATAATCCCAATAGTTGATGGGTTTTGCGTGAAGCAATCCTTTTAGATACGTTTCTGGGTTTTCGCCCAATTGCTGATATTTATTTTCAATATCATTGATGATTTTTTCGTTGCTCATATTGTTGTGTTCTTAAAAAGTGTTATACCAAAAATTGTTAGACTCGCTACTTTAACGAGTTCTAGTCCTACATAATAAAAATGCAGATTGGAAGGAGGTACAATTTGACCTTGTATATGTAATTCTGCTCGTGCATCCAGAGCGGGTAAGAGCCAAAATGTTTGTATAAATAAAAGCGTTAGAGGTATTGCAAAAGCAAGGTTTTGCCATTTTAGAATTTCTGTTGTATTCCAAAAGATGTTGATGATAATCACCAGAGCAAACACCAATTCGACTTTATTGAGGGCATTAAAAACCAATCTGCCAATACCCAAGCCTAAAGGCACGGTAATTCCAGGAGCACGGAATTTTAGCCAGGCTTCCATAAAGCTGATTGCACAGACAAACCCAATCCATAGGAAAGTGCAAGTAAGTGCTATGGGCATTTTTACTACGGTCATAGCAATGGAATTGAAGGATTGTTTTTGTAATACTCAATTTTTGAATGAAACATTTCTGCCATTCGTTGCCCTTGCCATTTCATTCGTTCTGCTTTTTCACCTTCAAAATTTTCATCCACCGTTTCGTAAAAAAGTTTTAACCATTGGTTGAAATGCTCAATGCCAACAGGAAGTTTTGCGTGAGGCACAAACGGACTTCCATAATAGGTGTGTTCATCCAACAAAACAGTTTGCCAAAAGCGGTACATTTTTTCTAAATGCGCTGGCCAACGGTCTTGGATGACATTGTTAAAAACATCTTTCAATTGGTCGTCTTGACGGACTTTTTCGTAAAAACAATCCACTACCAATTTTACATCATCAAGATTTATTATGTCTTTCATTTTAGAAAATAGTTAAGAGTAGAATGATTAGGTTGGCAACTACACTAGTGTAAAAAATCACCAAACACCATTTTGCAGGGCTTTGCGCAATGAAGGCGGAGTTTGATGCCATAGTTACAGCAGCACAGATAGCAAGTAGTGCGATATTGTCTGCCTGCAATGCATACATTGCAGCAATAGAACCCCAACAGCTCTGAGCAGTCATCATTAGTGCCATTGCTCCAAACCTGTTTACTTCAAAAGATTGAGCCTGTTTGTCAAACCAATTATTGGTCATTGTTTCTGATTTTGTTTCCATTTTTTTTAATTTTGGATTTATATTTTACTTCTTCATTGTTTCTTCCAATAATTATTAGCTGCTGCTATGGTTTGAAACTCTATGGCAATTACATTGGCAGAAGCAATAAGTTGTGCAGTATCATTTGCATAATCGCTTCGCATATTATTCCTTGTTTCGGCATTTGTTTGTATGGTTGCAATAGATTTTCTTGCCATTTTTATAGCCAGTTCTCGTCCTTCTTGAGGCGAGTTTGTGATTAATGTTTCTAACCAAATTTCCTTGTTTTCCATTTCTATTTTATTGAATTACAAACTAAAATTTGTGATGGTATAAAATGCTGCCCAACCCAAAAAAGCAATGAGCAAAATCCAAAGCCAACTCGGGATACTTTGCGGAGTTTCACTACCTTCAATAAGGAATTTCTTTTGATTGCCTTTGTCATAAGCGTTTATCATCAGCGGAATAACTCCGTCAACTACGCCATTATCACTCAATCCTTCTACGGAGATAGCAGGGCCATTTTTGACAATAAATTTTATTTTCCTTATACCTTCTCTACCTGTGGGTGATTTGCTAATGAGTTTTAATGTGTGCTCGCCATCTGTTAATTTGCTGGTGTCCAAATCAAATTGCACCGGTGGAATCAACTCCGCTATGGGTTGTTGTTCATCATCCACAAAAAGTTTGATTTTGCTTTTATATTCTTCCATCTTATTTAATTGCTTAAGATTGATTGTTTGATATGGTCATCATTTTTCTCACCGGGTTTTAGCAGGTATTTTATTGAGTAAATCAGCGTTAAAACCGTTATAAGCGTAATAATGGCAATGATTACCCAATCCCAATCACTTTGCGGACCCGCCCCGTGGGTTAATCCTTGCGTTATTTTAGGTTGTTGCTTTTCGCAAACAGGACAAGCAATAGCTATTTGAGCTATAAAAATGAAAAATACGGGTATGAGATTTTTTACTTTCATCTTGTTATTTGTTAGATGTTAATTTTATAAAATCCATAATTTTTTTCACTTCTTCAGGAGTTACGGTTTTGGCGTTGTTGCCCCAACTTGTTTTTTCGTGATTGATGATGGCAGTTACTTCTTCGGGAGTGAGATTATTATCCGTACCTACTGCATTCATTACGGCATATTCTGGTCTTGCATCATAACCAAGCATTATAATATTAACGAATAACTCGAGATCATCACCCAAAACTATCGGGCTACCCTTTAATGATGGGAAAGCACCTTTAAGTCCTTCGCCATTGGCTTGGTGGCAACTCATACAATTATTAGTGTACAATAATTTGCCATCAGGTAGGTTAGCATTATTTCCATTTACTACCACAGGAATTTCTTTTTTCTTGTACAAAAATTCCATAGGTAATTTACCATCAGGTAGTGGCGTTTGTTTTAGGCTTTGGAGATACGCTACTAATTGGAGTGCTTCTTGCGTGGCAACAATTCTTCCGCTAATTCCTTTTCTGTACGCATCAGGCACTACTACTTCAACATCTTTTTCGCCTAACTCATTTTTCACTTCAAATAGCCAAGGGTAAGCTGGCATTATTGATTTTTCTACTACGGCTCTGGGTTGGTAGAGGTGCAATAAATTCCACGCCAAGCTCGGTTGTCTTGAACCGATATTCGTTAAATCGGGACCAGTTCTTTCTGTACCCATTAGTGTAGCAGTGTTACGCCAAAAATCGGTTCTCGAAATGCCTGCATAATCGGCTGGTATTCCGGGTCTGCTGCCCCAAATATTGTCCATATCTACATTTCTTACTTGCTGTGTATGGCAAGCCACACATCCGTTGGCGATAAAACTTTTTTTACCGAGATAAGCTTCTTGACTTAATGGCTCATAGCCGGGCAATGGTTCATTATTATCTTGATTGTTGATGGCAGGCATTATGGCAACAACTATTGTAAGACCAACAAATAGTCCCAGTGCTGTTCTGAATAGTTTTTTATGATTGTCGAAAAATTCCATTTCGTATATATTAATTTGTTACTTCTTGATTGTCTATTGCCACCTTTGCATTTAGAATGTCTTTTGGCGAAGAGGGTATTTCTATCTCTTCTTTCTTTTTACCATTACATAAAAGTTGTAGGCAAACAAAATATGAGAAAGCCACATCAATGAACCACCAATGGCACGCCAAAGCCAATACGGAGCCATCAATTCTACACTTTCAATAAATGATTTGGTGCCTTCCATCCACATCAATCCCCTGAGCGTAGAACCGTACATAAGTGGGAATGTATAGAAAAGCAATCCAATGAGTGCCAACCAAAAATGAGCACCAACGGTAATTTGAGGTGGTTCTTTTCCTGTCAATCTTGGTACAACGGTATAAATGAAACCCCAAAGCATAAAGCAGATGATACCATACATTGTGAGATGCGAATGAGCTACAGTAAAATCGGTAAAATGCCACACCAAATTGGTAAACTTGAATGCTTCGGCAGTTCCCTGTAATGAACCTGTGAAGTAGAATATGATACCAATCAAATAAAACGGAAGGGTATAACTGCCCGACAGTTTGTGCCAAGATCCTTTGAAAGTCATCAAGAAATTTGTGGTCCCTGCAACAACGGGTATTATCATACCTGCACTTCCCACAATGGCAACAGTTTGCAACCACCAAGGAATCGCACTAAAAATGAAATGATGTGTTCCTATTAAAGTATAAAAAGGATTTGCACCCAAAACGCCAGAATTCCTAAACTATAAGAGTATATAGGTTTATTTAATTGTTGAGGCAGGAAGTAATACATCAATCCGAGATTGAAAAGCATAAACCACATACCCACACCTTGGTGCATATAGTAACCTTGTATAATTGTTTCGCCTAAGCCATTTTGCCAACTTGGCCAATACGCAATTACGGCAATCACCAATAGAAACATCATTGCAGAAATGATGTACCAATTAGAAACATAAATTTCTTTGGTTGTTCTTATGGCTATGGTTTTGTAAAAATTTCTTAGCGAAATGATAACACCAATACCAAACAACGCCATCACTGGCCAAATGTATTCCCGGTATTCGCCACCGCCATTGTTGATGCCAGCCATTAGGAACAAACTACCAAGTACAACTGAAGTGTTTATGAGAATGAGAGTTCGATAACCCGTTTTAATACTTGCAATTGGCACATTGCTCACTCGTGGAATAACATAATATGCCAAGCCCAACATTGCCAAAGATGCCCAGCCCCAAAATACAGCGTTAGTGTGTACAGGTCGTAATCTTCCAAAACTCAACCAACTGTAATGGTCAACATCTGGAGCAACAAATTTAATCCCTACATATTCACCAACAGTAGTTCCAAACAACAACCAAAAAGTGGCACAACCTAAATACCACAGAATGAGTTTGGTTAAGTCTGGTTCAATATAAGGTCTTGCTTGACTTTTCTTCTTTTGTTCAATAAATCTCAATGAACTTGCTTCGCTTACATTGTCAATTAATCCTTTTTCGTCTATAGGTGTCGTATCGCCAGCTAATTCATTATTAGAAAGAGAATATTCAAGTTCTTTTTTTCGTAGCTCTAACCTTTGAACTTCTTCGGTACTTAAACTTTTCAAATACTCATTGAATTTTTCTAGTTCTTTTTTCTTTAAAAAATTCTTTACAACATTCTTGGCTTTAATGATTACCAATATCGAAGCAATAATTACTGGTATTGCTATCAGCAATAGTGTGAGGATAATGCCCGATTCGCTGAATATATTTTTTGTTTCCATTTCTTATTTATATTGGATATTATTGTCCACTATTTATTCAAATTTTTTTATCGTTTTAAAAATGTTAAGCCCTTCTCAAAATCCATTGCCAAAGTTTTTACAGTAGTAGTTTCAAGCATTTTTTTAAGTTCATCTCTAATCACTTTAAATTGATTGTGTACAGGACAAGGTTTATCCGCATTGCATCGTTTCAAACCCAAACCACAGCCATTATAAACAGTATCTCCATCAATTGCATAAACAATAGAGCTTAATTTCACTTTCTCCAATTCACTTTTGTCCATTGAAAAACCACCTGTTGGTCCCTTGTCGGAATTGATAATGTTGCTTTTGGATAGTCGCTGCAAAATTTTGGAGGTGTATGCAGAGGGCGATTCAATAGCTTCTGCCACATCCTTCAAGCTCACTTTTCTGTCAAGCAAAGATTGCTCTGCAATGAAAATTGATGCTCTAATACCATATTCACAAGCCTTTGAAAACATATTTTACTTTTTATCGGTGCAAAGATAAGTACTTTTTTTGAATAGTGGATATATTTGTCCAATATATTTTTTTGAGCGTGGAAAATTGGCTCTTTTGTAAAACTTGGTTTGTGTGTTGGCTCGTGCGGTTTTGCAAATGTGCCAATGTGCGGCTGGCTAAAATTATTTTTAAAATGTGCGGTGGGGAAAATTTTTAAACCCATTGGGGTCGGCTTGAGTGTCGGAAAAATCAGGTCGGTTTGTGTCAAGTTACAGAGAAATTGTCTGCCGTTTTTTGGTTGTTTGTTGGAGGTCTGGTTGGTCTTTCTACGCTTGCTGGTAACGGTAGGGCTTGCTGCTGTGCTGGAATTCATTGCTCGTCCAGCCCGGAACCGCTGCTGATTGAAAATATGAAGATGAAGTTAACAACAAAAAGCTAAAAAAGGGAACTACGTCGGCTGGAACTGCTGCTGATAGCGAACAAAAAGAGGAGAATATATTCGTCAGCCAGCATAGCAGCAAACCCCCTGTGGTACGTTCGCCCTTCTCCTCGGTCTTTAATGTGGGGTGTGTGTTCTCCCCGGGGTTTCCTGGGCGATGGCACAAGGCAGGCTCTTTTGCAAGGTTGGCTTTTGTGTGTTGGCTTTGTGTGCCTTGCAAATGTGCCTGGCTTGGTGCGTTGGCATTTTATACTGTCAATTTTTTAATGAGTTCAATTAAGGTGGTCATTTGAGTTTTTCCTTCGCTGTCATCATGTAGGTTAATTAGTTTAGCTGTCTCCCTTGCAATTAAGTTTTTTGAACTGCTACCAAGTGTTTCAATTGTTTGTTTTTCATTGTCGGCATAGTCTCCAAATGAAGCTCTCATTGTTGTTTCAAAGTCTGTTCCAAAAACACAGAAGCGGTCAGAGATAGCCCATGTTTCAATTCCTAAAATTCCGTCCAGTTCTTCATCTTTGATACCGATTGCTTTTAATGCGTCTTTACGTTTAAACCCTTTTTCATCGTCCTTTTTATAGTCGTTGTCAAAACAAATGAAAGTTGGGATTTTATATAGAGTAAAAAGTCTCCACCATTTAGCAAGATTGCCTTTTCCACCAACACCTATGATTTCAATTCCAAATTCTGTTGGGTCAAAACCAAGTTTTTCAAAATAAATAGGTAAAGCTAATTCCTCTGTTGGACCTTCAACAAGGACGATTCTATTGGCGAAAAAACCAGATAAAATATGTGATGTAGAATTGTTTGCATAAAATGGCACTATGGTTTCTTCTTTTGTCTTTTGAGGATTAGATGCTGTTTTAAGGCAATGAGTATATAATGAAGTAGCGTTTTGATTTATGTTTAAAGTCGTATCAGAATCTTTGCGTATGAGGTTAATACCTTCAATATAATTTAAGTCCACAAAATAAGGGCTGTGTGTAGTTAAGATGATTTGCAAACCATCTTCCGCCATTTTAAACATTTTTTTGCTAACCATTTTTGAGCCAATGGGTGCAAATGTGCTTCTGGCTCGTCAAGTATAAATAACAAACCTTGACCTAAAAATGATTTTGCATAAGCATGGGCAAAAGACAAAGCTAAAATTTGTTGTTGTCCTGTTCCCAATTCTTCATAGGCTCTTGTTTCGCCATCCTCGGTAGGGTGGACACGCAAAGTTTTAAAATAATTACTTGGGTCGTATGCTGAAAAATCAAAGGCAAGAGCATGGGTCATATTCGATAAAACGGTATTCGCTATAGACGACATATTCTTACTGAAAATATTAAACGCTTCCACTTCCATGAATGTGGTTTTAATATTCTCAAAAAAGCCTTTCA
The DNA here is from genome assembly GCA_016702745.1 of Chitinophagaceae bacterium. Lineage (GTDB taxonomy): Bacteria > Bacteroidota > Bacteroidia > Chitinophagales > Chitinophagaceae > JJ008. Next base: position 698,489 of record JADJDJ010000001.1, read on the forward strand.
GTTTTTCAACTCTCTCTTTATCATCAGTTAGCTTGTCGTGAAAGGCTTTTGTTACTTTTGACAACAAGGTATATTTTGAAGAATAGCTAAGTTGGAAGTTTAAATTTTGTTCTGAATTTACAACAATGCAAAGAAGTTCTTCTCGCAAGTTTGTACTTACATACAAATTCTCTCTTCCATCCTCGGCTTGAATTGCGTTGAAATTATTTTCTTTCCCCTTTTGTGCATGGAATTTAAACCCACCGCAAGAAAATTCGGAAGACCTGCCAAGTCTTGCAGTAAAACCAGTAACGCTGGCTTCAATTATTACTTGATTATTTGTGTCTCTTTTATAATGGTCGTAATCTTCAAGCCTCTTGTATTTCGGATGGAATTCGCCAAACATCAATTCTATTGCTCGAATAATATTTGATTTTCCCGAATTGTTTTCTCCAATTAAAACCACAGGTTTATTTTCAGGAAAGTTAATTACTACCTGCTCTGAAATAGAACGGAAACCTTCTATGGTAATTTGTTTTAACCTTGGCATTCTTCCATTTTAGTTTCAAAAGTCTCGTTGAACATTGCTTTCATTAATGTCTTTCCATGCTTGTCAAGGGTTTCAATTTCTTGACTAAGTTTTAAGCATTTGTTCATAAGCAATTCAACTTTCTCAATTATTATTTTTTGTTCCTCTCTTGGTGGAAGTGCAAAAACGAAATTTCTCAAATAAGTTTGGCTAATGTTAGGTTGCGACATTCCCCAAGAATCTGAAATCATTTTTGCCCGTTGTGCCATTAAGAAATAAAACAGATATTTTGTTTCTATGAATTCATTAAAAAAGAAACCGCAAATTGCTTGATTGGTACTTGCATCTCTGTTTAAGATTGAAAGTTTTCCTGCTGTTGCTCCATACATTGCTATCAGTAAAGTTCCTTTTGGAAACAATGTTGCAGAAGATTCTTTTAAACCAACTGCTGATATTTTTTCTTCTGATTCTGCATCTAAATATGTGTCGGTTAATTCGCCAGATTTGTACCAAGTAATGTCGCCAAACCAATAGTTTGCATTTGCTCTTAATGGTGTGCCGCCGAAGTTGTTGAATACAAATCCCCAAGTCTGCACCAAACCCAATTTTCAGGAATTTCGTGTGGAATTTCATTTTCCGCAATTGGGTCAAGCTCTTTTTCCTTTTTGATTATCTTTTCTATGATTTTTTTCTCTTTGTCTTTTTTAATGAGTTTGTATAGTTCTGCGGCAGATTCTTTTACTTGATTGTTTTCTCGCCATGAGATTGTCAATTTTCCTTGTATCGCTTCTTTTAGTATTGCAGTCTTTAAAAGCTTTACTGAATCTTGGTTTTTAAGCAAGCCGATATTTTGAGAAACAATGTTTTCTAAAGTTGGATTTGGTTCTATAAATACTTCATTAACAATTTCTGTAATTAAAGATTCTGCTTTAGCATTAGCATTGTCGTACACATCATAGAGTTTGTCTGAACTTTCATATTCAACTACTGTTTCATTTGGGTTTTTAATATCTAAATCAAAGTTTTTGAGGTCTTTAAAATTTATCTTCCAAGCTACTTCGTTTTCAGTTCTATTATTCCACCATTCAATTAAATTTTTGAATTCATCAAATTGAATAGGTTTTGTTTTTGAGTAGCTCTTTTGTCCAGCAGGCAATTTGTGTTCGTAGTACCATATTTCATTAGTCGGTGAACCCTTTTCAAAAAACAACAAGTTTGTACTTACTGCTGCTGGAAAAAATGTGCTCTGAGGCATTCTAATAATTGTATGCAAATTACAGTCAGTCAATAATTTTTCTCTGATTCTTGATTTTATCCCTTCGCCTGTAATTGAACCATCAGGTAATACAATTGCACATCTGCCATTTGGTTTTAAAAGTTGTATCATTAGAATTACAAACAAGTCAGCAGATTCTTTACACCTGTAAGTTGAAGGAAAGTTTGTTTCTACTCCGTCTGCAATGCTTGCTCCAAAAGGTGGATTTGCAAGAATAACATCAACCTGGTCTTTCTTGCCAATGCTATTGTATTCCTTTTTTAAACTGTCTATGTAATGGTAATCTGGAACATCAATTTCATGAAGAATTAAGTTGGTTAAGCCTAACACATAAGCAACTGGTTTTAATTCCCAACCGATTATTGAATTTTGCAAAATGGCTTCATCGTCAACAGTATTTACATACTTATCTCTTACATGGTCAATAGCCGCAGACAGGAAACCCCCTGTACCCGCCGCTGGGTCTAATACTTTTTCGCCCAATTTCGGGTCTGTCATCATCGTCATTAATTGAGTTACGGCTCTTGGCGTATAGTATTCGCCTTTGTTGCCAGCATCTCTCAATTCTTGTAAAATGCTTTCGTAAATATTGCCAAAAACGTGTTTGTCTTCGGATTTGGTAAAGTCAATCTCGTTTAGCTTGTTAATTACTTTACGCATTTCATAACCACTTTTCATGTAGTTATTTGTGCCATCAAAAACTTCTTTTACAATTAAAGCCCGTTTTGGATTTGTTGAACTTTTTATTTCTCTTAATGTTAGAAAAAGACCTTTGTTTGTCAGTTCGTTGCTGTCAATAAAGTTTATCAATTCATCACCAGTAATTCCTTCAGGATTTGTTGCCCAATTTCTCCATTGAAATTTTTCGGGAATAACAGAAACGTAGTTGTCTTTTATTACCTCAAGCTCTTGGTCTTTGTCGTCCATGATTTTAAGAAACAACATCCAACCTAATTGCTCCAATCGTTGAGCATCACCAGAGATACCTCTATCTTGTCTCATTATGTTTCTTATGTTGCTTATTACTGCTCCTACATTTGCCATTTCTTATGCTACTTTATAAAGTTCGTTTTCTAATTCTTTTAATGCTTGTATGTAATTTTCCTTTCCACCAAAAGCATTAATTATTTCAAGTGGGGAACCCAATTTATTTAACGGGTCAAGTTTTAAAACATCCAGACTTTCAATAGTGAGCAAATCATCGTCTGCGTATTTGTCAAGCAGGCTTTGGATTACGGATTGAGCTTTCTCTCCATATTTAGTAAAGTAGTTTCGTTTCTTTACATTGTTTGCTCTTTCTTTTCTTGTTAATGGTTTTGCCTCATAAGCAACATGACAAATCAAATCAAAAGGGTCAAAGTCTTTTCCTATTTCTTCTTTAAGTGCTTCAAAGAAAATGCCTTGCTGTTCCAATGCTTCCACAATTGCCTTTTTCTTGTCAGCATTTTTCCATGAACTTAAAAAGCTTTCAAGTGTTGCGTATTTCTCAATTACATTTTTCTTGGTGTAATCTTTTAAACTCTCTGTTATTATCCTTCCGTCAACACCCAGATACTGTACTCTTTCATTTACAATTCTAACCGCAACGCCATTAACTCTGATTTTTTCTCTTGGGTCTGGTTCTTCAACAATAAAACCTCCACCTTCTATAATTGGGTATTCAGGTGTAGGAAAATCAACAGTACCGCCTTCAACTACGTCAATAATTGGTTCGTCCGTGGTTTCATCATCTGTGCCAGAAATATCATCATCTTCCGTAACATCTTTTATCATCACTGGGTCACCGTCAAAATTTGGGTCAGCAAAAAGATTGGTTACATTTCTAAAATCCATTATTGTAAAATACGTTTTTCCGTATTCTTCATTAATTCGTGTTCCTCTTCCGATAATCTGTTTAAATTCTGTTGGTGAACCGATATTACTATCTAAAACAATTAATTTGCAAGTTTGAGCATCAACGCCAGTAGTCATTAATTTTGAAGTAGTCGCAATAACTGGATAACGTTCGCTTGGATTAATAAAGCTGTCAAGTTCTCTTTTTCCTTCTTCGTTGTCGCCAGTTATTTGCATAACATACTTATTGTTTTTGGCAACCAAATCTGCATTGGCGTTAGCCAATGCGGTTCTCATGCCTTCGGCATGTTCAATGTCAATGCAAAAAACAATTGTTTTAGCAAAGCGGTCATTCCCTTTTAGAAATTCAGTTATTTTTCTTGCAACTAATTCTCTGCGTTCATCAACAACTATGTTTTTGTCAAAATCGGTTCTGTTGTAAATTCTATCTTCAACGGGATTTCCGTTCTTATCTAAAAAGCCTTTTGTTGGTCGCCATCCTTCCGCATCAATGTCAAGCGTTACTTTTATTACTTTGTATGGTGCTAGAAAACCGTCATCAATTCCTTGCCTTAGGGAATAAGTATAAACTGGCTCTCCGAAATAATGAATATTTGAAGTTTCAGTTGTTTCTTTTGGCGTTGCTGTCATGCCAAGGTGTGTCGCAGTTTTAAAGTAGTCTAATATTTCACGCCACTTGCTTTCTTCTTTTGCACTTCCTCTGTGGCACTCATCGACAACTATTAAATCAAAAAATTCTGGACTGAATTGTTTGTAAGCATCATCTGATTTGCTGTCTGACAAGTCTTAATATAATGCTAAATATACGTTGTAAGCTGTGTCAATATTTTTGTGCTTAATGATTGTCATTGCATCTTTAAAGTGCCTGAAATCACCTCTTGCTGTTTGGTCAATGAGTGAAGTTCTGTCTGCTAAAAACAGAATCCGCTTTTTTGCTCCACTTTTCCAAAGCCTGTAAATAATTTGAAATGCTGTGTAAGTTTTTCCTGTGCCTGTTGCCATTACCAAAAGAATTCTGTCTTGCTTTTTCGCAACTGCTTCAATGGTTCTGTTAATAGCAATTTGTTGGTAATATCTTGGGGAACGACCCGAACCGTCCAAAAAATAGTCTGTCGAAACAACGTTTTCAACTTCTTTGGTTTCAATTCCTTTATACTTTTTGTACTTCTCCCAGAGTTGTTCAGGGCTTGGGAATTCGTCATTTAAAAGTTCTGTTTCAATTAGTCCGCTTGTAACAGTCTTATCATGGAAATAAAAACCGTCTCCGTTGCTACTAAATACAAAAGGAATATCCAAAGTGCTGGCATAACCTAATGCTTGTTGAATTCCAGCTTTTACTGAATGGTTGTTGTCTTTGGCCTCAATGATTGCAATAGGTACGTTTGGTTTGTAGAACAAAATGTAATCGGCAAATTTTCGTTTTCCTCTTGCTGTAATCTTGCCTTTTACATAAATGCGTCCGTCAGTAAAAAATATTTCCCGTCCAAGTTGAGTATGTTCGTCCCAGCCAGCCTTTGTCACAGCAGGAGTAATGTACTTTTCTTTTATGTCGGATTCTGATAAATCTTTTTTGGTCATGCTGGTGATGCGGTTGGTTTTGACTGTTTGTAGGTAAATTTAACTCTTTTAGTTTTTTTAGGCGATGTTTTGTGAGTTATGTAAGAGTATCGGGTTTTTCAATTTATTATTTCAAGTGCTATTTGTTGGGTGGTGGGTGGGCTTTGGTGTCCAGTAATGATATGTTGCTTAAGTGTCGAACAAATGATGATAGATATTCGTCAGCCGGGGTGGGTGGGCTGTGCGTTGGCATTTTTAGCTCTTTGCAAGGTTGGCTTTGTGTCGGGGTTTTGTGTGCCTTGCAATGTGCTAAAAATAGCGTAGGGTCGTGTCGGCAAAGTCATGGATGTTTAAATGTTTGCAGGATGTCGTTTAGGGTGACGTACAACGGTAGGGCTTGCTGCTGTGCTGGTATTTTATAATGTCCAGCCCGGAACTGCAGCCCAATTGAAAAACTGAAGTTGAAGTTAACAACAAAAAGCTAAATAGAAATTCGTCAGCCGGATAATAGCTGATAGCGATATGCAGCTCATTGTTACTACGTCAGCCAGCATAGAAGCAAACCCAATGTTGTATGTTCGCCCTTCGTCTTGGTAACTTGAATTGAAGGTATGTGTCCACCGTGGCAGGGTGTGTCCCGGAAGCGTTGGAACAAGGCAGGCTCTTTTGCAAGGTTGGCTTTTGTGTGTCGGCTTTGTGTGCCTTGCAAATGTGCCTGACTTGGTGCGTTGGCTTATTTGTAACTTTAAGGCTACTCCAATATTTGCAACCACTATTAATTATTTAGCTGTTGCTTCTCTTTATAATTGCTGGTTATTAAATTCTTAATAGAATTTTCCAATCTTACATTCTCCTGCATTTCTCTTAAAACTTCACTATGGCTATTCATCAATTCTAATTCAAGCCTTGTAATTTCTTTGCTAAGGTTTTCAACCTTTATTTTCTTTAGAAAAAGGCAAACAGAAACGAAAGAATATTTGACACAATAAATAAAAGTATTACTTCAATAAAAGAAAGGTTTTCCATATAAATATTACAATTTAGATATTAAAAACTGAAAGGACGGAGTAACCCATCCTTTCAGTTTATGTGTATAACGCTTAACCCAAAACTATCAGCATTATTTAAATACCACTTTAGTCAATGTAGTCTCATTGTAATGGCTGCTTACAATTTTTAAAACATACACACCACTTGCAAGTCCATTTCTTTGCATTGTTATTAACTGGTTGGGCTGTGCATTAGTTATCGTTTTGATATTTACTGTTCTGCCTGCTGCATCCGTTAATTGTATGCTGTAATTACCTCTGGCATTACTACCCAATTCAGCATTTACAAAATCAACCGCAGGGTTGGGATAAATACTGATTTGGTTTTTACCTCCACTCATCCTTACTACTACTACACTGCTATAAACAAACCGTCCATCCTGGTCAATCATTTTCAACCGCAGGTAATAAACAGGCTGCGTATAATTAATTAAAGTAAACTGATAATTATTAACAGACAAGTTTCGTGCTGGCACCATGCCACCGGTTGAATAAGCAGAACCATTGGTGCTATACTCAACTTCATACCTGCTTACATTTATTTCAGCCTCTGCCCTCCAGCTTACATTAATATCATTACCATTTCTTATTGCATTAAAGCTAATCAGCGTAAGCGGAAGTGTAAATGGTGTGCCTACCGGAATGGTATATGCCGCTACATTACTTAAATTTCCTGTATTGTCGTATGCTGCATAGTTGAAAGTAACATTACCACTATACCCTGCAGCCGGGTCTAACCTTAGCCCTGCTGCCTGAGTTGGAGTTAAAGCAATACCGCCGGGATTGGCTGCAAGTACAGCCGCAGTTAAATCTGCAAAACCACCGCTACAAGTTGCACCGGTAGGTGTTGGCGGGCATGGTATGCTGATAACACCTTGCGATGTTGGCGGCACACTTGTTATCCTGTATGAACTTATTGTACCATCTGCATCTGCGCTGTTTAAGCCGGGTATCGTTGTTGGCCCGTTTGTATTAAACATTTTTGGAGCTACCACATCATTTGACAGTGGTGGTAAACCTGTAACAGGAATGGTATAAGTAGTACTGTTGCTTATTATGCCACTGTTATCTGTTGCATGGTAATTGAAAATAACTTCTCCCTGGTAACCCGGTGCAGGGTCAAAACGCATACCAGCCATTTGTGTTGGCGTTAATGGAATACCGCCTGTTATATAGTTAGCCAGTACTGCGGCAGTTAAATCCTGAAAGCCGCCAGTACAAGTAGCACCTGTTAGTGTAGGCGGACAAGGCACACTTAATACACCTTGCGATGTAAGCGGTAGTGATTCTATTTGATAGCTTGCTATTGTACCATCAGCATCTGCTGCTATTAAGCCCGGTATAGTTGTTGGCCCGTTTGTTTGCGGCATAGCTGGCGCTACCACTGCATTTGCAACAGGTGGTAAACTGGTAACGGGGATTGTATAAACTGCACCTGCACTTGATGCACCGCTATTATCTATTGTAGTATAAGCAAATTCTACATTGCCTGCAAAATTTGGTGCAGGGTCAAAACGCATACCTGCCGCCTGTGTTGGAGTTAAAACAATGCCAGCAGGGTTAGCCGCTAAAACAGCCGGTGTTAAATCTGCAAATCCTCCGGTACAGGTTGCACCTGTTGGTGTAGGCGGGCAAGGAATACTTAATACACCTTGTGCCGCCTGTGGTACAGAAATTAAAGTATAGCTTGCAATCGTTCCATCAGCATCTGTACCTAATAATGATGGCACTGCTGTAGGCCCGTTTGTATTAGTCATTGACGGGGTTAAGATATTTCTTGCTACTGGTGGTATATTACCAGTACCAGATACCGGAAGTGTATAAGTGGAAACATTGCTTTGCAAACCGCTATTGTCAACAGCCGCATACTTAAATGCTGCCAAACCTGTAAATCCTGCCGTGGGGTCAAAGCGTAATGCAGCCGCTTGTGCAGGCGTTAATGAAATACCATTAAGGTTTGCTGCCAATACTGCTGCGGTTAAGTTTACAAAACCACCAGTACAAGTTCCACCAGTCGGTGTTGGCGGGCAAGGTACACTCAATACACCTTGCGAAGCATCAGGCACACTAAGCAAGGTATAGCTTGCAATAGTACCATCGGCATCTGTGCCACTTAAAGCCGTAACTGCTGTAACACCATTTGTATTTGGCATTACTGTGTTTACAATATCGCCGGTAACAGGTGGCTGTGGTGCCATTGTAATATTGTAGCTGGCAGTGTTGCTTACATTACCACTGTTATCTGTAGTTGTATAATTAAATGGGGCAGTACCGCTAAAGCCTGTTGCAGGGTCAAACCTGATAGCGGCTGCTTGTGCAGGGGTTAATACAATACCACCGGGATTTGCTGCTAGCACTGCAGGTGTTAAACTAACAAAACCGCCGGTACAAGTACCGCCTGTTGGTGTTGGCGGGCAAGGTACGCTTAGTACACCTTGCGTTGCCGTAGGAACTGTGGTAATATTAAAAGATGCTATCGTACCATCAGCATCGCTGCCGGATAATACCGGTATTACTGTTGGCCCTGCATTAAATGGAACAAAGGTATTAATGTTAGTTGCTGTTGGTGGTGTATTGGCAATGGGTAAATTATATGTTGCAATGTTGCTTACCGAACCGGTATTATCGGTTGCAGTGTAAGTAAATGATGCTGTTCCTGTAAAGCCCGGCGCAGGGTCAAAAAATAATCTTGCTGCTTCGGCAGGTGTTAATACAGTTCCTGCATTTAAAGCTGCAAAGCCACCTGTACAAGTTGTACCTGCTGGTGTAGATGGGCATGAGACTCTCAACACACCCTGACCAACCGGTGGAATACTGCCGATTGTATAGGATGCAACAGTGCCATCCAAATCAGTTGCTGATAATGACGGTATAGCTGTATTTCCTAAACTGTTATTAATAGATTGCGAAGTAATATTATCTGCTAATGGTGGCCTTGCTGTAGTGGCAGAAGCTGTTACCGGTATAGTATAATTAGCAGTGTTACTTGTATTACCGCTGTTATCAACTGCATTGTAATTAAAAGTAGCATTACCAATAAAACCGATAGCAGGGTCAAAACGCATACCCGCCATTTGTGTGGCTGTTAATGGAATGCCTGAAGGGTAGCCGGAAAGAATTGCAGCAGTCAAATCCTGAAAGCCACCTGTACAGGTTGCTCCTGTTAGTGTTGGCGGACAAGGCACACTTAATACACCTTGTACGGTTGGCGGCAATGTTGTTAATTGATACGTTGATATAGTTCCATCAACATCCGAAGAATTTAAACCTTGTATGGCAGTTGGCCCGTTGGTATTAGGCATACTGTTTTCCATTATATTATTAGATACCGGCGGCAAAGCAATTACCGGAAGTGTGTAGGTTGCAGTATTGCTTATATTACCATCATTATCTGTAGCATTAAAAGTAAATGAGGCATTGCCTGTAAAATTTGGTGCAGGGTCAAACCGCATTGCTGCGGCCTGTGTAGGCGTTAATACTATACCACCGGGATTGGCGGCTAATACTGCTGCTGTTAAATCTGCAAAACCACCTGTACAGGTTGCTCCGGTTGGCGTTGGTGGACAAGGAATACTTAAAACACCCTGTGCAGCAGAAGGTACAGTAGTAATTTTATAGCTCGCAACAGTACCATCTAAATCTGATGCTGTTAAACCGGGTATTGCTGTTGCAGCATTACCTTGTAGCATTGGAGTATTTAAAAAATTATCAGCAGTTGGTGGATATTCAGGAATTACTTTGGTAAAAGCAATATCACCAATCGCAATGGCTTGTCCTGCCGGATTGCCGGTTGCACCGGGTCCCTGGTCCCATAATATTGTTATCTCTGTAACAGGGTTACCAAACTGTACATAAACTGTGGCTCCCTGTGTGGTTATACTATTGGTTGCAGCATTGGCATTAAAAGTCGAATTACCGAATGCAGAATTTCCACTAATCAATACAGTATCGGGGCCAGTTGCTGTTGCCTGAAATTTTGTAACAATTGGGTTAGGTACTGCAACGGTACCGTTTTTGCCAGTAATGGTTATTCTGTCAACATAGGTTAATGGGCTTGTTCTATCCATATCCCCTACATAAAAGATACGCCGTTAACGGGTCTTGTAAAAGTTATTACTGTGATAACAGTTGAAGTAAGCGTATTCCAGTTAACCCATTGAACTAATGGACTGCCAGCAGTAGTTCCCGGCAGAAACCAGTTTACACCTCCTGTAGCTCCAACTATTGGAGAGTTATTCTGAAAGGCATCATTGGCTGCTGCACCCGGCGCACTAACATTACCGGCAGGGCTTGTGTTTGTAATAACTACCGTAGCGTCAATACCAGAACCACCAATATTTGTTACGGTTTTGGAGTAAGTAGGCCCTACCCATGATGTAGAACCCCAATTTAAATTGTAGGTTTGTGCATTTAAAATGTTACTGCAAAAAAGGGTAACAACTAATAGTAAAATTGGTAGAAGAGCTTTTTTTTTAATAGCAGAAACAAAGTTGTTTTTGAAAATAAAATTTCCAAAACACTGGCTGTCAAACAATTGGGGGGGGGTAAGATGACTTACATTAAAAACATGGCTTGAACTTTTGTAAAGATTTTTCATCAAAAATGATTTTTTAAATGTTGGATAATACATGTTAGTTGGACACAAAGCTAACTAAGTTGCACAATAACGCAAAAAGACCGGGTTTATTACTTATACACTTATACACATAGGTTATTATTCCGATTTGGATTTATGTGTCTGCCGAAAAATAAAAAATATAAGGTGTTGGGTGTGTCGTGCCTTGTATGGTCTGTCATTAGTAAAATTGTTATTGTTAGTTTGGGTTGCTGCAATGTCTGTCCAATGTTAGTATTGTCGCTGGATAGGCTTGCAGGTATTGGTATTACCGAAATGCAGAGAATAGAATTTTGTCCGCTGGGTGGTGGGTGGGCTTGGATGCTGAGTAAAGATTTATTGCTGAAGTGTCGAACAAATTGTTGATAGATATTCGTCAGCCGGGGTGGGTGGGTTGTGTGTTGGCATTTTTAGCTCTTTGCAAGGTTTGGTTTTGTGTCGGGGTTTCGTGTGCCTTGCAATGTGCTAAAAATAGCGTAGGGTCGGGTGGCAAAGTCATGTTAGCTTGAATTTAAGTAGGATGCTGATTAGGGTGACATACAACTCAGAAATATACGAAAGTTTTTACTCCCGTAAATTTCGGTTTTTTTTTTAAAAATTTTTTTTTTTACAAAAAAAATTTTTTTTTCCCGGGGGGGGTTTCCTCCAAAAAAAAACCCCCGGGAGAAACAAGGCCCCACCGAGGGGGAGGATTTTATGAGGCTCCCCCGTGGTTTTAAAAAAAAACCCAGGGGGCGGTTTTAATTATTTTGTCCCCCCCACAATTTCCCCAACCGGGAAACCCCCCCGCCCCCGCCCCGAAAAAGGGGGAAAAAAAAGCCCGAAAGCAAGAAAGGCTGCGGGTTTAATTAGCCCGCTTTTTTTTGGGGGCTGCTTAAATCATTTTTATGGAGGGGCGGGGGGGGGGGGGTTTTTTTTCCTGTTTCCAAAAAAAAAACACCCTTCCTTTGGTTGGTTCTGGTTTTATTTACCCTACCACCAAAAACCAAACCCAAAAAAAAAAAATAATTTTCCTTTCCCCCCCGCCGCCCCCCCGATCCGGAAAAAAACAACCGCCAACGTATATAGCCCATCTGTACCCAATCCTCACCCCCCCCCCCCCCCCCGAGGGGAGGAGGAGGCGGCGGGGTCCGGGGGTTTGGGATATTTCCCGAATTCCGTATTTTTGTCAAAGTTTTTTGGAGAAAAAAAAAAGGGGGGGAGGGGGGAGGGGAAACGCCCACCCCAAAACCTGCTCATAATAACATTTCAACGCATTGATCCGGCTGTGCAGGGTGTTTTCCTTGACACCCAGTTTCTCAAAACAATAAACAAAGTATCTTTTTAAGTGATCAACAGTTAATTGATCGGCAGGTATTGCCTGGAGCGTCTTCAGCAGCTGAGCCATTTCTCCCAAATACGTTTTAATCGTTGAGGGACTATATGCCTTTAATTTCAGGTGCTGATGCAATGCCGGGAGTACATGGGCATTCACCGGATGAATTTTCTCGTTTTTAAAGGAGAAAGTTGCAGCTTTTTCGGGATATTTTTCCTTCTTGGTTGTTATTTGAGAAACAACCGGAATGATCTCCCGATTCTTTTTTTCACTGCCGGAAGGAGGTTTCCATAAATCCGTATCCACTTCTAGCTCCGCCTTGCCCTTTAAAGTTTGAACTACCTGCTTATAGTATTTTTCTTCAAGGGGCACATACCAGCATAGATGGGTTTGGCTCCAGCGGCATTCTTTTATCTTTCTTAAATGGGCATTGAGCTCAAATGATAAATCAAAATAAATGCCGATACAGGTTTTGCTGCGATGAAATAAGGGCTTCAACATCACCTTCCTCATGATAAATTTTCCGGAAACTTATCAAGAGATCAGATGAGAAACAGGGGATTTTCCCCGCTTTCAACGTTTTTTTTCCGGACGCACTTCGTGCACCTCAGTCACACAGGGCATGACCGGCCAATCCGTTTCTGAAGTTAACCATTTTTGGAAAAAAGACCAAGCCACCGCCGGATGGGAAGGAGAGGGGATGAACAGCAGAGCAGGAGAGCAGAGGAACAGAAGAACAGAGGAACAAATGATTGAAGAATGATGAAATAACAACTGCCCTTCTTCCGGACTACTTAAACACCCTTCCCTTCGATTCCTCAGGGTAAACTAAACTCCTGCCTACGCCAATGCTTCGGCAGGCAGGCAGGGTGACATGGTTCTGGCCCGGGCACAGCAATCCCTTCTTTCGGTCCCGATAGCTATCGGGATTCGGTCTTCCGGACTTTCCGACTTGCGGACTTCCGGACTAATTCCCCACTCCCCACTCGCTACTAGCCACTCGCCATCCTCCGAAATAAGAACAGAGGAACAAATGATTGAAGAATGATGAAATAACAACTGCCCTTCTTCCGGACTACTTAAACACCCTTCCCTTCGATTCCTCAGGGTAAACTAAACTCCTGCCTACGCCAATGCTTCGGCAGGCAGGCAGGGTGACATGGTTCTGGCCCGGGCACAGCAATCCCTTCTTCCGATCCCGATTGCTATCGGGATTCTGACTTTCGGTCTTCCGGACTATGTCACGTCCTAATAAAAGTTGTCACTATTTGCTACGTTTTTACTCATGCTGCCGTATGAACTTTAGCCGGTATTTGAAGTCCCAGTGACCAGTGAGGTCTTTGTTCATTATATGCGTTGATCCCCTCTTTTACAGCCTGTCTGGCTTCTTTCTCATCTCTATATGTATCCTCCAGTCCGTATTCACCTTTCAATATTCCATTCACCCTTTCAGCCATTGCATTCTCATAACAATTACCCGCCTCCGACATACTAATCTTTATCCCTCTGGCTTTTAAGATATTTACGTACTCATGGGAACAATATTGAAAACCTCTGTCTGAGTGATGGATCAATCCATTGCATGACGGGCATTGTTTTAATGCCCTTTTTAAGGCTTGTATCGCTCCTGCCAGGCCTAGGCTATTACTCAACTCCCAGCCTACTATCTTGCGACTATATGCGTCAGTTATCAAAAACAGATATACAAACCCTTTTCTTACACGTACATAGGTAATGTCACACACCCATGCCTGGTGTGGCCGACTTGCTTTAAAATCCAGCATCCTGTTTTGGTAGACACGGTACCAATGTTGAGATTGAGTCGTAATCGCGTACTTACGCCGACGATGCACCAATAACCCCCTGCTCCGTAGCAAATCAAAGAACTTATCCCGCCCCATAGAGGCGTCTATCCCATGTATATCTGTTTCCAGTATGTGGTACAGCTTTTTCCCACCCATCTTCTTATTACTCCTTCTGATCTGCTGCACTAGCTCTATTATCAACTCATGCTGAATTGATTCTCTCTCACTTCGTTTCAACCCCTTATAATAGGCCTGCCGGGTTACACCAAAATATTTACATAAACCCCTAATACTTAACTCTTCTCTGAGCCGGCCGATGCTGACTCTCCAAAACTTTTTTTTAAATCTGTTTTATACTCCTTATTCGCCTCGTCTATCACCACTTCAAGGCTTCGTTGCGCTAGCATCGAATCGGCCAAAGCCAGTTTCAGCTTTTTAACCTCAGCTTCCAAATGCTTGATTCGGTCCTTTTCTTCCATCGTTTCTATTCTAATTATCTGCTTTATCAAATGGGATTTACCAAATTTACGAAGCCACTTTTGTATCGTTGAACTTCCCTTTATCCCATATTTTCTTCTTACAAAATCTAACCCAAGCCCATTTTGTTCAATCTCCCTAACTACCTGATGCTTAAAGCTAAGACTGTACCGAATTGTTTGATTAATGATTCCTGTCATATTTAAACTGATTTTAGGTTGATTTAATATGACAACCTATATCAGGACATGACACTAATTCCCCACTCGCCACTCGCTACTAGCCACTCGCCATCCTCCGAAATAAGAACAGAGGAACAAATGATTGAAGAATGATGAAATAACAACCGCCCTTCTTCCGGTCTTCCCGACTTTCGGACTTCTTCCAAAAAAAACGTCCTGCCACTCTTCAGCAACAGGACGGTTAGGTCTATTCGTACACAATCAATCAGGATTAACGCAAGAACAACATCTCCCGGTACTTTGGCAGGTACCACTCACGGTCGTCTACCAGTAATTCCAGTTTGTCAACATGATAACGGATATCATCAAAATAACTATCCTTCACCTGGCTCTGATAAGCAATTGCCTTGGTACGTGTATCCGACATGTTATTACAAATCTTACGGGCCTCAATCATCTTCTCCACCAGGTCACTGGTTTTGCTGATATGCTCGGAGATTTTTTCCAGGATCTGCTTCTGGTTGGCATAGCTCTCGTCTTTCAGACCAGCTTCCTTCAATCCACGAATATTATTGGCCAGCAGGTTCTGGTAACGGATGGCCGCAGGTAATACATGACTGGTCGCCAATTCACCCATGATCCGGCTTTCAATCTGCACTTTCTTGATGTATTTCTCCAGCTCAATTTCATGACGCGCTTCCAGCTCAGAATGATTATATACATGGTTGCTTTCAAACAGACTCTTTGCTTTTTCAGTCACCATGGCATCCAGAGCGAGCGGAGTGGTTTTTACATTGGGTAAACCACGCTTCTCGGCTTCCTGCGCCCATGCTTCGCTGTAACCATCTCCTTCAAATAATACTTTCTCACTCGCTACAATGTATTCGCGGATTGTATGCATGATGGCGATTTCTTTTTTCTCGCCTTTCTCAATCAATCCATCCACATCTTTCTTGAATTGCTTCAGGGTCTGGGCCATGATCGTGTTCAGAGCCGTCATAGCATGGGCACAGTTGGCAGATGATCCCACCGCACGGAATTCGAATTTGTTACCGGTAAAGGCAAAGGGAGAAGTCCGGTTACGATCGGTATTATCCATCAACAGTTCAGGAATGCTGCGGTGGATATCAATTTTCAGCATGCTCTCATCGGTCTCATCCATTTTCTCTGTTACCCTTTCCTTGATCGCTTTTAATACCTTGGTCAGGTAATCACCGATAAATACAGAGATGATGGCAGGAGGCGCTTCATTGGCACCCAGACGGTGATCATTGGGGGCAGAAGCAATAGACGCACGCAGGATATCTGAATAATCATGTACGGCCTTAATAGTGTTCACAAAGAAGGCCAGGAACATCAGATTGGTCTTGGGCGTTTTGCCGGGTGCCAGCAGGTTCACACCGGTATCGGTGGCCATGCTCCAGTTATTGTGCTTGCCACTTCCGTTGATACCGGCAAATGGTTTTTCATGTAATAAAACTCTCAGGTTATGACGACGGGCCACTCTCTCCATCACATCCATCAATAAAGAGTTGTGATCCACCGCTACACTCACTTCCTCAAAAATAGGTGCACACTCAAACTGTGCAGGAGCCACCTCATTGTGACGCGTACGCAGGGGAATACCCAGCTTGTATGATTCTGTTTCGAAATCACGCATGTAAGCATACACCCTTTCCGGAATGGATCCGAAATAATGGTCTTCCAATTGCTGGTTCTTGGCAGAAGAATGACCATAAACAGTACGACCAGTCATGATCAGATCAGGACGTGCATTGAAGAGTGATTCATCAATTACAAAATATTCCTGCTCCCAACCAAGGGTAGGCGTTACCCGGGTAACATTCTTATCAAAATAATTACAAACATCTACGGCGGCTTTATTCAAAGCATCCAGTGCTTTCAACAGGGGCGCTTTGTAGTCCAGTGATTCACCGGTATAAGAAACAAAGATGGTAGGAATACAAAGGGTCTTGCCATTACCAATCTCCATGATAAAGGGAGGAGAAGAAGGATCCCAGGCGGTATAACCACGGGCTTCAAAAGTCGCACGCAATCCACCACTGGGGAAAGAAGAAGCATCCGGCTCTTGTTGAACCAGGGCATCACCTTCAAACTGTTCAATAGGAGTTCCGTCACCCTTGAGGGTAAAGAAAGAATCATGTTTTTCTGCAGTAGTACCGGTTAATGGTTGGAACCAGTGCGTAAAGTGACTCACCCCCCGGCTCTCGGCCCAGGCACGGATACCATTGGCAATCTGGTTGGCCATGGCACGGTCAATTTTCTGACTGGCTTTGATAGAAGACTGAAGGCTTTTATAAGCTTCATCACTTAAAAACTCGCGGGCAGTCTTGAGAGAAAATACATTACTGCCAAAAATGCCGGTGATTTTTGGGGAGGCATCAACCTTGGTCTCGGCACCGTTTGCAAGGTTGTTGATAGCGTTAAAACGAAGTGACATGCAGAATAATTTTGTGCAAAAAAATGTCATTCGCCGAACTATTCCAATTTTTTTACGCAACTACTCAAAAAACAAGGGTAAAATGGGGAAAAACTGTGCTTTTGTTGGAAAGTTGATCTGTTATTTTGAAGAAATCAGGCTGAATTATTCAAATTACGTTTATTATTAATATTATATTGAAAGAACCGGCCCAACTTTTCCCAGTTCAGACTGGCCAGCATCGGTACTACCAGCAGAGGCATGATAATACTCCGGTAACGGACAATCGCTCCCAGGTTATTCACGCTGAAGCCAATGGCCAGCAAGACCGAAAAACAAAAGAAGATGCAGAAATAAAGGAAAGGCCATGACCGGTTTTCCCGGTGATGCCAGATAATAAAGATCACAAAGAGGAGTAACAATACATTGATTTCAATCGCCGCCGCCAGTGATAATATATGTTTTACATCACTGGGATAAGGCCGGATAGTAGAAAGATTAATGGCCTGCGGCGTATTTTTTAAAAAGCTGATGGCATTCGGCTCCAGTTCCTCAATCGGTATACTGGAATTACCTCCCTTGAGCTGGATAAAAGCCTGTTGCTTGTTGACCACGGCCTGGGGAAAATCCAAACCCGGACTGATATAACGGGCCGTGAAAAATAAAATCGCGCCGGCAATATAAACCCCTGCAAAAATGGCCAAAGCCCTTTTCGGCCAGCGCTGTGCCGCAATCCAGGCCACAATGGCGGGCAAAATAATGATGAGGATAAAATTCCGCAGTACGAGTAAGAGCAGTAAACCAATGATCAGTCCGGTAATCCTTTTCCAACCCCATTTCTTTTCCTTGGTCCCGAAATAAGTGGCATACACGATAAAACTGATCCCGGAGAAAATCAATCCCTCTTTATGCAAGCCGCTGGTCCAGTATAAAAAAGATGGCACCAGGAAAGTGGCCAGCAGTATAGTGGTTTTCTTCCCCGGAAAAGCATCATTCATCACCCGGTAAATGGCAAAGGCACCAAAAAGGGTAATAAAAGAATAGAAGATAACATTCACATAATAATTCCCGAAACTGAATATATTGAAGATGAAAAAAACTTGATCAGTATATTACCTTTCAGGTCATTCCAGTAAGAATCATTTCCCGAGAAAAATCCCCCGTAATTCCCGCCATAAGGATCCCGGAACAGATTGGTAAAATATTCCACCGGGTTACTGTACAGCAGATTGTATTCAGAAATACTTTCGGCATGAAAGCCCCAGGTATCCTGCATCTGGGCCAGTCCGCCATAATACAAACCAATCCACCCATAAAATATCCCGGCCATCACCTTCAACAGAAAAATTATCACCAGCTGGGGATGACTGAGACCGGTGGTATTAAAAAAACTTCACCCTTGTCACCAGCCAGGCAAATAAAACGAGGTAAGCAATGAATAGGAGGTACTCCAAGGGAGTGGGGTTTTGGGCGCAAAATAGCCATAATTAAGATATTAGAATATTGGGATATTCTGATATTAAGATATGTTATCAACTAAATATCCCAATATCATAATATCCTAATATCACAATATCCCAATATCTTACTTTTGCCACTCAATTCAACTCCTCCATGGACATAACAGTCAAAACCGCCGAACAATTACGCCTCACTGCTGATGAATTTGAACTGATCAAAGCCAAACTCGGAAGAACACCCAATTTCAATGAACTCTGCGCCTTCAGTGGCATGTGGAGTGAACACTGCTCTTATAAAAATTCCATCAAATGGCTGAAAACACTGCCCCGTGAAGGTGGAAGGATGCTGGTGAAAGCCGGTGAAGAAAATGCAGGACTGATGGATATCGGCGACGGACTCGGTGTGGTTTTTAAAATTGAATCACATAACCACCCCTCCGCTATCGAACCCTTTCAGGGTGCGGCCACCGGAGTGGGAGGGATACATCGTGATATTTTCACCATGGGAGCAAGACCAATCGCATCATTGAATTCCCTGCGTTTCGGTAACCTCGCAGAAGATAAAACCCAGCATTTATTATCCGGTGTGGTACATGGCATCGGTCATTATGGTAACTGCTTTGGGGTACCGACTGTGGGTGGTGAAATTTATTTTGATGAATGTTATCATACCAATCCGCTGGTGAATGCGATGAGTGTGGGAATTGTAAAAGCGGGAGAAACCGTTTCTGCAACAGCATTGGGTATAGGCAATCCCGTCATGTTTGTTGGAAGTGCCACGGGTAAAGACGGAATTGGCGGTGCCTCTTTTGCCTCAGCAGATATCACTGCAGAAAGTGCACAGGACCTGCCTGCTGTTCAGGTAGGTGATCCCTTCCAGGAAAAGAAATTACTGGAAGCCTGTCTGGAAGTAATTCAAACCGGCGCTGTTGTCGGCATGCAGGATATGGGTGCAGCAGGTATCATTTGTTCCACTGCAGAAATGAGTGCAAAAGGAGAAGTGGGAATGCGGATTGATCTGGATAAAGTACCCACCCGTCAGCAAAACATGAAGACCTGGGAACTTCTCCTCAGTGAAAGTCAGGAAAGAATGTTACTGGTGGCAGAAAAAGGAAGAGAAGCAGAAGTAAGTGCCATTTTTGAAAAATGGGACCTGCCCTGTTCCGTAATTGGAGAAGTTACTGATGACGGCCTCCTGAATTTTTATATGCATGGTGAACTCGAAGCTTCCATCCCGGCCCATGAACTGGTACTCGGTGGTGGTGCCCCGCAATATGATCGTGAATACAAAGAGCCCGCATATCTAGCTACCATCAAACAGTTTGATGCCAATAGCATATCTGTACCGGAAGACCTCAAGGCCGTGGCTGAAAAAATGATTCAATTGCCTTCCATTGCTTCCAAACGCTGGGTCTATAACCAGTACGACAGCATGGTGGGTACCAATAATACGTCCACCAATGCCCCGACCGATGCGGCCATTGTATTAGTGAAAGGAACACCCAAGGGAATTGCAGTGACCACCGATTGTAACAGCCGTTATGTATATGCGGATCCATACAAAGGAGCCATGATCGCTGTAAGTGAAGCTGCCCGGAATATCGTTTGCAGCGGTGGAGTACCACTGGGAGTAACCAACTGCCTGAATTTCGGCAACCCTTATGATCCTGAAGTCTATTATCAGTTTGTCAATGCGATCAAAGGTATGGGAGAAGCCTGTATTAAATTTAATACCCCTGTTACGGGAGGCAATGTGAGTTTCTATAATCAGAATCCGGATGGTCCGGTATTCCCGACACCTACTATCGGTATGGTAGGATTACTGGAAGACCTGAATAATAAAATGACCCTCGACTTTAAAAATGCCGGGGATCATATCTTTTTAATTGGGGAGAATCCGGGTGATATAAATTCCTCCCAGTACCTGGCAAAAATTTGCGGCATACAATATTCTCCGGCTCCTCATTTTGAACTGGAGAAAGAATATGCGCTGCAGCAGACGATCACTCAATTGATCAGTAACAAACTGATTGAATCTGCCCACGATATCAGTGAAGGTGGTTTGTTTGTGAATTTATGTGAAAGCGGCTTCCATCGTGGATTAGGCTTTGACATACTAACGTCCACGGATATACGAAAAGATGCAGCCCTCTTCGGGGAAGCCCAGAGCCGGGTGATCGTCACCGTTTCTCCTTACCAGCTGGCTGACTTTAAAAAAGCCATTGCCGGCACTACCGCGACAGAAATCGGGGTGGTAACCAGCGGAGAGATGATCATTGACCGTGATTTCTGGGGAACGATTGACTGGTGGCAGGATCAATATGATACTGCCATTGAGAATTTCCTGTCCAAAGAAGAAGCCGGATCAGCACTGAGTTCAATCTGACGAAATCAAAATAGTTCATACGCTACAGGGGTGGGAGGGGAGCTCATAGCTTCAGTGTAGTTGAAACAGGATAAGTTGTTTATGCAAACCAATAAGAAAATTTTACTGACCGGCGCCGCGGGATTTATCGGCAGTTACCTGCTGGGACAGCTCAACCAGCTGGGCTTCCTGGATATTATTATCGTAGATGATTTTAGTGAGGAAGATAAATGGTTCAATTTCGATACAAAGGAGTTCACCGCAAAAGTGGAAAGGTCGGTACTCTTTGACTGGCTGAAAGAAAATGATCCTGCCATTGATTTTGTCTTTCACCTGGGTGCCCGCACCGATACCACCGAATTTGATTATGCCGTTCATGAGGAACTGAATGTAGCCTACTCTAAAAAAATCTGGGACTATTGTTCGGCGAAACAAATTCCCCTGGTCTATGCTTCTTCTGCGGCTACGTATGGCGCCGGTGAACTGGGATATAAAGATGATCATTCGTTGGTGGATCAGCTACAGCCATTAAATCCTTATGGCGTTTCTAAAAATGAATTTGATAAATGGGCATTGCAGCAAAACAATCAGCCCACGGGTTGGGCCGGATTAAAATTCTTCAATGTATACGGACCGAATGAATACCACAAGGCCCGGATGGCCAGTATGATTTTTCATGGCTATTATCAGATCCGGAAAACAGGCCGGGTTAAACTATTCAAATCCCATCGCCCGGATTACAAAGATGGCCAGCAACTCCGGGATTTTATTTATGTAAAAGATGTGGCTGCAGTTTGTATTTGGTTATTCTCTCAAATGACTAATGGAGAATGGAAGGGTGATCAGAATGGATTATACAATCTGGGAACAGGCAAAGCCCGGAGTTTTGATGATCTGGAGAAAGCAGTCTTTGCCGCCATGGGATTAGATCCTGTCATTGATTATATAGATATGCCGGAAGATATCCGCGATAAATACCAATACTTCACTGAAGCGGATATGCATAAACTGCAGGCCGCAGGATATCAGCAGCCATTTACCAGTTTGGAAGAAGGTGTAAGCGATTATGTGAAGGAGTATTTGATTCCTTCGAGATATTTCTAATTATATAGTACAATAATATTTCGCGTTTTATAACGGGCCAGTAAAATGGTATTCCGGACTTTCCCGAAATTCATACCCGGCCAGCATTATGTCATCCCAGGCCAGTAGTATGTCATACCGGGCGGATTGCCTTAATGGTATGCCATACATTTTTAGTTCCTTTTTCTTTTGGAAGGATTAATGTACTCCTCCGAAAGATCCCGGATCAAGTCCGGGGTGACAATCTCCAAGCCTGTTGCGAGTCTCCGAATATTCTGAGTCTTGCAACCGGCTTAAACTAACGTCATGCCGGACTTGATCCGGCATCTTTAAGTAGGTAAGCGACTAAAGTAACGCATAAAAGATCCCGGTCCATAGGACTCCTTTGGAGGTCAGGGCCGGGATAACGTATATCTAAAAAAAAGGAGCGGCAAAAGCCACTCCCGTTATCAACACCAACAATCAACATCATTTTTTAGGCAGCACCACGGCATCAATCACGTGGATCACACCATTGCTGGCCATCAGGTCGGCTGCAGTTACATTGGCACCATTAATCATCACTTTGCCATCCTTGATCGAAACGGTTAAATCAGTTCCCTGAACAGTTTTCAGTTTCTGTCCGTTTGTCAGATCAGCTGCTTTCAGCGTACCTGCTACCACATGGTAAGTCAGTACATTGGTCAGATCAGCTTTGTTTTCGGGTTTCAAGAGGTTGTCAACTGTTCCGGCAGGCAATGCATTAAATGCTGCATTGGTAGGAGCGAATACAGTGAAGGGACCTGCACCTTTGAGGGTTTCCACCAGTCCGGCAGCTTTTACAGCGGCCACCAGTGTGCTGTGATCGGCAGATCCGGCAGCAATATCCACAATATCTTTTGCCACTTCAACAGGAGGAGTTGTTTCCTGGGTTGTTACAGTGGTGGTTGTAGTGGTGGTGGTTGTGTCTTCTGCAGGCTTCTTGTCGCCACTGTTGTTGCAGGAACTAATAGCAATTGCACTGAAAAGTAAAACAGTGCTGAAATTCATCCATGTCTTTTTCATAATGTTTATTGTTTGTTATCTCAACAGCCATTGGTGCGAAAGGTTGAAAAAAAATGATCACTTGTAAAGAAAATCAGGTCTTGTTGGAGGCTTCCACTTAAACCATGTGGATGGCTTCAACAATACTGTTAAACCCAACATGCTTATCTTTATCGTATTTAGTAAAGTACAGATATGTCAAAGAAGATCGCGATAATTGGTGGTGGTAACCTGGGAACTGCTATAGCAGAAGGATTAATACAAAGTGAATTCAGTCGCCCGGTGGAACTGACCATCACCCGCCGGAATCCATCTGCACTGGTTCGTTTTGCAGAACGGGGATGCATGGTGCACAGTGATAATAAAAAAGCGGTAGCCGCAGCAGAAGTGATTGTATTGGCGGTAAAGCCATATAATTATGCAGATGTGATTCAGCAGATCAAGCCGGTACTCAATCCCAAAAAACATATTGTGGTGTCCGTGATCACCGGCGTATGGATTGCCGATTTGCAAAAAGCAATTGGTAAACCTGTTCCCGTGATCAGGGCCATGCCCAATACAGCCATCGCTATTCAGCAAAGTATGACCTGCCTGGCCCATGCCGGTGCTACCGGCAATCAGCTCAGTTATATTCAGGAATTATTTGATGTATTAGGCCGTTCTGTACTTATTGATGAAAAGCTGATGGATGCGGCAACAGTTCTCGGTGCCTGTGGTACGGCTTATGCCATGCGTTATATCCGTGCGAATATCCAGGGTGGTATTGAAATCGGTTTTGATTCTGCCACAGCTACGCTAATTGCCTCACAAACAGTAAAAGGCGCAGCAGAGTTATTGCTGCAAAAAGGCACACACCCAGAGCAGGAAATTGATAAAGTCACCACACCCAGGGGCTGCACCATTGCAGGCCTCAATGAAATGGAACACCAGGGTTTCAGTTCTTCCCTGATCAGGGGACTTGTGACCAGTTATAAAAAAATTGCAAAGGACTAAACCGGGTTCGGACAGATTCCGTATATTCATTGAACATTATTCAACCCCAAAAACGATTGTAATGAAAAAACTTTTTTCAATCCTGGCATTGGCGTCAGGATTAATGCTTGCCTCCTGTAACAATGATAAAAAGGATGACAAGGCAAAGGCCGATGATCCGGGTAAAATCGAGAACACGGTTAAAGAAACTCCCAAAGCAACCCTGGCAGCCCATGTTTGCACCGATCAGTGTAAAGAAGGTAATCACCTCTATGCACATGGTGAAGAAGGGCATACCTGCGGAGAAGCCTGTATGAAAGATCATGCCTGCAAAGAAGCCTGTAAAGATGGAATGCATGTATATGCCCATGGAGAAAAGGGACATGCCTGCGCCTCGGCTGATTGCGGAAAGATGTAAGGAATTATTTTAAAAAGAAAGGTCATAAAGAGGGAGATGGTTCATCTCATTTCTTTGTGACCTTTTTTTATTTTGATTGTCTTTGTGGGAACTATTCACCGCAGAGAACAGGAGAGCGCAGAGTTTCCGCAGAGACTTAACCGCGGAAGCTTAACCGCGAAGACGCAAAGTCGCTAAGAATTTTTCGCGTCCTTAGCGCCCTTTGCGGGATAAATATTCACTCCCTTTGTGTGCTTTGTGTCTTTGTGGGAAATTTTCAACGCTCTTTTTGTGGGAAAAAATTACTGCTTATATACCACCCCATCCTTCATCACAAAAATCACCCTCCCAAATACCTGCGGATCTTTCAGCGGATCCCCGTCAACAGCCACAATATCTGCCAGCTTACCGGCTTCAATACTGCCCAGTTTATCTTTTTCTCCCAACAAATCTGCTGCATGAATCGTGGCGGCCTTGATCGTTTCCATTGCGGGCATACCGGCTTCAATCATATACACAAACTCCAGCCAGTTGCGGCCATGTTTATAAACACCGGCATCTGTACCAAAAGCAATCTTTACTCCTTCTTTATAGGCTTTTGCCAATGTTGATTTAATCTTGGGACCAATCTCCAATGCCTTTGGTGTTACCAGATCAGGATAGTATCCCGGTTTTTTGGCAGAGTCGGCCACTGCCGCGCCGGCAGTCAGGGTGGGGACATACCAGGTACCATACTGTTTGAACAATCCAATGGTTTCATCATCCATATAAGTACCATGTTCAATTGAATTCACTCCGGCGCGGATGGCTCTTTTCATTCCTTCCGCACCATGGGCATGCACCGCCACTTTAAAACCATAATCCTTTGCTGTAGATACAATGGCTTTGACTTCTTCTTCCGTAAACTGCGGATTGCTGGCACTCTTGGCCACACTTAACACACCACCGGTTGCGGTGATCTTGATGAGATCACTTCCTTCTTTATAACGTTGTCTCACTGCTTGCCGGCAATCATCCGTTCCGTTCACTACTCCCAGTTCGGGACCAGGGCTACCCATTAAATCTCTGCGGTAACCATTGGTGGGATCCGCATGTCCGCCGGTAGTGGCAATAGAACGACCGGCCGTGATACCGGGGACCTTTGATCCAGCCTTTATTGATGGCATTGCGAAGAGATATATTCACCCCGCTGCCACCGAGATCACGTACCGTTGTAAAACCGGTCAACAGAGTGACTTCCGAAAATTTGACGGACTGATAGGCAAAATCTGCAGGATTAAAAGTAAAGGTCTCCATATAGCGGTTCGGATTGGTTTCATGCTCCATGTGTACATGCATATCAATCCAGCCCGGAGTCACTGTTTTTGTTTTGAGGTCAATGGTCTTATCGGCCGGACCCGCTTTACTGAATCCGTTTTCCACCGCCACGATCTTGTTTTTCTCAATCACGATGGTCATATTGTTTTTAGGCTCATTACTGATTCCGTCAATCAGACTGCCACACCAGATCAGGGTCTTCTGCGCAGTAAGCAGGAGGCTGGAGGAGAGGAGCAGGAAAAGGAAAAAGAATTTTCTCATAAAAAAAATTGTATCAACTAAAGTAAAACAATTGGCTTTGAATTGGTAATTTAAGATATGAATCGTATCAACCGCTTACTTCTTTTATTGACTCCTGTTGTTTTTTTCAGTGCTTGCAATCATCATCCCGGCAGTGGGTTTACTGAAAAAAAATATATCCTGAAAAGGGAAGAAACCATCCGTATTCCGGAGCTGGACCTGCAGATCAGCAATAAAGGCTGTGGCCGGCAATGGACGGGCGATAGCGAAACTCCATTCTGTGAACTGGAATTGAAAGCGACCGATACGAGTTTTCGTTTCGGTCAATCTTTTTCTCCGGTCTATTTCAGGAACCTGGAAATTAAAGTGATGCAAATGAATCCATGGAACAGGGAAGAAGACAGTATCCCACCGGGAGGATGTCGTATCTGGATCCATAAATTACCGGATACAGCCCGTTAGAGATTGCTGAGCCGGAATGCATAGATCTTCCGGTAGGTTTTATTGACCCTGAATTCAATATTGATGCTGCCCGCAAGACTATAGCCATTCAATTGCAGCAATTCGATCATTTCCTCCGGCATCAGCATGGGTAATTTACAGACCCCGTGTTTCTGGCCGGATTTCCGGGGCACCGCTTCATCTATATAAAGGATCCCATCTTTCTTGAGCTTCCGGCTGAGATCGACCAACATACCGGCCTTATCCGTGAATTCATGAAAACTGTTAATGATCATGATCTTGTCAAAAAACTGCTCCGGTAATCCCGTGCTGTGTTCGTTTCCCAACAGCATTTGATAGGTGGAAGTCATCGGTTTCCTCCGAAGGCTGTCGTAATAATGCCAGGCAAAAGCAGACTGGCGCTGGTTGAAAAAACTGGTATCAATATCCTGCAGATAAAAATGAATACTATCTGCAGCAGCGGCATACATGGCCTCCCAATGAGAACACTGGGCACCAATACTGGCTACCCGTTGACCGGGTCTGAATTGATAGAAATCAAGTTCCACCTGTTTTTGGCGGTAGAGATCTTCCATCGACCGGTAATAAATACCGCAATATCCCTTGATCATCTGCATTTTTTGTGCTTTTACCCCAACGGGGAAGAGCCCAAACAGCAGGAGTAATACCCCAGGCATTTTCCGGTAAAAACTAATCCTTGTTTTTTCCACAGTAGTCATAGTTATTTCTAAATAACGGAAATATCGTGTAGTTTTGCATGACCTCCCGGATATTTTACAGGTTCTGATGTATTTCTGTTCCGCTGGTCAATTGGACTGGGTTTTATCATCATTTCATAAAGGGTTTCATTCAGTACGCAAATAACCATTTGTATGGCTAAGTATATTTTTGTTACCGGTGGAGTAACATCTTCCTTGGGTAAGGGCATCATTGCAGCCTCGCTGGCCAAATTATTACAGGCCCGTGGCCTTCGGGTGACCATCCAGAAATTTGATCCCTATATCAATGTGGATCCCGGTACACTGAACCCTTATGAACACGGGGAATGTTTTGTAACCGAAGACGGTGCCGAGACCGATCTGGATCTCGGACACTACGAGCGTTTCCTGAATATATTCACTTCTCAGGCGAATAATGTGACCACCGGTCGTATTTACCAGACCGTGATCAACAAAGAAAGGGAAGGAGCCTACCTCGGTAAGACCGTTCAGGTGGTTCCCCATATTACCGATGAAATCAAAAGAAGAATGCAGCTCCTGGGCCAGAGCGGGGAGTTTGATATTGTGATTACTGAAATCGGAGGCACCGTCGGCGATATCGAAAGTTTACCCTTTGTGGAAGCCGTTCGTCAGTTACAATGGGAATTACCCGAAGAGGATTCTGTAGTTGTACACCTGACCCTGATTCCCTACCTGAAAGCCGCCAAAGAATTAAAGACCAAACCCACCCAGCACAGTGTCAGAATGCTGAGCCAGGAAGGAGTGCATCCCGATATCATTGTTTGCCGTACAGAAAGAACGCTGAGCCCTGAACTTCGCCGCAAGATTGCCCTTTTTTGTAATGTAAAACCCGAAGCAGTGATCGAGGCAGCCGATGCCCCGACGATTTATGAAGTGCCGGTGCTGATGATGCGCGAGGGACTGGACCTGATCTGTCTGAAGAAAATGAATATCACCGGGTACAAAGAACCCGAACTGAGCAAGTGGAAAGAATTCCTGGATAAACTGAAATACCCCAAGGGAAAAGTCAATATCGGACTGATCGGAAAATATATTGAACTGCAGGATGCCTATAAATCCATTCTGGAATCTTTTATTCATGCCGGTGCGATGAATGAATGCAAGGTGGAGATCGTGAATGTGCACAGTGAATTTATTACCGAGGATAATGTATCAGAAAAACTCACCGGACTCGACGGATTGCTGGTAGCACCGGGATTTGGTCACCGGGGTGTGGAAGGTAAAATTGTGGCTGTTAAATATGCCCGTGAAAATAAATTGCCCTTCTTCGGAATCTGTCTGGGTATGCAAATGGCTGTGATAGAATTTGGCCGGAACGTACTGGGGTTAAAAGATGCCCATTCAACCGAAATGGATCCGGACACCAAAGAACCCGTGATCGACCTCATGGAGGAACAGAAAAAAGTAACAGCCAAGGGAGGCACGATGCGCCTGGGGTCTTATCCCTGTACTTTACAGGAAGGATCACTGGCCATGCAGATTTACGGCACCCCTCAGATCAGCGAAAGACACCGTCACCGCTGGGAATTCAATAATGCTTATCTCGAGCAATACCAGAAAGCAGGCATGGTAGCCAGTGGCAAAAACCCCGGCACCGGACTGGTAGAGATCATCGAATTACCCGGACATCCCTTCTTTATCGGGGTTCAATACCATCCTGAACTCAAAAGCACGGTCGAAAATCCCCAACCCATCTTTGTCCATTTTGTAAAAGCCGCCAAGGCATATGCAGACAAAAAGCTGGAGGTGAAGAATCCCCTGTTACAGAGTGAAATGATTTAGAAGTTTAGATGATGAGTAGTTGAGAAGTTTAGAAGGTGAGAGGTCGTGAATCTGAAAAGGTTCCGGCCACCCCCGTCTTGATTACCAACTCTCAACTGCCGACTGCCGACTCTGGGGCCCGACTCTTGACTCCCGACTCCGGACTCAAGACTGAATTACCCTATCTTTGCCCTCCTTTAAATGGACCCCATACATGAAGTTTGACCGTAATACCGTGATCGGTTTTGTGATCCTGGCTGCTTTGTTCTTTGGCTATTTTTATTATACCAATAAAGAGCAGTCTGCCTATCGGAAAGATAAGCTTGCCAAGCAGCAGGTGGAGCAGGCCAGGATTGATTCGATCAATAAAGCCAACCAGCCAAAACAGGACTCTCTTGCCCGGATTCAGGATTCTATCCTGAAAGTCACCAACCCGGTGGCCAAATTTGTGCTCGGAGATTCTATTGAAAAAACCAGTGTACTGGAAAACAGCCTGATCAAAGTCACTTTCACCAATAAGGGTGGGCAGGTGAAAAATGTGGAGCTGAAGAAATTTAAAGGGCAGGACAGTTTACCGGTGAAGCTGGGTGGCAGCGAATTTGATAATATAAGTTATACGATTAATACCGGATCTGCTGCGTTACAGCGGTCAGCAGAAACAGCTGATCTCTTCTTCAGCATGGGGCAAACGGTAACCAATAAGGATGGCAGTCAGACCCTTTCCTTCCAGCTCAATCCAAGGGATAGCAGTGGTCGTTCCATTACGCATGAATTCACCATCCGTCCGGATAATTATATGGTGGATTTCACCGTAAGAATGAATAATGCCGCCCAGTTACTGACAAATAATACCATGAACCTGACCTGGAAATATGCGGCTGCCCAGCAGGAGTCGGATATCTCCTACGAAAAACAGAATACACAGGTGGGATATATCAAGGATGGCAGTTTTGACTACCATACCATTGCAAAAAGGAACGACAAGAATTTTGATGAAAAGACCAGCTGGATCGGTATCCGTCAGCGTTTCTTTTATGGCATCCTGGTGGCTAAAAATGATTTCAATTCCGGTAATATGGAATGGACCATTCCTCCGGATTCTGCGAAAACCGTGGTTCGGTCCACCGCTAATATGAAACTGACAGTACCAGCTGCTGCGGTGTCAATGGTTCCTTTCAGTATGTATTACGGCCCTTCAGACTATCATATCCTGAAGAAATATGATATGCGTTTTGAGAAACTGATCAACCTGGGTCAGGGTATATACTCTTTTGTACGGCCGATTAATAAATTCCTGATTCTTCCGGTATTTGATTTCTTCAATGGCCTCACGAAGAATCCGGGGATCGCGATTATCCTGTTGACCCTCCTGATACGTTTACTGATTTCACCACTTACTTATACCAGTTATCTCAGTGGTGCCAAGATGAAGGCCCTGAGACCGGAAATTGCCAAACTCAAGGATAAATTCGGAGAAGACAAACAGGCGATGAGTATGGAGCAGATGAAGCTGTTCCGGGAAGCGGGGGTAAATCCATTGGGTGGTTGTATACCAGCCCTTTTACAGATCCCGATCTTCTTTGCCCTCTTTAGTTTCTTTAATGCGGAGACGGCGCTACGGGGAGCGGATTTCCTATGGAGTCAGGACCTGGCTGCTTACGATGCCCCCATCAAATTCGGATTCAATTTCCCGATACTGGGCGGTCACCTGAGCTTATTCAATGTAATGGCCTGTATTACCAGCTTCCTGATTTCCTGGTACAGTATGAGCATGACACCTGATCAGAGTAATCCGGTGCTGAAATACATGCCTTATATCTTCCCGATCTTCCTGTTATTCTTCTTTAATAACCTGCCTTCAGGACTGACCTGGTATTATACCGTATCCAACCTGGTTACCTTGTTACTGCAGTTTGTGATCCAGAACTATATCATCAACCATGATAAAATCCTGGAAAAAATTGAACTGAACCGGAAAAAGCCAAAGACCAAATCCAAGTGGCAGGAGCGCCTGGAGCAAATGCAGGAGCAGCAGAAAAAAATGAAAGAATCACAGCAGCGGGGTCGCCGCTAAGCGTTAAAATAAACTTAATAAAAACCGGGTGCCCTTTAAAAGCCCCCGGTTTTTTATTGCCGGCAGCTTCCGGGCAGGCAAGTAGTATCTTTGCTGCAACGATTCACTAAATCTGGCACGTCTTTTTATATAGTATACAATAACATGAAAAAGATCCGACAAATAACAGCCCTGGTACTGGCCCTTTCTGTTTCAGTTGGCCTGATGGCACAGCGGAAGCTCACAGAAGCCACGATCTCCTATGATATCGTGATCAATACCAGCAACAGTAGTCCGCAGGCAGCCGATTTACTCGATGGCGCCACCAGTGTGATTTATCTGAAAGGTACTTCCAGCCGTTCTGAAATGATCAGTTCACTGGGCACCCAAGCCACCATCATTGATGGGAAAGAGCGGCGAGATTACAGTATTGAAAGATTATGGGGAGCAGAAATACATGATCACGATGACACAGGCCAACTGGAAACAATCCAATAAAAATACGACGGGATTACTTTTACTTATTATGATGAGTACAAAACGATCGCCGGATACAAATGCCAGAAAGCCCTTGGTAAGCTGATGGATGGCAGCACATTTACCGTGTATTTCACCAAAGAACTGATGCCGGCCAATAAGGATTTTCAATACCTGAATAAAAACCTGCCTGGACTGGCCATGCAGTATGAAGCTTCCTTAGGAAAGACCATGGTGACCTATACGGTTTCCACCATCAATTTTAATCCGGTGCCTTTGACAAAATTTGACCTGCCCAAATCCGGGTACAGGGTCATGACATTTGAAGAAAGTATGGGAGGAGGAAATTAATTCCGCTGGAACTGACGGTTACTGAGATCAATTTTTACTTTATCGATCACCGCTTTTTTGCGAAGGGGAACAACATAGGTTGTATTTCCGCGCTGAACAGTTACCACCGTATTCAGGCTGAAATACTTTTATCAGAATTACTGTTGAAAACCTGACTGCCTTTATAGGCATATCCGGATTTCAGGGTAAAAAATCCTTTGCTGTTTGCGGTACGGCCGGAAAGCAGAGAAGAGGTTGGCCTGGTTGTTGACTTCTTTTTACCATCACCCAAAGTGGCAAAGGCGCCAAATGCAGACACAGCGATCAGCAGGATCACTGTTAATTTTCTGCCAAGCAGTCTTTTGAAATCGGGGTGGTTCATACCGTACAAAAATAAAGACAAAAACTATTATAAAACAAACCGTTTATCCAGAACTTTAGTACTTCATTAACGCAGAAGATTCCGTTTTGTTACATGGGGTTGCATAAAAAAGGCGGTATTTTGCACATTTGGGGATAAATCCGGTCATCCGGACTTCCCTTTTTTCACTTAACTTGTTGATCAGGAACCAATTTTCAGGGAGGATCCCCAATAGCACCGGGATCGCTGTCTGACCGCTCTTTAACAAGTTTTGTTCACCAAAACACCGTACAATGCAAGAAAATAACCCTTACCGGGAAGACAGGGAACAGCTACGGGAATTAATCAGGCAATATGAACACCTTAAAAATGGCAGAAAGCATAGTTTTATAGACGAAGACTCCTTCGAAAGAATCATTGCGTATTACCAGGAAAAAGAAGACCTGGTCCGGGCCATGGAGGCTGCGGAGATCGCATCAGAACAATACCCCTATTCGGGTCAGTTACTCATTAAAAAGGCAGATATCCTGCTTGCCACCCGCCGATACCTCGAGGCGCTGGAGATTCTGGAAAAAGCAGAATTATTTGACAGCGCGGATATCAATCTCTATATCCTCAAAACAGATGCCTACCTGGCCCTGGATCAGCAGGAAAAAGCAGTGATGCTGCTGGAAGAAGCCCTTTCCTTGTTTGAGGGAGAAGAAAAGATCGAGCTCCTCTTTGAACTGGCAGATGTTTACGACGATTACGAAGATTTTGAAAAAGTATTCGATTGCCTGAAGATGGTGCTGGAAGATGAGCCCAATAATGAAGAAGCTTTATACAAGATCTGTTTCTGGACCGATTTCACCGGAAGGAATGAAGAGAGCATCCGGCTCCACCTGCGCATCATTGATGATTTTCCCTATAATGAACTGGCCTGGTTTAACCTGGCAGCGGCTTACCAGGGACTTAAGCTTTATGAAAAAGCCATCGATGCCTATCAGTATGCAATTGCCATTGAAGAGAAATTTGATTATGCCTGGCGGAATATGGGGGATGCCTATATCCGCCTGCGCCGGTACCGGGAAGCCATCGAAGCACTCGAAAAAGTAAATGAACTGGCCAAACCGGAAGATGTGATTTTTGAGGCCCTGGGCTATTGTTATGATAAGTTGAAGAATTATGCACAGGCCCGCTTTCATTATCGCAAAGCATCGCATTTAAGAACGGATGACAGCCGCCTCTTTTACAAAATAGCCGGAACTTATTATAAGGAGGAACAATGGGAAGCCTGTTTGAAACAACTGGATACCGCTCTGAAAATTCATCCCAATCAGGCCGAGTATAACCTGATGGCCGGCGAATGCAAAAATCATCTGGGTTTATTTAAAGACGGGGTTCAATATTTCCTGGCCGTGGTAGGCAACAGGCCGCGCAATACGGCCGGATGGGAAGCCCTGATCCGCTGCCTGTATAATGGGGAATATTTTGAAGAAGCCCTCGTACAAGCCGATGCCGCCCTGATTGCCACACAGGGAAAATCATTGTTCCTGTTTTACCGCTCCGCCATCTTACTGGCAGCAGGCAAAACCAAGGAAGGGATACTGGAATTGGAAAATGCAATGGCCGTTTCACCCAAGCAATTGAAAAAATTTGTAGAACTCAATCCCGCTATTTTACAGCACCAGCAGGTGGTGGACGTGGTGGCGAGATTCAGGAAGAGGAAGTGAGAGGGAAGTCGAGAGTCAGGAGTCGATAGTCGAGAGTTGGGAGTCAGGAGTCAGTCAGTCTTTCTTCACTCAATCTTCCCTAAATTTGCCGGCCTGCCATTAATATTGGAAATCAGGCGGTTCACTAATTGATCCATATAAAATCCCGGATATGAATTTTAATTTGTCTCAGATCCCCGACCGTAAAACAAAGCCCAGGCAATCAGGTATCACCATGGTAATGGATAAAGGGCTTAGTGTGGAAGAAGCAAGAAATTTTTTGAGTGTAGCCCACCCGCATGTTGACATTGTTAAGCTGGGATTTGGAACTTCCTTTGTAACTCCCAACCTGAAAGAAAAACTGGAGCTCTACCGTAACAGTGATATACCGGTCTATTTTGGCGGAACCCTTTTTGAAGCTTTTCTGATCCGGAATCAGTTTGAAGATTATATCAGTGTTTGCCGTGATTTCGGTATCAGCTGGATGGAAGTCAGCGATGGCTCTATCACCATCCCGCATGCAGAAAAATGCGGCTATATTGAAAAACTCACCAAGCATGGAATTGTCCTGAGTGAAGTGGGCAGTAAGGATGCCGCTCATATTATTCCTCCCTATAAATGGATCGAACTGATGAAAGCTGAACTCAGTGCCGGCTCCAGTTATGTAATTGCCGAAGCCCGGGAAGCCGGTAATGTGGGTATCTACCGGGGAAGCGGAGAAGTAAGGGAAGGACTGGTGCAGGAAATCCTAACACAGATCCCCGCTGAAAAAATTATCTGGGAAGCCCCGCAAAAAGCACAACAATTATATTTCATCGAACTGATTGGCTGCAATGTGAATCTCGGAAATATTGCCCCTACCGAAGTTATTCCGCTGGAAGCCATGCGGATCGGATTAAGAGGGGATACCTTTATGCTTTACCTCGATAAAAAGGAAACCGCGGGATGAGGCGTTTTGGGTTGATCGGCTATCCGTTGACACATTCTTTTTCTAAAAAGTATTTCACTGAAAAATTTGAAAAAGAAGGGTTGGATGATTGCCGGTACGAACTCTATCCCATCGGATCA
Organism: Chitinophagaceae bacterium; assembly: GCA_016702745.1. Lineage (GTDB taxonomy): Bacteria > Bacteroidota > Bacteroidia > Chitinophagales > Chitinophagaceae > JJ008. The sequence goes on from JADJDJ010000001.1 coordinate 733,367, forward strand.
ATCAACGAATTACCTGTTTTATTAGAACAGCATCCCGATCTGGAGGGTTTAAATATTACTATTCCCTATAAAAAACAGGTACTGTCTTTCCTCGATCATTCTGCTTTTATTCCGGAAGGACTGGAAGCCTGTAATTGTATTCTTATCAATGAGGGCAGATTGATCGGTTACAATACGGATGTGGTGGGATTCAGGGAAAGTCTCCGCCCGCTATTACAACCTGCTCAGCAATCGGCCCTGGTATTGGGAAATGGCGGCGCCACTGCCGCTGTGATTTTTGCGCTGCAGCAACTGGGTATCAGCTACCATATCGTGAGCAGGGAATTGCATAAAGGATCTGATTTTACTTATCGTGACCTCGATGCAGGAATCATCCTGTCACACCCGATAATCATTAACACTACTCCGGTCGGCTTGTATCCCAATGTGGATCAATGCCCTGATATTCCTTATGATTCAATAGATGAGCGGCATCTGTTGTATGACCTCGTTTATAATCCGGCCCAAACGCTTTTTCTCCGGAAAGGAGCGGAGCAAGGGGCAGCTATAAAAAACGGAGAAGAGATGCTCCTCTTACAGGCCGAAGAAAGCTGGAAAATCTGGAATAGTATCTGATCAGGATCCGGTCAGCTTTTGTTTTACTGCTGCCGGAACAGCTGCAATTTTCTTTTCAGGATAGTTGTAACAGATCATACCCGTTTTAGCCAGGGCTACCGTGATTGTTTTTTCACCGGATTGTTTTTCCAGTTTATAGTAAATATCAATTCCGATCCGGCTGATTTCTCCGATAGCAACAGATACATTTACGATTTCTCCATAAAACAATTCCGCTTTGAATTCAATTCCCGCATCTGCCATGATCAGGCCATAACCTCCTACGGACATTTCTGTATAACCATGGTGTAACAAAAACTGCATCCTGGCTTCATGTACCAGGGAAAGCAGACTGTCATTGCCCACATGACCACCATAATTGATATCATTGATACGAATGGGAATCTGGCAACTGAATGAAAAATTGTCCGGGCAATCAATCCTGATCCTGGCCATGAATTATTTTTTACAAGAATACGGGAAAAACGAAGTTGGAAAAAGTCTATTGCTCTTCGAGGGAGCTGACCAGACTAAGAATATCCATGAAATTGCCCGGGTGGGCAGCGTCGGAGCAGGCCAGTTGTTTTTTCCATTTCTCCATCATGTTGGAACATTGGGTGTCTTTTTCTTCACCGGCCACACAGCAAACCAGGTTGCCGAGTTTTTTAGACATACGGATAAAATGACCGTCCGGCGTCATGAGTAAAACATAGCGGTCATCTTTTTTCCCGGTAGTGGGAATGGCTTCGGCAAAACCGAGATGATGGTTGTCGTTGATTTCTTCCGGACTCAGCAATTCATCGAATGAAAATGAAGCAGCAATAGCAGCTCTTCGGGCCGGACTGAAATCCAGTTTGGCGAATGTCTTTTTGCTTGATTCCAATGCGGCTTCTTCCCGGGCTTCCGGATCAGTTGTGCCGTTAATGCGGTCGGCCTCTTCATTGTTCATTGCAGCATCAATACCGGCGCTGGCATGAGTCAATGCTTCCAGTTCAGGCATATGTACAGATGCACTGGGACTAAGGGCTGTTTTTTCGGGAGAAAGCAGGAATTGCCAGGCCGCAAATCCTAAAAATCCAATCACGATGGCTGCTGCCGCATATTTCCAGAAAGGATAAAAACGTTTTGCTGCTGGTTTGGAAACAGCGTCTTCGGTTTCAAGCGCCAGTTGAATATGGTTCCAGGCTGCTATCGGCGGAGCGAGTTCGGCAGCATATAATTTTTCGGCCACCGTGCCTTCCTGAGCGGCTTCATCCAGTTGCTGACTGATGATATCCCAGGAGGAGGGGGGCGCAGTGATTTCGAGCTGGTATAATTTTTCAGGAAAACGGTAACCATTGGCAGCCTCATCCAGTGCAGTGGCAATTTTCTGCCAGCTTCCTTCGGGAGGAGCCACTTCGTGGTTCAATAAAGTATCCTTAATCCTGCTGCTCATTACTTACTGTTAACGCCTCTTTGCTTATCAATAAATGTTCTCACCATATCCTGTAGGATGACCTTGGCCCTCGAGAGCTGTGATTTGCTGGTGCCTTCGCTGATGCCCAGCATATCGGCAATCTCCCGGTGTGTGTATCCTTCCACCACATACATGTTAAACACGGTGCGGTATCCGGGCGACAGTTCCTGAACCAGTGCCAGGATATCCTTGGCACCGAGATCGTCAAGTACAGAAGTGTACTTGCCTTCGATCGTGTTCTCTTCTCTTTCCGTCACCGGCATGAGGTATCGCTTACGGCGAAAATGCTCAATGGCGGTGTTGACAAAGATCCGGCGCATCCAGCCCTCGAAAGAGCCATCGCCCCGGTAACTGTCCATCTTTCTAAAGACCTTGATAAATCCTTCCTGCAGGATATCTTCTGCCTCTTCTGCCTTTCCGGCGTAACGGAGACATACGGCATACATCCGGGGAGAGAAGCGGCGATACAGTTCTTCCTGCATCCGGCGGTTGCCACTAAGGCATCCTTGAAGTAAGTCGCTTTCGGTAATCATTTGGTTGCGTTCTGGTGTCAAGTTGAGTGGTTTGTCATTAACCTATTCAAAAATGCTACCAGTTTTTCAGTGGCCTTTTTCCGGTGGCTATATTGATTTTTTTCTTCCATTGTCATTTCCGCAAAAGTCCGCACCGAACCCTCCGGAATAAACACAGGATCATAGCCGAAGCCCTGATTTCCGCGTTTTTCTGCGGTTATCTCTCCTTTACAAATCCCCTCAAATAAGTATTCCTGGCCGGCTATTAACAGGGATATAACAGTCCGGAACCGGGCCTTTCGATTGGTTTGGCCCTCCAGTTTAACCAGTAGTTTTTCGATATTGGCATCAAAAGAGCGGTTTTCACCGGCATAGCGGGCACTCTTTACGCCGGGCTCTCCGTTCAGAGCTTCTACTTCCAGGCCAGTGTCCTCACTAAAGCAATTCAGTCCTGTCAGGTCCTGTATGGTTTTGGATTTAACAGTAGCATTGGCTTCCAGGGTATCATAGGGTTCAGGAATATCCTGGTTGATACCGGCTTCTTTCAGGGTCATCATCTCCAGCCGGTTATCGAGCACGGCCCGGATCTCATCTACCTTATGTTGATTATTCGTAGCGAATATGAGTTGCATAGTGATTACAGGTTAAACAGCCTTTTGAGGCATACCCAGAGTTTGCTTTTTTCCACTTTATCTTTTTCCAGTTCCTGCAGTGAAGGGGCATAGAGAAAAGTATTTCCGGCGAATGCCTGTAGCTGGTAATGCGGAAATTTCATCGGCAATCCAAATGAAGCGGGATCCTTATCGAAGAGCAAAACGATCCTGCTTTTGAATTCAGTGAGCAGTGTTTGATAAGGGATATCCGGATAATGGTGCAGGTTGACGAGGGCAATATCGGCCATGGATAATTTACAGGCAGACAGTACACCAGTGAGAAATCCCAGTGATTCATCAGAAAGAAATACTGCATCTCCTACATTCACCAGTACCAGGATCTGTTGCTGATTATTGCCTAAGGAACGAACAGCAGGTTTTTGATCTTCTGTCTGATTGGGGGTAGGAGGAGTCTCCTTTATGTCTGCTGCAGGCGCAATACTGTTTACGTCTTTATCAGAAACAAGTGTTTCCCCGTAGAGACTGGCCAAAGCGGCGGGTGGCAGATTGATATGATTTAAATCCATGATCTGATTGACAAATTACACTAACGGGTGTTTCTTTTTTTCGTTTCTTTGAAAACTTAAAGCGGTTCCTTTTTTGACCTCACTTTAAAGGGCAAGATAAATTAAACTATTATGACAGCAGCAATGGATATCACGATCAGAAAAGCAGAAAGAAGCAAATTGCAGGAACTCAGCCTGGAGAACCTCCCTTTCGGGAAATATTTCTCCGATCATATGCTGGAGGCAGATTATGAGAACGGGGAATGGAAAAATGTGGAAATCAAACCCTACCAGCCCCTTTTGCTGAACCCTTCTGTTGCGGCGATCCATTACGGACAATCCATTTTTGAAGGGATCAAAGCCTATAAGGACCGCCAGGGGGAAGCCTTTATTTTCAGGCCACATGATAATTTCAGACGGTTCAATATTTCAGCTGAGCGGATGCAGATGCCGGCTGTTCCGGAAGAGATTTTTATGGATGGAATGAAGCAACTGATCCAACTGGATAAAAACTGGATTCCCTCCCGGGAAGACCATTCACTCTATATCCGCCCTTTTATGTTTGCATCAGATGAGTTGATTGGTGTTCGTCCTTCTGAGAATTATAAATTCATGATCATTCTCAGTCCAACCGGACCCTATTACGCTGCCCCCATGCGTATTTACGTAGAGGAGCAGTATGTAAGGGCTGCACCGGGTGGAGTGGGATTTGCCAAGGCTGCCGGTAATTATGGCGCTGCCATGTATGCCACGGCACAGGCCAAAAAAATGGGATATGACCAGGTGCTTTGGATGGATGCCTGGGAACATAAATATGTACAGGAATGCGGTACGATGAACGTATTCTTCATTATCGGTAATACTGCGATTACTCCGGATCTGAACCAGGGAACGATTCTGGATGGAGTGACCCGTCAGAGTTCGATTACGCTTTTAAAGGAAATGGGATTTACGGTAGAAGAAAGACCCCTGAGCATTGATGATATCATTGATGCCTATAAGGCAGGCCTGTTGTATGAGGTTTTTGGTACCGGTACAGCAGCCACCATCTCCATGATTAAGGAATTACGGTACAAAGATTTTGTGATGAAATTCGATACAGACAGCTGGAAAACGGCTCCAATGCTCAAATCCTGGCTCACGGATATCCGCGAAGGAAGGAGGGAAGACCGATACCAGTGGATGTGGAAAGTATAAGTGCCTAAAAATCAATAACCTGAATCCCAGGTTCCTGGACCAGCCCCCTGGGGGTAAAATCTTGGAATTTGGGATTTGTATTTTTGGAATTTAAACAGATCGCCCCTACCTTTGCCGTCCCAAAAATAAATGGTCAGGAATGCCTACAATTCAACAATTAGTACGTAAAGGAAGAGAAATTATCAGGGCCAAGAGTAAATCAAGGGCTTTGGATCAGTGCCCCCAGCGTCGCGGGGTATGTACAAGGGTGTATACCACTACTCCTAAAAAACCAAACTCAGCGCTGCGTAAAGTAGCCAAGGTTCGTTTGACTAACAAAGTAGAGGTGATCGCCTATATTCCCGGAGAAGGTCATAATCTTCAGGAGCACTCAATCGTACTGATCCGTGGCGGAAGGGTAAAAGATCTTCCGGGTGTACGTTATCACATTGTACGTGGTTCTCTGGATACTGCCGGTGTGAAGGACAGGAAGAAGAGCCGTTCCAAGTACGGTACCAAAAAAGATAAGGGTAAAAAATAATCCTCAGGCTTCGCCACAGGATGAAAGCAAAAGATAAAAGAAACTAATTTATAAGTCATGCGTAAAGCACAAGCAAAGAAACTCCCGATAGCTCCCGATCCTAAGTTCAACGATAAACTGGTAACCCGGTTTGTGAACAACCTGATGTGGGAAGGAAAGAAAAGCGGAGCCTTCACTATTTTTTATGATGCATTGGACAAGGTAGCCAAGCAAACCAACGAAGATGGTTATGAGGTTTGGAAAAAAGCCCTTTACAATGTTACCCCTGCTGTTGAAGTACGTAGCCGTCGTATCGGTGGTGCTACCTTCCAGATTCCTGCCGAGGTTCGTGCCGACAGGAAAATCTCCCTCAGCATCAAATGGCTGATCCGCTACAGCCGCGACCGGAATGGCCGCAGCATGGCAGACAAACTGGCCGGTGAAATCGTAGCCGCCTCCAAAGGGGAAGGATCTGCTTTCAAAAAGAAAGAAGATACACACCGTATGGCTGAAGCCAACAAGGCCTTCGCCCACTTTAAAGTATAATCAGTACAACTGCACTTTATTAAAAATCCTGTCATTACCGGCAGGATTTTTTTGCTTTTAAAAAAAAGGTCTTTTGTTATCCGGCTTGTTTCAGGCATTCGCCTTCAGGTATATACGCAGCTGGTTCCCGATGATTTCCGTCCAGCCCATTGTAAAGCTCTCTGTTCTGAAGTCGGGGCCGTTTCCTGCAAAAGAGGCAACTCCGGTATGCGTTAATACCAGCCTGGTCTGATCCCCATTGGGAAATAATTCAAAACAGACAACAGAGAATCCTTCTCTGTTTTCATAGGTCCAGCTATAGGCGATTTTTTTTCCAGGAACAATTTCCAGTACACGACAATCGTGCATATAGACTTCTCCCGTGCTGCCTTTTCCCGCAAAGCGGAACCGGAAACCGGGTACAGGTTGAAAGTCGTCGAGGTCGAAATACCATTTTTTCAATTGGGACAAATCGGTCAGTGCTTTCCATATCAGATCAGCGCTGGCATTGAAATTTCTTTCAATTACAATGGGAGCAGCAAGATGATAGAGTTGGCTGCTGATGTATTCATCCATCCTGGTAATATTTTGTACCATCCCCACATCGGCCTTGAATACTTTGATGACCTCTTGTAGCTGGGAGGCTGATTCAAAAACTGAATGCAGGGTAACCAGGGTCTTTGTACCCTTTGCCTCAAAGCGGGCGGTCATGACGAAGGGGGGAAACTTTCATGCCGCATTATAATCAGGGATGGTTTTTCGAGGGTGATATAAACATGCTTGTTTTTATAATCGGTCCCATCGGGGCCATGCATCACAAATTCCCATTCACCCCCTTCATTCACCTCCATTTTACTGATGGTACTGCTGAAGCCAACCGGTCCCCACCAGTGCCGGATATGTTCCGGATTGGTCCAGGCTTCCCATACCAGTTCCTGCGGGGCATCAATCAGCCTGCTGATGAATAATTCCCGGTTTTCAGTTGAAGTAGACATATCGCTGTTTTTTAGTTGCTATAAATTATCGCTGCCTGCTGTTACAGCTGGTTTCATTTCGGTTTTGCTGCTTTCTTTTTTACTGTTGCTTTTTTCTCCTGAAGCGTACCCAGGTATTTTTCCAATGCATCCAGTTTCAGTTCCCAGAATTGCCGGTATTGTGCAACCCAACCAGCTACTTCATGAAGAGAAGAGAGCTTTGCCTCGCAATATCTTTCCCGTCCTTCTTTTCTGATCCGGATCAGGCCGCATTCATTCAGGATACGGATATGTTTTGAAATGGCAGGCCGGCTGATCTTGAATTCACCGGCAATGCTATTGAGGTTCAGGTGGCGGGTGGCAATCAGGCTGATAATCTCGCGACGGGTGGGATCAGCAATGGCCTGGAACACATCTCTTCTCATGGGGGATATTTTATGTAACTGTTCGGTTACAAATATAGGAAACCGTTTGGTTACGCAAAATATGTTTTTGCTCCAACAACCTGTTGAATGTGCAATGACTTGATCGGCAGTGAAAAAGCCTGCTTATTTTTTTTCGGGGATACAGTAGGAACGGATGGAAACGAGTTTGCCTTCTTCGTTAAAAAGATAAAGATCACAGGCCTTCACAAAAGCTACCCGTTGCTGGTTGCGGATAAATTCAGCGGTACCACTCACAGCCACCTGATGGCCCTCCGTGATTACAGATTCCGTGGTAAATACAGTGGTCACTGATTCGAAATAAGCAGCCGTAGACGCACATTGCTCCATGACAGCTGCTTTACCGGAATAGACTGATTCGCCAATGACTTCCCATACAATTTTCTCATGTAGAAAGGGATAAACCTTTGCAAAGGCTCCGTTCGAAAAGGCGACGGCGATTTCAGTGAAAGTCATACCCTTCATTAAAAAAATTAATTATTGTTTATTTTCTTAATCTGGTGCCAGAGAATATAAGATAACACACCCGGAAGTATCCAGATCAGCATCGTCAGCATCCGGGGATCAAAACTACCGGCTACCGTAATCGCAGAAAAAACGGCACCGCCCAGATCGAAGAATAAACCGGCATAGGCCCACTCTTTGATGCTGTTTAAACCGGGAATCAGGATGGCTATCGACCCAATGATTTTGGCCCAGCTGATGAATTGAATAAAATAAACGGGATACCCCAACCAGCCATGAAAGATTGCTTTTGTTTTTTCGTCAGGGCCAATGCCGCCGATGGAAGAATAAATCATCAGACCGGAAAAGGCAAGTGTAAAAAGCCAATAAAGTATGGTGATCGTTTTTTTATTCATGATTGCTGGTTGAAAGTTTAAAAGTTAATCCTGCTGCCTGCAGGGCTGATTTTAATTTGGGCAGGGCAGAAGGACCGATACCGTGTAAGGCTAATATTTCTTTTTCTGTACAGTGTGCAATTTTCTTCAGACTGTTAAAGCCATTGTTTTCCAGCGCTCTTCTCGCTGGCGCGGCAAGTGTTAGCATCCAGTCATTGGCCGGTTTCCGTTTCTTTTCACAAACAGGACAAACCGGGCAGTCACTGCTTTTGAAATAAATATGTCCGGCCGGACATTGCTTCCTGTTTTTCTTTGTGGTTGCCATTTGGATCTGTGATTCATTACTGGTTGCTGCCCTCATAAGCAACCTGCAGATCGGCTACTATAATTTTATTCATTTTCAGCATGGCCTGCATCACTCTGCCCGCTTTTTCTTTATCGGGATCGCTCATTAACTGCGGAAGTTGTTTAGGAACTATTTGCCAGGAAATACCAAAAGGATCCTTCAGCCAGCCACAGCGGCTTTCTGCGCCTCCATTTGCTGTTAAATGATTCCAGTAATAATCCACTTCTTCCTGTCCGTCGCAGTCTACCACAAAGGAAAGTCCTTCATTGAATCCGAATGGATGAGGGCCAGAACTGTCCATGGCCGTAAATAATTGTCCTTCCAGCCAGAATTGTCCGTGTTTGATATAACCGGTTACATCCGGTTCATTTTCTTCATACCGGTGCAGGGCTTTTACCGAAGCATCTTTAAAAACAGAAATATACAGTTCAATGGCTTGTTCTGCTTTTCCGGATTTCTCTCCGGTGAACATGAGACAGGGCACAATGCTTTCTTCATCCATGGTGCCACCCATCATCAGTTGCCAGTTTACTCCAAAGCGATCCTGGCACCAGCCATAGTATTCACTCCAGGGGTATTTATTCAATGGCATCATGACCATGCCTCCTTCACAGAGTTGATTCCATTTTTCCTCCAATTCTTCTTTTGTTTGACAGGGGAGGAAGAAGGAGATAGAGGGATTGAGTTTAAAATAAGGGCCACCATTCAATGCCATGAATTTTTTACCGGCAATTTCAAACAGTTGTACCATTCCGGTGTCTGCCAGCATCCTTCCATTGGAAAAAACTTCGCAATATAAATCAGCGGCTTCTTTCCCTTTCCCATCAAACCAAAGACAGGGATAAATCTTATTATTCATCAGGATTTGTTTTCGTAGTTAAACATCCACTTGATACCAAATTGGTCAATACAACTTCCAAAGTAAGCACCCCAGAACATATCGGTCATGGGCATTTCCACCACACCGCCCGCTGAAATACCCTTGAACAGACGATCTGCTTCTTCTTTGCTGTCGAGGTGCAGGCTGATATAAACATTATTCCCTTTGTTCACGGTAAAGCCCATTTGTTCAGGGGCATCTGACCCCATCAGTTTATATCCGCCTGTAATCGGGAGGCATACATGTAGTACCAGGTTTTTTGCTTCTTCAGGCAAAGGAGGCATTCCTTCCTGTGGAGGCATATCTCCAAAACGACGGATACCGCCTTCAAATTCACCTCCAAAAATGGATTGATACAAAGTGAATGCTGCTTCTGTCTGGTTCGCAAAATTGAGATAGGTTCCTACGCTTGCCATAAAAAATTGTTTTAATTGGATTCAACATGTTTTTTAAAATTGTTCAGGATCGCCTGCCATCCTCCCTGTTGCAATTCGAGCGAATTCATTTGCTCTGTTTCGAATCTTTCTGTTACAATTGTTCCACCGCCTTCCTGCGTTTTGAAAACTGTTTTCCAGGTCCTGCCATCCCCGAGTAAAACGCCGATGAATTCATTTTCTTTCACATCCTGGTAATCGCCTGCAAAATCGAAACTGAAACTTCCGTCTTTAGCGGCCATGGTAAATGAAAATTTTCCGCCATTGCGGCAGTCGCAGGAAGCCGCCGGACAATGCCAGTCCTCAGAAGCATGGTTCCACTGCATGATATGTTCTGCTGTGGTCCAGGCCATCCAGGCTTTTTCAACCGGGGCATTGATTACAGCATGGATCGTGATGACAGGTTTCACTGTTCCTTCTGCCAATCCCTTTATTTTTTCCATAGCCAGGGGCCAGGTTTTTGAAAAGTAGTCACTGTATTCATCACCCATGTCCATTTCCATTGTCAGTACACAATGATCATTTTCAGTGCGGAGGGTATAATTTTCAAGTGATCCGGCCCAGGCGGCAACTTTTTCACTGCTGGTATCTTCAATTCCGTTGACCACCATTCCCAGATGTTTGAAAGACATGAATTCATGAGGACGATGAGCGGCAATTTCACTCACCATTCCGGCTCCATTGCCATCTACAAAATAAATTCTGGAACCTTCTTTCCATTCATCTGTTTTAACAGTGGAGCCTTCTGCAAAAACAGTGGTCCAGGTTTCATAGCAATGAATATTCCAGAGTGCATCCCATATTTTTTTCTTTGGGGGCATTGATCGTAATGCTGAAACTTAGTTTTTGCATGGGTTTATTTTTTTACAGTTTTTTTCTTTGCTTGTTCAGGAACTGCTTTCTTTTTAGAAGCCGGTTTCTTTTTTGCAGCCATCATCCTTTCTTCATTATCCGCCAGGCGGTACGCTACCATTCTTTTGATCAGGTCCAGCGGGAGGGGCTCATTTAACGGAAATTGAACGGTGCCTTTCCCGCCTTTGTAGCGGTCTAATTCTTTCTTGAAAGAAGGAGCAGATCTTGGTGCAGGATACACACTGACATGATTGGCGAATCCGGCAAAATAAATCAGCATGCCGTATTGTTTGTATCCTGCAATACCATAACTGATCATTTCTTCAGCTTCCGGTGCAGCGGCACGGATCGTTTTCCTGATTTGTTTCAGCAGGGTTTGTGTGGGGAGCGGGAAGCTCTTGATATATTCATCCACTGATGCCGCTTTGGTCATCCTTGTTGACATGATTGTTGGTTTTTTTGTGCGGACAATAAATATATTTAATATTTCTGCTAATTGGATTGCCGGCTGTCAAAATGAAGCAGCCAGTGATTGCCAAACTTATCCACAAGCTCTCCAAACAGGGCACCCCAGAATGAAATATGTACCGGATGGGTAGCATCACCACCTGCTGCCAGTTTGTTGTAATAGTCATGAATTTCCTTTTCACTGCTGCAATCCAGCATGATGGAAATGGAATTTCCTTTTTGCAAACCATCGTCTACTGCCAAATCAGATCCCATGATTTCAAGATCACGGATACGCAGCACAGCATGTACAATGGTGTCTTTCATATTCGCAGGCATGGAAGAAGAGAGCGGTGAATCACCCACGGTTTGCAAATGAAGGTCACCTCCCAGACAGTTGCGGTAAAATTCCATGGCTTCCAGGCAATGGCCATTAAAACTCAGATAGGGACTTATTTTTTTCATGTTTTCACAAAGATCAATAAGGACCATGATAAGGGCGCTTGTCATATATGACAGTTTTAAGGGTTGATTACGACAAGCCAAAACCCTACCTTTATCTCATGAAAAGAGTTTCGATCCTTGTACCGGAGTCTTCAGTGATGCAGGCCATCGCCGATCCGCAATACCTGTTCACCGCAGTGAATCAGTTTATGCTGGCTAACGGAAAGCAGCCGCTGTTTGAGGTGGAACTGGTAGCTGCGCGTCGGGAAGTGGAATTGAATAATGGCCTTTTTACCGTGCATGCGGATCGTCTGCTGAAAGAGGTAAAAAAAACAGACCTGGTTTTTATTCCTGCCTTGTTTGGAGATATGCAGGATTGTCTTGAAAAAAACAAACAGCTGATTCCCTGGATACAGGACCAGTACCATCGCGGTGCCGAACTGGCTTCTCTTTGCGTAGGCGCTTTTCTGCTGGCATCAACCGGATTGCTGAATGGGAAGCGTTGCTCCACTCACTGGGGTTTTCAGCAGGAATTCAAAAAGCAGTTTCCTGAAGTAGAAGTGGTGGAAGGAAATATTGTTACAGAGGAAAATGGGATTTACTCCAGCGGAGGAGCGCATTCTTACTGGAATCTCTTATTACACCTGGTGGAGAAATACAGTAACCGGGAAACGGCCATCCTTGCCTCCAAATATTTTGCGATTGATATTGACCGCGACAGTCAGGCGGCATTTGCGATGTTCAATGGACAAAAAGAACATGGCGATACTGAAATAAGAAGGGTGCAGGAGTATATTGAAAAGCATATCAATGACCGGATCGGTATTGAAGAACTGGCCGGACTGGTTCACCTGGGAAGGCGGACTTTTGAGAGAAGATTTAAAGCAGCCACCCATCATGCGGTGCTGGATTATATTCAGCGGGTGAAAATGGAAGCGGCCAAAAGAAAATTTGAATCGAGCCGGAAGAATATCAATGAAGTGATGTTTGATGTGGGTTACACTGATACAAAAGCGTTCCGCTCTGTTTTTAAAAGAATCACGGGATTAACACCCGTGGAATACCGGAACAAATACAATAAGATGGCCATGGCATAAAAAAAAGGCACCCGTGGGTGCCCTGCAGCAGCTGTGATTGGTTACGACTAAATCTTAAAGCCAACTGTAAGTATGGCTGAGCCGAAATTATCTTTTAAGGTAGCAAATGTATTGGCCCTTGGGGCATTGACCCGGTAGGGGAAATTGATATCCTTATTCATCCGGTGCACATAGGTAAGGTCAACAAATAAACCTTTATTCCGGTAACCGAGTCCACCACTCAGGTTCATCCTGCTTGCCTTTAATGTTTTATCCTGGTAAGGACTGCCATAATAAGCAAAGCCAAGACGGGCCATGATAATCTTGAATTTCAATTCTGCACCCAGCCTGAAATTGAAATTGGCTTTGGTGATGGCATCTATTGCCTGATTATAGGGATTGAAATATGCTTTTGAGTCGTCGGTAACTTCTCCTTCAGGACCAAAACTGTTCCAGCGGTAATTTACATATTCAATATCCGCAGTAATAAAACCCTTTTGCCGGTTGATATTCTCTACTTCCCTGAATACATAAGATCCGCTCAGGATGATTTTCCCCGGAGAAAAATAGGAGTAACGGAAATCAGTTACCGGCCCGCCAAGAAGCGTAGCAGCACCAACGGAATCATATCCATTTCCAGGGCCAAAAAGATTTTCGAGATTGGCGGCAAAGCCGGCATCAAAATTTTCTTTCAGCGTCATCAGGTTTGGTGAATGGAGTGCCAAACCGATCCTTACATAATCTTTGGGCCGGTAAATCAAACCGAATTTGAGATTAATTCCTGCCCCGCGAAGTGAATAATTTTCGCGGTAGGACATATAGCTGAAGTTATTATTGTTATCTCCGCTGGCATCAGATTCGCGGAAATAAGTGTCGCGATCCAGTTTCAGAATAGGGATACCCAAAGTGCCGCCGATCATCCATTTGCGGTTCAGCTCATGGCCCATGGCAAAAGTAATTTCGGTGATCCCTCCGCTGGTTTGATTGGATTGTTCCTGATTGAGCAGGGAGCTGAATTCGGCACGGTTGATCACCTGCGGATTTCCATTAATCGTTGCTGTATCCACTAAGTAGGTATATAAAGCCATCTTGGTGGTGAGCGAAATATTATCACTGTTCAGCGCATCGTCAATGGAAAGATTGGAGCCGGCAAATTCATCAGCCAGGGGTTCGGCAAAACTGCTGTAATCATTTTGTCCGGAGTAATTAGCGGGCCGGTTGAAATCAGCCAGTCTTGTAACCGAAATAGAAAAACTGTTCTTTGCCTTATAACCAAAACCGCCAAAAACAAAACCGCTGGTTCCCAGATTAAAATTTTGTTGACTGGCTCCGGTATAAGCATTGCCACGGAAATTACTTTTGGGTGTTCCAAACTGCAATCCGGGTGTAATCACAAAATCGGATGTTTTAAAAAATGCCAAACCCGCCGGGTTTACCAATGCAGCTGTGGCATCACCTCCCAGTGATCCCATCGCTCCGCCGATGGCCTGGTTACGGGCCGTACCATTTTGGGTAAGCCATGAAAGACGAATGGTCTCTTCCGGAATCTGGGCATGGATCGTTTGTGCCAGTAAGAGCAAAACAATGAGGTAAGATTTATTTTTCATGGTTCCAGGATAAAAAATGAACATACAGTTACAGGGAACAGTATTCACTGCACCCGGGAAATGGTTATTGAGAATTTAGTTTCTGGTTGGTCTTGATACCGCACCTCCGCCACCGGAACTACCTGAACTTCCGGAGCTGCCGGAAGAACTTCTGGAGCCGCTGTTGGATGATCCGGATGAGGAGGAAGAAGAGGGGTTATATGTTCTGGAAGACCGGCTGCCTGAATTGTCGTTATTGAAAATTGTACGCACTTTATTACTCAGGCCGTCATTCGACCGGTTATTGGTATTATTATAAATAGTGGTATTGGTACCGGTTCGCGTGGTTGATGTCTTCATCATCCCGCGGTTATTATTATTGTTGTTGTTTGTGTTATTGGTATAACCGGCCAGGTTAAAATATCTTTTCACTACAGGTGCGGCCACTGGTTGTTTGGGATTGATAAATCCGTAATTGTAATTATTCAGACAGCAGCAGTAGGGATTATAATAGTAGTTCCAGCGATTATAAGGATTATTGAAACTGCCGTAGTAGTAATTGTAACCAATGCTGTAACGGTCGGTATAGTACCAATCATCCAGATCACTCCAGCGATAACGGTTCTGCACTTTCATCCGCAGATAGCGGTCATCATAGTACTCGTCATCATAGCGGTCATTTCTTTCCTCTTTTCTTTCTTCCCTGGCGGTTTCATCCTGCGGACGTACCGGAGAATAATATACATCATCCGGGGTCTGACCGGTTTTATAAGCGGTGGTACAGCTTCCCAGGACCAGAACAACAAGTATCAGCAATAAAATTGGGGTTTTCATGGCAAATGGTTTGTCGGGTTAAAGGTGAAGTTACTACTTTTGTGCGGCTTTACATTTAGTCAATCGTTTGCGTAACCGGTACAAAGTTTAATACGCTTTGTCAAATTATTGTCATGCAGGCTGTTAATTAAATGATAAATCAGTCAGGGGTCGAGAGTCTGGAGTCGTGAGTCGAGAGTAAGAAGCATTTTTCGAAAAACTTAAACACCTGAGCCGGGAAAACAATATCCCAATATCTAATACCCAATCCCTAATACCAATCCTCAATATGAGCAAAGAAATCACATCAAGAGCAGCAGATTATTCTCAATGGTACAATGACCTGGTTTTAAAAGGTGGCCTGGCTGATTATTCAGCGGTGAGAGGTTGTATGGTGATCAAGCCCTATGGTTTTGCCCTCTGGGAGAATATGCGTGATGCCCTGGATAAAATGTTCAAGGATACCGGGCACGTGAACGCTTACTTTCCGCTTTTTATTCCCAAGAGTTTCCTGAGTAAGGAAGCCGCCCATGTGGAAGGATTTGCCAAGGAATGTGCTGTAGTAACCCATTACCGCCTGAAGAATGATCCGGGTGGGGCCGGACTGGTGGTGGATCCTGAGGCTAAACTGGAAGAAGAATTGATTGTAAGACCAACTTCTGAAACGATTATCTGGAATACCTATAAGGACTGGATTCAGTCTCACCGCGACCTGCCACTCTTAATTAATCAGTGGGCCAATGTGGTGCGCTGGGAAATGCGGACGCGCTTATTTCTGCGTACGGCAGAGTTTCTCTGGCAGGAAGGGCATACCGCCCATGCCACCCGCGAAGAAGCGATTATTGAAGCTGAAAAAATGCTGGAAGTCTATGCCACATTTGCGGAAGAGTTCATGGCCGTGCCGGTAATTCGTGGGGTGAAAACAGCGAGTGAAAGATTTGCCGGTGCTGAAGAAACCTATTGTATCGAAGCCATGATGCAGGATGGCAAAGCCCTGCAGGCAGGTACTTCTCATTTCCTCGGACAGAACTTTGCGAAAGCCTTTGATGTGAAGTTTTCCAACAGGGAAAATCAGCTGGAATATGTTTGGGCCACGAGCTGGGGAGTTAGTACCAGGCTGGTCGGCGCTCTCGTGATGGCACATAGTGATGACAGTGGTTTGATCCTTCCGCCGCGGATAGCTCCCTGGCAGGTGGTGATCGTGCCTATCTATAAAGGCGAGGATCAGAAAAAATTGATTGATGATAAAGTAAAAGCTATCACTGATGAATTAAAGGCCCTTGGTATCCGGGTAAAATATGATGATAATGATAATGCAAGACCAGGCTGGAAATTTGCCGAATATGAATTGAAAGGCGTACCCGTTCGGTTGGCCATTGGTGCCCGTGACCTGGAACAGGGAGTGGTGGAAGTAGCACGACGGGATACCAAAGAGAAAAATGTAGTGAAGCTGGAAGGAATCTCTGGTTATGTTGCCCAATTGCTGGAGGAGATTCAGACCTATATGTATAATAAGGCTAAAGCATTTCGTGATGAAAGAATCACTCCGGCTGATCACTGGGATGAATTTGTACGCCTGCTTGATGAAAAGGGAGGATTTATTGCAGCCCATTGGGATGGAACGGCCGCAACGGAAGAAGCCATCAAGGAAAAAACAAAGGCCACGATCCGCTGTATTCCACTGCAGAATACAAAAGAAGAGGGGAAGTGTATTTTCTCAGGGGCTCCATCCACCCAAAGAGTACTTTTTGCCCGCGCTTATTAATTGATTTACACCTTCTGATAATACAGCCCGGTTCGCCGGGCTTTTTTGTGTGCCGGGTTTATTAATTTTCTATATTTAGGGAGTATAAAAAGACGGAAAATATGGATCAGCAACAGGAGAGCTCTTTATTCGATATACAAATGGACGTCGATGCTCAGACGAGCCTCTTGTCCATCAGCAAATGGGCTAAATTTGTTGCCATTACAGGAATCATCATCGGGGCGATTGTATTGATACTGGCGTCGGCCTATGGCCCGCAGATTATTCAGGCTTTCACCTCCCTGTTTTCCATTGGAATGAACCAGGAAGAAGCGGGTATGTTGATTGCCATCCTTGTGATTGCGGTATTAATGGTCAGTTTCTGGCTTTATTTTTTGTTAAGGACTTCGAGCCTGCTTAACCGGGGACTGGAGTCTCGCAGTTCAGCGCAGCTGGCCGCGGGTTTCAGGTCCATGCGGGTTTATTTTGTCATCAGTTTTATTATGTCTTTGCTGAGTATTCTTTCGGCATTATCCGATCTCATTTAAATCAGTACTGGTACATGGAAAGCAATCCACAGGAAAGCACGCTCTTTGAGCTGCAATACGATGAAGAACTGAAAAGCAGTTTGCAGGGTGCTGCCAAATGGGCTGGTATGGCAGCCCTGGTCTCCTTTATCAGTACGATAATTGGGATGGTCAGTTTTTTTATTCAACGAGCTAAAATGCAGGCCATGTACCGGGAGTACGCAGAATACGGGATCAGTCAGCCGGCCATGAACAGCGGGATGATCTCGGCGCTGATCAGTTTTGTGATCGGGGTATTACTTTTTGTATTCCTGATGAAGTTTTCCAGGAAAACAAAATCGGGATTGGAATCCAATGATGGTTATTTACTCAACGAAGGATTTTCAGGACTTGCCGTATATTTCCGGATCATCGGTATTGTACTGATTATTGCGATTATATTTATACTGCTGGCATTGCTGGCGATAATGGGGCAGGCATAAAAAGACAGTAAAATCATTTATTTCAAATCAAAACCAAAACAAATATGGAACAGAATCAAAACAGCTCATTATTCTCCCTGAATCTGGATGCCCAGAACAGTTATTCATTGCGCAGTATGGCCTCCTGGTCCAAAGTACTGGGCTGGGTAGGGATGATCCTTGGGATCCTTTTTATATTATCTGGTATCCTGGTACAACAGGCGATGAGTCAGTATGGAGGATACAGGAGTTATCGCAGTGGCGGCTTTTCGGCCTCAACGATTGGGAATTATGGGCTTGCGGGTTATGTGGTATTGGGTCTCATTTTTATCGTCACATCCATTTTTGCTATTAATGCAGGTGGTAAAATCAATGCGGCCCTGAGATCCAATGACCAGGCCGCGCTGAGCTCAGGATTTGCCAATGTCAGGAATTATTTTGCATTCTGGGCAGTGCTCATTATCATTATGCTGTTGTTTGTGTTACTTGCTTTATTGGGAAGTATGGGTTGATTCATCTCTTCCAATACATCGGAGGATAAGATCGAATAATACCTGGGAAATCTGTCACATGCTGATCAGTTCAATGTGACAGATTTCTTTTTTTGAGCTATTTAGAATTTCTGATAAATCCCGCTTCGACAAGCTCCACTTCGACAAGCTCAGTGTGACAGCCAGCAGATCCAGGAGAATTTACTTTGTAGAGAGATAATTGTAATCTTTCAGTAACACGTCGAGGAAATCAAAAGCGGGCATATCTGATTCAATTTTCAGATGCGATTTGATCTTGGCTGCAGCAGCTTCGGCCATATTATAATCCCCTTTTTTACGGGCTGTTTCCAGGATACTCTTGATGGCATTGATATCCTTATCACTCAGTTGCATGATCTGGTGAAAGGAGGGAACATAGTTGTCGGCCACTTCCTGGAATACCGTTTCTTCAATATTCCCCCGGGTTCTGACACTGATAATAATGGTTTTGGCCAGCAGGTCACCAATCCTTTGTCCTTTAGGGGAAGCCACAACCAGCACGATATCGGTGGTGAGAAAAGCTAAACCGAGTAAAACAATAAAGAGTTGTTCTGAGTTGCCACCAGCCAGAAGACTGAACACGAGGATCAGCAGGACCACGATCCAGAGATCAGAGACCCGGAGCAGCCATCGGATCAGGAACTGGCTGATGGAAGGTTTCCCCCCCATTTCATCCACCACCCGCAGTCCCATCACTTTTTTCCCGATACTTTGTCCGTTCAGGGTTACTTCAAGTATCAGGTGATACAACATGACAGGAAGGAAGAGGGTAAGGCCAATTCCCCCAATCGGGTCATCGGCAGTGGCGATGGATTTATAGATTTCTAAGGCGATCCGGATATAGAAATACTGTACAATCATATCAATAACGAGCGCCAGCAGCCGCTTGAAGAATTCGGGTACTTCGAATTCCAGCTCGATATTGAAATTGGTTGGTACTTTGATGGCACCCATACAAAAGGAATGAGTTGGAAAATTAACGTATTTCTTCTTTATAAAAGAAGGTATTTCAATGCATAAAATACTTATTTTACAAGTCAAATGTTCCCGAGTTGAGAGAGGCCCTTTTTATCAAGAAAAACAAAGACCGCTGGCTCCGTATCCAGCATACCCCATCTGCTGACCCGGATGAAATGGCATCGGATTTTACCCAGCTGGTGAATGACCTGGCCTATGCCAAAACATTTTACCCTGCCGGTAAAGTGACCCATTATATCAATGCTCAGGCATCAAAGGTTTTCCTGGATATCTACCGTAATAAAAAAGAGGAATCCAACCGGATAGTTCATTTCTGGAAGTATGACCTGCCACTGACCATCCGCAAACATCACAGGGTGGCCTTGTTCTCTTTTACCATCTTCCTGATTTTTTCTCCATCGGATTTTTCACCTCCATGCAGGATGAGGAAATCGTCCGGAGTATCCTGGGGGATGGCTATGTGGATATGACGCAGGAGAATATCGCCCGGGGCAACCCCTTTGGCGTGTATGAAGGCGGCACCCCGTTTTTTAATTTTCTCGGACTGATGATCCACAATATCAAAGTGGATATGCTGATTTTTGTATCGGGTATTTTTGCCGGTGGACCCAGTTTGTATATCGAAGGGAACAATGCCATTATGGTGGGAACTTTTGATTATTTGTTCTACCAGCATGGCTTGGGACTGGATTTCTGGCTCGTGGTTTTTGTACACGGAACACTGGAGATGACGGCACTGATCTTTGCTGCTACAGCAGGATTTATACTGGGTAAAAGTTATTTTTTTCCGGGTACGATCCGGCGGCTGGATTCCCTGAAGCAGGGTGCCAAGGACGGTGTAAAGATCATGATCGGACTGATCCCCATTTCTGCCATGGCCGCTTTTTTTGAAGCCTATGTGACCAGATTATATAACGATGCCGCTGTTATCACCACCCTGGTGGTGGTACTGTCCCTCTTTTTTGTGATCTGGTATTTTGTAATATATCCCATCCGGCTGGGCAGAAAAAGCCGGCACCTGCTCAACGAGGAAGAAATATAATTTTGAAAAAACACATCCAACATATTTTCGGTTTTTTCCGGCTCTTCTTGCTGGGTTCATTTTTATTGATGGCACCGGCAATACTGGCTCAAAGTTCAAACGATACCATTCCAACCGTTGAAGAAGGGGTGATTGTCGAAGAGCCTCCTCCACCCGAAGTAATGATGGATGAGGAAGAAAAGGATGATGAAGAAAAAAAATCAACAGAACATTTTACCCCCCTCGAAGAAAAAGACAGCCTGGTTTTATACAAACGAAGGTTGGCAACCGGTTATGCAGACAAACTGAAAAAAGATGATGATTTCTGGTATGCCGATGCGTCCATCAAAAAGGAAAAAGAAAAAGAAGAAGCCAGGATCAAACCAGATCTTGAATATGTTCCTTTTATGCAGCGTACCTGGGTGCAAACCCTGCTCTGGATTATTATTATTGGCGGTTTTGCCTATGCCATCATGTGGTACCTGATGGATAGTCAGGTAGGCTTGTTCCGGAAGAAGAATGTACCGGTTAAAGATATGCATGGCGCCGTGGAAGAAATGCCGGAGGATATTTTTGCTATCCAGTTCCAACAGGAAATTGATAAAGCCCTGGCACAGGGAAATTACCGGCTGGCGGTACGGGTACATTTTCTGCGGCTGCTTCGGAATCTGTCAGACAAAAACCTGATTCAATACAAACAGGAAAAAACCAATCTCGATTACCTGATGGAGCTTTCCTCCAAAACATGGTATGCGGAGTTTTTCCGCCTGACCCGGCATTTTGAATACAGCTGGTATGGTCATTTTGAGGTGGAAGAACCTACCTACCGCATCATCGCCAGTGAGTTTAACCAGTTTGAAAAGAAATTGTAAGCTTGAAAAAAACGAATCTGTATATCATCCTGATTTTTGTTGCCATTGCCCTGATCGCATTGGTGATAACAGGCAGTGGCCGTAAGAAAAAACTGGACGAACGGTTGAGCTTTCGGAAAAACGATAAAATTCCCTATGGAACCTGGGTGGCTTATCGTTCGCTTTCCGGTATGTTTCCTTCAGCAACTATCGTCACCAACCGGCGGGAGCCGGGGCTTTGGGAGGAGATTTCAGCAGATAGCAGCAATCAGCTTTTTATGGCCATCATCCCCCGCTTCATGCCGGAGGAGTATGAAATGCAGCAACTCATCCGTTTTGTAGAGAATGGGAATGATGTATTCATCAGCACCCGTGAAATCTCAGATGCGGCCGCTACCATATTGAAATGTACCATTCAAGATGAGGATATCCCTTATTACTTTGAGTCCAATACCATGGTGACCCGGAAAGATGACAGCCTCTCCGTAAGTCTGGGTCAGCCCTATTTCAGTAACTCAAAAGATTTGCCTATCCCGGCCGGAAGTATGATGCTACATTTTCAGGGTCAATAACGAAACAGTTTTTAAACTGGGTTATGATGGAGAAGGGAACTCAATTTTGTTCAGTTCCAGGCAGGCAAAGGACATTTATACCTGCACCTGGCCCCGCTGGCTTTCAGCAATTATTTTTTATTGCACCGGCAGAACATGGAATATTATGAGCAGGTGATGTCACTCATCCCGCCTGATGTGAAGAAGGTCGTATGGGACGAATATTTTATGTACAAAAGAAACCAGGAGCAGGAACGGAATAAAAAAAGCTGGTTAAAAGTATTGTCCAAATATCCCGGATTAAAAGCTGCCCTCATCACAGCTTTCCTGACCCTCTTGCTATATCTGTTACTGGAGATGCGCCGCAAACAACGAATCATACCGGTAGTGGCAAAACCAAAAATGATTCACTTGATTTTGTCAAAACCATTGGCCGTTTGTATTATGACAAAAGCGATCACAAAACCTCTGCCGTAAAATGGGCACTTATTTTCTGGAGTATGTCAGGAACCGGTATAAACTGCCTACCGGAAATCTGGATGAGACTTTTATTCAGCAACTGCAATTCAAAACAGGGGCAGCCGAAAAGGAAATCAGGGGAATCGTTTCATTTATTAAATATGTAGAAGATAGCCCGGCTGTAACAGCAGCTGATGTATCTGCTTTTCATCAACAACTGGAATCATTTTATAAAAACGCATAAGCATGGAAGAACAACCACTTTTTCAGCAACGTACTGATTTGACAGCCTTGAACCAGGCCGTGATGTCCATCCGGAATGAAATCAGAAAAATCATTGTCGGGCAGGATGAAATGGTCCGGCTGATCATTACCGCCTTACTGGCTGATGGCCACGTATTAATTGAAGGAGTACCCGGTGTCGCCAAAACCATGACCGCTAAACTGGTGGCCAAAAGTGTGGATGCCGGTTTTTCAAGAATACAATTCACACCTGACCTCATGCCATCTGATGTATTGGGTACACCGGTATTCAATCCAAGGGAGGCCAGTTTTGAATTCAAGAAAGGTCCTGTGTTCAGCAATATCGTGCTGGTGGATGAGATCAACCGGGCTCCGGCTAAAACACAATCAGCCCTGCTTGAGATTATGGAAGAAAGACAGGCAACAGTTGATGGCAAGACTTATATGATGGCGACTCCCTTTATGGTGTTGGCCACCCAGAACCCGGTAGAGCAGGAGGGAACCTATCGCCTGCCGGAAGCCCAACTCGATCGTTTCTTATTCAAAATAACCGTTCCTTATCCGAGCGAGTCCGAGGAGATGACCATCCTTAGTCAGTTTCACCAGATGGGCAATGCTTCTCCGCTGGAGATGATACACCCCGTACTTTCTTCGCAGCAGATTGTTTCTCTTCGTCAGCAGGTAAAGACTTTGCTGATTGAAGAAAGACTATTGCAATTCATTGCGAAACTGGTCCATCAGACCCGGAACAATAAATCGGTTTATCTCGGTGCTTCACCCCGGGCCTCGCTTGCAATCATGAACGCCTCCAAAGCCATGGCCGCTATCCAGGGCAGGGATTTCGTGACACCGGAAGATATCCTGGCCATTGCACCACCCGTATTGCGTCACCGGATCATTCTCTCTCCCGATAAGGAGATGGAGGGAATTACAGAAGATGATGTAATCAAACAGATCATTCAGAGCATGGATGTGCCGAGATAAAGTCTGATACTTAGTGCGTGTGTTTCTTAACCCGGCTGATAACAGCTGTACTACATGATAAAATCTTTTTACTTACATAAACTGGTCTATTATATTGCGGGTCTTGCGGCCGTGGTATTTGTGACCAGCTATTTTTTCCCGCAGTTATACAGGATCGGGATACTGATCCTTCTCCTGCTGGCCCTGGCCATGCTGGTGGATGGCTTACTGCTATACAGTAAAAAAAATGCACTGGAAGCGGAAAGAGTACTAACAGAACGTTTTAGTATCGGCGATCCCAATAAAATTTTTATAAGACTGAAGAATAACTATCCCTTTCCGATCCGCTGCAGTATCATTGATGAAATTCCCATCCAGTTTCAGGATCGCAACTGGCTGCGGAAAACACAGGTGGGAGGACATGGGGAAACAGAGCTTCATTATACCCTGACTCCATTATCGAGAGGGGAGTACAGTTTTCATGATATCAATGTTTATGCACATGGACCATTGCAACTGGTGAGACGTCGTTTTGTATTTCCGGCACATCAGGTGGTGAAAGTATATCCTTCCTATGTGCAGATGCGCAAATACCAATTGCTGGCCGTGAGTAACCGGTTACAGGAAGTTGGAGTAAAAAGGATCCGTAAAATCGGGCATAGTATGGAGTTTGAGCAGATCAAAGAATATGTGCGCGGGGATGATTACCGGACTATCAACTGGAAAGCTACAGCCAGGAAAGACAGTCTGATGGTGAATAATTATACAGACGAAAGAAGCCAGCAGATTTACTGCCTGATCAATAAAGGAAGGGTCATGAAAATGCCTTTCCATGGTATGACACTGCTGGATTATTCTATCAATGCAGCCCTGGTACTGGCCAATGTGGCATTGGTGCGGCAGGATAAGGCGGGTATCGTGACTTTTGAAAAGAACATTGATATGTTTTTACAGGCAGATAAGAAACCCACCCAGATGAATCTGGTGCTGGAAACCCTTTATCGCCAGAAAACCGATTTCCTGGAAGCTGATTTTGAAAAACTCTTTTCTGCGATCCGTAACCGGGTAACCAACCGAAGTCTCCTGGTATTGTTCACCAATTTCGAATCTCTGGAAAGCCTGCAAAGGGAAATGCCGGCATTGAAGCGAATGGCACGTTATCACCTGCTGCTGGTGGTGTTTTTTGAAAATACAGAACTCAAACAATTACTGGATAAAAAGGCAGGAACCATCGAAGAAATTTATATCAAGACGATTGCTGAAAAATTCGTGTATGAAAAAAGACTGATGGTAAAAGAACTGCATAAAAACGGGATCCTCTCCATCCTCACCAGCCCGGAAAATCTGACGGTGAACACGGTGAACAAGTATCTTGAGCTGAAGACCAGAATGTCGATTTAAGTACGAAGTATAAAGTTCGAAGTTCGAAATGCCAGGTAGCCATGATGGCGTAAAACAGCGTCTGTAATGATCCGCATTTTTTTCCGGGAAGAACATCCTTTTTAATCAATCATTTACCTTTGCCCGATGGAATTCAGCAAGACCGCATTTGAAGAAGGACAGGTTTTATTAATTGACAAACCATTACAATGGACCTCATTTGATGCGGTGAGGAAGATCCGGAACCTTATCCGGATAAAGAAAGTAGGGCATGCCGGCACGCTGGATCCCCTGGCCACTGGTTTACTGATTGTATGTACCGGTAAATTCACCAAACGCATCAATGAGTATATGGCACAGGAAAAAGAATATACCGGCCATTTTACATTGGGTGCCACTACACCAACCTATGACCTTGAAAGTGAACCCACGGATATAAAGCCATTCGACAGCATAACGAATGAAGCCATTCATGCAGCCACCGCTCCCTTTACCGGAGAAATTTTTCAGGTGCCCCCTGCTCATTCTGCCATCAAGGTAGATGGAAAACGAGTATACGAACTGGCCCGTCAGAAAGGAAGTAAAACTGGAACCGAGACAAATTACGATACACCTGTTTGAAATCACGGCGATCAATCTGCCGGTACTGGAGTTCAGGGTGGTTTGCAGTACGGGTACCTATATCCGTAGTCTGGCCAATGATTTTGGTGCGGCATTGGGTTGTGGTGCTTATCTCAGCAGTTTACGCCGTACCCGCATCGGAGCCTTCCCTGTTGATGATGCAATGAGTATTACAGGTTTTGAAGAAAAAGTAAAAGCAGCTTACAGTATAAACGGATAACTGATGGCCAGTTGAAACTGGTCGGCATCCCGCCATCTTTTATAGCCAAACCATTTATTCTGGACAGATAATTTATCCGGGGCCGGACTGGGATCCTTGGCCTTGATGGAATAATCCAGTCTCACTACAAAAAAGTTCAAGTCAATCCGGAAGCCGGTTCCCACACCCACCGCATAATCTTTCATCAGGCTACTCATTGAAAAGACCTGTTCTGATGGCCGGTTAGGCGAGGGTTTACTATACCAGATATTCCCGATATCAGTAAAGAGTGCACCTTCCACCGGAAAGCCAAAAGCCTTGATCAGCGGAAAACGATATTCCAGATTGGCTTCCAGATGCAAATCACCATAACGGTCCGGCAAACCCGTGGTGCCAAAATCCTGTACCGAAGATCCGGGTCCCAGCTTCCTCAAACTCCAGGCACGCATACTATTCGGACCGCCGGCAAAATATTGTCTAAGAAGGGGAGATTGTATTTTTATCTTCTTGTACCGTTGATCCAAAAGCATAACCGATACCTGCAAAAGTAGAAGGACCAGTGCAGACCGGTTGATACTGATCTTTCTGACGAAATCTATATCGATCTTGATGAAACGGAAAAGATTACTGTCAAGAAAAGCATTCTTTTTAATCAGCCCGGTTAGTAATCCGGATACTTCAGCATTCAGACTGAGTACATTGATATTTTTCTTCCGTCCGCCTTTTACCTGCATCCCGGCCATCATGGAAGTAATCAGTCCGTCCGTAAAAATATTTTTCAGGGAGGGATTCTTTTTAAAGATGGAATCAAGCAGGGGAAGGGAACTGAAACTGGAGTATTCAATATTAGGAAAACGCAGGGTCATTAATTTTTTTCCCCATTGAAATTCATATCCCCATGAACCGTTGATGGTATTGAGATTATAGAGTTGCCGCCGTTGCGTGGTAGCGGCATTAAATACCAACAGGGTGCGAATGCTGTTTCTTGTTTTTTCTCCCAGCCAGTCCATTCGGGGAATGGCTTTAGGAAAGGCAATCGTATGGTTAAGACTTAACTGCCTGGTTTGAATAAAGCGGATATCAGTTGCGGTATCACGTCCTGTTTCCACACCAAAACGGAGATTGGTACTGGCCTGTGCAGCGGCATGTCCGAAATTTCTGTTTTGCAATCCAATATTAAAACCGATACCAAAGAGGTTACCCGAAACCAGGTTTTGGTTCCGGCTTCCTTCCAGATTGGCCGTAAAAGAATATTTACGGGCAGCAGTGAGTCGGATGGTGAAATCAGCAGTATCCTGTCCGGTCCGTGGTTGTTGTTCAATATTGACCAGTCGCCAGGCACCAAGTGAATTAAACCGGTTGCTGGTGCGGAGATAATTGCGCTGGTCATATACATCACCTCTGTGCAGGTAAATATTGGGAGGGAGTATTTTAGGTTTGAATGTATTCCGGTAAGAAATCACTTTCACACCGTTGACCCATGTTTCTTTTCTGGTAAAACCGGTTGTAT
The DNA here is from genome assembly GCA_016702745.1 of Chitinophagaceae bacterium. GTDB lineage: Bacteria > Bacteroidota > Bacteroidia > Chitinophagales > Chitinophagaceae > JJ008. The sequence continues at coordinate 760,481 of JADJDJ010000001.1, forward strand.
CGAGTGGTGTATCCGGGTAAATGGTAATATTTCCAACATAATATTTACGAAGACGGTTACTATCAAGACCGGGCCTGAGTCTGATCTCCAGGTCGGCAGAAGGATTGGCCCTTCTTTCCTGCAGTTTTTGTAATTGTTCCAGTTGTTCCAGCGGGTCAAAAGTGGGTTGTAAAAGTGATACATCAATCGTATCCCAGAGACCGATCAGTTCTTCCCTGCCAAAACGCATATAACCATTGTTACGGTATAAAAGTACCAGCCGGTCGAGTTCACTGGAAATAGCAGATTTGGCAAAAGGATCCCCTTTCTTTACCAGACCTGGCTCTTTGGTGGCCAGGGCCTGTAAATCGGGTTGTTTTAAATTATAGGCAAATGAATCAATCCGAACCACTTTACCCGGTGTTACCGTGAAATCAACCGTGGTTCTTAACTCATTTCCGGCCACGGTGTCAATAATGGCTTTATAGGTAATTGTATCATTAAAGTAACCAAGTGATTTGAGAAGGGCCTTCATATAAATCACGGAGCGGTCTGCATTGGCACTTTCATATAAAGGGGGATTTACTATTACAGGCCGGTTGATTCCTTTATAGAGTATCTTTCTGGCTGCCCTTACCTTAATACTGTCGTCGAGTTGGTTGGCCAGTCTTGACTTCAGCCGGTTTTTTTCTTCGGTGCTGAAGTTTCCGTTGACTGTAATATTATATTTGAAAACAAATGGCTTATTTGCAGGAGCATTTTTTGGAACAACCCCACAGGAGCTGATTATCGTCAGGCAGATAACGATCAGGGATATCCAAAGTAAATTGCGGCTGTGCATGAAAAGGATAGGTGCAAATAAATAAAATCGGTCAGAATGCTGTCAAAATCAAGACTCAAATATATCCAAACTTTAGGCCAGAAAAAATTCAGGCTTCAGGAAGGCTGCTTTCTTGCGGAGGGGCCCAAGCTGGTAGCCGAGCTTTTAACGGAAAAGAGGGTATTTGTGCTGGAGATCTTCGCTTTTGAAGAATGGATTTCGGAGAATCAACAGCTGATTGGTCAAACGGCGTGTAGCATAATTACTGAACAGGAATTAGAGAAAATTTCACAACTCAATACGCCTAACCAGGTGTTGGCAGTAGTGAAGCAATTTGAGAATGCTGTTCCGGATCGGGCAAAAGGTTTAATCCTCGCACTGGATAATATTCAGGATCCTGGTAACCTGGGTACGATGATACGGATTGCAGACTGGTTTGGCATTCAGCAGATCGTTTGCAGCGAAGGAACGGCTGAGTGTTATAATCCCAAAGTGGTACAGGCTACCATGGGAAGTATTGCCAGGGTAGAGGTCTGTTATACCCAACTGGAAGAATGGTTGGCTGCTCAATCGCATACCCAGGTTTATGCGGCGGTTCTGGATGGACAGGATATCCGCAAATTAAATCCTTTGAAAGAAGGTATCTTGCTGATTGGAAATGAATCAAAGGGGATCAGCCCGGAATTATTGGCGATGGCCAATCAACGGATCAGCATTCCGCAAAGAGGAAAGGCCGAATCCCTGAATGCGGCAGTAGCTGCCGGCATCATCTTATCGCACCTGGTATCCTGAAATCAAATTTTATCGGAAGTGTACAGCCCGCACCGGTTGAATCTTTTTAACCAGCAGCGAAGGAATGGTAAGTACCAGGAAGCAAACGGCTAATGTACCGCCACAGATGGCCAAAACCTGCCACCAGATGATCTTCACTTCAGCCGTACTTACATAGTAAGCTTCTTCTTTGAGCCGGATAAAGCCGGTGGATTGCTGCAACCATAAAAATACCAGTGCCAGCAGGGCGCCAATGAGTATTCCCCGCAGGGCAATGATCATGGCATGGCGGAGAAAAATCTGTTGAACGGTCCAGTCCGTGGCGCCGAGTGATTTCAGAATGCCAATCATGCGGACCCTTTCCAGTACCAGGATCAGGATACAGGTAATGAGGTTGATAAATGCGACGACAGCAATAATCACCATCAGGATAAATGTATTTTTATCCTGTAGCGTCAGCCAGTCAAAAATATTAGGAGAAATCTCCTGTGCGGTTACGGTATTCCAGGTGATGGGGAATTCATCCATGCTATAAATATCTTCAGCCACTTTACCAATTTTCCGGTAATCATCCAGGAATATTTCATAACCACCGATCTGCTTCCGGAAACTGCCATCACTGAGTTCGCTGCTGTCGGCATTCAGGCGCTGGATCAATTGTATATCTGCAATGGCAAAGGTTTTATCATACTCTTCAATACCGGTTTTGTAGATCCCCGTTACGGTGAGTTTATCCGGTCTTAATTGTCCGTTGGGTTTGATAAAATAAATCATCACCCGGTCATTTAAACGGATATTCATCCGTTCAGCAGTATAGGAAGAAAGCATGATCTCCCTGGCGTAGCTGCTGTCGTTATATTGAATCGGTCTTCCTTGCTGAATAAAACGATTGGGATGACCTTCACCTGAACTGCTGTCAAGTCCTTTGATGATCAGTCCTTCTATTTCATTTTTTGTCTTGAGAATGGCGTATCTCGTGGCATAGGGCTGTATACCGGTTACGGAAGGATGTTGACGGATCGCAGCGGCCACGGTATCATTCCGGGTGATGGGTGTTTCTTCTGCAATGATGGATTTGCCGGGTTCTTTTTCCAGAACCCGGATATGACCGATAAAGCTGAATACTTTCTGGCTCACGGTTTGTTTGAAACCATTGGCCAGTGAAAGGGCAATGATCATCACCATCACACTGATCACGGTGGCAATAGTGGACAGGCGAATGATGAACCTGGAAAAGGATTTTTGACCGCCGGGCCCTCTGGATGAATTAAACGCGATGCGGTTTGCTATAAAGCCTGCAACCTTCAAGTCTGGTGATTTGTCTTTAATCTCCCTGGGGAGTTGCCAAAGGGCAGACAAAAATAAGCTGCCGGGAAGATTAATCCCTTTTTTTGGGTTATTTTAGACAATATTGTGAACGAAATAGTATGAAATACCGCATAATCTGTTTGATCAGTACCATTTGTTTTTTCTACCTCCTGCCGTTGGGGGCACAAATCCCTGATCATACTTACCGGAGCAGTATCCGTTCCGTTAAATTATACAAGACGGGTGATATCTATTCTTATCCGGTCATCATGCTAAACAGCAGTGATCAGCTGGAACTTCATTTTGATGACCTTGACGGGGATGTGAAATTTTATTATTACAGTTTTCAGCTTTGTAATGCAGACTGGAAACCTGCTAATGTGCAGCCATTTGATTATACCCGCGGTTTCCTGAGTAATCGCATCAACACATACCGGAATGCATCGATTGTACAAACCCGGTACACCCACTATATGGCCACATTTCCGGAAAGGAATTCAGCGCCAACCCGGGGAGGTAATTACCTGCTGAAAGTTTTCCTCAATGATGATACCAGTAAGCTGGTCTTTACCAAGCGATTCCTGGTGGTGAATACCAAGGCCACTGTTTCTGGTATTATCACTCAGCCTTATAATAATAATTTATTCCAGACCCATCAGCGGGTGCAGGCCAATGTGAGTACAGCTGCCGGTCAGATCAATGCTTTTTCTCCACAGGATCTGAAAATAGTGATGTTGCAGAATTATATCTGGTCTTCCGCTAATATGCTGGATCGGCCCACTATTTTCCGGGGAAATTATTATGAGTATAGTGATGAAGAGAATACCACTTTCCCTGCAGGCAAAGAATGGCGATGGATTGATCTGCGGAGTTTACGTTTACGGAGTGACCGGATGGCGCAAATTGTGGACAATGACAGCAGTAAAAGGGTTGATGTTTATATAACACCGGATGCGGAGAGAAGACAAAAAGTATATGTGTATTACCGGGATCAGAACGGAATCTATACGATTGAGAACCGCGACAATGCCAATCCGCTCTGGCAAAGTGAATATGCCTGGGTGCATTTTACATTTGTTCCTCCGGGTAACCGGGCTTTCGAGGGAAAATCAGTCTATGTATTCGGGGAGCTGACAAATTACGAACAGAATGAGGAGTCGAAAATGGAATTCAATCCGGAAAAAGGCGTCTACGAGAAAGTCCTGTACCTGAAACAGGGTTATTATAATTATTCTTATGTAACGTTGACCGACCGGAAGGAATTTCCTGCTTCCTATGAAAATACGGAAGGGAATTACTGGGGGACTGAAAATGTGTACATGATCCTGGTCTATTTCCGTGCCTTTGGCGGTCGCTCTGATGAGTTGATTGGTTTTACGAGACTGGGGTCGACGTTTCAAAGGTGAGGAATAGGTATTTGGAATTAGGAATTAGGTATTGCTTCGCCCGCTGTCGCCTTGGCGAAGGAGGGTTGCCCGCCGTAGCTTTAGCAAAGTGGGATATTAGATATTAGGTTCTTTGGGACTTTTGCTTTACAACAGGCCTTAGGTGTAGTCGGGGAGATATTTAAAGGCGCTTTTACTACTCTTATTGACAGGCCAATCGAGGCTTATTTTGGCCGATGTTTCTGACTGATTATTGCACTTCATTTAGCCCGGTTGCCGTATATTTGCGGCGGCAGGTCTTACACGACCAGCTCCTGCTGAACCCTCCCAGGGCCGGAAGGCAGCAAGAGTAGGCGGTTGAGCGGTGCGATGTAATCAGCCTGCCATTTTTTTTTACCCGCCGTAGCTTTAGCGAAGGCGGGTTTCAAACAAGCTTTAGCGGAATGGGTTTCAAACAAGCTTTAGCGAAGGCGGGTTTCAATTAGCGCTTAGTAAAAGCGAGCATCCGGTCTCAAAAGGATTTTAAATTCATCAACATGAAATTTTTCATCGACACAGCCAATCTGGCTCAGATCAAAGAAGCCAATGAATTAGGTATTTTGGATGGTGTTACTACCAATCCTTCGCTGATGGCCAAAGAAGGCATCAAAGGGGAAGCCGCTGTCATGAATCACTACAAAACCATTTGTGAAATGGTGGATGGCGATATCAGTGCCGAAGTAGTAAGTACTGAATTCAGCGCCATTGTGGAAGAAGGGAAGAAACTGGCTGCCATCCATCCGAATATTGTAGTAAAAGTGCCGATGATCAAAGATGGTATCAAAGCCATTAAATGGTTTTCGGATAATGGAATCAGGACCAATTGTACGCTGGTTTTTTCAGCAGGGCAGGCCATCCTGGCTGCCAAGGCCGGAGCTACTTATTTATCGCCCTTTATTGGCCGGATTGATGACAGTAACTGGGATGGAATTGAACTGATTTCCCAGATCTCGCATATTTATAATGTTCAGGGTTTCAAGACAGAGATCCTTGCAGCATCTATCCGTAATGCACTCCATATCGTAAGATGTGCAGAGGCCGGTGCCGATGTTTGTACTTGTCCGCTCGATTCTATACTTGGGTTATTAAAACATCCGCTCACTGATATTGGTCTTGCCAAATTTCTGGAAGACGCCAAAAAATTCGCTTGATAAAAAAGCCCCGCAACTGCGGGGTTTTTTCTTATCGGTTTCTTTTATTTTTTTGATCCTTTTTCAAATCCCGCATGATCTCTTCCTGGGTGGGCAGGGGCCCGTCGGGTTTTTGTTTGATCCAGATCGTGATCTCTTTCCAAACTGCGGGGTTTGATTTCAGCACCGCTTTTACAGTTACCTTTTCCGGTTTGAAATCACCGGGAATGATGAGTTCATTTCCCTGGAAACTGGCCGTTGTGCAGCTGAATTCAATGTCCCTGGCTGTTAATGGCATCCAGCGCCCATTACTGAGTTTGCCATCCATATTGATATAATTATGCTGTCCTTTTTTCAAACTGTCTGTATACAGGTTAAAATAAATGCTGTCTACTTTCTGTGCATTTACGGATGTTTTCAAAACAAGGGCCAGCAGGCAGAGTAAAATTGGTTTCATATGCACATTAAGTCGGAAATCCATGCCAAAGGGTTGACAGGCTCTCCGGTTTTAGGATTGTTTAACTTTTATAGGGTTGTTGATGGTCAGCAATACAGACCCGGTGATCAGGATAGCGGCCAGTACCGCAAGGGAATTCAGGGCCACTTTTACATAGCCAAGGTTTCCGGCATCTACAAAGGGATAAGGGTACCAGTTTACCAATGCTCCTCTGATTAAGGTATATGTCAGGTAAAAAGCCGGAAAAACAAGCCAGCTGAGCAAACTTTTCCAGGGTAATTTTTCCGGGCTCGAAAAAATACCAGTACAGGATATATAAGAGGGGGACTGCAACATGGAGGAGATTGTCAGCAACCAGTTGCCAACCGGTGGGTGACCAGATTCCTCTCAGCACCAGATTATACACCAGTCCTACAATAAAAATATACACGGCAATGGCGGTAGAAACACTGGAGCTGCTAAAAAACTGCCCTTGCTTACTCTTGGGAAAATTAAGTTGGAAGCTAATGCTGACGGCTACCAGTAAATTACTAAGGATGGTAAAATAACTGAAAAAATTGGCAGCAAGCATAGGTCGCGATAAACCGGTTACTGCTCCGCTATTAATCATGATACGGAACTGTAAGATCAGCGCAAACCAACTGATTGCTGCAAGGATGATCCGGGCTAAGTATTTCTGTTTCGACAACATGGTATTGTCAATGTAAGAATTTTTGCCCTTTCAGGAAAATGAAAAGCGGGCGCTATTTTTTGATCAATTGCAGTAAAATCGTTTTCTCTTTGGCAGGCATGTCGCAGGCGGCCTTTCCCGAAGTGTTATCACTCACAATCCAGATATTGCCGTCTTTGTCAACCGTGATCCCTTCCAGATTCATGCTGAAATCCTGGTCTTTGTACTCGTTGGATATTTGAGAAAATCGCTCAATGTTCAGGTCCTTGAGTGTTTCTTTCTGCAGGTTGCCATTTTTATCGATGGCTACTGCTTCAATGAATTGCTGGCGAAGTTTCCCCTTGGAATAGGACTTCAGACAAAGCAGTCTGTCATTTTCTTTGTCATAGCAGATATCAGAATAACGCCATTGAGGATTCTGGAGGGGGAGTTCAATCATGGATTCATATTTCAGACTAAAGCTGTTGTCCTCACTGCCGGGTTCAATACTAAAGGTCCAGATTTGTGCGAAAGTCATGGTTTCATTCCTTTCGCGAAGGATATAGAATTTGTTATTGGTTTCGTTGGCGGCAATTCCTTCCATGCCATCCCCGCTTTTGGATTTGGGAGGAAGCGGAGTGGAGGTACTCAGTTGTTTACTTTGACCGGTAGCAGGATCAATTTCATAAACTGCGACCAGCTCTTCTGAAACAGAATACAATTTGTTTTTATACGAAGTCAGTCCTTCCATTTCAAATTCCTGTCCGATACTGGTGGAGATGGTTTGAGTAATGGCACCTGTTGCGGGATCCGTTACCAGGATCAGCGGGCATCTTTCGGATACGAAATACAGTTTGCCATCCATGTATTTGATACCGGAAATACAAACCTGCTTGTTCATGGCATCAGGAAGGGGTACCTGGTGAATCTGATAGGGCAGGGGCATGGGTTGTGCCAGACTTCCGAGGCTGATCAATATGGAAAAAAACAGGGGAATCAATTTCATGATGGTTCGTTTAAGGCCGGCCATACCGGGTATCCGGCGAATTTAATGAAAGTTTGTGTTTGAACAAGAGACGGGGGCAGGCTTTAAAAGGCGGCAACAGGTTGTAAAATATTTCCATTTGCCTGATCCGGGATAGGTTCAATATGCCATGAAAAACGGACATTTGCCTGTGGCTATTCAGGAAAATATTTCATTAAAACCTTATAACAGTTTTGGGATCGATGCCCAGGCAAGTTATTTTACTCCCTTCCGTTCAGAAGATGAGCTGGAGGAAATATTGGCCATGTCTTTGCCCGGCCCGGTGTTGGTACTGGGGGGAGGAAGCAACCTGCTGTTTACAAAGGACTTCAACGGGCTGGTTTTGAAAAATGAGATCAGCGGCATCACTGAATTACATGAAGATAGTGAGTATGTATATGTAAGAGCCGGAGCTGGTGAGAACTGGCACCAGTTTGTTCAATATAGTATTGGCCGGGGTTGGGCAGGAGCAGAGAACCTTTCCCTGATACCCGGAAATGTGGGTGCCACTCCCATGCAGAATATCGGAGCCTATGGAGTTGAAATAGAAGATATTTTCTGGGACCTGGAAGCTTATCACATCAGGGAAAAAAGAAAGGTCACTTTCACGAATACGGATTGTGAATTTGGATACCGGGAAAGTGTTTTCAAAAAAAAATACCGGGATCAGTTCGTGATCCTGAATGTTACTTACCGGTTTCATAAGCATCCGCGTTTTAATATAAGTTATGGTGCTATAGCGACAGAATTGGAACGAATGGGTGTGCGGGATCTGTCCATAGTGGCCGTTTCTCAGGCAGTGATGAATATCCGTCGAAGTAAACTTCCGGATCCGGCTACAATTGCCAATGCAGGAAGTTTTTTTAAGAACCCGGAAGTGCCAGCTGCCAAATTAGAGGAATTGCGTATAAAGTATCCCGGTATTATTGCATATCCCCTGCTTAATGGAAATGTAAACTGGCGGCAGGATGGCTGATCGAACAGTGTGGCTGGAAAGGATACCGGGAAGGCGATGCAGGTTGTCATGCAGATCAGGCATTGGTGCTGGTTAATTTTGGCAAAGCAACGGGTACCGATATTCTTTCGCTCAGTGAAAAAATTGCGGAAAGCGTTGATGAGGCTTTTGGTGTTTCACTGCAAAAGGAAGTCAATATCGTTTAGTTGGATTGTTGGAAATCCCTCCTGTAAACAAATGCCCGTTATATGACCCGTAATCATTTTTTATTAGCGTTTTTCTTTCTCTTTGCCGGCAAGTTGTCTGCTCAGGGGAATCATTCCCTGTACCTGGAAATTGGTGGAAACGGTTTGGGACTTTCCGCGAATTATGATGCAAGGTTTCAAAAAATCATCACGGATTTGGTTTCAGGGCTGGTGTGGGTTTTTACCCGGGTGTGAACATGCAGATTGTAAGAACCTCACCCATTTTTTGCTTCCATTGGGAGTGAATTATGTTTCGGGAAAGGGGTTACATCATTTTGAAGGCGGACTAGGACTTAGTTATTTCAGCGGATCATTTTCAGTACTCAATACAGAAAGTAAAGGGAGTGGTGTGGCATTTGTTCCCAGCGCCGGCTATCGTTTTTCCGGTAAAGGGAAAGGTATACAGTTTCGTGCTTTCATTTCACCCTTTTTGTCTGGTGGAGAATTTTTCACATGGGGTGGTATTTCCATCGGATACAGATGGTAATGAGTATAAAAAGGTTTAAGTATTTTGGATGTTTGCTGAACCGCCCTCAGGCCTCCTCATCAAATTCAAAATCCTTATCTCCGAAATCCATCATACTGCCCATCAGATCCTTGAACTCCACTTTACTTTCAAACATTTTTTTACTGATCAGAGAGTAAGAGGCAAGTCCGTGTAATACAAATTCCATCAGCAAGGCAGCCTGTTCATCATTGACTCCGGGGTAATATTTTTTAACCACGGCATGAAGTCCATCTACTTTATACAACAGGATTTGTTTGTCTTTATCGGATGTGCCAAATTTTCGTCCTTTGTTTCTTCCGGAGTGTTTTTAGCTCCGGTTCTTCTTTTTTTCATTTGCTCCGGGTTCGGAAAGAACTGCGTAAACTGGGAGCGGATGGCTTTGTCCACCAGGTTCATGGCCACCTGAAACGGACCTTCCTGTTCGCCTTCATACACCAGTTCCACTTTACCTGTAATGGAAGGGATGATACCGGCCAGGTCACTGATCCAGACCTGTGTTCTTTTTTCCTGATTGATGATGGCTCTTCTTTCAGCAGCACTGATGGCATTCTCAAATGCAGAAATTGTTAAGCGCGCACTCACGCCACTCTTTTTATCTACCAGTTCACTGTTCCGGGCTTCAAATGCAACCTGTTCAATTAGTCTTTTTACGAGATCACTGATTTCCACTCTCGACTGCTGATCCTTATCAATCACCGCTTCCTGTTCGGTGATTTCCAAAGCCTGTTCCAGTGATTTGGGATAATGGGTCAGTATCTGACTTTCTATTCTGTCTTTAAGCGGGGTAACAATGGATCCGCGGTTGGTATAATCTTCCGGGTTGGCAGTGAATACAAAAAGAATATCCATGGGTAAGCGAAGTTTGAAACCACGGATCTGTACATCACCTTCTTCCAGGATATTGAAAAGCGCCACCTGAATTCTTGCCTGCAGATCGGGGAGTTCATTGATGACAAAAATGCCCCGGTTACTTCTCGGGATGATGCCATAATGGATGACTCTTTCATCAGCAAAACTCAGTTTGAGATTGGCCGCCTTAATAGGATCTATATCACCGATCAGATCAGCTACACTTACATCGGGCGTCGCCAGTTTTTCACCATAACGCTCACTGCGATGAATCCAGTGAATGGGTGTTTCATCACCATGGGTGGCAATTTCTTCCTGTGCATATCTGGAAATAGGATTCAGCGGATCATCATTGATATCACTGCCCCTGACTGAAGGAATATATTCATCCAGCAATTCGGTCATTTGCCGGGCCATCCGGGTCTTGGCCTGACCCCTTAGTCCGAGAAAAAGAATATTATGTTTACTCAGCAAGGCTCTTTCCACATCCGGAATAACTGTATCCTCATATCCGATAATACCGGAAAAGGTTGGTTCCTTTTGTTGCAATCGGGCGATCAGGTTCTCCCTGATTTCTTCTTTGATGCTTTTTGGACGATAACCACTCTTCTTTAACTCTCCCAGTGTTTTTATTGTCTGAACCACGATTGGGGTAGATTTATGGATTTTCATGATTAATTGGCGGTTGTTTGTATTTTGAATTTTCCAGTCTTTTTTAATTCCAGACTGATGCTTCCGAAGTTTATTAAAAGACCTACCTGTATATTATAAGCTTCCAGATAGTTTTTTGCCTGAGCCAGATGTACTTTTTCCAGTTGTATGATTGCTTTTAATTCAACCATAATTTTTCCTTCAACAAAAAAATCAACTCTTCGTTCCCCAATCTTTAATCCTTTATAGTAAATGGGCATACTGAATTCTCTCGCAAAATGCAGACCCGATTCTGCAAATTCAATTTCAAGCGCTCTTTGGTATATCAGTTCCTGAAAGCCATTACCCAGATAAGCATGCACGCGCATAGCAGATCCTATAATTTTTTCAGTAATTTCTTTGTATTTGTACTCGGCCATTTTCTAATAAATCTAATAATCTACCCAAATCGTGGTTCAGACTAATACACCGTCTTCCTTTTCCCACTCTCAAAATCACTGAATATAAAAGCCCCCAGTTTATCTAATGAAGCAAAGAAGGCCTTGCCATGATTCATTTCCGTGAATTCCTGTACAAACTTTTGCAGATAAGGATCGGTGGCGATCATGAAAGTAGTAATGGGAATTTTTAATTTCTTGCATTGTGCTGCCAGGTTGAGACAACGGTTCACCACTTTGCGATCCAGTCCGAAACTGTTTTTATAATAACGTTTCCCGATTTTTAAACAGGTTGGTTTGCCGTCCGTGATCATAAAGATTTGTTTGTTGGGATTTTTCCGGCGTCTTAATATATCCATGGCCAGTTCCAAACCGGCAACTGTATTGGTATGATAGGGACCCACCTGCAGGTAAGGCAGGTCTTTTACTTCAATAGGCCAGGCATCGTTGCCAAATACCACAATATCCAGTGTGTCTTTGGGATAACGGGTCTGGATCAGTTCACTCAGGGCCATGGCCACTTTTTTGGCCGGGGTAATCCGGTCTTCCCCATAGAGAATCATGGAATGGGAAATATCAATCATCAATACCGTCGAGGTCTGTGATTTGAAATCAGTTTCCCGGATACTCAGGTCTTCTTCCCGCATCTGGAAACTATCGATCCCATGATTGATCTGGGCATTGCGGATACTTTCGGTAAAATCAATCTGCTCCAGCATATCCCCAAACTGAAATTGTCTGGATTCGGGATTCAGTTCATCTCCCTGTCCGGGTTTGAAGGTTTTATGGTCACCCTGTTTTGTTTTTTTCAGTTTGCCAAAGATTTCATCCAGACTTCTTTTCCGGATTCCTTGTTCTGTTTTGGGGGTGATTTTGATTTCACCTTTTTCATTGTCTCCGGATATAAATCCTTTCTCTTTTAATTCATCAATGAAATCACCCATGCCATATTCGTCGTCGGTCAGCTGGTATTTTTTGTCCAGTTCATTCATCCATTGCAGGGCTTCAGATAAATCACCGCTGGTGTAGGTGATCAATTGCATAAAAAGATCCAGCATTTGCTCAAAACGGCTTTTGCTGTTATCATCCGGGTTAAATTGGGTAAACTGGTATCCGCGCATTGGACATGTAATTTACGTTAAAAAGAGGCAGGTAGCTGAAAGTGGCAGAAGGCCTCATTGTTAAATGTATGACAGTTGAAAGGAGGGATGGTTCATTGGGGGAAAGGGGGATGGGAGGAAAGGTAGGTTTCGTGGTTTTTAAGATCACAATGGGCTATTGAAATGTTCAATGTTCAACGAACAATGTTCAATTTTCAAGGGGTGGGGCGGCACTTATCTTATTGAAATAATTCCTGGAAAGCGGTTGTTAATTTTGAAATGGTATAAAAAAACCCTCCTGAGGGAGGGTTTTGGTTATTGCTGGTGGGCAAATTATTTAGTCGTATCCTTTTTGGCTCCGCTATCGGGTTTGGCCGTATTGGTTACAGTTGGAGTCGGGTTTTCAGTATTGGTCTTGACCCTGGTCTCGGGAGCATAATTCTTTTCCAGTTCATCCAGTACCATCATCATAGCTTCATTGATCCTGTATTCCATCAGCATAGAGCGGAACATCGGATCATTATTGTCGGCACCGGCTGGGGAAATATCAGGCGTATTGCCTCCGTTCATTGCCAAATAATATTTCTTTTGTTGCTCCATATCTTTCCTCAGGCTCTGGCGCACTTTTTCTGCCAGTTCTTTTTTACCGGCTTTATAACAGGCTTCCAGGTAAAGCATGCCCTGCTGGTTATGTGAACCATAACGGCTTACCATTGCATAGGGAAGGTTATCCGGACTAATTCCGCTTTCCAGTTTATCGATCAGTTTAGCTGCTTCGTCTTTTTTGCCTGCATCAGCCAGGTTTCCGGCTGCTTCACCATAGAGCGAACGAAGGTTGAGCAGGTGCCTTCTGTTTTCCTCATCATAATACATGCCTTTGCGATTGGCATTGCCAAACCTGTACTTGGTCATGAGGTTATTGTAGATCACCTGATCGTTATTGTCGCGGATCTGTGTACCACCTAATCCTACTTCACGCAGGGTACGGTGAACCAGCCAGCCTTCCTGTGAGCCTTTTGACTGAATTGGTACCAGGCGATAGGAGAGGCCATCTTTACGCAGATATTGACCAAAGCCAAGTTCACCATATGGCGAAGTGAAATAAATGGGGCGCTTCCAGTTGTTCGTGGCAATGATATTGAGGATCATGAAATCACTGCGGATCATTCCGCCCTGTAATTTATCCTGCGGAATTTCAAAGAGAAGTTCAGACAACACGCTGTCATTCGCATTCACTGTACCATTCTTTCTAACCATACTGGTATCCACCGGTACCTTGAATTTGGCAACAGGGAATGAACCATATCCTTCATCTCTTCCGGTTTCTTCATTGAAATTGGGTTTACCCAGTACATTTTTCATTACATCATACAGATCATAATGAGTATTAGGATCACCCTGAGCGCGGTAACGCATGTATTCGCGGTTATGTCCTTCTATTTGTTCCGGACTCCAGATCACATCCAGTGAATCGGCTTCATTTACTTTATAACGGAGCTGGTTGATATACCAGTCGATTCCCAGCAAGCTGTTATTGATGATACGGATATCAGGACGAACCCCTTCCACTTCCTGGGCATACCAGAGCGGATACGTATCGTTATCACCAAAAGTAAAGATCACAGCATTCGGTGCACAGCTTTCCAGGTAATCTCTGGCCATATCCGGAGCCGTGGTTTTCATGCTACGATCATGGTCATCCCATTCCTGTTGTGCCATCAATATCGGGGCAATCATACAAACCAGGGTAGCACCAATATTGAGTGCCATGCTATTTTTGCCATCGCCGGAGATCGCTCTGATGCCATAGGTAACGGCACCAGTCAGTAATACAAATAGGGCTGTTGCAATGACAGGTACAATCAGTGCAGCACCACCGGTATCATTCACGCAACTGAGCAGGGTGACAAAGAAAGTAAGACCACCTCCGATCATGAGGGTATTCTGGAACGAATCTTTGTCTGCTTTCTCACGGGCCAGTCGCACAAAGGCCACTACGGCCAATCCGATCCAGATGGCAAATGCATAGAAGGATCCCACAAATGCATAGTCCCGTTCCCTGGGCTGATTGCCGGGTTGGTTCAGGTAAAACACAATGGCCAGACCGGTCATGAAGAACAGGAGGAAGTTGACAATCCAGTCCTTTCTGTTGCGTACAAACTGATACACACAACCTAGGATACCCAGTAAGAAAGGAATCAGGAATAAAGTATTACGGGCTTTGTTGTTTTTGATACTGTCGGGTAGCTTGGACTGATCTCCCAGACGTTTATTATCAATAAAGGAAATACCGGTAATCCAGTTACCGTCTCTTTTATTGCCAAGTCCCTGTACATCGTTTTGTTTGCCGGCGAAATTCCACATAAAATAGCGCCAGTACATCAGTCCCATCTGATAGGAGAAGAACCAGTTGAAATTATCCGCATAGCTGGGGGCTTCATATTTGCCTTGTTCATCACGACCCAGGTTCAGCCAGTCCGCATAGAATTCTGCATGGTACTGGTCATTACTGCTATCCCAGATACGGGGGAAGAGTTGTTTGACATCACTCTTGTAATTATAAGATTGTTTTCTACCAGTAGGGATATATTTTTTATCACCTTTTACATAGGTCATTTCCCCTTCTTTCAGCGGTTTGTCTTCTACCAGGTCGGTATTGGGACTGGCGGCAAAATGCGGACCATAAACCAGAGGAGCTTCTCCGTATTGTTCCCGGCTGAGGTAGTATACCAGGTTAATGGGATTGTCCACATTGTTCATGTCAATGGTTGGGTTGGCATTGGACCGGATCAGTGCGGTGAAGTACATGAAGTAACCGATCATCATGAATGCATAGCACCAGAGAGATAATTTCAAAATTTTAAGAGCTGCGGGTTTAAGGAAATATCCGGCAGCAACGGCAACAGCACCCAGTAAGAGGAATTGCAGGAATTTTAAACCTACCCCGATATTCAGGAAAAAGGGCAGGGCTGAAAGTGAAAGGAACAGTACAAACCAGATAATGAGTTTGGTCTGAGAAATATTTCTTTCATTGAAACGAAGTGCCCAGATGATCAGCGCACCGATGGCTATAAAATAGAAACCGAAGCCGTAAAAGAAAGGCATGCCCAATGTATTCACAAAGAATATATCAAACTGGCCTGCAGCCTTCATGGAATATTGTATAATGCCCACCTGTACGAGACCGGTGATCAAACAACCCAGAATAAAAGCCCATATAGAACCTTTAGTGGTGGGTTGGAAACGGCGATAGTAATAAATCATTACGATGGCCGGAATCACAAGCAGGTTCAACAAGTGTACACCGATAGACAAGCCCATCATGAAAAACAGGAACACAATCCAGCGGTCACTGCGGGCACGGGCTCCGGGATCATTGCCGGCTTTTTCATCAGCATGTTCCCATTTGAGCATGGCCCAGAATACGAGGGCGGTAAAGAAAGAAGAAAGGGCATATACTTCACCTTCTACGGCACTGAACCAGAATGAATCACTGAAAGTATAAGCTAATGCGCCAACCACACCGGCGGCCATGGTGGTAAAGAGTTGACTTTTGTCCAGCTCTTCTCCAATACCCACCATCATTTTACGGGCAAAATGGGTCACACTCCAGAAAAGGAAAAGGATTGTAGCGGCTGAGGCCAGGGCACTCATAAAGTTCACGGCACTGGCTGCATTATTTTCTCCAAAGAGAATAATAAAGAAGCGGCCGAGCAATACAAACATCGGCGCACCGGGAGGGTGGGGCATTCCCACGTTTTTGGCACTCGCGATAAATTCGCCGGTATCCCATAAACTACCCCTGGCTTCACGGGTTAAAAAATAAGTCGCGAAGGCAACAAAAAACACCAGCCAGCCGGTAATGTTATTAATTCTTTTGAAGCTCATAAATAGATGATTTGACCCCTGTTTTGGAGGTTCACAAAAATAGGGATATTCAGGTCAAGGTTATCAGCTGATAATCCCCTGTTTTTCAGTTAAAAAATGTGAAAAAGGACAGACGGACGCCGGCTTATTCGAAATAAACTTTTACGGTATGGTAGGCAAGCTGCCCCTCCCTGATTTTTTCAGAGAAGCCTTTCAGTCCAAAGAGTCCGGCTGCATTGCCTTTATTAATGGCGATTTCGAGGTAGTCTGCACTGTTAAAAAGGGCCAGTTTTTCACCCTCAGTCACATCTGCATAAGTCTCACTGATCCGGTCAATGATCTCGCCCCGGGTAAATGATATTCTGAATTTTCTGCCCTGTCTTTGTTCTTCAAATTGCTGACGGGTAATATTGACAATGACGTTCTCAAAACTGTCAATAAAGATGATTTGCCCTTCGATTACATTATTATCCAATGTGGGGCGGAGATGTCTTTTCTCCATAATCGTTACATCTGGTACCCCGATCCGCTGGATGGGCTCACCATTGGCCAGTTTATTAACCACCGTTCCCATCACCGATGTCAGATACACGGTGTTTTTGATGGCGGCTTTATCAAGGGGAATACCAATAACCATTTCCGGACTTTCTTCCAGAATCATCGTCAGTAATCCGTTATCGGCACAAAGCAGGTATTGCTCCTGGTGAAAAGCCAGGATCAGTTGCTCCGGTTTTTTTTCAAAGAGATTGACCAGGATAAGATGATAGGAGTAAGGTGGAAAATTGCGAATGGCAGAGCGGCATACATAGGCAGCCTGCGGATAATTAAAAGGGGGAATATTATGTGAAATATCCACGATGCTGAAATCAGGGTTCAGCTGTAATAACTGCGCCTTTACTGCTCCAACCAGGTAATCTGGACTGCCAATATCGGATGTGAGGGTGATGAGCGGCAAGGTAGATGGGCTGGTTACTGAATACAGTTTTATCGTTTACTCTTTATTGATTGAAATCGTAGCCTTAAAGCTGGTGCATCAAATTACGTGCTTTATTTGACCAGTTTCCCTTCTTTGAAAAAGAATTTATGGGCAAATTTATCGGCCAGTTTCGGAAAAAACTTTTGCATGAACACGGTTCTTTTTCCGGTAAAGGTCAGCACCAGGGTACGCTTCTTTTTCCGGATGGCTTTGAGGATATGCGCCGCACAAACTTCAGCGCTCATCATTTTTCCTTCATCCATGGGTGTTTCTCCATGTGATTGCCCTTCTTTATTCAGGGCCGCATTCCGGATATTGGAAGTGGTGAAACCCGGACATACCCACATCACATGCACACCGTCCTCCATCAGTTCTGTTTTGATGGCTTCCAGCCAGCCCTGTACCGCAAACTTGCTGGCGGAATAACCGCTTCTGCCGGGGAGCCCCCGATAGCCGGCAATAGAAGAAACACCCACAATGGTTCCTTTTCTTTCAATCAGGGAAGGAAGGGCATATTTGGTGCAGTAAACAGTCCCGTAAAAATTAATATCCATCACTTTCCGGATCACATCCATATCCGCATCTTTAAGCAGAGCACGCATGGAGATACCGGCATTGTTGATCAGGATATCAATCCCGCCAAATGCCTTGATGGTACTTTCAATAAAACGGCGGCAATCGTTTTCACTGCTTACATCTGTAACCGTGGTATGTAAAAAAGCAGAGGGAAATTCTGACTGGAGCTGGTATAATTTGTCGTGGTTACGTCCGCAGGTAGCCACTTTTGCCCCTTGTGCGATCAGAGCGGAAACCAGGGCCTTTCCGATCCCCTCAGAGCCGCCGGTGACTGCTACGACCTTATTGTTAAAAAAGTTTTGCATATCGGTGTGTATTGCAGCACAAACCTACTTGAAAAACAGAGAAAAAGAATAAGAAAGGCGGAAAGGAGCCATCCTAATCGGTAAGCAGCCCTGATTTTATTTGTTGATAATTAAGGTAAAAAGTTTTGGACTGATTGCTGCAGAGGCTTATTTTTGCACTCCCAAAAAGGGAAGATGTTCGAAAGAACATTCAGGCGATCTCGTAGCTCAGTTGGTAGAGCACAACACTTTTAATGTTGGGGCCCTGGGTTCGAGTCCCAGCGGGATCACGAAGTGAAACTAAACCAGTGCAACAGCACTGGTTTTTTTTGCGCCAGCAAAAACTGGGAGGAGAAGTTTATCCCGCATTGGCGGGAAGTCCCAGCGGGATCACAGAGAATCGGCTCCATTTACCGGAGGGGATTTTTTGTTGGTGGCTGACAGTACCTCCAAAAGCTTTTCCAACATCTCCCGGTATTGGCTGAGTTTGCCATGTTCCGTTTCAATATTCACATAGCTGCGTTTGATGTTCCCACAATACACACTGAGGGATCCATCCTGTTTCACTTTTTCATTGTGCTGGAGGATGGCGTTAAAGCCAGCAGCAGCCATTTGCTCAAATAATGTTTGGTCGGTGGTGAATACAATATCATCTGCATCCTGAGAAGGAACAGAACTTACTTCCCGGGCATCGGTTGAACGGTTACCACCCGGGAGATAACTCTTAACAGAATAATCTCCCTCCGTATTATTATGCAGGGCAATGATACATTGGATGCTATCAGGAATCAGTTGGAGCAGTCTTTGTCCGAATTGCTCCACGGCATCCACTGCAGCAGGATTAACAGGCCCGTTTTCTTTTAATGATTGTGAAATGCCTTCTCTTGAAAAAATCCGGTTAGGATCAAATGCATATCCCACCCCCTTTAGTTTGAATTTAATCAGTCTTTGTGCGCCGTTTTCTATCCTTAGCAGGGTGCCTCCCTGTAACTCAAGCACTGAACGTGCTGCCTTTACAGCCGTATACTCGTTATCGTGCATATTGAAACAGAACACCGTATTGCCTGGTCCGTATTGGGAAATCCGGATCGGGATGGTTTTAGTATCACCAATTTTATAATAGATCGTTTTCTCCAGCGGAATAAATTTTGCTTCGGACATGGCCAGGTTTTCACCGGCAGGCTGGGCAAAAGATGGAAATAGCAAAAAGCAATTGAAGAGCAGGAATAAAAATGGATGGATACGCAATGTGATCATTTATACCATAAATGTACATGGATGATGTCAGTGTGAAGTACCCTGAAACCGGTATTTTATACCCATCAGGCCAATTCTTCCTTCATCTTCTCCATGACATTTTTCTCCAGCATCAGCTGGGCCAGACGGATCATGTTCATAAAGGCCTTGGCGCCTGATATACCATGACCGATGATCACAGGTTTGGCCACACCCAGTACCGGTGTGCCGCCGTAGTTTTCAAAATTGAAGCGGTTGAAATATTCGTCTCCCAGTTTTCTTTCCTGGCCGATATCATAGAGGGATTCAGCCATTTTGAGAATGATATTACCGGTGAAACCTTCACAAACCATCACATCGGCTTTGCCGGTGAGTACATCACGGCCTTCGATATTGCCGATAAAATTTATATGACTGTTTTCTTTCAGCAGGGGATAAGTGGCTTGAGCGAGGATATTACCCTTACCCTCTTCTTCACCTACATTGATCAGCCCCACTTTGGGATTTTCAATGCCGAGGATTAATTGGGCATATACTGATCCCATGATGGCAAACTGGTTCAGTTGTTCGGGTTGGCAGTCGGCATTCAGGCCCACATACAGCAGGATGCCGGAACCACCGCCAAGTTTTGGAACGATGGTGGAAATGGTAGGTCTGATCACTCCTTCCAGTGCTTTGATACTAAAGAGGGCACCCACGAGCATGGCCCCGGTATTACCGGCACTGATAAAGGCATTGATCTGCCCTTTTGCCAGCAAATGAAATCCAATGGCGATGGAGGACTGTTGTTTTTCCTTGAGGGCACGGGTCGGGTGTTCGTGCATGCCAATGACCTGATCGGCATGAATGATGGTCAGCAGCTCCATGGGTACCTGTTCTTTTTTCAGCAGGTCTTCCACAGCTGTTTGATCACCAATCAGCAGGAGCGGGGATGGCGCAGGATGGCTGCTCAGGTAATCACGGATTCCTTTCACTGCTTCCAGCGGTGCATAATCGCCTCCCATCATGTCTATTCCGATCGTCATGGTATTACTCCAGGGTGTTCACTTAACAAAATAGCAAATTCCAAACCCAACAGCATGAAAAGATCCGCCGGGTTTGGAATTCGTTATGCAGAAATAATGATTTACTTCTTAACGGGTGATTTTTCAGCCACCACTTTGCCTTTATAGTAAAGCTTGCCTTCACTAACATGGGCGCGGTGACGAACATGTGTTTCGCCGGTTGCGCTGTCTGTAGTTAATGTGGCAGTCGTGGCCTTGTAATGTGTCCTGCGCTTGGCACTTCTTTGCTGACTGTGTCTGCGTTTCGGATTTGGCATAGTATTCTTTTTTAAAAATCAGTTGTCTTATGAAAGTTCTGAATGGGTCCTTCTGTTGAAAAACCTATTCGAGGTCTTTAAATTTTTCCAATCCTTTCCAGATCGGGTTATTTTTTTCTTCTTTCTCTTTTTCTTCTTCTGTTGCCAGTTTTTTCAGCATATCCATGGCGGACTTGTTGCAATGTGGTCCGTCCATATTCTCAAAACTACAGGCCTTCTGCATGGGAAGACTCAGATTGATGAATTCGTAGATCCAGTTGGCTACATCGATATGGCTTTCGCCACGGCTGATATAGTATACATCCGGATCATCTTCCTGGTCATTCATCAGTTCCGGCTCCTCCACCATTTTAACGGTGATATTGAACTCATCCCAGAGATCAAGGGGGAGACGGCTGTTGCAGCGGTCGCAGGTCACCTGTAACTGCCCTCCGATTTCGAAACGAAGGAGCATGAAACTGCTTTTTTTATCCAATGATAATTTCACATTGGCAGTGCAGTTTGAGAAGTCCTGCTGTTGATATGCTTCAAAGAACCTGTCGTCAATCACATAAACATACTCATGAACCCCGGGTTTTAGTCCAACAAACGCTATCTCAAACTCCCGGCGACGGCTCATGGGCTAGTTTTTAAAGAGTGTGCAAAGGTAAGACAAAACCTGCAATTGGAGGGGGTCCGGTTGCACTTTTTTTGGTCATTTGGGGGTATTTTTGCCCAATTCATTAACCCCTATAAAAGAATCACTTGCAACAGTTTTTGAGCCGTTTGTTCAGCCGATTGATGAAAAGCTGGAGCTGGGTATTGCTGATTATCGGTACGATTTTCATCAAATGGGCCTCCTGGTACCCCGGCTGGGTGGAGCAAAATTACAGTCTGGGAATCTATCCGGTCATCGCCAGGACCCAGCGTTTCCTTTTTGGCTGGCTGCCGGTAAGCCTGGGAGATTTATTATACGGGTTTTTGGTGATCGTGATTTTGTACAAGACATATATTCTTTTCAGGACCCTTTTCAGGAAACAGTTTACCCGGCAATACTTTACCACCGGTCTGCAGCAGATCTTGTTTTTTATCCTCTTTGTTTATGTGTTCTTTAATCTGTTCTGGGGATTGAATTATAACCGGAAGGGAATCGCCAAACAGCTTGGACTGGAAGTAAAACAGTATACGATTCAGGACCTGGATACCCTGACTTCGGTGATTCAGGAAAGAGTGAATTATTATGCAGGCATGGTTACAGAAGCGCAGCGGGATACATTTGATCGCAAGAAAACCTTATTTCATAGCGCAGTTGCTGCTTATAAAGAAGCTGCTTTGCAGTTTCCGTTCCTGAAATACAATCATTCATCCATCAAGCCCTCTCTGTTTAGTTATCTTGGCAATTACCTCGGGTTCCAGGGTTATTACAATCCATTCTCAGGCGAGGCGCAGGTGAATACAACGGTACCCCGTTTTCTGGAGCCTTATGTAACTGCGCATGAAATGGCGCATCAGTTGGGATATGCCAAAGAGAATGAAGCCAATTTTGTGGGATTCCTTGCCTGTCGTTCGTATAACAACAATGCTTTCCGTTATTCCACTTATTATGATATGTACAATTATGCGCTGACCGAAGTATTCCTGAAGGATACGGCCCGGGCAGGTGCTTTTCAGCGTAATGCGCATCCTCAGGTAATAAAGGATCAGCGGGAGTTTCGGGATTTTTACAGAAAGTATAAGAATCCGATCGAGCCGGTGATCATGTGGGGCTATGGTCAGTTTTTAAAAGCCAATAACCAGCCAGCAGGAAAAAGAAGTTATAATGAAGTGGTGACCTGGCTGATTGCCTATTATAAGAAGTATGGAACAGCTGCACTCTAAACTTTTGCTGCATTGGATTGTAAAAGAAGTATGAATAATACAATCAGGCTGGTCATTTCTATTATCATTCCCGTGGCTATAGGGGCCAGCAGCGGGTTATTTACTGAAACTGGCATGGGTAGTTGGTACCAGACCATCCAAAAGCCTTCCTGGAATCCTCCGGGCTGGATATTTGGTCCAGTATGGACTTTATTATATATCCTTATGGGAGTTGCTCTTTACCTGGTTTGGAAATCGGATGCAGCACCTGCATTGAAACGTACGGCCATCATTTTATTTTCCATTCAATTAGTGCTGAATTTTTTCTGGTCATTGATCTTTTTCAACCAGCACGCTATTGGCGGGGCATTGGTGGAGATCATCATTTTATGGCTGGCCATCCTGGCTACGATTTTTGTTTTTGCCCGAATCAATAATAGCGCTGCCTGGTTACTGGTGCCTTATATCAGTTGGGTGAGTTTTGCTTCGATACTGACTTATACGATTTGGAAATTGAATTGATTTGTAGGGCGAGTGGCTAGTGGCGAGTGGGGAAAGGCGAGTGGCGAGTGGGTAGTGGCTAGTGGGGTTTGGTGAATGGGCAGTGGGAGTAATACTAAGGCGTGTCGTTTAAAAAAGCGACGATAGATAGAGCAGTTACTCCCCCTTTAGGGGCTGGGGTGGGTGGTGGCGAGTAGCTAGTGGGGAGAGGCGAGTGGGGTCCCGATAGCTATCGGGAGGCAAATGGGTAATGATGAATTTTGAATGATAAATTTTGAATGCAGATCTCGGAATATCCCAATATCTAAATATCTCAATATCCCGCCTTCGCCAAGGCTTCGGCGGGCGGCCGCCCTCGCTAGGGCTACGGCGGGCGATGACGGGCGAAGCAATACCCAATACCCAATTCCTAATACCCCTCTCTCCTAAAACTCATTCTTCCACATCATACTCTCCACCGGTTTATCGGGCTGGTTGCTGTACTTGGCATTCTTCTTTTTATCGTAGGGGTTTTCAATTTCTCCTTCTACAGGGAAGTAAATTAATTGACCGATGGGCATTCCTTTATAGACTTTCACGGGTTGTTTGACGGAAATTTCCAGGGTCCAGTTTCCGCAGAAACCCACATCGCCTTTTCCGGCTGTGGCATGGATATCGATGCCCAGGCGTCCTGTAGATGATTTTCCTTCGAGAAAGGGCACATGGGCATGGGTTTCGGTGTATTCTGCTGTTACACCCAGGTAGAATATATGTGGATAGAGCACGATACCATCATCGGGGATTTCGAAATAATCGATTTGATTATGCTTTTTGGCATCAATCATATGTTCTTTATACGTGGCCAGGGTCTTGCCCAGGTGTACATCGTAGGAATTACTTCCCAGGCAATCCCGATGGTAGGGGCTGATCTTGATGGTTCCTTTTTCCATTTCTTCGAGGATCCGCTTATCGGAGAGTATCATATCTTCTTTATTTTTTACTGCTTCGCGGCAGCATGAATTATCTTTAGCACCGTAACAGTCGGCAAAATAAGAAGGAATCAACCAGCGATGCCTGTATTTTTTCAACATCAGATAAACGAGTTTACCCGCCTGGGTATCTGGAAGATCGAAGAAACGGAAGCTTTTTCAAAGGGAATGTTCCCCAGCACCGGGATGTAACCCATCCGCATAAGCGTTTAC
Organism: Chitinophagaceae bacterium; assembly: GCA_016702745.1. Lineage (GTDB taxonomy): Bacteria > Bacteroidota > Bacteroidia > Chitinophagales > Chitinophagaceae > JJ008. The sequence continues at coordinate 784,566 of JADJDJ010000001.1, forward strand.
AGCACCTGGCGGGTCGCTTTCTGCTGCAATATCTTTTTCCTGATTTTCCTTATGAACAAATCCTGATTGCTGAAACAAGGCGCCCTTTTTACCCGATGAACGATATCATTTTTCCATTTCCCATTGCGGGGATTATGCAGCAGCCATTGTGAGCAGCAGTGGCCGGGTTGGAGTGGATGTTGAAATTCCTGTTCCTAAAATATTGCGGATTTCCGATAAGTTCCTGAGCCGGGAAGAGCATCAACTATTCAAAGTACCTTTTTCGGACAGGCAGGGGGATCATGTTACTTCAGAAAGTCAATTGCCCACCCTGCTCTGGTCAGCCAAGGAAGCGGTATTCAAATGGTATGGGGAAGGGGCTGTGGATTTCAGACAACATATTCTTCTGGAGGAAATAGACAGGGGCAGCGAAACCATCCAATGCAGGTTTGTAAAAACAGACAGTGCCTTACAAATACATTATCGTGAGTTTAACGGACTGGTACTGGCCTGGGTGGTATCATGATTCTTCTCCTTCCCCCTGTTCATTGCCGAGCAGGTGCAAATCAATGGAGTTTCTTCCGGCAATCCCTTCAATGGATCCCATGATATAATCTGAATTCAGCAGGGCTTTATCGAGTTGTTTTTCCCGGTTCCGCCATATTTTTTCCATGGCCCTTCGCTCATCTTCAATCAGCTGTTTCATGTTGCGGAATACCTCTCTTACTGCCTGCCATTGAGAAAGGAATTCAGGACTGGTGAGATAATTATACAGCAGGTGCATTTTATCTCCTTTGTTCTCCTGGCTTTTGAGGGCAGTTGATACCCGGATAATGCCATCTCTTAAAACCTGTACCAGTGGACGGGCTTCAGCAAAACTGCAAACCCATACGCCGTCTTTTTCACCAAATCTTTCCAGATCCTTGGGAAGGGCCTGAGTCACCAGCACCGCTACATCGGCACCCTGGCTGCGCATGTCGGATTTCAGTTTTTCAATCCAGTCGGCTTCAAAATTTTTCGTGCGTTTACTTTCAAAAATGATCCGGCCGCATTCCTGTCCCAGGTTATTGCGAACAGTTTGTATACAATCTGCTCCCTTCACCCCTTTGCCCACTTCGGAGATCAGATCAAAAGGGAAAGAGCTGCGGAGTAATTCTTCGAGCAGGAGTTCCTGTGATTCACCCTGTGATTGCATAGAACCTTGTTCCGCGCGGCGTCTCATTTCTTCGGCCAGTTTGCGCTGGGCTTCGAGTTGTTCGTCTTTTTCTTTTAATCGCAGCTGGAATTCTGTTTCTTTTAACTGGGTTCTTTCTCCTTCCTCTTTGCGGATGATATCGGTGAGTTTGCTTCTTTCTTCCAGCAGCATTTTCTGGAGCTGGATTTCGATTTCATTTTCTTTCTGTTTGAGTTCCTGTTGCATTTTCAGGAATTCCAGTTCTCTTTGCCGGGCCAGTTTTAATTTCTCTTCGTTGTCTTTGTTATTTTGTTCCAGCAGGCGGACTTTATCTTCCACATCAGACAAAACGGATTTGCGGATTTGTTCTTCAGTTTCTTTCTGGGTTTTGCGTTTCTCTTCCAGCAGCAGGGTATCAAATTTTTGCTGTTGTTGTTTTTGCCAGTCGGTCATTTTATTCCGGAGTTCCTTTTGCACTTCCTCCCGGATGCTCTCGGTAGGTTCAAATTCGTGGCCGCAATTGGGGCATTTGATAGCTGTGGACATGAATGCGCTTTGTTTCAAATCTACAAATAAAAAAAGCGACCTAAGTCGCTTTGTGCCCCGGATCGGAGTTGAACCGATACTCGCATTGCTGCAAACAGGATTTTAAGTCCTGCGTGTCTACCAATTCCACCACCAGGGCGATTGAAAAAAAAATCCTCCGCCGCAACGGCAAGAGGATTTACTGAGCGGAAGACCGGGCTCGAACCGGCCACCCCGACCTTGGCAAGGTCGTGCTCTACCAAATGAGCTACTTCCGCTTTTCTAAAGAACTGTTGCCTTCCTGAACTGTTTAATGAGCCAGTTTCGGTTGGCGGGATGCAAAAATAAGGCCTGCCGCCTGTTTTAAAAAATTTTTACTGCTGAATTATTTGTACTTGGGAGTATAGAGGCTGCTTTCCTGCACAGGAGCGCTGGAAGTGCCATTTCCCTCTTTGTCAAAACGCTTGGTATAAAGCATATAACAGCCGCCCAGTACAAATGCCACGAGACAGGCTACCTGAAGGTAGAAAAGGAACCCTGAGGAGGATACCCAGTTATGAGTGAAATCCTTGTCCTGTACCTTCTCCAATTCCTGCTGGTATTCCTGTTGGTTACTCATACAAAAAATTTGTGCTGCAAAAATAAGGGTTCATTCTAAAAAAATCAGTTGCTTTTGCCCACAATTTCAGAAAAGGTTTTCTTTTTCCGGGCAAAATGCTGCCAGGCAATATTTCCTTTGAACACTCCTTGTAGCGTTCCGTTTCTTTTTACCGGGAATACCGATTTTTTCTGATGGAAAAGCCACCAGCGGATAAAAGCCAAATGGGCTTTGAGAATGGCGAGAAAATAACCACCGTCACCCGATAGTAAACCCTTCCAGGCCGAAACGGCATCCAGCAGGTAGCGAACAGGAACCACCCAGAGTTTTTTGCTGAACGGCAGATTTTTGGATAACATGATCCGGTTGTTCCGGAAATTCAGGAAAGTCTTTAATGTGTTGCCTTTAGGGAGTGTACCTCCGCCCACATGGTAAACAACTGAGGCGGGGCAGGACCAGATTTTATGTCCTGCCAGTTGAATCCGCCAGCAGAGATCAATCTCTTCCTGATGGGCAAAAAAGTATTCATCAAATCCATTCACTTCATGAAAAACCCTGGCCCTGATAAAGAGGCAGGCGCCACTGGCCCAGAACAAAGGCCCTGGTTGATTATATTGTCCCTGGTCTTCTTCAAAATGATCAAAAATTCTTCCTTTGGCAAAGGGGTAACCATAGCTATCGATCCAGCCACCGGCGCCCCCGGCATATTCAAAGAGATTTTTCTGGTGCCAGGTCAGTAGTTTGGGCTGACATGCTGCGATGGAAGGTTCTTTCTCCAGCATCTCAATCATGGGTTCGAGCCAGCCGGCTGTTATTTCCACATCTGAATTCAGCAATACATAATAATCGGCTTCTATTTGCCACAGGGCCCGGTTATATCCTCCGGCAAAACCGTGGTTTTCGTTAAAGCGGATCAGTCGGATCTGCGGGTAATGGGTTTGAAGAAATTCAATGGAGTCATCGGTGGATCCATTATCCGCAATGATCAGTTCCATTCCGGCATAGCTGGTTTTGAGCAGCGGGGGCAGGAACTGTTCCAGGTATTTTTTTCCGTTCCAGTTGAGAATAACAACGGCTGCTTTGGGGGGATGGCTCAAGGCGGGAATTAATTTGTTCAAAAATAAGGCATGCCACCATATCACCGTAAATTCGGTGCATGTTTCGGCAATACCTCAACTGGAGAACAACCCTGGCCCTGATTGCGATTCTGATCGTGAGTGGGACGATATTCTATTCACAATACCTGGCCCGCAAGATCAAGGGGGAGGAGCGGCTGAGGGTAGAACAATGGTTCAAGGCCGGTAAGTTCATCATCAGTGCACCGGATTCGGTGGATATTGGTTTTGCTTCGCTGATTGTAACTGAAAACAAAACTATTCCGATTATTGAGACCAATGAGAAGGACAGTGTCACCAGTCATGTGAATCTCGATTCAGCCAGGGCGGCAGATCCACAATACCTGGAAACAAAATTGAGGCAGCTAAAGTCGCAACATAACCCTTTTGAATGGGTGGATCCGGCAGACTCCAGTATCCGGAACCGGTATTATTATGGCAATTCCAAACTGCTGGATGAAGTCAGGTATTATCCTCTCATCCAGTTATTGATTGTGGCATTATTTATCGTGATCACGATCTTGTCGCTACGCAGCAGGCACCGTTCTCTTCAGAACCAGGTTTGGGCAGGAATGGCCAAGGAAACAGCCCACCAGTTAGGGACTCCGGTTTCTTCATTGGAAGGTTGGGTGGAGATGTTGAAGGATAGTCCGCTGGAGAAAAAAATTGTGCAGGAACTGGAGAAAGATGTGGACCGGCTCCGGCTGGTCTCTGACCGTTTTGGTAAAATCGGGAGTAGTCCTCAACTGGAGTCCACTGATCTGCTGAAACAGGTCAACAGTATGGTGGATTATATGCGCAAGCGGGCAACGGGCAAGATTATATTTACGGTGAATCATCAAAACAGGGAAGCCATTTTTGCCCGGATATCCCCTCCTTTATTTGACTGGGTGATTGAGAATCTTTTGAAAAATGCCCTGGATGCTATGGAGGGAAAGGGGGCCATTACTGCCAATATCAATGAGGATGAAAAAGCGGTCTATTTAGAAGTTACAGATACCGGAAAGGGGATCAGCAAAAAAAATATCGGCCAGGTATTCAAACCGGGCTTTACCACCAAGAAAAGAGGATGGGGATTAGGGCTGAGTCTGTCCAAACGGATCATTGCCCAGTACCACAAGGGGGAGATTTATGTAAAACATTCAGAAATCGGAAAAGGAACTACGTTCAGAATTGTTCTGAAAAAGTAAACCACTTACATTTGCAGTCCCCAACCCGGTTCCCACCGGGTGAAGGCCCGGGTGGCGAAATTGGTAGACGCACCACTTTGAGGTGGTGGCGCCCGAAAGGGTGTGCTGGTTCGAATCCAGTCTCGGGCACAAAGACCCGGCACGATAGTGCCAGGTCTTTTTTTTTATTTGAGAACGTCGCAAGCTTGCTTGCGAAAGTGATCAAATAAAAAAAGGCCAGGACGAGCGGGGTCTTTGGTTAAGCCCCTCGTGAGAGTATCAGGATCACCGCAGGTAATCCACAATGAGCTTGCTTGCGAAAGTGATCAAATAAAAAAAGGCCAGGACGGCGATAGCCGGCCAGGGTCTTTGGTTAAGCCCCTCGTGAGAGTATCGGGATCACCGTAGGTAATCCACAATGAGCTTGCTTGCGAAAGTGATCAAATAAAAAAAAAGGCCAGGACGGCGATAGCCGGCCAGGGTCTTTGGTTAAGCCCCTCGTGAGAGTATCGGGATCACCGCAGGTAATCCACATTTATCTCGCTCGTCAAAGCAGGCAAATAAAAAACACCTTTGACGGCCGAGGCCGGATGGGGGATTTGGATAAGCACATCGTAAACTTATCTGGATCTACACAAGTAATCAATAATTCATCCTTCTCTTTATGTGCAGGATATAAACGAAAATAATATTGATAATTTGTAGTGCCAGATGAATTTCAATTCTTCTATTGTTTGTTCAAATAATAGGGTCGATTTTATGCGCTGAATTTCATTAGGCAGTAACTCTTAAAATATAATCGAAACCCGCAATAAGCTGCAAACACCTGCAAATACCAGAGAAACAAAGCGATTTATATCCTACAAATTATTCACATGATGTGATTTGACGGGAATACGCGAACGGGTGTTAGAATATTTCATTTAAATTAGGCAGCTTAATTTTTTTATCACCCAAACAAGTTTATGAGAAAAATTGTACTGTTCTTAATGATGTCTGTTGCCACACTGTCTGCAACAGCACAGAATTACTGGGCTTCGCGTGAGAATGCCGGGGGAATTACAACAGACAAAGCTGTTGCCAGGCAATCATTCCCGAAGGACTTTAAGTTATTCGATCTGGATATCCGGTCAATGAAACAAAGATTGTTTGCTGCAGTCAATGCGAATTCCTCCGATCAAACGATCATCAACTTGCCAAATGCAGATGGTGGCATGGAACTATTTTCCATTGTAGAGGCTTCCAATTTCGAACCGGCTCTTCAGTCGCAATTTCCTGATATCAGGGCCTTCTCCGGGCGTGGTGTCACCGATCCCGGTGCCACACTGAAACTGAGTTATTCTCCCGGTGGTATTCAGACCATGGTATTCCGCAGCGGCGGAAAAGCAAATGAATTTATTGAAGCTTATTCAGCTGATCATACTGTTTATGCTGTATTCCGCTCCCAAAGATCAAAGGGAAATATGGGTTGGGCCTGTTCGACGCCAGAACAAAATCTCGTTGATGGATTGAATAACCAGGTGAACAATATTAATCCGATTGCAAGGTCCGGCGGTAACCTTAAAACTATGCGCCTGGCACAATCCTGTAACGCAGAATACTCCAATTATTTTGGAGCGACAAGTGCTGCACAGGTGTCGTTGGTGTTAGCTGCCTTCAATGCCACGCTGACCCGTTGTAACGGGGTATATGAAAAAGATCTGGCGCTGCACCTGAACCTGATTGCCAATACAACATCAGTTATTTATTATACTCCTTCCTCTGATCCTTATTCCGCTAATTTAAGTCAGTGGAATTCGCAGTTACAATCAACACTTACTTCAGTTATTGGAGAGGCCAACTATGATATCGGTCATATGTTTGGTGCCTCAGGTGGTGGTGGTAATGCCGGTTGTATTGGTTGCGTTTGTGTGGATGGTTCCAAAGGAAGTGGTATTACATCTCCCGCTGATGGCATCCCGCAGGGAGATAATTTTGATATTGATTATGTAGTGCATGAAGTAGGACACCAGTTAGGTGCCAACCATACATTCTCCATGAGTAATGAAGGAACCGGCGTCAATAAAGAACCTGGTTCAGGAATCACGATCATGGGTTATGCCGGAATCACTTCACAAGATCTGGCATCACATTCAATCGATATCTTTCACCAGGCTTCCATCGCACAGATTCAGGCTAATCTGAATACAAAAACCTGTCCGGTGACCTTAGTAGCAGTGAATGCAACTCCTGTAGTTAATGCCGGAGCTGATTATACGATTCCCATCAGTACCCCATTTGCGTTAACAGGATCTGCAACAGATGCCGACGCTGCTGATGTACTCACTTATACCTGGGAACAAAACGATAATGCAGGTTCTACTCAAACCGGTGCCAGCAGTGTAGCCAGTGCAACGAAAGCAACCGGCCCTAACTGGATCACATTTAAAGGAAATACGAACCCAACCCGTTTAATGCCAAAACTGGCCACGATCCTGGCTGGCGCAAATATATCTGGTCCGCTCTCTGGTGGTGATGCTGGTGCGAATACCGAAGCACTCAGTTCCGTGTCAAGAACACTGAATTTCCGTTTAACAGTAAGGGATAATGCCGTATATAGTTCTACCGCACCGGTATCTGTTGGACAAACACAGTTTGATGATATGGTGGTTACTGTTACGAATACTTCTGGTCCTTTTGCAGTTACGGCTCCTAATACCGCTGTATCATGGGCTGGTAATTCCAACCAGACAGTAACCTGGTCGGTTAGTAATACCACGGCTGCTCCTGTGAGTTGTGCCAATGTGAAAATATCATTGTCAACTGATGGAGGGAATAATTTTACTACTTTGATCGCCAGCACTCCTAATGACGGGTCAGAAGTGATTGCAGTTCCCAATACTGCCAGCACAACAGCACGTATTAAGGTAGAAGCTGTAGGTAATATCTTCTTTGATATCTCAAATACGAATTTCATCATCACCGCCGGATCTAGCTGTGGCACTCCCGGTTTTCTTTCGTCTACCGCTATTACTACCACCTCGGCTACGGTGCTTTGGGCAACGGTTGCCGGTGCAACATCATATGATGTGGATTATAAACTGAGTACCTCCGGCACCTGGACCAATGGTCTTACTGGTACCACTTCCACTTCCGTTAACCTTACCGGTCTTGCATCCGGTTTCTTATATGACTGGAGGGTGAGGGCGAACTGTGCTGGTGGCAGCAGTGCTTATGCGCAATCCCAGTTCACCACCATTCCTCTGGCAGGTTGTAATACGCCGACAGGATTAAATTCAACTGGTATAACCGTTTCTGCTGCTACAGTTAGTTGGACAGCCGTCAGCGGTGCTGTTTCCTATGCAGTGGATTATAAAGCGAACAGTTCCGCCACCTGGATTAGTGCCGCAACTGCCACAACTGCCACTTCCGTTAACCTGAGCGGATTATCTGCTTCAACATTATACGACTGGAGGGTTCGGACCAATTGTACTTCCGGCAGCAGTGCATATACGCAGGCTCAGTTTACAACAACGGCTGCTTCCGCCTGTCCGGGTACATTGGATGTATCAACTAACGGAAACAGAAATGGTGCTGCAACCATTCCTTTCAATACAGATGTAAAAGGATTGATTAATCCGAGCGGTGATGTGGATTTCTATCGCTTTGTTATTACAAGAGCTGGTACGATCACTGTTACATTGGGTACCCTGCCAGCTGATTATGATCTGCGTTTATATAGAAACAATACCCAGGTAGGTTCGTCGGCAAATGGCGGTACTACTGGTGAAACTATCAACTATACCGCTACGGCAGGTACTTATTATGCAAGGGTGGTAGGTTTCAATGGGTCCAACAATGCCAGCAACTGTTATACCCTCAGGGTTCAGTTGGGTACGGCCAGCAGGACAGAAGAACTGATTACAGAAAAAGTAATCATCTTCCCCAATCCGGTTACCAGCAAAGTGAATATCCGTATCGATAACCTGCAGGGTATGGCTGATATCAGGGTATTTGATATGTATGGTAAACTGGTAAGGCAGGTACGTTCTGCTACAGTGAACACAGAAATGGATTTGTCCAAACTCGCTGCCGGTATCTATCTGATCCGTGTTAAAAACGGAGATAAAGAAACGATGCTGAAAGTGGTGAAAGACTAATTTCAAGTATACTCACACCCAAATAAAAAGAGTCCTGCCAAATGCGGGACTCTTTTTTATGTAAGGCTTTTAATAGTTTATACACTTACATTGAAATCTCGAAGTGCATCATTCAGACTGGTCTTGAGGTCAGTGCTGGGTTTGCGTTGGCCGATGATCAACGCACAACCCACGCCATATTCACCGGCAGGGAATTTTTTAGTATAGGATCCAGGGATCACCACACTTCGGGCGGGTACCCGGCCTTTCATTTCAACCGACTCTGCTCCGCTTACATCAATAATCTTGGTAGATTGAGTGAGTACGACATTGGCACCCAGCACCGCTTCTTTTTCAACTACCACACCTTCCACCACAATACAACGGCTACCAACAAAACAACCATCTTCAATAATCACAGGAGTGGCTTGCAGGGGCTCTAATACTCCACCAATGCCCACACCACCGCTCAGGTGTACGCCTTTACCGATCTGGGCACAGCTGCCAACTGTTGCCCAGGTATCCACCATGGTGCCTTCATCCACATAGGCTCCGATATTGACATAGCTGGGCATGAGGACTACATTCTTTGCGAGGTAGGCACCATAACGGGCTACGGCATGTGGAACCGCTCTTACGCCGAGGTCTTTATAATTATTCTTGAGGAGCATTTTGTCATAGAACTCAAACGGGGCGAGGTCCCAGGTCTGCATTTGCTGTATACCGAAATACATCAGGATGGCCTGTTTTACCCATTCATTCACTTCCCATACTGATGATCCGTTTGGGTTGGTACCGGTTGGGGAAGCGGTTCGGAGTCTTCCTTTATCCACTTCTTCAATAACAGCCCTCACCGCGTCGCTGTATTTTTCACCTTTCAGTAAATCGCGATTGGCCCAGGCTTCAAGTATCAGGTCCTTCATTTTATTTTTTTGCGAAAGTAGGGAATTGTTAAATGAGGCAAGTGGCAAGTAGCTAGTGGGAAGAGGCGAGTGGCTAGTGGCGTCCCGATAGCTATCGGGAGGCAAGTGGGGAGTGGGAATAGGCTAGTGGGGAGTGGCTAGTAGCGAGTGGGGAGATAGGGGGAGTGGCTATTCAGGGAATGTAAATCGCTGCTTGGGAGTGGGGAAGAAACCGCAACTTTGCGGCTATGAATATCCTGATCAGGCTGCCCAACTGGATGGGAGATATGGTAATGAGTTCGGCCTTTGTTAAGGCTGTCCGGGATCTGTATCCCGACGCTGCCATTGACCTGATCGCGAAAAAAGGGATCGATGTATTACTGGATTTTTTTCCGGAACACGGACAACGGTTTGTTTTTTCCAAAGATGAATTTCCCGGTTTAAGCGGAGCCTGGAAATTCGGTAAGCGGATCAGGCAGCAAAAAAAATATGATTTGTTTTTTTGTCTGCCCGATTCTCTGTCATCCGCAGTAATGGCTTATGCCACCGGTGCTGCCAAAAGAGTTGGTTACCGGAAAGAAGGCCGGGGGCTCTTGCTCACTGCTTCTTTTAACAAGAAGGCTGGTCTTCACCGGGTGGAAGAGTACCAGGATTTACTGCAACAATTTACCGGAAAACTTTGCCAAAAGCGGAAGTGAAATTAAAAGGTCCGGGCAAACAAAAGCAGGATTACATTGTCATTAATATCAATTCCGAAGAAGTATCGAGACGCCTGCCTAAAGAAAAGGCAGTACAGATTATTGATGAAGTAAGAAAAGCATATCAGGGTGATATTTTCCTGGTTGGAACTAATAAGGAAGGTGCCTTTGTGGATGAAGTGTATACCAGTTTGACCAGCAGGACCAGTATCATGAACCTGGCAGGTGCAACTCCGATTCCGGAATTGTCCGGATTTCTGGAGGGGGCCCAATTGGTATTAACCACTGATAGCGGTCCGGCACATCTTTCCAATGCATTGGGTACTCATACCATTGTTTTATTTGGAGCGGGAAATGAAAATAATACGGCGCCCTATAATCAGGCTTTGCGCAGCATCATCAGGTTGAACCAGTTGAGCTGTGAACCCTGTACCCGGAATACCTGTAAACCTTATGGTATCCCGGCCTGTTTAACAAAGCTGGATGATAAAATAATTGTAAATGAAATCAATAAGCTGCTAAGCGCAAGGAAATGATGGATATGGAAAAAGATATCGTGCAATGTCTGGATACATTGAAAAACGGCGGACTGATTCTTTACCCAACAGATACCGTGTGGGGAATCGGTTGTGATGCCACCAATGAAGCTGCCGTCGCCAAAGTATATGCACTTAAGCAAAGAGCAGATGAAAAAGCCCTGATCGTGCTGGTGGCAGAGGAAAGAGATGTATTGCAATATACAGCGGCACCTGATCTGGCAGTATTTGATTATCTCCTGAACACAGCAAAACCCACTACGGTTATTTATGAAGGCGCTATCGGACTGGCATCCAATTTAACCGGTGCCGATGGCAGTATTGGTATCAGAATATGTGCGGAGCCTTTCTGCAGACAATTAATAAAACGATTCCGAAAACCAATTGTATCCACTTCGGCCAATATCTCTGGTCAACCGCCTCCCCGCATCTATCAGGAAATTGCAGCGGAACTGAAAACCGGAATTGATTATATCGTTCAATACAGGCAGGATGATGTGACAATCGCGGCTCCCTCTTCAGTGATCAGATGGAGGAATGGGGAGGTGGAAGTGCTGAGGGGATGAATTCAGTCGGGAGGCGGGAGTCATGAGTCGAGAGTCAGCTCCCGATAGCTATCGGGACGTCAGTCAGCAGTCTGTCAGTCTATCAGTCTCATTGCCGGGGAAGTTAGTGTATTATACAATCATACAGGACGCCTGTTCCATTTCAACATATCAACTTTTCAACCACTCAACCTCTCAACCACTCAACCACTCAACTCCCCAACCTCTCTCCATCGGCAGTAAACCATTCCCATTATCTTTGCGGCATGCAGATTCCATGTAGTGAAAAAGAATTATTTGTTATTGATAAAGTAGCCCGGGCTTCAGGTAGCCTGGGACTGGAATCCTATTTGATTGGCGGGTTTGTTCGGGATAAATTATTGGGCAGGGAAACCAAGGACGCAGATTTTGTTTGTGCCGGTGATGCTATTGAACTGGCTTCCGCGACTGCCCGTTTGTTTGACCCGGTACCAAGGGTGGATTATTTTAAGAATTTTGGAACAGCCCATATCCGTTTATCGGATGGGTTCGATATAGAGTTTGTCGGAGCCAGAAAAGAAAGCTATCAGCGTGATTCCAGGAAGCCGGCAGTGGAACCAGGTTCAATCAAGGATGATCAGGATCGCCGCGATTTTACCATCAATGCCCTGGCGATTAGTTTGAATCATGCTGACTATGGTCAGTTGATAGATCCTTTTGATGGACTAAAAGACCTGGAAGCAAAAATCATTCGAACCCCGCTGGCGCCGGTACAAACCTTTAGTGATGATCCGTTGCGGATGATGCGGGCAATCCGTTTTGCCAGTCAGCTGGGTTTTGCAATAGAAGAAAATACCTGGCAGGGGATCAGGGATACGGCGTCGCGGATCAGTATTATTTCGCAGGAAAGGATTACTGACGAACTAAACAAAATCATTCTTTCTCCTAAGCCCTCAGTAGGTCTTGACCTGCTGTATCGTTCTGGCTTACTGCGGATCATTTTCCCGCAAATGGTGGATTTAGCAGGAGCAGAATATAAAGACGGTCATGGTCACAAGGATAATTTCTATCACACCCTGCAGGTGCTGGATAATTTATCAGTCTACAGCGCTGATCTTTGGTTACGCTGGGCTGCGGTGCTGCACGATATTGCCAAACCGGCTACTAAGAAATTTGAGGAAGGACATGGATGGACCTTTCACGGTCATGAAGTGGTGGGTGGCCGCATGGTCCCCAAAATTTTTGGAAAGCTGAAGCTGCCAACACATGAGGAAATGCGATTTGTAAGAAAGATGGTGGAATTGCACCTGCGGCCGATCAGTCTGACCAAGGAGAATATAACGGATTCGGCTATCCGCCGTTTGCTTTTTGATGCCGGTGATGATTTTGATTCACTGATGATGTTATGTGAAGCAGATATCACATCAAAAAACAAGCAAAAAGTGAAAAAGTACCTGGAGAATTTTCAACTGGTACGGCAACACTGCAGGAAAGTGGAAGAAAAAGATCATGTACGGAACTGGCAACCACCGATCAGCGGGGAACTGATCATGGAAACCTTTGGTTTGCCTCCATCCAAACCTGTAGGCATAATCAAAGATGCATTGAAGGATGCCATGCTGGATGGGGTTATACCCAATAATTACGAAGCTGCTTTTGCATTTATGCTGGCCAAAGCTGCGGAATTAGGGCTTCAGCCGAAAGGGTAGACAAAAGATAGTTTTAACAGATCATCGGGACTTGTATTATTCGTGTTTTTAGGTTTGAACGCTTAATTTTGTGGCATGGCAATTTTAAAATTCAGGGTCTATTTTGAAGATGACGAAAGTGTTTACCGGGATGTCGTGATTCGCCATACCCAAAATTTCAGGGACCTTCATGATACGATATTAAAAGCTTTTGAGTTTGACAATAAACACAAAGCCACTTTTTACCACAGCAATGATCATTGGCTGCGGGGAAGGGAGATTTCATTGGAGCAATACGAAAAAGAATACAAAGCGCCACCATTGCTGATGGCGGATACCACAATCGGATCCGAGATCCGGGATCCCAACCAGCGTTTTATATACCAGTATGATTTTAATAAAAACTGGACCTTTCTGGTGGAGCTGATCAATGTATCCAAAGAAGAAAATCCAAAAGTGATTTATCCTTCCGTTTCCCGTTCAGAGGGGATTGGCCCCAGTCAGTATGGAACCAAAGGATTACTGGGTGAGAAGTTTGCGGATGTGGAAGAGAAATATGATCTCACACAGGCCGGTGAGGGTTTTGGGGTAAAAGATGATCAGGGCGAAGATGTGAGTCTGGGCGAGGAAACGATTGAGGGAGGGAGGAGGAAGTGTAGTCGGGAGTCCGCCCCGCCCCCGTCCCCAAAGGGGAGAACCCACAACTCCTAAAGGGGAGAACCCCCAACCCCTAAAGGGGAGAGCCCCCATCCCCTAAAGGGGAGAAAGAATTCTGATATCTTAAGTTTAATACAATGTTTTAATAATGCCGGGGATGACCCGGCAACTTTTTTTAAGATGGGGCATGATACAGCTAAATCAATGATCATTATCTGCGGACCGACAGCTGTTGGTAAAACTGCTGTGGCTATCGCGCTGGCACAAAAATTAAAATGCTCCATTATCTCGGCTGATAGCCGGCAGTGTTACAAAGAACTCAATATCGGAGTGGCCCGGCCTTCGGAAGAAGAGTTGAAACAGGTGCCACATTATTTTATTGCCTCTCATCATATACAGGATGAAGTATCGGCTGCAGGATTTGAACAATACGCTCTTGATTCAACCACAAACCTGCATCAAAAAAGATAATCATGTTGTGATGGTTGGTGGCACCGGTTTGTATATCCGTGCTTTTTGTGAAGGATTAGATGAAATACCTGAGATAGATCCGGATATCCGTTCAGGGATTATTGAAATGTACGGGGGAAAAGGTATCAGTTGGTTACAGAATCAGCTAAAGGAAAAAGACCCTGCTTTTTATGAAAGCGGTGAAATGCAAAACCCACAACGGATGATGCGGGCACTGGAAGTGGTAGAAAGTACAGGGCAGTCTATACTTCAATTTCAGAAAGGAAATAAAACCAGTCGTGCATTTAATATTCTCAAAATCGGATTGGAACTACCCCGCGAAGAATTGGTGAAACGAATCAACACCCGAGTGGATGAAATGATGAAAGCAGGCTTGCTGGAAGAAGTCCGTACTTTATTGCCTTACAAAACACTCAACGCCTTGCAGACAGTAGGGTATGCGGAATTATTTGATCATTTGCAAGGGCTTTGCTCACTCGAGAATGCGGTGGAGCAAATCAAAATACATACCCGTCAATATGCCAAAAGACAGATGACCTGGTTCAAAAGAGATACTGAGATTAACTGGTTTCACCCGGAAAACCAGCAAGGGATTGAAGATTGGCTCAACAGCAGGTTAATCCATTAAATCATTCAGTCCTTAGTATTTTTTCCATTTTTCGACCCTTCGCCAGTTCGTCCACCAGTTTATCCAGGTACCTGACCTGCTGAGTTAAGGGATTTTGAATTTCCTCTACCCGGTATCCACAGATCAGACCAGTGATCAGTTTTGCATTGGGATGGATTCTGGCTTTTTTGAAAAATTCTTCAAAGCTTACTTTGTCACGGATCAGTTCCTCCAGTTTCTTGTTTTCGTATCCCGTCAGCCAGCTGATCACCTGCAGCAATTCTTCTTTTGTCCGCCCTTTTTTTCAACTTTTGTTATGTAATGAGGATACACGGAGGCGAAACTCATTTTAGCAATTCTTTCGTCATGGGCACTCGTGTCTTTCATATTTTTAGTTTCAATCTTTTTAATGGAGTACTAAAAAATATATTAACCCCCAAACACCTATGAAAAATAATCCCATATAGAAACCTGAAAGTTGTTGTTTCAGATCTCTTTTAATCAATAAGTGGTAAAGTACCCAGCAGGCAAAAACAGCCATTAAACCGATCGGGATGAATAATCGAAGCATTATCTTGTTTTTAGAATCCTTTTTTCTCCTCCTTTTTCTCCGCAGGCTTTTCAGCATTCTTTACATATTTATCCAGCCAGCTTAATTGTTCGCTCAGCAGGTGCAGGAGATTTTCCCTGCCCTGGTAGCCATGACTTTCATAAGGAAGGCTCAGGTATTTAACGGTACCTCCATGACCCTTGATGGCATTATACATGCGTTCGCTCTGAATGGGGAAGGTGCCGGTATTATTATCCATATCACCATGGACCAGCATGATGGGGGTTTTTATTTTGTCGGCATAACTGAAAGGACTCATTTTATTATACAAGTCCTGATCCTGCCAGTAGGTGCGGTCCTCATTCTGAAAGCCAAAGGGGGTGAGGGAGCGGTTATACGCACCACTTCTGGCAATACCGGCTTTAAATAATTTGGTATGAGCCAACAGGTGAGCGGTCATGAAGGCGCCATAACTATGTCCGGATACAGCCATGCGGTTGCGGTCACCTACACCGAGTGAGTCCAGTGCATTGACGGCAGCTTCGGCATTCATTGTCAGTTGTTCGATAAAATTATCATTGGGTTTTTTATCTTTTCCTGTGGCTACGATGGGCATTTCTGCATTGTTTAATACGGCATAGCCCTGTGTTACATACATTACCGGAGAAGCACCACCGATCAGGGTGAATTTATGTTCACTGCCCCTGATCTGTGCGGCATCATCAGCTGAATTATATTCTGCAGGATAAGCCCAGATCAGCACAGGTAATTTGCCATCTCTTTCTTTATTATATCCCTTAGGTAAATAAAGATCACCGGTGAGGTCAACTCCATCGGCTCTTTTGTATTTTATTTTTTCCTTGCTCACACCCTCCATTTGAGGATAAGGATTGGTGAAAGCAGTGAGTTGCCGGTCGGCGATCCGCAGGCGGAGATTTTTGAGCCAGTAATTCGGCATGTCTTTCTCGGATTCTTTGCGGGTTACCAGACTGAGTTTATTCGCATCCAGTAATTTAACCACATATTCAAAATATCCTTCCGGGCTGCGCCAAAGTGTGTCTGCTTTTTTCTTATGCACATCATAGCTCATCAAAAATGGAAGATCGCCTTTGGGGGAACTGCCCGTGGTATTATTAAAGATGATCTTATTCCCATTATCAATCGTCAGCAATACATTCTTGCCATATTGATTCGGAGCAGTTAATGGTTGCCCCGGATTGGCATAAGCATTTGTTGTATTTCTAGTGATCAGTTTTTCAAGGTCACCTGTTACCGAATTAAAGCGGTCCAGTTGTACGGTTTGCTTACCGGTGAGTCCTTCAGTTACAATGGCCAGGTCGGCATTGCCCCAGGTGGTACCACGGTAACGCATCTTTGTTTTGAATAACTGGATAGCATCCCCTGTAAAAGGAGCTGATAAGGCATAAACCGCATCCCGGTATTCTGCCTGTTTTTTGATCAGTCCGCTGTCGAGCGGCATACACCAGACAATGGTGGCCGGTTCATCATCCTCCAATCGAAAGCCCTGGGAGCCAGTTGTACATTATCATTACCGCCCGGTGCAGTTTCAGATGAAGGTATATCTGCCAGTTGTTTAACCAGTTTGCCATTGATATCGGTAATCATCATGTCGGCCGGGAAACCATTGGCCGGTACTGTATAGGAGAATGGTTTTTTTACTTTTCGGATCAGTAAATATTTTTTATCCGGGGATACACTGATGTTGCCATAGATTGCAGGCTGACCAATCTTCGTTTCAACGCCATTGCTGTTTTTAACCAGTTGGGTTGTGGCATAAAAAGCAAACAATTCTTCATCATATGGTGATTTGATCAGATCCTGGTAAGTAGGGCGGGGGGAGGCCTTGCCATAATTTTCCTGAACGGTAGGTCCCTTGGGCATAGCTGGTTTTGGAGGCGCGGCGGTTGCCGGTTTCAGAGCAGTGCGGTATAAAAGGGTATTGTTATCATACCAGATGGCGCCACCTGTAATTACGTTCAATGCACTCTTGTTGATTTTTGTTGCTTTCTGAGTGGCTATATCAATGATGTAAAGATCAATCCGGTTGGCCGTGGTATGGGTGAATGCGATTTTCTTATCATCCGGACTCCAACTGATATTACTGGCGGCAAGCGGGTTGGGAAGTCCGCTGATCTTCATTTCTTTTCCGCTACTGATATTTTTGAGATAAAGGTTATTGACAAAATTCTGACGGCTGGGGGCATAATTGGCAGGATTTATCCGCAAGCCGGCAATCTTTAGTTCCGGTCTGGCCAGTTCTTCCACAGACGGATAGCTATTACTTTGAGTGAGCAGCATCCATTCACCCCGGTCATCAATACTAACCCCTGGTGCAGCCTTTGCCATCAGCATATCCAGCATATCCTTTGGAGGAGTTTTGTAAGAGACATCATCCTGGCCAAAAGTTGTCAGAAATGATACGATTAGCAAAAAACATACTAATACCTTTTTCATATTGTCAGGGTTTCATTAATTTTAAAATGATGTTGACCATCCTCAAATTTAAGGAATGTTCCCATTGCCCTTCAAGACAAAACCGGGGTCTCTTTATATATTGCTTTTTTATTTTATTTATCGGACTCTTTTCATGTAAGCAGAAGAATCAATGTGAGTGGAGAAGCGCTTCAGATCTGGAGCAAATTGATCGGGCAACATGTTTGTCTCACTGGCCTGAAAATGATACCTTATATGCCCGGTTGCAAAAATTCTCTTTATCGTACAATCCTTTTCGTCGGCAAAAAGGAATACCCGTTTTAGCACAGGAATCTGAATGTCTTTCCTTGTGTGAAGGAGATGTAAGATGGTCCGGGGATATTAAGAATGGAAAAAGTATTTCGTTTTCGCATCCTTATCTGAAATGGAAAACAGTAAGGTGGAGAGGAGATACGCTTTTAGAAGATCATAGTTTTTATGTTGAGAATTCAGACAAGGACAGATGGGGGAAAACCCTGGAGATCAGTTATTATCTGGATACTGTGCAACAGAGAGGGTATTTGTTTGAATACAATTATTCACCCGGGAATCCGGCTCCGGATATCAGCTTTACCCGGCAGCAGGCAGATTCATTGTTAAAATTATGGAATCTGTCAATACAATAAAGGGTTTCTTTATTCAGGTTATTTCAAATGAATAATACATCCCGATACTCCGGAGTCTTCTTAAACACCGCATTGGCAAACGGACAAAGCGGGATGATTTTTATATCCTGTTTCCGGGCATAGTCAACCGCAGCGGCTACCAATTGGTTCCCCACTTTTTGTCCCCTTAATTCGTCGCTCACCTCTGTGTGTTCGATGATCATTTTATTGACAGCCGGCTGGGTGTATACCATTTCTGCCAGGATATTCCCATCCTGCTCTGCAAAAAACATTCCTTTGGTTCCTGTCTTTTTGTGTTGTATCAGCATATGAGTTATTTGTCAGTTAAATCTAAAAAGAATTTGGCATTCCCGTTTTAGCTTTTATATTTGTGGTAGCATGAGAAAGCATAACAATACATGGTGGTGGCATACAACTCTTAGGGGGCTGTAGTGTCATTGCTATCATTGTTTAACAATATTCAGGCCCCGACAGTGTTCGGGGCTATTTTTTTACCCCCATCCCCTAAAGGGGTGAAAGGGAGGGGCATAAAAAATTTGGCTATGTTGTTTTAATAAATAGAGAAGTATATAAGAAGAATTAACCAGCATCATCACACACTAAAAATGTTTTGATGAGCTACAAATCTAAGCTCCCCTTCAGGGGTCAGGGGTATGAAAAAAATCGAATTAAACACCATTTGCAAACGCATGCTCGCCGATGTGTATACACCGGTGGGAATCTACCTTCGTTTGCGGGATAAATTCAGGGATACCATCCTGCTGGAAAGCACTGATCATCATTCGAGTGAAAACAGCTGGTCATTTATTTGTATCAATGCTATTGGCGGAATGGAGATCAGCAATACCTCCTTCGCAGAAAGTAAATTGCCCGGCCGGAATCCGGAAAAAATAAATATCAGCAGTCCGGGTGCTGTTCCAGCCTTGTTATGGAATTTCATGCAGCAATTTGATATTAAGGATGGCGGTTCAAAAGAAGAAGGGTTCGCCCAGGGTTTGTATGGGTATACGACTTATGATGCGGTATCATTTTTTGAAGATTTGCATACTGATTCGTCAGGCAAAAATCAGCCCGCTATTATTCCGCTGATGCGTTACCGTTTGTATCAGTATGTCATTGCGATCAATCATTTCAAAGACGAATTATTTATTTGTGAGAACCGGATCAGGGGACTGGAATCTGAACTGGCTACCGTGGAATCATTGATAAGGGGTAAGGATGTGCCGGTTTATCCGTTCGCCCGGAAAGGAGCCGAGGTTTCTAATCTGAAAGATGGCGAACATGTGGAAATGGTTAAAAAGGGGATAGCCAGTTGTTTAAGAGGAGATGTATTTCAGATTGTACTCAGCCGCCGTTTTCAGCAAACATTTACAGGAGATGAATTCAATGTGTACAGGGCCCTGCGCAGTGTGAACCCTTCTCCCTACCTTTTCTTTTTTGATTATGGTGATTACCGGCTGATGGGCTCTTCACCGGAAGCGCAACTGATTATCCGGAACGGGAAAGCCATTGTACATCCGATCGCAGGAACTTTCAAACGCACGGGTGATGATGAAGCTGATCGTATTGCGACTGAAAAATTATTAAATGATGCCAAAGAAAATGCAGAGCATGTGATGCTGGTTGACCTGGCCCGTAATGACCTGAGCCGGCTTTGTGAGGAGGTGGAAGTGGCACAATTCAGACAGGTACAGTATTTCTCTCATGTCATTCATCTGGTGAGTGAAGTAAAGGGAAATGTCAGGGCAGCTGCCAACCCCTTTGAAATGCTCGCCAAAACATTCCCGGCCGGAACCCTGAGCGGGGCGCCCAAGATCAGGGCCATGGAACTGATCAATACTTATGAGCCCACTGCCCGTTCTTACTACGGAGGAGCGATTGGCTTTGTTGGATTCAATGGTAGTTGTAATCATGCGATCATGATCCGCACTTTTTTAAGCAGGAATAATATCCTGACCTATCAGGCCGGTGCCGGTGTGGTGGCGGTTAGCAATCCCGAAAGTGAATTACAGGAAGTGAATAATAAACTGGGGGCTTTGAAGAAGGCGATTGAAGTGGCGGAGGGGATTAGATGAAATACGAAGTACGAAATTCGAAATACGAAATTGATAAAGCAAAAGAATGAAAATACTGGTGTTTGATAATTACGATTCCTTTACTTATAACCTGGTGCACCTGGTGGAAAAGATTACACATACCCGGGTGGATGTGTATCGTAATGATCAGCTTCCGCTGGAACAAGTGGCGGCTTATGATAAAATCATTTTATCACCCGGACCCGGAATACCGGAGGAAGCAGGCTTGCTGATACCCCTGATCAAAGCATATGCGGCTACCAAATCCATTTTGGGGGTTTGTCTTGGTCACCAGGCGATCGGTGAAGCCTTTGGTGGTAAACTCACCAACCTGTCCACGGTTTATCATGGGGTGGCTACAGCAATCATGACCGGAGAAAAAAACAAACTGGTATCCAGCCCTCTTTTTGCAGGGTTATCTGATCAGTTTATGGTAGGGCGTTATCATTCCTGGATTGTCAGTGAAGAATCATTTCCGGCAGAACTGGAAGTAACGGCCCGTGATGAGCAGGGATATATCATGGCACTGCAGCATAAGACCTTTGATGTGCAGGGCGTACAGTTTCACCCGGAAAGTGTGTTGACACCGGTGGGGGAGCAGATTATGAGGAATTGGTTGACCCTAACCCCCGCCCCCAACCCCGCCTCCAACCCCTAAAGGGGAGAAAGGGAAGGGCGGGAAAAAATTAGGCTAAGTTGATTTTTAAAAACAGAGAAGAATATTAAGTAATTAACCAGCTTTAACACGCAGTATAAATGTACTGATGAGCTAAAAAACTAAGTTCCCCTTTAGGGGACAGGGGTGAAACCGGGTATGAAAAAAACACTACAATTCTTATTCGAACACCAAACCCTTTCACGGGATAAGGCCCGGGAAGTGCTGGTGAATATTGGCAAGGGTATTTACAATGAGCATGAAGTCACTGCATTCATGACCGTGTACCTGATGCGAAGTATCACCATTGAAGAACTACAGGGTTTCAGGGATGCGCTTCTGGAATTATGTGTGAAAGCGGATCTTGGCGGTGCTGATACAATTGATATTGTGGGAACCGGGGGAGATGGCAAGAATACTTTTAATATTTCTACCCTGGCCTGTTTTATTGTGGCGGGTACCGGACAAAAAGTAGCGAAACATGGAAACTATGGAGCGTCTTCGATCAGCGGGGCCAGTAATGTAATGGAACAACTGGGTTATCGGTTCAGCAATGATAATACGAAGCTGCAATCAGAAATCGAAAATGCAAATATCTGTTTCCTGCATGCACCGCTCTTTCATCCGGCTTTGAAAACTGTTGGACCGATCCGGAAAAATCTGGCCATGCGTACTTTTTTCAATATGCTGGGGCCTATGGCTAATCCGGCCGCTCCTGCCTATCAACTGGTAGGTGTCTATAATCTGGAGATGGCAAGGATTTATAATTACCTGCTGCAAGCGGGAGGAAAACCCTTTACTATTTTACATAGTCTGGACGGTTATGATGAGATATCACTCACAAGCGATACGAAAGTGATCACGCATGAAGGGGAGCGGGTCATGACACCTGAGCAGTTGGGTAAAAGAATGGTGAATGCGGAAGATATCAGCGGAGGAAATTCGGTGGAAGAGGCGGCCGGTATTTTTGCTACTATTCTCCGGGGAGAAGGTACCTGGGCCCAAAATGCCGTGGTACTTGCCAATGCTGCTATGGCACTTCATTGCACCGGGAAATATTCCACTTATGAGGATGCCTTCCAGGCTGCCATTCAGAGTCTGGAATCGGGAAGGGCTAATGCAGCTTTAACTCGGTTGATTGAATTACAGTGATTTTTTGTAAACTAATAGTAAATTATAAAATTTGATCTTCGATACCCCCGGGTAAAATCAAAGAAGTATAATATGGATATTCTGGAAACAATTGTTGCGTCAAAAAGAAAAGAGATCGAGCCGTTTAAAGCGAAGAGTCCTGTTTCCCGTTTTGAAAAAGAAGGTTTTTTCTGGGAGATTTGCAATCGCTCACTCGTTCAGCACCTGCTGATGCCGGACAGTACGGGTATCATCGCCGAATTCAAAAGAAAAAGTCCGAGTAAGGGCTGGTTCAAAACCAGGGAGCTGGAAGTAGAGCCGGTGGTGACAGCTTATAACAAGTCTGCAGCTGGTATTTCTGTTCTTACTGATGACTCTTTTTTTGGTGGTGATCTGGATGACCTGATTCAAACCAAGGTGGTAACAGATATCCCGGTATTGCGGAAAGATTTCATCATAGATCAATGGCAGATAGCCGAATCCAAGGCTTTTGGGGCAGATGTGATCCTGCTGATTGCTGCCTGTCTGAGCCCGGAGGAAGTAAAGCAGTTCGCTACTTATGCTAAAAGCATCGGACTGGAGTCTATACTTGAAATCCATAACGAAGAGGAATTGGGTCATTGTTGTGAGGAAATCAGTATGATAGGCGTGAATAACCGGAACCTCAAGACCTTTGAAGTGGATATCAACACTTCCTTATCCCTGATCAGCAAAATTCCACCTGAGAAACCGGCCATCGCAGAAAGTGGGATCAGTAGTACCAGAGCAATCGTAACTTTAAGGCAGGCGGGCTTCAGGGGTTTTTGATCGGGGAAAATTTTATGAAAGAAGCAAATCCCGGTAAGGCCTTTGAAGTATTTGTTGAGTCACTGTAAAATGGAGACCGGGATTTAAAGTAAACTCCGGTGAATGAATCATCCGGATTAAATCGTTAAAAGAAAAGCAATATGAATATCAAAGTTTGTGGTATCACTGATATGAAACAGCTGCAGCAACTGGATGGACTCGATATCGAGTTCGCCGGTTTGATTTTTTATCCTGAATCCCCCCGGTATGTGGGTGATAAACTCTCCGGGAAAGATGTGAAGAAAGCAGACTTTGATCTCAGGAAAGTAGGGGTCTTTGTAAATCCTGAATTAATTGATGTATTGGATGCAATTGATGAGTATGGGCTGGATGTGGTGCAACTGCACGGTGATGAAAGCCCGGAAATGTGTGATGACCTCAGTACAGAAGTGGAAGTCATCAAGGCATTCCGGATCACCGGCAATGAAGATATTGATGAGTTGGTGGCTCCTTATGATGCTGTTTGCGATTATTATCTGTTTGATACGGGCGGTTTGAAAGAAAGTTTCGGAGGAACCGGTCAGCAATTTGACTGGAATATCCTGAGCAAGGCAAAAATTGAAAAGCCATTTTTCCTGAGTGGTGGAATCGGGGTGGAAGACCTGACCAGGGTAAAAGCATTTAAACATCCTGACCTCTTTGGTGTTGATGTAAACAGCAGGTTTGAATCAGCTCCCGGAATCAAGGATATGAGTAAAATCCTGCACCTGAAAATGGCGATGAAGTAATCATAATTTAAAAGAATGTCATCAACTCAATCCATTGCACTACCCGACGAACAGGGATATTTCGGCCAGTTTGGGGGTGCCTATATACCGGAAATGCTGCACCGGAATGTGGAAGAATTAAGGAACCGGTACCTGGAGATCATGCAGGAAGAACTTTTTCAACTCGAATTCAAACAGCTCTTGCAGGATTATGTGGGTAGACCAACACCCTTGTATTTTGCTGAACGGCTCAGTAACCGGTACAAAGCCAATATATTTCTTAAACGCGAAGACCTTTGTCATACCGGGGCCCATAAAATTAATAACACCATTGGCCAGATCCTGCTCGCTCAACGGCTGGGCAAAAAAAGAATCATTGCAGAAACTGGTGCCGGACAACATGGAGTGGCAACAGCAACGGTATGCGCCCTCAAGGGAATAGAATGTATTGTGTACATGGGGGAGAAAGATATAGAAAGACAGGCCCCTAATGTGGCCCGGATGAAAATGCTCGGGGCAACGGTGATACCGGCTACCAGTGGCAGCAAAACTTTAAAGGATGCGACCAATGAGGCCATCCGGGACTGGATCAATCATCCGCATGATACACACTATATCATCGGAAGTGTGGTGGGGCCTCATCCTTATCCGGATATGGTCGCCAGATTTCAAAGTGTGATCAGTGAAGAAATCAGAAAACAACTATTGGATAAAACAGGCAATGAATTACCGGATTATGTGATTGCCTGTGTAGGCGGCGGCAGCAATGCAGCCGGTGCTTTTTATCATTTTCTGGATGATCCTGATGTGAAACTGATCGCTGTTGAAGCAGCAGGAGAGGGTGTAAACACAGGTAAATCTGCAGCCACTACCGCATTGGGAAAACCAGGGATCCTCCATGGCAGCAAGAGCCTGTTGATGCAAACCGAAGATGGCCAGGTAGTGGAACCGCATAGTATTTCTGCCGGACTTGATTATCCTGGCATCGGCCCGCTTCATGCCCATCTTTTTGAGAGTGGCCGCGCCACTTTTATGAGTGCTACCGATAAGAAAGCACTCAATGCGGCATTTGAACTGGCTAAAATGGAAGGAATCATCCCAGCCCTTGAATCAGCCCATGCACTGCATGCTTTGAAAATGATCAATTTCAATCCGGATGCGGTGGTGGTAATCTGCCTCAGCGGGAGAGGAGATAAAGACCTCGCTACTTATATGCAACATATTTCATAACTGAGTTACATAATAAAGGGTTGAATGATGAAACCCAATGTTTGAAACTAGGACCGAACAAAATGAGCAGACTACAACAACTCTTTCAGACAAAGAAATCCGGAATTTTGAATATTTATTGTACTGCCGGTTTCCCGCAGCCGGATTCCACTTTACCGGTCATGAGGGCTTTACAGGAATATGGCGCAGATATCATTGAACTGGGTATGCCCTTTAGTGATCCCCTGGCCGATGGTCCGGTGATTCAACATAGCAGCTCTGTGGCGATTGCCAATGGGATGACCATCAGAAATCTGTTTGAACAATTAAAAGAGTTCAGAAAAGAGATTCACCTGCCTGTAGTATTAATGGGCTATATGAATGCCGTTTTACAATATGGGTTTGAAAAATTCTGTGCAGATGCTGCAGCTGTGGGAGTAGATGGACTGATCCTGCCCGACTTACCTGAATTTGAGTTTGAAACCATGTACCGCCCCATTATTGAACAGCATGGACTTGATTTTATTTTCCTCGTAACCCCGGAAACAAGCCCGGAAAGAATCAGGAAACTGGATAGCCTGAGCAGTGGTTTTTTATATGCCGTTTCCTCTTCATCCACCACCGGCAGTAACGGGGAGCAGGCGGATATAACAAATTACCTGGGCCAGCTAAGGGCGATGGCGCTTAAGAATCCGATCCTGGTTGGTGTTAATATCCGGGCTAAGTTCAGCTTTGACACACTATGTCTGCTGGCTGACGGCGGGATCATTGGTTCTGCCTATATTCGGGCACTGGAAAACAGCCAAGATGTTAATGCATCCACAAAAACCTTTTTATCGTCCATTCGGGGCTGACCGGGTTTTGTTGTCCGGACGGTTTGATTAATTTTGTACCCTGCCACTTCACAACGATGAAAGCAATTATAACCATGAAAAGATTATTAGCCCTTGCCTTTTTATTGCCTCTTTTTGCCCTTGGCCAGCAGTCGAATACCTCTTTCACCATTGAAGGGAAACTGGATGGTTTTGCTGATGGGACCAAGATCAGTTTATACCAGAATGGGGCACAAACCCCATGGCTGACCACTACACTTCAAAAAGAGAAGTTCAGTTTTACAGAAAAAGCGGAAGAACCCCTTCTTTGTTTTATAGTGATTGAGAATGAAAAAGCTGCCGTGGAATTATATGTGGAAAGCGGTAATATTTCTGTAAAAGCTAATAAGGCTCAACCCGGTAAATATGATATTAGCGGATCTAAATCACACAAGGAATTCAGGGAATTTGTGGATGCTTTTACACCGGTGGCCCAGCAATTGAATAATATGGCTTCCGTAATCAACGGTACCATGCCTGGTCAGCAAAGAGATTCTCTGATGAATGTTTATAGTGGTATGCAAGAATCCCTGCAGGGTGAAATTGATAAATTCATCAGCAATAAACCATCTTCTTTTGTCAGTGTGTTTATTCTGAATGCCACTTACCGGTTCAATGAAGATATTGTACAACTGGAGAACCGTTTTGCAAAACTGAATGAAAAAGTCCGGCTTTCTGCAACAGGCAAACAACTGGATGAATTTATTGCCCGTAGCAAGATCGGGGCGGTGGGAACCATGGCACTTGATTTTACTCAGCCGGATACATCTGGTAATCCTATTAGTCTGGCTTCATTCCGCGGCAAATATGTACTGGTTGATTTCTGGGCAAGCTGGTGTGGTCCCTGTCGCTCAGAGAATCCCAATGTGGTAGAGAATTACCAGTTTTTCAAGGATAAGAATTTTACGGTACTCGGTGTGTCGCTCGACAGACCGGGTTATCGACAGAACTGGATTGATGCCATCAAAAATGATAACCTGACCTGGACCCATGTGAGTGATCTGCAGTGGTGGAATAATGCTGCCGCCAAATTATATAAGGTGGAAGGAATACCACTGAACCTGCTGGTGGACCCCAATGGAAAAATAGTGGCCCGCAACCTCCGGGGACCAGAGTTGCGGACCAAATTATGCGAGATATTGGGTGGATGCAACTAAAGAATCAGTTCACATCTTTACCGGTCTTCAGTTTGTCAATGATCGTTAACACACTATTCTTATTGTTTTTATCGGGCGCCAAAGGCAGGGCCATATTGGCAAACTTCAATGCATTTTTAAAATCACCCAATGCTGAATATCCACGGGTCATTCCCATCAATGTGGTATACTGACCTGGATATTTATCATAATTGCCTTTAAAGACTTCAAAAGCTTCCTTATAATATTTCAGATTCAGTAACTGGCGGCCGTATTGGTGTACTTCGTTCATGGTTCCAAACGGAAGAGCCTGTTTCATTGCCGCTGCTGCTTCTGCATTGCGCCCCAGTTTGTTCAATACCTGGGCACGGGTGCTCCAGGCCGTAAAACTGTGATCTCCTCCAAAATTATGCGTGGATGAATCGGTCCATAATAAGGCTTCTTCCAGGTTTACATTGTTTTGCACACACCAGGCAGCCGCCTGATCCCAGCTTTGCCAGATAAAACCTTTTTCAGTTCTGAGTTCCCTGTGGAAGGAAGCAATCTGTTCTTTGATCAGGTCAGTTTCAATACTAAAAGGGATGGCCAGTTTTTCCCATTGTAAACTCACAACAGCACTGTTCGGCCCCTGATTACTGAATTCATATTTCAGCCATTCTACAGATTCCTGCAGGGGTTTTGGTTTAACTTTCACACGCAGGGCATCTTCTGCCGGGTTATAATAATAACTGCCCCAGGAGCTGGCATTTTTTGAAAAGATCAGGGTGGATTCTTCCGGGCCATAGGCAATAAAAAAACCATATCGGCCTGCTGACAGGTTTTGTCCTTCAATCTTTACATCGGTGGAAAACTCAAAAACAGTGTTCTCATTGGCGCCCGCCCGCCAGGGAGCAGCCTTTGTATTGCCAAATCCCTGGTCGGTATAACCGGTATGCACCAGCTGTCCCCAGATTTTACCTTCCCTTCCTTTCACCCCGGGCCGGTCATATTGAATGGTTATATCGGTTAAGCCCACCCTTTCACTTACCGCCGCTTTTTTGTTGCCCCCGCTGGGAACGGTAGTAAGCGGGATTTGAGAAATAGCCATGTTGGTCAGCATCATGGAAAACAGGGAGAAGAGTAAATATTTCATTTGAATTTATTTTGCAGGAGCAAACTACCATCAATTTATGGTCGTCCTGATATGATTATTATAAGTGCTTTAACAGCAGGATGAACAGCGACTGGCTGTGATATAAGGAAATTAAAATGTAACTTGCTGTTGAAACCTTACCTGTCCAAACGAAAATTAAAATCCACAAGATGAAAATTCTTTTCATTCTGCTTGCTATTAGCTGCTCACTTCATTCTCAGGGACAACTCATTAAACGAATCAAGGACCGGGTGGAAGGCAAAGCTAAATCTGAAGCCGGCCAGGCTAAAAATGATGCACAGTACAAAGCCAGGCAGGCCGCCCGCCAGGAGCTGGAAGATTTTAAATCCGAGTTTGATTCCACCGATATAGATTATGCACTCCTCCTGAGTGATAATTCAGGTTTGTTTGGTGGCAGAGGCCGAAACGAGACCGGAGCAAAATTCATGCGACTTACTACTATCGCCCGTTCCTTTTACCGCGACCAGGATCTGAGTGATGAAGAAAATGCCCGCCTCAACCTGCATTTCGGTCAATCTGCCTATGCGACCGGCCGGTATGTATATGCAGCCAAAAGACTGAATGCAGCACAGGGATATTTTGAAAAAGCAGGGATGACCAGCGATCTCAGTTACCTGAAATCAATTGCCAGTCAGGGTTTATTATATACTTCCATGGGCCGCTTCTCCCAGGCGGAAAAATTTACTTCAATGGCACTCAGTAAGCGCGAAGAAAGTCTGGGTAAAACTAATATGGCGGTGGCTGCTTCCCTGAATAATTACGGTGTATTACATTATAACCTTGGGCAGTATAATGAATCAGAAAAAGATTTTATTGCTGCCATCAGTGTAATCGAAGCTAACAAACAACAAACAGCGATGTCTTATGCCATCCTGTTGAATAACCAGGCCATCTTATACCAGTCCATGGGCCGTTACAATGAAGCTGTGGCTTTATTGAAAAAGGCCTTACAACTGGCCGGTCAGCTGGAAGTAAGTAAGGCAAGAAATCACCTGAAATTCTTTTCCAATCTGGCCCTGCTATATCAGCAAATGGGAAAATATACGGAAGCAGAGGAGATATACCGGGGACTCGAAAAAAGATTGGAAAAAGGGAAGCCTGATTTTGCCAATTTTCTCAATAACGTGGCGATACTGGCCATGCTGATGAAAAAAGAAGATAAAGTGGAGCAAATGCTGAAAGCCGCTGCAGAAATCTATAAAACAAATTTTACGGAACGCAGTCCTGCCTATGCCAAAGTGATCAATGACCTGGGTAATTTTTACCGGTACAAAGGGCGATATGAAGAAGCAGCACCACTACTGGAGCAATCCCTGCAAATCAGGGAAGAAACCCTGGGAGATGCTCATCCGCTCTATGTGCAATCGAAAGAAGATCTGGCCATTCTGAAATGGAAAAAGAAAGATATCAGCGGTGCCATCATATTGTACAGAGAAGTCATGGAAAAAACCCTTGACTTTGTAAATCGTTATTTTCCTCCGCTGAGTGAAGCAGAGAAAACCCGGTACTGGGATCTGTTATCGCCAAGATTTGAACGCTTTTATAATTTTGCTGTCGAAGCAGCTGAGAATACAAAAGAACTGGTCAATGATATGCTGGAGTACCGCCTGGCAACCAAGGGCCTCCTGCTGAGTTCCACCAAAAAAGTGAACGAGGCCATTTTGAATAGCGGTAATCAAAAACTGATCAGGGATTATACAGACTGGCTCGACAGTAAAGAGCAGCTGACCGCCCTCTATGCTTATTCCAAAGAAGATTTGCAGGAGCAAAGCATCAATGTGGATTCACTGGAGAAAGCCACCAATGCGATGGAGAAAAGACTCTCTGAAAGTTCTAAAGAATTTTCACAGTTCTTTTTTACCAGTAAAACCAGGATATCTGATCTGCAGAAAGAATTAAAGGCCGATGAAGCGGTGGTCGAGATCATTCGTATGCGACAGTTTGACCAGGTGCTGACTGATCAATGCCGGTATGCGGCTTTAATCATCAGCAAAACGGGTACGGAGCCCCGGTTACAATTATTGCCAAACGGGAATGACCTGGAAGGCAAGCATGCCAAAACCTATCGCTTGTCGATGAAAAACAAATCGCCCGATGAAAACTCTTATACCCAGTTCTGGGCGCCCATAGATCCTTCAGTGAAAGGGAAAAAGAAAATCTGGTTCTCTCCTGATGGTGTGTACAATCAGGTGAATCTTTATACTTTTAAAAAACCCGGTGCTGATTACCTGATCAACCAGTATGATATTGTTTTGGTGGGGAATCCGCGTGACCTGGTGACCAGTAAAAGCAAAACCACATTGGGCTCAGGAAAAAAAGCCACCCTGTTGGGATTCCCTGATTATGGATCCGGTACAGTGATTATTCAATTGCCAGGCACCAAGGTTGAAGTTGATAATATTAATAAATTGCTCAAGACATCCGGGTTTCAGGTAGCGGAGCTCACTCAAAGGGATGCCACAGAGACCAATCTGAAATCAGCCCGCAAAGCGTCCATCCTGCATATCGCCACCCATGGTTACTTCCTGAAAGATGTCGAGAAAGCTAGCTGGCCCATTGGGGTGCATGCTGATTATGCAAAAGATAATGTGTTACTCCGTTCCGGACTGATGCTGACCGGTGCCGGTGAAGCCAATAGTGCTGCACAAACCCTAGATAGCAGCAATAACGGAATCATGACTTCCTACGAAGCCATGAATCTTGACTTGAAGGGGACCGATCTGGTTGTATTGAGTGCCTGTGAAACCGGTTTGGGAGAAGTGAAAGCAGGGGAGGGTGTTTATGGGTTACAACGTGCCTTTCTGGTGGCAGGAGCTGAAGCCATTATCATGAGTTTGTGGAAAGTGGATGATGAAGCCACACAGTTGCTGATGAATAATTTTTACGCAAACTGGGTCAAGACCAACGACCGGCAAAAAGCTTTTAAACAGGCCCAGCAGCAATTAATGGCAACTGAAAAATTCAAAGCGCCATTGTATTGGGGAGCATTTGTGATGATGGAAGACTAGAGGGAAGTCGATAGTCGATAGTCGATAGTCGTTAGTCATGAGTCGAGAGTCAAGAGTCATGAAACAAGAGGAATTTTCGCATAGAGGAAAACCCAATATCCAATATCTAATATCTATTCCCCAATACCCCCCACCTTCGCTAAAGCTACGGCGGGCGAAGCAATACCTAATACCTAATAACAAATATCTATTCCCAATGGACATCTCAGGAGAATACATGCTCACCAATGTCAGAGAAATGGCATCAGGGTTTTTATTAATGCCGGATCATCAGTTTCAGTTTTTTTTCAGTTATGGTGCGCTGGACCGGCAGGCTAAGGGAGAATGGCGGCAGGAAGGAGACCAGGTGATATTCAATAGTGCAAGTTGGTCTGGGGCCGATTTTTCAATTATCAATAGCAGCGCTGAGCAACCGGAAGATGGGATTGTTGTAGTCCTGGATCCGCCCAACCCCATGTTGGCGGCCTACCTGCATTTAAGTCTTTCCCGCGGGCAAGCCGATAGCTGGGTGCAATTTCGAGGGCCGGGTGAATTGAGATTAGATCCGCAGGAATTTGATTCACTGGCCATACAATTTGAATTTTGTCCGGAGCGGTTTACTGTACTCCCCATCACAAAGGGACATAACCAGTTTGTCATCCGGCCTGAACCCACTTTATTTGAACTCTACCTTGATCAGTTCACACTGCTTCATACGGTTGATGGATTGTCGGGAAAACATCCTTTGCTGGAAGGAGTTTTTGAGTATCACCGCACGGGTTCGGGAAAACCATAAAGGAATCTGCCGTAACTTTCCCCTGCAAAATTCTTATCCATGTGTAAAGGCAGGACAGGTTTATTTATAATTTATTTTTTGGTTGCTTTGGGCATTGCTCCGGCTATTGAAGCCCAGCAATTTGGAGGGAACCCTCCATCCTTGAAATGGCGGCAGCTTCAAACAGATACAGCAAGGGTGATATTTCCTGAAGGAATAGACTCAGTGGCGAACCGGGTAGCATCTGTGGTGCATTTTATGGCGGGCCGGCAACCTTTCTCACTGGGAAAGCAGCAGCGGAAAATTAATATCGTTCTCCAAAAACAAACCGTTGTTGCCAACGGCTATGTTGGACTCGGACCTTATCGCAGCGAATTTTTTCTTACCCCGGAAATGAATAGCCTGGGGCAGGGATCGATCCCCTGGGCGGATCAACTGGCAGTGCATGAGTACCGGCATGTACAACAGATCAATAATTTCAACAATGGGCTCAGTCGTTTTATGCGGGTCATAGCCGGTGAACAGGGTTACGATCTGGCGATCAATGCGGCCGTTCCCAACTGGTTTTATGAAGGGGATGCCGTTTATGCGGAAACAGCCCTTTCCAGACAGGGCAGGGGCAGGTTACCGCAGTTCATGAATGCATTTCCTTCACTCTGGCAGGCGGGAAAAGATTATTCCTGGATGAAACTGAGAAATGGCTCTCTGAAAGATTACGTTCCCAACCATTATTACCTGGGCTACCTGCTGGTGAATTATGGGAGGGAGAAATATGGCGCTGATTTCTGGACAAAAGTGACCCGGGATGCCAGTACCTATCGTTCTTTATTGTATCCTTTCCAGGCGGCCATAAAAAAACATGCGGGAATTGATTATAAGACGTTTACCCGTGAAGCCCTGTCTTCCTATCAAAATAAAATTGAAAAGAAAACAGAAGTAGCGGATTCTTATCTGCTGCCGGTAACGAAAAACTATGTCACCAATTATTTTTTCCCTTATGCTGCCGGTGAAGATTCTTTGATTTACCTGAAATCCAGTTACCGGGAAAGACCCGCATTTTATATGAAAGATAAAAACGGAGAGCACCGGATCCGGTACAAGGATATTTCCATTGATGAACAATTCAGTTACCGGAATGGTAAAATAGTTTATGCTGCTTACGAATCTGATCCCCGCTGGGGCTGGAAGGATTACAGTGTGATCAGGATACTCGATCTGCGGACGGGAGAACAACAAACGATTAAAAAGCAATCAAAATATTTTACTCCTGATATCTCAGCAGATGGTACCAAACTGGCCTTGGTTCAAACAGGCGAAGACGGTGTATCAGTCTTACAGGTACTTGGTGTATCTGACGGGGCAATTTTGCATCAGGTGCAATCAACGGATATCAGCCTGTTTACAGATCCGAAATTCACTGATGATGGACAGTTGATTGCAGCCGCCAGGATGCGAGACGGACAAATGACCCTGGTAAAGGCAGATCCTGTAAAGGGCACTGTAACCAGGCTTACAAATCCCTCTTATAATGTATTAGGTTATCCCTGTGTAACGGGCACTCATATTTATTTTACAGCCTCCTATGGCGGAAATGATGATCTTTTTGCATTTCGGCTTGCGGATGAAAAGCTTTTGAAAATTACTAACGGCCCAACAGGAAATTATTTTGTGAATGCTGGCAATGGAAAACTAACATGGTCGGTATTTACTGCGGAAGGTTATCAACTCAGGCAACTGGCTTTGGATAAACTGGAAACAACAGAAGTAAACGAAAGTCAGCAATCTCAATTGATTGAAAAAGCAAAAGTCAGTCACAGCGATTCTCCGGGTGATATCCTGCTAATTGCGGTTCCCAACCGGCAATTTT
The DNA here is from genome assembly GCA_016702745.1 of Chitinophagaceae bacterium. GTDB lineage: Bacteria > Bacteroidota > Bacteroidia > Chitinophagales > Chitinophagaceae > JJ008. The sequence continues at coordinate 818,409 of JADJDJ010000001.1, forward strand.
CTTCCGGAAAATATCCAAAGGGCAAGGGCTTGTTCAATTTCCATAGCTGGAGGCCTTATTATTTCGATCCGGTATTTACTTACTCTCTTTTTGGAGAAAATGTGTTGAATACCTTTCAATCTGAATTGTATTATCTGTATAACCAAAATGAAAAAACCAGTGCTGTTGGTTTTACCGGTACCTATGGAGGCTGGTTTCCCTGGTTAACAGCAGGCACCGAATATACTTTTAACCGGAGTGCTGAATTTGGTTCAGGGACGAGGCAGTGGGACCAGATTGACAGCAGGGTAGGACTGAGTATACCACTTTCTTATTCAAAGGGACAGACCTTCCGGAATTTTAATGCGGGCAGTTTTTATGTGCTGCGTAATGAATTCAATAAAGGTTTCTTTAAAGATTCACTGGGAAATACATCACTCAGTTACCTGCTCCATACTTTTTCATGGAGCCAACAGGTTCAACGGGCTGTTCAGCATATTTATCCGCGGTTTGCTTATTCGGTCAGCGCCAATCACCGGCATGCCATTACCAATGCTAAAGGGTATCAGTTTATTGGTTCAGGCGCATTGTATGTGCCTGGTTTAATGAAAAGTCATAATCTGGTGTTTACCGGTTCATTCCAGCAAAGAGATACTTTGTCGCAAGTGGTATTTGCCGATCGATTCGCCTATTCCAGGGGGTATACCGGTCGTTATTTTTCCAGGATGTGGCGCCTATCTGCGAATTATCACTTACCGGTGATTTATCCGGATTGGGGCTTTGGTAATATCCTTTACCTGCAGAGAGTCAGGCTGAATGCATTTTATGATTTCAGCAAAGTGTATTCAAAAGACAAGACCCAGTCCCGTGATCAACGCAGCGCCGGCGGAGAATTATTTGTAGATACCAGATGGTGGAACCAGTATCCACTGAGTTTTGGTTTCAGGGTCAGTTACCTGATGGATCCTGATCAATTCGATGGACGGAAAGGAGCCAGGGTTGAGCTGGTATTGCCTGTTAATATCCTGCCTCGTTAAAAGAGATAAAAAATACCCGGGAGCGGGTACGCAGTTCTTGCTGGGTGGAATTAATTTACCGGTTAAATCAGCAAGTCTTCATGCGGATACTTCTTATCTTTTTATGTTTATTTGGAACAGTTCAGGCGCAAATTTTCCCAATGGAAAATGACAGTGCTTTTGTCAGGTACCAGGAAGGTCTCCCGGCCATGGAACCATTTGATACTGCCAATCGATGGGAAAAAGCGGATGGACCTTATCAGTATATTGTCAGCTCCGGTGATTTGTATGATTTGTTTGGGTATAGGGTGTACAGTCAGTTCCAGGACTTTGACTTTAAAAAATACCATATCCTGGGAGTACAAGCCTGTTCCAAATGTCAGCTTACTTGCCGATTAGCCGGTATGCAATCCGGGTGTCATGCAGATCGATGCAGTACCAGCTGGCTGTGGATGATCAGGGATAATGACAGGGCTTTCAGGTTGATACCTTCGCTTACACTGGAAGCAGATAAATTTGATACTTTGTCAAAAGCAGCAAGAAGAAATTACAGGGATACTGTAATGGAGCGATCATCAGGTGAAAAAAACAGAAAATACTGGTATACCAGTGCGGGTGGCGACTGCCATGCGAAATTCAGCTATGCATTACTACAGGATAAATATTTTCCGGTGATATTAATGAAGGAATGGAACTACTATGGAGGCTGCCGGGCAGGAGGCTTTTGGGAGTATACAATACAGTTTAATCAGCCGGAAAAAAACAGGCTATATGTAAAAAGGACCATCCTGATGGAAAGATGGAAGAGTAACTGATGCGCCGGCCTTAGAATCGCCTGCGGTTATCACCATATCCGGGTTTCCGGAATCCGCCGCTGCCGCCGCTGCCACCTTTATAGCCACCGCCGCTACCGCCTTTATATCCGCCGCCTCCGCCTGAGCCGCCGGGGCGATCTTCAGCAGCTTTTACAACCAGTGGTTTTTTGCCCAGAGAAATATCATTGAGATGCTCAATGGCATCCCTGCCATCGGCTTCTTTTTCCATTTGAACAAAGCCAAATCCACGGCTTTTGCCAGTCTCCCTGTCCATGGATACTTTGGCAGATAATACCTTTCCGAATTTTTCAAAAATCTCTTCCAGTTCTGCATCATCAAGGTCATAAGGAAGGCCTGCAACAAAAAGGTTCATACGTTCGTTTTAGCAAATGTAATCATCTGGTGAACTGCAAAAGCAGGACCTGGGTCATAATTTGTCAATAATTACTCACAAATCTGGTTACAGTATGTATCTTGCCGGGTACCAAATAGTCAAAGAGGGCAGACTTATGAGTGGCAGATACCTGGTATTACTGATGTTGATTTTCATTCCGTTTTTCGGATCTTCTCAAAATTATCAGGCCGTACATGGATCTTCTTATGCCGGCAGTCTGGGAGTAACCAATAATCCGGCTTCTATCGTACATGTGCCTTATTCCTGGGACCTGACCCTGTTTTCCGTACAGGCCAAACATAGCAGCAATGCGGTTGTTATCAATAATTTATCTCTATTATCGTCATCAACTAATACCCGGGTTGACGCGGTTCAGGGAAGCAATAAATACTTCCTGATGGCCAATCAGGATCTAAGAATTCTCAATGGCAGGATCCGGCTAAACGAAGAATCTGCCATTGCTTTTGGTGCAGGAATCCGTTCCGGCCAGTCCTTTAATACCGGAATGGTCAACTGGCGGGATACGATCAATTCTGTACGCCAGTTCATGGCAGATAATTTTGCCAACTCTCCATTATCTGCTTATGTCAGGGGCCAGGCCTGGGCAGAAATCTATGGCACTTATGCCCGCCGCCTCATGGAAAACGATAATGGGATACTGAACGCAGGGATTACATTAAATATCAACCGGGGTATCGGCGCCGCTTATGTGAGCAGCTCTGAATTGTATTTACAACCCGGACAGGTACACGGACAGGCGGGCTATCTTTTAAATGATGGCAAACTGGATTATGGGTATTCTTCGAATCTCGATGAATGGGATCAACCAGGCACCAGCCAGGAATTAAGAAAAGCATTTCTAAAAAAACATGGTCCTCCCTTTCATTGAATCTGGGAGCTGAATATATCATACCAGCTGAGGATGAGGATTATTACAAGTATGACCTTAAGCTGGGTGTTTCTTTACTCGATCTGGGATTTAATAAATACCAGTACAGCACTAACAGCCGAAGCGCTGTCATGAGCCTTGATAATATTTCTGATTCGCTTGTAGAGGCAACTTTTGAAGGATTGGAAACTACCCGTGACCTGCCCGACAGTATCGCGCAGATAGCGGGATCTATTCAGCAGTTGGCTGGTTATTTCAGGGTCTTCACGCCGGCCAGGCTGGTGATCAATGCAGATAAAAGAATCACTGGCAATCTCTTTATTAATGCCGAACTGACCCTTCCGCTCACTTCACTCCTGGGTCAGAAAAAACTATACGTAAGGGAAATGAGTCTGGCAGCTTTAACGCCCCGTTTTGAAACCAGGTCCATTGGCTTTTACCTGCCGGTTACCCTCAATACCAGGGGTGAGGTTTGGATGGGTGCTGCCATTAAACTGGGACCGCTGCTGGCAGGGGTACATAATCTGTCTAATGTTTTTACTACAAATACCATGCAGCAAGGAGGGGCATACCTTGCTGTTAATATCCGGCCTTTTCAAAAAAGGGATAAAGAAGAACGCTCCCCGGGTGAAAAAAGAAGCAGGGGCGGGGGAGGCAGAAAGGGCAGCAGGTATGGTTGTCCGGGTTCGGTACTCTGACCCCGAAATTACTGCTGACTGATTTTTAATCCGAGGCAACTATTCACGTTTTCCTCCGTTATATCTAATTCCGGTTAACGGGCCTGATCGGCCGATTTACTTATTTTCAAACTGGAAAATCAACAATATGCGGGCATTATTCTTCTGTTTACTGCTGTTACCGGCGGTTAGTTTATACTCCCAATTTGAGAAATACCAGGATGGGTACCTGGTATTGGTTACCGGTGATACTATTCGCGGACAGCTGTCCTGGAAAAAGAACAGTACTCCTTCCGACAAAGTCAGTTTTAAAAAGCACGAACTGGATCATCCGCAGGTATATACCTGGGCCTTGATTGCCGAAATACTGGACAAAGACAAGGAGCAGCAAATGATGGTGGTCACAGTCAAAAGAAACCTGGAGTATATCAGCGAGGATGATTTTACCATCATGCTTAAAGACAGTACTGCGGAAGGACCTGTGCCACTCAGGCCTTTATATAGAGGGAAAAAACTGTCACTTTATACGCTCTACGATAAATCCCCCTTCTTCTTTGTTTATGATGGAAATCAGGTAAAGCAACTGGCCCAGAAATACCGTTATCTGACCTCCAATGAGCGAATGTTCGATTACGAAAGGGGAAGACGTTTTCATATCACCGATGAGTTTAAAGGAGTCCTTGCGGCTTATTATGATTTTTCGGATGACCGTAAAATGCGTTACCTGCTGGCCAACACCCTTTTTGAAGACCGGTCCATGAAAGTGCTGATATCAAAGATGGACAGTAAAATGTGGTAAATCCTTCACACCTGTAAATCTGGCATACCGGGGTCAACGGCTTCCTTTTTGCTTATTTCAATTTGAAATAACCAAAACATGGAAATAGAAATATTCAGTCTCGCCGATTTTGCGCAGGATAACCAGTCCAAATTAACCATTGTAGGCACTTTTGATAGTATCAATGCCCGCCAGTTTCCGGTTCAGCATGCCTCCTGCAGTATTGCCTGCCGGCTTCGTTTTGCTGACAAAGAGGCGGGTGATCATTCCTTTAAGCTCAGGCTCATCAATAAAGAAGGGGTGGAGGTGATCCGGCCGGTAGAAGGGAATATCCAGATTGGAAAACCCGAAGGCAGGGAACTGGTTACCATCAATATCGTTGTTAACTTTAACCAGTTGCAATTTGAGAAACCGGGCCGCTATTCCTTTGAATTATATATTGACGGGGAATGGAAATCCGGATTGCCTTTATTTCTGAATCAACAGGCTTAAGAATAACGTTAGATTGCTGACCTTTTCTTTTTTACTCTTCCTGTTTAAAATAAAAAGTAAACAGCCGTAATACAGTTTTGATAAAAAGGTAACAGAGTCTTTGCCAGATCCAAAGAAAAAAGCCAGGCCTGGCTCTCCAGTTGTGTTTGGTAACCTCTTTACAATCCTTTGAAATAATTTCTTCCAGCTTTTGTTTGGTTTGAGAAGCAAAATTGTTATCCTGAACATCTATGTTCAGTTCCAGGCTGGCATAAGCACTTATATTGTTCACGTTGTAAGAACCCACGGTAACGAATCCGGTATCACAAACAGCCATTTTCGCATGAAGAATTGTGGGCTGGTATTCATAAATGAAAGCGCCTTTTTTTAAAAGCCAGTGATAGAGATATCGTTCCGCATGTTTAGCCACCATTACATCTGAATGTCCCGCCAGGATCAGCCTTATTTTTACTCCTCTTTTAATGGCATTCGTAATTTCTCTTCTGAATACCCTTCCCGGAAGAAAATAACTGCACATGATGATGATTTCTTCCCTGGCGTATAAAAGCATGGCCAGGTAACTGCGGGTGACTTCGTTTTTTCTTTTCACCCAGTCATTACGTCGTACCCTTACCTCCTGTGTACCAGTTGTTGATTTTTTTTGAATCAGTTGATTCACCTGATTTTCCCATTCGTAAACCTGGTCACGGTTCCATAATTGCTTGCATACCTGCAGCATTTTTTGTACTTCGCTGCCCTCACAATACAAGGCCCGGTCCATCCAGGCGGGACTGTCTGGCATATCATTGTAACGGTTACTGATATTGATACCGCCGGCCATTGCATAAAGGCCATCAATTACCACCAGTTTATGGTGCATCCGGCGTCCGAGGTAGAATTTCCTGCTTTTGAAAAGTGGTTCAAACCATTTGAACTGTACCCCTGCGTTTTGTAATTTGGAGATGGCTTCTTTGCTTAACCCCTGTGAAGCGTATCCGTCCACTAACAGATAAACGGAAACCTTTCTGCGGACAGCCTGCATCAGTAAGTCAGCAACAGCCAGTCCGGTTTCGTCATCCATGAAAATATAAAACTGCAGCCAGATGCAATACCTGGCTTCGCGGATCATTTGGTGGAGCCGGTCGAAATAGTCCCGTCCACCATTGACCAGCATTACCTGGTTTTGATTGGAATAGCCTTCACTTTTCATGACTGTTTTTCCTTTTGCAATGATCCGTTCCCCGGAAGCAGTTTGTATTGATAAGGGTCACAAATGTTTTTGATAGCGCTCATCCAAAAACGCTGTTTGGAACAATATCTTTAAGCAGATTAATGGCAAGTTATGCTGATTGCAGTAAAACTATATGAAAGACTGATGGAGCCCCTGTTTACAGGTTGGCTATTCATGCTTTTTTTCCTGATCGTATTTTTTTATGGGTGCAGGAATATCATTGCCATGGCACTTCTTAAACTGCATGAACTGTTCATACAACGCAACTATTTCCGGTTTTCCGGCAGAATGAAACGGGAATAATGCAGTTGTCCCGGTTTTGCTTAAATTACTGAGATGCAAGGAATCGAATTTTGGCAAATGCTTGCAGGGGTGGCCCTGTTCCTGCTGGGTACCCGGTTTATGGAAGAATCCCTCCGGCAAATGACCGGACGGCAATTCAAATTATTTCTTAAAAAGCAGACAGAGAATAAGGTAAAAGCCATTGTGGGTGGTGTATTGATTACGGCTTTATTGCAAAGCAGTTCGGTCGTCAACCTGCTGGTCCTGGCTTTTGTAGGTGCCAGGATCATCAGCACCCGGAATGCGCTGGCCCTGGTGCTGGGAGCCAACCTGGGTTCCACTATTACCGGCTGGATTGTGCTAATGGCAGGCTTTAGTTATAATATCAGCGAAATGGCATTGCCTGTAGCCGGTATTGCCGGGCTTGGATTTGCACTTTTCCCTCAACAGGGAAGGGGGCATAACCTGAGCCGTTTTTTCCTCGGCTTCAGTTTCCTTTTTATTGGGTTGACCTATATGAAATCCGGAATGGAAGGGGTAGTGACCGGTTTGGATTTTAGTAGTATCAGTGATGCCCCGCTCGTGGTATTCCTGTTGAGCGGTTTTGTGATCACGACCCTCATTCAATCCAGTGCGGCCACCATGGCCATAATCCTGAGTGCCTTGTATGCGGGCGCCATCGGCTTTAATGATGGTATTGCCCTGATGCTGGGTTCGGAGTTAGGCACGACTATTAAATTATTTATTGCCGGTATCAGAGGGGCGCATTCAAAAAGAACGGTGGCCTATGGGGAATTTTATTTTCAATGTGGTTACGGTAACCATTGTATTTATTTTTCTTCAGCCACTGAGTCATTGGGTCACAGGTACCTTAGGCATCGGGGATGAACTTTTGGCCCTTGTATTTTTTCAGACCCTGGTTAACCTGCTGAGTATCCTGCTGTTTTATCCTTTTCTGGGGCAACTCAGCCGTTTTCTTGAAAACAGGAATAGCAGGAATGGGGATGAGACCCTTTATATACACCGTTCAGATTTGCAACTGCCACAAGCCGCGCTACTGGCTCTGGAAAACGAAACAAGAACCTTTATCAGGATGGTCCTGCAGTTTGCACAAGAGGCTTTCCAGCTTAAAGACAGTTCCTGCAGGGATACTACTATTAAGAAGCGGTATCAATCCATGAACGTTCAGGAAAAGTATGACCACCTTAAATTCCTGTATGGGGATATTCATGGCTTTTGTATCCGGCTGCATCAGCAGGTACTGGGTCAGGAGGAAGCTTCCAAACTGGAACGGTTGGTAGCTGCCATCCGTAATGCCATGTATGCTGCAAAAAGTATCAAGGATGCTATTCCTGATATGCATCAGCTGGAGCATTCTTCCAATGATATTAAGTATGCTTTTTACGGGCAAACAAAGGAAGTATTACTCCTCTTCTCACAAAAGGCCTGTCCAATGCTGGATATCGCTCATACACCGCTAGTGGAAGAGCTGGCAGAAATTTATCGGAAGGTTACGGTCGGATATGCCGGTACTGTACAGAATTTTTATATGGAAAATACCGCCGGGGGTGTTAGTGAAACAGAAATCACCACCCTTCTCAATTTCAACAGAGAAATATATACCGCATTTAAATCCTTTGTATTTGCGATAAAAGATTGCCTGTTTGATAAAAAGGAAGCTGCATATTTCGATGAATTACCTGGGTTTATACGTTAACACATGAAGACCAGATGGATTGTTGTCGGATAAAATCTGAATTTTAAAAACAACGAAATATTTTTGCCACTAATTCACTAATAAAGACTTCGGGATAAATTTTTTTCGTGAATTCGTAGCAACTCTTCACGCTGATTTTTTTGGAGTAGGTCATGAAATAGGGGGGCTTGTCAATAATATTTTTTGCCACTGATTCGCTGATAAAGACTTCGGAATAAATTTTTTCGTGAATTCGTAGCTACTCTTCATGCTGATTTTTTTGAAGTAGGTCATGAAATAGGGGGGCTTGTCAATAATATTTTTAGCCACTGATTCACTAATAAAGACTTCGGAATAAATTTTTTCGTGAATTCGTAGCTACTCTTCATGCTGATTTTTTTGAAGTAGGTCATGAAATAGGGGGGGCTTGTCAATAATATTTTTAGCCACTGATTCACTAATAAAGACTTCGGAATAAATTTTTTCGTGAATTCGTAGCTACTCTTCACGCCGATTTTTTGAAGTAGGTCATGAAATAGGGGGGGCTTGTCAATAATATTTTTGCCACTGATTCACTAATAAAGACTTCGGAATAATTTTTTCGTGAATTCGTAGCTACTCTTCATGCTGATTTTTTGAAGTAGGTCATGAAATAGGGGGGCTTGTCAATAATATTTTTAGCCACTAATTCACTAATTAAGTACGAGAAATAATATTTTAGTGAATTCGTGGCAACTCCTTTTTCTTGATTTCTTGTAGCGACAATGGAGGTGAAAAAAATGATCTCTGCGTTTATATTTTTGATATCGGTTTAATTAGTTTGAACAAATAAGGGTTCAATGAGCAGAGACTTCGTGGAGCGAAATAAAAAACCGGTACAATTTTATTTGTACCGGTTGCTTTTAGTGCCCAGAACAGGAATCGAACCTGCACATCCTTGCGGACACCAGATTTTGAGTCTGACGCGTCTACCAATTCCGCCATCTGGGCAGGCTGCAAATGTAAACGGGAAAGAGTAAAATCAGAAATTTATATCATCCCTGAGGTACTATTATGCTGCTTCCGGATACGGTCAATATATTTTTTCTTGAAATAATATTCTTTCACCGCCAACAGATCAGCCTCCGTAGCTGTTTCATCCTGATATTGCTCAATAATGGCTTTTACCGGTGTGTAGATTTCAGTCTCAAGACGGGCAATGGACGCAGTTAAGCCGGAATTTTCACCCTCAAAATCCATCATGGATTCATTGATCTCCATCACTTCCATCAGGAATTCCGGGGGGAGGGTATATTTTTCTTCGTCTTCCAGCAATCCTTTCAGGGATAAAACATACCGGATGGTCTCATCGGGATGCTGAAAAGTCTGAAAAGCCTTGTTCAGCAGGGCTGACCGATCCAGCGCCAGGGCCTGTTCTTCCCCGGTACCGTTGACAAAGAAATCAGGGTGATATCTTCTGCTGAGTTCGAAATACTTACGGGGTAAAACCGATTTATCAACCTGTAACTGCACCGGGATCTCAAAAAGTTCAAAATAGTTCATGAAGGGGGACTTTAGGCACAAAAAATCTCAGTAAAATTGTCTTAGTTTGGTTACAAAATTAGATTCTTTGGATACAAATAAAGGAATTCGAATGGAAGTGGTCAGGAATTTACCGGATGAGGAAATAATATCCGGATTGAAAACCGGGAAAGGGATGGAGGACATGATCCGAAGCCTATACCGGGGCTATTTTGAAAGCCTGAGCTGGTATGTGATGAACAACAGCGGCAGCAGGCAGGATGCTGAGGATATTTTTCAGGAAGTGGTCGTCAGTTTTATCGACCTGGTACAAAAAGGCAAATTCAGGGGCGAATCAAGCATCAAAACCTTTCTGTATTCGATGAACCGGCATACCTGGCTGAATGAACTGAAAAGAAGGGGGAGGGCCCTGGCCAGGGAAGAAAAATATGAACGGGGGCAGGAAAGAGTGGAAATGGATACCAGTCACCAGATGGCTGACCGGGAAGAAAAAGCAGCAATTGCCTCCCTCGTGGCCGCCCTGGGAGATACCTGCAAAAAGATCCTGACCCTGTTTTATTATGAAAACCTTTCGATGCGGGAAATAGTAGAAGCCACCGATTATGAAAATGAGCAGGTGGTTCGGAATAAAAAATACAAATGCCTGAAACAACTCGAACAAATGCTGCATGAAAAACCAGCATTAAAAGAGTCACTGAAAAACTTATTACATGGATAATTCTACACAAGGTATGTCTGAAAAACTGGTCATGTATCTGGACGGCGAATTGGCCGGACAGGAGAAAGCAGATTTTGAAAAACAACTGGAAGCCAACCCCGGATTACAGGAGGAATTGAACCGCCTACAGCAAACCAGATCCGCCGTACAGTATTTCGGACTACAGCAAAAAGTGGCCGGCATTCATCAGCAAATGATGCTTGAACTGGCCACACCGGTTTTCCCAATCAGCCGGGGCAAAAAAATACTCCGCTACAGCATGGCCGCAGCTGCTGCTGTGATCCTGCTGGTGGGCTCCTGGCTGGCATATAGTTTTTTCAGCCTGTCACCTGACAAAGTATTTGCTTCAGGCTATCATACCTATGAATTGAGTAATATGAGGAGTGGGGATGGTGCCGGTAGCACAGTCATTGAAAAAGCATTTGAAGGAAAACAGTTCGATGAAGTGCTGAAACTATACCGCGAAGGTTCGGGTATGGGTAACCGTGACCGCTTCCTGACTGCCATTGCCGCTTTAGAAAAGAATAATGATCCCCTGGCTATTCGCCTTTTCAAAGAACAACTGGAGAGTAACAGGCTCAGTCCTAAGCCGGTTTATAATGATGAATCTGAATAATACCTGGCCCTTGGTTATATCAGAAACAAGGATTATGACTTCGCCCTTCCTTTATTGCAAAAAATTAAAGATGATCCCGAACATACTTACAACAGCAAGGTTACTACCCGGCTGATCCGGAAAGTGAGATTGCTGAAATGGAGATAATGCTTGCTTAAGGTTGATGGTCCCCCTTCCCGGCCCGGTTTGTTCCAGGCCGGGATTTTTTTGGTTACATCGGGAAGTCCGGCGTTGACTCATTCCTGTTAAGCAATTATTTCATTAAAAATCAACGTTATGAAAACCAGGATCCTGGCCACCCTGATCTTCTCCCTTGCCAGCCTTTTTGTACTGTACTCCTGTCAGAAAGAACAAAACAGCAGCCAGCAACTCAATAGCCCGCATGCTGTAAAAATTTACCTGACAGACCATCAGACACCGGTATTTGACAGTGTATTTATCGACATCCAGCGACTGGATGTAAAACTGGAAGATGATACCCTTCCCAATGATGGTTGGGTAAATCTGGTGATACGGCCGGGCATTTATAATATTCTACGTTTCCGGAACGGACTCGATACATTATTCGGTACCGGAAACCTGCCCAGTGCCCGGATTAAAAAATTAAGACTAACCCTGGGTACAAGAAACACAGCGGTGCTGAATGGCCAGTCTTTCCCATTACGGGTGAAGGATGAAGACCGCGAAGTAGAAGTCAATATTGAGCCGGAGCATTATGATATCAGTAACGGACAGGTGCAATTATGGATTGATTTTGATGCCGGCAATTCAATCCAGGTGGATAATAGTGGTTCCGGAAACGGAAACGGTTACCGCCTTCGTTCGCATATCCGTTTATTCAGCAAGAGTAAATCAGGAAGAATTGAAGGCAGGGTATTGCCCCGTGCGGCCGATCCGATTGTGAAAGCTGTGATTGGAACAGATACGGCCACGGCCATACCTGAAGATGATGGAGAATTCAAAATTGTGGGACTGAGAGCCGGTACTTATCAATTGATAATCGATGGCCAGAATAATTTCAGAGATACGGTGATCAGTAATGTGGTGGTCAGAAATAATGAAGACACCCATGTGCCAGCAGTCACCCTTCGGCAATAAGTTTTTTGTTACCTGTGATCAACCAGCTGCAACATCGCAGTTTATACCTGCCGGTTCGAACGTTCCGGCAGGTTCTTTCTTTTCAGGAAATAATAAGTCAGCAGGATGATCACAATACCAGTAGCCACCCAGGGCCAGTTACTTCTTTTGTGATCAGGTTCATACTCTCCGATCAGCACCAGGTGCGCCCAGTAATTGGGCGATTTCAGAGCAGGATCTATTTCCTGTGATTTCAGAAAATCAATCTTGGCCATCTGCAGGGCTTTGTCCTTTGTTTCATTTTTTCCCAGGTAGTAGTGCAGTCGTTGGGAGATATAGGCAGTAGCTCTGTCTTCTGCCTTCCATAACGAGGTAATAATGTTCGGACAGCCGGCATAGGCAAAAGCTCTGGAGAGGCTCATCATCCCTTCTCCTTTCACCAGTTTGCCGGTGCCGGTTTCGCAGGCACTCAGGATAATCAGATCGGTGGTGTCCAGCTGTAAGTTATAAATTTCACGGGCATACAACCTGGAGGCGTTGTTGCCGGGATAAAAAGAAATAAAGGAACGTAAGGGGTTTTCATTGTTTACACTGGCATGGGTGGCCAGGTGAATAATCCGGTTGTGGTTGGCAAACTGTAAAAAATTTTCCCGGGTAGCGCTCTCATCCAGTAATGTACGTCCATTCAGGTTGCTGATCTCTTCTGCCGAAGCCGGTAGCCGGCTGAAGATGCTGTTTGAATCAGAATAACCTGCTTTAGAAAAAGGGGCGAATGAAACCAGGGACTGGGTACTGGTATTGCCAGTCTGATTACCAAGCAGGGCGGTGGAATACTGGTATTGGATCGCATATTTTTCTATCAGGTAACGGCGACGATCATCCTGCAACACTTCAAAGGGGAGGTAATGCAGTTCATCATCAGGAATAATAATGAGTCGTTTGATCTGAGCCAGATAGCCTTCTGCCGGTCCGATCAGCAATTTCCAGAGTCTGCCTGCTGCAGCATTGCCGCTATAACGTTGTTCGCCGGAATGCTGGTGCAAGGCTGTTTTCAGCTGTTCAATTTCTTCATAAAACTGTTTGTTGATTGGTTCGAGGCGGAAGTCAAATTTTCCGGCTGTAATCATCAGGATCAGTAAATCATTTTCGGAAAGATGATAAGAGAGAATGGCCGTGCTGTTATCCAGTTTCCGGTGCAACTGATTAACGGATGGAATTTTCTCCGCTGCCAATGCCTGTCGTTTAAGCGGATCTGTATTGATCTCTTCATTCACTTTACCGAGTTCAATTTCCAGATCGCGGATCGATGTTGCCAGCGATGACAGGGTGCTGCTGTCACGGATGGATTCAGACCGGAGTGATAATCGGGTGATGGAAGACTGGATAGCAGCTTTACGGATAAAAAGGGGATCCTTTCCTTCACTTGATTCATTGATTTGCTGGAGGGTGTTATTCAGGGAAAGGACTGAAGCTTTGTTACGCTGATCAAATAAATAAACCTGTTCCAGGAATTCTTTGTTTTTAGTGAGCTTAAATAACTGAATGCCGATATCGATGGGCCGGTTATGGACATCGTGTTTTATTTTTCCAATAAAGAGCCTGGCTTCATCAGAGTTATAGGTTTGTTCTACGTATTCCGCCAGCCGGAATGCTGACTGATAGGCTGCGAATGCAGCATTCAGTGTTTCAGTGCGGTTGTCCTCATGGTAAATCCGTGCAAAGGCTTCCGCTTTATTGCAGAGAGTGTTAAACAGGTTGATATAAGAAAAAATACCAGTGAAGGAAACTGGGTTACTGGCTGGATCCTCGTTATCAAACCCAGGGGTAAACTGGGTAATGGCCAATTGATAACTGGCCAGTGCCTTGTCATAGGCATCTTCTTTTAAATGCAGATCCCCCAGGTACCGGAGTGTTAATCCATGTTGCAGATTTTTTTGCGACTTATTCCATTTGTTATTTTCGGCAACGGCCAGTTGCAGGTAATACAAAGCTGAATCCTCTTTTCCTAAACCAATGAATACCTGACTGATATCGTTATATAACCGGATAATCGTCCGGTTAGCATAATGAACCCGTCGAAGTAATTGAAGGGCCTCTTCTGGTTTGCCCGTCCGGAACCGGATGTTTCCGGTATTATGCAGGATGTCATTCAGGTGCAGGGTATCTTTCAAAAGATCTTCATAGATTTTGCCTGCTTTTTCATATTCTTCCAGTTTAGTATAAGTGGCCGCCAGGTTGATCTTATAATTCGCCATCATGGATCTTCCGGTTTCCCCGGTTAATTGCATGGTTTGGATGGCCTTGGTAAAATAATGACTGGCTTCACTATAGTTACCTGACTCAAAATAGAGGGCCCCCAGTGTATTCATCAGCCTTTCGGTTTCAGTAAGGCGCACCGGACTGGAAGCTGATATTTTTTCTGCCAGGCGATAGAGAATCCGGGCTGAGTCAAATTTGCTTTCTGTATATAAAATGCCACCCAGGTATATCAGCGGACTGAAAGTAAAACTGTCAGGGATGGCCCTGGTCTTCCGCTGCAGATTGATCCCTTTCAGGTACCAGTTTTTCGCAAGACTGTTACTGTCAAAATAATGGTAAAGGATAGCTGTTTTGATCTGGCAGTGAAAAAGCAGGGAGTCGTAAACCGGACTCAATGTTTCCAACTCTTTTCCCAATGGCTCGAAAATGCGAAGGGAGGAAAGATTCAGGGCTGCTTCTTTTTCTTCATCATACCGGGCAGCATAAGAAATGTATTCTGCATCCTGGTACAGTTTATCCGCTTTTTGGTAATCATTAAGCAAAGCTTCCGCATTCCTGCGAGGGCGGGAAGATTGGGAAAAACTGAACAGGAAAATTAAAAGAAAAAGGACCGCACCGGTTGTTTTGCTCATGAGAGGGGATTACCCTTCAAAAGTAATGGTTGTAACGCATTTTACTGACCAATCACAATCACACAGGGGGGGCGGGGTTTGGCAACTGCACTAATACCTTCAACTGAACTGGCGCCATTACCGCGAAGAAAAACACCGTCGGCCGTTCTTGAATTGAGTGTTTCCCAAAGATCAGCAGGTACATCGGCCATGGTATCGTACCAGTATAAAAGTACTTTCAGCTTATTTTCTCTTTTACCACTGGCATCATTGATTTTGTAACGGATCTCAAAAGTCTCCCTTCTGTCGTTACGGGGTATCGTTCCGAAAACACCATTACGAACAGTCTGTGCCAGGTTGATGGTGCCATCAGTGGTTTTTACAGCGCAACCGGCCCCATTACAGATATTTCCTTCGTCAAAGCTGGAACCTGCCAGTGGTAGTGTTCTGCTGACACTTGAATTGTAAACAGGAAAGGCAACGGAATCACCCGTTGAAAGGTGATAGAATTTATCGAGAAATGTGATACCCGATAAAACGACCTTGGTTTCAGTCTTAGTGCCGTCAGGAGCAGTATGGGTAATCCGGTAGCGAAGACCGGTTTCACTATTGGTAACATTGATGGCTCCGGTGGTTTCATCTATTTCTATCCCTTCTGGAAATCCGGTATAAGTGCCCGGCCTTTGTTTTGTGGGGGAAACAATATAATCACCTGCTGTTGGTTTCATGTACAGGATCGAATCCCCATAACTGAGCACATAGGGCCCGGTATCAGGGTCATCTGTTTTTGTATCTTTTGTACAGGATATAATCCCGGCAGACAATGCCAGCATTAAAACAGCAGTGGGGAAAAGTTGACGCATCCAGGGCCTTTTTATTTTGTAACCGCCAAATCCGGTATTGTAACCAGGATTTTTTTGATCAGTAAAATATAATCAAAGTTACAACATTTATCATGCCAGCTTTCTGATTTAAATCAGTTTGTTTAGGATGGCTGAAAGCGGCAACTTTGGGGCCTACAATTAACGATAAAGCGCTGTATGACAAGGATTGGACTCATCAGAGAGGGCAAGATACCGGCCGATAACAGGGTGGCTTTAACCCCGGCCCAATGCAAGTGGATTCATAAGAACAGTTCAACCGTTCAGGTGGTAGTTCAGTCCTCCCCGGATCGTTGCTTCAATGACCGTGAATACCGTTTAGCGGGGGTGGAGATCAGGGAGCAACTGAACGACTGCGATATCCTTTTAGGCATCAAAGAAGTGCCGGTTCAGCAATTGATCCCCGGAAAAACCTACCTCTTCTTTTCACATACCAAGAAACAACAGCCCCATAACCGGAAACTCCTCCAGGCTATTATTGAAAAAGGAATTACCCTGGTTGATTATGAATGCCTGGAGCATGAAGACGGTCAAAGAATCATCGGTTTTGGATTTTTTGCCGGGGTGGTCGGGGCCCATAATGGAATGATGGCCTACGGGCAAAGAACCGGATTATTTAATTTAGACAGAGTCTATAAGCAACGCAGTTTCAGAGAATTGATTCATACATATTTTGGACTTCGATTGCCCAATGTGAAGATTGCTGTAACGGGTTCGGGTCGGGTGGCACATGGGATTCTGGAAGTGATGAACCTGATGGGCATCCATGAAGTGGAGCCCGATGAATACCTGAAGAGAAGGTTTTCCTACCCGGTTTATGTACAGCTAAAGGGAAGCGATTTGTATCGGCATACCGGGGCTTGCAATTACAGCCGGGAAGATTTCCATGAGCATCCGGAATCCTATTCCTGCCGCTTTCTGCCTTATGCAGCACAAACCGATATACTGATGAACGGGGTTTACTGGGATAAAAACGTACCCAGGCTTTTTGAAAAGGCCGATATACAGTCCGACCATTTTATCATACAGACCATCGCCGATATTACCGATGATGCCAACGGCTCTGTGCCGATTAACTGCGGGGATCAGCCAATTGAGGATCCGGTTTATGGGATCAGTCGCCTTAACCTGGAAAAGACAGCTCCTTACCTGTCTGGTTCAATTGATGTGATGGCTGTCGGCAACCTTCCCAACGAATTACCCCGGGATGCCAGTCGCTATTTTGGTGAGCAGCTCATCAAACATGTATTGGAGGATCTGGTGGGGAACGGGTCGGAAATTATTACCAGGGCAACCATGGTTAAAGCAGGGATACTGACTGAGGAGTATGGGTACCTGAGGGGTTATGTGGAGAGTCGGGAGTAGTCAGTCGGCAATTTTCAGGTGAGAGTCGGGAGGTATAAATTGTAGCGCTGGGTTAATAGAGCGGAGTGTATAAGATGGGATTCTTAGCTGGGTTGCAGTCTAGAGATGGAGATAGTATTCCTTTAAAAGTGATATAAATTCGGAAGAATATTCATTTGCTTTATTACTGATAATCAATTCGTTAATTTCTGTTACTTCAACTTTTGCGTTTGAATATTCAGCCTCCAGCATCAGTCGGAAATAAGGGTGGTTGATTGTTTGTTTTACCTGAACCATGTTTGAAATGCTGAACCCGTTCTGCTGCAATAGTTCAATGATTTCTTCCTTTCTTTTAAAAGGAAGCAGCAAGTAAAATTGGCCTCCGGGTTCCAGGTGGTTTTGAATAATGGCGGGAAAATCTTTCAGCAAAAGACCTTCCTGATGATGGGCCAGATTTTTTATTGGGTCTGGACTCCGGAGATCATTTTCATAAAAGGGTGGGTTGCTGAGAATGTACCGGAATGGATGGTTAAAATCGGTTTGCTTGATATCCCCCTGACTAACCCGGATCCGTTCCCGCCAGGGCGATAATTGACAATTTTCAAAAGCCTGTCCGGCCGCGTTTACATCAATCTCTAGGGCGTCAATATTCAGTAAACTGTTTTCCTGTGCGAGCATCAGGCTGAGTAATCCTGTTCCGGTTCCGATATCTAAAAGCTTATCGCTGTTTGTAATTCCCTGCTGCTCCCTGTTTAGCTTAATTTGTCGGGCCACCCAGGCCCCGAATAAACAGGCATCAGTGGTCACTTTCATGGCACTGCGGTCCTGGTGGATGATGAATTGCTTGAATTGAAAATAGGTATTGGCCATATCTTGTTTACCATTCAGCCCTGGCACTGGCCGTAATATCAGGAGCGGAAAATTGTCCATCCAGAAATTTGTAATAAGCGGTCATGGCAATCATCCCTGCATTGTCGGTACAATACTGAAAGGCCGGGATAAAAGTCCGCCATTGATATTTGGTTCCCATCTCTTCAAAAGCCTTCCGCAGACCACTATTGGCAGATACACCACCGGCCAGGCAAAGATCCCTGATCCCGGTTTCTATGGCGGCTTTCTTAACTTTATTGAGCAGGATGCTGATAATTCTTTGCTGGATGGATGCACAGATATCGGCCAGGTTCTTCTGAATAAAAATCTGTTTCTCTTCTTCTGTAGCCAGGAATTCTTCCTTGTACAGATTGCTTTTTCCCGCATTCCGGAGAAAATATAAAATGGAGGTCTTCAATCCGCTGAAGCTGAAATTCAGTCCGGGTATCTGTGGCTCCGGAAAACGAAATCGTTCCGGATTCCCTTCTTTGGCATAGCGATCAATCAGGGGGCCGCCCGGGTAAGGAAGCCCGAGTAACTTGGCTGATTTATCAAACGCTTCACCGGCCGCATCATCAATGGTTTCTCCAATTACTTTCATCCGGGTGGGTGACTCGCATAAAACGATCTGGGTATGTCCGCCACTTACAGTTAAACATAAAAAAGGGAAATCCGGTTTGGGATCATCAATCAGATTGGCCAGCACATGGGCCTGCATATGGTGTACAGCAATCAATGGTTTATTCAGTGATTGTGCCAGCGATTTGGCAAACTGGGCGCCTACCAATAATGAACCAATCAGTCCGGGTGATTGAGTAAAGGCAATGGCATCTACCGTTTGCAAACTGGTTCCGGCTTTTTCTAAGGCCGCATGCACAACCGGTACAATATGTTGCAGGTGCGCCCGGCTGGCCAGTTCAGGAACTACCCCTCCATATTGCTCGTGAACGGTCTGGTTGGCAATAAAATTAGACAGGATCTGTCCGTCCCTGCAAATGGCGGCAGAAGTTTCATCACAACTGGATTCTATGGCGAGGATGGTGGGCATTTCAGGAGATAGTCTTTAGTCGATAGTCTTTAGTCAATAGTCTTCAGTCATCAGTCGACAGTCATCAGTCTTCAGTCGACAGTCTACAATCATCAGTCTTTGACGCCCGGGCTTATTCATGTCACCCTGAGCTTGTCGAAGGGTGTTATGAGTCAGTCTTCAGTCGACTTTCAACTTTCAGGCGTTCGCAAAATTAAAGGGTTTGGGCGATTGATTCAGCGGGCCTTACTTGCTTCGAATGGCCACCACCGGATCCATCCGGGCAGCTTGCCGGGCAGGAATAAAACCTGCCAGAATTCCAACGATAATACAGATTACGATTGCCAGTGCCATATTGGAAGTGGAGATATAGACCGGGAAATCGAGGAGGTTGGTCAGTACCTGGGTCAGAAGATACACCAGTGTGAGTCCGATTAAACCGCCAATCACACAAAGAAAAGCGGACTCCAGCAGGAACTCGGCCAGGATCACCCTGCTCTTGGCACCGATGGCTTTCTTTAATCCGATCTGGCTGGTTCTTTCTCTTACTGATACAAACATAATATTGGCCACGCCAAACATCCCCACGATCAGGGAAAGGGCTGCAATGGCCCAGCCACCCATATTTAGACTTACAAAAGCCTTGCTGATAGCATCACTGAAGTCATTGATATCATTCAATGAAAAATCATCTTCTTTGGTGGGCGGTAATTTATGCAGGGCCCGCATCGTACCGGAGAGATCATCTTTCAGTGCCTTGCTGCTTAAATCATCCTTGCCCTGAACAAGGATCAGCGGGTCTGCTTTTTTTTCATCCATGATATTCCGGGCATACCGGTAGGAGAGAATAATACTCTGGTCAAATTGCCAGCCACCGATCATGGTCTTTCCCTGCTTTTTGATCACACCCACTACTGACAGTTTTTTTCCGCGACAGCTGATTAATTTGCCAATGGCTCTTTCGGAGGTACCAAATAATTTTTCAGCAATCTCATTTCCGATCACGGTTGCGGCAGCTCCCTGGCTGAATTCAGCATCCGAGAGAAATCTGCCAACGGCTACTTCTATGGGTTGAATTTCCCTGAACTCTTCCGTAATCCCGTAAATATTTACATTGGAGAGCTGGTTGTCATCGTAGTCAACTTTATCTTCCACATCAATTTTAAATGCGGCAAATTTTGCACCGGGTGTTCTGTCCTTAATCTGTTTTAATTCTGGATACTGCGGAACGGGCCGGTTCACATATTTCCACCAGGGATAGTCGGGGCCGCCACCTGCTGAATAATCCCATTTGTCTATATAAATTGTATTCGTGCCCAGCGACTTCACTTCATTCTGGATATTTTGTTCGAGGCTGTTGACAGTTGCCAGTACCCCGATGATACAAAAGATACCGATGGTGATCCCGAACAGGGAGAGAAATGTGCGGAGTTTGTTCTTCCACAATTCCTGCAGGGCCATTTTAAAACTACTGCCAACGATTTCCAGCGAGCGGCGAATCATGCAGCAAAGGTAGTGTCTAACACGTGATTTGGCGGGGAATATGCGATGAGCGGCCAATTGCCTAATATTGCCTGCAATATCTAAAAAATGGAGCAAGGAGTCAGCATTCAGGTAAGCGGATCAGCGGATCATCAGTTTTATCGCCGAAGGCATAATAGCACGATTGCTTTTGCGATCGGTATTCTCTTATTCCTGCTTCCTTTTGTTGAGTTCAAATGCGGTAATATGGCGCTCATCGGCAAT
This sequence comes from Chitinophagaceae bacterium, assembly GCA_016702745.1. Classification (GTDB taxonomy): domain Bacteria; phylum Bacteroidota; class Bacteroidia; order Chitinophagales; family Chitinophagaceae; genus JJ008. Next base: position 839,307 of record JADJDJ010000001.1, read on the forward strand.
TCCGGTATCGGGCTGGTCATAGGCAGTCACTGGAAAGTCTCAAGCAGCTGGGCCAAAAATGAATTACGGGAAAGGATGGGCAAGGGGAAAACCGAAGCCGAAAGTTTATTAAAAGATGGTCCGAATATTTTTGCCATTGCAGCCCTGGCAGCTGGTCTGTTCGGACTGGGTATCGCCTTTTCATCCTTTAACTGGCGGTCGATGGCAGGGATGTGTGCCGGTATACTTGCCGCACTGATGCTCATTGCGGTGATGGTGAAGTTTAAAATTGAAATGAGGGGTCTCACTTCGGGCAAGAAGCTGGGAGATGATCAGCTGGGATTGGATGTGGGCGGTCTCTTAAAAATACAATTCACCATCTGGTATTATTTTTCTTTGCTGGCCTTTATCGCAGCAGCTTTTTTTAATTATATGCGTGATAAGCTGGCCCTGCGGGATGCGATGGCAGCTGCAGTGGATTTTGATTTTCAGCGGCAAGAGCAGGCTCCTGGAAATTAATTCATTTAACATCCTGCGTTACTGAATTAAACGGAAAATAGTAAAGAGGAAAATAATACCCAGCAAACTTGAATAAATCTGTTTATTATATTTTGCCAGCCATTCCGGCAAATAGATATCAAAATTTGCCCGGGTGGAATCGGAGTATTTACGTGCCATCAGGGTCAACGGACAAAAGAATTTAAAAATCAGCAGAATGATTCCCTCCAGGATAAAGAGACCATACCCGATCCAAAGCCATTTGTTGAGCCTGTCGGTCAGCACAGCATAAAGCATATAAAAAATCACCACATTGAAAAAAAGCCAGATCAGCGTATGGACTGATTTGATGATGATCAGCTTTGTTGAGTCAGGTACTGCCATAAAAGAGGAATGGAGTAAGTAAATAATATTAGATTCCGGCTTCTTTTGGACTTACGGCAAAGATATTACAAGCGCTTTATCGGGCCCCTGCTTTACCTTACCTTTGCGGACTTAAAAACAGGCTCCGTCTGCTATAAAACAGCCGGCCACTCCGGGAACCGGAACCCGATTCAACCATGAAATTTCACAACGAAATACAACGCCGCCGCAGTTTTGCGATTATCAGTCACCCCGATGCCGGTAAAACCACCCTGACGGAGAAATTCCTTTTGTTCGGAGGAGCCATCCAGGTAGCCGGTGCGGTGAAAAGTAATAAGATCAAGAAACACGCGACCAGTGATTTTATGGAGATCGAAAGGCAGCGGGGTATCTCCGTGGCTACTTCGGTGATGAGTTTTGAATACAATGGTACGCTCATCAATCTGCTGGATACACCGGGTCACAAGGATTTTGCAGAAGACACTTATCGCACCCTGACCGCCGTGGATAGTGTGATCCTGGTCGTGGATAGTGTAAATGGGGTGGAAGAGCAGACCCGGCGGTTAATGGAAGTATGCCGGATGAGGGATACACCGGTGATTGTTTTTGTAAATAAGATGGACCGGGATGGGAAGAATCGTTTTGACCTGCTGGAAGAAATCGAAAAAGAATTGTCCATCTCCCTTCACCCGATGACCTGGCCGATCAACAGCGGAAAGGATTTTAAAGGGGTGTATAACCTGCATAGTAAAAATCTCTTGTTATTTACCGCGAATACAAAGGCAGATGAAGACAGTATTGCCGTTGCGGATATTCATGATATCCTCGATGCCAAACTTGGTGATCGGGATGCCGCTCAGTTAAGGGAAGATGTGGAACTGGTGGATGGAGTGCATGGAGAGTTGAATGTTGAAGACTATCTGGCCGCAAAAGTGGCACCGGTTTTCTTTGGTTCGGCGATCAATAATTTCGGGGTGAAGGAAATGCTGGATACATTTATTCAGATTGCACCTACGCCGAGGAGCCGGGATACCAACAAAAGAAAAGTGGATGTGGAGGAAGAAAAACTCAGTGGTTTTGTTTTCAAGATACATGCCAACCTGGATCCGAAGCACCGGGACCGGATTGCCTTCTTCCGGGTTTGCTCCGGACGATTTGAAAGGAATAAATACTTTCATCATGTAAGACTGGATAAGGAAGTCAGGTTCAGCAATCCATACTCCTTTATGGCCCGGGATAAAAGTATTATTGAAGATGCCTATGCCGGAGATGTGGTGGGCTTGTTTGATACGGGGAATTTTAAAATAGGAGATACGCTTACCGAGGGAGAAGATTTCTTTTTTACCGGGATTCCATCATTTTCTCCTGAGATATTCAAGGAGGTGGTGAATAAAGACCCGATGAAAACAAAGCAGCTGGAAAAAGGATTACTGCAATTAACGGATGAGGGGGTGGCCCAGTTATTTACCCAGTTCGGGGGTAATAAAAAAATCATTGGTTGTGTGGGTGAACTGCAGTTTGAAGTAATCCAGTATCGGTTGCTGCATGAGTATGGCGCTTCTGTGGTTTTCAACAACCTGCCTTTTTACAAAGCCTGCTGGCTCACCAGTAATGATCCCGGAAAGTTGCAGGATTTCCTGCGGTTCAAACAGGCGAATGCAGGGGAGGACAAGGATGGCCCTCCGGTTTACCTGGCACAGAGTGAATGGTTTTTAAATACGGAGAAATCGAACAATCCAGATATTGAATTTCATTTCACCTCTGAAATCCATAAGTAAACATGTTTGCTTTTGAAACCGAAAGACTCCGGGTACGTGATCTGTTGGTAACAGATAAAGAAAATTTTTTCCTGCTCAATGGCAGTGAGGAAGTCATGCGTTATATCCGTCCGGTAAAAACCCGGGAGGAAAGTGATCATCAGTTGGAACAGATCCTGGCTTTAGGACCTTCCGTTCCTCATAACGGAAGATGGGCGGTGGAAGAGAAAGCCACTGGCCGTTTTATCGGATCCTTTGCCATCATCCCCATACCTTTTGATCCTTTGAAGACCCAATTGGGATATTCTTTTATACCCGAATATTGGGGACGGGGTCTGGCTTCAGAACTGGCGGTTGAGGGGCTGGCTTATTTCCTGCAGAACTCCAGCATCCCCGAGATTTACGGTGTTACCGAAACACCAAATATTGCTTCTCAAAAAGTATTGCTCAAAGCCGGTTTTGTGTACCACAGTACGAGGATGGTAGAGGGGAAGGAGTTGACGATTTATTTAGTGAGGAGGAATTAATCTTTTGGAGATACACCCGTATAGTTATGAGGAGTAATCCTTTTTAATTCCCTTTTCAGATCATCATTTACTTTTAGTTCTTCAATAAACTGGTGAATAGCTTTTTTATCAATTTTATTATTTCCCCGGGTCAGTGCCTTCAGTGCCTCATAAGGATTAGGAAATTTTTCTCTTCTGAGGATTGTTTGTATAGCTTCAGCAACCACCGCCCAATTATTATCAAGATCTTCATATAATTTGGCATCATTGATCACGAGTTTGCCCAATCCTTTTTCAATGGACCGGATGGCGATTATAGTATGGGCAAACGGAACACCGATATTCCGGAGAACGGTGGAGTCGGTAAGATCACGTTGCAGTCTTGAAACCGGGAGTTTGGCTGCAAGAAATTCGAATATGGCATTGGCCATTCCCAGATTCCCTTCTGCATTTTCAAAATCTATGGGGTTAACCTTGTGTGGCATGGCTGATGATCCCACTTCTCCCTTTTTTGTTTTTTGGCGGAAATATTCCATTGATACATAGCTCCAGATATCCCTGCAGAAATCTACCAGGATATTGTTGATCCGCTTCATGCAGTCAAAATGTGCGGCGAGATTGTCGTAGTGTTCAATCTGAGTAGTGTGCTGCTGACGGTTCAATCCAAGTGCTGTAACAAATTCATTTCCCCATTTTACCCAATCGTTTTTTGGAAATGACACATGATGGGCATTGAAGTTGCCGGTGGCACCACCAAATTTTCCGGTAAATGGAATGCCAATAAACTGCTCAATCTGGCTCTGGATTCTTTCTACAAATACCATGATTTCTTTGCCTAACCGGGTAGGGCTGGCAGGCTGTCCATGGGTATGGGCCAGCATCGGAATATCCTTCCATTCTTTGGCCAGCAGTTTTAGTTGTGAATTCAGGTTGAGCAGGGAGGGCAGGTACTCATATTCGATGGCATGTTTCCACGAAAGGGGGATGGCCGTATTATTGATGTCCTGGGATGTCAGTCCGAAATGCACCCATTCTTTTCCTTCGGCACCACCGCATTTTTCCAGTTCATTTTTCAGGAAATATTCTACAGCCTTCACATCGTGGTTGGTGGTAAATTCAATTTGTTTGATTTCCTGGGCATCTTCGGGACCAAAATCGGCTGCCAGTTTCTGAAGATGTTTGACCGCTTTACCCGGCAGTTTGAATAATTTTTTCTTTTCCAGAAAAAGGAGGTATTCCACTTCCACGAATACCCGGTATTTCATCAGGGAGTATTCTGAAAAATACTCGTCAAGGTGCTGTACCTGTTTACGGTACCGGCCATCTACTGCTGATATGGAGGTGAGGGCTGTTAATTCCATTTTATATTACACTTTCTGGTAGTTAATTTCTTATGCTGTATTTCTGATTACCTGCATAACTTAGCGCCACAAATTTAGCCGAATTGGAGAAGATAAGGGTTGGAATCGTTAATTATCTGAATACAAGACCATTGATTTATGGGTTGCTGCAGCCGCCAGTAAATGAATTGATTGAATTGACCGGTGATTACCCGGCAAGGGTAGCAGAACAGCTTATCAATGACGAGATTGACCTGGGGCTGGTCCCGGTGGCCGTCTTGCAAAAAATGCCGGAGTATCATATAGTAGGTAATTATTGTATCGGAACTGAAGGAGAGATTGCCTCAGTAGCTCTTTTCAGTGAAGTGCCACTTTCTGAAATCAGGAAAGTGTATCTCGACTACCAAAGCCGGACATCAGTTGCTTTGTTAAAATACCTGATGAAAGAATCATGGGGAATCAACCCGGAGATTGTACAAGCGGAAAATGAAAATTACCGGGCAGAAATCAGGGGTACTACAGCCGGACTGGTGATCGGTGACCGTGCATTTGAACAAAGAAGGCAATCTACTTTTATTTATGACCTGGGTTCGGAATGGAGGGCAATCACGGGCTTGCCATTTGTATTTGCAGTTTGGGTCAGTAAAAAGAAATTGCCTGAAGATTTTATCAAAGTATTTGATGAAGCTAACGCCTTAGGCCTGAGTTTTATTGATGAAATTGTGGCAGAGACAGAAAATCCCCTTTATGAGTTAAAAAAATATTACAAACTTCACTTGAGCTATCACCTTGATGATCAGAAAAGAAAAGGAATGGCCCGATTCCTTGAGTTGATTTCCTGATATTTTTTTGATATCATATTGGCATATTGGCATTTAGTTTTTAATTTTAAGAAAACCGGGCCAGCCAATGCAGCGAAAATTTATTACTCCTTGTTTATACTGTATTTTTTTTACGTTACTGATACAGTTACAGGTTTTTGCACAAACTGGTGGGGTGCCCACCGGAACTGATACTTCCTGTTCAAATGGTATTTCTTTTTATCAGAAGGTTTATGGGGGGAATAAGGATGAGACAGGTGAGTGGCTGGTTCCAACAGCTGATAGCGGTTATGTGATAGTAGGCCATTCAAATAGTTTTGGGAGTGGCGGTTATGATGGTTTGCTGATGCGGGTAAATAAAAAAGGCTCCCTTGTTTGGAGTCGGTCAGTAGGTGGAACCGGTAATGATGTTTTGTATGCTGTTAAAGCAACCAGCGATAATGGTTTTATTGCTGTTGGTCAGAGTAAATCATTTGGTAACAGTGCCGGAGATGGCTGGCTGGTGAAAGTGGATGCCGCAGGTGCCATTCAGTGGTCAAAGAAATATGGTGATGGTAATGTTTTTGGAGAGGCCATTTTTGATGTGGTTCAACTTTCTGACGGTGGTTATGCTTTTTGTGGAGCACACCAGTTTGCAGGCGGTGTGTCTCAGAGTTTTGTAGTGAGGACAGATAATTCCGGGAATGTTATATGGAGTAAACAATACGATCAGCCTGGATCAGACGAAGCCTGGGGGCTTACGGAGGATGGAACTTCATTGGTTGTGGTGGGTTTTTATCGTGCTCCTGATTTGTATGATGGGTATATGATGAAACTGGATAAGTCTACCGGTTCGGCTCAATGGAGAAATACTTATGATGCGGAATTTGGCCGCCATATGTTGATGGCCAAAGTTCGTGTTATCAATACAGGTTACCAGGTGTTTTCATTAATCATGGATGATTTTGCGGGCTCCAACCAGCAGCAATGTGTTTGGAATATTGGATCTAATGGGTCAGTTCAGAGCGTTCGTAAAATAGTGATACCCGGGTTGCATACCTCAGGATATGGCTGGACACCGCTGGCAGATCGGGGATTTGTGGTGGCCAATGGTGAAAACATAACTAACCCTGATGTTTTGCTGACACAAGTGAATGCAAATGGAACAATTAGCTGGTCTAAAAATATATACGAAATGGAAGACAAGTGATTCGTTCGATTACAACTTCTCCGGAAGGAGGGTATGCGGGTGTTGGAATCAATAACATAGCCGGGACAGCCACTGATAGTAGTAATATATATCTGTTGAGAATTGATAGTATGGGAATTTCGGGATCCTGTTCGGGTACTAATACCAGTGAAGTAACAGTTGAGTCACCATCATTTACAAGTTCTGCCATAGGCACAGGAAGCCCTGGAAATGTGTCAATCAATAACCCTGTAATTACGGTTAGTACATCCCCATTTGTACCAGTAACAAGTACTCTGTGTTACTATTGCTATGTCCCTATCCCAATAACACCTATTGATACATCTTGTTTAAATGGAATTTCCTTATATCAGAAAGTATATGGTGGTAATAAGGATGAAACAGGCGAGTGGCTGGTTCCGACAGCTGATAGTGGTTATGTGATAGTGGGCCACACAAATAGTTTTGGTAACGGAGGATCTGATGGGTTACTGATGCGTGTGAACAAAAAAGGTTCTGTTCTATGGAGCCGGGCTGTTGGTGGAGCCGGTGATGATGCGTTATATGGTGTGAAGGCTACCAGCGATAATGGATTTATCTCTATTGGCCAGACAAAATCTTACGGGAACATTGCAGGTGATGGCTGGTTGGTGAAAGTAGATGCTGGAGGAGTAGTTCAGTGGTCAAAAAAATATGGTGATGGCACTGTTTTTGGCGAGGCGATGTTTGATGTAGTGCAGCTCTCGGATGGAGGATATGCATTTTGTGGGGCTCACCAGTTTGCAGGCGGTGTTTCGCAGAGTTTTGTGATCAGGACCGATAATTCAGGAAACGTTATTTGGAGTAAACAGTACGATCAACCCGGATCAGATGAAGCCTGGGGATTGACAGAAGATGGGAATTCATTGATTGTGGTCGGCTTTTATCGCGCCCCTGATCTTTACGATGGATATATGATGAAGCTGGATAAGGCATCAGGTTCGGTTCAATGGAGAAATACCTATGATGCGGAATTTAGCCGTCATATGCTGATGGCAAAAGTCCGGGTAATTAATACTGGTTACCAGGTATTCTCGCTAGTTATGGATGATTTTGCCGGCTCCAATCAACAGCAATGTATTTGGAATATTGGGACCAATGGTACGGTACAGAATATCAGAAAAATAGTGATACCAGGCACCCAAACCTCGGGGTACGGATGGATGCCATTGACAGATGGAGGCTTTGTTGTGGCCAACGGCGAGAACCTGACTAACCCGGATGTATTGATCACACAAGTGAACGCTAATGGATCGATTGGCTGGTCCAGAAAATATGTTCGCAATGGCAGACAAGTGATACGTTCAATAGCAGGATCGTCAGAAGGAGGGTATGCTGCACTGGGGATCAATAATAATGTGGGCACAGCAACAGACAGCAGTAATATTTATTTGCTAAGAATTGATAGTTTGGGTGGAAGTGGAAGTTGTTCTGGGATTATAACCTCAGATGTGACAGTTGAGTTTCCGGCTTTTACCAGTTCAGCGATAAGTTCAGGAACTCCGGCTAACGTATCTGTTAATAATCCTGTCATTACCATCGGGACATCCACATTTGTTCCAGTAACCGGTACACTTTGTTTTTATTGTCAACCCAAACCCCTTGGGTCTTCAAGACCTTCCGCAAGTGGCGATGCTGATCCGCAGCATCAAATGAGGTTGTATCCTAACCCTGTAGTAACAGGTACTTTCTTCCTGGATATTGATGCCCGTTTTGAAGATATTGCCTCAATCAATATTATCGACCTGAATGGAACTGTTCAATATGTTTTTACCTCCGAGGAGGCTTTTGAAAGGTCAGAATATTATTCGGGTGGATTTGCCAGTCAGGCTGAGAAATTATACCAATTACCTGGTTTCTGTACAATTCGGTAATTATTCATCAGCTGCTAAAATTTTTGTATTACGTTAAAAAATCTTAATAAGACTTCCATGAAAAGAGTCAATCTTTTAACAGTATTTACTTCTGCTCTTCTTGTATTATCTATGATAGCCTGTCAAAAAACGGGTCCTGCAGGCCCGGCTGGTCCGGCAGGGGCCGCTGGTCCAACAGGACCAACAGGACCAACAGGGCCCACTGGTCCTACGGGACCAACAGGCCCTACAGGACCTCAAGGGCCACAGGGCCCACAAGGACCCCAAGGTCCTGTAGGGACGGCCAATGTGATCTATTCAAGATGGACTAATGGATCCACATGGACTATTGATGGAAATACAGGATATGCGTTCACTAATATCCCTACTACCTCTTTAACGCAGTCTGTTTTGAGTGGTGGGGCCATTCATGTTTATTGGGCTGTACTGGGAGATACTGCAGGGCATGTGCGTCAATTACCATTTGCAGAAGTAGTGGGTAGTATTACTTATGCTCATAATCCCAGGTATTCAGTGGGCAATATTAAAATTGAAACCAACAATACGTCCATGTCATCGACCAACAAGTACCGGTACATTATGATCCCGGGTGGTGTTTTAGGGGGAAGGAGCAGTATTGATTTCTCAAATTACCGTGAAGTACTCAGGCAATTGGGCATTCCGGAATAAAGAATGGTTTAGCTGAAAAATTTAATATCAGACGCCATCATTTCAGCAATAAGCTGGTCTAATGTACAGGTGGCCTCCCAATTTAATTTTTCGCGGGCTTTAGTCGCATCACCCAGTAATAAATCCACTTCTGTAGGACGATAATACCTTTGGTCGACCGCTACTACTTCCTGGCCTGCTGGAAGCTGATACAAGGGGTTATTGCATTTGGATACAAAGGCTTTCTCCGTTTCTTCGCTTCCTTCAAAACGAAGTTCAATGCCACAATGGGCAAATGATTTGATCACAAAATCCCTGACGGTATTGGTAATACCTGTGGCAATTACAAAATCCTCTGGTATGTCCTGTTGCAGGATCCGCCACATGGCATCCACATAATCTCTTGCATGTCCCCAATCCCTTTTCGCATTCAGGTTGCCCAGAAACAGGGTCTGTTTTTTCTTCAATACAATTTCGGCAACGGCCCGGGTGATTTTTCTCGTTACAAAAGTTTCTCCTCTTACCGGACTTTCATGATTAAACAGGATCCCGTTACAGGCAAACATGCCATAGGCCTCTCTGTAATTCACCGTGATCCAGTAGGCATACAATTTCGCCACTGCATAAGGAGATCGGGGATAGAACGGTGTTTTTTCATTCTGTGGGATGGCCTGTACCATTCCATACAGTTCTGAAGTAGAAGCCTGATAAACCCGGGTCTTTTTTTCCAATCCCAGAATCCTGACGGCTTCCAGTATTCTCAAAGCACCAACACCGTCTACATTGGCAGTGTATTCAGGGGTCTGGAAACTGATATGGACATGACTCATCGCCCCCAGATTGTAAATCTCGTCCGGCTGCACTTTTTGAATGATATGCAGGATGCCGGCAGCATCGGTCAGGTCGCCATAATGTAAAAAAAGACGAACATCATCTTCGTGAATATCCCTGTACAGGTGATCTATACGGTCTGTATTGATCAGTGAAGCTCTCCGGCGGATGCCATGTACCTCATAACCTTTCTGTAAAAGCAATTCTGCCAGATAAGCACCATCCTGTCCTGTAATACCTGTTATTAACGCCTTTTTTTTCATGTATTGCTGGTGTTGACCGGCGCAAAAATACAATTTTGTGCCTTACTTTATTTGCCGCTAAGTTTGCAGGTATTAATCCCCGAAAAATGGCAGAAACGCTCGGTAGCTTATGCGATAAGCTCACTATTGTCAAATTGAAGCAATACCACACAGAAGATGCGGCCCGGCTCCAGAGTCTGACCAGCCAGGAAAAGCAATTACAGGAAGAAATCAATGGATTTGTAAAAGACGCTGTTGATGGAAATATACCAGCTGACAGGCTTACTTTTTCTGCGAATAAAGTGTTTAAAAAAGAAGGAAATGAAACCCGGGAAATAGCCGGTGCTATAGGCGAAGTATTTGCTGAACTGGCCCGGGTGAACTGTGATCTCTGGCATGAACAGGAAAAAGTCTATGAATTTGAAAAAGTGGAGGCTGCCGAAAAAGATATAGTCGTTAAGAAACTTGCCGTACTGAACCTGGAAAGGAATAAATGTATTGATGCAATTGACCGGCAGTTTCAATCCATGGTCACTGGTAAAAATCAAGCATGAGCCGAGCCATTATATTCGGGATCAATGGACAGGACGGGTACTACCTGGAAAAATTGTTGTCGGCTAAACAGATTTCTGTTACTGGCGTGTCCCGGTCCCCGGGACCCTGGCAACAAGGTTCAATTACTGATCAGTCGTTGGTGACTGCCCTGGTTCGGGAATTGCAACCAGATTATATCTTTCATCTGGCTGCCCGTTCTAAAACCGGACATGAATTATTATATGAGCACCAGGATACCATTGTGAATGGCTCCCTGCATGTACTGGAAGCAGTATTTAATCATTCACCCGCCTCACGTGTATTTATTACCGGCAGCGGATTACAGTTCGTCAATAACGGTGATCCGATTCACGAAAATGCCCCCTTTGAAGCGAGGGATGCCTATTCTTTGGCCAGGATTCAATCTGTTTATGCTGCCCGCTATTACCGTACGAAGGGGGTAAAAGCCTATACTGGTTACCTTTTTCACCATGATAGCCCTTTAAGATCATCAGGACACCTGAACCGCAAAATAGCCGATGCTGCTGTTGCCGCAGCGGACGGAGATCCGGTCCACCTGACAGTGGGAGATATTACGGTTGAGAAAGAATTTGGATTTGCCGGTGATATTGCGGCCGGGATTTTTCAATTGTTGAATCAGGATCGTTTTTTTGAAGCCTGTATTGGTACCGGGAAAGCATACTCGGTTGAACAGTGGCTGGAGATTTGCTTTGGTATGATGGATAAAAACTGGAAAGACTTTGTACAGTTGAACAATCAATATACAGCAGATTTCAGGCGGATGCTCAGTGATTCTTCTCTCTTGCAGTCAACAGGCTGGCAACCTTCAACCGATATCAGGGAACTGGCAGCCATGATGTTAAAACCTGCACCTGCCCGCTGATGGAAAAGCCTGCCAAAAAAATATTACTGGGGATGCTGGTGGCCAACGGGGATTGCCTGATGGCTACTGTACTCGCAAAACAAATAAAGAAAGATTATCCTGGCTGTCACCTCACCTGGGCGATCAGCAATCTTTGCCGCGGAGTGATTGATGGAAATCCCGATGTAGATGCGGTTTGGGAAATTCAGTTGAATAATAAAAAGGAAGCAGAAAAAGAAGGCTGGTTCCGGTTTGAAACAGCAGCCCTTCAAAAAAAGGAAAGGGGAGAGTTTGATGAAGTATTCTTCACACAGATTTATCCAACTAATGTGCACCGTTTTGACGGCACCACCCGAAGCACCATCTATAATGCCTACCCGCATCCCGTGACGGTAGATGCCAGACCGGTTTTGCGGTTAAGGGAGGAAGAAATTAGTAAAGTGGCTGAGTTTGCTGCCACTCATCAACTCCACACATACAGGCATGTATTTCTTTTTGAATGTTCCTCATTTAGCGGGCAATCCTTTGTTACTCCCGATTGGGCGCTGGAAGTATCCCGCCGGCTATTGGATGTCAGGAAAGATCTATTCATTATTTTATCCACGCACTTACCGATGGCCAACCTGCCTCCCCGGATGGCAGTAGCATCAGCATTAAGTCTCCGGGAAAATGCGGAGCTCACAAAATATTGCAGTCTGTTGCTCGGTTGTTCCAGTGGGATTACCTGGATCGCCACCACCGATTGGGCAAAGCGATTGCCGATGCTGCAATTTCTGAGAAGGGGAAAGGGCTTCACTTTTGCCTCGGTAGCATATGATCACCGGTATTGGGGATTGGATGATCAGCTGATCATTGAAACTACAAATGAAGATATCCCGGCGGCTGTAAATATGGTCTTGCAGGTGTTGGAGAATGGTGTTCCTGCCGCGAGAAAGGAATTTCATATGCAATTAAGGCCGAGAACAATTTCCTTGTTAAAGTACTGGTTTATGTTTTTCAGAAAAGGTAAATGGGCTAAATCATTCGGAATTGTAAAACAATTTTATCGGAGGAATTACAGAAAGCGGGATAATCACATACATTAACTTGCTTTAAATATATCTGCTCTGCAAAAAATACTGTTGATATGGGTATCAGCATAGATGTCATATCCTTTTGAATTCAGGAATTCAATGATATCCCGGTTCTTGACCTCTTTGTTTCCTTCTTCATACCCGATTGTTTCTGCACAAATTACTTCTGGTTGAAACCGGTCGAAGTCAATAGTCTTCAGTATAGCCAAATCAAGGCCTTCAACATCAATTGAAATAAGATTAGGGTGGGAAGTAAAATGTTCGGCCATGATTTCATTGATCCTGACCAGCCGGGTTTTAATAACAGCTTCTATTTTATGCTTGCCAATCACATCATTTCCGGTTTTTTCCCAAAACTCAGCTTCTTCTTTTGAGAAAGTGCCCAACCCATTTGCTTTGTTTGAAAACATATAGAAATCAGCTTCGAGTTGATCGTCAAATGCGATCCCGGCATTAATACAGGTATCTCTGTTCCTTTTCCGCTTGAATTTTTTGTGAAGTGATGGATTAGGTTCAATACAAACACCCTTACTCCCTTTTGAATAAAATAAATAGGTGTTACTGATGTAGAATGGTTCATTGGCGCCGATGTCAAGGTAAGTCGGTTTTTGAATGCCAATTCTTGCAAAAAGATCTTTAATGATAATGTCTTCACCGTTTTGGGAATAGCTCACTTTGCTATACGGATAAAGGTAGCCACTGTAAATTTTCCTTATAATTTTTTAAATGAAAAGCCGCATAGACCGATGATTTGTAATAGAATCGCAAAAGTTTTATAATTCGTTTTTCAATTTTATACCTCAATGATTTCCGGTTTCGTGTATTTAAAGTCACTGACCCTTCCGGATAAGCAGAGGTCTTGATATTTAATTTTTCAATCATGGCATCGAAAAGAGAAGTAAAACTTTCAGTAGCCCAGTCCTGTTTTATTTTTTTTACAATTTCTTCTGTTTGTGTAATAGACTCTTTCAATGAAATGGAAGGGTAGGGCTGGATATATTTTGTAATATGCCTGAAGGTTGCATTGTCTGATACGGCCAAAGGCCTTTCACTTGTAATGGCCTGATCAGTAGTGGCGGCAAGGCCAGGCATATTCCTGTCGTAAAGGAAGCAATTGAGTGTATTTTCGCTACACCAGTATATCAGTTCTTCTTTACTCATAAAGTCATGCGTAACTTTTACTTCAATCCCGCTTTTTGCAATTGATTTACATTGCGCTGCCAGTTCGATTGCGTATTGATGGCTTGGATCAGTATAAGTGCCATGGGGGATATTGATTCTGATAATGGCCTCATCAAATTCATTATTAACAGCCTGAACTACATGTTCAAATCCCTTCCCTTTTGTGGCGAATCCGAAACTGCCAATAATCGGAATAACGTTATCTTTTTTTGAAAGGGGGCCTGAATAATGATCAAGTGGTCTTGGAAATGGGAAAACCTTTTTGTGTTTTAATGTCATGGAAGGATCTAAAACACAATAAAAATCGAAATCAAATGGGGAGCAATAAACAAATGGATCATTGGGTAAAATTTCCAATACAATGGTACCTTTTATGCCGGGTAGCAATTTAACGCTCCTGGTGTCAAGCCAACCAGTGGTGCTGAAATGATAATTGAAAACATAAAGATCATACCGGGCTGGCAAAGACGGGTTTTCCTGACTGATTTCCGTATAATCGAAACTGATTTTATTGGAATGTTTTATGCAGTCGTATACCATCAGGCCAGATTCATGTATACTGCATACAGCTTTTTCGGTATTGACAAACAGGCCCTTGAGCAAATTCAATAATTTATCGGGTTGGGATATACCGGGTTGTAACCATCAAATTTTCTCCCTGGTCGGAAAATGAAGTTGTGCTATATAGAGAATTATTCGCAATAACAACCATTTTCCAATGATAGGTTGTTGTTCCACCATAGTTGACCCGAAGAACCATTTCTTCCTGCTTGTTGTTTTTGAATTCCCATTCAAGAGGGAAGGTCCTGTTCTCATCTGTTGTATAATACCCGGTGCCATCTGCGTTAAATTTGATTCTGATGGCATCATAGTTTATACCAGTGCTGTTTTTTGTTCCCCTTAAATAATAAGAATTGCCTTTGGAGTCATTTCCGGGCAAGTTCTTCCAACTGCCAGACTGCAGAGGTAAGCATATTATTTTCGTTTGATACCTGCTCTTTTTTGCAACTGGTTTTAACAATAGCCATACTAAGGCTAAATGCTGCTGCTGTTTTGAGTAATATCATAACCTGATTTTATACAATTTCAATAAACGGTAATGGGAAAATAAACTTGCCACCCCCTGCCCGGTATTCCTTTTCCCGGCCCAAAATATTATTCCGGAAATGCCAGGGTAATACAAATAAATAATCGGGTTTCATGGCTTTGGCTTCTGCCTCAGACACAATCGGAATCAGGGTGCCCGGTGTATAAGAACCAAATTTCTGCTCATTGACCTCGGCTATACAATCCAGGTACCGGGTATCAATTCCGCAATACTGCAACAACACATTTCCCTTGGTGGAAGCACCATAGCCAATGATTTTTTTACCATCATTTTTTAAACGGTCCAACAGATCCACCAGGCTTGTTTTATGAGCAGCAACCCTTTCGGCAAATTCACGATAAGGTTTTTCCGTATTCAGTCCCATCCTGATCTCTTCTTCAAGCATCCAGTTGATTACTGCATCATTAGATGGAAGAGTGGATCCTTTTTTAGCAGCCGTCACCGCAAAACTGCCGCCATTGATGTCATTCTGTTCTATATCGAGGATCCGTAAACCGGCTTTTTCAAGAATGTATTTAACTGAAATCAGTGAGTAATACTCCAGGTGCTCCTGGCAGATGGTGTCATAAGAATTCGTCCGCAACATGGAAGGCAGATAGCTCTGTTCAAAATGCCAGACACCATTGTCGGCCAGCACGGCTTCAATATCAGCCGCAAACTGAACCGGGTCTTCCAGGTCATAGAACATGGCAATGGAAGTAACAATCGTGGCTTTTTCTGCTGGAAATATTTTTTTGAAATTCGCCGCCGTGAAAAAATCAGGAACCAGCGAGATATCATCTGTATAATATTCTTTGAATTTCTTCCCGGTGGGATCAATTCCGATCCGGCGCAATTCTTTTGGATAACATTTCAGAGAAGTGGCATCATTGCTGCCGATATCCAATATAATATCCCCGCTTTGGTAGGCACTTTCCGGAGCAGCATGGCCACTTTATTAGAAAGATGGTTAACCATGCTTTGGTTCAGTCCTGAACGATAGCCATAATTGTCGCCATACATTTCATCCAGACTATAGGATTGTTTCATCTGGACCAGGCCACTTTCCGGACACCAGACCATGTCTACAGGTCCCCGGGTTACCTGTTGATCCTTTGAACCGGGGAAAACCCCTGTTAAATATTGTTCGCCCAATGATAATACATTCACTAAATTGGTGCTGCCGCTGATCCTGCAACGGGTAATTTCCTGGTACATTAATTTTGCCGGGTTTAAAGCTGCAATATTACACCATTTAGGCCAACCGGGTATGACCGTTTCCATCATCATAATCAACTACAACAGCTTCCGCCTGACCAGCGATTGTATCCGGTCGGTGATCCAATTCACAAAGGAGACCAGCTATGAAATCATCCTGGTGGATAATGCTTCTGCTGAATGCGATCCGGCACTATTCCTGAATGAATTCCCCGGTATCCGGCTGATCAGGAGCGATAAAAACGGGGGGTTCGCCTACGGCAATAACCTTGGCGTTGCCGCCGCAACCGGAGAAATCATCCTCCTGCTCAATAGCGACACGGTTTTAACGGAAGACAGTATCAGTCAGTCTGCCCGCTATTTAACGGCCCATCCTGGTGCCGGCGTCGTCAGCTGCCGGATGACCTATCCAGACGGACGAATCCAATACACCGCCCGCCGTTTCCGCAGCATCAGCTGGGAACTGCTGGACCTTTTCCGCTTTATTCCTCTGTTAATGCCCTATACAAAAAGAGCCAAAAGAATGCTGGGCAAGTACTTCCGTCATGATACCAACCTGCAGGCAGACTGGCTGAACGGTGCTTTTTTTATGTTCCCTAAAAAAATAGTGGATCAATTGCCAGGTCATCAGCTCGATGATCGCTTTTTTATGTACGGGGAAGACCAGCTTTGGTGCGAACAATTCAAAAACCTGGGCTATCAGCATCTGTTTTTTGCTGATACGACCATCATCCATATCAATAGCGGGAGTACCAGCCTGTCCAAACAATTGGGTCTTCGTAAAACCATGATGAAACATGAACTGGAAATCATGCGACTTCGAAAAGGAAAGGGTTGGTATTATTTTCTTTTCAAACTGATCTATACCGGGAAAGAGTCAACCCGCAATTTGATTAAGGCGATTATTTTCAGAATGACAGGTAAGCTGGTCAGATAGCTTTTTCCAGTACATCATTAATAATGGCTTCCCAATGATACTGCTGATAATAAGCAGCCGGAGTAGGGGCGGAATCTTCCCGGGCAGCCTTGACTACTGCATTTGCAAACGCATTCCAGTCGCCGTCTGTAACTAATACCAGTTTGGAACCGCAGACTGCTTTATTGATACCGGTGGCACCTGTTTCAGTTGAAATTACCGTGGCACCATAAGCGATAGCTTCCACCATTTTGGTTTTGATACCGCCTCCGCTGAGAACAGGGTTCAAAAAAACATCAGCGGCCGAATAATACAAATCGATCCTGGGAATGAATCCGGCATAAATGATATGATTGGGATGCTGGTCCCTTAGTTCATTCCATTCTGCAGGTAAATCACCTCCACAGACCAGTATCTTGTATGAAAACCCTGCCTCTTTCATCAGGATGGGATTGATCTTCTCCACAATAAATTGTAATGCATCCAGATTGGGTTTATAATTAAAAGCACCGGTGAACAGCAACATTTTTTCGCCTGGTAAAAGACCATGCAATTGATTAATGGCTTCCCGACTGCTCTGCCGGTTGGCAGGATAGAAGCCTGTCTCAATTCCAAATGGAAGGTCAAAACAGCGGGCAGGATCGATTTTCCATTGCTGAATTGCGAATTCTTTATCATCCGGCGTGATGAAAAATATCCCATCTGCTTTTTTAAAACACCAGCGTTCATACCACTTTAATACCGGCCACCACCATCGGCCCGTGCTTTTGAATCGCTGGTATTCGATATTATGTGTATGAAATAAAGTGCGGACTCCTGTTTTTTTGCGAACCCGGAATGCCAGCCAGGCCAGGTAAGGATGCTCCCAGATCACTGCATCAAATTGTTCTTCTTTAACGAGGTGGCTGATTTTTTTTACCAGACTGATATCATAATACCGGGAAAATCCTTTTTTCAATAGCGGAAGCTGGGTGTAGCTTTTAGCCACTGTGGAATCATTGGCTGCAACTGAAACAACGGTCAGTGCAGTTTTCCTTCCCAGGTATTCCAGAAACTGCCCAATGAATTTCTGCCCGCCTGATCTCCAGGGCAGGTAGGCATAAGGCGCTATCACCAGTATTTTTTTCATCGGCATTAAGCCGTGGTCTTCCCGGCTTTCTGGAAGTATTTCCTGTAATGCATAAATAATCCGCCCAGTAAGGAAAGCAACACGGCAATAGATGCCATAAAGGCCATTGATTTTCCTGATTTTACGGAAGCAGGCTCAAAAGCAAAACGGATTGTATGTTTTCCGGCAGGGAGCGACATTCCCCTCAACACATAATTCACATTGCAGTACTCCACTTTATTCCCATCCAGGTAAGCATTCCATCCCAGCGGATAATAAATCTCACTGAATACCGCAAACTGGGGTCCGTTACAATTGGCTTCGTATTCTACTGCATCATTATCAAATTTGGTCATCCGGATAGCAGATGCCGAATCCCATTGGGGCTGGGTGACCAGTTTGGCAAAGGACTGATCCACGATAGCAGTGTCTTTCAGATTGGTTTTACCTATTGCCTGAATGGATGCTACCCGGTCTTTCACCACATCAACATGTTTCACCAGCCAGCAATTACCAAATACATCCGGATTTGTGATTAACCCGGGTTGGCCGGATTGCGGATCCGGAACAATGATATACTTGCTGTTCAGCATATTCAGTACCCCGGGATTGGGCTGTCTTACATTAAGGTATTTTTCAATAATATCCTGATAAGTACGCAGTTTGGCAGGGTGGTAGCCACCTACTGATTTATGATAATAAGAAGTTCTGGATTCACTGAATGGTCCGCCGGTTTCTGTACCCGCCATATTGAAGACCCGGACATTCAGCTCCTTGTCTTTCAGAATTTCCTGATCAATAACATTCATGCCGAAATTACTGCTTGCATACACTTCTTTATCAATATAATGTCCTTTCTCTTCACTCAGGTAATCCTTACTCACCATCAGGATTTCTATCGTACTGATCAGCAGCAGCAGGATACCAGCCACCAGGGAACTGATCTTGTTTTTATAGTAAAAATAAATGGCGCCCAGTGCCAGCAGGCAGAAGGCCAATGTTCTTAAGATTTGTGCGCCGAATAATGATTGTCTGTCTGCTTTTAAGCCAGACATCACCGCTCTTCCGATAGACTCATTCTTGCTTTGTTCATTCAGACTCTGTACAATCTGTCCATCAAATGGAGCCCGATAACTGAGGGTCATATACATGGCGCCCAGGATCACAAATAAACCAGCCATGGTATAAAGAATCTTTTTAAAATCCGGTGCCTGCAGTTTGGGCCCAAAGAATAATTGCTGCAGGGCCAGTACCGAAGTAATGCCGATTGTAAATTGTGGAATCACCTGGGCAAAGGCCGGTGAACGAAACTTATTATACAGCGGAAGATGTTCGAATAAAAAGGTATTGAAGCCCGGAAGATATTTACCCCAGGAGAGCATGATACCCAGGAGGGTTGCAGCCAGTAAACCCCAACGCAAAGGAGATTTGAGCAGTACAAAACCCAGTATACCAAACAGGCAGGTCAGTACACCCAGATAAGCGGGACCAGAAGTTGATAATTGCCCCCAGTATTTTGGCAGGCTCTGGGCCAGTTGTTCTGCATTGGCCTCCGGGATATCCATCTTGATCAGTTTCTTTGCTACGTTAGAACCTTCTCCCAATACATTGCTGCTGAAACCGCCAAAAGCATTGGGCATGATCAGTGTGGCAGATTCTGCTTTGCCCAGGCTGTATTCAAAAGCATAAGCCGTATCAAGGCCTTTGGAATTAGCCGCTTTTACAGAATCACCTGAAATGTCAATATCCTTGCCACCACGCATGGTGTAATTCGCATATTCGGCAGTTGTTTTTAAAACCAGTGCATTTCCGGCAATAGCAATCAGTGCTGCTACGGCAGTTAAAGCGCCGGCAATACCTATATGTTTCCAGTCTTTTTCAAGAATCCATTTAACGAGGTAGGCAATACTGATGATAACGGCCACGAGGAAAAAATAATAAGTGACCTGCAGGTGGTTGACTCCTACCTGCTGGTAGGCAGCAAATGTGGTGAGGGCAAATCCCAGCCAGTATTTCTTTTCGTAAATATTGATGATACCAGCCAGCAGTAAAGGCATCAGGGCAGTGGCGAGCATCTGTGTATCATGTCCGGCCGCAATGATCACCGGGTTATAGGTAGAAAAAGCATAAGCCAGGGCCCCCATCATCCCGATCACTGTGTTCACCCGTAAAGTGAGACAAAGAATATAAAAGCAAAGGCAGGCCAGGAAGAAGAAATTGATTGGTTTCGGAGTTCCCAAGGTCAGGACTTTGATCATATCGGGGAGCACACTTTTTCCTTCCATGGCTACCTGGTAGTTGGGCATCCCGCTGAACAGGTTAGGGTTCCAGAGCGGAAAATGTCCTGTTTTTTCCTTGTATTCAAATGAATTTTGTGCCATGCCTTTCCAGCCCACATTGTCATGCTGGTTCAATACATTGCCATCCAGTACCGGTTTGCAGAAAAACACGGAAACAACCAGGAAAACAACAACAGCGATGAGGTGTGGAAGGGCCTTTTTCAGCAGGGAGTTTTTCATTCTGACTACAGTTAAATTAAGGTGACAAAATAATGCTATTTTAGACGAAAATCCCCGATGCGCTGGCTTTTATTTTTGTCGAGACTGGCCTTTATTTCAGGCGTTTGTATATTGGTCTGGCTGGTGCTGGCCATGACCAGCAGCGAGAATAATGAGCTCTTTTCATCCACCATCATCATCATTGGTTATGCCATGGGTGGCTTGCTGTTGCCCGCGACCAATATCTGTTACCTGGTTATGTTACTGATGAAAAGAAGATGCGTCCCCTGATTCCGGGTTGGCTGATCGGGGCCAATATATTTTCTCTGTTTGTGCTTATTTACTACATATTCTACCTCAATGATCCATACTATCATCAAAAATAAACCGACCCGGCTCTTTATCATCCTGGCGGGAATTTTTATAGCCAATGCCCTGATTGCAGAAATTATCGGGGTTAAGATTTTCTCTTTGGAAAAAACATTGGGTATTCCGCCCCTGCATGTCCGGATATTCGGGAACGATTTATCAGTCAATCTCACAGCGGGTGTGTTGTTATGGCCAGTTGTTTTTATCATGACTGATATCATCAATGAATATTATGGGATGAAGGGAGTCAGGTTTTTATCATACCTCACTGCTGGTTTAATTGTATTTGCCTTTTGGTTTTTTATGGAGCAATGAAGCTGGCGCCGGCTGATTTTTTTATCAGCAGCAAGCAGGGCAGTGGGGTGCCGGATATGTCAAAGGCCTATAACAGTGTATTGGGACAGGGTGGGTTTATTATCATTGGCTCTCTTACTGCATTCATACTCGGACAGTTGATTGATGTATTTGTATTTCACAAAATCAAAAAAGCCACCGGTGAAAAGCGGATCTGGTTGCGGGCCACCGGTTCTACCCTGGTATCACAATTTATCGACAGTTTTGTGGTCCTCTTTATCGCTTTTTATATTGGTACCGGGTGAATGCATCGGCCAATGATTTTGTCTGGCCTTTTGGTTTATTCATTGCTGTTGGACTTGTGAATTATATCTACAAATTTCTCGTGGCGATCCTGCTCACACCTGTGATTTACCTCGTACATGGCTGGATCGAAAATTACCTTGGAGCAGAGAAGGCGGAAGAGATGAAGAAGGCGGCTATGGAAAGTCGATAGTCTGGAGTCATTAGTCGATAGCCAGGGGCCTTGAGTCGAAGCTCTTCTGAAAGTTTAAAGACCGACTAATGTATGAGCTTTATTTTTTGTTTTCTTATTTCCAATTTATTTGGTTCTTGTATCTTGTTTCTTTTTTAATGGAACTAACGTTTTTCTTTGATCAAATTCGCTACAATTTTATCAATCGGCAGACTGACCTGTTCCGGGGAGAATTCTTCCCAGTCAATAAAACGGAAGGTTTCGATTTCCTTTTTCTCTTCGTAAATCGCCAGCTGTTCCGCATCAAAATCAAAAGGCTTATCCCTGAGTGGCACTTGTATGGGTTCCAGTGCCTTCGCGAAATAATAGATAGAAATAATCTGATGAGAGGGATTGAAAGCGGACATCTGAAAATAATCTGTGGTATAAATATGTTTGCCCACTTCCACTTTTAAATTCATTTCTTCCAGGAATTCTCTTTTCAGGCAATCGCGGGTGCCTTCTCCGAATTCGAGTCCGCCTCCCGGAAACTTGGTATAATAATTCCCCCGGATAAATTCATCACTCACCAATACCTGTTGCTGGTCATTTACCAGGATACCATAGACGCGCAGATTGAACATGCTCAGAAAATTTTCTTGCGGAAAAAATACCAGCCAATGATCAGGGCGATCCCCAGCGAAAGAAAGGCAACGATATAGAAGGCATATGGAGAATGTTCGAAACCGCTGGGTACATTCATCCCGAATAAACTGGCGATCAAAACCGGGAAAGTAAGTACAATGGTGATCACCGCCAGTCTTTTCAAAACCTGGTTCTGGTTATTGGCAATGATACTGGCAAAAGCATCCAGGGTACTGCTGAGGATATTGGTATAGATATTCGCCATCTCCAGACCCTGTGAGGTATCTACGATCAGATCTTCCAGGAATTCCTGCTCTTCTTCATTCAGTTTTAAGAAATTGGTCCTGGATAGTTTCATCAGCAGCATTTCATTCGACTTCAGTGCAGTGACGAGGTAAACCAGACTTTTCTGAATCTTCATCAGTTCCAGTAATTCTTCATTGCGGCTGCTGGCATAGAGTTTTGCTCCATCATATTCCGCCGCTGATTGATTTCTTTCAGGTACTGCATAAAGGCCTGCGTCACTTTTTCAAAAATCTTCAGCACCATCAGGCTTTTCTTCTCCGTATCGCGGTTGGGGAAAGTATTCAGGAATTTTTGATGGCCGGATTGTCAAATGAATTCACCGTGACGATCTGGTTATGGGTCAGGATGATACAGATCGGGATCGTGATATAATACGCATCACTTTCGTTGAAGGAATTGTTTTCAGTCGGCGTTTTGATCACAATCAGTTTCACGTTGTCATCTTCTTCAAAACGGCTTCTTTCATCGATATCCAATGAGTCGGTCAGAAAGTCGATCGGAATTTCAAGCTCAGCAGAGAGCTCGTCAAATTCTTCCTGTTTCAGTGGGGGGGATACATTGATCCACGCACCCGATTCGGGGCTGTCGATCTCAATGGTCTGGTGGCTGATATTTTTGAAGTACTGTACCAGGGTTTGAATTTTAGGATCGTTTCTAAAGGCAAGCAAAGGTAAGCGGCGGGTGGGAATAAGGTACAAAAATATCAGCCTCTGGCTAGCCTGCGGTCAATTTCCGGATACTATCCAGGTGATGATGGGAGTGATAGATCGTAAAATAAGCGAGTTCCCTCAGCGTGATTTTGCCCAGCAGGGGATGGGGAGCCAGGTACTGATCCAGTCGCTCTTCATTTTTTATTTGTCCAATAGCCGCTGCCATTTTGATCATGGATTGCTCATATTTCCGAAGCCATTTTTCCCTGCCGGTACCGGCGGGTATGGGTTTGGGAATGTATCGGCCACTGGCCTGTCCGCCTTCAGCCAATTTTGTATGGTACCTGTTCACCAATTCTTCATAACTGCGGGATGGCCGGTTGGGTTTGCCGCCAATCAGCCTGACTATAAAACCCGGAAGGACAAAAGCCAAACGGGCCATATTCGTGGAAGTCATCAGGTGTTTGGTTTGTTGTGCAGGAGACCATTTGCCTTCTGGTTGCTGAAAAAATTGATGCTCGGAAACTGACTGGCAGTATAAAGTAAATGCTGCCGAGGCCTGAAGGGTTGCCTCGCTGATTGTTGGTATGGTTTGAATTACACTCATTTGATTTCCACCTGACCTTCAAACACTTTTTCAGCCGGACCACATAACCAGATATTGGTATACTGGTTATCATCCACCCGGTCAAATTCCACACTAAGCGGTCCGCCGATGGTTTTTACTTCCACTTCATTAAATCCATTTTCATTGTGAAAGCAAACCAGGGCGGCAGCAGTAACTCCGGTACCGCAGGAATAGGTTTCGTCTTCCACACCTCTTTCAAAAGTGCGGACGATAATTTTATCAGGTTCGGGTAATTGTTCAACAAAGTTGACATTGATTCCTTCTTCTTCAAATTCACGGCTATGGCGGATCTCGTATCCTTTTTTATATACTTCGTAATTCATCACATTAGTCACCATTTTTACATAATGTGGTGAACCGGTATCGAGAATAAAATCATTCTGGAATTTCCGGATCATCTTCACATCCTTCATTTTCAGGGAAACAATACCATCGGTATCAATCTCGGCTTCATGCACTCCATCGCTGGCCAGGAAGCGGTACAGCTCGCGATGAATACGCAGATGGTAGGCAAACTTTACCATACAGCGGCCACCATTGCCACACATGCTGCCCTCACGGCCATCGGCATTGTAGTATTTCATTTCAAAATCGAAACCGGGTTTCTCATTAAGAAGCATCAATCCATCGGCACCAATGCCAAAACGGCGATCGCATAAACGGTGGATTTGTTCCTGGGTCAGATTGCTATAAGCACCATTCCGGTTATCAGCCAGAATGAAATCGTTGCCGGTACCCTGGTATTTGTTGAATTGGAGGATCATGTGGGAATAAATGTAGGAATTTTTGGCGAGTGGGTAGTAGCGAGTGGCTAGTGGGGTTCGGCGAGTGGAGAATGGCGAGTGGGGAGTAGCAAGAGGCGAGTGGGGCTTGTAGGGATCGGCATTTTATGATAGTGTGCGTGGAGTAGGAAATGGCCAATGGGAGGGGCATTGGGGGCATAATACTTAAGATGAGGTCCTGGATACATTAAAGTTGGAAATCAGTTTTGATAAGATTCTGAATATAGATACCATGTATTTCTCAACTGGATGGTCGCTGTTTTTTGAATAGTAATTCAGGCTGATGGCGATTTCCAGTTGGGTGTCTATTTCAACAATAGATCCCCTGGCAACTTCATAAAATCTTTTTTTCTCTTTTGGGGATGTCCTGGAAGCACCTTCAGCAATATTGCTGCAAACAGAAATAGCGGCTCTTCTGATTTGAGATACCAGTGAATATAATTCCTGCTTTGGAAAATCGTTAGTTAAGAGGTAAACTTCCTTTACCAATAACATTGAAATATGATATACTTCAAGGTTTTTGTGTGATAAATTCAACATACTTGTAGATTTACGTGGACAATCAATTGTGACCAGCAACTCCCCACTTTCCCTCCCCACTAGCCACTAGCCACTAGCTCGCTACTAGCCACTTGCCATCCCCAATCTACATATTCTCCGAAAAAATCTCCACAAACCGCACAATCAACCGCTCAACAGCTGCCTTACCATCTTTTGAAAATTCTTTTTTCACTCGGTTGGCAACAATGGCATTCACTGCAAGACATTGATGGCCCAGTAATTTGCCCAGCCCGTAGATCGCAGAAGTTTCCATTTCAAAATTGGTGATCCGGTGCTGGCCAAAACGAAAATCAGTCAGGCGGTTGATGAGGTCGGGGTTGCGGATACCGAGCCGGAGCACTCTTCCCTGCGGACCATAAAAACCCGGACAAGTTACAGTGATGCCCTGATGGAAGTCATGCACAAAATGTTTGATCAGGGATGCGGCACCGCTGCTGATATAAGGATTGCCAATCTGGCTATGGATCTGAGTATGGGTAACGAAGGACTGCAACAGTTCTTTTTCCTGTTCGTTTTGTTCGTGCCGGTAAAAATTGAGTAGATTGTCTACACCCAGTCCATGCGTGGAGGCTACAAAACTATCCACCGGAATATCTTCCTGTAAGGAACCGGATGTCCCGATCCTTACGATATTGAGCGATTGCAGTTCTTTTTTGATTTCCCGGGTATTGAAATCAATATTAACGAGGGCATCCAGTTCATTCAATACGATATCAATATTATCAGGACCGATACCAGAGGAGAGTACGGTGATTCTTTTTTTGCCAACGGTTCCGGTATGGGAAACGAATTCCCGGTGTTGTCTTTTTACTTCTATTTTATCGAAATATTTGCTCACTTCTTTTACGCGGTCGGGGTCACCCACGGTGATCACGGTTCCGCCGATCTCTTCCGGACGCAGGTCCAGGTGGTATACAGCTCCTCTTTCATTGATGATCAGTTCGGATTCGGCAATACGGTTCATATGGAATAGTTTAAGTCAAGCATTTGATTATCAAAAATATGCTTATTTTTGCACCCTTCGCATGCAGCCTGCATGATCCAAAAGGGTGGAAATCAGGTAAAAAATGGTCTCAGGCCGTCCCGATAAATATCGGGAGGCAAGCAGAGCCTAAAGCAAAATGGTCCTGTGGCCGTCCCGATAGCTATCGGGAGGCAGGCAGAGCCAAAAGCAAAATGGTCCTATGGCCGTCCCGATAGCTATCGGGAGGCAGGCAGAGCCAAAAGCAAAATGGTCCTGTGGCCGTCCCGATAGCTATCGGGAGGCAGGCAGAGCCAAAAGCAAAATGGTCCTGTGGCCGAGTGGCTAGGCAGAGCTCTGCAAAAGCTCCCACAGCGGTTCGAATCCGCTCGGGACCTCTTTAGGGGATGGCTAATTTCAGTCATCCCTTTTTTTATTGTTCATAAGTTTCTAAGATTAAAAATGTTATGGCGAAATTTCGTAATGAAAATATTAGTTCGATATCTACAGGTATTCGAATCATTTGTACAATATGTAGGTGAAACTCTGTAGATTCGCTTCAACTGGGTTCGATATCTCCTAAGGGTCCTATGACACTTGCTCCCTGTATTTCCTCCTACCTGGTTGTTTTCGCCAACATATAGAGAAAATCCAAGATGAGATTGGCTTCGACGCTGGTGACTACCAATCCATACTTTTTTAAAATTTTAACGGCTTTATCATTAGACACTCTCCTGCCCGTGAATTCTTTTGGAACAAATGTTTTGTGTTGTAGCATTTCTAATCGTTTAGGCATTTGAAAATTTACTTTTAAGTCACTTTTATTTTGTGAGATTTACAATGAGCCAGGAGTCGTTCCTTCTGTTCAATAAGCGAGTAGCCCGTTTTCTTTTGTTCGTCCGTGCTTATGCGGACGTAGAGGTAAGCTGATTCCATAGCGATAGTTTTAATTAACTAATTTCGTAATTCGCTTGGAACGTAGTCGGAATCAAACTTGTGGCGAGAATTGGGACCACAGGGGATATGATTTTTATGACGACTATACAGTCGTTCACACATATCGAAAGTTATTCCATTTTTAACTTCAAACACTTAATTATGCGTATCTACTTCGAAAAATATCCTACAGCACACCGAGCATTGTCTATAGAAGGATTTAGGGAAGGGAATTTGGTTACCCTCAGGATTGTTGAAACGGTTGACAATCATAGGAAAATAATCCCACAGTTTAAATTGTCCGCGGATATTGATCCTATCAATGATAGTGATATCTACAGTGTTGATCATTTCAGCGAGATGGTTGAAAAGGCCAAACAGGAAATTCGGAATGTTGATATCCCTTTTTCTGATACTGAAGCAGATGTGTTCAGTAGCCCGGAACCATTCCACATCGAAGACCAACAAGGAGCTGATGGAAATATGTACCGCCTGAAACTTTTCAACTTGAATGGGAAAATAATAGCTGCAACCAATCTTCTTTCAAGCTTGGATGGAAGGGAGGATGAAATTAATATCCACACAAGCTATTATAAAGCGGATGATGATTTGCTAGGGATACTTGAACAAGAGAGGTTGCTGATTGGTCGGTTGTATTTTTCGAGGATTTAACCTTTAATTTGGTATAATGCCACCATCTTAGATTTGCTGTTTTATTTATGTTTGATCGGTTTATTTTTCCCAGATTATACTAATTGTATAGTTATATGATGGTGCATGCAGGCAGTATTCAAAGAATATCGAGTCTTTCTCATCGTCTTTCATTTTAAACCAATCTGATTTCCATATCTCTTGTGATGATTCATCACCCGTGTAAACTTTTCCGCTTGAAAATAATTCATAGGCAACAGACCCCGTAGGCGGTGGCTGATCTCTTTGGAAAAGTTCACAGAAAGGAAAAAAGTCATCGGATTTTTTCCACCATTTCATTTTATTGTCTTTGCAAAACATGATGAACACCGGGTGATTCCCTCTCTTTACAAACCTTAAAATGGCTGCAGTCTTGCTAACGTTAAATCGATCCGCTAGTTCATGAATAATCTTAGGGTTAAATTTTCGTTTCTCACAAAATTTATAAAACACTTCAGTCGGCATTAAAAATTCTGCGGCAAATTCATTCGCCTCCAATTCCTGCGGCCCCGCCTGGTACCAGTTCATCAGATCTTCCTCGGTATCAGAAAATATTGACTTGAGGTTCCGGTGCATTTCATGATGACCGAGTTCATGTGCGGCCACGAACCTTTTCTTAGGTTCATACTGAATGTTGGAATTAACGGTGATGATAGACCTTCCATCCACCGAAACGATTTCGCCCTCTTTCCTTTCAAGTGGAAGCTCCTCGTAAAATGCCTTTCGGCCCAGTATGATCCTGTGTAGTGGTACATTCACAGGATCAATCAGCCCACATTCATCTAGGACCTTTCTTGCCTTCACTTCTGCTTCCGAAAATCTAAATTCTTTCATTAGTCTTTATCCTTCTTCTCATTACTGAACCTCAATGTAAAATACCTGATAAGGATCGCTCGTTTATCCGCATCGCTTAAGCTTTCCAGGCTGCGGAAACTTACCACCAGTTCTTCCTTTTTGACGAAATCGGCAAATGAGAAATCCACTTTACTTAAGAGGTCATCGACCCATTTAGTAGCCCGTTCAACAGCACTTGCCGATGATAGCATCTCTGCCTCGGTCATTTTGGCTTCCGCTTCCATCAATGCACGTTTGATTTTTTGCATCCCGTCGCTAAGCATCCGATCTACGTTGACATCTTCCGATGCCAGATATTCCCGCGCCGATTGACTATCCCTGCTCTCATCTTCTGCCATTCGCAAAAGAACCGTGCGATCTCAGACTTGCTTTGATTTTTTTTGTTGTCCATGCGGTTTTGTTGCTTTAAAATAAGCCAACGCTCTATTCGCAATCGTTTTTAGTCTCCGGTTTGCATTGTCGTATTGACCAGGCTGCCATCCACAGTCCATTATTATTTCTTCTCTAGTCATCTCCAAAATCTTGCCCATATATACTCTCTCCACTTCAGCATCTTCCTTCACTTTCTCTTCGATATACGTTTTCAATTCTTCGTAATCATAGTCGTCACTAAAACTAGCCTCGGTGTACGGCAATAAGCGTTCAGCGTAAGGGACACTATCATCGTCCCCATCATCATTTTCCCTGAAAATATCCTTTGTCAGTTTATTTTCTTCACGATTCACATCGTTCTTTACCGCGGTACGCACAAGACTATACTTTAGATATTTCAAGAAATCCCCACGTTCAGGATTATACTTTTCCGGGTTTTCGATGTGCTTTAAGATTGCTTCCATGGCATAATCATGCCCCTCCTTTCCTGCGTAAAAGGAAGGAGTGTCTTCTCCCCGGAACCAGGTTTTACTTTCTGCCCAGGATTGTGAGAAAGCCCGAAGTTTCAGATATATGTCCTGCCAGTCAATTTCCATTTAATAAATGCATTCATACTGGTATATGGTGATGAGCAATGGCTTTTTGCAGGTCGTAGTAAAAAATATTTCTTTTACCGAATCTGCAAAACAGACTTGCTCATAACCATTATAAGGTATAAACAAATCTTAATACAATGGAAACAACAGTAGTAATTGATTTAGAGCAGTTTACAAAGGAAGGGAAAGTGCCGCCTCTTGGCCAGCGCTATAAGGTAAAGGTAGGTGAAAAAGAGGTCATTTTGGACAAGCAAATTGTAACGGGCAGGGAAATTTTTGAGGCTGCCGGTTATAAACCTCCAGAGTGTCACTGGCTTTACCAAAAGCTGAAGGGCTGTGATTTTGAAAAGATCGATCTCGACGAGAAGGTTGACCTGGCAAAACCCGGAATCGAGCATTTTGTGGTGAAACCGACTGAGGTATTTCACTATTTCGTGGATGCTGAGCCAGAAACCACGGACCAAAAGCAGATGACCCCTAACCAAATCTTAGAAAATGCAGGAATTACGCCTGTAAAAGACTACTACCTGGTAAGGATCAATGCTGATGGGTCACAAGATTCTTTCATTGATAAAGCCGATACCCCGATCAAGATGGTATGCCCCGCTGTCAAATTCGTATCAGCTTTCAGAGGCGAAACCCCGGTATCCTAACCCATGGCAAAATCCGATTTTATAGATCAGTTGCAGGCTCTTGGGTATGCTGTCCAGGAGCCTGCAACCGGGTTTGTAGCGATAAGCTATGAAATACCGGTAGGAAAGTTTGCGGGGCAAAACGTAACAATGTCATTTCAGGTCGGCGACAGTTTTCCAATGGAACCACCGCCCGGACCTCATTTTAACCCGCATCTATTACCGGTCACCGGTGGCGGAGGTTCGCATCCATTCGGAGCGATCCATAATAGTCCTTTAGGCACAACCTGGCAATACTGGAGCAGGCCATTCGCTGGTCATTGGAATCAAACTGATCGTACAGTAAGAAGTTATTTAGCTCATATCAGAAACTTATTTGCTACAATACCATGAGAGACTATAGTGTGATATTGACAGAAGAAAACCATCTTCAACTCCTGGAACATCTTATCAGAATGGATAAGCAGTAGGATCTTTGTTTTGCAACTTATTACCCAAGTACTGGTGATGAAAGGCAGACAGCAATTCTATCTGAAATCATATTCCCAATGGAAAATGACAGAGATATTCACGGGAATGTTGGTTTCATGCCTCAATACTTTGAGAGGGCAATGAAGATCGCTGCCAATAAGAAAGAAGGTCTTGTGTTTTTACATTCACATCCAATACCAGGTTGGCAAGCGATGAGCAAAGATGATGTTATCGCTGAATCACGTATTTCTCCAGCGGTAATGGGGGCAACCGGATTGCCACTTGTTGGTATGACTGTTGGCACTGACGGTGCATGGAGCGCCAGGTACTGGCTAAAAGACAAAGAACAAAAAAGGAAGTATGATCGTTATTGGTGCGCAACAGTTAGAGTGATTGGTAAAAAACTAAGCATTACGTTCAATGATGCATTGATGCCTCCGGCATTCGATTCAGCCAAACAGCTACGTACAATATCAGCATGGGGAAAAGCTACACAAGAAGATATATCGAGATTGAGAATTGGAATTGTCGGACTTGGAAGTGTAGGCAGCATAGTTGCTGAAATACTTGCACGTACAGGCATTTCACATTTTACGCTTATTGATTTTGATGCGGTCGAGGATAAGAACCTCGACAGGCTGACAAATATCTTTTCCTCAGATATTGGAAGGGCAAAGGTTAAAGCAGTTTCAGACGGCATAAAAAGAAGTGCCACTTCACCGAAAATTTTTATTGACGAATGCGAGTATAGTATTTGTGAGAAACAGGGTTATGAAAAGGCCTTGAACTGTGATATTCTTTTCAGTTGTGTTGACCGACCGTGGCCCCGTCAAGTCTTAAATTTTATTGCGTATGCTCACTTGATACCAGTGATTGACGGAGGGATACTGGTCAGGACAAATGCCTCAAACACGAAAATCATAGGGGCAGATTGGAAGGCCCAGACCGTAGGTTACGATCGTGCTTGTCTTGAATGTACAGGTCAATATAAATCAGAAAATGCATCGCTGGAAAAAAGTGGAATGCTGGACGATCCTGATTATATAAAGGGAATGAATAAAACCCAGTTTCAGGATGCACATGAAAATGTGTTTGTATTTAGCAGTCATCTCGCATCTATGGAAGTGCTTCAACTGCTCAGCTTGTATATAGGGCCTTCAGGCGTAGCCGATGTCGGCCAACAGATGTATCATTTCGTGATTGGGAAACAAGATACTACTGTAAAACATTGTCATGAAAACTGCTTTTTTCAAACCATCATTGGTAAAGGTGACAAAGCCAGTGTGACTGTGTATGGCGATCACCCTGTTGCGGCGGAAGCCAGGAAAAAAAGAATGCCAAATACTGAGAAAGTACAAAACGGGTGGAAAGTTGCAATCGTCAGGTTTTTCGAAAGATTGTTCTGGCGAAAAAAATGAAGGATATACTAATTTTTTGGGTATTACTGAAAGGCTGTACTGTTGTGGATTTCGTCCAATAAACTGTGAATAATCTGTGTATATAATTGCGAAATAAATTAGTATCATTTTTGTAAATTTGGAGACGATATTGGAGAATTACAGCGACTATAAAATCTGTATCCCTGTTGGACTTATCAGGTACGTAATCCGCGAAAAACTCGGAAAGGCATTCGCCTTATTCATTTACTTAAAGTGTCATTCAAGCGGTAAGGTTCACGAAGATTCACCACTGTTCTTGTCAGCGCCTACTATGCTTGGCATTAAGGACCAGCGAACATTCCATAGCTACTTGTCAAAATTGCAAGGACTGAATTGGGTGGGCTATAATGTCAGGTCACGTTATTATTTTATTCGTGGTTTCGATTTTATCCGAAAGTCGCTGCATTTGAAAAGCCGAAAGGCAGCAATTTTGACCATAGAGAAATTGATCTGTTCGCAAACGGATTCTTGCAAGGGTATTAATCTGCGAAAGAATAAAAGCACAGCAATATTATTGGGAAGTATCACCACGGAGGCAGGCAAAATTCGCCACCAAGACACTGGGAGTGGCCAACCAAAATTTTCCTGCTTCCGATGCCTCCCGACCACCATATTATGGATTATCCAATAAGGCCATTGCGGAATTACTTAATTGTAAGATGACCCGTGCCTGTGAATTAAAGCAGCAAGCTGAGTCGGGTGGGTACCTGAGAATAAAAAAGCATTTTGAAGTGATTGCTAGGTTGCCGAAGCCGGATTTTATGATTAAGAAGACAATCGCTGCCAATCATCCAGAGCTGGGAAAAAGAATCCGATTTCGTGCCAGGCGAATCCGGAAACAGACGGTGATCGAAGTCCTTAGACAATTGCACGATGAAATTTTGCCGCAAATTGGATTTAAGAATATCAAGCGGTTTATTAAGATAAAATGAAGTGGGTATGACCGGCCAAATTTTTTTCGAAAATGTCGCGCGGAGAATTTTGTGCAGAATTCGCACTTTTTTTATTCTCTTTTGCACAAAAAGTGAGAGAAAGGGATTGTTTGGATGGAAGGGAACACCTCAATCCAGTTCTCCAGTTCTAGCAGCCAACCCTACGAAACCCTTAGGTATCCCAGCTTATTAAGTTTCGCTTTTTTGCATGACAACTAATATGTCTTTTTATGAAGAACAACATTACTCGAAAAGCAATAATTGTAGGCGCGCCCGGTGGCGGTCATACTAAGTACTTACCAGGCGTACTGCCGGACATAGCGGCAGTTCCTGAGTTTCTACGCTCCTCTCGCGGTGGGAGGTGGCATGCTCATGAGATCGCTGTATTGAACGATCCTACTGCTGAAGAGTTAGTACTTACAGCTCAGGCTGCATGTGCAGATTACCTGTTTATCTATTTCAGCGGACATGGATATACCGATGCACATTCAGGTTCAAGGATGCTTTGCTGCAAGAATGGAGCAGTCGCAGATATTGCGCTACTTCAGGGCAGGTCGCCAAGGATGTTCTTAGCTACCGATGTATGCCGTACACTTCTTGGGGAAGCTATTGGAAGCATACCCCTCCCAAGTGGAGACTATTTTGACTTCACAGGCGAACAATCTGTAGCTCGGGAAATATTTGACCGGGCCATTTTAGACTTACCTGCGGGCATAACTATTCTGCATAGCACACGACCCGGACTTAAAGCATCCGACAACAGAGATGGTGGTGTTTTTACACAAGCCCTTTTGCATGTCGGGAGCCATATGGTTATTGGGAAAGGTCATCAGCTTGTAAACATTGAACAAGTCCTTTATCATATTCCGCACGTGTTGGCAAAGCGAGGTAACTCGCAGCAACCAGATCTGATTCGGCTAAGTGGAAATCTAAATGTGCCGTTTGCGATTGCCATGCCAGCTCCGAAAGAGGTGGAGGTACAAGCTCACACTAACAAAATTGCGACTTCTGATAATGGGGAAGGAGGTTTGCTATGGGCATTGGGTATACTTGTCTTTGCTGCCTTTGTCATCAATTCATAAATGCATCGATATGGATAATCTTTGGAAA
Organism: Chitinophagaceae bacterium; assembly: GCA_016702745.1. Taxonomy (GTDB): domain Bacteria; phylum Bacteroidota; class Bacteroidia; order Chitinophagales; family Chitinophagaceae; genus JJ008. Next base: position 873,555 of record JADJDJ010000001.1, read on the forward strand.
GCTCCGGGGATTCCACATAAAGGATGGGAACTCCATACAGTCATCGACCTGGGTGAGGAAGGTTACTCCTTTGATGAATATGAAACGTGTATGATGTGCGGCCAGGAAAATATAAGATACGTACATATTGTATCTCACCGTGAGATAAATGAAGATTACAGAGTTGGTTGTGTATGTGCCGAGAAGATGACAGGTGATTATGTCAATCCCAAACGAATGGAGACAAACCCAAGGAACCGGGCAACAAGACGTTCCAATTGGAAAAATGCAAACTGGAAATGGAGCAAGAAGGGAAATTTATTCCTGAAGAAAAGCGGCCATCTGCTTACTGTATTTAAGGATCAAAAGACCAATAATTTCAAATGTATAATAGATAATGAATTTGGAACGGTACTACACCCGAATATTGGTGCAGCGAAAACCGCTCTATTCGACAAGATGGAAGAGATGAAGGAAAAAGAAAAATGGTAATTCAAATATATTTTTATACCTAAATAAAACAACATACTTATGAGCAATGCGGGGGAGCAGATTGTTGAAGTTATCAAGGAAAAAGAGCTCCAGAAGATATCAACCGATGTGATTGAAACTGTCCTCGATACTACCTTAAAAGAAGGAGTTTTTAAAGAACTCCCCATTTTGTCAACCCTATTCGGAACCTATAATGCCGCCACGAGTATACAAGACAGGCTTTTCATTAAGAAAGTACTGACTTTTCTTTACGAGTTGAAATCAGTTCCACAGGATGAACGTATTAAGCAGGTTATCAAAATCGAGGATGACCATAAGTATAAAACTAGGGTTGGAGAGAAGATTCTTTTTATCATCAATAAATGTGACGATATAGATAAGTCGGCTATGGTCGGTATCTTATTCAAAGTTTATCTGGAAAGCAAGATTAATTACGATGAGTTTCTTGCCTGCGTAAGTTGTTTAGAACGAGCTCCGCTTCCCGAGTTGATTAATTTTATTGAAGGGGATTGGGATGAATTAGACACCGATGGCGGCGGATCGGAATTGCTTTCTTATGGGCTGATGGAGATAAGGCTTACGAAGCCTGAGTTAAAGATCAATCATAATTCGCCCTACGATTTCCAGGATAAGTATGCTCCTTCAGAAGAAGAAGTGCTTGAAAGTAAAATCGAACTAAAGGGATTCAAAGCACTGTGTTATGTAACGTACGTAGGAGATTTGTTAAGGAAGTATCTTCGGAACAACCAATCATAAAAAAATGAGTAATTCCACATCTTCTAATAAACTGAACCGCTTTACAACTCTTCCTTTTACTATCGATCTGCTGAAGACGAAAAAGCTAGTGTTATTAAATCCCAATACATGGCCGGACCATAACGATGTCGATATCTTACTGAATTACAAGGACAAGAAAAAAATTACTTCTATACTCGCCCTTTGCTTTACCGATGGGAGCGAAACCATTCATCACTGGACGGCGTTCTCCAACACCGAAAGCGGGGTTTGTATTGAGTTTGATAAAAAGAAACTATTGAACCACCTTGCCAGTGACAAACACATTAGACATCAAAAAGTTAAGTATCCCATTATTTCAAAAACCAGTAATGTGCTGGTGGATGATATCCCGTTTACAAAACGATATCCATATGAATGCGAACGAGAATACCGGATCATAGCTGAGTTGGATGAAGAAAAACAAGTTTACCAAGTTGACATATCCTTGGATGCGATAGTAAAAATTACTTTGAGCCCAAAACTCCCGGCATCAACAGCATTAAGCATCACAGAAGTATTAAAAACTCTCATTGGAGATACGCCCATTATCATTAATCATTCTTCATTGTTCAACAATGAGGAATGGATAGCTGGTTTTAAACGGCGGATGACAGTATTGTAGTCGGTCGGATACTTTTCAAACTGTCATTTGTGCAGTTCAATAATCACACAATATTAGATTCCTGAGTTACGTAACACTTTAATAATCATGCTGCAAAATCGACAATGCTCATAAGATCTTTCTCAAAATAGTTCGAAAATCGTTCGCTCGGGACCTCATCAAAGGAACGAAACCCGTTCCTTTTTTTTATTATTACAGCGGTTCGTCCCGATAGCTATCGGGACCGCTCGGGACCTCAGTAAAGTCGAAAGAGAAATATTTCGGGTTTTTTCTTCCCTTGTTTAATTCGATACTGACTTTTTCGTTACGATGAATATCAGCGTATCACTGGGCCAAGAAGGACGCTTTTACATTCGTAGTTCTATGGATCGGTTTTAAAATAATACAATCGGATAAACTAAAATCATTCCAGCGTCAATAAAGCAACTGGCATAATTGTAATCCCAAAGCAATACTTGCATATTGATGAGTAGGTTCAGTTCCGCCTGTCCCTTCATCATTCATCACTCCTTGTTCTTCTGTTCATCTGTTTTTTATCTCTCAATATACGCCTTGTTACCCGCCGGTGTATACAACCTCCGCAGCGAATCCAGTAAACGACTGGTATCAGCTGCCATGGCTGGTAAAACAAAATAGAGTTTGAAGATGAGCGAGTCGCGGGTCTCCATTTTGATATCGAGACCGAAGCCTTTGAGTTTATTGAAACGGGTGAGTCCACGGAATTTATCTGCTGTTTCCACTACAAATTTATAATTGCCGGCAGGGGTACTGATCACTGGGGTTATTACAGGGGGAGTGACCGGCTGTGTGGCTGTATCGGTGGGATTGGTTGGTCGCGTATTTGTTGAATTATTGGCTGGGATCGTTTGTGTATTCTCATTCGTTGTTTCAACCGGCGGATCCGTTTCGGCCTTTGCAGTTTCTTTGTTTGCAGATGTACTGTTCTTATACATTTTATATCCACCCCAGATGGCCAGACCCACACCCGCCAGTAAGAGGAACACAAAAACAATCTTGCGATAATTGGTTTTAACCTTGGGCGCATAAAAGATGGTCTTAAAACCTTCTACTGCTGCGTTATGGCTTTCCTGTTCGGTTTGTTCAGCCCTGGCCCTGGGATTTGCTTTTTCAATGACCGGTGCACCGGGTTTAAAATCGTACTGGCCATTTTGCAATTTGCTGAGACTGCCGATACCATCAAACAAAAAAGGTTTGCCGATATTCAGGAACTGCCGGGCTGATTCCAGATTCGAATCCAGGTCAGCTGATGCCAGGGCCCTGATTTTGCCGGTAGCTGCGGATATGAAATCAACCAGTTCCGGTGCTTCCTTGATTCCGGGATTGGCCTGAAAACTGATGCCTTCACTGATGGTTTCTTTACCTGCTTTGATTTGCTCCAGGTCAGGGTGTACATTTTCATCCAGCAAAAAGCTACCAATTCCGGGCAGGTCCAGCTTGCGATGAGTATACAAAAATTCGGCGAGAAGGGGGGCCAGTTTCAAGGTATTGAGATATTAGACGGACAAGATAACTATTTTGGCCGGCTGTTGCAAGTACCGGGTGCTGAATCTGTTTTAACTTTGTGTGATGATACTGACCGATGAAGAAAGCAGGTTCCTGGCATACTGGGAAGAAAACCGGAAAAGAAAGAAAAGCCTGATCTGGAAACTTGCCGCCGGATTACCCCTGGGAGTGGTGATGGCCCTTGCCATCCTCGTGAATGTGTATGCCGGATGGTTCAAAGGGGCAGCAGTAGCCCTTAAGGTCAATACCCAATTATTATTTGTGGTCATTCTGGCGATTATCGGGATGGTCGTTTTTATCGTGGTTTTCTCCTCCCGCCACCAATGGGAAATGAATGAACAACGCTACCAGGAACTGCTGTTCCGGAAAAATAAATCCGACTGATTTCCCGCATCTTTGCAGCTAAACAGACTCTTTTGGGGTCTATTGCTTAACGGAATATTTATTTATGAGGAAAATCCTGTCTCTTTTTACAGTTATTAGTGTTGCCATCGCATTATCAGGCTGCGTAAAGAATACCAGTTGTAAGGCCAAGACAGTTGACAGCGAAGATGCAGAAATGTTGTCTTACGCTTCATCAATCGGCATGACCCCAACTCGCCACAGCTCAGGGATGTATTACCAGATACTGAACCAGGGGAGTGGCCCGGCACCCACATATAGTTCGGTGCTGTATGTGAGATATACCGGTAAACTGTTGAATGGATCTATATTTGATTCCGCCACAACCACCCCAATCAGTTTCAATCTGGGCGGCGTGATCATGGGCTGGCAGATCGGTTTATCCCTGCTCCAGAAAGGGGGTGTGATCCGGCTGATTATTCCTTCATCCCTTGGATATGGTTGCCGGGAGAACGGTCCTATTCCAGGCAATTCCATTCTTTATTTTGATGTGGAACTCGTAGACGTACAATAGTTTTCTTAGAACCAATACTACCTGCTGCGAAGCCCCGCTTAATGCGGGGCTTTTCTTTTCCTGTTATTCAGTAACTGATAACTATTTTTGAGTATAAATTATTCCTTTTGTCTCACGAAGCGATATCTGTATTCGACATTTTTAAAATAGGGGTGGGGCCCTCCAGTTCCCATACCCTGGGCCCCTGGCGTGCGGCCCAACGCTTTGTCACCATGTTGCAGGATCGCCATATGTTACATGCAGTGAAGGGGGTAAGGGTCCTTTTGTACGGGTCTCTGGCTAAAACCGGTAAAGGACATGGAACGGATATCGCTGTTCAACTTGGTTTAGCAGGTGATGACCCCGTAACTTTTGCAGTTGATCAGATCGATACCAAGATCCGGGATATAGCAGCCAGGAAAAAAATTCTGCTGCTGGGCACCCATGAAGTTGATTTTGATCCGGCGGCAGATATAGAATTCCTGATTACCGAATCCCTGCCCTTTCATCCCAATGCCGTCAGTTTCCTCGCAGATATGCATGATGGTCAGTCCATCGCCGAAACCTGGTATTCTATAGGTGGCGGATTTGTAGTTAAAGAAGGTGATACAGGAAGCGAAAAAGACCCATCCACCTGGCCTTCCCCGTAAATACAGCAGATGACCTGCTCCACTGGTGTATTAAAACAGGAATGGCTGTTCATGAAATAGTAATGGAAAATGAGCAGGCCTGGCGGCCGGATACGGATACCCGGAAAGGACTGCTTCAGATCTGGCAGGTGATGAAGGAGTGTATTTACAGAGGAACTCATACCCCTGGTATGTTACCGGGAGGATTGGAAGTTAAAAGAAGAAGTGCGGAACTGAATAAGCGATTATTGAAAGGGCAACCTTACTCTAATTACGAAGGCTGGCTGGAGGCGATTAGAAAAGGGGGTAATGATTTTACTTATATTCTCGACTGGGTCAGCTGTTTTGCCCTGGCAGTGAACGAGGAGAATGCGTCATTTGGCCGGGTAGTAACAGCTCCCACAAATGGTGCGGCAGGGGTTATACCGGCGGTATTACAATATTATATTGCTTTTTGTGATGGCAACAAGGAAGAAAAGATCATGCAGTTTCTGCTGACTGCCGCTGAAATCGGCAGCATCTTCAAAAAAGGAGCCACCCTTTCTGCCGCTATGGGTGGTTGCCAGGCCGAAATCGGAGTATCCTCGGCTATGGCCGCTGCGGGTTTAACCGATGTAATGGGGGTACAGCGACAGGTACTGATGGCTGCGGAAATTGCAATGGAACATCACCTGGGACTGACCTGTGACCCGATTGGCGGACGGGTACAAGTGCCTTGTATCGAAAGAAATACCATGGGAGCCATTAAGGCTATCACAGCCTCCCAACTGGCCAGACAAAGCGCGCCGGATTATGCTAAAGTCTCCCTGGATGCGGTGATCAAGACCATGTGGGATACGGCCCTTGACATGAGCCATAAGTACAAAGAAACTGCAGATGGGGGACTGGCAGTGAATGTTCCGCTAAGCCTCCCGGAATGCTGATCCTGGAATTTCTGATTATTTTAAAAAGAATTGCTGCTTTACATCAAAGCAAATAGTAATTTTATTATCCCTGTTTCAAATTTGCAATCAACCTTAAACTATTGACCATGGCTACTAAAAAGAAGGCGAAAAAGGCCGTTGCCCGGCCCGCGAAAAAGAAAAAGGCAGCACCTAAAAAGAAATCAGTAAAAAAAGCAGCGAAGAAAGTGGTGAAGGCAAAGCCAAAGAAAAAGGCAGTAGCCGTTAAAAAAGCAGTAAAGAAAGCGGCGAAGAAAGTAGCAAAGAAGGCTGCTAAAAAAGTAGTAAAGAAGGCCGCAAAGAAAGTGGTAAAGAAAGCTGTTAAAAAAGCGGCGCCTAAAAAAGTGGTGAAGAAAGTGGCGAAGAAGCCAGTTAAAAAAGCGGCGCCTGCACCTGCACCGAAAGCAGTTAAAAAATCTTCACCCAAACCGAAGGCTGTTTCACCTAAGCCAGCACCTGCACCAGCGCCTGTTATTGTTGAAAGAATAGAAGAAGTATACAGTACTCCGGAAGAAACGGTAGTGGTGGAAACCGTAGTGATCACTGAAAATGAAATGCCGGAAACCGGTGCTGAAGAAACAGCAGAGACTAAGGAAGAGGAGCCAGGTAAGACAACATTGTTTTGATGGAAGGGTAAGCCTCAACTGTGAAATCTGGTCTGCCTCAATGTTTGGTTCTTTATTATAGTCCCAAAATGACTACAGGTTTTTCCAATAAATAAATTCCGATTGCATTCGCAAAAGGCTGGACATCCACAAGGATGCCGGCCTTTTTTAATTCAGTGCCGGGTCAGGCATGGTATCCGGATACTGTTTGATTTCATGGTAAAGGGTGTCTCTTTCAACAGGGATCCTTTTTACCTGCTGAATCAGGGTAACCAGTTCTGCGGTACTCATGGTCGGACTTTGTTCTTCTGAACCGGCCATGCTGTAAATTTTAGTAGTATCATCAATGGTGCCGTCAATATCATCCACCCCAAAAGCAAGGGATAGTTGTGCATTCTGCCGGCCGAGCATGGGCCAATAAGCTTTGAGATGGGGAAAATTATCGAGATAGATCCGGGCAATGGCATACATCCGCATATCTTCCACATGACTGCTTTCCGGAACATTGCTCATATCGTTATCCATATTCCGGAACTTGAGCGGGATAAAAGTATTAAAGCCTTTTGTACGATCCTGGAGTTCACGGAGGCGGCGCATATGATCAATCCGGTGTTCAAACTTTTCGATATGACCATAGAGCATGGTGGCATTGGAAGGAAGTCCCAGTTCATGGGCTTTCTCATGAATCGCTAACCATCCATCTCCATCCACTTTATCGGCGCAGATTTTTTCCCTGATTTCGGGATGAAAGATTTCTGCTCCTCCACCGGGAATAGAATTGAGACCGGCTTCTATCAGGAAACGCAATCCTTCTTCCATACTCACTTTGGCCTTTCGGAACATATAATCATATTCCACTGCAGTAAATGCCTTGATATGCAAATCCGGCCGGTGGCTTTTAATGGCTTTTAACAGATCGGCAAAAAAGGTCAGGTCCATTTTCGGATGTACCCCGCCCACGATATGCACTTCTGTTACGGGCTGTCCGTCGTATTTCTTCACCATATGCAGCATCTGGTCAATGCTCAGTTCCCAGCCATCCTCTCTCCTGGCATAAAGCCGGCTATAACTGCAGAAATTGCAGCTGAACACACATACATTGGTGGGCTCAATATGGAAATTGCGGTTGAAAAATACTTTGTTGCCATGAAGCCTTTCCTTGAACTGATTGGCCAGGCTGCCCACAAAACCAAGACTGGCTTCATTGAAAAGGACTAAGCAATCCTCATCACTGATTCTTTGGCCGTTTTTTACTTTTTGCGCAATAGCCTGAAGGCTGGGGGAGATGCCGGGGAGCGATACCATATTCACGGATTTACGGTGCAAAGTTACAGCAACTTACCCGACCTTTTTTGAAAACCTGACAACCCTGAAAATCCTTATCTTCATTTTAATTAATTGAAAATTATGAACCTGAAACTGCGATTAACGCTTGTCAGCTTTTTTCAGTTTTTTGTCTGGGGAGCCTGGCTGATTACTATTGCTACTTATTTCTTCTCCAACGGAATGGGAACCGGTGCCCAGTTTGGCGCCATCTTCTCCACCCTGGCCATTTCTTCCCTGATCATGCCGGCCCTTACCGGGATCATTGCTGATAGATGGATGAATGCCGAAAGGCTGTATGGAATCCTGCATATTTTGTATGGGGCCATACTGTTTTATATTCCTCAGGTGAAGGATGCGGATACTTTATATTATGTGATTCTGGCTGCCATGCTTTGTTACATGCCTACCATTTCATTGTCGAACTCGATCTCCTATACCATTCTGAAAAGAGAAAATTTTGATGTGGTTAAAGTATTCCCTCCCATCCGGGTTTGGGGTACCATAGGATTTATTGTGGCCATGTGGACGACCAACCTGACCGGCAGTAAGGCCAATACCAACCAGTTTATTATTGGTGGGGTAGCCGCCATCCTGTTGGGGATTTACTCTTTTACTCTTCCTAAATGCCCTCCGCAGAAATCCATTGCAAAAAATGCTTCCCTGATCGAACAACTGGGACTGAGTGCTTTTAAACTCTTTTCCAAATACAAGATGGCCCTCTTCTTCATTTTCTCCATGTTCCTGGGGGCCGCCCTGCAATTGACCAATATGTATGGAGATACATTTCTGGATGATTTCAAGAAAGTGCCGGCTTACGGACCTGAATCCTTTGTGGTGAAGTATTCCACCATTATCATGTCTATTTCGCAGATTTCAGAAACTGTATTTATCCTGACGATTCCTTTCTTCCTGAAGAAATTCGGCATCAAAAAAGTGATGCTATTCTCCATGCTGGCATGGGTACTCCGTTTTGGATTATTTGCATATGGCAACCCGGCAGACGGTTTATGGATGATCATCCTTTCCTGTATAGTTTATGGAATGGCTTTCGATTTCTTTAATATCTCGGGTTCCCTTTTTGTAGAAACATCCACTGACTCTTCCATACGATCCAGTGCACAGGGTTTGTTCATGATGATGACCAATGGGGTAGGTGCGTACCTCGGCAGCAAGATCAGTGGTTATGTGATCGATAAATATTTCACTGTAAATGGCGCTGATAAAGACTGGCAGAATATCTGGCTTAGTTTTGCGGCTTATGCACTTGTTGTAGCGCTATTGTTTACGGTATTATTCCGGCATAAACATAATCCTGATCAGATTGGAGAGGTGAAGCATTAAAATAAACATCGCCGTCAGGGCTAAAGGCCGCTGACGGGATTTCGATGTAATAGAGTTGGTGTAGCATTAATATAAACATCGCCGTCAGGGCCAAGGGCCGCTGACGGAATGGTTGTCAAATAGAAGAGGGAAAGAACTAAAAAATGAAACCCCGTCAGGGCATAGGCCGTTGACGGGGTTTTGTATTTTTTTAAGTTTAAGCTTAGATATGCGACTCAATCTTTTTTACAAAATTTGACTTCGGCTGTGCGCCCACCAGTTTGTCAACCACCTGACCGCCTTTGATGAAAAGGATAGCAGGAATGGAAGTAATACCATAGTTCATGGAAACTTCAGGATTGTGGTCCACATTCAGTTTGCCCACATTTACTTTTCCATCATATTCTTTGCTCAGTTCTTCAATCACCGGACCGATCGCACGGCAGGGACCACACCATTCAGCCCAAAAGTCCACTACGGTCAGTTTATCAGAGGAGAGTACATCAGATTTAAAATTTGCATCTGTGAATTCTTTTGCCATTGTATTCAATTTAGTTTTTGTTTTTAGATTCAGCTTATTTAATAGGGAGACAAATTTAAGCCCAACCTGTTTAACCTGAAGGGATGGCACAAATTTGTGCAAAACTTGGCAGGAAGGGCTGACGGGATGGCTTGGTTTAAAAGCGTCAGACGCTCTGCGAGACGTCAGACGCCTTCAGACGCTCTGCGAGACGTCAGACGCATTGCACCTGCACCTCCAGTTCGGGCTTTTGTTCCAGAAACTGGATCAGTTCATCATTCATTTCAATGCCTCCGCTCATGCTTACCAGACTGATCCTCATTTTGTTCCTTGGTTCTGATAAAGTGAATCTTAGGGTGGCTTTACCCGGAAAAGCCCTGACATTTTTCTCCAAAAACTGCAGCATTTCAGGGCTCAGGTCTTTGGGGTGGGCTTCAATAGTAACATGTTTTGTCATGGTTCTTTTCATGCTCTCGGCCAGTGAAACCCCGGTTACTTTGAATTCAAATTCATCTCTGTTATAACGGGGTTTAAAGAATCCGGTAATAAAGACCGTACTGCCCTGTTGAAGAACAGGTGTTAATCGGAGGTAATCCTCACTGAATAAAACAAGTTCAGTCTTTCCCGAATAGTCCTCAATCACAAAATTGCCATACTTGTTTCCGCTCTTGGCAATCCGGTGCTGGGCTTCTGCCACCAGTCCAAGTATGCGTAAAGGCCGGCCCGGGTTGGATTGCAGCCGGATAGATTCTTTGAATTCATTGAAATCTGCCAAAGCTGTTATCCCATAATGCTTCATTTCAAAACGATAGTGATCCAGCGGGTGTCCACTCAGGAACATACCCGTTACTTCTTTTTCATGATCCAGTTGTACGGTTAAAGGCCAATGCTCGCAATCTGGTAAACGGGGAGAAGGTATTTCCATGCTCACCGGTAAATCCCCAAAAAGCGTATGGGCATTATTGGTTTGCTGGTTGGTAAAGATCTGTCCGAACTTGATAATTTTTTCCAACCCATTCACCGATTCTCCTTCGGGTATATTGAAATACTGTGCCCGGTGCAGTTCAGTGAAACAATCAAAACCACCGGCATAGGCCAGACTTTCCAGTGTTTTTTTGTTGACAGTCCGGTGGTTGATCCTTTTTATAAAATCAAATATGGTGGTAAAGGAACCTCTTTTCTGCCGCTCACTGATTACTCCTTCCACAGCGGCTTCACCCACACCTTTTAACCCACCCAATCCAAAACGGATTTCTCCACGGCTGTTCACCGCAAAACCTTTCAACGATTCATTGATATCCGGTCCGAGTACTTTTAAACCCATTCTTTTACATTCTTCCATGAAGAAGGTAATCTTATCAATACTTCCAGCGTTATTGAGTACGGCAGCCATATATTCTGCCGGGTAATGTGCTTTTAAATAGGCCGTCTGATAAGCTACAAAAGCATAACAGGTAGAGTGGGATTTATTAAAAGCGTATTGGGCAAAAGCTTCCCAGTCGGTCCATATTTTTTCCAGTCTTTCCGGAGGTAATAATCTTTTAGTGGCGCCTTCAATGAACTGGGTTTTCATTTTGTCGAGCACCGACTTTTGCTTTTTACCCATGGCCTTCCGCAGCAAATCCGCATATACCTTACTGAAGCCGGCCAGTTTCTGGGCCAGTAACATTACCTGATCTTGATACACGGTAATACCATAAGTCTCTTCCAGGTATTCCTGCATTTCAGGCAGGTCATAGGAGATCGCCTCCCTGCCATGTTTACGATCAATAAAATTGGGGATATATGCCAGTGGCCCCGGACGATAGAGGGCATTCATGGCTATCAGGTCACCGAATTTATCCGGCTTGAGTTCCCGAAGGTATTTCTGCATCCCGGGGCTTTCAAACTGGAAAGTGCCAATCGTGGATCCATGCTGATAAAGCGCAAAGGTTTTTTCATCATCCAGCGGGATCTGGTCAATATCAATTTCAACGCCATGATTCTGTTTGATCAGGACCAGGGCATTTTTAATAATGGTCAGGGTTTTCAGCCCCAGGAAGTCCATCTTGATAACACCGGCACTTTCAATATCGTTTCCTTCAATCTGTGTTACCCATAATGGGGAATCTTTGGCGATCGCCACCGGGATCAGTTCTGTGAGATCACGGGGGGCGATGATGATACCCGCCGCATGGATACCGGTATTCCGGACCGATCCTTCCAGTCTTTCTGCTTCATGTAAAACGCGTCCGGCTAAAGTGTTTTCCTGTTTATAAATTTCCCGGATCTTTTTTACATTTTCCAGGTCATCATTACCCAGGCCATCTTTTTCTTCTAATGATTTTTCACCCTCCTTTGCTTTCATCGGAGCGTGCAGCACTCTTTTCAGTTCAATACCCGCTCTTTCCGGAATCAGTTTGGCCAGTGCGTTGGATTCGGGTAATGGAAGATCCATCACCCTGGCCACATCTTTAATACTCATTTTGGCCGCCATGGTACCATAGGTAATAATCTGTGCTACCTGGTTCTTGCCATATTTTTCTACAACATAATCAATTACTTTCTGCCGGCCTTCATCGTCGAAGTCCGTATCAATATCGGGCATTGACTTCCGGTCTGGATTCAGAAACCTTTCAAACAGCAGGTTGTATTTGATCGGGTCAATATTGGTGATGCCGATACAATAAGCCACCACGGATCCGGCAGCGGAGCCACGGCCCGGACCAATAAATACACCCTTGTCCCTGCCGGCCTTGATAAAATCTCCTACAATCAGGAAGTAGCCGGCAAATCCCATTGTCTTAATGGTGAATAATTCGAAGTCGATTCTTTCTTTGATCTCATCCGTTAAGTCGGAGTAGCGCCGGACAGCACCTTCCATCGTAATATGTTTCAGGTATTCCCACTGGTTCAGGGCTTCCGGACTGATCACATTCTTGCCAATCGTTTCTTCTTTGGTATGAATCTGAAATTTTTTCTCAATCGGAAAATTAGGCAGCAGGATATCGCGGGTGAGGTTCAGCAGTTCAACTTTGTCAACAATCTCATTTGTATTATCAATAGCTTCTGGTAAATGGGCAAATACATTGCTCATTTCTTCTGTGGTCTTGAAATAGAACTGGTCGTTAGGAAAAGCAAATCGTTTGTTTTTGGAATGCACATCATCATCGGTGAAGTCCAGTTGTTTTTCCGTGGCAAATTTTTCACCGGTATTAATACAAAGCAGGATATCGTGGGCATTATAATCATCCTGTTCCACATAATGGGAGTCGTTACTGGCAATGATCTTTACCTTGTATTTGCGGGCCAGTTTAATCAGGACTTCATTTACTTTTTCCTGTTCAGGCATCCCATGTTTCTGTAACTCTACATAATAATCTTCCTGGAAAATATTCAGCCACCATTTGAATTCATTCTCGCCTTCTTCTTCTCCTTTTTTTAAAATAGCCTGGGGGACCAGGGCACCCAGACAGCAGGTGGTAGCGATCAGTCCCTTGTGATGACGCAGGATCAGTTCCTTGTCGATCCGGGGATATTTGCTGTACATCCCTTCTATAAATCCAAGAGAAGTTAATTTGATCAGGTTACGGTAACCCTCTTCGTTTTTGGCCAATAAAATCTGATGATGCCTGGGGTCTTTTTGTTCCTTGGTAAAAGTCTTCTGGTGCCGGTCGGCAGTAATGTAAAATTCACAACCCACGATGGGTTTTACTTTCACCTTCCCGTTTTCATCCTTGTGCTTATAGGCCTCCGCCACAAATTCAAATACGCCAAACATATTGCCGTGGTCACTGATGGCCAGTGCGGGCATTTCATCCTTGATGGCTTTTTTGTAAAGATTCTGTATAGATGCTGCTCCATCGAGCAGGGAGAACTGCGTGTGTACGTGTAAATGCGAAAATTTCATGCTCACTATTCAGTTTTATGATAACAAGGCATTGTCGGGTTTGCCGGAATATTCAATGAAAAGTTCAATAATTTCCTTTGATTTGCGGTCAAGGTTTGAGATATTGATACTTTTCTCACCATTTTCTGTATGCAGAACAATGTATTTTGTGCCTTCATCTTCCTTCGTATTCCATGATTGTACCTGGCTCCATAGGAAGGAGAATGACTTTTTTTTGATTTATTTCAATTGATTGTCTGGTTAGTATGATTACAGGAGTATCGGACCTGACTCTTTTAATAAGAGGGATAAGTGTGTAAGCTAAAATGGCAACCATTATGATTGTGAGGATCACCAGTTTATTGTCAACCTTAATTTTTCCTGAAAAAAAAATATAGCCCATCATCCCCAAAAACGAAATAGTGAACAGGCTAAAAAATAAGAGTAGCCTTTTTTTATTATATCTGATTTCACTGGTTTCCAATCTTTGTCTTTTTCTTACTGTTTACAAACTTTCGGTCCCGATGGCTAAAGGGATCCGGACTTTATCTACTTCTTCTTGAAAGTATAAATATTAATTGCTCCGTTGCTGTAACTGCAGACCCAGGCTTCCAGCACTTCGTCATTTTCAAATACATCAACTCCAACCGGATGGCCTCCACAAGGCAAAGATGCCACTTTCTCAAAGCTGTTTTCGTTGATCTTATACACATCTACATAATCACTCGTATAGCAGGTGACAAAGATGAATTTGTGATTTTTGGATAACATAATGGTGCGTGGCTGCGAATGGGTGGAAGCAGTGAATAATGTTTTGCCGGTACCCGCTTCCAGACAGGCAATGGTGCCCATGCTGTTGTAGGATACAAAAATATGTCCGCTGGTATCCATCACCACATGGCGGGGACTGCTCCATACATTCAGGATACTGTCGGTTTGCCAGGTGGTATTATCCACCCTTGCAATGGTAGAGCCGCCCATCACGGCGATATAAGATTTATTGTTTTTATCATCCACTACAATTCCGCGGGGGATGGCTGTTACCGGAATGGTGCTGATCACTTTTCCAAAGGGATAAACATCCTTATTCATCTCCAGCACACTGTTATTGCGGCTATGCCAGTTACTCACCAGCAGGAATTTGCTGTCGGCCGTTCTGGAAATCACTTTAGGTGTTTTACCGGTTTCGATCAGGGGTACTCTGAAAGAGTCTTTCTTCGCTGTACCCGGATAAATCACCGTTACCGGTTTTGTTTTTTGTTCAGCAGGGGTTCCGGCAGGGGTCTTGTTTTTGGAATAATCGTTCAGCCAGATGGGTACAATTCCTTCGGCATTATGCAGGGAAACCCAGAGGATCTGGTCATCATGGCTTAAACAGGCTTCCACTGGTTTTTCCTGAAAGGAGGCAATCGGGCGGCTTTTATTATAATCCCAACCCATTCCCCGGGTAGGGGTGAACTTGAATTCCCGGACGACCTTCCGGCTGGTCTGGGCAAATTCATACACGCTCATGCCCTCGAGTTTCATGGCATAGAGCTGGGTCCCGTTTGCATTAAAAAGAACCGATTTGGTCCCGGGAGCCGCAGCGACCACTTCCTTTTTCTGGTATTCCAGACCGGAGTAAGGCTTTAATACTGGTACGGGTGGAACCGTATCTTTTATTTTAACGGATATAAACGTGTCAGTTTCAACCGGTTCAGTACTTCCAGAGTTTTGGCAGGAAGCGGCAATGGTCAGGATGGCGGTGTATTTGAGTAGGGCTTGCATAAGTAGTAACATTGGTCAATAATACTCAAATAATTGCAGTTGCCAATTAATGGACCTGGATCAATATTAACACTGTGAACAAGCCTAAACGCCTTATTTGCAAGTAGTTAAAAATGTGGCGATTATACTACGTGAATTTCGTGACCAAAATCGGGCTTTTTTTAGTCTCCTGCCCTTATTTTTGCACGCCTCCCCTCGGGAGGAACTGTTGGGACTATCGGCTTAACTGCGGCCGGAATTCAGGATCAACGGGAGTACAAGCCCCATGAAATCATCCTAAAAGAAAGATGTAATGGTTAAGCAATTATTACCAGCTATAGGGTTTATTATAGCATTGAGCAGTTGTTCAAGTTTCAGGCCGCTGAGTTTCACCAGTAATAAGCAGGTGATCGCTCCGGTAGCAGACCCTGTTGCCCGTACGCGTTTTATCGAAAACATCAATGTTACACCGGCACTGAGCATGGACAAAACTGATGTAAAACCCGAGCCTGTTGTCACTATCAGCAATACAGGTGGTTCCAATATTGCCGGAATGCCGGTTGCTACGGAAGAAGTTTCTGCTATGTCACAATTACTGGCTGCCCGCACGGCTGAAGTGGAAATGGCCAGTCCTACCCAACTTAAATATGCCATCTTATTAAATACCGAAGTGGAATCACTGCCCAGCAGGCAATTGTTGGATGTGGTTGACGAATGGTATGGTGTGAGGTACCGTAGTGGAGGTAATACTAAGTCTGGTGTGGATTGCTCGGGATTTACTCTGGCTGTTTATACTGCCATGTATGGATTGGCAATTCCCAGAGTTTCCAGAGAACAATACCGCACGAGCCGTAAAATTTCAACAACAGAATTACAGGAAGGCGATCTTGTGTTTTTTAACACCACCGGCAGGGGCGTTTCCCATGTGGGGGTGTACCTGGGTAATAATAAATTCATTCACGCTTCTGTTTCAAGAGGAGTGATGGTGAATGATCTTTTTGAAAGTTATTACCTGAAAAGATTTGTTGGTGCCGGCCGGATTGATGATAAGCAGCCGGTCGTTGCTGCAGAATAATCCCACCATTCAGGATTTCCCAAAACCCAAACGGCCTTTGATGGCCTTGATAACCGCATCCACATCCGGAGAAATACGGAAGAGGATAACGGCCGTGGCATAGATGGCCATGAATGCAGTGGATCTTACAATAATTCCCGTCCACCCATGCAATGGCTGAAAGCTAAAGAAACAGATGGCAAAACATCCTCCGGCTAATCCCAGAACAGAAAGGGTATGCCTGTTGAATGGGAAGAGCCTGAATTTTTTCCAGAGGAAAAGGATACGGATCAGGTTATAAATACTGATCGAAATCAGTTGCGCCAGAGCCGTACCACGAATGCCCATCTCAATGGTAAACCAGTAACTCAGCGGGAGCATCACCAGTAATAAAACGACGCCGCTGATCATTTCAAAACGCCAGTAAGTGGAAGTGGCAATGATCTGCGAATTCACCCCTGTACCCATATCCACTACTTTGGCAGCACCTAATAATATCACCACATAAAACGCCTGCTGGTATTCGGCTTTCAAACCAAAGCTGTTCACCACATCATAAAAACTCAGCACCATCAATGCTAAAATACAGCAGGCGAAAATCAGCTGATTGATAGAAGATCGCTGATAGATCTGCTGGATCCTGTCCATCTGTTTTTCTTTCCAGGCCCGGGATAGATGCGCAATGGATGCGGCAACAATCCCACGCTGGGGTACCTGAATCATCGCTGCGAGATTTTGTGCGACAGAGTAAACGGCGAGCCAGGCCAGCCCGTCCTTTAATTTAGATGTAATGACCAGTGAGTCAAAAACCAGGGAAACAGTAAAAATTAATGAACCGGAATAAACAAAGAGACAGAGCTTGAAAATACTCCCCGAAAATCGTCGGGTTACTTTACTGATAATGCCGGTAAAATGCAGTTTGCCGCTAAAGAAAAGATAGAGCAGCAGGATCAGTGCAATAAAGGGGTAACTAAAAGAAAAGACCCGTATAAAATCATCAAAATTACGGATGATGCCAAATGAAAACATTGTGATCAGCGCAGTGGTGAATAAACGCCACATCACTTCCCGTAAAAAATTGGTAAAAACAGATTTGTGCAACTGCCAGGCATAGGCTTCCAGGATGGTATATACCAGCAATCCAAAACCAAGTACAAAGATCCAATGGTAATGCGCTACAATACCTGGCGCATTGGTTACATATTTTTTAACCACGATGCCTTTAAAAATCAAACCGGCGACCAGCACCAGCAGAAAACCAATCAGTGCAACCACCATGGCAATGCTCAGCTGGTCATTCTTTTTGGGCTCAAGATGATCTTTATAATAAGGGAAGAACTTATAAATGTAGGAGGGCATGGCCATATTGGATACAGCCATCATCAGCGTTGCAATGGCGATAAAGGCATTGTAAAGTCCGAATTCACTGTTCTCAAAAATTCCCTGCTTGGTAAAGAAATAAGTATTCAGCAGGCCCACGGCAAAGCCAAAATAAATGATTAATGAAGAAATGATGCTTTGCCTGCGGATATTGCTCATGAGTAGTAGGGGTCAAAAGTGAGACATGAAACGTCAGACGGGGGCCAGTTTGCTTTAATTTGTTTTTTGCACGGTAATATAAAAATTTTTATCCGGCTCTGGGCCCTTTGCTTTTACAGCAGCGGGGACCGGGATGGCTTTCCAGCTTTCGGTGGGGTAGATCCAATCACCGGTGGTCAGCTTAACCTGCATGGCAAAGCCGGGGACCACATTGGTCCAGCGGGTTGATAAGCGGTCGCCGGTTATTTTGTATTCCAATACGGGTATTTTCACAGTGCGTAGGTACTGGTCAAAGATTTTTGAAAGATCGATTCCCGCTTTTTGCGTGAAGTATTCTTCTACGGTTTTAGAATCCACCGTCTGGTGATAGAAGTCCTTATTTAATCCTCTTAAAATATTCCGGAATACAGTGTCATTATTGATCACCTGCCTGATTGTGTGCAGCATATTCGCCCCTTTATTGTACATATCGCCGCTGCCTTCCTGGTTTACGCCATATGGCCCGATCAGGGGCTTGTCGTTATCAATATTTAACCGGATGCCCTGTACATATTCATTGGCTGCTTCTTTTCCCCAATGGTATTCTATAAACAGGGGTTCGGAATACATAGTAAATCCTTCATGGACCCACATATCGGCAATATCATTGGTGGTGATATTGTTGCCAAACCATTCATGCCCGGCTTCGTGGACAATAATATAATCCCATTTCATTCCCCAGCCGCTACCCGATAAATCGCTGCCAAGATAACCGTCCATATAATGATTGCCATAAGCAGTGGCACTCTGGTGTTCCATTCCCAGGTGAGAGGACTCCACCAGTTTAAATCCATCTTCATAAAAAGGGTAGGGGCCAAACCAGTGCTCAAATGCTTTAAGCATGGGTTTTACATCGCGGCCAAATTGTTTTTTGGCTTTTTCCAGATTATAGTCCAGCACCCAATAATCAAGGGAGAGATTTTTTTCTGTCTCACCTATATAGCTATCACTAAAATGCACATAATGCCCGATATAGGGTACAATATTGTAATTGTTGATGGGATTTTTCACCTGCCAGGTATACAGCATGCTTCCATCCAGCTGGTCATCTTTGGAATATTGTCTGCCATTGGAAACAGCCACCAGACTTTTAGGCACTTTAACCTGTATCAATGCCCCCTGATCCGGTTCATCACTCTGATGGTCTTTACAGGGATACCATACACTGGCCCCTAAACCCTGACAGGCCACTGTGATCCAGGGGCGGCCTTTTTCGTCTTTTGTCCAGATCCAGCCACCATCCCAGGGAGGATTAACTGCTTCACGCGGTTTACCATGAAAGTAAACCTTCATGCTGTACATTTTTACCGGATGTCCTTTATCCAGGGCAGTACGGGCAGCTACGAAATCATAACTACCGAAATCAACGTACCAGGCATTCCCATCTCTTTTAAAGGGCTTGATTTTTTTGTTGTTGAAGATGATACTGTCGATCAGCATGGGTTGTTGCAGGTCGATCTGCATTACTTTTTTGGGTCCGCCGCTAAGCACATCAAATCCGATCTGGTTCCATCCGCGAATGGTCTTCTGACTGATATCAGGTGTAACATGCAAATTGTAATGCACCACATTCCACCAGCTTCTTTTACTGTTCAGGCTGCCACGGAGAGAATCCTGCCGGCTGAATTTTTGTTTATCCTGCAAAAGCTGACCGCAGGAATTCCTGGAAACAATAATACCGTAGCCAGGAGGATGCTATAGCTGCTGAAAATGAACCCGTGAATGTATTTCAAGTTTATGTGGTTTGATGATGTAAATTTAAGGCCTGTAACAATAGATGAAAGTTAAAACGGGATATAAACTATGGTTGGTGGCTGTCTGGCTCCTGGCCGGCTGCTACAGCAAGAAAAAAGAAGAAGCCGGTATATTCCATTATAACGAATTCAATGGTATTGCCTCATTGGATCCGGCCTTCGCCAAAAGCCAGTCGGTCATGTGGGGCGTTCACCAGTTATATAATACCCTGGTGGAAATGGATGATAGTCTGCACCTGGTTCCTTCGCTGGCCAAAAGCTGGGAGATTTCGGCTGACAGAACCCGTTTTACCTTTCACCTGCGTACCGATGTTTACTTCCATGATGATCCGGTCTTTCCCGGTTCAAAAGGCCGTTTGTTAAATGCCCGGGATGTGGTCTATAGTTTTTCCCGGCTCATTGATCCGAAAACCGCCAGTCCGGGTGCCTGGATTTTCAACGGGAAAGTGGATTCTCTTCAACCATTTCTGGCTATCAATGATTCTACCTTCCAGTTGAGCCTGATCCGGCCCTATCATCCGATCCTTGGAATTATTTCTATGCAGTATTGTTCCATTGTTCCGAAGGAAGCGATTGAAAAATATGGAACTGATTTCCGTCGCCATCCGGTGGGGACGGGCCCCTTTCGTTTTATCGCCTGGGAAGAAGGCCAGGCGCTGGTATTGAAAAAGCATCCCCGTTATTTTGAGAAAGATTCGGCGGGTATACCCCTGCCTTATCTGGATGGAATACATGTTTCTTTTTACGACAGCAAAGCCACTGAGTTCCTGCTCTTCCGGCAAAAACAACTGGAATTCATTAATGATATTGAAGCTTCTTTTAAAGATGAAGTACTCACCAAGCGGGGTACACTGCGGAAAGAATGGGAAGGAAAGATTGTTTTAAATACCAGTCCTTATCTGAATATTGAATACCTGGGTATACTGGTGGATAGCAGTAATCAACTGGTGAGTCAGTCGCCGCTCAGGATCCGTAAAATCCGACAGGCCATCAATTATGGATTTGACCGGCAAAAAATGATTCTCTATCTCCGTAATTCATTGGGAACGCCAGCTGAGTCAGGATTCGTGCCCATGGGTTTACCTTCTTTTGATACCAGCAGCGTTAAAGGTTACCATTATGATCCGGCAAGGACCCGCCAATTATTAGCGGAAGCGGGATATCCGGATGGAAAAGGTTTACCGGAGATTCGTTTGTTAACGGTGGCCATTTATGCCGACATGGCCAATTTTATTGCCAAACAACTGGACGAAGCCGGCATTCCGGTTCAGGTGGAAGTGCTGCAAAAGTCCCTTTTGCTCACCATGACTTCTTCTTCCAAAGCATCTTTTTTCAGGGAAGCTGGATTGCCGATTATCCGGATGCAGAGAATTATCTGTCCGTGTTTTATTCAAAAAACCCGGCACCTCCCAACTATACCCGTTATCAGAATCCGGCTTTTGATGAATTATTTGAAAAAGCCATCCGGGAAAATAATGATAGTCTCCGTTATATACTCTACCGGCAGGCTGATCAGTTGATGATCAACGATGCACCGGTGGTGCCACTATGGTATGATGAAGTGGTACACCTGGTACAGCCAAATGTAAAAGGCTTTCAACCCAATGCCCTGAATCTGTTGGAACTGAGAAGGGTGAAGTTGCAGTAATACTGCCCTTATTAATCCTTGTTCAGTTTGTTTTTAAAAACTTTCTGGAACTTATCCAGTTTGGGCCTGATCACAATTTTGCAATAAGGATTTGAGTTTTCATTATTGTCAAAATAAGCCTGGTGATAATCCTCAGCCGGGTAGAATTTCGTGAATGGAGTGATTTCGGTTACGATAGGACGATCAAAAGCACCGCTTTTATCGAGTTCGGCCTTGTATTTTTCAGCCTTTGCTTTTTGTTCGGCATTATGGTAAAAGATACCACTGCGGTATTGGGTGCCTTCATCTGCGCCCTGGCGGTTAAGAGTAGTAGGGTCATGGGTTTGCCAGAATACTTCCAGCAGTTCATCAAAACTGATTTTTGAGGGGTCATAAACAATTTGCAGGCATTCGGCATGACCGGTTTCGCCTGAGCAGACTGCTTTATAAGTCGGGTTCTCCACCTCGCCACCGGTATATCCGGAGACAGCACTGATCACGCCATCGAGTTGTTCAAAGATGGCTTCAGTACACCAGAAGCAGCCATTGGCCAATGTGGCGGTATCTGTTTGACCGGATGTGGGTTGTTGCATTGTCATATGAGGGGTCTCCATTACTTTTTTGATGGTAGCAGTTTTATTTTCATGATTCGTACCCTGGGCGCAGGAGCCCAGTACGGCCAATCCACTGATCAATAAACCAAATATCCATTTCATGTGAGGTGATTTTTAGATAACGTCTGCAATTTAGTTTCCGGGATGGAAGGCAATTGGTAAGTTGCAGGACATTTCCGGTTTTTGCTATTTTATTAACAAAATGATCTACGAATGGTTCAGGGTATCGGATGCGGTTGGAAACGATTTATTATCATTTTAACGATAGGCATGCTGGCAGCCTGCCAAACCAAAAATAACAAGAATATGAACAGTCAGGTATTGGCCCTTCGACTGAAGCCTGGGGCAGACATCAGGGAAGAACTGGAGCAACTGGCGAAAGAAAAAAATATCGAAGCCGGATGGGTGGTGACCTGTGCGGGCAGCCTGACCGATTATGCTATTCGGTTTGCCAATCAGCCGGAAGGGGATACCGGCAGCGGACATTTTGAAATCATCAGTTTGTCGGGAACCATCAGCAAGAATGGATCACACCTGCATATCGGCATCAGCGACAGTACGGGCAAATCCATCGGGGGACACCTTTTAAAAGGCTGTAAAGTGTACACTACGGCCGAGATCGTGATTGGATACAGTGATCAGTTCATTTTTACCCGCGAAAAAGACGGTTCCACCCCCTGGGAAGAGCTACAGATCAAAGAGAAAAGCAATGGTCAGTAAGGAGTCCTTAATTTCGCACGGCAAATACACTGGAGCGAATGAAACTTTTCCCGGAATCCGCCGGAATACAACTGGAATTTAATAAGGTAAAAGAACTGCTGGTCAACTATTGCCAGGCAGACTATGCCCGTCAGAAAGCAGCGGATCTGCGGATACATACCCGGCTGGATTTTGTGGAAACAGATCTCCGGCAAAGTCATGAATACCGTCAGTTGCTCTCCAATGCTATCTATTTTCCCAATGATCATATCCTTAATCTTTCCCGGGAATTTAAATTATTGTCGATCCCTGGTTCCGTATTGAATGCTGATGAGTTACAACTGATCCGTAAGCTGGCAGAAAGCATGGAAAAGTTGTTCCGCTGGTTTGATGCAGAAAGGAGGGAAGCCTTCCCCGCTTTAACGAAAGTGATCAGTCAGACTTATTATGAAAAACTCATCGCCGAACTGATCAGTGAGGTATTGGATGAATATGGACAGATCAGGGACAATGCCTCTGAGGATCTCAAGACGATCCGGATGAGTCTCTTCCGGAAAAGAAATGAACTGCGCCGTTTGTTTGAAAAGATTGTTGCCAAACTGAATAAGCAGGGTTACCTGGCCGAGATTGAAGAAAGTTTTATGAGTGGCCGCAGGGTACTGGCAGTTTTGGCAGAACAAAAGAGAACTGTGAAAGGGGTTCTACACGGGGAAAGTGACAGCCGTAAAACTGCATTTGTAGAACCCGAAGAAACCATTGAACTCAATAATATTATCAGTGACCTGGAAAGCAGTGAACAAAAAGAGATATACAGAATACTGCGGGAACTGACGGGGAAACTGGCCTTATATGCTTCCATATTGCAGGACTGGCATACGGTTGTAGGTGAATATGATTTCATCCGGGCCAAGGCCAAGCTGGCCATTGAAATCAAAGCAGAATATCCTACGGTGACAGATAAAGCGGGGATTCACCTCGTGGAAGCTTATCATCCGCTCTTATATCTCTATAATCAACGCACTGGTAAACCCACCATCCCGCTAAACGGTTGGGCTTTTGCAGATGATGGTACAGAGCGGATTGCTGGTACCTGTTCATCCTTCTTCCAGTTTCGGAATTTTCAAACAGCTGATGATCCATATCGGGGATACGCAGAGCATCGAATTTGAATTAAGCACGTATAGCAGTCATTTGCTGCATATGAAGCAGTTCATGGAAGCGGCCAACGGGCGGACTTTGTTTTTTATAGATGAACTGGGTAGTGGGAGTGATCCCAGTCTGGGAG
The DNA here is from genome assembly GCA_016702745.1 of Chitinophagaceae bacterium. GTDB lineage: Bacteria > Bacteroidota > Bacteroidia > Chitinophagales > Chitinophagaceae > JJ008. The sequence goes on from JADJDJ010000001.1 coordinate 897,410, forward strand.
GAGCATTTGCAGAAGTGATTTTACAGGAATTGCTGAAGAAACATGCGTATGGTATTGTTACTACCCATTACCTGAACCTGAAAGTGATGGCTGGCAAAACATCCGGTATCGTTAATGGAGCCATGGCTTTTGATGAGAAAAAACTGCAGCCACTATACAAGTTACTGATCGGGAAACCCGGCAGCTCCTATACATTTTCCATTGCAGAACGAATTGGTTTGAATCCGCAGTTAATCAGCCGGGCCCGTCAGCTGGTGGATGAGGATCATTTCAGGCTCGACAAATTGCTGAACCGAACCGAACAGGACCTGCAGGGTTTGCAGCAGAAAGAAAAAGAGCTCAACAGTCTGTTGCGGGAGAATGAAAAGCTGAAAAAGGAAATGCAGCAGTTAATGGATAAGGAGAAGCATCGCCAGCAGGTGGAATTGTTGCGGGAACAAAATAAGATATCAGAGGAGCGCATGGCCTATCTGAAGGACATGGAGCGGAAGCTGAAACAGATGGTATTGGAATGGAGGAAGGAAGAGAACAAAAACAAAGTGACCAAACTGATCGGGGATCTGTTGTTAAAAAAAGATGAGAAGAAAGTAGTGAGCAAGATGCAGAAGCAGATTGATTCAAAATTTAAGGAAACAGCAGACGAGATCAGGGTGGGTTTAAAAGTAAAAATGAAAAAGAATCACCAGGTAGGTGAAGTGATCGAGATAAGGGGCAAGAGAGCCGTTGTAAAAATCGGTTTATTGCCCATGCAGGTGGATTTGAAAGAACTGGTGGTCGTGAGGGAGAAGGAGAGTCCGGAGTCTTGAGTCTAGAGTCGTGAGTCAGTCAACAGTCTTCAGTCGGCAGTCAACAGTCTACAGCCTTCAATCTATCAGTCGGGATTCATGGAGTTGAAATATCCCAATATCTAAATATCCTAATATCTAATACCCGCCTTCGCTAAAGCTTCGACGGACAAGCAATATCTCAATATTCTAATATCTGAATATCATAATATCTCCCTCCTTCACAAGGCTACGGCGGGCGAAGCAATATCCTAATATCTAAATATCGTAATATCCCAACACCCTCTCCGGCGGGTACAAAAAAAAGCGAAGCCTTACGGGGCTTCGCTTGTATTTAATGAGTGTGTAAGTCAGCTGCTGATATAGGTCTGTAATTGATGGATGGTTTCCTTCTGAGATAGTATGGTTTCTTTTACCACATCACTCATGGAAATAATACCCGTCAACTGGTCATTCTCAAAAACCGGCATATAACGGATATTTAAACGCGTCATTTCAGCCATACAATGATCAATCGTGTCATTGGGTTTGGCGGCAGGGAGATCGGTTGACATAATCTCTTCCACCCGGGTATCTGTCGAACTCTTTCCTTTCAAAATTACTTTTCTGGAATAATCTCTTTCCGTTATAATGCCTTTGAAAACGGATCCTTCCATCACAATCACGGAGCCAATATTTTTATCAGACATAATCTGCAATGCCTGCAGTACCGTGGTTCCCGGGTTAACTGAAACCGGGCTAACATTCTTTCTGGATAGTACTGCTGCTACTGTATGCATCAAGATTTATTTTGCTATTTGTAAGTTACGGCAATCGGAACATATCTTCCAAATGATTTTAATTACCGCCCGCTGCACAGAAGCGGCATCAATCAATTTTTCAATCTACGGTCACCGCTTTTTGTATTTCTCCTCTTATCTTACTTATTTCTATTCACTATTTTATACCTTGCAGATGTTGAATCTATATGGATCAGAAACCTACTACCATAAAAGAAATTGCACGGCAGCTCAATGTGTCGGTGTCTACTGTTTCCAGGGCACTGCACAATCATCCGAGTATTGGCCTCCGTACCCGGACACAGGTGCAACAACTGGCGGAGGCTTTAAAATACGAACCCAACCAGGCGGCTATTTCTTTTAAAAAAGGAAAATCCATGACGCTGGGTCTTATTTTACCCAGTCTCGGGGAACAGTATTTTTCAATGGCCATCAATGGAATTGAGGATGTGGCTACGAAAAACGGATATACCGTGCTGATCGGTCAGTCACATGATGATGTAAAAAGGGAAGAGCAGATTGTGGAAGCCATGCGAAAGCAAAGAGTGGATGGTATCATTGTCTCGCTTTCTAAATCCACCAAATCATATACTCATTTTGATCAGTTGAAAGGCTATAATATTCCGGTGGTTTATTTTGACCGGGTGCCTGAAATGCCGGAAGCCTATTCAGTTTCCTGTAATCTGGAAAATAGTTCGGCTGAGCTGATCGACTGGCTGGTGGAAAGGGGACACCGGCACATCGGATTTATTAAAGGGCCTGAAACCCTGATTCATTCAAAACAAAGATTGCAGGGTTATCTTGAAGGGTTAAAGAGAAACAAACTAAAAGCAGATAATGCCCTGGTGGTTACCACTGATTTAAGCATGGAAAAAACAAGGGATGCCATGCACAAGCTCCTCGCGTTGCGGCATCCGCCAACTGCGGTCATTGCATTCAATGATTATGTGGCCCTCGAAGCCATCCGGTACAGCCGGCAACAGGGATTGGCAATTAATAAGGATATCAGCTTCGTAAGTTATGCCAACCTCCCCATCACCAGTTACCTCGATGAACCTCCTGTTGCTTCAGTGGAACAATTTCCATATCAGCAGGCGGAAAAAGCGGCTGAGATCCTGTTCAGGCTGATTGATTCCAAAGGGATGGATATCAGTATCCCTCATCAAACTGTTTTGGAGAGCAGGGTGGTGGTGAATGGCAGGGATTAAAAAATCAAAGAAACTTTTCCTCAACATACTGTAGCAGCTAACGATTTCAGTCGATGTGTAATCATGCGATCTTTTATGATATACAGCAACTGACTTAAAATACATTTCTTGTAAATAAGCATCAGATCTTGTTTCAAAAGTTTCAAAGTAATGTATCACGAAGGGAGTTCTGGCTTTTGTACTTCTTACTTTTTTGCCGTTATGTATACTTAGTCTGTTATCAATATCAGCTGTGTGCCCATAATAATAACCATCGTCTTTCAGGCTTTTTAATATATAAGTATAAAAGGCATAAAATGAAAAAATCCCGATCTATAATCGGGATTTAAGCGGAGAGAGAGGGATTCTCCGCAGGATGCTTTGCAGAACCCCCGGAGGCTTTCACCTCAACGTTTTTTTTTTCCGAAGGATCCTTTGGACCGAAGGATCCTTTGGACCAAAGGATCCTTTAAACCGCAGGATCCTATGAGCTGCCATCTTTAAATTATCCCTTTATCCCTCAGATACTTTTTCCCATCAGCCGACTTAAAATACATTTCTTGTAAATAAGCTTCAGATCTTGTTTCAAAAGTTTCAAAGTAATGTATCACGAAGGGAGTTCTGGCTTTTGTACTTCTTACTTTTTTGCCGTTATGTATACTTAGTCTGTTATCAATATCAGCTGTGTGCCCATAATAATAACCATCGTCTTTCAGGCTTTTTAATATATAAGTATAAAAAGGCATAAAATGAAAAATCCCGATCTATAATCGGGATTTAAGCGGAGAGAGAGGGATTCTCCACAGGATGCTTTGCAGAACCCCCGGAGGCTTTCACCTCAACGTTTTTTTTTCCGAAGGATCCTTTGAACCGCAGGATCCTATGAGCTGCCATCTTTAAATTATCCCCTTATTTCTCAAGTACTTTTTTCCTTCACCTGATTTAAAGAACATTTCTTGTAAATAAGCATCAGATCTTGTTTCAAAAGTTTCAAAGTAATGTATCACGAAGGGAGTTCTGGCTTTTGTACTTCTTACTTTTTTGCCGTTATGTATACTTAGTCTGTTATCAATATCAGCAGTGTGCCCATAATAATAACCATCGTCTTTCAGGCTTTTTAATATATAAGTATAAAAGGCATAAAATGAAAAAATCCGATCTATAATCGGGATTTAAGCGGAGAGAGAGGATTCGAACCCCCGGAGGCTTTCACCTCAACGGTTTTCAAGACCGCCGCATTCGACCGCTCTGCCATCTCTCCGGCGCAAATGTACGGATGCAATTAATTCCCCCCAAACGATTAGCAATCTATCATTTAACTTCGTCTAAATTTTTTTGTGAAACAGCTTGGCAGTCTCAATAAATACTTCTGGAAATACCGCGTCAGGCTGGGTGGAGGGGTGATTTTTGTATTCCTGTCCAACTATTTTAACGTACTCTCTCCCCAAATCACCGGATTCATTATAGATCATGTTCAAAAAGAGCTGCACCTGCCGGGTTATAAGGCACCTTCCAAACCAGCCGACTATGACGCCCTGGTAGAACTTTTTATAGCCAGATTGAGTGGTGGCGGGATGAGTATTGGTAAAATCGTGGCACTTTGTGGTATTGTGATCCTCAGTCTGGCCTTGCTACGTGGTTTTTTCCTCTTTTTAATGCGGCAAACCATCATTGTGATGAGCCGCTTTATTGAATATGATCAGAAGAACGAGATCTACCGGCATTATCAGCGGCTGGATACCGGCTTTTTAAACCCATAGTACCGGCGACCTGATGAACCGGATTGCGGAAGATGTGAGCAGGGTCAGAATGTTTACCGGTCCGGCCATCATGTACCTTGCCAACCTGGTGGCTGTGATTCCTGAGTGTTTTTTTTATGCTCAAGAGATGCGCAGCTGACGATGTATGTACTGGCGCCATTGCCAATACTTGCCATTACCATTTACCTGATCAATAATACGATCCACAAAAAAAGCGAACAGATACAGGAATCCTTATCGGCTTTAACCACCAATGCACAGGAAACCTATTCCGGCATCCGGGTAATCAAATCCTTTGTACAGGAAAAGGCCATGCTGGGCTTTTTTGAAAGGAACAGCGAAGACTATAAACGGAATGCGATGGGTCTTGCCAAAGTAGAAGCCATCTATTTTCCATCCATTACTTTATTGATCGGACTCAGTACCCTGTTCACCATTATGATCGGCGGTCTATATTATATACAGGGTGGTCACAATATTGGTATCAATACCATTGTTGAATTTGTGATCTATATTAATATGCTCACATTCCCGGTCAGTGCTATTGGATTAACGGCCAGTATGATTCAGAGAGCCGCTGCCTCGCAGAAAAGAATCAATGAATTTCTGGACACCGAACCGATTATCCGGAACAGCGAAAATGCAGTAAAGGGTTCCCTGCAGGGAAATATCAGTTTTCAAAAAGTCAATTTTACCTATCCGCATACCGGTATTCATGCACTGAAGGATTTTACATTAGAAATTAAAAAAGGGGAGAAGGTGGCCATTATTGGGCGCACCGGAAGCGGAAAATCAACGATTGCCCAGTTATTATTGAGAATGTATGATGCAGACAATGGTAGTATACAACTGGATGGACAGGCCATTGGAAATTTTGATCTGAAATCTTTAAGGGAGCAGATCAGTTACGTGCCCCAGGATGTTTTTTTATTTAGTGATACGGTAAATGGCAATATCAGTTTTGGACTGCAGGAAGCCGGAATGGAACAGGTACAAAAAGCAGCCAGACAGTCCAGTGTTGACCGGGAAATTGCCGGCTTTACAGAAAAGTATGATACGATGGTGGGAGAGAGGGGAGTTACACTCAGCGGAGGCCAAAAACAAAGGATATCGATTGCCAGGGCACTGATCAAAGATCCCGCCTTTGTAATATTTGATGACTGCCTCAGTGCCGTTGATGCGAGAACAGAAAAAGAAATCATTGGACAGCTCGATGCTTATCTCAGCAATAAAACCGCTATTATTATCACTCACCGGATTTTCTCGCTTTTACAATTCGATAAAATCATTGTGCTTGAGGACGGCATGATTACAGAGCAAGGAACCCACACTCAATTAATAGCTAAAGCCGGGTACTATGCTGCCATGTACGAGCGACAACAAGCCAGTCCCGGAGATTCGGAGGAAGAATAATAAATGTTTGATTTTCTGAGTATTATATTAGTTCTGGCCCGGATTTTCAGCGGCTGGTACCACTGAATGAAAAATATATTATCTCTTTCTGTTATCAAGGGGACCTATATAATATAAGTGGGAAGAAAAGGGAAGTTTATCTGTTGTCAAATCAGGCCGGCAAGAAGGCAGTTGGTTGTTTGGGAGGACTAAAACCCGGGCAATGGGATAGTTTTGAGCCATATTTAGCAGAAGACAGTCAAAATCACAGATTTGGCTGTTTCAAAAACATTGATAAATTTGTAGAATCTGACCAAAACTCTTTTCCTTAACTGCTAAACAATTGACAGTGTCGTACGATCAAAATGAAAAAAAAGCGGAAAGCATCTACAGTAAGCGGATCCGTGCAGGCAAAAGAAGGACTTACTTCTTTGATGTGAGAGCTACCAGGGGCAATGATTATTACCTGACTATTACCGAAAGCCGTAAACGTTTTGATGACAACGGGTATGACCGGCACAAGATTTTCCTCTACAAGGAAGATTTTAATAAGTTTATCAAAGCCCTGGGTGAAGCGGTAGATTACGTTAAAACTGACCTGATGCCTGATTTCGACTTTGATGCCTTTAATCATGATGAAGCAGAACAGGGGGAGGGCCAGTACAGGGAGGAGGCAGTTACTGTCACCGAAACACCTGTTAGCCAGCCAGAAGAAGCCCCGGCCGCCAATATTGAAGCAAGTGCTTCAGCCTCAGAAAATGGCACAGAAGAGGTGGATAAGTGGTGATGTTAAATTTTTCTTGTAAATACTAAAAAAAAATTATCTTACGGCCTGTTTTCCGGCCATTGACTGCTAGCCGGGGACTGTTATTCATTTAAAATACAAAATATGCAACCAAAATTTACGCAAAGAAAATTATGGTCTTTTTGTGCTAAGATGCTCGCTCTCTTTCTTGTTTTAGCATTCAATGCACAAGTGAGCTCAGCACAGGAGTCCAACCGATTGACCCCGGGAGCCAAACAAGTCGCAAAGGGTTTGACGGACGCTAAAAGAGCATTTATTAATGCTCAAAGAAGGCCAGTCGATCCCAAATCTGATAATGATGCAGGATTGCCTAACCGGAAAGTAACCGGAATTGTGAGAAATGGTACGGAGGCTGTTTGTGCCACTTTCACCGGATCACTGGGTGCGCCTGATCCAACAATGTCACAAAGGCTTAATAGAAATGGCGTACAGGGTGTTTGTCCTGGACCTAAACCATTTGCCGCCCCCTTTGCAGCCAATACATTTTTTGATACACACACCTGGACCAATACATCTGGTTTATCTCAGTGTGCAACCTTTACACTTACAAGTACAGATGCTACTACCAATATTGAATTTGGTGTGTATCTGAACAGTTTTGATCCTAATAATCTTGCGACTAACTTTTTAACTGACCCAGGTTTAAGCAGTGGCACGCCTCCGGCTGCAACTTCATGCAGTGCAGTTATAGCATCAGGTCAGACGCTGGTTTTTGTAATTTTCTCACCTAATGCTTTGCAAACTGCTTCAAACTATACACTGACTGTAGACTTACCAATTTGTTCTTCAGTTCCTTGTTCTGGTACTCCTACTCCGGGTAATACGCTTGCTTCTTCTACCCTTGTATGTCCCAGTGCCAACTTTACACTTAGTCTGCAGAATTCCACTCCTGGAAGTGGCGTTACTTACCAGTGGCAAAGATCAGCTACATTAACAGGTACATATACCAATATTACTGGTGCAACCAATCCTACTTATACCGGTAACCAGACTACTGCTACTTACTATCGTTGCCAGGTAACCTGTTCCGGTAATACTGGAACTTCTAATCCGATTCAGGTAACCATGGATAATATTGATAATTGCTATTGTACACCAACCTATACTAGCGGATGTGCATTTGGTGATTATATCGCCAGGTACAGTTTGGTACGCTGAACAATGTAACAACCTGTTCTGCTCCTCCATATACCTTCTATAGTGCAGTACCTGCCCCGGTATTAATCCAGGGCGCTACTTATCCGCTTTCTATCACAGTTGGTCCTGATACATTCGGTCAGCGTTGTGCTGCCTGGATTGACTATAACAGGGATGGTGACTTTGATGATGCCGGTGAATTCCTCGGCAGTACCGGTGATCCCGGAGCGAATGGTACAGTAACTATTAATGTTACGATCCCTGCCGGTACAAACATTGGTACAACCCGTCTGAGGGTAAGAGGTGGTGATGATAACCCAACTTCACCAGGTTCCACTCAGGCCTGTGGTGCTACTGCAAGCACATTCGGAGAAGCCGAAGATTATAATGTAAATATCCAGCCTTGTGTGGCATTTACAAATGTAACCGGACCTAATAATGCTACCGTACAGTGTTCAGCTAATGCTACTTTCACTATCAATATCGGTGCTGCTTCCCTGCCTTCTATTGGCTGGGAATACAGAACTTCAGCTGCTGGTATCTGGCAGAATGTAATCAATGGTGTAGGACCTGCCGGTGTAGTATTCTCCGGAGCTACTACCAATGCAATTACTTTGACTGGTGTGCCTTCAACATTGTCTGGCTATCAGTTCAGGGCTTATTATTCTAACCCATGTACGGCGATTGATTTTACAGCGCCTGCTACTTTAACTGTAGTTCCGCTGGTCGCAACTGTTAACCCAACCAGTGCAACCATCTGCCGTGGTACAATTCTTCCGCTGACATTGACCAATGCCACTTCTCCAACAACAGCTGTATTCAATGCTTCTGCAGGTCTTCCCGCAGCAGTTCCTGATAATACACCAAATGGTATCAACCGTACCGTTACAGTGAGTGGTATTCCTTCAAATGCCGTGATCACAGAAGTAAGACTGACCTATACGATGACACATACCTGGGCTGGTGACCTGATAATGAACCTGGGTGCTCCTAGTGGTGATGTGATCAACCTGATCGGTCTTATTAATGATGGTACCGGTAGTAACAGTACTGCCAATTTCACTAATACAGTATTTAGTTCAGATAATACACGTCCTGCTATCAGTGGTGCTCCTGCTCCAAGAACGGGTATCTTCAGAGCTGACAGGTATAATACAATTGGTGTAGGTCCGAATAACCTGCCAACCACAACCAGTTCATGGACCAATTTCCAAAACCCGGCCAACGTGAATGGTACCTGGACACTCGGTATGTGTGATCTCGGACCTGGCGACTTTGGTAACCTCCTCAGCTGGAGCGTAACCATTATTTATGGTGCACCTGCTGCCGGTGTTTGGTCATCTAACCCTGCTACTCCAAACACAATGTGGCTGGATGCGGGTGCAACAGTACCTTATGCCGGTGATTCCAGAACTACTATTTATGTGAATCCAACAGCGAATACCAACTATTCTGTAGTTTATACAACCGCTGCTCCTTCCTGCGTATCTCCTGCTACAGTTATTCCTGTAACAGTATTGCAGCCGCTTGGATCAGTTACTCAGCCGGTTGACAGATCAGTATGCGTAGGTGGAACCACATCATTTACTGTTACTGCACCTGGTGGTCCCTGGACTTATCAGTGGCAGGAATCCAGAGATAACGGTCTTACATGGTCTAACTTAAGTAATACCGGAGTATACAGTGGTGCTACTTCCAGTACATTAACACTGACAGGCGTTACCAGATCAGCTCCGGTTGATATGAATAACTTCCTTTACCGTGTAGGTGTAACTACCAGTCCTTGCGCTGGCAGCTTTACCAGCAATGTGGTAAAACTGACTGTGAATGCACTTCCAACGGTGACCATTTCAGCAACAAAACTGGCCTTGTTACCGAACGGTACTTCAACCATCACAGGAAGCAGTACACCAGCTCCGAATGCTACACCAAACTGGGCATGGACAAGAGATGGCAGCCCGATTGTTGGTTCAACCAACAGTGTTGTTGCTGATATCGACAGACTGGGTGTTTACCAGGCTTCAGTAACCGATATCAACGGTTGCCGTAACTCTTCTAACCAACTGCTGATCGAGGCTGAAGCCGGTGAAAAACTCTGGCTGTATCCGAACCCGAATAGCGGTCAGTTCCAGATCAGACTGTACTATCCTGGCGTAACTTCTGAGAAGAGAAGAATCCAGATCTTCACCTCTGCAGGTAGCGAAGTGATGAGCCGTGATATCATGCTCTCTAATGTTACTTCTCCTCACTACCAGCGCTTCGATGTCGACCTGACTATGCAGCCAGCCGGTATCTACCTGGTGAAAGTGATCGATATGTACACGAAGAAAGCAGTTTCGGGATTTGTGATCAAGCAAGCCAAGTAATCTGAAAAGTATAAAAACCAAAGCCCCCTGCTTGCAGGGGGCTTTTTTTATGCAATCTCTTTAAGGATTGGACATAAAAAAACCAGCATCAGCTGGTTGTAGTTGCAGGACAATTATATAGTTTTTACCAGGAGATCTTTGGTGCCGTATTAGGAATAGTGCCAGGAGCTGATTTCATTGGCCATCCGAAAATTACTTTATTTAATCGCCGGCTTAATCCTGGATTGGGAATCCAGTCTGAATTGGATTCCGGAATAATAACGGGCATCCGGTAAATGGATTGGTTGTATATGCCATCTCCATTGGGTAAACGGTATTGCAATAATAACCGGCTGGGATCTGCAGGACCTGATGTCAATGGAAAGGCTTTTTCAGATGGAATGCTGAACTGTTTGTTCCCCTTTAAATGCCGATTGATATCAAACAGTTCCTTTTGCTGGGCTGTAGCCAAAGCGGATAAACTGCTCAGGCCTCCAAGTATAAGAAGATGTTTCATAAGCTGAGTTTATTGAAAGTCACATCATTTTCTCATTTCCTTCCAGGCATTGATCAGTCCATTGGTGGAAGAATCATGCGATATTACTTTTTCTTCACCAGCCAGTTCAGGTAAAATTTTATTGGCCAGCTGCTTCCCGAGTTCGACGCCCCACTGATCAAAACTGAAAATATTCCAGATAATACCCTGCACAAATATTTTATGTTCATACAAAGCAATCAGTTCTCCAAGGGTGAAAGGAGTGATTTTTTTAACCAGGATTGAGTTGGTGGGTCTGTTACCACTGAAGACTTTATAAGGCAGTAATTTTGCCATTGCTTCCGGAGACAATCCTTGTTTAGCCAGTTCAGCTTCCGCTTCCTGCTCTGTTTTTCCGTTCATCAGGGCTTCTGTTTGCGCAAAGAAATTGCTCAACAGTTTGATATGGTGATCCCCGGATTCATTATGACTTTGTGCAGGAGCGATGAAATCACAGGGAATCAAAACCGTTCCCTGATGGATCAGTTGGTAAAATGCATGCTGACCATTGGTGCCGGGTTCGCCCCAGATCACCGGACCAGTAGCATACTCTACAGCTTCTCCATTCCGGTCTGTACTCTTGCCATTGCTTTCCATATTTCCCTGTTGAAAATAGGCAGCAAAGCGGTGCAGGTATTGATCATAGGGAAGGATGGCTTCTGATTGCGCGCCCCAGAAATTAGTGTACCAGGTGCCCAGCAAGGCCATTAACACTGGTATATTTTTATCAAAGGGGGTCGTGGAGAAATGTTCATCCGCATGATAAGCTCCCTCCAGCAAGGCTTCGAAATTCTTATATCCAATGGTCAGGGCAATGGAGAGGCCAATGGCACTCCAGAGTGAATAACGTCCACCCACCCAATCCCAGAAGGCAAACATATTTTCTTTGTCAATGCCAAAACGGGTTACTTCTTTTTCATTTGTACTAAGCGCCACAAAATGACTGGCAATATGTTTTTCCTTTTTGGCAGATGACAAAAACCATTCCCTTGCGGTATGGGCATTGGTCATGGTTTCCTGTGTGGTAAATGTTTTAGAAGCAATCAGGAACAAGGTCCGCTCCGGATCAACTTTTTTCAGGGTCTCTGTTATATGGGTACCATCCACATTGGAAACAAAGAAGGTTTGTATTCCTTTCTTCCAATAAGGTCTTAAAGCCTCCGTCACCATATAGGGGCCGAGATCACTGCCCCCAATACCAATATTGACAATATATTTTATTTTCTTCCCGGTATAGCCGCTGAATTTACCGGAGTGAACAGCAGCACAGAATTTTTCATTTGCTGCAGTACTTCCCGCACCTGTGGCATGATATCATGTCCGCCAGTATAAACGGGTCGATCAGAATAATTCCGAAGGGCCGTATGCAATACCGCCCTGTTTTCGGTTTCATTGATCGGATCACCATTGAACATGGCCCTGATACCATCTTTTACCCGGCATTCTTCAGCCAGTTGTATCAATAGTTTAAGGGTATGATCAGTGATAATATTCTTAGAATAATCAAATACGATATCAGTGATACAGGAAGCATAATTCCGGAACCGGTCAGGATCCTGCCGGAATAATTCCCGCATATGAACCTGTTTCATTTCAGTTGCATGTGCCGCCAGTTGCTGCCAGGCAGCGGTACTGGTTGGATTGATCTTGGGTAGCATCTAATACTTTTTGATAGTGTCAATGGTTTGCTGAATCATGTCTGCTGAAATATCCAGGTGCACAACCAGCCTCACCCGGTTCGGTGCAATGGCATATCCATAGATTTGCGCTTCTTTCAGTCTGGCAACCAGATCAGGAGCACTGTGGCCTTCCTTCAGTTCAAAAATGATAATATTGGTTTCAACAGGCAGCAGCATTTTTACAAATGACTTTTCAGCCAGTGCTGCAGCCAGTGTCTTTGCATGTTGATGATCTTCTGCCAGCCGGCTGATATTATTTTGTAAAGCATAGATACCGGCTGCGGCCAAAAAGCCAGCCTGCCGCATGCCTCCTCCAAAAACTTTACGGATCCTCCTGGCTTTATGGATCAGTGTTTTTTTACCTACTAATAAACTGCCTACCGGACAACCCAGGCTTTTGCTCAGACAAACGGAGATACTGTCAAAAGCGGCACCATACTGTACTGCAGATTCATTCCGGGCAACCATTGCATTCCAAAGCCGGGCACCGTCCAAATGAAAGGACAGTCCTCTTTCACGGCAAAGCGCCTGAATTTTTTTGATTTCGGCCAGTTCATAACAACTGCCCCCGCCGCGATTAGAAGTATTTTCCAGTGAAACCAGGCTTGTATGTGGCCGGTGTACATCATCGGGTTGTATGGCTGCTGCTACCTGTTCTGCAGTAATCCGTCCCAGATTGCCTTGTATTAATTTAACAGAGGCACCGGAATTAAAAGCAATTCCTCCGCCTTCGTACTGGTATACATGTGATGACTCGTCACAAATCACTTCATCTCCGGCTTGTGTATGGCATTTAATGGCAATCTGGTTGGTCATGGTACCGGATGGGCAAAAAAGGGCTGCTTCCATACCGAACAGGGTGGCTGTCATTTGCTCCAGCTCATTAATAGAGGGATCTTCACCAAAAACGTCATCACCAACCCTGGCAGTTGACATGGCCGCCAGCATACCGGGGCCAGGCCTGGTAACGGTATCGGATCTGTAATCAATAATCATCAGGAAAATTTACTGCAATATACTCCGTTCACTCCTCAAATTAAACAGTTGGCGAACAGGGAGGACCCCTTACCGGCAGTTTTTTTAACTTGCCCGCATGAACCCACCCGGCCTGCTGGAATATAGTTTGCTGATTCTTGTTTCCCTGATCTTTGCAGGGGTAGGTCTTTATTTCCTGGCAAATTTCAAACTCTTATTTAAGTCTTCAGTCAGGAATGAACTCCTGAGAAAAAATATTGTGGCCTGGCTGGCCATTTTCTCCTTGTCTGTAGCCATGGTCCCTTTAAGCGGCGGTTTTTTTGTGATGCTGCAAAAATATGGTTGGGGATGGGCTATCGGGGGACAGTTCATTTCGGCAACAGCCTGCACCCTTTTTATTTATAACCTGGCCAGGCTGGTAGCTGAAAATAGTTACCTGAAAAAGAAATCTTTCCTGGTCCATAACCTCCTTATTCTGGCTACGCTGGTGATTTCAACGCTTGCCATTAATATTCCTTTGAGTTACCTGCTCTATGGTAAAAGTATTATCCCCATCCTTCAATATATCATCAGTAACAGTATATACCTGGCGGTTACAGCCGGGCTCATTTATATTGTAATCAGTTACCTGGGAATCGAACGGCAAAGAAAATTTGATCTGAAGGAACTGGAACTGAGCAGGCTCAGAGAATTAAAGACCAAGGCGGAACTGGATGCCCTGCATTCCAAGATCAACCCGCATTTCCTTTACAATGCACTCAACTCCATAGCTGACCTGGCTGTTACTGATGGGAAAAAAGGCAGAAAGATGACCATTGCCCTTGCTGATCTGTTCCGATACAGTATTAACTATAGTGATAATAATTATTCCACGGTGAGGGATGAAGTGGCTATGGCGGAAGTGTACCTGCAAATTGAAAAGATACGTTTTGAAGATCAGTTGAATTATCAGATCAGCGTAGCAGACGATTGTGCCTATAACCTGGTGCCCCGCTTCCTGCTGCAGCCCATTGTGGAAAATGCGGTAAAGCATGGTTTAAAAGCAACCGGAAGGATGACGGAGATACTGGTGGAGGTATGTAAAGAAGGAGAGGGGCTGCAACTGAATATCGCCGATAATGGTCCCGCTTTTCCGGAATCAATCAGCCCCGGCTATGGCGTAAAAAGTGTTTTTGATAAACTGGACCTGCTCTTTCCCGAAATGTATGCCGTACAGTTCAGTAATGATCCACGAACACAGGTCACCATTCATATAAACAGGCTGATCAAATGAACAGGGTATTCAAAACAATCGTGATTGATGATGAACCGGCAGCCCGCCGGCTCATGAAGAATCTTTTACTGGATCATTCAGACCTGGTGGAAGTGATTGCAGAAGCCGGCAATGGCGGTGACGCCATTGAAAAGATTGAGACCTTATTACCTGACCTGATTTTTCTTGATATACAGATGCCCGATATGACCGGCTTTGAAGTGATAGAAAAATTACAACATAAACCCAATATCATTTTTACCACCGCTTACGAGCAATATGCTATCCAGGCTTTTGATACCTTTTCAATAGATTACCTCCTCAAACCCATCCGGGAAGAAAGACTGCAGCAAAGTATCCAAAAGCTCCGGCAGTTTGGAAAACTCGGGCAGGGAATAGATATGACCGGTCTACAGCAAATCATCAGGGAGCTGAAAAGCCCGGCCAGGGCTACTGCATTACCTGTAAAAACCGGCGACAGAATCAATCTCCTGAAATTTGAAAATATCAGTTACCTGGAAGCGCAGGATAAGTATGTCTACATACATACAGTTGATGGTCAAAAGCACCTGACTGATCAATCCCTGACCCTGCTGGAGGAAAAACTCCTGAACAATTTTTCAGGGTGCAAAAATCTTTATCATCAATAAAGACCGGATCCGTGGAAATGCACAAACATTTCAACGGTCGTTTCCTTTTCTCCATGGATGATAAGCAGAATACCCAAATCAGTTCCGGTAGAACCTATCAGGATCAGATTAAGGCTGATTTCGGCTTATAAAGCCATTTTTCCGTCTGGCCCTTCCACTTTCCGCTCATCTTTAATCAGCAGCTGGCTGTAACCCAAATAAGACCCCTGCGTCCTATTTCGTGTAGCCAGGACCGGCCATCCTTTTATTTGGCCGTTCATTTTAAAACAATGATCTATGTAATGCAAAGTACTGAAGTTTGTACTGTAATTTATTTAAACTAGTACGTAAAGTATAGCCATGAAAAATAAAATCGCCATTATTACTGCCTTTATCGCCTTGTTATCGATTGATAGTCAGGCACAAACAAAAAAAGGAACTATTTCCGGAACGGTCATCGACGGAAATACCAAAACCATTGAATCGGCCACAATCACCCTGTTAAGCGCTAAAGACTCTTCCATTGTAAAAATGGGTTCGGCCGATAAAGCCGGGCATTTCAGCTTTGAGGGGTTGAAAGAGGGGCAATACCTGGTGAAAGTTTCTGCCGTTGGTCATTCCCTTGGATTCTCCGAAACGGTTGAAATCAACAGCACTGCGGCCAATATCAGTCTTAAAACCATTGAACTGGTGCCTGTGGCAAAAAGTATTGCCGGGGTTACCGTAACAGCCCGCAAACCGCTGATTGAGCAAAAAATTGACCGGACTATCGTGAATGTGGAAGCCGCTGTTTCCAATGTGGGAACCACTGCCATGGAAGTGCTGGAGAAATCACCAGGTGTAACTGTTGATAAGGATGGTAATATCAGCCTGAAGGGAAAACAGGGAGTTCAGGTCTATGTGGATGGCCGGCCTTCTTATTTATCAGGTGCCGACCTGGCCAATATGCTGAATAATATGAACAGCAGCCAACTGGAACAAATTGAAATCATGACCAATCCCCCTGCGAAATATGAGGCAGCCGGTAATAGCGGAATCATTAATATCAAGACGAAAAAAACAAAGCAGTTTGGCTATAACGGAAGTCTTTCATCCACCTATACACAGGGCCGTTTACCCAAAATCGGCAATGCTTTTAATTTTAACTACCGCAAGAACAAAGTGAATTTCTTTACTAACCTCAGTCAGAGTTATCGCAGGAATTTCCAGGATCTGTTTATTCAGCGAAAATTCATCGATAATAATACAAAAGAAATCAGGTCACTGTTTGATCAGGAAACCAGGATCAGGGAAGGAGGGGAGTCTTATAGCGGTAAAATCGGACTGGACTATTTTGCCACAAAGAAAACAACCTGGGGCGTAGTGTTAAACGGGTTTTACAACCCGGGTACATTCAGCAGCAACAGTGACGTAAGGATCGCTAATCCCGGAAATACACTGTTAAGCAGAACGATGTCAGGAACCAGTAATGACAAGAAATGGACACATGGCGGTGCGAATTTTAACTTCAGACATGTGTTTGATTCAACCGGACGAGAACTGACAGCTGATGCAGACCTGCTGAGTTATAAAAGCACCAATGCTCAGGATCTGATCAATGCCTATTTTGATGCAGGAGGAATTCCCAATGCCAAAACTGATACATTACTGGGTAGCCTTCCACAGGATATTAAAATCTACTCCGGTAAAATGGATTATGTTCATCCACTCGCTAAAGGAGCAAAACTGGAAGCAGGATTTAAAACATCTTTTGTTCATACCGATAATAATGCCATCTATGACAGTCTGAATTACGGCATCCGTGTAAAAGATATCGGCCGTAGCAATTATTTTATATATGATGAGAATGTGAATGCTGCCTATATCAATTACAGCAGACCGCTGGGAAAGAAATTTGTAGGACAATTTGGTTTGAGAGCAGAGAATACCAATGCCAAGGGTCAGCAAGTAACAACCGGAACCCGTTTTAAACGCAATTATACCCAGCTCTTTCCAACCATGTATATTCAGTACAATGCGAATAAGAATAATTCATTTGTACTGAACTATGGCAGAAGGATAGAAAGACCGAATTATGAAGACCTGAATCCCTTTATTATGTTTCTTGATAAATACACATTTGAACAGGGTAATCCGAACTTGCAGCCCCAGTTCTCACACAATATAGAACTGACCCATACATTTAAGGGATTCCTGAACACCACGCTGAATTATACCAGAACAACCGATATGATCAACGATATCCTGGAGCAAAATCCGGATTCAACGGAAACTTTTATCCGCAAACAGAATATCGCCAGGCAGGAACAATTCGGAATCGCGATCAGCGCGGGAGGACAAATCAAAAAATGGTGGACAGCTAATTTTTATACCAATGTATTTAACAACCGGTTTAAAGGAATTCTCAATGGTGATTTTGTGAGTATCGGAGCTACCACTGCTTTATTCAATGTATCTAACCAGTTTCGTTTTGCCAAAACCTGGGGAGCTGAACTCAGTGGATTTTACCGGACTCCCGGTGTAGATGGCGTATTTAAGATTCAGGGCTTAGGGGCTATGAATGCAGCCTTTTCCAAGCAGGTCATGAAAGGGAAAGGAACTTTCCGCCTTAGTATCCGGGATATTTTCTGGTCACAACAGGCAAAAGGAACCATCAAGTATAGTAATGTGGATGCAGCTTTCCAGCAGAGAAGAGATTCAAGACAGGTGGCGCTCGGATTCACTTATCGCTTTAATAAAGGAAAAACAGGAAATGTTCCCAAAAGAAAAACGGGTGCTGCTGATGATGAAAAGAACAGGGTGAATACCGGTGAATAAAATACTGAGATAGTTAATCAGAAGTATAGTCATGAATGAAAAGTCTCTCTGTAATACAGGGAGACTTTTTTTATTGTTAACAGTGATTAACATATGTGCAAATTTTACCTATGAGTTTACCGTTGGTGTATTGACATGAATATCTGACCCCTTAACACGGGATCTACGAAGCTTGTCATATTCAGGATGGAGATGAATTGTTCATACTGCACCTTTATACTGAAAAACAAAAACCTTAGCCATGAGAAGAAAAATTTATTTGTTTATACAGTCCTTCCTGTTACTGGCAGGTATGCCCGCCATTGCACAGCAGCAGGGAAAACTGAGCGGGAAAATTACTGACCCTGCCAATGCGCCACTTGCAGCTGTTACAGTTTCTCTTTTAAAATCAAAAGATTCATCATTGGTAAAAGCCAGTGTAACCAGTAAGGAAGGGCATTACGAATTTGAAAATATTTCTCCGGGATCCTACCTGCTGATGGCGAGTTCGGCCGGAATGGAAAAAAAGTACAGTGAACTGCTGCAGGTAAGTGAATCAGGCAATGCGACTTTAAATCTGGCATTGCAACCGGTTGTGAAAAGCATGGGGGCCGTAACGGTTACGGCACAAAGACCATTTATTGAATCCAAAATTGATAAAACGGTAGTGAATGTAGATGCTTCTCCCACCAATGCAGGTGCTACTGCGCTGGAAGTGCTGGAAAAATCACCGGGTATCATGGTCAGTAATGATGGTGCGATCAGTCTTCGGGGTAAGGCAGGCGTTATCATCATGGTGGATGGTAAACCCACTTTTCTCTCACCTTCTGACCTGGCCAACCTGCTGAAAAACATGCCGGCATCTGCCATTGACCAGATAGAAATCATGACCAACCCTTCTTCCAAATATGATGCTTCAGGTAATTCCGGTGTGATCAATATCAAAACTAAAAAAGGAAAAATGGCCGGATTCAATGGCTCCATCATGGCCGGTATCACTACCAGTTTTTTTAAAACCGGGAATACTTTGTATGTAATCCCCAAATCACAGAACAGTATCAGTTTTAATTACCGGAAGAATAAGATCAATTTCTTCGGGAATTATAATCCCAATGCTTTCCGGGGCAGGAGCCAGTTGGAGATCAACCGGATAAAACTGGATGCTGATAAAAAAATTCTGGGTTATAATGATGTACTGACCCAGTTCAAATTCGGCAATAATAACCATACCCTTAAACTGGGCCTCGATGTATATGCGGATAAGAAAAACACATTCGGGGTAGTGGTCAGCGGCTTCACTTTTTCGGGTCATCCCACTCCCGGGACCATCACCAGCACCCATGATGAAAATTATAACCTGCTTTCTCAAATGGTTTCCCAAACAGATAACCGGCTGAATTTTAAAAACCTCAGTTCTAATTTTAATTATCGTCACCAGTTTGATTCAGCCGGAAGGGAACTGACAGCAGATCTTGATTATATCGTTTATGATAATGTGTCCAGAATGACATTGACCACGGATTTTTTTGATGGAAACGGACAGACATTCGGCAATCAATTAATACTCAAAGGGCACTTACCCTCCAGTATCAAAATCTGGTCGCTCAAATCAGATTATGTACATCCATTCAAAAAAGGGGGGAGACTTGAAGCTGGTGTGAAGAGCAGTATTGTGGACAATGACAATATGGTAAACTATGTCAGATGGGATGGAAGTAAATGGATTGATGATAACCGATCCAATCATTTTATCTATGAAGAAAACATCAATGCCGTTTATCTGAATGCCAACCGTCAAATCGGAAAATGGTCTCTGCAGGGAGGACTTCGCCTGGAAAATACAATTGCCAAAGGGCACCAGGTTACCAATGATTCCAGTTTCACCCGCAACTTCACGAATCTGTTCCCCAGTGCATTTCTGAGTTATGATGCGGATAAAAGTAACAAGTTCACTATTTCCTGGAGCCGGAGGATCACACGTCCAAATTACCAGGACCTGAATCCCTTTATTTATTTCCTCGATTCTCTTTCATACCGCAAGGGGAATCCTTTTCTCCTTCCTCAATTCACCCATAATTTCGAGTTAAGCCATTCTTTTAAAGGGAAACTGATTACCACGCTGAATTACAGTAACACCAATAATGTGATTTCACAGTTAGTGAAACCTGATGGGGATTTGCTGTATCTCACTTCTGATAATGTGGCGCGGTTCAGGAATGTGGGGATCGCTATTACAGCACCGGTTCCCCTCACCAAATGGTGGAATTCCAACGTATTTATCAATGTATTCAATAATCATTATGAAGGGGTGTATGAAAATAAACCGCTGGATATGTCTTTTACATCATTCATGATTAATATGACCCAGACTTTCACCATCAAACAGGGATTTACAGCTGAAGTCAGTGGCTTTTACCGGGCCCGGGGTATCCAGCAGCTGAATGTGGATGAGCCCATGTATGTCCTGAGTTTTGGCGCTCAAAAACAGGTGTTGAAAGGTAAAGGCACGCTGCGTCTGAATCTGAGGGATCCTTTCTGGAGGCAGCGTTACCAGGGCAAAACCCAGTATGATATTGTTGATTCCAGAATTGCTAATAAATGGGATAACAGGCAGGTAACAGCCAGTTTTACCTATCGATTTGGTAAAACCAGTCAGCAGAACCAGCCAGCCCGCCGGAGAAACAGTGCTGCCCAGGATGAACAAAACCGGGTCGGACAGGGCGGACAATAAAATTGTGAGTTTTCAGTGCAGTAGTTATACAATGTCCCTCTTTTCCAGGAGGGACTTTTTTATCTTTGTCCCTCAACCAAAACCACCCGCTATGCCATCATTTGATATTGTTAGTAAAGTAGAAGCACAGGCATTGGATAATGCTGTGAATGTTACCACCAAGGAAATCACCAATCGGTTTGATTTTAAAGGATCACATGTGGTGATTGAACTAGATAAAAAAACATTCGTCATCAAGCTGGAAACAGATGATGATATGAAAATGCGGCAGCTGATTGATGTATTGATCAGCAGGGCCCATAAACAGGGAATATCTCCCGAAGCTTTTGACGCTTCCAAAGAAGGAGCACAAAGCGGAAAGGTCTGGAAAAAAGAAGTAAAGGTCCGGAACGGGCTGGCACAGGAAGATGCCAAGAAAGTAGTTAAACTAATCAAGGATTCTGGTATGAAAGTTCAGGCTTCCATCAATGATGATCTCGTAAGAGTAACCGGCAAAAAAATTGATGATCTCCAGGAGGTGATCCAACTCTGCCGTAATGGAAACCTGGGTATTCCTTTGCAGTATATTAATATGCGCGACTAAGCGCCTGACCGCGTCTGACGTCTTCAAGAGCGTCTGTCGGCGTCTGACGTCTCAAAGAGCGTCTGACGATTTGTGCATAACCCCCCAAATATCCCGTTTCCCGGTGGATAAGCAGGTGCATAACGGGTGCATATCAAATGGGCAAAAATTTGGAAACAGCTATACTGATAAACTATATTTGATATACAACTGCACGGAATTTTAGCAATAAAAGGAAGTGCTGGAGCTGACAGAAACCCCTCAAAAGGTGGAAGCACTCCAGGAGGACCGGAAACCTGTAACAGGGTAGAAGGAAATCCGGAAAAAAGAAACCCCTCAAAAGGTGGACATTTTCCAAAAAGCGTCGGGTAAGTAAACAGAAGGCGAAAGCCGGAAGAATGCTCACTTGGCGCTTTTGTTTTTTAGCAATATTTATAGCCTTCCGGTTTATTATTGATAATGCAATCTCATCAGGCTTTTGAAGTCTATTGCAGGGTACATGCTATCAGGCCATGATAATCACCGGCACTTGAAGTAGTCAGTATCAGTCCGGTTCCGGCGGCATAATAATATTGGGTAAAATATTGCATACTGATCAGGTTGCCGTTCATATTGATCTTGCTCTCCGCTTCCAGCATAACTACCTGCTCATAAACATTTCCTTCTACTTCTTTGCTGATGCCGGTTTCTTTCACGGTAATATGTAAAACAGAAGAAAGTCCATTGGCTGTAAAAGCAGCATCCCAGCTTTCTCCGGCGGAGAGGTCATCTTTCAGCCAAAGCTGGAAATTATCCTTTCCCATCAATTCAAGGAACATACTGCCCTCTTCGATCCTGACCAGCGCAGGTTCAGGTAGGGTACTGTTTTGCATGGTCACCAGGTTTCCCTCAACATGGAGTATTTTATTGGTGTAAACTGTGCCGTCCTTCAAACGGTATTCCCAACTATTGCCCGGAGCGATCGGATAATATTTCATGATTCAAATCTAATGGGTTGCCGGGAAACCGGAGAACTTCTTTAGTAAGTGGAAGTTAAAAACCCGGAATAGGATAAGCAGCATGGGCAATATGCTATCAATATTGGTGTAAATGATTATATTTCAACTTATTGGTAAATTTTGGGGGCTTGATTTTTGCTAATTGAAGATTTGGAATTGCATGAAATCCAGCGTATCTTTGCCGCCCAAATTTATCTATTCATTCATACGGCAAAATCCGTGTGACCTTTAAAAATCATCAGATTATGAAAAAAGGACTCCATCCGGACAGCTATCGTTTAGTTGTTTTCAAAGACATGAGTAACGGCCATACTTTTTTGAGCCGCTCCACCACTGCCAGCAAAGAAACCGTACAATGGGAAGACGGGAAAGAATACCCTCTGGTAAAACTGGAGATTTCCAATATGTCGCACCCCTTCTTTACCGGTAAAAACATGCTGGTTGACACTGCGGGTCGTATCGACAAATTCAAGAAGAAATACGCAAAAAAAGCAGAATAATATTAACTTGTGCATCACTTGTCCCGCCTGTCGGGATGAGTTTTGTTTTTCATGGCTATACTTTAGACCCCCTGATTCCTCAGGGGGTCTTTCGTTTACAGGATATTTTGTCTGGGTAATTTGATTTTCTATTTAACAGGAGCCAGATCCTTTTTCAATATAAAGCCGCTGGTGATTTCCTTCCCGTTATCAAAGCTTACTTCTATAAAATTGGTGAGTTGCCTGGTACTCTCTACCATATTCCCCCTGACCAGGTATCCCTTTCTCCGGGGGCTTCCGATTTTTGGATTATCATAAAAAAAAGTCTTTGTCGCAATGACTTTCCATTTCCCTTGTTGGTGCATGCCCTCATAGCTGAATTTTTCAAATGGGACCAATCCGAGTTCAACTGCTTCAATCTCTGTTTCCTTCATTGTGTGTTCCATATCAGTGGAATTAAAGCTGCCGGAAGATTCATGAAAAAGCATCCATTTTTTTATGCCTGCATTCCAGCGGAAATCATATTCATAGACCCAGCGCCAGTTACTTCCTCCGTAAAATGAAATCGTAAAACCGCCGGCATAAAGGTTCAGCGATTGATAGGGATCGCCAAACATACCTCCATCGTGCCGGCCCATTATTGCTTTATCGTTGCGAATAACCTGTTGAAGTTTACCATTTGTCTGTCGAATCAAAACCAGAAAAGGACGGGGCATGAATTCCTCCCAGGTACTGTCTTCCAAAGGATTTTTTAAGACCATGATCGCATCCGGGCGCTGGTCTTTATTGATATCACCGGTTTGGAAATCCAGCACTTCATGACCGGGAAGGATAAAGGGCTTTAGTTCAGCAGGTAATTCCGGGGTTTGAGCCCAGTAACAAATATTTGAAAGATCAGGGAGAGGGATAAAAGATAATTGATTTGAAATTGGATAGTTTCGGCATTATAAAAAGTATTGAATGGTACTGCTGATAAAGTTAGCCAAAGCCTGAAAAATAATACGCCGGAACTGAAAGTTCCGCTGTATGGGATATATTGAAAATTAAGCGGGGCAGCATTTAAAAATCCCGGAAGGAAGGGCCCGGCCTCAACCTTATTTATCCTGTTCTTTTGTACCTTTCCTTTTCATGAACAAACTCATTTTTACAGAAGAATTTTGCCAGCCGGAGAATCTCTATCCCTTTACCCTCACCCGGCAGATTCAGGATATCCGGATCGGGATCCTGACCATCCGGGAAAAATGGGAAAAAATGATGGGACTACCTTCCTATGATAAAAAGGAAGATGACTATAAAGATTTGGACCGGTCGGTCAATATTGACGAGGCTATTGGCGATGGCGCCTGTCTGATGGTGCATGGAAATGTGCTACCCACTCCCGGATTGATCAGGGCAGTTAAAAAGCTAAAGGATGGGGAATTTTTGGCCAGTCCATCCGGTAATGGGGTCGTGTACCGTATTACCCAACAGGAAATTATCGATCGCTATAAGATCAAGGTTGGAAAAGCCATCATGCTGAAAGAACCGGTAAAACAAATTTGCTATCCCTGGGATATTTTTCAATTGAATGACTGGGCCATCCGTCAGGATTTTACCCTGTTAACAGCCAGCCGGAAAACGCAGAAAATTTCCAAAACGAATAAACTGATCAGCCCGGAAAATATTTTTATTGAGAAAGGTGCCCGGGTGGAATATGCCCTTATCAATGCTTCCACAGGTCCGGTTTATATTGGCAGAAATGCAGAAGTGATGGAAGGCAGCCTGATCCGGGGACCATTTGCTATGGGAGAATCCGCCTGTCTGAAGATGGGCGCCAAAGTGTATGCCGCCACCAGCCTGGGTCCTTATTGCGTAGCAGGAGGTGAAATCAAAAACTCAGTATTATTTGGATACAGCAATAAAGCCCATGATGGTTACCTCGGTGATTCTGTACTGGGAGAATGGTGTAACCTGGGAGCAGGTACCACCAATAGTAACCTGAAAAATAATGCCAGCGAAGTCAGGATCTGGACACCGGGAGGTGAATTAAATGCCGGAATAAAATGCGGGGTCATGATGGGTGATTATACCCGTACTTCCGTGAATACCTCCATCAATACCGGAACGGTCATTGGCGTATGTGCCAATGTTTATGGTGCAGGACTAACGCCGAAATATATTCCTTCTTTTAGCTGGGGAAGTGATGGCGTACAGCGATATGATCTGGAAAAAGCCTTGCTGGATATTGCCGACTGGAAAAAACTGAAAAACCAGGTCCTCACAGAGGATGAAAAAAGTATTTTGAAAGCTGTGTATGAAAAGTTTTAAATGTCGGGGCTGCCTTTAAAACTGATTATTTTATATAGTAAAATAAGCAGGCCTCTTTTAAAGGCATCTGGCATGAAATAATCTGTATCTGACTCCCTTTATCTTTGTAAAAGAGTCTTATCAATTTTTATACGATAGTAATGAGTATTCAAAACAAATTAAAAGCATTTATGTCAGGAAAAATTGAAGCACAGAAAACAGCCGGTGCCGCCTTTATGGCGCAGAATATCTCCAAAGATGGAGTCAAAGAATTACCCGGTGGCATTCAGTATGAAGTGATCAAAGAAGGGACCGGGGCTGCTCCGCTGGTAACAGAGAGTGTGAAAGCGCATTATAAAGGAACCCTGCTTGATGGAAAGGAATTTGATAACTCTTTCAAAAGAGGACAACCCTTTACCGCGCCGCTCCGTGCACTGATCAAGGGCTGGCAGGTGGCCCTGCCCATGATGAAGGAAGGCAGTCACTGGCGTTTGTGGATCCCTTCGGACCTGGCCTATGGCGACAGGGGAGCGGGTTCCGATATTCCCGGAGGAGCCACCCTGGTTTTTGAAGTGGAATTACTGGAAGTGGTCCGATAATCAATTTCCGGCCAGCATCCTATCTATAATTTTCATTTTAAATGTTTTCTATTGAACTGACCGGTTGCTTTCAGGTCAGCAGAAAGATTTAATTTCCATAAATTCCAACCATGCCTGATACTGTAACAGACCCGCGTTATCCGATTGGGACTTATGAGCCCAAACCATTTTCTATTGAACAGAAAATTGAATGGCTGGCTGATATCAAATTTCTTCCATTGCTGGTAGAAAATGCGATTCTGAACCTGGATGAAGCCCAACTGCATACGCCTTACCGGGAAGGGGGGTGGACCGTTCATCAACTGGTCCATCATATTGCCGACAGCCATATCAATGCCTATTGCCGTTTTAAACTGGGATTGACGGAAGATAACCCCACGATCAAACCCTATGATGAAAACAAATGGGTGTTACTTCATGACGTGGAGAAACTGCCGCTGAATATTTCTATTACCATCCTGCATGCTATTCATGCCCGCTTATATGAGGCATTGAAATATGTAAAGGATGATGAATGGAATAACCGCACGGTCCACCATCCCGAGCACAAAAAAACCATGCGGCTCTGGTACCTCCTGGGTATGTATGCCTGGCATGGAAAACACCATGTGGCGCATATTACGGCACTGAGGGAAAGAATGAAATGGAGATGAGGCTAGTGGCTAGTGGGGTCCCGATAGCTATCGGGAGGCTAGTGGGTAGAGCAGGTTATGATGAATTTTGAATTTTAAATTTTGAGTTATTTTCTATAGAGAACTAACCTATTCCAGTTAAGCCCATTTTCAGAAACTAATATCTAAATATTTTAACATCCGATTTTACAAAGGCTCCGGAGGGCGAAGCAATATCCTAGTATCGTAATATCCCAATATCCGAATGCCCTCCTTCGCTAAAGCTACGGCAGGCGAAGCAATACCAAATTCCTAATACCAAATACTCAATCCCTCTCCAATGAAATGGAAAATCCTCTCCTCCGAATATCTCTTCAATGACCGCTGGTTCAAGGTGCGCAGAGATGTTTGTGAAAGTCCGGAAGGAAAAATCATTGACCCCTATTATGTATATGAGTTTCTTACCTGGGTAGGAGTGGTGCCGGTTACTGAAAACGGTGAAGTGGTGATGGTGAAACAATATCGCCATGCCCTGGGTGAAGTCTGTATTGAAATTCCGGGGGGATGTGTGGATGATACCGATACTTCATTTGAAGAAGCAGCCGCCAGAGAAGTGAGAGAAGAAACAGGATATAGTTTTAGTTCTTTTGAGTACCTGGGACGTATCTCGGCCAATCCTTCCACCAATACCAACCTCCTGCATATGTTCCTCGCCAGGGGTGGAGTTAAAACAGGAGAACAAACCCTGGATCATAATGAAGAGATCGAGGTACAACTACTGAGCATTGCCGAATTAAAACAACTGATCCGGGAAAATAAGATTGTGCAATCCATGCATGTAACCTGTATCCTGTATGCATTGGAAAAAATGGGAGAACTGAAATATTAACGGAAGAAAGACCAGGCTGCTATTTCAAGGGCATCAAAAATACTGCCTTTAGATTCTTCCTTCCCCCAAACAGACCTTACAGATTCAATGCTGAGTTCCCCTACCACAAATACGCTTCCGCAAACCAGTATCAGGTCATTTTTACCTGCTTTTAAAGAAGCTGCATATAAGGCAGTATTTACTGTAGAATATGTATTGCCTTTCAGCCCATGGTGATTGGCTTTTTGCAACAATTCCTCCTCCGGCATGGCCCTGGGAATCTGTGCCTTTGTAAAATAATAGTGAGCAGATGTTGGAAAAGACTGAGTACAGTATCAATATCCTTGTCTTTCACCGCGCCAAAAATAATATGAGCCTGTTCATGCGCTGTCATAGATACTTGTTCAACCAATTGCCGGATCCCATCTTCATTATGCGCCACATCTGCCACCAGCAGGGGAGAGCGATGCAATATTTCCCAGCGACCATGGAGGCCCGTAATAGCTTTTACCTGCTTCAATGCTGAATGAATATGGTCATCTTGGATGATCCAACCCTTCTTTTGCAGTTGAGCCACAGCGGATAAAACGGTGAGCAGGTTTTTGGACTGGTAAATACCTCCCAGGTCCAGTACATAAGTTTTTTCCTCTTGGCTTGCCAGATCCTCAATTGTCACTGAGAATCCATCTTGTTGCCAGTGATAATTTTTCACTGTTCTTTCTTTTGCCGCAAGAATGAGTGGTGCTGATTGATTTGCAGCTGTTTGCTGAAAGACAGGTAATGTTGCTGCTAATGTTTCCCCGATTACCACTGGCACCTGGAGGTTTAATAATCCCCGCTTTTTCAAAAGCAATTTTTTCAAGCGTATTGCCCAGCAGGTTCATATGATCCATGCCGATATTGGTAATCACAGAAAGTTCAGGGGTAATGATATTGGTACTGTCCAGCCTTCCACCCAATCCGGTTTCAATGATGGCGATATCCACTTTTTCTTTGGCAAAATAATCAAAGGCCATGGCAACGGTCAGTTCAAAAAGCTGGGCTCGATCTCCGCAATTCTTGGTTGGATGTCTTCTGTGAACTGAATGACAAAATCTTCAGGAATCATCTTCCCGTTAATTCGTATTCTTTCTCTGAAATCTTTCAGGTGAGGAGAGGTATATAAACCTGTTTTGTATCCGGCAGACTGCAGGATGGCAGCCAGCATATGACTTACGGAACCCTTGCCATTGGTACCGGCAATATGTACAGAGTGAAATTGCAGAGGAGGATTTGGAATGGCTGCACAAAGGGAGACGGTATTATCAATATCTTCCTTGTATGCGGCCGCAACGATCCTGCTGAACATGGGCAGCCGGTTAAAGAGATAAGCAATCGTAGCCTGATAATCCATTCCGGCAAAGGTAAAAAAAAGCTGCCATGACCGGGGCCATGGCAGCTTCATCTGGGTTTAAATTTTTTTAGTTCACCCTGAAGTTAAACTGAACAGTGAGCATGGATTCGTGATCTGCTTTGTCAAATTTAATATTCTGCAGGTATTGAATGATTGCTTCTTTATAAGCTGAACTGGTTTGAGTAGATCCTTTGGCGATACTGACGAATTTTCCTACTCCCTCCGGAGATACATTCACATTCGCATAGATCACGGCCTTATCCAATTCCCCTTCAAAAGAGTAATAACGTACAATCTTGCGGTCGCCGCGTGTTACCTTGGGACCATTGCCCCTGCCACTACCCGTACCATTGCCTCCACCAGTACCATTTCCGGTACCGCCACCCGTTCCATTGCCATTGCCCACACCGGAACCATTGCCTGACCCTCCGGCACGATCATAATCTTCTACTGTACCACCGCCTTTACCTGAACCGGTTGTTGTTTTGCCTAACACCGCTTTAGGTCTTGGGGGAGCCGGAACTTCAACTGGTTTAGGTTCAGCTTTAGCAATAGACTTATTGGTAATTTTTGTCGCTTCCTTTTTTACAACAGGTGGTTTTGTGATTGGAGGAGCCTCACTTTTTTCATCTTCTTCCAGATCTTTGGAATCATCCGGGTCACCGGGTGCGGGAGGTGTTTCAGGGGCAATACCGGCAGGACCGGCAGCCTGTACAGGGTTACCCCCACCTCCGCCACCATCATCCTGGTTTTCGGGAACAGGAGGTTCTTCGGGTAAATTTAATTCCACTTCGATACCCGGATCCTGTGCGATTTTTTCAATGGTAGGGAAATCCCATTTTAACAGGAACATGATGATGATCATCAGCCCTGCAAATCCTGCAGTAATCAGGATCGCCTGTTGGCGTTGTTTTTCGTCTAGTTGGGCTGACATCGTGTAATACTTGTTCATACAAATGTAGTTTTCGGTGATCGGCTGTGAAAGTCAATCTTTTTCACAGCTGTTAGTAACGATTCAAACACCGTGCAACTTGCATAAAGCAGGCAGTAGAAAATGTTAAGATTTGCTGAAAGCGGCCGGAATGGGTTATCCCACCCTTTTATACAGCCAGTGAGGGATATTTCGGAGGACCAGGGCAACCAGCCACCAGCGGCGACTGATATAGGCTTTTCGCCTTCTTTTTTCGATGGCCTGAATGATTTGACGTGCCGCTTTGTCAACTGGAACCACCCAGAATAATTTGTCAGATTTGGCCATCTTGGTGGCTACAAAACCGGGCTCAATACAGGTGACACTGAAATTCCGGCTGATCCGGCCAGCTTTGAGGGCCAATCCATAGGCATAACTACTTTCGAACGCCTCCCTGGCATTATAGACCGGGGCATGCAGGCCACCCCGGTTGGCAGCCATGGAAGAGATGAAGGCCAGTCTTCCTTCTTTTTTAGCGGCAAAATAACGGTAGCCCCAATTAGCAGCTTGTATAAAACCATTTATATTGGGGTCGACTGTTTCTTTATCAATATGCCAGTCCAGGTCAGCGGAGGGTTCTCCTGTACCGGCACTGATGACTAATGTATCCAGTCCGCCTAAACGATTTACCAGTTGCTCCAGTTCCTGATCATTATTGCCAGTCTTTACATCATAACAGGCCAGTTCCACCAATGCGGGATACTGGTTTTTGATTTCTTCGAGTAATTCTTTTCTCCTTCCGGTAATGCCCACGCGGTACCCTTTTTCAAGGTATTGCTCCGCCATTTTTCGGCCGATACCGGAGCTGGCGCCAATAATGATCACATGCCTGTTCGTCATGGGTTAAATTTACTCAGGATTTAAAGTTAGCAATTATGATCCCTGAAAAAACAAGGATCATTGCAATGAGATGAACCGGGGTGAATGCTTCGTGGAGAAAGATCACTGCTTCCAGACTACTAAATACGGGTATCAGGTTCCCGAATAAAGCGGTTCTTCCGGCGCCCAGCTGGTGGATGGCGATATTCCAGATCAGGAAACAAATCACAGAAGCACCCAGTCCGAGATAAAATACGGCCAGTAATAATTTTCCATTCCATTCAATTGCGGGATACTGGCCGGATTCCCAGATAAAAAAAGGCAGTACCAGTACTGTTCCCAACGAAAAAATGGTGAATAGAAAAGCCGGAGCCGGAATCCCTGCCGGTTTCCTTTTAACCATGGTATTATATACCGCAAAACAGAAGGCGGCCAGCAATACCCATAAATCACCTTCACCAAATTGAAATGTTTTCAGATTTTCCCAATGACCGCGGCAAAGCAGGTACAATACACCGCTGATGCAAAACAGCATCCCCAGCAATTTGTACAAGCCGATTTTTTCTTTCAGGAAGATGCGTGCAAAAACTACCGACATGATGGGAGATGAAGTGGTACCGATCAATGCCAGATTGATGGCTGAAGTATAATGTGCCCCAACATATACAAATGTGTTGAAGAGGGAAATGCCTGCCAGTGCAATCCAGAAAAAATACCAGGGTGCATTTTTAATCAATGGCCATGCATTCCTGAGTTGATGCCAGGCAAAGGGCAGGATAAGAATGGAGGCAATCAGCCAGCGGTAAAAGTTAAGAGCGATGGGGGGAATGGATGTATTCACTTCGCGGGCTACCACAAAATTGCCTGACCAGATCAGGGTGGCCAGTACAGCCAGCCCGATACCGAGACTGATATTTTTTGTATTGGATTGGCTCATGCCTTTAATGATGGGCAAAGTCAAGATCAAATTGTCCTTTGATCCTTTCCATCGGCGGATTGAAATAACCGTAATGCAATTGCGGAAACTCTTCTTTGATCAGTTCCTGTAATTGTTTTACTCCCATACATTCTCCCGTATCTGTAGCACCGATCTTACCAAGGTACCAGTCGGGATCAATATTGAAATTACGCCACTGAATCATTTTTAATCCGGTGCTTTTTATGAGTTGACGAAGCGCTTCATATTCTGCAACAGAGTCCGTCATTCCCGGAAAAACAAAATAGTTGATCGAGGTCCAGCCACCATACCGGTTCACTACTTTCAGGCTTTCAATGATATCATCAAAATCATAATTATTCGGCCGGTAATAGGGCATATAAATTTCCCTTCTGGCCGAATTGGTGCTAACGCGGATGGAGTCCAGTCCGGCTTTACATAATTCCTCCACGGCATCCGGTTTGGATCCATTGGTATTGATATTGATGCTGCCTTTTTTAGTATGTTTTCTGATTTCAATAATGGCATCCCGGATGGATTCCCACATCAGCAGCGGTTCGCCTTCACAACCCTGACCAAAACTAATAATGGGGTAGGGGGCGCTTTCAAGATGGGGAACAGTGAACTCTACAATTTCTTCCGGGCTCGGTTTAAAACTCAAACGATCCTGGGTGGATACTATCGGTTCTTCATCGGGTTGCAGGGAGATACAACCCACACAATTCGCATTACAAGCCGGTGAAGCGGGAACCGGACATTCCCATCTGCCCAATGCAAAATTCCGGGCGGCCGGACATTGGTAGGTGAGGGCACAATTATTCATCAGGTGCTGCACCAGTCTGTTGTGCGGATAATGTTTGATCAGATCAGCAGCACCTGCAGCAACTTTTTAGCATCATAACCGGCGCAGTCCTGCCGGATATCCGGTTCAATACGGGTGGCTGGCACATAAAATTTTTCATCATGCCATCCTGCAGCGGTATAACAAAACAAGGGGAGTGTGGGGGCATCGGCTGCCGTTTCATATGCGGCCAGGTAATATCCGGTATGTGCCGGAGGTATAAAGGCGGCTACGGCCCATCCTTTTTCGCAAAGCCGCATTTCACCGGTCACCACATCAATCCCGATTCCTTTTCTGCCGGGTAATTCATACAGCGAACCACCATCCGGTAATTCAATCCAGTCTTCTGCAGGTACTTCAAATGCATCCCATCCGCTCCGTCCGGTTACATACAGCGAAGTATCTTCAAATATATTGCCCTTACCGTCGGAGTAAAGGATGTATGGAGAATGTTGCATGAGTATTAGGTATTCGGTATTGGGCTTGTCCGCCGTAGCCTTAGCGAAGGCGGATATTGAGATATTAAGATATTTGGATATTGAGATATTTGGATATTGGTCTCAGGCAAATAAGATTGCTCGAAACAGACAAGGCCTCTTCTAAAACTAATTTAAAATTCAACATTCATCATAGCCTGATTTTCCCCACTTGCCTCCCGATAGCTATCGGGACCCCACTCTCCACTAGCCACTAGCCACTAGCCTCTCCCTGCAAAACTCGTTAAATTCTTTTTCTCCCGGCAGACTCATTTTTTGTTCCGGATAGTGCTGAATAATGGCGTCATTTTTGAAATCAATGGTCAGCAATCCGTCTTTCAGAATCAGGTTATTGAGTTCGCTCCATGGTATACTTCTTTTCGGGAAAGATGGATAAATAATATGCGAATTACTGACAATAATATTGAGTTCTCTTTGTGCCAGCAGGTAGAAAAAGGCCAACAGCAGGGTAAGCAGGGCGACCCAACAGGGACCTTTGATCAGCCAAAACAAAGAGAGATTAAGCGTGGCCAGTAAAAAAGTTTTGATATGCTTCCTGATCCGATCGTTATACGCCACGAAAAAAACATAGAGCAGGAGGAGGATGGGTACTGAAAAAATGATCAGCTGACCTGCAGTGATCGGGTAATTTTTTTTGTAAAAGAAAAAGCGAATCAGAATACCGGCTGCACTCAGGATGAATAACAGTAATGCAAAACGGTCATACAACCTTTTTTTCTCGTTGGGAATGGTAAAAGTAAAAGAAGGCTCCATCATTGGAGTGGGTTAGTCTTTAGCGGTATTACTGGTCACCAGCAGGTTGCAGAGTTTGAACAGGGCCCTGGCACCCACATTGGCATCCCAGTCCGTATCTCCACCCAAACCTACTTCACTGAGGTCGAATCCGATGATCTGACGGCCGCTGGATAATACTTTATGGAAAATATGAAAGACCTGTTCCAGCTCATATCCTCCGGGAACCGGTGTTCCTGTAAAGGGGCATAGTTTGCGGTCGAGTCCGTCAATATCAAAACTGATATATACTTTCTGTGGAAGTTTTTCAACTATGTCATCCACTACCTGTCCCCAGCTTTGACCTTCAAACATCCGGCGGCGGATATCTTTATCAAAATAGGTGATCACCCGGTAATTGCTGCTGCGGATATATTCCCATTCGCTCTGGCTGTAATCGCGGATACCTACCTGGATCAGTCTTTCCAGTTCAGGAATTTCCTTGAGCACATTATACATGATACTGGCATGGGAATATACAAAACCCTCATAAGTATCGCGAAGATCGCAATGGGCATCGATCTGGATAATTCCGAAGCTGCCATGTTTTTCTGCAATGGCTTTCAGAAAACCCAATGGGGTGCTATGGTCACCACCAAGCAATCCCACCAGTTTGCCTTTATCCAGCAGGGCCCTGGTTTGTTCATAGATCCAGTTGTTCAGGTAGAGACTGCCCTCATTCACTTCTTTGAGGGTCTTGGTCATGAAATGATTGGCCTGTACATCTTCGCCACGGGAGATATAGTCAATGTATAATTCTGCTTCTTTGCGCAGGTAATCACTTTTCATCAGGATCTTCTTGTCCGGGTGCCGGAGAAAGAAGCCTTGTTTCCAGGCATCAGGCATTTCGGAATCAAAAAGGTCTACCTGCAGACTGGCTTTGAAAATAGCTTCGGGGGCCCGGGCGGTACCGGCAGTATTGCTCACTGTTACTTCCCAGGGAACGGGCAAAATAACGAGGCGGGAATTTTCTTCCGATGTGGGGAGGCCGAATATATTGTTTTCAGGGTTACTGACACTATTCGGGTCATAATTCGACAAGTCGACCATAAGGCTGCTGATTGAAAAGCCGTGCAAATTACAGGCCTTTCAGATAGTGACAAAATTAACTGTTCCAAATGTGGAAAAGGGCTGCTGAAGGACCTGGATGGGGCCAAAAAAGGCACCAATCAGGTGCCTTTTCAATTTGTTTGTAATATAAATCGGTTACTTCCTGCTCAGGCTTTTCAGGTGATTGATATGGGAAGCCACGGCCAGTCTCATTTTAGGGTACTCGATATAGGGTACTCCAAAATCATTACAGGCTTTGCGGATGATCTTGCTGATGGCAGGGTAGTGTACATGTGATACTCTTGGGAACAGGTGATGTTCGATCTGGAAATTCAAGCCACCCACCCACCAGGAAATAAAGCGGTTACGGGTAGCAAAATTGGCAGTTGTTTTCAACTGGTGGATCGCCCACTCATCTTCGATTTTATTGGTATCTACATTGGCAATCGGGAATTCGGTGTCTTCAACGGTATGTGCCAGTTGGAAAACAATACTCAGCACAAATCCTGCAAAAAGGGCAAAGGGCAGGAAGCCGATCAACCAAGCCTGGAAGCCCAGCATATAAATGGGAAGGGCAATAAACATGAAGGCATGCAGGATCTTGAAGCCCCAGAAAGAGAGATGATCACCCAGACTCATCTTGCCGATTGGAGTTGGGCCAACTCTTTTGGTAAAATACTTTTTATAATCGGTTACCAGTACCCACCAGAGATAAAGCAGGGAATAAGCCGCCCAGAAATACCAATGCTGATAACGATGAATTTTGTAGAATTTTTGCTGATCACAGAGACGCAGGAAGGGTCTTGCTTCAATATCATCATCCACACCCTGTACATTGGTATACGTATGGTGAACGATATTGTGTTTGGTCTTCCACATAAAATTATTGGCACCCAGAAAATTGAGGGAGAGGCCAGCCAGCTGGTTCACCCATTTCTTTTTACTGAAACTGCCGTGCATACCGTCATGCATTACGTTAAAGCCGATGGCAGCCGTGAGTCCGCCGAGTACAATACACTCGGTAATGGCCAGCCAGGTAACCGGTGTAAAAAATACCAGGTGCGTATAGATCGCCAGGTAAGTGGTTACCAGAAAAATGGCCTTCAGGTATAATTTGTAATTACCGGTGGAGTCTGTTCCGGTTTGTTTGAAGTACTCGTTGATTCTGCGTTTCAGTTCACTATGAAATGAGGCAGAACTGTGTGAAAACTTGGGAATTGTCATGCTGTTCAATTGGATATGCAAAGGTAGTTCATATTGCTATAAAACAACTAAAATCGGACTGATTGTGCAAACCTTTGTTTTGTTAAATAAAAAGGGGTGAAAACTGGCACAAAATCGGGGATAATGGATTGAAATGGCATGATTATCCTCAGGTTTGGCGGGTTTATGAATCAGTGTCCCAAACGAGTGTTCATAGAAAAGATGAAGAATAATTTGAAAACGGTTTAAATAATCAAATTATAAAGATGGATTTGCGATAATAAACAATAATGATTTTTCTGATTTTAGCTGCTCTTAAAGCAGGTCATTCCTCAGTTTTTTTTAGTGGAAGTATAAATGCCATGATTTCATAACGATATTCCAGTCCGGCGCTTAAAAAAAGTGCAGTAACTGTGGGTTACTGCACTTTTTACATGTACCGGATTTGTCTAAACGACTTCCTCAGTTTCAGCAGCTTCCACATTTATTGTGGAAACAGCTACTTCTGTTAATTTAAAATCGGCTTCTTTTTCCTCATCTAGTGTTGTTTCAAGCAGGGTTATTACTTCTGTCAGTCCCAGGGTTTCAGCAAACTGGCGAAGTGTGCCATATGTGGCAATTTCGTAATGTTCTGCTTTTTGGGCCGCTGAAATAATACCGGCATCACGCATCGGTCCTGTTTCACATTCTTCCATTATTTCCTCTGCTTCTTTCATCAGTCCGGTCATTGCTTCGCATTTTACAGCTTCCGCTTTTTTGCCGATTAAAGTAAATACTTTTTCGAGCCGGATGATATGCACTTCTGTTTCAGAAAGGTGATTTGTCAATGCACTGATTAATTCTTCTGAGCTGGCATTTTCAATCATTTTGGGAATCGCTTTTGTCAGCGCTTTTTCTGCCCAGTAAATGTCTTTCAGTTCATCTTCAAAAAGCTTCATCAGCTGTGAAGACTGCATGGCTTTTTTTGCAGATGATGTCATTGTGATTGTTTCATTCGGTTGGCTTTCCGGGTTTCCATTTTTGTTATCCATTTTCCTGTGTTTTAGTAGGTTGATGTAATATTTGTTTATGTGTTGTCTGACTTTAGCAATCCAGTTTATTTCCCGTATGTCTCTATGGGCAGGACGTGGATCGTTTTGATCATTGATTACTGCAGGATATTTGCAGTAGATTAACCGTCAGATAAAGATGGAACTTACAGTGCAGAGCTGTGTTACAGGATTTCAAATAGATTTTATAAGATTCCTGCATCAGGGGGAGAAAGGCTTTCTGCCTGCCTGGGAAAGAAGCTGCAATGGAATTTGGCTTTTTTAATGCGAATTGCCAGAGGCCGGGGTCAAATGTTTTGAATGGTGATCCTTCTTTTTTCTTTCAGGGCTTTGAAATGGCTTGGGGTTAGCCCGGTTATTTTTTTGAACTGGGTGGAAAGATGCGCCACACTGCTATAATGCAGTTTATAGGCGATTTCGGAGAAAGTATCCTCACCGAAAATGATCAATTCTTTTATTCGCTCTATTTTCAGTGCTATGATATATTGTTCAATTGTAGTGGATTCTATTTCTGAAAACAGATTCGCTAAATAAGTATAATTTAGGTTTAATTTATTGCTCAGTAAAACAGAGAACTTGATATTGGGTTTTTCATCTGTTTTGTAAACATAGTCAATGATCACCTTCCGGATTTTTTCAATGATGGCCCCCTGTTTTTTATCCAGGAGTTCCAGCCCGGCCTTTTTGATCTTATAGTTGAATTCTTTTTTTTCTTCTGGCGTTAAGTCTTTTCCGGTTTCGATTTCCCCTAACTCAACTTTAATGGCAGGGATTTTCAGTTCTTCCAGTGCTTCTTTTACGACAATTTTGCAGCTTTCGCAAGCCATATTTTTGATATAGAATTTCATATACCTGATTTAGAAATATTGCCAGACCGGATCAATACGATCTGTACTTTGAATGATAGTGACTGCTGCTCTTTTGTTAGTGTTTATTTTGAAGGAATCTGTTGCAGCGAGATTGAAAGAATTTCTAAGCGCAATATTATGATTTGCTGATCTGTACTATTATTTATAATGCAGAAGAATACAATATACACTTAATATTGCGGATTCAGGAAACTGAAAAGAGGATCATTTTTTGAAGGGTCACTGTTCGATGGAGATGGATTAAATTCAACTTATGTTATGGATCAAATAAGGGGTGGGGGGAGGTCCTTTTAAGTTCTTCTCGTACCGGAAAGGGTAGCTTTCTGTTTTATAGACCTATACCAGCTTGTCATTTCCTTTTTAATATCTGTTTCGCTTTTTTTGTCTTTTAACAATTGATCATAGGTCATTTGTTTGACGACAAGGCAGTATTGCACCTGTAACCAATAGTTGTAATATTCTCTTGGAGAAATAGTGCCATCTTCAAAACTGATTTCCCAGCTGTCTTTGGGTGCTTGTTCCAGTCTGTCAATATTCCTGATCAGGTCAGTTTGATCCTGATTCTGCCTCGCAATGAATTCCGCATAGCCCTCCCATTTCCAATTAGGGATGCTGGCGATGGGTTTTGATTTCCATAAGCCCAGTTTATCATATTGTACACAGTGGGTCATTTCATGTGCTAACAATTGAATCAGGTTCCATTTGTAACCATTCAGTTCCAGATAATTGCCTTTTTCATTCATTTTGCCTTGTAAAACCACTTTGTCATAAAATCCCCAGGCAAAGGCGCGGCCTCTCAGCTTCCGTATCAGGGTAGGGTACAGGGATCCGTCATTCAGGCAGATGTCAAGCTTTAATTTGTTGTTATAGAATTCGCTTTTTTGGAGGAGAACAGCAGCTTCGTCAAGCTTTACATATAGTAATGAGTCAATCGGTTTTTGATGATAAATAGTGAACGATGCATGTTCGGTTTTATTGGCGTAAGTAAGTACTGGATTCAGGATAATTATCAGTAATAGCACAGCTATTAACAACCCGGTTACCGAGAGCCTCAATGCCCATTTTTTGATTTTGCGTTTCATTGTATGAACGATTGATTTTTAAAACCCAAATGAATATGTCAGTTGCGTTGAGAATAAGAATGTTCACTTTATTTTTGAAATGGATAATCCTTTGGAAGTTGTCGGTTTGTCCATTTCTTTTAAAGCAAAATGAATTGCCTCCTGTATCAGCGCTTTTACTCCCGGGTTCCGGTATTCTGCTTTCGATTGAATAGCTATATGGCGGATCAGGTTGCCTGTTCCTGTTAACAGCTTTTTCGGATCTTTTAAAAGGGTTCCTTTGTTGAATCCAAGATTCAGGTGATTGCTGTAAATGGGAATCATGCAAAAGGCATCTGATAGTTTCTCCGAAACAGAGAATACCGCAGTGAGGGCATGGGTATGGTAAAGGAGCTCAATGCTGTCAGGAGCCAGTTCGAGTATAAAAGACCTCAGATCCCTGAAGAGTTCAATTAATTCCCTGCTTTTAAAGTCGAGCAGGGATTGAAAGTCCGGATGGATAGGTCTTGTATTTTTCATACTAATGCTGTTTCATAATAGATCAGTGCTGATTCCCCGCGACCGGATTTATCTGAACAACATCAGCAACCCCATCATCACAATTCCATCCATTAAATTCCCGATCCGGATATTTTCATTTTCGGCGTGCTGATTATTGTCGTGGTTGGCAACAGGGATGGTAATGGTTTTCGCATTCAGATCCTGCTCAAATAAAAACAAAGGAAGGGTACCTCCCATGGTGGGTTGTAAAACCACCTGGTCTTTGGTAGTGCTTTTTACAATCGCAATTACTTTTTTTATAATGGGCAGGTCCATCGAAGTGCGTTGTGCATTAACACCATCCGCACCGGGTACTACTTTGATTAATTTGGCATACTTGTTCCGCTCTTCATCAGTTGGCTCATAATCCAGTACCTGGAATCCTTTCGATTGGATATGATTTATCACTTTTTGTTGTTGCCGCTTCCAGTCATTCCCCAATACCAGTCTGAGGTCAAGCACGGCAGTGGCATAAGTGGGTATCTGATTGCTGGCCAGCTTTCCTACATTACCGCTTTGTATTCCATTGATATTAAGAGAAGGGAGGTTAATGGATTCGTTCAATGATAAGCCCTTCATTTCACTGTTGCTGATTCCTAATTCTTTTTTCATCTGCTCATCCACCGAAGGCACTTCCTGCAAAGCTTTTTGTTCAGCAGGAGACAATGGGGTTACATCATCATAGAATCCCTTAATGGTCACCCTGCCGTTTTCATCTTTCATTGAGGAGAGCAACTGGGCCAGCAGCAGGGCCGGATTGGGTGCCCAGTTTCCATAATGTCCGCTATGCAATGGCCTTTTCGAAGCATATACCGTAAGATCAAGATGGGTGTCGCCGCGCACGCCAAATATGATTTGTTTTTTGCCCGACTGATGAATGGGGCCATCACAAATGATCCATAGATCGGAAGCCAAAAGGGCTTTGTGTTTCTCCAGTATCTCATGCAGATGGGGTGAACCCGCTTCTTCCTCTCCTTCAAAAAAAAATTTCAAATTGCAGCCAGGGGTTAATCCTTTTTTTACCAATGCATCGTAAGCATTTAAAATGGCCCCGATACCGGCTTTGTCATCGGCAGCAGCACGGGCATAGATCCTCCAGTCTTTTTGGTAACGACCATCAGCCGGGAAGGGAATATTGGTACCTGCTTTATCAATGGCATTGGTATACAGTTTGGGGACAAAGGGTTCTAATCCCTTTGCCCACTGTGCAGGATTAACAGGTTGCCCGTCATAATGAGCATAAAAAATTAATGTTTGTGTGGCACCCGGGACTTTTACTTCGCCATATACTGCTGGTGGAACATTGGCAGTGGTGGCATTTAATAATTGGATATGCTGAATGCCCCTGTTTTTCATCATCTCCATGATGAAAGCCGCATTTTTTTGCTGCCCGGCAGGGTCAGCTGCCACATTGGGTAAATACAGAAATCGTGAATATTCTTCGAGGATTGAACCGGTATTTTCTTCTGTAAATTTCTGAAGGATCATCTGTTCCGGCGATTGGGCTGGAATGGTTTGGCTGATCAGTATACCAGAGACAATGAGGGAGATGATTTTTAACATATAATGAAAATAAGATAGTTTGAGGAGATATGAAATGGAAACAGTCGGGGTAGGGCAGGGAATAAATATACAAGCAGCGCCTGAGAGGAACAGTCTTATTGCTTCAGCTTATCTCCAAAACTGTCGAGATAATATAATCTGGAAAATGAAAAGGTATATAGGACTGGGATATTGCCCTTAGGTTTCATTTTGAATCAACGCATCCAATCCTCTGATGCCGATTTTCTTTTCCGTGATAAATCCTTCCGCATATTTCACCCCGATTCTTTTGCCAAACATCCGGGCCCTGGCAATCACACTGTCGAGAAAGTCCGGGGTGGAAATATAGGTCTGCGGCTCTTCAGCATTTCCTGCGGGATTATGAAACTGGGTGGAATAGGCTTTGATCGCTTCCATTCTTTGTTCAAATACATCGCTTATGTCAATCAAAAGATCCGGCTCATGGTACCAGTCCTGGATATAATGAAGTACATAAGAAGGGCGCCACCGGGCCTGTGCATTTCCTTCTTCATCCTTTGTTTCAATTTTAGCCAGACCCGCTAAAAAACTGGCTTCTGCAATCATTTTACCGGCACGACCATGATCGGGATGCCGGTCATGCAAAACATTTCCAATAATAATATCCGGCTGGTATTTGCGGATGGCAGCAATCAACTGCAGTTTATGGGTTTCATCGTTTTCAAAAAAGCCATCCCGCATTTTCAGATTCTCCCTTACCTGTACCCCCATGATTATGGCTGCATTGGCCGCTTCCTGATAACGGGTATCAATTGTGCCTCGGGTACCCAGTTCTCCCTGGGTCAGGTCAATGATTCCGCATTTTTTTCCGGCTTTTGTTTCATTGATCAGGGTGCCGGAACAACCGAGTTCTACGTCGTCAGGGTGTACACCGATGGCCAGTATGTTTAGCTTCATTTAATTGAAAGTTGAAAGTTGATATCCCGATAACTATCGGGAGAAAATGGGTAACCGGAATAGGAGGATAAAGATATTGAATAAGTCGGGAAGTCCACCCCCATTCCCTTGCGCAGCATCCTGTGGAAAAGGGGGTAATGAGAAGTCCGTAAGTTAGGAAGAAGGGGAATGAAAAATTCGTTGTTTAAATTTGAATGGCTCGTTTGTGTTGGTTTGAAGAGTTGGCCCCCCTTACTAGCCACTAGCTACTCGCCACTCGCCACTAGCCACTAGCCTAATTCACCCGATAAGGATTCTTATACCATGCCCCATCAATCTCCTTTACAATACTCTCTATCTGCCGGTCGAGTTTGTTTTCCTGCAGGTCCCAGTCCTGCTTGAGATTACCCCCCACAAACCAGGCGACGGTCTGGTAAAAACGGGCATTGAATCCGCCTTTGTATTCCTTGACGATTTCGTAACAATTATTACCTGTTTGCCTATTGATCAGTTTCATAAGAATCTTGCCCTGATACACCGATAAATTCCGCAGGGGTTCTTCAAATTGTTGCCGCAATTCTTTTTCCCTGGTTTTGATATAGGCCTTTCTTTCTTTTTTACTGCTTACATTGACCATCTTCGCATTGATATCATTAATGGTACTGCCGGCCACACGGGCATAAGGATAGGTCACATACACTGCATTGCGCAAGCGGGTCCACTCTTCAATGTACTTGCGGAGTTTATCCGGTGACATATTTCCCACCCAGGCCATTTCCATTTCTTTATAACCCACAATTTCTCCATGGTACCAGACAGCAGGAATCAGCACCGTATCATTCGGCCCCCATTTCTTGCGTTGCTCCTTCATGAACTGCAGGGCATAATCAGTAGAGTCGGGTGCATACTGCAGGGTGTCAATCTGCGACATAGCGGGTTTACCCAGGCTCAGAAAGAGCAGGAAAAGGGGGAAAGAAAATCTGATATGACGTTTTGAAAGACGCATGGCATTACAAAGCTATAAAACAGCCGCGTATTTATCCAGCAGACCGTAAAACTACCCCGTTCGCTGTCTGGGGAGCTGTTTTTTGCCCGAATAAAATGCTAAATTTTGGACAGTCCGGACTTCCTTCGGTTTAACCGGATCCGGTTTACCATGCTCATAAAGATGCCGATAGCTGTGATAATAACCCCCAGCCAGAGGAGCCGGATAAAGGGGAATTTATAAGCTTTAAGGGTCACATATTTCATCACGGCACTGGATTCTTTAACGCCCAGTTCAATCCTTTTATCAGCTCCTGCTTTCTGCAGGCGGATCACCAGGTTTTCGGCGGTGATTGTATCGGGTATCATCAGGGTTTCTCCCTTCGCATTTGCCAGCCTGGGAGTAAGGGTATAAGTGGTGCCGTTCTTGGAATAAATTTTCAATGGGGTTTCATAGAGACTGCCATTCTTTCCAAATAAATCTTCGGGCAGACTGTCTTTCTTAATCACATCCTGCAGGATCATGAAGCCACCGGAATAAAAAACCGAATCACCGGGTGTTAAAGCATGCGGCTGGAAATTGGCTGTATCCTTTAACTTGTCCGGATTGGGGAGGGAAGTGATATAGGTAAACACATCATGATCCCAGTAATGACGGGCATCGGGATTACTCATCAGGCCTTCCTGCCCGTTCGGGTTTACAAAGGAATTCGGACTCAGTACAAAATTCTCTTTTCCGTCCTTGCGTTTGAAATGGATATTGAAATAAGTGCGTTCATCTTTTATATCCACGGTATCTTTTCATACGTGATATAATATCGCCCCATATCCATCTGCTGTCCCTGTACCAGGGTCAGGTTCTCCCGGGGATCTTCAGTATCACCTAATGGAATATAGATACCACTTACATTATTTGAAAGCACTTCTTTATTGGATGCGGAGATCAATATACCCAACAGCACCATTCCAAAACCCACATGCGATACGGAACCGCCGGAAAGTTTCAGTTTTCCTTTTAATCCCAGCCAGATATAGGAAATATTGGCAATGATGGTATAGATGCTGCAGGCTACAGCCAGCCAGAGTGATGCATGAAAGACCGGACCTTTCTTGGTATAGTTGATCTGGTAAAAGGCCATCATGGCACCGGTAGCAGCCAGGCTGATTACGGTGGGCAACAAGATTTTTTTCCAGAAATAAGCGCCAGTGGTATCCTTGTATTTCAGGTATTGGGCAATGGCGGTCAGCAGTGCCACAATCACCGCTACATAAACCTGTATGCTGTTATAAGCAAACTCTGCATCTTCGGGAGGAGCGACATTGGTTCCAAATATCTTATTAACAACCGGTAAAGAAGTTTTGCCAATGATCACGATGGCCGATAAAAAGAAGACCAGTGAACCGATGAACATCCAAAACTCACGGGAGCTGGCATTTTCTTCTTTTTGAATAGAAGGAATGTTTTTATACTCTTTCACAAACAAAGCCAGGGAAGGAATCACAAATACAAAAAGGAAGGCCAGCAGTTGCCAGTTCATTCCCAGATCGGTGAAAGCATGTACGGAGGCTTCACCCAGGATTCCACTACGGGTGAGGAAGGTGGAATATAAAATGAAAAGGAAACTTAGAATCAGAAAAAGATAGGTGGCTTTGAGTGAGTGACCGCTGTGCTGATAAATCACCAGCGTATGTATCCCGGCAATCAGAATCATCCATGGAACCAGGGAGGCATTTTCTACCGGATCCCAGGCCCAGTAACCACCAAATGTGAGGGACTCATAGGCCCAGATGGCACCCA
This sequence comes from Chitinophagaceae bacterium, assembly GCA_016702745.1. Lineage (GTDB taxonomy): Bacteria > Bacteroidota > Bacteroidia > Chitinophagales > Chitinophagaceae > JJ008. Next base: position 941,839 of record JADJDJ010000001.1, read on the forward strand.
GCATAATTCCCACTCCCAGGACCGCAGCCGTAAACAATGACCAAGGCAGGGCCTGTTTAACCCATTCCGTATGGTTCTTTGTCCAGAGACCTGCAACCGCAAATGAAAAGGGTACGACGGTAGCGGCAAATCCAAGGAATAAAATAGGAGGGTGGATCACCATCCAATAGTTCTGCAATAATTTATTTAAACCATTCCCGTCTTTGATGGATGCCAGGTAATCGGCACGAAGAGGCTGGTTCAGATCAAAATCCACATGCAGGGCTGCTGCATTATCCAGTACCCCTGAATCCCTTAATAAGATAAAGGGATTGGATCCCATCTTCCAGCCAAATAAATAAAGTCCGGCGAGCATCGTTGCCAGGGCTACCTGCGCAAAACTCACAATGGTCATCACCGGGGCTTCCCATTTTTGCTGGTTTTAATCAGGACCAGTCCGAGTACACAATGCCAGATACTCCAGAGGAGGAAACTGCCTTCCTGTCCTTCCCAGATTGCCGCCAGCAGGTATTTGAAATCAAGTGACTTGCTGCTGTGTTGCCAGGCATATTTGTATTCGTAAAGATGGTTGGTAATAATATAAATCAGGAGGGCGAAAATGGCAAAGACGGAAATGGATTCAATGATGAAAGCCCCCCGGGCCAGTTTGCGCCATGCGGATGCATCTGACTCGTTTTGGCTGCGCATCGTCCTGAAGTAGGCAAAACTTGCCACCAGGGATGCAAAAAAAGAAAGTATAATGAATAAATGGCCTAACTGACCGGGCAGTAAATGCTCTCCTGTGTAACCCATTTCAAAAATTTAGCATACGGCAGTATAGCTGCCTGGTTATTTGATTTTAACAGCATCGGGATGCTTTCCGCCCTTTGCCTGTTCTTCCTTGTATTTGGAAGGACATTTGGTCTGTATCTCCTTGCACTCGAATGTGCCATCCTGGTATTTACCCTTCAGCACGAGTTTTTCGCTCAATTCAAAATTATCGGGCTTGGGGTTTTTATACACCACCCTTACTGATTTGCCCAGGGTATCAACAGCTGTAAAGGCCAGATAGTTGGGATTTTTCAGGGCATCGTATTCTACAGGCTGGGTTTTGTCCAACCTGGCCATCAGGTGTACAAATTTTCCGGGTTTACTGATGGCGGTATCAACCGTATCATAAGTGCTGGCCGTTTTCAGAAAGGTCAGCAAGACGGCAATGGCACCGGCAATCAGGACGAGGAGAATGAGATGGATTTTTTTCATGTTTCACCTTTTCAGAGTGCAAAGGTAAGTCAAAAATCCTGCCATTAACCGGACGAAGAATATAGTTGCAAATGAGCAGGATTAGTGTTGGCACTTATTGTTGCCCTTATCTTTGCGTTTTTCCGTTCTGTGGTTTTTAAACGGACCGGAACCATTAAAAAAATCCATTCATATTATGATTTTTCAGCTTACCGAAGAGCAACTGATGATCCAGCAGGCCGCCCGCGATTTTGCCCAGCATGAATGTTTGCCCGGCGTTATTGAAAGAGATGAGAAGCAACAGTTTCCCCGGGAACAGATCTCGAAACTGGCGGATCTTGGTTTTATGGGTATGATGGTGAAACCCGAGTATGGCGGAGCCGGAATGGATACCATCAGTTATGTGCTGGCGATGGAAGAAATCAGCAAGGTGGACTCCAGTGTAAGTGTTTGTATGAGCGTGAACAATAGCCTTGTTTGTTATGGTTTGCAGGAATACGGTTCTGAAGAGCAGAAACAAAAATACCTGGTGCCCCTGGCCCAGGGTAAAAAAGATGGCGAGCTCTATATCGGGGCCTTTATGCTTAGTGAACCCGAAGCCGGCAGTGATGCAACTTCTCAAAGAACAACGGCAGAAGATAAGGGTGAATATTATTTACTCAATGGTACCAAGAACTGGATCACCAATGGAGGCACCGCTTCCTGCTATCTGGTAATGGCGCAAACGGATCCTGCCAAGGGATCCAAAGGGATCAATTGTCTGATCGTGGAAAAAGACTGGCCCGGTGTAGTGGTCGCCGCCAAGGAAAATAAATTAGGAATCCGGGGCAGTGATACCCATACGGTGATGTTCAATGATGTAAAAGTGCCCAAGGCTAACCGGATCGGAGCGGATGGATTTGGATTCAAATTCGCCATGAAGACCCTGGCCGGAGGCCGGATCGGGATTGCTTCCCAGGCTCTGGGGATTGCCAGTGGTGCCTATGAACTGGCAAAAGAATATGCCAAAACCAGAAAGGCATTTGGTACCGAGATCATGAACCACCAGGCCATTGCCTTTAAACTGGCAGATATGGCTACTAAAATAGAAGCGGCCCGTTTATTATGCCTGAAAGCCGCCTGGGAAAAAGACCAGCAGATTGATTATACCCTCAGTTCCTCAATGGCCAAAGTTTTTGCATCAGAAACAGCAATGTGGACGGCTGTTGAAGCGGTACAGGTACATGGCGGTTATGGTTTCGTCAAGGAATACCATGTGGAAAGACTGATGAGGGATGCCAAGATCACCCAGATTTATGAAGGTACCAGCGAAGTACAAAGGATTGTGATCAGCAGGGCTATTCTCAAATAATTATCAGAAACAATTTATGTATTCCTGCATGATGCGTTTCCAGACAGCCAGTTTTTCTTCGTTGCTGTTCAGCTTCCTGTCATAAAAATAACCGGGCTCCCGGTCATAAATCTTCTTAGCCAGCACACTGCAACGGCTGAATTTGATGGCGGTGAAAGAGCCAAAACCATCCCCCTCATATTTGGGATGATTGATGTCTTCTGCATATTCGGTAAAGCGGGGGGTACTTACATAATAACCCGTTTCTCCCTTTGCATTTTTCCATTCATAAATGGCTAAGCTGTCATTGCCAAAGTAATGCTGCACCAGGCAGTTTTGAAAAATTTCTTTGTCATCATACCCATAACGCAGGTCCTTGAATAAATAGGTCTTTCCCTCAATAATCACCCGGCTGATGATGGCGGGATTGTACCCGTTTTTTTCTGTTATGGTGCTGCTCGTCCGGCTTCTTTTTTTCTTTGTTATTTCAGTCGTGATTGTCTCAATATAAACGAGTCCATTATTCTCTCCTGTCAGATCAAGTTGGGTGATAGTTCCTTCCAGTTTGTTGCCCAGTTTCAAAACTACAGTTCCCTTGATTCCCTGTGATTGAGCGGAAACAAAGGAGAGCAGTGCGGCGAAGAAGAGCAGGAGACCTGATGATTTCATGTGTGGAATTTCTGCAATGATATTGAAGAACCTTTGAAACAGTATACCGGGACAATGGTATTTTTGCAGGGCATATGGGAATACAGATTGACAACTATCGCCGGATTTTGGAGGAACTAGGTTCTTCGGTAACCCTGGTAGCAGTCTCCAAGACCAAGCCGGTAGCTGATATCCGGGCCCTTTATGATGCAGGCCAGCGGGATTTTGGGGAGAACTATGTGCAGGAGCTGCTGGAGAAAGCGCCTCATTTACCGGCAGATATCCGCTGGCATTTTATCGGGCACCTTCAAAGCAATAAAGTAAAGTTAATCCTCCCGGTAGTGCAACTCATCCATGGGGTGGACAGTCTGAAATTACTGAAGGAGATCAATAAGCAGGCAGTTAAGACCGGAAAGCAGGTTGATTGTCTGTTACAGGTGCATATTGCGCAGGAGGAAACCAAGTTCGGGTTGGATGAAGCCGAACTCAGGGAACTACTTCGAACAGTGGTGGCGGAAGGGATGGATCAGGTACGGATTTGCGGTTTGATGGGAATGGCCAGCTTTTCATCGGATACCAGACCTGTTGATAAACGAGTTCAGGTACCTGCGGCATTTGTTTGATACCTGTAAGGAATTGGTACCAGTCAGCAGTCAATTTCAGTATCTCTCGATGGGTATGAGCAGTGATTACCGGCTGGCTATTGAAGCGGGTAGTAATATGGTGCGGATCGGGAGCCTGCTTTTTGGGGACCGGGAGAAGAAATAATACCACTTTCAGGGTATCAGGGATTCAGGGTTTATTCGTATTTTTTCAGCTTCAATATTCACTATGCGTCAATTCTTCTTACTGGTTATCCTGTTTGTTTCCTTTTCGGCCGCTTCGCAGGTCAGCAGGGACACGGTATTGAACCGTTGCCCGGTTTACATAACAGATACTGTGAGTGTCAATAATTTCTTTCTGGAAGCCAGACCGGCTACCCTGAAAGTGTACCGTGTAAAAGGGGATCTGACCGTGGTAGTGGAACAACGCGACCAGTTTTTTTCTCTTTTCTTCCACGAAAAAAAATTACGCAATACTACTTTCGATATTGAACCCGGCTCCAAAGGCAGGGGAGAAGTGGAAGCTGCCTATTCCTTTAAATCCGGTGATCAGACCGCACTGATCAGTTTGTCAGATGGGAAAATTGAATGCAGCTTCGACAAGGATAAAAAAATGTGGAAGCTGAAAGTGAATGGAACCATTACCAATATGTCTGACCGGACCCTCAGTTACTACCGGGTACGCACCGAGCTTTGGCTGAAATAAACCCGCTCCCTGCTGCATTTCGTCAAGCACCGGCTTCCTCTTGCGTAAATCATGTGAACAACCTTAAGTTGTAACTTTATTTCGCATGATGCATAATGCCTCCTTCCTTCTAAAATACCGCCTTCATCATCTTTTTTATCTGGATGTTGGTCTTTGCCATCTGGTATTTCTTCCGGGTGGATGATTATGCCCATGCCTCTACGGCTTTCCGTGTTACATTGATCAAAGTGGCTGACCTGGCTATGATGATTTATCTCGTGACTGAACTTTTTATCCCGCGATTACTATATAAAAAGAAATATTTTTTGTTCACGCTGGCATTTATTGCCCTGATCCTGCTGAGTAGTGTGACTAAAATGTATGTGATTGGAAAAATGACGAATAATCCGGCACTTTATCATTTGGGGGCAGGATTGGAAACGCAGGGTATACGACAATATATTGCCACATTTTTTTCTGGTCATAGCCGGAGCCGCTATCAAACTGATGCTGGATTATGGCAGGTTGCAGAAAAGGATGGGGGAAATTGCGAAAGAAAAAGCCGAGGCAGAATTGAATTTTCTCAAATCACAGATCAATCCGCACTTTGTATTCAATACCCTGAATGCAATTTATTTTCTGATTCAAAAAGAAAATGCAGATGCCCGGAATGCCCTGCACCGCTTCTCCGATATGCTGCGTTACCAGTTATATGAAATGGGCGGACAGAAAGTACCGGTGGAAAAGGAAATTGCCTACCTGCGGGATTATATGGACCTGCAGCAATTGCGAAAGGATGACCGGTACACGGTGCGTTTTCATTGTACCGAACAGGTGAAAGGATTTTCCATCGAACCTTTATTGCTGGTGCCGCTAGTGGAGAATGCATTCAAACATATTTCCCATCACAAGCATCAGCCCAATGAAGTGGAAGTAAGTATGGACCGGCAAAACGGTCAGTTTATTTTTGATATCAGGAATTCAAGAGAGTTATTACCAACTACGGAAAAGCCGGGTGGGATTGGATTGCAGAACGTAAGAAGAAGACTGGAATTACTTTATCCCGGAAAACACCAGCTGACGATCCGCGAAACCGATCAGGAATTTCTAGTTAATCTTAATATTACATTGTCATGAAAATACGATCACTGATTATTGACGATGAACCATTGGCCAGAAAGGGGTTGAAAGAGTATATCACTGATACTTCATTCCTGGAACTGGCGGGAGAATTTGATAGTCCGCTACAGGCCACCGAACTCATCAGCAGCGGAACGGTGCAGTTACTCTTTCTGGATATACAGATGCCGAGGATAACCGGACTTGATTATTTTAAATCCCTTCAGCAACCACCGCCGGTGATCTTTACCACGGCCTATCCCGAATATGCGCTGGAAGGTTTTGAAGTGAATGCCCTTGATTACCTGGTCAAACCCATTTCTTTTGAACGATTCCTGAAAGCGGCACATAAAGCAAAAGAGTATTATGAGTTAAAGGAACGCAACCGGGCCGAGGGAAACAGCGGGGATTATTTTTTTATCAAGACCGACAGCAAGCTGGTCAAGATATTTTACGATGAAATATTATTTGTGGAAGCGCTGCAGAATTATGTGACGATACATACCGCCACCCGTAAATACATGACCTATCTCACTTTCAGGGCCGTGGAAGAATACCTGCCGGCAGAGCAATTCCTGAAAGTGCATAAATCTTATATCGTGGCCGCTTCTAAAATTGATAGCATAGAAGCCAATGATATCCGGATCGGGCTGCATCATATTCCCATCAGTCGCAACCAGAAAGAGGAAGTGATGGAGAAATTACTCAGGAACCGGTTTCTCAAACGCGAATAAATGATGTAATTTAGAAGGGATGATGAAAAGGGTATACTTGTTCATTTTCCTTCTTTTGGGTTTCGTAATGGCGAATGCCCAGGAGAGCCTGCATTCCCTGTCTGAAAAACTATTGCGTGGTGCTGCCACAGATAAACAAAAGTAACGGCCATTTTCCGATGGATTACTGCGAATATCAATTACAATAGTTCTCCGCAACGTAGAATCAATCCGCCAATAACCGAAGAAGAGGAGGGTCCATTAAAGCCCTTACATGAAAGAGTGGCTGAAATGGTAATCAAAAGAAAAACGGCCTTCTGTGATGGCTTTGCCCGTTTGTTCACGGCTTTATGTGATAAAGCTGGTCTGCAATCCATCATCATTTGCGGCTATGCACCAGGTGGGTTTACCCGTCAACCGGCCCGTTTTGGAGTGAATCATTACTGGAATGCGGTATTCCTGGAGGGCCGATGGCAATTACTGGATGCTACCTGGGCCAGTGGATTTATCAATGCCCGAACCGGTGAATTTATCAGAGAATTCAATAGCCGTTATTTTCTGGCAGACCCATCTTCATTTATTCTGGATCATTTTCCGGACGATCCGCGCTGGACTTTATTGCAGGGTAATCACCTCCCGGAAGAATTCAGGAAATCACCTTTCAGGCAAAAAGCATTTGGGAAATATGGGTTCAGGGCTTATTCGCCGGGTAGCGGAATAATCAATGCCTCAGTTGGTGATACAATTGTATTGGAACTGGAAGCTGCAAAACCTTTGTATGGATTGATAGCGCCTTCTGCATTAACCGACAGCAGCCTGTACAGTCATTCGTCTTCCTGGGTATTCCTGCAACCGGCCGAAAACAGGGAAGAAGGAGAAATCACTACGCGATCCCGGTATATCTATCCAATTACCAGAACAGATGTGGAATGGATTTACCTGCTATACAATGAGGATCTGGTGATGCGTTATAAACTCAATGTGCGGAATCCTTCATTTCGTTAGCTACCCCGCTGTGAACCGGTGTTTTGCTGTTTGCTTACAAAGCCGGGAGATTTAGGTTTCTGAATGAATTTAGATCCCTGTGTCTGGCTTTTACCCTTTTTGTCTGCTTTCGACTTGCCTTTCTGGTTTTTCTGATTGAGTAATGACATCTTTCCTTTTTTTTATAAAGATAAATAATTGATAGCAAACGGGCAATCGGTACAATACCCTGCTGTTCTGATTAAAGAATCTGTAATTTCAGATGATGAAGCAAGAACCAACAGTCCTGATCAGTGGTGCCTCCGGGAATATGGGGCAGGCCATGGTGGTCAAATTCCTGGCACAAGGGTTCAGGGTCACCGGAATCGTACCTCCCAACGACAAAATTAAAATGGATATCAGTGATCCTGCATTTACGCTCAGCACGGTTGATCTTGGTAATGAAACGGATACTGCAAAGCCATTCAGGAACTGATTAATACCAATGGCAGCATTGATGCAGCTGTACTTACGGTGGGTGGTTTTGCCATGGGTGATATTGCGGCAACTAGCGGAGAGGATATCAGCCGGCAATACCAGCTGAATTTTTTAACTGCATATCATGTGGTCCGCCCTTTGTTTTTGCATATGAAGGCAAATGGAAAGGGAAAAATATTCCTGGTTGGCTCAAAACCAGGAATGGATATGAAGACGGGTAAAGGAATGACTGCTTATGCACTGGCCAAATCAATGATCTTCCGCCTGGCCGAATTGCTGAATGAAGAAGCCCTGGGGACTGATGTGGTCACTTCCGTTATTGTACCTTCCACCATTGATACGCCTCAAAACAGGGCAGCGATGCCCGATGCAGATTTTTCTCAATGGGTGCGTCCTGCAGCCATTGCAGAAGCTGTTTATTTTTATTGCACGGATCAGGCTGCTGCGATACGCGAACCTGTTATAAAATTATTCGGTCGCTCATGAACAGTTGTAGATTATAGTTTGCTGTTCCTCTTTATTACCTTTTGTTTTTCTTCTATTAACAGGATAGATTTTTTGATCTGACATATTATTGTCATATTCTCCTGTGATTCAGTTTGTTTCTGAATAAAAATTAAGTTGGCAAGGCTTTTGTTTAAGAGATGGAAACAAAAACCTCCAATATGAAAACAGTATTGGCTATTAGCCTTTATTTTCTGCTATTGACGTTTTATACCAATGCACAGGTATTGAAAGCAGGGTTTAATCTTGCAAATATTTCAGTAACCAATGATGGGGATGTGGATGAGAACAAAGTACTGGCCAGTTTCCAGGCCGGGATCAGCGGAGATATTCGCCTGACAAATATTTTATACCTGCAACCTGGTTTGATTTTTTCAGGCAAGGGCTCCAAAACAACAGAAGGTGATCCCAATGGAAATACCTGGTACCAGGCTACTACAAATCCTTTCTATGTTGAAATTCCCGTGAACCTGGTTTTTAAAACGCCGGGAAAAGGCCTGCGATTTTTTGCAGGTGCCGGTCCTTACCTCGGCATTGGCATTGCCGGAAAAATAAAGTAAATGGAAAATTCCTGGGGTGCTTCATTCAGTAGTGAAGACAGGATCAAATGGTCGGACGATGATCCTTCCACCCTGAATTATGAAGAAGGGGCCGGATACGGTATCATGAAACGTTTTGATTATGGTGCCAATATCGTGGCCGGACTTGAATTCAGTCAATCGGTATTAAGTCTGCAATATGGTCATGGTCTGGCCAAACTCCAGAGCGGGTCTAACAGTCAGGCGGATGATAAGAATAAACACCGGGTGCTGAGTCTTACCCTGGGTCTGAAACTATAATCTTTTACCGTCTTCTGTCAATGAGTGGGGTGCAGGGCATGTTTTATGTATCTTGCGCCCCACACATTGTATTATGCCAAGAGTTTTAAAATGGATGGGAATACTGGCTGTCCTTCTGCAGGTGGCAGCCGCTTTTTTACCCTGGGTTTATATTGAATCGAAAGAACTGACATTAACCGGAATCGATACCACGGGCACCAATTACGGGAAGCCCAGTTATCTCCATATTTTATTTGCAGCATTTTTCCTGCTCTTTACCCTGATACCACGGCTTTGGGCCAAACGGGTGAACCTGCTGGTCGTGGCATTGAACCTGGCCTGGGCCCTGCGGAATTTTTTTATGGTATCCTCCTGTCAGGGAGGCGAATGCCCGGTAAAAAAAGCCGGACTCTTCCTGAGTTTACTGGCTTCCATCCTGATGCTGCTCTCGGCCCTGTTTCCAGATATGCGTTTGCCTGCTGAGAAAAAAGAATAAAATGACTTTTTCCTTTTTTTATCCTTTACTGATAGTATTCAGCCAGGGCAGCAACTGACTATGTCTTTAATTTTTCAAGACTTTTAGCAACGATACTCACACAGTCTTTGATCTGTGTTGCAGTGATCAAAAGGGGAGGAGCAAAACGGATTTTATCTCCATGAATTGGTTTGGCCAGCAATCCATTCTCTTTTAATTCAAGGCATAGATGCCAGGCCGCTTCCGGATCCTCGTGTTTGATCACAATGGCATTCAATAAACCCTTGCCCCTGATCAATGAAATAAAAGGGGATTGAAGCGCTGCCAGTTCCTGCCTTAGTAAGGTTCCCATCGCTGCAGCATTTTCTGCCATTCCTTCATCCAATAATACCTGTAATGATTCCATGGCTACTTTACAAGCGAGTGGATTGCCTCCATAAGTGGAGCCATGATCACCGGGTTGAATGGTGAGCATGATTTCATCATCAGCCAGAACAGCACTCACCGGTAATAAACCACCACTCAATGCTTTCCCAAGTAATAATATATCCGGACGCACTTCTTCATGATCACAGGCCAGCATTTTTCCGGTACGTGCAAGTCCGGTCTGAATTTCATCTGCGATAAATAAAACATTGGCATCTTTACAAAGCTGTTTGGCGCGGGCCAGGTAACCATCATCCGGTACCAGCACCCCCGCTTCACCCTGGATCGGTTCTGCCAGGAATCCGGCTACATTTTTATTGTCAAGGGCTTTTGCCAGCGCATCCAGGTCATTGAATGGAATACTGATAAAGCCCGGCATATATGGACCAAAATCATTTCTGGAAGAAGGATCAGTGCTGAAGGAAATCACCGTGGACGTGCGGCCATGGAAATTACCCTCACAAACAATAATCTGTGCCTGATTTTCTTTGATCCCTTTGACCCGGTAAGCCCATCGGCGGCAAAGTTTGATTCCGGTTTCCACGGCTTCCACACCGGTATTCATGGGTAATACTTTATCATACCCGAAAAGGGTGCAGATATATTGGGCATATTCACCCAGCAGATTACTATGAAAAGCCCGGCTGGTTAAGGTGAGCTGTTGCGCCTGTTCAATTAAAGCAGCCAGTAAGCGTGGATGACAATGACCCTGGTTAATGGCGGAGTAACCACTCAGGAAATCATAATACTGTTTTCCTTCCACATCCCATACATGTACACCCTTGCCACGACTGAGCACAACGGGGATGGGATGATAATTATGGGCACCATATTGATCCTCGAGCTGGAGGTAATGCTGAGCAGACGAAAAGCTGGTTATTGTTGCAGACATAACGATTAAATAAGACGAATAAAATGGAATTAAAACAAACAGGGAAAGCACCGGACGCATAGCCCGGTTACAAAATCCGCCTCATCGGTGATTGAGCAGATCGAGATTCTGCCGGAGGAATGATATGGTTGATAAACCTTGGATCGTTGTGTTATTTGATGCAAAGATAAGGATTTCAGTCGGCAGTAGGCAGTCAGCTCCCGATAGCTATCGGGACGGCAGTCATCAGTCTTTCAGTCTGTCAGTAGGGTCGCTTACTTGCTGAACCCCACTAGCCAATCGCCACTAGTCACTTGCTACTCGTCACTTGCCACTAGCCTCTCACCATCACACTGTCCTCACAAAATAATGTTCCGGAAATTGAAAAGAGGGTACCTGATCAGCTGGAAAAATACCATATACCGTACTACCGCTGCCACTCATCGATGCATAAATGGCACCCTTGCTGTAAAACGCATCTTTCAGATCAGCGATTTCAGGATGATGGGGGAATATGGCTTTTTCAAAATCATTCACCAGAACATCCTTCCATCTTTCAAATGGAACGGTAGTAATGATATCCTTTACTGACTGTGTGGGTTGAGCAGGGGTGATATTGAGGAAGGCCAGACCCGTATCCACATGAATACCCGGATTGACGACCACTATTTTAAAGGCAGAAAGATCAAGGGGTACTTCTTCCAGTATTTCCCCTCTGCCGGTGGCATAACAGGGTTTATTGATAATAAAGAAAGGGCAATCGCTACCCAGCATGGCGGCATAGTCAAGTAATTGCTCCTTTTTTAATCCCAGATGAAACATTTGATTCAATAAGGTAAGCGTAAACGCTGCATCCGCACTGCCTCCGCCGAGACCCGCACCGGTAGGAATGGTTTTATGCAGGTGCATTTTAATCTTTGGCAGATCTGGGAAATCTTTTTTGAGCAGTTTATAAGCCCTTACACAAAGATTGGAAGTGGTTTGTCCCTTGATGGCTGCTCCGGATTGGGTAAAAGGAAAGGCAGAACTGTGTTCATGCAGTCCCAGTTGTATGATCTCCAATGCATCTTTGATGGCAACCGGATAAAAAAAGGTTTCCAGGTCATGATAACCGTCCTCTCTTTTTCGGAGGACACGCAGACCAAGATTGAGTTTGCTGTTGGGAAATACTATCACGGGTTATAGGATTGTAAATGAAAAAAAACTGACCATTGATTGGATCAATGGCCCTTTTTACGGCTGTTGATCTCATCCCTGATGGCGATGGCACGGATATAATCTTCACTTTCCAGGACATCGTTTAAAAGGGTGTTCAGTTCTTCAAGGCTCATTGTCTTCAGGTCTTCATGGCCGGAAGAATCTGATTCTTCCACCATTACCTCCTGCTTGGCCTTTTTCTTCTTGCCGGTACCGGAATCTTCCATGAGGATCCCGGCGCTGTCAAGAATATTTTCGTAGGTATAGATCGGACAGCCGAAACGCACAGCCAGTGCGATGGCATCCGAGGTGCGGGAATCTATTTCTACGGTATCATTTTCGGTGGAGCAAACAAGTTTGGAATAAAAAATTCCTTCCTGGAGGTCGCAGATGATGATCTCATGAAGGTCGATGGCAAAAGCCGTCATGAAATTTTTCATCAGGTCATGGGTCAGTGGGCGGCTGGGCTGCATCTTCTCAAGTGCCACAGCGATCGCCTGCGCTTCAAATCCTCCGATCACAATGGGCAGGCGGCGTAACCCGTTTACTTCACCCAGAACCACCGCATAGGAATGCGTTTGGGTGATGCTATGGGATAATGCCACTATTTCCAGTTCTATCTTTTTCATATTTCGACGCACGAAACTAAGGCTTTTAGGCAGAAAAATGAAGGAGAGGCCCTTCGATTTTAGCCTCCTTAGCCTATCTTATTTGGGTTTGTATCCACTTAGGTCGAAATAGCTTTCCACATTGCCCTTTTCGATCTTATAAGCGATGATATAGCTGTTTTCGTTTTCTGATGATTTGGTCCTCCAGCCCAGCACAATCCGGTATCCAAAAACCACTGGCTGAATATTAAAGAAATTATAATCCATGGCATTGATAAAGGAGTGCTGTTTACTAACAAGAGCAGCCGCTTCAAAGCTGTCACCGTCTTTCAGGGTCATTTCACCACTGTATTCCGGACAAACAATCCCCAGGATCGGCATGGTCTTTTTCCGGTTCAATAACATGAATTCCGTTCCGGCATTGCGGGCCAGGAGATGCTCCGTTTTATAGGTCTTGGTCCTTGGATCGAGGGTGATCAGGGTGCTGTCGGTAAAACGGGCAATCGTGGTTTGTTCAAAAATCTGATCGGCACGGTATCCCGGAATAAACATCGTAACCCTGATCATATTCTCTCCAAAATAAATGATCATGGAATCTTTTTCGGCGGGGTCATCAGAAGTCATCCGGTATTTGATAATGCCTGTAAAGCGTGTGGCTGTATCCGGCTTGGGCGTTTCTTCTCCAATGGATACATATTCAGTTTTGACAGGTGCTTTTTTGCTGCCCTTATCCTTTCCCTTTTTAGAAGATACAGCTGGCACAGGAATAGAATCCCCGGCCTCATAATTGACCGTTTCTTTGCCTTTGCTTTTTTTTCTTTTGGGAATAAGAAGCGAGGGTGATCATGGAAAAAAGAAGGAACAGAAGGGGTTTTTTCATCGATTGGGTTTATGGTATAAAGTTGCTAATAAAAAACCACAAACACAAGGGCGGATTTACAGGCTGATAATGGCATAAAAAAGGCCTTTGTTATATATCCTTTATATGAATTTTAAAAGACAACTATAACAAAGGCCCTGATCAGATGCGATGAATCTGCCTGAGTCGTAAGCTTCAGGATCAGGCGATTCCCTTTATTTTTTTAACAGCGGCCGTGAATTTAGGTACGATATCAAAGGCATCTCCCACAATTCCGTAATCAGCGGCTTTAAAGAAGGGTGCTTCCGGATCTTTATTGATCACCACGATCACTTTACTGCGGTTAACACCCGCCAGGTGCTGGATGGCACCAGAGATACCAATGGCAATATAAAGATTGGGGGCAATAGCGATACCGGTTTGTCCCACATGTTCATGATGTGGCCGCCAGTGTGCATCGGCAACCGGACGGCTGCAGGCAGTAGCTGCATGTAATACTTTGGCCAGATCTTCCACCATTCCCCAGTTTTCGGGCCCCTTCATACCACGACCGGCACTAACCACTACTTCTGCTTCTGTTAACGGAACATCACCGCTGGCCTTGCTGCTGCTGGTCACTTTGATTGCACCGGCACTCACGCTGGTAGCAAATGCTGCTACCGTTGCAGTTCCTTCTCCCGCAATTACCTGGTAGGCATTGGGGTTCAGGGAAATGATTTTAACCGCAGTGGTTACACTGATATTCGCAAATGCTTTTCCGGAGAATACATTCTTTTTTACCACAAAGCCATTACTGGTATCAGGAAGTGCAACGGCACCGGAAACCAGTCCAGCTTTTAAGCGGGCTGATAAACGTGGTGCAATCGCTTTACCATTGAGATTATTGGAGAAAACAATCACTGTGGCACCGATAGCAGTAGCCACTTCCGCCAGTACTTTACAATAAACCTGGGCATCGGGCTGGCTCAATGCGTCAGCTGTTACCTGATGAATTTTTGTTACTCCGTATTTACCGAGTGAAGCAAGGTCATCCTGTACATTTCCCAGTACCACGCCTTCCGCCACAGTTCCCATTTGTGCGGCAATTTTACTGCCATAGGAGAGGGCTTCAAGGGTTGCTTTTTTTACATGACCATCGGTGGTATCAATGAATATTAAAACTGACATATTCAAATAGTTTAATCGTGTTAATTAATCAGATCGCTTTGGCTTCTTCGTGCAGGAGCCTCACCAGTTCATCCACATTTTCTGCATCCACCAGTTTTACACCAGCTTTGGCAGGGGGTAGTTCAAATCCGGCTACAGCAGTCAGCGGATCCACGGCTACCGGTTCCTGTACTTTCAGGGGTTTGGTTCTGGCACCCATGATTCCTTTCATATTGGGAATTCTTTGTTCGGCCATACCTTTCTGACAGCTTACCACCAGGGGAAGATTGGCTTCCGCTACTTCCTCACCACCTTCAATTTCACGGGTCACTGTTGCCTTGTTGGCACTGATTTCAAATTTGGTGGCCAGGGAAATATAGGGTAGATCCAGTAATTCAGCTACCATTCCGCCAATGGAAGACCCATTATAATCGATGGTTTCTTTGCCGGTAAAGACCAGGTCATACCCACCTTGTTTGGCTACTTCCGCAATCTGGGAAGCGATATAAAAACTATCATGACTGTCGGCATTCACCCGGATGGCTTCATCTCCACCCAATGCCAGGGCCTTGCGGATGATCGGATCCGCATCGGCAGCCGCTACAGTTACCAGATGAATGACAGTGGAAGGATCGGTCTCTTTCAATTCAATGGCCCGCACCAGCGAATACCATTCATCGTAGGGGTTAATAATCCACTGTACGCCATTGGCGTCGAATTTCGTGTTGTTATCGGTGAAGGCTATTTTTGCCGTGGTATCCGGCGTTTTACTGATACAGACAAGGATCTTCATCGTTTACATTTAAGTCGGTTAACAGATAGTTGTTTATGCAACTAACGCAAAGATAAGGGAGCCGGTTTAAAATTAGAAATAAGAAATCAGCATGAATAATCAGTCCGAAACAGGGGGGAGCAGAATCGATAAAATCAGGGCCATGCTGGTATCGCAGCCTGCGGACTGCTTTTTGCAACATGCCCTGGCACTGGAGTATATCAAACTGGGGAATGAGGAGGAAGCCCGCCGTTTATTTGAGGAAATATTAAACAGGGAACCGGGTTATATCGGCAGTTATTATCATCTGGCCAAGCTGCTGGAAAGAACAGGGCAAACAGATGCTGCGATACAGGTATATGAAAAGGGAATGGAGGAGTCCAAAAAAGCAGGGGACCAGCATGCCCTGAGTGAATTAAGATCGGCCTGGGAAGAACTTACATTCTGAACATTACCTTGTTGACCAGAAAGGCCAGGATCACGGCCAGAAAAAACCAGATAGCCAGCCTCTTTTTTTCAAAACTATAAAGGATTAATCCGGCTGTAAAAATAACAGCCGCTATCATCGCATATTTAAACCGGATATCGGCAATATCCAGAAATATTTCACTCACGGTACTCTTTGGGATCAATGGCGATACCAATTGATTTTTTGTGCTGAACCAAATAAAATAACCAGACAAAACCACCAGCATATCCAGGACTATCAGCACCCGGCAGCTCCAATCGACCCATTTACTGTTATTTGATTTTTCAGACATAGTCAGGGATACATTTTGTTTCTTTGCGCATTACCGGTTATGAATCTACTTCAGCAATTTAAAGAACATCTCAGCAAACGGCAACTCTTTACTGAAGCCAACCCCTTGTGGCTGGCGGTCAGTGGGGGACTGGATTCTGTTGTGCTCTGTGAGTTATGTCAGCAGGCAGGATTCCGTTTCAATATTGCCCATTGTAATTTTCAACTGAGAGGAGCGGAGAGTGACAGAGACGAAGCATTTGTAAGACAACTGGCTCAACAATACAATGTCCCGGTATTGG
Organism: Chitinophagaceae bacterium; assembly: GCA_016702745.1. Classification (GTDB taxonomy): domain Bacteria; phylum Bacteroidota; class Bacteroidia; order Chitinophagales; family Chitinophagaceae; genus JJ008. The sequence goes on from JADJDJ010000001.1 coordinate 958,335, forward strand.
TGAATAAATTTGATACGGATAGCTATGCTGCAGAACATAAATTAGCCACGCAGGAAGCAGCCCGGGTACTCCGGTATGAATGGTTTGCTTCATTGATTGACAAAGAAGCTGCAAAAGAAGGAGCAGCCGTTTTATTACTCACCGCCCATCATGCTGATGATGATATAGAAACATTGCTGATGCATTTTTTCAGGGGAACCGGTTTGCAGGGACTCACAGGTATACCGGAAATTAATCAGCGTATCCGCCGTCCCCTGCTTGCTTTTTCAAGGGAAGAACTCGAAAAATTTGCCAAAGAGCAGGGATTGCAATGGGTGGAAGATTCTTCGAATGCAAGCTCCGCCTATACGCGTAATTATTTTCGCAATGAACTGATCCCCGGACTGGAAAAAGTATTTCCACAGGTAAAAACGAATCTGAGGGATAACCTGCTTCGATTCAAAGAAACAGCGCAACTGTATCAACTGGCCGTTGATCAGATTAAAAAGAAACTCATCCGGCCAAAAGGAGTAGAGCAGCATATTCCCGTCAAACAATTACTAGGATATAAAAGCCGTGCACTCATTTTTGAAATCATCCGGGAATACGGGTTTACCGAAAAACAAATTGATGAAGTGATCAAGCTTGGGAAAAGCGATTCCGGTCGTTACCTGGATGCACCCAGGGGAGATTTTCGGCTGATCCGTCACGCGCACTGGTTTATCATTAGTCCGGTACAGGCTGAACAATCGCAGAACATCATCATAGAAAAAACTGACCAGAATATCCTGTTTTCATTGGGCAGCCTGCATTTGAAAACAAAAAAATATCAGGCAGGTGATGCGCCAACTTCCACCGATACAAAACAGGTGTTATTAGATGCCAGGGATATCCAGTTCCCTTTGCTCCTCCGCAAATGGAAGACGGGGGATTATTTCTATCCGCTGGGAATGAAAAAGAAAAAAAAGATTGCCCGTTTTCTGATTGATGCTAAATTATCTAAGCCGGCAAAGGATCAGGTTTGGGTACTTGAAAGCAATCAACGCATTTTCTGGCTGGTCGGTCACCGGATTGATGAACGGTTTAAAATCACTCCCCGCACAACGGAAGTACTTACACTTAGTTTAGAGTCCTAGACTGTATTTTATTTTTTCAATGAATTGTTCCACCGGCTGATAGTCGGTTTTTAATACTGCTGCTGCGGTGATGATAAAGCCAATCCCAAAAAGGGCTCCCCAGATATGCGCGGAATGGTTCACATTGTCTCTGGATTTTTTTCAAGGTAGGTAGAGGCGATCAGGTAGAGCGGACCGAAAATATATCCCGGTATTACCGGGGGGATAAAGAAGAAACCCAGTTTGGCTGTGGGATTGAAAAGGATACCGGCAAATACCACCGCACTCACGGCTCCGGATGCCCCAAGGCTCCGGTAATAATAATCGTTCTTGTGTTTGATAAAAGTCGGCAAGAGGCAAAAGAAAAGCGCGAGGACATACATTCCCAGGTAAAGGAATTTTCCTTTCTCCCCAAATAAAATAGGACTTGAAAACGCCATCTCTACAAATTCGCCAAACATATAGAGCGACACCATGTTAAAAATAAGGTGCACAAAATCGGCATGAATCAATCCGCAGGTAAAGAAACGATACCATTGATTCCCCTGAGTAATGGAAGGAGGGTAGAAGATCAAATCATCCTTGATCTTTTGGTTGTTGAAACCTCCAATAGATACCAGTGCGGTGATGATGATAATAATCAGCGTAAGGGAAAGCGTCATCCTTTTCTTTTTTATTAAAAATAGGGATTATTTGTGGTGGTATTTTTCATTCTTCAGTATCGTGCAGGCACGGTAGACCTGTTCTGCCAGGATCAGCCGGACCAATTGATGCGGAAAGACCAAAGGAGAGAGGCTCCACTGGAAATTGGCTCTTTTTAAAACCGCTTCATCCAGACCAAAAGCCCCGCCGATCAGGAAGACCAGGTTCTTTGCACTTTCATTTCCTCTTTTCTGGATAAACTCGGCCAGGCCCGGACTGCTCAGGGATTTTCCTCTTTCATCGAGTGCCACGAGGTAATCATCCTTGCTGAGCCAGCTGAGAATGGTTTCGCCTTCTTTTCTTTTGAGATCCATTTCGCTGAACATACCGGCGTTTTTGTGCAGGGGAATCAGGTTCCACTGTACCGGATAATACTTTGAGATGCGGGAAGTGAAATCCTCCACACCGGATTTTACATAGGGGTCATGGTTTTTGCCAACGCTCCAGAAATGGATTTTCATGTGTGGGTGGTTATGTGGTTTTGTAAAACTAATAGTTATTGAGGAAAGTCACCCCCTGCTCCTAAAGGGGGGGACGGCTTTTAAAAGAACTTAAGGATTCTCATTCCTTTTTTGAGTTGTTATTCATTTGGTAAGTCTGGGATAAGTTGATAATCGTGAACTCATTTTTAAAATCTACATTTATTGTTTGTCTGTTCTGCTGTTTCAGTTGGTTTTGCCCACTTCGGGGCAAGCGTGTGGCGTAGTTCTTCTTATGTTACCGACATTTAGCCCCTCTGGGGCTTTAAATAAAGAAGCGGCTTTGGGCAATTGTAACTTTTCGTTTCAAAACTGGCGTACGGCCTCAATCATCAATAACGCCCAATCCCTTCTGAATTCTACATTCCTTGTTCCTCCGTTCTGCTGTTCAAATTTGTTTTGCCCACTCCGGGGCAAATATGTGTCGAGGTGCTTTTTTGCTACCGAGCTGTTGCCCCGCTGGGGCTTCAAATAGTGAAACGGCGATGAGCTGTTGTAACTTTACGTTTCAGAATTATCGTACCGCCTCTATCACAAACAACGCCCATTTCCATCTTCAATCATCATTCCTTGTTCTTCTGTTCTGCTGTTCCACTTGGTTTTGCCCACTCCGGGGCAAGCGTGTGGCGTAGTTCTTCTTATGTTACCGACATTTAGCCCCTTTGGGGCTTTAAATAAAAGCGGCTTTGGGCAATTGTAACTTTTCGTTTCAAAACTGGCGTACGGCCTCAATCATCAATAACGCCCAATCCCTTCTGAATTCTACATTCCTTGTTCCTCCGTTCTGCTGTTCAAATTTGTTTTGCCCACTCCGGGGCAAATATGTGTCGAGGTGCTTTTTTTGCTACCGAGCTGTTGCCCCGCTGGGGCTTCAAATAGTGAAACGGCGATGAGCTGTTGTAACTTTACGTTTCAGAATTATCGTACCGCCTCTATCACAAACAACGCCCATTTCCATCTTCAATCATCATTCCTTGTTCTTCTGTTCTGCTGTTTCACTTGGTTTTGCCCACTCCGGGGCAAGCGTGTGGCGTAGTTCTTCTTATGTTACCGACATTTAGCCCCTTTGGGGCTTTAAATAAAGAAGCGGCTTTGGGCAATTGTAACTTTTCGTTTCAAAACTGGCGTACGGCCTCAATCATCAATAACGCCCAATCCCTTCTGAATTCTACATTCCTTGTTCCTCCGTTCTGCTGTTCAAATTTGTTTTGCCCACTCCGGGGCAAATATGTGTCGTGGTGCTTTGTTTGCTACCGAGCTGTAGCCCCGCTGGGGCTTCAAATAGTGAAACGGCGATGAGCTGTTGTAACTTTACGTCTCAGAATTGTCGTACCGCCTCAATCACAAACAACGCCCATTTCCATCTTCAATCATCATTCCTTGTTCTTCTGTTCTGCTGTTTCACTTGGTTTTGCCCACTCCGGGGCAAGCGTGTGGCGTAGTTCTTCTTATGTTACCGACATTTAGCCCCTGTGGGGCTGGGGAAAAGTGATGAGGTTTTGATCTGTTGTAGCATTTCGTTTCAAAATTGTCGTTTGGCCTCAATCACAAACAACGACCATTTCCTTCTTCAATCATCATTCCTTGTTCTTCTGTTCTGCGGTTCCCCTATAAAAAAAAGGCTGGAAAGTTTTCCAACTTCCCAGCCTTTAAAACTTGTTAACTTTTCAACCTTTCAACTTCTCAACAACTCAACTTCTCAACTAAACTCAAAACCCTTTCTTCACCTCTTCCTTAATCTGCACTTCCGTTACCGGTCCATATTTCTCAGCAATCTTTTTGATATCAGCAGATTTGCCGACGAGTACGAACTGCAGTTTATCCTTGGGAAAATATTTAGCAATGATTTCTTTGGCTTTGTCGAGTGTCAGTCCGTCCACATTCTTTTCGAAATTATTGATAAAGGATTCGTCGAAGTTATACCAGAACATTTGTGTCATCAGTCCGGCCAGTTGGCCAGCGGTTTCATAACGGGGAGGGAACTGTCCCTTTACATAATTGCGGGCAGAAGTCAGTGATTTTTCATCAATGCCATCTTTATGCAATTTATTAAGAACCTCTAAAGCTTTGTCGATCGCCGGCTCAGTGGTTTTACCGGCAGTAAAAGTGGAGATCACAAAACTACCTCCGTTTTTAAATGAAGAAAAGCGGCTGTTGGCACCATAGGTTAATCCGGTATTCACCCGCAGCTCATCATTGAGCATGGAAGTGAATCTTCCGCCAAAAAGTGTATTGATCACATCCACGGCGACAAAATCAGGATTGTTACGGCTGATACCAGGCGCACCGATATAAAAAGTGGTTTCCTTGGCATCATCCTTATTGATCAGTAATACCTGTTGTTTAGAAGGTTTACTGATAGGTTGGGCAGCGGGATTGGCCTGAGGTTTGGAACCTTTCTTCCAACCTGAAAAAAGATTGGTCACCAGTGTTTTCATCTCCGCAGGGTTAAAATCACCGGCTATGGCAATAGCAGCACCATCGGGCCGGTAGTTATCCGCATAAAACTGTTGTACATCTTTGGGGGTCAGCGGGGTGACGGTTGAAATTTTTCCCTGCTGGATATTACCATAGACATGTTCGCCATATAAAAATTTATCAAAATAAGAACCGATCACGGAACGCGGGCTTTCTTTTTGTTGTTCCAAGCTAACCAGGAGCCGCTTTTTTTCCTTGCCGAATTCAGTACTGTCGAATACCGGCTCCAACATGATTTCTTTCAGCAGCAACATCACTTTGTCTTTATCTTTTGCCGCCATCCGGGCCGACAAACCGGCTGATTCTTTCGATGCAAAGCTGTTGATACTGGCGCCCAGGAAATCCAGTTCATTGTCCAGCTTTTCCTTGTTATAGTTTTTAGTTCCATGTTTCAGCGCCGTGGCAGTCAATGATGCGAGTCCGGATTTGTCACCGTCATAAATAGCCCCTGCAGGTAGGATGGCAGATACACTGATAATGGGAACTTCATGTTGTTCCATCAGGTAAACAGTGAGTCCGTTCTTCAATGTGAATTTCTGGTAGGCAGGCAGCTTGAACGATTGTGCCTGTGTAAAGCTGCAGGTTAGCAGGGATAGCAGCATTATATAAATGATACGTTTCATAATAATAGTTGATTAATGATTTATTCTTCGGTATTTGATTTCAGGATGCCGACCGTGCGGTTGGCCTTGGTGAAATATTTGGTCACCACTTTGCGGATATCTTCTGCTGTTACTTTATTGTAAGCAGCGGGCGCATCAAACATTTTCCGGTAATCACCGAAGAATACTTCATAGGTGCCGATATTATTGGATTTGCCATTGATGGTTTCCACCTGGCTGTAAAAATCCATCAGTTTGATATTTTTTATTTTCTGAAGCTCGGTTTCATTGACACCGTCTTTCTTAATTTTTTCCAGCTCTGCATAAATGGCTTTCTCCAAATCCAGTTCATTTACATTTTTGGAGGCAACACCGGCAATGGTGAACAGATAGGGATCAAAACTTTCCCCGAAACTGGCAAATACCTGGGTGGCCAGTTGTTGTTTGTCCACCAGAGAACTGTATAATCTTGAAGAGCGGCCTGCAGATAGCAGATCACTCAGGATACTCAAGGCATAATAATCTTCGTGTTTGGCTTCCGGTACATGCCAGCCAATGCCGAGATATGGGGTTGCCACATCTTTCTGCACCAATACTCTTCTTTCACCGGTTTGTGGGGGCTCCACAATATTCACCGGGGGAGGAGCGGGCTGGGAAGGGATGGGCTCAATGTATTTTTCTGCGAGTTTTTTCACGTCATCAAACTTTACATTTCCAGAAATAACAGTTACACAGTTATTCGGGGCATAGTAAGTTTTGAAATAACGTTCCAGATCGGTTTGTTTCCAGTTCTTCATATCATCTTCATAACCGATCACGGGCCAGTGGTAGGGGTGTTCTAAAAAAGCAACACCCTGTGCGGTTTGGAAGAGCAGGTTCCAGGGAGAATTTTCCAGACCGGTGCTGCGTTCGCTGATCACCACGCCTCTTTCGCTTTCTACCATTTTGGGGTCAATGCTCAGACTGGAAATGCGATCGCCTTCCAGGTCAAACATCACTTCGGTGGCGGAGGAAGGAAACCAGTTGGTATACACGGTTACATCTTCACGGGTATAGGCGTTATTGGCTCCGCCGTTGAATTCCATCACCTGGTCAAATTGTTTGGGCCCGTATTTTTTGGCGCCATTAAACATCATGTGTTCGAAAAAATGGGAGAGACCGGTAATGCCCTGGTATTCATTCCGGCTGCCGACCTTGTAAAATAGGTACATGTTGGCATTAGGAATGGAATTGTCTTCAATCACCAGGAACTTCATTCCATTTTTCAGGGTGAAGGTTTTTACATCATCCGCTTTCATTTGCGCCTGCATCGTCATGCTGGCAAGTAGCAGGGCGCCGGCAAAAAGTTTCTTCATATACTAATAAGTGTTAGGGGGGCTAAGCTACGTAAACCGGGGCTGATTTGGCTGCCATTTATCAAATAAAAAAGCCCCTTTAACAGGGGCCTTTACTTTGAATTTCAAACTTTGTACTTCGTACTTATTTAATTTCGTAGTCTTTTCTGAACGACATCAGCGTTGACCGGTACAATACATTCGTGCTGTCCAGTGTAGCGGCCTTTGTATAATAATCATGGGCTTCGGCCAGGTAATGGGCATCTTCCAGCATAAAGGCAATCCGGTAGGCTTCTTCAGCAGGGGCTTCAAAACCGGCGCTTTGCTTTTTGATATTGTCCAGTACTGCTGCATAGGTTTCTTTGGAAACATAGTTCAGCACTTTGCGGTCTTCGTTTTCCTCGCCTTTGATCGCAGCGATCCAGTAATAGCTGTTACCGGGTTTGATGCGGGCAGAAAGACTGGGGATACCAATTTTCAGTTTGGTAACGGTAGTAGAATAAAATGGTTCCGCAATATTTTCGGGTTTGTAAAGGAAGAAGTCAAACTCCTTGGCTTCTGCATAAGATTTCCAGGAAAGGGAAATCACCACCGGCATAGTTTACGGTATCGAGCCTTGTATCCACCCATACATTATTGATTTCGCCACGGCTAACGGCTCCCACGGTATTCATATAGGCTTTCCGGTTACTGCCGGGTGAACCGCTGGACTTTGTCATCTGAGCCCAAACATATTTTACATAGTTGGCACTGACCGAGCTGTTCGTCACTTTGCAGGAATCTCCGAATTTACTCATCGGGTAGGTACCGGCTTTTGCAATGGTAAACATAGCAGCCTCATTGCAGATCAGGGTCACCGTACCGCCGGCAGCAACTTTTAATGTTGCAGCGCCATTCAGTGGTTTTCCGGCCTTGGCCTTGGATTCCACATTGTTCTCTACCACCGTTACGTTTCCCTTGAAACTGTAAAGAAGGTAATCGTTCTGGGCAGATGCATACACTGCCATTGTTGCAAAAAGGATAAGGAATGATAGCTTTTTCATCTTTTTGGGTTTAAGGTTTGGTCAAACTGATTTATTAATGATGGTGTGGTTTAAACACCGTCTTATAATTAAATTTTTTGTGCATCCATACAGCCCAGGCCTCATAAAAGTAAATCACATCCACCGCCAGTACGATCGTTACCAGACTAAGCTTCATATCCACTTTTAGCCTGTATTTATCATACAGGTAAATACCAAGCCACACAAAGAAGATCGCCGAAAGTACCTGCGCAATTTTTGCCGCCAGGTGGAACCAGATATGGGCTTCCAGATAATAATGTACAAAGAACGACATATGCAGCCAGCAGACGAGGATCGCCAGCAGGATGTTGCCCCACAAAGGTACTTTTTTTACATAGTTATTATCAAGTGCCATGGAGATGATATTTGCATGTACCACGATTCCGTTCATATCCGGTACTGATTTACCGGCAAAACGTGGATTCATGGGCGTAAACTTCTTATCCTCAATATCATTTGGATTAATATTAACATAACCGAAAAGGACGATTTTGTTGAGAAAGGCCGAGTCATCCACATTGTTTCCCAGGACATCCATATAATCAACCACCAGGTATTGATTCGTATGACGGGTATAATTTATGATCACCTTTTTAGCTCCTTTCTTCTCCAGCTTTTCATATGCTGCTGCATTATATTGTTTTACTATAGCTGTAGAAAAGAATGGATAAAGTTTATGGGCATGATCCTCGTAAAATGGTTCGAATGTTCGGATACTGGAAACTGAATCCTGGAAAAAGTTCACATGGGCATATTGCGAAGCGGTATTGATATAATCCCCTGAAATTTCGGAGACAGAGTCGCCGTCTTTCCCGCTCAATACCAGTTTTCTGGCAGCGATCAGGTTTTTATTCTTAGCGAAACAGGCCATCAGCATGGAGTCCTGATGAGGGTCTCTGGCTTCATAAAACAAAGCATCCAATCCCATGACCTTTGGTTTCATGCTCCCTACTTTATCAATCATCATGGCCAGTTCTTCACGGGTGGCATAACCAATATTCACAATCACAATCCGTTTATCAATATTGGTATGTTCAGCCTTTCCCAGTTTAGAATAACTCAGGTCGTTGAAATCAAAATCCTTTAAACCCAGTTTGATGGGATTCACAATACCCAGGTTGAGCGGAATGGAACCAAGTACAACAATAAAGATGAATACCCATACCGTGGCGAGCAGGGTGTCCCGCTCCATCAGATACTTGGTTATCCGGTGGTGTACCTTCTTTTTTTTCTTGGGCCCAGGGGAATGATGAGGGTCCTGTGGATGGTCGTGATGGTGGTTTTGGTTTGACATCTCAGTGTTTGGATGAAAATTTCGTACCGATTGTACAAATGATTTCCCAATTTAACAGAGTCTTGCAACTTATGCATTGGAAAGCCCTACCATCAGGTAGAATTTGCCCCAAAGGCAGTTGAATTGCATTCCGCTGTAAATCCGTAAATTAGAGGGTTAAAATTATGCGTTTTTTCCTTCCCATCCTTATTACCATTTTATTGCTGGTTTATGCCGGTAAGGATCTGACTGCGCAGGCACCGGGTCCGCCGCGGCCAAGGGATACCACGGTAACAGGTCCGCAAACCTTTGCCCTGGTCATGGGAATTTCAAAATATAAGTTTATACGACCCTTGAATTTCGCAGACAAGGATGCGGAAATGTTCAGGGACTTCATGAAATCGCCAGCGGGAGGAGCCCTGAAAGAAGATAATATTTATACCCTGCTGAACGATCAGGCAAATGAAACAAATTTTCAGATAAAGTTTAAACAATGGCTGAAGGCCAAGAAGTTGCAAAAGGGCGATCGGCTATTTATGTACCTGGCCGGACATGGAGATGCCATTGATGAGGATCAGTTTTTTACCTTACTTACGACTGTAATCCGGCCGGCGATAAGAACAACTACCTTGTAGCCGGAGCGATCCGGATGTTTGATATCAAGGCCATGATGGCCAAGGAAGTGGGCAAGGGCGTGGAGGTTTTCCTGGTGATGGATGCCTGCCGATCGAATGAACTGCCCGGTGGGGCAGAAGGACAGGGTTTCTTTAATTCAGCAGTATCGGAACAAAAAGTGGGGAAATTATCATGCTGGCCACCGGGGCCGGACAAGAATCCTGTGAGGATGCCAGTATCGGTACTGGTCATGGATTGTTTACCTGGTACCTGGTCGACGGAATGAGTGGTATGGCTGATGAGATGGGTCAGAAAGACAATAAGATTACAGTGGAGGAAGTACAGAAATATGTACAGCAGAATGTACCCAATGTGGCACAAACAAAATTCAAACGGAAACAGGAGCCTTATTTCTGCTGTACTGAAAACAGCAGCAAAATTGTAAGTATTGTTGATCCGGCCTATTTACAGAAATGGCTGGAGAACCGGAAAAAAACGGGTGGTGGTAATTCCTTCCGTGGGGGTTTCAATACCCGGGGAATGAATTCTGCAAGGGATACTGCCCTGATGGAGGCTTATAATCTTTTTAGTTCAGCGGTGAAGGAAAGCCGTTTGACAGGAAAGAACTCTGCAGAGTATTATTATGAATTAATGACGAAAAGATTCCCGGGAGATAATTATACGGTAGACGCCCAATCGACTCTGGCGGTAGAGTTCATCAATTTTGCCCAGAGCAAGATCAATCTTTATCTCGATTGTAAAGACCCGGCCGCCATTCAGAAAATGCGTTCCCAGATTGATGAGGATGAAAAATCGGATGAAGTGGATGCGAGTCTGGACCGGATGGAAAAAGTAGCCCGTCAGGAATTTTTTGAAGTGGGGAATATGCTGGAGAAAGCCATCAATATTATCCGGCAGGATGATCCTGATTTTGCCAAATCACTGATGGGAAGAATGTACTTTTTTAAAGCCAGAGGTTATTTCGGTAAAGGCAAGCAAAAACTGGATATCACCAACGCTTTTCAGTTTGCCTATGCCGCCCTCGCCGGAGAGAAGAATGCCTCCTATGTGATGCAGACGCTGGCAGCCCTGCACCTGGATAACAATAAGCCGGATAGTGCAGTATTGTATGCCAAAAAAGCAATCAGTGCAGCCCCTAAATGGCGGTATCCCTACCTGACCCTGGCTTATTGTTACAAGATCCTCAACAAAGCTGATTCGGCTATAAAGTATTACCGCAAGAGTATTGAATTGAATCCGGGTAATGCAGATGCCTATGTGGACCTGGGGCATTATTATTATTCATTGTCCAGAACAGATTCGGCGTTGACCAATTATGAAAGGGCGCTCGCCATTGATGCCAGTAATGCCTATGCGAGTAATAATATCGGCTGGATTTATCATGACCGGAAAGTATACGATAAAGCCATCGGTTATTTCAAACAAAGTATCGGCAAAGATGCTAAACTGGTAAGTGCGTATAATGGTTTGAGCAAAACATTCTTTGAAACCGGTCAGTTTGATTCTGCCCGGATTTATTATAGCAAGGCTTTTGCGAATTACCAGGATAAATCCATTGTGAATGTCTATATCGGTAATTTTTACCGGGATCTGAAACAATTTGATTCGGCTAAAGTCTATTATCGCCTGGCTGCAGAACTGGATCCCAACTATGAAGAAGCATTCAATAACCTGGGAAGGGCTTCTTTCTCGCTGAAGCAATATGATTCAGCCAATATCTACTATCGCAGGGCCCTGAATGTGAACCCTTATTCTGCCCATGCCCTGATCAATATCGGAATGGTGTATAAAGAATTGAAACGTTCAGATTCCACTTTCTATTATTTCGAACAGGCTATTAAAATGGAGCCCGGTAATCCCTCGATCCTGAATAACCTGGGTGCTATTTATGCGGACGACAAGAACTTTGATACTGCCAAAATCTATTTCAGAAAAGCGATAGATGTACGACCAGGTCATAAAGCGGCGAGCAATAACCTGATGAAAATATTCAAGCAATTGAATCAATTGGATTCCATCACTTCCCTGATTAAAACCACTTCATTTGTGGATCCGGCCAGTGAGACTTTCATGAATGATATGGGTATGCTGTTCCTGGATCAGAAAAGATATGATTCAGCCAGGATCTATATCCGCCGGGCACTGAGTAAGGATCCGGCCAATGCGCAATCGCTGAGTAATATGTCGCTTGTATTACAGGGAATGAAGCAATATGATTCGGCCAGAATTTATTTACAAAGGGCGAACCGGATTGATCCGGAGAACCCTATCATCTGGGCCAATCTGGCCATTGCGGCCTATACCAATACCGGTCAGGCCTATATGGCATTGGAAATGTATGAGGAGGCAAGGCAGTTCCTGCAGCAGGCCTTTAATCTGGATAGTGCCGCATATGCCCCGGCCCATAACCTGGGATTATTATACCATGCGCAATCGCAGTATCAGATAGCCATCCGTTACCTGCAAAAAGCAATCATTAATGATCCCTCCAAGAACAAAGCCTGTTATGAACTGGCGGCCAGTTATGCGTTGAATAACCAGCCGGAGCAGGCCATCCTCGCGATTCGTCAGGCCATTCAACGAGGGTATAAAAATTACAAGACTTTACTCGATGATCCTGACTTTGACATTCTGAAGAACCTGAAAGGGTTCCAGGATATATTGGATCAGTATGTGCCGGATTGGAAGAACAAGTAGGGGAAATTGGAAAGTCGAAGGTCGAAGTTCGAAATCTGCTAAGGGGCGCTCTGCTTTATTCCTCGTTTTTTGCCTTTTTTGTTCCCGAATTTGCACTATATTTGCCGCCCTGATCGCCATAGCTTTAGCGAAGGCGATTGAATGGCCCCGTAGCTCATCCCGAAAGCTATCGGGAGAATAGAGCATCTGACAACGGATCATTGGGAAGTTCGAAAATAATGGCCCCGTAGCTCATCCCGATAGCTATCGGGAGAATAGAGCATCTGACAACGGATTATTGGGAAGTTCGAAAATATTGGCCCCGTAGCTCATCCCGATAGCTATCGGGAGAATAGAGCATCTGACAACGGATTATTGGGAAGTTCGAAAATATTGGCCCCGTAGCTCAACTGAATAGAGCATCTGACTACGGATCAGAAGGTTTCAGGTTTGAATCCTGACGGGGTCACAGATAAAAGGTCAACATTCCGTTGGCCTTTTTTATTTATGCAAGGTCTACAACCATTCCCTTATTTTAATATTGAATCTTAATGAGATCAAAAAAAAATCCCCGCCAATTGGCAGGGATTTTCTATTGAAAGAGTTTTGATTAGTCTTTAAACTTCGACAGCAAACGCAGGATCTCCAGGTACAACCAAACAACTGTAACCAGGAGGCCGAAGCTGCAGTACCATTCCATGTACTTGGGGGCCTTCATTTCAATTCCTTTTTCCACGGTATCAAAATTCAGCAGGAGGTTGAAAGAGGCCAGGGCCACCATCAGTATGGAGAAACCAATACTGATTGGTGTATTGGAACTGGTTAATTCAGTACCAATGGCAGAGCCGGTAAAAGAATATGTCAACCACTGGATCAGGTAGAACAAGGCAACAGCTGAAGTGGCTACCACAATCACCGTTCTGAACTTGCTGGTTACTTTAATGATCCGGTAACGATAGATCAGGAACATCACCAGGCAGACCAACAGGGTCAGGGCCACGGCCTGTACCGGTAAACCGGGATAAGTATAATTATAAATCGCAGAAATGGATCCTACGAAAAGTCCTTCCAGGATGGCATAAACGGGAGCCAGGAAGGTGGAAAATTTAGGTTTGAAAGCCATCACAAGGGCCAGTGCCAATCCGCCAAATACTCCGATATACATCATGGTGCGGGGATCACCACCCTTGTAAAACTGTGACCAGGAGAAAACAGTAGAACCCATCATCAACAGGATAAGGATTCCGAACTTATTCATGGTACCCTTCATGCTCATTTCCTCACCGGTACTGATGCCTTCGAGCACGGTACCCTGAAATGTTTTTTCCTGCATGACAGGATTGCTGGATTTGAATAATGCCATAGATTTTTTGTTTTAGAGATTAAAGTTAAGGGAAAGTCGGGAAGTCCAGAAGTCCGGAAGTCCGGAAGTCCGGAAGTCGGAAGTCCGGAAGTCCGGAAGTCGGAAAGTCGGAAAGACGAAAGTACGAAATAGCGGGACCCGTTATTTATCAGCGGTTCGACTTTCAATTTTCAACTATCAAAAGTGCCAACGCACAAAAGCTTCCATGGCCGCATAATGGGTAAGTCCAAGGTCGGCATAGAGCGCAGCCGTGGCCGCATTTCTTTCCTCCGCCCTTTGCCAGAATTCGCGGGAGTCGCTGCCCTGGAAGGGAACCATATCTTTTTGTGACTGATGGATGAAAATACCAAAGCGTTTTTTCAATACCTGGTCCGGACTCATGGGGATGGCCATTTCAATTTCTTCAATATTCCATTCCTGCCAGGCCCCTTTGTATAACCAGAGCCAGCAATCATCCAGCCAGGGATCACCGGCGGCTTTGATACGTTTCAATGCTTCCAGTACTACCTGAAAGCACACAATATGGGTACCATGAGGATCGGCAAAATCTCCCGCACAATACACCTGCTGCGGTTGAATTTCCCGGAGTAGGGTCATCGTGAGTTTGACATCTTTTTCACTCATCGGTTTTTTCTCAATGGTACCAGTTTCATAAAAGGGCAGGTCCTGGAAATGGATATTTTCTTCGGGAATGCCGACATAGCGACAGGTAGCTTTTGCCTCACAACGGCGGATCAGTCCTTTGATTGAACGGATGGCCGGGGTATCTACCTGGTTAGATCTTTTCTTCGCTATAAACCGGCGGGCATTGGTTAAAATTTTTCCTGATTTTTGGGTATCGATTCCGGCAATTTCTTCAAAGCCTACTGCAAAATCAAGGAAGCGGGTTACAAATTCATCAGTAACGGCAATATTACCGCTGGTCTGGTAGGCCACATGTACATTATGTCCCTGTTCCTGCAAACGCTGAAAAGTTCCACCCATGCTGATGATATCATCATCGGGGTGAGGGGAGAAGATGAGGCAGGTTTTGGGGAAGGGTTCCATCCTTTCCGGTGGATTGGGCAGGAGGGCCGGTTTACCACCCGGCCAGCCGGTGATAGAATCGCGGAGCATATAGTACACCTGCAGGTTGATGGAATAAGCATCTCCTTTCTCCACCAGCAGGTCACTAAGCCCATATTCGTTGTAGTCACTATTGGTTAAACTCAGCACTGGTTTCTTCAGTTTGAGCGCCATATTTACAACCGCCTTCTTGATCATTTTAGTGGTCCACTCACAATCACCGGTCAGCCAGGGCGATTTATTGCGGGTCAGTTCTGCCGCTGCATTTTCATCTACCACAAAAGTAACATCGTCATGGTTCTGCAGGAGTGAAGCGGGGATATGTTCAGAGTCATCATCTTCCACAGCATTTTTTATTACCGGGGCTTTGGCACTTCCCCAGGCCATCAGGATGATCTTTCTTGATTTCAGAATGGTACTGATCCCCATCGTGATGGCCAGTCGGGGGACTTCAGAGATATTCGCAAACTCATAGGCATTGGCAATCCGCGTGGAATTATCCAGTGTGATCAGTCTTGTTTTGGAATAAATGCCGGAACCCGGTTCATTAAAACCGATATGTCCGTTGTTACCAATCCCCAGGATTTGTATATCAATTCCACCGGCATCTTCAATCATTTTTTCATATAACCGGCAGTGTTCTTTCACCTCATCCTTTAAAGTCTCACCATTGGGGATATGAATATTTTTGATATTAATATCAATATGATCGAAAAGATTGTTCTTCATGAAACGATTATAACTCTGCAGGGCATTGTTATCGATCGGGTAATATTCATCCAGATTAAAAGTGATGACATTTTTGAAACTCAGCTTTTCTTCCCGGTGCATTCTTACCAATTCAGTATAAAGTGATTTGGGTGTATAACCTGTAGCCAGACCCAGTACGCATTTCTCTTTTTTTTGCTGCTTCATCCTGATAAAATCCGCAATCTGCCGGGCGACAAACACAGATCCATCCTTTGAAGTTGGGAAGATCTTCACCGGAATTTTTTCAAAGCTGTCTGAAAGATCAATCGGAGTGGTTTTACTGGGCATTTTGTTGGTTTGAAATGCAAAGATAAAATGAAGTTTTGAAGGTTTGTGCGGGTTTTTGCGGGAAAATGCTGTTTCAGTCGTCAGTCAGCAGTCGGCTCCCGATAGCTATCGGGACGGCAGTCGACAGTCGGCAGTCAGCAGTCGTCAGTCGGCAGTCAACAGTCTTCAGTCAACAGTCGAGAGCCGTGAATACTGAGACAACTGGCATTTGCGGATTCCCAATATCAAAATATCCCAATATCTAATATCCAATATCTAATTAACCTCTATCTCGCTTACAAACAACCATGCCTTATTTCCTGCACCAGGGTTGCCGGAAGGAATGATACCGTAATTGCTGATGGAAACTCTGACGTAACGGGCATTAACTGGTTGCTGGAATTCACAGGGGGCCTGTCCGTCAATCATGACCGGATTAGATAAAGCGACCGTTGAAAATGTATTTCCATCTTCAGATACTTCAATACTGATACCTGCGGGTTGGTAGATCCAGCTGCCGGGCTGGTGGAGATAGTGCACTTTGACAAAGGCAATTTTATCGTTGGCGCCAAGGTCAATGGTGGCCACACAATCATCTCCGCTAAATCCGAGGAACTCACGTGACCGACCCATTCCTTTTTCATTGATCACACCGTTGACCAGGGTGAAGGCGCCATCACCGGGATAATTTTTGGAAGCCTCTTTAGTCAGACTGATTTTTTTCCCGGTGGCTTTATTGAAATGAAAGGTTTCGTAGACCGGATTTCCCAGGGCTTTATTTCCTTTCATACTAATGGCCGCAACCAGCATATCAGATTGTACAGGGATGGGTGTTGTATAAGTGGTACCTTCTGTGAACTTAAGGGCATAGGGTCTGCCTGCATAATGAGTAATGTATTTAATATCGGATGCCGGCATTTTGGTATCGAGTTTCCAGATGACTCCCTTGTTATCTGCTGCGGGTAAGATGGAAGGAATCAGATCAAAATAGGCTTTGCTGTAATTGACATTCCAACGCTCATATCTTTTAAACTGTGTCATCAGTCTTTGTTCAAAATTTTTCCAGTCCTTATTTTCAGGTGTACTCCAGAGCACTTCACTGAGTGCGGCCATGCGTGGAAAGATCATGTATTCCACTTTCCGGGTATTCTTCATGTATTCTGTCCATACATTAGCCTGTGCGCCTAATATAAATTTTCCTTCTTCTTCAGTCAGCTCTGCAGGAACCGGATTCCATGCATACACTTTTTCGATTGGATTATAACCACCGATGGTAACGGAATCTTCATTGGAAGATTGAGAATGATCAAAATAAACCGGTGAGCCAGGGGTCATGATGACTCCATGTTTTTGTTTAGCAGCTTCAATCCCGCCTTTCTCTCCACGCCAGCTCATGACCACGGCATTGGGTGCCAGTCCGCCCTCCAGAATTTCATCCCATCCGATTAAAGTTTTGCCTTTGCTGTTCAGGTATTTTTCCATCCGCTGTATAAAATAACTCTGCAGTTCGTGTTCGTCTTTCAATTTATTCTCCTGCATTCTTTTCTGGCAATCGGTGCAACGTTTCCAGTTTTCCTTGGGGCATTCGTCACCACCTACATGTAAATATTTAGAGGGGAAGAGCGGCATCACTTCATCCAGTACATCCTGGATAAAGACAAATGTTTTATCCTGCCCGGCGCAAAACACATCATCAAATACTCCCCAGGTTTGTTGTACCTGTTTGCCAGTACTATCACCGCTCCAGCTGGAGTTCTTTGGAAAATACTGAATGCTGGGTTCTTTGGGGAAGCAGCTCAGTTCGGGGTATGCGGCAATTGCTGCAGACGCATGACCGGGCATTTCAATTTCCGGGATAACATCCACGTAACGTTCTTTAGCATATCTAACGATCTCTTTTACTTCTTCCTGTGTATAGTATCCGCCGTATTGCTGCCCGTCATTTCCGTTCCCCGGATAGCTTCCAATGATGGTGCCATTTCTCCATCCGCCCACGGCAGTGAGTTTTGGGTATTTTTTGATTTCGATCCGCCAGCCCTGATCATCGGTGAGGTGCCAGTGAAAAGTATTGAGTTTATGATAGGCCAGGTAATCAATATAGCGTTTGATAAAATCCACCGGCCAGAAATGCCGGGCACAATCGAGGTGCATACCTCTGTATTCAAATCTGGCATGATCGAAAATGCTGACCAGGGGAATTTCTTTTTTAGCACCAGGGTCAACCGGCATTAATTGAAAAAGGGTTTGAATGGCATGAAAGGCCGGTTCATTGAAATTACTGTTGATCAGTATTCCTTTTGGGGTTACCTCCAGTGTATAAGCTGGTTTGCCGGAGGTAGGCATTCTTTTCATGAAAAAATCAATATCGCCTTTGTTCCTGGTGCAGCCGCGTTTAATACTGATCCCGAATTGTTTTTTCATTTCCGTTTTCAAATAAGAAAATAACAGGTCCCAATCTCCGGCGGTGAAGCTATTTGACACTGTCATTTTATTTTTCAAGGGATAGGGGGATTGTTTTAACTCAACCGGTCGGGGAATAATGGAAATATCCTGTGAGAAAACCGGTGAGGCAAAAGCTAAAAAAAGAAAGACTGGCAGAAATCGCATTTCGGAAGGTTTTATTGGCCTAAATTAGCCATTCTTCATCAGTAACCATTCCATTTATGCAAACAAATGAATCTGTAATTACAAAATTCTATACCGCTTTCCAGCAGCGGGATGCCGCCACGATGAATAGTTGTTATAGTGAGGATATTGTTTTCAGTGATCCGGCCTTTGGACTCCTGAAAGGAGATGAAGTGAGGGCCATGTGGGAAATGCTTTGTAAGAATGCGAAGGATTTCTCGCTAACCTTTTCCAATATTCAGTTGCTGGATGAAGAGTATGCTACCTGTAACTGGGTGGCTACCTATACTTTTTCCAAAACCGGCCGCAAAGTGGTGAATCATATCAAGGCCTTTATGCGACTGAAGGACGGAATTATTATCGAACACAGCGATGCCTTTAAACTCAGCAAATGGGCTTCCCAGGCCCTGGGCTGGAAGGGCGCTTTATTTGGCTGGATGGGTTGGATGCAAAGAAAAATACAGAAGGGGGCGAGGAAGAGTTTGGGGGAGTTTATGGGAAGTCGTGAGTCTTTAGTCGATAGTCTTTAGTCGGCAGTCGCCAGTCATCAGTCGCCAGTCATCAGTCGGCAGTCGACAGTCAGCAGTCATCAGTCAACAGTCGACAGTCATCAGTCGAACATCTTCCAACAATAACGAAAGGCTGAATGGTACACACTAATGACTATAGACTAATGACTATGGACTTATTCCAAGTTCCCGAACTTCCCCGCATTCGCATCCCGGATGGCCTGTTCCACTTCGGGCCAGGTATTCATCAGGAATGGGCCGTAAGCAGCAATGGGTTCATTAATGGGTTCGCCTGATAAAACCAATACGATACTATTCTCCGTGGCTTTGATCTGAATTTCTTCTCCTTCATTGCGGAATAAAACAAAATGATCGGTGGCTACCATACTGCCATTGATCTCCATATTTCCTTCGATCACTAACATACCGGTATTATAATGAGCAGGAAATGTTAGATCGGAAATTGCATTTTGTTGAAGACGTGCATTATAGACCTGCATAGGACTGAAAGTAAAGGCCGGTCCCTGTGTTTCTTTATAAGCTCCGGCAATGACTTCAATAAAGCTTTGTCCATCATCTAAAATATGACGACCCATTTGCTGATGAGTGATCTCCTGGTATTTGGGATTAGTTTTTTTATAGGCAGCGGGCAGGTTCACCCAAAGCTGTACCATCTGAAACAAGCCTCCTGTTTTACTGAATCCTTCTTCATGGTATTCTTTATGCAATAAACCGGAACCGGCCGTCATCCATTGCACATCCCCTTCACCAATGATACCGTGATTACCGGCACTGTCGTGGTGGGCAATTTTGCCATGATAGGCTATGGTTACTGTTTCAAAACCGGCATGCGGATGTACACCCACGCCCCTGGGTTCGGGGGAAGGAGAGAAATCAATTTTAGCGCCATAGTCGAGCAGGAAAAAGGGACTCATCCTTTTTTTATCAATAAGTCTTCCACCCGGGAAAAAACTATGCACCCTGAATCCGTCACCCACCATGTGGGGCGGGGGAGGGGTGATGATATGTTCGATTGTTTTGAGCGATTTCATGTATAGTCCTTAGTCCTGTTTCGATAGTCTTTAGTCAGCCCCAGCCCTAAGGGGAGGAGTCTGAGTCGAGAGAAGGGAGTCGAGAGTAAGTTATCGATAATCGAATACCCAATACCTAATATCCAAACCCGCCTTGCCAAGGCTTGGCGGGCGAAGCAATATCCTAATATCCCAATATCTTAATATCTAACTAACCGGTACCTCCATCAGCAATACTTCCGCATCTGTGTTGGCTTTGAGATCAAAACCGGTAGCATCAGTAATTCCCAATCCGTCTCTTCTCTGTAATATTTCTCCATTAATGGATACTTCTCCTTCAATTACAAAAACATAAACACCGTTCCCCTTTTTTTTCAATTGATAGATGGTCTGTCAATCTTTATCCAGTTTTCCCAGACTGAACCAGGCTTCCTGGTGGATTTGAACAC
Source organism: Chitinophagaceae bacterium (assembly GCA_016702745.1). Taxonomy (GTDB): domain Bacteria; phylum Bacteroidota; class Bacteroidia; order Chitinophagales; family Chitinophagaceae; genus JJ008. The sequence goes on from JADJDJ010000001.1 coordinate 978,732, forward strand.
CGGAATCATTGGATCCAAGGGGAGATACAATGGTGAGCAGACGATTATGTTTTTCTGTATCTGAAAATGCTGCTGATCATAACGCGGTTCAACATTCTTTTGATTGGGAATAACCCAGATCTGGAAGAACTCAACCGGCTGATCATGGTTTTTATTTTTTTCGGAGTGTTGAATACCAGTTCCGGCACTCATCACCTGTACATCTCCTTGCCGGATCACCTGAGTATTACCCATACTGTCCTGATGTTCCAGGTCGCCGCTGGTGGGTATGGAAATGATTTCCATATTATCATGCGGGTGTACGCCAAAGCCCATTCCACCGGCAACGGTATCATCATTCAGTACCCGGAGGGCACCAAAATGCACGCGATCCGCCTGGTAATAGCTGCCAAAACTGAAAGTATGAAAGGAGTCCAGCCAGCCGTGATTGGCATGACCGCGTGTGTTTGCTTTATGTATGATGGTTTTCATTTCTGTTGTTTTATACGGTTACTTTTTCAACAACAACTTTTTCAGCGAGCCATAGAAATTCAGTAATAAAGTTATGGGCGGCATTCTGGAAACTTTCGTCGATCAGATCCCCATCAGGACTGAATTTTTTATCTACGGCCGGTGTTATCAGCATATATGGAGAAGCAATTCCGAAAAGCGCCGGTACCAATTGCAGCAATTGCTGGGAAGCACGCATACCACCCATGGCTCCGGGGGAGGCCGTTACAATTCCAAAGGGCTGGTGATGTCTTTTTGGAAAGTGATCCAGCAGATTCTTCATGGCAGGAGAGTAGCTCCCATTATATTCCGGGGTAACCAGGATATACCCATCTGCGTTGAAAATTTTTTTCCGCCAGGGGCTGAAGTTCAACCGGAGCTTTATCGGGTGTAACCCATACCGTTTGTACCGGTGGTACATCCCAGTCTTTCATTTCGATCAGATCAATTTCATGGCTGCTGTTTTTTTTCAGCCAGCCCTGAAGGTAAAGGGCTACACGTCGGGTAACACTGGCGGTTCGGGGACTTCCTGATATGATTGCGATTCTCATTTTTTTGTATTTAGAATGTAAAGATAATGAATCAATGTTTAAACATCAAATATTTATTCTTTCGGTTTTGTTAATCCTTTTTAGCATGAAATGGGCCGGAAACGATTAATTTCGGTTTGTTTAAAGCAACAACATGATTAACAGGCGAAAGTTTATTCAGGCCTCTGCATTTACCGGACTCGCAACTGCCATCGGGCAGCCCTTGAGGGAAGTGATCTGCATACTGGTATCAAAGGGAAGCCCCTGGTGGTATCAACCTGGGATGCAGGAATCAGGGCTAATAAGGCTGCCTGGGATGTTCTCAGTAAAGGGGCAGGGCACTGGATGCGGTAGAGAAAGGGGTGATGGTAACAGAAGGTGAACAAAACTGCTGTGTGGGGCTGGGTGCCAATCCTGACCGCGATGGTTTTGTGACCCTGGATGCCTGTATCATGGATGAATTTTCGAATTGCGGGAGTGTGGCTTTTCTGGAAAGAATCAAACACCCGATTTCTGTTGCACGCAGGGTGATGGAAAAAACGCCTCATGTGATGCTGGTGGGTATCGGTGCCCAGCAATTTGCAGTGGCTGAAGGATTTCCTTTGGAAGAACAAAAACTATCTCCGGAAGCTGAAAAATCATATAAAGACTGGCTGATCAAATCTGAATACAAACCGCCTGTTATCAATATTGAAAAAAAACAGGGAGGACACGGGCCTTTTGCACCGGCGAAGCTCGATAACGGAGAATGGAATCATGATACCATCGGGATGGTGGCCATGGATACAAATGGAAATCTGAGCGGAAGCTGTACTACCAGCGGTGCCGGTTTTAAAATGCGGGGCAGACTGGGAGATTCACCCATTATTGGGGCGGGATTATTTGTAGACAATGAGGTGGGGGCCTGTACTGCCACTGGTCAAGGGGAAGATGTGATACGTGTTGCAGGTTCTCATTCTGTAGTGGAACTGATGCGGCAGGGATTATCACCCGAAATGGCCTGTAAAAAAGTTATTGAAAGAATAATCAGAATCAAAGGCCCTAAGGCAAAAGATATACAAGTCGGTTTTCTCGCCATCAATAAAAAAGGTCAAGTGGGTGCTTATTCCATTCACAAAGGTTTTGAATATGCCATCCGGACCAATGCCGGTGAGCAATTGGTGAAGGCGAAGTTTGTGATGGGGGAGTAGGAATTAGGAATTGGGTATTAGGTATTGCTTGCCCGCCTTTGCCCGCAGAAGCTTTAGCGAAGGCGGGAGATGTTGAGTTGTTTAGCCATCACCGAGTTCAGCGCCAGTTAATTCAACAGCCGACTCCGGGATAAAGACTGATAGTCCCGATAGCTATCGGGAGACTGACTGCTGACTGTCGACTGCTTTCTTTCTGACTATATTTTTTAAACATGAAATACATCATCGAAGTAGCCACCTCCGATTTCAGCACAACCGCTTCTGCAGTGGAGGGTGGGGCTGACCGGATTGAATTATGTGGCAACCTGGCCGAAGGGGGAACAACTCCCTCTTATGGAACCATCCGGCAGTGCCGTGAGGCATTTTCAGTTTTACTGTATCCGATCATTCGCCCGAGAGGGGGTGATTTTTTGTATTCAGCAGCAGAGTTTGAAATCATGTTGCAGGATGTAAAAATCTGCCAGGAACTGGGATGCGATGGCGTGGTGATCGGTATGCTCAATCCGGATGGCAGTATTGCGACGGAGGATTGTAAACGCCTGGTGGATGCTGCATATCCCATGGGTGTTACTTTTCACCGGGCTTTTGATCGTTGCCTTGACCCATTTGAAGCAATGGAACAAATCATTGCGATGGGTTGTGAACGAATCCTTACATCCGGACAAAGACCCGCTGCACCGGATGGAGTGGATCTGATTACCAAACTGAATCAAACTGCGGATAACCGGATCATCATCATGCCCGGCAGTGGGGTGCGTGCTGAAAATATTAAAATGCTGGCGACTAAGACCGGTTGCCATGAATTTCATTCCTCGTTACGGGGAAAACTGGCCAGTATAATGGAATATGTACATCCTGGCTTTGCGGGTTCTTCCGAAAGTTATATGAATAACTGGATCAATCCGGAAGATGTACGAATGCTGCGGCAGGCACTGCAACAGGTTTAAGAAGCGTTTCAACAATTTGATTGTTGTCAGATCTTCAGTTTCTTCATGTATCCGGCATTTACTTTCACGGCTGCCAATGGAGTGCCATTTGGATAAGCTTCCTGCTCCACGATAAAATGCTTCATACCATTATCGGCAGCGGTCTTCAAAACAGATTTCCAGTTGATGCTACCTGTGCCCAGGTCAACCGAGTTCTTGCCATTGTCGGTGCCGGGTGTTTTGCTGCGGTCCTTAACATGACAAAGTCTGAAACGGTTTTTATATTTTTTAAACCAGGCTTCGGGATCCTGGCCCCCTGCAACCACCCAGTAAATATCCATTTCAAAGTCAACGAGGGAAGGGTCTGTTTCATTCATCATCACATCCTGCGGTAATTGTCCTTCCTGGGTTTTGAAACTATAGTCGTGGTTATGGTAAGCGAATTGGATACCTTCTGTTTTGCAGATATTACCACATTCATTGAATCTGGCGGCGGCTTTTTTAAATTCATCCAGTGATTTCTGTGGACCGAGCCAGGGACAGATCAGGTATTTCATACCAATAGCTGCGGCATCGGCTGCTTTCTTCTGGAAATCTTTGCTGATATCACAATGACTGGCCACGATGGTCATGCCCAGGTCGTCCATGTATTTTTTGAAACCGGTATTGCCCATTCCCCAGAACATACCTTTGGCCCCTTCATAACTTTCGATTTGTTTATAACCGAATGAGGCAACCTGTTTCAGCACAGCGGCGGGGTCTTTGGGCATATCATCCCGCAGTGTATAGAGTTGTAAACCAAAATTGGACAAATCAGCGCCGACACCGGGAGCCATTTCAATAGCAGGTGCTGTAGTTTTAACAGCACAGGAGGGCAGGAGGATGGATCCCATGGCCACCGCTCCGGTTAATTTCAAAAATTTTCTTCTCTCGTTGTTCATCGTATTTTATTTTTTCATCAGGCCCAGGCACGATCACCTTTTGTATAAGGAAATGCACCATCAAATTTACCAGGAACGGGGAGATGTCTCAATGCCTGAGTCATGCCAATCTTGGAACTGAAATACCCATTCAGGGTCAGTTGTTTCATCATGGTATAATAATGAGGAGGCTCGGATACAAATTCTTTATGGTCTTTCCAGGCCAGTTTCTCATTTTCTTTATCCAATGCTTCTCTCTTTGCTTTATTTCTTTCATCACGCCCTTTGTTATATTCCGTTGCTTCTTTTTCAAGCGTAATAAGGAAATCATGGCGTTGCTGTGGGGTACAATCCATATAGGATTTGCTATTGGCTTTTTGCAGGCTTCTTCCAGGCTGCTGATTCCTTTCATGAAAACATCCTGTTCTGCCTGGGTATAACAATCGGTGATCATGACTTTCATGTATTCACCAATCTGCGCAGCTTTGGCTCCCGGAACATTGGTAGCCGGAATGATGGTCTCCCCGATTTCATCCAGCAATGAAATCTGCGAAGCGCTGAATCCGGCTTCTGATTTGGCCCCGTTTTTACATCCGGTAAGCATGAGTTCACCACCCACTACGGCACCGCCTGTAACGATGGCAATCATTTTTAATAGTTCTCTTCTGTCCATATACCTGAGAAATTAGGTTATTAAAGATTTTGTTTCTTGAGTTCATTCACGGCAAAATCAGCCGCTCTTGCGGTCAATGCCATATAGGTAAGGGAAGGGTTGACACAGGAAGCGGATGTCATACAGGCACCATCCGTTACAAATACATTTGGTGCATCCCAAACCTGGTTATTGCCATTGAGTACAGATGTTTTGGGATCACGACCCATTCTGGCCGTACCCATTTCATGAATACCCATTCCCGGCGCATAGCCGTTGTCGTTGGCCTTTACATCTTTCATGCCGGCTGCTTCCAGAATTTCTTTGGCATCATTCATCATATCAATCCGCATCTTCTTCTCATTCTCTTTGATCTCCACATCGAAATCAAGAGAAGGTAATCCCCATTTATCTTTCAGTGTTTTGCTCAGGCTGATTTTATTTTCATGGTAGGGAAGCATCTCGCCGAAACCGGTCATGCCAAAATACCAATGTTCGGAGGGCTGGCTAAGTGCTTCTTTCAGATCAGCACCGATGGTGAGTTCAGCCACGGGTAATCCGCGACCACGGCTTGCACCACCCTGGTAGCCAAATCCGCGGAGATAATCTCTTTTATCTTGATAGATATTCCGGAAACGGGGCACATAGATACCCGTAGGTCTCCTTCCATAAACATATTTATCCTCGAATCCTTCCACCATACCACCGGCACCGGCACGGAAATGGTGATCCATTACATTATGTCCCAGTTCACCACTGGCACTGCCCAGTCCTTCCGGCCAGATATCATTGGCACTGTTCATCAGGATCCAGGTGCTGTTGAATGCAGAAGCGCAGAGGAATACAATTTTAGATTTGAACTCGTATGTCTTGTTATCGGTGGCATCCATGATTTCCACACCGCTTGCTTTTTTCTTGTCTTTATCGTATAAAACTTTAGTAACGATAGAGAAGGGACGGAGGGTGAGATTACCCGTCTTCATGGCGGCGGGCAATGTGGCGCTTTGTGAACTGAAATAAGCACCGAAGGGGCAACCTCTCCAGCAACGATCGCGGTACTGGCAATTGGTTCTGTTTTGTTCAGGTCTGGCTTCTGTGATATTGGCACTGCGGCCAATAAACATATGGCGCTGACCTTTATAATGGGCTTTGATTTTTGCAGCGAGATCTTTCTCCACAATATTCATATCCATAGCGGGGAGGAATTCACCATCAGGCAATACATCCAATCCTTCTTTGCTGCCCTGGATACCGGCAAATCTTTCAACATAACTGTACCAGGAAGCCAGGTCATCATAGCGGATAGGCCAGTCAATGGCGATTCCTTCTTTGGCGTTGGCTTCAAAATCCCATTTGTTCCAGCGGTAGCTCTGCCGGCCCCACATCAGCGAGCGGCCACCCACATGGTAACCACGGTACCAGTCGAAACGTTTGGTTTCTTCATAAGGATGGTCCTTCTCACTGCACCAGTAATCGAGGTTGGTTTCATTCAGCGGATAATCTCTTTTGAGTACCGGATAATCCTTAATCATTTGCTGGGTACGACCGCCCCGGTGCGGAAACTCCCAGGATTCCTTGGTGGCGTTGACATAGTCTTTTACATGTTCAATATTGCGACCTCTTTCGAGTAACAATACTTTGAGTCCTTTTTCAGCCAGTTCTTTGGCTGCCCAGCCTCCGCTGATCCCGGAGCCTACCACAATTGCGTCGTATTGATTATCCGCCATAAAAGTTTGAGGGTTTTTTTATGAAATATTTTGGGTTCTTGTTTCTGTTTATTTGTTTACACGTCGCAAAGCCGGATGGCTTTTTTCAGTGCAGCTATTTTTTCTTTATTATCCTTTGAACTCGGCATGAATTCCTGGGCTACATAACCTTTGTACCCGGTTGCGACAATGGCCTTCATGATTGCCGGATATTGCAATTCCTGGGTTTCATCTATTTCATGTCTGCCAGGCACACCTGCGGTATGATAATGCCCGAAATATTCGTGATGATCCCGGATTGTCCGGATCACATCGCCTTCATTGATCTGCATATGATAGATATCATAGAGCAGTTTGAAGTTCGGGGAGCCGATTTTTTTGCAGAGCTCCACACCCCAGGCACTTTTATCACACATATAATCCTTGTGATCCACTTTGCTGTTGAACAATTCCATCTGGATGATCACACCGTTTTTTTCCGCCAGCGACATGATTTTTTTCAAACCTTCTGCGCAATTATCCATCCCCACTTTATCATCCATCCCTTTGCGGTTGCCACTGAAACAGATCAGATTTTTATAACCGGCTTTAGCCACCAGTGGAATTGCTTCTTCAAAGTCTTTAATAAGCCAGGCGTGATTGTCTTTATTATTCCAGCCTTCAGTCAGACTGATTTTTCCTGCGGTATAACACATGGAACAATAAATGCCATTTTTTTGAACCGTGGGCCAGTCTTTGGGAGCCAGTAAATCAATTGCTGAAAATCCAATTTTCTTTACCATGGCACACATCTCATCCAGGGGAAGAAAGTTATAGGTCCAGCTGGCAACAGAGTGGTTGATATTACCTTTTAATGCCAGCGGTTCAAACATATCTTGTTCCATATTGGCAAAACTTTTATCGGAGATCGCCACCCCGGCCGTTCCCAGTGCTATTGATTGAATAAGCTGACGCCGGTTCATCATTCTTTTGTTATTTTTTGTTTGTCAGAAAAGGCAACGATAAAGAACAGCATTACTACTGCCGCAATCCCGGCGGGGATCAGCCAGATCATCTTATAGTCTGCACCAGCAGCAGTTGTATACTTTTCAGAGATCCATCCTGCAACTTTAAAACCAATTAACATACCTACACCATAAGTAGCGAGTGTGATCAGTCCCTGTGCGGAGCTCTTGAATTTTTCACCGGCGCGTGCATTCGTGTATAATTGTCCGGAGACAAAAAAGAAATCATAACAAATGCCATGCAGGGCAATACCAATCAGTAGCATAAAACTGAGTGATCCGGCATCACCAAATGCAAATAGTACATAACGCAGTGCCCAGGCCAGCATACCAACGAGAATGGTTTTTTTGAATCCGAATTTGGCGAAGAACAGCGGGAGTGCCAGCAGGAATAAAACCTCGGAGATCTGTCCTATTGTCATTTTCCCGGTTGGGTTTTCCATTCCAATGCCGGAGAGAAAGGGGTTGGCAATCTGGTAATAGAATGCCAGCGGGATACAGATCAGGATGGAGGCGATAAAGAATACTGCAAAATTTTTATCCTTCAGCAATTTAAGTGCATCCAGTCCGATGATTTGTCCGATACTCACTTTTTCATTCCCTTGTTTTGAAGGGGGAGTTGCTGGTAAAGTAAAACTCAGCAGGCCAAGTGCCGCAGCAGCAATACCGGAAAGCAGGAATGTATTTTTAAGCATGCCCTTGCCGATATTCTCTGCAGAATCCCAGTGAAAAAGGAAACTGATCAGTAGTCCGGCCACAATCCAGCCAATGGTTCCAAAAATCCGGATGATTGGAAATTCTTTTCAGGATTCTTCATCTGCCGGAAAGAAACAGAATTCACCAGTGCCAATGTGGGCATATACAGGATCATGTAGCCTAATGCATAAGGGAAAAAACTGCCGGCATTATCAGTTGAGTACATCAGGTACATCAGTCCGGCCCCAGCCAGGTGTAATACCCCGAGGATTTTTTCCGCATTGAAATAACGGTCGGCGATCAAACCAATAATAAAGGGAGCGATAATGGCACCCCAGGATTGTGTGGAATAAATATTGGCAATCTGGCTGCCATCGGCCTGAAGGTTGGCACCGAGAAAGGTTCCCAGTGTTACAAACCATCCGCCCCAGATAAAAAATTCAAGAAACATCATGACAGAGAGCTGCACCCGGGTGGTAGACTTCATAGACAATCGTTGTTTTGCTTCAAATAATCAGAGAGTTAAATGTAGTTATTTTAAAATTACTTTTATGTTTGTACTGCTTCTTTTATTTCACACAATCACCGAAAACGTTTACGGAAATGAACAGGAAACTCAGAATGGGAATGATTGGTGGCGGTCCCGGTGCATTTATCGGTGCTGTTCACCGGATTGCCGCGAATATGGATGGCGCTATTGAACTGGTATGCGGAGCCTTCAGCAGTGATCCGGAAAAATCAAAACAGGCAGGCGAAACCCTGGGCCTTGATCCTGCCAGGGTATATGGATCATACCGGGAGATGATCCGTACTGAAGCTGCATTACCAACTGCTGAGCGGATGGATTTTGTCAGTATCGTTACTCCTAACCATGTTCATTTTGAACCGGCAAAGCTGGCCATGGAAAATGGTTTTCATGTGGTGCTGGATAAACCGGCCACTTTTACCCTGGCTGAGGCAGAAGAACTGGAGAAGATAGTAACAAACACAGGTAAGTATTTTTGTCTGACCCATACATATACCGGATACCCCATGGTAAAAGAAGCCCGTCAGCAAGTGATGAGCGGAAAGTTTGGAGCGATCCGTAAAGTATATGTGGAGTATCCGCAGGGTTGGTTAAGTGCGAACCTGGAAGAAAGCGGGCAGAAACAGGCTGCCTGGAGAACTGATCCCTCAAAAAGCGGCATTGCCGGGGCCATGGGTGATATTGGTACACATGCTTTTAATCTGGCAGAATATGTAACAGGATTAGAAGTAAGAAAAATATGTGCTGATGTAAATACCATTGTTCCCGGAAGAAAACTGGATGATGATGGGGCTGCCTTACTCAACTTCTCCAATGGAGCCAGTGGGGTATTATTCGCTACACAGGTGGCAGCAGGGGAAGAGAACAATGTGAAAATCCGGGTATATGGCGAGAAGGGAGGCATGGAATGGAAACAGGAAGATTGTAATACATTGCTGGTAAAATGGCTGGACAAACCCACCGAAATCTGGAGGGCCGGAACAGGTTATCTTAGTTCCTTCGCACAACATAATAGCCGTACACCGGCCGGTCATCCCGAAGGATACCTGGAAGCATTTGCCAATCATTACCGCAATTTTGCATTAGCTGTGATGGCCAGTATGAAAAAAGAAGAACCTGAAGCTGAATGGCTTGATTTTCCAGGGATACGTGATGGCGTGAGAGGCATGTTGTTTATTGAGAAAGTGATTGAAAGCGGAAGGAGTGAGGAGAAGTGGGTGGGGATGTAGCAGTCTGTCAGTCGGCAGTCGGCAGTCAGCAGTCGACAGTTGGCAGTCTAGAGACGTGAAAACTGAGACAATCGGCACTATCGGATTCCCAATATCTTAATATCCTAATATCTTAATCTCTCAATCCCTCATATCATGACAACAATCAAAGGTCCCGGCATTTTTTTGGCTCAATTCATGGGTGATAAAGCCCCGTTTGATAATTTAAGATCCATCTGTTTATGGGCGGAATCGCTTGGCTATAAAGCGGTGCAGATTCCTACCTGGGACAGCCGATGTATTGATCTGCAAAAAGCGGCTGAGAGCCAGACCTATGCGGATGAAATCAAAGGGATCGTGAACGAGTGCGGTTTAGAAATATCTGAATTGTCGACCCACCTGCAGGGACAACTGGTGGCCGTACATCCTGCTTATGATGAGCTCTTCGATGGTTTTGCACCTGATGCTGTGAAAGGGAATCCAAAGGCCAGGACCGAATGGGCGATTCAACAGGTAAAATATGGGGCCACTGCTTCAAAGAACCTGGGATTAACTGCGCATCCGACCTTCAGTGGGGCCTTATTATGGCATACGTTTCATCCCTGGCCGCAACGTCCTGCAGGACTGGTGGAAGAAGGATTCAGGGAACTGGGAAAAAGATGGACACCGATCCTGAATCATTTTGATACTTGCGGGGTGGATGTATGTTATGAAGTGCATCCCGGAGAAGATATTTTTGATGGGGTGACCTATGAAATGTTCCTGGAAGCAGTCAACAATCACCCCAGGGCCTGTCTGCTCTATGATCCCTCTCATTTTGTACTGCAGCAGCTGGATTATATTCAGTATATCGATCATTACCACGAAAGGATCCGGGCCTTTCATGTAAAAGATGCCGAGTTCAATAAAACCGGTAAGCAGGGAACTTTCGGTGGTTACCAGAGTTGGGCCAACCGGGCCGGTCGTTATCGTAGTCCGGGTGACGGACAGGTAGATTTTAAAACCATCTTCAGTAAACTCACCCAGTATGATTATTCCGGCTGGGCTGTGATGGAGTGGGAATGCTGTATCAAACACCCTGAAGACGGGGCGAGGGAAGGGGCGGCTTTTATCAGCGATCATATCATCCGGGTTACAGAAAGGGCCTTTGATGATTTTGCATCCAGCGGATCAGATGAAAAAACAAACAGAAGGATACTTGGATTGGATTAAGCTGTAATTTCACCCTCCAAAAAATCAACAAATATGAAAAAGATATTCATGCTGTGTACAGCAGCCCTGATGCTGGCTTCCTGCGGCGGTGGAGATAAGAAAGAAGCAGGCAGTAAAACAGATGAGCCGGTCGCAGAAAAAAAAGATGATGCTTCTGCTAACCCGGATTACCAGAACGGACTGGCATTGATTGCCAAGAGTGATTGCCTCACCTGTCATAAGGTGGATGAAAAATTAATTGGCCCCTCTTACCGGGACGTGGCCAATAAGTATGCCGGTACATCCGACACGATTGTTTCTCATCTGGCAGGTAAAATCATTAATGGCGGTAGCGGTGTTTGGGGAGAAGTGCTGATGACACCCCATGCTGCCTTATCCAAAGAAGATGCGGAAACCATGGTGAAATATATTATGTTACTTAAAAAATAAACGATGCGTAAAATTTTGCTGACCCGGTTGGCCGGGTAATTGCTGGCTTCCTGTAAAGATGCTTCATCCGATAAAAAAACCGGATCAACTGATACTACCATGAACCAGACTGTACAACCCCTTGCCACATTATCCGATGAAGAAAAAGCTGAAGGTTGGATGATTTTATTTGATGGTCAATCCACGAAGGGTTGGCACCAATATGGCGGAGCGGCAGTAGGTTCAGCGTGGAAAACGGCCGATGGCACATTGTATCTGGATACCACCAATAAGAAAGATGGAAAAATTGACGGTGGCGGGGATATCTTAACAGATGAGGAATTTGAGAATTTTCATCTGAAACTGGAATGGAAGATTGCTCCGGGTGGTACCAGCGGTATTATTTTTTATGTAAATGAAGATACGGCACTCTATAAGCGGCCTTATGAAACAGGACCTGAAATGCAGGTATTGGATAATGCCGCTCATCCTGATTCAAAAATTATCAAACACCGCGCTGGTGATCTGTATGACCTGATTTCCTGTTCAAAGGAAACCGTGAAAGCTGCCGGGGAATGGAATTATGCAGAAATCAAATCTGTCAATGGTAAACTCGATTTTTACCTGAACGGAGAGAATGTAGTGAGTACACAGTTATGGGATGAGAACTGGACAAAAATGGTGGCTGCCAGCAAATTCAAACAATGGCCGGGCTTTGGAACCTTCAAAAAAGGAAGGATCTGCCTGCAGGATCATGATAATACGGTATGGTACCGGAATGTGAAGCTGAGAAAGTTGTAATAAATACAAAGTTCGAAATATGAAATTCGAAGTAAATGCCTGAAGGATGCAGCGCTGCATCCTTCAGGCATTCTTCTTTTTATTCCATTTTTACAATCTTGATCACATTGGTGGGAAGGTGCAGGTGAACCGGTGTACTGCCGGTACTAACGATTACATCGCCCGCAGTGATAAAACCTCTTTCTTTCAGGATTTCAATCTGATCAAAGAAAATATCATCCAGACTTTCTTCTTCATCATAAAAGAAAGCCCGTACGCCCCAGCTAAGGCTCAGCTGATTAACAAGGGACTTTTCTTTTGTGAAAATATAAAGGAATGATTTAGGCCGGTAGCTGCTTAACATGAATCCGGTATACCCGCTTTGGGTCATCCCGATAATGCCATTGGCACTGGTATCGAGTGCCAGTTTACAGGCATTGTAGCAAATGGCATCACTCAGAAATGAGGGCGACTTGATCTGCGGCTTCAGCATTTCTTCCCGGTCATAATCATAAGCTTTCTGTTCTACCTCCAGGATAATCTTGGTCATGGTCTCCACCACCAGTTTAGGATACTTACCGGTTGCGGTTTCACCACTTAACATCACCGCATCAGCTCCTTCCAGTACTGCATTGGCCACATCGGTGATTTCGCTTCTGTTGGGTTTGGTGCGGTCGATCATGCTTTCCATCATCTGGGTGGCTACGATCACGGGCTTGGCGCGGTGCAGGCATTTCTTGATAATATCTTTCTGGATCAGCGGTACTTCCTCAATGGGCAGTTCCACGCCCAGATCGCCCCGGGCAATCATCACTCCGTCACTTTCCAAAATGATATCACGCAGATTGCGGAGGGCCTCAGGCATTTCGATTTTGGCGATTACCTTGGCTTTGCAGTCAACAGATTTCAGTTTGGCTTTCAGTCCGGTGATATCTTCCGTCTTTCTGACAAATGATAATGCGATCCAGTCTACTTTGTGGGCGATCATGAATTCCAGATCAGCCAGGTCTTTTTCCGTGAGTGATGGTAGTGAAATTTCGGTATCGGGTAAATTCACGCCTTTTTTGGGAAGTAGTATACCGCCAAGGGTGACTTCCACTTTCACTTCTTTTGTGGCCGTGATTTCTCTTACAATTACTTCAAGCTTACCATCATCAATCAGGATTTTCTCCCCCACTTTTACATCAGCATGAAGGTCGGGGTAGGAGACAAATATTTTTTCTTTGGTACCAACCACTCTTTCGTTGGTAAATGTGAGGATATCTCCTTCCTCGATGGTCAGGGCGCCACCTTCAATTTCACCAACCCGCAGTTTAGGTCCCTGTAAGTCGGCCAGGATGGCAATATTATAAGGTTCATTTCTGTTGATCTGCCGGATATGCGCGATGATATTTGCTTTGTCTTCGTAGTTGCCATGCGAAAAATTCAGGCGAAAAACATTCACACCGGCCTTCACCAGTTCCAGCAGTTTATCGTAGGTATCGCAGGCGGGTCCTACTGTGGCCACAATCTTGGTTCTTTTGTAAGCGTGTTGTCTTCCGGCTTCTTTATCAAAACTTTTGTGAAGATATTTTTCAATATTCTTGGTCATACTTGTTGGTTATTTGCTGGTACACAGAATCAGGAGGCGAGAATCTTTACGATCTTCATCCATTCATCGCTGATCTTGCCTTTGTTTTTTACTGCGTCCTGCAGGGGTAAATAATGCATTTTATTATTGAGGATGCCCACAAATACATTGTGTCTTCCTTCGATGAGGCTTTCTACGGCATGATAGCCCATCCGACTGGCGATCAGCCTGTCAATACAGGTAGGGGAGCCGCCACGTTGGATATGGCCGAGGATACAAACCCTGATTTCGGCATTCGGTAATTTTTCTTTCAGGATGGCCTGTACATTATTGCCACCACCAAATTCATCACCTTCAGCCACCACAATCAGATTCACCAGTTTTTTCCGGCGCTCTTTTTCAAGGAGAGAACTGATCAGGTCATTCATGTTGGTTTTTCTTTCCGGTATCAGGATATTTTCTGCACCGGTGGCAATACCGCTATGCAGGGCAATATAACCGGCATCCCTTCCCATTACTTCGATTACGAAGATCCGGTCATGTGCATCCATGGTATCGCGGATTTTATCGATGGCTTCCACAGCCGTGTTGACTGCGGTATCAAATCCAATCGTAAAATCTGTGCCACTGATATCTTTATCAATCGTGCCGGCGAGTCCCACACAGGGGATATCAAAATCCTGACTGAATTTTACAGCCCCGCGAAAGGAACCGTCACCACCAATAATCACCAATCCGTCAATTCCTCTTTTCTTCAGGTTATTATAGGCTTTCTGCCTTCCTTCCAGTTCAAAAAATTCTTTGCATCTGGCGGTTTTTAAAATCGTACCTCCCCGCTGAATGATATTGGCCACTGAGCGTGAATCCATCTGATAAATATCATCCTCAATCATCCCCTGGTAACCACGCATAATGCCAAACATTTCCAGTCCATGATAGAGCCCTGTCCGCACCACCGCCCTAATCGCAGCATTCATACCAGGTGAGTCGCCCCCGGAAGTCAAAACACCAATCTTTGAAACTTTCTTTTCCATTACATGATTTAAGCCGTCAAATTTACGGTTTTGTTTGGTATGTGTATCGAATACATACTAACGGGTGTTAGAGTGCCTTATTGCAGCAATTCATCACATTTCATTAACAGGAATACCCAATGATACGGATAAGAACCGATAATCAGTCTTTGTATGTTGTGTTATAAATATTATTATATGAGAAGATTTTTTTTTATCGGGCTTTTATTCGCCGGTTTGCAGGCAATGGCACAGGAGAACAATACCTGGATACGGGCATTCCCGATTACAGATTATATGATTGACCTCAACGACTCTGTAAAACTGGTGCAGGTGGAATTACCCGACGATCTCCAGCTGAAAGAAAAACAACTGGGAGTAATCAGGGGCGTGTATCAGGACAAACATAGTGATACGCTGGCCAAAGGATATGGTCGTTGCCAGCTGATTAAAGGCAATTTTTATTATTTTGCCATTGGTAAAAATGATAGTAAGCAGTTAATAAAAGCGGGCGACCTCCTGTATACGATGGTAGGAAAATCTGACCTCTATTATGGACAGATTCCTCAACTGGCCGGACATTTTATCCGCTTGCAGGATGTACAGGAGTCACCATTCTATGACCGTTATGATGTGTTTCGCTATTGGTCAGCTGATCTTGAAAATAAATTGCTGGATTCAATGATCACGGATATCCGGTACACGGGGACTTATTTTCTGGAGAATGCACCGGAGATGAACCAACCCATCAGCAATGGTTCATTTAAGGGGAAGAAATTACTGGAACTGATGAAGGACTGCCAGAAAAAATATTTACTTGATTTTTTTGGATATATACAGGCCCGACCCAGACTTTATGCCGGGCGCGACTGGAAATTGGCGGAGATCTTTGCCACCTGGCTCAATGCCGGGGCTCCGGCTGTTATTCAATCCGGCGATTGAGTCCTTTTATCCGTCATATATAACTTTTGAATAAATCCTGCCGCATGAATGCGGCCCGATGCCTAACTTACAGGAGCAAAAAACGGACATATGAAAAAAATCCTGCTTCTGATTGTATTGGGTTGGTCAGCCCAATTGTCTGCACAATTCATTTACCCGGCTACCCGGAAAACAGATACTGTTACAGATTACCATGGAACAAAAGTGGCCGATCCTTATCGCTGGCTGGAAGATGATCGGAGTGAGGAAACAAAAGCATGGGTCACCGCTCAGAACAAAGTGACTTTTGATTACCTGGACAAAATTCCATACCGGGCCGACTGGCAGAAAAGACTTGAAGAGATTGTTAATTATCCCAAGTATTCATCTCCAACCCCCAAAAACGGGTACTATTATTTTTATAAGAATGATGGGTTACAAAACCAAAGTGTTTTGTACCGGCAAAAAGGATTAAATGGTCAGCCAGAGATTGTACTGGATCCGAATAAGTTCTCTGCAGATGGCACGACCGGACTGGCCATCTTTTCACTTTCCAAAGACGGGAACTATGCTGTCGTGGGAAAATCAAAGGGTGGCAGTGACTGGAGAACCCTTTATATTATGGACACCCGTACGCTTACTTATCTTTCTGATTCGATTGAATGGGTAAAAGTATCCGGGGCCAGCTGGCAGGGAAAAGGTTTTTTTTACAGCCGTTATCCCGCAACAGAGAAAGGTAAAGAGCTATCCACAAAAAATGAAAACCACCAGGTGTTCTATCACCAGGTGGGAACAAGTCAGGCTGCGGATCAGCTGGTGTATGAAGATCCCGCCAATCCTCAGCGCTTTCACGGTGTGTTTGCTGATGAAACAGAACGCTATGTTTTCCTGAATATTTCTGATCGTGGAAAAGGAAAGGATGGGAATGCCCTTTGGTATTATGACAGCAAATCGGCTGACAAAAAATTTAAACCGCTGATAAGTGAAGCGGGTAATTACAATTATAGTTTTGTTACGGAAGAGAATGGCCGATTTATCCTGCTTACCAATGATGGCGCCAAAAACAGACGGATTATTTCCATAGATCCTGCACATCCGGAACCTGCAAACTGGACAACCATTCTTGCAGAAAAACCGGAAAATATTTCTGCTGTTTCCGCTGCGGGTGGAAAATTATTTGTCAGTTACCTGAAAGATGTGACCAGCAGAATCTATGTTCACGATATGAAAGGGCAGTTGCAAAAAGAAGTCAAATTGCCATCCCTTGGTTCGGCTGGTGGGTTTGGAGGGCAGAAGACGGACAAGGAGGTGTTTTACACTTTTACTTCTATTACCATGCCGCCAACCATTTACCGGTATGATATACAAAGCGGCCAAAGTACTGTTTTCAGAAAACCGGAATTACAATTCAATCCGGAAGATTATGTTACTGAGCAGGTTTTTTATCCCAGCAAGGATGGTACAAAAGTTCCCATGTTTATAACCTATAAAAAAGGAATAACAAAGAATGCAAAAAATCCCACCATTCTGTACGGTTATGGAGGATTCAATATCAGCAGTACGCCCTCTTTTTCCGCTTCGCGTATTGCCTGGCTGGAACAAGGAGGCATTTTTTGTATTGCCAATCTGCGTGGAGGAAGTGAATATGGGGAGAAATGGCATGAAGAAGGGATGCGGTTTAAAAAGCAGAATGTGTTTGATGATTTTATTGGTGCAGCAGAATACCTGATCAAAGAAAAATATAGTTCCCCTGATTATCTGGCCATCCAGGGTGGTTCCAACGGAGGCTTGCTGGTGGGTACTGTGATTAATCAGCGGCCTGAATTGTTTAAAGTAGCCATCCCGCAGGTGGGTGTGATGGATATGCTGCGTTTTCATAAGTTCACGATCGGATGGAACTGGATTGCAGAATATGGCAGCAGTGAAAACCCGCAGGATTTCAAAAACCTGCTGGCTTATTCTCCCATCCATAATATTAAATCTGGTATTGCTTATCCCGCAACGATTGTTACAACCGCCGATCATGATGACCGGGTGGTACCGGCCCATTCATTCAAGTATGCCGCCACCCTGCAGGAGTATTATAAAGGGAATAATCCATTGCTGATTCGTATAGATGTGAACTCGGGACATGGTGCCAGTAACCTTAAAAAATCACTGGAAACGACAGCAGATATTTATTCATTCACATTTTATAATATGGGTGTTAAACCTGTTTTTAAAACAGTGGCAAAACCAGCTGAGAAAAAAGGATTTTAATAAGGGATTCCGCCAGCAGTTGTTTAAACATAAATTGGAGATATACTATGCGGGTGATGATCACAGGCGCCAATGGCTTTTTGGGGTATAGCCTGTCTGCCTTATTATTACAGAAAGGAATGACAGTCGTCGCAACAGGTACTGGTCCCTGTCGTCTGCCTTTCGAAGGAGCGCAGCTTTTCAGCTATCTTCCGATGGATCTTACTGTTCCTGGTGAATTGCATCAGCAAATCAATAAAGCAGCTGCAGATATCATTGTGCATGCAGCCGCCATGAGTAAACCTGATGAGTGTGAGCTCAACCGGGAAAAAGCATTTGCCGTGAATGTAAAGGGTACAGCTGATCTCCTGGAAGCCGCCGCATTACAAAAAGCATATTTTCTGTTCCTCCCTACCGATTTTATGTTTGATGGTGTCAGCGGGATGTACCGGGAAGAAGATGAGCCAGGTCCTGTGAATTATTACGGTCAAACCAAACTGCAGGCTGAATCACTGACCCGGCAATACCCTTTTGATTACAGCATCGCCCGAACTGTACTTGTGTATGGAAATAACCGTTCCGGCAGGAAAAATATTCTCGGCATGGTGAAAGAGAAGCTGGAAAAAGGTGAAGTATTTAAAGTGGTGGATGACCAGCTGCGTACTCCTACATTTATAGAAGACTTATCCTTTGGGATATGGAAGATGATTGAGCAAAAGGCAAACGGAATCTTTCATATTGCCGGAGAAGAGCAAATGACTCCTTATGAGATGGCGGTAAGAACAGCAAAGTTTTTAGGTCATGATGTTAATTTGCTGCAGCGGGTAAATGCCTCCACATTTACTGAACCGGCCCAAAGGCCGTTAAAGACCGGCTTTATAATTACAAAAGCAAAAAAGGAACTCGGGTATCAGCCGGTTCCTTTTGAAAAAAGGTTTAGAAGCAACATTCGCTCAGAAATAGAAACTGATGGCACCTTTAATAAACAAAGGTGTTCCGGGTGTATAATGAATTTCTGAAACAGGGGCTGCTTCAAAACGCAATCTTGATTCCGTATTAAACTGTGCTTCCCGCCAGTTACGGTTCAGCAGGTTTTCTCCGGATAGCATAAAATCAAATTGCCTGACCCGGTAATTGACCACCGCATCCAGTAGTAAATAACCCTGGGCCTGAATAGAATTGTCTTCATTCGCGGGTCTTTCACCAATCATCCGGTAACGCAAGGAAGCGCTGAAACCATTTTTTGTTTTTGCAGTTAATCCGCCAATGCTGGTGATTGCCGGGGCCAATGGAATAAAATCTTCTCCTTTTGCTTCTTCAATGGCACGGGCACGGGTAAGGTTGAGATCGAAGTCGGCAAAAAGCCAAGGATTTAACTGGTAGCGGGCGGAGAGATCAACGCCCATTCTTCTGGATTTACCTCCGGGTTCCACAATCCCTGCATCCCCGACATATACAAATTCCTGAGCGGAATACAGGTGCCAGAAAGTTGTTTTAATAATCAGCTTCTTTACTGGTTTAAATATAAAACCCAGATCCGTGCCGATTACTTTTGGCAGTATATCACGGGCTTGCTGATCCAGGATCACACGGGTATCGTTGGAGTGAAAGCCAATACCATTATTGAGGAAGATTTTTATTTTTGGAGTAGGGGTGTAACTGAAATTCAGTTTTGGACTAATGATTCCTTTTGACTGACGGGCAAAATCAGTGGCACCGGCCAGTTCATCCCGGTACCGGAAGCTGAAATGATCATAACGCAGAGACGCATTGAGGCTCACACGGTCACTGAGATCAATATCCTGATTTACCCAGAAAAATACATTGGTCTCTTTCACATCTCCTTTTTGAATGCTGTTGTAAAAAGTTTTTCGGGTCGCTTTACTCAATTCAATATCCTTCACATCATCATAGCGGAATCCTGAACCAAATTCAGTATTGGCTGTTTTTCCTCCCCATTGCCAGGGACGTGCAGCAGTAGTGGTATATCCCCAGGTATTTCTTTTTTCCCGTTGATTGATCATATCTCCATTCACGGGATCATCGAGGAAAAATGTAAAATTGGAATACAGATTGAATTGATAACGGCTGTAAAAAAGATGATCGGTTGTTTTCCAGTTACTTTTCCATTGCTTATTAAACCGGGCGCTGATATTGGTACGGCTGGTATTACCACCCTCTGTA
Organism: Chitinophagaceae bacterium; assembly: GCA_016702745.1. Taxonomy (GTDB): domain Bacteria; phylum Bacteroidota; class Bacteroidia; order Chitinophagales; family Chitinophagaceae; genus JJ008. The sequence continues at coordinate 998,905 of JADJDJ010000001.1, forward strand.
TCATCAATAGCTCCGAAACGACCGATCTGACCGGATTGCACGGCCCGATCGGGAATTTGTCCTGATGCATTCCATTTACTATCGAATGTACTGGCGCTGATGATCAGCTGGGTTTGTTTGCCCCACCAGGTATTGTATTTGCCAATCAGGTTGAAACGCCGGAATTGCTGCGGGCTTTCAAAATAGCCATCGGTACGGTTATATTCTGAAGCCAGGTAGAGTTGTTCTCTTTTTTCATCGGTACTATTATTCAAAACTTTGACCATACCTGCTACTCTTTGTGTATTGAACCGGCCGATCTCTGCTTTCAGCATATTCTCATCCAGGAATTCACGGGTATTGAAGTCAACATAGGCGGCCGTGGCCAGATTGCCTTTTGTGGCATTATAAGGGCCTTTGTCGAATGCTATTTTTTCAACAGTCTCAGGGATCAAAAAATGCAGATCTGCATAACCCTGGCCATGGGCATGACTGACCATATTCACGGGAATACCATCCACGCTGATGGCAATATCGGTTCCATGATCAATATCAAAACCCCGGAGAAAAATCTGTTCTGCCTTTCCGCCGCCTGCATGCTGTGCAATAAAAAGCCCGGGGACGATCCGTAATACATCCTGAGAGCTGTTGACAGGTCTCAGTTTGATATCTACAGCCCCCAATGTGTTGAGTACACTGTTTCTTTTACTGTTGATTTTTACTTCTGCGAGGGAGAGCCCGTTTTTTTTCAGGTTGATAGTAACTGTAGATAAGAGCGAGGATTTTACCTCAACAGGTACTATAGCAGTTTTATAACCAATATGGGATACAATCAGTTCATATTGTCCGGCCTCTATTGCTGTAAAGCGAAACCGGCCAAACATATCGCTGTTGTTTCCTGCTCCGGTGCCAATATTAATGGTGGCTCCATTCAATGGTGTATTTGACTCAGCATCTGCAATAATCCCTTCTATATTTCCTTTTGCGCATTGAGATAATGCCCGGTCAGTATACAGAGGGTCAGTATTAATAATTTCGGGTTCATTGAGTTGGGTTTATACACCAGATACGGGATAAAAATACAATTGGTTTTACTGTTTTTGTCAGGCTGCGTGATAAAAGGTTAAAAAAAAGTTTTACCGGTTACAATCCAATGAGTGCCTGAACCCGTAACTGTACCAGCAACCAGTTACCCGTATAAAATCTGGACACGGGAATTGATCAACTCTATTACTCATTAAAAAATCAAACATGAAAAAGAAAGTTTTTACAGGGGCCTTGCTCTGTATCATTGCAGCAGGTGGTATCCTCCTGGCAGCGGATCATATTGATGCGCCTGCAGTCACCGGTCCAGGCAGTGTGAGCCCGGGAAATGATATTACAGATATCTATGCCTTTCAAAGCCCGGCTGATAACAGCAAGATGGTATTGGTGCTGAATACCCAGGGTTTAATGTCACCCACTACTTCTGCAACGGCCAGTTTTCCATCCAATGTGTTGTATGAATTCAATATTGACAATACCGGGGATAATGTGGAAGACCTGGTGATCCAGTGCCTGATCCAGAATGGTAAAATGCGGGTCTATGGTCCTGTAGCGGTGGGTACACCCGGAATGATGAGTACCATTAAAACCAACGGACCGGTAACAGAAGTGAATGTAACCGGATATGGGGCTGCTGCCAATACTGGTAGCAATAGCAATGGAATCCGGGTATTCGCAGGTCCCAGGGATGATCCATTCTTTTTTGACCTGGCCCGTTTCAAAGAAATTGTGGGTGGTACGCAAAGCAGTTTCCGTAGTCCGGGTGTGGATACTTTCGCTGGTACCAATGTGATGTCGATTGTTGTGGAAGTACCCAAGACCCTGCTGGGATCCGGGGCAACGATCAATGTGTGGGGAGAAACAAAATCTAAATAATTAATTCAAAGAAATTTAAAAAGATATGAAAAAGAATACCCTTGCGGTGATTGGTTTATTGACTGTTGCCGCCCTTGGAATGACCAGCTGTGATAATGACGATATGCCGGCTGATAACTTTGATACATCCGGAACATTCAGTCAGAATGATCAGATGGCACGCCCGGCTATTAATACGGTCTTTGTAGGTGCTGCCCGTAAAAACGAATTCAATACCACCGTGCCTTCTGCCATGAATGGAGCTTTTAATGCACAGTTTCAGTCGGTACTGACCGGTTACGGGTACACACAGAATGCATTGGGCCAGGATAAAGCCACCTTTACCGGACTGCTGGTGACGGATGTATTGAATGTGAAAATGTCCGGCACCACCACATTTTTTGATGGCACCAATGTGCTCACCGGCAGGGCTTTGGCAGATGATGTGATTGATACGGAACTGCTCCTGATCTTTGGCGGTGCCGCCGGTACGGCGAATCCGGGTCTGACCAAGGACAATGTGAATGCCAATGACAAGGCCTTTCTCAGCACTTTCCCTTATCTCGCTACTCCTCATTGATCAATCAATAGCCGTCTCAGCAGTACAACTTTGAATACCCGCTGCTGAGACGGCTTTTTTTAAACTTCAGATATGAAAACCTGGACGCTTATCAGCTTGTTCTTTTTAACTGTGACCTTTTACTCCTGCTCCAAAAAGCAAAAGATTACTGCCGAAAGGGACTATGCGCAGTACCTGGATGGGGTGAATTTTAACAGGCAGGAAGACATTTTAAAAAAAGAAACAGCATTCTGGGCAGAACGGCTGAAAAAAGACAGCGCCAGCTATGTGAATCTTATGGAACTCGGCCGCTGTTTTTTGGCGGAATTCAAACTGAATGCGGATATCGGAAAATTGCTGGTGGGGGATTCATTGATCAAAGCTGCTTCTGCCAGACTCAATCATACAGAATCCGATATTCTTTTTGTCCTTTCACAAAATAGTATCACCCGGCATCATTTTAAGGAAGCAGCCATGCTGAACACTGATGCTGCCAATGCAGGAGGAAGCAACTTTACGATTTGTTTATTGGGATTTGACGTGAATATGGAACTGGGTAATTATGATATTGCCTTGCAACAGCTGGAAAAACTGAAGGACAGGCAAAGTTTTGATTACCTGATCCGCAAAGCTAAATGGGAAGATCACCTGGGCAACCTGGATTTGGCGATTTCGCTGATGGAAGAAGCAGCTGAAAAAACGGGGAATAGCCGGGTAGCTGCTTCCTGGGTACAATCGAATTTAGGTGATATGTACGGACATGCAGGGCAGATTGAGAAATCTTACCAGTCTTATCTGAGAGTATTAAAAAATGAACCCGCCAATTTTCATTGTCTGCAGGGGATTGCCTGGATTGCTTTTTCACATGACGGAGATATAGCGGCTGCTCAAAAAATCATTTCATTTATCCTCCGGTATTATCCCGAGCCAGGACTTTATCTTCAGCTGGCAGAGATAGCAGCATCAGAGGGGAGGAGTGGTGAGCAAAAAATGTACGAAAAAAAAGTTTCTGGATATCGTTAGTAAAGGCAGATATGGGAATATGTATAATCTATATCTGATTGAATTGTTAGCTGACAATAAAGAAACCAGCATAGCAGCGTTGCAATTAGCAGAGAAAGAAATGAAGAACAGGTTTACTCCTGAAACAATTGATCGTTATGCATTGGTATTATTATCCTGTGGGGAAGTGAAAAAAGCTTATGAGTATTCAAAGGCATATGTGTACCGTCGTTGTTTTGAACCGGAAGTGCAGTTGCATACTGCCCGGATATTTGCTGCGGCAGGCCATCATCAGGAAGCCAGGGAATTATTAAAATCCTGCCGGGAAAGTGCATTTGAACTGGGCCCGGTGAAAATGAATACCGTGAAGGAACTGCTGGCTTCCTTGCCCTGATCAGTGTCCGCCATTCCATTTCTTTTCTCCCGCCTTAATCTCCACCAGAAGTTCATTTTCTTTTGGCGGAACCGGGCAATTATATTTATTGCTGATATAGGCGCAATAGGGATTATATGCTTTATTGAAATCTAAAATGAAATCATCTGCCAGCAAATCATCTGTGCTGAGGTCAATATACCGGCCCGCTTCATAGGTGATTTCTCCATTCGTTTGATCCGTAAATGGAATAAACAGGTAGTTGGCATATTGCGGATCACTCATCAGGTTTTTAGACTGGTACACATGCAGCCGAAAGGATTTGTCTTGCAGGGTGAAATTCAGGATACCATAGATCCGAAAAACCTTGCTGATGGATCCGGAAGTAGGCATATTGAACCAGGGAGCGTCCACGATTCTTTCAAATTGTGCCGGGACGGCGTATTTGCGGTCAACCGGAAAAAACTGCAGGAGTTTCCGATCCTCACCGGTTACTACTTCATGCGTATTGATGTAACGATTCCGGAATGATTGCAGACTGTCATCATATAAATCAGTCTGAGCATTTATGCTGAGGCTCATCAATATTAATAGAATGAATAAGAAAACGGTTCTCATTGCAGTTCTTTAGTTCATCATCAGTACGTTGACGCTTCTTTGCAGGATATTAAAAGCAATTTCAGCCATCAGGTTTTCTTTATCAAGAGTAGGGTTTACTTCCGTGATCTCAAAACAGCAGACTTTACGGTTCTGCATAAACTTACTGATCAGGTCTTCTGCTTCTCTTTCCCTGAGACCGTTGCTGACGGGTGTGCCTGTGCCTTTGGAAATGGAAGAATCAAGGCTGTCCACATCAAAGGAAATATAGATATCCGTACAATCGGCGAGGTAACGGATCACGGATCTTACCACGTTTTCTGCGCCCTTGCTTCGGACTTCTTTGGTGGTGATCACTTTCATGTCATATTTTTCAATCAGGTGTCTTTCTTCCTTCTCATAATCACGCAGGGAAATAAATACTACATCTTCCGGTAAAACTTTAGGGGCAATTTTGCCGATATTTTTCAGGTAGTTCCAGTAGCCGGTGGTTTCCTCATCCAGTTCATGTACTGCACATTCTTCATTGTTTTTACTGATAGAGACCGCCATAGGCATCCCGTGTACATTTCCGGAAGGAGTGGTATATGGTGTGTGTAAATCAGCGTGAGCATCAATCCAGATGACCCCCAGTTTGCTCTTGGGTTTGGCCATCTTAATCCCGGCAATTGTGGCTCCGGCGGTACTATGATCACCGCTGAGAATCACCGGAAAGAAATTGTTTTTCATAGTATCACATACTGATTTACTTACGCGGTCATAAATAGCCGTGATTCCTTTGATGCGTTTGGCATAGGGAGATTCGATCGGTTCGTAGAGCAGTTTATTTTCAGTGGGAATTTTCTCAGAAGGAAAATGGATAAAGAAATTACTCATAAAATCCAGGGCAGCGATTTTGATCGCATCAACACCCAGACTGGCACCTCTTGTACCGGCTCCTATTTCAGATGGGACTTCAATCAGTTTAATATTTTTCATAAATCAGTATTCGTGAAACAATACGGCCAGGCCGTTAGCGCAGGTAAGTAAAAACAGGGAAATGAGTGGGCCTGTTAATCCGGAATATAAAAATTAGCAGGCAGGGATTGCTCTGCAAAGCGGTAAATATGTGTTATGATCTGTTGAACAGGTTTCATTTGCGCAATGGCAAAGGTAATTCATGTTTTGCTGCCGGGCAAGTTCAGCGCTTTCTGCCCTTTTTTATTCGTGAGCTGCCAGGATCGGGATATGGCTGTGATAGGCCAGCCTTTTGGTGTGGGTGGATTTGAAAATAGAGGTGGCGTTACTCTGGTGTTTGGGGATCGTAATCAGCACATCAATCTTGTAATCTTTTACAAAAGTATCAACCGCTTCAAAAAAGTCATTTTTTGTGATGAAATAGAACTCTGTGTTGAACTGGCTGAACATGGAGGCCAGTTTTTCCTTTCCTTCCTGCAATTCTTCCGGGAGCGATACATATACATCCTTATTGACATGTATGATATGCAGTTTGGGATTGAACATTTCCAATACGGAGCTGATCAAGGCTGAGGGGGTCACATTTTCTACATTCTTGAAATCTGAGGCAAAAGCCACATTGCTGAGTCCGTTGTACAATGCATCTGGTGGGATGATCATGACAGGGTAGAGGTTCTTATCAATCAGCCGCAGGGTATTACTGCCGAACATGGCGGCACGGATGGCGGATTTACCGGTGATACCCATGACAATCAGGGTAGCTCTTGTGGTATGTGCCATCCGGGAAATATTGTCAATGAGATCGCCGCCCATTTCTTTTTCACATTCCACATTGTTTACCCCGGCGCGTAAGAACTCTTTCTTCAGACTTTCCTGGTAATTGGTGCAAACGTCCAGGTCATCATGACTTTCATAATTGGTATACAGAACGGCAACGGCATCTGCCTTGCCTGCCAGCATTTTCGCTGTATAGCGGGCCGCATTCAGGGAGGTCTCAGAAAAATCCACGGGAATAATAACTCGATGCATGCCGGGTTGTTTGTTTGCTGCATCCAAATTTAACGAATTGGTCACCAAACCCGCAAAGAATTCCTGCTAATAAATGGATTCAAAGGTTTGTTGCTGCTGTAAACGGGAGAAGCCCGGGGTATGGCCGCATAAAACGGCCAGTTTGCTTACATAGTTTTTAAACCCCGGCGAACGGAAATGCTGGTTCGCCACGGATTCTTTTTTAAAACTTTTGATATGCACAAAATGACAATCATCCTCCGCAGTTGCATAACACTGGCTGCGCATACCGCCAGGACCGTGCCGGCTCAGGTCGTCGAAATAATCATCAATAATTCTTTCTGCCAGGGATTGCTGGTTGGCTGGAACCGCAAATGACATGAGATACCTTACCATTACTTTTTGTTTTGGTTTGTACAGCCGGTATCATCATGGCAATCAAAAAACAAAAAACGCTGCACCTTCAGGTACAGCGTCTGCTATTTTAAGGATAAACGGTCGAAACCGGTTATTGCTGTTCGTTCCCTTTCATATTGTCAACTTTCACTACGGGCGTGGCGGGGCGCTGATCAAACATCTTAGCAGCCAGTTCAGCATCATGTTTGTACACATCATCCCTGAATTGCAGGTTGCCATCATTATCCACCCAGGCAGTATAATAAATAATGAATACAGGTACCGGTTGTTTGAGTTTCACCATTTGTTCACTGGTACGGTTCATGGCCGCTACAATTTTTTCTCGGGTCCATTCCGTTTCATTCCTTAGCAGCCATTCGGCCATTTTCTGCGGCTCACTCAGTCGGATACATCCATGACTGAATGCCCTTTTATCTTCATTGAAAAACCCTTTGGAGGGCGTGTCATGAAAATACATATTGAAACTGTTGGGGAAGATAAATTTGACCTTGCCCAGTGCATTACCTGGGCCGGGACGTTGCCGGATCCCATTGCCGAATTTCTCCATGTTCTTTCTTTCCAGATAGCCCGGGTTACGGGCAATAGCAGGTAATATTTCATTTTTGATGATACTTTGGGGACATTCCAGTAAGGACTGAATACCAGGTAGCTGAGATCTCCGTTAAACATCATGGTATTATTTCCCACTTTTCCTACCACCACCACCATATCAAAAACTGATTTATCTCCATCGTATACATGGAGCATGAATTCCGGAATATTTACAATGATCAGATTGCCCTTGGGTTGCTGGGGCATCCAACGCATCCGGTCCATATTGAGTAATATTTGCTGAACTCTTTTATCAGCACTCACATTCATGTCTTTAATCAGTCCGGCCGACAACAGGCCGGTTTGTTTATACCCCAGGCAATGCTGAAATTTTTTGATGGCCAGTTCAAGGGTATCGGTAAAAATGGCGGAACTGTCTTTGCCAGGCATTTCACCGGTCAATTGCAGCCTTTTTTTTACGAGCGGAATGGCTGCATCGCTGGCGTCTTTTTTCAATGTTCCCTTGATAGCAGGGATCTCCGGCCAGCCGCCGATTCGTGCAATATTGAAATAAACCCCCAATTGCTTTTTCAAAGCAGCATACATAGGATTTACATCTTCATAGTACTTTTCATCCTTGTGTTTCTTGTTCAGCAGGGAGTCAGCCATATTCATCGGGTACATCTTTTTGATAGGGATGAATTTTTCCTGCTCTTTTCTTTTTACATATCCCTTTTCGTAAGTGCTGTTGATATAGCGGATGAAATGCTCGGTAAAGCCAAATTCGGTTTGCAGCATACCTGAGTCTTTGCTGCTGAAAACCACTTTTTCCTGGCTCATATATCCGTCTGCTTTTTTATAAAAACCGGAATTCACCAGACTGCTGTCTTTCAGATGAGTAACGGCATAATCATACTGGTTCCAGAAAAAGCGGGCCTGTTCCGTGAGGCCGCCAGGGGCAAACCAGGCATATTGGTAATTGCGGGCGTTATAAAAACTGCGGATCCTGCGGGCGATTTTTTTATCGGAGAGCTGGCGGGTTTCAATATACCTTTCCATGGCCATACTATCCAGGAAAACACTATTGTAGGCATTGCCTTCATCAATACTATAATCCCGGTCGGTTACTTTTTTGGCCTTGGCCGTTTTTTCTTCGGGGGCATCTACGTTTTCAATCTCTGGTTGCTCTGATTGTACTTCTTTTTCCTTTTTGGAATTACAGGATACAATGATCAGTAATGCTGCTCCGGAGAGCCAATTTTTTAGGGACATGAATTGGTTTTAATTGTGAGGCGATGACGGTATAAAATTAAGATAAGCAGGCTAAAAACAAAACTGATAAGGTGCAGCCATTCAGGATTGCCTCAGTTTTTGCTTTAATACTCCGGCAGCGCGGGTATAACCGCCATCTGAACCATCTACAAAGTGAATATGTTTTTCATTCCTGTTCCTGACATAGCAGGAGAGTACTGATTCTTTACTGACAAAAAAACCATACCAGATCAGGCCTGACTGCTCCAGCTGATCCAGGGCTTCTTTTAGCTGAATTCTTTGTGCAGCATTGCCTGAAATAACGGTGTTGATCCGGCCGTCAATGACCAATGTATCTGAAAGTTGAACCAGTTGCTGCAGGTATGTGATGCCAGGCTTTGTTTTGAAATAAGCGCGGCCCAAAAGAGTGGTCAATAGTTTCTGGACAAGATACAGTGGTTTATAGCCGCCCAGTTTGGCCTTCATCTCCCGGGTGATCTTGGCAACCGTGGCTTTTAATTTCAATTGTGAAACCGTTATGGGCTTTCTGGTATCCGGATCACCATAGATGCGGTCCAGCTCTTTTACTACCTGTTGAAAGGCCTGGGCCTGGCTCACCCCTTCACGGGCTACTACCAGCAGACTGACCACTTCATCACTGTTTGTGGGTGGTTTAATTCTATCCCAACGGCATTCCATCCCGGTCATATCCAGCTCTTCTTCAGGCAAAGCCATGGCAGGCAAATTAAAATCCTCCGATTTAATGATCTTCTCTGCATGAGAAAGTCCGTTCCCCAGCATTACCGGGATGGCAAATAACTGGGAGGTTTTGAGTTTGGTGACTTTCAATTCATGACCGGCTGCATAAATATCCTGCACCGGCACAAGCCCCACACGCAGATGGAGATTAAAACTTTTTTCCGTGTTATCCTGATGAAGCAACAGGGCTTTTTTGCAGGCATCTACAATAGTGGGAGGGATGATAAAAGTGGCACCATCACCGCCAAAGAAAAAGGAATTGTGATTTCTGACTTATAAACAATATTTAATACCGCCACGATACTTCCGGTAGCCACCAGGTTCACCGTTTCATGCAAGCCAGCCGCCACAGCTTCTGTTGATTTCTTTACATCGGTGATGATCACATGCCAGTTGTCAGGAATGCGGAAGAAGAGATGGTCTTCTGCCAGTAATTCACTCAGCGGAATTTCATTCACCGGGAGACGGGAGTAGAATTGATCGGTGGATGACATGAGAATAAGTTATTGGGAATTAGGAATTAGGTATTGGGCCGCCCACCGAAACATTTGCGAAGGCGGGATATTCGGATATTAAGATATTGAGATATTTCGATATTCCGGTAGTTGACCGGAAAGATAGCCGGTCTGAAATTTTTCCAAAGAAAGTATCACTATTTCTCCCTAAAACTTTCGACGATTGATTATTGAACGTCGACTGTCGACTGTAGACTGAAACCGGCATAAGAAAACAGGCGCCCGAAGACCGGGCGTCTGTCTCAATAAGAGGTTGGAAATAAATTAAAGGACGATCACGCTGTTGGAGCCGCCGTACACGTTCGGGGCTTCGCTATCAGCTTCTGGTTCGTTCAACCAAATCGTTTCGTTAACCAGGTATTTGAATTCATGCCTGGTTTCTTTTGGAAGATTTACATCAGCACTGAAACTGCCGTCTTTCTTCTTGCTCATCAGGACGGAGTTTTCCCAATCGCTGTTGAGTCCGAGGATTTCAACGGTTTCAGCATCCTCCACTTTAAAGGAGAATTTTACTTTGCAATAGTCTTTTGTCTTGAAATAAGTTTTTTGTACCATTTGTTTTACTTTGATTTTGAGTCAGTAACAGATTCACGGCAAATGGCAATCGCAGGGGTATCGTAGTTTTCCCAGCCGTTAATACGCGATTTTGGCAAAAGTAACCCTTTTTTCGCTTGTTTTCTTTACTACCCGGTAAATAAGAATCAGTTTTGTTAGTGAAATCCAGACCGGGCAACCGGCCATCCAATCAGTAACCAATATCCTAAGTTATGAACCAGTCCTACTGCAATGACCAGGCATATATTGCCGAGTCCTTCCATCTCGACGACGACTATATTGGTCAGATGTCAAGATTATCTCAATTCAAGATTAATTCTTACAAACTATCCCTGATCAAGGCATCATTTTGCCGGACCAAGGATGAGCTGGAAAAAAACCTTCATTCCACTTTATTGAATTACACCAGTCCGGCCATTATCCTTGCCGACCTGGGCTTCTTTAAATCGGAAACGGAGAATTAATCCACATTTCATACACCCATCCTTTCAATTCAGCGGGTTATTGCAACGCCGCTAGTGCTTCTTTTGCTACCTTCGGCCTCCAACTTTAACCAATGGCCGGACAATCACATCAACTGGCAGCAATTCTCTTTGCCGACATCGTAGGCTATACGGCTATGATGCAGGAAAATGAGGAATTGGCTGTAGAGAAAGTCAACCGGTTCCGGGAAGTAGTGGAACTGGTGGCGGAGGAACTCAATGGAAAAATCGTTCAGTATTACGGGGACGGTTCATTGCTGCTTTTCCAAAGCTCAACGGATGCAGCTGAATTTGCCAAATTATTACAGGAAGATTTATACAATGAACCACAGGTACCGGTGCGGATCGGTATCCACATGGGTGATGTACTCGTACATGCCGGCAATATATTCGGGGATGTGGTGAATATTGCCGCCCGTATCCAGTCACTCGCTCCGGCCGGTGGGGTTTATATTTCAGAAGTGGTATACCGGAATATTGCCAACAAAAAAGAACTGGAGTCGGTCTTTGTAAAGGAAGAAAAACTGAAAAATGTAAAGGATCCCATGCGGATCTATCAGTTGCTGACAGAAGGAATTCCCGCGCAAATACATGTGCCCGAATCGCCGGCCATTCCGCCTGCTTCTTCCAATGCCAACCATATTGCGGTATTGCCCTTTGCCAATCTCAGTAGCGATCCGCAGCAGGATTATTTCAGCGACGGTTTAACGGAAGATATTATTACCCAGTTATCCAAGATCAGGGCTTATAAAGTCATCTCACGGACTTCCGTGATGCAGTATAAAACCAGTCCGAACTCAGTTAAAGAAATCGGAAAGGAACTGGGGGTTTCGTTGATCCTCGAAGGAAGTGTACAAAGACATGGAGAGAAAGTGCGGATCACGGCTCAGTTGATCAATGCCATCACCGATGAACATATCTGGGCTGATTCATATGATCGCTCTCTTCATGATATTTTCACCATACAACGGGAAGTGGCATTGGCCATTGCTGCTGTACTCAATACCTCGCTTACTAAAAAGGAAACCCAGGAACTGGATTATATTCCAACGGCTGACATTCAGGCCTATGATTTGTATATGCGGGGACGCCTAATGCTGGAAAAAAGGAGTAAGGCAGATGTACTGAGTGCCAGGGAATATTTCCAGCAGGCAGTGGGGAGGGATAAAGGTTTTGCAGCAGCCTACGCAGGCCTCGCTGATAGTTTTCTATTATCCTCTTTCAGGGGATATGAAGATCCGGTACAAATGCTCTGGCAGGCGAAAAAACATATTGATGTGGCAGCCGGATTGGATCCTTATTCCGGTGAAACACAGGCTTCGCTGGGTTATTGGTACTTCCAGAATTTCGACTGGCATGCCGCTGAGATCACTTACCAGCGTGCGATCCGCTTAAATGCCAACCAAACCAATGTCTATCTCTGGCTGGCCATTTTATTACAGGCCAAGGGTGATAATGAAGGGGCCCTCCAGGTATATGATCAGGGAATTGAGATCAATCCGGTCTGGGATTTCCTGCTGAAGAACAAAGTAATCCTCATGGCCAATATGAATAATATGGAAGCGGCCGTGGCTTTACAGGAAGAGCGGATCAGCAAGGTTCATGAACCGGAGCAGAAAGAGAAACTCTATTCAGAATTATCCAAACTGCACTGGTCGGCCGGTAACCAGGAAGCAGCCATACAAGCTGCTGAAAAAGCCAATGACAAAGGCTTGCTCCAGTTTTATGCGAACGGAGATATCTCGCTCATGAAACAACCACTTGATATTTATTATCAGGGTATGGAGCAAAGAAGCGAATATATCTCCCAGTTATGGATGGGATTGCAATATGCACATGCGGGTGCCAGGGAAAAGGCCATTGATTGTTTCAATAATGCAGTTGCTTTGAAAGAAGCAGCCATTTCATTGCTCCTGATCCGGGATTTTGAATTCCTGAATATCAAATACCTGAACATGGCCCTGCTGACCCGGAAAGTGAAGCAACTGATTAATTTCTGATCTAGTTATTCCCGGCTGCTTTGAAGTAATTTACTGTAATTTTTTTAACGATGAATTCGGCGTAATGGTAGCTGCCGTTGATTCCTCTTTTTGCATACAATTGGAAGCCCATCACAAAACTGAGGTCGATCATTTTCCCAGGTGTAACATAACCACGAATCGTAAAAGACTCATTTGAATTTTCAATATGAAATTCTTCAAAATCCGAGTTGATTGTATCTGTAGGCAGGAGCGTGGAAACTAATTTCCAGCGATGATTTGTGTTGTTAGGGTTTTCTCCGTTGGGTGAAACATAAATTGGTAAGGCGGCATAATCCGGCCCTGTAAATTCACTGCTTGCATTAAGTGCAATATCCATCCCTAAGATGGCCCCAAAACTATCCCAGCCGGTATACAGATAGGAGTAGTTCAATGTAATTTCCGCAGCGACGATCTCAGGGTTTTCCGGAACAATAATCTTTTGGATATAGCCCTGAAGATGCTGTCCGGTTCTGAATGAACTTGAATTTGCCGGTACAGTTTCGTATTTCATCTTTACTGTGCCAGTGTTGAATTGTGATTGACTGGTATCCGGGGTCCTAATATAAACTCCGGCCTCATTGGTCATTAGCCGGTCATTACTATATGGTGGAGTGAATGTTTTTTGAAATTCGGAATTTGCCAATTTGTATTTATTCCAGAGGATGGCTTTACTGTACACATTCGGGTTGACAACAAACTGCTTTTTCTTTGCACTCATGGTTTGGGGTGCGTCCAGTCCGGCCTTGCTATAGATGTTCCTTAGCAATGCACTGTTTTTAATCAACAGGGCCCGGACTGCTGCTGCATTGGTTTGCCGGCCATTGGCAGCCCGGCTTAATTCAGCGATTTGCTGATGAAGCTGAGTGTAAGAAGGATTCTTTTTGGCTTCAGCAGTAAACTTTTCTATTACATGCGGGTCACCCCAGGCTTTTTCTCTTTGGGCCATTATAGAAAACTGACAGAACAGGCATAACAGCAAAATAATTGCTTTCATACTTTATGATTTATGACTCAAATTAGTATTCTCCTGGTTTGAATACTACTGTATCACATCATCAGGGTATATCCTGATAATCTGACCGTATACCTGTAATTTTAGGATCATGAAAAACGGGTTCGTCCTTCTCTTATTTACTTTTGTATTCATTGCTGCGAAAGCACAGGGTATTCAGGCAGAACTGGCAGCAATGGATACGGCATTTTCGAAAGGGAATTACCGCGAAGCAAGTTTGTTGGCTGATAAAATTTATGCCAAAGCGATCAGTGAGATAAAAAATGATACCGTACTGGTGGAATATCTCAGCACAGCCGGCTCTTCTTATTATCAGTTAGAAGAATATGCAAAAGCCGGAAAGTATTTCAGGGAGGCGGCCGATCAGGCAAAGACCCGCTTGGGGGAAATGGAATACCATTACTCATTGGCACTATTCAACCTGGCTTCCTGTTTAAAAGAAGAGGGAAGATATGCAGAAGCAGAACCACTTTACCTCCAATCATTGCCGGTGCTGGCCACAGCATTCGGACAAAGCAGTTTACAATATACCCGTTGTTTTTATACCCTGGCTTCCATGTATGTGGATATGGCCAGATATGCCGAGGCAGAGAGCATGTGTGCGGCTGCTGTCAATTTTTATAAAACCATCCTTGGTGAAACCAGTCCGGATTACCTCGGTGCGCTGGGCACGATGGCAGTGATTTATCAGGGACAGGCCAAGTATGAACAGGCAGAAGCGATCTTTCTTGTACTGAAAAATTATCATGCCGCCCAGTCAATTCCGGATCAATCCGTATTGCAAACTCTTGAAAATAACCTGGGGGAACTCTACCGCCATATGGGAGATTATGCAAGGGCAGAACCTGCTTTGGAAAATGCAGTCCGTCTGGCCGGAAGTAATCCTTCAGCAGCTTACTCCCTTAATAACCTGGCCCTGGTGCAAAAGGCATTGGGTAAATACAATGAAGCCGAAAAGGCCTACCGGAAGGCCTTACAGATTTATGTCTCACAGGGAAAAAGGGAGCATCCTGATTATACCAATCCCCTGAATAATCTGGGAGAATTATACCGCACCATGGGCCGGCTACAGGACGCTGTGTATGCTTTTGAAGAAGTGATCAGTATCCGGAAGAAAACCCTGGGTACCCAGCATGCCAATTATGCCAATGCCCTCAATAATCTGGCCTTGGTTGAATTTGCCATTGGAAAATACCCCGATGCAGAGAAGCATCTCGAAGAATGTCTGGCTATTTATAAAATCACATTAGGAGAAAAAGATAAATTTTATGCCAATTGTCTGAATAATCTCGCTTCCGTTTACAAAGCAAATGGGAGCCTGTTAAAGGCTGAAGCCACTTATCAATCCTGTATCCGTATTTATAAAGCCACCTATGGGGAAACCAGTGATAAGTATGGTATTTATCTGGGCGGACTGGCAGGAACCTACCGGCAAATGAAACGGTATCCGGAAGCCATCGCACTGACCCAGCAATCATTGGCGATTCTCCGGAACAAACTCGGGGAATATCATTATGATCATATCGAGACCGAATACAATCTCGCTGAAACGTACCGGGAAGCGGGACAGCCCGCCGAGGCTGAAAAGCATTATCATAATGCTATAAAGGGTTACCTGTTGCTGATTGAAAAGTATTTTCCTTACCTGAGTGAAAAAGATAAAACCTTATTCTATTTCAATGTAGCCAATGCTTTTGAAACCTTCAATTCATTTGTATTGGCGCAATGGACTAAAAATCCATCCGGCAATCATTCGGCCCTGATAAACCAGATGTATAATAACCGGATGGTATTGAAATCACTCCTGCTGAAAGAATCCGGTAAAATGAAGGAGGCTGTGGCTTTCAGCCGGGATACATCTGTGATCAATGATTACCAGCAATGGCTGGCTATGCGGGAACAAATCATCCGGCAGTACCGCATGAGTGAGGAGGATCGTTCGGAGAAAAAACTGAATCTGCCACAACTGGAACTGAATGCAAACCAGCTGGAACAAAAAATCACAATTGCATTGGGATTGGCTAAAAAAAACAATGCGGGGTTAACAGACTGGACCCGGATCCGGGCTGCATTGAAACCCGGGGAGTATGCGGTTGAAATCATCCGGACCGAAGAGTATACGGATGGAAAATGGACAGATAAAATACACTATGCCGCCCTGATCCTGGATCATCAAAGCACCGCACCCCGGCTGGTTTTGTTAAAACCCGGAAAAGAACTGGAGACAAAAGCTATCAGTTATTACCGCTTAAACCTCAAAGGCAGGAGGGAAGACCTCCAATCCTATAACGAATTCTGGGAGCCTTTAAAAAAATACATGCCCGCTGCAAAAAAGATTTATTTCTCGGCAGACGGGGTTTATCAGCAGATCAATCTTTATACCCTGCTCAATCCAGCAACCCGAATATACCTGATTGATGAACTGGCTGTTTCCATGCTGACCAATACCAGGGATTTACTGGAACCGCTTACAGAAAATAAAACTTATCAGGCTGCTATTTTCTCTTTCCCTGATTTTGGCGGAATACCGGTTAGTCCCGATAGCCTGGTCAGCCGGACAGGTTTTCCGGTTTTAGATGAATTACCGGGCACAAAGGAAGAAACGGATTCTGTTATGACCATTCTCAAGGCAGCGCATTGGACCGTAGAGGAAAAAATCCGTAAGACTGCCACTGAAGAAGCCATCAAGAAAATCAAAAGGCCCCAGGTATTGCATATTGCCACCCATGGCTTTTTCCTGAAAGATGTAAAAGATACCCTGGGAACTGTGTATGGCATACAGGCCGATATTGCCAGACAACATCCCCTGCTTCGTTCGGGAGTAATCCTTGCAGGGGCTGCGGCCGTGGCCAGAAATCCCAATGATTTTATCGATCAGGATGACGGTATTCTCACCGCCTATGAGGCGGCGGATCTTGATTTAACCGGTACGGGACTGGTTGTTTTATCCGCCTGTGAAACGGGTCTGGGTGAATTGCTCAATGGACAGGGAGTATACGGTTTGCAAAGAGCTTTTCTGCAGGCCGGTGCAGCATCGGTGATCATGAGTTTGTGGAAAGTAAATGATGAATCCACCAAGGAACTGATGATCGGGTTTTACCGGGAATGGCTGCTTCATCCGGAAGGGAATAAGCAGGAGGCACTGCGAAAAGCACAAAGACAATTGCGGGAACAATATGCCCATCCTTTTTTCTGGGGGCCTTTTGTGATGGTAGGTAAATGAACAGTTCGGGCATTCAACGGTACATATTACCAATTAATCTATACAAGCATATCTAAGTAAAAAGTCTTAGTTAGTCCTTGTTAACTGAGTGGGTAGAAATAAACGGGGCATTGTGGAAATAAAAGCCCACCTTCGATTGGATCCGCCCTCTGTTTTTGCGGTCAATAACCCACTCATTTATGTATAATCACACCTGGAAAAAGTACCTCCCCGTTATTCGTTTGTTGCTGAAAAAATCAAATCAGGAAGATCAGCGCATGACGCTGAACCGGACCGATTTTGAAAGAACCAGCAAATTGCGGAAACCGGTTTGCAGTTTTGATGTAGAGATTGTAAAAGGAAGACTGGACCGGGTGAATACAGATGTTCAGGTGAAAAGCCTGATGTCGGTCCTCACAGAAGATAGTGCCACCATGGGTATATTACGCCAGGGACATTATGCCATCAACCTGAATTCAGATTTTCAACTCAGTATCCGGAATACAACACCGGCAGCAACTCCGGTTCCGGCAGAAGAAGCATAAAAAAAAGAGCCTGTAAAAGGCTCTTTTTGTAAAGCTATGCAGAAGGGGATTAACCTCTGTAATCAGAACGGGGAGCTTTCTCTCTCGCTACTGATACAGACAGTGCCCTGCCTTCAATATCTTTTCCGTTCAGACCTTTGATGGCTGAATTGGCTTCATCATCTGCGTTCATTTCCACAAACCCAAATCCGCGGCTGCGGCCGGTTTCACGGTCATTAATCACTTTTGCGGAAGCTACGGCGCCATAAGCACCAAAAAGGGTTTTCAGGTCTTCCTCAGACGTGTGAAAACTCAGATTCGAAACATACATGTTCATGCTGAAAAATTTAAAATAAAACAAATTGAAATACCTGTGATTGAAGGACTGTCAGCAAATAGTAAAGAGGAGAATAACTGTTACCGGATCGAAAAGTAAGAATTGAACTTATCCGCACTGAATGATGGAAGAACTTATAGTCACTTAGTGAAGATAGTGCTTTAAATGCAGAACCGGGTATTTATGTTGTTAAAACGGGAATCCTGCTATTGGGTACAAATAGCCCCTTTCACACAAAGAGTTGGCAGTGATGTTCTCATCGTGTAAAAAAAATACCCAACCAGATTTTGATAGCCAGCCATTTTCCGGAAATGCGGGTCAAAAAAATGCCCTTTTTCATTCCTTTTTGTAACCTTCAAAGAAACAATGCCATGGCTTCTTTTCTTCTCACATTTTTGCCCTTGCAATGTGAATAACTGCCTGTTAGCCCAACCGGATTTTAGTGACCTTTGCTATATATTCGCCGCCTGACTTTACTTGTATAAAAACTGATAACAGTGAGACTAAAGAACTTAGAAATCAAAGGATTCAAAAGTTTTGCCGACAAAACTGTAGTGCGTTTTGATGACAATATCACCGGTATTGTTGGTCCCAACGGCTGCGGCAAAAGTAATATCGTGGACAGCATCCGATGGGTGATTGGTGAACAAAAGATCAGTCAGCTGCGAAGTGAAAACCTCGACAGCCTGGTCTTTAACGGATCCAAGACCCGGAGTGCATCCGGCCTGGCAGAAGTGAGTCTCACTTTTGAGAATACCAAGAACCTCCTTCCTTCCGAATTCAATGAAGTCACCATCACCCGTAAATTTTATAAAAGCGGTGAAAGTGAATACCGGCTCAATGATGTGCAGTGCCGATTGAAAGATATCCAGAACCTCTTCATGGATACCGGTGTGAGCACCGACAGTTATGCCATCATTGCCCTGGACATGGTGGATGACCTGATCAAAGACAAGGATAACAGCCGCCGTAAAATGCTGGAACAGGCAGCCGGAATTTCTATTTACAAAACCCGTAAAAAAGAAGCGAAGCAAAAGCTGGAAGCCACTGAACAGGATCTGGCCCGTATTGAAGACCTGCTTTTTGAAATCAATAATCAGCTCAAAGCACTGGAAAGCCAGGCTAAGAAAGCGGAGAAATACCATGAGATCAAAAAAGAATACCGGGAACTCAGTATTGAACTGGCAAAAGCATCGCTGGAAGGTTTTAACCTGACCTATCAGGAACTGAACCAGCAACATGATGCTGAAACTGATAAGCGGTTGAAACTGGAAGCCGTTATTGCTGCCGATGAAGCCGCTATCGAAAAGGAAAAGCTGGCCTTTATTGAAAAGGAAAGAGAACTGCAGACCATGCAGCTCAGCTTTAACGAAATGGTGCAAACCGTCAGAAGCCGGGAAAATGACAAGAACCTCTCGGCCCAGCGACTGGAACACCTGAAGGAAAAAGAAAGCAGCCTGCAGGAGTTTCTGCAAAAAGCGGGCGGTCAGCTCAGGGGTATTGAAGAAAGTATCCAGTTCACTGAAGCACAGGTAGGTGAAGAGAGCCAGGCCCTGGAACAACTGAACCAGCAATTGGAAAGCCTGCGCCAGGAAGTGGATGGTAAAAGAAATATACTGGATGAGAAACGCCGTATCCTTGACAATCTTCGTCAGGAACAACAGCAGGTACAACGCAGCCAGTTTGATGCAGAAAAGAAAGTGGCCGTTGCGGATACCTCTGTGCAGAACCTGCAAAGAGTGATTGGACAAATGGAAGAAGAAAGAAAACAGCGGGAAGATCAGCGCCATCACCTGGATCAGGAAAGAATACTGAAGGAAAAAGAATTGTCCATCAAGAAAGTGGACCTGGAACAATTACAGCAACACCAGGAAAATACCCGGGAACAAATTCTCCAGATTCAGTCTGTTCTTGAAAACTTACGCAATGAGCTGGCCGAAGAGAACCGTAAACTGGATTCGAAAAAGAATGAGCACGATCTGCTGAAAAGTATGATCGACTCTATGGAAGGATATCCGGACAGTGTAAAATTCCTGCACAATAATCAGCAATGGAATCATACCTCGCCCATTTTGTCGGATGTGATGTATGTGAAAGAAGAATACCGGACTGCCCTTGAAAATGTACTGGAACCCTATCTCGGTTATTATGTGGTAAACAATCTGCAGGAAGGTTTACAAGCCGTACACCTGCTGGATGAAAATAAAAAGGGGAAAGCGAATTTCTTCCTGCTGAATAAATTTGATGAGCAGGCTCCTGGGATTCCGGATCACCAACTGGAAGGAGCAATTCCTGCACTGAGTGTGGTGGAAGTGGAAGAAAAATACCGGAAGCTGGCCGAACACCTGCTGAGTAATGTATTTATTGCAGATAATGAGCAGGTGCTGGAAAACAGCAATGGGTTTGTAGTGATTGAAAAACACGGGAAGTACGTTAAAGGAAAATATTCATTGACCGGCGGCAGTGTTGGACTGATCGAAGGAAAAAAGATCGGGCGTGCCAAGAACCTGGAAAAACTACAGGAAGAAATCCTGACACAATCGGCCGTAGTGGAAAAACTCCGCGCAGATATCCAGGCCCGTCATAATGAAGTGATCGCTTTTAACGAAGACCTGCGGGAGAATGCGGTGAAAGAAACAGAACGCGAGATCCAGCAGCTGACCAATGAAGTATTTGCCCTGCATAATAAACTGGAGAACCTGCACTCCATGCAAACCAACAGCCAGCACCGGCTGGAAGAACTGAACCTGCAGATGCAGCAGACCCATCAGTCAGTAGAAGGCGTCAGAAACCAGCTGACCGAATTCAATGAAGCCCTGCTGGTAGCAGCTTCCAGACTAGCAGAAGCCGATGATGCCTTCCGGATGACCGATCAGGAATACAATGAATCAAGCCGGCAGTACAATGAATTTAACCTGAATGTAACTAAACACCAGAGCAAGATTTCCGGTCTGCGTCAGGAATTGGAATTCAAAGGAAACCAACTGAATGATCTTCGCATGCAGATTGACAGCAATGGCAACCTGCTGACAGAAACTGCAGTGAGCATTGAACAGGCTGCTCAAACACTTCGCGACACAGAAGAAGCCTTGCTGCAACTGATGCGCGACAAGGAAGTGGAGGAGCAAAAACTGAATGAAGCAGACCAGGCTTATTATAATCTCCGTAACCAGTTAAGTGAAAAGGAAAGTGAGATCAGGCATAAGGTAAAAGAGAAAGAACAGGTTGAACATATGCTCGCGGCAATCAAGGATAAGCTGAATGAACTGAAGCTGCACCTGGCCGGTATGAAGGAGAGAATGGATGTGGAGTTCAGGATCAACCTGGATGATATCCTGGGTGAATCCAGAACCGGTGAAATACCCGTGGAAGAGTTGCATGAAAAAGTGGACCGGATGAAACGCCGTCTGGAAAATCTGGGTGAAGTGAATCCCACAGCCATCGAAGCATTTACGGAAATGAAGAAACGTTATGATTTTATCGTGGAGCAAAAGACGGACCTGGTTACCGCCAAGGACAGTCTCTTGAAAACGATCGAGGAAGTGGAAGCCACAGCGAATCTGAAATTCATGGACACTTTCAATCAGGTAAGAGAAAATTTCCAGAAAGTATTCAAGACCCTGTTTACGGATGATGACCAGTGCGATCTGGTACTGGAGAACCCCGAAAATATTGCAGATACCGGAATTGATGTGGTGGCCAAACCCAAGGGTAAGCGCCCCAGTTCACTGACCCAGTTAAGTGGTGGAGAAAGAACTTTAACGGCAACAGCATTGCTCTTTGCCATTTACCTGATCAAACCCGCTCCGTTCTGTATTCTGGATGAGGTGGATGCTCCGCTGGATGATGCCAACGTGAGCAAGTTCACCAATATGATCCGCCAGTTCAGCCAGAACTCACAATTCATCATTGTTACCCATAATAAGATGACCATGAGTACGGTGGATGTGATCTATGGGGTAACCATGCAGGAACCGGGTGTGAGTAAGCTGGTGCCGGTGGATTTCAGGAATCTGGAGAAGCAGAATTAGTCGTTAGTCTTTAGTCGATAGTCTTTAGTCGGGAGTCATGAGTCGAGAGTCGCCCCCATCCCCTAAAAGGGAGCAGTGAAAGTTGGGAGTCAGAAAATGTAATTACGAAATCAGGGTAGATTAAAAATTGAAACGATTTAGAGTCCGGTGAGAGCCGGGCTCTTTTTTTTTAAAATAATGAGCGATGAATACTGTTTTGTTATTGCTGGCTTCGAATGTGTTCATGACATTTGCCTGGTATTTCCATTTAAAGCAGGAGGGATGGCCCTTATGGAAAGCGATCCTGATCAGCTGGTTCATTGCATTGTTTGAGTACATGCTGATGGTGCCGGCAAACCGGTCAGGCTATGCAAGAGGATTATCCGGTTTTCAGCTGAAGATGCTGCAGGAAGTAATCACCCTGCTGGTGTTTACTGTCTTTGCAGTGTATTACCTGAAGGAGCCCTTTCACTGGCGCTACCTGGTAAGCTTTGTATTATTGATGGGAGCTGTTTGGTTCATGTTCACCAAACGTTTTGGCTGATCAGCTGATATCCGCAGCTTCCTGGTGAGAACCGCGTTGCAAGTGGCGCATTTTCTGCTTGCGGATCATATCGGACTTCATTTTATGGATCAGCGCACTGGCGACAAGAAAAATACCTGCACAAAAAATAACAGCAATAGCCATGCCCCACCAGTACCATTCATCTTTTTTGGGGATTCTTTCCGCACAAACATAAAGGGTGAGCATCACAGCGGCAATAATGGCTCCAAAACCGAATAAGAGTTTGGAAGTGAATTTGTCCTCGTGGCTGGCCATAATTATCTTTTTACATGAAATTCTTCCAAAAATAGGGGAAAAAATAATCTTTCGTTAATCGTCAGCAACCTGACAGCCCCTTTATTCCGTCCTTCTTATTTTTACAACTGAAAGATTTACCATGAAGCATTTCCTTTTATTGAGTTTTGTTGCCCTGTTCATTTGCAGTGTCCATGCCCAGAAAGCACCTGAAGGCCTTTTTATCGCCTCCAAAGCGCCGGATTTTAAAGCAAAGGACCAAAACGGCACCGAGATCAGATTGAAAGATCTGTTGAAAAAGGGTAAAGTAGTGTTGGTGTTTTACCGGGGAAACTGGTGTCCTTACTGCAATAAGGAACTATCCCGTTTACAGGACTCGCTTTCATTTATAACCGAAAAAGGAGCCACCCTGCTGGCTATAACACCCGAACAGGCGGAAGGGATTGCTAAAACCACAGAAAAGACAAAGGCATCTTATTCTATTTTGCATGATGAAGGACTTAAAATCATGAAGGCTTATGATGTGGCTTTTGAATTACAAGAAAATACAATTACGCGGTATAAAAATGCAGGTCTGGATGTAGAGAAGAATAACGGTGCCAATGGAAAATACCTGCCGATACCGGCGGTGTTTGTAGTGGATCAGGAGCAAACAGTCCGTTATCGGTTTTTTGAAACAGATTATAAAAAGCGTCCCAGTGTAAAAGAGATCCTGGATAATTTATAGTCAGTCAATCCGTCTTGCACCCACACACCATTGCATGGGTTCAAAAGGAACTCCTGCTTCCTGTAAGCCAGGTTCTATCGTTTGTTTTTTCAGATGGGGAGTCAGGCCATTTTTAATCAGGATACTTTCCCATTCTTCTGCCGTATAGGGCTTAAAATTCCATTTGGTAAAAGGCATCAGGATCATATTTTCTTTGGAGCGGCAGGTGGCAAAAAACTGTCCGCCTTTTTTTAATACTCTTCTGATTTCTTTCAGATGATCGTTGGGATGCTCCCAGAAATAAATCACATTGATACAAAAATAAGGTCAAAGTACTGATCGGGCCAGGTCATGGTGTCGCTGTTCCCATTGACCAACTGCAGTTGCCCGCTTTGAATCAGTGCTGCATGTTCCTTGCCGGCTTCAGCGACCATCAGGGGAGAGTAATCAATCCCATACAAATGAATTCCTTCGGCAGCTGATAAAATCTGCTGGAAAAAATGTCCGTTCCCAAAACCAATTTCCAATACCTGGTCGCCTTCTTTCAATGCTAATTGTTCCAGGGTAAGTGCATACATATAGCGATTGGAAAGGTTCATCAGCAGACCGGTGTCTTTACCAGCCTTTCCGGAGGGCTTTCTTAACTGGCGGGCCAGTCTTTTCCATTTCCATTGCTTGAAAAACCGGTGAAACATAGATCGGTCAGGATTTTTTCCAGATTATTCTTCCCACTTTTCCTTTGCCACCGGCGAGGTAGATGGCATCACCCAGTTTGGAAGCGCGGCATACATGGAAGCCTTCCTTACTGATCCATACCCAGGTTTTTCCACCATCGGTGGTTTGATCCACTCCATTGAGACCGCAGGCAAAAGCTTCTGTTTTTGAAAAATATTCCACCGAACTTCTGTAGCCATGCGGGGAAACCAGCGGTGCCATCCAGGTTTGTCCGCCGTCATTACTATAAAAACAATTATTGGTTCTTGATGAATCTGCATTGAAATCACCACCCACTACCAGCATTTTTTTGCCACCTTTCATTTTGAAATGATCCCAAACGGCAATGGAATTCGCGCCGGTGGTTTCTTTGCCCTGGATAATGGGTAAGGTAACCGGATCTTTTTTTGAAAACATCCGGGAACGGGTTCCGCCGCTGACAAACACCGCTTCATCTTTATCGAGTACCCTGATATTGGTGCCACTGGCAGCAAAGCAGGCTTCCCCACTGTCGGCCCTTGGTCTTTTATCCATTGGCAAATCCTGCCAGGAATTGCCACCATCGAAAGTCCGGGCCATGAAAAAGCGTCCTTCCAGCGGATCTCCGATCACAATGCCAGATTGATCATTCCAGAATTCCATGGCATCGAGGAACATTCCCTTTGTTTTATTTTCATACACAACTTTCCAGCTTTCACCGCCATCGGTTGTTTTAAGAATATAGGCCGGATCGGCTACACTCATGATAATGGCGGTACTGGCATCAAAGGCCTCAATATCCCGGAAATCATTTTTTTCAAAACCGGTTACGGTGCGCCATTGCCAGGTTTTACCTCCATTGGTGGTGCGACCCACGGTACCATTGCTGCCACTGACCCAAACCACATTATCATTCACCACACTCAGTCCACGCAAACTGGAATTGGTTCCGGAGCTCAGTATTTCCACATCGGCCTGCTGGGCAAAGAGCGATGCTGATGTTAAAATGAAGAGGAGGAGAAAACTATAGAAGAGATTTTTAAACATAAAGCAACTTAAGATTCACAAGCTACTTAGTTTACCTGATATTTTACCATGGTTCTTTTGGTACTGCCATCATCCATCAGTTCTATGATGGCAAAGGCTGGTTCAAATTCCTGAAAGGAACCCTTCCACCAGTTACCGGAAACAGCGCCATTGCAGTAGTATTTGATTCCCAGGTATTCAATTTCTTCCTGTAAATGAATATGCCCGCTGATACAGGCCCTGATATTCGGATAATTGCGAAAGCGTTTTTTCAATGACAGGAAATCGGTATGCATCAGGTTGCGTTTCACCAGCAGATCGCCATTGGTTTCTGTTTTATCAAAAAACAAACCGGCACAGATTGACAGTATCGGAATATGTGAGATGATACAGATATGTTGTTCTTTGGGGGTCAGACTGAGTTCGGACTGTAACCAGTTCATTTGCTCCTCATCCAATCGTGCAATATATCCTCCGGCAGGATTTAACTGGGTACTGTCCAGCACAATGAGTTTCCAGTTTCCCTTGGTAAAACTGTAATAGCGACCGGGCATCTGCAGGATTTCCTGTACCCAGATCTTTCCATATAATTTATCCTGATCAGGTAAACTGTTGGCCAGGGCAGCCGGATCTTTTTTATAAAACCATCCCCAGATATCATGGTTGCCAATGGTATGATAAACGGGAAGACTGTTTTCTTTCTTCAGCAATGACGTAAAGAGATCCCACTGTATTTGTGTTTTTTGTTTATCGGCTTCCAATGCATCCATGATGGCATCCCCGCCATTGACAATAAAGTCGACCGGTTTTTTCAATAATTGAACTTGCTGGAATGCTTTAGCCATTCCGCTCTCCGGGATGGCTCCGGGTTTTACATGGATATCGCTGAGATGGGCAAAGCGGATTGTTTTTTTTAAAGGTTCATTCGCGAATGAAGCCGAAGGAAGCCAGGCCGCTCCGATCACGGCTGCGCTGTTCTGCAGGAATGATTTTCTTTTCATACGGGAATATTGAACCCGATTGAACGTAGCGATGAACCGGGTAGTTTTATTTCAATTGTGATTGTAATTCTTCTTTGCTTACAATGCCCTGTTTGCGCCAGACTTCTTTACCTGATTTGTAAACGATGAATACGGGAATCGGTTCTATATTCATTTCTTTCATCAGGTTGGTTTGTATTCCCGCATCCACTTTCACAAAAACAAAGTCAAGTGATTTATCGTTTTTGAGCTCCTCCAATACCGGGTTCATTTTTACACATGGAGGACACCATTGCGCCCCAAAATCAACCAAAACGGTTTTATTAGCGGGGATGGATGCCTTGTATTGCTCCATACTCATCTGGGGTTCATTACTGGCCCCTTCAGCGGATGTGTTTTCTCTTTTCCAGGCATTCATGCCACCAAGCAGTTCTACCACAGTTTTAAAACCATTGTTGCGCAGCCAGGTGGCCGCTGCATGACTACGTCCGCCGGCCAGGCAATAAATATATACGGGTTTGTCTTTGTCTACGTATTGAATCCGGTCCTGAAACTGAGCCTGATTGGTCCAGTCGGCCAGCAGTGCGTTCTTGATATGACCACTATTGTATTCTCCCGCGGTTCTAACATCCAGTACCTGTACGCCGGCCTGGCTGATTCCTTTTTCAAAATCGGACGGGTTATTTTCAGCAGATGGCTGCTGGGAATGACAGGAAAGGAGGAACCCAATACTAAAAGACAAGCGAAAACGTTTTTCATCCTGACGGTTTTGGTAAAATTAGCACAATCAGGACGATGAAAATGAGCCAATTGGGCCGATATTTTCTTATCCACCCCAGGGTACCCGAAAGGAAAATAACCTTATTTTTAGGGGCTGAATCCACAGCATCTGACCTTATATTAAACAACGTATGATGAAAAAATATCTTTTGTATTGGGTGGCACTGGTTGTGCTCATATTCGCAGCCTGTCAGAAGGAACTCAGTTTTGAACTACCCAATACCCCAGCTGAAGGAAGTCTGCAAAGTGATATAACCGGGGATTGTTTGCCCAAAACCGTAAGTGGCGCCTATGCCGTTGGTGCCGCACTGGGAGCAGCCAATACGATCAGCATTGACGTGAATGTAACCAAAGTAGGTACCTATACTATCTCCACCGATACCATCAATGGTTATTATTTCCGGGCCACAGGTAGCTTTACAAGAACAGGTGTGAACAGTGTGACACTGCGCGGAAACGGAGCTCCATTTGCGGCTGGTACCAATAATTTTGTCGTCAGTTTTGATAGTACTTTTTGTGATGTGCAGGTTACCGTTACCCAACCCGGTGTGGGAACACTGGCGGGTTCTCCCAATGCCTGTGCCCTGATTACGGTGGCAGGAGGTTATACCCCTGGTGCGGTGATGGGAGCCGGCAATACGGCCACTGTTCAGGTAAATGTAACCACAGCCGGAGCCTTTACAATTACAACAGACACGGTTGCAGGCGTATGGTTTACCTATTCCGGAGCACTGGGTGCGGGAGCACAGCCGGTGGTACTAACAGCCAATGGCACGATACCAGCTGCTACCACAACAGGTGATAAAACTTTTAAGGTAAAACTGGGTACCAGTACCTGTACATTCCTGGTAACAGTTGCAGCGCCTGGAGTAGCCACCCTGGGTGGGGCAGGAGGTGCTTGTACACCGATTACTGTAAATGGTACTTATAACACCGGATCAGCTTTAACAGCTACCAATACGATTGTGGTAAATGTTACGGTCACTACGCCAGGTGTATTTAATATTACTACGAATACCGTGAATGGATACAGCTATGCTTTTTCCGGAAATATTGCTGCCACCGGACCCGTAACACTTACCGGTACCGGAACACCGGTTGCTGCCGGTACGGATAATTTTACCGTGACGCTTGCGGGCACACCGGCTTCTACCTGTACCTTCCCCAATACGGTAAATGCAGCAGGGGTGGCAGTCTACACAGTTGATTGCACAAGTGCCGTGCAGGATGGATTATATGAGCAGGGTACCCAGTTAAATGCATCCAATACAGTTGATATCAATGTGAATGTAACAGTTATAGGTACCTATAACATTACCACCACAGCAGTAAACGGGATGACCTTTAGTTCAGGCCCCGGTACCTTTACGACCACTGGTCCGCAAACTGTAACCTTACGTGCAACGGGAACACCAACTACTGCCGGAGCCAATACCATCACCATTCCGATAGCCCCTACATGTACCTTTGATGTAACAGTTGATCCTCCCTTACCTACCTATCACTGGCAGTTTACGGTGACGAATGCACCGCAGACAATTTACAGAGGAGAAAATGATGGGGTAGCATTAGGGTCTAATCCACCTATTCCAGGTACTTCATTTGTACTGCTCGGTTCCAATGCATTGCAATCAGATGCCCTTGCTATTGCCCTGATTGATCTGGATGGTACGATCAATAATGGCGAAACTTACAGCACATCAGCAACAATTACAAATGTGGCGATTTTTAGCTATGATCTGCCATCTCCTTTAACAGATACCTATTCAGCTGATCCCAGCATCACCGGAGCAACGATGACTTTTACGGTGACCAATCACAATGTAGGTACTAAGACGATAACCGGTACTTTCTCGGGAACAGCAAAGAATGCGGCAGGGCAGGTGATTACGATTACGACCGGTACTTTCACAGCTACCTATCCATAAGAGGGAAATGTGGGAATGTGGGTCCCGATAGCTATCGGGAGTGGGAATGTGAGAAATGAAATCTTTGAGACTGCTCAATAAATAAGCCAGCGACGTTTTACTTTGAAAGAATAAGTTTGACGTCGCTGGCTTTTATGTTTTAACTATTTCGATTCTTTCTTCCGGCTGGGTAAACTGGGTTTGATGTAACTAAGACAAGTTTATGCTGAAGCTTGGTTCAATTTAGACGCGATATTTTTTATTGAAAGAAATTGCTCAGAATCCTTTTTTCTTACCACTTTCCAGTTCGGGAACTTTGAAATTATCCAGGGCACTTTTCTGACTGATCATTTTTTCGATATCCTCAATCTTACGGGGAGCGAAATGGGAGAGGAGTTCATAACCGGTTTCAGTAATCAGGAGGTCATCCTCGATGCGTACGGCAATGCTCCACCATTTTTTATCACAGGGACTTCCTTCTTGTATATAGATACCGGGTTCAATGGTAATCACCATGTCTTTTTGAAGAGTCTCGTAACTGCCCCGATCGTGCACATCCATTCCGATATGATGACCCAGTCCATGGGGGAAATATTTTCCTGCCTGTGATTTATCACTGATAATACCCAGTTTCAACAACCCTTCTGCAATCACATCTTTCGCAGCTTTACCTGCATCTGCCCATTTGGAACCGTTCTTTAAAGTTTTAAATGCGGCTTCCTGGGCATCATAAACCAATTGGTAAATGGCTCTTTCCTCTGCTGAAAACTTACCATCTGCCGGAACCGTACGGGTTACATCTGCAGTATAGCCATGGTATTCGGCGCCCACATCCATCAGCAGCATTTGTCCGCCGATTTTGGTCTTGGTATTCTCCATATAATGCAGCACACATCCATTTTCTCCGGAACCTACAATAGAGCCATATCCTACTCCTTCGGCACCGTATTTTTTATGTATATATTCATGCAGGCCCTGTATTTCCAGTTCACTCATATCGGGGCGAAGGGCCTTCATCACTTCATTTTGTCCCTGACAGGAAATCTCTACTGCTTTGCGGAGCAGGTCCAGTTCTTCCGGAGTTTTAATCTCTCTGAGCTGTCCGGTGAGTTTGCTGAAGAGGCGGGGATCAAACCGGTTCTGCTGGGTCATTCTTTCCGGCATGGCGGATTTGGTCTTGAATAACTGGATCAGGTCAAAGAGATCACTTTTATCCCAACGGCTGTCCGGCACATCTTTGGGTAATTCTTCATACAATATTTTGGAGAACTTATTGAAATCAATATTCACATCTTTGAACTGCTCGCCGTTATACACTATGCTGAAGCCCAGTTTTTCTTTAGCTCCTTCTGCACCCAGTCTTTTGCCGGTCCATTGTTCGGCCTGTGCATTTTTCTTCTGTACAATCAGCATTTCTTTGAAGCGGTTACCCAGCGAATCGGTTTGTTCTTCTTTAAAAATCAGCAGGAGGGAATGAGGTTCCCGGTAACCACTGAAATAATACATATCCGGATTAGGGTGGTAGAAATATTCCACATCATTGGAAAAAGTGCGGGTGGGATAGGCAAAAATTACTGCCACAGAATTATCGGGCATTACTTTTCTAAGGGCCTCTCTTCTTCCGGTATGAAAATCCCGGGTCAGGTAATCAGTTGGCAGGGATTCATCATTGGCAGGAGCCGGCTGGGCCATTAACTGACAACTCAAAACGGTAATAAAAAAGGGCAGGAGCATTTTTTTGTAAATAGGCATAGTGGTTGTTTTTGCGGAATGAATTTAACTAATTTTCCGGCAGCAGGTAAAGGAAAAGGATGAACGGGTAAAATCAGGCCTGCTATAACGCGAGCCATGTAAGGATTTCGATCTTTGTATTTCGAACTTTGAACTTTGTACTTTGAATTTCCTCTCACTCCTCCTCATCATCCTCATAATAAGCATCCGCATTACTCCGGTAATGTTCTTCCCATTCTTTTACCTTCTCATCACTGAGGCATTCGATGATATCAAACAACGGGTCCTTCCGGAGTTTCCATTCGGTGGCCAGTAAATCATCAAATCGCTGTATAAACAGGCAATGGTCGGTTTCAACCGCTACTTTGATCAGGATTATCGGGGAGTCTTCCTTTTCTTTTACCAGGTAATAACAACCGGTTTCCAGCAAATCATACGCGTACATACATCCTCCTTTTTGAACGTTCATTTTCACATGCAGATGGTCAGCATTAGTAAACAGGTAGTAAGTGAATTGGGCGAAGAACTGAATGGGGCAGCTGTGCCATTCAAAATTAGGAATTTCGAAGGGGCTGAAAGGGGAAGGCCCGGTAAAATTTTTGATAATTTAAATTCTTTTTAAGCAGCTCAATTTCAGTAGTTTATAAATTAAATTCTGGCTAAATTGGAAAAGCCGGGACAAAAAAAACTCCGGAATACAGGATTCCGGAGTTCTGTTGCAGGGCTGCTGTTCAGAGACTGAACATGCATTTCCGCTCACAATCTTTTTTAGCCTTCGCATTTTTTTCCTGCGGGCAATTGGCTTTTTTCCTGTTGTTGAAGCTGGCAAAGGCCACAGCACCAATTCCGGCCATTAACAAAACAGCTACCAATGCTTTCTTCATAATGGATAATTTAGATATAAAAGATACGCAATCTTCAGTTCCATTTCAATTAAAGTTGAACAGTGGTCAATTCTCCCTGTCAAAGGCTGGTCAGTTTCATTTCCACTCTTCTGTTTTTGGCCCGGTTGGCTTCAGTATCATTGGGGGCTATCGGCATATCCGGACCAAAGCCGCGGATGCTGAGCCGGCCATCCTCGTTCCTTTGGCTACCAGGTAATCTTTACAGCTGCGCACTCTTTTCAGCGAGAGCTCCCGGTTAAGGGCTGCACTGCCTTCGGAGGAAGTATGTCCGGAAAGTTGGATTTCCACCTGCATATTTTGCCGGAGAAAAGCGGCGAGTTTATCCAGTTCAGCCTTGCCAGCAGGTTTTAAAATGGCACTGTTCACATCAAACTGGATATTGTTCAGTACCAGCTGATCTCCTTCCTGCAATGTTTGGTTATTAAAATTCAGTTTACCGGAGCGCTTGAGTTCCAGTTCCAGATTTTCATTGGTCTCTCCATCCACCACATCCACCTGTTTGAGTTGGGAGGAATAACCTGCATGACTTCCTTTTACAATATTCAATCCGGCCGGAATATTCTCCATGGTAAAAAATCCTTCTGCATCTGCAATGACGGAACGGCCATCTTCCACGGATGCGATCGCTCCGGGGATTGGTTCACGGGTATCCATATCAATGATCTTTCCGCGGATGGTTCCTTTATAGATCGTACGTGGATTGATCAGCAGTTTTACAAAATCAATCGCAAATCCATCACCCACTTTTGATACCGGATCATCAATAGCAATCACCAGGGAATCGCCGCCGAGTTTTTGCAGCAATTCGGGAGTGAGCCGAAGTGTGATTAATTTTCCGATCGGACCGGTCTGGTCAATCCGGCTGATCATTTTCTCCGCTTCAGTAAATCTCAGTCCGTTGATTTTTATCTGGAATTTTGACTTCATTGAAGGAGATTGGAAATCATCAATGAATAATTGCAGGGCCGCTGAATCCACTTTCACGGTTTTTAGTGCGGTCAAAGGAATACTGATAGATTGGGGAAGATTGGCTGGCCGGCTGGTAGTGCCGGTATAGCCATCACTTCCAAACATGCCTTTTTAAAACTGAGGGGATCATGATCCTGTCCGTGCCCCTGGCATCTGTAGCATTTACTTTCCAGGGAAAGCCATGTGACCAGGTTGAGCGTCCGCTAAAAGGGTTAAAATCAGTGTCAAACCCAAAACCAAGATTATCGATATCTCCCACTCGGATCATGAGGTCAGCCTCTGCAGTATTTTTCAACACAAGTTGTTGCAGATTCCAGTCTCCGTCATTTTCTGTACTGCGCTGGGATTGGGCAATTGATGAGAGTAAGAGGAAAAACAGGAATAGGTTGATTATTTTCATACAGGGGGTTTATGGCAAGTTAGTTTATTCAGAGACCCGGTACAATTACCTGTTTGTGTAATCTTTTCAGATTTTGAATCCCTGTGCACCCGGTTTAGTATTGGCTTCGGCCATCCGCAGGGTTTGTTCCAGTCTGGCTTTCCTGGTTTCAGGTCTTTTGGCACTGTCTATCCAGTATAAAAACTGTTTGCGGATACTGGTTGAAAATGCCTGAAAATTTGTGTTGGCTTTTGGATTATTCTCGAACATTACAGCCAGGTCTTTCGGAATGGTTTTCGACGCAGCTTGCTGATCGGAAACAGTGAGTGTTTCCCAACTCCCATTTTCTTTAGCCCGTTGGATGGCTTTTAAACCGGCGGGCATCATTTGCCCCGCCTGAATCAGGGCGGCTCCGCTTTGTTTGTTTCGTTGACTCCGTACACTTTTCGGTTTCCGGGGAGTGAATTTGAGCATAGATCTTTCTGCGTCCAGTTTTCTGGGTAAACTGTCGATCCAGCCAAAACAAAGTGCTTCTTCTACCGCATCGGCATAGGGAACCCTTGATTTGCCGCTTGCAGCTATGTAAAAGACCATCCAGATACCCTGAGATTTCAGGTGATTTTTTTCCAGCCATTCTCTCCAGGCTTTTCGGGTTCTGGGATGAAAGCTTTTATATTCCGTAGCGGGCATGCATAAAATTAAAAAATAAAACCCTGATGCAAACAGGATTTTATTTTAAAAATTTGCGGGCAGTTTGAAAGTTTTTTGAATCGCCGGTAACTTATTTTTCTCTGTCAGAAAGATCAGGGGCAAACAGGATTTTACTTTTTATCAGGTTCTCGGTCAGCAATTGTCCGTACGTATGCGCCAATGAATTTCTGGAGTTGGTATCAAAACTGCGGCTGCGGGCAGAATAAATCAGCTTTCTGGCAACGATATCATAGAAATTATTTTCCCAGTAATATTTGGTTTCTTCGGTATAATAGCCAGGGGTGTAAATCCGCTCGCTGACTTCGGTGAGGTATCGGTCGAAACGGCCATAGCGCAGGTAATAACTATGATCGGTAACCCTGCCGGGTACATATACCTGTTCCTTTTTTTTGTCCAGTAATACAATCGTCATCACCGCATCATAGCCTTTGTCGGCAATCGCTGCTTTAGCCCTGGCACTATCACCCTTTACAAAAGTTCCGGGTGGGAAAACCTGATTAGCGGCCACTGCATTATAGCCCAGGTTGTAAAGATCCACCGCCAGGTGATTTTCAATTTTTATCTGTAATTCATTGTCAGCCGGAGTCAATACGCCCAGCACCAGGATTTTTTTGTATTTAACCGGCTGGTGATCGGAGGCCGTCCAGGTTTGCATGATCTTGCTGGGCTGACAGGCAGCCAGAAAGAACAATATCGGGAGGAGGAGTTGCTTTTTCATAGTGATTACTTTCTGTTTTAAAATTAGTTCTCCACAGTGGCGAATTCGGTGAGTCTGGTCATTGGGAATCAGGAGTTTTATCAATGTTGTTTTTTCCACATTGGTTAATAACTCTGAATCAGCCTTGGAACCCCTGTTTTGTTATATTTGCCCACAACCCGACGAAATGCCTCCCTGTTGGGAGGTTTTTTGTGAGGATAGGAATTGGGGTTGGATTGGGACAACTGGTTTGAAAGAACCGGACTAAGGGTTACACATTAATTTTAGCAATTAAAACTCCCTAAAGGGATTGTGAGTATGGCAAAAGAGAAAGACAACGCCAATCTTTTTGATTACGACGAGAGTAGTATCAAATCACTCGACTGGAAAGAGCATATCCGCCTCAGACCGGGTATGTATATCGGAAAGCTGGGAGATGGGTCTTCTCCCGACGATGGAATATATGTACTGGTCAAGGAAGTCATCGATAACTGTATTGATGAATTTACCATGGGACATGGTAAAACAGTGGAGCTGACCATCGAAGGAAAGCAGGTGACGATCCGTGACTTTGGAAGAGGGATTCCCCTGGGCAAAGTGGTGGATGTGGTGAGTAAGATCAATACCGGTGCCAAATACGACAGCAAGGCTTTCCAGAAATCTGTAGGATTAAACGGAGTGGGTACCAAGGCAGTGAATGCACTGAGTCATTATTTCAAAGTGACCGCCATCCGTGAAGGAAAAGAAAAGACCGCTGAATTTGAAAGAGGGGTTTTGATAAAAGAACACAAGGAAGCCAAAACCACGGAACAGAATGGTACCCTGGTTACCTTTATTCCGGATGAAACCGTGTTTAAAAATTTCCGCTTTCTTTCTGAATTCCTGGAAAGCCAGATCTGGAATTATTGTTTCCTGAATGCAGGGTTGAAAATTCTCTTTAATGGTAAAACATTTGTCAGCAAGAACGGCCTGCTTGATTTATTGCAACGCAAAACCAATGAAGATGAAATCCGCTATCCGATCATTCATTTGATTGGAAATGATATTGAAGTAGCGATGTCCCATACCAATGATTACGGGGAGGATATTTACAGTTTTGTAAACGGACAACATACCACGCAGGGAGGTACTCACCAACAGGCATTCCGGGAAGCATATGTGAAAACAATCCGTGATTTTTTCAAAAAGGATTATGATGCTTCTGATATCCGTACCGGAATTGTAGCGGCTGTTTCCGTAAGAGTGGTGGAGCCGGTATTCGAAAGCCAGACCAAGACCAAACTGGGCTCCGTGAATGTGGATTTGGAAGGGCCCAGCATGAAACAGTTTGTTGGTGATTTCCTTGCAAAGGAACTGGATAATTTTCTGCATAAGAATCCCGCGACGGCCGAGTCCCTGAAAAAAAGAATTGAACAGAGTGAAAGAGAGCGCAAGGAAATGGCCGGGATTAAAAAACTGGCCAATGAAAGAGCCAAGAAAGCAAACCTGCATAACCGGAAACTCCGCGACTGCCGTTTTCATATGGATGATGAACCACCGGTAAAAGGAAGAGAAGAGTATATCGCTAAACAAAATGAGTCCACCATTTTCATTACCGAGGGCGATAGTGCCAGCGGTTCCATCACCAAGGCCCGGAATGTGGAGACACAGGCGGTATTCAGTTTAAGGGGTAAGCCATTGAACTGTTTTGGACTGACCAAGAAAGTGGTGTATGAAAATGAGGAATTTAATTTGCTGCAGCATGCCCTGAATATTGAAGAAGGGCTGGATGGGCTGCGCTATAATAATGTGGTGATTGCCACCGATGCGGATGTGGACGGAATGCATATCCGTTTGCTGCTGATGACTTTCTTTCTGCAGTTTTTCCCCGACCTGGTGAAGCATGAAAAAGTGTACGTACTCGATACACCGTTGTTCAGGGTTAGGAATAAGCAGGAAACCATTTACTGTTACGATGAGCAGGAGAAACAGGCAGCGATGAAAAAGCTGGGCACAAAGCCGGAAGTGACCCGATTCAAAGGATTGGGTGAAATCAGCCCGGATGAATTTGCACAATTTATCGGACATGGCATGCGTAAACAGCTGATGCGGCTGGAACAGGGCGACCATATACAGCAGTTGCTGGAATATTATATGGGGAAGAACACACCCGACCGGCAGGAATTTATTATTAATAATCTGAAGGTAGAATTGGATGAACCGGTGGAGGGATAGTCTGGAGTCGAGAGTCGATAGTCATGAGCCAGTATCCTATTAGCAAATTTGCAACACTGAAATTCTAAATCCCTAATAACTAATTCCCAATACCTGCTTCTCTAAACCATGTTCGAATTTCACGCCGATAGAAAAAGATACTTTGACATTCAGGTGCTGAATGCGGAAAAGTATGTCATTCCTTTTATCGGAGAAAAGTTTCCGGTAAAGCCGGGTATGCGGGTGCTGGAGATCGGTTGTGGGGAAGGCGGGGTTTTAAAAGCATTTATCAATAAAGGTTGTGAAGGAGTGGGGGTAGAACTGGATCTGCCCAGGGTGGAAGATGCAAAGAATTTTATGGCGGAGGATCTGGCTGCTGGAAAGATCCGGTTTGTATCGAAGGATATTTATCAGGTGGATCCGGCTACCGAGCTCAATGGGTTATTTGATATCATTGTGCTGAAAGATGTGATTGAACATATCCATGATCAGCCAAAGTTGATTGGCTGGATGCGTCATTTTTTAAAACCGGCATCAGCTGATTATCCGGGCGGAATTATTTTTTTCGGCTTTCCTCCCTGGTATATGCCTTTTGGAGGGCATCAGCAGATTTGTCGCTCTAAAATTTCAAGATTGCCCTGGATTCATTTGTTACCAAGGGGAATTTATCGACGCATACTGACCAAAAAGAAAGAGCCGGTAGCAGATTTAATGGAGATCAGGGATACCCGCATCAGTATTGAAAGATTTGAAAAGATTTGTAAAAAGGAAGGGTATTCGTTTTTACATCACCGGCACTATCTGCTGAACCCGATCTATGAATGGAAATTTGGCTGGAAACCAAGGACACAGGGTTTGTTGATCAAGGCAATTCCTTTTTTTCGGAATTTTCTAACTACCTGTGTTTACTATATCATTCAAGTAAAAGTAAAACCTGCACCCTGACAGGTATTATTCAATAATAAAATGAAACCGGTAAAAGGGAACCGGTCTCACCCGCTGAAAGCGGATTGGAATATGATACATGTCGTTTTCAATGAAAGTGAAGTGGACCTGATGAGAACCGTGATGGAACTCGATGAGACGCTGAAAGGTGAAGTGATGTTGATCCGGGATGATTTTGCTGTAGGCCCGCTGTCGGGTCTGGATAGCGAAGCAGGCTGGCAGGCAAGGCTGGACTGGTGGAAAGAAATTTCAGTGGGATCACCCTATGTAAATGCCCCGGCATTATTTGATGACCGGGAAACGGTGAAGGACCTGAAAGCAAGACTGGATGCCAATCCGGAAGAGGAAATGTGGATCTGGATGGGACAGAACCAGCACGATGTAACCGGTTACTACTGGCTCATGCCGCAGTTCCGGAATTACCAGGCGGGTGATGGTACTTTATATGAACAACCTTCCTTTTATCAATGATAAGGGGCATATATTTTATCCATCCTGGCTGCATGAGATTCAACCCAAAGAATTCAGTAAGGCGAAGAAACTGGCCCGGCCCATTACGCTCAGTGAATATGAAATTGATCCGGATGAATGGCGCAAGCTCGCTGAAGAAAATGCAATGGTCAGGATACTGGAAGGTGGAAAAAAGATTGTGGGGAAAGAAGACAGCTTTTTATGACGGAGAGATTCTGAAAAATATCACCGGCGAATGGCAGAAAGCCACCCGGGTACTCAGCAATATCCTGCACCGGATGAAAATTAAAACCGGGGATATTTTCATCATGTGGCGGATGAAACAACTGATCCGGGAAGAAAGGATACTGGTAACAGGAGATCCGGAAAGAGCCTGGAAGGATTTTGATGTAAAAAAAGCGGATGGTAAACAGAGTGAAATATCATTTGAAAAAGAAGAAAGCGCCAGCTGAACATTTTATTAATGCCCATTGCTTTTGAATAGAGCAATCGGGGTACTGAGTTTGGTTTGAGTTATATCAAGAAGAACGTTTTTATGAGCACAAAAAACAAAGCAGCGGATTTTCAGCACAACGATTCAGGACTGCATGGTCAATATAAAACATGGTTCCTGGATTATGCTTCCTATGTAATCCTGGAAAGGGCCGTACCGGCCATTGATGATGGATTGAAACCGGTACAAAGACGGATCCTGCATGCCATGAAGGAAATGGATGATGGCCGTTTCAATAAAGTGGCGAATATTATCGGACAGGCCATGCAGTACCATCCTCATGGGGATGCCAGTATCGGGGATGCCCTCGTTAATATGGGGCAAAAAGACCTGCTGATTGATACCCAGGGAAACTGGGGTGATGTAAGAACCGGAGATGATGCGGCTGCTGCCCGGTATATAGAAGCAAGACTGAGCAAGTTTGCCCTCGATGTGGCTTTTAATGCCAAGACCACCAACTGGCAATTGAGTTATGATGGCCGGAAAAATGAACCTGTGACCCTGCCCATGAAATTCCCGCTCCTGCTGGCACAGGGTGCTGATGGTATTGCAGTGGGTTTGTCTACAAAAATTCTTCCGCATAATTTCTGCGAACTGATTGAAGCGGCCGTTAAATACCTCCGGGGCCGGAAATTTGAATTATATCCCGATTTTCTCACAGGTGGGATGATTGATGCCGGAGAATACAACAATGGCCGGAGAGGGGGGAAAGTAAAAGTGCGGGCCCATATTGAAGAGCTGGATAAAAAAACACTGGCTATCCGCAGTGTGCCTTATGGGGTTACTACCACACAGATGATGGAATCCATTGTAAAGGCTAATGATCAGGGAAAGATCAAGATTAAAAAAGTAACAGATAATACAGCGGCAGAAGTGGAGATCCAGGTGGACCTGGCACCGGGTATTTCTCCGGATATCACGATTGATGCATTGTACAAATTCACGGATTGTGAAATTTCCATTTCTCCCAATGCCTGTGTGATCGTGGATCAGAAACCACAGTTTCTGGGTGTGCAGGAATTATTGAAACTGTCGGTTGACCGGACCAAGGAGCTGCTGGAAAAGGAATTGCAGATCAGGCTGGGAGAGCTCCAGGAAAAATGGCATTATACTTCTCTGGAAAAAATATTCTTTGAAGAAAAGATTTATAAGGAACTGGAGAAAAAGCATGAAACCTGGGACAAGGTACTGGAAGCAATTGACAAGGCCTTTGTGCCTTTCAAGAAACAGCTGAGAAGAGAAATCAGCAGGGAAGATATTATCAAGCTCACGGAAAAACCGGTTCGCCGGATTTATAAACTGGACATTGACGAACTCAATGCGCAGATAAAGGGATTGGAAGCAGAGATCAAACAGGTTAAACATGACCTGGCGAACCTGATTGATTTTGCAGTGGCCTATTATGAAAACCTGTTGAAAAAATACGGAAAAGGCAGAGAACGGAAAACAGAGATCAAACAGTTTGAATTGATCGAGGCCAAACATGTGGCCATTGCCAATGCCCGTTTATATATGAACCGCGAAGAAGGATTTATCGGCACGGGCTTGAAGAAAGATGAATTTCTGTTTGAGTGCTCTGACCTGGACGATATCATTGTTTTCACCAAAAGAGGGATTATGAAAGTGGTGAAAGTGTCTGATAAAACATTTATCGGAAAAGATATCCTGCATGCCGCCGTCTTTCAGAAAAATGATGAACGTACCACCTATAATATGATTTATGTGGATGGGGAAAGCGGCAAAAGTTTTGCCAAGCGTTTCAATGTAACGGGTGTTACCCGGGATAAGGAATACGACCTCAGCAAGGGACATGAAAAAAGCAAGGTCCATTATTTCAGTGTGAATCCTAATGCGGAAGCCGAACTGGTTAAGATCACTTTATCTTCTTCCAGCAGTGCCAGGATCAAGGAATTTGATTTTGGATTTTCTGATCTGGAAATAAAGGGAAGGGGAAGTCTGGGGAATACCGTTACCCGTTATCCGATTAAATCTGTCAAACTGAAAGAAGCCGGTATATCCACCATTGCGGGCAAGAAACTCTGGTTTGATGACCAGTTCGGAAGATTGAATACGGATGAAAAGGGACAGTACCTCGGCATGTTTGATGGGGAGGATAAAGTACTGGTCTTTTACCGCGATGGTAATTATGAAGTCACCGATCAGGAGCTTACCCAGAAGCTGGATGCGGAAAAGCTCATTCATATTGAAAAATTTAATCCGGAGAAAGTGATCTCGGCCGTATATGTTGATATGAAGACCAAACAATTCATGGCCAAACGTTTCCGGATAGAAACCACTACCCTGAAAAACAAATTCCTGTTCATCAAGGAAGGAGAAGGTAATTATGTGGAAACGGTGACCACGATCGCTGAACCGGTACTGGCCATGCAACAGGGCCGGGGTGCCCAGGTACGAAAAGGGAAACTGAAAATTGCCAAAATCGCGGAAATCACCAATTATAAAACAGTTGGCACTAAATTGGCAGACTACAGTAAATCGACCGAAATGGAATGGGTGAAAACGAATGAGGATCCTAATCAAACGGAACTATTCCAATAGGTTATCACCTTAAAATATAAGAAGTATGACGCTGGAACAAATCCTCGTGATCATCCTTATTGGTGCTGCGGCCGGCTGGCTGGGCAGTTTTTTAGTCAAGGGTCGTGGTTTGGGCCTGCTGGGAAATGTGGTGGTAGGTATCCTGGGCAGTTTTGTGGGCAGCTGGATACTGCGCGAATTAAATGTGACTATCGGGAGCAGCCCGCTGGTCAATGCGATTCTGACCGGTGCCATTGGTGCCTTTGTGATTCTTTTTGTGGTGAGTTTATTCACCGGAAAATCCTAGACTAATTTTTCTTTTTCCTGATCCGGATCGTGGCATTTTTCTCCAGGTTACTGGATAACCTGAGTTCATGCTTGTTCTTTCCATCCGAGATCACGATTAAGGCAGTATTGGGTGGGATCAGCCCGAGGTTTTCTGCAAACATGGATATTTCATTGTACTCCAGTGATGCATCAACCGGGAGGTTGAGTTTAATGGACTTATGGGTCAGTTTCTGGCTGAAGAAAAGCAGGTTCTTATTATAGAAAAGCGAAATGATATCGCCGTCAATTTCTCCGTTATCATAAATGGCCAGCTGAACCGTGTCTGATTCCACTTCTATTTCATTCACGATTTCGTTCTTTCTTTCTGTGTACTCTTTCTCAATCACATAATTCACCACTTTACGCGGGATCACCTGGGCCTGCACCAGGGTGTCATTTACGCCGGGTTTCCAGACCTGGTAGGTTTCTTTGTATTCACTGATGGCTTTAAGAACGGAATCTTTTTTACTGATGTCGGCATTCATTTCAAAATCAAAGCGGATATCAGCGCAGGTATATTGATAGCCGGGCAGGGCTTTGAATGCGCGGGTAAGATTGGAGCCTGCCTGCGAAACCCGTAGCGTTGCCTGCAGGTTCATGATACTGTCCACTTCAAAATCCTTAATGGAAGCGTGGTAGGGTAGGGGTATTTCGTACAGACTGAGTTGACGGGTAGCGCTATTATAATTGCCTTTCACTTTGAGACTGCGGTAAGTGTCTTTGAAAAAGCAATTCAGGATACCGGATACATATCCTTTTTCGGGTTGCAGGATCAGCTCTACGAGGTAATTATTGGCTGAGCTGTTGGTTTTTACATTGGCATTCCCATACCAGTAACCGAATACCGTTTGACCCTGGCTCCTGAGCCCCAGTAAAAGCATTGATATAATCAGGTATTTTTTCAAGACGGGGTAATATCGGCAAAAATTATTCCTAAGCTGTGTGAAGTTTTTCACAATCTATTTAATGTAGCGTTTCATATCCCTTTCCACATCCCTGTTTTTAATGGTTTCGCGTTTATCGTATAATTTCTTGCCCCTGGCCAGTCCGATTTCTATTTTGGCCAGGTTTTTATCATTGAAAAAAATACGGAGGGGGATCAGGGTATATCCCTTTTCCTTCAGTTTGGTTTCGATTTTCCGGATTTCCCTTTTTTGGAGCAACAGTTTGCGGTCACGCAGCGGGTCGTGGTTGTTGACCGTACCATGGGAATAGGGGGTGATATGGAGAGATTTGATCCAGATTTCCCCTTTGTGAATCAGGCAGTAACTGTCGTTAAAACTGACCCTGCCTGTCCGCATTGATTTTACTTCTGTACCAAGCAAAACGATTCCTGCTACATAGGTGGTATCAATGAAGTATTCGTGAAAGGCCTGTCTGTTCTTCAGTTCCTGCATATACAAAATAAAATAAGAGGCGATCATTCCTCTTACTTCAATAAGTCAATAAAATTTATTACTGCTTCAGTAAGGTAAGCACTGTTCCCAGTTTTTCCTTTAAGTCCTTTCTCGGCACAATGAAATCCAGGAATCCATGTTCCATAATAAACTCACTGCGCTGAAATCCTTCGGGCAGGTCTTTTTTTATGGTCTCTTTGATGACCCTTGGGCCGGCAAAACCAATCAGGGCGCCTGGTTCTGCAATATTCATATCACCGAGCATTCCAAAAGATGCGGAAATGCCTCCAAATGTGGGATCGGTGAGTAAGGAAATATAAGGCAGTTTGGCATCGCTCAGTTGGGAGAGCTTGCCACTGGTTTTAGCGAGTTGCATCAATGAAAAGGCACTTTCCATCATCCGGGCACCGCCACTTTTGCTGATTACCATATAGGCCATTCCGTGCTGAATACAATGGTCAACGGCTCTTGCAAATTTTTCACCCATCACACTTCCTAATGAACCACCGATGAATTCAAAATCCATACAGGCAATCACGAGGTCATTTCCACCCACTTTCCCTGCGGCTACCCGCATGGAATCCTTCAGGTCTGTTTTACTCCAGATTTCCTCCAGGCGTTTTTTATAAGGTTTGAGATCAGTGAATTCCAGAAAATCCTTACTCCTGATA
Organism: Chitinophagaceae bacterium; assembly: GCA_016702745.1. Taxonomy (GTDB): domain Bacteria; phylum Bacteroidota; class Bacteroidia; order Chitinophagales; family Chitinophagaceae; genus JJ008. The sequence continues at coordinate 1,042,213 of JADJDJ010000001.1, forward strand.
TTATCAAAGAGTTCGGTGAATTCCCCGTTATCAAATAAAATTTCAAAGTAATCCTGGCTGCCGATGCGGTGGTGAAAGTTGCATTTGGGACATACAAAGAGATTTTCCCTGAGTTCTGTCACTGTGCAAATAAAATTGCAATCAGGACATTTAACCCAAAGCCCCTCAGGTGTTTCCTTCTTTTCAGAAGTCTTGGTGCTGATCCCTTTTTTGATGCGTTTGAACCAACTGGCCTTCGTTTCCTCCGATTTTCCTTCTTCTCCGGCCAGGTTGGCATCAAAATCTTCAAATTGTTTGGCCATAACCTATTCTTAGCTTGCAAATATAGGGCTTTAGGCATTAGTCTTTAGTCGGGAGTCTTGAGTCTTTAGCCCTTAAACTTGAAGCGTACTTTTAATAAATCAGGGTTCAAGTAGCCTGTTCTGCTCAACTTTTCAACTCCTCAACCTTTCAACTTCTCAACTGCTCAACTACTCAACTCCTCAACCACTCAACCTCTCAACTCCTCAACCACTCAACCTCTCAACTCCTCAACCTCTACTTCCCTTTCAAAACCGTTTCAAATAATTTATAGATCCGCTTATACTCGTCGGTCCAACTGCTTGGTTCAACAAAACCATGGTCTTCCATGGGGTAGCTGGCCAGTTCCCAGTTTTCCTTGCCCAGTTCAATCAGTCTTTGTGCCAGTTTTACTGCATCCTGATAATGTACGTTTACATCCACCATGCCATGACAAATCAGTAAGTGGCCCTTCAAGCCCTCGGCAAAATAAAAGGGGGAGCTCCGGCGATAGGCCAGGCTATCCGTAAACGGTTCAATGAGGATATTTGACGTATAAGCGTGGTTATAATTGGCCCAGTCTGTAAGCGATGTTAAAGCTGCGCCGGCTGCAAATACATTGGGCTCATTGAACATTCCCATGAGGCTGATAAAACCGCCATAGGAGCCACCATATAAGCCCACATGTGCCGGATTAACGCCGTAATTTTTTACCAGGTAATTCACAGCATCTACATGATCGGTCAGGTCCTTGCCTCCCATATGGCGATAAATTCCGGTGCGCCAGTCGCGACCATAACCCGCACTGCCTCTGTAATCAATATCCATCACATAATAACCCTGATCGGCCAGCATATTATTAAACATGTATTCCCTGAAATAACTGCTCCACCATTTATGGGCATTCTGCAGATAACCGGCTCCGTGAACAAATAATACCGCCGGTTTATTGGGATGGGGTTTGGCGGGCTGATAGACCCTGGCATAAACCATGGCACCATCCCTGGCAGGGGAACTGAATCACCTGCGGATCTTTCCAGGTATAAGAATTGAATTCAGCGCTCCGGGCTTTATGCGTGATTTGTTCCGACTTGCCATTTACTTTATTCTCCTGTACATATAATTCCCAGGGCTTATTGGAATAGGAGTGAAGAATAGCGAGCCATTTTTCATCCGGGGACAAACTCACCTGATTCGCACCGGTCATGCTGCTCAGCTTTTCTTTTTTACCATCTGCAATACTAAGACGGTAAAAATGCTGTTCTCCCGGGTGTATTTCATTGGTGGTGATATAGAAATATTTTTTATCCTTCGACAATTGCACTTGTTGTACTTCATAGTTTCCGCTGGTCACTGCTTTATATTCTCCACTGATACGATCTGCAATATAAAGGTGAGAATAGCCGGTAGACTCCGAGCGGAACCAAAACTGGTCTTCATTAATCCAACCTGTATTGCCCCCTCCAAAAAAACCCGTACCGGGTCCGCCGATCCAGGCTTCATCCCGCTGCCGGTTTAATAGTTTAACGGCACTTGTTTTTGGATCAAACCAGAATAACCAGCGGTCTTTATTATCCTGTGAACGGATTTCAAAAACTGCGTTGGTGCCTGCGGGTGACCAGTTCATGCTGCTGAAACTGACTGCACGTTTTGCCGGCTTCTTTGTTTTTTCTTCCAGTTGTTTGGGATAATCTTTTAAATAGTCAGGCAGGTCTTCAATTCCGGGAATTGCTGATAAGCGGATGCTGAAAATGGTATCTCTCTCCCGGTCATATACATAGAGTTCACTGCTTCCCTGTGGCGTTCCTACCTTGGTTCTTGCATTGATATCGGTTGTAAAACCGGTTTCTGTCACATAGCTGGGAACGATGGTTGCCTTTCCTCCGGTTCCAAAACGGCTGAGCCGGTAACTGATGAACCGGCCATCCGGACTGATATTCATTCCCTGCAGGGTTTTATCTTCGATATTGATCGAGCGGATTTCTTTTTCTTTTGGGATCGATTTATTGTAAGCCTCGGTGGCTTCCCTTTTTTCTTTTCTTTCTTTGAGTACCTGAAAATACCGGAGCTGGTCATTTTTTAACCACTGTTCCTGTTGATTAGTTCCGGCACCACCGGCTGTTCTGCCTGTAGTGGCTCCCCCGGCATCCGGCGTACGGATGTTGGTCAGCTGCATGGTTTCGCCGCTGGCAATATCCCAGGCATAGAGATTCTGGTTACGGCTATAGACAATCTTAGTTTCATTAAAACTAAACTGGGGGTTCCCTTCATTTTCCAGCGTTTGAACGATTCTCTTTGTTTTACCGGTTTTAGTGTCCCGGTAAAAAATATCTCCGTCTTTGGCATAAAGGAAAGCCGACCTTGATTGATTATAGATAAAATTGCTTTGAAAATCCGGTGTCGTTTTTTGTTGTACACTGGCTTTTACAGGAGTCCTGTTCGTGAGTGTGATAAAATACAATGAGTCAGCCGGGGCTTTGTCGGGGTTCCAGTTAAAATAAAGGGTTTGCCCCTCCTGTCCCCAGAAAATATTGGAAGGAGAGCTCCCCATCCAGCGGGGATCACGCATGATTTTTTCTACGGTGAGTTCATTCAGCGTTTGAGCCTGGAGTGTAACAGAAAGCAAAAGGCAGGTGCCTGTAAAAAGATTTTTTGAGAACATGTACAGCCGGTTTAGACCGTAAATATATTGGAAACCTTTGAACAGGACCTGCCGTTTGTATAAGAAGGTTGGGATCAGTTATTCGGGGCACCGCTGTCGATCCAGCAGATGATTGAATTTTTCTGTGCAGCAGAGAGACTGCTTCCCTGGGGCATTAAACCGGAGGATACAGCTGCTCGAATCTGGGTTTTGGCATTGGATATTTCTGTATGACTCGTCAGGGGGCCAGGACCATTGGTGCTGCCGGCAGCATGACAACCGGCAATGGCGCAACTACTCTGGATGATCGGACTGATATTAGCAGCGTATGCCTTATTGGTCACAGTGGCGCAATCAACTGAAGCGCCGCCACCGCCGCCATCATTATCCTTGCTGCATCCGCTGGCAAAGATGATAACAGAAGATAATACTACAAGGGATGAATACAGGGCCTTTCTCATTTGTTTTACTTTTTTGTTTGATTTGGTACTGTAGATATCAAACGGAAAAAGCTGCAGAAGGTTGCCTTTATCAGATTATTTCTGCCACGTGCCGGTGAATATTTTGCGCCAGCAGTTGGGTGGGCACATCGTTCTGGTCGCCCCCAAAAGGATCTTCAATTTCTTCCGCGATCAGTTCCAGGCTGGCCAGTACATAAAAAATAAAGGCCACTACCGGAACAATGTAATACCCAAGCTGGAAAACGTAACCAAAGGGGAGGGTCATGATATAGAAAAAAATGAATTTCTTTATAAATACACTGTAAGAAAAAGGGATGGGGGTGTTTTTAATTCTTTCACAGGCGCCGCAGATATCGGTAAATGACTGCAGTTCGGCATTCAGGAAAAGCAGCTGTTCTCCAGTGATGACTTTATCCTGGTACAGTCCCTGCACATGACGGTACATCAGCATGCCCAGCTGATTGGGGATATGTTTGTCGTGATCAATTTTATCAAAGAAGTGTTTGTGATCTTCCTTGTCAAATAATTCTACTCTTGTTTTTTCCTTATGCAGGTGATTGTGGAGGGCAAAGGCATAGGCCGGAATCATTTTACGAAAGAAGGTACGGGTGGCCGTTTGATCCGGAGATAATATCATCTCCAGTTTCATGGCCAGGTTGCGGCTGTTATTCACCAGGCTACCCCAGAGTTTCCGGCCTTCCCACCAGCGGTCGTAAGCAGTATTGGTACGAAAAACCAGGAGCATGGAAATGGCGAACCCAAGCAGACTATGCATAACCGGAAGGTTACGGACATAACTTTTATCCGAGAGGCGCCAGTATTCAAGCTCCAGCCAGGCAATACCCGCTGCATAACCACAAATGGCCAGGATCATCGGAAATAATTGCCGGAAAGTATCCGCTTTATGGAACCGGAAAATAAAGGTGAACCAGTCTTTGGGGTTATAGGAGATCATGGTTCAAAAATAGGTGGTTTGGTGGGCATAAGAAGGGGGGCAGGGGCCTCGGTAAATATTTTTTCAAAAGCATTTTTCAAGCTCACAATGTTCGGTGGACAAAGTACTCAAAGATATTTCACGCAAAGCGCGCAAAGAAATACACGCAAAGGCGCTGCGAGCGCTGCTCCATAACAAGCGCTGCGAGAAACCTGAGAGGATTTATATTTTATACAAAGGCCGGAAAAATCTTAGCGTTTCCTTGCGACCTCGCGTCTTTGCGGTTAAATCTCTCCAATTTGAATAGTCATCCTCTGATTAATATTTATGCAATACTGATCTCCTTATCCAGATACACATCCTGTATCGCATTCAGTATTTCGACCCCTTCTTTCATCGGGCGCTGAAAGGCTTTTCTTCCACTGATCAGTCCCATTCCACCTGCTCTTTTATTAACGACTGCGGTTAGTACTGCTTCAGCCATATCGCTGGCACCGGAGGAAGCACCGCCACTATTGATTAATCCCGCGCGTCCCATATAGCAATTCGCAACCTGATAACGACAGAGATCAATCGGATGATCGGTGGTGAGATTTTCGTAAATACGTTTGTCGTTTTTACCATAAGCCGACTCTTTGGTATTCAGGGCCAGGTAACCACCATTGTTTTCCGGTAATTTCTGTTTGATGATATCGGCTTCAATGGTTACACCCAGGTGACTGGCCTGTCCGGTAAGATCGGCTGATACATGGAAATCTTTTTCTTTTGTTTTAAATGCAGGATTGCGCAGGTAACACCAAAGAATAGTCGCCATACCCAGCTCATGCGCCATTTCAAAAGCCCGGCTTACTTCCTGTATCTGACGGGTTGCTTCGTCACTGCCAAAATAAATAGTGGCACCTACAGCAGCCGCTCCCAGGTTCCAGCTGGATTTGATGGAAGCAAACATCACCTGGTCAAATTTATTGGGGTAGGTGAGGAATTCGTTATGATTGATCTTGACAATAAACGGAATCTTATGGGCATATTTGCGGGATAAAAAGCCAATCCCGCAAAAAGTAGTGGCCACCGCATTGCAGCCGCCTTCCATCGCCAGTTCAATGATATTTTCAGGATCAAAATAGATGGGATTTTTAGCGAAGGAAGCACCTGCACTGTGTTCAATCCCCTGATCTACCGGAAGGATGGATAGATAACCTGTTTTAGACAATCTACCGGTATTGTACATCATTTGCAGGTTCCGCAATACCTGGGGATTACGATCACTGGCCATAAAAATCCGATCGGTAAAATCAGGTCCGGGTAAATGCAATTGTTCTTTAGGAATGGTGGCGCATTGGTGTTGCAGCAGGTAATCTGCTTTGTCGCCCAGCAATTGGGCAATCTTGTTTGAAGACATAGCAATCAGGTTTTGTTGAAAAATTTATACTAACGACTGTTCGCAAATGTAAGAATAATTGAAAATTGAAAATGGCGAGTGGCTAGTAGCTAGTGACGAGTGGGGGGAGGGAGCAGTCGGCAGTCATCAGTCATCAGTCAACAGTCGACAGTCATGAGTCGAGAGGAGGCATTCCAAGAGTTGGGCCGGATTATTAAAAAAAGGCTCGGGTGCCGAATCCTTTTCAACTTTTCAACATCTCAACTTCTAAACTTCTAAACATCTCAACATCTCAACATCTCAACATCTCAACATCTCAACATCTCAACCACTCAACCACTCAACAATCACTCCGTACTAAATTCTTTAAAATAAAAAAAGCACAACAAAATCTTTGCTGTGCTGATAGATATTTTATAAAGATGAACTGTCTTTCGGTCTTCCGGACTTTCCTTAACTATTCCTGTTTATACAATTCAAATCCTCAAAAGCTACTTCCAGGCGCTTGATAAAGGTTTCTTCGCCTTTGCGGAGCCATACCCTTGGATCGTAGTATTTTTTATTGGGTTTGTCATCTCCTTCGGGATTGCCCAACTGGCCCTGCAAATAACCCTCATGCTTTTTGTAATTATTCAATACACCTTCCCAGAAGGACCATTGCAGATCGGTATCAATATTCATTTTAATGGCACCATAACTGATGGCTTCCCTGATCTGGTGCTGCGGCGATCCACTACCACCGTGGAATACATAGTAAACCGGCTTGGGAGCAGTGCCCAGTTCTTTCTCAATATACACCTGGCTGTTTTGTAAGATGATCGGACGCAGTTCCACATTTCCTGGTTTGTATACACCATGCACATTGCCAAACGCAGCTGCAACGGTGAACATATTACCCACTTTGCTGAGTTCTTTGTAAGCATAAGCCACATCCTCCGGTTGGGTATAAAGTTTGGAATTCTCCACATCACTGTTGTCCACCCCGTCTTCTTCACCACCGGTAACACCGAGTTCAATCTCGATACTCATTCCCAGTGGTTTCATTCTTTTAAAGAATTCTACAGAAGTATGAATATTTTCTTCGATGGGCTCCTCGCTCAGATCCAGCATATGTGAGCTGAACAGGGGCTGTCCTTTTTCTTTGAAATATTGTTCACCGGCATCCAGTAAACCGCTGATCCAGGGCAGCCATTTTTTAGCCGCATGATCGGTATGCAGGACTACGGGTACTCCATAATATTTGGCCACATTATGAATGTGTAATGCACCCGAAACCCCACCGGCGATATTGGCCTGCAACTGGTCGTTGGGCATCCCTTTCCCGGCGATAAACTGTGCACCTCCATTAGAGAACTGAATAATGACAGGAGAGTTGACTTTAGCGGCTGTTTCCAATGTGGCATTAATGGTATTTGTGCCAATGGTGTTAACAGCAGGTAAGGCAAACTGATTGTTTTTTGCGTCGTTGTAGAGTGCTTCCAGTTCTTCACCGAAGAGCACACCTGCTTTGTACTTTTTTGTCATGCAGAAATAATAAATTTTACGTTGTTAAATGGTTAAGCAGGCAGTAATCGTTATAGCGGGGGCTAATATAGGCGATTTATCTTGTTTGTGTTACAAACAGCTGTTAGAGGGCATAATTTCAGCTATTTGGATTATCAGGCGACTGCGTTACCAGTTTCAGGTGCTTTTGCAGGCTTTGTTTGAGCTGGGTTTTTCACAATATCTCCCATGGACCGGCATTTCTGAAAAGGGCTGTTGGGATAAAGCGCAGACAATTCTTTTTTCAACTGCTCAATTTTTTCGGGGGTGGATATTGTGTCTTTTGTCATGCAATCCAGTAATTCTTTCATCCGGTACCTGGTGGTAGCCAGCCGGTAGGTGATCATTGTTCTTTCCTCAAACTGGTATTGTTCAATGGATTCCCTGTTCAGGTGCTGTAGCGCCATATCAACAAGCGCATAATTTTCTTTAAAAAACTGGGGGAGGTACAGATTTTTTCTGCCTTCATAAGATTGCTGATCGAAATCAATACACCGGATCCGGTACTGGTAGTCTTCCACATCCGGTGTAATGTCCACCACAAAATTATAACTGCGCATATCACCCAGTAAGCGTACAAAGCAGCGTTCATTGAATTTGACAAACTCCTTGGCCAACCGGATTCTGTTCGTTTCCGGATCCTGCAGTTGCTGCCGGATAAATACATCACCCGGGATACCCGGAATATGTTCTTCCACCAGGGTTTCCTGATGGGTGAAATAAGTGATATGATTGGGAGAGAGGAGATGCTCCAGTTCCAGTCCGTAAATACGGGAGGCATCTGCTATTTTGATATAATAATGATCATAGTTGTCGTTGAATTTATTCACGATCCTGATCCGGAAAGGATGCGAGTTGCCAAAACTGCAATAATCAATCCGGGCCACATCCAGGTGTTTGATAAAACTGAGATCACCTTCCGTTTTTAAAGTGGCATAGATTTTAACCAGACCTTCCCGGATAAAATCCCATTCCCTTTTGTCGTAAATGGTTTTTTCCCAGAGGGTGTCCTTGCCATGTTTATCGTGCAGTGGAACCGAATAAGTATAACGCAACAGATCAGAATAAGCCACCGGCAGTTTTACTTCCCTTCCGTTTTTTTTCAGGTATCTGCGGAGGGTTTCATTCACCGGAAACATGGGTTTTTTCCGGGAAGGCTTATCAGATTCACTGATCTCTCTGTCGGTATGGGAGGCAGCAAAATTCACGGGATAAAGATACAATCAGTAAAGCGTTCTCAGTTGCTGAAAATAATTAGCTGCATGCAGGAGCCTGCTGCCATACCAGCTGAAAATTTCACCATCGGCCAGCAGGATGCGGGTATCCGGCAGCAGGGGCTCTAGCTGCTCAATATCTTTTTGACGAAAAGGGTAGGGTTCAGAAGAAAGCAATACCAGTTCCGGACGGCTTGCCTGCAATTTTTCCAATGTGATGAACGGATAACGCTGCTCTATACCAAAGACATTAACCAGACCTGCTTTATCCATCATATCGTGAATAAAAGTATCGCCTCCAACCGTCATCCAGGGTTCCTTCCAGATCAGGTAGGCGGTACGGATCTTTTCATTGTCCGTTGGTATGGCATTGAAAGCCGTTTGTATTTTATTGCTGAGTTGAGTGGCAGCTTCTTCTTTGCCGGTGATCTGCCCCAGTTGAATGATCATTTCAAGTGCATCATCATAGTTGCTGATATCGGTTACCCAAACGGGAAATTGCGTGGCTAATATTTCAATCTGTTCCTTCACATTTTCTTCCTTATTGGCAATGATCAGGTCAGGAGCAATCCCTTGAATCGTATCGATTTTAATATTCTTTGTGCCGCCTACCCTTGTCTTTGTACGAAACCAATGATCGGGGTGTACACAAAATTTAGTGATGCCGGCAACACGGTCTTCCAGTCCGAGGTCGTAAAGTAATTCTGTAATTGAGGGAACAAGAGAAATGATCCGCAGTGGGAGTGGAGAAAAAGGAATAACGGAACTGATTTGGTCAGCATTTTCAGACATAAAGATGCCTGCAAAATAAATCGTTGGGAGCAGAACAGGTAAAAAGGAAAAATAAAGGGAAGGAGAGAGGCGGGGTTCACCGCGCCTCCTGCTAAACGGGGTTTAGCAGGAGGGTTCCGGACGTTTAATTCTTTTCAAGGATTTGGACACGGTGACTCAGGGTCGTTCTTCAAGGATTTTCCCGACTTTGATCGGGTTGGACTTCAACTGGTCTTTCTGTTTGGATGTTGGATTTCAGGTTTTTGGACTTGGACTTTGTTTTTCGGTTTTTCCTAGGATTGGCTTTGGTTTTTCTCAGGACTTGGTTTGGTTTTTTGGATATTGATATTGGACTAATGTGATACAAAAGTAAGCCCGGGATTAAAGCTCCGCAAGAGCAAAATTGCCTGACTTTTTATAGTAAATGGCCGTCGGTTACCTGCGCTGAAACCGAAAGAATTGACCGTAAAAATACGAGCATTAAAAAACCAAGGCGATTATTGCCTTGGTTTACAGATTGTTAAGAGAGTGTTATTTATTTCCCGAAGGACTGAATCACGTCGTATTTGGTCACAATGTGGAAATTCCCCGCTTCATCTTTTGATAGCACGGCCCCATTTTCTTTATTAATCAGGTGGCTGAGTTTCTCCACCGGCATATCAAATGGTACCAGGGGGTAGGAAGGCTCCAAAACTTCGCTTACCAAAGCGTTCTTGATCTCCGGATTTTCAAATATTTTCTGAAATAAACCGCCCTCACTGATGGCACCCAGCGGGCCGGTTCCATTCATTACGGGAATATGTTCGATATCATATTTCTTCATCAGTTCTACTGCTTCCTTCACCGTTTGTTCAGGTGCAACAGTGATGATACGTTGTGTACCACGGGCACTCACCACATCACGGAATGTTTTTACATCGAGGAAACCTCTTTCAATCATCCACTGATCATTATAAATCTTTCCTACATATCGGCTGCCATGATCATGAAAGATGCATACAACCAGATCATCTTTTTTCAAACGATCTTTTAATTGTAATAACCCCTGGAAACAACTGCCGGCACTATAACCACAAAACAAACCTTCTTCTTTCGCGAGTCTGCGAGCTACGACGGCACCATCCTTATCAGTGACCTGTTCAAAATGATCAATTACACTCATGTCATAATTCTTCGGCACAAAATCCTCTCCGAAACCTTCACTGATATAGGGATGCACTTCATTCATATCAATTTCACCGGTGCGGAAATATTTGGTCAATAATGATCCATATACATCAATGGCCCAGATCTGGATATTGGGATTTTTTTCTTTCAGGTACATGGCTGCACCGGTGATGGTTCCGCCCGTTCCTGCAGTACAAACCAGGTGGGTGATTTTTCCGTCTGTTTGTTCCCAGATTTCCGGGCCGGTAGTTTCATAATGCGCCAATCGGTTGGCCAGGTTATCATACTGGTTCATGTGGAAGGAATTGGGAGTTTCCTTTGCCAGTCTTGCCGCTACACTGTAATAACTGCGCGGATCTTCCGGTAGTACATTGGTAGGACAAACGATCACTTCAGCCCCAACCGCTTTCAGGATATCTGCTTTGTCCTTGGATTGTTTGTCGGTGGTTACAAAAATGCACTTGTATCCTTTTACTACGGCCGCCAATGCCAGCCCCATACCGGTATTTCCACTGGTTCCTTCAATGATGGTACCACCAGGTTTCAGCTTCCCTTCTTTTTCGGCTACTTCCACCATTTTCAATGCCATCCGGTCCTTGATTGAATTACCGGGGTTGAAATAGTCCACTTTCGCCAGAACTGTACAGGGAAAATCCCGGGCCACTTTGTTCAGCCGGATCATCGGTGTATTACCGATCGTTTCGAGAATATTATTTTTGATATCCATCAGATAAATTATACGAACAAAGGTACGTTTTTAAGGGGCAGTAAAAAACCTCCCCGCTTGCATTTGATTGCGGCAGGGAGGCTGACCGGACTTAATGATGATCTCATTAAGCTTCTTTTCTGAATTGCTTTCTTTTATTCGAGAGGTAATTATCCAGGAGAAACAGACCAATCACTACATTGATCATCATCAGGACATTGATCAGGTTATTATTAAAGAATTTGCTGAAATCCAGTTTCCCGATATTTTTTGAAACAGTGGAGGCCTCACCCGGGCTGCTGAGCATCTGCCCAAAGCCATAGATCAGGATACCAACCATCATGGCGATAAAGAAAAAGCCGATCCCCCAGATAATCCGGTTGTTGATATATTTATGAGCAGCCGGACTGATATGAGTGCGGGCAATTTCTTCCATTACATTTTTAGTAAAGCGGAGAGAGGGTTGTTCGGTATCTGCCAATTGCATCCAGTCCTGCACTTTAATCAGTTCTTCATATTTTGCCTTCCAGGCCAGATCTTCTTTCAATAATTTTCCAATCATCTCTTTTTCATCTGCCTGGCTAAGGCCATCTATATAATCCCACAGCCTCTCTTCCATGCTGTTGTTTCCTCCGGCAGAGGAACCCGTTGTATTGTTGTGGTTCATATTGATTAATTTAATTCTTTTATTTCTTCCGGGTAAAATGTCGTCATTTTTTCTTTTAAACGCGCCCTGGCCCGGTGTAACCTGACCTTGGCTGCATTTATTTCAATTCCCAGAACAGCCGCCGTTTCTTCCAGCGATTGTTCTGCCTTGTAAAATAAAGTAATCACCATGGCATCATCCGGATTGAGTAAACTGATGGCTTCATTGACCATGGCCTGCTTCGATTTTTGCTCCACGGTATCAGAACGCAAACCGGAATCCAGGTTATCAGCCCTTGAAAACACCTGTTCATTATCCAGTGACTGAACTTCCAGTCTTTTCTTCCGGAGGAAAGTGATGCAGGTATTATTTACAATGGTATACAACCAGGTACTGAATTTGGAATCGCCCCTGAAATCCTTCAGGTATTTGAAGGCTTTTACAAAAGCATCCTGTGCCAGCTCTTCTGCATCCTCCCTGCTTTTGACCAATCTCAACACAAGGGTGAATACATAGTTCTGATAGCGGTCTACCAATTGGGCATATGCCCCCTGGTTACCCGTCAGCACCTGGCTAATGATCTCATTATCAGTAAATCCGGTCGTCATCCTTTATATAGGACTCATCCTGTTGGTGTTTGGTTACAGTACAAGGTCGGGAAAATTTGGGAGCCGGTTTGAGAGTCGGGAGACTGGAGTCGGGAGTCGAGAGCCAGGAACAGGGCTGTAACCGGTTTGGATCAGTTGTAGTCCTAGTATTTGTAACTATTTTAAAAAATATTCGATTGACCTGTAACCCGCCCGGCGGAACCGGAGTCAAAGAATAGAATAACCGAAAAAATTAAAAATATGCAAGCCGCTGAAGCCTTAGTACCGATTACCATGTTTGCCGGAGGATTTGCCATGGTATTTGGCATATACTACCTGAGAACCCGCCAGAACCTGGCCATGATTGAAAAGGGAATGAACCCGAAAGAATTTGCCAACCGCCCGGCCCCTTATAAAAACCTGAAATGGGCTTTATTACTCATTGGATCAGGAGTAGGACTCTTCCTGGCATATATGCTGGATAATTTTTTGATCAATCCCGGTTCTGCAGGGCATCATCATGATGGCAGTATTGCCGCTATCTATTTTTCATTGATTGCGATCGGTGGCGGACTGGGTCTCTTTGGATCCTACCGCATTGAAAAGCAATGGTGGGATGAGAATAAGGACAAAGTATAAAGTATAACCATTGACCAATACAGCGAAGAGGCTGTCTCAAAAGTTTGTAATGAAGATTTGCCACTAAGACACAAAGACACGAAGTAAAGCGTATCAAATTACTCTTCTTTGTGCCTCCGTGACATAGTCCACAGGACCCTGCGGGTGGCAAAAATGATTACTGATGAGACGGCCTCTTTTATTTTGCCAGTGCTTCCATGGCTTTCTGAATTACCGGATCGGTGGTGTTCAGTACCTGGAAATAAGCACTGGTCCTCCATTTATACCGGGCCAGCAGGGCCTTCATTCTTAATAATAATCTTTCTTTTTCTATGGGCTTTAGTATCGTTGGTTTTACAGAATCAGCCGCTGTTTTTTGTACAAATCCATCCCATAATGAGGCAGCCGGGAAACCACTGGTATAAGCATCTGCATTTTTGTACTGGTTCAAAGCTGCCTGGTTATTCATGAAATATTCATACAAATAACTATTGAGTTTGGTACTGCCCAGCCAGATATTCAGATGGTTGTAGGTTACACTGGTATCGATGGGAACAAAAACATCAGGAGTGATACCATCTCCTTCATATAAAGGTTCTCCACAGACCGAACTGATTTTTTTTCCGTTTTGATGACGCAGTACAGAATCCTGGGAAAACATTTCTCCGCTGTTATAGCGGTCCCAGAGTTCATCCATATATACTTTTTTACCCTTGGCATATGAACGCTGGATACTGCGTCCCAAAGGAGTATAATAGCGGGCAATGGTCAATCGTAAAGCCGCCCCATCACTTAAAGGGTACTGTTGCTGAACCAGGCCTTTTCCAAAAGTTCTGCGGCCGATTATTTTTGCACGGCACCAGTCCTGCAAGGCCCCGGCCAATACTTCACTGGCACTGGCTGATAATTCATCCACCAATACAACCAGTTTGCCTTTTTCCAGCAAACCCGGTCTTTTACAACGGTATTCTGTCTTTTTGGTTTTCGCACCTTTCATGTACACCACCAGTTTGTCTCCATCCAGAAATTCATCAGCCATGTCCACTGCTTCATTCATAAAGCCGCCACCATTTCCGCGTAAGTCCAATACAAGTTGTTGCAATCCCTGTCGCTGCAGGTCTTCCATCGACTGCATGAATTCTTCATAGCTGTTATCTGAGAATTTATTGAGCCGGATATACCCCGTTTTTTTATCCAGCAAATAGGCAGCATCAATCGATGATACCGGAATAGTACCACGGGTAACGGTAACGGTCAAGGGCTTTTTATCACGGATCAGTTGAAGGGTTACCTGAGATCCGCGGGCCCCCGGATGTATTTCTTCACGCCTTCTGCATCAAATCCGCGTCCTGTTAATACTGAATCATTGGCCCGGATCAGTTTATCGCCTGTTTTCAGTCCTGCTTTTTCACTCGGTCCACCGGGAATAACAAAAACCAGATTCACGGTATCATTGAAAATATTGAACTCCACACCAATTCCCTGAAAATTACCAGCCAGGTCTTCATTGGCTTCTTTCAGGTCTACCGGAGGCAGATACACAGAATGGGGATCCAGTTCGCTCATCATTTCTTCAATAGCTTTGCCTTCCAGCGAATCCAGTTGTACGGAGTCCACATATTTCAAGCGTATCAGATCAAGTGCTTCCTGCAGGGAACTGCGTTGGTCTCCGGCAAAAAAACCATTTCCTTTTCCCCTGTTGCCCAAACGATAGCCCAGGAACATCCCGGCAATCATCACCAATGCGAACAATAACGGCAGCCATACCTGTAACTTTTTATTCCCCATCATATCTTTAATTGCGTAATTTGCTGAAAAGGTTCAGATTCAAGTCGCAAATTACTGGATTTGAACGGAACAGCTGTTGAAGAAGGATCATTTCAAAAGGAGTATATGCCGATGGTAACACTTATTGCCGACAGCGGAGCCACCAAGGCCGAGTGGTGCCTGCTGGGAGCCGGAAGAAAAAGAACGATCATTACCCAGGGAATCAGTCCCTATTTTCTCAATACCGCACAAATTATTACCCTGCTGGAACAGGAACTGCAGCCCAAACTCAGGAATGTTTCCATTGACGCCATCCATTATTATGGAACAGGTTGTGCCAATCCGGTTAATGCCAAATCGGTTAAAAAGGCTTTGCAAAAAGTATTACCCGGAGCCAAAGTAAATGTAACCCATGATCTGATGGCCGCAGCAAGGGCCCTTTGTGGTCATGAAAAAGGATTGGCCTGTATATTAGGCACGGGCTCTAATTCCTGTTATTATGATGGACGGAAAATACAAAGGAATAGTCCCGGGCTGGGTTATGTGCTGGGTGATGAAGGCAGCGGTGCTTACCTTGGGAAAAAAGTAATTCAGTACTATTTGTATGGCACTTTTGATGAGGAACTGCGTGGTCGGTTTGACCTGACCTATACCACCAATACTGCAGAAATACTGGAAAATGTTTACAAGAAACCCTTGCCCAACCGTTACCTGGCCAGCTTCGCCCGGTTTCTGGCAGAGAACAGGGGTCATTATATGATTGAGAATATCATCGAAGACGGTCTCAATGATTTTTTCTTCAATCATCTTTGTAAATACCGGGAAGTCTGGAAATTACCGGTACATTTTACCGGAAGTGTTGCATTTGGTTTTAAGGATGTGTTACGGCAACTTTGCAACAGTTACGAATTTGAATTGGGGAAAGTGATCAAGGCTCCCATGGAAGGATTAATCGAATACCATAGTTAAAGCAAGCCGCATGGCATTTCAAAAAATTACAGAACAAACCAGCTACTATCGCCAACTTGAAAAGATGTCGGTAGGGGAACTGCTCAGGAATATCAATCAGGAAGACAAAACGGTGCCAGTGGCCGTGGAAAAAGCCATTCCCCAGATTGAAAAACTGGCCGAAACGGCGGCTGATAAAATGCTGATGGGTGGCCGGCTTTTTTATATCGGGGCCGGCACCAGCGGTCGTTTAGGAATTGTGGATGCCAGTGAATGCCCTCCTACCTATGGGGTGCCTTACGGACTGGTGATTGGAATTATCGCAGGCGGAGAAAAAGCAATTACATCAGCAGTTGAATTTGCAGAAGATGATAAAGAGCAGGGCTGGAAAGACCTGGAACAATTTGATGTATCAGATAAAGATGTGGTGATTGGCATTGCTGCCAGTGGTACAACTCCATATGTGATCGGTGCACTGGAAGAATGCCGGAAAAGAGGCATCGTAACCGGTAGTATTTCCTGTAATCCTGATTCCCCGGTAAGCGCTGCGGCCGATTTTCCTATTGAAGTGGTGGTAGGTCCCGAATTTGTTACCGGAAGCACCCGGATGAAAAGCGGAACGGCTCAAAAGCTGGTATTGAATATGATCTCTACCACCGTCATGATCCAGTTAGGCAGGGTAGAGGATAATAAGATGGTGAACATGCAACTAACGAACGATAAGTTGGTTGACAGAGGAACTAAAATGCTGATGGAAAAAACAAAGATCAGCGATTACGAAAAAGCCCGGCAGCTCCTGCTGCAGTATGGCAGCGTGAAAAAAGCAGCAGATTCTCTCGCTTAATGATTTAAAATCTCAATTCTGCTTTGTATATTGCATTCCATTAATAACAGTGGTTAACAATTGCATTCATATTGCCTCTCTCTCCGTGATGACATCCATCACCACAACCACTATTACAACAACCCGTTAAGGGTTGTACAAAATCATATTATCCATCGGGCGTATAGCTGCTGACTTTCGGGTTAGCGTTATTCCTACTTTTCAACTTATTCCATTCATCGTTAATTCAGCAACATGCAGGTTTTAAAATTCGGGGGAACTTCAGTGGCCAATGCCGCCAATATCAATAAAGTTATTGCGATAGTAAAAGAGAAAATAAAGAAAGATAAAACCATCGTCGTCGTGTCGGCATTGGGGGGCGTGACAGATATCCTGCTGCAGGCGGCTGCCGATGCCGCAGCAGGAGCAGAAAATTATAAAGAGAAACTCTCCATTGTTGAGCAAAGACACCTGGAAGCAGTAAAACAATTAATTCCGGTGGCCACACAAAGCGCCCTGCTCAGCCTTGTTAAAAAATCCTGCAATGAAATTGAAGATATCTGCAATGGGATTTTTACTTCGTGAACTCACCCCACGCTCAAAAGACCGCCTCGCCAGTTATGGTGAATGGCTTTCTTCTCAAATCATTGCGGCGGCTTTTCAGGTGGCAGGAACAGCAGCGGTTTGGAAAGACAGCCGGGAATTGATTCTGACTGATTCTGGCTTTACCGCAGCAGAAGTAAATGTGGAAGAGACGGGTAAAAAAATACGCGACTATTTTGCGCTTGCAGCTGATGATTTATTCATCCTCCCCGGATTTATTGCAGCGGATAAAAACGGGGTCACCACCACACTTGGCAGAGGCGGGTCTGATTATACCGCAGCCATCCTGGCGGCAGCAATGGATGCAACCGTGACAGAAATCTGGACCGATGTCAGTGGTATGATGACAGCAGATCCGCGGCTCACCAGCAATGCGCGGATTATTCCGAATATCTCCTATCAGGAAGCCATGGAGCTTTCGCATTTTGGTGCCAAAGTCATTTATCCACCCACCATTCAACCGGTGATGGGTAAAAAAATCCCGGTGGTGATTAAAAACACATTTGCACCGGAGGATCCTGGTACCATCATCGAAGCAGTCAGTGATGGCAAAGGCGATATCGTGAGAGGTATTTCGAGTATCAACAATATCACCATGATCAGTCTGGAAGGTAGCGGGATGATCGGTATACCCGGTTTCAGTAAAAGATTATTTGAAGCCCTCAGCAATGAAAAATAAATGTAATCCTCATTACCCAGAGTTCTTCCGAACATTCTATCTGCGTGGGTATCGATACCCAACTGGCTGAAAAAGCAAGGCAGGCAGTGGATGCGGCATTTGCCAATGAAATTGCTTTGCAGAAAGTGGAGCCCCTGATTACAGAAACAGGACTCTCGATTGTAGCCCTCGTAGGAGAGAACATGAAGAATCATACCGGGGTCAGCGGCCGGATGTTTGGTGCATTGGGAAGAAATGGCGTGAACGTAAGAGCCATCGCTCAGGGTTCCTCAGAAAAAAATATCTCAGCCGTGATTGCGACAGCTGATGTGAAAAAAGCCATCAATGTATTGCATGAAGAATTTTTTGAAACCACCTACAAACAGGTCAACCTGTTTATCACCGGCACCGGCAATGTAGGCGCCAAATTGCTGGGACAGCTGCAACAGCAACTCGATTTTCTGCAGGAACAATTACATCTGCAGGTTAAAGTGACCGGACTCAGCAATAGCCGGAAAATGCTGGTGAATGAAGAAGGGATCGATCTGGCCAATTGGAAGTCATTACTCGATAATGGCGAAAAAGCCAATCTGCAAGCATTCCTGGATAAAATCATCAGCCGCAATCTGCGCAATTCCATTTTTGTGGATATCACGGCCAATAATACCGTGGCCGCCGTGTATGATCAATTATTAAAAAAGAGTATTGCGGTAGTGGCTTGTAATAAAGTGGCCGCTTCCTCAGCATATCAGCAATACCGGCAATTAAAAGACCTGGCCAGGGAATACAACAGCCGCTTTCTGTTTGAGACTAATGTGGGTGCCGGCTTACCCGTCATCGCAACATTGAATGACCTCGTACATAGCGGTGACCGGGTACATAAAATACAGGCCGTACTCAGCGGAACTTTGAATTTTGTTTTCAATCACTACGATGGCAGCCGGCCCTTTGCAGAAGTAGTCAGACAGGCACAGGAGGAAGGATATACCGAACCTGATCCGAGACTGGACCTGGGTGGTACGGATGTGATGCGGAAAATCATGATCCTGGCCCGTGAAGCCGGTGTGAAAATTGAGATGGAGGATATCAACAATCATTCCTTTATGCCACCCGCCTGCATGCAGGGAACCGTGGATGATTTTTACGAGGTGATGGGAAAAGAAGAAGCTCATTTCAAATCACTGCTGGAGAAAGCCAATGAGGCCGGTTGTAAATTAAAATTTGTAGCATCATTTGAGGAAGGAAAAGCTTCCGTTGGATTACAGCATATAGATCCTAAGCATGATCTGTATCACCTTTATGGCAAAGACAATGTGGTGCTGTTTTTTACAGACCGGTATAAAGAACAACCCATGGTGGTAAAAGGAGCCGGTGCCGGTGCGGAAGTAACTGCCAGTGGCGTATTTGCGGATATCATCAGGGCATCAAAAAACTAATATGAAAAAATCAGAGTATATAGTCCTGGTACGGTGGCCAACCTGGTATGCGGGTTTGATATCCTGGGCCTGGCCTTATCAGCGCCAAATGATATCATGGAATTAAGTTTGACAGAAGAGCCTGCAGTAACCATCCGGAACCTGGATTCATTCAACCTGCCAACAGACCCGGAAAAAAATGTGGCGGGGGTGGTCCTGCTTTCCATCATTGAAAAAACAGGACGCCGGTTTGGATTTGATATCAGTATTGAAAAACATATCAAACCCGGAAGCGGAATTGGTTCCAGCGCCGCCAGTGCAGCCGGTGCTGCAGTGGCCGCTAATCATTTGCTGGAAAATATTTTCAGTACCGATGAAATAGTACAGTTTGCCATGAATGGAGAGACACTGGCATCTGGGGTAAAACATGCCGATAATATCGCGCCTTGTGTGCTGGGAGGAATCAGCCTGATCCGTTCCATACATCCATTGGATATTGTTTCCATACCTGCACCTGATCTTTTTGTAACTGTGGTGCATCCGCAGATAGAGGTAAGAACCTCCGATGCCCGGCAGATCCTGAAACAACAGGTATTATTGAAAGATGCGATAAAGCAATGGGGAAATATTGCCGGGTTGGTAACGGGTTTTATGAAACAGGAATATGACCTGATTGGCCGTTCTCTGGAAGATGTGATCATTGAACCGGTCCGCAGTATCCTGATCCCCGGATTTGATGAATTGAAAAAGGGTTGCAAAGAAGCTGGTGCATTGGGAGGCGGTATCTCCGGTTCAGGACCATCCGTATTCATGCTGAGTAAGGATGAAGCTACCGCTATTGCCGTAGAATCAGTAATGAAAGGGGTGTACAACCGGATCGGGATTGATTATAACACGTATGTAACGACAATTAATAAGGAGGGAGTGAGGGTTGAGTGGTTGAGAAGTTGAGATGTTTAGAAGTTGATGTGTTGAAAAGTTGACAAGGATTCGGTACCCGAGCCTTTTTTTTAAAATCCGACCCAACTCTTGAAATACCTCCTCTCGACTCTCGACTCTCGACTCATGACAGTCGACTGTTGACTGTTAACTGCCGACTGCTGACTGCTGACTGAAGACTGTCAACTGCAACTGCTGACTGAAAAGAAAAAAGCAAACACAAATGAACTACTACAGCACCAATAAACAAGCCCCGGTGGCTGATTTCAGGGAAGCGGCTATCAAAGGACAGGCGCCGGATAAGGGATTGTATTTTCCGGAAAGCATTCCGCAGGTGGATCCGGAAATGATCCGGAACCTTCCCGCTATTTCCAACGAAGAGATTGCTTTTCGCGTGATTCAACCTTATGTGGGTGCAACGATTGATGAGGAGAACCTGTACCGGATTGTCAGCGAGACGGTCAATTTCCCGATTCCACTTGTGCCGGTTACTGATCGTATTTCGTCCCTTGAATTATTCCATGGCCCCACCCTTGCTTTTAAAGATATCGGTGCCAGGTTCATGAGCCGCTGTCTCGGTTATTTTACAAAAGACCGAAAAGAAAAAATTACGGTATTGGTAGCCACTTCCGGTGATACCGGTGGTGCGGTGGCTAACGGTTTTTTTAATGTGGAAGGAGTGGAAGTGGTGATCTTGTATCCATCTGGTAAAGTAAGCCCAGTGCAGGAAAAACAACTGACCACATTGGGGCATAATATTCATGCACTCGAAGTAGCCGGAAGTTTTGATGATTGCCAGGCCATGGTTAAACAGGCTTTTGCGGATCAAGAACTCACCCAGAAATTATTTTTGACTTCTGCCAACTCCATCAATGTAGCCCGTTGGTTACCGCAACAGTTTTATTATTTTTTTGCATACAAACAATGGCAGCACAAAGAACAGCCTCCTGTGATCGCTGTACCCAGCGGAAATTTTGGGAATATCTGTGCCGGGATACTGGCCATGCAATCGGGCTTACCGGTGAAGCATTTTATAGCAGCCTGTAATGTGAATGATATTGTATCGGATTATCTTTCTTCTGAAATCCTCCGGCCCAAAGAAGCCGTACCCACTTTATCCAATGCCATGGATGTGGGTAATCCCAGCAATTTTATAAGGATATTGGAAATATTCAACCATCAGTTTCCCCTTTTAAAAGAAAAGCTTTCTGCGGCAAGCATTACGGATGCAGCTACTGAAGAGGTGATTGGGGAAGTGTTTCGTCAATTCAATTATATACTTGATCCGCATGGTGCCGTGGGTTACCTGGCTTTGGCCAATTATCTTAAGGATCATCCTGCAGAGAAAGGGATTTTCCTGGAAACTGCCCATCCCGTTAAATTTCCGGATGCAGTGGAAAGAAATACAAAGCAGGTACAATTAATCCCTGCTATGCTGGAACCCCTGATGCAGCAACAGAAACAGAGTATATTTATGGCCCCGGGTTACCAAAACCTGAAGGAATATTTATGGAACAAATCCTGATGCAACGATGGCCATTAACAGGGAGAAATTAAATCATAACCGGGCAGCTTTGTTCGATTGGCTGGTGGTATTAATCAGTTTTACGCTGGGGTTTACATTTCCTACCCTGGGTGATTTTATCCGGTCGCCGCTGTTTTATAATATGATGCTGGTATCGCTGCTGCTGTACCTGGCAGGGGCTGCGCTTAAACATTTGCCCCTGAGCTACCGGTTAAGTACTACCGGAAAAAATATTCAACCGGTTCCTTATGTTATATTCCTGGTGATCGGTCATTGGTTTATTATCTTCTTCATGGTCATAGTGTCGGAACCCGGCTTCAGATCCTTAATCGGTATGCCGGCCTTTAAACAGGGTGAATCGGCCAGCTGGCAGGTTATTTCAGCGGCCACTTTTTTTATCCAGTTTCGGCACCTGGCTGGCTTACCGGAATAAACTGAACCGTCGATTTGAGCAGCCACCCGATCCTGTACAGCTTTACCGCCAGGAAATGCTGGCGGATATTTTTCTGGTGGCAGGAGTATCCATCATCTCTTTTATCTTCTGGGAAAAAGGAATCATGGGGATGCTGGACCGGGTGGATAAAAAAAGTATCGGCACCATTATCTTCCTTTTTTTCTTCCTCGCAGCCTTATTTGTTTTTTTCTACCTGCCCATGCGTTATCTCTTTTTTATTGAAGACAGGGAAGGGGGACGGAACCGCAAGCGGTTATTCCTGATTTTCGGGTTCATCCTGCTCAAGGCATTATTTGAAATGCTGCAGATTTAATACCACATGCGTTAATTTTGTACTGACGTATGCAGGACATTGAACCTTTTTATAACTGGCGGCATATCTATATCAGCGAGGAAGACCAGCGCTCGCCTTTTTATGGCAGGACCTACTCAGAGTTTGAATTCTCCCAAACCGTCTACAATTTCTATATCCATCCCCAATGGGATGATTTTGGCAGCCGCACCCTTTACCTGAAAGTATTGCTGGCAGATTATGAAGAAAAATATGCCGTCATTGAACTCATCGGGGAGTGGAATGATGCCATCGAGAATGATATTATGGAACTGAAAAGGGAAGTGCTGGAGAAATTCATGTATGAGGGGATCTACAAGTTCATACTGGTAGGGGAGAACGTACTGAATTTTCACAGCGATGGCAGGGATTATTATGAAGAACTCTATGAAGAAGTGTCGGATGAATTGGGCTGGGTGGTTTGTTTAAATATGCCGGAGCAGACCCAATATGATTTTAAACATGCCAAACTGAACCGGTACATTGAAATGATGGAACTGATCAACTGGAGAACTTATAAACCCTTCCATCTCTTTAAAAAAATCGACAGCGAATTAGCCGCCCGGCTGAACGGCTAAAACCAATTCCAATGCTTTAAAATATCTACCGGCCACTTCAGGATAAAACTTTTGACGGTTTTTCATGTTCCGGTAGTATTTTTGCCAAAATTTGAATTCCTCCCATTGATCATATTGCTGATGAATTGAACAACGGATCCGGTTAACCGTTTTGGGTATTGAAAGAAAGTTGTTCGAAATGTCAGGCTAAAAACCAAAAGATAAACTGATGAAATGGTCTGAAATGTTTACCTCCTCCGTCGGCAAAAAGTGGGTGATGGCTTTGACGGGTATTTTTCTGATTTTATTCCTCATTGTACACGTAGCACTGAACGCCACCATCTGGGCGAATGATGGAGGTAAAATGTTTGAAGCGGGTGCCCACTTCATGGGGTCGAATATTGTTCCCCGTATCCTGGAAGTAGGTCTGATGGCTGGTATTTTGTTGCACATCATTCAGGGTATCATGCTCGAGATGCAGAATCGTAGCAAAAGAAAGAAAGGGTATGCCGTTGCCATGGGTAATAAAGGCAGTAAATGGTATAGCCGCAGTATGGGATTACTCGGCACCCTCATCCTGATTTTCCTGATCATCCATCTGGCACATTTCTGGGTCCCCAACCGCAGTAACCAGGGATGGCTGCTCGGTCCGGAGATCAGTCTCTATGAGGAAATGAAAGAAGTGTTCCAGATTGAGTGGGTGGTGGTGGTCTATATCCTGGGATGTATTTCCCTGGCCTGGCACCTGCTGCATGGATTCCAGAGTGCCTTCCGCACCCTGGGAGTCAGCAGTAAAAAATACCTGTCTTTGTTACAGGCGATGGGAATCGGATTTTCAGTAATCGTGCCCCTGGTTTTTGCTTTAATGCCCATCAGTTTCTACCTGGGCTGGTTAAAATAAAAGGTCACCTTAATTCATTTGAAGTATACCGCCGGAACCTTGAGGCGGACAAACCATAAAGTTTATGCTTGATTCAAAAATTCCTGCCGGCACGCTTGAAAATAAATGGACAGATTACAAGGGCCATTGCAAACTGGTGAACCCGGCCAATAAAAGAAAACTGGAAGTGATTGTCGTGGGTACCGGTCTGGCCGGTGCTTCTGCCGCCGCGGCATTGGGTGAGTTAGGCTATAAAGTGAAGGCATTTTGTTTCCAGGATTCCCCCCGCAGGGCACATAGTATTGCCGCCCAGGGAGGGATCAATGCTGCCAAAAATTACCAGAATGACGGCGATTCTGTTTTCCGTCTCTTTTATGATACGGTAAAGGGTGGCGATTACCGGGCCCGTGAATCCAACGTACACCGCCTCGCTGAAGTGAGTGTAAACATCATTGACCAATGTGTGGCCCAGGGTGTACCCTTTGCCAGGGAATATGGTGGATTATTGAATAACCGTTCTTTTGGAGGAACCCAGGTAAAAAGAACTTTTTATGCAGCCGGTCAAACCGGTCAGCAATTGCTGATTGGTGCTTATCAGGCTATGGAAAGACAGGTGGCACTGGGTAATGTAGTCCAGTATTCCAGACATGAAATGCTGGATGTGGTAATCATTGATGGCAAGGCCAGAGGGATCATTGCCCGGGATCTGGTGACGGGTGAACTGGAAAGGCATTTAACCAATGCCATGGGCAGCAATGTAACTGCTGCCTGGAAAGCACATAAAAAAGGAGCTTTCTTCGGAAACCCTTGTTTTACGCAGATTCACCCCACATGTATTCCTGTTAGTGGAGATCATCAGTCCAAACTGACCCTGATGTCTGAATCACTCCGGAATGATGGACGTATCTGGGTACCCAAACAACAGGGTGATAAGCGTAAGCCCAATGAGATTCCGGAAGAAGAAAGGGATTATTATCTCGAAAGAAGATATCCGGCATTTGGTAACCTGGTACCGCGGGATGTGGCTTCCAGGGCTGCCAAGGAAAGATGTGATGCAGGATATGGAGTAGGTTCTACCGGGCAAGCAGTTTACCTTGATTTCAAATTCAACCTGATTAATAAATACGGAAAAGCGGAAGCGAACAAAAGAGGCATTGATCATCCGGATGAAGCGACCCTGATCGCATTGGGTAAAGAAGTAGTGAAAGAAGAATACGGGAACCTCTTCGATATGTACGAGAAGATCACCGGTGAGAATCCTTATGAAGTTCCAATGAGGATTTATCCGGCCGTGCATTATACCATGGGTGGGTTATGGGTGGATTATGAACTCATGACCACGGTAAAAGGTTTGTACGCATTGGGAGAAGCTAATTTCAGTGATCATGGTGCCAACCGGCTGGGCGCATCTGCATTGATGCAGGGGCTGGCAGATGGATATTTTGTGATTCCCTACACCATGGGTAATTACCTGGCGGATGATATCGCTACCAAGCCGATTCCGACTGATCATCCTGCATTTGTTGCTACGGAGAAAGAAGTGAGTGACCGGATCAATACCCTCATCAACATCAAGGGAAAACAAACCGTGGAAAGCTTCCACAAGCGGTTGGGCAAGATCATGTGGGAGAAATGCGGAATGGCCAGGAATGAAAAAGGTTTAAAAGAAGCCATTGCCGAAATACAGGCCCTGAAAAAAGAATTCTGGAGCGATCTGCGCATACCCGGTGCCGTGAACGAAATGAATCCGGAACTGGATAAAGCCGGAAGGGTAGCTGATTTTATTGAACTCGGTGAACTGATGTGCCGCGATGCCCTCGATCGCAATGAAAGCTGTGGTGGTCATTTCCGTGAAGAAAGCCAGACCGAAGAAGGTGAAGCCAAAAGAGATGATGATAACTATGCTTATGTGGCGGCCTGGCAGTTTAAAGGAGAGAGTGAATGGGCATTGCATAAAGAATCCTTGCAGTTTGAAGTGGCGAAGCCAACGCAGAGAAGCTATAAGTAATGAGGGAATGTGAGAATGTGAGAATGTGAGAATGTGGGAATGTGAGAATGAGGTTTTTCTCGGTTTAGAGCGGGTAAAAAAGCGGATGTTCTTAGAAAAATAACAGTTTGATCGAAAGCCTTTAAAGGACAAAACAAGTTAGTTTCATCTTTAAAAGGTTGTATGGAGACGAGAAATATTATAGTTGAGAATGTCCTGGATTTTGGGTTAGAAGTAGTACGATTTTGTGAATTACTGAATGAGAGGAGAAGATTCGTTGTTTCAAACCAGTTGTTGAGAAGTGGAACATCGGTAGGTGCACATGTATTTGAGGCGCAGCATGCAGAAACTAAGGCAGATTTTATTCATAAAATGAAAATTGCCGTCAAAGAAGCCAGTGAAACATTGTTTTGGCTTTTGATCTGTGAGAGAAGCAGCAACTATCCTGAAAGCAGTTCTTTAAAAATAATGGTTGAAGAGATTATTCGGATTATTTCGAAAATTATTATTACCAGCAAAGGCGGTTTCAGGCATTGCTGATATTAAGAATCGGTCTCATTATGCCATTTTAATATTTATCATTTAATTTTTGAATATGGGGTGTTGAATCATTTTCACATTCCCACATTCTCACATTCACACATTTGACTGTATGGAACACTACACAATGAACCTGACATTAAAAGTCTGGAGACAAAAAAACAAAGATGATCGCGGTGGTTTTGAAACCTATCCGGTAAAGAATATTTCTTCTGAAATGTCTTTCCTGGAAATGATCGACGTGCTGAATGAAGAACTGATCCGTGAAGGAAAAGAGCCGATCGCTTTCGACCATGATTGCCGCGAGGGGATCTGTGGCATGTGTTCCATGTATATCAACGGCCGTCCCCACGGCCCCTGGCACCAGAATACCACCTGCCAGCTGCATATGCGGGCTTACAAGGATGGAGATACCATCGTGATTGAACCCTGGAGAGCCAATGCTTTCCCGGTTATCAAGGACCTGGTGGTTGACAGAACCGCATTTGACCGTATCATTCAGGCCGGAGGTTATATTTCAGTCAACACCGGCAATGCAGTGGATGCCAACGCAATACCAGTTGAAAAAGACAAGGCTGATGCAGCTTTTGCCGCTGCTGCCTGTATTGGTTGCGGTGCCTGCGTTGCGGCCTGTAAAAATTCATCAGCCCTCTTATTTGTTTCTGCTAAAGTGTCTCACCTGGCCCTTTTACCCCAGGGTGATCCGGAAAGAAAATCACGCGCCATGAATATGGTGGCCCAGATGGATAAAGAAGGCTTTGGTTCCTGTACCAATACCGGTGCCTGTGAGGCGGTTTGTCCGAAAGGAATCAGCATCGAAAATATTGCCCGCCTGAACAGGGAATATATCATGGGTGCTGCAACTGCTGAATAACTCAGAAAGCATACGCAATCCTAATACCTGACATCAATAATGGATCAGCTCCATTTTCTTTGAGTATACCCAAGGTGGGTCCGACTCCCCATTGCTGTTTCCAGTACCAGGTACTTTGTAATTCTGCTCCAAGATTAAACCGGATGTTATTCCCATAATAACTGATTGCAGGACCGGCCACCAATCTGGTATTCCAGTTTTTTGCAAGATGCAAGATGGCACCCCCATAAACACGAAGGATGGCATAATTCCCGTACCGGTAGGGATAAGTACTGACCGTTTCTTTTTTCCCTGCAAAATAGCTGATACCACCACTTAGCACAAATCCAATAGACGGATCCGGAAAACGTAAGAGCTTTCCAAAACGGTTTGGACTATAATCAATCATTACCTCGGCTCCGATCAAATGGGTCTCACTGAAATTACCTGCTGGAATGGCCACTCCGGCAGCAAGGTTCCGGCTTTTGCCGGGTTGTTGCGCCTGCACTATTTCAAAAGAAATAAAAAAAAGAATCAAAACCGGGATGATGAATTTTGACTTCATGCTTAACGGATAAGGGTAAAGGTTCCATTTCTTTCATGTAGTTTCCCGGTAACGGAATCCCTGGCTTTTACAACCCAGATAAAAACCCCTGTATCCAGTGCTGTTTCTGACAGTTTGCCATCCCAACCCGGATTTAATTGAGAGGATTTGTAGATAAGCTGCCCCCAACGGTTATAAATGTTGAATTCCTGCAAAATAAAGGTCCGGGGCAGGAAGGGACGCAATAGATCATTTCGTCCGTCATTGTTGGGTGTAAAGGCGGAGGGCACAAATATATCCGAAACATTATCAGGTGGCTTAACAGTGATCCTGACCGTGTCAGTGGCCTTACAATGATTGGAATCCATGGCTGTGACCGTATATAAAGTTGTTTCGCGGGGTCTGGCTACAGGATGCTGTGCAGAACTGCTGCTTAACCAGGCGGGCGGATCCCATACAAAACTGGCAGGGGAGGAACTCGTAGTTGTAAACAATGTAACAGATTCTCCAAAACTGATCGTTTGATCGGCTATCGTTTGAATGGAAAAAAGAGTTACATCAATATCGTTCGTTACCGAATCATCAAAACAGGGTGAACTGGTCAGCATTTTTAATTTAACCGGATAGGGCCCCGGGTTGGTAAATACATGCACAGGATGCAGATCGGTAGAAATACCGCCATCACCAAAATCCCATTTAAAACTAATACCAGGTATAGCTAAACCAGAGCTTTCATTGCTGAATCGGTAATATCCCGAATCACAGATGTATTGATAAGAAAAAGAAATGGTTTGTGGTTCGATACCGGAAGGGTATACCTGACGGGTGCGCACCACTTTTCCACAGGAACTTAATGAACTAATGCTCAGTTTTACTTTGTAAACCTTCCGGGGATCAGCAAATACATGTAAGGGGTTTTGCTGGTTCGAGGTAAATCCATCTCCAAAATCCCATTGCCAGCTGATGATCGGGTCGAGGGTCGTAGCTGCATTGAATTGCACTTCTCCGTTACAGGCATTCATGATGGTATAATCAAATCCGTTGGCAGGGCTACCCACTATATCATTAATATGTGAGGGTAAACCAATGGTACCCGAGCCGGGGAATAAATCTAATGCCTGCTGCTGCAAAGTACAGGCAACTCCTTTCCGGTTCGGGTAGTGAATCACGGCAAGTAAAGAATTAGCCTGTGCGATATAAATTTTTTCATCAACAGCCAGTTGAATATCATAAAAAGGTACCTGCGTATCGAAGCTTACCCGGGATGCAAGAATGGCTGCTACCGATGGTAATGTAATTTCCAGCTGATCCAGTTTATTTTCTTCCTTTCTTGTGAGATAAAGGAGTTTGGAATCGGGGGAAAACTCCGCATGATTGTATTTTGTCTGTGGAAAACTAATGGTCCTGGCATTGCTCAACAAGCCGGTGGCATTATCAAAATCAATTAACTGGAAAAATTCAACTGTGTTACCTCCCGGCCTTGGAAAATTGGTCTGGCAAATATATTTCCCATCCGGACTTGCTTTAATGACTCCTACATTTGACAGAGAGTGCTGATTCACCAGCACCCCAACCGTGGAAACAACCGGTGAAAGCTGTAATCCATTGCAATTAATCAGCCAGGCCCTGAAAATATTGGATTCACTGTCGTTGGTGATCAGCCATACATCAATTCCGTTGGCATGCCGCACAGTTGTCAGTCTCTCTGTAGCACTGGACCAAAGTAAATTATTCTTACTGGTTACAGCTCCCAGTCCGCCATTCATAGATATATCCACGGTGGAGTACCTGTAACCATTGATAAAGTCGTTCTCAAATGCATCAGCAGTGAAAATATAAAAGAGATTGGGGTTGCCAGGTGCGGCTACAATACTCATCTGGCAGGACGAAATATCACCCCCCAGGCTATTGCCATTTAGCATCAGGGTATTGTTCCTGTCATATACTTCAACCCCATTGGTATAAAAAAGCAGCTGACCGTTTTCGTCAGAAATACTGGCACAGGCTTCCATCGTCTGAAGGCTGCTGTTGGTAATTACCTGTGGTGTACCGGTACTGAAATTCAAAGCTGCTTTACGGCCGAAATACCAGTTATTATCATACTGGGCAAATACAATTATTCCTGGTAGCTGTAACAGGGTCGCCAGAAGAAATAATCGAAAAACGTATCTTGTTGCCTGGGTCATGGTTTTCAATCAGGGAATGGCATATCCTGGTTTTTTCATGATTTGCCCTTATCGGGCTAACTTCACACAATAAAAGACCTAAATTAACGATTTTCAATTAAACTGACTGTTATTGAGCAGTTTATACAGGATATCAATACTCATTACGGCCCTATTCTTAACCAGCCCTGCAATCGCTCAGGTTCAACCTGGCAGTATACCTGTCTCTAATCTGCGTACAAAAACATTTCGCATCATTTCAGATACGCTGCAACTCGACAGCCTGAGCATCATCCCAAATTCAGTAAACATTCATCCAATTCAAGCGGGAGATTGGGCATTGGACCATGTGAATGCCCGGCTTTTCTGGAAAAAGAGGCCAACAACAGATAGTATAAGTATCAGCTACCGGGTATTCCCATTTAAACTGAATGCAGTTACCAGCCGGATGGCATATGACAGTGTAAAAACAAAGTTCTATGTAACACCCTTCGAGTTCAACAACGGATCCGGCCATGCACAACGGGGCATTTTTGATTTTGGGACTTTAAAAGCGGAAGGAAGTTTTGGCAGACAGGTAGGCTTTGGTAATAGTCAGGATGCCGTACTGAATTCAACTTTTAATCTGCAACTGAGCGGGATGCTGGGAGACAGTATCGAGATACAGGCAGCGATTACCGATAATAATATTCCGATTCAGCCGGATGGCAATACCCAGCAGCTCAATGAATTTGACCAGGTCTACCTGCAATTCAAAAAGAAAGGCTGGCAGCTCAACCTCGGTGATATTGATTTAAGACAGAACCAATCCTATTTTCTGAGTTTTTATAAACGCCTGCAGGGAATTTCCTTTCAGACAAAAAACCGGATTTCTAAAAACCTGCAATCCAAAACCCTGGTCAGCGGATCCGTGGCAAAGGGCAAATTCACAAGGAATATTCTCACTACTCTGGAAGGAAATCAGGGGCCATATCGGTTGAGAGGTGCGAACAACGAATTCTTTTTTATCATCCTGGCCAATACGGAAAGGGTTTTTTATGATGGGCAATTGTTGCAAAGGGGAGAAGACCAGGATTATGTAATCAACTACAATACAGCTGAAATCACATTTACGCCCAAAAGAATGATCACAAAAGACAGCCGGGTACAGGTGGAATTTGAATATGCAGACCGGAATTACCTGAATGCAAACTTATACTTGTCACAGGAACTGGAAATCGGCACTAAACTAACCCTCAGGCTCGGCGCATTTCAGAACAGTGATGCAAAGAATTCGTCGATCAATCAGGTATTGGATGATCAGCAGAAACAATTCCTGACCGCTCTGGGCGATAGTGTACAAAGGGCTTATTATCCTGCAGCCATTATTGACAGCTTTGCCGCGGGGAAAGTATTGTATGAAAAAAGTAATCGTGACACCGGGGGTGGATTCGTTTTATCGTTATTCCACTGATCCATTGCTGGCCCGTTACAATCTTTCCTTTGTGGACCTGGGTATTGGCAATGGAAACTATATACCCGATTTCAATGGGGCCAACGGGAAAGTATATCGTTTTGTGGCACCGGTTGGATCAGTGAAGCAAGGCCAATATGAACCTGTTCAGATTCTGGTAGCACCTAAAAAGCAGCAGATCGTTAATCTGGGGATGGACTATAAAATAAAACCCGGAACCATTTTGAAAGCAGAGATTGCCACGAGCAATAATGATGTCAATACCTTTTCTGCCAAAGATGACGGAGATGACAGGGGATGGGCCGGTAAATTACAGTTTAGTCATGATCACACATTATCCAATTCTAAAAGACTGCAGCTGACCACCGGACTGGATTATGAATTTGTGAACAAGCAATTCAGGCCACTGGAAAGATTACGTAATGTGGAATTTACCCGTGACTGGGGGCTAGACCTGCAGCTAGTTCCAATACCGGTGGATGAACAAATCATCCGGGCCACGGCCAAACTACAAAATGCTAAAAGTCATACCGCTCAATTCCAGTTCACGAATTACCGCCGGAATAATGATTATTCCGGTTTTCAGCAACAGGTCATCCATTCCATCAATGCAGCCGGATGGCAGGTGAACAGTCAGATGGTAATCACCAGTTTTACAGCAAGGGACACCCGCGGAGTGTTTGTCCGCCCGCAAATTGATATCAGTAAAGAACTGAAGGCACTGGATAAATGGAAACTGGGTTTTAATTATTCATTGGAGAAAAACAATAACCGGAATAAAATATCAGATACACTGCTGCCGCTGGCTTTCTGGTTTGATATTTATACGGCTTACTTACAATCTAGCGACGCCAAAAAGAACCGCCACCGGGTCAGCTTTTTTACAAGATCTGATAAGTATCCGCTGCTGAAAAAATTTATCCGGGGTGACCGAAGTCTGAATCTTAATCTGCAGACAGAATTACTGGCTAATCCCAAAAGACAATTATACCTGAATACCACGTTCCGGAAACTGAAAGTATATGATACCACTGTATCAAAACAAAAAGAAGATGAAACGATTTTAGGCAGGGTGGAGTATGTGATGAATGAATGGAAGGGTTTACTCACCGGCAACTTACTCTATGAAGTGGGAGCGGGTCAGGAGCAACGACGGGATTTTGCTTACCTGGAAGTACCTGCGGGAACCGGTCAGTATGCCTGGATTGATTATAATGGCGATGCGGTTCAGCAGCTGAATGAATTTGAAATCGCTGCCTTCCCGGATCAGGCGAAGTATATCAGGATATTTACACCCACCAATGATTTTATAAAAGCGAATTACATCACATTAAACTACAGCTTCACGATCTCTCCCAGATCCCTGCTCAATTCGGCTGATCTGAAAGGCTTCAGGAAATTGATGTCGAAACTAATGCTGATCAGTTCGATGCAGATTAATAAAAAATCGGTTTCCAGCGGGAGTTTTGAATTCAATCCTTTCAAGTATAGTGTGAACAGCGATGACCTGATCACCCTCAATACCATCCTGCTGAATACCCTTTCCTTTAACCGGTTCAGCAGTAAATGGGGTGTGGATTTGAGTAATCTTCGTAATAGCGGCAAATCCCTGCTTACCTATGGATATGAAAGCCGCAAACTGAATGACTGGACCCTGAAATTCCGCTGGAATATCAGTCGGTCTATGTTATTCAATCTGAATGGTAAGAAAGGGGCCAATGCATTATTTACCCCACAGTTTGCCAACCGGAATTTTGATCTGACTATTTACAGTGCCGAACCTATGTTCACTGTGATCAGTGGTACCAAATTCAGAATAGTATCCGGTTATCGGTTTGATACAAAGAAAAATTTGCCCTTATATGGGGGAGAAAAATCAGTTTCGCATTCCATCAATCTGGAATCCAAATACAATATCCTGCAAAACAGTTCGGTCAGCGGAAAATTCACGCTCAACAGTATCCGCTATGATTATCCTGCCAGTACAACGGTCAGCTATATCATGCTGGATGGATTATTACCCGGTAAAAATTACCTCTGGAATCTCAGTTTCTCCAAGAGGCTGATGAATAATCTGGAACTCAGTTTTAATTATGACGGCAGAAAAGCCGGCACGGCCAGAACCGTTCATTTGGCGAGGGCAGGGATCACGGCACTGTTTTGAGCAGTAGAACAGATGAACAAGGAATGCAGAATTATGAATTACTCTTCAATTTAAGTAAAGTGAGGTTATAGAGGGAAACGGTCCTGATTCGGGCTACTTCTTCAATCTTCAATCCTTGTTCTTCTGTTCTAAATTCATCAGACATTAAACCGGAAGTGCATCACATCCCCATCCTTCACCATATTTGGATAGTGACTGAATAACAGCGCTTTTTTTGAACAGCAGAACAGATGAGCAAGGAATGAGGAATAATGAAATATTCCTGCAGTTAAATAGGGTGATACTTTAAATGGACAGCGTTACAATTCAGACTACTTCTTCAATCTTCAATCCTTGTTCTTCTGTTCTAAATTCATCAGACATTAAACCGAAAGTGCATCACATCTCCATCCTTCACCACATATTCCTTTCCTTCAATGCGGAGCTTACCGGCTTCGCGGCAGGCGGCTTCTGATCCGTAATGGATAAAGTCATCATAGCCGATAACTTCCGCCTTGATGAATCCTTTTTCAAAATCGGTATGGATCACGCTGGCGGCCTGCGGGGCTTTCCAGCCTTCGTGTATGGTCCAGGCGCGGACTTCCTGTACACCTGCTGTAAAGTAGGTAAAGAGTTTTAGTAATCGGTAAGCGGAGTGGATCAGACGATCCAGGGCAGGCTCTTTCATTTTATATTCTTCCATGAAGAGCAGCTTGTCATCTGCATTATCCATTTCAGATATCTGTGCTTCAATGGAATTATTCATGATGATCACTTCAGCATCCTCACTCGATACAGCTGCTTTCAGGGCATCAGAGAATTTATTGCCGGTATGCATAGAAGGTTCATCCACATTGGCAACATAGAGTACGGGTTTATCGGTCAGCAGGAAAAGATCAGCAATGGCTGATTTTTCATCCTTGCTCAGTCCGAGTTCCCGGATACTTTTTCCTTTCTCCAGGTGGGATTTGCATTGTTGCAGGATCTCCAGTTCAGCTTTCAGTTTAGGATCTGATTTAGCCAGCTTTTCAGATTTCTGGATTTTTCTTTCCACGGCATCCAGGTCTTTTAACTGCAGTTCGGTATCAATAATTTCTTTATCTCCTACAGGATTGATGGCACCTTCATCACGAAGGATATTTTCATCTTCGAAACAACGGATCACATGAATAATCGCATCCACTTCCCGGATATTAGCCAGGAATTTATTTCAAGACCTTCTCCTTTGCTGGCCCCTCTTACCAATCCCGCAATATCCACGATTTCAATTTGTGTAGGTACGGTCCGGTTAGGCAATACCAGTTCTGCCAGTTTGGTCAAACGCGGATCTGGTACATCCACCAATCCCACATTGGGATCAATAGTACAGAAGCGGTAATTGCTGGCCTGAGCCTTGGCGCTATTACTCACTGCATTGAATAAAGTTGATTTACCCACATTTGGAAGTCCTACGATGCCTGCCTGTAATGCCATGTTTTATTTTTTAGTCCGAAAGTCCACCCCCAGCCCCTAAAGGGGAGAAGAGATGTCCGAAAGTCCGAAAGACCAGAAGTTATTTCGATGATATGCCCCGCCTTCGCCTTGAGAAGCAATATCCCATTATCTTAATATCCTTTCTCTCCCTTTTTTCGAGGCGCGAAGATACAAAAAAACCGGCTGGTATTCGGACTGAAACTCCTTAACTTCAAAGCTGGAACCCGAAACTTAAGACTCTAAACATCATTCCTTTATGGCTTTAAGCAGGATCTGGTCAGCGTTTATCATTATCGCCTTGCTGGTGGCAGGTGGCCGTTTTCTTTTCCAGAACAGCCGGGATGATATTTTTGGAAGGATGGTGTCTGGTACGGCTAAGGATGAGTTTAAATATTTTATGCCGGGGATTCCACCCAGGCTGAAGCAGCCAGTGGACTTGAATCAGCCATGAAGCCCTTTGGCTATAAGCGGCAGGAAAAAGCGGATGAGGATACCCGTTATATCATTTCTGATAACCCCATGGCCAATGAACCGGGGAGTGAGGAGCGGGCGATGCAGGCGAAGTTTCCCGCGGCCCGTATTGTGAACAGCGAATATATTCTCGGAAGGAAACAAAAACCAATTGACGGGGTGATTGCCACCTGTAAAGCGGCTGTAGAAATCTGTATCGGTTTGATCGGGATCATGGCATTATTCATGGGTTTTTTAAGTATAGCTGAAAAAGCGGGTGGAATTCGGTTTCTTTCAAGGATTGTCTGGCCATTCTTTTCCAAACTCTTTCCCGATATTCCTAAAAACCATCCGGCCAACGGGCATATCATGATGAACTTCAGCGCGAATATGCTGGGGCTTGATAATGCTGCCACTCCGTTTGGGATCAAGGCCATGGAAAGTTTGCAGGAACTGAACCCTGATAAAACGAGGGCGAGCAATGCGCAGATCATGTTCCTTTGTTTGCATGCGGCAGGACTGGCATTGATACCAACAGCTGTGATCGCTGTAAGAGCCAGTACAACCGCTGTGATTGATGGAAAGATCCTCAAGGCTGCCAATCCCACTGATATTTTCCTCCCCAGTTTAATTGCCACTTTTGTGGCCACACTGGCAGCCATGTTCATTGTTTCATGGAAACAAAAAATCAATATTTTTCAGAAAGCTATTCTCACCTGGGTATTGGGCATTTCTGCAGTGTTGGCCGGATTGGTCT
The DNA here is from genome assembly GCA_016702745.1 of Chitinophagaceae bacterium. Classification (GTDB taxonomy): domain Bacteria; phylum Bacteroidota; class Bacteroidia; order Chitinophagales; family Chitinophagaceae; genus JJ008. The sequence continues at coordinate 1,078,422 of JADJDJ010000001.1, forward strand.
GGTTTATCACTTCATTAAATACGGTGGGGGTCAATATTTTTTCTGAACAGTTAAGCACCGGTTTAATCCTGCTGATCTTTCTGCTGATAGTATTGGGAGGGATTTATAAAAAAATAAATGTTTTTGATGCTTTTATAGAAGGAGCCAAAGGCGGCTTTGAAGTCGCGATCAGGATCATTCCTTATCTGGTGGGAATGTTAGTCGCAATCAGTCTGCTCCGCACCAGCGGCACATTTGATGTGATTATTGATGGTATCAAAAACATGTTTGCTGCGCTGGGTACCGATACTCAGTTTGTGGATGGCTTACCCACCGCATTGGTAAAACCCATGAGTGGGAGCGGTGCCAGGGGATGATGGTGGATACCATGCGGAGTTTTGGTCCTGACAGTTTCGCCGGCCGCCTGGCCTGTATCCTGCAGGGCAGCAGCGATACCACATTTTATGTGGTGGCGGTATACTATGGAGCCGTTTCGGTTAAGAATACCCGTTATACAATTGGTACCATGCTACTGGCAGACCTGGTGGGGATTATTACTTCGATTGTACTGGCGTATCTCTTCTTTGGATAAAGGCCTGTCAAAGAATCAACAGTATCAGGAGGTTTCTTTTAGAGTAATTTGTGTGAATGGTGAGATGATCTGAAACTTATTTTTTTTACCCTGATTTATACCACCAGTAGTAATGTAAGGGTAAGGTTATTTCGCTTTTATTGTGAAAAATAATGGTATAAAAAAATCCCTCCGGAACCGGAGGGATTTTTTATGCGAACCAAACTTTTTAAGTTTAGTAGTTGATAAAAGTAGAAAGTGATCTAACCGTTGTAGCCGTAACCTGTGAGGCTCTGTATCCCCCTCTGAAAACCAGGGTATAACTTCTCTTGGCTCTCGGAGTCAGTATTGCAATGATATCTGACGGCGTACCTGTGGAAGAATAATTCTGGAGATTGACACCTGTACCGGTTGATCTGACATAAAACGTATCCGTAACATCGGAGTTATAAGGCATGAAACCGGTAACCTGACTCACCGGTACATTCGTGAAGATATTCGTGTTGAGTTTCTTCGAAAAGATATCAACAGCCGGCGGGGTGGTAGGGCTATAAGTAAAATTCCCAAAACGCAAACGGGCGGTGTTATCTGAAGGGATAACAATATCCGTTTGTACCGTTTTTTGCTTTGGTGAAGTGGTCGTATCGTACACAAAAACGGTATAATTTTTCCCAGCCTGAAAATCATTGGCAAAGGAAAGAGGAACCTGTGTTGTTGCGGTTAAAGTATCCCTGATCAGGAAGGATTTAAACCCTCCATCAGTGGCAAATCCAGGACCACTGGCCGGGAAAAGGGTTCCCTGCGTTATAGAGGCGCCATTCACGGCAGCATTATTTACATAAACATAGTTGCGGGAGGCGTTAACCATGGCCATATAGACCTGTACCAGCGTTTTTTCCGACTGCAATTTCTGTCCAACGAGAACGCCGTCCACTTTTTTAACACAGGCGGTCTGTGTCAGACCAATGACCAGGGCCCCAACCAGTGTATTTTTTATGAGTGTTGATTTCATCTTAATCGCTTTTAACTGTTAAGGTAATTAGGGTTGAGAGAACCACTGTTCCTTGGTATGGTAATTCAATGCACTCGCACCAATCCGGTTCAGTTCGTTCAGGTTCCATACATATTCAGAATTGAACCTGGGGCGCAGACGATAGATCAGGCGGCCTCCGTTATTGGCATACAAGTCTGTTCCGGCAGGAGGCGCAAAATCACGGTATACCTGCTGTCCGGTTTGCGGATCCAGATCAGTGTAGTGATATCTTCTCATATCCGTCCAGGTTTCAAATGTTCCATGGATATAGAGGGAGATATATTTCTGGATCATGATATGGGTCAGCGTGAGGTTGGCAGAAGAAGGAACCACCAGCGGATTAGCCGTAAAAGCATCCCGGATAGCTGGAGTCAGCAGTTCGCCGGAAGGAACATTGGTGCTGTAGGTACTGATCAGCATACCAAAGTTCAGCTCGATCCCCTTTTTATAAGCAGCCAGAGCACCGGGTTTGTCCCCTTTTCTGAAAAGCCCTTCTGCTTTCATGAATTGAATTTCAGAGGCAGTGATCACAGGAAACTCTGAATTGTTACGGAAAAGAAAACGGCAATTGGCATCATTGCTTGGAGCTGTATTGTTGACACCAGCTGCCTGAGTGATGCCCCAGAAACTTTCCGGACGATCATTGGCAGTAATTACGGTTTGTCCTTTATTTGGATTTAATCCCTTGTAAGTACCGTTTGTATTCTTTCTCAGCAGGTAGATTGCACGGGGATCAACCACACCGGGGAAGGCATTGTTCAAACCACTCATGAGGTTGGCCATAAAGGCAGACTGGCGAATAGCGGTTTCAGTAGCAATACCTGTACTGCCGAGATTACCGCGGAGAGGTCCAAAGAAATTACTGTTGCCACTGATACCAGTGGAAGCGAATTTGACCATCGCATTATCGGTATTGCTGGTCATAGCCAGATCAGCATAATAAACAGCAGAATCTGCATAGCTGGTCAGATAATCAGCTTTATTCGTTAAATGATGAAAGGAACGGGCCAAAACACCGTAAACGAATTTCTTCCATTTGTTCAGGTCGCCACCGAACATGTAAGCATCTGCTGTTGAAAGGGTAGGGTCAGCAGTGGCACTGTTCAGGTAAGCCAATGCTTCATGACTGAGCTGCCTTACATACGCATAAACTTCCTCCTGTGTACCATAACTGAAAGTAAGGGCGCCGGTGTTGAAGGCTTCCTCTGTTCTGATTATTTCTCCATGGTAATCAGAAAGCAGGAGCCAACTCCATGCAAAGATGGCTTTACCAATACCGGCATAATCTTTCTTGCCTTCTTCCTCGCCCCACTTGATCATATTGTACAATTCTGTCCAATATCATAAAAATGGATCCGCCACATTGAGGCGGCATTATCTGTACCTGGGCGGTTACCCATTTGATCCCACTCACCGGCGGAGTTACAGAAAAGGAAGTACTGAACAAATTTTCCTACAAAACGAATATCATTGAGCGGGCCATGACCGGCACTGTTACCTGCCATGCAGGAAATAATCCCCTGGCAGCAGTTTGTCAACCGGCACCCTTACATCGGCATTAGGGTTGGCATAAGCCTCGTCTATTTTCTTGGTACAACTGCTGATTCCTGCGATCAGCAGGTAGGCAGCTGCAAAACTTATAATTAACTTTTTCATTGCTGAATATTTTGGGTTCATCTGTTAATGAATTAAAAACCGGCACGGATACCAACGTTCACACTTACAGGTGCTGGTACATTACCATAGTCAAAACCAAATCCGCCAACCCCCCTGGTTCCGGAAGTATTACCATTCACAGAAGGATCGGAACCGGTATAATTAGTCATCAGGATCAGATCATTCGCTGTAATAAAGAAGCTGGCAGTTTTCAGGAAACCCATGCGCTTGATCATATTTTCTGAGAAATTATAACGCAAAGTGATATCCCTCATTCTGAACCAGTTCACATCTTTTTCGATGAATTCTTCTTCAGGAAGCAGTGTATAGTAACCCTGGCTGTAGGCAGGGATAATAGAAATAGTATTACGGGTTGGGTTGGAACTATTCTGGAAACCATCATTTAACACGCCCTGAATCACCCGGGGAGTATAACGGTCAAGCGTACGCTTACTTACACCTTGCAGTGTGAGGTACATATCAGTTGCATTGAAGATATCACCACCCACTTTCAGGTCCCATACAAAATTCAGGGTCCAGTTTTTATACTTGAAATTGTTCACCCATCCTAAAGTGAAATCAGGATTTCTGTCACCACGTACCCTGAAATTGGCATCAATTACCGGGAGACCGTTCGCCGGGTTGATCAGGATATCTCCTGCAGCGTTACGGGAATAGCCATAGGAAGTAATCGCTGTTGTTGGGCCACCGGTCACCAGACCGCCACGGGCGTTTCCATACAACCAGGTATCTGAAATATAAAATTCCGGTACGTTAGCAGGAAGAGAAACTACCTCGTTCCGCATTTTATTAAAATTGAAACGGGTATTCCAGGTAAAGTTTGTTTTCTTAATCAGGGTAACATCCAAACCGATTTCCAGTCCTTTATTTCTGGTACTACCCACATTAATGGTATTCAAAACATAGCCTGTACCATAACTGGCCCTGAAGTTTTCAGCAATTTGTTTTTCATTGAGGGTATTGTAATGGGTTACATCCAGTCCAACCCTGCTCCGGAACATGCGTACTTCAAAGCCCATCTCACGGGTTTGCTGAATTTCAGGCTCCAGGAACTGGTTGTTATTGGTAAAGCCATAGGCAAAACCACCACCACTGGAGGTTACATTATTAAAAATGGACTGATTGGCATAAGGAGAACTGGAACGGGCAGTGCTGGCCAGTGATCCACGCAGTTTCAAATAGCTCAGTGTATTATTCTTCTTCAGGGAAGGAATCATATCGCTTACAATGATACTCAGGCTTCCTGCAGGATAATTGTAGTTTCTGAAATCCTTAGGGAAGATGGAAGAAGTTTCAAAACGATGGGTGTAAGCCAGGAAGATATAATTCTTGTAGTTCACGGCAAACTCTCCAAAGAATGCCAGCTGACGGCTGAGTACATAGTTGTACAAACCTCCTGGAGGAAGCAAACCTCTGTTCAGGCGAAGACGGGTAGTAGCTCTTGTTGTGGAGCTGTCACCCATTTGCTGCCTGATCTGATCCATGGAAATGACCTGCAGGTTTTTAACCATTTGTCCCTGGCCATTTACAGAATCAACGATGTTGGTTCCATATACAGAATACATCTGGGTTTTATAATCCTGCCACATCGTTCCACCCATCAGACGGAAATTAAATTTACCCAGTGATTTTTTGGCAGTAGCCGTGATGGTATGGTTATAGCCATTGTATTCACGGTAGTAATTATCCTGCTGACCACCGGTACCACGTCCCAGGATGGCTGAAAGCGGATGGAAGAAGGACCAGCCTTCACTCTTGAATCTGTCATATCCAAACCTTCCGGAAATGCTCAGCCATTTAAAAGGAGTGATATTGACACCCAAAGTGGCAATATAACGGTTGGTCTCATCATAACCCCTGTTGAAGTTTACGTTGAAGAAAGGGTTATCAATTTCGGAGTTGGGAGCAGCTGCATACAGCAGTTTCTTTCCTCCGGATCCGCTCAGGTAGTCCCTGGCATCATCGGTACTTGGCCAAATCATCAGGTTCAGCAGATAACCACCGGCTCCACGTTTGGGTTTATCATTATTACTATGGATGAAAGTAATAGAAGGAGTAATCTCCAGGAATTTTCCAATCTTGGTATTATTGGTCAGTTTCAGGGAATAACGCTTGTAGTTGTTCTCTGGAGCAATACCCTCCTGATCCAGAAAAGAACCTGAGAAGCGGAAAGTCATATTCTTCTTGCCGTATTCAGCTGTCAGGTTATGATTATGGGTAAAAGCAGTTTGGAAAAAATTGCGAACGTTATCAAATTTCTGCGTGTTAGCTGCATATTCGGGACCAAAATACAGGAATACATTTTCCGGTAATCCATTTTGTCCCGGACTAAACTTATTGCTATACTCTGGGAAACGGGTCAGTTTGGAAAAACGGAATGAATTATCATAATTCACTGCGAATTTACCATCCGCCTTTCCTTTCTTAGTGGTAATGACAATGGCTCCGGAGCTGGCCTGGCTACCATAAAGGGCAGTTGCTTCAGGTCCTTTCAATACCGTGATGGTTTCAATATCATTGGGGTTGATATCCGCCATCCGGTTCGTATAGTCGGTATTCCGGTTGGCTGTCTGGTTGATATTACGGGCAGAAGTTTCTACCAGACCTAAACTGGCACCACCTCCTGATTCGTTGATGGAGGAGTTATCCATGATGATACCATCAATCACAAACAATGGCTGGTTATCCAAGGCCATGGAATTAAAACCTCTTAACACGATCTGAGAAGAGGCACCGGCTGCACCACTGGTAGGAGTAATGGTCAAACCTGCTACACGGCCACCCAAACCATTCAGGAAATTCTCCCGCTGGGTTTCGGCTACTTCAGCTCCGTCCAGTTTTTGTACCGCAAATCCCAGTTCTCTGGGGTTTCTTTTCTGGTCAAGCGCCGTTACCACCACTTCACCCAGCATATTATCTGCTGTTTTCAGGCTGATGCCCACGGCACCATCACCGGGCTTAATCTCTTCAGTCTGGTAACCCACATAGGTTACCTGTAATGTTTCCCCGGGGTTCATCTTTAAAGTGAACTTACCATTGGCGTCCGTCTGGGTGATACGCTTGGTACCTTTCACCCTGACCGTAACACCGGCTAACGGGGTCTTGTTGTCTTCGGATAAAATAGTACCGGTAACGGTTCTTTCCTGTGCCAGCAAGCTTAGTGGCAGCAGGAACATCACCAGAGCCAAACCAAAGAGCAATCGGAGCGTTTTTCTCATAGCTGTTTTTTTTATGATTGAATAAGCAGTTCCAGTTTAAAAAATCAAGAAACAAAAAACAAGTTCCAAAAAAATACAAAATTCGAAATTCAAAATAACCCGCCTTCGCCAAGGCTTCGGCTTCATAAGAATGTCTCAATATCATAATATCTCAATATCCTATCTCCCTCTACATCACTTCCAAACCCGCCTTAACGTAAGCTTGCATCAAAGCGTTGTCCGGGTCCAGTTCGGTGATCAGCATATCTATATCTTCCAGTCCGCAAACCCGGATGGGTTGAACGGTATTCACTTTTTCGGCAATGCTCAGGCAGACCACCTTTTTAGAAGACTCAATCATGGCCTTCTTTAGCTGCACCACTTCCCAATCATTGTCTGTGATTCCATGCTCGATATCTATCGCATTGGTACCCAGGAAGCAGATATCGGCCTTTACTTCCTTGATTTTGGCAATAGCCTGGGAGCCTACTGTTATTTTAGAGTTCTTGGATATCTTATCTCCGATCAGGATGACTTCAATATTGGGATGATGCATGTATTCCAGGATAACAGGAATACTGCCGGAAATAAAAGTGGCTTTTAACTGATGGGGGAGCATCCGGGCCAGTTCAATGATCGTTGTTCCCCCGCTGGTCAGCACAAACATTCCGTTCCCAATTAAGCTAATGGCTTTTTGGGCGATCTTTTTCTTCTGGTTCTGGGAATACACACCGTTAGAGGGGAAATAGACATGATTGAAAGATGGGGAGAGGGCTCCTCCATGCACTTTAATGATCTTACCCTCATCGGCCAGTTCCTGCAAATCCCGGCGAATCGTGTCTTCCGACACATTGATTTCCGTGCAAAGTGAGGACGACAACACTTTATTGTGCAGGTTCACCTGGTGTAAAATATATGCTTGGCGCTCTTTTTTGAGCATCAGTTAAATTTTGGTGACTAAAAATAAGGGAAATTCCTGCATAAAAACGCAGAAACCGGAAAATATTTGCAAGGATGTGGATAGCTGGTGGGTATCAAAAACAAACCCCGGTACCTTCCTTTGATTTACAAAGAATGGTAACGGGGTCTGCCGTCCGTGTCCATAGAGAAATTACTTCCCGAAAGTGAACCTGGCGGTAAAACCAATGGCTGCCGGTTCAAAGTTGATATCATTGACCAGGTTTAACTCTGGTTTCCAGTCGAGGGAGATATTCAAAGGAATATTATTGAACTTATAATCCAGCCCGATCACCCCCTGGGCACCGAAATTGGCGTCCGTGCCTTCCTTCCCGGTATTGGTGTTCAGTTTCTTTACAAAGCCGATATAACCTCCACCACCATAAAACCAGGTCAGGCCCTCAGGGTTCAGCGGTTTGTGAAATTCCAGCAAAGCACCCAAGGCCAGCGGATCACCAAAGGTGAAAAGGGCTTCAATGGCTGTTTTGTCTGATATGAATTGCTTAAAGGATACAGAATTGTTCTGCATGGCGTTGGAACTGCTCAGACGAACACCCAGGGCCGTTTTATAACCCTGTGCTGAAGCGGTATAAAAAGAACCAGTTATCAGGACAACAAGGGTAGCTACAATGATTTTCTTCATGATGGATGATTTAGTTCAACATGTAAACGAAAAATAGTGCCAGCAATGTTTAAAGGAAATGTAAAAATTCAGTCTTTAGTCATTAGTCGAGAGTCGGGAGTAAATACTGAATTGGGGAATACCCAATACCCAATATCCAATACCCGCCTTCGCTAAAGCTTCGGCGGGCGACCCAATATCCGAATATCTTAATATCCTAATATCCTTTCTTTTTAAAAAAGATCATACTTCGTCTTCGGTCTCTTTGCATCCAGCCAGCGGAAACCAGGTAAGCGCATTTCAGAAGGTTGTTTTTGCCGGATCGGCCAGATGGTGCCGGTTACCTGTGTGCGGAAGACCACTTTAAACAGTTCTTTATCGCGGAAATAAGTATCCAGTATATCAGCTTTTGATTCATTGATGCCGGTATAGGCACTGTCTTCATCCTGTATAAAATAGATACAGGCCGCATCCCCGGCTGATCTCACCGAATCTATATTTCCATCCGTAAACCAGCCATCGAGGCGATTTGATTTGACCTGGTTATAAATTCCGGGCTCCAGCTGATTCACAAGGAAACTGTTCTCAAATGCCTTGAGCCGGTCCGCTTTTTTATTTTTGGTAAAGAGCAGGAGGGTGTCTCCTGTGATCTGACTTTCCTTGGCCCATACAATCGGATTTTGATATAAACGGAATACAGAATCCTGAAAAGAATAGAACAGACTGTCACTGACCGCCTGCAGGGAATCAGAAAATATTTTCACATTGCGGTAAGCCTCCAGATAGCGGTTGGTGCTGTCTTTTTTATTTAGATTCATCACCCTTGTTCCCCTGATGGTATCTTTTACCACCGTATCCTTTCCTGCCAGTTTTGTTAAATCAGTTTTTTGCTTCATTACTGAGTCAGTACTCACATTTTTCTTTACAGTTAATGAATCAGTCTTTACCGGTTGGCTCCTGGTACTATCCGGATTTGATTTAGCTAAAACCAAACTGTCAGTAACCGGTTTAGTAGTCAATGAATCAGCTCCCGGTTTCTTTTGTTGTTTTGTCAATGAATCAGTTCCTGGTTTCTTCAGCAGTACAGAATCAGCAGCCAGCTTCGCCTGTTGAATAGAATCCTGCCGGGCCAATTCTTTTCTTCTGATTTCACGGGCCTCATATAAATCGGTGAGACGTGCAGAGAATAACGTATCAGCGGTGATATATATGGAATCATTATCCTGCTTAATGATCATCAGCGGCTTGTTGGTGGCCAGGGTTCTTTCATTTTTACTATCATTAATAATAATACCCGCAATGATGGTCGTGCCTTGTGCCGAATCTACCACTACCGCATTACCGGTCATGGTGGTGATACCCGATTCCTCATCTCTTTTGATATTATTGGCTGTGTACCTTCTGGGTCCATCCTTGATAATCGGTCTTTGCCCGAATTCCGCCTTTCCTTTTGCCAGATCATAATACCCTTCCTTTGTTTCAATCTCCCTTCCGCTGCTATCCTTAATATAGGTTTGAGCAATGAAACGGGTCATCTGACTCTGGGTATTATACAGCAGGGAATCCGTTCGGATGGTATAAGCCGGATCTATCAGGAGTACATTCTTTTTAAAATATACATCATGCAGATCGGCGTAGTAAAATCCTTCCTGACTGGTAAGAATCGTTTTTTTATTTATCACTTTTCCGCCATGGAGATAGGTACCGATACTGGTAGTCATATCATATTCAAGATCCGGGGTGGTAAGCGTCCCTTGCCATCCGTGAGTCTGACACCGCCATCCAGAAAAGCAATTCTTTTCTGAATCAGATAACGGAGATGACTGGAATACACATGAACCGTATCCGCATCATTGATATGTACATTTCCCCAGGCTTCAAATGTCTGGGTGCGGTTATTGATCACACAACTGTCGCAAAAAAGGGCAGTACCCTGCTTTAATTTTACTGTTCCTGCCAGAATTGTTAATTGAGTGGAATCATCGACTTTCCGGAATTCCAGTTTACGTACACCCGGTAAAATTTCCACATTGACGAGGCTGTCAGATGCGGGTCCCGGACCCATGCCCGTAACGGGTTGCTGGGCACTGACGGTATAAGTCAGGACCAGTAACAGGAGGAGCAGCCATTGGCGTGAATAGTAACAGTAAAGCTTCATCTGCTATTTGACAGTGTCTTTCGGAAGGGGCGAAGTTAATGCCCCGCCCTTGTCTTTTCTGCCAAAGATGGATAAATTAACGTAGCGTTTGGGGTGTGTACGCAGATCGTCCAGCAGGACTTCCAGGCTTAACACAGCATTGGAAAGATTATCATAGAGTTTACGGTCATTAACCAACGCACCCAGGGTGCCATCCTTGCTTTCGATCTTGGTGAGTATTCCTTTAAACTGTTTGATGGTACCATTTAATTCGTCAATCGTGGGTTGTAATTCCAGTGCAGCCAGTTTCTCCGATGCTTTTTTGGCATTGCCTACAGTGGCATTGATATCTTCTGTATTTTTCTTCAGACTGGCTGTCAGTTCTTCTGTATTTTTCAGGGTTTGAGCCAGTGATCCGGTGGTTGGATTCAGTAAACCATTCAGGTGACTGCTGGCCTGGTTCAGATTGGCCAGTGTCTGGGCAATCGCATCCTGATTATTCGCGCTCAGTAATTTATTGACATTGCCCATCACCTGATCCAGGGTATCAAGGGTACTGCGAACCTTGGTAAGGGTAGGGGTCAGCTGGGCTTTTACATCATCCAGGATACCCACATCTACACGGGTCGTCAGGGTATCACCGGGTTTCAGGAATTCTTTACTGCTTCCTTTTTCGATTACAATATAGGAGGCGCCAACTAATGGGGAGGAGATCATGGCTTTGGAATCAACCGGAATATTTACATCCTGGCTTAAATTAATTGTAGCTACAATACCAGTCATATCCTTGTCTTTGGCCTCGAGGGTAAATACACTCCCAATCACATAGCCATTAATCTTTACTTCGTTTGATTTGGAAAGCGAGCCCAGATCTGTAAACACAGCATAGATCTTTCTGCTTTTTTTAAACAAATCCTTACCCTTCAGAAAATTGAATCCCAGGATCAGGATCGTAAGTGCCGAAATGGTAATGATGCCGACTTTTGTTTCGTTGCTGACCTTCATTAGGTTAAGTTTAACCAAAGTTGGTTTAAGAGGGCAAATTAAGGAAATAAGTCCGGAAGACCGAATCCGGATAGCTATCTGGTCTGCAAGTCGGAAAGACCTGAAGCTCGAAAGAAGGTATCTGGCAATGACCGCCCTTTTCTATTTAATAAACGCTGCTTGACTCTGGACTCATGACTCAAGACTCTCGACTTCTTAAAAACCCTTCTTCCCTCCTCCTTATCCTTCTCCTCGCTCTTCTTTTCCAGCTTCTCCTTGTATTTCTTAAATGCCTCGAAAATATTCTTTACAATCTCTCTTTGCCCCTCTTCACTTGCCATATATTGTTCTTCTTCGGTATTGGAAATAAAACCGATTTCGATCAGGATACTCGGCATTCCTGTGGCCTGCAGCACCCAGATCCCTTTATCATTTCTTTGTTTAACACCCCGGTCAACCCGGCCGGCATCTTTAAATTGTTCCTGTACTTCACTGGCCAGTTCCAGGCTCTTGCGGAAATAGTTCTGGGCATAAATCAGCATCCTTGCTTTTTCAACGGGATCACTGGGATCAGGCATCGCAAGGGTGGATGTGGAATCAATTTCCCCTGAATACTCATTGTTCTTGGTCACCGAGTTGATCTTGGAATCATTCTTATTCATGGCCCATACATAAGTCTCCGTGCCCTTTGCTTTGTTCTCTACATATACGTTTTCATACACGTATTCGTAATAATTCTTTGTGTAGGTCTTTTTCCCTTTTTTATAGGTTTTGGTTCGCGGAATTTTATCTACCACTTTCCGCTCATACCACCCACCGGCTTTACGACCGGCGGAGTTGAGGTGAATAGCGATGAATAAATCTCCGCCCGACTGATTGGCCAGGTTGGCCCTGTATTTTAATCCCGCATCAACAGTGGGTGAATTACCCGGAACAATATCGGTGGTTCGGGTATAAATAATTTTCATCTCAGGATAAACCTTGGCCAGTGTATCCCCCAATTTTTTGGATACCTGCAATGCAATGGCAGCCTCTGAAGTAAAACTTCCCCGGGCTCCGGGATCTATACCGCCATGTCCGGGGTCAATGATCAGGGTCCTGATTCCCTTACGGGCGGCAGGTTGGGCAAAACCAGCATACGTTAATGTCAATAGTCCGGCCAGTAGTAGCAGTTTGCTGCTTCTCAGCATAATGAGCAGTTTGATCATAAATAATCAGGGATTCAACGCCCGCGGCGCTGCATTTTCTCGTTATGGTCCACCATTTCAAGGAAGTTCTTCACACCGGCCTGGAACCCTTTTTTGGGATCCTTTTCCTTCTCCTTTTCCTTGTCATTATCTTTTTCATCCTTCAGGTTCTCTTCCTGTTTTTTCTCCAACCAGCCTGTATAATTTTTAAGTGCTGAAATGATACAACGGGAGATTTCAGACTGGCCTTCATTGCTGTTCAGATAAGCTTCTTCTTCAGGATTGGTAATAAACCCGGTTTCAATCAGTACACTGGGCATGGCCGTGGCCTGTAATACCCAGATCCCTACACCACGCTGACGAACATCACGGTCCACCCGTCCCACTTTTACAAATTCATCCTGAATCATCCCGGCAAAAGTGGCACTGCGCTTGAAATACTGTTTGGTCTTGAGCAAGGCCATGGCCACAAACTCAGGAGAGTTGATATCGAGCGCCCCATATTTCTCTTTATAATTTTCTTCCTGGAGCATGGAAGCATTTTCTCTGACCACCAGTTCCTTGTCATCCGTTTTATGAGCACCCCAGATATAAGTCTCCGTACCCTTGGCCTTGCTGGGTTCTGTCCAGTAACGGTATTGAGGTACTTCCTTTGTTTTCTTTTTCCTGTTCTTACCCTTTCCTACATAATAGGTCTGGGTCTTATACCCGACGATTTCAGATTTTCTTTGTCCGGGTGCAGCATTCACATGGATACAGATAAATATATCGCCCTTGTTTTCATTCGCAATATCTGCCCGGCGATACAGGGAAGTGATTTTTTCGGTAGGTCTTGTTTCCACTACTTTAATGTCCGGATATTCCCGGTTGATATCCTTGATTACCTTTTTTGAAATTGCCAGACAGATATCATCCTCCCAGGAATAAGAACCCTTTGCGCCATCATGGCCTCCGTTCTCCCGGATACCATGGCCTGCATCCACAATAATGGTTTTCAGCACAGGCTGCTTCTTTTTGGCCGGTTTTTTATCGGCCTGAATAAAAGAAAAAACGGTAAGGCAAACAGAAGGTATCAGGAAAAGAAGAAAGGTTCGTTTAATCATGCGCTGCTTTTTGTGGGTCTTCGGAATAATATTGGATCAGATAATGGCCACCGGCGTTGCGGCCGGTTCAAATTTTAAAGCTCATTTCACAAATTGTTTCAATGCCCATCTAACAACGGGAGGCATAATGATTTACATTTGCCCGTTACCTGATGAAGCAACTGTACAAATTTAGGCCAATTTATATTGTTTACGGGGTACTGACTGCTGTGATATTTTATGCACAAACGTGGAAAACAGCAGCATCAGGTATTCCTGCCCGTGATTTTCGCATGGCTTTAACAAGTCATTATGATACGAGCAGACTCCCCTGAACAATGACTCCCTGAAGAAGGCGGCCGCAGCAACTACTGATACCACCCGCTTACCGGGCAGCGATTCATCCAGAACAGTGACCACGATCGATACTTTTTCTACCAAATATTCCAAAGACTCACTGGATGCTCCTCTAAAGTATGAAGCAGCAGATTCAGCCGTTATCCTGATAAAGGATAAGAAAGTGTTGCTATATGGCAAAACTAAAACAGAATACAAGGATATCACACTCACCGCACCGAAAGTAGAGCTGGATCAGGCCACACAAATTGTAACAGCGGTGAATGCTACAGACAGTAACGGTGTAGTGACCAGTCAGGCCCATTTCAAAAGCGGAACCAATGAGTTTACCAGTGACACCATCCGCTATAATTTTAAAACACAGGTGGGTTTAACCCGGAATACAACCACACAAGAGGGAGAAATTTTTGTAAATGGTGACCAGGCTAAAAAAGTAAACGAAACCACAACATTTATTAAAAGAGCCCGCTTTACCACCTGTAACCTGGATGAACCACATTTTGCATTCCTCACCCCAAAAATGAAAGTGATCAATGGAAAGCTGGCTGTATCAGGTCCGGCCCATCCTGAATTTGAAGGCGTGCCTGTGCCCCTCTGGCTGCCATTTGGATTTTATCCGCTCAGCAAAGGCCGTCATTCCGGATTACTGCCTCCCCGCTTCAGTGCGAATGAACAATTTGGTCTGGGACTGGAAGGATTGGGCTATTACAAAGTATTAAGCGAATTCTGGGATGTAAAAGTGTATGGGAATGTTTATTCCTATGGCGGCTGGTCAATCAATTTAAATCCAACCTATCGGAAACGCTATCGTTACAGCGGAGCCTTTAACCTGAGCCTCCTCGCAACCAAATTCAATTTTAAAGGGGATCCTGATTTCCTGAAGAATAAAACATTTTCTGTAACCTGGGGACATAATGTGGATGGAAAAGCAAGACCCGGAACCAGTTTTTCTGCCAACGTAAATGCCGGATCAACCCGCTATAATCAGCTGGTGACAAACAATACCCGTCAGAATTTCCAAAACCAGTTGAGTTCTTCTATTTCTTACTCCAAAAACTGGATAGGGAAACCATATAACCTCACTTTATCCGCCAACCATAATCAGAATAACCTTACCCGGCTCGTAAATGTGAGTCTGCCCGATGCCGGGTTTTCTGTGAGTACACTCTATCCTTTCCAGGGAAAAAATTCAGTGGGTAATAAATGGTACCAGAAACTTGGGGTTGCTTATAACGGAACATTCAGAAACCAGTTTTCATTTTATGATACGGCATTCAGACTAAAAGACCTGATCGATACTTTTCAGTGGGGAGCGCAACATAATTTTCCGGTAACACTTGCATTACCCCCCATTGCCGGTGGAGCCGTGATTGTTTCTCCCGGTATATCCTATTCTCAGGTCTGGATTGCCCAAAAATGCGGCGCAAATGGGATCCGGCCAAACAAAATCAGATACCACCATCACCAAAGGTTTCTTCACCGATCACCAGCTTACTTTTTCACTGGGTTTCAATACGGCCATTTTCGGAACCTATCAATTTAAAAAAAGTTCAAGGGTGTTGGGAATCCGGCATGTGATCAGGCCATCTGTCAGTTTTAACTACAAGCCCGATTTGTCAAGAAAAATTATTATACCGATACCGTATCAAGGGAGGTTTCGCCTATCGCTTCTCGGAATACTCGGGTGCGCTCTATCCCGGATATGGCGAAGGAAGAACCGGGGGCATCAGTTTCCAGCTGGATAATAACCTGGAGATGAAAGTAAGGCCCAAAAAAGATACAGCCGCCGATGCAAAGAAAATTATCAAACTGATCGATGGTTTCGGTTTCAGCAGCGGCTATAATTTTCTGCGTGATTCATTGAAGCTTGACCTGTTTAATATTTACCTGCGAACCACCCTCTTTGAAAAAATAAGTATTACCGCCAATACGGTACTGGATCCCTATCAGACCAATCAGAACGGCGTGGATATTGATAAATATGCCTGGGAAGGAGGGAAGTTCAAACTGGGCCGATTGACTTATGGCAGTATTTCCGTCAGTACCAATTTCAAAAGCAAACCCAAGGATGCCAAGAAAGAAGAATTGAGGAAGAAGCAACAGGAACTGGCCATGCAGGATCCAAACCTGGCAGCCGATCAGCAACAGCTTTTAAATTATAAAGACCAGAACCCTTCGGAGTTTGTGGATTTCAATATTCCCTGGCAGGTGAATGTGGGATTGTCTATTTCTTTTGTGAACAGATTGAAAGCCGACCTCACAGGCTTTGAAAAGGATTTTACTTCGAATATGAATTTCAGCGGCAGTTTTAATCTCACTCCCAAATGGAATTTCTCCGTCAGTGGTTATTATGACTTTGATGGAAAGAATCTCCAGATGTTCCAGATGGGTATTTCCCGTGATATGCACTGCTGGCAGATGTCGATTGATGTAACACCGGTAGGTCTGTATAAATTCTTCAGTTTCTCCATCAGTCCCAAAGCTTCGGTATTACAGGATCTCCGGATCAACCGTACCCGTTCATTCCCCAATTTCTAAAGGCTGTTTCCTTTGTAGTGATCGGTCATGATCCGAAACACTTCATCTCTTAATTGATCAGTGGTTTTATTCGCAGTTTCAACAGGCGCAAGAAAATGCATTTCCAGGCGATGCGGACTGAAAAAAAGACCCTTTCCGGCCGGCAATACTTTGCGTGTATTAAAAATCACTGCAGGAATAATGGCTGTACCTGTTTCTGTGGCGAGGCGGAATGCACCATCATGAAATTTTTTCAGGGGTTCATTGGTACGGTTCCGGGTGCCTTCAGGATAAACTGACATATGCATTCCCTTTTTCAGCACCGCTTTCATTTTATCATAACTCCGGCGGCGGCTTTCTTCGCTGTTGCGGTTCACGATCACTGAACCCTTCATATAATAAACACCAAAGAGCGGCACTTTTACAAAGGATGATTTGGCAATGGTTTTATTGGGGCCGGGTATAAAGGGGCAGGAGATGGGCACATCCATCAGGGAATTATGATTACAGGTAACAATATACGTGTGGCCTTTTTGGAAATGTTCTTTTCCTTTTACTTTCAGCGGACAACCCACCAATGGTAACCAGATCCTCATCCAGAGCCGGGCAATGGCTATAAATATGCCCTGCCCTTTAGGATCAGGGATCAGCCAGGTCATCATGGCCGGAATGAAAATGACTAAGAAGCTGAGCATAAAACTCAGCATGGCCCAAATGGCCATCAGGCGTCCGCCGATCATTTTTAAAATTTTCATATAGCGATGATTCCGGCAAATTGCTTTTGCTTCACCGTTGGCCATTCATTTTTTAATACACTGTAAAAGATGGAAGTCCTTCTCCGGTTATTCCACATGGTCATATGACTGCGCAGGACACCTTCTTCTATCCCGCCCACATTTTCAAGTCCTTTGCGTGCTCTGGCATTCTCCACATCTGTTTTAAATTCCACTCTTTCAAAATGCAGTTGCTCAAAAGCATGGTTCATCATGGCAAATTTAGCATGCCGGTTGATGCCTGAACTCCTGAATTCTTTAGCCAGCCAGCTCCAGCCTATTTCCAGTCTTAAATCATGATAGGAAATATTCCCCATACTGCTGCTGCCGCAAATCCGGCCGCTGCTTTTTTCAATGATGGTAAAAGGGCGGCGGGTACCTGCTTTTTTATCAGCAGCTGCCAACGTAAACCATTGGGTCAATTGTGCCGGGTCTGACAGATTTAAACTGAAATAATACCACATCTCCGGATCCAGTCTGGCAAGCCGCAACATTTCATCATAATCAGTATCGGATAATGGCCTTAATATGACCTTATCCGTTTCAAGTGTCAGGTGCTCCGGTATGGGAATCATGTAATTCAGTTTATTATTTATTCCAGCGACCAGTCAACCGGCTGTATGCCGGCCTTTGCAAGATATTCATTGGTTTTGGAAAAATGGCGGCAGCCAAAAAATCCGGCATGGGCCGAAAGGGGAGAAGGGTGAGCGGCTTTCAGTACCAGGTGTTTGCTTTCATCAATCAGCACTCTTTTTTCCTGGGCAAATTTGCCCCATAGCAGGAAGACTACATTTTTTTTCTGTGCAGATATTTTTTTGATCACGGTATCCGTAAAAGAGGCCCAGCCGATTTTAGCATGACTCATCGGTTCACCCGCCCGAACGGTTAAAGAAGCATTCAATAAAAAGACACCTTGTTTCGCCCAGTTGGTCAGGTTGCCATGTGAAGGAATGCTGATGCCAATATCCTGTTGCAGTTCTTTGTAAATGTTCACCAGTGAGGGTGGGGGAGCCACGCCATTCTGTACGGAAAAACAAAGTCCGTGTGCCTGTCCGGGACCATGATAGGGATCCTGACCAAGAATCACCACTTTCACTTTTTCAAAAGGCGTGGTATCAAAAGCATTGAATATTTGAGAGCCGGGGGGATAGATGTTTTTGCCCTGTGAACGTTCTGTTTTCAGGTGCAGAACGATTTGCTGAAAATAGGGTTGTGAGAATTCCTGTTTTAAAACTTCTTTCCAGCCTGATTCGATCCTGACATCCATTTTTAATATTGATTGATAACTGAGATGCAAGGTTACGGATTTTGAGTTGAGAATGAAGATATTTACCGCAGAGAAAGGAGGACGCTGAGTTTTCGCAGAGGCTTAACCGCTAAGACGCGAGGTCGCAAGGAAAACGCTATTATTTTATGGCCTTTGCCCTCTTAGCGGCCTTTACGGGAAAAATTCACCGCGGAGAACAAGAGTATGGTGAGTTTTTGCAGAGGCTTAATCGCAAAGACACGAGGTCGCAAGGAAACGCTAAGATTTTATTTTCTTTGCGCCCTTTGCGTGTATTTCCTTTGCGTTCTTTGCGGTAAAACTCATAGCCCGCAGGGCTTTTTTTGCTCGATTAAACACCGATATTCTCCCCAATAAATCCCCTTGCCAGCAAGCAATTTTTTTTATCTTTGCGCCTCGTTCTTTTTTAAGGTCCGGTAGCTCAGTTGCATAGAGCAACTGCCTTGGGCCGGCTAAGCAGTAGGTCATTGGTTTGAATCCAATCCGGATCACGAATGCCTTCTCATGAAAATGAGCAGGCATTTTTTTTTGGCTGCGGTGAAAGCTGGCTTTCATAAGCGGACAAATAAAAATGACTGGGACCGCCTTTGGCGGGACAAAGGCTTAGGTAAGCTCCCCATTATCGGATCATGAAATCATCCAATCCGGATCACGATGCCTTCTCAATAAATTGAGAGGGCATTTTTTTCTTCTTGCCAGAGACGATATGCGTTTTAACGCACCTTTACAATCAATTCATACGTTTCTGCCTGAGGAAATTGTAATTTTGCTGAGGCCAATTCATGCTATATGAAACCTCAACTACTTACCTGCCTTTTTGTATTCAGTTTTAGCCAACTACCGGCACAAACCTATTTCAATCCTTCACAGGGAAATGCCATGATACGGGCCGACAGCAGCTGCCCTTCTGCCCTGATCAGTAATATCACCACACAACGCGGCGATCGCTCTCAATTGCTCGGAACCGGACTGGTACCGTTGCAGGATAGTGGCATGGAATGCCGTTCTTTGCTGGCCTTTGATCTCAATAAAATTTTACCCTTTATTGAACCGGAACTGATCAGCCGCGCCCGCCTCGTTTTATTTCCCATGATTATGGATGAGAAAGAGGCGAGTCAATCCTCATTCCCTGTATCAATCAGTGTGAGCCGGATACTAAACCCATGGATGGACTCTTTAACTAATTGGAATAACCAACCCTTAACAGATGGGGAGCATACGGTCATTAAAAATATCCGACGGGCAAAAGCTAATGACCTGGTGGAGATAAATGTAACCCGGCAATTGAAAAGAATGATCCGTGAAGGAAACTATGGATTCATGATCAGCACGGTTAAAGCACCCGGGCAGTCTGATGAAGAGATCAAATGGTATGCTTCTTCCCGTCATCAGGTCAGTGACTTTCGCCCCGTTCTTTTACTGGAATACAGCCGCCCAGTAAATCCTGCCAGACCTATTCCTACCGGGACTCCCTTTGCCGGTTACAGAATGGAAGATCTGGACCAGGCTTACCGCCAGGCATTAATAGAATACAACCAATACCGTAATGATGTAAACAATGGCATGCCGGTTGATCCTAAGAACGCACCTCCGCCACCGGTGAATCCGGGGACAAAAGACTGATAAACTGATGATCTGATTATTCAGGCATCCGGAACCCATCCAGAAAAAGATTGACTTTATTTTCCGGTAATTCCTTTTTACTAAAGGCATAGAGCACGGCAATGTATTTTCCATCTGTCCAGCCCTTCACCTTCCAATTGTTTTTTTCGCCGTCTTCCCAGTAATCCAGAATGCCTCTTGTATTCTCATTTTTATTAAGCCGGTGCCCCTTTCCATAACCGGCTGCTTTTTGTATGACGAAACTCGTCTTCAGGTAATTTAAATAGGCTGTTAGAATTTCCTCCGCCTGATCAAGCCGGCAGGCAGGCTGACCATCTTTACACAGATTAATCCCCAGCTGATACTGTCCCGGTTACATTCACCGGCATAAACAATAGATGAATCCTGACTAAAAGAAGTTTCAAAGCTGATATCACAATACCCGTAAAAACTACAGCCGGATTTAGCCACCGGCATTTTTTTGATGGATTGTGCCGTGAGGGTAATGGAAAATGCAAAAGAGATGGCAATGAAGAGGGTACGTGAAATCATTATTTATTTTTTTCTTTATCACTCATTCCCGGGAAACGGAGACCATTCAGGAAAACTTCTGTCTTTTTATCAGGCAGTTCTTTATTACTGTGGATATGCATTACACAAATAAACCGGCCATTGGTCCATGCCCGGATCTTCCATTTATTATCATCCGCATCTTCCCAGGTATCAAAAACGCCACGGGTGTTTTCATCCTTATTCAGTTTATGGCCTTTATCATAGCCCTTGCCCCTGACAATCCCATAATCCAGTTTTAAAAAATCCAGAATCGTGGTAATACTGTCTTCCGCTGCATCCAGGTTGGTCACCGGGTTTTTTAGTTTGATACAATAGATACCATAGGTCACTGCCTCTTTTTCACAATCATCAGCATAAACCGTAGAACCATCTTCCAGATCGTACACATCAAAACGACCAGGCAAGCAATACACCTGCACCGTACAACCTGTTGTACTGATCGCTACTTTCTGCGGATCCTGTGCCAGTCCGGGCAGTGCAGTGATTATGATGAGCAATGAAAGCAATCGGCGCATGCGACAAAATTTTTATAAAGATAGCTCCTGTTCCCGAAGCGTTGCACGATGCGCAGAACTTTCATACCCCTAACCCCCATCCCCTAAAGGGGAGTATAGCCCCACCTTCGCTTAAGCTACGGCGGGCGGCCAACTAGCCACTAGCCATTCCCGCCCCCATCCCCTAAAGGGGAGAAACTAATCATTCTATCAAAGTATGCTTTATTAACTTGCCTTTCGTTACTTACCAATCGCCGAACCCTACTCGCCACAAGCCACTCGCCATTCCCCACTCGCCGAACCCCATTCTCTAAACCCCACTAGCCACTTACTACTAGCCACTTACTACTAGCCACTTGCCACTTGCTAACCCATTCCCCATTTACCAACCCCCACTAGCCGAACCCCACTCCCCTTCCTCTATATTCCCTAATTTGCGCCCATAACCATTGTTATGCCCCCTACCTTTCAATACGGAATCGATCATCTAACCGTGCCCATTGTACTGGAGATTGCAGCTGCTAAGTGTAAAGCCTTATTAAGTAAAGAAGCCATCAGCCGCATCAATTCCAGTGAAGCCGCTGTACAGGAAATTGTAGCCAGTAACAAAACGGTCTATGGGATTAATACCGGTTTTGGTATTCTGGCAAATACCGCCATCTCCGCCGCAGATACTGCTACACTGCAATATAAAATTCTGCAAAGCCATAGCGTTGGGGTAGGAGACCCCATTCCCATTGAAGTGGCCAAGCTCATGCTCATTACCAAAGTGCATGCATTGGCCCAGGGTTTCAGCGGGGTTCAGTTATCAACGATTGAAAGAATCATCTGGCATATTGAAAATGATGTGATCCCCGTTGTTCCTGAAAAAGGAAGCGTCGGTGCCAGCGGTGATCTTGCGCCATTGGCCCATCTTTTTTTGCCCCTGATTGGTTTGGGCGAATTATTTTATAAAGGCAATCGCTATCGTACCACCGATCTTTTTCAAACCCTCGGCATTGAACCCATTCAGCTCGGACCCAAAGAAGGACTGGCCCTGATTAATGGCACCCAGTTCATCCTCAGTTTTGCAGTTAAGGCCGTTCAAAGAATGCAAAACTGTCTTGAGGCTGCCGATATTATCGGTGCCATGAGTCTTGAAGCCCTCACCGGTACCAAGGCTCCCTTCGATGAACGACTCCATGCCCTGCGGCCATTCCGTGGCAACCTGCTGGTGGCACAAAGACTTCGCCTGCTATTAAATGATTCAGAGATAATGCAAAGTCATGTGGACTGCGGTCGTGTACAGGATCCTTATTCCCTTCGCTGTATGCCACAGGTACATGGGGCTTCCCGAAATGCCTGGCTGCATTTAAAAGAATGCACCGAAACAGAATTAAATGCCGTTACAGATAACCCCATTATTTTATCAGCCGATGATACGATCAGTGGCGGCAATTTCCATGGACAACCCCTGGCCCTTCCACTGGATTATGCCTGCTTTGCAGCTGCAGAAATTGGTAATATCAGCGACCGTCGTTGTTATTTATTATTGGAAGGAAAATGGGGATTGCCGGTATTGCTGATGAACAATGTGGGACTCAACAGCGGCTTTATGATTCCGCAATACACCACAGCCGCCCTGGTGACTGAAAATAAAACACTTTGCTTTCCATCCAGTGCAGACAGTATTCCCACTTCACTCGGACAGGAAGACCATGTTAGCATGGGCAGTATCAGCGGCCGGAAACTCAACCGGGTGCTGGATAACCTGGAATACATCATGGCCATTGAATTATTATCTGCCTGTCAGGCCATTGAATTCCGTCGACCACTTAAAAGCTCGGCCCTGCTGGAAATGGCGCATGATCATGTACGTGAGCTGGTCAGCTTTGCTGAAGAGGACAGGATATTTGCGGATGATATCAATAAAGTAGCCGGGATCATCAAGGATTTTTCTTTCGTGGAAAAACTCAATCAACTGGCAAAGGAAAAGGGGATCGGGTTGATGGAGGGGTTTGGGGAGTTTGAATAATGGTGGCTTAACCGCAAAGACGCAAGGACGCGAAGAGATGAACTGTATAGCTTCGGAGCCTGATCATCTTTCTGCCTTTTTGACTAAGTCTAAAAGGCATTACAAACAATTAAGTATTTTAATTGTACAATCCTTTCTCTTTGCGTCCTGGCGTCTTTGCGGTTAAATTATAACATTCTCAACCCCGCCTCCAAGCCTATTCTAATTACAATCTTCTTTCTTTGCGTCCTGGCGTATTTGCGGTTAAATTATAACATTCTCAACCCCGCCTCCAAGCCTATTCCAATTACAATCTTCTTTCTTAGCGTCCTGGCGTCTTAGCGGTTAAATAATCACATTCTCAACGCCGCCTCCAAGCCTATTCTAATTACAATCTTCTTTCTTAGCGTCCTGGCGTCTTTGCGGTTAAATAATCACATTCTCAACGCCGCCTCCAAGCCTATTCTAATTACAATCTTCTTTCTTAGCGTCCTGGCGTATTTGCGGTTAAATAATCACATTCTCAACGCCGCCTCCAAGCCTATTCTAATTACAATCTTCTTTCTTAGCGTCCTGGCGTCTTTGCGGTTAAATAATCACATTCTCAACGCCGCCTCCAACGCCAATTCCATCATTGGCAGCAATGACTTCTCCCGCTCATCAGCTGAAATTTTTTCGTGTGTGGGAATAATATCGGAGACGGTCAGCAGACAGGCCGCCGTTTTTTCCAGGTGCTCCGCATTCGCAAACAAGGCAAATGCCTCCATTTCCACCGCCACACATTCATAGGCTTCCGCCACTTTCGGGATTTTTTTACTCTTCCGGTAAAAAATATCACTGGAATGTACATTCCGGTTCAACAGTGACATATTCATTTTACGGGCGGTCTTTTTGATATGTTTAAATGCTTTGCCCTGGTGCCGGATACATTCATCCTTGATCCCCCAGGCATAACGGGCAAAACTGCTTTCGCTGGCTGCCTCATCCACATTCACCAGGTCGAATAATTTAAGGTCCGTGCTATAAGCCCCACAGGTACCGATCCGGATGATATTGTCCACATCGTATTCAGTATACAATTCGTAGGAATATATACCGATCGAAGGGCAGCCCATGCCGCTGGCACCGATGGTAATGGGTTTATCTTTATAAGTACCGGTATAATAGAAAATATTGCGGGTCTGGCTCACCAACTGACTGTTCTGTAAAAAGCGTTCTGCCATATATTTGGCACGGAGGGGATCGCCTGGTAAAAGCACGGTCCGGGCAATGGAGCCGGCCGGGGCACTGATATGAATACTCATGGTTCGGGTTTATAATAACAAGATATATTTTTTATTTTAGAATACCGAGTTTTGTGTTGAACCGCAAAGACGCCAAGCCGCGAGGTTACGCAAGGACTATTTATTGACTTACCGGCTTACATATTTTGTGGTTTAATACTTTTTTTCAGTCATTAAATTTCGCTAATTCTGTAAGGATAGTCTTCGCGTAAGCTTTGCGTCCTCGTGTCTTAGCGGTTAAATAAAATATTAATTAATATCTCTTGAACGGAACGAAAATTCTTAGCGTTTGCTTTGCGTCTTCGTTTCTTTGCGGTAAAATCTGGCTTGAAGCGAATATTCTTAGCGTTGCTTAGCGTCTTCGTTTCTTTGCGGTAAAACAAAAATCCCATGATTTCCACCTACGACCCCCTCAAATACAAAACCCCCACCGGCAGCACCCTTTCCTGCAAAGGCTGGATACAGGAAGCTGCCCTGCGCATGCTCCTCAATAACCTCGATCCCGAAGTGGCCGAAAGACCCGCTGACCTGATCGTCTATGGCGGTCGTGGAAAAGCCGCCCGTAATATAGAAGCCCTGGACAATATCATCAAGGCCCTCAAAGTGCTGGAAAATGATGAGTCCCTGCTGATTCAATCCGGCAAGCCCGTTGGCATCCTCAAAACCCATCCCGATGCACCCCGTGTTCTCATCAGCAATAGCCAGCTGGTACCCAACTGGGCCAACTGGAAACATTTTGAAGAGCTCGAGAAAAAAGGACTGATGATGTATGGCCAGATGACGGCCGGCTCCTGGATCTATATCGGCAGCCAGGGTATTGTACAGGGAACTTATGAAACCTATGCAGCAGCAGCCGATAAACATTTTGGTGGGAGTTTGAAAGGCACATTGAATGTAACGGCCGGTCTCGGTGGCATGGGTGGTGCCCAGCCCTTAGCCATTACCATGAATGAAGGCGTGGCCCTGATTGCGGAAGTGGAAGAGTGGCGGATTGATAAACGCATCGAGACCCGCTACCTCGACGAGAAACATACCGATATTGATGCGGCCATTGATGCTGCCCTGCAATATAAAAAAGAGGGGAAGGGGATCAGCATCGGGGTCTTGTGTAATGCCGTAACATTATTAGCTAGATTGAGTGAAAGAAATATCATTCCCGATACTTTAACCGACCAGACCAGTGCCCATGATCCGCTGATTGGTTATATCCCGCATACACTGACCAATGAACAGGCCAATGTATTAAGGGCAGAAAACCCAACGGAGTACAAACACCGTGCGTATGAGAGCATGTACCTGCATGTACAACATATGTTACAATTGATGGATAAAGGGGCGATTACATTTGATTACGGCAACAATATCCGCGCCCGTGCAAAAGAGTTTGAGGATAAATTTTTAAACGACGGTACTACCTTATACCAACCTTCTTCCGGACTTCCGGACTTTCGGACTTTCCGACTTAATCGCTGCTTTGCCTTCCCCGGTTTCGTCCCCGCCTACATCCGCCCGCTCTTCTGCGAAGGCAAGGGGCCTTTCCGTTGGGCAGCCCTGAGTGGCGATCCGGCCGATATTGCCGTTACAGATGAACTCATCCTTAATATGTTCCCTGAGAATAAAGGCATGATCCGTTGGATGAAGATGGCTAAAGAAAAAATTGCCTTTCAGGGATTACCGGCCCGTATCTGCTGGTTGGGTCAGGGAGAAAGGGAAAAAGCCGGATTAGCTTTCAATGAACTCGTGCGCACTGGTAAAGTAAAAGCTCCGATTGTGATTGGTCGTGATCATTTAGATACCGGCTCTGTTGCTTCTCCCAATCGCGAAACCGAATCCATGCTCGATGGTTCCGATGCTGTGGCCGACTGGCCGATCCTCAATGCCCTGGTGAATACCGCAGGCGGTGCTTCCTGGGTATCCTTACACCATGGTGGTGGGGTAGGGATGGGCTATTCGATTCATGCGGGGATGGTGATTGTGGCAGATGGAACGGATGATGCGGCAAAGCGTTTGGCAAGGGTTTTAAGAAACGATCCCGGAATGGGAGTGATACGGCATGCTGATGCGGGTTATGATATAGCCAAGGACACCTTGAGGAAGAACAGGTTGGATTATAAAGAACGCTTGTCATCCTGAGCTTGTCGAAGGAGTGTTGTCATCCTGAGCGTAGCTTAATACGACAGAAAGCTTAATTATATTCCTGAAAACTATTTCAATCAAATCGATTGAAATAAAAAAAGAGAATTTTATTCTTCCCGGTTATATATATCATCAATCCTTAAAATAAGGAAATCTGTTCGCTGTTTTCCGCATCAATACCCTGATCATATCATCGTCATCACTGCCAAGGCCGCCTGAAACTTCTTTGCCATAGGACCAGATCAGCTTCCCGGTCTTGTCATATACCTTAATGGTAGCCTTGGCCTGATTGGTTTTGGAAAATCCGATCAGGATTTGAGTGGCAAGTGCGGCGCCTTCTGACATAGGCTGGGACGCAATAATATCGCCAGTGATCAGCGCATCAACTCCTAATTTGCTGCAAAGTTCTTCAGGTAGGTAGTTGCTGATATTTTTTTCAGTAATACTATCTCTTGATAACAATATTTTTGTTCTTGAAATATCCTGTACTTCTACTGTGACTTCTTTTTTTTCTACTTTTTTCAAAGCATATGTATAAAAACTGTTTTGGGCGGATAAAGAGCCTTTCTCCTCCTGTAATTTGATATCTGCCTCAGTCATATTCTTGGGCATTTTTTTAAGTGTGATTTGATAAGTAAACGGAATTACCGCAACCATTTTATGATTGGCAATGATTTCCTTCAGGCTGTCTGCTTCATATACTTTTCCAAAAACCTGTGCGTTGGAATTAATAATAAAAATGAGAAAAAGGGAAACCAAAGAGAGATACTTTTTCATGTTCACTGATTTTAATCAAAAATAAGCTTGTTATGCCTTAAACAATAAGTGAAATTTTAAATGCCTGTTAATTATAATTGATTTGCAATATTTTGTGATTTGGTTTTTTGAAATGCTGTTTTTATGGATTCTGTTTTACACTCAATATTTCATAATTTTAAGATTAACCTTAAACCTCATCACATGAAATCATCCAAAAAAGCACGCAAACCCCTCCAACTCATTAACCTCAATCCCAACGTTGTGCCTCGTAATTATGAACCGGCCGCGGAGCATAATTTTAAAACAATCGGAGATTGGGTATTAACTGAGTATGGCAAAAGACCTTTGAAATCGCTTATTTACCTGAAACTTAGTGCTGCCGCAACCAAGGTCAAAAACAAAGGATGGATCAATGCCATTAACTGCCGGAACATTTTTGCAGAAGGTCCCAATATTGATTTTGTTCCGCAGGAAAGTTTTGGTGGCAAGATTGAACTCTGGATGGAGAATGTAGTAGCCGGCGACAGCTTCGCGATTCAGTTCAGGGTATCAAGTGGCAGCAGCGGAATGTGGGAACTTCGCAGCAGTGAAACCGCGATGAGCCAGACGCCCATCATTCCGGTTACACAAAGTATTGATATGCTGATACCACCCGTGGAGGCAGACTATGGACTGGTACTGATCTCCCTCGAAGCCAAATTCAATAATGGCGGCTCTTGGGTTTTCCAGGATGTGATTGTGAAAAAGATTGAGTATTAAGATTTGAGATTGGGTATTCGGAAATCGAATCTAAAGGTGGAACCTTATTTATATAATAGAAGGTGATATGATATTTGGGTATTAGGATATTTGGATATTAGTTCTAAGCGTTGTTGGGATGGAAAACAGGAGCGGTTGAGAGGATAGAAGAGAATGCTGATACTGAAATGCATTCAGTTTGCTTTCTAAAATATCTAAGACCACACATGAAATTAATCCTCCTTTTTAATCCAGTAATCAATCATCCCGATCGCAGAATGTATTTCTGTGATCTGATATTGCCCGTTATAGGAACTGTCCATCAATACCCTCAGACTAATCGGCGGTTTGGGCAGACTGTCGTATGAATTATATAATATCCAACGGCCCTGGCCGGTTGTATCTTTTTGCATGCGACCACTGAAATTCATCCACGGAAGTGATTTGACGTTTTCAAGGGTCCGGATAAAACCAGAGTCCTCATTAAATTCATACTTCAGTTGCATATACACATTGGCAATATTGGGCCAGCGGTATTTATAGTTGTCCTGGTATTTTTTTTCCGGTATTACATACACTTCGGAGCGGGTTACTTTCCATTTTCCGGCCAGACTGTTTTTTTTGTGGACGGCTTTACAGCCGGAGACAGCAAAAGCGGTCAAAACTACTGCGAGACTGAAAAATAATTTCATACGGTAATTTACTAAATCATTGTTTTCATAAAATTAAAATTTGCTATTCGAAGCAGTAAGCTTTTCTTTCTTATTCCGCCCATTCTTTCCAATCTGTATATTTGGATATGCAACACAAATCCTATTGCTTACAGGTAAACAGACAGGAAGAAGCGGTGTATCGCTTCATAGAAGAATTCTGGCCCAACTGCTATGAAAGCCAATATTCCAGCGGGTACCTCCGTGTGTTTGAGGATTACAGTCTCATGAAGGGTAATAATATCATGGTTTGTATCCGTGTGGATACCAGCCGCAGTGAACAGGGGGAACTGGATATTGAAATTATTGCCGGTGGAGCCAGAACCGGACTCATTTTCGACATAGGCATGGGAAGCGAAGGCAGGCGAATCAGGAAGTTTGAAAAGGAACTGCTTTCATTTTGCAGAGAAAAAGGGATCAATCTTGAAATACTGAATGAAGGGTAATTGCAAAAGAATGCGACCACATTCACCTTTACCTCATTCAGGCATTTGATCCGCACACCAATAGCGTTCTTCCCGATTCTATAACTGATTTTCCTCATTCCGTCCAATTTTTCGATCCTGAAGCATTTCTTTGCAAAAAAAACAAATGTCCACCCGCAACACCCTTCACAACAATATGCGTACCTGGCACCGCTATCTGGGCTTTTTTCTGGCCGGTATCATGGCCGTGTATGCCCTCAGCGGTATCGCGCTGATTTTTCGTGATACGGATTTCCTGAAACAAAAAAAGACCATTACCAAACAACTGGCACCCAACCTGAGTGCGGAAGAATTGGGCAAGGCCATCAAGATCCGCGACCTGAAAGTAGCATCCGTACAAGGCGATATCCTGCAATTCAAACAAGGTCAATATAATAAAAGCAGCGGGGAAGTGGAGTATGTGGTGAAATCCCTTCCCAGGGCCATCGAAAAACTAACCCACCTGCACAAAGCCAATACCAACGACCCGCTCTTCTTCCTGAATATATTCTTTGGGGTCTCCCTTTTCTTTTTCGTGATCTCCTCCTTCTGGATGTTCCTGCCCAAAACAAGCATTTTTAAAAAGGGTTTATTGTTTGCGCTGGCCGGACTGGTCATGACCCTTGTACTTTTATTTATATAAGCAGGATGTTTTTCCAGGTTTTGGAAGAAAAGAAACATTTTTAGGATATCTACGAAATATTCGTAGATTTGGAAAAGCACAGTCATGAAACGCATTCTTCTTTTAATTGCGCTGGGAGTATCAATGGGTACCTTCAGTCAGTCACCCAGCAGCGATACAATCATTTTCAGTCGCTTTCCGGCTGAGAGTAACCTGCAACCCGAGACCGTTTTTCCCCTGAAGAATGAATATGTCCGGAGAATTTATCTGGAAGATAATACGATCACTACCTGGAGTATCAACAAGGATCAGGGTTATTTTTTCCGCCCCTATAACCTGCAGGGTCAGCCATTGAACAAAGGCTTTATTGGTTTTGGCTCCGGGCAATACGAGGTTTCCGGGGCTATCTCCGGTGGCTGCCACCGAGGTATGTACTGGTTGCATGATGTGTCTGCCGGTAAAATCGTTACAGCCAGTCCCCAAAAAAACAGCAGTGAACCGGTTCAGTTGAAGGAATACGATTTCCCCGAATTTTATTATTCCGTCTTACTGCTCGACAGCCTGCAGGTGATTGCCACAGGCCGCTATGATGCTGCTGAAAAACTGCACCGGATTCAGCTGCCTGCATTTAAATTATTGTCGGCTTACAGATTGTATACTCCTCCTCCCGGCAAAACTCCCCTCAATACATGGAGGGAGTCCTTTATTTCTTTTCTTTTCAAACATCCCGATCAGTCCATGGCCGTACTGGCCTGCCGTTTTACCGACCAGTTAGATTTTGTTGATTTGAAAACAGGCAAAAGCAGGGTAGTGAAGGGGCCTGAAAACTTTCCTGCCATGTTTGGCAGTATCTATTCCAATGGCAGGGATCATTTGGAGCGCACAGAAGATACCCGCTTTGCCTTTGTCAGCGGTACGGTAACGGCCAAATATGTGTACCTGCTTTATTCCGGCAACCATGAAGTGGATGGCGCCGGCAACCTCAACAGCACCGGTAAAAAAGTATATGTGTATGACTGGGCAGGCAAGCCGGTGAGGGTACTAAACTTCCCTCAGTATATCAGTTGTATCAGTGTAAATGATGATGATAGTCTCCTCTATGCTTTCGATACCGACCGGGAAATGATCATTCGGGCTGCACTGCGATAAGGTTCCCGGCAATCATTTTTATTCGTATGTTAGCAGGATCAACCCCAAACCCGCTTCATGAGAAAATATGTATTGCTGATCCTGGTTGCGTTTTCTTCTTTTATTTTAAAGGCACAGGATCCGGCACCCGATACCGTAAGCGTGGGATTGTATATCACCAGTATCCATGATATCGATTTCAAACAAAAAGAATACAGCATCAATTTCTGGCTCTGGTTCAAATACAAAAACAAGGCCCTCGATTTTGAACATAACCTGGAAATTCCCAATGCCAAATCTTTCACCCAGTCCTATGTAACCACCGATACCTCCAATGGCCGGGTGTACATGCTCATGCACATGCAATGTACCATGAAAGATTCCTGGAAGATCAATAATTTCCCCTTCGATCAGCAGCGCCTCCGGTTATTTATTGAGAACTCCCAGTACGACTCCCGTTCCATGGTTTTTTTGGCCGATACGGTGGGAAATCATTTTGACCCGCGCTTCACGCTCAATGGCTGGACCATCGATAGTTGTGTAATCACCACCGGGATTAAAAAATATGAAACAGCATTTGGAGATGAAAAGGCCACCAAACCTCAGGCAGAGTACAGCAATTTCAGGGTACGACTGGTAATAGACCGTTCTGCCAATGGCCTGTTTTGGAAGATGTTCCTGGGTATGTATATCGCCTTTCTGATTGCCTATGTCTGCTTCTTTATCCATGCCGATATCCTGGATGCCCGTTTCGGACTGAGTGTGGGCGCCCTCTTTGCAGTGGTGGGTAATAAATACATCATTGATTCAGCGCTTCCAGAGTCCACTACATTTACCCTCGTGGATACTTTACATGGCATTACCTTATTCTGTATCCTGGCCGTAATCGTTGCCAATACCTGGGCCCTGGCACTGGTGAAAAAGAACCAACTTAAAAAAGCCGAACGGGTGGATCGTGTTTTTGGCAATATATTGCTGACCGTTTACATCCTCCTGAATATTTTCTTTATCTGGAGGACCAGTATACATTAAATAAAAAACCGGAGTACTTTATTTTTTTATGATCCCCGCCAGTTTTGCCCGGTATGTTTCGCCGACCGGAATGATCAGTTCATTCAGGAGTAGCCGGTTCTTTTCCACAACACTTATCCGCGATAATGACACAATATATGATTTATGCACCCTGGCAAACTGAGCAGCGGGTAACTCTTTCTCAAACGAACCCAGGCTTTGCAAGGTCAATAGTTTCTGTCCCATTGCGGTATGAATCGCCACATAGTCACGCAATCCTTCCAGGTAAATGATATCCGCAAAATCCACTCGAATCAGCTTGTATTCACTTTTTACAAAAAAATAACCGGGACTTGCTGGTGCCGTCACGGGTGGTGGAATTTTCTGCACGGCTTTTATAAACCGTTCGTAAGAAATAGGTTTCAGCAGATAATCCTTAACATCAAATTCATATCCCTGCAGGGCATAATCCGGATAAGCAGTAGTGAGAATAAAATGCGCATAACCGGCCGCCTGTTTTAAAAATTCCATTCCATGTAATTCCTTCATCTCAATATCAAGGAATACTAAATCTGCTTCCCTGTTCAGCACCCTTGTCAGCCCATGACGGGGCCTTGTGGTCAGGTCCACTAATTGTAAATCTGCCGTCTGCTGAATATACCCGGCCAGCACATTCAGGGCCAACGGCTCATCATCTATGATCAGGCAGCGGATACTCATGATGATGCAGGAAGGTTTAAATCGACCCTGAACAAACCATTGGTCGTACTGGTTGAAAATAAATACTGATGCGGCTGAAACAACAGTGATAACCTCCTGCGCAGATTAGTTAAACCTAATCCTCCTTTTTCTGCCACGCTTCCGGAAATTTTATTCAGCAGACTGATCCTGAGTAAACCGTTTTCTTTGGTTATTTCCAGCCGGAAAGGATATTCAGGGTCTGACAGATCTCCATGTTTTAATGCATTCTCTACAAGAGGTACCAGCAACAGGGGCGGTATCATTGTAGCAGCGGCATCCAGACTTACACTGATAACGGTCTGCAAAGGTTCATCATGCCGCAATTGTTCAATGGCCAGCAGGTTATTGATATAGGAAAGCTCCTGGTCCAGCCCGGTTAATTCCTCCCGCTGGTAGGTAACATACCGCATCATATCACCCAGTTTTAAAATCGCATCAGCTGTGGCAGGATGTTTGTCCAGCGCCAACGCATACAGATTATTAAGCGAATTGAAAAGAAAGTGAGGATTCATCTGGGCCTGCAGAAAATTCAGCTCGGCCTTGCGGTTGAGAGCTTTCAATGTGGCCTGCTGTTGCAGGTTACGGAACATTTCATCAAATAAAAACAACACAAACCCAATAAAGATCCGGATCAGGCCATAATAGACATTGTCAATTACATAATAACGGAAGCTTGTATTGGCATTATAATTCCCATAGCCCAAAAAGAGGGGAAAAAGAATTTCTTCAACCAGGTAACGGAAGAAAATAAAGAATACCAACAGGGATATTATTGCCAACAGTAATTTCCAGCCTGGCCTCCGGTGAAAATAAGGCCGGAACACCATGAAATGCGCTAATGCCACCGTGAGTACAGTATAAAAGTAAAAAGTTAAATCAAGAGGTTCAAACATCCTCTTCCAGGGAATGGGAAGCCCTGCATTCGCATTGCCCATCAGATTAAACCCCCAGAAATACATGAAGAAGAAAAAAACATAGACCCCGACCAGTGCTTTTTTACTCATGAAACGAATCTACGGCAAACCTGCTTTCCCCTGCGGGTCTGTCTGCAAAACCTTTGTTTTTATCTGCCAAACCCTGACTAAAACCGGCTTGGCAGACAAAAGAAGCCCTTTGGCAGAACGGTTTTGATGGAGAAAGGGAAGAAGATAAAATTTGTCAAAAGAATCACAATGAAATATATCTTCTTCTTATCCATCCTGATGACTTCCTTCACAGCGCGTTCACAAAAAGTGAACTGGAAAAAAATCAATGACAGCCAGCCCGATAAAATTCTCTTAAGTGGAGAAAGGCAACCCACTAAAGTACTACTACTGGGTACTTTTCATTTTGGGTATCCCAACCTGGATGGTCATAAAACTGATTCTTCAAAATTCATTGATGTCAAATCTCCTCAGCGGCAAAAAGAAATAGAGGAACTGGCCGAAGTGATTCAACGTTTTAAACCCACGAAGATCTATGTAGAATCCAGTCATCAACCCTGGATAGATTCCCTCTATAATGAATACCTGGCCGGTCGTTATAAACTGGGAAGAAATGAAATTTACCAGCTGGGTTTCATGTTCGCAACGCAAATGAAACTGCCCCAGGTATTTGCCGTATATACATGGCCATTCTCCAGTGAATTTTCAGAGAAGTATAGCTGGATTGATTCACTATGGACCAACGCAAAACCGGTGGACAGTACCAGGGACAATTACTGGGCGGCCAAATACAAAGCATTCTATAATGCCGGTGATTCTATTCAACTGGGCTTAACCATGCTGGAAAATTTCCTTTTGATGGCGCAGCCGGCCACGCTTCAGCGGATGCATGGTCATTACCTCGCTTCCGGATTTAATTCAGCCGAGTTACCTGAAAATAACGGGCAACAGGGGCCAGATGCTCTTTCTATCTGGTGGTATAACCGGAATCTCCGCATCTTCAATAATATACTACGGACCCAGCCCACATCGAATGACCGCATCATGGTGCTTTTTGGAAATGGCCATATGCCAATATTAAAGCATTGCTTTTATTCTTCTCCTGAATTTGAAGTGGTGGAATTGAAATCCTTATTACGATAGCCATATCCCGGACCATGCTGTACACTAGTGTACAGCATTCCGGCCGGGGTTTATTCCCGCTTATTTGTCAATATCTTTGGCCAAACAACATCCCATGGAATTAGGCATCAGCATGTTTGGCGATAACCATCACGGTAGCGACGGAAAACCTGGTTCTGTCGGTCAGCGTTTACGCGAACTGATCGAAGAAGTGAAACTGATGGATGAACTCGGTCTTGATTTTTTTGGGATCGGGGAACATCATCGGCCGGATTATGCCGTATCGGTTCCCGAAATTTTACTGGCGGCTGCAGCAACTGTAACAAAAAATATCAAACTTGGCAGTGCTGTGAATGTGCTCAGTTCCTCTGATCCGGTAAGAATCTACCAGAGTTTTGCCATGATTGATCAGTTAACCAATGGCCGGGCAGAACTCGTGGCCGGAAGAGGCAGTTTTATTGAGTCCTTTCCTTTGTATGGTTACAAACTGGAAGACTACGATGAACTCTTCGATGAAAAACTGCACTTACTTCATCAGATCAATACTGAAAATCCTATAACCTGGAAAGGCAAACACCGGGCGGCCCTCAGAGATCAGGAAATACTTCCGAGAGCAGTGAATGATCACCTCGATATCTGGGTAGCTGTTGGCGGTACCCCTGAAAGTGTGATCAGAGCCGGTAAACTGGGATTGCCTGTGATCTTTGCCATCATTGGTGGTAACCCCGCTCAGTTTCAACCCCTATTTGAATACAGTAAAAAAGTACATGATCATTATGGTCATGATGCAGCCTCCTACCGGGTGGGAGTGCATATGCATGCATTTTTCGGGGATGAAAGTAAAGCAACTGCCGACGCCTATTACCCCGTATATGCCGCACAAATGAATCGGGTGGGCAGCAGCAGGGGATGGCCGCCTTATCAGCGGGATCAGTTTGATGCCGGTTTGGGTAAAAAAGGACACTTATTGATCGGGGATGCCAGTGAAGCCATCGAAAAAATTTTATACCTGCAGGAAATGTTTGGCCTTACCCGTTTTTCCGCACACATGGATGTGGGAGGCCCTTCTCATGAGTCACTGATGAAGTCCATTGAAATTTTCGGAACCCAAATAGCGCCGGCGGTAAAGAAAGCAGTTGGAGCCTGATCAGGTGGGTTCAGTTTTTTAATGTAAATTCCTGTATAATTCCTATACATGCCAAGGTTCCTGGTTGCTTTTCTTGTGCTCTTATTGTTCAACAGCCGGTTTTTAAAAGCTCAAAACAAACAAACGGCACAA
This sequence comes from Chitinophagaceae bacterium, assembly GCA_016702745.1. Taxonomy (GTDB): domain Bacteria; phylum Bacteroidota; class Bacteroidia; order Chitinophagales; family Chitinophagaceae; genus JJ008. The sequence goes on from JADJDJ010000001.1 coordinate 1,114,358, forward strand.
AATACTAACGGTAATACCTATGCGCTGATTGTTGGTATTTCTTCCTATGACCTCAACGGCATACCCCGCCTCGATTTTGCCCACCGGGATGCCCAGGAATTTGCCCGATTTCTTCGTTCTGCCAATGGAGGTAATGTACCGGAAGACAATATCCGCCTGCTGATTAATGAACAGGCGAATTATGCCTCTATTTATAATTCTTTGTACTGGCTGATGGATACCTGTCGTAAAAACGACCTGGTCTATTTTTATTTTTCCGGACATGGGGATGTGGAAAACAAAACCGTCCACAAACTCGGTTTCCTGCTGGCAGCCAATACACCCCGTTTTAACTATATCAACAATGCCATCCGCATTGAGGATGTCAATAGTATCGCCAATACCATTTCGGTTAACAAAGGAGCCAGGGTCGTGATTATTACGGATGCCTGTCGCTCCGGTAACCTGGCCGGAAAGGATAACAGGGGCAACCTGCTTGTTGGGGAACAACTCAGACTGGCAAGGGGAAATGAAATCAGGATTACCTCCTGCGGCCCCGATGAATTATCAAACGAAGATGAACGCTGGGCCGGCGGGAGAGGGTTTTTTCCTATTATCTGGTGAAGGGACTGGAAGGACTGGCTGATTATTCCCGCGACAAAGTGGTTACACTGGAAGAATTAAAACAATACCTGCAAAATTCGATTGGTACGGATCCACTGATGGCGCAAAAGGAGCACAAGCAAAATCCGGTGATCACGGGGCCGTTGGGAATTTCTTTGGCCTCCATAAAATCAGCAACGGCGAATCCCATGGTGCAAATGGCACCGGCACCTGCTGGCGATAATATACAAACTACTGCAGCACTCGGGTTATCTCCCCAGGGCTTTTTTGTGAATTTGCTGGGTGGTAAAATGCTGGAAGAGATGGTTGATTTCAATGAGTTGAATGGGTTGAATGCAGCGGATATCCCTGTCAGGTTTATTGCGATGGTTGTAAATAAAAAATTACTGAAGTCAGCTGCCGATACTGCTGTTATCGATAAACTGAAGCTATCGCTGCAACAAAATAAAGATGCGAGGCGCCGGTTTACTGAAAAGCTTGTGGAGTTAATGGCTAATCGCGGACAGGAAGTGATCAACCTTTACCTGGAAGGAGATGCAGCTGAAATGGAAAGAAGAAGGTATTACAACAGTGTTAGTAACGGTTACGAAGTGTATGTTAAAATGTTTGCCACTGCACTCAAACTGGTTGCCCCGACCAATGAGCTGGCCCATATCCTGCAGGTGAAATACTATTATTTTAAAGGTATCAGTTACCGCCTGCAAATTCCGCTGACTACGAATACAAAACCTTTATTGGATTCGGCTATGCAGGCTCAGCAAAAAGCAGTAGAGCTGGAAGACGGAGCCGCCTATGTACACAATGAACTGGGGATACTTTATCTCTACCAGCAAAACGAAACAAAAGCCATCCAGCATTTAATAAGGGCTACCATGATCGCCCCCACCTGGGCCATTCCCTGGGCGAACCTTTCAGGCATTTACATGGGAAAAAATAATCTGTCAGAAGCAGCAAAAGCACTGGATATTGCCTGGAAACTGCAACCTGAATTCCAGGGCAATTTTGTCAATACCGGATTATTGCAGGAAAGAAAAGGTAATCTCCTGCTGGCGGAAGAACATTTCCGAAAAAGTATCCGCATGAACAGCCGGCACTACTTGCCTTTTGAGAGAATGGGTTATATCTGTATGAATACGACCCGTTATGCAGAAGCAGACAGTAATTTTCTGGAGGCAGATAAAAGAAAAAGAGGGTTTAATTTTATCCCAACTTTAAACCATTATAATGAAGGTTTTGCAGTATTCCCTCCGGAACTACCACCTCCGCCCTGCGATTTTGATACCTCAAAAGTAAAACCCAATGATGCCCTGGGTCATTTTATGATAGGGTTGAATTATGTGGATTCCGGAGACTTTAAAAAGGCAGAATCAAAATTTAAACAGGTCATCCGGATCGACCCCCGTCACCCGTTGGCCTTTCATGCCCTGGGTAAAATATTATTTAACCAGCAACGCTGGAAGGAAGCGGATATTATTTTTAATTATGCCGTACAGTACCACCTGGATTCCAATTCATTTAAACGTTACTGTGATTCCCTGCTGCAATTATTTCCGCAATATGATTCAAATGCAGTGAAACTGCCGAAATCGGGAAGATATCCATGCGTGATGGTCCGTTTCCGGATGGCCTGGGTGGAGAAAAAAATATCCCGTTTCTTCCTGGGTACTGTGTACGAAAAATGGAATCATTTTGAAGAAGCAGAAAAACAGTTCCGCCGCATCATCAGGGATATCCCCGATGAGCAGGCCGCTTATTATAAACTCTTCTACCTGCTGGAAAATACCGGCCGTTATGCAGATGCCATCAAAGCGATAGAACTGATACCCGATAAAGAAACTGTAACAAATGAATTGTTTGGCTTGTATTGCCGGATGATCAGTCGGCAATCTGATCGGGGAGAGTGGTACTATAAAGCGGGGACATTAATGGTTGATTTGTATAATACCACACCGGACCTGTTCAGCAGTGACAAAAAATATATCAAAACCGACTCTGATCAGGAATTGTATCATTCAGCAAGGATCATATATAGGGCACAGCAGTCTAAAACCAGTTTTGTTCCGGGAACCAATGAATTATATGAGTTCAAAGGAACTATCGATTTCCCGCTCACTGAGGCGATTACTTACCTGAAAAAAGCAGACTCTTTGATCAATGATGAGGAAATGCTGGCAGAAATAAATGATAAGATCGGTAATTGTTATGTCTGGCAGGGATTACCACAACGCGCAGACCGGTATTTCAAAAAGTCCATTGTCCTGCAACCATCCAATGCGAATACCCGCAGCAAGTTTGTTCATACCAGCATCATCAATTACAATTATGGGATCGCGCTGGAACAATTGGATTCGTTATACAGCCGGAAGGAAATCAATTATAATGATCAGATAATACTGGCCCGTTATTGCATTTATGCGGCCCGTTTTACGGATGCCACACCTCTGTTGGCGGAGGCCAGGAATATCCACCCATACCGGCAGGATGAAATTACGGACCTGGAAGGCCGCTTAAATTTACTGGCTAATAAACCCCTGTTGGCCATTCCTGTTTACAAAGACTATCTCAGCCGGCATTCAGATCATTCGGAAACCATGTACACGATCGCCCGATTATACGCCAAAACAAAAAATACCAACGAAGCATGGAACTGGTTAAGCAGGGCCGTAAAAAGCGGATTTAACTATTACTGGGTGCTGAAATATGATGAAAGCTGGAACGATTATCGTTCTTCGTCAAAATGGACAGCACTCACCGGTTCCATCCAATCTAAGGAGTAAATCAACGACCGATAAAAATATTGGAATCCGGATTTTGTACACAGCCATTTTCTGCTGTCTTGGGTTCCTTGCAGCTGTTCATTAAATGCTGACTGGTTTTTATTTTGGCCTGGGTCAATACCAGGTCCCAGCTTACATTGGCCCTGATCCGGCTGCAATGACTCTCTATTGATTTCTTTAAAAACTCAGTGAAGAAACTGCCAAAACCATTTTTGGCAGCCGCCCTTTGCCCTTCTTTGGCGGCTGTTGCAATAACTGATAAAGGTGTCTTATTCAAAAACAAAGAACGGATATTCGCTTCATCCCATTCAATACCTGATCCCTTGGTATTAGATGGCTTCCGGCCTTCAATATTTACAGAAAAGATATCATCATTACAACAATCCCCGATGACGAGATTGAACCGGGCGCCCATCTTACGGATCGTTTTAAAATCTCTTCCAGGTTCATGGTTTGATTAATGTTGAGGTCCCTTTCCTTTTTAACCCAGATCAGACTATCAGTATCCACTCTGAAATTGGCAGGGCGTGCAGCAATAACATTTTTCAGTTTCAGATTAGGATACTTGCCTGGTTTTTCAGGTATGCGGAAACCATGACCGGAGTAATAAAAAATAACGATATCATCCCGGCTAACCACTGTTTTTAATTTGCTGAGTGCAGCCTGTACACCTGCTTTACCATAATTTTTACCCTGAACAATAACGGGTAAGAACCGAATACCCAGGAATTTGCTGATGCCTTCGAATGTCTCCATTACTTTTTTAACATCCAGGATAATGGCCTTGCCCAGCTTTTTATCCAAAGTATCGGCTACAACCAGCAAATGCATCTTTATCTTTTTTTCCGCCACAGATAAGCCCCGGGTCAGTGGACGAAACATATTGACATAAAACTCATCATCGGTATTGAAAAAAACCGAAACAAATTCCCTGTTTAATGCCGTACGGTCATAAAATTCCCAACGGAATTCGGATCCCGGATAGGGGCTGCCCGATTTTTCAGAGATAACTACTTCCGGTTCAAAAAAACCACTATTGGTCTGGTACCTGAAAACAAACAGGGGAGGATTAAAAACCTCCTTCCCGTCGGTCATGATAAAAGAAGGATCAGTTGCCTTGATATAAAGCAGACTGGTATCCGGAAGGCCATTTTTTCCAGTTGGATAATATTCTTCAATACCCGATTCCACCAGGATATCTTCTCTTCCTTTTCCGGGGGAATACCGGACCCTGATCATACCCGAACCATCATCATTCCGCAGCAGGAAGGCCCGGTATTGGAGAGAGTCACCGTCCTGATTGAAACGGTAGCGGAAATGATATACCGATTGTGCATCAGCACCTGGCTGAAAAATGAGGAGAAATAATAAGATTAGAAATATGGCAGTATTACGTAGCATTCCAGATTGAAAGTAGTAAAAATTTGTTGAAGCAGGCATCCATTCAAACCGGGTGCAGTCTTCCACACAACGGTAGAAAGACTAAGGGGATATCCTCATTCAGCATCATTTTTTTTCCACCTCCCTGCAGATATTGTTTTTAGAACAGAAATTAGTATTACATTAGGTAGGTCTTTTTATTAACTAAACCAACACACACTCACATGAAAAGAATGATCTATTCCACAGGAATGGCAGCCATGCTTGCGGTTGTCATGATCGGTTGTCAAAAATCTTCTTCAGACAAGGCTGATGCCTCTGCATTAAGTGCCGATGAGCGTAACCTGATTCAGTCTGCTGGTTTCAATGGAAACTGGGCTGAAAAAACCAGCGATGGGGACTACCTGGTTGAAGGAGATATACTGCTCACTAAAGCCCAATTGGATGAGCTCGCTGTTACGGCACCTGCCCATGAGTTAATCATTGCAGGAGAGGAACATTATCGTACCACCAATGTCGTTAGCACACCGGGTACCAGTCAGCGCACCATTACGGTTAGACTTGGTTCCGGATTCCCCAGTTATTATTCCACCGGTCTTGATCAGGCATTAGCGCGTTACAATGCTCTTAACCTGAGGATCAGGTTCCAGCGTGTTACATCCGGAGGTAATATTGTGATTACCGGCCGTAACCTCGGTACTTCCGGTGGCGGTTGTATTCTCGGACAGGCTTCCGGGTTTCCCACGGCAAGCGGTAACCCCTCCAGTGGCTTTACGCTCAGCACCAGCAGTTGTGCCACCAGCTATCTGAATACGGCTAATAAAGTAGATGAAGTAATTGCTCATGAAATCGGACATTGTATCGGTTTCCGTCATACTGACTACATGAACCGTTCCAGCTGTGGACAAAATGTAAATGAAGGTACGGCAGGTGTGGGAGCCGTTTGGATTCCCGGAACACCCACCACCGTTACAGGAGGTTATAATTCCTGGATGATGGCCTGCACGAATAGTAACCCGGCTTTCAGCTCAGCTGATGGCACGGCACTGAACTATGTATATTAATAAAAAGCTTTTGTTAAAAGGATCCCTTCATGAGAGAAGGGATCCTTTTTTATTTACAGCAGATATAACTAATACGTATTTTTATTTTTCTTGCAGCGGAATATGGGGTACATCTTTCATTTTATTGCCAGGTACAGAACCGGTTTACTAACCGGAAGCTGCATTTTTATAACCCAGTTTGCCGTTGCTCAGTCCAATCAGGAAGCCCGACAAGAAAAATATGCCAATTACAGGGCATCCAAAGAACTGCCTGTTTTCAATCCTCAGAAGCCTTATTACCTGCTTAGCTGGAATGGCCGGAAGCCGGATAGTATCCGGGTTTACAGGCAACTCGATGATTCATCCGCTATCGTACTGATCCAAAGCCAGGAGGAAATGGGAACCCTTCAAAAGATCGGAGCAGTACAATCAGCCAATGATCAATGGAAACTGTCCCCGATCTGCAGATTCAAATTAAAAAGTAAACCGGGATCAGGAATATATACTGACGGCCACCAGTCTGGAAGAGCTGATTGCCGTTTTGAAAACTATTAAGGGCGTCCATATCCTTTCACAGAATAAACCTTCTTCTTCTGTGGTAATCAGTACGACACCGGCTATATTCCTGGAAAAAATCCTGCCTTTAAAACAACTCATTTTCGCAGATACAAAACCGTTAGCCAAACCGGAAGTAGCTATCATTGGCTATAACCGCAGCTTTCATGGATTAAGTGCGGTTGACTATTCCATCCCCGGTGCGAATGGGAAAAATATTGTGGTTGGGGTGAAAGAACAAAGAATGCAGGAGGCCGACCTGGATCTGTATAAACGGATACTCCCATCATCACTGGCAGCGGGGAATATAACGCCCCATGCCACGGTTGTATCCACCATTATCGGAGGGGCCGGAAATAGTTTTTATGATGGAAGAGGCATTGCCTGGGGTTGCCGCTTCTTCCCCAGCAGTTTTGACAATCTTTTTGCCGATGATCCGGCTGTTTTGCAATCGGCCGGAGTCTCGGTTCAAAATCATTCATACGGCACCGTGATCCAATCCTTCTATGGTGCTGAAGCCCTGAGCTATGATGCACATACCTGGTCTGATAAAAATTTTGTCCATGTTTTTTCTGCCGGTAACCAGGGAACTGCTGCAGCCACAACCGGGCCCTATGCGGGATTAACCGGTTATGCCAATATCACCGGCAATTTTAAAGCAGCAAAAAATGTGATCACAGTAGGTGCCATAGATAATAAAAATGTTATTGCCCCTGAAAGTTCCTGCGGGCCCTTATCCGACGGCAGAATTGCTCCTCAATTGATTGCCCTTGGCCCGAACGGTACTTCAGATGCCGCAGCCCTTGTTTCCGGTACCGTTGCGGTAATGCAACAGGTTTATGCAGACAGTAACAACAACACTCTTCCTGCCGCCTCATTGATAAAAGCCGTACTGTTCAATAGCGCTGATGATATCCATCTGCCCGGTATCGATCACAAAACCGGATATGGGTTACTTAATAGCCTGGAAGCTATCCGGACCATCCGCGAAAAAAGAGTAGATGTTGCGGCAGTAACACAAGGACAACAATGGACTAAAAACATAAATATACCTGCTGGGATTTCTCAAGTAAAGATTACCCTCTCCTGGACAGACAGTGCTGCACAGGTGAATACCAGCCGTGCACTCATTCATGATCTTGATCTGAGTTTGGTTGAACCGGTAACAGGAACCATTTACTATCCCTGGGTACTGAGTAAGGCGGCAAATACTGATTCACTCAAAAAACAGTCAGTCCGTGGAAGAGATTCTATCCATACAACTGAACAACTGAGTATTGAATTGCCTGTAGCCGGCAACTGGCTCATCAGAGTAAACGGAACAAAAGTGATCAATGGGCCTCTTCCGTTTCATATTGCCTTTTCAGCAGATACGCTCCAAACCTTTCAGTTTACCAGCCCTCAACATACATCTGATGTAAACCGGGAAGAAAATCCATTGCTTGATATACGCTGGAGAGCCATTGTGACTGATACCAACCAAACCGGCAATTTGTATATCAGCTACAATAATGGCAACAGCTGGCAACTGATCAAAACCGGGCAAAAGCTATACAGTAATTTTTATTCCTGGTCAATCCGGGATACCAGCAGCAGAGCCTTATTTAGAATGGAAACTCCATTCGGCAATTTCTTTTCCGGGAATTCATGATCCACCCGGTACTACGGCCACAAATTGATTTTCTATGTGCCGATTCACTTGGCCTCTCCTGGAAAAAACACCTGGATGCATTTGGGTACGGTGTTTACGCTTTAACTGACAGTGCCTATCTCAAAAGATTGTATACAACAACCGATACTTTTACCATTATCAGGCGGAACCAGTATCCGCAACGTGTATTCGCGGTAGAGCCCATACTTTCAACCGGCATTCCTGCTGCCCGTAGCATTGCATTTGAAGTTGGATTGCAGGGTGTACAATGCTTTTACCGCACTTTTTTCTATAATCTGCAGGATGGAAATGTTTTGGATCTTGTGCTGGAACTCAGTGCCCCGGTGTATACAGATTCCATTTATTACGAATGGATAGGAGCAGGGGGGCAACTGCTCAGGGTAGTAGGAGCCGAAAAAACCGGTTCTTTTTTTGAGTATCATTTCCAGGTAAAAGATATACCTCAGGGAACCAGTTACTGGAGGGCCAGAATAAGGCTCCGGAGCGGGGCCATGGTCTATACCGATATCATCAGTGTACTTACCTCGGGACAAAGAAAAATTCTTTTCTACCCCAACCCGGCAAACAGGGAAACAGCATTGAGCTGGGTTTTACAACAAGGTACCCCTGCCAGCAGCCGCTTACAGTTATTCGATATGGGTGGCCGCAAAATGGCTGATTACCCCGAACTTCCTCCCGCTATCAACCTCAGGGGCCTGACCAAAGGCTACTACATTTATAAATTACTGGGCAGTAACGGAGGCCTGATTGAAACAGGAAAGATTCTGTTGCAATAGCCTGCCACAGGGATGAACACGAATCTTTTCTCAGGAAACTTACGATTTAAGTGTTTTTTTCTGCAAGATTTACTGTAATTACTACCTGACGGCTCATCGCCGATGTACCTTTACAGTACAAGTTTAAATCCACCCTCATGAAAACGATTCTTCTCGCCATTGTGGCGTTCGCGATTCCTGTTTTGCTCCCCGCACAGGATATAACCGGTCTCTGGAAAGGACAAATGAAAAATGATTCCACTGGTCAGGTGCAGGACTACGAAGTATATATCAGCAAGGTAAAAGGCAAATACACGGGTTATTCTCACACCTGGTTTGAGTTTGACGGTGAAAAATACTACGGAGTAAAAAAACTTAAAATCAATATTGCCCGCGATGGTAAGATTGTATTGCTGGATGCAGAGTTGAAGGAAAATAATTACCCCTTTATTGATAAAAATATCAAACAACTGAATGTGATGGATATGTCCACCAATGATGCGGATCCCTCCCTCACCGGTATTTTTGTGACCAACTGCACCCGGTCTTATTATGAATTAACGGGTACTGTGAGCCTGACTAAATCAGCTGCTTATGCTACCAGTGACCTGATGCGCTTCCTGGAAAAGGAAACCAACGGCGCCGGTGCCATCACCGCACTCAAGTAGACCGACCAACTGACAGGATTTTTCATGCTTCATACACGAACGGCGGGTAGTACCCGCCGTTTTGTTTTTTATAATCCGATCAAAGATTCCCTGAAAAATCCTGAAATTGCAGGATGCCCCCAGCATTAACACCCGACTCACAGTTTATAGTGAAAGAAGAAAAATGGCTCAATTATATTATGGCCATCCTTTTTTCAGCCCTCTTCCTGTACGGACTGATTGATGCTATCCTCCTGCAGTTCCGGAATATCGATTACCAGAGTATCATTTTCAGTCTGGCACTGATCCCCGCCTGGTTATTCTTTCGCAAGGCCCAAAGCAAGCGGGTTTATATCCGGGTCAACCGGAAAGGCATTTACCAGGATGAAAGGCTGGTGACCAGTTGGAAGGGCCTGCTCAAAGCCACTATCGGACAAAAGGAAAAAACAATCACTATTAAAGACAATTTTATGCTCATCCTTGAATTTGTAAAGGATGATCCTAAAAAGGGATACCGAAAGATGATTCCGCTCACCAATACCCAGAACCAGGCTGAGGAAGATGTACTGGCGGCTGTTCATTACTTCTGGAAACTCTACCGGCAGCAACCCATACCCTGATGCCAACGGCCCCGGCTTTCAGTCTTCCATTGAATTTGGGTAACTACAATCAGGAAAGATTCTAATTTTCATCACCCGGCTTATTTTAGACTATATTTATTTTGCATCGAATTTTTTTTTAAAACAAAACCACAATCATCATGAGAAATGAGTATTGGATCAATATCAGGCATGTCGATAACAGGCTGGTCGTTTTTTTAAACGGAGAAACAGCCTGGGACAGCGGAATCATTCACGATGACCCCAGCATGGATGTCTGGGTGGAAATCACCGGCAACCTGGAAAGCCACAGTGGCCATACCAGCGAACTGATTTTTGAAGGATTTAACGACAGCTATAATAATAACGGTTCTGAATTTAACCCCTGGCATTTCAGCTACCGGGTTATCAAAAAAACATTCAGTGATGATGGTCAGGTAACAGAGGAAGATATGCTGGTGCCTTATAATGAAAAGCACCTCTCAGACCCGAATATCAAGGCCATCAATAACGTCTACCATTTTGTAAAGAAGAACGACATATTTAAAGTAGTCTCCAACAACCTGTCACAGCAGTTTTATAAATGATGTGATGTGATGAGATGGTTCGTGTCAGAATAACCATCTCATCACCTATTTTTATTTTTTACTGATCCGGTATAAATTCCCCATATCAGTAACCGTATACAATGCCCCGTTATAATAAGCCACATCCCTGAAACGCTCATTTTTATCAGTGAGTAGTCTTTCTTCTCCCACCACTTTATTATTGACAATCACCAGCCGGCAAATATGAGCACTGCTCAAACCTCCGATGAAGAGATTGTTCTTCCATTCAGGAATTGCATTTCCTCTGTAAAAACTCATTCCACTGGGGGAGAGCACCGGATCCCAGTAATACACCGGTTGTTCCATTCCGGCTTTTTGCTGGATGGCTTCACCTACAGCTGAACCACTGTATTCCAGTCCATAAGTGATCACAGGCCAGCCATAGTTTTTGCCGGCCCTGACCAGGTTGAGTTCATCACCACCCCTGGGACCAAATTCAGCCTCCCAGAGCTCGCCGGTAACCGGGTGCAAATCCAGACTCTGGGGATTCCGGAAACCATATGCATATATACCGGGAACCACGTCTGACCTGCTGCCAAAGGGGCTGCCGGCTGCAGGTTTTCCTTCCCTTGTAATTTTAAAAATTTTTCCTAATCCGGATTGTAAGGACTGGGCCTGTACCCGCCCATCCATATTAGATCTCTCCCCGGTACTCACAAAAAGGTTATTATCCTTGTCAAATATCAACCTGGATCCAAAATGCAGTGTGCTGTTGAGTAATGGACCTGCACGGAAAATGACCTGCACATTTTCTACCAGTCCCTTATCCTCATTTAGTTTTCCTTTCCCAACTGCAGTCTGATTGTTGTTGCCTGTTTTTTCGGAGAATGACCAGTAAATGATTTTATTCTGATTATAATCGGGGTCCAGTGCCACATCCAGTAGTCCACCCTGGCCGCGGTCGTCCACCGGAGGAAGACCGGTAATTTTTTTAACGAGTGATCCGTCTGATTTCAGCAGGATCAGGTACCCTGATTTTTCTGTGATCAGCAACCGGCCGTCTGGCATGGGAATGACCGCCCATGGCCGGCCCAGTTTTTCAGCCAGTTTATCTGTTTTATAAGGGGTGCTGGTTTTAACAGCACTGATCCTCGTTTGCCCGGTAAATGCCGGTTTATAACTGGTATTTGGCTTCTTGGTCTCCACGGGTTTACTGGTATCTGCATCGCCGGGATTGGCGCAACTCACTGTCGTAAACAGAACCATCATACATACTAAACCTGAATGCTGTTTCATAGTATTGTTTTGCTGTCTGTAAAAATAACTGAATGCGGCTTTATTTGAGCGGAATCCGTGAGGGGAAGGGAAAATTTAACTGCTCAAAGCAGTTACTGGCGGGTATTTAAGGAAGCAGACCAAACAAAGCCGGTTCCCTTTTTTGAACTGAAATATCTCAGCGGAAGGGATGACTCCCATCATACCCCTCCGGTCCGGGAACAGCCAACTTTATAGTCATACAAAAACCCATCATTATGAATTACACCTCTGTATCTCATTGCGGTAACGATCACCAGGTTTGGATCAAGGCCATTGATTTTTATAAAGATGACCTTGATCTGCTGGAAGGCCGCCTGATAGAGATCGTTAAAAAGAATAATGTGCATGATGCCATGGCAGGCGTAGAACATTTTCAGAATCAGTTCATCGTTCAAAGAAATAACATTGATGAATTGCGTCACAGTATCCGTGAACACGATGGCTGGGTAGCTGGCGAGGCAAAAGAACATGCCGGACGTATGGACAGCCGTCATAACGGGGAACATGCACAGCTAAAAGACCAGGTGGATAGTTTTGGAAAAATTTTCAACGAACTGCGCCACGAGTTTAACATATTCCTTGCCAAATGGATGTAAGCGGATAAACAGGTTCTCCGTGAGCTGCTTACCTTTGCAGCTGCACATGACCATTCTCCGTTATATTCTTTTTGGCATAGGCCTGCTCCGTTTTTACAGCGCCGGTTCACAGGAACTGGCCCAGGTAAGTTTTAGCAATGGAACCAGCTTCAATTATTTTAGCCTCCTGACCGACAGGGAAGTACTCATTCGTATTTCGCCTGAAGGAAAGATCCTGGAATGGGGTATTGAAGTACAGTCTATGTACTCCGGTAACTACTATGCCCGGAACCTGCAACCCTATATGGGAAGAATCGAATATTATGGTTCAGAAGCTGATTCAGTGTCAAAAGGGAAACTGAAGAGTATTGGTTCAGCCATTATCACGTATTATCAGGGCTATGAAACGCCTGACCTTGTAGGGAAGATCCGGAGTATCGGAAGGCTCTTCTTTGATTATTACGGGCGATATGACCAGAAATCAGTCCAGGGTAAAATAAAATTCATGGGCAGCTCGGTTATTGAATATTATCAGGGTTTTGATGACCCGCAATTGCAGGGGAATCTGAAAACCGTCGGGAGCACTGCTATCCGTTATTACTCCTCTTTTGATGATAAGGCAATCCGGGGCAAGATCAAATCCATCGGCAACACACAGTACAGCTGGTATACCTCCCTCGACCGCCCGGGTTATGGAGGGACCCTGAAATCCGGACCACTTCGCCAGAATACCGGTGGGGTCGTATATATCATCCAGCAGTAACCAGCATCAGTGCATCTGGCAGTTTCAGAATGATTTCAATCAGGCCATCCTTTTCAGGGATTGACCTGCTTAATTGTAATTTTGCAATATATCTCTGTCACATGCGTACTATTTTCCTTCCTGTTACCAATTACTTATATGTTGTTGTAGGGGCTTGTATACTTTTCTCCTGCGCCGGAAGCCAGAAGCCGGGTCTGCCGGAGCATTTTGATTACAAGCAATTCCGGGATTCCATGCTGCGACCTGAAAACCTTAAACCGGCAGATACCAGTAACCTTTTTGATAACGCTGTGTTTATTCCTGGCCGCGACTCCCTGAATAATCTGTTGCAGCATTTCGATACCCTCTGGAAAGAAGAAGCCCACCTGATCGCACAAATGGATACCGTTAGAAAAAAGATAACAACGACGGCCGGTTATACGGAAGAGGAAAAAGCCATTATAAAAGCCAATATCAGGGAAGTGGATTCATTCCTGCTGGCAAAAGATTCAACGACCAATCTACGCTGTCATGGCAGTGATTGTATCCTGTTTGTAGAAATAGATAAAGCCAGACAGCTGCTCTATCTGAATATACTGGGTGAAAGAAAAGATACTTTTAAAGTGTCAACAGGCAAGGGTAAAAAGTATGAAACTCCTGCCATGGAACTGAACCCGGAAGGTCCGGTGCTCACCAAATACACCTCCCGGAAATTCCCGGGCGGCAATTACCTGGGACTGGGTAATATGCCTTATGCTGTATTTCTAAGAAACGGTTATGCGATCCATGGTACCACTCCGGGTAATTTCAGCAAACTGGGAAACCCGGCTTCCCATGGCTGTATCCGGTTGCATCCGGATCATGCCAAAATCTTAAATGCACTGGTAAGGACCATCGGTATCCGGCAAACCTGGGTTTCTGTCAGGGATTCTTTATGAAGCTAAGAGAGGAAATGTTTACAGTTCATGAAATAAAATACACGATTCATCCAAAGGCAACCCTTCAGTTATAGATTCTGTCTACTTTTGACTAATAAACCTCAAATATGAAATCACACACACCAATCTTCCTGGCAATCGCTGTTGCCATTGCCGCATCCTGCTGCAGTACTGAGAGCTACGCCCAGCAACATTACAAACTCAGACAATCCACCAGCATGATGGGGATGAAACAGGAGTCCGTTATTTACGTCAAACCCATGCGTAAAAGAACTGAGAACAGCGGTTATATGGGACAGGAAAATAATGTGGTTACCATCGAGCAGTGTGACAAACAAAGAATGGTAACACTCAATACGAAAAAGAAATTATTCTTTATTGAACCCTTTGCGAATGATAATGAAGAAGTGATTGATGAAGATGCCAAACCGGTGGCTAAGCCCAAAACAACTCCGGTTAGTACCAAAAAAGGCGGGATCATCTATAATTACTATAATATCACCGATACCGGTGAGCGCAAGAAAATGCATGGGTTTACCGCCCGGCATATCTGGACCACCCAGAAAATGAAACCCTCTGCTGATGCCTGTATGATGAAAGACAGTATGATCATTAAAACTGATGGTTGGTATATTGATCTGCCTGATTTCAACTGTCCAGTACGGTACAAACCTTCCCAGAGTCCAAATGGCGGCTCCCAGAAACCTGACTGTATGGATCGATTTGTAACCCGCCGTTCCGGAAAAGGTAAACTGGGATTCCCGCTGATCGAAAAAAGAACCATGATTATGGGCGGACAAGCCAGTACCTCTGAATTTGTAACCGATCTGGAAACCATCGAACTGATAAACGGTAAACAGGATTCAATGCTTTTTGAAATTCCACCGGGTTATACTGCTGCTGCTTCCATCGATGAATTGCAGGATAAATTTGATATGGGAGGGATGATGAAAGGAGTAACTGATAAATATAAAGATGATAATACCGGAAAAATAGCAGACCCCGGTGAAAAGAAAGCAGGGGTGTTAAGGGTTGGTATTCTGGAACCCAAAACAGATGCACAACTCCAGCCCCCCGTTTTACAGGAACACATGGTGGGTAGTTTTAACGCCTCCAATGTGGAAGCAGTTGCTGTTAGTTCAGCTGAAGATGCGAAATCAAAAAGCTGTGATCTCTTGCTTACCACTGAAATCCTGAAAATGAAACAGGCCAGCAAAGTGGGAGGTTTACTCAAAGCGATTAAAAATACTGACCCCAATGCAGCGGTATCCTTCAATATTGAAGCGAAGATGGTACTGACCAATCTTTCAGATGGATCCACGCGTTCTGAACAAAACCCCGGCGGAAAGTATGAAGGTAAAGCCGATGATGCAGCCGGCAAGGCATTGGATGAAGGCACCCGTTTATTACTCAAAGCACTGAAATAACCAATCAGGTATTGAATTCCCAGGCAGTACGGTAAACACCGTACTGCTCTGTATATTCCAGGAAGGCCCGGTAAAAAGGATCGGCACCAATCGTGGCACTGTCTCCGATAACGATCAGTTTTTCTTTTGCCCGGGTGATGGCCACATTCATACGGCGGTAATCTTTCAGGAACCCGATTTCACATTCATCATTACTCCTCACCAGTGAGAGAATGATGATTTCCTTTTCCTGTCCCTGAAAACTATCTATGGTACTGATCCGGAGACCCTCCGGTAAACCTGCCCTCGCCGCAGATACCTGACCAGAATATGGAGAAATAATGGCTGTTTGCGTGATCTCAAAATTTTCCAGCTCCATTAATTGTTTGATCAGTTGTAATTCCCCTTCATTCTGAAGGCTTACTCCATCCGGACCATGAATTTCTTCATAGCCGGTACCTGCTGTATCAATAAATACCAATTCGCCGGTCTTGCCTGAGAGTGAACTGGCTGTTTGCAATTTTCCTCTATAAAAATAGTTGCTGCTGAATCCGGCAATGGACGCACGCATCCGGTATTGAGTGTCGAGTAAATAAACAGAAGGGACTTTACTGACTGCCGTTTCCAGAATGGAGCGGTTTAACCCCAGTGCCATAGCTTCTTGGCTTAATACCGTAGGCGGTAATTGCAAATGATCTCCGGCCAGTACTATTTTATCTGCCAAAGGAAAAATACACCAGGCCAGTGGTTCAATACATTGCCCGGCTTCATCAATAATCAGGGTTTGAAATTTTTTACCTTTTAAGCCGGCATCATATAAGCCGATCGGTGTGCCGGCAATAACGTCAGCATCACTCATCATTTTTTCTTCCTCATAGTCCTGTATTTTCCGGATTTCATCACGGATGGCTCTCACTTCTTTAAATAAAAGATTACGTTGTTCCCGTTCAGCTTTTCCAAAACTTCTTTTATACTTCAGCGCCATTCTCCGGAACTCTTCCGCCCTGATCCGGAGCTGCTTGATTTCCTGCTGAATTTTACTGTTGGCCATTTTTCCCTCCGGTGTATGAGGGAATAAATCCACATCAGCCTTACTGCTGTTGCCCACACGCAATAAGCGGATTCCTTTTTTCAATAATCCCCTGGCAATATGATCAACCGCAGTATTACTCGGAGCCGATACCAGTACTTTTTCATTTTGCTTCACCAGTTGTACAATGGCTTCCACCAGGGTGGTGGTTTTACCCGTGCCGGGTGGACCATGTACAATACAAATACTTTCATTTTCCAGAATGGCCTGTACAGCTTCCTGCTGACTGGGATTCAAACTGGAATCAATGCATACATTGTTCTTTGCAGTTGTCCGTTGAGTTAAGGGATTTGCTGTTTCAATATCTCCATGAAGGGTTTCAAATAAACGGAAGAGGTTTTTATTTTGTTCAATGGCTCTCAAGCCGTCTTTCATGATACCGGTTGTACGGGTATCAGGTGCCAGTTTGATACCTACGCCATTGTCTTCGATCCAGTCCGGGAAATCAGGAGCAAACAATCTGAATTCTCCCTTCTTTCCGTCTAAGTTCAGTAACACTGCTCTTACCGGATCTTCCCCCGCCATAAAACATTCGATCGCGGCACCATCCCTGAACAGATTATTTTCCGGGGGGTAGGGGAGCCTGAAACTGATTTCCGGATAATCAGCATAACCAAAACTTTTCCGGGTAATGATCAGCGGGTGCAGGGCCAGTCCTTCTGCCTTGAGTTGTTTGAGCGTATGCGCCTGATCCAGCCGGTATTTATTGGCCTGTTCTTTCTCCTCCAGCGCTGTACAATCCAGTAATTGTTTGATTCGGGGGTGCATACCTGTTGGGCAACTGATCCGGTTGGTGAATGACTGTCCGGAATCCGGTGCAGGTATCAACGACCCATCCTTCAGTGCAGGGTTTGTTTAAATGTAAAGATAAGGCAGCTATTGCTGCCTCAGGCACCCACAATTGAAAGTGAAGATGATTAATGACCGGCAGGTACTACTGCTGCTGCAAAGCACCTGCCGGTTTTGATTATTCTGTAATCACAATTTTTTTCGTCAGCTGCCGACCAATGCCATTCCTGATCTGCAATAAATAAACACCTGCCTGAAGCTGGTTTGTTTCCAGCACACCGGTGCCGCTGAATCTGAATTTGCGGATTTGTTGTCCGTTCATCGCTGTCAGTATTGCATCCACCGGTGCCGCTTCTGATGACAGGAGTTGCACTACCTGTCCTCTTTTTGCCAGGGTAGGCTGTATACTGAATACGGGACTCTCTATCGTATTTTCTTTTACATCCGGTTTCAATCTCGTAAATGTTCCGGATACAGTTACCTGGAAGTTGTCGGTAATGCAATTCAATCCATCAGTTACCGTATAATTGGTGCTCAGCAACGGAGATACCGTAATGCTTCGGGTTGTTTCTCCTGTGCTCCAGCTGTAATTACCGATCCAGCTTGCCGTAAGTACAGTAGGAGTGCCGGCACTAATGGTCAGGTTATTGCTCCGGTTTACATTCTTCATAATGGTAAACTGGTCGCTGATTACACCTGTTCTGCGGATAAATTTGGCGTCAAGCCGGTTATCTTCCACTTCAAAATAAAACATGCCGCCATCGTCCACCGACCAGGGCATGGCATTATGCGGATAGCCTGCCTGTACACCGCCATCAGCACCCGCTGATCCGGCCACCACATAAACGGATCCATGGTTCTGTCCATTCACCGTTTTATAAGTACAGGAATTGGCACTGCCATCATATTTACCACTTGAATTGCTCAGTGTATGGGTATTTACATTGAAAGAAGCTTCATTGCCATAATGTCCATTCAGCAAGTATGATCTTTCGTAGTCATGGCTATGTCCGCAGAGCACAAGGTCAACACCCATCCGCTCCAGGATACGGATAAAGTTCTGCCGCATATTGATCAGTTCTGATTCCGTATCTGAATTATGACTGCCCATTGTATAAGGAGGGTGATGCCAGTAAGCAACCACCCAGGGTTTGGTATTGGCTGCCAGGTCCTGTTTCACCCATACAGCCTGTGCACCCAATGTGTCGTACAGCCGTGTGGTGCCCCCATTTTCTTCTCCATAGGAATCCAGTGAAAGAAAGTGAACATTCCCCCAGTCCCATGAATAATAGGCTTCTGTACCTGAAGCCACACCACCACTTTGACCGTTGGCAGGGTTCGTGAATATAGAATAGTAAGGCACATTATGGTCATCCTGCCGGGCAGCAGAATTCGCATAGTCATGATTGCCCGGTGCAGGGAAGAGCTGGTGATTCTTCAGGATATTACTGCTATAGGCATTGAAATAGTTTGACTGGTATTCCAGATCAGTACCATTCTCATAAGCATTATCACCGAGTAATAACATGGCTTCGGCCGGATTGCTGCCTACATAATTCAGATAAGCACTTAATGATCCTGACTGGAAGCTATTATCGTTCCGGCCGCAATCTCCAAAAGCGGCAAAACGCATTTTCCGCGTGGTTGTAGCCGGGGGTTGCGTGGTGAAATAGTTATCAGTACCTGCCTGTAATACCTGAATGGAACTGCCAAAACGGTAAAAGTATTTGATATCTGCGTTCAGTCCGGTTACCCTTACTTCATGTTCTGTGACGGACGCCGCATCATTTACAACAATCGGATAACTGCCAAAACTGGTTCCCAGTTCAACCCGGCTATTGGTAGCCGCATCAGTTCTCCAGCGGATGGTAACTGCAGTACCATTCCCCATATTCAGATAAGGCCCACGGGTGAGCAGGGCAGCCCCCGGAACTGTGCCGATCAACTGCAGGTCAAAGCTGAGATCACTGCTGTTGGCAGCATTCTGGTGCATTTCAACGGCGATCACATTATCACCGCTGACAAAAGCAGTATTGTTGATAGTGAAATTCTGTGCGGTATTGCCATCATCGCTGGCAGCTGAGGAAGCAAGCGTTGTACTGGAGATGGTACCGGCAGGCATATTACTGCGGTACACTTCAACGCCATTTACATAAATCACCACGCCGTCATCTCTTTTTACACTGCCGCTAAAGGAGGCGAAGGCCAATGGGTTGGTTATATTGATGGTTTTCCGGAAGTAGGTTGTAATATATTTTGCATTTGCATTCGGACCAAAGCTCACCACGGTTGCTTCATCTCCATCTCCATATCCCAATTGGGCATTTCCACTGGCCCAGGCTGCGTCATTAAAACCAGTGGCCCTCCAGGCAGTTCCCTGATTGCTGCCGTTGTCAAGGTATTTCCAGGAACTGCCAAAACTGATAAAGGTTTGCGGACCCTGTACAATATCCTGTGTGGTGAAATTCCAGTCGGTGGCTGCAGTAATGCCAGCATAATCATTCCCTGCCAGATCTTCAAATACACCAGCAGCTATTTCTACATTGACGGAAGCATTATTTCCAAAATCAGCAGGGTCAATGGTAACTGTACTGCCGGCTATTGTAACAGCAGCACTGTTTACGTCAATTGTTTGGGTAATATTACCCGCTTGCCGGATAATGATATTGCCTGTACCTTTTTGGACAGGTTCATTAAAATTAATAACCAGGTTCTGGCCCACAGGAATATTTACACTGTTGTCGGCAGGAGAGAAGGTCAGCACAGCTGGGGCGATCAGATCAACCGATCCGATCAACTGCAGATCGAAACTGAGATCACTGCTGGTTCCTGCATTTTGATGTATCTCCACCGCAATTACATTATTACCACTCACAAAAGCAGAAGTATTGATGGTGAAATCCAATGCAGTGTTTCCGTCATCACTGGCTGCCGTACTGGCCAGTGTAGTGTTAGAGACAGTTCCGGCTGGCATATTATTCCGATATACTTCAACGCCATTCACATAAATCACTACACCATCATCCCTTTTCACAGATCCGTTAACAGATGTAAATGCCTGCGGACTGGCAATATTGACCGATTTACGGAAATAAGTGGTGATAAACTTGGCATTGGCATCTGGTCCGAAATTCACAATGGTAGCTTCATCTCCATCGCCATAACCTAACTGGGCATTACCGCTTGCCCAGCCTGCATCGTTAAATGCAATACTACTCCAGGCCGTTCCCTGGTTGCTGCCATCATCTAAATATTTCCAGGAACTGCCATATGCGATCAGTGTCTGCGGTCCCTGTGGAGCAGCAACCGTTATAAAATTCCAGCTATCAGGTAACAGAATACCGGAATAAAGATTGCCTGCAGTATCAAGCAATGCACCTGCTGAAATCTCAATATTTACACCGGTGCTATAACTGAAGTCAGTTGCATCAATGGTTACCAGATTACCGGCAACCACAACTGATGCGGCGGCAATATCAATAGTTTGGGTAATCAGTCCGGCTTCCCGTATCAGAATAGTGCCCGCTCCCTTTTGTACCGGTTCATTAAATTGCATCACCAGGTTTTGATTGACAGGAATGTCAATGGCATTATCAGTGGGTAATAAACTGACAACGGTTGGCGGGGTCAGATCGTGTGGAATCGTACTGAAATTCCAGGTCGTCAGATCTGCTATGCCGGCATAATTATTTCCGGCTGTGTCACGGAAGACACCAGTTGCCATTTCAATATTCACTATAGCACCCGGACTAAAATCAGCCGGGTTAATACTGGCGGTATTTCCATTGACTGTCACTGCAACACTGCTGACATCAATAGTTTGGGTTATTACCGCATTTTCACGGATAATAATATTTCCGCTTCCTTTACTGATGGGTTCATTGAATGTGACCGATAAAGAGCTGTTCAATGCAATATTTACTGCATTATCCGCCGGGATGAAACTGAGCACTGCAGGAGGGCTGAGGTCAGGATTAATAATATTAAAATTCCATGTCGTCGCATTACTGATTCCTGCATAGTTGTTTCCGGCAAGATCCCTGAATACACCGGCTGCCATTTCAATATTCACCGCGGCTCCGGGTGAAAAATCAGTGGGATCAATAGTTGCAGATGATCCGGCTACTGCCACAGCGGCTGAACTAACCGCAATGGTTTGAGTAATCACACCGTTTTCCCTGATCAGAATATTCCCGCTTCCTTTTTGAATGGCTTCATTGAAGTTTATTGTTAAGCCGTTTGTTCGGGGCACATTTATTGAGTTATCAGCAGGATTAAAACCAGCGGCTACCGGCGCAGTGATATCTCCATTTCCAATGAGCTGGAGATCAAATGAAATATCCGAACTGGTCCGGTTTACCTGGTGAATCTCCACGGCAATAACATTATTACCTGCCACTAAAACCGTCTTGGCCAGATTCACATTTTGAGCAGTATTCCCATCATCAGCAGCATCCGTACTGGCCCTTGTAGTTGAACTGATGCTGCCTGTTGGCATATTGGTCCGGTATCTCTCCGTACCATTGATATAAACTACTGCTCCATCATCTCTTTTCAAGCTTAAAGTAATCCCGGTAAAACTGGCCGGGTTGGTAACTGTAATTGCTTTTCTGAAATAAGTAGTGATGTATTTCTGACTGGCATTAGGTCCAAAACTTACCACCGTGGTTTCATCGCCATCACCATAGCCTAATTGCGCATTTCCGTTTTTCCAGGCAGCATCATTAAAAGCTACTGCCCTCCAGGCTGTACCCTGGTTAGTTCCGTTATCAAGATATTTCCAGTTACTGCCATAACTGATTAATGAGGTTTGCGCAAAAACGGCGCTACTGATCAGCAAAAAGATGGCGGTGGCAAGTTGTTTCATACGAATGGTGGGTTTTGTTTTCTTATCGGAAATTAAAAATTTACGGAAGCTTGCGAAAAGCTGATTTTATTATTTAAGTGTTAACACCTAGGGCTTTAATTTTGCTGAAAAATGAAGTTTGCGGCTTTAAAAAATCCTGAATTCATTAGAGAAAATCAACACTGTGTCTGAAAGAATGAGGAAGCTGTCAATCGTTTGCGTTTATTTTTAAAATCTTATTTTCATCTGAAATTTAATTTTATGAAAATTGCCCTGAGCCTTTTTTTGGTGATCGTTTTTAATTGGTCAGTAGCCGCTCAGTCTGTATACTGGCAACAGGATCTTCGCTACACTATTAAGGCAGAGTTGACAGAAGCAGATCATTCAATCAGGGCTCATGAGACGCTTGTGTATAAAAACAATTCTCCTACAACTTTGCCTTTTATCTGGTTTCATCTTTGGCCCAATGCATATAGTAATGATAACACTGCATTAATCCGGCAAATAAAATCGGATTCTTCCCGATCCAAGAAAATGGAGAATTATGGGAAAGGTTCCATTGAAGGCCTGTCTTTTACCGTCAATGGTAGCCCGGTCGTTATTGAACCCCATCCCAACCCGGATTATGTGGATATAGTGAAACTAATGCTGAATAAACCTCTGGCTCCGGGCGACTCTGTGGTCATTGCCACTCCATTTACTGTTAAACTGCCACCTTGTTTTTCCCGTTCCGGTTATGCTGATGGTGAGTTCATGGCCTGTCAATGGTATCCCAAGCCCGCTGTTTTTGATAAAGATGGCTGGCATCCGATTCCCTACCTGGATATGGGTGAGTTTTACAGCGAGTATGCCAGTTTTGATGTGAGTATTACTATCCCGGCGGACTTTGTGGTGGGAGCTACCGGAACTTTGCAAAATGCCGATGAACTGCAGGCGTATAAAAAGGCGGGTGCGGCCAATTCGGCTGATCGCAAAGGCAAAAGAACCCTCTACCAGCCAACTACAGGCAACAGCACCAAAACTTTGCAGTATCTCGCTGATCAGGTTCCCGACTTTGCCTGGTTTGCTGACCGGAATTTCGTGATCCAATATGATACCACCCGATTACCAGGTGGACGAATCATCGATGTGTTTTCTTTTTATCATAACAAAAAGGGAACTATCTGGAACAACAGTATTGATTATGTAAAAGAAGGGGTGCAATACTATAGCAGCCGGGTTGGCGATTATCTGTACCCTGTGGTACAGGCGGTGGAAGGCCCTGCCAATAACTCAAGCGGTGGAATGGAATACCCCATGATTACCCTGATCACCAGCCCCGATGCCAAAGAAACCACACTGGCTTCGGTTATTGTTCATGAAGTAGGACATAACTGGTTCATGTGTATGCTGGGCAGCAACGAGAGAAAACATACCTGGATGGATGAAGGACTGAACACCTATTACCAGTTCAGGTATGAAGCAGAGAAATACAGGGCCAATTCCATTTTTGGAGATGCCATTCCGGATGACATCAAAAGACTTTCTGTTCCCGAATTTCAACGGGTGGTCTATGATGTGATCGCTAAAAACCTTCCCATGGAGTCCGCCATGGATATTCCGGCCGACCAGTATCCCAATAGCGATGAATACGGTCTGGTTTCCTATGTTAAAACAGCCCTTTGGATGTTCCTGCTGGAAACAGTCACCAGTCAGGAGCAGGTGGATAAGGCAGTACAGCTCTATTTTACCAAATGGAAATTGAAACATCCCGGCCCGGGGGATATGAAGGCAGCTTTTGAAGAAGCGCTTAATGCCCGGCTGGACAAGTTTTTCGAACTGACCAAAAAGACCGGAAAACTCGAATAAGCAGGGCAGGGAAAGTTTTTGGCTCCTTATTTCACCAAACTTTTACTTTTGTCCCGGCAAAAAAGTTTACTGTACCAAATGAGTCCCCTGGACTAACCCGTTACCGACACATGACCAATTCATACCTGGATCTCGTAAAACAAACTTTTAACTTTCCTCAGGAAGGGATAGATGTAAAAGATGGCAATCTTTATTTTAACGGTTTGGACCTCAAAGCCCTGATCGCGAAGTATGGCACGCCGATGAAACTGACCTACCTGCCCAAGATCGGGATGCAGATCAAAAAAGCAAAGAACATGTTTGCGGCCGCCTTTAAGCGGCACAAGTATGAAGGCAAATATTTTTACTGTTATTGTACAAAAAGTTCCCATTTCAGTTTTGTGGTGGAAGAAGCGCTGAAGAATGAAATTCACCTGGAAACCTCTTACGCATACGATATTGAGATCATCAAAAAACTCTATGCCAAGAAGAAGATTACCAAGGATACCCATATTATCTGCAATGGCTTTAAGCAAAAAGGCTATACCCGCCGTATCGCCGGCTTGCTGAATTCAGGTTTTCATAATGTGATTCCTGTTCTGGATAATAAAGAAGAACTGCGTGATTATGCCCAGACCGTTAAAGTTCCCTTTAAACTCGGTATCCGTGTTGCCGCAGAAGAAGAACCTAATTTCCCTTTCTATACTTCCCGTTTAGGTATCAGGGCCAAGGATATCCTTGAGTTTTATGTAGACAGGATTGAAGGGTATGAGAGCAAATTCCAGCTGAAGATGCTCCATATTTTCCTGAACAAAGGGATCAAAGATGATATCTATTACTGGAGTGAACTCAATAAAGTCATTAACCTTTACTGTCAGCTTAAAAAAATCTGTCCCGAACTGGATTCCATCAATATCGGTGGCGGATTCCCAATCAAACATTCCCTGGGTTTTGATTATGACTATCAGTTCATGATCAATGAAATTGTCCGGAATATCAAGACCGCCTGTAAAAAAGCCAAAGTGCAGATGCCCAATATCTTCACAGAATTCGGCAGCTATACGGTGGGGGAGAGCATGGCACATATATACAGTGTAATCGCTGAGAAAGTGCAGAATGACCGGGAAACCTGGTACATGATTGACTCTTCCTTTATTACTACTTTGCCGGATACCTGGGGGATCGGGGAAAAATTCCTGATGCTGCCGGTTAATAAATGGGATTCGGATCATCAAAGGGTAGTGCTGGGTGGTATCACTTGTGACAGCCACGATTATTATGATTCTGAAGAACATATTAATGAAGTATTCCTGCCCAAAGTAAACGGTGATAAAGAACCGCTCTACGTAGGCTTCTTTCATACCGGTGCCTACCAGGATCAGATCAGCGGTTACGGAGGGATTAAACACTGTCTGATCCCTTCACCCAAACACGTGATTGTGGGACATGATAAGAATCTCCAGTACAGGTAACCCGCCGGATTACGGTGATAATACCGCCCATTGGAAGGATGTTGTTTCATGACAAATCCGGGAGAAGGAGAAATGACCAGGGAGGCACTGGCATAGTACCGTTGTGAAGGGGCTGGTGCCGGCTGGCGGTAGACTTCCCGCTCACGGTATTCCTTGTCTTCTTTCTTTTTCTTTTTGGTGGCCCAAACCCTGCTGGGCTGACAGGAACTCAATAATAGAACTGCGACGCTAACCGCCGCAAAGGAGAGCATAAATGTCCGTTTCATGGCTGTTTATTTAATGATAGATGTGGTTTATCCAAGATGGGTTGTTTACTCATTGCGGGTTTTCTTCAACCTGGTGCCATTCATGCTCACTGCCCTGGGTGCGGGTTCTTCCGGTGGAGTCTGTTTTACCAGCACCGGATTTTTATCTTCTTTAACAAGCGTTGCAGAATCTTTCTTTATTACAGCTGTTGCTGTAGCTGCTTGTGGGGGATAGGTTTTGGCAAACTGATCCAGCGCGGTACTGTTACCGGAACTATCCCTTCCCATAATGATATCGGTTGAAACCCAATCAGCCGTAGACAAAGCCGGATCCTCCGATTCAAAGAAGCGAAGTGCCGTTGCGGTACTGTCAGCCGGAAGCGGAACCCTTGGTGCAAATATTTTTGAAGTATATGCTTTTGAAGAAGCACAACTGGCCGCTACGGCCACCAACAGCATCAGAACTGCCGCTTGTAATAATCTTATTGTTTGCATGGCTGAAGGATTTATTTTAGTTACTGATTCAACGTTGGATTGATTCAATTCATTTGCCACAAACTCTTAAAATGCTTTTTTATGAGATACTTTTTCATAGTATTAACAGTATGGGGATATGGAATGACCGCTGCAGCACAGTCGGCCGAAGACTCGGTTAAGACAGTCATCAATAATATGTTTACCGCCATGAAGAATGCGGATGGTGCAGGTCTCAAAAACTGCTTTTCGGACAGTATCGTTTTTCAAACTATTGCCAGGAATAAAGAAGGAGCGATGGTGGTCAGAACAGAAAGCCCGGCCGGGTTTATCGATCAGATCAGCAAAGCAACACCGGGTTCACTGGATGAAAGAATCAGTTTTGAAACAGTGAAAGTGGATGGCCCCCTGGCCATTGCCTGGACACCCTACAGTTTTTATTATAATGGACAGTTTTTGCATTGCGGCGTCAACTCCTTTCAACTGGTGCGCTTCAACGGCGTCTGGAAGATCCAGTATATTATTGATACGAGGAGGAAGCAGGGATGCTTGTAATGGGGGTTAACTAGTGGGGTTCGGCGAGTGGGGGAGTCGGCAGTCAAAAGTCAACAGTCGGCATTCGGTCAGTCTATCAGTTTGCAGTTCGCTCCTTCGCTCGGAATATCTTAATATCTTAATATCCTAATACCCCTCCTTCGCTAAGGCAATGTCGGGCAAAGCAATATCCCCCGCCTTCGCTAAAGCTACGGCGGGCGAAGCAATATCTTAATATCCTAATATTTCAATATCATATTACCCCCGCCTTCGCTAAAGCTACGGCGGGCGAAGCAATATCTTAATATCCCAATATCTAATTCCTAATATCCAATCCTCTCACAAATGAAAAACCCTCCGTGGAAACGGAGGGTTTAAACCAAAACCAACTGCTTATGAGAAAGTTTTTATTGTAGTACTTAATTAATCTTTATTTCGGTGGCTGATGCTTTGACTTCCGCTTTCCTTGGAAGGTTTAATATCAGTACTCCATTGATGTGGCTGGCACTGATATTCGTTGCATCAATTTTTTCGTCCAGTGTGAAAGTTCTCTTAAAAGAACGATAGCTGTATTCCCTGCGCAACTGCTTTTTCTGCTCCTGGTTATTTTCTTCTTTCCGTTCTGCACTTACAGTCAGCAAATTCCTGTCCACACTCACTTTGAAATCTTCTTTTGCAAATCCGGGTGCCACAAATTCCATTTCAAATCCATTCGCTGATTCTTTGACGTTGACTGGTACTGATCCCTTCGTCATGGTTTCGTCAAAATTTTGTCTGAACAATACTGGCAGTTCTGTAAACAGATTATCTACAAGACTATTCAGGGTTCCTTCAAATGGTCTGCTGTTAAACTTTACGTTTGTCATGGTTATTTAGTTTTTGTTGTTTGTAATTTTTTAATTTCATTAGTATCTCACAAATGCTGTTCCACCTGCTTTTGGGCTAGCATTTTGACGCATCAGCCTCCTTGGCCCGGACAGAATTTCCGAATATGGAAAAAATTGCTGCCATAATTTCAAGCCGGACCTTCTTTCTGGTTTCCTTGCGGACAAAACCTGTAGCTTTGCATTTCATAAAACAAATACACAATTATGTATCCTGAAGAAATAGTCATACCCATGAAGGAGGAACTGACCGATAATGGTTTTACCGAACTCCTCAGCCCGGCTGAAGTGGAATCACAACTGGCCAAAGAAGGCACCACACTGGTGATGATCAATTCTGTTTGCGGCTGTTCTGCCGGTACTGCCCGTCCTGGAGTTTTGATGGCAGTGGCCAATGCTGAAAAAAAGCCAGACTTTCTGACCACCAGTTTTGCTGGTTTTGATATCGACGCCATCAAAACCCTTCGCCAGCATCTGATGCCTTATCCGCCTTCATCACCGGCTATCGCCCTGTTCAAAAACGGACAGTTGGTTCATTTTATCGAAAGACACCAGATTGAAGGAAGACCTGCCCAGATGATTGCCCAGAACCTGATCGGCGCATTTGATCAGCATTGTAACTGAATAAAAGGGTCATATTTATAAAAAACGTAAATCCGGGTTCTATACCCGGTTTTTTATTACCGCATGAGTAAGCTTCGGCAGAACAGCGGGTTTCTTCCGTATATTCGCCCTCATTAATAATAAACATGTATCCTAATTTATATTATGCCTTCAGGGACCTTTTTGGGGTTGAAATAGAGGGACTTCGGGTAGTAAATACATTCGGGTTTTTTGTCGCTATTGCCTTTATTGTTTCAGCCCTGGTCCTGGCCAATGAACTGAAACGGAAAAGCAAACAGGGGCTGTTGCATCCCACTGAAATGCAAATCATGGTTGGAGAGCCTGCCACCATCTGGGAACTGGCCCTGAATTTCTTACTGGGTTTTCTGCTGGGATACAAGATACTGGCTATGTTTCTGCTGAAAAGATCAGCTACAGAAGATCCGCAGGCATTTATTTTTTCCACTCTGGGCAGCTGGCCGGCCGGTATATTCCTTGGTTTATTATTCGCCGGATTAAAATGGTGGGATAAGAATAAATTCAAACTGGACAAGCCTGAAAAAAGAACCGTCCGGATATGGCCCCACGACAGGGTAGGGGAGATCACCATTCTGGCCCTTATTTTCGGATTACTGGGAGCCAAACTCTTCGATATTTTTGAAAACTGGAGCGGTTTTCTTCAGGATCCCAAGTCTTATCTGTTCTCCCCATCCGGACTGACCATGTACGGAGGACTGATCTGTGCGGCCCTCGCGATCTGGATATATGCAAAAAAGTATAAAATTGGCTTCTGGCACCTGAATGATTCGGCGGCCCCGGCCCTGATGATCGGCTATTCTATTGGACGGATCGGCTGTCAGGTGGCAGGGGATGGCGACTGGGGTATCAGAAGTGACCTGGCTCAAAAACCAGGATTTCTGCCCGATTGGATGTGGTCCTACCGTTTTCCGCACAATGTGAATGAATCCGGGATTCCTATTCCGGGTTGTACCGATCTTAAATATTGCAACCAGCTTGAATTCGGCGTATATCCAACACCGTTATATGAGGTAATTGCCTGTTTTATCATTTTCCTGATACTCTGGTCATTGAGGAAAAAACTGAAAACACCGGGAACCATCTTTGCATTGTATCTCATATTCAATGGTTTAGAGCGTTTTCTGGTAGAAAAAATCAGGGTCAATAATAAGATGAGCTTCCTGGGATTTAATCCCACACAGGCAGAAGTAATTTCCAGTTTGCTCTTTTTGTCAGGCATTGGCATCTGGATTTATCTCACTCAAAAAGCCAAAAAAGCTAAAATAAAAGGCGTCTGAATACAAAATACAGCAAACCATACCTCCTGAAATCAGCACTCCGACATGCCTGTGGGTGAACTGTTGGTAATTTTTACTTCCAATTGCTATGAGATCCGGCGATTTATAGCTATTTTTGCAGATAGTCCCGGACGGTGAAATTCAATTTATTGCAATTAACTATCCATTTGCAACAACCTGCAAACAAAGACTGTCATTATTTCGTTTTATCTTAAATTTCTTCAGTTATGCGGCAGCTCAAAATTGCTACCCAGATCACGAACAGGGATTCCCAGGCCGTTGAAAAGTATTTACAGGAAATTTCGAAGATCCCCATGATCACGCCGGAAGAGGAAACAACGCTGGCTCAAAGGATCAAGATGTTCAACCGGAATCCTGTTGATTCTCAAAGGGCACTGGACAAATTGGTGCAAGCCAACCTCCGTTTCGTGGTATCTGTGGCCAAGCAATACCAACATCAGGGTCTGTCTCTAAGTGATTTGATTAACGAGGGTAACCTCGGCTTGATCAAAGCGGCTCAACGCTTTGACGAAACCAAAGGTTTCAAATTCATCTCTTACGCGGTATGGTGGATTCGCCAGTCCATCCTGCAGGCGTTGGCAGAGCAGGGCAGATTAGTCCGCCTGCCTCAAAACAAAATTGGCACCTATAACAAGGCCAACAAGGCCTACATGGCTTTTGAACAGGAACATGAAAGGGAGCCTTCTACCGAAGAGCTCGCTGAATTGCTGGAAATGAGTGAAACCGAGATCAACAACATCTTCCAAAGCAATACCCGTCATACCTCACTGGATGCCCCCGTGCATGAAGCAGAGGATGTGGCCATGGGTGACCTGCTGGAAGGCAGCGATGACACGGATGATGATGTAATGAAGGATTCACTTCGTAACGAGATCCGCCGGGTACTGAAATCACTCAGCCCCCGTGAAGCAGAAATCGTGAACGCTTATTTCGGACTGGATGGAGAAAACGGTGTAACCATTGAGCAGATCGGACAGAAGTACGACCTGACCAAGGAACGTATCCGCCAGATCAAGGAAAGAGCGATCAAACGTCTCCAGAAAGCCAGGTACAGCAGTGCATTGAAAGCTTACCTGGGTTAATTCCCGAAAAGATGTGTTAGTATGTAATAGTCCCGGTTAGTGCAAACTGACCGGGATATTTTTTTTTAACAGGGATAAAGAACAATTCTCCGATGGGGCTGTTAATTTTGTTCGGTACATGAAAACAAAACTCATCTTCTCCTTTTCCCTTTTTGTGCTCCTGCTCAGCAGCTGCGAAAGAGATGTCAATTTTGACCTCGATGAAACTGCCCCCAAACTGGTGGTGGAAGCTTCCATTGAAAACGGACAGGCCCCCTTGGTCTATCTTTCCAACAGCGTAGGGTTCTTCTCCCGGATCGATCCCGCTACCTTATCAGCTAATTTTGTACGAAACGCACAGGTTTTTGTTTCCAATGGAACCCGTACGCACCAGTTAAAAGAATATAGTATCCCGGTACCGGGAGGATTCAATTTTTATTATTACTCCTCCGATCCTGCCAGTCCTTCCACCATTTTCAACGGAGAACTCGGAAAATCCTATACCCTGCGGATACTGGCCGATGGCAAAGAATATATGGCCAGCACCAATATCCCCGACACAACCAGAAGGATCGATGCCCTGTTCTGGAAACCCTCACCTCCCGGTAATGACTCCAATAAGGTTGCCCTGATGCTCCGTGCCTTTGACCGGCCAGGCTTTGGAGACTATATCCGCTACTTTACCAAAAGAAACCGAGAGCCCTTTTACCCTGGGATAAATTCTGTTTTTGATGACCAGATAATCGATGGCACGAGTTATGAAATCCAGGTCGACAGAGGCATTGACCGTAATACAGAATCCGCCGGTGAAGGGTATTCATTTTTCAGCAAGGGGGATACAGTAGTGCTCAAGCTTTGTAATATTGATAAAGCCACTTATGATTTCTGGCGCACAATGGAATTCAATTATGTGAGCGTCGGTAACCCTTTTTCCACTCCCACCAGGGTACTCAGCAATATAAGCGGTGGTGCCCTGGGTTATTTCGGAGGCTATGCTGCCAATTACAGAACCCTCATTATCCCGCGGTAATACACTTTTCCTGCTAACTTGTTAACAGCCCGCAGATGGTCATGCAGCAGACGAATCTGAACCTGCAATTGTTGTAATTTTACCGATTACTAAACAGACAGATCATGGATGCCACAGAAAGGATCAGTTGCCTGATCATCGGATCAGGACCGGCCGGATATACCGCAGCGATTTATGCCGCCAGAGCAAACCTTAAACCCGTTTTATACCAGGGTATTCAACCCGGCGGACAGCTCACCATTACAACAGAAGTGGAGAATTATCCCGGCTATGCAGATGGGGTACAGGGCCCGGAAATGATGGTGCATTTCGAAAAACAGGCAGCACGCATGGGAGCCGATATCCGGTACGGACTGGCTACCAAAGTAGACTTCGGTCAACAACCTTTCAAAGTTCAAATAGATGAGGAAAAATGGCTGGAAGCCGATGCCGTGATCATTGCAACCGGTGCTTCGGCCAAATGGCTCGGACTGGAAAGCGAACAAAGACTGAACGGCTATGGCGTAAGTGCCTGTGCGGTTTGTGACGGATTTTTCTTTCGCGGCAAAGAAGTGGCCATCGTTGGAGCCGGGGATACAGCCGCTGAAGAAGCGCTCTATCTTTCCAAACTATGCACCAAAGTGCATATGATTGTAAGAAAAGAAGCCATGCGCGCCAGTAAGGTAATGCAGGACAGGGTGATCAATACCCCGAATATTCAGGTATACTGGAACTCAGAAACCGACGAAGTACTCGGAGAAAAAACCGTGAATGCTGTCCGTATCAGGAATAACAAAACCGGTGAAAAGCAGGAGATACCCGTGAGTGGATTTTTTGTAGCGATCGGTCATCAGCCAAATTCAGCCATCTTCCAGGGACAGATTGATATGGATGAAGCGGGTTATATCAAAACCACTCCCGGTTCATCCAGGACCAATGTTGAAGGGGTATTTGCCGCAGGAGATGTACAGGATAAAATCTACAGACAGGCAGTTACAGCAGCCGGAAGCGGTTGTATGGCGGCCCTCGATGCAGAGCGGTACCTGGGAGCAAAAGGACTTCATTAATCAGCCAGATGATTACCGTTGAACTGAAACAGGTCAGGTTATTTGCCTACCACGGTTTGTATCCTGAAGAAGAAAAACAGGAAACGAATTTGAAATCAGCCTCTTTGTGTCCTACGAAGAGGGGCAAGAATTCATTCAATCGATTGAGCATACCATCAACTACGCTGATTTGTTTGAATTGCTGAAACAGGAATTCAATACACCGGTTGATTTATTGGAAACCCTCGTTATACAAATCGCCGCCTGTATCAAAAAAGAATATCCCATTGTAAAAAAAATCAGGATGACCGTTGATAAACTACATCCTCCCATCAGCGGGTTTAAAGGAACGGTAGGGGTGACCTATGAAAAAGAATATTAGATGTTCTTCTTCTTCCAGTGCCCGCTTCGGAGATAAAGAAAAGAAAGAAGCAATAAGCTCGACCAGTACACTAATTCAGAAGCCCAGGCCCAGACCAGCGAAAGATTCCAGACCTTCAGTACAAAGTAGATATAGCCAACATAGAGCAGGATACAAATCACTTCTATCATCAGGTTAACTCTTGTATTGGCTGTACCGGTGACAGCATTTAGCCATACCGTTGCAACAGACATAAACACCACGCCCACTGAAACCATCCCGATCACGGGAATAGCTTCCGTTGTAAATGACTGGTCCCGGCCATATAAACTTAGAAAAAGGTCCGGAAACAGGTTGACCAGGACACAAAGGACAACAGTGAAACAAAAGCTGAGACGGGCTATTTTCCGGATCAGTTGTAACACTTCTTCTTTTTTGCCTTGTCCGATTATATTACTCACCATGGCATTGGAAGTACTGGCAAAGGCCCAGGCAAAAATGCCGAAGATGCCGAAAATATTCCGCATGGCATTACTGATGGCCAAAGGCCTTTTCCCTTTGTGTTCAATAAAAATATAGAACATCACCCAGGCCATAATACTCAGCAGGTACTGAGCTACCAGCGGCGAGGATTGCCGGAAGATCAGTCCGGAAGTGGATGCATTGAAACGAAGATGCCGAAAGAGCGAAAACTGCTGTCCGAATTTTTTATAAAAAATAATCAGCAGCACGACCAGCAATCCGGATATTTCAGCGAGTATGGAGGCGACCGCTGCCCCATTGAATCCCAATGCCGGTAATCCCCAATGACCATAGATCAGGCAATAGTCCAATACCACATTCACTGCTGCCTGCACCCCAAATCCCAGTTTCATGTAGCGGCTGTTATTGGTTCCAACCAACAGGGCATTACACATTTGAAAGAAATACAGAAAAGGCACACCCCATACCCGGATTTTTAAAAAGCCAATGGCATCCCGGTACACTTCTTCAGAATGAATACTGTTATATAAAATCCAGGGACCAGCCAGATAAGTGATCAGTATGGAAGCTGCTGAAAAAAAACCGGCGATCCATAAGCCCTGGATAAATAATCTTCCGATCTCATCCGGCCTGTTTTCTCCGGCCCTTCTGGCCAATAAACCCTGTAATCCGCTATTCAGCCCATTCCCGGCCAAGGCAAAAACCAGGTAAAACACCCCGGTGATACCGGCAGTTCCTAACTCTGTTTCTCCCAGTCCGCTAACGAATACATTATTGATCACAAAATTAATCTGGGGCACGAGCAGGGCCATACTGATAGGCAACGCAATCCGGAGGATTTGCCGGTTACTGGTTTGTAACCGCAGGTCTGGTGAAGTAGAGTTGGTCGCCATTGCAGGTCTGAATCTATTCAGAACCGGCAAACCTACGATAATTAAAATTTGTCTATTATTGCAGCAATAGATAAAAATTGAAAAAAGTTTTTCAGATAGAACCAGTGAATATGGCAGGATTGATCCAGCCCGTCTTACTGATGCGTGCAGGAGAAAGACATTTTGCAGCAGCGATTGCTGACCAGGCTACCAGTCAATTGCATCAACTCGTTTATTATTATGAAGAAGAAGGATTAACTGCGGAACAGGTACGCGAAATACTGGAGCAGGAGGGGATGGCCGGCCTTCCATATTACAAAGTCAAATGCGGATATGATTTTCCGGGACAATCTCTTTTATCAATGTCCGGTTACCGGCAGGATGAAGCCAGTCACTGGAAACAACCCGGGATGTTACTGATCACTGAACAGCTGCCGGAATGGCAATTGTATAATATATACCCGGTGCCTGCTGAACTGCATACTGTGCTTTGTTCGAGATTTCCTTCCATCGAATACCGGAATCAGTTTTCGGCCGGATTAAAACAACTGGATGCGGCACGTTCCGGTGGAAGCATACAACTGGATATCCGGCATGCCGATTTTACACTCTGGGCTGCCCGTGAAGGCCGGCTCCTGCTTTCTCACAGCAGTGAGTACCAGGCACCTGATGATATCATTTACTACCTGCTGCGGATTTGCAGGCAGTTTGAGTTATCGCAGGAAGATGTTCAATTAAACATTTCAGGTTTGATCGACAGGGATTAAGCTCTTTATAAAGAATTGTACCAATACTTTCTGCAAATCCGTTTCAGAGAACCATCCTGGAAAATGGCAGACTCAAACTATCCGGCACATTTTTTTACTTCACTCAATGATATCAGTCAATGCGTATCATAAGCGGTGAATTAGGGGGCAGGCGCTTTCATCCGCCTAATCATATGCCTTATACAAGGCCCACGACAGATATTGCAAAAGAAGGACTGTTTAATATCCTGCAGAATAATCTGGATTTTGATGCCATCAAAACCCTGGATCTTTTTGGGGGCACCGGAAGTATCAGTTACGAACTGGCTTCCCGTGGTGTAACGGACCTTACCGTGGTGGAAAAAGACCAGACCATGTTTGAATTCATCAAAAAAACGGCGAAGGAGTTCAGTATTGAAAATCTCAAATTGGTCCGTGCCGATGTATTTAAGTTTATCCAAACATGCAGCGATCGCTTTGATTTTATTTTTGCCGGTCCGCCTTACGCTTTAACGAATATTGACGATCTGCCCAGGCTGATTATCGAGAAAAAACTACTGGAAAACAAGGGCTGGTTTGTCCTGGAACATACGCCCAGAAACGATTATAAGCAATTTCCTTTTTTCCGCTCTGAAAGGAATTATGGAACGACAGTATTCTCCATTTTTGAAGAAAACAGGGACTAAGCGCTTTTTAGCGTAACTTTACTCATTCTTCAGCTTTGAGACCTTTATGTTTTCCAGCCTTTTCCTGAAATCTTTTCGCATCCTGCTCTTCCCGTTTTCATTGCTTTACTGGCTGGGAATTGCTGTCCGGAATTTTTTATACGATAAACATGTACTGAAATCTTCCAGCTTCGGGCTCCCGCTGATTTGCGTGGGAAATTTATCTGTAGGAGGCACCGGTAAATCACCAATGGTCGAATACCTGATCCGGTTGTTGGAATCGCAGTACCATATCGCCACACTGAGCAGGGGTTATAAAAGAAAAACAAAAGGCTATGCATTGGCCGGACCAGATACAACCGCTCTTGAAATCGGAGATGAACCCATGCAATTTCATCAGAAATTTCCTGACCTGCCGGTGGCAGTGGGAGAAGAAAGAATGGTAGCCATTCCACAGTTATTACACGACCGGCCACAAACAGAACTGATCATCCTGGATGATGCATTTCAGCACCGGGCAGTAAAAGCAGGCCTTAATATCCTGCTCACCGATTACAGTAATCTCTTCACACGGGATTTTTACCTGCCAACCGGTGATCTGAGAGATCTGAAAAGCAGCTACAAACGGGCAGAAATTATTGTAGTAACCAAATGTAAAAACGGGATCAGCGTATCCGAAAAAGAAAAAATCAGGAATGAAATCCGGCCGGTAAATGGGCAGCTAATTTTTTTTACCGGGTTAGAATACGGGGATCCTTATCATTTCACCACCCGGCAACCGGTTCCATTGCAGTCAGAAACAGATGTATTACTGGTGACCGGAATCGCCAATCCAAGACCTTTGAAAATGATGCTCGAAGAAAAACATAAAACTTATCAGATGCTCCAGTTTCCGGATCATCATATTTTTACTATTGATGACTGGAAAGATATCATCCGGAAATTCGGAGAGATCAAAGCAAAAGACAAAATCATATTAACAACAGAAAAAGATGCGGTTCGTTTAGATAAATTCAGACAGGAAGCCAGCGGTATCCCTTTATATGTGTTACCGGTAAGGCATCAATTCCTTTTGACGAAGCGGCAGTTTTTGAGGAAACCGTCATCCGATTTATTCAACAATTTAAACAAGGAGCGTAAGAAAAAGATGGGAAGAAAAAATTCAAAAAAACAGAAGCACAGAGACAAAGGCGGCACAGGCGGAGGCAAACTCCTTCGTGGCGTGCTTGATATTACCCGTTCAGGAACAGGATTTGTAACCGTGGAAGGACTCGAAACGGATGTGCTCATCCGTCCGGGTGATTTTAATACAGCCCTGCATGGCGATAAAGTAATGGTCGCCATCCGGGAGATGAAGAGCGGTGGCAGAAGAATGCTGGGGGTAATCCGGGAGGTGCTGGAAAGGAAAAGAACTGAATTCATTGGTAAACTGCAGATGAACAAAGGCTTTGCCTTCTTTATTGCAGAAATGGATAAACCCATGCCGGATATTTATATCCCTCTTGAAAAAATCAATGGAGCCAAAGACGATGACAGGGTAGTGGTCAAACTGATGCAGTGGGAAGGGGGTGATAAACGGCCGATGGGAGAAGTACTGAGTGTACTCGCCGATGAGGGCGGAAACGAAGCAGCATTAAAAGGGATTTTACTGGAAGAAGGATTCCCGCTGAGTTTTTCAGAAGAAGCATTGGAAGTCGCAGCCAGGATACCTGATATCATACCAGCCGACGAGATCAAAAAAAGAAAAGATATCCGGGATATTCTCACGATTACCATTGATCCGGTGGATGCAAAGGATTTTGATGATGCCATCTCCATCCGCAAATTAAAAAACGGGCAATATGAAATCGGTGTACATATCGCTGATGTAAGCCATTACCTGGAACCGGATACCGACCTGGATAAGGAAGCCTACCAGCGGGCAACTTCTGTGTACCTGCCAGACAGGGTGAATCCCATGTTGCCCGAGCATATTTCCAATTTTCTTTGTTCCCTCCGGCCCAAAGAAGATAAACTCACTTTCTCTGCCATTTTTCATATCAATGCAAAAGCAGAGATCAAAAGAATTATTGGCTCGGTAAAACCGTGATTCATTCCGATCATCGGTTTACTTATGAAGAAGTGCAGGCCATTATCGAAGAAAAAGACGGTTTATATGGAGAAGAAATCCTGATACTTAATGATATTTCACAAAAGCTGCGCAAAAAAAGATTCAACCACGGAGCTATTAATTTCTCCTCGCAAGAGGTAAGGTTCAAGCTGAATGAAAAGGGTGACCCGATCGGGATCATGATCAAAGAAAGTAAAGAAGCCCATCAGCTGATCGAAGAACTGATGTTGCTGGCGAACCGCACTGTGGCTGAACATGTGGCCAAACTGAAGATCAATCATAAACCCCTGCCTTTCCCTTACCGGATACATGATAATCCTGATGAAGAGAAGCTGCTCCCTTTTGTAGCTTTTGCCAAGAAATTTGGTCATACTTTTGACACAAGTTCTCCGGAAAATATTGCGAAATCCTTTAACCAGTTATTGAAGGATGTGCATGGCCGCCCGGAACAACATGTACTGGAACAACTGGGTATCCGCACAATGGCCAAGGCCAAGTATACGGCCGAAAATATCGGACACTATGGTTTGGGATTTGAACATTATTGCCATTTTACCTCACCCATCCGTCGTTACCCCGACGTACAGGTACACCGGATTTTATTTGATGTATTGAATGAAAACATCAAGCCGGATAAAAAACTGGAGGAAAAATGCAAGCACTGCAGTGAAAGAGAACGCGCAGCAATGAATGCAGAAAGGTCCGGTAATAAATATATGCAGGTCCTCTATATGCGTAATTATCTCGGAGAAGAGTTTGAAGGAGTGATCAGCGGGGTAGCTTCTTTTGGCTTTTGGGTAGAAACAGTAGAACATAAATGTGAAGGACTGGTGAGTTTGAACAGCCTGCTGGAATACGATGAGTTCAGACATGATGAAGCCGATTACTGTCTGATAGGCAGAAGAAGCGGTAAAAAATTCAGGATGGGGGATAAGGTCTGGATCAAAGTGGTGGCGGCCAACCTGACCAAGCGCCAGCTGGATTATGAGTGGGTGGTGGCTGGTGAATTTGCCGCTGAAAAAATGGCAACAGGGAAGGGGAAGAAAAAGAAATAAACGAGATTGAAAATTCATATCAACTGTCAGTTTCCGTTTAACCGGTTACCAGCCAGGGTAGAGTTATAAATTTCCCGCATATTAAACGGGTGAAGTATATTTACGCGCAAAAGCTGCCGGCCTGTCCGGTTGGCTGCAATTATTAATATGCAATCATTCGAACAACTGCTGGAGCAATTTTCCCGGTATTTCAATATTCGTCACTTCCCGGAAGAGCCGGCCACACTCTATGAGCCCAATGAATATTTCCTGACGATTGGGGGAAAAAGAATCCGTCCGGTACTCTGCCTGATGGGGAATGAATTATTTGAAGATATCAATAAAGATGCCTGGCATGTGGGTACGGCTATCGAACTCTTTCATAATTTCACTCTGATTCATGATGATATCATGGACCAGGCTCCCCTTCGCCGGGGTAAGGAAACCGTACATCACAAGTACGGGGAGAATACGGCGATACTGGCCGGTGATGTGATGCTGGTAACCGCTTACGAAGAACTCAATAAAATCGCCATCCATTTTCTTCGCCCGATCCTTACTCTGTTTAATAAAACAGCAAAAGAAGTATGTGAAGGTCAGCAAATGGATATGGACTTTGAAAAGATGGAGACCGTGAGCCTTGATGCCTATATCCGGATGATTGAATTAAAAACCTCCGTAGCACTCGCCGCCAGTCTGCAAACCGGCGCTATCCTGGGCGGAGCTGGCGAAAGAAATCAGCACCTGCTCTATGATTTCGGAAGAAAACTGGGCATCGCTTTCCAGGTACAGGATGATTTCCTCGATGCCTTTGGCGATCCCGGCAAATTTGGCAAGCAGGTAGGGGGTGATATCCTGGCGAATAAAAAAACATTCCTCCTGATTCATGCATTGGAGACTGCTACCGGATCCCTTAAAGAGGAACTGAACCGGCAATTGGCAAACAATGCACCGGATAAAGTGGAGAAAGTTCAACAGATATTCCATGAGTGTAAAGTGGATGACTGGGCGCTGGAACTCAAGAATAAATACCTGGATGAAGCCTTCCGTCACCTGGAAGATATTGCTGTTTTGACCAAAAGAAAGGAGCCTCTTGAAGAATTGGCCCATTTTCTTGTAAAACGAGACTATTAGAACAGCGGTCATCGAATATTGCATTTTTTTCCTATTTTGACTGTCCAAAACCAACCTATATGCTTAAGCAGTTATTCAGGAAAAAATCAATCCCCCATATTTTAAAGGAAGCAGAAGCAGGCCTGCATGACGGGCATGGCATCGGACTTAAAAAAGTACTGGGTGTCAGAGACCTTACCTTTTTTGGGGTAGCGGCAGTAATAGGAGCGGGGATATTCAGTGGTATTGGTTCTGCTACTGCAAATGGTGGCCCCGGGGTTGTGTTCTTATACATTTTTACGGCCCTGGCCTGTGGCTTTGCGGCCCTGTGTTATGCTGAATTTGCTTCAACTGTACCAGTATCAGGGAGTGCTTACACTTATTCATATGTTGCATTTGGAGAAATCTTTGCCTGGATCATAGGCTGGGATTTATTGATGGAATATGCCATTGGTAATATCGCCGTGGCGATATCCTGGAGCGATTATTTTACACGAATCATGGATCAGGCCGGAATGCATATTCCCGACTGGATGACCATGGATTATATGACGGCCAAGGCGGGTGCAACGGCAGAAGCCATTTCTGCATGGACCAATGCCCCTCAGATTTCAGGGTTCAGACTGATCATGGATATTCCTGCCCTGATGATTGTTGCCCTCATTACGTACATCGTTTTTGTCGGCATCAAAGAATCCCGTTCCGCCAGTAATATCATGGTAATGCTGAAACTGGCCGTGATCTTCCTCGTGATTGTGCTGGGTGCTTTTTATATCAATCCGGATAACTGGTCACCGTTTACTCCCAATGGATTCGGTGGAATCATGAAAGGGGTGTCGGCTGTATTCTTTGCCTATATTGGTTTTGATGCCATCTCCACAACTGCTGAAGAATGTAAAGATCCGCAGCGCGATCTGCCAAAAGGCATGATCAATTCCCTGATAATTTGCACCATCGTATATGTTTTACTGGCCCTGGTCTTGACAGGCATGGTAAAATATGATACCCTCAATGTAGGTGATCCGCTGGCCATGGTATTTGATGCCCGTGGTTTAAAATTTGTGTCAGGGATTGTAGCCGTTAGCGCCATCATTGCTACAGCCAGTGTATTACTGGTATTTCAAATGGGTCAGCCCAGGATATGGATGAGTATGAGCAGGGATGGTTTATTGCCTAAAATATTTTCAAGGATTCATCCGAGATACGGAACCCCTTCTTTTTCGACGATCCTGACAGGGTTTGTGGTTGCCGTACCTGCCTTATTCCTGAATCTGGGAGAAGTACTTTCTTTGACCAGTATCGGTACCCTCTTTGCCTTTGTATTGGTTTGTGGTGGTGTGCTGGTATTGCAACAAAGAAAAGACAAGCCTGAAAGCAAATTCAAAGTGCCGTATATAAACGGGCAGATCCTGTATCCAGTCTTACTCGTAACAGCCATTGCGCTGATTCAGGTGAATGTCCCCAGTCATTTTACAGCAGATATCTGGACAAAAGATACCTGGCCCATGGTGGTATTCTGGTTGATTGCCGTTATAATGGCCGTATTGACTTTGACCAGAAAACTTTCTCTCTTGCCAACCCTGGGTATGATCAGTTGTTTATACCTCATGGCTCAGGAAACGCATAAAGTTTGGATGCGGTTCATGATCTGGCTGGTCATCGGTCTTGCTATTTACTTCCTGTATAGTTTCTGGAACAGTAAACTGGCCAAAAAGCAGGATTAAACTTATTTTAAATGGCGAACGGCATCCTGAACCTATTCGGGATGCCGTTTGTATTTTTGCAATATGAAGTACCAGATAGGCGATACCGTGCTGATCCTGCATTCGAACGAAGAGGCGGTGGTAACGGATATTATCAACAATAAAATGATCATGGTGGATGTGAAGGGAGTGAACTTTCCGGTTTATATGGACCAGGTGGATTTTCCATATTTCAAAAGATTTACAGAGAAAAAATTATTCCCCCCAAAAAAAGAGAAGAAATTTATTGATGATGTTCGAAAGGAAAAACAAAGCGAGATCAACCGGGTGGAAGACGGCGTCTGGCTCACTTTCCTGCCGGTAATGGATACAGACGAGTTTGGGGATATTGTTGTGGATGAAATGAAATTGCACCTGGTCAACCATACAAGGGATGCCTACCACTTCCATTATATGCTGCAGTATTTTGGGAAAACTGATTTCGAACTCAAAAAACTCAGTTCAACCTTTTTCTGATTTCTACCTGCATGATATCCCATTTGAAAACCTAAATGACAGTCCCGGTTTTAATTTTGAATTCACGCTGACCCAGCCCGATAAAAAGAAAGCCAGTCACTTTGAAGCAGCCGTTAAGCTGAAACCCAAACAACTCTTTTCTAAAATTGAGGAGTTGAAAAAAAAGAACGAAGCTACTTTTTCCCAGTTATTGTTTGAAAAATACCCGGATCATGTAATAGAAGATAGGGTAGAGCTGAGCAGCCTGGCTGCCAAAGGGTTTAAAATATATGATGCCGCCAGGGCCCGTCAGCACCTTGAACCGGCCCGCACAGTGGTGGACCTGCATATTGAAAAACTGGCCGATAACTGGAAGCAGATGAGTAATTATGAAATACTCAGTTTGCAGTTGCGGACCTTTGAAAAATACTACGACCTCGCTATTGCCCACCGGCAGCCAACCCTGATTGTGATACATGGGGTGGGTGAAGGAGTGCTCCGTAATGAAATTCATGATATCCTGCGCCTGAAAAGAGAAGTCAAGTCCTTTATCAACCAATACCATCCCAGTTTTGGTTATGGCGCCACTGAAATTTACTTCCAGTACGAATAAGTTACCTTTGCATGACTACAGGCCGGGTTATCGCTTTCCTGCAAAGGAAGGAGGAAAGTCCGGACAGCACAGAGCAATGCACCGGTGAAGAGCCGGCTGACCTTCGGGTTAAGAGACAGTGCCACAGAAAATGACCGCCGATGCCGTATTTATAGCCAGGGCAATTGCCTTTGCTGCAAGTACGGCAGGTAAGGATGAAAATGTGGGGTAAGAGCCCACGGCTTTTGGTGGTAACACCAATCGCGGGTAAACCTTGCATGCTGAAATGCCACATATAGTACCCTTAAGGGCTGCTCGTCCGGGGACTGGCTGCAAAGCCGGGACAGGGTACAGGGTAGGCAGATGGATTCCGCCGGGTAACTGGCGGAACAGATAAATGATAGCCATAACCTGCCTTCGCTAAGGCTACGGCAGGTGACACAGAATCCG
This sequence comes from Chitinophagaceae bacterium, assembly GCA_016702745.1. GTDB lineage: Bacteria > Bacteroidota > Bacteroidia > Chitinophagales > Chitinophagaceae > JJ008. Next base: position 1,157,756 of record JADJDJ010000001.1, read on the forward strand.
GCTTACAGGCCTGTAGTTTTTTTTGCGTCTGACACCTTAATATTTAACCAGCCACCCCACTTTACATCAGTCGCAGGTTTGAAGGACGACAGCTAACCTTTGTACCGGGCGTCTGACACCTTAATATTTAACCAGCCACCCCACTTTACATTAGTCGCAGGTTTGAAGGACGACAGCTAACCTTTGTACCGGGTATCTGACGCTTTAAATTTATAGACCAACACCTCACTTCACAGCAACCTCAATCTGAAGAACAACAACTCAACCTGGCTGCATGTGTCAGACGTTATTAACCCCCTACCACCCAACCCGCCACTTCCATCATCCACGCTATTCCCAGGTGCACCATCAACCCTCCAAAAACTGAACGGGTATTATAAACAACGATACCTAATAGTAAACCACCAAAATAAGAGCTGATACATTCCCCTATCGGTTTGCCAAAATGGATACTGCAGTAAAAACAGGCCATTGGTAAAATTGCCTCCTTGCCCGCCCATTTCACAAAAGCCAGAACGAGGAATCCACGAAAGAAAAACTCTATCGTGATAAAATCTGTTCCATAAGATAATTCAAACAGCAATTTATGCCACCATTGCAGGTTGGCATCATTCATCAATCCTTCAATCGATCGCATTTTTGGATATACCGCCTGAAAGTCCTTTTGAGCAGCTGCAAGAACAATCAATGGAGTCATGATCAGCAACATCAGCCAGTAAGGTTTCCAATTCATCCCTTTTAACTTCAGTCCATAAAAGGATTCATCCCGGTGAAATAATCTCCATACTATTATCAGCAGGGGTACCAGTATCAATAAAAGGAGAGGCCAGTAAATAATATGATTCCAGTAATGATTCCATCCGGGATCGGCTGAAAACTGAAAATGAAAGTCGGCACTGATTTTTAAGGAAAATAAAAAGACAGCAATCAATAAAAGTCCGGAAAATTGTTTATCCCGGAAAGGTAGACCTTCCCTGAAGAAGCTGGTCAGTATATATGGAATGATAAAGGAAACGGCAAAGACTGCAAACCAGCATAAAAGTTTAACGGAGAAACTATTTTTCTGATGGCTTCATCTAGGCCATAATTATAATTTATAAATACCAACAGGGCCGTAAATAAACTTACCACCAGCAGGAGCAGCTTATTCGACTGATTATAATAGTCTTTGATATAGCGGATCACTGTTCTCAAGGGTTGTAAAGTAAAATATTTCTCGCTTCTTTAAACTTTCTTGCTCTGCAGAGTTCAAAACATACGTTAATATTTTAAACCCTTAAAAAAGTATAACCATGAAAACTATCTTTCTTAACCGATTCTCAATGGCGGCCATTGCAATCTTTATGTCCGCATTTTTCTTTACTTCCTGTCAAAAGAAAACAGCACGGCTGCTCCGGCTGATGAGCTGACCGCTGAGCAAGCTGCTGATTTAACCGATGAAAGTACACAGGCTGATGCCAGCTTTGGTGATGTGGAAGATAATAGTTTGACAGCCGCAGAAGAAGATGGCAACGCCATGGGTGGCCGCGGTTACAATCCCACATTTGAAGAACTGCGTCTCCGGATTGGTACCTGCGCTACCATTACTGTATCACCCAATGACAGTACCTACCCCAAAACCATTACGATTGATTTTGGCAACGGATGTCTTTGTGCCGACGGTAAATTCCGTAAAGGTGCTGTTATCATTCACCTGACTGCCCCGATTCGCAGATCCGGTGCAGTGATGACAGTAACTTTCCGTGATTTTTATCTGAACAGGGCCCATATTGAAGGAACTAAAATTCTGACCAATCTCAATGCTGGTGGTAATATCAAGTATACCGTTCAGGTAGTCAACGGTGCTGTTACCTTCCCCAATGGCAGAGGATGGCAGTATGATGAGCAGAAAACGGTCACTCAGATTGATGGCGGCGCCACCCCATTTGTACGGGATGATGTATATAAAATTGAAGGCCGCTCAAGAACACAACTCAATGGAGGTGCCACGCTGGTACTGAATACAGAAACGCCGCTTGTAAAAAGAGTGGTTTGCCCCTGGTTCAGTAATGGTATTCTGAAAATCAACGCGAATAGTCATGTGTTGTTTGCCAACTATGGTGCACCCAACAACGGAGATTGTGATAATAAAGTATTGCTTACCTGGAACAATGGTGCCAATCAGCGCCTGATCTCACTGCCCTGATCAAGCATAGTTATTAATAAAGAATGCCCCCGTTAACACGGGGGCATTGCTGTTAGTAGTGATTGCAGTTGTATTGAATCAATTACTCGATATGAAAAGCGATAAGTGTTTTAATATTTTGCATTTTGATAACTCTTTGCCCCATGGGAGCCTGCTCGTGGATATACTTCAATACGCCAACTCCAGGTTTAAAATACACCTGATCTTTCCGGTAACTGCGGGCATTCTTTTCAAAATAAATATAATTCTCAAAACTGCCTGCGGGTACCTCCATTTTTCCATTGATTTTCAAAGAACGGCCGGCTGCCGCAATATCATCAAAACCGGAAAGATATTTTACGGAATCACCAGGGAAAAGAAACAAATCTTTTTTGGCATCCATATAATCCGGATTATAAAGCTTTGGTTGTAAGGCATAGAGTGAGGTGTCATTGGTATAAAGCAATTGGGGGATGCCCACATTAACTTTTGACTGCCACCAGGTCAGCCCGTCGGCCAGGGAGCGGATATTACTGCTGAAACGTAATGTGTCAGTCTTTACTTGCTGAAATATGCCATCCAGAAATACTGAATCCTGGTATACCCAATAGTTGTTGGTACTCAGCGGTAACATCCCGCAATGACGATCTGTTGCAATAAAGTAAAGCAGAGAATCCGCATCATAGGACCGACCACCGGGGTTTCCTGTCTGGCTGATACAGGGATCCTTACTGACGATTGGAGGAGGGATGTTTTGCAAATCAACTGGTATATCCAGCGACTCCTTTTTACAGGAAAGCAATACAACAGTGCTCACTATTAGTGATAAGATTGACTTTTTCAAAGGTTTCCGATTTAATGCTCAAAGGGATGACAAAATAGAAACCGTTTTCCGTAAATCATAATTTTACTAAGTAATTTTCCGATACCGGTGTATCGTAAAAACCCCAATACGCTTGTTTTCAAGCTGTTTAGCCGGGCTATCTCAAATAAAAAAATCCGGCAGGTGGTCTGCCGGATCAAAACAAAACTTCAGATTTTACTTAAATATTCGTTTGAAAAACTGTTTCATGTCTTCCCAGGAAGCCGAATCAGCCTTCGCATTATAGGCAATGGGAATATTAAATTTTTTGCCCATTTCTGTGGCATCCGGGTTGGTAAAAGCATGGCTGGCACTGTCATATCCTTTGAATTCATATTTCATTCCCAAAGAATCCATCTGCTGACGGAACAGATTGACTTCAGCCTGAGGGACAAAAGGATCGGCATTGCCATGACAAACCAGGATTTCGGCTTTCAGCAAATCCTTATTGACCGGCACCACATTCAGGTTACCATGAAAACTAACAGCTCCCTTCAGGTTAGCTCCCAATTGGGCGGCGATGATCGACATCGCCCCGCCAAAACAATAACCCATGATAGCCATGTTGGCGGTATCCACCAGTTCGTTCATTTTGAATTGCTCCATCGCCGCATCTATATGCTTTTTAGCCATGGCTGTATTCTGATAAAAAGGAGTGGCTAATCCGCCAGCCGTCGCCGGGTCATTTCCCATTTTTCCGTTTCCGTACATATCCACAGCAAATGCGATATATCCCAGTTCGGCCAGTTTACGGGCCCTCATTTTTACATAATCATTCAGCCCCCACCATTCATGGATCACCAGGATCGCAGGGCGCTTACCTTCCTTGTTTTCATCATACACCACAAAACTGTTCATTTGTAAACTATCAACTTTATAGCTGATGGTTTCTTCCTTAATACTGGGTACTCCGTTACCGGCACCATCTTTTTTCTTGTCACTGCTTTTACAGGAACCCAGTAAGATCAAAATCGAAAACAGGGTGAGAACGGAAAGACTGAATTGACGCATGGTTAAATTTTATATTTGAACAATACAATTGCAAATTGGTTGCGGATACAATTTACTTATTTTTCAGGGGAACGGGCATCCAGCACTTCTATTTCAAATACCAGGATACTGTTTGGAGGAATCTTAGCCGCCCTTGTACGGATCGAATAAGCAAGGTCGGATGGGATCACCAGTTTTATTTTTCCGCCAACTTTTAATAATGGCACAGCAATCTGCCAGCCACGGATCAGTCTTTTTAACGGGAAACTGGCCGGCTTTTCACCCGTTTGATCAAATACCTGTCCGTTGGAAAACAAATAACCTTTATAAAATATAGTAACTGTATCCTCTACAGAAACCATCCTGCCCGTTCCTTGTTTGATAATTTGATAATACACACCCTGTTCTTCCTGTTTAACGTCTGTTTTTCCCAACGTAATCGAATCATTTATGATTTTGATTTCCTTTTGTCGCTGTTGAATGCTGTCTAGATGACCAAATAAATTAATGCCTGGAATCGTCGCATTGGTTTTATCCTCACTCAGTAATTTCCAGGAACCTGATGACCGCTGTGCCCAGGCGGGCCCATGCCGGAATAACAGGTTTTGTTTTTTATGACAAGTGAATCTTAATGAGGGATTCAGGAGAGAAGGGTGCCATTTATTGAGGGTTCCGCTTCCGATGAATTTCCATTTCCCTTCCCGGGGAAGAAAAACATAACCACTGCAAACTGTAAGTCCGGAGATGGAGTCCGTGGCCTGAGCTATAAGGAGTTTGTAAGATTCCCCAACCTGCCAGTCATATTTAAAAATGATTTCATGACCCTTTAGATCAAAGCCATTATTTAAGCCGCGTTGAAGATTGTTCAGGGGAGCAGAAACGGTAAAAAAGAATCCCCGGTTTTTTCGGTTTCCAAACATCGTTATACTGGCAATATCTGTCCTTAAACTGAGGTTGAACCATTTTTTCGCTTCCGGCGATTGAACGGAAACTTCTGTAATAACCTGAATGGCTCTGACACTATCAGTGAGGGGGTAAGTAATCACGGAATCCCTGAAATTGGCATTGCTTTTTAAGCAAAAAAGGAACAGGAAGAGGGTCAGGGAGGTGCTTTTCATTTTTTATTTTAAAACTAATTTATTTCATCTTAATTTAATAGAACCACTTTGATACTAAATATTATTTGTATGAAAAAATTACTTTTCTCACTGGTTGTACAGGGGCTTGGAGTTGGTTTTTCTTTTTCACAGGAAAAATTAGGAGAAGTGGCCTGTATTTATAATACATCCACCAACCTTGATTCCACCACTGCTATTTATCAGCGATTGGGCTTTCAAAAAGTAAATGAGAATAGTTTTCCATCTCCCTGGGCACAGTATAGTGATGGCAGCCTGCTGATCATGGTTCGCAAAGACAATAATAAATATACCGGGCTTACTTATTACACCAGTAACCTGGCAGCAATCGTCAATCAACTGGAAAAAGATGGTATTGTATTTACCAAAAAGCCAGGCGAGGGTGACCCAATTAAAAGGTATTATTTTAATTCTCCGGATGGCCTTTCCATTATGCTGGCAGATAACCTGGGTGGTTTCAGTCAGCCAAAAGGGATTAGTTTACTCAATATGAATCCGGCCGATTTTAAATCGGTTGAGAAATATCCAAACAAACAATGCGGTGTTTTTGGAGAATACTGTCACCCGGTGAAAGATCTTGAAAAATCAATTGCATTCTGGAAAAAACTGGGGTTTAAGGTAAAATCAAAAATGGATCAGCCATATCCGCATGCGATTCTTTCAGACGATTTAATGATCATCGGTTTACACCAGACCAGCAATTTTGACTATCCGGCCATTACTTATTTTGGCATACAAACGGCTGAGCGGGTGAATCTGTTAAGAAGCCAAGGCTTGTCATTCACGAATATGCAGGGCGCTGCTAATGTAGTAACAACCGGATGGGAGGGACAACATTTCTTTCTTTTCTCTCTGGGCATGTGATTGCTGATAAACCCCTATTTTTGCCTCATGACAATCGAAAAATTACAGGATATGCGGTCCCGCATTGCCGGGATAAGGAGGTTTCTTTGACGTCGAGAACCGACTTGCTAAGATAGAAAACGACAAACAACTCTCTCTGAGTCCCGGCTTCTGGGACGATAATGCCCGCGCCACTTCCATCATGAAGGAAATCAAGGTGAACGAGTATTGGGTAAAGCTCTATGAGCAAACCGATACGGCCGTGGAGGATTTTGCTGTGCTTTTTGATTTCTGGAAAGCCGGTGATGCCACTGAAGAAGAAACACAGGCGGCCTATGATAAAGGACTCCAGATGCTGGAGGATGCTGAATTCAAAGCCACCCTGAATGAACCAGAGGATGAATTACCAGCCGTATTACAGATAAATTCCGGTGCCGGTGGTACTGAAAGCCAGGACTGGGCTGAAATGCTGGCCCGGATGTACCGGATGTACGGAGAAAAACAAGGTTGGAAAGTAACCGAATTGGACTGGCAATGGGGGGATGGTGCCGGTATTAAAACGGCCACCCTGCAATTTGAAGGCCCCTTGGCTGATGGTTTTTTACAAGCAGAAAGCGGGGTGCACCGGCTGGTTCGTAGTTCACCTGTTGACAGGAATGCCCGCAGACATACTTCCTTTGTGAGTGTATATGTTTACCCGATGGTGGATGATACGATTGAAATCGAAATCAACCCGGCGGATGTGAAAATGGAAACCTCCCGAAGCGGGGGAGCAGGCGGACAGAATGTAAACAAAGTGGAAACCAAGGTTCAGCTGACCCACTTACCTACCGGAATCGTGGTGGTTTGTCAGCAGGACAGAACCCAGCTCGGCAACCGGGAACTGGCCATGCAAATGCTCCGGAGCCGGTTATACGAACTGGAATTGCAGAAACGGAATGCCATCAAGGATGCCAATAATGCCAAGAAGAAAAAAATCGAGTGGGGCAGTCAGATCCGCAGTTATGTATTCCATCCTTATAAAATGATCAAAGACCATCGAACTGACTTTGAAACCGGTAATATCCAACCGGTAATGGATGGTGAACTGGATGGTTTTATCAAAGCTTATCTGATGAATGAAAAAGAGTCGGAAAGCTGAGCAAACCAGCCAGATAATTTGAAATTGTATTTTGAGAAGCAAACTAATGCCGGTTGATGTGATCGATTCCGGCTTTTTTTTATCCGGCTGGTAGTTAAATACCTGCCTGTGAAATAAATTTTGCAATTATTTTTTTCGTTTTTGATCTTCTCATTCCCGTCTCCATCCTTTAAAATCAGCCAAAAGGATTATTTTAGGGTGTCACCACATGATTAGTTTTACACTGAAATTGATCGAACCCTGAGATACAGTATAATTATATTGATCCTGTTGGGCATCTCCTGCCCGGCAACATCCCAGTTTGCCGAAAAAGATTCTTTGCTGCGAATTATTAATTCTTCCTCCCCTGATTCTCTGAGAAGTGATGCATTGAATGAATTCGCCTTTTATATGTTTGATTATAATGTGGATTCCTCCATCATTTTGGCAAAAGAAGCAGAACGAATTGCCCTGCAATCAAATAACAAAAGACAAGAGGCAAGGGCACTTAAAAATATTGGAATCAGTTTTGATATCAAGGGAAGACAGATTCAGCCTTGCTTTATTTCGATCAGGCCCTACTGATTGCCAGGAATAACCAGTTGCATCCCACACTGGCCAATATCATTACAGACATCGCCAATGCCTGGTATGCAGCCGGAAATTATGAGCTGGCCTTACGACATCATTTTGATGCCCTTCGTTTAAGAGAAGAATATAAAGCCAGAAAAGAAATTGCGCAGACTTTTAATAATATCGCCCTCGTTTACCGGTCAAGAAGGGATTACGCCAATGCTGTGAAATATAACCGGCTCTCCCTTCAGATTAAACAGGAACTGGACAATAAACAGGGCATTGTGAACTCGTCGATCAACCTGGGTTCCTGTTATCAGTTTATGGGCCGCTATGACAGCGCCCTTTTTTATGCACAGAAAGTAATGACTCTTGCCTTTGTGCCACAGGATAAAAATGAAGGCAAGGCGAATTATGCCAGTGCGCTGACAGGCTTGAAAAGATTAAAGGAGGCAAAAGAGGTATTTACTTCCTTATTGCCTGATTTGGACAGGGAGGAGGAACAATCTGCCTATGTGAGTTGTTTACAGGGCCTTGGGGCCATAGCTTTATTGCAGAGTGAAGTTGATACTGCCATTGCTTTCTTCGGGAAAGGAGTCATTTATGCCAGACAATATAATGACCGGGAGTTTGTGGCCTCTTTTTATAAACAACTGGCAAATGCATATAGTCAAAAAAATGACTTTAGTAATGCTTATCGCTTTAACCTGGCGGAACAATCACTGAGGGATAGTTTATTAAATGAAGAAAACCTGAGACAGATCAATGAGATGAATGCTGTTTATGAAAAAGACAGGCAGGAACAGCAGATTGGCGAACTGACCAGCCAGGTGTCTGTCAGTGAGCAAAAAGCGATCAGAAACAGACAACAAAGAAATCTTTTCCTCCTGGCTACCGTTTTTCTGCTGGCACTTGCCTCGGTGATCCTGTACGCCTTTTACAATAACCGGCGTAAAAACAAATTGCTTTCGCAACAGAAAAAACTGATTGAACAGTCGCTTCGTGACAAAGAAGTATTAATGAGAGAAATACACCACCGGGTCAAAAATAACCTGCAGGTTGTTACCAGTCTGCTTAACCTTCAATCGCATTATATTGATGACGAAAAGGCCTATTCCGCTGTACAGGCTGGCCGGAACAGGGTTCAGTCAATGGCCCTGATACACCAGTTCCTTTACAGAGATGCCGGGAACCTGACAACATTGCGAATCAGAGATTATATAAAGGAGCTATTAAGTTATATTGAGGATAGCAACCATCATTCAGAAATGAAGGTGCAGATTAGTCAGCAAGTTGATGACCTTGAACTTGATATTGATACAGTGGTTCCGCTGGGACTCATCATCAATGAACTCGTGTCGAATGCCTACAAGTACGCTTTCAACGGTAAAGAGAGCGGTACAATAATGGTCAGTTTAACACAAACACCTGATTTTAGCAATATATTACTCCGGGTTTCTGATGATGGTATTGGAATGAAAGAAGACCTGACAGACAAAAAGAATTATTCTTTCGGCTACCGCATGATAAAAGCATTTGTTGAAAAACTGGAAGCAAAACTGAGTGTTGAGTCTGTAAACGGGACAACGGTATCGTTGTTGATTCCGGCAATAAACATTAACAATCATGAGTGAAGTAAATGTACTTATTGTTGAAGATGAGCCCATGGTTGCAGAAGATATTGCAGAAGCCCTGAACAATATTGACTTTAAAGTGTCTGCTGTTGTTTATACGGAAAAGGCGGCACTGGAGGAACTGCAGTATAATACACCTGATATTGCCCTGCTGGATATCAATCTTAAACATGGAAACGAAGGAATTCAGATCGCCGAGCAGATCAATCGGCTTTATCAAATCCCTTTTGTTTATCTAACCGCTTATTCAGATAAGGTAACGTTGCAATTGGCCCAGCATACCGAACCTGCAGGATATCTGGTTAAACCATTTACCGAAAAAAATCTTTTTGCCACTTTGCAACTCGCCTTGCTGAATCATGGTCAGCGCATTAAGAATAATTTCAGCCTGCCTCCATTAGAAAAAATTAATGACAAACTGAACGCCCGGCTCAGCGACAGAGAATATGATTTACTGGCAAAAATATTTGAAGGGCTTACCACCAAACAAATGGCAGCCCAATTGTTCATTGCAGTAAGTACAGTAAAAACACATATCCGGAACATCTACCTTAAACTGGATGTAATTAACCGGAGTGCTGCGATCGCAAGAATAAGGGAATTAATGAATCGGTAGTGCATCAGTAGGCAGCCCTGTACCGGTTAATTTCAAAAGTAATCTCTGGCACCAGTTGAAATCAGCATAGGTTTGGTATACCTTATGCGAACTGGTTTTCTAAGCCGGGAAAACCGGCTGCTACCTGATTTCATGGGTTTATATCCTCCATACTGTCAGCCTCATTTTCATCCTTTTGGCGGATACATTGTCCGGGGGAACATCGGATTTTTATCCTGTTAAAAATAACAGATATGAAATGCCTGATGTGGACCCTTTCTTTATTCATTTCCCTGACAGGTTATTCACAAGCTTTCAATGAGTTTTCATTCAGCAATGATGGATTCCCTGTTTCCGCAGCTTTCCCGGGCACTCCTTCCATAACAAGTAAAATTTCAGGAAAGGATACCCTGTTGACTGCAATTATTACGCAATCGGGTAAGACTTATTCAGTAATCCTCACCCAAACCGGATCAGAAGAAATTGCGAGACGGGCTGTTTTAAAAATTCCGGGGCGTTTGATGGAAAAATCCCGGCAGAAGGAACCCGTATCAATCATCAGTATAAATGGAAGCAAAGGATATGCCTTCCGGTATATTAACGATAAGGGGACATTTATCACAGCCAGGCTATTTTCATTTGGACGTATGATTTGTCAGGCGATGGTGCTGCAAAAAGATGCGTTCCCGGATTCGGAAGCCATTCTTTTTTTTGGTTCTATCCGTTTTGAACAAGTACAGTATAAGGGTGAAACAATAAATCTCCGGAATAGTAATCAGCCTTCAACTGATTCCTACACTGTGAACAGCAGGGTAGAGGTTTGGGACTCTCAAAAAAATAAGTTGTTCGGTGCCATTATTCTCAAATCGTTGCCTGATGGGCTTTACCGGGTAGCTTTTGACGGGTATGCAGATACTTATGACGAAGAAGTGCCTGGAACAAGGATCCGGAATATGACTTCAGCAACAGTACCTTCTTTTGTTCCTTACGTCCGCACTTCCAAAGGAAGAACCACTACACTTAAAGGGGCCTTGCAAAATGGTAAAATCCTGGAAGATCTTTCCTGGGCTACCAGCAGTCAGATTGCCTGCTGGCCGGATATAAGGGATATTGAATTTCAGGGGAAACATGTGGGGTACTGGTTTGATCTTCCCGGCCATTCCGTAGCCACCATCACGGTTACTCCCCTTAAAAAAAGCACGAGGATCAATATTTATGGTTATACCAGCTTTGATCTGCAACGGATTCCTCCTTATATCACCTATGTACAAACTTGTGAAGCCTCACACCCCATCTGGGTAGGGGCACCTGATTTTTCAGAAACTGCCAAACCACAATCAATCCGGCTCAATACAGTAACAAGACATACCGCTGTTTATTTCGCTGTGGCCGGGGCAAAAGACATGCTGGAAGGAGATTATACTATTACCATTGAAATCAAATAAAAACTAAAACAAGTATGATGAAAACAAATGTAATAATGCTGATTCTCGCCTGTACTTTATTTCATACAGCAGTTATTGCCCAGGCGCCTGTTGTAAAATTCTCAGTGCCCAAAGCACAGGATAACAGCCAATGGGAAAAAGCACCTGGCGGGAGTACCTGGTCCTGTTATAACAAGACAGTCAAATTAAGGGTGGAACTGACCCGAACCGGAGGAGATGGATATGCCGGAAAAAAACTGCTTATCAATACAAGAATTTTACATCCTGTTTCCCAGGTGGAACTGAAAAGTAAAACCGATGAATTTACAGTCAGCTCCAAAAATGATGGAAAGTTCATTGAATACTTTATTGTGGAGTATTCCTTTGCTGATACACCCAATCTTCCTTCAAACCCGCCGTCCTGTGTATTGAATGCATCAGTTAGTTGCAACAATATTTCATTAATTACCGTAACCAAAAAATATAAGTATGAGTAAGTCGTGTTGAAATACTCACCTAAAACAATCAGGATGAAAAAAATATTATTATCAATCTGGCTTGGGGTTTTTAGCACCCTCGTTTTTTCGCAGGCAATTACACCTGATACAAAACTGGCTGTAAATACAATTTCCGGGTTGCTTCCCCGTATGAAAGTGAATGAAAATTATACAAAGCCGATAGCTGCAGAAGCTTTTGCGCATGTACGCCAGGAATGGGAGGCCTTTAATGCCCTCCATACAGAAGCGGTAAATGCCTGGAACCGGATACCTAAAACAGCTTACCAGCATCCGGAAGTACAGGCGATCCGGAAACCGCTTTCTGAAAAAATAACTTTCTTTCAGCAATGGACAACTCAATTACAGGCAACACAAAAGATGATAAATGATAACCCCGCTGCCTATGCCGCTCCGGCACCTGTTTTATCTGAAACCAGCCGGCTCAAATTGAATCAGGCTGCGCCCTTATTGGCAGCCATTGAAATCAAAAAAGAATTTGCCGGAATTTTAACCCCGGCTCAGTATGTACCGGCCTGTGAGTGGTACCTGAAAGTGAAAGGAAATTTTAATCAGGCATCCATTCTTTTAAATTCATTGCAAAAAATTGAAAGGCCTCACCCGGAAGCACTTGTTATTGAAGAGAAAATCCTTGAGATCCAATCCATTTATTTGAATGTTCAGAATCAGCTCAAAGCTGTGGGCACTGCTCAGGCTGGTAGTGGAATCCGAAAAATGTGGTATGAAGATGTGGCAAAGTATAAAGATGCGGTGCTGATTTTTGCTGATGTGCTGGGTATCGATCTGCCGCAAAATACAAGTAACTCCCGCACTCTATTCGAACTGACTCCTGACAATTATGATAAAACGATGAAGGACCTGGAAGCGCTGGCCGGACTGATGACCGGAACGTACAAAGATGTGGTGGATAATCTTTCCAATCCTTTTCAAACACTCGATAATTCGCCCTGTGTATTCCGGATGGTGTCTGTTAACCGTAAAGCCCTGCTTCCGGAAGCCGTAAAACTGTCAGCATTTCGTTTCCTGACCAATGCGATGCATGGAGCACCCCGGATTGAAGACCTTGAAAAAGATGAAGGCTGGATGGATGGAGGCTTTACACCGGGAGAAAGTAAAAAAAAGCTGGCAGAAATAAAATCCAGATTTATTCCGGTTCTTAAAAAATCAGGTATATCAGAAGCCGAAGCAGGTTTGAACCAATTGGATACCGCCTACAACGGATTCTGGAAAAAAGCAGAAGAACTGGCTCCTCAATGGACCTTCCTCCGACGCAGACGCTGCCGGTGACGCCAGGGCCAAGTCGCTTTTCACAAGAGAAATAAAAGCTGCGTATCCAGGTGCACAAATCATTAAACTGGGATTTGCCTACGATGCCAAATGGACCGTTTACCTGGATGCACGAAACCAGCCTAAACACCGCACTATTGGCACAACAGCATTGATTAAACTGCCCGGAGAAAAGTATTACACCGCATGGAGACTGCTTTTCAATGAAGACTATTCCGGTGGGGGACAATTTTCCGGCGGCCGGATTGAATGGCTGAAATGGAGATGGCAGGGAAACAGATAATGTATTTCTTAGCGATAAAAATATAAAACAACCCAAAATTCAGGAATATGAATACGATACGTACAACCTTTTTTGCCGCCATTAGCCTTTTAGTAATTGTTTCCTGCAAAAGCGGAAAAGACAATGCAAAGAAAGGGGAGCAGCTGAAAGGCGAAGATGCACTCCGTTTTCTGACGGGCCAGGAAAGAAAATACTGGCAATTAGATGAAGGACACGATTACTATGAGTATATGCAATTTGAAAAAGCAGGTAAAGGAATCGGGCCAGGTGGAAATGATTTTACCTATACTACTAAGGATGATAAAATCCAGCTCAAAGATTTTATTAACTCGGCTTTTACAATCAATGAAATCAGTAATGATAAACTCACTTGTACCAATTCAGAAGGAAGGTCATTGACTTACCTGTACATTGAACCCGGAACAGATCTGGCCAGGGAAAACCCCCTTTTACCGGTGAACCCCAAGTGGCTCAAAGGAAAGTATGGCACCAGCTGGAAATTTTCAGAAGGCGGTAAGATTTATTCCTACATGAATAATGGAAGAATCATTGAAGCCGGAACACTTCGGAAAATTGCCAATTGGCGGTTGGAAGGAACCACTTTATATTTTGGAGATAATAAATGTGTGGTCAGCCGGCTTAACCCGGTGTTCTTTGATTATGATGCCATGGGGATACCTGTTGCCATGAATTTTTATGCTGAGGCCGGAGAAGACGGAAACCCGGTTAAAAAATAAACAATTCGGTTAGCCGGGATGAGTCAATGCGTTGATGATTGACTTCTATTATACGGTCTTTGATCCTTTCTGTTTCCAATCAATCATTAAGATCGATCCTGAAATAGTAATTTTACGAATAGTTCAAAGGGATTTTCATATAAAATTCGAGTACAAATGAGTATATGTAATACATCTTTTTAATATTAGTTTCGCTTTCCACTTCATCACAAGCCACCCCCTAAAATTCATGTAAATGAAAAACCAAAACAAGGGGGGATTGAAAACATATTCCCGTCAGCCCGTCCGGTACATTCTCAGTTTCAGATTGAGTCACTTCCTGTTGCTATTACTTTATTGTAATAATATAAAAGGACAAACAGGCGCAATCGGATCTGTACAAACAGGCCTGCATGGAATCAAACAGGAATTAGAATCCCGGGTTCGAACAACATTAAAAGAAAGCAGCCGGACCTTGCAGCTGATCGAAAACAGAGGACAGGGAGGATTACCCGAAACGGTTATTGCTTACTTCAGTTCCAGGTATGAAACAGTATTTATAGAAAGAGATCGCCTGCGAATTGTAATAACTGGTCCGGCTAAATCAAAGCTTAAGTCCACAACAGGGAAAGCGGATGCAGACCTGTCAACCACTTATCGAACCAATAGTTTTGAGATCAGATTTTGCGGAGCTTCTATTTCCGGAAAAAATATCAGCTCAGATCAATTTCCAACGAAAAGAAATTTTATTGCGGCAAACAACCGGCAGATCAATTCAATCAGTACAGGATCCAGCAGTGAAATAATCCTCCAAAAGGTTTATCCGGGTATTGATCTCCGCTTATACAGTCAGCAGAACGGTCATCTCGAATTCGACTGGATCATCTGGCCTAAAGCTGATCTGCGGAATATCAGGATGAAATTTTCGGGGCAGAAAAAACTGGAGCGGTTAAAAAATGGCAGCCTGCGGGTTGGACTGGCATTGGGCGATTTTTTATTAAGACTACCCGAAAGTTATTATGTAACTCCGATTGGGAAAAAAACTGCGTCTGTTCAGTTTGATGTTCAGCACAACGGTTATGTACGATTTAAAGGGGTTAATCCGGTGAATAATATTCATCCGCTGGTGATTGATCCTGATTTGCTTTGGGGAACTTTCTTCGATGGTGATAACACTAATTTTGATGAATATCTTTATGGGATAACATACAGTGAAAATGAAGGTAAAATTTATTGTGCAGGCGCTGCCAGCCTCCAGGTTTCTGTTTTGTATGCGGCTGCTTTATCCCATGCATATGATAGTATTTTCGATGCCACTCCGGACATATTGATTTATGCCCTGACAAAGGATGGTCAGTTTATCACCCAAATAACCTACCTCGGAGGTGCAGGTGCCGATGTAGGCGTTGGTATTGCCCTGACGGATTCTCTGGTTTATGTTTCCGGTTATACCAGTTCAGCAGATTTCCCGGTAACCCTGGCCGAAAAAGGCCAGATCCCCGCATTCGATTCAGTTTACCATGGTAATTCGGATGGATTTATTGCAGTTTTGAACCATGGATTGGATTCTTTAATTTATTGCAGTTACCTCGGCGGTGACGGGACGGATAAGGCACTGACCATCCGGGCATTTCAGGATAGTACTTTTTATATTTCCCTTTCTTCAACTGATACCCTGCCACTTGCTTCACCATCCTATCTTGCCTCCTTTGCAGATGATATTTTTGAAGGAAATTCCGAGGCCTGGATCGCTCGTTTCTCATCTTTTAATCAACTTGATTTTGGTACTTATATTGGCGGAAGCAGCGATGACCTGATCAACGATTTCCAGGTACTCAGCGATAGTGATATTGTGTTTGCGGGTAATACCCGGAATATTACTGAAATCAATGGCAGCATCCCGGATAACGGGACAGGGCAGGAGGCCTTATTTGGAAGAATAAATGTGCCATCTTCAGGATCTGTAAGTTTTGATATCCTTGATAAAATAGGCGGAACCGGCAATGATTATGCCTGGGGAATCCTGTCTATGGGAGATTCTGTTTCCATTCTCGTTGGACAAACCAGCAGCAATAATTTCCCCCTGGGTTCCGGACCTGTTTTTCAGAATACCAGGGCTGGCCAGATTGACGGATTTATAGCGAAATTGTACAATGACGGCAGTCCCGGTTATAAAGCCACATTTACAGGTGGTTCTGATGATGAAATTTTGGTGTCAGTAAGACCTGTTGTTGTTAACAACCAGATTGCGCTGCTCAGTTGGGGAACTACCGGCTCAACGGATCTGCAAACCAGAAATTTTAATTCAGGAACATTTTTCAGTAATAATAATGCTGGCGGATTGGATATGCTCTTTGTGATCTGTGATTTCAATCTGGGTATCAAATATTATCTTTCTTATATAGGCGGATCAAGGAATGATTACCTAGGGGCAACAGGAGCACCGGTTGGTTCCAACCATTTGTTTTATAATGTCACCGATTCGGCCCTTTATCTCGGCACCACCACCCATAGCAATCAGTCAACCCATGTTCCTTTATTTGTAGGAAGGGGACTTGCCGATTACGAAAATGATGGGGTACCGGTTTTTGACGAAACAAAAGGAAATGGGAATAATGATACACATATAATTATTGCCTTATCCATGCGGGGTCTTTATGGTATACTGGCCAGCAGCCCGGTCAATATGACCCTGAAACAGGAGAAAGATTGCAGCATATCTCTTCAATGGAATACAGAAGGACAAACAACACTCAGCAATTTTATAATTGAAAAAAGCGGTGATGGCCGTTTATTTTCTCGAATCGGATCTGTAAACGGAAACGGGTCTGGTCAATATACTTATCTGGATAAAACCGGGTCGGCAACTGCTTATAGCTTTTACCGGATCAGGTATAATACACCGGGTATGGCACCTGGCTACAGCAATACTGTTTTAGTGAAACACTGTGACCAGATGAAAGACCAGTACCGGATTTACCCCGCTGTTTTTAACAGCTATATTACAGTTTCCGGTTTACTGGCTTTTTCCGGTGAACAGCTCATCGCTGAAATTTTTGATGCGACAGGCCGGCTGGTTATATCCATGAAAAAAACGGTGACCGGATCAACTGAAAATTTTATACTGCCTTCCCGGATTAATCCGGGAACCTATTTTATCAGGCTGAAGAGGGGAACAGACAATCAGGTAATTTGCCAGCATACGATTGTGTCAGGCGGCTGACAAAAAACGGTACGGCTTCCGCCACTTTTCGCAAGCGGACAATGTATATCTTTGCACTGCTTAATAACAATAAATACAAGCAGTATGCAAGTTGGAACTTTTTCTTATCCCATGCCGGTCAATGAAACAGTATTATCATATGCACCCGGAAGCCCCGAAAAAAAGAGATTAAAAGAAGTACTGGCTGAACTGAAAAAGCAGGAAGCAGATATCCCGATGTATATCGGCAGCAAAGAAGTTCGCACCAATAAAAAGAAGGCCATTCATCCACCACATGAATCCAAACATGTATTGGGTTATTTCCATGCAGGGGAGGAGAAGCATGTCCATCAGGCGATTGAAGCGGCACTGGCAGCCAAAGACAGTTGGGCGGCAATGAGCTGGGAAAACCGGGCTAACATTTTTTAAAAGCGGCTGATCTGATCGCCACCAAATACCGTCCTTACCTGAATGGTACTACCATGCTGGGACAAAGCAAGAATGCTTATCAGGCCGAAATCGACAGCGCCTGTGAAATCATTGATTTTCTACGTTTCAATGTTCATTTCCTCTCAGAGATTTATAAGCAACAACCGATCAGTAGTCCGGGTATGCATAACAGAATGGAGTACCGCCCGCTGGAAGGTTTTGTACTGGCAGTGACACCATTCAATTTTACAGCAATCGGCGGAAACCTTCCAACATCCGCAGCGATGTGCGGTAATGTGGTGGTTTGGAAACCGGCCAATACCCAGATTTATTCGGCGCAGATGTTTATGCGCATCCTGCAGGAAGCCGGATTGCCGGACGGGGTCATTAACCTGATTTATGTGGATGGACCAACCATTGGAAAGGTTTGTTTCAATCACCGCGATTTTGCCGGAGTACATTTCACAGGCTCTACCGGTGTGTTTAATAATATGTGGGAAACCATCGGGAAAAATATGGCAATGTATCGTTCCTATCCGCGTATTGTAGGTGAAACAGGAGGTAAGGATTTTGTAATGGTGCATAAATCAGCCAACCCGGATGTTGTGGTGACTGCATTGTTAAGAGGTGCTTTTGAATTCCAGGGACAAAAATGCTCGGCTGCATCCCGTGCCTATATCCCTTCCAACATGGCAGAGGAAGTGAAAAAGAAACTGATTGCCGGTGTTAAATCATTTAAAATGGGAAGTCCGGAAGACTTTTCCAATTTTGTAAATGCGGTGATCGACGAAAAAAGTTTTAATAGTATTAAAAGATACATTGATAACGCTAAAAAGGATCCCAAAGCAGAAATCTGGGCAGGCGGAAAATGTGACAGCAGGGAAGGCTGGTTTGTGCAGCCAACCATCATACAGGCAAAGGATCCTAAATACGTCACCATGTGCGAAGAAATATTCGGACCAGTGCTTACTATTTATATTTATAATGCCAATCAGTTTGAAAAAACGCTGGATCTCGTTGATGCCACTTCACCTTATGCCTTGACCGGTTCTATTATTGCACAGGACAGGACTGCAGTTGAACTGGCTACCAACCGGTTGAGGAATGCTGCCGGAAATTTTTATATCAACGATAAGCCAACAGGGCAGTGGTTGGTCAGCAACCATTTGGAGGTGCAAGAGGCAGTGGTACCAATGATAAAGCAGGAAGTATCCTCAATCTATATCGGTGGTTGAGTGCCAGGACGATCAAGGAAACATTTAATCCACCTGCAGATTACCGCTATCCCTTTCTCTCGGAAGAATAACAAAATGAAAGCGGGCTGCATCTTGCTATTTTTTTTTCTGCGAATAGCTGTTTTTGGACAAGCAGGCTGGAATATTGTCTACATTCATGTGAACGAAGAAGTTCCACAATTCATCGATCATTCGTCTCCTGCCTGGATGAAGGGGTTTAGCCGTCTGGTTTGTAATGATTCCATGTCATTTTCTTATAGCATAACAGAAAAAACAGATCCAATGAAGGAGCGGAAGGATTATGGCGGCAAAGTGCTCCACCATTCCACCCTGATGGATTGGAAAAGTCAGCGGTTGTATGGCGGATCGGCGCTCTCTGCTTCCACGAAAAAGCACTATTATTTTGTTACTGATTGTAAGACCAACCCCTGGATTTTTGAAGACTCGGTGAAAACCATACTTGGATATCGTTGCAAAAAAGCATTCTTCGTCACAACGCGATGGATTCAGTCTGATACTTCTTATATACCTATTGCTGAAATTACCCGGGTTTGGTATGCGGAATCGATTCCATTGCCTTTTGGTCCTATGCAGTATTATGGATTACCTGGTCTGGTGCTTGAGGTCTATGACCAGCGGTATATGGGCAAACATATACAGGCTATTTCGATCAGTCCCGAAGTGGTGACGATCGGGATCCCGGCTGAAATAAAGATTCAAACAGTGGCTGATCTGCAGAAAAAGAAAGAATAGTTCCGGTTCCTTTGTTTGATGGGCCTGCTTTTATTCCTTTGAATCCTTGCATTCTTTTAGTAGCTGCTCGAATTCCTTCATTCCTTTGAACAGCTTTTTCAGCTTTTGCAGTTGAGTACAGTCATAGTAGCCGGACAACAGCATTTCCCTGCATACTGCCAGGGCCTCTTTATTCTGCCCGGTATAGAGATAAACTTTCATGAGGTTTTCCCGCCATTCATCAATATCATCGGGCCCCGGAAATTTTTCCAGCAGGATGCGCTCGGCTTCTTCATAATTCTCCAGATCGATCAGTGAATTGAACAGCTCAATTCGGTAAAAAAAGTTGGCTGTATCAAGTGTTACCGCTCTGTTGAGGCATTCGAAGATAGAATCTTCATCATAACTGTTTTTCTGCCTGAAATATAAACTAAGTGTAAAATAATAATCTGCTGAATCGCTGTTGTCTTTTAGTTCTTTACTCAGCTCCAGAACATCAGGATAGGGAATAGGTTGCCCGCTGTATTCATTCATGAATCGCAGGTGCATCAGTTTCATAACAACTGAACTATCAACTCGGCCTGACCTTTGCAGAAATTCACGGGCCACACTGCTGTCTTTTTTCTCAACGGCATAAGTATATAACACTTCATAGGGTGTCCAGTAATCGGGGAAGAGGTCGGTGTTCCTGTACAGGTATTTTAGCCCTTTGTTGTATTGCTTTGTACTGAAAGCGTACTGTGCCATATTCAGCAGAATACATTTTGCACATTCGAATGTTCTGTATGTGCTGTCCTGCTTTAGTACTTCTTCATAAAAGGCAAGGGCTTTTTTGTAATTTCTTTTCTTGGCATAACAGATGCCCAGGTTGTATTTCGGGATCAGCCAACCCGGACTTTTATTCAAAGCGGACTCCAGTAATTTGGTGGCCTCATCCCATTTTCTTTTCGCATTTCCACCAGGGCGCGTGCTGTCAGAAGATAAGCCGCTTCCGGTTCTGCTTTTGAAGCAGTATCAATGATTCTTTCGAGCAAGGGGATATTTCTTTTATCATTCCAGGTCGCCTCGCCCATTACATAGATATACCGCTGCAGGTTCTTCCAGTGATCCATCTGCGGTAACTTCAGGTCATTCAGCTTGAAAATTTCATCGATCAGCTGATACGTGTGACGGAAACCTTCCTGGTTCACCAGTGACTTGCCTATAAATGATTGATTCACGGTTTCCTGGCTTTTATTCATCAGGGCAGCAAGGATTCTGCTATTGGCTCTCTGAACAAAACCAATGTCATTGCTGCAGGACTTTAATCGCTGATAATAGTAACCGGCACTGGCATGTTCAGGGCTGACCAGTTTATTATCCCGGATGGCTTTTTCCATCTGGTCGTAATAATAAATACAGCTGTCAAATGTCTTTAGCAAATCCCTGGGCGGAATCCGGCTGGCATTTCCCGCTTTTTTGGAACCACTGGAAGTACGAAGCCCTGTAGCAGATATAACAGAAGAAAATTTATTGGGTCCTTCAAATATAGGTTGCTGTTTATACCCGGTTTCACTGGCAACATTCGATCCAACATACATTTCCAGTTCAGCCAGCGTGATCGTTGAATCCTTATTTGCATCTGCTTCTCCACTGAGCCCTTTGATCAGGAAATAGGAAAATACGCCACGGCCATTTCCCCATTTCTGATCTTCATATGATAATTGTCCGGGTTGGGAACTGAGTATCTTAATTTCATTTTTCCAGATATTTTTAATCGCCGCCGCTGTAAACTCAGCCCCTTTGATTCCCCCCGACAATTTCCCGGAACGGCAGGCATCTGTAATGACAATCACTTTTACATTATTAGTCTGCAGGGTTACAAATAGATCTTTCAGATCATCCACCCTTAACCCGTTGGCCATATAATTGCTCGAATAAGTATCCTGAGCGAGCAGGAAACCCCGGTTGAAAAGCGTATTGGTTTCCACATCTCCATGCCCCGAGAAATAAAATATCAGATTGTCTCCGGGCTGACATTGCATGGCAATCTGCTGGAGTTGTACGGTCAGGTCTCCGTATTTGGCCTGATCATTCAGTAATACTGTGATATCAGCGGGGTCAATATTCCAGAATTTGCTTGTTTTCAGGTAAGCGGCAAAGAAAGAGGCATCAGCATCTGCAAAATTCAGCGTATCAATAAACTGGTAACGGGAAATACCAATTACAAGTGCCCTTGTTTTGCCGGTTCCGGCTGCTGTTTCATTGGTTGTAATGACCCCTTTTGGCTGTTGAGAATTAATTTCAGTATGGACAAACAGGAAGAAAACTGCGGCCAGGCAGTTCAGGATTTTAGATTTCAAATTGTTGTTCACCTTATAAAAGTACTTATTAACCTGGCTTTGGGCAATACCATCTTACACTGATTAATTTAATCAACCATTCTTTGGACTCCCGCTTTGTCTGTATCTTCACTTCAAAAAGGGAAATGCAGGTTTTGCTTACTTCCGACCAGCTTGAAAAAGCTATTTCAGAACTGGCTCTTTGCCTGGAGTCCGCTCATCCTGATTTGGGGGCTGTCATCTTTGCCGGTATCCAGCAGGGGGGTGCTGTTCTGGGCGCCCGTATCATTGAACAGATTCAGCAGAGAAATCCCGCGCAAAAAGTACAATACGGCCAACTTGATATCACATTTTACCGGGATGATATCAGGAAGGAAATTATCGCCCCGGATACCATGAACATGCCCTTTAATATTGAAAATAAAACGGTAGTCCTCATTGATGATGTGTTGTTTACCGGCCGGACGATCAAAGCCGCTTTGGATACCCTGCTCGATTATGGAAGACCCCAAAAAGTGGAACTCTGTGTGTTGGTGGATCGGAAAGAACACCGGCAGTTCCCCATACAGGCCGACTATGTTGGCAAACAGGTGGAAACCTCCAAAACGGATAAGGTAAAACTGATCAATGGAGAAGTGGTACTGATTCCGGGCCAGTCAATCTGATCAATTCGTATTTTTCATTTCAAACCTATAACTTCGCTCTTTAATGCAACTATCCACTCGACACCTGCTCGGCATTAAAGACCTCAACCCGGAAGATATCTCCCTTATTTTATCCACGGCAGAACAATTCAAAGAAGTATTACAGCGTCCGGTTAAAAAAGTTCCTTCTCTGCGTGAAGTAACCATTGTGAATCTTTTTTATGAGAACTCCACGCGTACCCGTTTCTCTTTTGAACTGGCGGAGAAAAGACTGAGCGCCGATACCCTGAATTTCGCAGCTTCCACCTCTTCTGCTGCCAAGGGCGAAACCCTGTTGGATACAGTAAATAATATATTGTCCATGAAAGTGGACATGGTGGTGATGCGCCATAGCGCCAGCGGAGCCCCGCATTTTCTTTCTCAACATATACCCGCTGCTATCATCAATGCCGGTGACGGGATTAATGAACACCCCACACAGGCCCTGCTGGATGCTTTTTCTATACAGGAAAAGACCGGGAGTTTAAAAGGAAGAAAAGTGGCTATTATCGGTGATATCATGCACAGCCGGGTAGCCCAAAGCAATATTTTCCTGCTCAATAAAATGGGTGCCGAAGTCACGGTTTGTGGTCCGCCCACCCTGATCCCCAAATACATTGCCCAGGCACTCGGCGTTAATGTGAGTTATAACCTGAAAGAAACGCTTTCCTGGTGTGATGTAGCCAATGTGTTGCGCATTCAGCTGGAAAGACAGAACCAGGTACTGTTTTCTTCTCTCCGTGAATACAGTCTGGCATATGGCATTAACCGCAGACTGCTGGATAGTTTGCAAAAAGAAATTGTCATCATGCATCCGGGACCAATTAACCGGGGTGTTGAACTGGATAGCGATGTGGCTGACAGTGGACAATCCATTATCCTGCAACAGGTGGAAAATGGAGTGGCTGTGCGAATGGCAGTATTGTACTTGCTCTCCGGAAGGAAAACAGCAGGGAATTGAGTTTAATTGATCAATAATCATTAGCTTTTCAACCTAATTTTTTGCTATGCCCCGTATCTGCCTGTTTCCAGGAACTTTTGATCCCGTCACTTTAGGACATGTTGATATCATCAATCGGGCATTACCCCTGTTTGATAAAATCATAGTAGGGATTGGATTGAATGCCTCCAAGACACCCATGTTCAGTGCCAGTCAAAGACAGGAATGGATTGAAGAGATATACCGGGATGAAGAAAGAGTGGAGGGGGTAGTGTATGAAGGGCTTACCATCAACTTTTGTAAACAGATCGGGGCCCGTTTCATTTTGCGGGGAATCCGGTATGTCAGTGATTTTGAATATGAAAAAACGATCGCGGATGCCAACCGTACCCTGGACAGAACCATTGAAACCATTTTTTTAACCGGGGAACCGAAATATACATCTGTGGCCTCTACCATTGTTCGGGATATCATTCGAAACGGGGAGATGCCACTCCTTTTACCGGAATTAGTTGCTAAATCAGTTCTTAAATAAGCTTATGTCTATCTGGTTTAATAAAGAAGTTACATTGGCCCGTTTGCAGGAAACCGGCAGGGGCACCATGGATGAACATATCGGCATCGAATGGACCGAGGTTGGGAAGGACTTCCTAAAAGCAAGAATGCCGGTAGACCAGCGGACCCGGCAGGCCTATGGCTTATTACATGGGGGTGCCTCCTGTGTGTTGGCTGAAAGTATTGGCAGCATCGCTTCTGCCATGGTCATTGATCCGGCACAATACCAATGTGTGGGACTTGAAATCAACGCCAATCATGTGCACAGTGCGACAACTGGGTATGTAACAGCAGTTGCCATGCCGTTGCATCTTGGGAAATCAACCCATGTTTGGGATATCCGCATCTATAATGATCACGAAAAACTGGTTTGCGTAAGCAGACTTACAGTGGCCATTATTCCGAAAAGGGATTTCAGCAAAACGCGTTCGCTCTGAATCAGCGGAGAAAAGCCTCCATCACATCGAGAACGGAAGGGAAAGCATCGGGATAGTATTCCCTGGCCCTTTCCCGGCTGACCCATTTTACCTGATCAATGCCCTCGCCAACCTGGGGAATCAATTGCTGAGGTCCTTCCACTTTCATGTGATACCAGTATGACTCCTTAAGAATATATTTTGAACCTTCGTGGTAAGTATGATAGGTTACCGGCAAAGCGGTCAGTAATTGTATACGCTGCAGACCGGTTTCTTCTTCCACTTCCCTTACTGCACATGCTTCAAGTGTTTCGCCTTTATCCAGTTTCCCTTTTGGAAGATCCCATTTTCCTCTCCGGAAAATCATGAGTATTTCCCCATTTTCATTTTCAACCAATCCTCCAGCCGCCTGTACCAGGGTGAATTTTTTATAAAATGCCTTGCGAAGTACTTCCAGATCATCATGCAGGAAAACACCGGCATGAACTTTATCTACCTGCATTTCATGAATCATGGACTTCACGGTATGGCTGTTCAGTTCATCGATGAAAACCGCATCATCGTGATGCATATAGGGCGCAATTGTTTCGTCCACAGCATCGCAAAGAAAAAGCGGTTTATTGTCGAAGTATATTTTGATATACATGCAGAAAGCAGGGGATTTGACTGACCTGTATTTATTCTAAGTTACAGCAAATCGACCGAAGGCTAGGGGGGCATATTGAAAATTCCGGCGACTGAACCAAAGTGTGCAGCTGTACTTTTGGGTTACACCCTTTACCTTTGTATGATGAATGATGCAAGCGCCGTAGCAGAAAAATTATTGCAGGTAAATGCCGTCCGTCTGAACCCTGACCAGCCCTTTACCTGGGCCAGTGGCTGGAAAAGCCCGATCTATTGTGATAACAGGAAAGTACTTTCCTTTCCTTATATCCGGGATTTTATCAAGTCCGAAATGTGCAATGTGATTTTTGAAAAATTTCCGGATGCCGAACTGCTGGCAGGGGTCGCTACCGCCGGAATCGCCTGGGGGGCCATGGCTGCAGATCAGCTGAAATTGCCTTATATCTACGTCCGGCCAAAGCCAAAAGAGCATGGACTGGGCAATCAGATTGAAGGACATTATGAGAAAGGCCGCAAAGTAGTGGTGATTGAGGACCTGGTGTCCACGGGAAAAAGCAGCCTGCAGGTAGTTGATGTACTAAAGGAACAGGGGCTTGAGGTAATCGGGATGGTCTCTATTTTTACCTACGGTTTTTCGCAGGCAGCTAAGGCTTTTGAAGAAGCAGCACTGACTTATTACTCACTAACTGATTATCCCACATTGATCGGACTGGCCATAGAAAGAGGAATGATTGCAGCCGATCAGCAGGAATTACTCTTGCAATGGCGTGAGGATCCTGCCAGCTGGAAAGGCCCGGTAAAAGTCTGACCCGGCTTGCAGCTTTTTTGTCGGAAATACATTCTTATGGATATGAAAAAAATTACCCTGGCCCTTTTTTGTTTCGGACTGTTCAGCCTGTCGGCATCCGCCCAGGTTAAACCAATTGTAACGACCATAATTAAAACCCCGAATGCACTTTGTGAGAATTGCAAAAAGCGGATTGAGTCTTATGTAAAGCCGTATGACGGGGTGCTGGAGATCCTGGTCAATTACAGAAAGGGGGAAACCAAGGTGAAATTTGTAACCGACCGGATCAATATAGAGGAAATCAAGGCCTATATCGCTAATTGCGGTTACGATGCCGATGATGTGCCGGCGGCGGAAGATGCTTATAACAGGTTACCCAAACCCTGTAAAAAAGCGGAAGATGGTGGGTCACATCCCAAACCCAAACCAGCCCCGGTTCCTGCTCAACAATAGTAAACAGTTCAATTCTCTGGTAATTGCGCTTTTAAAAAGCGGGAGCATGCCCGCCTTTAGTATCTGGCTTCAGGCAGCTGCCTGTCCGGCTGCTTTTTGTTCAAAAGTTGATCGAGTCTTTGTTTTCCCTCATATTCAATCGGGTAATTAATATAGAAAAAACTTTTCCCGACCTTGGCTGATCCCTTGATTCGGATGCGGACCTCTTTACTTAGGATGGCAGTAAGGGAATGTTGTAGCAGCTTATTCATGTCTGCATCCAGTTTTACCGGAAGGCTGAAATTTCCCATGGCTGGGATCTCTACCAGACTATCCACTTCAAAACGACCCATATAAACATCATCCATCCAGGCCTCGCCCTTGGCCGACTTCAGTTTTAGCCGGTTTTATTAGGATTGTAATACCAGACATCTGCCATGATCGAGGGGGCCTTTTTCCCCAATTTTCCCAACCTGATATTATCCACTTTTTTAAACTCCGGAGCCTGAAAGGACTGACAGGATGAAAGCAGTAAAATGGCAGTCAGCGCATATAGGAAGTTGCGGAGCCTAAACAGGGTAGGGGCTGTCCCGGTAGAATGATCTTGCCAGGGGTTGGATTTAACGGGCTTCATTATATTAAAAATATTATTTATCTAATAAAATTAGTGTTCTACTGTTTGAAAACAATTTGGTGTATTACTAAAGTATAAATTTAGAATTATATTGGTTAAATAGCTGTTAATCTATATTTTATGGAAGTCATTGAAATATTAGTATTACACTAATGAAACTCCAATATCATATTATTGTCCCCTTTTAGGTCATTGTTATACAGTTTATATAATATTTATTTATTTATCTGATAATTAATAATATACAATTTTATCTCGTATTTAAAATTCATAAAAAGAATGTATCTATAAATTCTCAATACGAGACAGATAAAAAGAAAGTAAATGAGATTTCTGCAGGCTGGAAAAGGCCAGAACATTGTCCGGCAAGCTAGTTTTTATCATCCGGGTTTACCCTTATTTGCAGGAGATGATTTCGTATCTAAATATTTTTAATGGATTAATTCACAATATTTTACTTCCCGAAAGCCTGCGTTTATGACGCCCAGAATTCTTTGTAGGTTAATTGCAATAATAATGTTAAATTAGTGCGGCTTTCTGAAAACTAAGGACACTGGACTAATGAGAAAACTTTACCTTTTAAGTACCCTCGTACTATCGCTAACTGTGTGCATTACCGGAGCTTACGCTCAAGACTTTTCAAATAAGGGTAGCGAATTCTGGTTTTGTTTCCCAAACCACATTCCTTCCGGAGCCAGTACAGGAGCGATGAGTATCTGGATCACTTCTGATCAGGCCAGTACAGGCAAGATCACGATGACCAATGGTGCATTTTCAACGACGTTTGCTGTTGCGGCAAATGGTATTACATCTGTCAATATCCCACATGGCCTGGCGCATATCAGCAATGCTGAGTCGGGAACCGTTATACAAAAATCTCTACGGATAACGGTGGATCCGGGCAGCCTGATGTAGTAGCTTATGCCCAGCAATATGGCAATGCACGGAGTGCTGCAACCTTGTTGCTTCCCACCAATGTGTTGGGTAAGAAATATTTTGCATCCAGTTATACTTATGCTGCCACCAATGGAGGCGGACAAAGTTCAAGGTCACAGTTCCAGGTTATAGCCACACAACCGGCCACACAGGTCCGGGTAACACCCATGCTGAATGGGGTGAAGGGTGTTCCCTTTATTATCCCGTTGCCCAATACAGGGGATATGTACCAGTATCAGTCTACATCTGATGTCACAGGTACATTGATTGAATCTATCGCTACGGCAACAGGAAACTGTTTACCAATTGCTGTTTTTTCAGGGAGTTCCTCCGCTACTATTGGCACTACCACCTGCACCAACCCAGGTTCATATGATCCGCTTTTTCAGCAACTGTACCCGGTTTCAACCTGGGGAAAAAATTACGGATTTATTCCTTTTGGAGATTACCCCAATGGAAATCCTTATCGTGTCATTGCATCAGAGGATAATACCAGCATTTATTTCAATAATTCACTGGTTACGACACTTAATGAAGGACAGATATATCCTTCTACTTTTAACCTCACACCGCAGGTGTTAACTAATGAAACCAGCATCACTGCCGATAAACCGATTTGTGTGGTTCAATATGCACAAACCAGTGCCTGTTCAGGAACAAACAACGGGGATCCGGATATGGTGATCCTGAATCCGATTGAACAAAATATCAGTGATATTACCATATTTGCTTCTACACAGCAGAATATCAACAGACAATGGCTCAATGTGCTGATCAAGACTGCCATAGCCCCCAGTTTTACCATCGATGGGGCGCCTCCAAGTACCGCATTCGTTCCGGCCCCCAGTATTCCGGGCTACTCTTACCTTCGCCACCAGTTTACGCCAGCTGTATCCGGTTCACACCGGCTTCGGGCTGATAGCGGATTCAATGCCATTGTTTATGGATTCCAGGCTGGTAATTTTGAATCATATGCTTACTCTGCAGGTACCAATGTAAGAGACCTGAATCAGGCATTGGAAGTTAATAATGAATGGGGAATAGAATCTTCCCCCAATGTTTGTACGAATTCACCTTTTAAATTCAAGGTTTATTTCCCTGATAAGAATCTGGCCACTCCTCCGGTTGCAATCCGGTATGATTCAATCAGGTGGACGATCAGCAATCCGTCTGTGTTGGTTCCTTCCAATTTTCCACTGATGGTGTATGGAGCCCCCACCATCACTCCTGACTCGGTAAATATCCGGAATGGTAAAGACGTAGCCTGGTATTCCATTCCCGGTAACTATACTATTAATACGCCGGGTACCTATACCGTTACTATTACAGTATACAGAACCTCAACAGAAGGATGTGGTAATGCACAGGATTATAGTTTCCCGCTAACGGTTTCATCACCACCTGTGGCCAGTTTTATTTCCTCAGAACCCGGTTGCCAGTTTGAATCAGTCCAGTTTACAGAAACCACTCCGCAAATCCCCAAAGCCACTTACCGGTTCTGGTGGGAATTCGGAGACCCATCCAGCGGCCCCTTAAATAATTCAACAGTCAGGAACCCAACCCATACATTTACCGCTCCCGGAACCTATACGGTCAGGTTCATGAATATTACAACAGCGGGTTGTCTGAGTGATACCATTCCGGGAACAATCATTGTTCCTCAATTACCGGTTGGCTCCATCAGCGGAGCTGTTACCGTTTGTAAAAATGATCCCAGTCCACAGATTACTTTCAGTGGAACAGAGGGTAAGCCACCCTATACCTTCACCTATAATATTAATGGAGGCCCCAATCTAACCATTTCCACAGCTGCCGGACCTCCTGCCGCTACTTCTGTAACACTACCGGTACCAACCAATATAGCCGGAAACTTCAGGTATAATCTGGTAGAAATCAGAAATACCGGATCTACGGTATGTTTCCAGCCACAGAGTGCTTTTGTAGATGTTGTTGTAAATGATAATACCACCTTAACCCTTACTTCACCAGCCGGATCTGATAACCAGACCCTCTGTGTGAATAATCCTATCGCCAATATCACTTATGCCATTGGTGGAGGAGGAACCGGTGCCAGCGTTACCGGATTACCGACAGGTGTCAACGGCAATTTTGCAGCAGGAGTGATGACAATAACCGGTACACCAACAGTCAGTGGAACTTTTAATTACATCGTTACCGGTACCGGTCCTTGCGGGGATATACCTATCAATGGTACCATCACCGTAAATGATAATGCCTCAATCAGCCTTGCTTCACCGGCAGGTTCAGATAATCAAACAGTATGTATCAATACCGCTATCTTAGATATTCAGTATAATATTACCGGAAGTGGTACAGGCGCTACTGTAACCGGACTCCCCGGTGGTGTTACCGGATCTTTTGCGGCTGGTGTATATACCATCCAGGGTACACCGGCCTTCAGTGGTGTTTTTAATTATACCATCACCACCCTTGGCCCCTGTATCAATCAGAGTCTGAACGGTACGATTACTGTTACGGCCGACGGAACAATTACCCTTACCTCACCAGTGTCTACCAGTAACCAGACACTTTGTATGAATGTGCCCATAGCTAATATTACTTATGCAGTTGGGGGAAGCGGAACCGGGGCTTCAGCCATTGGATTACCTCCGGGAGTTACCGGTAGTTTTGCGGCCGGAGTATTTACAATTACAGGTACACCCACTACACCGGGTACTTATAATTATACTGTCAGTACAACCGGTCCCTGTGTAACTCCATCGGCTAACGGATCAATCACAGTTAACCCGGATGCAACTATTAGTCTTTCTTCTCCGGCAGGTACAAATCTTCAGGAGCTTTGTGTCAACGCACCCATCACTCAAATTGTATATGCAATAGGAGGGGGCGGAACAGGCGCAACTGTCAGCGGATTACCCGCAGGCGTCACCGGTAGCTTTGGTGGTGGAAACTTTACAATCATTGGCACACCTACAGTATCGGGTGTATTTAATTATACAGTTACAACAACCGGCACCTGTGCGCAGGTTACAGACAACGGTACTATCACCGTGAATGCATTGCCAACCGCGAGTTTTATACCCAGTGCACCTTCCTGCGAAACCAGGACCATTACTTTTACAAATACTTCCGTTCCCAATTCGGGTACTATCACCAGTTGGACCTGGGATTTCGGTGATGCATCACCACCTTTGGTAATTAATCCGCCAACCAATCCGAATGTGACGCATACTTATGGTACAGCCAATACTTATAATGTAAGTCTGGTCGTGGTAACCGATAAAGGTTGTATAAGCACCAACCCAACTGTTCCTGTAATCATTAATATCAGACCGGAAGCAGGTTTTGAAGTGCCGGAAGTATGTATCAATGATGTTGCTACTTTCTTCAGGGATACCAGTAAAATCAGATCCGGCACATTGGATCCTGCAGGCTATTACTGGGATTTCGGAGATCCTGCCAGCGGTGCTGCCAATTTCTCCACCACCCGTGACGGATCACACCTGTATACTGCCATTGGTTTGTACACGGTGATGCATGTGGCCACCAGTAGCAATGGTTGTAAAGACACTACTTACAATGATATTTTCATCAATGCAGCTGATCCTGTTTCAGACTTCTCCATCAATAACCTGACCGCACTTTGCGCCAACGACTCTGTTAGCCTGGTCAATCTGTCTACGATCAGTCAGGGTAGTATAACAAAACTTGAAATTTATTGGGACTTCGTGGGAGCACCCGGCAGTTTTGATGTGATCAACGTGCCTGTCTTTAACGGAGTTTACAAACATAAATACCCGACATTAACAACCACCCGGACATATACAATCAGGGTCGTAGCCTATTCAGGTACCATTTGTTTTACAAACAGGGATATTCCTGTTACTGTGAATGCAGCTCCTGATGTAGTATTCAATCCAATGACATCTATTTGTTGTGATGCACCCCCTTATCAAATTCCGCCGGCTGTAGCCAGGGAGACAGGTGGGGTAGCAGGTGCCGGTGTTTTCTCCGGACCAGGTGTTTCTCCCGGAGGCCTGTTCAGCCCAACTCTTGCAGGCATTGGTACACACCGGATACTTTATACCTATAGTTCAACTGCAGCTGGTTGTACAGATACCGCCAGCAATCTGATTACGGTATGGGATACGGCTTCTGCACGTATCGGTGTACAACCCCTGATTTGTGAAAGAAGCCCGGTTAGTTTCAATAGTACCAGTTCCTCTATTCCTGCCGGAAATGGCAATATCACAGGATGGACCTGGAATTTTGGCGACCCGACCAGCGGAGCAGCCAATACATCGACTATTGCAGACCCCTCCCATTTATTTACCGGCTGGGGTAATTATACCGTAACACTTTCTGTACTCACCAGCAACGGATGCAGAAGCACCGTAAGAAGCGAACCGGTCTTAGTCAACCCGATTGCCCGACCCAGGTTTGATTTCCCATCCTCCGTTTGTTTACCTGCTGCCACCATTAATTTCAGGAACCTTTCTACCATTCCTGATGGCTCAGAAAGCGGATTCTCCTATGTCTGGGATTTTGATGATCCGCCAAGTGGGGTGAATAATACAGCAACGGTAAAAGATCCTTCACATATTTATAATAGTGTCGGACCATTTAATGTAAATCTGCAGGTGACCGCCAATAGCGGTTGTGTACATGATACGGTGATTGTGGTGAATACAATTCATCCGGAACCGCGTGGTTCATTTACTGTTGACAAGACAGATGTTTGTATTGGTGGTACCATCAGCTTCCGTAGTACCAGTGATCCTGCCGATGGCACTACCACACAATGGTTCTGGGACCTGGCCGATGGCAATACACGGAATACAGCTTCCTTTACCTATTTGTATACCGGTGTCAATGACTATCCTGTCACCCATTATATCGTGAATAGTTTTGGATGCCGGAGCAGTGTGGCCACAACATTAGTTTCTGTAAACCCGTATCCTGTAGTGGATGCAGGCCCCCGCAAATTAATGCTGGAAGGCGGAGCGGTTGAATTAACACCCATCATTACATCAAGGGATCCTGTGACCTATCGCTGGACGCCTGCCGCTTACCTGAACGATCCAACACTGGAAAGACCGCTGGCCCGACCTCCGGATGATACTTATTTCACCCTGGTTGTAACCAGCAGCAAAGGATGCAGCAACAGCGATACTATGTTTGTCAAAGTATTGAAGAAACCAGATGTACCGAATATTTTCAGTCCGAACGGGGATGGTATCAATGATCAATGGGTGATTAAATACCTCGATACCTATCCGGGTTGTTCTGTGAATATTGTCAACCGATATGGACAGCTGGTATTCAAATCAATCGGTTATCCGACACCATGGGATGGAAAAGTAAATGGAGCAGATGCTCCGGTTGGTACTTATTATTATGTAATTGATCCGAAAAACGGAAGAACACCGTTGACAGGTTATGTGGATATAATCAGGTAAACTATGAAGCGGTTTTTTATAGCAGGGATAGTAATGATTGGTTTGGCTGCGCAACTCCACGCACAGCAGAAGCCTCACTATACACAGTATGTGGTGAATCCCTTTGTCATCAATCCTGCAATTACAGGGATCGATAATTACACCGATCTGAAAATGTCAGTCAGGGATCAGTGGGTAGGTATCAAGGGGGCTCCCATGACCAGTTACCTGACTATTCACGGTCCTATCGGTAAAAAGGATTACAGAACATCATCCACTTCATTCCGGATTCCCGGTCAAAACCCACGCGGACAATATTATTGGGAAAATTACACTGCGGCTGAGCCCCATCATGGAATTGGGATGACGATCATGAATGATAAGACCGGTAGTTTCAATTTTTTCAGTGCTACCGCATCTTATGCCTATCACCTTGGACTAAATCCAACTACTAATTTATCCGGTGGATTTTCAGCGGGAATCACCACGGTAAGCCTGGATCGTAGTGTGCATGACTTTGATGGAAACGGAACAGGCAATGATGTTGATCCGGCTACGGCCTCAGGTATCACACAGGCCCTCCGTAAACTCCGGCCTACCATGTCTGCCGGGCTCTGGCTTTACTCAAGAGATTATTTTGCCGGATTTGCCATTCAACAGGTGATTCCACAGACCTATGATTTTGTAGATAATAATACGGCGATATTAACCAAGAGCCGGTTTATCCCGCATCTCTTTCTGACAGCCGGGTACCGATTCCTGCTCACCGATGATATCAATGCCATTCCGTCTATCATGGTCAAGTATATCAAGGGAAGTTCGATTCGCCAGTTCCAGCCTGAACTCAATATTAAATTACAATATCAGGACCTGTTATGGCTGGGAGGAAGTTATCGTTATCAGGATGGGTACGCAGGAATGCTCGGACTCAGTGTAAGCAATACTTTTAATGTGAGCTATTCCTATGACAGATCAGATAAAAGGAATATCCTCAGTCCTTATAATAACGGAACACATGAAGTAGTGTTTGGATTCCTCCTGGGTAATAAGTACAGTGAAGCTTGTCCGCGTTGCTATTAAACAATCACCCGATTAAAGCTGAACAATCTTTTTGGTCCTGATTCCTTTTAAGCGGTTCAGTTCTTTCTTTAACTGCTGTTGTTTTTCAGCTAATGTCCGAACTGTATTATTTGCATCGGCAACAGTTACAGCCGCAGAATGGTTAGACAACTCTTTCTGTGCCTGGCTGAGATTTACCATAGCGTCAGAATATACCTTCATGAGACTGTCCGTCCGGAGATTATACAATGATTCCGACAATTGCCTGTTTACTTTTTCCCAGTTCACCTGATCATAAGCCATCAACAGTTTGTTTTCCCATTGTTTCCAGTCAAACTTGCTCATTTCTTTCCGGTAAGCTGCTTTCAACGCTGCTTTTTCTTTCTCGGTAAATACATCTGCCAGGCTTTTTTCGATACTGCTCCACTGGGAACTTTCCAGCACTTTACGGGAAGCTGCTACAGCCTCCTGTACCATTTCCTTTTCAGGAAGATCGAGGCTTGCTATAGTTTCAGCGGGATCTAAAACAGATTCATAACTCACATTCATCAGCCCGGGATTGCCAGTCAATGCACCCATGGCCGGTAAGGCATAAGTGTCAAGGTTAGCAGATGCTACTATCCCGGCATCTTTTTTGGGTTTGTTTAATTCCTGTAGAGTAGCTAAGCTGTTCCGTACCGGCTGGCTGCGTATAACGTATGCCCGGAATGGTTGATGCGATGATTCCACTATGTTTATTAGCAGCTTTCATCGTAACCGTTCTGCCCAGCAGGAAGATGGTTTGCAACAGTAAAATATAAAATACCGCAGTCAGGGCTGATGTAAATTTCCGGAGCGATACCTGTTTTTTAGGTTGAACGCCAAGAATTGTTTCGATACGGCCCAGTAATTCCTGATTATTGCCTCCTGCACCCAGGACGAGAAACTGACGGGTATGACTCAGTTTTTCCAGCGACAAGAGGGCAGCCGCATAATCATAACCGCCATATTGAAACTGGAGAACGAGTTCATCACAATTTTTCTCCCGCTCTGATTCCACAATACTGACAAAAGCCCTGGCAAAGGGATTAAAGTAAAGGATGGTCCGGATAATATTAATAACCAGATTGAGTAAATAATCATGACGGCGGATATGCGCCAGCTCATGCAGCAATACCGCTTCCATCTGTTGGGTGCTGAGCTGATTGATCACGGCCATTGGGACCAGGATAACAGGCTTTAGAAAGCCAATGGTAACCGGTGAAGTAACCCATTCTGAAAGCCAGATCTGTACCGGTTTTCTGATCCTCATCTGCGCAGCAATCCTGTTTACAAACAAACGCCATTCGGCAGCAGGACGGTTAAGACCATATTGCCTGATCACCTGTACATACCGGTAATTCCGGATAAAACGAAAAATCGGAACAAATAGCAAAAGCAGATAAATAACAGATGCAGCAGGGAGGATCCGGCTCAGCCAGTTATTAACGGCCATACTTTCCGCTGCAGAAAAACTGAAATAGGTAACCACACTGTCTTCATTACCCATTGCCGAGAAAAAAGTATAAACAAACCAGCCAAAACCGGAAATCAATAGTATTACTGCCAGCCTGCTACGGGATGCCGCTCCCCATTTTCCCAAAAGGGAGGTAACAATCTGGTAGATCAGCCACAAAAGGGCCAGTTGCCATAGACTGTTGATGATTGCCCATCCGAGGGATTGCAGGAAGTTGGCCTGGTTCATCGGTTTTATTTTTTAAGACTGTCAAGTAATGCCTGGATCTTTCCAGTTCTTCCGGACTTGCTTTATGTTTTTCATCGCCCAGGGCCTGGATCACCAATTGGGTAGGGGAGCCGCCAAAGAGATTATCAATCATCCTCGATAACAGGTGTTTCTGGGTTTTTTCTTTGTTTACCGCAGACTGATATACATGGGTACGCATGGAATCGTCGCGTTTTACAATCCCTTTTTCATGCATGATTTGCATGAGTTTAAGGGTGGTGGTATATCCAACATCCTTGGTCTGGGCCAGTTCTTCATGAACTTCCCTTACCGTGGCCAGTCCTTTCGTCCAGAGAATCTGTAAAATTTCAAGCTCACTTTCGGTTGGCTTGATTAAACGGGGTGCAGACATAATAGTGAATTTATACCCGAATATACGAGTAATTTCGTAATGAAGAAATCCATCCCATCTATTTGGATTTTTTTAACAAAAGGGGGGATTAACCCAGTATTTTCTGGCTTTGCCCGATCAGGAAGCCATTGTGGTAGAGTTGCAGGTGATAAGTCCCTTTCTGGTATTCATCAGCATTGATGGAGAAATTGAGTCTTTTGGATTCACCCCGGCTGTATTCAAAGCGGATTTTACGGGTATATCGCTTTTTTCCATCCGACCTGGTATCAATTGTACTGGCAGATTCCCAGGCATCATTGGTCAGTAAAGTGCCGTCAGGTTGTGTGATCACCACAAACACATCCGCATTGGAATATTCAGCAATATTATTCTGAACGGAAAAAGATACGATCAGTTTGGAGGTTTTATTCGCCAGATTGGTCTCCTGTTCCCGGTCATTTTTAACCATGACGGGTGACAGGCTGACTTCTGAAGCAACAAAGGCCGAAGCCTGGGTCATTTTTTCGGTCAGGTTTCTGTTTTGCTGATCGAGTTGCTGGTTGGTATTCTCAAGATCTTTTACCTGTCCGTTTACCTTATCCAGTACAGAAGCAATTTGTGCTTTTTCTTCCTCAATCGTACTGTTGCGGCTTTGCAGTTCATTGACCAGCAGTTGTAACTCAATGGTTTTTTTTCTGGCCAGGTCCAGGTCTGATTTTTTTACATCCGTTTTTTTGAGTATCGTGGAAATTTCTCCCCGGAGCCGGTAGATTTCTGAAAGCTTGGCATTGAGTTCCTGCTGGAGCATGCCTTCCGTACTCTTACTGGAATCCAGTTGCACGCCAAGGTCCCGGATGGTAAGAGAGTATATTTTATGAAGCGAGTCCTGTACGCCCTGCGCAACAGCCATAGAATCTTTAATATAGATTTCCCTTCGCTGTTTGCTGTAGCGTGATTTATCGGCCAGGTGGTACACCCAGGTACCAACAAGCCCGACAGATAACATGGCCAGCAGGGATGAACGGATATCTTTCACAGGTTCAAACTAAGCATTACCGGGTGGATAGGTTTAAAAAAGAGTTCACAATGTGGAAAACCATGCCTGGGCTGTTTAATCTTCCATAACATCATCCACATAGGCCGATACCCATCCTACCTGTCCGTTTTTAATCAGGTAAAAAGTTTTTGTATCGAAGGATGATTCAAACTGACGCATGATTTTAAGCAGGAGTCCGGCTCCGGCCATAATCGCACGCTGGTCAAATACTTTATGCACTCTTTCTATTTCTTTGACCGCTGTCTCTTTTTCAATACCCAGTTTCAGATTTTTGCCAAGGTTTGCCGGGGAATAGGCATTGTAATCGGCATATATTTTCTCACAGAATTTTTTCAATTCATCAAAACTGACAGACACAATAGGTTGATCCGTCAATTCCGGATGACATAAAGTAGATACCGCCCAGGCGATACCTCCGCTGACAGCAATATTGTCAGAAAGGGGAAATGCTCCACTGGAGTTTACAGCATAAATGATTTCACCATTTTCAGCTCCTGCCAGTACTCTTTGTAACTGACGGTTATAATTGATCAGGCCCTGGTCAGTTTCCAGTCTCTTTTCAGTAGCATTAGCGGTACTCTTGGTACCCCAGTTCAACTGAAACAAACGGAAGTCCTGCTTATTGCCAAATGGGAAAAAACCGCCCTTGGTATTTCCGCTTCCGATATCAATCAGGAAAGTATTATAGCGCCTGGATTCAGGAATGATTCCTAAATGGGAGAGGCGGGCTTCTTTTTCCACATCCACCACTTCTACCTGACGGCCGGGTTCTCCGGTTTTTTGCCTGAATGAATTGATCAGCCGGTTGATCCACTCTGTTTTTTTGTCTTTCTCGGCCTGCATTTTAACACCGCTGCTGATCACGGTAAAAATTCTTTTGGAAGGAATCCGGTACTCGTTCAGGGCTTTGTTATATAATGCTGTGATCCCTTCAAGCGTGGCATCAAAACTGGGATCTGTAAATGAAATAAAATCGGTGTTGACGGAAGTATCTTTTAAAATATGGAAAGCCCCGGTACTCTTGGCATTCTTACCCATTTCAATCACACTCATTTTGACTCCCTTGGAGCCCACTTCAATTCCAGTATAGACGTTAGTGCTGCTGAATTTGGTTTTCAAAGCGTTTTGCGCAGACAGTGATACACCGGAACACAGCAAGAGTACAGACAGGATGAGCTGCCTGGATCGTACACACAACATAGGTTAGTAAGTTTATCTTGTAAAATTACTGTAATACCCGCCTGTTCAGATAGAGCGGGAGGGCAGATTCCCAATATGTGCATAAGATGTGTTTATTTGGGAGTATCATTCAAAAAAAAGGCCGCTCCATAGGAGCGGCCGAAGCAGGAGTTCACTGCTTTAACCGAATAAACCACCTTTTTTAAGGCTTCTTACACCTTCACCGATTTTGAAGCCATTATGATATATTTCAATCCGGTAATCACCGGTGCTAAAATCACCGTTGCGGATCGGATACTGAATTGTTTTGCGCTGCCCCTGGGTATAATCTACTGATACTTTTGTTGTAAAAGTTTTATCGCCATCAATACGGGTATTCAGGGTACTGGAACCCATGGAAGCATCACTGATCACTTTGCCATCCGGGGCTGTAACGATCAGGTACATATCTGCAGGGCCTGATTTGGCAATCCTGTTCTCTACATCAAAGGACACCAGCAGTTTGTCAACCCGCTTAGCGGTTGCAGTATTCTTTTCTTTGCCGCTTTTCTTTTCATCAACCGGAGTGACTTTGATATTGGAAGCGGAGAATGTTGAACCAACATCCACGGTCTTTGATAATTCTTCTTTTTCTGTACTGGTGGTCACCAGATTTTGTTCCAATACGGATTTTTCTTCCTTCAATGTGCTGTTGGCAGCTGTCAGCTCCTGGTTCTCACCAGTGAGGCGGGCCACATCAGCTTCCAGACCGGTGATTTTGTCATTCAGTTCAGCTACCATCTGCCTTGCCTTGGCCAATTGACCATCGGTGGCTTTCTTATCATTCAGGATTTTCCGGATCTCTGCTTTTTTAGCATCGATATCCTTTTGCCTGTCGGCAAGCTGCCCCTGAAGATTATTATTTGAGCCGGTTACGGAGTCCAAACGGGCGAGGGCATTGTCAAATTCCAGTTGAATGGTAGTCTTGGCAGAATCAAGTGTATTGATCTGCGTTTGTTGCTGGGTCATCTTTTCACCTGCTTTATTTTTGTCGTACAGCAGGTAACCCCATGTACCAAGCAGGCCGGCCGCGAGCACACCAATAATGATGTTTTTGCTGCCTCTGTTTTTAGGCGCTTGCGGGGTTGCAGGTGTTGATGCTGAAGGATAATTGGTGTTCGTCATACAATGAAATTTTAAGTTATTAGAACGTCGAATTTGTTGTTTACGTATAAATAATTTGCAAAGGTAGACCGGGTCTAAGGGCTATTGCTTATAAATCCTGTTAAAAATGATTAGTCCGACCTTTCCGGGCAGTAAAATTTCGAAAACCGTGCCAGAATAAGACTTTCTATTTATTCACGCCTGTTGGTAGAGGCCAAAACGGATGCTGAAAGCTTGTATCTTAGCGGCTTATGAGTGTGGAAAAGATCATCGCGGATTGGAAAAAGAAAACTTTCAAGCCAGTTTACTGGTTCGAAGGAGAGGAGGAGTATTTTATTGACAAAGCGGTGACTTATGCAGAAAATCAGATACTGCCCGAATCGGAAGCCTCCTTTAACCTCACCGTTTTTTACGGAAAAGATGCCAACTGGGCCGATGTGATCAATGCCTGCCGGCGTTATCCAATGTTTGCCGAACGACAGGTAGTCCTGCTGAAAGAAGCCCAGCAGATGCGGGATGTGGAAAAACTGGAAGCCTATATAGATAACCCGCTTTCGTCCACCATTCTGGTAGTTTCCTACAAGGATAAGAAACTGGATGCCCGAAAAAATTCACTAAGCTGGTAAAAGATAACGGGGTACTGGTCACTACCAAAAAAATGTATGACCGGGAACTCCCGGAATGGACCCAGCAGATGATACAGGGTAGGGGACTGAC
Source organism: Chitinophagaceae bacterium (assembly GCA_016702745.1). GTDB lineage: Bacteria > Bacteroidota > Bacteroidia > Chitinophagales > Chitinophagaceae > JJ008. The sequence continues at coordinate 1,198,492 of JADJDJ010000001.1, forward strand.
CATCACGCCCAGGGCCCTCAGCCTGGTAGTGGATCATATCGGCAACGACCTGACCCGGATTGAGAATGAGATTGAAAAACTCTCCCTGAATCTGGGGAAAAGAAAATCAATCACCGAAGAAGATATTGAAGAATATATCGGGGTTAGCAAGGACTATAATGTTTTTGAACTGCAATCTGCCCTGGCTACAAAAAATCTGCCCAAATGCATTCAGATCATTCAGTATTTTGAAGCCAACCCCAAAGCTGGGCCTGTTCAGATGATCCTTCCATCCCTGTATAACTTCTTCAGTAAAGTGTTTATGGTTTTTGGAGCTGGCACGCAGGATGAACGAACCGTGGCCACTTCCATTGGTGTCAACCCTTATTTTATCAAGGACTATCTCCAGGCCGCCCGGGTATATGCTTACCCGGGAGTGGAAAAAGCCCTGCTGCTGCTCCACCAGTATAACCTAAAGAGTATTGGAGTAGGAAGTTCCAATACAGAAGATTCCTCACTGATGAAAGAAATGGTGGTAAAAATGCTTTCCTGAATATTCACAAAACAGTTACACTAAATACTGTTTCTTTGCGCAACGAAATAACCGGAATATTCATCCGGAGAAATAAGAAATTAATTATGAAAAAAATATTGTTGAGTTTTTTAACCGGAACAGTCATGCTGACCGGATGTCTGGAAACCACACAGGAAGTAACCTTAGCTGAAAATGGCAGTGGTACACTGAGCACAACCAGTGATATGGGAATGCTGCTGGGCATGGCCAAACAAATGGGTGGTGGCGCTGAACTGGAAAATGCGGGAGATAAGGCGATGGATACCACAATTTATTTCGGCAACAATGCTGACAGTATCCCGGATATGTCAGTTGAAGACAAAGCCCTGTTGAAAAAAGGGAGTATGAACATGAAGTTCAACCTCAAGAACGAGGAATTCAAAACAAAACTGAATTTTCCATTCAGCAATTCGGAAGAACTGGTTCGTTTTAACCAACTCACCGGTAAAATGCTTTCCCTTGCATTGAAAGATCAGATGGGGGATTCTCCAATGGGAGGGATGGGTGGACAGATGCCTGCCTTTTCTTCTTTTGATGATTATTTTATCCTGGACATCTCCAATGGAGAATTAAAAAAGAAATTGAATAAGGAAAAATATGCGGCTGTTGCTACCGATGAATTTTTAAACGGACTCAAAGAAGCAGCCGGTATGGGTATTCCTGTTGGCGCTACTTATATTTTTAATCTGCCCCGGCCTGCTGAAAAAGTGGAAGGGACGAATGTGCAGCTCTCTGATGACAAGAAAAAGGTAACGGTGAAAGTAGAGTTGGATGATTTCTTTGAACATCCGGAGAAGTTCGAGTTCAAGATCAAATACTAGGAGTCAGTCGATAGTCAGTAGTCGATAGTCTTTAGTCCATACATACTATGAGGCCTATCTCTTTGAGATAGGCCTCATAGTATGTACTAATACCCAATAACTAATTCCCAATATCTCTCTACAACACTTTCAGGCTATCCACCTTATCCTGGTCTATCTGTTTGACCAGCGCTTCCAGTCCGTCGAATTTGATTTCTTCCCGCAGGTATTTCTTGACAATAACCTGTAATGTCTGCCCATATATTTCCTGGTCGAAGTCAAATATATTCACTTCAATCACTCTTTTTCTGCCATCTACCGTAGGGCGGAAGCCAATACTCATCATGCCTTTGTAATGCTTATCGGGTATTGCTTGCCCATCGTAGCCTTGGCGAAGGAGGGGGTATTGGATATTGGGTATTGAGATTCCGTAAATTTGGTCTGTATTTACAGGCTCGGTTTTGTCCTTTATAAGTTTAGCATAAACCGCATAGATTCCATTGCCCGGTACCAGTTTTTCCTCATTTTGCACTTTGAGATTGGCCGTGGGGTATCCCAGTTTCCGGCCCAGTTTATCGCCATGCACCACTTCTCCGGAGAAAAAGAAATCATAGCCCAGTAATTTGGCTGCGGTACCGGTATCACTATGCAGAATAGCTTCCCGGATATTAGTGGAGCTGATGGAAATATTGTCCAGCACATGTTTGGGGATTTCTTTCAGCTGATATCCAAAACGGTCTGCATTTTTTTCCAGTAAGCGGTAATCACCCAGCCGGTCACGACCAAAACGGTGATCATATCCGATGATGATGGTATGCGGCCGGAATTTACCTATCAGGAAGGAGGACAGGTATTCTTCTGCCGGTTGATTAGCAAAGGCATCTGTAAAGGGCACCACCACCAGGTGATCAATGCCGAGTGCTTCCAGCAGACTTATTTTTTCCTCCAGGGTATTGATCAGCCGGATGCCGAGGATGGCTGAAGAGACAATTTTACGGGGATGCGGATGAAAAGTGATGATGACTGTTTCACCGCCCACCGCTGCTGCTTCTGACTTGAGCCTGTTGATCACCTGCCTGTGACCCAGGTGTACGCCATCATAGGTACCGATAGTGATCACGGCATTGGTAAAGACAGGCAGTTGGTCGATATCGTAGTGGACTTTCATGATTTGGCTGGCAAAACTAATTGATAATTCCTGCCCTACGGAAAGGAATATTTTTTTAATTAAGGCAGGCGGGGATAACGGTCATTGAAAATTGAACAGTAGATTTGCTGCCATTATGAGCCTGTACAGTCAAAGAGGCGTTTCAGCGCAAAAAGAAGAAGTGCATGCAGCCACCAAGGGCCTTGATCAGGGCCTTTACCCCAATGCCTTTTGTAAGATTTACCCCGACTATTTATGCGGAGATGCAGATTGGGTGAACCTGATGCATGCCGATGGGGCCGGAACCAAGAGTATCCTGGCCTACCTCTATTGGAAGGAAACCGGGGATCTTTCAGTCTGGAAAGGGATTGCCGAAGATGCGATTGTGATGAATCTGGATGACCTCCTCTGTGTAGGGATTCATGACCGCCTGCTTTTTTCTTCTACAATTGACCGCAACAAACACCTGATTCCCGGAGAAGTGTTACAGGCCATCATCGAAGGCAGTCAGGCATTTTTTGACCGGATGCGGAGTTTTGGTGTACATATAACCTATATGGGTGGAGAAACGGCTGATGTGGGAGATGTGGTACGCACTATCGCTGTGAACGGTACCATGACTTCACGCTGGCCTAAAAAACAACTGATCACCAATGAAAAAATCCAGCCGGGTGATCTGATTGTAGGTTTAGCCGGATTTGGGCAAGCCGCTTATGAAACCGAATACAATAGTGGAATTGCCAGTAACGGACTCACTTCTGCCCGGCATGATGCCCTGCATAAGACCTATGCAGCCCGTTATCCTGAATCATTTGACAATGCCCTGCCCGAAGAAGTGGTTTATATTGGTCCGCACCAGTTGACTGATGAAATCAATGATGCAGGAACCATGCGGTCTGTTGGTAAATTGTTATTGAGTCCGACCCGCAGTTTTGCACCGGTAATGAAAGAAATACTGACCCATCATTTTGATACGATACACGGACTGATTCATTGTTCCGGTGGTGGACAAACCAAGTGCCTGAAATATGTTCCGGAGAATGTCAGGATCATCAAAGACAAGTTATTTGAACCACCGGTAATTTTCAATATTCTACAGAAAGCCAGTGGAGCAGATGACTGGGAAATGTTCCAGGTGTTTAATATGGGAACCCGGTTGGAAATGTATACCGACGAAAAAAATGCAGATCAGTTAATCAGCGTTGCCCGTCAGTTTGGAGTAGAAGCGCAAATCATTGGCAGGGTAGAAGCGGCTGATAAAAAAGAACTGACCATACGTCAATCAGGGAAAATGGATTTACTGTATAGTTAAACTGACTTTTTTCTGTCTTTTCCCCCTTAGTTTTCTTTAATTTGCAAGCCCGGAGAAGTTATCCGGACAAAACCCATTGAAATGGCCGAGCCGATTATTGAGCTGAAAAATGCGAATATTTACCAGGGCAATAACCTTGTGTTACAGAATGTTAACCTGGTGGTGAATAAAGGAGAGTTTGTATACCTGGTTGGAAAAACCGGTACGGGTAAATCCAGTTTACTGAAAACACTTTATGGAGAATTGGAGTTGAGAGAGGGGGAAGGAACCGTAGCCGGATTTGCGCTCAGAGGGCTTGATTGGAAAAAAGTGCCCTTTCTTCGCAGGAATCTGGGCGTTGTGTTCCAGGATTTTCAGTTGCTCACCGACCGGAATGTAAATGATAACCTGAAATTTGTGCTCAGGGCAACCGGCTGGACTGATGTAAAGCTGATGGATGAAAAAATTGCAGATGTGCTGGATAAAATGGGCTTAAAAGCCAAGGGGTTTAAAATGCCATTTGAGCTGAGCGGCGGTGAACAGCAAAGGGTGGATATTGCCCGTGCGCTGTTGAATTCTCCCAAACTGATCCTGGCCGATGAGCCTACCGGTAATCTTGATCCGGAAACATCAGACGAAATCATGAGCCTGCTTATCCAGATTGCAAAGGATTATAACACTACGGTGGTTATGGCTACACACGACTATATTGTTGTGAACAAGTTTCCGGCACGTACGATCCGTACGGAAAGGGGACAGGTACTCGATAATGCTACCATAAGTATTGAATAAGCTGCTGCAGATTCCTTTCATTATTATAAGTATCTCCCAGCAATTGCTGTCTCAGCCTGATTTCTTCCGGTGTAAACGGCTGGTGATATAATTGCATAATCACAGATGCAAAAGCATCAGCAGTAGTAGCCACATGACAAGCTCCTTCCAGACCAGTTTCCCGCACCATTGGTTCATTGACCAGGCAATGCCTTCCTTCATATAATACATGCAGTAATTTCAACCGCATACCGGTCATATGCCGGTTGAAACAGGGAAGTACATTGATATGGGCCTTACGGATCAGATCATTTAACTCATGATCAGAAGGGTCAGCCACCAGACAGGTATGCTGGTAGAAATGCGCCATTTTCTCCAGTCTTTTAGAAGGCTTCTTCCCGGCAATGACAAATGGCTTTTTTACTTTATTAAATACATTCCGCAATAACCAGAGTGCGGCTTCTTCATTTTCCGGTACCGATAAATTACCATGATAAAGACATAAACTGCCAGCCCCTTCATCGCCTGATACTTTTTGCCAGGAAGGGAATGCAGGCAGATAGCTGATCTGGTGCAAGTGGCCATCCCTGCCCAGTTCCTTTACATCAGCAGGAGTAATACAGGCATAGGTACAATCATCAGGAAGTTGCCGGGTATAGCGCTTGATCAACCTGCTTTCCCTTCTGAAGAATATCTTTTTCCAGAGAGAAGGTTCAGCCCTGGCGAGTTCCCGGTAATAAGCGGCTTCATCATTGTGCATACGCACCACCACTTTCCGGTCCTGCAAATCAAGTTGGGAAAGAATACCGGTACAATGCAGCCCCTCCAGTAATACCGGATGTTTGTCGCGGTTGAGATTGGCCACCAGTTCCTCATTTATCCGCGAAGCAACAATATAAGGAAGCCTTGCAGATACACCGCTTCGTCCTGTTTTTCTTTCATATACATGAATCTGTTCGCAGAACTGGTTCAATTCATTCGGCGTTCCCCGTTCATTATAACTAAAATAATGTAAGTGGATGGCTACGCCTGCCTTTTTAAACATCCGGATCCGGTTGAGCATATCTATGGCACCGCCATAATCGGCCGGCCATGGAACATCCAGGCACACTATATGCAAGTGTTGATTCAAGTCGGGAATACAGTTTGATAAAATGAAAGCAGCTTTTTTTCTTCTTCCTGCCAGTTCAATACCTCACGGGCCCGGAGGCAGTTCTCTCTGAGCTTCCCGTAAAGAACAGTATCAGCCAGTAAATTGTTCAGTGTTCCGGCTACCATCTGGGGTGAAAGGTCCTCCAGCAGCAGGGCTACTTCATATAATTGGTTCAATTGCCTGTACTCCGGGTAGTTGACGGTTACCTGGGGGAGCCCGGCATGAATATAATCAAAGAATTTATTGGGCAGGGCCAGCCATTGGTTCATACCGGTATTTTCAGGTACAGCTACAGCAATATAAGCAGATGGGGAAAACTGCCGCAATACTTCCGGACTCAGCATGCCCTTGAGTTCAATCTTTTGATTCAGTCCATAATGGCTGATCAGATTTTTTAACTGGCCCATGTAATTCCCATCTCCGCAGATCACCATTTTGGCATTTACCCACTGCATGGCAGGGATCAGGTTCTCGAACCCCCGGGCTTCATTCACAGCACCTTGATAAAGGATGAATTTTTCAGTGCTTTGTGCTGTGGTTAAGGGTTCAAGCAGCGGCATGTTGCGGATCGTGGTATATTTGATCCCATATCTTTCCTTAAATACGGAAGCAATGCTTTCACTGACTGTGTATCCCCATTTGAATTTCGGAACAGCTTTCTTTTCAATCCGGGTCCACCATTTCAGTACAGCGGGTCTGGACACCACTTCTTTTAAACCGGTAAATAATTCGTGGGCATCATAAATCCTCTCTACTTTTTTCAGGCGGGATATATACAGGCAGGGGAGGATACTGTCCAGATCAATGGCACAAACCGCATCCATTTTCTTAAAGAGCAGGTAAAAAAACAAGCGGATATTATACTCGGCATAAAAAGCCTTTCCTTTATTATACCAGCAGCGGATTCGTTTTTGCTGATAGGGGCGGGAAATAAGCGGACCTGAATTTTTCAGTTTTCTACCCACTAGTATCACTTCATATCCATGGGCTGTAAGACTTCCACAGATCCGCTGCATGCGCTGATCATAGGTCAGGTCGTTGGTTACCGTAAAATAAATGCGTTTGCCCATCGGTGAAGGTTCAGGACAAAGAAACGGAATTGTAGATTCTTTCGATCGCTTCTACCGTTTTTAACCCGTCACCGGCGGAGATAAATGGATGCTGCTCATTGGCCAATGCCCTCAGCAGGTTTTCATATACCTGATCATGATTGCTCATAGAGCCTTTATAGAATCCATAATCATTGGCTGCGCCTTCCTGCGGAATGTCCAATAAAAAATCACCGGAAGCCTGGTATTTCACTTCATTCATATAGCCGCCTCCCAATTCAATCGTTGCTTTTTCTGCGATCAGGGTAAGACTTACTTCCATATTTTCCTTGTAAGTATTCACTGACCAGTTGAGTCCGCCAATCAGGCCTGATTGCAATTCAAGTGCCACGATGCCGGAGTCTTCTGATAAAATACTGTCCGGGTGTGCCAGGTTCTTTCTGAAACCTTTTACCTGATGGATATCACCCAGCAACCAGAGCAGGGCATCTATATAATGACTGAACTGGGTGAACAGGGTTCCTCCATCCAGTTCGGTACCCCGCCAGCTACCTGCATAATAAGCGGGGGGGCGGTTCCAGAAACAGTTGAGTTGAAAACTGTATAATTTACCCAGTCTGTTTTCAACCAGCGCCTTTTTAAGGGCAGCGATGGCCGGATTATAACGGGTTGATTTGACCACAAAAAGCTTTTTTCCGGTTTTTTCCGCTACCTCAATCATTCTTTTTCCATCCGCAGCACTGATAGAAAGCGGCTTTTCGCAGAGTACATGGGCGCCGTGTAAAAGCGCTGCAATGGAGTGTTCGGTATGCAAACCGTTGGGGGTACAAACGGCCACCAGATCAATAGTACTGGTATTTTTAAAGAGCTCATCCGGATGATAATATGCTTTGGCGCCATATTCACTCCCCAACTGATCCGCTTTTGACCGAATAATATCACATACAGCGATCAGATCTCCATGCTTTTTTATTTCCGCAGCATGACGGGGGGCAATTTTTCCGCAACCCAGAATAGCAAATTTCAACCTGCTCATAGGCTCAAATATACGTAGTGAAAGGCAGGGTAGGAAGGGCCAAGAAAAAGCCCCGGCATTTTTGCCGGGGCTTTATATAATAAACTGGTGATTACATATTCATCATATCACCCTGACCATTGTCGGGGTTCTTATTGTTCTTCCGCTTGAAAAGATTCGGATCGAACTTTCCAAAGCGCCAGTTAAAGTTCAGCCGTAAAATCTGCGGATCCCTTCTGCGGAATACATCCTGAACAAAGAAAGGAGATTCTGAATGGATATCTGAACGTCTGGTTCTGAAAATATCATTAATATTCAGTGAAAAAGATGCCTGCTTATTTTTCAGGAACTCATAACGGAAACCGGCATCCACAAAATAATTGGCACGCTGGTAGCCCTGAGACGAGGTAGCCTGTCCAAACATACCACCACCACCACCACGTCCACCGCCGCCACCGCTGTTCCCACCACTTCCACCTGGAGAAAGAATGGTTTTAGACTGGTATTCACCGGATAACTGCATACTGAAATTCTTAAATAGTTTGAATGTGTTATTCAATTTACCAAACCAGCTCACCAATGCATCCTGATCGGGCTGACCGGCAATACCTGTATTGATTTTAGAGGAAAAGAGGTTCATATTCACCGTCATTTCCCACCACTTGTTCATCTTGGTTTTTTGAGTCAGTTCAAACCCTGTTACATAACTGGAGTTGGCATTGATATACGTATTCACCAGAATGGTATCGGGGGTGGTTTCCTGCACCTGGAACCTGGCGATCAGGTCATTGGTATTTTTGTAATAAATGGAAGCCAGGAGGTTGTCCTTGTTTTTCTTGAAAACTTTTTGATAAGAAAGTTCTACTGAATTAGTAAACTCTGGTCGCAGGCCCGGATTTCCGCGGCTGATATTCAGTGAATCAGAGAAATCAGTATATGGATATAGCTGGAAAAAATTAGGTCGATTGATCTTTCTTGTATAGTTCAGCTGAAGTTCCTGGTCATTTTTCATTTTATTGCTTAAGAAGACACTAGGGAAGAAGCTGACCGGGAATTTAATATTGAATGTCTGGTTTTTATCGGGGAGAATTCCTTCATAGTCTGAACTCTCTACCCGCAGTCCTAACTGATAGCCAAAATTTTTGATCTGGCTGGTAAAAGTTGAATAGGCTGCATACACTTTATCGGTACTCTTGTAATTCACAGAAAAGAGGGGATTATAAATGGCCGTTCCGTTTGTACTGATCAGAAAAAAATCGTTCTTGTTGTCTACCTCGCGGATACTGGCCCGTACACCCATTTCCAGCTTTGATTTATCTGTAATTGGATTCACATAATCGGCCTGGAAAATATAATTTTTATTACCACCTAATCCATCTTGCCGTTGGGAAGAGGATTTTACAATATTCTTAGTGTTGTAATCCAGAGAATCTGTAGTGATAAAATTGCTGCTATTACTCCTGCTCTGGTTAAAAGTGAAATCAGCAGTGAATTCTTTACCTGTTTTTGGAAAATTATGCTTGTAACCAATCATGGTTCCCACATTTCTGAAATTGTTTTTGGAAACAGAATTTCTTTCAGCCAATGATGTAATAATGGGTGTTCCCAGTAAATCAGTCTGCATCATGCTGCTGTTATTGGGATTCATGGATCCTTTTACAAAATTGCCTGTTACGGATAAAGTATTCCGGTTATTGATGAAATAGTCAAAGCCGGCACGACCGAAACCAAAGGTTCCTTTCATGATGCTTTTATCATCCTGGGTTAACTGACTGTTCGGGTTACCGAAAGTGGTACGGTCCGTATTTCCGGTACTGATGGATTTACGCTGGTTGAGATTGCCACTCAGGAAGAAATTTACCTTTTCCTGACGCAGATTAATATCACCGCCAAAACCAAAACGTCCTCTGGAATCAATATTGGTACGGATACTTCCATTGTATCCCACTTTTTTATTTTTCTTCATGATCACATTGATGATACCCGAAGTACCACCGGATGCATCAAATTTGGCTGAGGGATTAGTAATGATCTCCACACTTTCAATCACATCAGCCGGAATCTGATCCAGTGTCATGGTAGTAGGGCGGCCATCCACAAAAATCTGCGGACTATTATTACGCATCGTTACATTTCCATCGATATCCACACTAACGGAAGGAACATTTTTCATCACATCTACAGCTGTACCGCCGGCAGAAACAAGGTTTTTATCCACTCCGAATACTTTACGGTCGATACCCAATCTGAGTCCGGAGGTAGAATTAGAGGTAACGGTCACATTATCGAGCATTTTTTCTTCAAATTCAATTTTCACATTACCCAGATCTTTATCCAATGCACTCATCATATCCGCTCCGCCACCGGGTTTCAGATCAAATGAAACGGTTTGTTCAAAAGATTTATAGCCCACTACAGAAACACGGAGCTTGGATTGTCCAAAGGCCGGAACATTCTCCAAACTGAACTCACCGTTTGCGCGGGTAAGCATACCGGCTACCACCACTTCTTTTCTTTTTTTAGTGACGGTATCCATCCGGTTCTGCACCAGTTGCACGGAAGCATATTCGATAGGTTTGCCTGTCTTGGATTCAACCACTTTACCATAAAAGCGTCCATTTGGAGCCTGACCACCTCCGGGACGACCGCCACCGGGTTGAGCAGAAATTGTATAACTAATTAGTAATGAGGCGAAAAAGAGGAAAATATTTTTCATTATTGCGATTTAAAAATGTACCGAGGGTTAGACGTGTAAAGAGGTCCTGACTTGCTGACAATACGGTGACATCTTGATGAAAGGTTAAAGACAATTTTTAAAGGAGATTGTTCAGGATATACAGGGCTGTTGATAATTACCGGGTCAGCCAGGTAATGAGAACCTGAAAGGCTCCAATCAGGAAGCCGATCACGGCCCCGATGATTTCTACAAACCTGAACTCTTTGGACATGATCTGATAGAGAATATCTTCCAGTTTATCTGAAGAGAAGGCAGCAACCTTAGCAGTAACAATACTTTCAATGTCTAATTCGTCCTTCAGATTGACCGCATATTGTTTCATCACTTTTGGAAAAAGGGTTTCTATTTCCTGCATAAAGGCCGATTTCATTTTCTGAATAGTCTTATCCCCGATAAACATACTGATCACCGGCATTTCATCACTGAGTTTTACCCGCAGGAAATGATCAATATGACTTTCCAGCATCGGCATGATTTTTTTCAAATTTTCCGGGTTGCTGATTTTTTCTTCTATATCAGCATAGGAGAGAAACTCATTACTGACCGTTCTCCCCAGCTTTTCCGCAAACTGCTGCTGCCTTTTGGGAAGATGCCATGAAAGGTGATCCCTAAAAATTTCCTGGGTTCTCTTGGATGGAATAGCATTTTGATAGCTACCCAATTAGTCACCCAGCCAATAAAAGCAGAAATAAGCGGAACCAGGATGATGACCCAGATATTCATGATGAAAACATAAATTAAATCCCCGGCGATGTACCGGGGATCAAAGAAGGGGTGGCTAACCGGGCTCGAACCGGCGACCCTCAGAACCACAATCTGATGCTCTAACCAACTGAGCTATAACCACCATTTGACAATCAGCCGCACCATGCCGGTACTAATTGCGGGTTGCAAAAATAAGAAAAAGGTCTGTTCAGAAAAAATAAAAGCCTGATTACTACCCGGTTTATAAATGAGAGAGATTGAGTTCCTGTCTTTGAACCATTCATCAAAAACACTTGTTAAAAGCGTATAAAGGCAAGAAAAACAATGTTTTTGCGTTATTTTTGGATTATGTCAGGCCTATTAAAATACCTGTTCAATATGAAAAGACTTCCGATACTCATTATGATGCTGGTGGCAGGGTCTTTCCTTGCCTTTAAAACGATGGGAAGGGGCACTAACCCGACCAATCCCCCCTCCAAATATGAAGAAATTTTAAGGTTGGTGGGGAAAATGTTTCAGGAAGCGCATTATAGTCCCCAGGACATTAATGATGCTTTTTCCAAAAAAGTGTTTAAAAAATTCCTCAAAGACCTTGATCCGGAGAAGAACATATTTCTTCTATCGGATTTCAATTTGCTGAAAAAGCATGAGAGCAGGGTGGATGATGAAATCAAAGGGGCACCTGTTGAGTTTTTTATGGCCGCAGGGAAAACCTTTAACACCAGGGTGGAAGAGGCCGCTGCCATTTGTAATGAGATCCTGGCTACCCCATTTGACTTTACGATTAATGAAGAAGTGGAACTGGACGGTGATAAGCTGGAAACACCGGCATCAGCAGCTGAGCGTAAAGACCGCTGGAGGAAAAAAATAAAATTCCTGGCACTGGAGCGTTATACTGACCTGCTTGATACCCGGGAAAAAAATAAAGGAAAGGAAGGATTTGTGGTGAAATCAGATGAAGAACTGGAAAAAGAAGCCAGGGAAAAAGTAAAGCGCCTGACAGACCGTACATTCGACCGCTTCCGTCATAAATTCAATGATGATGATAAGTTCAGCATGTATGTGAACGCCATCACCACCACCATGGACCCCCATAGTGAGTTTTTCCCTCCGGTTGACAAAAGATATTTTGATGAAGAGATGAGTGGCCGTTTTTTCGGAATTGGTGCTTCACTTCAATATGATGACGGCAATATTAAAGTAAGCAGTATTCTTACCGGTAGTCCTGCCTGGAAATCCGGTGAACTCCAGACCGGTGATATCATCGTGAAAGTAGGGCAGGGAAATGATGAGCCGGTAGATCTGACCGGTTATGTGGTGACCGATGCCGTAAAAGTAATTCGCGGTAAGAAAGGAACAGAAGTAAAACTGACCGTTAAAAAACAGGATGGCAGTTTGAAAATAATTTCACTGATCCGGGATGAAATTGTGCAGGATGAGACTTTTGCCCGCAGCGCGATTGTAAAAGAAGGCGGTTCCAGAATCGGTTATATCTATCTGCCTGAATTTTATGCAGACTTCGACCGGCCCAACGGCAACCGCAGTTTTGTGGATGTGGCTAAGGAAGTACAGAAACTGAAAGAAGAAAATGTGGATGGTATTGTACTGGATCTCCGTAATAACGGTGGTGGTTCTTTATATGATGTTGTACAGATGGCTGGTCTCTTTATTGAAGACGGACCAATTGTACAGGTGAAAGACAGGGAGAATAAGCCCACTGTTTTAAAAGATAAGGACCGGAATGTATTATATACCGGGCCTCTGGCCGTAATGGTGAATGAATTCAGTGCCTCTGCTTCTGAAATTTTTGCAGCAGCTATTCAGGACTATGGACGTGGTGTGGTAGTAGGCAGCACTTCTACTTATGGTAAGGGAACTGTACAAAGAAATATTGGTCTGGATACCGAAACCGGTTTTTCCATGACTAATTCTGACCTTGGAACAGTTAAACTGACATTACAGAAATTCTACCGGATCAATGGCGGTTCCACCCAATTGAAAGGGGTGAGTTCAGATATCGTATTGCCTGATAACCTGGAATACCTGAAAGTGCGGGAAAAAGATGATGAGGATGCTCTTCCCTGGGATGAAATCAACAAAGCCAGCTACATTAATTGGCAGTCCAGTTTTGACCTGAAAGCCCTGCAGCAACTCAGTCAGCAGCGCCTGGAAACAGATAATACCTTCCAATTGATCAGGGAGAATACAGAATGGCTTTCAAAACAAAATGACCGGCATTATTCCCTGCAGATTGATCAGTACAAAAATGAACAAAAAGCGATCCGGAGCACGATCAAACAACTGGAAACCCTCCTGAAGCTGAAAGGTGAAATTGATGTAGCAGCGCTTCCCAAAGAAGTGAATCGCTGGGAAAACGACAAAAGCAAACAGGAAAGATTTGAAGCCTGGATTAAAAACCTGAGAAAAGATATTTACCTGGATCAAACCGTTAAAGTGGTAAATGATATGATTAATCAGCAGAACCTGGTTAAATCCAAAACAACAGAAGAACCCAAAAAGAAAGCATTCTGATCGTCGGCGAAATAAATAGATTAAAAGCCCTGCATGACCTTGCGGGGCTTTTTTTTGTAAGGCCAATCCGCAATTCTCTTTTTTGAAAGAACCCGACACAAGAAAAAAAATTACGTAGCTAATATGCCATTCTCTTTACAGGTACCGCTCCTTTAATATCCTGCAATGATGGTTTACGTGACCGGCTATGATAAAACCCATGGCCAGTACTGAAACAGAATGCTGATTGGCGATACCGGCTGTTTGCAATTGCTTTTTATTGAATGAACGGAAAAGTATTTCGGTTGACCGGCGGACTGCTTTGAATTCATTGATGAGGTCATTCCAATCCCGTCGACCGGCTCCTGAATGATCTGCATAGCTGTTTTCATCAAAGGAGGGGAGGGACGCCTTTTCCTGCCTGGCAAAACATAAAGCCCGGTATGCAAATACCCTTTCCGTGTCAATCATATGCTGGAGCATTTCCTGTATGGTCCATTTCCCGCGGGCATACCGGTAATTTCTTTTTGTAACCGGAATCCGGGACAAAAAACGAAACAAAACTTTCGACTGTTCGCTGATCAGTTTGTTTACATCATTTCCGGGTGCCTGGTTGATATAGGTATGAAAAAACAGGGGGGCCCTGTTTAAATCCGGACGAGGCATATTAATTTGTTTTGGGCTTTTCCGGCTCGGCTGCTGGTTTACTGTTTAAAGGGGCACCTACTGCAATATCACAGCGATGTCCGGGTTGACCATGTGCCGGATTCATTCCAGGTGCTGTTACGGTTTGCGTAGCCACAGGAGTTGCCGCAGGTTTAGCCGGTGTTACAACCGGTGTGGAGCCAGGAATGGATGGTTGTAATGAAAGCGGCTGACTGGCCGGAGTACTCGCATTACCGGCGGGACTGTTTAAAGGTGCCCCAACGGCGATATCACAACGGTGACCGGGTTGTCCATGTGCAGGATTCATTCCCGTGGCTGTATTAGCTACAGGAGTATTGCTTTTGGTAACTGTAATAGGAGATATGGCTGGCGTACCAGGATTTGTGTTGGTATTAAGTTGTATTGGTGTTGAAGCTGGCGCAGCAGTAGTTGGTTTACTATCGAGTGGTGCGCCCACCGCGATCTCACAACGATGCCCGGGTTGGCCATGTGCAGGATTCAAAGCACCGCCGCCTGGAACAGGGGAACTTACAACCGGACTGGCCGGATTTATTGTAACCGGCTGTACATTGATTCCGCCGGTATCGGCAGTAGCTGTGTTAACCGGGGATTGAATAGTGGTATCTAAGACCGCTTTACTATCCTTATCAGCTGAATTGCCACAGGAATTCAATAAAAACAAAAATGACAGGGTAGAAACAACTTGAACAAGACGCATATTAAGTAGTATATAAAGTTCACTGCAAAATAGGCAAGATTTATGGGAAAAAGGCAGAAATAAAAAACCCTGCGAAGGCAGGGTTTTGTTACTATTTTATCAGTTGAAGATTACCCTTTCCGGCCGGGTTTAACGGTGGTAGCGGGTTTTACAACAGCTGGTTTTAATTCTCCTTTAGTTACAGCAGCCAGTTTCATTGCTTCATAAGCATTGATAATGCCACCGGAACGGCTGAGTTCAGATAATTTCACCATTTCATCATTACCGGGGTTCTTCACTTCTGTACCCGGGTCTTTGGATGATTTTTCAATGATTGTCTTTACCTGTGTGGCACTCAGGGTAGGGTAGTAGGACATGATAAACGCAGCTAATCCTGCCACTACCGGTGATGCCATACTGGTTCCCTGGAGGTTCTGGTAAGTATTACCACCGGGAACCGTAGAATAGATTTTTACTCCGGGAGCGAACACATCTACTTCTTTTTACCATAGTTAGAGAAACCGGCAGTTAATCCACCTGCTTTCGGGTCACCACTCGCGCCAACAGTAATCCAGTTATTCGGTCTGGTACCGTCCAGTAACTGCGGAGTTGGATAATTATAGGATGTATCCAGATTTTTGGCATCATTTCCGGCAGCATGTACCAGCAATACACCTTTGCTTTCCGCATATTTTACGGCATCATCCACCCATTTTTTTTCGGGAGAGAAACTCTTTCCAAAACTCATATTGATGACCCTTGCTCCATTGTCAACAGCATAACGAATGGCCAACGCAATATCCTTATCATGCTCATCACCATCAGGCACTGCACGAAGTGTCATGATCCGTACATTATCGGCAACGCCATCCATACCTTTTCCATTTTCCTGATCGCTCCGATGATCCCGGAAACGTGGGTACCATGCAAGGCGGACTTGTTACTCACCATCACATTATTATTACCATAGAATTTATCATTGAAATCCTCGTAATTATCTTTTACGATATCATCCCTGTATTTTTTGGGTGCGATTTCAGAAGCCTCCATTTTATTCAGATCGCCTTCGAGCTGATCCAGGATCTGCTGATTGGTGATTTCTTCATTGTCGTTCGCTTTACAGATACGAACGAGGATATCCCTGGTTTGCTGGGCAGACATCACCGATGATGTATAAGAACCGAGATCCTTGCAGGAATACTCTTCTTTCTTGATATCACTACGGATGATGGAGTCACCGGCTTTCATTGTTTTTGACATACGACGGAGCTGACGAACCTCTTCAGGATTCACTTCCCCGACAATTTCCTGTTTGGCCCTGACCCAGGACTGGTATTCGAAAGCTTCATCCGCAGAAAGTGATGACAGGCTTACATTTCCTTTTGCCTCCCATTTTTCTTTGAATTTGTGATAGACCCTGGCGGCTTCATAGGAATCCTGTTCCACATTGCGGCCATCACGGCCACCGAGGAAATTCCAGCCGTAGATATCATCTACGTAGCCGTTTTTATCATCGTCAATACCATTGCCGGGTATTTCTTTTGCATTTTTCCAGAGAATGGGCTTCAGGTCTTCATGAAGGGTATCCACTCCGGAGTCAATCACCGCTACGATCACGGTATTACTCTTCAGCTTTTTGGTCTTTACAAAGTTGTAAGCCTGACCAATACTGATACCCTGGTATCCGTCTTTGGTTTTGTCAAGCATATGCCAGCCTTTGGGCACATCGTCTTTCTGGGAATAACCAATCAGGGTAATGGTGGAAAAGGCTGCAATCAATAAGGTACGTTTTTCGAAGAAAGTCATACGCATAATTTTATGGCTGTAAAATTGGTGAAGTTGTAAAAATAGTGATTACCATTCATACATTATTGCATACAAAACAGCAGGAATCTGAACGGTTTTATGTTTTTTTTGACGAATGGTAATGCTCCGGGGTTGTTTTAAAGAATGGTTAAATAACTGGAGATTCTTCCAACAAACCGCTTATACATCAAACCGGATACCCTGAGCCAGGGGCAGGGAACTGCTATAATTGATGGTATTGGTTTGGCGGCGCATATAAATTTTCCAGGCATCACTGCCGCTCTCCCTTCCACCGCCGGTTTCCTTTTCCCCGCCAAAAGCACCCCCGATCTCCGCACCGGATGTACCAATATTGACATTGGCAATCCCGCAATCACTTCCCGCCTGTGAAAGGAATTGTTCTGCTTCCCGCATATTGAGCGTCATGATAGAAGAAGAAAGTCCCTGCGGCACCCCGTTCTGAATGGCGATAGCTTCTTCGAGTGTTTTATAACGGAGCAGATAAAGAATGGGCGCAAAGGTTTCATGCTGTACAATGGCATCATTTGGATTTGCTTCGGCAATACAGGGTTGTACATAACAACCGCTTTCATAGCCCTTTCCTTCCAGCACTCTTCCTTCCACAACAAAATGGCCCCCGGCCTTTTTGCATTTTTCAATCGCATCCAGGTACATTTTTACGGCATCCTGATCAATCAGGGGGCCCACATGGTTACTGGCATCCAAAGGATTTCCAATGCGTAACTGCTGATAGGCAGAAGCGAGTTTAGCCTTTACCGTATCATAGATGTCTTCATGAATAATGAGTCGTCTGGTGGTGGTGCATCTTTGACCGGCTGTACCAACTGCCCCAAACAGCGCTCCCAGAATGGCAATATCAAGATCCGCTTCTTTAGAAATGATGATGGCATTATTCCTCCCAGTTCCAGTAATGCCCGGCCTAATCTTGCACCCACAGCAGCGCCTACAGCCTTTCCCATCCTGGTAGATCCGGTTGCTGAAACCAGGGGACCCGGTTATCTGCAGCCATCCATTCGCCTACTTCCCGGCCGCCATTGATTATACAGGAAACACCTTCGGGTACCTGGTTTTGGCGAATACTTCTTTGACTATATGCTGACAGGCAATAGAACAAAGAGGTACTTTTTCAGATGGTTTCCAGACGCAGACATCCCCGCAAACCCAGGCCAGCATACTGTTCCAGCTCCATACTGCCACCGGAAAATTGAAAGCGGAGATCACTCCAACAATTCCCAGCGGGTGATATTGTTCATACATTCTATGTCCCGGACGTTCGCTGTGCATGGTTAATCCATGTAATTGTCTGGACAGCCCCACAGCAAAATCACAGATATCAATCATTTCCTGTACTTCTCCCAATCCTTCCTGCAGGCTTTTTCCCATTTCATAAGAAACGAGTTTACCCAGGGGTTCTTTGTATTGCCGGAGTGCTTCCCCTATCTGCCGGACTACTTCCCCACGTTTGGGAGCAGGAACCAGTCTCCATTGCTGAAAGGCAGCTGTTGCCTTTACTGATCACGGCGTCATATCCGGTCCGGTCAGCAGCTGTAACAGCTCCGATTTTTTTTCCATCTACGGGAGAATAAGATTCAATCAATGTTCCATTTCCGGAAAGCCATTCCTGGCCGGTACTAAGTCCACTGTTTTCGGGCTGAATGCGAAGGGTATGTAGGAAATCCATGCTGCAAGCAATTTTTAAGGATCACAAAGTTATCTCAATTCCGCCGGATAACCATCTTCCGGGCATGGATGCACCCAGCAGATCACTATAGCTTTTATTAAAAATATTATCAGCCTGAAAACTGAACCGGAAATGATTTTCCGGCAGTGCAAAACTCATCTTGAAGCCCATAATAAAGTAGGAAGGCGTAATCCGGGCCCCGATAGCAAGGGCCTCCCGGCTGTTTCTTTCTTTGAAGAGTCCGTTTACACCCAACGAAAAGGATTTGATGGTCAGCTGTCCGGTAAAATTTAACAGGTGTCGTGCATGTGAGGATATATAAAAAGAAGGAACCGCATCCTCATTTTCCGAGCGAATAAAAGTATAACCGAGGGTTCCTGTGATGCTGCAATTGGAGCTGATCTTCTTTTTATACAGTACATCTGCTTCAAAGCCGGTTGTATTGATAGTTTCCAGATTGCTGGCCAATGAATACGTGCCGGCAGGACTCAGATTTTCTTTTCGTGGCATCTCAGCATAAGGAAGTAGGTGTCCAGTCGATCAGGTCGCGGTGCCAGCGCCGGAAAATGGTTGTTCTTAATTGCCAGCCATCCTTGCTGCGGTAGTCCATCCCGGCTTCCATGTTCCAGGATTGCTCTGCCTGTAGGGCAGGATTTCCAATACTTCCACTGGTGACCAATGCCTTGTTATAATTGTTGTATCGCTCTGTGAAATCAGCATCTCTGAACGATCGTCCTGCTGAAAATCTTACACTGAGTTTGGATGGAGACCAGGCCAGATTAATTTGGGGTACCAGGATGGCGCCGTAGTTTTCATCCCAATCGAGCCGGATACTTTCATGCAGGTGTAAATTTTTCAATGGCTCCTGATGAAAAATAGTATAAACAGCTCCATGCCATAAGCGATGATTTCCTCTGTCATTGGATCGGATGGCTTTCCGCATCAACTGGATGCCTGATGTATAATCTGATTTTTTTCCCAGTCCTGAATGATAATAGACCTGCGTTGTAAAAAGGTTGGTCCGGTTGTCATTAGGAATGGAGGCGGGCCGGAACCAGTATTGATCCCGGAGTTGTTTATAACCTGCATCCAACTGCAGGATTCCTTTTCTGGTTTTTATTTCCATACGGAAATGATTCCACCAGCTGTTTACTTTTTCCCTGGCAGTATCACTGCTGAATGCGGTAAAGAAATTCTGTGCATTAAAAGAGCGCCAATCAGCCGCCGCCCGGAAACGGATGATCCAGTTTTTTCTGATCTGTGTGGCAAATGCAACATTGGTATTATGCAGATGAAAAAAACCATCAGTGCCCCTGAGTTGGGGGCCATTGGCATTATTGGATTGAAATCCTGCTGTGAAAACAGATTTCGAAGTGGCGATCCGGCCATACAGTTCCCCATTAAACAAGTGCATATTCACCGGCAGTCAATCTTCCACGGAATTCTTTTTAGGTTGAAAAGTTTGCTGGTGGAAACTGCGGCTGATGATATTGATGACCCCGCCTACCGCTTCAGAACCATATATCGCAGCGGCAGATCCTTTCAGTATTTCTATTCTTTCAATGTCAGCTGGGTTAAGCGGGATATAACTGTTGAAATGACCCGTTAAAGGGTCATTCAAACGGATACCGTCAATAATCACCAGTACCTGCTGAAAAGTACCTCCTCTTAAAATGATATTGCTTTGTGCGCCCTGTGGTCCTCTTTGTTGGACTTCCACACCGGGCAGGTAGCGTAATAATTCATCCAGCGAATGAACGGCCAATGTTTTAAAATAATCACCCCGGACACTGATCACATTTCTACCGGTTTCTTTTTGTTGCTGTTCCAGTAAACTGGCAGTAATGGTGATATTACTCAGTTCCTGTATACTGTCCTGTGCTTTGATTCCGGTAATTAAAAAGAAATAAATGATGAAAGCAGTTAAAATATTCCGGCCCATAAATGTGGTTTAATTTCAGCCATTGGCTGAGAGGCCGCAAAAATAGGGGCTGGTTAAAGGAAAATCCTTTCACCGGTGTAAGTTGACAAACACTTTACAATTCAGTATTGTTCCTGTTGGTTGGGGAAATCAGCTGATTTTACATCTTTGATATATTGCTGAACGGCACTGGTCGCCATTTCATGGATGTTCAGATATCTTCTTAAAAAGCGGGGTTTGAATTCAGTATTGATCCCCAGCATATCATGCATGACCAAAACCTGTCCGTTACAACCGCCGCCGGCGCCAATACCAATGGTTGGTATATGCAGACTTTGGGTTACTTCTGTGGCCAGTGTAGCCGGGATTTTTTCCAGCACAATAGCGAAGCAACCGGCTTCTTCCAGCAGTTTGGCATCTTTTCTTAATTTATTAGCTTCTTCTTCTTCTTTGGCCCGAACCGTATAGGTTCCGAATTTATAAATGGATTGTGGGGTGAGTCCCAGGTGTCCCATCACCGGAATACCGGCTGAAACAATTTTTTTAACTGAATCAAGTATTTCTTCCCCGCCTTCCAGTTTTACAGAATGGGCACCGGTTTCTTTCATGATGCGTATCGCAGAAGCCAGGGCAACATCCGGATTTGATTGGTAATGTCCAAAGGGCAGGTCCACCACCACGAGGCATCGATTAATACCTCTGATCACAGACTGAGCGTGATAGATCATTTGTTCCAGTGTAATCGGAAGTGTTGTTTCATGCCCGGCCATTACATTGGAAGCAGAATCACCTACAAGGATAACATCAATACCTGCTCCATCGATAATACCGGCAAATGAAAATCATAAGCCGTGAGCATGGCGATTTTCTCACCGGCCTGTTTCATTTTCAGGAGTGTGTTGGTGGTGACTTTTTTAATTTCCTTGTTGACTGACATCTTGGGTATTTGGTATTAGGAATTGGGTATTGTTTTGATCGCCGTAGCCTTAGCGAAGGCGGGATGTTGGGTTATTACGATATTAAGATATTGAGATATTTGGATATTCTACGGTGTATTGATTACTTTATACAATATCGTAGGCGACCACCCGTTCCCCACTAGCCACTAGCCACTAGCCACTAGCCACTAGCCACTAGCCACTCAAACTTCCAGCTCCCTCAATTTAACCTCCTCATATAAATTATGGATCAATCCGTCGGCGAGACCAATCTTGGGAACAAAAATTTCTTCTGCATCGGCCCAGCGCATCACATTAATATAAATCAGCAGCGCAGGAACAATGACATCGGCCCGGTCTTCCTGAGTTTGTGCAGGGTGATTCGCTGGGACAAGGAAAGGTTACTGAATTCTTTATAATAATCACGCAATAGTTCAAGGGTAAGGGGTTTGCCTTCTTTTCTTTTTGATATGGAAAAGATCTTGTTGATATTTCCTCCGGATCCGATGGCTGTTACGTGATGATGTCCTTTTGTTTTGCTGCGGATAAATTCCTTCATTTCATCCCAGGCCGCTTCGTTCACCTGGTTTTTGAGCAGCCGGATGGTTCCGATATTGAATGATTTTTTGAAAATCATTTTCCCGTCACTGAAAAAAGTAAGTTCAGTACTGCCACCACCCACATCAACATAGAGATAGGATTCTTCGACGGATAAATTCTCTGCAATATGATTTTCATAAATCAGAGAGGCTTCCTGGTCACCGGTGATGACTTCAATGCCAATGCCTGTTTCTGTCTGTACTTTTTAATGATCTCCGGAGCATTGACCGCATCCCGCATGGCCGAAGTAGCACAGGCTTTCAGGTGCTTTACTTCGTAAACGTCCAGCAGTAATTTATATGCTTTGATGGTTTTGATGATTTTATCAGATTTGAGGGGGATATTTCTCCTTTGTCAAATACATCAAATCCCAAACGAAGCGGAACCCTCACCAAAACTACCTTGATGAATTCAGGAGCTCCCTGTAAACCCGGGATCACATCTGTAATCAGTAATCTTGCCGCATTACTCCCGATATCAATGGCTGCCAGTCTCACTCAGTGCCTGTGTTTTTTTGTACAGATAATTATAAGTCTCTACCTGGGAACGGATTTTCTTACGGGTCGTTGTTACATATTCATTATTCAACTGGTTATCGAGCCACCTTGCCTTCACATTATCCTGGAGCTGGATATTCAGAATATCCTTGAGTTCCATTTTTAGTTCATCATTCCATACCGGGCAGGTTACTTCCACGCGGTGTTCCAGATTGCGCAACATCCAGTCGGCCGAAGATATATAAACTTTCTCTTTGCCCCGGTTGTGAAATACCCACACGCGGGCATGTTCCAGGTATTCATCCACGATACTGATGGCACGTACCGGAATTTCAAATTTTTTCTGATCCGAGTACATGCAATAGATGCCGCGGATGATCAGCTTTAACTGTACACCGGCCCTGGCTGCTTCATATAATTTCTGGATCAGGTCTTCATCAGAAAGCGAATTCATCTTCAGGGTGATGGCAGCCGGTTTTCTTTTCCGCGCTGCTTTGATTTCTTCATCAATCAGGCGAAGCATTTCCTTTTTAACAATGGAGGGACTGGGGATGATGAATTTACAATCCCGCATAAAAGCTGCACCGGTCTTGGGTTGTTCCAGGTAATTAAAAATCCTGTTCACATCCCCCATGATCTTCTGGTTAGAAGTCAGGAGGCAATGATCGGCATATACTTTGGCGGTTCTTTCGTTCAGGTTGCCGGTACTGACAAATCCATACCAGTTGAAATTATTGTCTTTTGTTTTTTTCCGGATCGAACAGATCTTGGCATGAACTTTCATATTGGGTATTCCCACCAGTACTTTGGCTCCTTCTTCTTCCAGCCTGTTCTTCCATTCAATATTGGCTTCTTCTTCAAACCTGGCCCTGAGTTCAATCACCACCACCACTTCTTTGCCATTGCGTACCGCATTGATCAGGGCATTGATGATTTTAGATTGCGGGGCGAGGCGATAACAGGTGATCTTGATAGTGGTCACATCCGGATCAAAAGCTGCCTCCCGGATCAGGTCAATCAGGGGCAGGAAAGAATGATAAGGGAAATGCAGGAGGATATCCCTTTCCATGATCACATCCGATACCCTGCGTTCAGTAAGCAGGGGGTGATCAAAGGGTTTTTTCCGGTTCCTTTTTTCTTTAAATACATGTTCCGGAAAATCCATGAAGTGCCGGAAATTATGGATACGACCACCCGGAATCAGGTTATCCCTTTTCGTGAGGTTAAGCCGCCTCACCAGGTATTCCAGCAAACCCGGATCCATTTCCCGGTCATACACAAATCTGACTGGTTGTCCTTTTCGCCTGTTTTTGATTCCTTTTTCCAGTTTCTGAATCATGCTGGTGGATACATCTTCGTCAATATCAATTTCTGCATCCCGGGTCACTTTGAAAATATGTGACTGGTACTGATCATAGCCGAAATAGGAAAAAATATCAGGAAGGTTAAAGCGGATCACATCTTCCAGCAGGATGATA
Organism: Chitinophagaceae bacterium; assembly: GCA_016702745.1. Classification (GTDB taxonomy): domain Bacteria; phylum Bacteroidota; class Bacteroidia; order Chitinophagales; family Chitinophagaceae; genus JJ008. The sequence goes on from JADJDJ010000001.1 coordinate 1,222,529, forward strand.
TGTGTTTCATCTGGTTTGGGCGAAGGGAGTATCTTGAAACGGCCCTGCATACGGCTGGGGACTTCGATCAGCGCATATTTTCTTTTCAATGCACTTTCCTTTTTCCACATCACCACTCCCAGGTAAATAGATTTATCGCGCAGGGCCGGGAATTCGGGGATGCTTTCAATCATCAGCGGAATCACATCTGAACTCACTTCTTCTTCAAAATAATTCCTTACAAATTCTTTTTGCTCGCTGTTCAGTTCCTTTTCAGTTTTCAGGAATATTTTTTGTTGATTCAGTTCTTTCAATACTTCCTCCCAGATCCTGTTGAACTCTCCCTGCTGGTTCAGCACATTCATCTGGATTTCATCAATGATCTGCTGGGGGTTATTTTCCAGGTGCATCTTGGCTTTGTTCCCAAACTGAATCATCCGGCGGAGGGTGGCTACCCTGACCCGGAAAAACTCATCCATATTATTTGAAAAAATGCCGAGGAAGCGGATACGTTCCCTCAAGGGCACACTCAGATCGGCTGCTTCCTGTAAAACCCTGGCATTAAAAGCAAGCCAGCTGATATCCCGGGCAATGGTTTTGCGTTTTGGATGTGGATGGGACATAGAATGAATTTTCAGGTTTAATTAAAGATAAGAATCCGGTGAAGTGAGAAATATTAAGTTTTATCAGTCCGGCCGCTGTTCCCTTATTTTTTCTATCAGTGAAGTGGTGGAGAATCCTTCCAGAATCGGGTTAATGATGACCTCCCCGCCATTATCAATTACTTCACGGGCACCGGCCACCTGGTCAACGGTATAGTCACCGCCTTTGACCAGTACATCTGGCATGATGGCAGTAATCAGGTTTATTGGAGTATCCTCTTCAAATATCACCACCGCATCCACCATGAGCAGTGAAGCCAGCAGGAGAGCTCTTGATTCCTGTGAATGTACCGGACGGCTTTCTCCTTTCAACCGTTTTACGGATGCATCTGCATTGAGCCCGACAAAAAGGAAATCACCTGTTTTGGCGGCTTCGGATAATGAAAAAATATGCCCCTGATGAAGGATATCAAATACACCATTGGTAAAGCATATTTTTTTCCCGCTGAGCCTTAGTGCTCCTGCTTTTTTAGCGGCTTCCTCCCGGGTCAGTATCCTGGAAGGGATCAGGTCAGCTCGTTTCAAGGTTTCTTTTTTTATTATAAAATGGGATGGCAACAAAACTAATGATTCCGCCAAAGACAATCACGGCTGTAGTGGCCAGCCAGAGTATCCAGCCAAATGCGGTGGCTATGGCTTCATTTAATCCGTATAACATCATTGTTTTTTCAATCATGAATGCATAGGCGCCAATACCACCGGGAGAGGCCACCATACCAATGCTGCCTGCAGACAAAATCGTAAAGGCTTCCCGGATGCCATAGATTTCAGTCTCCCTGAAAGCCATAAATCCGATATAGCCACCGAGGAAATAAAGCGTCCATAAAGCAATGGTTAAAAAAATAAAGGACCATTTCTTTTTCAGGTGCCTGATGGCTCCCACGCCTTCAGCCATTCTCCAGCCGATTTTTTTCAGGATGGCCCATACATCAGCCACTGTTTTTTTTCCGGATATACATCCAGATCAGCAAGGCCAGGATTCCCAGGCCCAGTACAACCAGCATGATCCAGGAATAGGAGGCCGAACTGCTGCTATCTGTCTGTTTACTGTTAAAGAAAGTATCCATGATCCTGGAATAAAGATCCGGCTGGATCGCCAGGGTGATGCCGAATATGATTAATAATGTGAGTGCGTCAATGATTCTTTCGAGGATGATCGTACCAATCAGTTTGTCCACCGGAATTTTTTCATAACGGCTGAGGACGGTGCATTTCACGACTTCTCCTAAACGGGGCACCCCCTGATTAACCAGGTAACCGATCATGACGGCAAAAAAAGCATTCATCTTGGAACTAGGATAGCCAAGGGACCCGATCAGTAGTCTCCATCGCATGGCCCTGACATAGTGACTCAGAAAGAGAATTATAAAAACCGGAATGACCAGCCAGTGCCTGGCATTGGCAAATGCTGTTTTGATCTTTGCCAGTTTTTCATCATCCAGGTTTTTCAGAGATAGCCAGGCGAATAAAATTCCAAGTCCTAAGAATATGATGTACTGGAGTATGGTACGGAGTCGCTTATTCATGTTTTTGTTAGGGGTACAAATTACTAAATCATTCTGTTGCTTTCTGAATAAGCATATTATCTATTAATCTCACTTCAGACAGAAAAGCCGCAATCAGTGCTACCAGTTCTTCCTTTCCATCCCATACTTCGGTAAGGGTGAGGTTCCGGGCATTGGCCAGTTCCACATAATCGGGGCGGAAGCCCTGACTGATTAAAATAGCAGTTATTTTTTGTTTGATGTTGTTCAGTTTACCGGCCTCCAGTTCATTCCGGATCTGTAATAAACATTGATGGATCAGGGCCGCTTTTTCCCGGTCAGCCATATTCAGGCGCATATTCCGGCTGCTCATGGCCAGTCCGCTTTTTTCACGCAGGGTAGGGCAGATATGGATTTGGATCCGCTTGCCTGTATCTCCCATTAATTCCAGCAATCGGGTAATCACCAGACATTGCTGATAATCCTTCTGACCCAGCATCAGATGATCGGGCTCCACAATTTCAAGCAGGCGTTCTACAACCGTACATACCCCCTGAAAATGACCGGGCCGGCTGGAGCCATCCAAAACAGTTTCGAGGTAACCCAGATCGTATTTTTTGCTGGCGGGACCGCCATTAGGATAGATTTCCTTTACATCGGGCAGGAAAAGGGCCATGGTACCGGCCGCTTCCAGTAGCTCAATATCGCTTTCAATCGTCACCGGATACTTGCTGAAATCAGCCGGGTCATTGAATTGGGTAGGGTTTACAAATATGCTGCAGACCGTGACCGCGGCCTTATTCAAGGAAGTTTCAATCAGGGATAAATGTCCCGGATGTAGGGCACCCATCGTGGGTACAAAACCAATACTTTTTCCGTTTTTTCGCTGACTTTCAAGCCAGTTACGGAGGTCAGTTATTTTTTTAAATAAAATCATTTCTATAACCGTTTGCGGGAGAATTGATGAGAATCACTTCAATTCGGCTTAAAATAGTTACCTTTGCTGCCTTTTATAAAAGGGATTAAAACAAAAGAACACCCATGTCAGCAAAGAAAAGAATTTTATTCATCGCAAATGAAATGTCACCCTACCTGGAGTTGACAGAGTTTTCAGAAATAGTGAATAAGCTGGCGATCAAAGCTAACGACAATAATTTTGAAGTCCGTTGTATCATGCCCCGTTTTGGGGTGATCAACGAACGCCGCCACAGGCTGCATGAAGTGGTCAGGCTCTCCGGAATCAATGTTTCGGTGGACAATGATGACCTGCCCCTGCAAATTAAGGTAGCCTCCCTTCCCAGTGCCCGTCTACAGGTTTATTTTCTCGATAATGAGGAATTATTCAAAAGGAAGTTCATTTTTCATGATGAAAATGAGAAATGGTTTGAGGACAATGACCTTCGTACCATCTTTTACTGCAAGGGAGCCCTTGAAACGGTGAAGAAATTTGGCTGGCCCCCGGATATTATTCATTGCAGCGGCTGGATGACCGGTCTGATACCTGCTTATCTCAAAACTGTTTACAAGAAAGAGCCTGTTTTTGCGCATAGCAAAATCGTGTATACCGTGGGGCAGAATACATTCAAGGAAAAGCTGGGTACCGGTTTCATTAAAAAGGCCCTGATCCATGCTTCACTGAAAGAGAAGGACCTGGAAGTGTATAAAGAAGGAACTAATACGGCTATTTTCCGGGGTGGTGCCAGCTATGCTGATGCGATTACATTCGGGGCTGAAAAAGTGGATAAAAAATTACTGGAAGAATTCTCTAAAGTGCGGGGAAAGAAGACGTTGCAATTTGATCCGGAGGGAGATTTAACAGACTATTTACAACTCTATAGCGACCTTGCGGGCAAATAAAAACACTCACCCTTCCTAAACCAGTTTTGTGAAGAAACGTTACCCGGTACTCCAATTTTCGCTGTTCTTTTTAGCTGCTGTAACCCTGATCAGTTCCTGCAGAAGAATCAATGATTTTACGGATGTGGGTGGTGGTTTAATCCCCCCGATTGACAATATCAACACCTTTGACAGTAGTCTGCGTGTTCAGGCTTTCAATGATACTTTCGGTATTCTGAATGATTCTTTACGGATCATTGCTACAGACCAGCATTTTCTGGGACTGATCAACAACGATCCTCTTTTTGGCAAAACGGATGCTCAGTTGTTTTTTGAACTGAAACCTGAATTGAGTGGCTTTTTTACCAATGGCACTTATCCTTTCCCCCGGAAAGACAGTCTGGTACTGGATTCTGTTGTTTTGGTACTGGGATATGCCGGCACGTATGGCGATTCAACCATTCCTCAGACGATCAATGTATATGAACTAACCCAGCCTTTCAAAACTGATTCTTCCTACTTAATCAGGCAACAACCGCTTTCTTATGGTGCTCAGCTGAACCCGGGTGGTCAACTGGTGTTCCCCAGCAGACTGGACGATTCTGTAAAAGTATTCATGGATACCACGGCCGGACAGATGCGTATAAAACTGGATACCAACTTTGCCCGCAGGATGCTGAATTATGATACCACTAATGCCTATCGTTCTGATTCGGCTTTTAAAACCTATTTCAAAGGTTTTGCGGTAAGGTCAGTCAGCTCCGGTAATGCGATCATGGGATTTAATTTCAGCGGGAATGTAAATACCAAACTGGCTTTTTACTATAAAATGCCTAAGAAATCAGGCAGTCTGGATTCCCTGAATGTTTCTTATTTCACTTTCTATGATCAGTGCCAGTCGGCCAATTATATAAAAAGAGATTATAGCGGTAGTGCGGTTGCTGCTGCTGCCGGACAGGTATTGGAAGCTCCCCTTGTTTATATTCAGAAAACACCGGGTACATATGCCAATATTAAAATTCCTGATTTACCAGCCATCAGTAATCGGGTAGTACACAGAGCCGAACTGATCATGGAACAGGTATATGATCCATCGGATGATCAGCTGACCCCACCCACTACTTTGTTCCTGGATGCATATGATCCGGCTGTTTCCGGTAATAATAAATTCAGAACCCTGCCTGCCTCTCTGGATCTTTCACCGAGTAACAGCAGTCTGGATCTGACAGGATTTGGTGTTGTACCAGTAGATGGAAAAGATCCATTTGGCAGGACGATCAAGACCTGGAAGTTCAATGTCACCAGGTATGTACAACATATTGTCAGAGGTACCCAGACTTCTTATGATCTCAGACTGTATTCTCCACTCACTTTCAATGGTAAAGCCAAATTGTTGGGAACTGATTTTGACCTGGCTGGAGTCTATGTGGGTTCGGCCATTGCTAATGGCAGGGTCAGACTAGGAGGTGGTAACCATCCTACTCAGCGGATGAGGCTTCGTATTGTGTTTTCCAAACTCTGATGAGTTATTAAGATATGTTTAAAAGTCCTGCCCCCGGCAGGACTTTTTTCATAGGCACGCTGCCCTTATCTTTGCGACCGCTGCAACGAGTGTATGCAAGCATAAACTTAAAAAATAACCCATGCCTTATTTATTTACATCGGAGTCTGTTAGTGAAGGCCATCCTGATAAAGTGGCTGACCAGATATCAGATGCCCTTATTGACAATTTTCTGGCTTTTGATTCACAATCCAAAGTGGCCTGTGAAACCCTGGTAACTACCGGACAGGTGGTGCTGGCTGGTGAAGTAAAATCCAGGGCCTATCTGGATGTACAGGAAATTGCCCGTGGAGTGATCCGCAAAATCGGTTATACCAAGAGTGAATATATGTTTGAAGCCAGTTCATGTGGTGTATTATCTGCCATCCATGAACAATCCTCCGATATCAACCAGGGTGTGGAAAGGAAAAAGAAAGAAGATCAGGGCGCCGGTGATCAGGGAATGATGTTTGGCTATGCCACCAACGAAACAGAGCATTATATGCCGCTTGCACTCGATCTGGCACATAACCTGTTGATTGAGCTGGCTGCTATCCGTCGCGAGAAAAATTCAAAAATGCCTTACCTGCGTCCGGACGCCAAAAGTCAGGTAACCCTGGAATATGATGATAATAATAAACCGGTTCGGATTGATGCTATCGTGATCTCTACCCAGCATGATGATTTCGACAACGAATCTAAAATGCTGGCAAAAATCAAAAACGATGTGATCAATATCCTGATCCCCCGGGTGAAGAAAAAATACAAGCAATACGCCAGGCTCTTCAATGATGATATCAAATACCATGTAAACCCTACCGGAAAATTCGTGATCGGTGGACCGCATGGTGATACCGGTTTGACCGGCCGTAAAATCATTGTGGATACCTATGGTGGAAAAGGGGCACATGGTGGTGGTGCTTTCAGTGGAAAAGATCCTTCTAAAGTGGATCGTTCTGCCGCTTATGCCACCCGTCATATCGCTAAAAACCTGGTAGCTGCCGGTCTGTGCAGTGAGGTCCTGGTTCAGGTTTCTTATGCGATTGGCGTGGCAAAACCTACCAGTATCAATGTGAACACTTATGGCACAGCGAAAGTAGATCTGAATGATGGCCAGATTGCCAAAATTGTGGAAGGTATATTTGATATGCGTCCATATTTTATCGAACAGCGCCTGAAACTCCGCAGCCCGATCTATAGCGAAACTGCAGCTTATGGTCATATGGGCCGTACCCCAGAAGTACTGGAAAAAACCTTTACTTCACCTGATGGCAAATCAGTGACCCGTAAAGTGGAACTATTTACCTGGGAGAAACTGGACTATGTTTCGAAAGTGAAAAAAGCTTTCGGTTTGAAATAATCATTTTTTAATCCTGATTAACAGGAATACTGGACCCTGAAGGATTCACCATCTTTCAGGGTTTTTGTTTATACATTTGTAACGTGAAAAATTTCAGACACCCGCAAAGACCCAAGAAAAGCTCCCTGGTGATCGGACCGGCAGCTGTTATTCAGGCATTGGAAACAGGTATGCAGCTCGACCGGATTTATCTGGACAACAGAGCCCTCGGACAGGATATTTCAACTGTCAAAAAGCTGGCAGCACAATATGCCGTGCCTGTTAACTATGTACCGGCGGCTAAGCTGAATGGGTTTAATATTACGAACCATGGAGGGGTGGTGGCACAGATAGCCAAAGTACATTACCAGGATTTACAGGATGTGATTTCCTTCGTCACGGAAAGCGGAGAAGCTCCTTTATTCCTGATCCTGGATGGAATTACTGATATCAGGAATATCGGCGGTATTGCCCGTACTGCGCTTTGTACCGGCGTTCATGCCATCATCATTCCGGATAAAGGGGTAGGGGCATTGAATGAAGATGCCATTCTCACTTCTGCCGGAGCCCTGGAGAAGATTGCCGTTTGCCGGGTAAACAGCCTGATGAAGGCAATTGACGAATTACACCTGAATGGGATCCGTGTTTTTGCGGCTGATATGAAAGCGGAAAAAAATATTGCTGACGCGGATTTTTCAATACCGGCCGCGATTGTGATGGGCAGTGAAGAAAAAGGGATCTATCCGGCATTGATGAAGAGTTGTGATGAGAAAATAAAAATTCCGATGAGAGGAGAGTTTGAGAGCTTGAATGTGAGTGTGGCAACAGGAATGATTTTATATGAAGCTATGAAGCAACGATTATAAATGACGGAGCAGCCAGCTATAAAACTGATTGAATGCCCCCGCGATGCCATGCAGGGCTGGAAAAAGCATATCCCAACTGAGCAAAAGATCCGGTACATCAATGCATTGCTCAAAACAGGTTACCATACCATTGATTTCGGGAGTTTTGTTTCCCCCAAGGCCATCCCACAAATGGCAGATACTTCCGATGTATTGAAAGGAATTGATTTATCCAGTACTTCTTCCCGTTTGCTTGCCATTGTAGCCAATTACCGGGGTGCCGAAGATGCTGCTGTTTTTGATGAAATCAGGTATTTAGGCTTCCCATTCTCCGTTTCAGAAACTTTTCAGCAGCGGAATACGCATTCTTCTATTGAAGAATCTTTAGGAAGGGTGGAAGATATCCAGAACCTCTGTGTCAAATCCGGGAAAGAACTGGTGGTCTACTTATCCATGGGTTTCGGCAATCCTTATGGCGATCCCTGGGATGAGGAGATTGTATTTGAATGGTCAAACAGATTGGTGGCAATGGATATCGGAATCCTTTCTCTGGCAGATACCATCGGTATCGCTACAGCAGAGCAGGTGTATGATATGACCAGTTATCTGGTAGAATCCTTACCCGGAACTGAAATCGGTGTACATCTTCATTCCACTCCGGAGAACTGGAGAAACAAACTGGAGGCAGCTGTAAAAGCAGGTTGCAAAAGATTTGATGGCGCCCTGAAAGGAATCGGAGGTTGTCCAATGGCTGATGATGAACTGGTGGGGAATATGAATAGTGAGTGGATGATTGATTATTTTGAGGAAATGGGCATTCCGACAGGAATTGACCAGGAAGCTTTGAAAATAAGTTTAGGCTTGGCCGGGGAAATATTTGTATGAAAATCTCAAGATGCAAGAAACAAAAATTAAGAACCAAGAAACAAGATACAAGAAACAAAATAAATTAGATGTGGAAAATGAAAACCGCGGTACAATGAACCGGATAGCTGACGAATAATCATATCTCCAACCCTGAATTTTAGAAATGGTTTAATTTTTCAACTTTTAATTTCTTTGCTATTTGTTTCTTGTTTCTTGAAATTTTTTATGGATTATTTCATCAATATTGATCTTAAAAAACACCCTCATCCCATCCAATACCGGGATAGAATCCTTTTGACAGGTTCCTGTTTCACAGAACATATTGGCAATGCATTGGCAGCACTCAAGTTTGATGTCCTGCAAAACCCCAATGGTATCCTGTTTGGTCCCGACGCTGTTTGTAAGAGCCTATTGTCCTATAAGGATCGGAAATTATATACAGAAAAAGACCTCTTCCCCCTCAATGAAGTCTGGTACAGTTGGGACCATCATTCCAGGTATGCCCATATCAACCGGGAAGAAGCACTGAAACTGATCAATGATTCACAGATACAGGCCCACGACTATTTGAAATCCGCCAATTGGTTGGTGATTACTTTGGGTTCCTCCTTCAGCTATGCATTAACGGAAGAAGCAGCGTTGGCGGACACTGCATTGAACAGTAAAGTAGCCAATTGCCACCGGGCTCCCGCTTCCTGGTTCCGGAAAGAGTTGCTGGAAACAACTGCAATCATTGAAATGCTGAATCATTGTATTGTTGAAATCCGCCATTTGAATCCGGATTTACAAATCATATTTACCATCAGTCCGGTCCGGCATATCCGGGATGGGGTAGTGGAGAACAACCGCAGCAAGGCCCGGCTGATTGAAGCGGTCCATCAGATCGTTTCATCAGTGGAAAACAGTTATTATTTCCCGGCCTATGAGCTCGTGATTGATGTACTCCGGGATTACCGGTTTTATGATATCGACCTGGTTCACCCGAATTATGCGGCCACTTCTTTTGTGCTGGAAAAATTCACGGACACCTGTATTGCAGAGGAAAGCCGTGTATTGATGAAGGAAATCAGGCAGATCATCAATGCCCGGAAACACCGGCCCCTGCAACCCGGAACCCAGGCACACCGGCAGTTCCTGGTACAAAGCCTGGAAAAAGTAAATCAGTTGCAGCAACAATATCCATTTCTCAACTGGACAGAAGAGATCCGTTATTTTTCAAATTACGCCTGATGTGGATCGTCACTATTCTCAACTGGTGACAGATTTTTTTTATGCCCGGTTCTGTTGCCGGGTATTAGCGGTTTATTGATCGGGGATCAGCAATTCCTGTTTATCTTGCTGGTAGCCGGAATAATTGCCGGTATTATACTGGCAGAATACATCAGGAGAAATATCGGGCTCTCTGCTTTTTTTGCCAGACTTTACAGTAACGATCAAGATCAAAAAAATGACAACACATCAGATACACGCCAGTGAATTACAACGGGAATTCAACCGGATTTTTGCCAGGAACCCCGAGCAGTTGTTTTTTTGCCCCGGAAGAATCAACCTGATCGGGGAGCATATTGATTATAATGGCGGACAGGTGCTGCCCTGTGCCATATCCATGGGTACCTATCTGGCTGTTGCAAAAAATAACGATAAACGTTTCCGTTTCCATTGTCTCAATTTTCCAGAGACCGCAGATCTGCAATTACAATCTTCATACAGTAAAACAGGCCCTGAATGGTTTAATTATCCGTTGGGTGTTATTGACCGGATTTTACAGGATGGGCATGATCTGTCCGGACTTGATCTGTTATTTTATGGTAACCTGCCCATTGGGGCAGGGCTCTCATCCTCTGCCTCCATTGAAGTGCTGATGGGATATGCGTTTTCTTCTCTTTTCGGTATGGACATTGACAAAAAGGATATAGCCTTACTGGCTAAGGATGCCGAGAATCATTTTATCGGGGTCAATTGTGGTATCATGGATCAGTTTGCCGTAGCGATGGGGCAAAAAGATCAGGCCATCCTGCTGAATTGCGATACCCTCAATTATGAGTATATCCCTTTTAGAACCACCAACTATTCACTATTAATCATCAATACCAATAAACAACGTAGTCTGGCGGAATCAAAATACAATGAGCGATTCACGGAATGTGGTGCCGCATTGAAACTACTGAAGCAGGAACTTTCTATTCAGCACTTATGTGATGCCAGTCTGGCCGATTGGGAACTCAACCGTTACCTGGTGAATAACCCCGTACTCGAAAAAAGAGCTACCCATGTAATCAGTGAAAACCAGCGGGTGAAGGATGCGGTGATTGCCATGCAAACCGGAGATATGGATCTGTTTGGAAAATTATTATTTGCCTCTCATCATTCTCTCCGCTATGACTATGAAGTGTCCGGAAAAGAACTGGATACCATTGTTGACTTTTGTATTGACTACCCGGCCTGTATCGGTGCCCGGATGACGGGTGCTGGTTTCGGAGGCTGTGCCATTGCACTGGTACATCACAATAAAATTGAGGACTTCAGTGAAAAATTACTGGATCATTATACCCAACAGATCGGTTATGCACCCGGCATTTTTGCAGCGGAAGTCAGTGAGGGTGTTGGCCCTCTTCAGATGGTGACCTGCTATTCCTGTTGCAGAAACTGCTCCATATTTTTCAGCAGAGCCAGTTGGTTACGGGCTCTCTCCAGGTTTTCGCCTTCATGATTGACCTGGTAATAAATATCTCCGTTGAGATAATCGGTCAGGAAGCGTAGGCTTTGCATATAAATCATCAGCAAACCAGCAGCATGAATGTATTTTCTTTCTGATGCGGTGAGTATGCCGCCCAGTACATCTGTATAACCGGTTACGATCGCTTCATAAAATGTTTTGCGGATTTCCGGCTCAGCCGTTTGATTCTCTTCGGCTGCACTGGCCATGGAGCGGATCATATCTCCCAGGTCAGAGAAATAGTATCCCGGCATCACGGTATCATAATCGACCGGGCAAATCACTTTCCCGGTTTTTTCATGAAAAAGTACATTACTGATTTTTGCATCATGGTGCATCACCCGTTTAGGAAATTCATCCGATGAAGTGATGATTTCAAAAAAATGACAATACCGTTCTCTTTCTTTCAGTTCCTTCACCAGGTCAATAGCTATTGCCATCCGTTCATATAATTCTGTTTGTAGTGATGCTTCAAATTGCCGGAACCGGAGACTCAGATCATGAAAACCCGGGATTACTTCTTTTAATAAATCAGTATTCATTTCTTCCAGTGCCAGTGTAAAACTGGCAAAGGCCTTCGCTGTTTCTTTTGCCTGAGCGGGTTTTTCTGCGATGGATATGGTTTTGCCATTTTCGATAAACTCAAATGCCCGCCAGTAATGACCCCGGCTGTCTTTGAACAGGGTTCTCATATCTCCGCAGTACAGAGGTGCCGGTAACCGTAAGCCCGTAAATTCAAATTCGGCATATTGCCAGACTTCCATATAATTTTCCTGTAACCCGTCAGGATTTTCAAAAACAGATGTATTGATTCTTTGCAGGAAAAAATCAGGACGTTGCGGGCAACTGATCTGATAGGAGTGATTAATCAGTCCATTGCCAATCTTTTTTACATGAACTGCATTTGATTCATCCTCCAAATCGGGGATAAAAGCTTTTATTACAGCTACTGGAATATTCTGTTGCATCACGGTATGAAAATAGCGAATGAGGACCGGATTGATCAGTTCAACCGATTGCGGGAAATGAGGAGGGATTGGGCATTTGATATTGGGATATTGAGATATAAGGATATTGCTTTGCCCGCCGTAGCTTTAGCGAAGGAGGCCGCCCGCCGAAGCCTTGGCGAAGGAGGGATAAAGTATGTTGAGAGGTTGAGAAGTTGAGAGGTTGAGAAGGTCCCGGCGAAAAGTATGTTTTTTTATACATTACAGTTTCCGGCATCAGAACTCTCGACTATCGACTGCAGGCTCCCGACTCTCCCTTCAATGTATCCTGTCCCCCCGAACTACCAACTCCTGCATCACCGTTGCCTCAAAAGCCAGCCATTCTTTCCAGCGCTTTCGGACTCTTTCTTTATCGAGGTAGGTTTCGGCAAGTTCAATGAAGAGGGAATAATGACCGGCCTCGCTTTCCATGAAACGGCGGTAAAATTGTTGGAGGTATTCATCCTGCAGTCCTTCGCTTAATCTTTTGAATCTTTCGCAGCTACGGGCTTCGATCAGGGCCATGGTCAATAACTGATCCAGCATTCTTCCTTCCCAATGACCTCCTTTTTGCTGAAAACCGAGCAGGGCATTCACATATTCATCTTTTCTCTGGCGGCCGAGACTGAGTCCGCGTTTATGCAGTTCCGCCAGAACCAGTCTGAAATGACCCCATTCTTCGGTAACAATAGGGGAGAGTGCTTTCACCAGATCTGTTTTATCGCTGTAACGCTGAACCAGGGTAATGCAGGATGTGGCTGCTTTTTGTTCACAAAAAGCGTGATCAGTAAGAATCTCCTGCAGGGAAATTCTGGCAAGGTCGACCCATCTCGGATCGGTTGGCAGTTGCAGACCCAGTATATTGCGGGTGTCCTGGGATAGTTCCATGCCTGCAAATGTAGGTTAAGCATTGATAACCAGCGAAGACGCCGGGAAAAAGGGCGGAAAAATGGGGCTCAAACCTTTTGCTGTTCCGCAAATCTGTCTTACCTTTGCCGCCTTAAATATTAGATGTCAAAAAATCGGATGAAATTTAAAAAGTAAAAAGATGCCTCTTACAAAAGAAAAAAAAGCAGAAGTATTAACCACCTATGCCGGTTCCGCTGCCAATACCGGTTCCATTGAAGGTCAGATTGCCCTCCTCACTGAAAGGATTGCCCAGATCAGCGGCCACCTTCAATCAAATAAAAAAGATTTCTCAACACACCGCGGTCTGATGCAACTGGTTGGTAAACGTAAGCGTTTACTGAACTACCTGCAGAAGCACAACCTCACTGGTTACCGCCAGTTGATTGAGAAACTTGGATTAAGGAAATAACCCGGTTCCTGAGGGATATTGGGAAAGGTCTTTACTCCTAGGTTTCTTCAAATACAGAAGCTCAAGATATAAGCTATTCCCAATGTCAGATGATGTTGGGAATAACTGTTTTTAGGACAGTAACCTTTTGAAAAGTAAAAGGGATTAATCAACTGCTGAAGCAGGGATTCTTCAATCTTCAAGAGCAAAGATTCCAACAGCTTTCCTCAATAACCGTTTCACTGATTCCAAATAAAATTGCTGATTGTTTGTCATGACGGAAAGATCCGTCGAACGCTTAAAATTAAAAGACTATGTTACAACAACCCATACGTAAAACATTTGATATCGGTGGTGGCCGTGAGGTAACCATCGAAACCGGTCGTTTGGCCCGCCAGGCCGACGGTGCGGTAACAGTAAGTCAGGGCAAATGCATGATCCTGGCTACCGTTTGTGCCAATAAAGATCCAAGAGAAGGACAAAGTTTCTTTCCGCTATCTGTAGATTATCAGGAAAAATTTGCTGCAGCCGGTCGTATCCCTGGCTCTTTTTTCAAAAGAGAAGCCAAGCTGAACGATTATGAAGTGCTGACCAGTCGCCTGATTGACCGCGCCCTTCGTCCTCTTTTCCCTGAAGATTATTTATGTGATGTGCAGGTACTGGTTACCCTGATCTCCAGCGATCCTGAAATCATGCCTGATTCACTGGCCTGTCTGGCTGCCTCTGCAGCATTAGCTGTTTCTGATATTCCCATCAAGGAAATTATTTCTGAAGTACGTGTATCCAGGGTAAATGGAGAATTCGTGGTGAACCCTAGCCGTACTGAAATGGAGAAATCCGATATGGACTTTCTGATTGCCGCTACCGAGAAAAACCTGATGATGGTGGAAGGTGAGGCCAAAGAATGTGCAGAAGCTGACCTGGTAAAAGCATTGCAGATTGCCCATGATGCCATCCGCATCCAGGTGAAAGCACAGGAAGAATTAAGGGATATGGCAGGAGTCAAATCCAAGCGGGATTATAAAAAGCCTGCGACAGATGATGTCCTGAAAGAAAAAGTATATGGCTTTGCCAAACAAAAAGTATACGAAGTGGCCAAAGGCGGACTCAGCAAGCATGAGCGCAGTGATCGTTTTGATGCCATCAAAACCGAACTGGATGAGTTCCTGAAAAAGGAATACAATGTGGCAGAAGGAGAAAGCCTGCCTGATCAAACCAAAAAACTGGCTTCCACTTATTACGGCGACCTGCAGTATGATGTGGTAAGGGATATGATACTTGACGAAAGGGTAAGGCTGGATGGCCGTAACCTGGAAACCGTAAGGCCCCTGGATATGGAAGTGGATGCCCTGCCTTCTCCGCATGGTGCTGCCCTGTTCACAAGAGGTGAAACTCAATCAATCAGCACGGTTACCTTAGGAACTCCTTTAGATGAAATACTGGTGGAGAGTGCCGCCAAATCAGTTGATTCCAAGTTTTTCCTCCACTATAATTTCCCTCCTTTTTCTACCGGTGAAGTGAAAATGATGCGTGGCCAAAGCCGTCGGGAAGTAGGTCATGGTAATCTGGCCCAGCGTTCTTTAAAGCAAATGATGCCCGGAGCTGATTATCCTTATACTGTCAGGATCGTTAGTGATATTCTTGAATCCAATGGTTCATCTTCAATGGCAACCGTATGTGCCGGTTCACTGGCCCTGATGGATGCCGGAGTACCAGTGCCCAAACACGTGAGTGGGGTGGCCATGGGACTGATCACCAAGGGTGACAAATTTGCCATCCTCACCGATATCCTGGGTGATGAGGACCACCTGGGTGATATGGATTTTAAAGTAACCGGTACCCGTGATGGTATTTGCGGTGTGCAGATGGATATTAAAGTAGACGGACTGAAAATGGAAGTGATGCAGCAGGCGCTGGATCAGGCCCGTAACGGACGTTTACATATTCTGGATGCCATGTACAATTGTATCCCGGCTGCCAGGGCTGATGTGAAGCCACATGCACCGAGAATGGTGAAACTCTTTATCGATAAAGAATATATTGGTGCCGTGATCGGGCCCGGTGGTAAAGTGATTCAGGAAATTCAGCGTGAAACAGGTACCACCATCAACCTCGAAGAGATCAATAACAGGGGTGAAGTGAGCATCTTCAGCATCAACAAGGATGGGGTAGACAAAGCCGTTGACTGGATCAAGGGTATTGTGGCTGTTCCGACAGTAGGTGATGTCTATGATGCCGTGGTGAAATCCATCATGCCATTCGGCGCCTTTGTTGAATTCCTGCCAGGTAAACAAGGACTGGTTCACATCAGTGAAATCAGCTGGAAACGCCTTGAAACTTTGGAAGGCATTGTAAGAGAAGGAGATCCCATGAAAGTGAAACTGATTGGTACCGA
Source organism: Chitinophagaceae bacterium (assembly GCA_016702745.1). Lineage (GTDB taxonomy): Bacteria > Bacteroidota > Bacteroidia > Chitinophagales > Chitinophagaceae > JJ008. Next base: position 1,238,475 of record JADJDJ010000001.1, read on the forward strand.
TCCGAAGTCAGGCAAGTTCAAATTGTCGAGGAAGGCCCTGATCCCTAAACCTGATCAACAGCCAAGGGAACAACAGCAAACACCTCCGCAACAGGAAGGATAATTCAAAATAAAATTGCATATACCATAGCCTCAGCAATGAGGCTATTTTTTATTGTCGTAACTTTTAAGCAATGCCGGATCATATACAGATTACGTTTCAGCAAATCAATTCCGAACAACAGGACATGCTGATTGCACAACTGGCTGCGGCTGGTTTTGACGGATTTGAGGAATCAGATCAAACACTCAGGGCATTTATTGTTTCAGATCACTTTGATCAGGCAATGCTGCAGGAGATTGCAGCACAGCATCAACTTGACTTTACAACGCAAATCATTGCCGAACAAAACTGGAACAGCAGCTGGGAGTCGAATTTTGAGCCGGTGATTGTAGATGATTTTACGGCTATCAGGGCCGGTTTTCATGAACCGATCCAGGGAGTGGAACATGAAATAGTGATCACACCGAAAATGAGTTTTGGAACCGGGCATCATGCCACTACCTACATGATGGTACAGGCAATGCGGGAGATTTCGTTTAAAAATAAAACCGTATTTGATTTCGGAACAGGTACCGGTATCCTGGCCATCCTCGCAGAGAAACTGGGTGCGGCCTCGATCACGGCAATTGATAATGATGATTGGAGTATCAGCAATGCGGCAGAAAACCTGGAACGTAACCACTGCAACCGGATCCAATTGGGAAAGGCTGATGCACTTCCTGCAGAACAAGTCTTTGATATCATACTTGCCAATATCAATAAAAACGTGATCCTGGATCATTTTGCCTCCCTGAACCGGCAGCTCGCTGAAGGGGGGATCATGGTGCTGAGTGGGCTATTGGAAGCGGATGAACCGGATATCCTTGCCAAAGCCGGTCAGTTTCCATTAACCAGTCTCGGAAAAAAGTCCCGGAACAACTGGATCTGCTTAATATTCAAGCATTAACACAAAGTAAAGCGGGGATTAAATTAATGTTACCTGATCTGGTTTTTACCTAATTTTGCCTTTCTCAGGACAGGTTTCTATGAATGAACTTTTGTTGGTTATTCTGGCTTATCTGATTGGCAGCATTCCTTCTTCGGTTTGGGTCAGCAGGCATTTCTTTGATATTGATATCAGGGATTATGGCAGTGGTAATGCCGGTGCTACCAATACCTACCGGGTACTAGGTCCCAAATGGGGGACCGTGGTGATGGTGATGGATATGCTAAAAGGCATAATCGCCGTTAAACTTGCCCTTCTTTTACCTGAATATGCAGACAGTGAAGTAAATCTTCAAAACCTTCAGACTGGTCTTGGGCTGGCAGCTGTGATCGGACATATCTTTCCAATCTGGGCGGAGTTCAGGGGTGGGAAAGGGGTGGCCACTTTATTCGGACTGGTGCTCGGTATATCCCCCTGGACAGCGTTGAGTTGTGTCGGAATTTTTATGCTGGTACTTTATCTCACCCGCTTTGTTTCGCTAAGTTCGATATTGGCCAGTGTCGCTTTTCCTGTTTTTATTCTCGTCATCTTCAATGTAGACAATCCACTCTATCGGGTATTTGCTATTGCCGTAGCATTGATGGTGTTGCTGACACACCAGAAAAATATTGGCCGTTTATTGCGGGGCAGTGAAAGTAAAATGCCCATTTTCAGGGGCCGTGATAAACGGCGCCAGCGCAACAACAATGCGTAAGAATTCCGAAAAAAACTTAACTTAACTGCAGAAATATTTTTTGATCTTGTACCAACCTGGTACAATCGTTGATCGTCATTGAAAAAACAAAATATGGTAAGAAAACTCATCCTCCTTTTTACAGCCGGTGCTTTTGCAGTATCCTGCTCTACTAATTCTCTTTCAAATAAAAGACATTGACCTTATTGCCAGAATCTGAATTGCAATCCATGGCCACCATCGAATACCAGAGTTTTTTATCCAAAAGCAAGGTTGTGGCATCCACTTCCAACAGAGATGCGGATATGGTGAAACGTGTTGGTAACCGGATTATACGGGCCGTGGAAGCGTATTATGCTGAAAAAGGAATGAGTGATAAACTATCAGGCTTTAAATGGGAAGTCAACCTCGTGGATGATGCTACCGTGAACGCCTGGTGTATGCCCGGTGGGAAAATTGTTGTTTACACAGGTATCCTTCCCATTACCCAAAACGAGGCGGCGCTGGCTGCTGTAATGGGTCATGAAGTATCTCATGCATTATTGCAACATGGTAACCAGCGGATGAGCCAGGGATTGTTACAACAATTGGGCGGTGTGGCATTGGCTGTTGCTGTCTCTAACAAACCTGCTGAAACACAAAATTTATTCATGGGAGCTTATGGTGTTGGAACAACTGTAGGAGTGATGCTTCCATTTTCCAGAAATCATGAACTGGAGGCAGACAAATGGGGTTTGATCTTTACCGCCAAGGCAGGTTATAACCCGCAGGAAGCGATCGGTCTCTGGGAAAGAATGGAGAAAGCCAGCAATGGACAAAAACCACCTGAATTCCTGAGTACCCATCCATCGGAAGGCCGGAGAATTGAAAAGCTCAAAGAACTGATGCCGGAGGCCCTTAAATACTACCAACCAATGAATGGAGGCAAATAATTGGTCATTTTTTGGCCTAAAACCCGTCCAAACAGGCTTCGGACGGGTTTTTTATTGAAATTGTGTGACAATTACACGTTTATTTTTTACCTTTGCCTTCCCTTTGCTATGAGAACTCCGTTCAAGACCCCCACCGGGTTTAACGGTTAACTCTAAAACAGTTACCAGGTATGTCTCAAACGCTCCTCGAAAAATTACAACTGGCCGACGAAAAGAATCTTTTAATCCAGGGATTACCTTCTTCAATCGAGAAACAGTTCAGCAAATTATCCTTCGCCAAAAACATGACTCCCTTGCTCAAAAGCAGGAAGATTGATTTTGCACTGGTGTTTGCAGTCAATGAAAATCAACTGAATGGCATCCTGAAAGATGTGATGCCCTCGCTGAAAGGAGAGTCAAAATTCTGGGTGGCTTATCCGAAGGCTACTTCCAAAATCGTTACTGACCTGAACCGGGAATGCAGTTGGAACCGCCTCACCTGCGAAGGATACGAAAGTATCGAAAGGGTGGAGCTGGACCATGTATGGACCGCCATGCGATTTACCCATTGTGAAGAACAACGTGGTGATGACGTGGTGAACAGCCGGAAAAGACAGTCGGTTGCGGTGGCCGAATAAGGCTCGTTATCTGATTTAAAAAGGTTCGCTGTTTCAGCGGGCCTTTTTTTTGTTTAGTAGTTGAGAAGTTTAGTTGTTGAGCCCCTTTATATTAACTTGCTGTCTCTCCAAATTCAACCTCTCAACCTCTCAACCCCTCAACAACTCAACCATGTCCCTTCATTAATATTGAAATCAAAGCCCACTGTTCTGATACTTCTAAAGTCAGGAATTACCTCCTTACGAACAATGCAGAACTGCGCGGTACCGATCATCAAACCGACACATACTTTAATGTATCCAATGGCCGTTTGAAACTGCGAGAAGGAGTGATTGAAAATAACCTGATCTTTTACGAAAGGAATAATCAGGCGGGTCCTAAGCAATCCAATTTCAGTTTAGTGAAAGTAGAAGATGCCACCGGACTGAAAGCTTCTTTAATAGCGGCCCTTGGTCAGAAAGTAGTGGTCAAAAAGCAAAGAGAGATCTGGTATATTGACAATGTGAAGTTTCATATTGATGAGGTACCCGGACTGGGTTCTTTTATAGAAATTGAAGCGGGTAACCTGCTGGCTGATTTGAGCCGGGAACAATTGCAGGAGCAATGTGATTTTTATATGAATGCCTTCGGGGTGAATGCGGAAGATCTGATCGCCATCTCGTATAGTGATATGCTGCTGAATCAATCTATTTGATGATGACAGTGCCAATCCGGCTGGCCAGGGCTATTTCCATATCCTTTAAATGCTCATGCGTTTGGCGAAGTACATTATATTCCTCAGAGCTATGTTCTTTTCCATGTCCTGCTGATTTTCCAGCAGCATCCGCCGGATCTTTTTCAGCTTCAGGTAATTGATCGCTGATTCCACCGCTTCGTTGGTCCGGTCCTCATCCATTTTGAGGTATTTTATCAATCGGCTATCATTGTCTTTGGCAATGGTTTGCATGAAATCCTCGTAGGACTGTTCAAATAACTGCAGGCTGTATCCGGTTGACTGACTGAATTCTTTTCGCCAGTGGTCACTTTCATCATAAGGGAAGTTCAGCAGGGAAACAGCAAAAGAACTGATCCGCTGATCGGGGTGATAAATAAAAAAACTACTGTTGGCGGTAGCGGGGTCAGACTGATATTTTTCCCGGAAGGCCTGCATGAGTTGCACTACCTCTTTATTATCCAACAGGCTTTCATCCATCATCTCATCGAAAATATAATCAGCTACCCTGCGGGATTCATCCCATTTTTTGGTTCCGTGTTCCAATAGCATTCTGGCCACTTCTTTTTCCTGCAGTTCATCTTTAAACAGCAGGTTGAAAGTGGTTTCATCAAAATCAGTTGCTTCGGCCTGGCGTGCATTAGCTTCTCTTTGCAATGCATCTTCCACCGGTTGCTTTCTTTCCTGGGTACTGATGCGATCGCGGATGAATTTATTCACCAGGGTATGCATCCCGGCTTCATCAATTTTTAGTAGCTGCGCACATTGGCGGATATAATCCTGTTGTTTGGTGAAATCCTCCGCCTTATTAATCCTTGAAATGGTTTCAGCAATTCTGTTGACCACTTCTGATTTTTTGACAGAATCATTACCCGCATCTTTCAAAGCCACTTCCAGTTGGAAGAGGATAACATCTTTTTTATTCCTGCTGATAAAATCGGTAAAGGCGGAAGCACCTACTTTATTGACATAACTGTCCGGGTCATCCTTATCAGGGATCAATACCAGTTTTACATTCAGACCTTCTTCCAGTGCCAGGTCAAGTCCGCGCAGGGCTGCTTTAATACCGGCGGCATCTCCGTCATAAATAATCGTGAGATTATTGGTGTATTTCCGGATCAGTCTTAACTGGTCAGGGGTGAGAGAAGTACCACCACTGGCCACTACATTTTCAATTCCTGCCTGGTGAAGGGAGAGTACATCGGTATAACCTTCTACCAGGAGGCATTCATCGGCTTTATCAATGGCCTGTCTGGCAAAATAAGAGCCGTAAAGAATCTTGCTCTTGATGTAGATCTCATTCTCCGGGGTATTAATATACTTGGGTGCCTTATCATTGCTTTTCAGGATACGGGCGCCAAAGCCCAGCACTTTGCCGCTGTGATTATGAACCGGAAAGATCACCCGGCCGCGGTAATTATCCTGGAGCTGTTCATTGCGGTTGGCTACCAGTCCGGATTTGATCAGTAATTCCGGATTGTATTGTTTGGCGATGGCTTCTTTGGTAAATGCATCTCTTTGTTCAGGGGAATAGCCCAGCTGAAATTTGCGGATCACATCCTCCCTGAATCCTCTCTCTTTAAAATAAGCCAGCCCGATATCCTGTCCTTCTTCAGTTTCAAATAAGACCCGGCTGAAAAATTGTTGGGCAAACTGATTAATGATATAGAGGCTTTCGGCCGCCTGCATCTGCTGTCTTTGCTCATCCGACTGAAAGGTTTCTTCAATCTCAATCCCATATTTATTGGCCAGCCAGCGCAGGGCTTCGGGGTAGCTGTATTTTTCATGCTCCATGACGAAGCTCACAGTATTGCCACTCCGGCCACAGCCAAAGCATTTATATAATTCCTTGCTGGGGGAAACGGTGAAAGAGGGGGTTTTTTCGTTGTGAAAAGGGCACAGACCCAGAAAATTGCTTCCCCGGCGTTTCAGCTTTACAAAAGCACCGACCACATCGATAATTTCGATCCGGTTAAGAATTTGCTGTATGGTTGCCTGTGAAATCATCAGTTTATGCGGACTGCGAATATAAGGCATCGTATCAAGCCTGATTCAAAAATCGCTTAATGGTTCCCTTCGCCGGACTATTTTATTTTTGCCTCCAGTAAACTCCGGGCAATTTGGCCTGTCTTACACAAAACTATTGTATGAAAAAACAGTTTATCCGTGCAATTTTCCTTCCCGCTTTTCTTTTGTTTAACCTGTTACTCCAGGCTCAGTCTCAATCCGGCACAGACTCGACCGGATTACCCGGAGATCAGTTCAGTCTGCAGGGGGCCCTTCAGTTATTCAAAGAAGCAACCAGTATTGAAGAGTTTGAAAAAGCCATTAACAATGATGGGAATCATGTCAATAATCTTGACATGAATGAAGATGGAAATACCGATTATATAACCGTGATCGACAAGTCTGAAAAGAGGTCCATGCCTTTATTCTCCGGGCCCTGGTATCGGAGAATGAAAGTCAGGATATCGCCGTGATTGAACTGGAGAAAACCGGTAAAGAATCGGCCCTTATCCAGATATTGGGTGATGAGGGTATTTATGGGGAGCAGGTGATAGTGGAGCCGGTTGATGAGAAGGAGCAGGCTCGTTTTGATTTTATTAATAACAGCAATAATAGCGGACCCAGTGCTCAGTTTGATGACTATGCTCCCGGTATCGTCATCAATGTGTGGTTCTGGCCTTCCGTGAGGTTTGTATATGGTCCGGTATACCGTCCCTGGATTTCCCCGATTCGCTGGGCCTTTTATCCGGCCTGGTGGAAACCCTGGAGACCCCTTGGATGGGCCGTCTGGCACCCGTTCCGGGTCCGTTTTCACCCCGTTATTCATTGTAAGTACACAGGGTGGTAGTCGCTCACCGCGTTTATACACCGTTCCGTACTACATCTGTTACCGTCAGAACCCGTCATTCTACCGCTGTAGGAATTATCGGGTTACGCGCAAACGCACGACAGTCACCGGTCCGGCCGGAAATAAGACCACGGTCAGGCGAACCACGGTAAAAGGTCCCAATGGGGGAAGGGCCACCCGGGTAAAAGTGAGGAGACATTAATGAGCAATTAACCTCATGATAAAAAGTACCTTTTCGGAGGTACTTTTTTTTTGTAGCGCATTTTGAAGAAGCTGAAGGAAGGCTGTGCATTTTTTTTTATAAATAGGGTGGGCTGACTATTTGAATTTTCCAAAATTGGCACTACCTTACTCCCGTACGAAAACCTGCGCATTTACCCCATTCCGAATCCCCCTGAAAGGCAACGTTCTTATATTGTTTCACTATTAAATTTAATTGCCATGGTTCAGGTAGACATCTCACAGCTCACCTTAGAGTGCAATGCCTGGAGAGAAAAACTCCGTCAGTACAAAGAAGAATTTGCAAGGGATGAAACGAAGCTCCAGGAAACCGTCAGACAGGCGCTCTCCAAAGACCAGTTACAGGAAGTAGAACATCTCCACAACCAATTTCACATCCAGCTGATCAACATTCACGATCTGAAGCAATCCATCAAGACGCACGACCGTAAGATGCAATTTGAAAAAGTAGCTTTTAACGGTTTTGTAAATGAAGACAGACTGGCCCGCCACGAAGAATTGCTGGGAGAATACCAGCAACTGGAACAAACCCTTCTTGAATTGAGGGATGAGTTCAATCAATATCTCAAAAGGACACAGTAAATACTGACCCGGACCGCAGGCAACAACAGCAGGGAAAATCAACCCATTTGCTGAGCATTGTCATCCCCCTGAGGAAGGCTTGCGCCGACCTTTAAGGCTGACAAAACTATCTCTTCATCATTAAATTGAATTGCCATGCCAGAGTTTGATACTTCACACGTTAAAAATATTGTCTTGCTGGGCCATGCCGGTTCAGGCAAGACCACCTTGGCGGAATGCATGCTATACGAAGCCGGTATTATTTCCCGCCGGGGCAGCATTGCAGAACGCAATACCACCGGCGATTACCATGAGCTGGAACAGGAAAGGGGAAATTCTATTTTCAGTAAACTCCTGCATACCAAATGGCGGGGGTTTAAAATCAATATCATTGACACGCCGGGTTATGATGACTTTGTGGGTGAAGTGATCTCCGCGCTGCGGGTGGCAGATACAGGGGTCATGTTACTCAATGCCGTTATGGGAGTGGAAGTGGGAACGGATATCATCTGGGATTATACCGAGCGCTTCAAAACCCCGATGATATTTGCCGTGAACAAACTGGATGATGATAACGCTGATTTTGAAAAAACAGTCAGGGAAGCCAAAGCTCATTTTGGGAACAATGTGGTCGTGGTACAGTATCCCCGTCAAAGCGGGGCCGGATTCCATGAAATCATAGATGTTCTCCGGATGACCATCTATAAATTCACGGATGGGGGAGGTAAGCCTGAGAAATTGCCGATCCCGGATGAGGAAAAAGCAAAAGCAGAAGAACTGCACAAGGAACTGATTGAAGCCATTGCCAGCAATGATGAAACCCTGATGGAAAAATATTTTGACAAAGGGGAGCTGGATGAAGATGAAATGAAAAATGGCCTGAAAAAAGCCATGATCAATCATGATCTCTTTCCACTTTTTTGTTTGTCTGCCGAAAGAAATATGGGCAGTGGAAGACTGATGGGATTCATCGACAATGTATGTCCGAGTGCCAATGAAATGCCTCCTCAGAAATCAAGATCAGGCGAAACAGTGACCTGTGATGCTTCGGGACCGGCCTGTATCTTTATCTACAAAACCATTTCTGAACCACATGTGGGTGAGTTGTCCTATTTTAAAGTGTATTCCGGAACTGTCAAAAGCGGGATGGAACTCGAAAATGAAAGTACCGGAGTAACCGAAAAAATCAGTCAGCTCTTTCTCGTGGAAGGAAATAAAAGAACGGCTACCAATGAACTGGTTGCCGGTGATATTGGTGCCACTTTAAAGCTGAAAAACACACATACCAATAATACCCTGCATGCAAGGGGTAAGAATTATGAGCTGCCCTCTATCGAATTTCCTTCTCCCACGGTGGTGCCGGACAGTTTGGAGAAGTGTATATGCGTATTGAACCCTGGTATGAAGGGATGCCGGAGCCCAATGATCTGACGGTAAGAGGAAGGGACCTGCATGACCTGGAATGGGGTGGCAAACTGGTATTTTATAATTGTATTGTCGGCGGTGCGATTGATGCCCGATTCCTTCCTTCTATTCTGAAAGGAGTGATGGAGAAAATGCATAACGGCCCGCTAACAGGTTCTTATGCCAGGGATATCAGGGTTTGTGTGTACGATGGTAAAATGCACCCTGTTGACAGTAATGATATATCATTTAAGATTGCGGGATTACAGGCCTTCCGGCAGGCTTTCCAGCAGGCAGATCCGCAAATCCTGGAACCCATCTATCATGTGGAAGTACTATGTCCGGATGACCTGACCGGTGCCGTGATGGGAGATCTCCAAAGCCGCCGGGCCATTGTTGAAGGAATCGACAGCGAAAACCATTTTCAGAAAGTAATCGCCAAGGTTCCATTGGCAGAAATGGATGGATATTCCTCATCACTGCGCTCAATCACACAGGGACGTGCCAAGTTTAATATGCATTTCCAGGCCTATGAAGCCGTGCCTTTTGAACTGCAGCGCAAACTGATTGATGAGTATGCAAAGCATGCGAAAGAGGAATACGCATAATGAATATTATTTTGTACAAAATAAAGGGCTGCCCATACCGGCAGCCTTTTCTTTTCATTTCATTGCTTAGTTTTACAGTATGAACGAATTGCCCGATCTGTCTAATCCTGGCTGGTTTTTACTGGCCTCCCTCATTGTTTTCGCGGTGGTGGTGGGCCGGTATTTTTTAATCTCCGGCATCTTTTACCTTGCATTTTATGTGTGGCAAAAAGAGAAATGGCAGCCCCGCAAAGTAAATCAGCGGGCCTATCCAAAAGGGCAGTTCCGTAAAGAGATCATCCGCAGCAGCATCACCAGTATTTTATTCGGGGTATCCGGAGCCCTGCTTTTATGGATGTGGCAAAAGGGCTATGCCAAAATATATGAAGATGTACATGCTTACCCGCTTTGGTGGCTGCCTCTGAGTCTGATAATTGCGTTGGTCTTACAGGAAACCTATTATTACTGGCTGCACCGCTGGATGCATATTCCCAAAATTTACCGGCTGGTACATGAGTGGCATCACGATAGTCATATTTCTTCCCCCTGGACGGCTTTCTCCTTTCACCCGCTGGAAGGACTGATCCAGGCTGTATTCCTGCCGCTCATTTTATTATTCCTGCCCATGAATGTATGGGTGCTGGTGAGTATGCTGATGATCATGTCATTCAGCAGTGTCATCAATCACCTCGATATAGAAATTTATCCCGCCTGGTTTGCCCGGGTACCGTTTGTACGTACCCTGATCGGGGCCACACACCATTCCCTTCATCACAAACAGTTTAAATACAATTATGGCCTGTATTTTACCTGGTGGGATAAATGGCTGAAGACAGAAAGCCCGCTGTATGATAAAATATTTGAAGAAAAATCATCCTCCAAACAGCATCCGGTTAGTTAGTATTCCTCCCTGCTCCGGTCTCTTTCGGGCTATTAATGATTGTATCAAATTCGTCACGGCTGAGATATATGGGCATATAAGTAATTCCTTTGAATGACAACTGTTCTACAAAGGCGCGAAGGTGATTCCGTGACCCTCGCATCAGGTTCTCATAAACCTGCCGGATATCCTGTTTACCGGTTAGCAGCAATTGTTCTTTAAGGTCCCTGATATCCACTTCTTCAATAATAGCACCGGCAGTCAAAGCCTGTATCTCACTACTATCGCCCTTCGAAGATAATTGCAAAAAAAGCTGGCTGATCACAGCATTGGAAAACACGCCGGTTCCATTTCCGGCAGAGGGATCAGGTACCCCATACCTGGTCATTAGCGATCTGACAGAAGCCATGTGTCTGGATTCACTTTCTTTGATATTCTGGAATGGAGTAAGACCCCATCGTGTATACATAAGTACATATACATCATGAGCCATTTTTTCTTCTTCAATCATAAATGCCAGACTTTGCTTTTCGGATGCTGTTAAAGTACTGTCATTATCAGTTGCATTTTTTTTATTGCAGGCAGATAATTGCATTCCAATTGTTCCAACCAATAAAAGCAATAATGAAATCATTGATTTTTTCATAACCGGGAATTTTATACAAAGATTAGCCCTGTTAGATAGTAAATAATGTGACTAAAGTTCCGTTTATGAAACCAACCACGATTAAAAAGGTTGTTTTAACAAAAAAGCTGTATGATTTTAGTCATACAGCTTTTCCCCGGAAATTGAATCTTTAATGATTACCGATCCCTGTACACGGCAATCGACGAGGTTTTATCATTCCAACCCGAGAGATAGAATTTGGTTTTGGATTCGGTAATCGTATATGATTTTCCTCCGAAATTCGGATGTTCATAAATCACCACCCGGAAACCGGCTGGTACCTGGAGGGAACTGATTGCATCATCGGGAAAATTCAATAAACTCATATTCCCATAAGTCCCGGGTAAAACGGCAACGGATTGCCCCCGGTAATTCTCATCTGTATAGATAATTACCTGCTGATTTCCACCCGGAGGATTATTACCACCTCCATAATTACCGCCACCACCAAAGCGTCGTTCTTCCACTACAATGGAGGCAATACGGTCGTTCATGCTGCTGGACAAACAACTGCTGTTTTCAGTAATGGTATAAGATGTGCCCGATAACTGCTCATTGTTGATATATACTTTGACCCGCAGGTTAGAAGGTACTTCTATAGAAGAAATATCATACCGGAACATACCGAGTTTGTCTCCCTGGTAATAGCCGGGTCCCAGGTGAACACTGTTTCCTCTGTAATTACATTCTGTATAAAATGAAACGACAGCATCTGTATTATTGCCAGGGTTACCACCACCATAATTTCCACCCCCATAATTGCCTGGGGTAGTACGGTATTCTATGACAACAGATCTGATTTTATCGTTGTAACTGCTGCTTAAACAACTTTGCGTCTGATCGAAAGTATAGGAATAGCCGGAAGCATTATCACTGGAGGTGTACACTTTCACCTGCAGGTTTCCGAAGATGGAGAAGGAAGAAATATTCTCCCGCATATTGCCCAGTTGCGCACCCGAATAAGTACCGGGTCCCAGGGTTCTTGAAAAACCCTTTGCATAGCAATCATTATAAAAAACAACATAGTCATTGGCATTATAGCCGGGTGGGAGGGTGCTTTCCACTACCAGAGAAGAAGCCATGTCGTTCCATTCATTATCCAAACAGGCAATGCCGGATGAAAAAGTCTTTGACTTCCCGCTGAAATTATCATGCTCGTAAATAGTAAGCTTTAAACCCGAAGGTACCTGGAAAGAAGAAAGCTGGTCATTGTCAACTTTCATCTGATAGCCACGGTAATTCCCGGCTTCCAGGTAATAGGATTTCCCCTGATAATTGCAATCTGCAAAAAGGGTGACATAGTTTTGAGCGGTACAGGTAAAAACAGACAGGACCGAAAAGGCCAGTGCTGGTATAAACGCAGGTTTCATAAAAAAGGTTTCTTTGCTTAAAGGTACCGAAGTTTAGTCATCCTCATTAACACTAGGCGGTGAAACTGATACATTCCTTCAGTTCCTTCTCGGTATAAGCCACTTTGTACTGATTGAGTACCTCTGCAGGAACTCCGTTCCACTGAGTGGGTTTATTACCCGCATAGCCAATATCTTTTACCCCTTCTTCCGAAGTATAAAAACCGGTAGCCGTCAGATTACGCATCAGGCTGAAAAAAGACACGCCCGGCTTTAGTTCCGGTTTATCTTTTGCCCTTTCCGGATAGGCAATCAGGTCCACCATTTCAATTTGCTGGGCTTTTGTGCAATCTTTAAAAGCCTTTTCAAATTTTTTGAGGCATTGCATATCCAGCCAGCGCAAGCCTCCACGCATCGGTACCTGGTGCTGAGGCATATCTTTTACAATAAACTCAATGAACTCGGGGACCTTGGCATCCGAAGCGCTGCCACTAATGGCATCTTTGGGAATAATGATATCTGCCAGAATGGTAATAGTGGCCATTTCTTCCGGAGTGAAATACTTTTCTCTGGCCAGTAATTCACGTTCATTTTTCAGCTCGTCGGGATTACGATCCAGATTAAAGGTTTGATCATTTGCTGGCGCAGTATCCGCTTTTTTATCATTGGAAGTACAACCGGCCAGTACGGCAGGGGTGGCTAGTGCCCTGTAGCAATCAGCTTTAATGACTTTCTTCTGTCCATATTAGTATTAATTAAGGCAGGAGCCTGATGATTAAATATTCTGTTTTTTCATTTCATCAATGATATACTCAGAAGCCCGCATGCTCAGGGCCAGGATGGTCCAGGTAATATTTTTATCGGCCTGACTAACAAACTGTCCGCCATCCACACAGAAAAGGTTTTTGCAATCATGGGCCTGGCTCCATTTATTGAGGGCCGAAGTTTTAGGATCATTACCCATTCTTACTGTGCCGGCCTCATGGATGATTTCACCGGGCTTGGATAAACCCCAGTTATTTTTTTCATCATCATCGGCGCCCCAGGTGATGATGGCACCCATATTATGCATCACTTCTTTAAAGGTTTCCTTCATGTGCTTGGCCTGTTTGATCTCATGCTCACTCCACTTAACATTGAATTTGAGCACGGGTATTCCGAAACGGTCAACCGTAGTAGGATCGATTTCACAATAATTGCTGGCCAGTGGAATGGCTTCCCCGCGACCGGCCATACCTACTCCGCAACCATAGAAGTAGCGGTAATCTTCTTTTAAAGATTCACCATAACCGCCCCCTTCTTTTTGCTGGCCTTTGACCAGGTATTTGCCATTCAGGTTTTCTATTCCCCAGCTGAAACCATAGGAGGGCTGGCTCATGCCGCCCCAGTATTCGATATGATAGCCTCTGGGAAAATCCAGTTTTTTATTATCCAGCCACCAGGGGAATAGATATGCATTCCTCCCACACCATCTTCATTGTATCTTTGCGGTCGAATAATTGAGGAAGAATACCGCCCAGGGCTGCCCCGGTTGAATCGTGCAGGTATTTACCAACCACATTACTGCTATTGGCCAACCCATTGGGATGCCGGGCAGATTTTGAATTCAGCAGGATCCTTGCACTCTCACAGGCACTGGCTGCGAGGATCACCACACGACCTTCTACCTGGTATTCCTGCATATCATCTTTGCTGATATAAGAAACACCGGTTGCTAATCCTTCTTTATTGGTGAGCACTTCCCGGGCCATGGCATTGGCCACTACATCAATATTCCCGGTTTTAAGGGCGGGATAGATCAATACATTGGTAGAGGAGAAATCTGCTTTGGCCACACTGCAGTTCCGGTTGCATTGCCCGCAGAAAAAACAAGCACCTCGTCCCGCATCATTCTCAATTGATTTGGTCAGAATGGATAAACGCGAAGGGATCACTTTTACTCCAGCCTGTCCGGCCGCATTTTTATAAATAATTCATGTAATCTTGGTTTCGGAGGTGGAAGGAAAAAGCCATCGGGATCATTTTCCAGTCCTTCATTGGTGCCGAATATGCCGATCAACTGATCCACCCGGTCATAATAAGGTTTTACATCTTCATAACCGATGGGCCAGTCATCACCCAGACCGTCAATACTTTTTCTTTTAAAATCCTTCGGACCAAAACGAAGCGAAATCCTTCCCCAGTGATTGGTCCGGCCTCCCAGCATCCTTGCACGCCACCACATCCAATCTGTTCCGGCTTCTTTTGTATATGGCTCTCCTTCTACTGACCAGCCGCCATAGCAGGCATCAAAATCACCAAAGGGTCTGATCTTGGTGCTGGCTCCCCGGCGGGGAGAATCCCATGGGTTTTTTAACTGAGTCACATTTTTTTGCGGATCATACATATAACCTGCTTCGAGCAGACATACTTTTAGACCGGCTTTTGCCAGCATATAGGCTGCCATTCCACCGCCTGCACCCGATCCTACGATGACGGCAGCATATTTTTTGGTCTGCTTCTTAACCTGGAGATCTCACATATAATCTTTGCTATTTAATATTCATTGATACGACAATTTACAGGATTGATGCCTGATCTGATTCATATTTGTATGAAATTTCTTCACATCCCCTTTATTCACCGGAAGAGGCGGTAAATTTGGAAACCGGTTTTGTTTTATTGTGATGGTACAGCAAACCAGTTCAGTAAATAATCATGGGTCACCAATCATCAGTCCGGTATGAAATATAAAATCCTTTTGTCATTTATTATCTTTTCAGCAATGGCAGGCAGGGGGCAACTACAGCAATCAGGCAAAAGCATTAGCTTATGAAAAATATCCGGTGTATAACGGCAAAGACCTGGGGCTTACCTATACGCCTGAAAAAAAGTTTCTTCCGGCTCTGGGCACCTTCGGCCATGGAAGTAAGACTGATGATCTACAGTGATTTTGCCAATCCCAATTTTATTGATGTTTTCCCTATGAAAAAAGAGGCAGGAGGTACCTGGACCTTTACCTGGAAAGGCGATCATAAAGGAAAGCTCTATGCTTTTTCCATTTACAAGGATATGAAATGGGGAGATGCTGTACCCGATCCATATGCAAAAGCAGTGGCCTTAAATGGAAAGCGGGCAGTGATTGTGGATCTGAAAGAAACCAATCCGCCCGGATGGGAGAAAGATAAAAGCCCGCTGTTTGTCAAAAAAACAGATGCGGTGATTTATGAATTGCAGGTTAGGGATGCCAGTATTGCAGCCAGTTCAGGTATCCGGCAAAAAGGGTTGTTTAACGGACTTGCCGAAAAAGGCACCCGCAATCCGGGTGGTTTTTCAACCGGACTGGATCATATCAGGGAACTCGGAGTCACCCATGTCCATCTCTTACCCGTTTTTGATTTCAATTCCATTGATGAAAGCCTGGCTAAACCCAATTATAACTGGGGTTACGACCCCTTGAATTATAATGTACCGGAAGGCTCTTTTTCCACCAATGCTTATGATCCGGCAACCCGGATCAGGGAATTAAAAAACCTGGTAAAGACTTTTCACGAGAATGGTTTAAGGGTGGTTATGGATGTGGTATATAACCATACTTCACAGACTGAATCCTCTTTATTTAATCAACTGGTTCCGGGTTATTATTACCGGCAACAAAAAAATGGGGGCTTCTCCAATGCCTCGGCCTGTGGGAATGAAACGGCCAGTGAAAGACCGATGATGCGGAAGTTCATCCTGGAGTCCATGAAATACTGGGTGCAGGAGTACCATATCGACGGATTCAGGATCGACCTGATGGGCATCCATGATATTGAAACGATTAACCTGATTTCAAAGGAACTGCATCAGCTCAAACCCGGAATCCTCTTATACGGTGAAGGCTGGACGGCCGGTGCTTCCCCTTTACCCGATGATCAGCGGGCCTTAAAGGCCAATGTAGCAAAGCTGGACCGGGTCGCCGTATTCAGTGATGATATCAGGGATGGCATCAAGGGCAGTGTATTTGAGCATGCAGATCCCGGATTTGCCAGTGGAAAACCCGGTACAGAGGAAAGTATCAAATTCGGGATTGTTGCTGCCTGTAAACATCCGCAGGTTAATTACAGTAAGGTGAATTATTCCAAAAAGCCTTATGCCGCTCAGCCTTTTCAAACCATAACTTATTGCGAATGTCACGATAACCATGTGTTATGGGATAAGATTGCTTTATCAATGAAGGATGCCACTGAAGCAGAGCGCAGGCAGGTTCACTTGCTATCCCTGTCCATAGTCCTCAGCTCACAGGGTATTTCTTTCCTGCATGCCGGAACAGAATTCCTTCGGAGCAAGAAGGGCGTGGAAAATTCATTTGAATCAACGGATAGCATTAACCAGATCGACTGGAACCTGAAAACAAAGAATCAGGATGTATATGAGTACACCCGGGCATTGATCAGGATGCGCCGTGATCATCCCGCTTTCCGGCTACCCACGACCGCATTGATTAATCAATGTATCCGTTTCAGGGAGGGATTGCCCGAAGGTGTGATTGCCTATACCATTGATGGGGCAAAAGCCGGAGATAAATGGAAAAAAATACTGGTTTGCTTCAATGGCACAAATACCACGAAGCGGGTAGGGGCCGGCAGCGGTAATTGGGTTAGTTTTATCAGGAATAATCAGCTTGCGGCCAACGATAAAATAAAAGGAGAACTGGAACTGGCACCACGAAGCTGCAGTATTTTTTATATCAGATAAACGATGAGAACTTATTTACTATTATCTATATCTTTTTTGTTTTGTGCAGGAATCAATGCACAAAAAGGAGATGAGTTGCTGGTCTATGCAGTAAAAGGAGAAGTAACCGCTATTTTTCAAACAGCAGGAGACCCGGGTGAAAATCGGCAAGGTACTCAGGCAGGGGACCACTCTTAAAACTGGTAAAGATGCTTCACTGACCATGATTTGTACAAAAGGGAAAGCAATTTCATTACAAAAAGAAGGCAGCTTTCCGCTTTCACGCTGGCGCGACAGCTGTGCAGTGACCGATGAGTCCATTACCGCGAATTATTTTAAATATATCTGGCAACAGATGTATGCTTACAGCCCTGAAAGGAAGGAAGAAATGCGGCGCAGGAATAATATGGCTGTTTCAAGGGGTGAAAATCCAGGCACAGGAAAAAAACAAAGGTTTACCAAACTGGAATTCAAGAAATCCCTGGATACATTGCAATATGATGGTGATCCCTTTATACTATCCTGGACCGGTAACGGCTACCGGGGTATGTATTATTTTACGCTTTATGATGCATTGGGGAAAGACAGCTTATATACTGACAGCACTAGACTCAGTTATATCGATATCAATAAATTTGCAAACCTGCTGGAGCCGGGTACATCTTATCGCTGGACGGTAAAGGCAGCGGCTGTTCCTGTATCTAAAAAAAGGGTGCTGAATTATGTTTTACCGGAAGAGAAGCAACAACTCATGGACCAACTATTAAAACCGCTTGCGATTGAGGAAGATTCGGCTTCTGTCAGTTTCCGGATTGCCTATAGCCTGGAATTGCGCCATTACTTTTCAGCAGCTTATCAATGGTACCAGCAGGCGGCTATTCAGGATCCGGAAATGCCCATTTACAGGGATCAGCTTACCCGTTTCAGGAACGATTACTGGATACGGTAAACAACTTATTCTTTTCCCTGCGCATCAATCCTGCTGCCTATTAAATAGCCCAGTGCTCCGCCAACCAATAAACCTACTACGAGCCATAACATGGTGCCCTCGGTTACAAAATAACCGATCGCCAATCCCAGTAATGCACCGCTGATCGTGAAAACAGATATGGCACCTGCTCTCGATTTTACGGAAGTAACATTGGTATCGTGGCTATGCCTGAATTGCTGCACATGGGTTTTGTGCTTCTTGCGATGATGAGACCTGGCCATTTTTTTATTTTGAAATTACTAAATTACCTGCTCATTCACCTGATTATAATCAGTCTTTAATGCAACAATGGTTTGGAACAATCAGAACAGGGGAACTCATCAATATCCCGCATCCCGGTATTTTTAAGGGCCTGGAACCCATGAAGGATACCGATATCCGCTTCGTGGGGTATGCCGATTGTCAGCAATTACAGATCTGGTTACCCTATCCCGGTAACGAGTATGAGCGGCTGCGACTGGTCAGCATTCCTACTGAAGAGATACAAAATGAATGGGCCGTGGCGGATATCATCACCGGATCTGTCAAGTTAATCATTGACTCATCAGTTATTCCGCCGGGTGAATACCGGTTGGAAATGGAGAAACAGGGGCACTGTGTTCACACAACCAGCCTTACTAAATACAAAGAAAGAGAAGAGCCCCCGGCAACAGAGAACGAGACATTCACCGAAACAGCCCTTCCAACGGAAGGTTATATTCAATACCGGGATGGATGGGGAAACCTCATTCCGGATGAAGACCTGATTCTCAGGGGAAGGGTATTACAGGAAATGAGCGACCGGTTCAGCCGCCGGCTGGAATATCATTCAGAAGGCAGAAGCGGCACAGTCGTTTATGTGGAAGGGGATAAGCGGCTTTCTTTTTATTATGAATTCGGTGGTGGCGATTGCGTAGCGTTTATCGATGTGCCTGTTCAGGCGAAATGGGAGAAAGAAACCGGACTGTCCATTGAAAGAAGAGCAGATATCATGGAGTGTATTGCCCAGACCGCCTTGCGTGACCAGGTAAGCAATGGCTACTATAAAATCAGTGATAACGCCATCAGCTTATACCGGAAATAGCAAGTCCCACTGTAGAAACAGCAGGACTTGAATTAATGGTTCTGATTAAGCTTTTATGGCGTGTTCGGGACTGATAGTTTATAATACTTCAAATATAAAGAATCAGGTTGTTCCACCCCGTTGATCACCAATTTTTTATTATCAGTGAATTCGATAGAATAATTATCAGAAGTAATTAACCCATCGGCTTTTAAAGCCGTGGTGAGCGGACTCAAAGTGGTGCTGGTGTCGGAAATGCTTTGTTTGATTACCAGTTGCTCTTTGATTTCTTTTTTGGCTCCGGTCCCTGCAGCACTATGGTTCATCTGCGCCAGGGAAGGGGCGATCACCAGGGAAACGATGGACATCAGTTTGATCAGGATATTCATAGAAGGACCTGATGTGTCTTTGAAAGGATCACCAACAGTATCACCGGTTACTGAAGCCTTATGGGGTTCTGATTTCTTATAATACATTTCACCGTTGATTTCAACGCCTTTTTCAAATGATTTCTTGGCATTATCCCATGCACCACCGGCATTGTTCTGAAACATTCCCATCAAAACACCACTTACGGTTGCACCGGCCAAAAAGCCACCCAGTGATTCGGGGCCTAATGTAAATCCAATGGCCAGCGGAGCAATGATTGTTATCGCACCAGGTAAAAGCATTTTTCTGATAGAAGCCTGTGTGGAAATGGCCACGCATTTATCATACTCAGGTTTGCCTGTTCCTTCCATGATACCAGGAATTGTGCGGAACTGACGGCGAACTTCTTCTACCATGCTCATGGCTGCCTCTCCAACGGCACGGATCGCGAGTGAGGAAAAGATCATTGGGATCATTCCGCCTATAAACAGAGAAGCCAGTACATCGGCTTTATAAATATCAATATGCTGATTGTCGGGCATGGCCACGCCAACAAAAGCCGCAAAAAGGGCCAGGGCTGTCAATGCAGCGGAGGCAATCGCAAAACCTTTACCGGTAGCGGCCGTTGTATTTCCAACTGCATCCAGTACATCGGTTTTTTCACGAACATCTGTAGGCAATTCGCTCATTTCAGCAA
Source organism: Chitinophagaceae bacterium (assembly GCA_016702745.1). Lineage (GTDB taxonomy): Bacteria > Bacteroidota > Bacteroidia > Chitinophagales > Chitinophagaceae > JJ008. The sequence goes on from JADJDJ010000001.1 coordinate 1,258,753, forward strand.
TACCACCGGCGTTATCTGCAATAGGACCGAATGCATCAATCGCCAATTGCATGGCTGTAGTCGCCATCATACCGGCAGCAGCAATAGCCACACCATATAAACCGGCAAACTCATAAGAACCCCAGATACCACCAGCCAGTACTAAAATGGGAAGAAAGGTTGATTCCATTCCTACCGCCAGACCACCGATAACATTGGTGGCATGTCCGGTGGAAGATTGTTTGATAATTGAATTCACAGGACGTTTTCCCATGGCAGTATAATACTCCGTGATGATACTCATCAGGGCACCTACCAGCAGACCTACACCAATTGCTCCCAGCACTCCCCATTTGGTAAACGTGAATCCACGTAAAACCATATCACCTTCGGGAAGAATAAAGTAAACCAGACCCGCTGCTGCGAAAGCAGTGAGGATGATCGAACCCCAGTTACCCATGTTCAGGGCTTTCTGTACATTGGCTGTATTGATTCCGGCTGCATCACTAACCCTGACAAACCAGGTACCAATGATGGAGAAAAGAATTCCCACACCGGCGATCAGCATCGGAAGTACAATCGGGGAGAATCCACCCAGTGCATCTTTAGTAATATCAACTGTTGTTTGCTGACCAAGTACAATCGTAGCAAGTACTGTAGCAACATAGGATCCAAAAAGGTCAGCACCCATACCGGCCACGTCACCCACATTATCACCTACGTTATCAGCAATGGTAGCTGGGTTACGCGGATCATCTTCCGGAATACCGGCTTCCACTTTACCAACGAGGTCGGCGCCTACGTCGGCTGCCTTGGTATAAATACCACCACCCACACGGGCAAAAAGGGCAATGGATTCTGCACCCAGTGAAAATCCGGTCAGGACTTCAATGGTTTTGATCATTTCGGCAGAATTCACAGCAGCATCCGGAGCGAAAATTTGTTTTAATACAATATATAATCCACCTAAACCCAATACAGCTAAGCCGGATACACCAAGTCCCATTACGGCACCACCGGTGAAGGATACGTTTAAGGCTTTACTCAGACTGGATCTGGCGGCCTGTGCAGTACGTACATTGGCACGGGTTGCGATTTTCATACCAATATAACCGGCTGTTGCACTGAATACGGCACCTATTACAAAGGCTACGGCAATCAACCAGTGTGAGTGGGGATTTGATTGGGCCATCAGGGCCAGCAGGATTCCTACGATTACTACAAAGTAGCCAAGGATTTTCCATTCTGCTTTCAGAAAGGCCATGGCTCCTTCTGCGATATAATTGCTGATTTCCTTCATGCGGTCATTACCCGCATCTTGTTTGGACACCCAGTTAAATTTTACAAGTGTGTACAACAAGCCGATCAGCCCCATTACCGGTACGAGATAGATCAATTTGTCCATAAGAGTTGATTCAAAATCTAATAATTATACAAAAATGCCATTGCCAAAGCAATGACTTTCGAGGGCGGCAAAGATAGGGGAAGCGGGGCAATGCCCCAAACCATTAAGTAGCTTTAAAATCAGCGGTTTAGGTAGCGATTCGGCTCCTATTTCACTGAAATATCCGCTACAGGTGAACCAGTCGCGGCTGTGTCCTTCATCTGCAGACAATCACAGTCACAGTTCCGGGGCCGGAGCTGCTCCACATTTTTAAGTGCTGTATCCAGGTTTCGGATCTCTTTTCCGGTTTCCCGGAGCAGGGGGGCATTTTTGGTTTCGGCGGCGTTGATGGAGATGCCGTTGAGATTCAATTGCCGGATGGCTTCATTGAATGTTTCGGGATCCGCTGTTTGCAGACTGATTTCGAATTCCTGTTTCAGGCCGGTGGTGAAGGTTTTGATGCTAAATGCCACCGAATTTTTTGTTTCCGCAATCGCCAGGATATAGGCCGTGGTCTGTTGCGGCAGATAGATGCTGCCATCATTATAGGCAAAGACCTTTTGTTCCGGCTGATCTTTTTTCTTACCACCCTTTGTATAGGTTTGGGTGGAAGGAATGATCAGGAATACTTCAGCATCATTGCTATGTTCACCGGTTAGCCGGACTGACAAATCACTTTTTACCGATCCGTCTACTTCTTTGAGCAGCATATCCACATTGTACCAGCCAAAACTTTCGATGCTGAACTGGTAATAGAGGGATTGTTTATTCTCCGGTTCAACAATATCTTCCACTCTTATTGGGCTGCTGTTTATCGACGGAGGAAGGGGTGAGGTTACAGGAGTTGTGTCAGGTGCTACCGGAAATGTCCTTTCTTCTTCAGAAAGACTGTGTTTGTCTTTTTCCAGGGTATCCATTTTAGCCTTAGCAGCTTCCTTTTTTTGTGTCAGCAGCTGTTTTTGATTTTTATATTGAAAACAACTGTCAATACAATCGTTTGGAATGGCATTGGCGGGGATGGGCAGATTCAATCGCTCACTCTCATTTTGTATATACTGGTAGATGGCGGTCAATAAGGCTTCATCCAAATCAGGAAAAGCCGTTCCTAGTGATCTATATTGCGATTTCTGATTACAGAAATATAACCACTGGTTTTCCCATAGTTCGGGGCTTATATGACTTAGTTTGTTACGCAGATTTTGATCTGTAGGAGAACCAGTGTCTAACCAATCACCTTCTACATTATTTTGATATGGCCAATGAAGGGAATAACCTCTCACGAGTAAGGTATCACCACTGAATCTTTTCAGGAAATGAGCCAGGTCCGGACCCGTTAAATCTTTTCCGATGCCGTGACAACCGGCACAGTTCTGATTAAACAAACGCTGTCCGGTCTGGATCATATTGAGTTGCGGATTATTGGGAAGTGAGACAGGGTTACTCCAGTTGATACTGCCATCAGCGTTTTTCTCTCCTTTAAAAAGTTTCATCTTTTCTTTGAGCTGTCTCCCCGGTATCGCAACTTTGATCGGCTTGATTATGGTTACCTCTTCACCAGCCTTTGGTGTAATTTCAATCATCCCGCCACTGGATAATATTTCTTCTCCGGCTTTGGTGGTGAGTCCGGACCGGATCATTTGTTCCATCGTATAGGCTTCTTTTATTTCCAGGGTCACGGATGTCTGATTGCTTTTTAAACTGCCAGCCGGAATAAAGAGAATGGCACCGTTACGGGTCAGCAGGTTGGTATCTGCGAGTGTATTGATGGTATATTCATCAGCCTTGATATCGGCTGGCATTTGCAATAATTTGCCGGAATGAGAGGAAGAGCGGCAGGCAAGCAGTACAATCGTGATCAGCAATAAAGCTGTAATTATTTTTTTCATATGCAGGGTTGAAGAGGAGTTATGATTGATACCCGGTTTTTAAAAAAGTAACCCTTACTGCGTATTATGCCTGCAATTGCAGGAAAGCTTTCCCGATATAGTCACTGATATCACCGGCCAGCATGGCTTCCATGGATAAGGCGGATGCCGCCAGATCGCCCGCCAGTCCATGCAGGTATACACCCAAGAGGGCTGCTTCCAAAGAATGATAACCCTGTGCCAGTAAGCCGGTGAGGATCCCGGTTAATACATCTCCGCTGCCGGCTGTAGCCATTCCGGGGTTGCCGGTTGGGTTAAAATATCCTTTCCCGTCAGGAGCAGCAATAAGGGTAAAATGTCCTTTTAAAATGATCACCAGTCCGAGTTCTTTGGCCATTTTCATGGCCAGGATAGCCCGGTCAAAATCATTGGCTGTTGGTCCAAATATTCTTTCAAATTCTTTGGGATGCGGGGAAAGAATGGAGCCCTTGGGTATCAGTTGCAAAAGATCCTTTTGCAAACCCAGTATATTCAACGCATCAGCATCCAATACCACCGGATTGCGATATGCATCCAGCAGATCATGTAATAGCATGATGGTTTCGTTTGCAGTACCAATACCCGGACCGATTCCAATGGCATCATAAGCAGATAGATCAGCGGATACGGCCGTATTGATTAATTCATTTTTATCGGTCATTGCCATGGCTTCCGGAACAACGGATTGAATGATAGGATAACCGGATCCGGGAATATGACAGGTAAGTAACCCGACTCCGCTATGTAAACAGGAACGGGCAGATAAGATAGCGGCCCCCATTTTACCAAAACTGCCTGCCACAAGTAATGCATGTCCGTAAAGACCTTTATGAGCGAATTTTTGACGGGGTTTATAAATGGAGTGGACTAAAGATGCATCTGTAATTTCCAGTTGTACCTGCAATTGCCGGTAATAATCAGGATGCAAACCGATATCCAACAGGTGAAGTTCTCCGGTATACGTACTGTTCTCTGCAAATAGAAAGGCGGGCTTATAACATTGAAAACTTAAACTATGTTTTGCCTTGATGGCGATGGCTCCTTTGGAGGAACGGTCGGTGAATAAGCCACTGGGTATATCAATGGATATAATATCATTTCCTGATTGGTTCAGGTGTTCCACCAATGTGGCGGTCAATCCTTCCAGGGCTCTGTTCAGTCCTGAGCCAAAGAGTGCATCAATGATCACCTGTGAATCGGGAAGGGGATGAATCTGATCAGTGGATTGTACGAAATGAATATCAATCTCCGGATACTGGTGTAATCTGGCGAGGTTGGTTTGAAAATCATCCGTGCCTTTATGTCCGAATTCAAGGATATGTACGGAAACCGGAAAATGCTGTTCATGGAGTATTCTGGCGATGGCCAGTCCGTCGCCACCATTATTTTCCTTTTCGCAATAAATACCATAGGAAGTTGCCGCCGGATAATGTTTCAGCAACCATTTTACCACGGCAAGAGAAGCTCTTTCCATCAGGTCGATGGAAGAGATGGGTTCATGCTGGATCGTGTATTGATCCCATTCTCTTATTTCGGCAGCGGAAAGTATTTTCATTGCTACCTAAAGTTGAGAAAGAAAGCGCAGACTAAAAATGATTTATTTCCCGGATTTTTTGTTTTTTTTCTGCTGCTCCTTTGGGGCTAGAAGTGTTGTCTTAAGGCTGTCGATTTCATCCGATTCCGGCACTTTTTGTTGCTGGTAATCCCCAAAAATATCATAGGCCAGCTGGGCGGCGCTGTAAATCCTTCTGGTGAACTTATTCCCGAGGATGATAATGGTTACTTTTTCATCAGTGAGTCTTGCAAAAGCGGCATTATTGCCATGCCATTTTCCAAAATGATAAATCACTTTCTTACCGTTAGGTAACAATTGCAGCCGCCAACCTAATCCGTAATTATGAATGGAGGGCTTTTCAAAACTACAGGGTGCAAAAGCGGAATCGAGCAGGGTAGGACGAAGCAGCTGATCTGTGTACAATGCCTGATCCCATTTGAGCAGGTCCTGCGGGGTGGAAAAAATATTTTTATCCCCGTAAGTGGCATCCAGGAAGTCCAGGTTCCACCAGGTGCCGGTAGTGGTGAAGGAGGGGGTTGCCGTGAGGGTGTCTTTCAGGGTAAACACAAAACTGTTGTTCATCTTCAATGGTCCAAACCATTTTTGCTGCATGTATTCCGGGTAAGATTTGCCACTGATTTTTTCAATGATCAGGGCCAGGAGGACATAATTGGTATTGCAATAATTAAATCTTCCGTTGGGTTTGCCGGTTGCATCCGGTTTTTTGCTGATCAGCATCTTTAGTACATCTTCATTTCTTGCATACTTCCGGTTCCATTTTCCATCCGGCCCTTTATCCCATTTTTCATTACTCATAAAATAGAGATAGTTGGGGAGTCCGCTCCGGTGACAAAGCAACATCTGAACTGTAATACCGGAATAGGGGAAGCCCGGAAAAAATTGACTGATCGTATCTGTCAGATACAGTTTGCCTTCCTGAACCAATCTTAAAACAGCAATAGCCGTAAATGTTTTTGAAGTGGAAGCAATATGCATGGCGGTCTGGCTGCTCATGGTATCGGACCGGCGCAGATCGGCCTTTCCCTGGTATTTTTCATAGATCACTGCGCCGCTTTTGGCGATCAGGATTCCACCGTTGAATTCGCCTTTGGGAAGCAGGGTATCAAAATGGGCAACCAGATCCCGGTAATATTTTCTGAATTCATCTTTACTGATGGCTTCCGGGGTGGGTGGATAATATTGCAAAGAATCATCCGCAGATTTTTGTTTGGAGGATGATAAATTACAGGCAACAATAACAACTGTTAGTAGTGTGAGCCAATACAATCTTTTCACGCAATACCTTTTGCATCAAAAATAGCGGTGGCATACAGCATGTGGAAGAATGAGTTTTCCCCCAGCAGCTAAAAATCTTAATATTGCAGCATGTCCAGTGCAAATACCACGAGTTATCCCAAAGAAAAAATACGTATCCTTTTTTTAGAGAATATCAGTGATGCGGCAGTGAAACATTTCCGGCAGCATGGATATGTACAGGTAGAGAAAATCAGCAAGGCATTAACAGAAGAAGAACTGGTGCATGCAATCAAAGATGTGCATATCCTTGGCATCAGGTCTAAAACACAGATCACGGCCAAAGTGCTGGACGCTGCCAAAAAATTACAGGCCATCGGTTGCTTTTGTATCGGTGTGAACCAGGTTGACCTGAAAGCAGCCACTAAAAACGGGGTGGTCGTTTTTAATGCCCCTTACTCCAATACACGTTCAGTGGCTGAACTGGTGATCGGGCTGGCGATTATGCTGATCCGCCGGATACCGGATAAAAACAAAGCAGCCCATGAAGGAATCTGGATGAAGGAAGCGAAGGGTAGTTATGAGCTGAGAGGAAAGACGCTGGGAATTATTGGTTATGGGAATATAGGCAGTCAGGTCAGTGTACTGGCCGAATCTTTGGGAATGAAAGTGCTGTTTTACGATGTGGAAACAAAACTGCCGTTGGGCAATGCTACAGATGCCCGTTCATTAAAAGAATTGCTGAAGAAATCAGATGTGGTCACCCTGCATGTACCTGAAACCACACAAACCACGAACCTGATTAATAAGACTACGCTTAAATCCTTTAAACAGGGAGCTATCCTGATCAATTATGCGAGGGGAGAAGTCGTGGATCTGGATGCCTTGCGTAAACAGATCATAGAAGGAAAAATCAGTGGAGCGGCCATTGATGTATTTCCCTGGGAGCCGGAGAAAAACGGAGATCGTTTTCAAACGCCTTTGCAGGATTTGCCGAATGTGATCCTCACCCCGCATATCGGTGGCAGTACGGAAGAAGCCCAGCAAAATATTGGAGAAGATGTAAGCAGTAAGCTGTACAATTACCTGGAGAAAGGAATCACTTTTGGTTCCCATACGGTACCAGCGCTTGCCCTTCCTCCGCAGGAAGGCAGTCACCGGATCCTGCATATCCATAACAATGTTCCGGGTGTGCTGTCGGAAATCAATACCCGTTTATCCAAACATAATATCAATATCCTTGGACAGTATCTCAAAACCAATGATACCATTGGATATGTGGTGCTGGACGTGAACAAGAACATCTCTGCTCATGCCCTTCAGTTGCTGAGAGAGGTGAAGGGGACGATTAAAGTGAGGATGTTGTATTAAAGAATGGTATTTGGAATTGGGTATTAGGTATTACTTTCTCTTCGAAGTTTTAGCGTAGGAGATGAGATATTAAGATATTGGGATATTGAGATATTAGGCTTCACACGACATAGCCTTTGCGAAGGCGGAAAATTAAGATATTGAGATATTAGGCTTGCCCGCCGAAGCTTTAGCGAAGGCGGGATATTGGGATATTTAGAGATTTGGTTTATCTCCGGTGATCAGGTAGTATCCGAATTTTTTACGGAATAAGCCTACCAGCATTCCCAGCAGGGGTGCATATACATTGTGCCATCTTTCTTTTTTCATGCGAAGGCTTTTATTTTTCCAGAGTTCCTTTATAAAAAATTTCAAACAGACCAGCGGCACATAGGCCACAGAAGGAGCGATACGGTAACTGATTTCCTTTATTTTGATATTGGTTAATCCTGCGTTTTCGAGTTCTTGCCGGAATTCACTGATTGTTGCAAATCCGGGTACGGCCCAATAACCGGTCATTTTCTGATAGAGCCATTTAAAATACCGGATGAGGGCTGTTTGCTTTTCAGGAATCCGTCTGCAATGCAAAAACGACCACCCGGTTTTAATATCCTGGCCAGTTCCGTAATAAATTTTTGCTTGTTCGGTGAAGCGGCATGACAGGCACTTTCTATCGCATAAGCATGGGTGATACTATTACCGGAGAGATGCAGATTTTCAAAATTATCCCGGCATACCGTGATTTGGTTTTCCAAGCCGGCGGCCTTGTTTAATTCTTTGGCCATGGCCACATGTTTTTCAACAATGCTGATAGCCACAAGATGGGAGAGGGGATAATGTTCAGCCGCATACCTCGCCACCGTGGCCATTCCGCAACCCAGATCGGCGATCCGGGCTGGTTGCAGGGGATCTATTTGCAGTTCCTCCAGCACTTTGGCATTCATCTGCTGTAACATGCTTTCCAGGGAAAAAATATCCCGGAAACGACGGCAGTATCCAAAATGCATATTGAAATGGGGGCTCCAGGTTTCATAATCCGGTCCGGCAATTTCATAATAGTTTTCTACGGTATGATAAACGGGGTGAAACGGAATTACCGGTTCCTGGTACAGGATGGGCCGGGCGGGTTGGCTGGGGTTCATAAACAGATTTTGTCCCCAAAGCTAAAATTATTTATTCCATATTTTCAATATTTATTGAAAATAATGTAAGTTTGTACTGTAAAACCAAGTTATGAAAGTCGTTATCGCAGGGGCCGGATTCGGAGGACTGAAGCTGGCCCGTCAGCTCAATAATAAAGCGGGGTTTGAAGTAACCCTCGTGGATCGGTTCAATTATCACCAGTTCCAGCCCTTATTTTATCAGGTGGCAACAGCGGGGTTGGATGCCAGTAATATTTCATTCCCACTCCGGAAAGTCTTTCAGCGCAGTAAAAATGTAAGGATCCGTTTAGCCGAGATCCGCCAAATATTGCCGGAGCAGCACAAATTATTGACCGCTTCAGAAGAGATTCCTTATGATGTGCTGGTATTGGCCATGGGAGCGGGGACCAATTTCTTTGGGAATGCGCAGTTGGAAGAACATACATTTCCCATGAAGTCAACCGTGGAAGCCCTCCAGTTGCGGTACCGGATTCTGCAAAACCTGGAAAATGCCTTAACAGTAACTGATCCTGTGGAATTACAGCGGCTGATGAATATTGTGGTGGTGGGAGGTGGTCCGACCGGTGTAGAACTGGCCGGTGCCTTGGCAGAAATGAAACAATACGTGTTGCCCAAGGAATACCCCGAACTGGATTTCTCCAAGATGCATATCTGGTTATTGGAAGGATCGGATAAAACCCTTGCGACCATGAGTGAACAATCCTCTGCCCGTTCCCGGAAATACCTGGAAAAACTGGGGGTGAATGTCAGGACCAATACCCTGGTAAAGAATTATGATGGAAATACAGTTCAGCTTGCAGAAGGGCAGGAGCCCATCCCATCCGCAACAGTGATCTGGGCTGCCGGTATTAAAGGAAATATTCCGGAAGGCATCGATAAGACGATGATTGCCAAAGGCAACAGAATAAAAACAGACAGATACTGCCGGGTCCTTGGACAATCTGATATATATGTAATTGGCGATCTGGCTTGTATGGAAACGCCAGACTACCCACAGGGTCATCCCATGGTGGCACCGGTGGCCATGCAGATGGCCGACCTGGTGGCGGACAACTTGAAACTGCTGGAAAGGAAATCCAAAAAGGGAAATCAATATGAATTTGTGTACCGCGACAAAGGGTCGATGGCAACCGTGGGCCGGAACCTGGCGGTAGTGGATATCCCCAAACCCAAACTGAGACTGGGTGGGTTTATCGCCTGGATGATCTGGATGGGATTGCACCTGATGCTGATCCTGGGGGTCAAGAACCGCTTTTTTGTATTCTGTAACTGGTTATACAATTATATCACTTACGACCAGAACCTTCGTTTGATCTTTCGTGAATTTGATAAACCTGCAAAAAAATGAAACCCATACCAGACTGGCTGATCATTGCCGGCGGGATCGGCCAGATTTTTACCGCCGCGATTTATCCATATATACGTCACCGTGTATTTGACTGGTACAACGATATCAAAAAACTGAAACCGCTGAATCAGGAGATTGCCAAAACCTATGGCCGTTATATACAGGGGTTGAATTTTTCATTTGGGCTGATCGCTTTATTATTGACAGATGACTTGCAGAATAAGACCGGACTCGCTATTGCATTGACCGGTTTGATCGCCGCTTACTGGACGGGAAAACTCATTACCCAGTTTGCATATTATCCCATGTACCAGATTCCCCGTAAAACGATATTCCGTATCGGGGAATTCGCGATGAACGGATTGTTTATTCTGTTCACTGTGGTATTCATCTGGCTCTTTATTTACAATCTTTCTTAATTACTCAATTGAATGGGTATGAGTCAACAAAGCATTTTTCTGAAAGCAGAGTGGCGGAAGCTGATCATGGCCAATTACCAGGTGGATCCGGCGATCCTGCAGCCCTATGTACCGGCTGGAACCACACTGGATCTGTGGCAGAACCGTTGTTATATCAGTCTGGTTGGCTTTTTATTCCGTAAAGTGAGGGTGAAGGGAATAGCGATTCCTTTTCATACCCGGTTTCCGGAGATCAATCTCCGTTTTTATGTAAAGCAGGTGAAGGATGAAACTATAAAACGAGGTGTTGTATTTATCAGTGAAATTGTTCCGAAACCGGCGATCAGTTTTGTGGCGAATCATTTGTACCAGGAAAAATACAGCACCATGCCTATGCAATATGACTGGAAGATTCTTCCCGATGAACAGCAGGTGGTTTATCAATGCAAAAACAAAGGCCGGTGGAAAAGCATGGAAGTGATTGCCGATAAGGAAGCCATAGCCCTGCAACCCGGATCAGAGGAAGCATTCATTACTGAACATTATTGGGGATTTGCGGCAGGTAAGAGGGGCACCACAGCTTATCAGGTTGTGCATCCTCAATGGGATATTGCAGCAGTTCAATCCAGTTCCATTTCAAAAGGGTTCAGCGAATTGTATGACCCGGCTTTTCGGTTTTTAGATTCGGAAAAGCCGGTATCAGTTTTTTTAGCGGAGGGTTCACCGATTCAGATTTGCAGCGGACAACGATTTGCGTATCGCTGAAGCTCTTGACCGGAATGCTTTTGATTCCTGATCCCATTGCTGATCAATAATGGCCAGTAATTCGTTCCGGATATCGGGATGTTTTTGAGAGAGATTATAAATCACAGTAAGGGCACTGGCTTTCACAGCTGGTTTCTCAATTGGACTGATCAGGTAATTGAAACAAAGATCCATGACCTTTCCCTGAAGGGCAGATGGTATTTTGATATATTGAAGTATCCTGACCGTATTTCGCCTAACAGCCTCATGCTGACCCGGTCTGTCCAGATTTCGAACCAGGGTTTTCAGGTGTTTGCGGATGAGGGAAGGGTGGGCGATGACTGTTTCGCTGAGTGGCCAGGAGGCGCGTTGGGAATCGCAATAATCATCTCCTAAAAATATCAGGAATAGCTGATCGAAGCGGTCCTGCCGTTCACCGATCCAGTGGGTAATTCTCTGGCAATTTTTCTTTGAATGTTCAAGACGTATGGCTTCCTTCAGATCCATTATTGTCACTGTCCGAAATGGGTACCGGCCAGCACCATTTCGCCATTGGTGAGTTCATTGCTTTTCAATTTAACGATATGACTGGTCAGGCTGGCGGCTTTGGGGATCGCAGGTATTTTAATCGTCTCCAGATCTCCGGGTTCAATATTCTGAATGGTATAAAAATCATTCCGGAGAATTTTTCCATCTGCACTTATCGCATTGACTTCCACAATGGCTTTTTGAAAGGTGGTTCCGGTGAGCGTGTTTTTAACCGTTACTACGGCGTTGCTGATCCCGGATGCATTGGCCTGGAATTCCGGCTTCGACACCAGGTACTGATCAATTATGGCGAGGATCTCATTATTATCCGGTTTTGCACCGATACTGTCTTCAGGTACAGCTCCACTGGTAGGTGCAGAAACTGAAGGCATGTCCTGTTGAATATTTTCTTTGCTGCCTTTCTCTTCCTTATTAATAGTAGTTTGTTCTGTAGCTCCATCAGCTTTATTTTCTGCACCATTACAGGAGGCTACAATTAATACTACGATGAAAAGAATTTGCTGATAAATCAGTCGCATATTGTTGATTTAATGATGTAAGCTACTATCATCTGAAACAGATAACAATACCCTTTACCCACAAATATAGGAAATTGTTCCAATAATTTACATTATGTTAAATTGCTACTTTTAAAGAAAGGCCACCTATAAGTGGCCTTTCTATGACTATCTGTAAGTTTATTTAATCGAGTCATACCGGTCATTCCACTTCTTCTCCTCTGCTGTGTATTTCGCGAGGTCAGCCGGTTTTCCTTTTAGATTGTACTTTTTTGAAAGCAAAAATATCAGCCAGATAGTTGCAGGCTTTTTTATACTGTTGCTTATCTCTCATTTCGAGATGACCTTTGGCAGCAAAAATTTCTGCCGCTTTCTCGTAGGGCACACGGGCCTGCTCCAGGGCATTTCCATAGTCCAGGTCGAGTTTATCACGTTTGGCGATATCATCTTTGGATGCCATGGTTCCGGGTTTGGTCCTGGCCTTCATTTCTGCGGCATGTGCGGCACGGGCATCATTTACTTTAACCGCTTTGTTGATGAAATGGTCGCCCATATAAAGGTATGGGATCTCACTGTTAGGTTTTGCTGCTGCTGATTTTTTGAAAGCACTGATCATCTTGGTTTCCAGTTCGGCTGCATTGTGGGGCAATACAGCTCCCTCACGGGTGGAATTCAGGGTATCATAAATGATCTCTCCCAGCACCTGATTGGCTTTGAAATTATCCGGATCCTTGGCCAGAACAGTCTCCACTTCTTTCACTTTATCATCAAAGCCTTCTACCAGGCCTACGGCAAAGTCAACCTTATCAAAGGTGAAATACTCGCTCTTCGGATACAACTGGGCACCCATGGCCTTGTATTTCTCAAATGATTCCATATCCTTTTTACCGAAATAATAATTCACGAGGTAACGGTAAATGCTTTCGAATTCTGGTCCGGGGATTTTTACATCCGCCAGTCTGCCATAATATTTGGCAGCATCATCAGTATGCTTGCTGTTCTCGGCAGTGATACCGGCCAGGATCAGTACATTGGTATCAAGAGAAACTGTGAGTAGCTTTTTGGCAATCAGCAGGTCTGATAATTCAACCGCTTTTTTCAATCTTTCATATCCGCCATTCCAGTTTTTTGTGGTATAATCTGTGTACCCTTTGGAGTAATTGTAAGAATAGAGATTAACAGGACCATTCTGGTAAATCGGATCATTCAGTAAAGCCTGGGCGGGATCCATTTCTTTGTACTTTTTGAATGCTGCCTCCGCATCTGCTGCCAGTTGTTCACCGGTTGCATTACTTTTATTGGCATTGTCCATGGCCAGGGCCGCATATACACAGCATTTCAGCATAAAAGCTTCGGGTTTGCTGTTGAATTTGGTATTGCCCATCCCTTTGTCCAGTTCTTCTTTTGCTTTCGTGTATTGTTGCAACGTTAGCATTGTTTTAACTGATTCGATGGTCTGCGCTTCTGTGGCAAGCGTAGCGCAAATAGCCACGAACAGGTAAATGATTCTTTTCATCTTGTGTATTTTATTGGTTTGAACTATCCTCAGATGTATTTTCTGCCCCATCGGTTGCCTGCTCCTTGTTTTCTGGAGCTTGATCAGGGTTTTCCGGTGTCTGCTCCCCGGTTTCCGCTATGGCCTCTCCGGTCTCAGCAGCCGCTTCTCCGTTTCCGTTCTGGGTCGTCTGGTCCAGCAGGTTGGTGATCGCCGCAATTTCATCCCCGTCATCCAGCCTGATCAGTTTAACCCCCTGTGTGGCCCTTCCCTGCTCACTGATCCCTCCCACCGGCATCCGGATGGTCACACCGCTTTTACAGGTAATCATCAGGTCTTCTATTTCAGACACACAAAGTATACCTACCAGTCCTCCCGTTTTCTCAGTTACATTAATTGTCTTCACTCCTTTTCCACCCCGGTTTGTAAATCTGTACTCATCGATCGGGGTTCTTTTTCCAAAGCCTTTTTCACTCACCACCAATACCGTTCTGGATGATTTATCCTCCTGATTTACACAAATCATGCCGACCACTACATCACCGGCTTCATCCACTTCAATTCCAGCTACGCCAATCGCTCCACGTCCGGTTGCTCTTACTTTTTCTTCGGAGAAACGGATGGCTCTTCCGGTACGGACTGCCATCAGGATTTCGCTGCTGCCATCTGTTAATTTAGCATCCAGCAGTTCATCTCCTTCCACAATGGTGATGGCATTCACCCCAGTTTGACGGGGTCTGCTGAAATCTTCCAATGCCGTTTTCTTGATAATCCCTTTGCGGGTACAGAGAACGATATTATGTGATTTTACAAACTCCTCGTCTTTCAGATCCTTTACATCAATAATCGTTTTCACTTTATCATCCGGTGGCAGTTGGATCAGGTTTTGTATCGCTCTTCCCCTGCCGGTTTTCTCTCCTTCCGGAATCTCCCAGATATTGAGCCAGTAACAACGACCCTTTTCAGTAAAGATGAGCATGGTATGGTGTGTGGAAGCCACAAAGAGATGTTCGATATAATCCTCATCCCTGGTACGGCCTCCCATCACTCCTCTTCCACCCCTTCTTTGTGCCCGGTATTCATCTGCCGGTGTTCTTTTAATATAACCCAAATGAGATATCGTGATCACCACATCTTCTTCCTTGATCAGGTCCTTGATCTTGACTTCATCATCCAGGTAAGTAATTTCTGTTTTACGGCTATCCCCGAATCTTTCTTTGATTTCCAGTAATTCGGTTTTGATCAGATCGAATCGCATGCCTTCATTGGAAAGCAGTTCCTGTAATTGGGCGATCAGTTTCATCAGCTCATCGAATTCTTCCTTGATCTTATCCCGCTCCATGCCGGTCAACCGCTGTAAACGCAGTTCAAGGATCGCTTTGGCCTGGATTTCATCCAGTCCCCATCCCGCATTAATCAGGTTTTCTTTTGCCACTTCCGGTGTCGGCGAACTGCGGATCAAGCGGATCACTTCATCCAGGTGATCCAGTGCAATCAGGTATCCTTTGAGGATATGTGCTTTCTTCTCGGCTTCAGCCAGCTCATATTTGGCACGGCGAATCACCACTTCATGCCTGAATTCAACGAATTCGCTGATCAGGTCTTTCAGGTTCAGTGTACGGGGTCTTCCTTTTACAATGGCAACATTGTTGATACCGTAAGAGGTTTGCAGCTCCGTTAATTTATACAGTTGGTTGATCAACACATTGGCAATCGCATCTCTTTTCAGATCGATCACCAGACGGGTACCTTCCTTATTGTTGGATTCATTATTGACATGGGCAATCCCTTCAATTACTTTTTCATTGACCAGTTCCCCGATCCTGTTAACGAGGGCATCCCGGTTAACCTGATAAGGTACTTCGGTGATGATGATCTGTTCTCTTCCGCTGGCTTTTGTTTCCACGGTCAGTCTGCCCCGAAGTACCACCCGGCCACGACCCATGTGCATCGCTGCTTTGATCCCTTCCATGCCATAAATAATACCACCGGTTGGAAAATCAGGCGCTTTTACATGCTGCATGAGTTCTTCGATCGTGATCTCCCGGTTATCGATATAGGCAATACAGCCATCAATCGCTTCACTCAGGTTATGCGGCATCATATTCGTGGCCATCCCTACGGCGATTCCGCTGGATCCGTTGATCAGCAGTTGTGGAATACGGCTGGGGAGTACGGTTGGTTCTTTGAGTGAATCATCAAAGTTCAGCTGCATATCCACAGTATCCTTTTCCAGATCTTCCAGCATGAACTCGGAAAGTTGTTTCAACCTCGCTTCGGTATAACGCATGGCCGCCGGGCCATCCCCATCCTGGTTACCAAAGTTTCCCTGTTTGTCGATCAGTTCATAACGCATGTTCCAATCCTGCGCCATTCTCACCAATGCATCATATACAGCGGTATCTCCATGCGGGTGGTACTTACCCAATACCTCACCCACAATGGAAGCTGATTTTTTAAAAGGACGGTTATGCCGCAGACTCAGATTGTCCATGGCAAATAAAATCCTCCGGTGTACCGGTTTCAGTCCATCTCTTACATCCGGAAGGGCACGACCTACAATCACCGACATTGAATAATCAATGTAAGCGGTCTTCATCTGCTCTTCAATATTAACGGGGATGATACGGTTATTGTCCTGCGTTTCCTGTGGCTCAAACTGCTCTTCCATCGTTGTTGTCGCTTAGACTTTTTAGTTGAAATTGAATACCGGATTTAGCCCTTTTTCGGGTGCTTTACCGGGGTTTGCAAATCTAACTTTTACAGGGGTGAAAACCTGATAAACCAGCCTGTTTTTTGCCTTAGTTTTCCACCCCTGTGGATTCAAAGCAGGGCTTCCGTAGCACCCGGATTTTACCTGTATCTTTTACCCTGATTTTATGGGTTTTTCATCCTAATTTACCGGCCTGTCAAAAGGCTTTATTATGAAGACGATCTTATTGTTCGGTGCGGGGAAATCAGCCACAGTCCTGATTGATTATTTACTGGAAAATGCCGTGGACCAAAACTGGCGGCTCTTGCTCATTGATGCCGATCTCAGTCTGGCCCAGTCCAAAATCGGTGCCTCCAACCGTGGAACGGCCATTTCCTTCGATATACAGGATGAAACGGAAAGAGGCCGGTATATCCGGCAGGCAGATATCGTGATCTCCCTCCTCCCTCCTGCCCTGCATATTGCCATAGCCCGGGATTGTGTGAAATTTCAGAAACACCTGCTCACCGCTTCCTACCTGGATGATGCCATCCGGGAACTCGAACCGGCCATTGCCAAAAATAAATTACTCTTCCTCTACGAAATGGGCCTAGATCCGGGAATCGATCACATGAGTGCCATGCAACTGATTGACGGTATCCGGAAAAAAGGAGGACAAATATTTTCCTTTGTTTCTCATTGCGGCGGACTGGTAGCCCCTGAGAGCGATGATAACCCCTGGCATTATAAAATCAGCTGGAACCCCAGGAATATTATTCTGGCGGGAAAGGCCGGAGCCCATTACCGCGAAAACGGACAGGAAGTACAGGTGGATTATGCCGGTTTGTTTAATAATGAAAGACTGGTCAATATCCCTGAACTCGGTACCCTGGGCTGGTATGCCAACCGGGATTCACTGAGCTATACCCGTCGTTACCAGTTGGAGGATGCCAGCACTTTTTTAAGAACCACGCTGCGGCACAGTGATTTTTTATATGGATGGAGAAATATCCTTGAACTCAAACTCACCGATGAAACACCGCAATATGATACTAACGGAAAAACGCTGCAACAGGTTTTCAAAGAACATATGGACCGGCATGGATTCGGTGAATGGCTGAATCAAAAACTGGCAGCCCGCTTTGAGGAAACCAAGGGCATGCTGGAGAACCTGATGAAACTGATGGATGCGGAACAGGAAGCGGTGGAGACCGGAGAATCATTACCCGATTCATTCATGACCGCAGATGATAAAGGCAATCTGCAGGAAATTGGTGTGGAAGATGTGAAAAATCAGGCTGCCGGATTTCTGGCGTATAAAATGCACGAAGCCAACCTGACGCTGAAACAACTTTTTTTCCTGGGTCTGGATGATGATGAGACCCTTGTGAACCGTGGCCTTTGCAGTGCTGCCGATATCCTGCAGTTTGCCGTGGAAAAAAAGCTGGCCTTAAGACCATATGATAAAGACATGATAGTGATGCTGCATGAAATTGGTTATGAACTGGAGGGAAAAAAATACGGGATCAGCAGTTCACTGATTGTAAAAGGTGAAAATCATCTTCGCACGGCCATGGCCAAAACGGTTGGCCTGCCCCTGGGCATTGCGGCCAAACTGATCCTGAACGGCACGATCCGGCTGAACGGATTACAGATACCCACTTCCCGGGACATTTATGAACCGGTATTAAAAGAACTGGAAGCCTGCCAGGTACAGTTCAAAGAAATCAATACTGCGTTTTGAGTAATTGAATTAAATCAGCTACCCCTTCTGTAGCCGCTTTTTCAATGATATGTAATCCGGGAACAGAAGGCAGGGAAGGAATTTTCTTATCAATGACAAAAACAGGTATACCAGGTTGTATATAATTCACTAAACCGGCTGCAGGATACACCACTAGTGAGGTTCCCACCACTACAAATATATCTGCGCTGTTCACCACCGGTATTGCTTCCTGTATCATGGGTACCGGTTCCTCAAACCAAACAATATGCGGCCGGTACTGACAACCATCTTCAGCCAGATCTCCCAAATGGATATCTTCTCTGATCTCTTTTACTATTGATTCATCCTGCTCACTGCGCATTTTAAAAATTTCGCCATGCAGGTGCATTACTTTATTTGATCCGCCCCGCTCATGCAGGTCGTCTATATTTTGGGTAATGATAGTAACATCAAAATCTTTTTCCAGACTGGCGAGTCCGGTATGAGCAGCATTAGGTAAAGCAGCCGCCACATCTTTTCTGCGCATATTATAAAAATCAAGTACCAGTTGCTGGTTGCGGTACCAGGCACGGGGTGTGGCTACTTCAGTTACCTGGTATCCTTCCCATAGTCCGTCGCTATCGCGAAAGGTTCGCAAACCACTTTCTGCACTGATACCGGCTCCGGAGAGTACCACCAGTTTTTTCTTAGCCATGGTCAAATGTAAGACAAGAAGCTAAAAGTATATTTCATTCACAGTGCCCTGAGGGCAGAGAGGCTGAGCGGGCAGCGCTTTCGCGGAGGCTTAACCGCTAAGACGCAAGGGCGCAAAGAATATTTCGGTGAAAGCTAAACTTCTCTGTGTAAACTTTATTTACTCTTTTCTCCGCGGTAAAAACCACTGCGAATCCTTGCGCCCTTGCGTCTTTGCGGTTAAATCTCTTTCTGATTTTTCGAAGCAAAAAATTATTTACAAAATATACATCTCTGCGAGAACTCTGCGCTCTCCTGTTTTCTGCCGTTAATCTCTCCAACAAAGACACAAAGCACACAAAGGGAAGAGAAATTTTTCCCGCAAAGAACACTAAGGGCGCTCGAAGAGTCCTTTGGACAAAAAATCTTCGCGTCATTGCGTCTTAGCGGTTAAGCCTCAGCGAAGACTCTGCGCTCTTCTGTTCTCTGCCGTGAATCTCTCCCACAAAGACACAAAGCACACAAAGGGAAGAGAAATTTTTCCCGCAAAGAACACTAAGGGCGCTCGAAGAGTCCTTTGGACAAAAATCTTCGCGTCATTACGTCTTAGCGGTTAAGCCTCAGCGAAGACTCTGCGCTCTCCTGTTCTCTGCGGTGAATCTCTTTTTATTTCTTCGCCAGCAATGTCCCCGTTTGCACCAGACTGATGAATTCCGCCCGGTAACCATTCGCATCTATTCCTTTAGCTGATCTTGCCAGGTTCAATACCTGCTCATAATTGCCCTGTTGTATAAATGCCGAGCTTCTGAGCAGGAGTCCGAATTCAGCCACCGCAGCAGAGAAACGGAAATTATCGGAAGTCGCCGCCAGTGATTTATGATCATCCATGACCGGATGTACAATCAGTTTGCTGATACTGCCTTCCGGTTCTTTATACCTGAGTTTGATAGTCAGCATTTCTTTGCTGTTGCCTGTACTCTTTTTTTCATTGGCCTGGTATTTCAACGGATCAACGGATACCGTGAAATTATCTTTCACTCCTACCGGAATAATTTCATAGAGTGCAGTTACAGTATGCCCACTGCCCAGTTCACCCGCATCTTTTAAATCATCATTAAAATCCTCTGCGGCCAGCATCCGGTTCTCATACCCGATCAGCCGGTAAGCCTGAACTTTAGCGGGATTGAACTCGATCTGGATTTTGACATCTTTGGCAATGGTAAACAGGGTACTCCCAAATTCATTCACCAGTACTTTACGGGCTTCATTGATATTATCAATATACGAGTGATTGCCATTTCCTTTATCTGCCAGCTGCTGCATTTTACTGTCCTGGTAATTTCCCATCCCATAACCCAACACGGATAAAAACACGCCACTCTTTCTTTCTTCTTCAATCAATCTTACCAGTTCATCTTCACTGCTCACACCCACATTAAAATCTCCATCGGTTGCCAGGATGATCCGGTTATTTCCACCTTTTATAAAATGTTCCCTGGCGGTCTTATAAGCCAGTTTAATTCCTTCCCCTCCTGCTGTTGAGCCACCTGATTGCAGGTTGTCAATGGCCTCCCTGATAGCTTTTTTATTGCCACCATTGGTGGATGGAAGCACCAGTCCTGCATTGCCTGCATATACCACAATGGCTACTTTATCATCCTGACGCAACTGATCAGTTAATAATTTCATTGATGCCTGAACCAGTGGCAGTTTATTCGGTTCGCCCATAGAGCCGGATACATCAATCAGGAAAACCATATTGGAGGCTGGCAGGTTTTCCATTGGAATTTCTTTGCCCTGTAATCCGATATGCACCAGTTTGTGTTGCGGGTTCCAGGGGCAGTCCGACATTTCTGAATTCACCGCAAAGGGTTCTTTGTTTTCCGGTCTGGTATAGCTGTAATCAAAATAATTGATCATTTCCTCAATCCGAACGGCACCTGCCGGAGGCAATGAACCGTTTTGCAGGAAGCGCCTGACATTACTATAAGCTGCTTCATCCACATCAATGGAAAATGTGGAAAGTGGATTTTGAGTGGCGGCCAGAAATTTATTTTCAACAATGACATCATAACCTTCCGAATCATATAAAGCTTTCTGATCTATAACTTCATTTTTACCATGGTCTTCTGGTGCTACTACTGCTTCATCGCTTACAACGGTTGTAGTCTGTTTTTGATTAGCCTCTTGTTGCGGTGGTGGCGGTGCTGGTATCAGTTGAGACTCATCTGTTTTGGGTGGAGGCTCATTCAAGTTATACACCTGTCTGGACGAAGTTTTTTTCCCTTCATGATCACAGGCAATAAAAGTGCAAAGCAGCATGGCTGCCAGTAAGGCGGTTTTGATTTTCATGGTCTATACTTTTTGGCGTTATAGCATCTAAGATGCCGGAGTAAGTTATTTGCATAAAACAGGCCCTGTATTTTTGATACAGGGCCCATTCTTTATTTTGATTTCAGGAGAAGAATATTGTTTCCGTTTTGTTTCAGTTCGAGACTATCAGCTGTGAGTTTGCTGACTTCATATAATATCTCCAATGAATCGGAAGGCGTTTTCTGAATAAGCAATCCCAGGCTGTCTTTCCAGGAATAGTAAAGCGTATCCGCTTTTACGGAATCACCGGCTGCGAAGTATGCAATACCATCTTTCCTGAATTCCCAATGTAAACGGGCAATTGTTGAGTCGGGCAAGGCCTTTGTTTCACCGGCCCATTTTCCAATAATCCACTCCTTGTTGATCCCCTTGTCAATGGGTTTCTCTGTTTTCTTTTTAATGACAAAAAAATAAATACCTGTCCCGGCTGCCGCAACGAGCAGCCCGATCAATACATTTTTCATGGCTATACTTTTTAGGTTAACGTGACTATGTACATTGATACCAGGAGACAGGAAAAAGTAACCTTCGGGAAATGTTAAAGGGGGAGGAACGGGATATTAAGATATTAGGATATTGCTTCGCCCGCCGTAGTCTTTGCGAAGGAGGGATCGCCCGCCGTAGCTTTTGCGAAGGAGGAGGATTATGATATTTGGATATTAGATATTAGGATTTTGCTTCGCCCGCCGTAGCCTTGGCGAAGGCAGGGATATAGTATGTTGAGAAGTTGAGATGTTGAGAAGATCCGGGCGCCAAGTATGTTTATTTTATACATTACCGTTTCCGGCATAAGGACTCTCGACTATCGACTAAAGACTATCGACTGTCTACTCCCCCGCCAACTCCATCACCACTTTCCATTCTTCTTCACTAACCGGTTGAACAGAGAGCCGGCTGATTCTGACAAGGGCCATTTCTGTAAGTCGTTTGTCTTTTTTGATGGTTTCAAGACTAACAGGCAGCTTTAATTTTTTATATGGCTTCAAATCTACTGCCACCCAGCGATCGTTATCCGTGGTCGGATCGGGATAAGCTTCTTTAATCACTTTGGCAATTCCTACAATACAAGTGCCTTCATTGCTATGATAAAATAATACTTCCTCCCCTTTTTTCATGGCACGGAGATGGAGCCGGGCCGCATAATTTCTTATTCCGCTCCAGCAGGTTTGTTTTTCTTTTACCAGGTCATCCCAGCTATATACAATGGGCTCTGATTTTGCCAGCCAATATGCCATTTTTAAATTTTTGTAAAAATAGTTGCTTTTCAGAAATCCGGTTTATCTCTTATCCACGTATCTGTAACTGTTATCTTATTTAAACCTTTTAAAATAAAATGTAAACCATGAAATCGTTGAAATCAATGAGCCTGCTATTGGCTGCAGCATTTTTGTTTAATCTTTCTTATGCGCAAATGGGTAAAGAAAAAACAGTGGAAGTGGGCGGTGCCCCCATGTATCCTTCCAAAAATATTGTAGAAAATGCCGTGAACTCAGCAGACCACAGCACCCTGGTAGCTGCCGTGAAAGCTGCCGGACTGGTTGAAACCCTGCAGGGTTCAGGTCCCTTTACTGTGTTTGCTCCCACCAATGCAGCTTTTGATATGTTACCCAAGGGCACTGTTGAAATGCTGGTGAAACCAGAAAATAAAGCCGCCCTTACCGGCATTCTTACTTATCATGTGGTGGCCGGTCGTTTAAGCAGCAAAGAACTGAATGAGTGGATCAAAAAGGGAAATGGTACGGCGGAACTGACCACAGTAGCCGGCGGGAAACTCTGGGTCATGAAAAAAGAGGGCAAATACTGGTTAAAGGATGAAAAAGGTGGAATGGCTTCAATAACTATTGAAAATGTGTACCAAAGCAATGGGGTCATCCATGTAATTGACCATGTGATGATGCCAAAATAAGGAGAAAGCAACCCTTTTTACAGGTATAGCGTTCTGATATTATATCCGTTTCCTTCAGCATATATTCCTTGTATTGCTATCAAACGGGCCGGTCTCCCTAAGAGACCGGTCTTTTTTATGACCAGCCCGATGCCAGCACATCGGCTAAATGCATGGTCCGGAGGGCATAGCCCTTATGATTGATATAGCCCTGCAGGTGCATCAGGCAGGAGAGATCAGTAGAGATCAGGTAATCGGCGCCTGTGGCCAGTGCGTTTTCCACTTTTTGCTCCCCCATGCCGATAGAAATGGCTTCAAATTTTACGGCAAACGTTCCGCCAAAGCCGCAGCAGGTTTCCACATCATTCATTTCGGTGAGTTGCAGTCCTTTTACTTTCGACAGTAACTGCCTGGGTTCTGCTTTGATCCGGCATTCCCGGAGACCGGCACAGCTGTCGTGATAAGTTGCCTTCCCGTTCAGGCTCGCGCCGAAATCATTTACTTTTAAAACATTGATGAGGAACTCACTCAGTTCAAAAATTCGTTTGCCGGTATCCTGCACTTCATGATGAAGGGAGGAATTATCAAATAATTTAGAATAATAATTACGGACGAACCCCACACAACTGGCGCTTGGTGATACTATATAATCGGTGCCATTAAAATCCTTCAGAAATTTCTGGCAAACCGATTTTGATTCTTCCCAGAAGCCCGCATTGAAAGCAGGCTGTCCGCAACAGGTCTGGTTCGTGTTATAAGACACTTTACATCCGGCTTTCTCCAGCACTTTCACCATATTGAAAGCGGTATCCGGATAAAGCTGGTCTACAAAGCACGGTATGAAAACTTGTACGTTCAACTTACTGATTGTTTTTGAGATAAACTTTCAATGGAATATAATCACCTTCCACCGGGTCCATCACTTTAATCTCTCCGCTGTTTTTGTCGATCTCGAAATCGTAATAGGTTTCAAAACGATCATCCCCGTTGTATCCTGCT
This sequence comes from Chitinophagaceae bacterium, assembly GCA_016702745.1. GTDB lineage: Bacteria > Bacteroidota > Bacteroidia > Chitinophagales > Chitinophagaceae > JJ008. The sequence goes on from JADJDJ010000001.1 coordinate 1,282,720, forward strand.
TTCACCAGATAAGTCCGGTCGGTAGTATCCGTGATAAAAGCTATCCCATGACGGTGATTACTGAATGAATCGATATAGTTATTACTCTTGATAATAAATGGAATGGTGAGCAAGGTATCGGTCACCGCAGTTTCTTTCGCCACAGGCATCGGTTCTTCATTCACCGGGCCTAAGACAGCCGTTGTATCTTTACCGGTTACAGTTTCCGGGTTATCCTGTTTTTTATTATTACAGGAGATGGCAAAAACAAGGATGGCGACAAGTAGTAATTTCATATAGATCAGTTTAATTATTTCAGGTTGATCATTTTCAGGGCAGTGACTGCGGCTTCCACGCCTTTATGACCATGCTTACCGCCCATTCTCTCCCGTGCCTGTTCTTCATTGTTCACTGTCAGCACGGCAAAAATGCTTGGAACCGGCAAAAGCAGGTTCAGTTGCAGTACGCCATCAGTTACAGCCCGGCATACATAGTCAAAATGCGGAGTATCCCCCTGTATCACACAGCCGATGGCAATATACGCATGGGCTCTTTTCTTTTTGCCGGACTCTTCCCAATGCTGTTTGATGGCAAAAGGAATTTCAAAAGCACCAGGAACCGTGAGTGTATTTATTTTTCTTACACCCAGTCTTTCCAGTTCTTCCCGGCAGCCTCTTTCCAGTTCATCGGTGATCGCTGCATTCCATTCTGTTTTCACCAAAACAACACAGGCATCCTTTTTAAGAATGCCCGTACTGGTTTGCAATAATTTGCTGTTATTGATATCCGCCATATTTTATTTATCAGTGCTGTACACGCCCATCTGCGCCAGATTGTTGTCGGCGTCAAAAGCCTGCTGGGTTTTAGGGAATTTTTCTTTCAGTTCTTTATAAAGAGCGGTTGCTGTCTTCGGGTCATTCATGGTTTTTTGCGCCAGGTAGGCTGCCATGTACAAACAATCTGCTGCAAAAGCTTCATCTTTTTCAAAAGCTGCGGCTGCTTTTTTATAATAGCTGAGTGCATCAGCATTTTTACCCAGATCCGCATAGGCATCACCCAGGAGTTTATAAGCTCTGGATTGCATGGGTTTGGATGAGGAGCTGAATTTTTTGAGATACTTTACTGCTTTCTCATTTTCGTTGAGCTTGATATAACAGCTGCCTGCATAAAAATTAGCCATATTTCCGGCCTTGGTACCGCCATATTTATCAATCACTTTCAGAAAGCCCCAGTACTGTCCGTCGCCGTTCAGCGCTTTCACTACAGAATCCTGGCGATAATATTCTTCTGCCTTGAACATGGATTCAGTGGCTTTTACTTCCTTGGGTTTTTGAACAAAATTGCTGTATGCATACCAGCCACCGGCCAGTAAGATAACGGCCACACTGATGATAGTGGTGAGTTTGCCATATTTGCCCCAGAAATCTTTTGCTTTGGCGATTGCCACCTGCTCATCAAATTCCTTCACATTTTGCTTGTCTGCCATACGTTATTTTCAGTTTACAATGATTAGTCTACAATAAAAGGATAATTCGCATCTACATAAACATCTTTCAGTACCTCATTATCATCCGGCCATGGGCTTTCCTCAGCGAATTTCAGGGATTCAGCCACGATGGCATCCACCCGCTGGTTGATCGCATTAATTTCTTCCTGCGTAGCCAGTTTACCGGTGAGGATGGTATTCACTACCTGAGTCAGCGGATCTCTGCCCTTGTACTCATCAACTTCTTCCTTGGTACGGTATTTCTGGGGATCACTGATAGAGTGACCTTTGTAACGGTAAGTTTTAATCTCCAACAGTGTGGGTCCGCCTTTTTCACGTGCACGGGTCACAGCACGGCTGATGCCTTCGTGCACCGTCTCAGGAGCCATCCCGTCAATGGTATCTGCCGGCATTTCATAAGCATCCGCCAGCTTATAAATATCAATCACGTTGGAAGTACGCTCAATAGAGGTACCCATCGCGTAGTTATTATTCTCACAGATAAAGATCACCGGAAGTTTCCAGAGCATGGCCAGGTTAAAGGTTTCATGCAACATACCCTGACGGGCAGCACCATCTCCAAAAAAGCAAAGCACAACATTATCTGTTCCGCGGTATTGCTCGGCAAAAGCTAGACCGGCACCGGTCCCGATCTGGGCACCTACGATACCATGTCCGCCATAGAAATTCACATCCTTACCAAAGAAGTGCATACTGCCTCCCTTGCCTTTCGCACAACCGGTCGCCTTACCATAGAGTTCCGCCATACAACTGTTGACTGAAACGCCTTTGGCAATCGCCAGACCGTGATCACGGTAGGCAGTGATAAAAAGGTCATCCGGTTTAGTAGCGGTCATACATCCCGCTGCAATTGCTTCCTGCCCGATATAGGCATGGAAGAAACCACGGATCTTCCCTTCCATTTTATACTTTTCTTCGGCTGCTAGTTCGAACTGACGTATCAGCTGCATAAGCTCATACCAGTACAAATAAGTTTCTTTGGAAAATTTTACGGCCACCGTATAAAAATTTGCCCGAAGGACCCCTTCGGGGAGCGCAAAAATAAGGGGAAAATGTCAAATTTCACAGCTTATTTTGGATCACAGATTTTTGATTCTTACGGCATTAGGTGACAAATCTCCCGGCCCCTGCCCGTTGCAAGGGCCAATGCCGTTATCTTGCAGTGGCTATGCTTCGCCTACAGCAAATATCCCTGCTACAGTTCAAAAATTACCCGCAACGTCATTTCCGGTTCACGGAAAGGGTTACCGGTATTTGTGGCAGTAATGGGGCGGGCAAGACTAACCTATTGGATGCCATACATTATCTCTGTTTTACACGTAGTTATTTTGGCCGCCTGGATGCCGGTCATGTACTTCACGGGGCATCCGGTTTCCGGCTCGAAGGTCAGTTCAATACCGGAGAGGAGGATGAAAAAGCGGTTTGTATCCTGCGGGAAACCGGCCGGAAGGAATTCATGGTTAATGAGGCCGCTTACGATAAATTCTCCAGACATATCGGCCGCTATCCGGCCGTGGTGATTGCTCCTGATGATGCCACCCTGATCACGGGCACCAGCGAATACAGGAGAAAATTTCTGGATGCCCTCTTATCCCAGCTGGATGCAGATTACCTGCAGGCACTGATCACTTACACAAAAATTTTATTGCAGCGAAACTCATTGTTGAAATCATTTGCAGATTCCGGTAACCGGAATGAAAAATTGCTGGAAGTACTGGATGAACAACTGGCAGCACCCGGAGACCTGATTTTTGAAAAAAGAAAAGCATTCCTTACTCATTTCCTGCCCGGGGTTGTGCATCTATACAATGATATTGCGGGTAAATCGGAACCCGTGAATCTTTTTTATGAATCAGAACTATTAACGCAAAACAGTGCTTCTCTTTTAAACAGCAACCGGCAAAAAGATCTTTATGCACAAAGAACGGTTTCAGGAATTCATAAAGATGAGCTGGATCTGCAAATGGGCAGTCAACCCTTCAAACAAATTGCTTCACAGGGACAAAGAAAAAGCCTGCTCTTTGCCATGAAACTGGCGGAAATGGATATCCTTCGCCGGGAAAAAGGCTTTGCCCCACTCCTGCTTCTGGATGATGTGTTTGAAAAATTAGATGAGCAAAGAATTGCCAATCTCTTACACAAGGTATGCGTGGAAAATGACGGACAGGTTTTTATCACCGATACCGATCCGGTGCGCTTATCTGCCCAATTGAAACAATTAGGAATTGATTTTGGGATGATTGACGTGTGAGGGATTATTTTAAATTTTAAATGATGAATTTTGAATGAAACTTGTGATATTATCAAAGTACTGCCTTCGTCGATTTTCAATTCTCAATTTTCAACTTTCAGCTATACAACCACTAACTTTGTGTGATGGGTGAATATTCGATCAGTGAAGCCATGCAGGAATTTCTCCGCCGGAGCCGGCTGAAGGGCGGTATTCAGGCCCTGCAGATCGAAGATGTGTGGGAGGATATCATGGGTAAAACAGTTGCCCGGTACACGGATAAGCTACAGATCATCGGCGACAAACTCATCATCACTACCCATGTAGCTCCATTAAAGAATGAGCTGAAATACCAGAAAGAAAAAATCAAACAAAGAGTAAATGAGGCTCTTCAGCAGAAAGTGATTAACGAAGTGATTATTCAATAATCCTTTCTCTTTTCCTTCCTTTCAGAAAATGTTTTTCCATCATTTCATAAGACAAAGCTGAAAGCAGTACTGTTACCAGCATACTGGCAATGACCAGGAGTATTTCACTCATCATGCCAAACGGCAAAAAATGATTACTTAGTTGCAGACAAATCACAATGGCAATTGGATGCAGCATATAAATCCCATAAGATATTTTCCCAAGGTACAGCATGACCCGGTGATTGAGCAGGGCAAACCGGATACCGGATGACACGAGCGATAAAATCAACAGCGAAAACAAGAACGCATATACCTGTTGAGTGATCCAGGAAAATGTAATTCCGCCAAGCACCAGGAATGTTAACAATATGCTCAGACCAAAGGCCATTCCTTTTTGCCGGATGAACAGCAACCATCTCCCCCTGATATGATCTTTATTGAGCAGCACCCAGGCCACGAGGGCGCCGGCACCAAAAGCATAGATCCGGTATTTATCGGCAATCACATACAACACACTTTTAACATCAGCAGAAAGCCGACTGTAATTGTTCAGCAAATACACGAGCACGGTCAGGAGCAGTGACAAAAAAATAAGCAGAAAGAAGTACCTGAGTACATTTTTCTTTTTGACGAAATAAAGTCCGATCGGGAAAAATAAATAAAAGAATTCTTCCACCGCCAGCGACCAGGTTTGTCCGAGAAAGGGTTGCGGGCCATATTGGTACTCCGTATAATTCGGTAACCAGACAAGGTATCCGGTCAGCCTATTTAAATGAAGATCATTTGTCAATACTTCAGCACTGTGTAATCCTTCAATTTTTGGGAATACAAAAAAACTGAGCAGGAGTAACAAATAATACAATGGCCAGATTCGTCTTATTCTTTTTCCATAGAATTGAAACAGACGGAAACGATTATCCGGACTGGCGTATTTTTCTTTCAGCAAAAGATAGCTGATCAGGAAACCACTCAGTACAAAAAAGAAACTGACTGCCATCTGGGCGGCATTACTAAAAAAACGCCAGCCGGTTCTTTCCAGCCCGTAATAAGCTTTAATAATATCAAAATGGCAGATGGCCACCACGGCAGCAGCCAGAAAACGAAGACCATCGAGATTGGAGATTCTGCCAGTCTGTTGCATGGGTTACCGCTAATTTATCCTGACCCTTGGGTCCACCACCCCATAAAGAATATCGGCCAGGATATTGATGAGTATAAAAAAAGTGGCGGATACCAGTACCGACCCCATCACCACCGGATAATCCAGTTTCTCCAGCGCATCCACGGTTACTTTTCCAATGCCCTGCCAGCCAAAAATATATTCTACAAAAAAAGCGCCGGCCAGCAATTCGGCAAACCAGCCGGTTACTGCAGTAATCACCGGGTTCAATGCATTGCGTAATCCATGTTTCCAGATCACGGTTCTTCTGCTCAGCCCTTTTGCATAGGCCGTGCGGATATAATCCTGATCCAGTACATCCAGCATGGCACTCCGGGTAAGCTGGGTTATAATGGCGAGTGGACGAATACCCAGGGTTATAGCGGGTAAGACAAGATTCTGTAAGGAGAGCCTTCGCTGTCCCTCATCATCAATTGCAAACCAGTTTCCGGCAATATGTAAACCGGTCCAGTCGCTCAGCAGGAAACCAAAAATATATACCATTATGATCCCCATAAAAAATGAAGGAGCAGAAATGCCCACAATACTGGAGAAAACGGCAGAGGTATCCAGCCAGGTATCTTTTTTAACGGCAGCAATCACTCCTAGTGGTATCCCGATTAATACGGCAATCAGCATAGCCGTAATGGCCAGCATCAGGGTGCCAGGCAATGCTTTCACCAGAATATTCCAAACCGGTCTTTTGCTCTGGTAAGATTTACGCAGGTAAGGAATTTTAAGACCAAATTTCTTTTTCCCGCCGATAAAAATTCCTTTCAGGTTTTTCTGGCTGATCTCCGTTGCACTGTGAATACAAACGGGAGAAACATCATTGAGATAAAAAAGAAATTGCCGGAACCGGGAAATCGGGTTACCGGCTTCATCAATCAGGTACAATTCTTTTTTAATATTGGCCTGTGTTGCGGAATCACTGCTTTGTCCGGCCACCATCCTGGAAGGATCCCCAAAACCCTGGAAAAGAAAAAATACAAGTACCACCACTCCTGCCAGCACCAGCAATCCATAAAGCAGTTTTTTGGTGATGTACTTTAGCATAGGACTACTGATTCTTTTTATGGTAGTTTGCTGATATGACCTGCTGCCGAAGAAAAACAAGGACTACCCCATTTCCCTTTTACCGTTCCTTTTTCAATCAGATAAGCCGTGACCGGAACCCTTGAAGCGGTTTCAATTACTTTATAATCGCATTTGAAAATCGGGCTGCCTGCAAAACCGGTTCCGGCAATTTCTGTCAGTGCTTTGGCAGGTTCAGCTGTAATAATGAAAACGGGGATTTGTCTGGCACGGGCATTGGCGGCTACTTTTGGAAAGCCTTTTTTCCAGGCATTGCCTGCATTCTTAAAATTCTCAATAAATAGTAACACAGCCCTGGGTTGTTCCAGTACAAAGGAAGTGGAATCGGTATTGGTTTCCCCGGACAGCACGAAACCCTTGATAGGTGGCTCGTTATTTTTTCCTTTTCGGATCAGTTTATCGTAGCGGCTGACGAATTTATAAGTATCTGCATTAAAATCGGCGGGGAACTGATCGGCAGTAAACTCAATGTCTTTGCCGTCTTTTTTATATATGAATGTGATAACGGTACTATCCGGAATGGCATTGGCCGCCATCTTCATTTTTTCTGTAATATTATTCCCTTTTTTAAAAGGCAGACAATCCACTACCGGCAGGTATTTCAAAGTATACCACTGAAATCCAAAGCTCAGTACAGTAACAACGAACATCAGGCCATACAACCATTTCTCTTTGAGAACGGGCTTGATCAGATTTTGTTTCCAGAAAAGGAAACCGATCAGTATGGACAGCAACAGATCTTTCAGAAAAGATGTTTTGGAACTGATCGGCAGGCAATCTCCAAAACAGCCGCAGTTTTTCGGGGTACCGGTGATATATGTGTAGCCTGTTAAGAAAGTAAAGAAAACAATGAGCAAAAGGAGCAGCCAGATAAAGAGTTTGATCCGCCAGCCCAGGAGCAGGGCTACTCCGGCAATGATTTCAAAAGCGTTCATCATCACAGACAGGAGTAAAGACCAGTCGTTCAGAGAATGTAATCCCCAGATTTCAAAAAATTCCTGCATCTTATAGCTGAGCCCCATCGGGTCATTGGCTTTGACCAGACCTGAGAAGATGAACAGCAATCCGACAAAGACCCTTGTGATTTGAACAGCTACTTTCATGTTTACAATAGTATTAAAGCGAATACAGCGTAGTTTATGATGTCGAGATAGTTGGCATCCACTCCTTCGCTGATAATGGTTTTGCCATCATTATTCAGAATCTGCCGGATCCTTTGCAGCTTCATCAGGATCAGGTCCACAAAACTCTCCTGGCTCATACTCCGCCAGGCTTCCCCGTAATCATGGTTTTTGTCCTGCATCAGTGTTTTGGCCGTATTGACCTGCTGATCATACAATTTTTCCACTTCTGAAATATCCAGTTCTTCCCGGATATCTGATTCCAGCTGAAGCTGGATCAACCCGATTACCGCATAATTGATAATGCCTTTGAATTCTGCAGCGATACCATCGGCTACTTTTTGTTCTTTCTTTTCCTGAATGGTACGGATCCGCTGAGCTTTGATAAAAATCTGATCCACGATAGAAATTGTTCTCAACACCCTCCAGGCCGTTCCGTAATCCTTTGCCTTGTTCAGAAAAATCTCTTTGGAGGAATGAATCACCTGGTCATATTGCTGATTGGTAGTTGTCATGCTTTATTTACTGTGAAATAGGTCAAAAGGGGCCGAAAAACTGAATTAAGGGCAATTTGATTCCCCGCTCTTTTCCGACTGTTCTTATCTTAGCTTCAAAAATAACGAACTGGCGCTAATGTTTACCCTGAACTGTAAAGGAAGGTTGTTGCTGCTGGAAAAACCGGTCGTCATGGGGATTATCAATCTCACCCCGGATTCATTTTACAGCGGCAGCCGACAGCAGGCCACGGATGCTGTACTGGCAGCAGCTGAAAAGATGTTGAAAGATGGGGCCATGATCCTTGATCTGGGGGCACAGAGTACCAGACCGGGAAGTGAACGGGTAACCGAAGAAGAAGAATTAAACAGGCTGCTGACAGCACTGGAAGCGCTCTCCAAAGAATTTCCGGAAGCTTTTATTTCGGTGGATACTTTTTATGCTGCTGTGGCAAAAGCTGCAGTTGAGACAGGGGCCTGTATGGTGAACGATATCAGTGCAGGGAGCCTGGATCCAGCCATGATTTCAACGGTGGCTTCCTTATCAGTTCCCTATGTACTGATGCATATGAAAGGGAGTCCGCAAAACATGCAACAAAACACTGATTACTCCAATGTGACCCGGGAAGTACTTGAATACCTGATCTGGAAAAAAGCGGAGCTAGAAAAAGCGGGAATCCGGGATATCATCATTGACCCGGGATTTGGATTCGCTAAAAATGCTGCACAGAATTTTACCCTGCTTAAAAATATCCATTTGTTCAGTTTATTGGGTGCTCCGCTCCTGCTGGGGATTTCCCGTAAGTCATTTATCTGGAAAACACTGGGTGTAAGTCCGGAGCAGGCGCTTGAAGGCACCATTGCCATGAATACGGCCGGATTATTAGGCGGAGCCAGCATTTTACGGGTACATGATGTTAAAGAGGCGGTTCAAACCATTGAATTGGTTTCCGCTTTACAGGCAGGTTAAAATGGAAAAGTCCCGGCATTAATGCGGGACTTCTCATATACTATTGCCTGAATGTTTTTGCAAACCTTCCGCAACAAATTCAAAGGGGATTGTCGGATAACGGGTACTTCAGCCTTGCTTTTTTCAGGGAGGACGGGGTTTTAGAATCAGATGCTGGACTAAAAACGGGGCCACACAAAAAACCCGTTCCGGAAACCGGAACGGGTACAAAGTTGCGCTTTTTTTTGATCCGGAAACCTGATTTCCGGTTGAGCTGTATCAATTTTTTGGTTGCACCTGTATCTGTGGCATGTTGTTCATTGGCTGCTGGGGCATTTTATCCTTGATATCCACCAGTTCGATCTCAAACATCAGGTGCTCATTGGGTTTAATTTTCGGTGGTTTACCGGAAGAACCGTAACCAAGTGAAGAAGGTACGTAGACCCTGATTTTAGCCCCTTTCTGCATCATCAGCACGGCTTCATCAAAACCTTTGATCATTTCTCCCATGCCTGCATTGTAACTATATGCCCCCGGGTGACCAAATGTGCTGTCCACATTACTGTCAAACTTCTCTCCGTTCAGGAAAGAGCCGGTATAATTCACGGTAACAAAATTTCCGGTATCCGCAACGGGACCTGTGCCGGGCGTAAGAATTTCCATAAAGGCCCCTGAAGGCGTTTTCACGGTGCTGATTTTTTTATCAGCAATGATTTTTTCGATTGCTTTGGATTCATTGGCAGCGAATTCCTTTCTGGCTTTATCCTCATCCAGTCTGGCTAATGAATCGTTGGCAAAAATACCCTGTACTTTCAGGTGGGTGAAAATCCGGTCTCCTTTTTTAAAGGAAGGAGGTAGTCTGTCCGGCGCTCTTTTCAAAAAAGTATCCACCATTTGGGTCGCTACCAGGCTATCACCCAGTTTCAGACTGGTCCATAATTCAGAAACATCATAAGGCTGGGGTTCCTGCTGGCCTACCATCAGGTAAACAGGCAAACCATTATCGGTGGTAAACAGAACACTGTCGTTCAGTTTTTGTGTAACGGTTAATTTGATAATATTACCTGCCATCACTTTCTGGGTGTCTTTGCCTGCATACAATTTATACGGCATGCCACCCGGTGTTTTCTTGTAGGATGTTTTACCACAACTGGCAACGATTATTGCAGTCATCAGTAGAAACAATCCGGCTTTTCCTTTCATCATTGTTTGATTGTTTATTGTAAAAGATTTTCGTTTTCTTTCATCACTTCTTTAAAACGCTGTACTGTTTTTTCCAGACTGTCGCTGCTGCGGCCACCGGCGGCATTGTAGTGCCCGCCCCCCTCAAAATATTTCCGGGCAAAGGTATTGCAATCGAAATCACCTTTACTCCTGAAACTCCATTTACGTTCTTCATCCCGGTCAATCACCAGGGCCACCATTTTGATTCCCTGAATACTTTGCGGGTAATTCACCAACCCTTCGGTATCGCCAGTCCGGATTTCATATTTCAGCAGGTCTGATTTGGGAATGGCGATCAGGACTGTATTGTATTCGTAAAAAACCTCCATTCTGTTTTGGAGCACATGGCCCACAAAACGCCAGCGGTTTTCTAAAAAATTATCGAAGAGCTGCTCATGTACAAAACCATGCTCTAATCCCCTTTCTTTCAGGTCGGCTACCAGCCGGTGTACACTGGCACTGGCTGAGGCAAAACGGAAAGAGCCGGTATCTCCCACCACACCGGCATAGATACACTGGGATATTTTACTGTCCATCAGATCTGCATGGGCAGAACCGATGATAAAATCATAGACCATTTCGCAGGTTGAGCTCTTGGCCGTAGTGCTGATTCCATAATCAAATGAATCCACATCCGGCTCCTGGTGATGATCAATCAGTATTTTGATACATTTTAATTCCTGCAATTTTCCGGTCATGGATTTGGTACGGTGAAAGATATTAAAGTCGAGACAAAACAGCCATTCTGCTTCATCCAGTATGGCATCTGCTTTACGCTTTTCTTTTTCGTAATCAATCACCTCTTTTGTACCAGGCATCCAATTGACCCAGCCGGCCCAATTCGTTGGAGAAATAACTGTTACACTATGTCCCAGTTTAACCAGCCATTGCTGTAAGGCCATGGAGGATCCCATCGCGTCTGCATCCGGCTTTTGGTGAGTCGTGATCACCACCTTGCGGGCATTTGATAACAGGGGATATAATTCAGAAATCGGCTTCATCAGGCGGCTGCGAAGGTAAGGATTCGGGGGGATTAGGAGAGGGTGATATTAGGATATTCGGATATTGGGATATTAGGTATTGCTTCGTCCGCCGAAGCCTTGGCGAAGGAGGGTCGTCCGCCGAAGCCTTGGCGAAGGAGGGTCGTCCGCCGAAGCCTTGACGAAGGAGGGTCGCCCGCCGTAGCCTTGGCGAAGGAGGGTGACTAAGGACTGGAATTAGGTATTGGGTATTGCGTGCCAGCCGGAGCCTTTGCGTAGGTAGGTGGATTTAGATATTCGGATATTAGGATATTGCTTCGCCCGCCGAAGCTTTCACGTAGACGGGAAATATTGGCTACTTCAGGGATGACTCCCGACTCTCGACTCTCGACTAAATTCCCTACCTTTGCGGCCGCTAATTTAAAAAAACGTAACTATGAGCAATCGTACATTCACCATGATCAAACCCGATGCCTTTAAGAACGGGCATGCAGGAGCAATTTTAGACAGGATCCTCCAGGAAGGTTACCAGATAAAGGCCCTTAAAATGACCAAACTGACACCGGAAAAAGCGGGTGAGTTTTATGCTATTCATAAAGAGCGTCCTTTTTTCCAGGAACTGGTTTCTTTTATGTGCGAAGGACCCATCATCGCTGCCATTCTTGAAAAAGAAAATGCAGTAGAAGATTTCCGCAAATTGATTGGTGCCACTGATCCTGCAAAAGCAGAACCCAATACCATCCGTAAATTATATGCTGCTTCTGTAGGAGAAAATGCAGTTCATGGAAGTGACAGTGATGCCAATGCCGTCATTGAAGGAAATTTCATGTTCTCCGCATTGGAGCAGTTCTGAATAAGAATTGAATAGTCTTTGTAAAGCAGCCTACGGGCTGCTTTTTTAGTATCTGGTTTTTATCTGCACATCTGTCAATCCACCTGTCTTGTGTGTAAAACTGGCCCTTTTATAAGATGGCGGACCGAATGCGCCAATTACATTATTGGAGAACCCATAGCCTTCTTTGGGAAGTCCCAACCCGTTTTTGTTCATTTGCTGGTCATTATTTTCATCATGCAGGATAGAAATGCCATAACTACCCGCCGGTAAATCCGGAAATATAAGGATCGCTTTTCTGTTGAAAATCGCCACTTTATCTGTCCGGAAAGCCTGCGCTGCTTTGTCAGGAAATCCCTGCCCTTCTTTGAAAAGGCTCACAAGGACAAACCCCTTGTCGTTTCGCAGGTTGGTAACCGTTAGCCGGATGCCATTATCAGGCTGCGCCTTTATTTCGGATATCCAGGTAGCAAAAAGGAATAAGAGTGATAACAAAAATTTCATTTTCATACCGTCTCAACAATAAAAAACCGATTTGGTTGATGAACAATGCATTTTCCTGATCACAACTCCCTGGATATTTCCCTTTTATTTTGAACCGGTGTCAGTTTGTACCCTTCTTTCCGTAAGAGTTCAATCACTCCCTGCTCTCCGGGAAGATGCCCGGCTCCGACCGCTATAACAAGTGCTTTTTCCTGCAGTAGTGTTTTAAGTTTCGCCACCCAGTTACGGTTTCTGTTGTACAATAACAGGTCTTCAAAGCCACGCATATCACTATCTGTGGAGGCAATCAGGGCGCTCAATTTTTCAAGGTCCTGTTCACGGTAAGCGTTCATCATTTCTGTCATTACCTTTTCACCCTCTTTCTGCGATTTTTCTTCATCGGCAATAGATTTGTATAATTCTTTTGCCTGCAGACTGTAAGGAATACTGTCAAATACACTCATCTGGTAAGCCATGGTCTCCAGTCCGTCTATCCGCTTCCCGTTTTTCTTTGCTTCTTCCATGATCAGGGTTTCCATGGCTACCTGCTGATCACAGACCATTGAGGATTCCATGAGTAAGGAGGAGGCCACCATGGGTTTATAGGTTTCCAGGACTGAAAAAGGCAAGACGGTTTTTTTCTTTTCAAAAAAAGCTTTTGTCAATGCATATTCTTCATCGCTCAGCAGATCTTTCAGTGTGGTATCATTCTTCATCTTCATTTTCGACATCATCCCGATCATTTCAAAAAGATTGTCCATATCGAGCTCGAGATAAACACGGTCAGCTTCCCGGATTGCCTTGACCATGTTTTCACTCAGGTAGGCATCTTCCTTACATAGCATATGAATGGTACCAAATAAATAGGATGGCTTTTCCAGTCCGTTGCCGCTGATTTTCCAGAGCAGACTGTTATTTTTTTTCTGCCCTGCAGCTGCCAGGCTGAACATCGCCAGCAGGAATATGGCACTCAATTTTTTCATCCGGGTTGATTTAATTAAAAATGTTGCAATCCATCTGTCAGTTACCTCTTCAAAACAGGTGAAATGATCTTTCAAATACCGGGCCGGGTCAGCTGTAATGACCTTCTGGCAGTCTCAGTAAAATACTTCTTGCCAGTAACGGGAAAATCTTGTTCCCCATTGCACCGCCATTTCTGCAGCATCAATTGGTAGCCCGAGTTCCTGTTTAATTGCCAGTAGCGGCAGGTTAATCCCCGCTCCCAGCCCGGCTGAGATGGTTCCCTGCACCCTGGGATTGATTTCGAGGACGAGAAATTTCCCTTCCAGGTTGGCTTTTACCTGTATACCAATATTCCCATGAAGTTGTAATTCCCGGATAATCTGGGAGCAATAGGCAATGATTGTTTCTTCTTTTACAAAGATTCCCTCCACGCTGATTCCGTTGATCATTTTTTTCCGTAAACGAGGTACAACCAACACGGGTTCTCCTTTATTGGCCAGACAGTCTACCGAGTATTCATCACCCGGCAGGTATTCAGCAATCAGCAATTCCGGAAAGGTCCCTGAAGAAAGTATTCTGATCGCTTCCTCCAAACTGATATAAACTGAAGATGGTTTCTGGTTTAATAACAAGTCAGGTTCATTGACTGATTGCTGAATGATCCTGAACCCCCTGCTTCCATTTGATTCCACCGGTTTAAAACAAACAGGCTTCCCAGGATAGCCTAAATCTTCGATTGCCGTTTTGAACTGCGCCGGATTTTCCACAATCCTGAAATCGGGCAGGTCCATCCCCCGCCATTGAAGAAATTGATACAGCTTGCCTTTGTTATTGGCTATTTCCAATGCATTCAGGGGAGAAACAGGTATCCTGATACCTGCTTTTTCAAAAGCCGCTTTATGCAGGGCCAGCGGAATCAGCTCCCGGGTAACCAGGGGAAGTATAATTTGAATTGAATGTTTTTGGCAGATCTGTAAAACCTGTTCGGCAAATTCCGGCTGGTTAGCTAAGGGTAACAATTCAAAAGTATCAGCCAGGTATCGTCCATAGGCTTCTTCTCTGGCATCAGCTGCCACAACAGAAATGCGAGGATCCTTATTCAGACAGTGAAGAATGCCTGCGGCTCCCGGGGCGCCGGCTCCGGTCATGAGTACTTTGATATTTTTTTCGCTCACAGTTTAAATGTAAATGCTAAAAAGGAGAAAGCGAAAATAAATCAATGTACCGCAGCTTCCTCCCCGTATAATTGTCCTTTGAATTTTAAAGAAGGAGAAGGAATCAGGGGGCCTATTCCCAATGCATCCCATTGCTGATCCACCGACCGGATCGTTGCTTCATCAGCTACAATGATATTGGGCCAATCGCGCTGGAAATTATCCAATTCCTTTGTCTTCCTGGTGCCATCCAGCCCCACACAGGCAGTGTACATTCCTGCTGCACTGACCGGACTTTTATATAAATGATAATCTCTTTTGGGATCCAGGTTATTACAAAAACGCCAGAGTGCCACGGGTAAATCATTGGCCTGCACCGTGTGTTCTACATAAAGAATTACTTTAACAGCAGCCATTTCCGGGAGCGCTGCTATTTTTTCATGCAATTCACGAATATGTCCGGTTTTGTTTTTTTCAACAGCCAGCAGCAGGCAACTGATACCAAGTGGCAGCAGGGACTCATTAACTTCCCTGATTTCAGGATATTTTTCTTTTAGCAATGAATTCAAGACACCTGGTTGCAGGGCAAATTCCTTTGCTTCGTAAGCATCATCTTTTTCCTCTTCCATTTTAGCAGTTCCGTCAATACACATCTTACCGCCAAATCCCAGTTTGCTGCAACTGTGATCCAGTACATCCATAGGGCCGGTAGAGAGATAGATATCCGTTGCCGGATTAAGATGACGAAACACATATTTGGCAAGTGCCGGATAATCCTGAATCGCTACTCCCTCATCGGCCAGTACCAGGATCTTATTGAACATCATCTGACCGGCACCCCACATGGCATTCATTACTTTTTGTCCCTGACCGGCATAATCTTTTTTGATTTTGGTGATGACCAGGTTATGAAACACACCTTCTACCGGCATATCCATATCCATGATTTCCGGTACCATGGTCATTTTGATCGGCGCCAGAAATATTCTTTCCGTTGCCTTACCCAGCCATGCATCTTCCTGTGGTGGAATGCCTACAATGGTAGCGGGGTAGACTGCATTTTTTTTATGCGTGATGGCGGTAATATGAAAACGCGGATACCAGTCAGGCAGTGAATAATAACCGGTATGATCCCCAAAAGGGCCTTCCCAGATTAGTTCATCCTGCGGGTCCACATAACCTTCGATGATGAAATCAGCGTCGGCCGGCACTTCCACATCGGGTTGTGATATACATTTCACCAGTTCCACTTTCTTTTTACGCAGGAATCCGGCCAGCATGTATTCGTCTACATTCTCCGGCAATGGAGCAGTAGCGGAATAAGCATAAACCGGATCACCTCCTAAAGCAACGGCCACCGGCATTCTCTTGTTCAGCTTTTTATATTCTGCAAAATGTTTGGCGGAGACTTTATGCTTATGCCAATGCATGCCGGTAAGGGTGGGTCCGAATACCTGCATCCGGTACATACCCACATTGCGGGAACCGTGATTGGGATCCTTAGTATGTATCACCGGAAGGGTTACAAATGGACCCCCATCCTTGGGCCAGCAGGTGATCACCGGTAATTTGGTCATATCAGGAGTCGTCATTACTACTTCCTGACATTCTCCCCTGCCCTTTTTTACTTTGGGCATCCAGCTGGCAAACTGACCCAGTTTGGGTAAGAGTTTAAGTTTGTCTAACAGGCTTTCTTTGGGAGTGGATAAAAGATGGAACAGTCCTTCAATTTCACGCGCTACATCATCCAGTTTTTCCACGCCAAGGGCCATGCACATTCTCTTTTCACTGCCATAGGCATTCATCAGTACCGGAAAATCATAACCTGTGTTTTCAAATAAGAGGGCCTTGCCTCCGTTACCTGATTTACTGATCCGGTCGGTGATCTCCGCAATTTCCAGTTTGGGATTCACATAAGTTTTAATGCGAATCAGTTCTCCGGCTTGCTCCAGTGCGTCGATGAATTGCTGTTGATTTTTCCAGGCCATAACTTTGTTTCGATGTGCAAAGGTACAACAAGGGCCCTGAGGAAATGTTTGAAATGATAATCAGAAACGGGTGGGGCAACGCTGGCTGGGAACCGAGCGGTTGCTGCGGAATATTCCTCCCAGTGATTGAAGTTTGAGTTCCATGGTCACTCCAAAAAATAGTACCAGTCCATTTCTGAGGGCGTTCCCCGCTGATCCCCATGAGCAGGGAATTGTTGCCTTCCCGTTGGTATTTCGCTTTCACGGAAAGAAAGTTCTACTGCTTTTGCGCCTTTCTCCTGTAAGAGCACGGAGCGGTCCACATAAATGGAACTCACATCATCCAGGTAATCGGTAAAGGTTTTGCGTTGACTGAATTCAATACCAATCGCCAGATCATCATTGATGGCAAATTTCAACCCACCCCCAAATGGAAGGGCCAGTTGGGTTAGATTATATGGTTTTTGAGCCGGGTATTGGGAAAGCCCCTGCCCTTCTGTACTCAGCGGTTTGAGATAGGTTTTAATGCCAGCCCTGTCGCGGGTCCAGGGATTGAAATGAAACAAGGCAATTCCTCCGTAGATATAGGGTGTGAATCTTTTGGTGGACAGATCAAAGACGGTCAGTTCCAGCCCGGCATAGGCTTCTTTTACGGTGGTGGTAAAGCTGAGATTGCGTTGTTGAAGATAATCCCGGTTCCATTTATCAGCAGCTGTAATTGTTCCCATATTAACTCCTGCACGGATGGTAAATAAAGGACTGATGGGTTTTCTGAAAATAATACCACCGGTGAAATTGGAATGGGAAAATTTAAAACTACTGGGGTTGAGATCTCCCTGGTAGTTCATGAGGCCTGTAAAAAGGGATATTGTGGCAGAACGTTCAGTATCATCCTGTGCTTTTGAAAATACCGCAGCAAGCAGCAGACAGGGCAACAGGAGAAAATACTTGGTTTTCACGGGTTCAGTGGATTTGGACAGGTACTGGATTCCCTGATAGAACGACCCTTCAGCAACTGCTGGTATTTTTCAACCCGTGAATTCCCATGAAAAGGGGAGTTTAACGATAGAGTGGATCGTAACAATGCCCGATAATAAAGCAACCCATTTCAAACCCATGTCTGCCAGAAAACAATTGCTTCAAGGCTTCAGGGCTTTTGAAATAATCCCTGATAAGTAATGCCCAATCCGGGTGCTCCCGAATAACTGATTTTTCCAAAATCATAACCAATGCCTGTGGCCAGGTCTTCCTCCAGTAACAGCGGTCCATCCATGTCCACATGATCTATAAAGGGCAAGAGGTGGGCAATAGCGGCTGATCCGATGGTGGATTCGTTCATACACCCGACCATGATCTGCAGGTCCAGTTCTCTGGCTTTTTGTATCATTCTTCTGGCCGGAGTTATGCCACTGCATTTGGTAAGTTTGATATTGATCCCATGGAAATGATCCCGGCATTTTTCAACATCGGCTTCATATACACAGGACTCATCAGCATAAAGCGGTAAGGCAGATGCTTTGTACAATACTTTCATTCCTTCCCAATTGTCTTTGGCCAGCGGCTGCTCCACGAGCTCCACTCCCAGTTCTTTCAGTTGCGGGATCAGGAGCAAGGCGGTTTCAAGATCCCAGGCCGCATTGGCATCCACCCGGAGAATGGCATCGGTATTTTCCCTCAAAGCTTTTACAATGGCGATATCATCTGCGGTGCCTACTTTGATTTTATAAATGGGCCAGGGTTTTTCCTTCATCTTGGCTACCATCTTTTCAATGGGGTCAATACCGATTGTATAGTCACAAATGGGATTCTTACTGGTATCTCCACCCCAGAGTTCATAGAGTTGTTTTCCTCTCATTTTTCCATAGATATCCCAGGCCGCAATATCCAGGGCGCAAACCAGAAAATGATTATTGGGTAATAAATGATGGAGGTAATGCCAGTAACGTTCGGGGTCTGTAAAGGCGAATTTTTCAACAAAGTTCTTTTTCGCTTCCAGATCAGCGATCATTTTTTCAACGGGAATATTGTAATACGCAATAGCCGGCGCTTCCCCATAACCTTTGATTCCGAAATGCTCCAGCTCCACCACCAAAGTGGGCTGATGGGTCTTGGTGCCTTTGGAGATTGTAAACGGGTGTCTGAATTTAAGGCTGAAGGGCCAGTACTGAACTTTCATCCGGCGAAGGTAAAACTTGTGTAAATTGTAATAAAAGATCATCTGCACAAAAAACTATTTAATATGAGAAAGTTATTTGTACTGCTTATTTCCTGTATTGCTACTGCCCAGGTCTTTGGGCAAACGGCACCCAATCCATTTCCCAAAACCATCACGGTTTCCGGCAGTGCCGAAATGGAAGTGATCCCTGATCAGATCTTTGTAAATATCCTGCTCCGGGAATACCAGAAAAAAGGGGAATCCAAAAAAGACCTGGAAACCATCAAGACTGAATTCCTGACTGCCTGTACCAATGCGGGGATTGCGGATTCGCTGATCAGTATTGTATCCTATACCGGGTATAATAATTATTACTGGCTGCACCGGAAAAAGAAAACTCCGGATATGAATGCCAGCATCACATACCAGATCCGGTTTTCACAGAGCAAACAGATGGATGAGTTGGTGGACAAACTGGATGATGAAGCCACGCAGAGTTTTGATATTGTGGGCACCAACCACAGTAAAATGACAGAATTCAGAAAACAGTTAAAGATTGGTGCGGTAAAAGCGGCCAAGGACAAAGCGATCTATCTTACAGAAGCCATTGGAGAAAAACTGGGGCCTGCGATTACAGTTAATGAGCCCAACGACCAGATCAGGCAAAACAATATTGCCAGTGCCACATTAACCAATGTGCAGATGCGATATGAGTATAAAGATGTTTCCGGTGGCAGTGGTAAAACTTTTGAAATAGATTTCAAAAAGATCAAGCTCCGTTTTGAAGTGGAAGTGATTTTTGCGCTTAATTAATCCGCATGCCGGCACTCAATTTTCATTGGAGAAGTTTTTGGTGGCTGGTATGCAGTTTTACTGTAATCGTACCGGTTGGGACCTTGTTGCATGAATCTGCTCATTACGTAACAGCAAGGATATTGGGTTTTGAAGGGTATATTACTTACCAGTCTACTCTTTATACGAAACTCCCGGGCGAGGGTCAGGCCTTATTGGATAAAAGGCTGCTGGTAACGATGGCGGGTCCCCTGCAAACCATGTTGACGGGTTTACTCGGACTAGTCCTTCTTTGGAAAAACCGCCAAACCTTTCAGCAAAATCAAAAACTACATACTGGACAATGGGCTATGATATTTCTTTCCCTGTTCTGGCTCCGTCAGGTCATGAACATTTGCGTCTGGTTATTCTTATGGATACGATGGGGCGAATACTCCATTAACTCCGATGAAATTAGAATTGCCCTTTATCTGAATGGCCCCGGATGGCTGATCCTTTTTTTGACCGGAATCGCAGGTGGGTTAATAGTGGCCTATGTGTTTTTAAAGTTTATCCCGGCCGTTCAAAAAAAGATTTTCCTTATCGCTGGAATAACTGGTTGTACCGCCGGATACCTGATCTGGTTTGGATGGTTAGGGAAAATCCTGCTTCCGGTTCGCTGATTACTGGGCACCCCGGCCGCAATTATCAATATACCCTTTCAACTCCTGGTTGAAATCTTTTTCTTTGATTAAATCTTCGAGGGAGATATGCATCCGGTATTGCCAGTAATGTTTGGGATTGGCCGGGTTATTGATTCTTTCATCCTGTGGGTTTTCCCGTCTGAGTTTTTCACTCATCCCCAGGATATCCTGTAACTGGAAAATACTCCACATGGCTGGTGAATACAGGTGTTGTAATACGATGGCCCGGTTGATCCAGGGTTCACAATACACCGGGGCATCCCCCCACTGACCTAATACATTATTATAAAAATGCTGCGTCTGATCCCTGTCTTCTTCCCACCAGCCCCTTACGGTACTCATATCATGTGTGGATGGAGTGATCACTGATAAATACGGCGCATCATTGGGATGAAAGAATTCTTTCTTCGGATCCTTCGGCATCCGTTGAATCTCCAGGCTGAGGATTCCCAGTTGCTGCATGACTTCTGGTACACAGTCAGGCACCATACCGAGGTCTTCTCCACAGACCAGCATATTTGTGGCTTCTTTCAGTTGTGGCAATTTATGCATGGCCTCTCTGAACCAGAAATCATCCTGGCGGCGGAAGAAATAATTCACGCAGAGATCTTTCAGTTTCTCCTGTACATGGGGTATCAGGTGACGGAAGGAACTTGTTTTTTCCATTGAGATTCTGAAATGAAATTCCTGTCCCTGAGATCCTTCTTCTTCAAAAAGAATAACATTAGAAATCAGATCATATAATCCGGCCCGGTGATGTTCTGACTTTTCGCATTTCAGCTCTTCATCAAAATATTTTTCCAGTTTTTTCTGGGTATCAAAATCAGGGAGCAGATCATAACTGCCAAATTCGTTGGGGGTCAGGAACTGTTCTTTCACCTGTTCGGCGGCATCATTAAAAATTTCAGACAGTACTTCATCCGTAATGAATGGCTTACAGAAACGCTGGTAATCGAACCAGATTCCTTTTTCGCCAAATTCATTGATATGAACTGGCAGGCAGGGAACAAAGCGACCCATGATCCCCTGAACAGCATCGATGGGAATACTCCAAATCCGGAAAAAGCCGAGGATATGATCGATCCTGAAAGCATCGAAATAAGTGCTCATCTGGCGGAAGCGTTTTTTCCACCAGGCAAAGCCATCCTCCTGCATTTTTTTCCAGTTATAGGTCGGGAATCCCCAGTTTTGTCCTACGGCTGTAAAATCATCGGGGGGTGCACCTGCCTGCCATTGCATATTGTAGAGGTCAGGCTCCATCCAGGCATCACAGCTATTGGGTGAAATGCCAATAGGAATATCTCCTTTCAGAACGATTCCTTTTTTGTGGGCATAATCTGATGCTTCTTTTAACTGCAGGTGCAGGTGGTACTGGTTGAAATAATAAAAGCCAATGCTTTTGTACTGCGGTGATTTGGGTGCACAGATTTTATCGATCGCTGCTTTGTTATAGACAGCATTCGTTGGCCATTTGCTGAATTCAGCAGTTCCATACTGATCCCTGAAATAACAAAATGCTGCAAAGGGTTCCAGCCAGTGTTTGTTCTCTTTGAAAAATGCTTTGAAATCTTCTGCAGCGAGTGTCTCCGCTCCCATTGCCGTGTACAGCTTTTTCAATACGGCAAATTTGTACTTCATGACCTCTTCATAATCCACCACGGTCAGTTCGTTCAACTGCTGCTGTATTTTTTTCAGGGGTTCCAGTTCTTCTGCATATTCTTTACCCGCCACTTTTTCCAGGTTAATATAAATGGGATGCAGGGCAAAGGCAGAAATGGCAGAATAAGGATATGAATCCAACCAGGTAAAACTGGACATGGTATTATTAACCGGCAGCAGTTGTATTAATTTCAATCCGGTCTTTACCGCCCAATCGGCCAGTAAACGGATATCATTGAACTCGCCAACGCCAAAACTTTTTTTACTGCGCAGACTGAATACGGGTATAGCAACACCGGAACCTTTCCATGTATTATTCGGCAACTGAACGAAGCCATCATGCTGGATGGTCAATTTTCTTTTAGCGGCATCACTGTACACGAGCCGGTTATTGCCATCTTCGTAACGAACAAATGATTTCGTTGAACTATCATAAACTCCATACTTGTAAGCCAGCGGAAAACTTTCATCCGACAAATCAAGTCTTGCCACCCACCAGTCACCAGGAGAATCACCATTTTCCTTTTTGAGTACGAGCGGTTTTTCCGTTTGCCAGTCTCCCAGGCGGGTTCCAGTTCCCATCAGACAAACAGCTTCATGCTTTTTGAGCAGGGGGGCTTTGACTTTGAAAATATGGGTAGGTGATTTATCTGATGACCGGAGAGATCCGGGAGCATTTCTTTTCAGTAATACTTTCTGGAATGGGGCAGAAAAAAAGGCATTTTCATATTCACCGGCATGATTCCAGGTATCTACCAGCTGGACTTCCTGAGTTTCTTTATCTGTCTCTTCCATGAACCGGTCCTGGCCCCACTCTTTCACCCACTCCCCTTCTTCGTTCTTCAGCAGGTATTTATAACTGAGTTGATGGCCCAGGTCTTTACGCCGGATCTCGATGGTAGCGGTCCAGAATTCATCATTGAGGTATTCCATGGGAACCGCCCGGGAGGGATCATTGTTCCCCAATGTGTCGGAACTCCCCGAAATCCATAAACTTTGTCCATACTTTGTATGAAAACGCAAATAAAACTGGAACTTCATCGCAATCGTGCTTCTTTGGTTTTGCGGCAGGTCGTGTTTCAATAACACATTAAGTCACGAATATAGTTTAAAAAACGGGCAACCTTTCCGGTTCGCTGCAAATTATCGGAAAAAATTTACACAAACGTATGAGTTATAACATTCAGGGCTGGAGAAAACTGTTTCTTTTTTCGCTGGGGCTATTTGCCGGAACGGCTTTTTGTATGAAGTGGATGGAAAAGGATTTTCTGTTCCAGGGGCAGCTTTTTACCATCATCGGACTGGAGATTTCTTATTCCGGGGACCGGATGGTGGAAATTCTGTCCGGGATCAGTCCGGCTGTCAGGCAAATACTGGGTTATCATTTGTACTTTGATTTTGCCTTTATGGCGGGTGTTTATCCTGGTATCGCCTCCCTTTGTATGATGGCCAGGGGGAAATCCCCTACCCCTTGGATCAGGCGTGTATTGTTGCTTCTGGCCTTCGCTCAAGGTATAGCATGGGTCTGTGATATCGTTGAAAATATGTACCTCTTATCGTGGATCAGACATCCGGAATCCGTAAGTCAGCTTACAACTTATCACGCGGTTGTGCTGTTGAAGTGGGTATTGGCGCTATCGGGGGCCCTTTTTGCCATACCATTGGCCATCCGGAAGGGTAAATACTAACAGACCTGTAAAACTATTTTTATCATTCCCCCGCTGCGCCTTATTTTTGCAAAAATTTTCTGCAATGGAGCAAACTAAAAAATACCGTGGTCTCTGGTTTCTGGTTTTCCTGCTTTCTACCGCTGGCCTCATATTTGCAATTTATACCCATTGGGAGTGGCTGACCCTGATCCTGCCTTTCCAGACCACTTCTTTTGTAAAGGCTTTGGACATTATGTGAGCTATTAACACCTGTTGAAATAATTTATAAGCCCCGCCAATAGGCGGGGCTTAATTTTAGTAAAACTTCCTGTTCACTAAAATGACTTGTTATGAAAAAAAGCATGCTCCTCTTCCTCGTTATTGGACTGACCTTTTTCCGTCTTGGTGCCACCATTCCTGTCCTGCCCATTTCGGATTCCCTGAGTGAAGAACATAAGTTGATCACCCGGGAAGCATTTCAGGCCTTTAAATCATTGCCTAAACAGGAACGTAAAGAGCGGCTTAAAAAGGCCCGTAAGGAAATCAGGAATTATTATACCAGCAAAAAATCGGGAAAGGAAACGGATGTCAATTTGCTGATTCTGGTAGTACTGGCCATTTTGTTACCACCTGTTGCCGTATACCTTTATGAGCAGGAGACTAATACCAAATTCTGGATTACGCTGCTGCTTTTTCTACTTGGAATTGCCGGCGCAGTATTTTTCAGCTGGCTGCTGATTTTTGCAGCCGTTGTTTTTGCATTGCTGGTCGTATTGGGAGCTGCTTAAGCCAATTTTCCATTTATCTTTAGCAAACAGTAATGAATGATGATGAAACTGAGTACTATCCTTTGTCTATTCATCCTGGTTTCCTGCAACAGCAAAAAAACCGGAGAGGCAACAGCTCCAATCGACACCCTTATCACCGGGATAGACACGACTCCGCCGGAAAATCATCCGCTGCAACCTGATATTTCCGGGGAACTCAATCAGGTGAATCAGCTGCTCCATGAAAAATCGGGCGGAACCCTGGCAGTGCTTTCCGATACATCTGCAGGATGGAAAAAAGATGTGTTTGATTATTTTATTGCGCCCAAGCGGAAAGAAAATCCTGATTATCCGTATCTGACGAAGGGAGATTTTAACGGAGACGGACAGGCTGATCTGGCTGCCCTGGTTAAAACAAAAGACAAAGCCGAATACCAGCTGGCGATCTTGCTGGGTCAGCCAATGAGTCAGGACCGGATCAGTTTCTGGAAAGAAGATATTGAAGTCTGTGCCATCTCCACATATCCCAAAGGAGAACTGGCTGGAATGGATCAGGCCCCTTTCAAACTAAAAGGAGATGCCATTAATGTGGAGTATTTTGAACGGGCCACATTCGTCATTTACTGGGATGGTAAAGCATTTAAAAGAACCTATACCGGTGACTGATCGCACCATTTCAAATTCATTTATTTAAACACCAAATACCAAACCAAACATCATGATTAAGAAAATCGCCATCCTCGCCCTTTCGGCAACATTTTTAGTGTCCTGCGGAAAAAGCAAAAGCGGAACCCAGATCGGAGAAGAAGTATGTGAATGTTCTAAAAAAGCCAATGCCATGGATCCGGCAGACCCTAAACGTGCAGAGGCCCAAAAGGATTGTTCAGTAAAACAGGGAGAGGCCTGGAATAAAGTAAAGGACGATCAAAAGAAAGCCGATGAGTTTAATGCTGTATTGGCCAAATGTGCGGAGGAGCAGATCAAGAAGAGCTTCGGGCAGTAGTAGAGAAAAATACAAAGAAGCAAGAAACAAAGAAAAAACAAATCAAAAGATACAAGAGACAATAAACAAAAAAATACAAATCACAAGATACAAGAAACAAAAAGAGGCGGTCATTTACGACAGCCTCTTTTTTTATAAGTTAGCTAATTGACTTACTTCACTGAGTCAATCAGGCTCTTGAATGTTTCCGGATTGTTCATGGCCAGATCAGCCAGTACTTTACGGTCGAGTTCAATTCCTTTTTTCTGCAAACTGTTGATGAAGGTTGAATAGGTCATTCCTTCAGCACGAACGGCTGCATTGATACGGGCAATCCACAGGCTGCGGTATTCCCTTTTCTTAAGTTTACGGCCTACAAACATGTAGGTCATACCTTTTTCTACAACGTTTTTAGCAACGGTGTAAACATTTTTACGTTTGCCATAGTAACCTTTGGCTTGTTTCAGGATTCTTTTTCTGCGGGCCTTACTGGCAGCAGAGTTGACTGAACGGGGCATATAATAAAGAGTTTAGAGTTAAAAATTGATGAATAGACAGCAGCTTATTTCAGGCGCAGCAAACGTTTTACAAAATCAAGATGAGATTTTGCTACCGTTCCGTCCTTCCGCATGTTGCGTTTTCTTTTCTTGGATTTCTTCGTCAGAATGTGACGCTTGAAACTCTTCTGATGCATGATCTTTCCGGTTGCCGTTACTTTAAAGCGTTTTTTGGCACTGGAATTCGTTTTTACTTTAGGCATTTTACCCAGTATTAATTGTACACCTTTGAGGCATTCCCCACCGGGGGACCTTTATCGAACCTCTTCAGGAAATAATCCCGCCTGGCGGGTCCCATTTTTCAACGGGGTGCAAAGATAGCAAATCTACCGCAAGAGGCCAAGCCGATTTATAAGAAAAAAGCGGGTTTTGAGAACCCGCCCTTATCTGTAATTTATTATAAATAGAAATTGTTTAATCCTTTGGATTCAACGCTTTATCTATTCTCTTTGACAAATCCTGCAAATGATATTTTGTCATTGGGTCAGCAATTCCTGAAGCCCCTGCATTAATCTCGGATCTTAAGGCGGCCAAATGGGCCAGCACAATACTCTTTACATCCGATTTATCTGAGACTCCTCCAGCAATACTGATGGTAAATGTTCCGCTGGTAACAGGAGCGGAAGAAGGGGCAATCAGACCAATCAGGGTAGTAACATAAGACTTTTGCAGGTTGCGTCTGTAAATATCAACCGGCTTACGGGCAGCCAGTTCGGACCAGATTCCCTTTTTAAGATCAGCCAGTAATTCAGTCACCTGGTAAGCATTGTTACCGTTCACTGCTTCTGCATCTATTAATTTGCCAAGGGTTCGGCTGCTGATCAGCCGGCTCAGTGCATTATCCTGTAAAAGGCCAATGACCCTGGTACCAGACTCCCCTGTTTTTTCAAAGATATCCTGGTTAATCAGCCAGGTCGGTGTGGTAAAGAGCTGTTTGTTGAGGAAGTCAACCGCTTCCCTTTGTTTTTGTTCCGGTACGATTTCATATACCGGGCCGGACTGTTCCTGTGTTTTGGGAGTTTCCATGATACCGCCTACGAATTTGGCAACATGGCCATTGTACAAACGAAACTGACCTGCTGCCGCCGTATACATATCTCTCAGGCTGCTGTAATCCTCATTGGGTGAGCGGGTCCATTCTATCAGATTGGGGATCATCCTTTGAAGGTTCTTGATGCCATAGACTCCTGCCTTCATCGGGTCATCTCCGATTTGTTCATTCTGGCTGCGGGGATCATCGGGATTGGATTCGGATCCAAACCAAAGTCTTTTATCTTTTAATTTATCAATCACCCATCTGTTCAGGTGACCCTTTTCGGCCTCGGGGGAAGTGTATTGAGGAAAGAGTTTATATCCCCATTCAATGGCCCATTTATCATAATCACCGATCCTGGCCATCAAGCCTTCACCGGTAATATTATCCTCGGGTTGTGCCACATAATTAAAACGGGCATAATCCATGATGGAAGGGGTATGTCCATTGGCATCGAGCCAGGCTTTGTTCCGCAGGTTTTCAACCGGGACAGCTGAACTGGATCCAAAATTATGACGCAAACCCAGGGTATGTCCTACTTCATGTGATGATACAAAACGTATCAGCCGGCCCATCAGTTCATCATCAAAAACGAGTTTACGGGCCCTTGGATCCACTGGTGCGCATTGTACAAAATACCAGTCACGGACCAGTGCCATTACATTATGATACCAGTTGATATGGCTTTCCATGATTTCACCACTGCGGGGGTCTGAAATACTGGGTCCGCTGGCATTGGGAATATCGGAAGGTTTATAAACGATGGCTGAATTCCTGGCATCATCCAGGCTCCAGGTGCTGTCTTCCTCCCAGGTAGGAGCCATTTTAGCCATGATGGCATTTTTAAACCCTGCTTTCTCAAAACAAATCTGCCAGTCATTCACACCCTGCATGAGATAGGGAATCCATTTTTTTGGAGTAGCAGGATCAATATAAAAAATGATGGGTTTTTGTGGTTCCACCAGCTCCCCACGCATGTATTTTTCCCAGTCACCGGCCTTGGGTTCCAGTCTCCAGCGCTTAACCATACTGATCTGTTTAACCCCCTGGGGATTGGCATCAAAATCATTATATCCCACATTAAAATAGCCTACTCTGGGATCATAAAGACGGGCCTGCATTGGCACTTTAGGAAGCAATACAATTGAACTGTTCAGTTCCATGGTCATGTTACCTGATGGAGCGGCACCACCGGTAGCGACAGTACCCATGGCGACAGCCCGGCTATATGTTTTAACCGTTTTCAATTCCAGATTAATAGGGAATGAACGAACCGTGTTGATATAAGATTTATCAGGTTGTAAACCACCTAACCGAAGTGCGCTTTTTGCACCCGGTCCGAAAAACAGGATATCATTATCTCCGTTGAAATATTCTGTCATTTCAATCACCACGCCACTTGAATCCTTTCCCAGAGATTTCAGGTCAAATGAAGCTGAAATTTGCTGAACGTTTGAATTGTTGACCGCTGTAAACATAGGGGAACTGGAGTCTTTGGCATATTCTGCAAAGGAGATGCTGCGGATAAAGACTTTATTATTGGGGCCACGTTCAAACCGGATTACATTCTGACCAATCTGGTCACCGCCATAACCAAAAAAACTGCCCTGGCTCCGCATACCGGCGGAAGCTTTTGAAATGCGGTTAACCACCAGCAATTCCCTGCCAAGGATCGAGTCGGGGATCTCAACAAAATACTTATCATCCAGTTTATGTACAGTGAACAAACCCTGGTCAGAAACAGCTCTTGAAGTGATCACTTCGCGATAGGGTTTGGGGCCGCTCCCGTTCCCTCCGCCGGGAAGGCGTCGGGTGCTGTCGGAACGCTGAGCGGATACAGACAGAACCAGTAAAAAAATGCTCAAAATGGAAAGCAATATTCTTTGCATAGAAATGGTGTTTAGCCTTTAATAATCTGCCTAAGATACGTAATGGCCTGATTTATTATTCTCTTGTTTGTTTTTTTGTACAAGCGGCAGCTATTTGCCATTAACAGGTAATAAAAAAACCCGCAAGCGCGGGTTTAAATTAATTATTGGTCCATATGAATCAGGCTTTCTTTTTGCCCTTGGGCGCGAACATCGCCAGCATTCTGCGGCCTTCCATTTTAGGCATACTTTCCAGAATCCCCACTTCAGCCAGCCGCTCGGCAAATTTCAGCAGGAGGAGTTGACCTCTGTCCTGAAACTGGATCGCACGTCCTTTGAACTGAACATATGCTTTTACTTTATTTCCATCTTGAAGAAATTTTTCAGCATGTTTCGCTTTGAAATCAAAATCATGATCATCCGTATTGGGCGTAAAGCGAATCTCTTTTACTTCAGAGACCTTGCTCTTGGCCTTCATTTCCTTTTCCTTCTTCTTTTTGTCGTAGAGGAATTTGTTGTAGTCAATGATTTTGCAAACGGGGGGATCAACTGTGGGGGAAATTTCTACCAGGTCAAGACCCTGTTCCTGTGCCATTTTCATCGCATCAGGGGTATCATAAATTCCAACTTCCACATTGTCGCCCACTAACCGGACCTGTGGCACCCGGATAAAGTGATTAATGCGGTGTTCTGCTTCTTTGCGCGGTCCGAATTTATTTCTATTAAAACCGCCTTTGTTAAATCCGCCACCCCCGGGTCTGAAACCGCCCTGGCCTGGTGGCCTGCTGAACCCGCCTCCGGGTTTTTGTGGTACTGCCATTGAATTATTTTAGTGAGCCCTTCCTGACGGGCATTGATTTGTCTTATGATGATTGCTCCCTACTCAGGAATCGGGGCAACTGATAAAAAACTACTCTTCTCTTCTTTCCCGGATTTCGGTAACCGCATCCTGCAGGAATTCTTCTACTGATTTCACTCCCACATCTCCCTTACCCTGACGGCGCACGGCCACTTTTCCTTCATTCATTTCCTTCTCTCCCACTACCAGCATGTAAGGTACTCGCATTAATTCAGTATCCCTGATTTTCTTGCCGATTTTTCATTCCGGTCGTCCACTTCACAGCGAATATCAGCTTTTTTCAGCTGATCGGAAACAGTCTTTGCATAGTCCAGGAACTTATCGCTGATCGGCAATACCTTCACCTGAACCGGTGCCAGCCAGAGCGGGAATTTGCCTGCATAATGTTCCAGCAGGAATCCGATAAACCTTTCATGGGTACCCAGGGGCGCCCGGTGAATGATCAATGGAACTTCCGGCTCATTTTGCTGGTTGGTGAATGAGAGTTTGAAACTGCGGCTCTGGGCAAAATCCACCTGGTTGGTAGCCAGTGTAAACTCCCTGCCAATGGCGCTCCAAATCTGTACATCGATCTTCGGACCGTAGAAAGCACCTTCTCCTTTTACTTCTACAAAGGGCACTCCGGTTTCAATCAATACATTACGGACCAGTTCTTCTGTTTCATTCCACAGTTCCGGCTCATTCACATATTTCTGTCCCAGTTTTTCCGGGTCATGTAATGACAAGCGCATCACATACTTTTCTATCCCGAATATTTTGAAATATTTCAGGTACATGTCATTGACTGCCCTGAATTCCTGTGCGAATTGTTCCTTGGTGCAATAGATATGGGCATCGTTCATGTGCAGGCATCGCACCCGCATCAGTCCAAACAATTCCCCGCTTTGCTCATACCGGTAACAGGTACCGTATTCGGCAAGGCGGTAAGGTAAATCCTTGTAGCTTTTAGGTTCCGCGTCAAAAATTTTATGGTGGTGCGGACAGTTCATTGCTTTCAGGTAATATTTCTCCCCATCCATTTCCATGGGAGGAAACATGCTGTCTGCATAGTAAGGCAGGTGACCGCTGGTGAGGTACATACTTTCCTTGGCAATATGCGGGGTCACCACTCTTTTATAACCGGCCTGTAATTCGGTTTCTTTGGCCAGCTTCTCCAGTTCCTCAATAATCACGGTACCATTGGGCATCCATAAGATCAGCCCCGGTCCTACCTGATCATCCATAGTATAAATACCGAGTTCCTTACCCAGTTTACGGTGATCTCTTTTTTTCGCTTCCTCCAGCATCAGCAGGTACTCATCCAGCTCTTTCTGGGAAGGATAAGTAACGCCGTAAACCCGGGTCAGCATTTTATTTTTCTCATCCCCTTTCCAATAGGCCCCGGCAATACTCATCAGCTTGATGGCTTTGATAAAACCGGTATTGGGAATATGGGGTCCGCGGCAGAGATCGGTGAATTCGCCTTGGGTATAAAAAGTGATTTCTCCATCGCTGAGGTTACTCAGCAGATCGAGCTTATACTCATCGCCTTTCTCCGTAAAATATTGCTGTGCTTCAGCCTTCGGAATTTCTTTGCGGATATACTCGCTGTTCTTTTTGGCGAGTTCATTCATTTTTTTCTCCAGTGCCAACAGGTCTTCTTCACTCATTTTGCGATCACCCAGATCCATATCATAATAAAAACCATTCTCAACAGGAGGCCCTACCCAGAATTTTACGCCAGGAAACAGCGCTTCCACAGCCTCCGCCATCAGGTGGGCTGAAGAATGCCAGAAAGTATTCTTCCCTTCCGTATCATTCCAGGTCAGCAGTTTTAAGGTAGCATCCTGCCCGATGGGGCGGGTGGCATCCCAAACCTGTCCATTGATTTCAGCTGCTAATACTTTTCGTGCCAGTCCTTCAGAAATGGATTTGGCCACGCCCAGTGCTGTGGTTCCTTTTTCATATTCTCTTACTGCACCGTCCGGAAGTGTAATCTTGATCATAATCTGTTTTTCCTGCTTGATTTCAGGAGGGCAAAATTAACAAACTATTGCCGGAGTTCCATCTTCCCGTACGAACTTATTCGTTAGTTTTGACCCTGTTATCAGGTGGATTATGTTCAGAAAATTTGCCTTGTCCTTTTCTTTGCTGACCGCTTTCTCTTTTTTACTTCCTGCCCAGGATGTGACCGGGATCTGGAAGGGTTATTTTATTACCGAAACCGGAGATTATTACAAACTGGAATTCCAGGTGTTGCAAAAAGGAATTTCAGCTGCCACAGGTGTCTCCTATTCTTATCTGGATGTGCGTTTTTATGGGAAAGCCACCATGACCGGCAATTTTGTCAAGAATTCCGCTTCTTTCCGGATCCGTGAGATTAAAACGGTTGAAGTCAAAAGCAGTCTGGGTGGTGGCACCTGCATCATGAATTATAATCTCAGTTATTCCCGGTCGGGAAAGGAGGAATACCTGGAAGGGACCTACCTGGGTAAATATGAAAGCAAGTACAGTTCCCCTTCCGGTGGAAGATGGGGTGATTGCGGAAATGGCAAGGTCTTTCTCCGCAAAGTGAATACAACCGATTTTTATGTAGAGCCTTTTTTAAAAAACAAGATCAAGGCCCGGCCGGTGATCGTGAATCAGCCACCTCCTCCTAAAAAGGATACACAGGTTAAAGTAAACCCACCGGTAACCAAACCCGTTACCAAACCACCGGTGACCCCCAATAACAATAATACCAAACCTAATAACCCGCCTCCGGTGGTTACCAAACCTGTAACCAAGCCTGTGATTCCTCCTGTAGAAAAGAAGGATACAACCCGTAAAATCATTACTGACCCGCTTGTAAAACCCAAACCCAAAGTGGTGATTCCCGCTCCGCCGGTCATTAAAAACCGGACCAACGAGCTGGTCAAAGTGTTTACCGTTAGTGTACCGGTCGTCACCGTAAAACTCTACGATAACGGGGAAATTGACGGGGATACGATTTCTGTTTTCCTGGATAATAAACTGGTACTTGCTTCAAAAAGACTGACCACTACCCCATTGATAGTAACCATTCCAATGAGTGATGATGATGGCGAACATGAGCTGACCATGGTGGCCGAAAACCTGGGAACCATCCCTCCTAATACTTCTTTAATGGTGGTGGAAGCCGGCGAGCAACGTTTTGATGTGCGTATTACGTCTACTGAACAGAAAAACGCAGTCGTCAGGTTTAAATACAAGAAACCGGATTAAAATTAACCGTTGCTGTATTCCCGTGGCCGTGTGACAAGTTTTTAAGCCCTGCATGATTATTTATTTTATTTTTCCGGTCAATACATGAATCATCGCTTCCTTTTATATCTTTTCCTCTTCTCCGCTACCCTTGGTCAGGCTCAGGATATTAATGGCATCTGGAAGGGGAAACTGGTAATGGCTCCCGGTGGGTGTTTCCCGGTTTATAATATCGAATTGCAATTGCAGGTAGCCGGTTCCAAAATTACAGGTACAGCCTATCATTTTTCCGACTCCCTCAATTATGTAAGGGAGAATTTTGAGGGCACTTTCAAAAAAGACAGTAACCAGATCATTATACAGGAGAATGGGATTGTCACTTTTAAAATCCGGGAAGATTGTGTGCCCTGTGTAAAGCGGTATGTACTCAGTTTTCATAAAGGGGGCGGAAATGTGGTTACAGAAGAGCAGCTTCGTGGATCCTGGACGGGCAAGGCCACCGATGGTAAAACGGCCTGTGACCCCGGCACCCTGGTCCTCACCCGTTTTGATAAATCCACTTTTAAACCTGATTTCAAATTACCTCCTGCCCTGACCAAAAGAAAAGTGGAACTGGTGAAAGAAATCAAGGTTGATACCGGTCTGATCCAGATTGATTTTTACGATAATGGCACTATTGATGGTGATACCATTTCTGTTTATGCCAATGGAATGCCTGTGGTTACCGGTAAAAGACTGACCACCAAACCTGTTTCCATGACTTTGCGGATTGATTTCAAGAAACCGGAGCAGGAACTAATCATGGTGGGAGAAAATCTGGGATCGATACCCCCGAATACTGCCCTGATGATTGTAAATGCCGGTGATAAAAGATACCAGCTCTATCTCACATCAGATGATCAGAAAAACTCCATGGTGCGGTTTATTTATGAGAAGCCCGGCACTGCCCAGCGAACCCCATAAAAAAATTCGGCTGCCGATGCAGCCGAATCAGATTCAATTTATCTCAAAAGACTTTAATTACAGTAGTACTGATCACCTGCCTTGCCGCCGGTTGAGGGATAACAAAATGTAATGCCCTGCTGCTGGCGCCAACGATATAAACATTCGCACTCTTTCCTTTTTTATTACCGGTTGCCTGAATATTGGATCCGCTCTTGGCGGGAATCGTGCCCAAAACCAGGGTTTCTGTCGCGACTATTTTTTCCTTTTTCAGGTAATCTACCCGCAGGGTTACTTTATCAACGGCTACATTGAAACCATTGTAAACCGGAATAGTAAAAGGTTTTACTTTATCATCTCCTTCCGTGGTAAATGATCCAATGGTAACATAACGAACCCAGCCATTCCGCATTTCCATTTCTTTAGCAGCCAATGCCTGGGCGGCCAGTAGCTTTTTCTTCTCCTCTTCTTTTTTCTTTGCTTCCGCAGCTAATTTTTTCTTTT
Source organism: Chitinophagaceae bacterium (assembly GCA_016702745.1). Lineage (GTDB taxonomy): Bacteria > Bacteroidota > Bacteroidia > Chitinophagales > Chitinophagaceae > JJ008. Next base: position 1,316,918 of record JADJDJ010000001.1, read on the forward strand.
TCTCTTCTTCCTTCTTATCGACAACAGGCACTACGGGCTTTTTCACTTCATCTTTTTTCACTGCAACATCAGCCGGTTTATCTGTTCCCTCCACGGGATCTTTGCTGTCTGTTGTGGTTAAGGTATCTGTTACCTCCGTTGTAATTTCAGGATCCTGTTTTTCATCTGTCGTATTGCCGGGATCTTCTGTTAATACTATTGTTGTATCGCTGCTGGTTCCGATTTCTGTGCCGGTTACAGATTTGCTGGCTTTGTTTTTTTCCATATCCTGGTATACATAATAACCTGTACCTCCCAGCACCAGTAATGACAATGCCCAGGTGATGGCAGGATTGCCTTTTGCCCGTGCAGGTTTTGCGGGTATGGCAGCTACCGGAGCGGCTGCTGCCACAACTGGTGCTACTGGTTCCGGGGCAGCTGCAGCTACAACGGGTTCAACAACTGGTTCAGCCTGAATAACGACGGGTTCTTCTACGGGCAAAATCTCGGAGCTGAAAGTTTCTGCAGTAACCGGGCTAACGGGTATGTTGCTAAGTGCTGACTGCAGTTCATCTACCTGTGAAACGGTGGTCCAGTTTTCGAGCCCTTCGTACCAAACTGGTGTATCCGGTCCGATACCTTTGGCTATTAGTTCTTCCGGACTGAAAGGGCCCTCCTGATCGCCGGCATCATTTTTCAGAAAATACTTTTGCATAGTTGGTGGTTTATGGTGAATGAAACTAGGGACGGGGCTGATTCAGGAGGAATTGGAAGGAAATATAAAGCTAATGGCTTTCGCAGCGCGAACCAAATACAAAACATCCCCTGAAAAGGGTACTAAAATTTGAAGTTCCAGGTAACGGCCGGTATCACAGGGAACAGGGAAACCTGTTTGGCCTGTACTTTCAGATCGCCATTTACGGCTGATCCTTCCTGGTCAAAGTAGATAAAATAGGGATTTAAACGGCTGTACACATTATAGATGCTGAATACCCAATAGCCATTCACCCTTCTTTTCTTTTTGGGAACCGGTGTATAAGTGGCAGAGAGATCCAGCCGGTGATAGGCTTTCATCCGGTACTGATTCAGCCGGCTGTATTCCTGGGTGAGTACCCCATTGATAAAATAAAACCGCTCCGGCAGGGTAATGGCATTCCCGGTACCATACACCAGTACCGCGCCGAATTTCCATTTGCTGTTTTGTTCATAATTGGCTACTACGGACAGATCATGCCTTCGATCATAACGGGTGGGGAATTTAATTCCGTAGTTCAGCTCTTTGAATTTTCTCCAGGTCCATGAGAGGGTATAACCAATCCAGCCGGTCAGTCTGCCTTTTTGTTTATTCACGAGGAATTCTGCACCATAACTCCACCCGTTTCCAAAAACAAATTCCTCTTCCGGATCTTTCAGAGAAGGTGTATACCCTTCCTTGTAATCCACCTGGTTTTTCATGTCTTTGTAGTAAACCTCTACCGAAGTTTCATATTTGTTATCTGCAAAATTTTTAAAGAACCCTGCTGCATATTGCCAGCTGATCTGTGGCTTTACCAGGTAAGTACTGGGTACCCAAAGATCAGTGGGAAGTGTATTACCAGAATTGCTGACCAGGTGTATGTATTGGTAGTTGCGAGAGACCGCCGCTTTAACCGAGGTTTCATCGTCAATGGCATATCGGATCGTCACCCGGGGTTCCAGTCCGCCATAGGTTTTCACTGGTTTAAAAGATCCATATGCTGTACTGTCCAGTTTGTTGCCATCAGCATCCCTGGTATAACGGGTATAGGGTCCCAACTGAGTAAAACTGGTGTATCGCAAACCGTAATTGATCTTGAATTTTTCTCCCAGTTCCCAATCGTCCTGAATGTATAAGGCTGCCTCAGCTGCGAACTTGTTGCTTTCATTATTGGGTGTAAAAATCACGGAATCCTGCCGGCCGCTGGCTACATTGGGAATAAATTTGTGATAGGTCAGCAAGCCGCCAAATTTCAGTTTGTGATTGGGAAGCGGATAATAATCAAAATCCGTTTTAAAAGTACCATCCTTAATACCTGAAGAGAGTCCGATCTCAAAATTTTCCTGGCTGGCGGAGAACTTGAATTTATAATCATTGTACACCAGGGTGGTGTTGGCAAATAGGCGGCGGTTGAACACATGGTTCCAGCTTACTGTTGCGGTGGAATTGCCCCAGGAATATTGGTGCTGAAGGATCGTTTTCCATTTACAAAATCAAATACATCCTGCCGAAATAATCCACTGATATACAAACGGTCTTTATCAGAAAAACGATAATTTACTTTGGCGTTGAGGTCATAGAAATAATATCCTGATCCGTAGAAACTGCTGCTTTTTTTAATCGCGGGTTTGATCAGGGCATCAATGTAGGTTCTGCGGGCTGAAACAATAAATGAGGCTTTATTTTTTTTCAATGGTCCCTGTATGGAGAAGCGGGAAGCCACAAGGCCTATTCCCCCATCCATCTGGAGTTTATTGCTGTTACCATCCTTCATTACCACATCTACAACGGATGAAAGCCTGCCGCCATACTGGGCGGGCATACCGCCTTTGATCAGGGACACATTTTTGATGGCATCTGAATTAAATACGGAGAAAAAGCCAAAGAGGTGGCCCGGATTATACACTACCGCATCATCCAGGATAATCAGGTTCTGGTCGGGTCCTCCTCCCCTCACATAAAAACCGGCATTCCCTTCACCTGCATTGCGTACACCAGGCAGAAGTTGAAGGGCTTTCAATAAATCAATCTCTCCCATGAAGGCAGGGATATTTTTAATCTGATTCATGGAGAGATCAATCTTTCCCATCTGGGCATTCTTCACATTCCCATCGCGGCGCTTACTAAACCACCACTTCTGTATTACCTGATGGCCTGGGACAACAGGTCTGCATTCAGGTGATATTACCCGATCAAGTCCACATCAATTGTTTTGCCGAGGTAGGAAACATGGGAAATATTGAAGCTGGTAGGTTCCTTTATCCAGTGTAATAGAATAAAAACCATATTGATTACTGGCCACCCCCTTTGACTGCCCGTTTACGGATATCGTGGCACCGATGATGGTTTCCCCCGGTGAGGCTATCCCGGATATACCCGTTGATCACATAACGGTCGGTCCCGGTAGCAGGATTTTGGGCCAAAAGGGGGCTGATAGGAGCACCAGCAGTATCACAGTGACGAATTTGAACATAAAGGGGATAACAGACTGTGCAAAAGATGGTTCATTACCTGAAAAACAAGGGCAAAGATAATTGCCAAAGGGCAGAACATCGGCTGCATTACATTAATTTTGCCAGCTTAACATTTGATTATAATTTATGCTGGCCGGATTACAGAGTCTCACATTTGAATTTGGTGCAAGAACGATCGTGGAAGATGCCACCTGGCATATACAACCGGGGGAAAGGATTGGTCTGATCGGTTATAACGGAACCGGTAAATCCACATTACTTAAGTTGCTGGTGGGTGAATATCTTCCTTCCAAAGGAACGGTGGAAAGAAGCCGGAGTACCAGTATCGGTTACCTGCATCAGGACCTGCTGAGTTTTGATACCAATGAAAGCATCCTGGAAGTGGCACTCAGCGCTTTTGAAAGAGTACAGCAACTGGAAAAAGAGATCGAGATACTGGGGATCGAACTGGAAAAAACCGGGGATGAAAAAACCCTGCATGAATACAGCGACCGCCTGCATGAACTGGAAACCCTGGGTGGTTACAATATTCATCATAAAACGGAAGAAGTTTTACAGGGTCTTGGTTTTGCAAATGCAGACCTTTCCCGGCCTTATAAAGAATTCAGCGGAGGCTGGCGGATGCGGGTATTGCTGGCAAAGATGATCCACCGACCAACCACCTTGACCTTCCTTCTATTGAATGGCTTGAAAAATACCTGCTGCATTATCCCGGAGCCGTGGTGATCGTGAGCCATGATAAATATTTTCTGAACCGGATGGTGACCAAAATTGTGGAAGTGTACCAGCAGCAACTGCATATTTATTCAGGCAACTTTGATTATTACGAAAAAGAAAAAGCCATCCGCATTGAAATGCAGCAGAAGGCTTATGAAAACCAGCAGGATTATATCCGGCAGAATGAAAGACTGATTGAGAGATTCAGGGCTAAGGCCAGTAAGGCGGCCATGGCACAAAGTCTGATCAAAAAACTGGACAAGCTGGATAGAATCGAAGATGTGGAATTTGAACGTCCCAATATCCGGATCAATTTCCGTGTGGATAAAGTGCCCGGCAAGATCATTACTGAATTATCACATATTTCAAAATCATTTGGGGAACAGGTCATCATCCGGGATTCCAGTGTGGAAATTGACCGGGGTGATAAGATTGCTCTGATCGGTGCCAACGGAAAAGGAAAATCAACATTACTCCGGATCATAGCCGGTATTGAAACATTTGCCGGGGAACGAAAATGGGGACATAATGTAGATGAGAGTTTTTATGCCCAGCACCAGCTGGAAGCATTGAATGTGAACAATACCATTATTGATGAAATGAAGGAATGCGGCAGTCAGATGACGGAACTGGAACTGCGCAGTCTGCTGGGTTGCTTTTTGTTCAGTGGTGATGATGCGGATAAAAGAATCAGGATTTTGAGTGGTGGTGAAAAAGCAAGGGTGGCCCTGGCCAAGGTGATCATCAGCAAGGCTAACTTCCTGATGCTGGATGAACCGACGAACCACCTGGATATGCATAGTTGTGATCTGCTGATCGAATCACTTAACAAATACGAAGGCACCATGATTCTTGTCAGTCACGACCGTTATTTTGTTTCCAAAACTGCCAATAAAATCTGAAAAAGCACAGAAACAGTTTCAACAACTGGAAGAACGTATTGCACAATTAAATCAGCAAAGAGCCACACTCGAAGCCTCTTTGGCTAATCCGTCCACTTATTCAGATAAATCAAAATTCCTGGAAACAGAGGCTGCTTACAAAAAAGCGGATCAGGAATTGAAACAACTGAATGATCAATACGAGAAGCAGTTTGAAAAAATAATGCAGCTGGAAGAGAAACAATCCTGACGCAATATCAGGTTATTAAAAGTTTCGTACCTTTTAGTAACAAAAACCAATGATATGCGGCAAAAATTCATCTTTGTATCCGCAGCATTTGTAGTTGCGCTGCTATTTGCGTTTACAGAAATAGTACAAAAACCTTCTTCTCAGGAGCAGCAGCTTTCTATTGCTGACAGCAAGAAAAAAATTGTCCGTTGTTCCCCCGACTGGAATGAGCTGAATGACTGGCTGGAAACATCAGATATCCCTCCGTTACCGGGAGCCGGAAAATACCAATGGAAAATAAGTACGGCTAATGACAGTGCCCAGTTCTATTTCAACCAGGGTATCAACACTTATTATGGTTTTCATATCATTGAAGCCATGGCATCTTTTGCCAAAGCCTCCCGGTTTGATCCCGAGTGTGCCATGCTTTATTGGGCACAGGCACTGGCCTATGGACCCAATATCAATGATTTTGGGTATATCGCTTCTCCCGCAGCATTAGAAGCACTGGAAAAAGCGAATGCATATTCGGACAAGGCTTCTGGTTTTGAAAAAGCCCTGATTGCAGCGATGTCTGTCCGGTATATTGTTGATTCAGCAGATGCCACCCGGAAGAAATTAAATGAATTTTATACCGCAAAAATGCAGGAGGTATATCAGCAGTTCCCCGGGAATTCGGATGCTGCCGTACTTTATGCGGATGCGATGATGCTGGAACATCCCTGGGACCTATGGTTTAACGATGGCAGTCCCAAACCCTGGACACCGCGGATCCGGACAGTCCTCGAAAAAACATTATCGGTCAGTCCGCTTCACCCAGGTGCCAATCATTATTATATCCATGTAATGGAGCCTTCCCCCTTTGCTGCAAAGGCCCTGCCCAGTGCAGAAAGACTGGGGATAACCAATCCGGGTTTATCTCATTTAGTCCATATGCCTTCCCATATTTTTTTAAGAACGGGGGATTACGGGAAAGGTGTAGCTGTGAATACAAAAGCTGTTCAAAGTTATCAGCAATCGCTTGGCATATATGCTCCCGCGGCAGGTGCCGACTTCCTTTACCTAATCCATAACCTGCATATGAAAACCAATCATGCCATGTTGCGCGGTCAATACAATGAGGCGATTGATGCGGCCAGGGAAACGGTTGCAGGTATACCTTCGGATTATTTAAAAATACCTGCCCCGATGGGTAGTTATTTGCAGTATATCCACTCCACCCCTGTACTGGTTTATCTGCGGTTTGGAAAATGGGAGCTCCTGCAGGAAATGAAACCACCGGGGGATGGTCAGGTCTTCTCCCAGCTATTATATCATTTTGGACAGGGTGTTGCGTTTGCCAAAAAAAAGAAATTTGATTTGGCTGCCCATGCATTGGATCAGCTCAGGGAGAGGATGAAAGATTCTTCCCTCTACCTGCCCTTTTTACCTTTTTCTCCGGCCATAGCATCTGCCGGGGTGGCCGAGCAATTACTGCTGGGTGTGATCCATGAAGAACGGAATCTCCTGGATGGTGCCATCCGGCATTATAAAATAGCTGATTCCATTGAAACCAATATGGTTTATAACGAACCCAGGGACTGGATGCTGAATCCAAAACATTATCTGGGCAATGCTTTGATGAAAGCCGGCAAATGGAAAGAAGCCCTTGCCGTTTTAAAAAAGGATCTGTCAGTAAACAATAATAATATATGGGCCTTAACAGGAATTGTAAGGGCTTTAGAACAGGATAAAAATTCAAAGGAAACCGCCGGCTATCGAACAACAATGAAAAAAGTTGCAGCTAAGGCAGATCCCGGCATCAGGGACCCGGCTTTTTAATTGAAAAAAAGATGATAGTTTATTAAACCGGTTCCTGAGGTGGCTGATCTGAAGGTTTAGGATCATCGTTTTTTTTGGCCATTCCAAAAATGGCATAGGCAAGTGTAAACAATCCCAGAATCAAAACCAGGTAAGGAATCCCTCTGATTTTAGATGGTATGGAATGCCGTTCATGTCCCCACATCAATTTTACAAAATATCCACCCACCAACACAGCAATTCCGCCAAGGATACCATAGAGGAGTCTGTCAGTAAATGAATCTTTCTTCATGGTTATTTATCAACGATAGTAATTCCTTTAATAAAGTCACTAACCAGGTAACTGGCCAGTTTACCGCTGGTGGCATCTGTACGTCCATCCGTTAAACGGGTGGCTCCTTCACAAATATGAAAGTATGCTGCTTTTGTATCGGCAGCTGCAAATGAAACATATTGCCGGGCATGTACCGGACTGATTCCCACCGGGGTCATGGCACTGCTGAGCGTATTCTGAATTCCATCCAGATCAATATCGATCCCCGTCATGGTATCTTCGGTAAAACCGGTGGCATGTGAAACCGCCTGCATAAAGGTTCTTTTCTCATGCACAAATATGTCTTCGAATGTGATACAGTCTATAAAAGGATTATTGACAATATCCACCCAGCTGTTTTGCGGAATATAATTTTCATGTAATCCGATCACACAGTATTTCTGCAGATATCCGTCTTCTTCTGCATAACGAAATGCATTGCCGCTATGACGGCCTTCCAGTGGCCGGTAATCGGCATGAGCATCCATATTGATACAATTAATCTGAGCCAGTTCCAGTTTGCCGGCGCGGTACCAGCCTTTAGCGGCTCCTTTAATGAGGGGATAGGAATTATTATGCCCCCCTCCCACCACGATGGGTATTTTTTTATTTTCCGTAATCAGTTTTACCAGGTGTTCCACTTCATCATCAATCGTATTCACAGCATGCCGGTAGGCTTCAATCCTTTCTTCATCACTTTTGGCCGTGGTATCAATCAGGTATTGAATATCTCCGAAATCAAAATGGCCCATCAGCAATACTTCATTGCCATCAAAAAATCATTGCTTTGAATATTCAGGAAAGATTGCAGAAATGGAATCCAGAGTGTATCCGTTCCTCCAATACCAAGGTTACCCTTGGCTCCTAAATCTTCCGGGATCCCGAATAAAACAAAAGGAGCTGATGACTGCCGGATTGAATCTGCAATATCTTCCGGATGATTGGCTACCTGCAGCCTTTCACCGGTCTTGGTTTCGAAGCGCCTTACTTTTGTCAGTGAGAGCAGGTCGGGTTTGCTGTAAACTTTAAAATGCTGCATGTTTGTATTCCTGCAGCCTTTTAAATGAACAGGGCCGCAAAAGAATTCTACAAGGTTACGCCCTGCACATGAATAAAAAAAGAAAAATCAGCGGAACAGGATGATCAACCCTGTGAAGCAACTTCATTCCCTTCCTGGTCATAAAACCCTGTCTTTGTATCTTCCGGGAGATCGGTAGATTTAATTTTGGATTCCTTTTTCATCATCTTCCATTGTTTGTCATTCAGTTTGGGCTGTACGGCATCGGCCACCGCCTTTTTGCTTTTGACCTGTTTAGCATATTTCAGGTTATAAGTCTCGGGGTCCAGATTGGATTGCGTGGCTGCATCCACAACCGTTTTCGATGCCTTTTTGGAAATCTTTTTGGTAAACTGCCAGCCGGGGTTTTTTTCTTCAATTTTTTTAAGGCTCATGTCCACAGATTTATAAGATGAATGTACAAAAATTATCCCTTTCTCACCAGCCCAGCCCCAGGCAGGTAAACTGATGCAGAATTTTGATCTCAATGGCTTTGTAAATAGCCTTGGTTAATCCATGCGGAATATTGGTGGCATACTCTTTTTTGGCTTCCAGCAGGGCCAAAGCCGGTGGTAACCCATTCCTGATTCCGTTCCAGAAGGAAATATGCATGGGTTTGCCAAAGAAATTCTCATGGGTAAGCCGGGGTGAATAATGTGCTCCGGTACATCCTACAAATGCATTCACACCGGCTTTTAAAAAGGCCAGGGCGATGGATTGTTCATTTGTCCTTGATCGCAATTTCATACCCGGTTCTTTCCGGTCTGCCTTTGGCAATGCAACCAGTGCGCCATAACAACATCCGCTGAATACAACGGTCTCCCGGCAATCATCCGGAATATTATAAATATCAAATGCTTCATAATACCCGGTTTTGGCCTGCAGTTCTCCGGTAAAACGGGTGGCATCTGCATCATGACCATGGAGCATAAAGTAGAGTGCACCCCGGAGTGATTTCGTATTGACCGTCTTGGGTGAACAGTCCTCCGAGACTTCCAGAAATTTTGTTTCAGTAAATGGAATGGTTTCAAATACCTCTTCCGCGAAGGGTCGTTTGATATTCCTTACGCCATATTTATCGGCTATTTTGGGTAAGGGTGCCTTTAATGCGGTCATCAGCAATCCGGGGCTCTTGCCATCCGGTATCCGGCTGACCGGAATCTCCGGTAACAGGTCACCTTCCACATCGCCATAAATATCATCACTCCAGATAATGAAATCATCAATATCCCATTCTTCACGGCTATTTCCATCATCATCTTCAATCTCTTTCAAGAGGGCATCACTGAGTACATTCAGCTGCAGGGAGGGAACTACATCATACCCGCCAAGAATCACGACTCCCCTGGTTGTAGTTTTCAGGTGTTGACGCAATGCCGCTGCGGCTTCCTCCGCTTTTTCAAAGGGTGGAAGATCCACCAAGGCGGAACCTTTGTATTGTTGCAGGAATCCGGTGATCTGTTTGGTTTCAGATTCCCCAATATTCTTTTTCAGGATTTCTGTGCAGGTAACAAATAATAAATTCTGAAACCGGTTGCCGGGTGAAACTTTATCTTCAGACTCAGTCGAAGAGATATCTTCACTCAATTTTTTTTTTCACCATCTATTTCGATAGTGATGCGTACATGTCTGTTTTCCGGTATGGTGGCTGAAAATTGTAGCTGACTACAGTCTCCCTTTGAAACAATGGCAGCAGGCGGGGAAACCTTTGAGTTATGTTCATTACTGACCGGCTGAGTGACCGACTGATCATCGTTCCGGGGTTTATCTTTGTTTTTGGCGAAATTATTGACATCTCCTTTTGAAATCCACATGCTCAGTTCCCCATTCTCGTCCTGTGCTACGCGAATCAATCCGTTCCGGTCTGTCCGGGCGTATTGGATTTTATCTTCTCTTTCCTTTAATGCTTTCAATACATCCGGTTCCGGGTGAGAAGGATCGTACAATCCACCCGAATGCCCGAAAAATTCGGTGCCATCACTGATCCATTGGTCCATCATTTCTTCACTCAGTCCGTTATAGGAAGTATGATGAGAGGTCTTGATAAAATCAAAAGGCCCGCTGTTGTTAATCTTCTTGAGCAGTTTGGTCATCTCTGCATCCAGACTAGCCACTTCAGGAACTGCAAACTGCATATCTCCGGAAAGCATGGCCGTCCAGCCCTCTGGACCTTTTTGTGAAAATTTCAGAATGATACTTTCATTATTGATAGAGCCTTTGTTTTTAGCAGCATCCATCACCAGCAGGCTATCGGTAGCCGTCCCTGCAAATAAACGACGGTAGCGGTCTGCAGGCTGAACAGCAGTATCAGTAAAAGCGGAACTGGATACAAAATCTTTCAGCGTATCCACTACTCCCAACAAGGCCGTTTGTGTGAGCTTTAAATGTTTTTTGGTAGGTCCGAGTATTTTCATTCCCAGGCTGCTGAACTCTTTTTCAAGTGTGCTGAAGTCAGTGGCATCCACTCCGTTAAAGAATATGACTTTCCCTTGATTTTTTAAAGCCTTAATCATATCCCCGTATCGGTCCACCAGGCCAGCTGCATCTGCCAAAAACTGTTCCAGTTCATCATCCGGTAAAAATGAATGATCTTCTTCCAGCAGGGCATCCACAAACCCGTCGTGACCGGTAATGGTATCCACCCCACCTTCTTTCCAGCGAAAGACCGGGTTCATCAATAATGATTTGGCCAGGGTTATATCCCCGTTTTTTATCAGTTCAGGTAAACAGCCGATATGATCATCGTGGAGGTGTGTAACCACCAAAAGGTCAAAATGATAAGGGCCCTCTTCTTCAAAGATGGCCTTCATTTGTTTTTTCAGTAATGCTGAATCGCCTTTATGGGCACCATCAATCAGGATGCGCTTTTTATCATTATGTACAATGATGCAGTCTCCGTATTCCCGGGTGCCAACATCGAGCAGGTGAATTTCCATATTGCAGTGGTTTGGACAAAGATTAAGGTCTTTAAATATATTCCATTTCCACTGGAACAAAAATTAATTTTCCGTTTCCTTTGTTCAGTGTTTAAGCATTTCCACTGATGCATTGATCAACCAATGCAATAATTTCATCTTCCATCGCCCGGGTCTTAACAGCGATGGCTGCTGCTTTATTCAGCATTTCAGTTGTATAATTCTGATCGGCGAAACCTGCCGCATTGATTTTTACATTCATATAGGCACCCATCACGGCCGTTCTGGCACATAAGGCTCCCACTCCTGCATCTGAAACAGAATTGGGATTGCCATTGATCGTCATGGCCCTGATGATGTCCATACTGCTATAAGCTGCCTGCATTACTTTAAAGGGCACTTCAATCGCATACCTGGTGGCATCCATCATTGCTTTCGAGCGGGCGGCTTTTTCTTCTTCCGTGGATTTGGGTAAACCCATGGCGGTCATGATCCGGTTAAAAGCCCTTGTATCTTCATCCACCAGTTGCAGTAATTCATTTTTCAATTGTTCTCCTTTTTCTGCCCAATTGCTGAATTCTTCCCAACGATCATCCCATCCTCTTTTATGAGAAGACAGATTGGCGACCATGGTGGCCAGTGAAATTCCCAGTGCGCCAACATAAGCTGAAACCGATCCGCCTCCGGGGGCCGGACTTTCACTGGCTGTTTCATTCGCAAAATCTTCCAATGTCATTCGTACCAGTTTACTATCGGACTGATCTTTCAACAGGTATTCAATAATCCGTTCTTCCGGTTTAAATGGTGCCAGCTCATCCAGTCCCATACTCTTAACGGCAATCTTGATCAGTTCTTTTTCGGATACACCGGTACTGCGTTGTTGTTTCCGCAGGAAAAATTTTCCGGCATCCAGCATGGCTTTTAAAGGAACCAGTCCAACCAGTTCACTACCCGTTACCCGGATTCCTCTGGTGGCGGCTTTATTACAAACTTCATCAAAGGCAATATGCACCGGTGTGATATTAATATTGGTCAGGTTCATACTGATCTGTGCCACTCCGTATTCTTCGATATACCAGCCAATGGCTTTGACCGATTTCAGGGTTCCGGGCTGATTGACCTTTACCCCATTTTCCACCACATTTCTTCCGGCTTCTCTTACATCAAATGCAATAGCATTGGCCCTGCGGGTGGAAGTGGTGTTCAGATTGATATTATAAGCTACCAAAAAATCCCGGGCACCGATAACGGTAGCTCCGCGCTTCGCATCAAACTCGCCTGGACCGAAATCAGGTTTCCAGACGGGATCTTTTAGTTTTTTGAAAAAGCCCTCATATTCTCCGGCCCGGATCACAGAGAGATTGCTTCTTGTTTTATTGGGTTGTGCCGCTTCATATAAGTAAACCGGGAGCTGCAGTTCTTTACCCACCCGTTCTGCCAATTGTTGTGCCCATGCCGCTGTTTCCTCCATACTGATATTCGCAATTGGTATCAGGGGGCATACATCGGTGGCACCCATCCTGGGGTGCTCGCCCTTGTGTTTACTCATATCAATCAGCTCTCCTGCTTTCCGGATGGCCCTGAAAGCAGCCTCTATAACCGGGCCAGGTGCGCCAACAAACGTGACCACGGTCCGGTTGGTGGCTTTTCCCGGATCTACATTGAGTAGACGTACCCCTTCCACGGCTTCAATTTCGTTTGTGATCTGACGAATAAGATTTAAATCCTGTCCTTCGCTGAAATTTGGAACACATTCTATCAATTGCATAGGAGTTGTTTTAACAGGTAACGAAGGTATTGGATATAGCGGAATTGACCAGCACCTGCCCCGCTAAAGGGCTGTTTAACAGGCTGTCCCGGTTTTGTAATCTATCTGTAAAAATTGGCATTAAAACAGCGGAATTAACAAAAACAGCAGGAGACCCGCATGGTCTTTGTTCTATCTTGCTTAAAAATCTGATATATGAAATTTAATATACTCTCCGTCAGTACCGCTCTGTTCCTTTTAATATCCCTTTCTTCCAATGCCCAGCTGAGTCAAAAAGAAGAAAAGATATTCAGGGATGCGCAAACAGCTAAGGAAGCTTTTATTGAAACAGATGGGCTGATGAAAAATTTATTCAGGAACGCCTATGCATATGTGATATTACCCAATGTGGGTAAAGGAGGAATGGGAATCGGTGGAGCAGCCGGCAATGGAGTGGTGTTTAAAAATGATGACCTGATTGGAATGGCTAAAATGACCCAGCTGACGATTGGATTTCAGTGGGGCGGACAAGCATACCGGGAGGTGATATTCTTTGAGAACAGTGAAGCCCTGGATCGTTTCAAAGAGAACCGCCTTGAATTTTCAGCCCAGGCTTCTGCAGTCGCTGTTACTTCCGGTGCTTCTGCCAATGCCAAATACAGTGATGGGGTGATGATTTTCACCCAAACCAAGGGTGGACTGATGTATGAAGCATCTGTTGGCGGACAGAAATTCAGTTTCAAGGATATTTCGGAATAGCACTGAACAGGAAAATCAATTGTTTGTTTTCAACACAGGTATCAAAATCAGTGAGTACTCTTTTGCACGTACAGAATCACCCGGATACAGGATCAGCTTTTTCTGCAGCGTATCAATCCTTGCATATCCGTAATAAGAAAATAGATTTTTCCGGATTTTCTTCACGAAATAAATACTGTCACGCGAGAGCAGGTAACGCCCCCTTTCTGTATCCGGTAAACGGAGCATCCCCATCAGGTTGACTTTGCGGGAATAAAAACCGTTTTTCCGAAGTATGAAATATTCATCGTGGAGTTTATGAACCTCCACGGCCTCCAGGATTCGTTTTGAACATGACAGTAACGACAGGCAACATGCAAAAAGAAGGATGAATCGGAATTGCTTCATCAGCGGATCATTTTTCTTTATTCAGTGGCCGGAAGACCGGATCTGGATTTTCAACCGGTGGCAGGATAAAATCTTTCGGATGCCTGAGAAAATACCAACCGATGGTTCTGATTAAACGGGGGTATTGCGACAGATGAATTCCCCTTGATTTCACTGCCATGACAAAGGCCAGGGAAAAGCTCACCAGGAAATTCATAAGGCCAATCCCTAATACCCCGCCAAACACTGCCAGCATAAACCAGGAAGGAATCTGATCAAGCCCCAGACCATATACAGCTATCGCAGTATTCCCGGCCGCAATGGTGATATGTCTGATATCGAAAGGTATTCCGAAAATTTTACCCAGCACTCCCGAAAAACCGAGGAAGAAGCCCAGTGCAATGCTGCCCATCAGTGATCCAAAATGTTTTTCCATATAAACAGCGAATTTATTCAACCGCTTTGGTGAGATAGTTCTTTTCAATGCGGGATGCCTGATCAGCCTTTCCCGGATCCGGCCATACTGAATTTTGTTTTGCCAGTAACCGGCGATAATTCCGCTGAGAAAAAGAAAGAAACCTGTAAAGCAGGCATATAGCAGGGAGGCACTTCTCCAGGGATGCTGATCATTCAGTATATTCAGTGCGGCTCCGCCCGAAACAATTTGTTTATTAAAAATTTCGTGATACCCCATGCTAATAAAAAAGTCAATGGAAATACGATGATCAGGTTTCCAAAAAATGAAGCGATCTGGCTACGAAGTACCCTTGCAACCGTAACAGCAAGGTTATCCAGGTCAGGTTCCCCTTCTGTTTTTTTGGAATCCAGTGAACTGGCCACGGCACTGGCTGTAAAAGCAGGTTGTTTAGTGGCCAGGGTGGATCCGGTTTCTTCGATGAGGATAAAGCCAGCACTGTAATTCACACTGAATAAAAAGCCAGCAGGGAAAGGGGCCAGCTGCAGTTTATTGATCAGGTTTTTAAAGATGGCGATAAAAGAAATAATAAATCCGCCCCACATGGCGCTGGCAATCATTTTAAAATACTCCTTCCTGGTAACGGTTATGTATTTACTTCCTTTGTTGCCTTTGTGTTCTGCAATCTGGTAGGCCAGGTAACCAACTCCCTGCGATAAAAATTCCCGGATCGAATTTTTTTCTTTTTTCATTCCTGATCAGCATACGAAAAATATCCACAAACCTTCCTGTATCAAACTGATCATCTGCATCAAGGGCATCCAGGATCAGTTGCATGCGTTGCAGCCGGTTAGACAGGATCAGCAGAATATAAGTTTGCTGTATGCTTGCTCCTTTCTCAGTATGACTTTCGCGGATATGATCAATCAGTTCATATGAATGTTGTATATCTTCTTTTAACTGACCGGAAAGCAGGACCAGCTCAGCGGGACCGGTATTTTGTTCCAGGAGGTTCTCAAACTCGTGTACTTTGTAATTCTGGATCACAAAGGGAGTATCATGATGCTGATCTTCTTTGGGAGATAATCCAATACAACTTTTTCAAGTCCGAGCTGTGCCACCTGATAAGATAAAATCTTCATGGCCTGCATCAGTTCTTTCCTGAATTCGATCCCTGCCATTCCGAAATTAAAGGCAGCGGTTGTAAAAAAATCCAGCCAGATTTTCCTTGGAACCGATTCCACCCACACGAAATCATTCTTCCGGTAAAAGACGGTTTGAATCACATAGAGAAAGTCATCCTCATCCAGCAATGGAGGTAAAATTTTATGCTTTAACCGGTTGGATAATTCCTGCCAGAATCCACGGGCAAGTGGAATACCGCTTTCGGTAATGGCGGAAGTAAGATCTGTACTGCTGAGTTGTGAGAGGAGGGCATGTTGCAGGTTGGCCAGTAAGACCCGGTTATTCCGGATCTGTTCTATGGCGAATTGCAGGTTCCTGGTGGCATCTTTTCTTTTACCGCCACCGGGCCTGACTTCTTCGATAAAAGATACCAGGAATTGAAGCCCTTGTTTCCGGTCGGTTGCGGGCATGATCTTGTTGCCTGCAATGACCTGTTCAAAAAAATCCTGGTTTTCGTTTTTTCAGCCGGATCATGTGAACCGAAAATACAACATCCCTTCAGTAACCAAATAAAACAACTGTTATATAAATGGAAAGGCTCAGGCCCATTCACCGGCAATCATAACCCGGTCAATATTGCTGGAGCCGAATGCATAAGGCAGATAGGCCAGGGAAGGAATGGGTTTGGTAAGAATCAGGTTGGCTTTTTTACCCACTGTGATACTGCCCAGTGAATCCTGTAAGCCCATGGCGAATGCCCCGTTTACAGTGGCGGCATTGATGGCTTCTTCGGGAAGCATTTTCATTTGAATACAGCTCATGGCAATCACCAGATTCATATTTCCTGAAGGAGATGAACCCGGATTAAAATCAGAAGCGAGGGCAATGGCAGTTCCGGCATCAATCAGCTGCCTGGCGGGCTGAAATGGCATTCTCAGAAAAAAAGCAGCGGTAGGTAATAAAGTTCCAATGGTATTGGAAGCGGCCAGTAAACGGATGGCTTCCTCGTCCATTGTTTCCAGGTGATCAACGGAGAGCGCACCCAATTCAACACCGGCCTGTACCCCACCGGAAAGATGCAACTGGTTCGCATGTATTTTGGGGATCAGCCCATGGGCCATACCGGCTTTGCAGATATCAATAGTTTCTTCCTTTGAAAAAAAACCTGTTTCGCAAAAAACATCGATATAATCTGCGAGCTCCTCTTCTGCAATCACTGGCAGCATTTCATTTTTTATCAGGTCAATATAACCGGAATGGTTATCCTTGTATGCAGGCGGATAACTATGTGCACCAAGAAAAGTGGCTTTAACAGGAATGGGTGATGTTTCTTTCAGTTTTTTAATCACCCGCAGCATTTTTAATTCCCCTTCCACGGAAAGTCCATAACCACTTTTTATTTCCACGGCTCCGGTTCCCATGCGGATTAATTCCTGAATCCGGTTCCAGGCTAAGCGGATCAGTTCTGATTCGCTGGTATCATTCAGTTTCTTTGCGGAATTCAAAATCCCTCCTCCCCTGGCCGCAATCTCCGCATAACTGAGTCCTTTGATTTTATCAACAAATTCTTCTTCCCGGCTGGCGGCAAAAACCAGGTGGGTATGGCTGTCGCACCAGCAGGGTAAGATCATCTGACCGGAGGCATCCACTATTTCTTCAACCACGGTGAGTGATTCCGGCATTTCATCCATCAGGCCATAAGCAGCGATAATACCATCTTCCACCATCAGGTAGGCGTTTTTTAATACCGGGAGGTAGGCCAGGGCCTTGCCCCTGAGTAACTGATCCTCTTCCCGGATATTAACCAATTGGCGGATGTTGGTAAATAGAGTTGCTGCCATTCCCCGCAATTTACTGGTAAAAAAGATGCAGAAAAAAACAAAGCCGCCAGACAATCCCGGCGGCTTTTAAATAAATGTTCAGTGTTTATTAATAAGGTAAGATGGCTGAACGGGTATTACCAGCAGGTCCGGTCCAGACAATTTTCATA
Organism: Chitinophagaceae bacterium; assembly: GCA_016702745.1. GTDB lineage: Bacteria > Bacteroidota > Bacteroidia > Chitinophagales > Chitinophagaceae > JJ008. The sequence continues at coordinate 1,334,421 of JADJDJ010000001.1, forward strand.
TAATAGCTGTTCACACCCGGACAGCCTGTTGGATTGCCACTGGCATCGAGGCCAAAAGTAGCAGCCGCATTAAAATAAGCGGTGCGGTGTTCTACTTTTCCGCTTCCGAGACGGAAGCTGCAATCCTGTCTGAATACAAGTGGTTGCGTAATGGCTGAGGTAAAGGTATTACCAAAGCGGTTGGTTCCCCATTCAGCAATACCGCTGACGCCATTCTCAGTATGTAAACCAGTTACTGTTACGGCAACGCCATTGCTGTATGAGAATACCCTTTGCCGGGCTACCTGCCAGGTCCGCTGCGTATTATTATCGAAGGTAACTGACATATTGCTACTGGTAATCGTATGTGTGATTGTATTCAGTACCGGCAAATTGATCAGCAATCCGCCGCTGACATTGGTATAGGTTTGTGTCCCATTGATCAGGATACTTTTATTATCGCTCACCCTTGTAATCCGCAGGTTCTGGAAGTTCACATTTATCTGGGCGCCTGCATTTTTCCATCTGATTCCCTGGGCCATGGATACAACGATGACACCGGTCCGGGTACGGTTACCGATACAGTTGGTCCCATTATAAGTAATGGTGATGGTACGCGGGTTGCTCATTGTATCAACAGCAACCGTGGCATCACAGATCAGTGATTGTATATCCTGCCCCCTGCCGGCAAAGCCAGCGGTAGCATCAAGTGTTAAAACCACATCATTCGCCGCAGCATCCACTTCTCCTGAGAAGCGATTCTGGTCATCGGAATGAGCAGCAGTTTCTGCAGAGTAGTCGGCTGATTCGGTATCTTTCTGACAAGAGCTAAAAGCAAACACAATGGTTGCCAGGAGCAGGGCATAAACGGAAAAACGGGTTTTCATACTGGTGATTTAAATATTTATAATTTACGGGCAGAACATAGACCAGACCTGCTGTTAGAGGTTTAATCCCGACGGCCAATATTCATGGCGACGCAGAACAATCAATAGAAACGATGGAAAACCCTGTTTAGTACGGGGGAAATACGGTAAGAGGAATGAAAAATTACGATGCAGGAGAATTAATCGTCTTCCCATTCAATTTTCAGCTTACGGCGGATCAGCTCGCCCTTGGGCTGACCATTTTCGTCATACTCGGATACTGCTACTATAAAAAGGTATAGCGGTGTATTGACATCCCGGAGTTTCACCACTTTTCCTTCCCCAACATTATAAAGTTGTTTGATAACCTTGGTGCAGATGACTCTTCCACTGTCCAGCCTGGTTACTTTTCTGTTGAAAGGATGTTCGGTGGAATCTGGTTTATAGAACCAATAAGACCAGCCGGTTTCACTGATATTCAGTTCCCGGTTGGTATTGAATTTATCTTCATCCCGGAGTTCCAGTAATTTGAGGTAAGAGAAATCACGGATTACGCTTGTTTCAGTAAAACGGTAAACAGAATCCCGGATACTGGCAAAAACATAGACCCCTTCCACACCCCTTAGCATGACCTGGAATTTGAATGGCTTTCTTTCGAGCAGCAGGTTAGTCTGAAAATCACCAAGCATGGTTGATTCACTCTGGATCACCCGTATCATGACCTGCTTTTGCTGGGCACATAAAACAGTGGAAAAAGAACCATATATAAAAAGAAAGCGATCCTGCGTTGATACATTATTTTAATTTGTCAGGTAAAGGTAAACAATATTTAATCCTCCTCCCTCCATTCGATTTTAATCCTTCTTCTGTACAATTCCTGCACTGGCGATCCGTTCTCATCTACCTTAACAGTAGCCACAAAAAAAAGATACAGTGGTTGTTTATTTTCTTTCAGCTTGACTGACTCCTGATCAGCAACAAAATAAAGTTGTTTCACTGTTTTGGTACCTACTACCCTTCCGCTGTCCAGTAAGACAATTTTTTTATTGAACCGGTGCCAGTCAAGTGAAGGGTCAAAGAACCAATAACTCCAGCCGTCATCCGCTACCAGCAATTCCTTATCTTTATTAAAAGCTTCTTCGGCCATGACCAAATCGGCTATATTGGAAAGGCCGGGCACAGCTTGCTGAACAGGAAGATTATACAGGCTATCGTGTAAACTCGCAAAAACATAAACTCCATCCAGATGCTGCAGTAATACCTGAATCTTGAAAGTCTTTTGTTGCAATAAAATTGTGGAAGTTCCGGGCTCGGGACTGTGTACGGCATCTTCCTGTACAATCCGGATTGAAAAGCCCTTTTGTTGTGCAGCAGAGAATTCAGATAAGCAGCAACTGCCAATTAAGAGAAAGATGATTTCCCTGAACCATTTCATGAAAGCAAATTAATCAATTTGATCCTGAACCGCTCACTGAATTTAGTTCAACAGGCCTGTACATCAGCCAATCCGTTTGCGGATCATTACCCAGCATAAAAACATGGGTATTGAATTTTTTGAATCCCCATCGGTTATAAAACTGAATGGCTCTCTCATTTTTTTCCCAAACACCCAGCCATATATTTTGGAAACCCTTTGAAATGGCAAAGTCCAGCGCAGTTTGCATAAGCTGATGACCGACTCCTTTGCCGATTTGCCGGGCTGACACATAGATTCTGGCGATTTCCATTGCCGGTCTTCCTTCCAGTTCAGGTAGCGGTTCTCCCTGCCGGAGTTTCAGGTATCCTGCCGGTTCCTCTTCCTCCCATGCGATATAGAAATGATTCGAAATATCCGTGACTTCCGCCATTAGTTTTTCCCGGCTGAATTGTTCCTTCATGAACTTTTCCATATTCTCTTTGCTGTTCTGTGCAGCAAAAGTCTCCTCAAAAGTCTGACGGCTCAGGTCGGCAATTAATGAAGCATCTGTTGCTTCAGCCCGTCGGATTTGCAACATACAAGGTGGTTGAAAAGCGTTTGAAAAAAGAAAGCGAATGGACTAATAATCCTAATCAAGGTTCTCAATCACCATGGCGGAAGCGCCTCCACCCCCATTACAGATTCCGGCTGCGCCATACCTGGCTTTATTTGCTTTTAGTACATGGATCAGGGTGACGATAATTCTGGCACCACTGGCTCCCAGGGGGTGCCCCAGTGATACAGCACCACCATGAACATTCACACGGGATGGATCCAGTTTCATGCGCTTTGTATTTTCAATCCCAACCACAGCAAAAGCTTCATTTAATTCCCAGTACTGAATATCATCCATACTGAGTCCGGCTTTTGACACCGCTTTAGGAACAGCCAGTGAAGGTGTGGTGGTAAACCACTCAGGTGCCTGTTCTGCATCTGCATAGGAAAGTATCCGGGCAATAGGTTTCAGTCCCAGTTTGTCGGCTTTCTCACGGCTCATGAGTACCAGTGCGGCTGCCCCATCGTTCATGGTGCTGGCATTCGCGGCAGTTACAGTTCCATCTTTCTGAAAAGCGGGATTCAAACCCGGAATCTTATCGAATTTCACATTCCATGGTTCTTCATCTTTGGCGATGATGACCGGATCACCTTTACGTTGCGGAATCTCAACAGGGATCACTTCATTATTGAAAAGGCCTTTTTCCCAGGCAGCCTGACTTCTTTTATAACTTTCAATAGCAAATGTATCCTGGTCTTCGCGACTAATCCCACACTCTTTGGCACATAGTTCCGCAGCATTGCCCATGGCTTTCCCATCGTACACATCAGTCAGACCATCTTTGGCCAGTCCATCATACAGTGATACATTTCCATATTTATTTCCCCAGCGCATACTGTCGCTGTAAAAAGGAACATTACTCATGCTTTCCATTCCGCCGGCAACAACGATATCAGCATCTCCCAGTAATATACTTTGGGCAGCCTGTGCAATGGCTTTCATACCGGATGCACAAACTTTATTCACAGTGGTACAATTCACTTCATTGGGTAATCCTGCAAATTTTGCAGCTTGCCTGGCTGGGGCCTGGCCAAGGTTGGCCTGAAGCACGCATCCCATCAGCAGATCCTGCACCTGAGCTGGCTGGATACCGGCTTTGGTCACTGCGGCCTTTACAGCCGCAGCACCCAGCTGAGTGGCCGTAATTGATTTAAGCGCACCACCAAAACTTCCCATCGGCGTCCGCACGGCGGAAATAATATAAACTTCTTTCATATAGTGTCTGATTATGAAGGCAAAGTTAACGAATCAGGGTTATTGTGCCTTTCCGTAACCTGTTGGGTGAACTCAATGTAAACAAATAGGTATATACACCAGCCGACATTTCGACCCCCCGGAACCGGCCATCCCAACTGATACCCGGACCTTTTCCTTCATAGATGAGTTGACCCGCCCTGTCAAATATTTTTACGGCCGGTTGCCAGTCAGCATCTAAAAATGGAATTCTCCAGGTATCATTCAATCCGTCATTATTCGGTGTAAAGGCCGTTGGAATAAAAATATCATTGATCACATTGATCTTTACCTGGTCTTCATTCAGACAACCTTCAGCAGAAACCACTTCTAACTCATAAGTCGTGGGGATAAGCGGTGCTGCTTTGGGCTGGAGTATCTGTGGATTGGATAGAGAGAATGATGGAGACCACTGGAAAACTGACCCGGTTGATGCCACGGCCATTAAGGTAATTGAATCGCCTTTGAGGACTACCCTGTCGGGTCCTGCATTCACCATTGGTTTGGGCCAGATATTAAATTCGAGAATATTGGAATTGATCCGGCATTGTAACGGTGACCCTGTTTCCGCCACATTGAACCGGTACCAGAAATGTCCCGCCCCACTGGCCATTCTTGAATAAGTAGTCTGATTTGCGCCCGGTATATTCATCCAGGTGTTTCCGGAATCCGTACTCAGTTGCCATTGGATATCCGGGGCCAGATAAAATCCGGATGGATCTGCATCCAATGCTACTGGCACCTGATCATAAACACAGGTACTGATATTACCAGTTGTACCGCTGATGGAAGCTGTAACTGCAGGGCCGCAGGGTCTGAATGTGATATCGTCTAATGCAAGATCATTTCCAATTCCTCCGGGGGCATTATTGGTTATCCGTAGACGAATGGCCGGATTATCCGGTGGCGTTGTAAAAAAGAAGCCATATTGCAGCCATCTGGGAGAGTTTTCTCCGGCGATCGAACCGGTGGCATATTGTCCCAGAATGGTTCCATCAGGCTTTTCGATTCTGAAAGTAAGATCCGGCATGATCCCTCCTGACTTTAGTACATTCATGATCCAGGCGGCAAATTCGTAAGTGGTATTCGGGCAAAGATCATTGACCGTGGTGCTGAAAAAATCACCCGGCTGATAGGATGCATTCACCAGCATAAAATTTCCATTGCCGGTATGATCATTGGTAACTGTATGCCAGTTTCCGCTGAAGCAACCAACCGAAGTTCCGGTTATCGTATAGAAACCATCGTTAGGGCAGGTTGAAGATGTATAGGTATATGCAGCAGGAGGAACAAAACTGCTGCCGTTGCTAAAGCCGGTTCCGAAAGTAATATTAACAACCGGATCACCCAGACTACCCGTACAAAGCTGTGCGTTCACCAGACTGGCAGACAAACAGCATAAAACAGGAAGCAATACACGGGTAACGATATTCATGTGGCTGAAAACCCTGAAAGGGTCTGTAAAATTAGCTCAAATAGGGCAAGAAATGGTTGATAAATACCATTTGTATTCTTTGAATACCCGCTACCGGGTAGTTGCTGCAATATTCAAATGCTTATTTTACAGCAAAAGCCATTCAACAGATATGCGCATTGTAATCATTCTACTATCTTTTTTGCTGGTTCAATGTCCGGTAAAAGCCCAGCTACCCGGTTTCCCGATACCTGATCAGGTGAGGCTGACAGATTCAATTGACTGTACGAACGTCAAGGATCAGGGGCTGAGTCCTACCTGCTGGGTATTTGGCACCAATTCCGTAATGGAAAGCGATCTGATCAGATTGAGGGGTATAAGGCTGAATATCTCTGAAATGTTTGTAGCACGGTATGCCTATATTGATAAAGCCAGGCAATTTCTGGCCACGGGAGGCAAATCTTATTTTGAAGGTGGTGGGCAGTTTCATGATGTGATCCGGGTGATCAGGCAACATGGACTGGTGCCGGAAGAAGTGTACAGTGGCCGGCAGGGAGAAAAGTTTACCCATGATCATCGCTTGTTGGATACCGCCATGAAAAGACTGGTACATGGCTGGCAGATCAAGGGAAAAAAGAGCCTGAGTGACCAGGATCTGACACAATTAAATGATACCCTTGATAAATTCCTCGGCAAGGTTCCCCTGCAATTTAACTGGAAAGGCAGAGCCTATACCCCCATTCATTTGCAAAGGAGCAGGTGAACCTTAACGATGATTATGCTGAACTTGTTTCCTTTTCCGACAAACCTCTTTACCGGCAATTTGTACTGGCGGATAAATACAATTGGGCCAATGATAGTTTTTGGAATATTTCCCTGTCTGATATGCAGGAAGTAGTGGATACGGCATTAGCCAGAGGATGGTCGGTTGGCTGGGAAGGTGATGTAACAGAACCGGGTTTTAATTATTATGGAGGGTATGCTTCGATACCAGACTCCAGTTTTCAATTTGATCAGCAGCGACTGGAGAATTATAAAACGGAAGTGACGGAACGGGATCATATGCTGCATCTGACTGCTGTGGGAACTGATGCCACCGGGAAAAAATGGTATTATCTTAAAAACTCCTGGGGTACCTGGCTCAGCCGGTATAAAGGGTTCCTGTATATGGAAGAAAATTACTTCCGGATGAAAACCGTGATCCTCTTTGTCAATAAAAGAGCCCTGCCGGAATCATTAAGAAAGAAGATGAGATTATAATTGACAGATCCGGCACTCAGGTTAGTACTGTTTACCTGTTTGAATGAGTTGAAGTCAGGTCTGATAAAAAATTGACTGCCCTGTTAAACCCGTTTCAAATCAGCGGGCGCTGCAGGACAGTCAAAATGTTGTGAGAACAACTTAGTTATTGGGGTGATTCATCAGGATGATTTCTCAAATTTTAATAATGCGCCTGTGGCAGAAAAAGTAGCTTCATACTTCACTGTACCGCGCATGATATGGGCTTTCCAGCTGCCATCATTCCGTATAATCCATACATAGACCATATCTCCGGGATATAACTGACGGAAGGCATCCAGAACTACCTGGGGACGGCCGCCGAGATACTGATCACAGAATGAGATGAACGATGTCCGTTATCATCATAACCTGCACTATGCCGTTGGTTACTTTGGTTGAACTGTACGGTAAAACTGTTGTTGCCTGCACGCATCCATTCCACGCTGCCCGTGCCACTGAATTCTGAAGCAAATGCGGTAGTGGTGGAAGCAGGCACTGAAGTGGCAGTCACAACAGCTACCGTTGTATTGCTTCCGTTATTGTCAACGGATTCTTTGGAACAGGATACCAGGCTGATGGCCGCGATGAAGGCGGGGATAATTTTGTTTTTCATGTGTTGTACAAATTTTGAACTGATAATTAATTTCATATAGATATGGGTACAACCTGCAGGATTACATGTAACCGGCATGTCCGTTTTTTTTATCCGGGAAGAACAAATGCGGGGAATTGATGATGCAAATGGCCAGAACCCAGGCGCAGAGCGGGTTTGAACCTGACCAGAAGATAGTCAGCTCCTGGTACAAGAGGAAAAAAAAAAGCCCCGACGGATTCGTCGGGGCTGTACTTAAACCCAATTGAATTAAGATTTAGAAGATATTGTAGCCGTAGCTGATGTAATACAATCCACCAACAGCAGGGCTGCCATAACCGGTACGGGCGTAGAAATTACCAAGATTGGTACCACCTACACGGAACACGCTCTTGGTGCCATGCGGACGGTAAGAAACCTGTGCATCCCACCAGCCAAAATAAGGCAGTGTACCAGATACAAATGTTCCTTCGTAATAGTTATTATCCTGCCATTTGTAAACCACGTTAAATCCAAGTCCTTTGCAGAGATCATCGTTGCGGAGACCGATATTATAGCGGTATTTAGGAGCATTGAAATATGTTACTTCATTAGCAGGTACATCTTTCAGTACATCAGAGAATACGTTACCATACACTACATAGTTCTTGATCGCACGGTATTCAACGCCAGCACCCCATCCGTAAGACTTGATAATAGCCGCAGAATTCTGGGTGTATGAAACGTTATTGGTAGAGAAAGAAGAGTAAAGCGGAAGTCTTCCTGCATTATCAGACTGTGTTTGACCTGCTGCTACAGATACGAGGAAATCTTTGTAACGGCTGGTATAGTAATAGGCATCGAAAAGGAGTTTCTTACCGATGATACCCTTGTAACCAATTTCGTAAGAGGTAACCACTTCAGGTTTTACCTCATTGAAAGTAGCGCGTACCAGTCTGCTGGAATCACCAGGAGCACCGGCTCTGTAAGCGAGGATACTCTCAGCAGTATAACCAGGTCTTGTACCATTCAGCTTATAATAAGTCTGGAATTCAGGAAGACAGCCGATCAGGAAGCTGCTGCCACCACCCAAACGCAGACTGATGTACTGGTTTTGGTTGCTGGGGAAACGATAAGCAGTTTGATAAGACAAACGGATATTATTGTCTTTAGCAACATTGATTACCGCAGTTACCCTCGGTGTGAATTTGCCTTTGAAATTGGTTTGTTTGTCATAACGGCCAGATGCAGTCAGGGTCAGTTTGTTGTTCAGCAGGCTTTTCTTCAACTGAATATAAGAACCATACTCATTGATCAGGATGGTCTGCAGGGTATCAGCGAAAATGGTACCCTGAGATTTCAATGCCCATTGTTTCCAGTTGGCACCAATTAATACATCTACTACTTTAGAGAAATGCAGCATTTCAGAAATGTTAGCATTGGCTTCCATCGCGTAGAGGTCAGATTTATCGAGGAATTTAGCACCACCAGGTTTGCTTACAGAAGTGTTTCTGATCACATTGGCAGCATCATTAAATTGTTTTGTTCCAGGCAGGAAACGACCAGCATCTGCAGTTCCGCGGGCTGCGGCATGTAATTGGGCATCACTGAATGCACCAGCCGAAGAACGGCGTCCTTCGGAAAAAGTCAACATATATTGGGGTAACCAGGACCCTGCGATGGAGGTAAGACCACCGGCAGTATTCAGACTGGGTTTCCATGCTTCGTTGATGAAAGCACCCAGGGCATCTCCGATATAAGAATCACCGGCATTTCCCTGGATGGTATAAGCACGGTACATCCAGTTTTTAGACTTCATTTCAAATTTATGCTGCGCCATTTTAAAATTGCGCAGAGAATAACGGTTGGCACCGGTATAAACTGTTGTACCTGTACCAAAGTAAGAATTCAGTGAAGCTTCCAGGTTATCAGTGAATTTGTAATGAACCCCTGCATTAAATTTCGCATTCAGGGTATTGTAATCCACCAGTTGGTCTTCATTATATCCTGTACGGGTTACATTATTTTGTGTACCAAAATAGTTACGGGTTATACCGAGATAAAGCGGAGCATATAACTGTGCGGCCGCAACTGCATTGGCACCACCAGGTGTGAACAGATTGTAAAAGCCAGTCATTTGTGCGGCACTGGGATAGGTCGGGTTTCCGATAGCGGAAAAATAAGAATTGGCTGTTGCCTGCAGCTGAATCAATCCACCGGATTGTGCAGCCACAAGGGAGTTAACACTACTTGATAACAAAGCGGCCAACTGTCCGAGATTCACACTGGTTTCATCACCATATACGTTCACCCCATTGAAATTAGGGTCACCGGCACGGTTACCACCTACCACTTTGCTCAGGATACCGATCTGGGCCTTGTTACGATAGTCTTCTGCTTCCCAGTCAGAACCACGGATCAGTTCACCTGAAAGACGGAAGGCCAGTTTGTTTTTGTAAACTTTGGCCCAACGCATAGAGATATTATTATAAGGAGCTGCACTTCTCTGTTTTTTATCAACGTGCATCATCCCCTGCTTTACATTATAGCTGAAACCCTGGTATTTGAAAGGGCTTTTGCTTGTGATCAGTACGGTACCATTCATACCACCTGAACCATACAATGCAGAAGAAGCACCAGAAAGTACTTCTATATTATCTACATCCAGATCAGTAAGACCTACAATGCTGCTCACAGCAAAATTGAGACCAGGAGCCTGGTTGTCCATTCCGTCTACCAACTGATTGAGGCGCGTATTACCGCTAGTCACAAATCCACGGGTTGTAACGGTACGGAAAGTTAAACTGGCTGTGTGAACGTCAACACCTTTAAGGTTGGTGATTGCTTCATAAACAGAAGGTGCTGCCACATTCTTAATGATCGCGCTATTCATTCTTTCCATCGTAACCGGAGCTTCCAGTATACGCTGGGGAAGACGGCTGGCCGCAACCACCACTTCCTGTCCGAGGTCAGATTTTACTTTGAATTCAACTTCCACTGCTTTGGCAGCATCACTAACAGTAACTTCCTGTGTTTCAAATCCAATGGATGAGAACACAAGAACAACTGGCAGTTTGGCTACTTTAAGGCTGAATTCGCCGTCAGAATTTGTATAAGTTCCCTGGCTGGTGCCTTTTATTAAAACAGAAACCGCAGGCACATTATCCTTATTGGCACTGTTCTTAACTGTACCGCTAATGGTAACGGATTGAGCATAAGCTGATACTGAAAAGAGGCAAGCCATTAACCAGGCAGCTAAAAAGCTATAGCTTTTTCTCATAAGTAAGTAGTTTTAGTTTTGCCCCGAAGGTAGTTCTTCGGCGTAATTTGGTGGAAAAATAAGCATTGTCCACTTTTTGTAAAAATTTAATTTTTAAGGGGCTAGCCCCGGTTGTGGACAAAAACGGATTTCCCAAAAATACAGCCGGATTGGATAAATTGTTGAAATCTGCTCCCCCCTTAATTGGCCGGTTTTCCCCCCCTTCTTACTTTCGGCCATGGCTCAATTTTCTTTTCCACAACAGACCGGATTCTACCGGGGTAAGGTGCGCGATGTCTACACTATTTCCGACCATTTTCTGGTGATGGTTGCCAGTGACCGGATTTCGGCTTTTGACGTGATCCTCCCCCGTCCGATTCCTTATAAAGGACAGGTTTTGAACCAGATTGCCGCATTTATGCTCGGGTCAACCCGTGATATTTGCCCCAACTGGCTCCTGGAGGTGCCGGCTCCCCAGGTCTCCATCGGCAAAAAATGCGTGCCCTTCCGGATCGAAATGGTGGTCCGTGGCAACCTGACCGGGCATGCCTGGCGCACCTATGCTTCCGGAAAAAGAGAGCTCTGCGGGGCGATGATGCCGGATGGCATGAAAGAAAATGACTATTTCCCCCAACCCATTATTACCCCAAGTACCAAGGCTGCCGAAGGTCATGATGAGGATATCTCCCCCCGGGAAATCATTGAAACCGGCCTGGCCACTGAAAAAGAATGGGAAACCCTCAGCAGCTATGCCTTTCAGTTATTTGAAAGAGGAAAGGCTATTGCCGCTAAACAGGGACTGATCCTTGTAGATACCAAGTATGAATTTGGCTTACTTGATGGTGAGGTTGTATTAATGGATGAGATTCACACACCGGATTCTTCCCGGTATTTTTATTCAGATGGCTATGTTGAAAGACAGGAAAGAGGGGAAAGACAAAAACAACTGAGTAAAGAATTTGTAAGAGAATGGCTGATCGCTAACAATTTTATGGGAAAAGAAGGGCAAACCGTTCCCGAAATGACCGATGATTGGGTGGATACCATCTCTAAAAGATATATTGAACTGTATGAAAAAGTAATCGGACAGGCTTTTATTCCACAAACCCTTTCAGATAAAGATACCCATCAACGTATCCTGGCAGCACTTGAAAAACTTACATCATGAAAATTTTGTTCATAGGTGCCAGCGGTATGCTGGGAAAACCTGTGGCAGCCGAATTAATCAGGGCCGGATTTGATTGTACGCTGTTAGGAAGAGATATTATAAAATTAAAAACTCTCTTCCCGGGAGCGAAATTCATTCAGGGCGATATCCTTGATCTGCCGAGCCTGCAAACTGTCATGAAAGGGATGGATGCTGTGTATTGTAATCTTTCAGTTTTACAAAGCTCCCGGGAAAAAGACCCCCAGCCGGAAAGAGAGGGACTGAATAATATCCTGGTAGCAGCCGGGGAAAACGGGATCAGCAGGATCGCCTATATCTCATCGCTGGTACATCATTATGAAGGCATGAATGGATTCAGCTGGTGGGCTTTCAGGATCAAACAGGAAGCCGTACAAAAAATTAAAGCTTCCCGAATCCCCTATACCATTTTTTATCCCTCCACTTTCATGGAAACCTATCCTTACCAGATGATGAGGGGCCATAAAATAGCTGTGCTTGGAAAATCCATTGCCCCTATGTGGTTTATTGCAGCAGCTGATTTTGCCAAACAGGTAAGCCGTTCATTTCAAAAACCGGGAAATGATAACAGGGAATATACCATACAGGGTCCGGCGGCCTATACCTTCGAAGAAGCCAACACAATTTTTATCACCCATTATTCCAAAAAGAAGCTGGGTTTGTTGAAAGCGCCAATCTGGCTCGCTAAATTTCTGGGGATCTTTGTCCCAAAGTTTAATTATGGCTGGCATATCTGCGAAGCACTGAATAAGTATCCTGAGAAATTTGAATCCCAAAAAACCTGGGAGGAACTGGGCCAACCCGGTATTACACTGGCCGCTTATGCCGCTTCCAATCCATAAAAAAGCCACTGCCGGGAAGGCAGTGGCGTATCAAACGTCAGGAATCAATTGATTTACTTGGTAGCCTCTTGTTTGATGGTAGAGGTTTTAAAGGTCCGGGTGGCACCCTTACCGGCCAATGGACAATAATAATCCAGGGCATCCTGTGCTTCGGTGTAGGTCAGCCAGTAGTCAGTTACGGTACCGGTGAATATATATCCGGCACTGCGGTTATACATATCCCTTGTACCACGGGCGCTGAAATTACCGTACACAAATGATCCTTCTGATGGGCGGTACCCGCCGTTTGCCTGTACTATATTGAAACCATAGTAGGTCTCCACCACATAATAACTGCAGTAAGAATCGCTGTACACTACTTCTCCCCTTTCTTTGGAGAGCCAGTAACCTTCATCAATACCGGTGTAGACGGTGCTTTTAACACAACTGGAAAGAAAGATGCTGATCGAAAGCACCAGGGCCGAAAGGGTAAATATCTTTTTCATTTTTTAAATTTTTGGGTTATCAATTGTTGTCGTAGTAGTAATAGCAAGATTGTGCCAGAACCGGATCAGCCATTGTTAAAATCAATATAAAGGGTAATTTCATTTTTCAAACCATCGCATGAACCGGATTGCATTAACATTTCTCTTGCTTTTGCCGGGTCTCCTTCCGGCGCAGGAACACTACCTTTTCATAGGCACTTATAGCTCCCCATTAAACGAGGGCGTGCATGTATACCGGTTCAACAGTAGTACAGGTTCGGCAACGCCTGTCAGCAGTATTCCATCATCCAATCCGTCCTTTATCACCCTTGCCCCCAACGGGAAAAATGTATTTGCTGTTTTTGAAACAGCCCCAAAGGATGGAAAAGGAGGAGATATCGCTTCTTACTCTTTTGATGCTTTGACAGGTCGGTTAGCTATGCTTGGAAAAACCCTGTCCGGCGGTGATCATCCCTGTCATGTAGAAACAGATCGCAGCGGGCATTGGTTGTTTGCTTCGAATTACAGCAGTGGCACTTTATCTGTTTTACCCATTGACAGTAACGGCCATGTAGGACTGGCAAAAAGTATCCGCCATTCCGGTTCCGGACCCGATACCAGTCGACAGAAGGGTCCACATGTACATGGCTCGCTGATCAGTCCGGATAACCGCTTTCTGCTGGTGACAGATCTGGGCATTGATAAAGTAATGATCTATGCTTTTGATGAAAAGAGTGGAAGTTTAGTGCGTGCAACAAAGCCTTTTTATCAGGCTACTCCGGGTGCAGGGCCCAGACAAATCTGTTTTGATCCTACCGGCAATCATGCTTATCTGATAGAAGAGTTATCCGGTACTGTGGTTTTCTTCAAATACCATAATGGCAGATTGAAAGCCAGACAAAGAATCAGTACCATGGTGGAGGGAGATCGTCGTTTTCCGGGAAGCGCAGACATCCATGTATCACCGGATGGAAAATTCCTTTATGCCTCCAATCGGGGCGAGGTGAATAATATTGCCATTTACAAAGTCAGGCCGAACGGGAAATTGCAACTGATTGCACATCAGCCCACCCTGGGCAAATCACCACGATATTTCAGTATGGACCCCAGTGGGAATTATTTGCTCTGTGGCAATCAGAACAGTGATGAGATTGTTATTTTCAAAAGAGATATGCAAACCGGATTATTGACTGATTCCGGTAACCGGATCGCATTGGGAAAACCAGTTTGCATGAAATGGCTGCCTGTACAGTAATTATTTGAATTGCTCAAGCCGGGCTCTGGACTTATTAAAAATATTCCGGCCTTTATCAATTCCGCTTCTTTGTTTTTTCTGTTCTTCTTCCGGCAAATGGATAAAATCAAAACATTCCACACTACAGGTGGTCTTCATTTTCTCTTTGCATTCATCACACTGAATAAAGAGCAGGTGGCAGGCATCATTCACACAGTTTACATGGGTGTCTGCCGGTTTTCCGCACTGGTGACAATGGGAAATGATTTCATCTGTCACTCTTTCCCCAAGGCGTTGATCAAAAACAAAGTTCTTCCCATGGAATTTGTTTTTCAATCCACCCGCTTTTACCTGGTTCACATAATTAATGATACCGCCCTCCAGGTGAAATACATTTTTAAAACCCTGGTGGAGCATGTAAGCTGAGGCTTTTTCGCAACGGATACCCCCCGTGCAATACATGATGATATTTCTATCCTTATTGGGCGACATCATTTCAGCTGCCATGGGCAATTGTTCCCGGAAAGTATCACTGGGAATTTCAATAGCCTTTTCAAAATGTCCCACTTCAAATTCGTAGTGATTACGCATATCAATCACGACGGTATCGGGATCTTTTGTCAATTCATTGAACTCAGCGGCATTGACATAACGGCCTTTGTTCGCCATATTGAAAGAAGGATCATCAATACCATCAGCCACTATTTTTTTCCGCACTTTGATATCAAGTACATAAAAACTTTTCCCGTCATCGTCGGTGGCAATATTCAACCGAAGGTCCTTTAAGGGTTCATAAGAATATAAAACATCCCTGAAGCGGTAAAGATTGAAAGTTGGCACACTGATCTGGGCATTGATCCCTTCTTCTGCCAGGTAGATCCTGCCATACACGCCTAACTCACTGAATTTCCTGTATAATTCATCCCGGAAAACTGGAGGCTCAGTGATCGGGAAATAACAATAAAATGAAATGGTAGTGCGGGAGTATGATCCTTTTGAATACGCTCTTTCAGCTCCTTTCGGGAGATGCGGTTGTGTAATAATGCCATGATGTATGAATTTTAGTTGCTGAGAACCCCAATTGCAGGTTGGGCAAAATTCTAAAGCAGGGCAAAAATTACGAAAAATTCAGATTATTGAAGGGGGCTCAAATTAACAGCAAGTTTTTATCAGAGACGATAAGCAAAACTTAAACTATTACTGCCCGGACCGGGTCTGTTCAACATTTATTTCAGTTTGTCTTTGATGCCCGGAGAAAACTCCCGGAAAGAGCTGCCAGTCCGCCAACCAATCCGCCGATAAAGCCTGTAACCGCGATAATAGCAAAACTATTTCCGCCCAAGGGTAATAATGCTGCTACTTTATGGGAGAGTACACTATTGTTTTTCATATCAATCCACCAGGCCAGTCCTGCCCAAAGCAGGAATACACCCAGGAAACCGGATAAAAATGCCTTCCCCGGTTTTTGGTGGATCATCGCTGCAATAGCGAGTGCTACTATTGCAACACCCCACCAGGGTAAAAACAATCCACTGATAAAAGACAATAAAGCTGTCAATACAATCGCAGTCAGAAATTTCATAAACAAAGTCAATTTAAATGATCATCAGTACCTCTCCTCCTCTTGTGGTTCGTTTCTTTAAACAAGAATACCTAATAACTAATATCTAATACCCAATTCCTAATTACTACTCTCCCTTAAATTTCATCACCCATTTTACATTCTTATCAGTCCGGTCGCCATCACGCATGAACCAGAGTTTATTGTATTTGCCTTCAGCCCACTGATCGAGGTAATTATCATAAAAACGGCTGCCAGGATTTCCGCTTTGTCCGCCGGGATAAACCCCATAGGCTTCTGTGGGACTGCTCATTTGTACAATCATTCTCCAACTGGGGCCGTGGCTGCCTTTAATGGCATTTACGATATCACCCCAACCTCCAACATGTAATCCCGCTCTGGCAAAAGGCAGGAGGTCTTTTTTAGATTTATCCATGATATGATATACACCGGGCTGATTAAACCTGTACCATTCAAGTCCTGTCTTTTCTCTTTCCGACAGCTGACTGGCTGCTTTTTTAAAGGCAGCAGTGACCATATCATAAAGTGTTTCCTTGGCGGGTGTGCGGATATCATCTGCGAATTTCATGGCAGAATCACGAAGCATATATTCAAATAATGTCTGGGTTTCGGGCCAATCCTCTTTGTTGGGCAACCCTGCAAAATCATCTCCCCAGATAGTATCTTCCAAAGCAAAGCGCCAGAGGCTGTAAATGGTTTGTCCTTTGGAATCAGCCGAAGCCTGCAGATCCCAGTTACGGAACAGTTCCAGGTACTTCTTTTCATTCGTATTGAGTTCCCCTTCTTTTGTATACTTTAATAAAACCGTACGGGCATCTTCGGCCAGGGTATTAAAATAGTTACCATGCAGGGCCATCATATCATTGACTGTTATACCGGACATGGCTGCCAGTCTGTTTTCAATGGTGATCCCTCTTGGTGTAATATAACTGCCGGGAATAAAATAGGGATAGGTTGAATCTGCAGGCCGCTGGTTGGCACTTTGAAGAAATCCTCGTTCCGGATTTTTAGCATGTGGATTTTCGGGTTGTGGAATAAAACCCTGCCACATATAACTGCTGTCTTCCCCAGGCATGACATATAATCCCTGCCGGTCCCAACGAGCCGGAAATCTACCCTGTTGCCAGATAGCGATATCGCCTGATTTGGATGCAAACACAAAATTCTGACCCGGACAAGTAAAATCCTTGATGGCATTGACATACTCATCATAGTTTTTTGCCCGGTTCAGCCGGTATACGGCCATGCCCTCATTGCTGGGATCATGGGCGGTCCAGCGAACAGCCAGGTTACGCCCCTTCCCTTCATTCATTGCACCCTGGAAACTGTCGTCATACATCACCGGACCAAAAATGGTATAGGATACCGTATCAAAAACAGTTGTTCCCCCTTTTACCTTTATCTCCTCCACTCTTTGGGTAGTAGGTGTCCAGGCGCCATTGAACCAGTATTCTTTCTTGCTTTTATCCTTGAATTTAATCTCATAATAATCCTTTACATCTCTTTGAGAATTGGTAACTCCCCAGGCGATGCTATCGTTAAACCCAATGATCACAAAGGGGCTCCCGGGAAGAGACACGCCGTATACATTACTGGTAGGTGTTACCAATTGCATTTCATACCAGATGGAAGGAAGGGATAATTCAAGGTGTGGATCATTACAAAGAATAGGGACTCCGCTTTGTGTTTTGCTTCCGGCCACTACCCAGTTATTACTGCCATTACCGGGATCGGGTTTATCGATTTCCCTTGCCATTGCAATGTCTTTACGACTGAAATAAATCGAATCTGCTGTAGCAGGCGGAATGGGTTTGATTCCGGGCTGGTCAAAAGCTGTTCCTTTCGGAACAATGGGAACAAGTGAATCGGGAACCTGCGGATATAATTTTTTTAATTCATCGGGTAAAAACATGGCCTTGGCATTGGTCATGGCCAGATCACTTTCCGTACCGCTCGACAGCATTTTCGCCATCATCTTCAGCAATAATGCCGTGCGCAGGTTACTCCATTTCTCCGGTTTAATATTGAGGAGTTTGTATTCAATCGGCATATCGGCTTCCTTCATGGAGCTGATATAGGCATTGATTCCATTAGTATAGGCCGTGAATAAAGCTTTAGATTGTTCATCTTTTTCAATTTCTTTCATTGCATTTTCGGCAGCATACACCATACCGAGCCTGCGCTGTTCTTTATCAAAATTGATGGCTTTGGGTCCTGCAATTTCACTGGCTCTGCCTGCCGCTGCCTTTGTTTGCAGATCGATCTGAAACAGTCTGAATTTAGCATGCAGGTAACCCTGGATAAAATAGAGGTCTTCGTCTTTTTCGGCAAATACATGTGGCACCAGGCGTTCATCAAAATATACTTCTGCCTTCCCTTTCAGGTCAGGAAACTTTAATTCCGCATCAAAACTTTTGCTGGCGGGTTCGGCATTTTGCCAAAATCCCTGTTGTGGACTTAAAAACTTACCCATCGGCGGGATAGCGCCCCATTGTTTATTAAGGGCAAAGACCAATCCTCCGGTGAGAATTGCGGAAATGGCAAAGGGAGCAATACGCATAGTAAATAAATGATGAGGAAAGATAAGAAATGTGAATTGATTTTTGCAGGTATCTTCTCAGGGCATCTGGTTTTTTTGTAATTTCAATATTCAAAAAACACCTGTTATGCCAGTCTTAATAATTGTTGGAGTCATTGTCATCCTTATCATCTGGATTGTTAGTCTCTATAACGGCCTTGTCAGATTACGTAACCGCCGTCAGAATGCCTTTGCTGATATTGATGTGCAGCTCCGCCAGCGGCACGATCTTGTTCCCCAATTGGTAGAAACCGTAAAGGGTTATGCCTCCCATGAAAAAGACCTGCTGCTGAAGGTAACGGAAGCCAGGACAGCTGCGGTTGCGGCCACCACGATTGATGGAAAAATTGCCGCTGAGCAACAGTTAAGCTCAGCCTTGCAGGGATTGAAAGTACAGGTGGAGGCCTACCCCGACCTGAAGGCCAATCAGAATTTTCTGCAGTTGCAGGAAGAACTGAGTGATATAGAAAATAAACTGGCTGCCAGTCGCCGCTTCTTTAATGGTGCTACCACTGAATACAATAATGGCGTGGAATCCTTCTCAGGCAATCTGATCGCAAGGAATTTCGGGTTCCTGAAAGAAGTGATGTTTGATTTAGGTACAGACACCCGGAAAAACATGGAAGAACCACCGGTAGTGAAATTCTGATCCGGCAGCATTCAGTTTTCAATTAAAAGTACCGGCTGGATCGAAAGCGTTTGGCTTCTTTTATTCAAATCTGTCAAATAGACTGATGGTATTCTCATTCAACATTTATAATTTATCATTCAACATAATCATCGAATGAAATATGTTGGTTTAGACAGCCAGATCCGCAGGAATAATTTCAATTCCATATTGCTGTTGATTGCTTTCCCTGTTTTGTTATTGGGGATGGGATATGCACTGCTCTATTTTACCCGGGGAGAACACCAGGAAGATCCGAATCAGCTTTTTTTACAGATCATGCCGGTTGTATTGGCAGCGGTAGGTATCTGGTTCCTGATCGCCTGGGCCGGTCATGCCGCTTTTATCAGAATGGCCACTGGCAGTAAACCGCTGGACAGAACGGAAAATAAAAGAGTCTATAACCTGGTGGAGAATCTCTGCATTTCCCAGGGAATGACGATGCCTAAAGTGTATATCATTGAAGATGACTCCCTCAATGCCTTTGCCAGTGGGATCAATCAACGCTCCTACTCTGTATCATTGTCCCGGGGTATTATCAACAAACTGGATGATGAAGAACTGGAAGGCGTGATTGCGCATGAACTCACCCATATTAAAAACAAGGATGTACGGTTACTGATTATATCGATCATCTTTGTGGGCATATTTGCTTTTCTGGCTGAAGTAGCTTTCCGGAGTTTACGTCATGTAGGTTCAGGCAAAAAAAGCAGCAAAAACAACAAGGGCAGTGGCGGCATCATCCTGATTGCAATCGTTATTACTGCTGTTGCCTATCTCATCTCCATTTTGCTACGTTTTGGAATCAGTCGCCGACGGGAATACCTCGCCGATGCCGGCGCATCTGACATGACCAAGAAACCTTATGCCCTCGCCAATGCCCTCCGGAAAATTTCCAATGACCCGCTGATCGAAGCGGTGGAAAGCCGTGATATTGCACAGCTGTTTATCGACAATCCCAAACCATCGACCCATCGTTCCGCCTCCTGGGACAATATGTTTGCCACGCACCCGCCAGTGGAGAAAAGAATTGAAGTACTGGAGCAGTTTGTTTGAGAGAAGTCGTTAGTCTATAGTCGTTAGTCGATAGTCGGTACTAAGGAGCAAATTCTAGAGTTGAGGGGCGTTTGTTACTGTGCGAATTGTTGGGAGGAAGTTAGATTTTCTGTAGGGTTGCAGTAAAAAAAATGGGCGACTACAGAAAATTAACTGGCTACCAAAAGGCATTTGAATTGGCGTTGGAAATTTTCCAACTTACAAAAATGTTCCCGGCTGAAGAAAGATATAGCCTCACAGATCAATTCAGGCGTTCTTCGCGATCGGTTTGCAGCAATTTTGTTGAAGCTTATAAAAGAAGAAGGTACCGGGATTATTTTGTTTCCAAATTAAATGATGCAGAAACAGAAAATGCTGAAACGCAAGTCTGGATTGATTTCTCACTGGCATTTGGCTATATCACACCAGAAACTCATCAATGTTTAACTGAAAAAAACAATGCGATCGCCAAGTTGATTTTGTTCATGATTAATCACCCTGAAAAATTTAGCTAACCAACACGTCTTTTAATTACCTGGCCCAATTAGTACCGACTAATGACTATCGACTAAAGACTACTGACTTCTCCCCCCCAGCATCGGCACAAAAGAAAAATTATCAAATACTTCTTCCTTAAGCGCCCCATTGTCCAGTTTGGTCAGCCGGAGCATTTGCTGCACATCACCGGCGCCCAGCGGGATCACCATCATTCCTCCGATTTTCAATTGATCTACCAGTTTAGCAGGTATTTCAGGCGCAGCTGCAGTAATTAATACACGGTCAAAGGGGGCATAAGTGGGCAGTCCTTCAAAGCCATCTCCATAGAAAAACTTGATCGTGGGGTATTTTTTGAGTAAATCAAATTGCTTGTTTGTATCAAAGAGTTTTTTCTGCCGCTCGATGGTATATACCTGTACTCCCATTTCTGCCAGTACCACGGCCTGGTAAGCACTGCCGGTACCGATTTCCAGCACTTTCATAAAGGGTTTGGTCTCCAGCAACTGACTTTGATAGGCCACGGTATAGGGTTGTGAGATCGTTTGACCTTCACCGATTGGGAAAGCGCGGTCTTCATACGCCACTTCATCAAAAGCGGAATCAAGAAAGTAATGCCGTGGTACAGCCAGGATGGCATCCAGCACCCGTTCATCGGTAATGCCCTTGGCCTGAACAGCCTGAACGAGTTTCTTGCGTAATCCTTTATGGCGGTAACTATCTTCGGTGGGTCTCATAAGCAGGTGCAAGATATTCAATGAAATTCGAAAGTCGAATGTCGAAATTCAAAAGTCTTCAGATTAAAATACAGTATCCTATCGCATTCAAAATTGAAAGTCCTGTGAAGAAAGCGGGTATATCCGATAATGTATCGTAAATTGTAAGGTTACCGAAAGCGCTGGTCTTAAAAGGATCAGTGTACTCTTTGATAATGTCTGCAGATCAATTCAATATTCCCGGCTTAACCACTGAACAGGTCTTACTTGCCCGGGAGAAATATGGGCAAAATACATCCAGCTATCGCCAGGAAAATAATTTTTGGGCTGCCGTAAAAAGGATCATTAAAGATCCGATGATGTTGTTGCTGCTGACCGCCGCTTCCATTTATTTTATCAGTGGAAAAACAGGAGATGGCTTTTTCCTGAGCGCAGCCATCGTATTTCAGACATCCATATCACTTTATCAATATTCCAGGAGCAAAAATGCACTGGAAAAATTAAAAGACCTTTCTCAACCGCATTGTAAGGTGATCCGGAATGCTGAAGTGATTGCGATCAAAAGTTCCGAGCTGGTGGTAGGCGATAGCCTGATGGTGGAAGAAGGAACATCCATTACGGCAGATGGCATTATCGTTCATTCCAATGATTTCTCTGTTAACGAATCAGTATTAACCGGCGAATCATTGTCCGTAGCAAAAGATAAAACCACGAAGGACAATATGGTTTTCAGTGGCACCACCGTTGCCAGCGGACTGGCCATCGCCACCATCACCGCTATTGGCAATGAAACAAAACTGGGTAAAATCGGCACCAGTCTTCAGGACATCAAAGAGGAAAGAACACCACTCGAAATACAGATTGCCAATTTTGTTAAGAAAATGGCCATTGCCGGTGCCCTGGTTTTTATCCTCGTATGGGTAATCAATTACTGGCATTCGCGGGATTTGCTCAGCAGTCTTTTACAATCACTCACCCTGGCCATGAGTATATTGCCAGAAGAAATTCCGGTTGCTTTTACCACTTTCATGGCCCTGGGTGCATGGCGGCTGATGAAATTGGGCATTGTGGTCAAACAAATGAAAACAGTGGAAACCCTGGGCAGTGCCACTGTTATTTGCACCGACAAAACCGGAACCCTTACCGAAAACCGGATGAGCCTGGCGCGGTTATACCTGCTTTCATCCAATGAGTTTTCCAATCCCGAAGAACCGCTTTCTCCTGAAGCACAGGACTTAATCCGTTATGCTATGTGGGCCAGTGAACCGATTCCTTTTGATCCCATGGAAACGGCATTGCACCAGTCTTATCAGTCATTCAGCCCGGAAGATGAACGACCATCTTATAAAATGATCAGGGAATACCCATTGGGCGGGAAGCCCCCTTTGATGACCCATATTTTTGAAAACCAAAATGGCAACAGAATCGTCGCAGCCAAAGGAGCCCCGGAGGCATTTTTTTCTGCTTCTTCAATGAATCCGGAAGAAAAAAAACAACTCATTGCAGCCATTGACAGCATGGCGGCGGAAGGATTCAGGGTACTGGCTGTGGCCAGTGCTGATTTTAAAGGGAATGATTTTCCTGACCGACAGGAAGAACTTCCTTTCCAACTAAAAGGACTGGTTGCATTTTATGACCCACCGAAAAAAAATATAGGAAAGTGCTGGATGATTTTTATACCGCGGGTATCATGGTTAAAATTATCACCGGTGATAATGCTGCCACCACTACTGCTATTGCCCGGCAAACCGGATTGAGGGATTATGAAAAAACAATCACCGGTGATGAGCTGATGGCCTTGCCCGAAACTGAGTTAAATAAAAAAGTGCTGGAGACAACAATTTTTACCCGTATGTTTCCGGACGCCAAATTAAAAATCATCAATGCCCTGAAAGCCGGTAATCAGATTGTGGCCATGACCGGCGACGGAGTGAATGATGGACCTGCATTGAAAGCAGCCCATATTGGGATTGCCATGGGCAAAAAAGGGACGGAAATAGCGAAAGAAGCGGCTTCATTGATCCTGGCAGAAGATGATTTGTCAAAAATGGTAACAGCCGTGGCCATGGGAAGGAAAATTTATACCAATCTGAAAAAAGCCATACAGTATATCATTTCCATCCATATTCCGATTATCCTGACGGTATTCATTCCGCTGGCACTGGGATGGATCTACCCCAATATTTTTTCACCGGTACATATTATTTTCTTAGAAATCATCATGGGTCCCACCTGTTCGATCATCTATGAAAACGAACCGATGGAGCAAAATGCCATGTCGCAGCGACCCAAAGCGCTCACGACTACTTTTTTTAACTGGAAAGAATTATCAGTCAGTATCGTTCAGGGGCTGGTTATTACCGCAGGAACTTTATTCATGTATCAGTATGCCGTACAGCATAACTATACCGAAACCCTTACCCGCACGATGACATTTACTGTTCTGATCACGGCTAATATTTTCCTCACGCTGATCAACCGGTCTTTTTATTATTCTATCTTAACTACCATCCGGTATAAGAATAACCTGGTCTTGCTTATTATATGCAGCACAATCGCTATTACCGGAATCATCCTTTATGTGGCTCCGGTAACCCGCTTCTTTGGCTTTCAGCACATGACAATGATACAATTGGGTATTGCTACTGCCATTGGCTTTGTTTCCGTCAGCTGGTTTGAACTGGTGAAAATATTCAGGAGAATTCGAGCCCGGTAAAAAAATAATAAATCCCTATATGGTCCTTACATCCGCTACCTGGCTGATGGTGAAAGACTCACGACTATCGACTCGGGACTGCTCATAAATTCATATCTGCAATCACTGCCTTAATCTTCTCATCCAACCTTGCATTCACTGCTTCAAATTCAGCAGCACTGTTCAATTGATCATTCACACTGAAATAGAATTTGATCTTGGGTTCTGTACCACTGGGGCGGGCAGAAATGATGGTCATATCGTCGAGTACAAACTGGAGCACATTGGATTTTGGCAAATCAAGTTTCCATTCACCTCCCGATTGCAGGTTTTTCTTTATCTGTTTCTCATAGTCCAGCAGCATCACGACCGGCACCCCATTAATGGATTGTGGCGGATTGTTCCGGTAACCTTCCATCATGGCAGCGATCTGTGCCTGTCCGTCCATACCTTTTTTTGTAATGGAGATGAGGTGTTCTTTGTATAAACCATATTGTACATAGAGATCAATCAGTTTTTCGTAGAGGCTGCGGCCTTTTTCTTTTTCGTATGCGGCCATTTCACAAAGCAGGGCTACGGCACTGACGCCATCTTTATCACGGATTTCATCTCCGATCATCAGTCCAAAGCTTTCCTCACCACCAATGATATATTTTTCTTTGCCTTCTTTTTCGCGGATCATGGCGGCAATCCATTTGAAACCGGTGAGTACCCTGTAACAGCCCACCTGGTTCCCTGCTGCAATGGCATCAATCATTGGGGTAGTCACAATCGTTGTGATCACCATATCATTCGGACCAGCAATTCCTTTTGTTTTGCGGGCTTCCAGTAAATAGTTGAAGGCCAGCACAGCGGTCTGGTTCCCGTTCATCAGGATCCACTCTCCTTTGTTGTCCTTGATCCCAATCGCCAGGCGATCGGCATCAGGATCGGTACCACAAAGAATATCGGCATCCAGTTCTTTGGCCAGTTTCAGTCCCAGGTTCATGGCTTCGCTTTCTTCAGGATTGGGATAAACGACCGTGGGGAAATTACCATCAGGTACTTCCTGTTCTTTCACGATATGTACATTATTGAAACCGAATTTTTTCAGTACGGGAGGCACCAGCTTAATACCGGTTCCATGGATGGACGTGTACACAATCTTCATATCGCTGTGTTTGGCGATCACTTCGGGGTACACACTCAATCCCTTTACCATATCCAGGTATTGTTCATCCAGTTCCTTGCCCACCGCAATGATATTGGCTTCTCCCCCGCTCCATTTCACTTCATCTACGGAAGCAATCTTATCTACTTCTTTGATCACATTTTTATCATGCGGTGGTACTAATTGTGAGCCATCATCCCAATAGGCTTTGTATCCATTGTATTCTTTGGGGTTATGGGACGCGGTACAAACCACGCCGCCCTGGCAGCCAAGCTGACGGATGGCAAAAGATAATTCGGGAGTGGGACGCAGTTCCTCGAACAGATATACCTTGATACCATTGGCGGCAAATACATTGGCAGCTGTTTCTGCAAAGAAGCGGCTGTTATTGCGACTGTCATGGGCAATAGCCACTTTTACTTGTCCGCCCACCTTCGCTGAAGCTTCGGCGGTTGAAAGAAAACACTGATTCAGATAATTGGCATAACCCTGGGTGGCCATTCCGACGGTGTATTTATTCATCCGGTTGGTGCCGGCACCCATCAATCCACGTAAGCCACCGGTACCAAATTCGAGGTTGCGGTAAAAAGCATCAGCCAGGTCGGCCGGATTTTCTTTTTGTATACGAAGGATTTCTTCTTTGGTAGCGGCGTCAAAATTGCCGGAAAGCCATGCATCGACTCTTGCCTGAATTGCTGCGTCCATATGGTTGTTTTAAGATTCTGACGAATTTCGGTTCAAATTGCAAGATTAACAAATCCGGTTCCTTCTCAGTCTATTTTTTGTAATTTAGTGGTGAAATTACTTTATGACTACAGCCCTTATCAAAAAGAAACTAACCCAGGCAATCAATGAAATTGATGATGCTGCATTTCTTTCTGCACTGCACACCATTGTTGAGAATAAAATGGACGAATACAGGATCAGAGAGCTATCGGCTTTTCAAAAAATGAACTGGAAGAAAGAAAAGCAAATTACAAAACCGGCAAGAGTAAATCTTATACGCTTACTAGCCTGAAAAAGGCCCTTATCAGCAAATGAGCTTTCAATACAGTGAATTAATTGTAGAAGAGGCAAAACAAGACATTGCCGGAGCGATGTTTTACTACGGTTCTAAAAGTCAGGGACTGGACTTGAAATTTTTTGAAGAATTATTCAGGCGGTTCATCGAATCCTGCAGCATCCTTTTGTATTCAGGAAAACATTTAAAAAATTCAGGCAAACTTCTGTTCGAAAGTTCCCGTATATCATCTTGTATGAGATTGAAAATGATAAAGTAATTATCTATGCCGTTTTTAATACCTGGCAAAACCCGAAAAAGTTAAAACAACGGGCTAAAAAATGACCTTATCCTACAGGCAAATACTATTCTCCCTGTTATTTTACTTTTTCAGCCCAGCTTTAAAGGCTCAAACGGATAGTGTTGCCACTTCGGAGATTTTTTTAAGGGATAGTATCAAAGCTAAATCCGGTAAAAGTAGTCTCTTGTTGACACCCCGTCAGCAAAAAAACCGCACCTGGGCTGTTACCGGTCTCAATGTTGTGGGTTATGGCGGTGTGATGGTGGCATTGGCTGCTGCCTGGTATGATGATTATCCCAAAGCCAAATTGCATTCATTCAATGACAGCAAAGAATGGCTGCAGATGGATAAAGTAGGTCATTTGTACAGCACCTGGATTGAGAGCCGGGCCAATAATGAAATGTGGAAATGGACCGGGATGGAACGTAAAAAGAGGATCTGGATCAGCGGACTGACTTCCTTTGCCTTTCAGACCACTATTGAATATCTTGATGGGCGCAGTGCCGAATGGGGATGGAGTTGGGCAGATATGGGAGCCAACGTCCTGGGTACGGGCAGTTTTATTGCACAGGAACTGGCCTGGGATGAACAAAAAATCAAACTCAAATGGTCCTTCCACCGGAAAAATACAATGACCCCTCCCTGAACGAACGCAGTGATGAACTCTTTGGAAAATCTTCCCCGGAAAGGTTTTTGAAGGATTATAACGGACAAACTTATTGGGCCAGTGCCCCCATAAAATTGATCCTTCCCAAATCGAAAATCCCGGACTGGCTTTGTTTTTCCTTTGGTTATGGCGCTGAGGGTATGTTTGGCGGAACTGAAAACCTGGCCCGGGATGCCAATGGCAATATCATTTTCGACCGGAGGGATATCAAAAGATACCGGCAATGGTACCTGGCACCGGATATCGATTGGTCTAAATTCAATACCAAAAGCTGGGGACTGCGTTTTTTGTTTAAGGTTTTGAGCGCTTTTAAGTTCCCGGCACCAGCGCTGGAACTTTCGAACGGAGGACTCAAGATGAGGGCCCTGGTTTTTTAGTCGGGGTCGTGAGTCAGGAGTCGAGAGTCGGCTGCCGACTGTTTTCTGATGACTGCCGACTGAAGACTGTAGACTGATGATTGCCCGGCTGAATAAATTTCCCCACTCATTCACTTCGCATTAATTTAGCAACGTAATTTCATTCTATGCAAATCGCACAACAGGTTTTGTTTATTTTACTGAGCGCCGTGGCCATCTTGCTTTTCAGTAAAAAAGTAAAAGAAATCAGCCGGAATATTAAATTGGGACGAACAGAGGACTTGAGTGACAACCCTTCCCTTCGCTGGAAAAATCTGTTGCTGCTGGCATTCGGGCAGAAAAAAATGTTTCGTAATCCACTCGTGGCGGTCATGCACTTTTTTGTGTATGCCGGATTTATCATTATTAATATTGAAGTGCTGGAAATTGTACTCGATGGTATTACTGGTCAACACCGGCTCTTTGCAGGTCCGTTAGGTGGCTTTTATGCTTTCCTTATCAATGCATTTGAGGTCCTTGCCTTATTGGTACTGGTGGCCTGTGTGATCTTCCTGATCAGAAGAAATATCATCAAACTAAAAAGGTTTATCAGCAAGGATCTGGATGGATGGCCCCGCAGTGATGCCAACTATATCCTGATCACGGAAGTGGTGCTGATGTCGCTTTTCTTATTCCTGAATGCCAGTGATACCCTGCTGCAAATCCGTGGCGAAGCTCATTATGCGGCACATCCCACCGGTAATTTTGTGATATCTCAATATTTGCAGCCGGTCCTCAATGGCATGAGCAATGAGAGCCTGGTGATAATTGAAAGAGGTTCCTGGTGGCTGCATATCGTTGGCATTTTTGCCTTCCTCAATTATCTCCCCTATTCCAAGCACCTGCATATTGTACTGGCCTTCCCCAATGCCTATTATGCCCGGTTAAAGCCCATGGGAGAAATGGAGAATATGACTTCGATCCAGAACGAAGTATTGTATGCGATGCAACCGGAACTGGCTCCAACCGAGCCAGCAGCCCCACAACGTTTTGGCGCCAAAGATGTAATGGACCTGAGCTGGAAAAACCTGATGGATGCCTACAGCTGTACAGAGTGTGGCCGTTGTTCCGCTGCCTGTCCGGCCAATATCACCGGTAAATTGCTTTCCCCCAGAAAGATCATGATGGAAACCCGCGACCGGCTGGAAGAAGTAAGTAAAAATATCAATGCCAACAAGGAATTTAAAGAAGACGGCAAGAGCCTTTTGCATGATTATATAAAAGTGGAAGAACTCCGCGCCTGTACCACCTGTAATGCCT
This sequence comes from Chitinophagaceae bacterium, assembly GCA_016702745.1. Lineage (GTDB taxonomy): Bacteria > Bacteroidota > Bacteroidia > Chitinophagales > Chitinophagaceae > JJ008. The sequence continues at coordinate 1,363,303 of JADJDJ010000001.1, forward strand.
GTGTGCAGGAATGTCCGGTCAGTATCAGTCCGCTGGATATTATTTTGCAATTACGCCGCTATCTTGTGATGGAAGAAAGTAATTCCCCTCAGGAATGGACGACCATGTTCAGCAATGTTGAAAATAATTTCGCTCCCTGGAAATTCAGTCCGGATGAAAGAGATAAATGGGCGGAAGAAATTCCAGCCTCATGACAGATAAAAAGGATCTATTCAATCTTGATCCGGACAAATCCTTACTCACCGCTTTTGGCTGGTGGGAAAAACGCCGCTGGATTTACAATGTGGTAGTTGGCTTTACCGGTGCCTTTTTTATGTTCCTGATGCCCATGTTCAACAGCTTTGACATTTTGGGTGTCATTATTTATGGCTTGCTGGCCAATCTCTTTTATTCCCTTGGATTCTTAATAGAAGTGGTGGCCCGTTATTATTTTAAAAATGAGTCCGACTTCACTGACCGGAGAAAGCTGATGTTTGGGGCCGGGCTGGTCTTTGCGGTGCTGGTCACTGCTTTTCTGGCCACTGCCTGGGGGCTTTTGTCGGGCGGTGCGCCTGACTAAACAGATAGAATCCGTTGATTTGCTGAGTTTGCCCGATGCCTGACTAATACTAAGTAAGCTAACCACACGTTATTTAAACATGAAAGCCACTTTTCTTTTCTTCTTGTTAACCACAGTATTGATCAATGCTGTTGCGCAATCCAGAACCGAGCTGGGTGCTGAATACATCCGTTCCATGGGAAAGGGATATAACCATGCCAAGGCAGCGGTAAGAGGAGAATCATTCAATGGCAGCAAAAACAGTTTCAGTGCAGGTATTACTTATCAGTTAGGCTCCAAAAAAGCCTATTCGGTTTCTCATGGTTTCGGCGTTTATATCGGATACCGCTTTTCATTCAGCGTTAAAACAGTCAGCTCCGCATTTGCCGGTGCAAGGGTATTGTTTTCTCTGGAAAATTTTGAAGGTCAAACCCGGCAGAACAGTGTGTTTATCACTCCCTGGGCCGAAGCAGGTTATCATATTGGCATTGGTAAAAGATATTATGCCGCCCCCTCTTTGGGTTTTGGAAAGACTTTTAAATTCAGCAAGGATTATCATTCACTGGATGAGGACAATGGCCCCAGACTGATGCCTTCGGTATCAGCAGGGTATCGTTTTTGATCTAACGGTTATCAATACCTGAAATCAATTACCTATTTTTCAGCCGGATGCTCCATTTTGTGAATGGCATCTTTCTTTGTCAGCATCCGCCAGAGCTGGATAAGGGCTGTGATGGCAAATATGCCGCCGATTACCCAGTTCAGGATATGCTGGTTATTATTGATCTTTTTAGCGATCAGTAAACCGCCAAAGATGAACACACAATTACCGATAAATGTACCGATACCAATACCGAGGATATAGGAGTTATAATGATCCGAACGGGGCAGTAAAACCTTTTGGTAAAGAGAACAGTACTCCAGCCAAACCAGAATGGGATTTGAACAGGGTTCAAGGCACTCATGACAAATCCCAGCAGAAATTTGGGTAAGGAACTGCTGAGCACTACATTCTTTTCAACAGAAGGATGCATGGCCGCATAAAAACTCGAGGCAGCCAGGGCCAAAACAATTACCAGCGTTATCCATTCCAATGCCTTTAGTAATTTCTCCTGTTTGCGGATCCAGTCCATGGCCACCAGTGAAATTCTTACATAGATGATCTCTACAAAGAGAGAACCAATGGAGAAGAGCATAGCCGCTGTAATCCCCTCTGTGACCGATATCTGCATTGCCGCGATATTCAGGGTTCCCAGGGGAAGTGATCCCAGGAAACTCACAAGCATGCCGGTAAAAAATATCTTGAGCAGGGGGTGCATGCAACGAAAGTAAATAATATCAGGTAACCATCACCAGTTGCCTGAGCTTTTTGGTGTCGGGCAGACTGATCTTTTTGCGGGTGATCTTTAACAAGCCCTCTTCCTCCAGCTGATTGATCACGGTGGTAACGGTTTGACGGGCACTGCCGATCAGTTTCGCCACATCATCATGGGTGAGAAAATTATTGAAAGTAAAGGATGGAGTGGATCCATCATAGCCTTCCATCATAGCCAGGTTATAGAAAAAAGAAAGGAGCCGGGAACGAACATCCTTATTAAGCATTTGCAATAGCCTGAATTCTGCCCGGCGGAGCTTCTCTCCCACCTGTTTGGCATATTTAACAGCCAGCTCGGGTTTATTCTTCAATAACCGTTCAAAATCTTCTATGGAAAATGCACAGAGACTGACACTACCTCTATAGGCTTTGGCAAATTCCCCGTTCAGGTTCTTTTTTTCAAGGGCAAACTGACCAAAGATTTCTCCTTCTTTGATAATCTCTTTGACAATTTCATTTCCTTCCTCATCAATATATCCGATTTTGATATAGCCGTCTTTTACAAAATAGAGTTTATTCAGGTGGTGTGAATCAAAATAGATATAGTCGCCCTTTTTGGCTTCAATAAAATGGTGTGCCACATTCAGTTCCTGGTACTCATCATCACTCAGGTGGCACCAGAGATCATAATTGCGCAGCAGCAGCATTTTTTCTTCGTTGTTCATCCTTATTCAGGTAAGATCGGTTCTAGTCGTATTTTTCCAGCAACTTGAAATGCCTTTTGGCATCAGCCAGGTACTTCCAGCCCCGGCGGAATGACCAGTAAGGTGTGCCGTTTTTATGATTATGACGGCTGATCCTGTACAGGGCTTTCCAATGATGAAGGATCACGCCATAAGCCTTCCACAAACTCATACCGCAATCATAAATATGATTGGGCTCGGCGCCACAGCCATTGAACTCCAGGATGCTGATATTCTTTCCCTGCTTGAGGTCCTCAATAGAAGTAGTCTTGATATCATAACGGCCATAGTAGAACTTATCAGTAAAATGACTCAATTCATCAAATACCTGGTGTATCTGTTCATCAATTTCTTTGTGCAGGTTGGTAAAATGGGCGCCCCGGTTATGATTACCGGCATAGGAAAGATAAAATATTTCACCTGCCGGCACTACCCGGTCAAACCGATGCCCGTGCCGGTGCTGCATTTCTTCCAACCGGAATTTTGCCCTGGGGTGGTTTTGTACCAGTTCCTGCAGAGTGGATACCCCATCTCCTTTCACCTGTAATAATTCCTTATCAATAAAACCACTGACGACTCCCTTTTTTTCCCAGGGATAGCGGTAATAAAATACACTCACTTCCACGGGAAGGGTCACCAGGTCCTGAACAATATACTCCACCGGAATTTTTTCGTGGTACTTCTGTAATTGATCTTCGTTATCAATTTTACGGAACAGAATCCCCTTCATACCCACATCCGGTTTTACAATAAAAGGGTATTGAAAGCCCGCCGACTGAATCGTATCCAGTACTTTTTCAAAGGGCCAGTCGTGCATCACATAGGTTGCCCGGGGTACCAGGTTGGGAGGCAACTGATCATACATTTCCTTCTTCCCTTCGCCTTCAAATCCGCCAAATGTGATGGTGGGATTGGAAGAACTGAAGTACCAGAACGACCCGCTGCGAATACAATACCAGAGCCACACGGGTCCTAATGGGAAGTAGAGCACGTAAAAATTCCAGAGTTCCCAGTTAAAAAGCTTTTGAAAAAATTTCTTCATTGGTTGCTAATGTGGCAAAAATAGCCATTGGGACCTTATTTTGGCAATTGCTGTTTAAAGTTTGGCTCTAAATGGGCCAACTCTTTTGTCTGACTATATTGTTCAAATGCTGCGCGCTGCCTGCGGACAATCATTCCCGGGCTACTTGACCATTTCCCTGATTGCAATCCTGTTTGCCATAGCCTTTACAAATTTTGAGCTATTTTGATGGTCAGTTAACCGGCATCAAAGATATTTGCAGATATGAAAATCAGAACAGCAGCCGAATTAATGGCAGAAGGCCGGAGTCCGGAAATCCTTTTTTGGGTGGGATGTGCAGGCAGTTTTGACCAGCGGGCCCAGAAAATAACAAAGGCCTTTGTGACTATTCTCGAAAAGGTAAAAATTGATTATGCCATTTTAGGGAAGGAGGAAATGTGTACCGGGGATCCCGTCCGCAGGGCCGGTAATGAATTCATGTTTCAGATGATGGCTTATCAGAATATCCAGGTGCTGAATAATTACGGGATCAAAAAAATCGTCACCGCCTGTCCGCATTGTTTCAATACGCTGAAAAATGAATACCCTGTTCTGGGCGGGCATTATGAAGTCATTCATCATACTACATTCCTTCAACAACTCATTGATGAAGGAAAAATCAAAATGAAGGAAGGCGGTGTTTTCAAAGGAAAGAAAATCACTTACCACGATAGTTGTTACCTGGGCAGGGCCAATGATATTTACGAAGCTCCCCGAAAAGTACTGGAAGCCCTGGATGCCGAACTGGTGGAAATGAAACGCTGCAGGAGCAATGGTTTGTGCTGCGGAGCCGGGGGCGGACAGATGTTTAAAGAAGAAGAAAAAGGGGAAACAAGGGTGAATATTGACCGGAGCAATGAAGCCATTGGCACCGGTGCTGCAGTAATTGCTGCTGCCTGTCCATTTTGTAATACCATGATGACAGATGGGGTCAAGCTTGCCGAAAAAGAAGACCAAGTACAGGTGCTGGATGTGGCAGAACTGGTTGCGGCCAGTTTAGCTGATTGATCCATTGGCAAGAATCAATCTTTCCTGCACTTCAAAAGCTTCTCTAAGTTTGCCTCTGGGTATTGGCACCCTGATTCCCCGGATTGCGTTTCCCAGTTCATAAGATATCTCCAGTATATTCAGATTCCCGGCTTCCCGGATCTGTATTTCCCTGATTTGTCTTTGCTGATCCTGAAAAGGTTCCTGGCTGTTATTGACACAGATCCGGTCGGCCATGATACTGATTTCAGGTATTCTTTTCCGCCAGGGGATCAGTTTGCCGGCCAGGAAGAATAAAATTCCCTTTTTCCGGGCTTTCCAGTGTTCAAAGCGGTTCCATTCTTCTTTTGTATAATTCCAGCGGGTTAATATCATGTGCCATTTTTAGGGTCAGTCAATACAATCATTTATACTGTAAATTTGCAGTATGAATCTGGACTATCTATACCTGCTGGACGGTAATTTTCACCCCGGGTCAAGGGTTTGGGTGTATCAGAGCAGCCGGCTTTTCAGTCTCGGCGAGGCCCTTGAAATCGAAACCAGCCTGAATCAGTTTGCTCAAAAATGGCTGAGTCATGGTGCCCCGGTGAAGGGAGCCGCCTATCTTTTTTTTGGACAGTTTATTGTTTTGATGGCGGATGAACAGGCTACCGGAGTCAGTGGTTGCAGTACTGACAGTTCGGTAAGACTGATCAAAGATCTGGAACAACAATACCGGGTCAACCTTTTTGACCGGACCAGTCTTGCTTTTGTAGTGAAGGATAAAATCCAATTGCTGCCCCTTTCCCAGTTGCAGTATGCGGCCGATAACGGATTTATTCAGGCTGATACCCTTTACTTTAATAACCTGGTGCAAACCAAAAAAGAACTGGAGCAAAGCTGGATCATACCGGTAAAGGATAGCTGGCTGGCTAAAAGGGTTTCTTTTGCTCAGGAACTTTTGTAATTGAATGACTGAATGTAAGTGAACCCTGTTTTCCTGATAGTAGCGTAATTGCGGAACCAGCTAAATTGGCAGAGCAACAGCCCCTGCGCAGATATCCGGTCTTCCGCTCATTTTTTTGTTGCCGCTGGTTTTACCGGCGGTTTCTTTTTAGGCGCATTGGAGAAATTATAGGCCAGGCTCAGGCGGTAATTCCGGGTACGGGTATTGAATTTTTTGGAAAAAGTTAATTTATTCCAGGTACTGGCTTCATATTCTTTGCGGCCACTGATATTTTCCCAGGTCACTTGTGTTTTACCCTCGGCCAGCAGGGTGCGTACCTGACTGAATATATCTTCTACGATATTATACCCCAATCCCAGGTTCAAATAATATTTAGTCCGGGTTCTTCCCAATACCAGATCGAAATTATGTGAAGTGGAGGCTTCCAGTTTTTCATTGCCGAATCGAACATTATAGGGGTCCGAAAAATCAATTGTCGGGTTCAGTTCCCCGATACCCGGCCGGCGGATGCTACGGCGGTAAGAAAGGGTCAGGTTCAGTTTATCTTTCCAGGTCCGGTTGATATTGGCAAAGGGCAGGAAGGTCCAGTAGTGATTCTTAACATCCCTGCTTTCTTTGAGCAATTCAAAAAAGATATCCGTTCTCTCGGCTGAAACACCGGCAGTAAAGCTGAAACTGGGGGCCAGGATCTGCTTGATGGAACCCAGTAAGGTGGAAACTGTTTGATGAAACCAGAAATCATTGCTCAGCAGATCCAGTGCTGCCATCGTGCCTTCCGGTTTCTTCTTGTAACTGGCATCCACATCCACATGATTGTTTGAGCGGTTATAAGTGTTGGCAAAGGAAAAATGTTTTTTTATTATCCAGCATCTTATCATAACTCAGTCGCAGATTATGACCATTGATCCTGGTTACATTCAATTGTTCCTGGGTACTGTCGGTACCATTGAATGAATAATCCGGATGTAGAAACTGCTGATAATAATCACGGTCGCTGTTATTGAATGAAAGATTCAGTCCTGAAATCAGGCGCAGGGTTTCTCCCGGTTTCCCTTTCCAGGTATAGGTAAAATTGATGGAGGGATTGTAATTATCACCGGTACTCCCGATATCCCTGCGGCTTAAGCGCCAGGTGTCACCAAAACGGTTAATGTTTTTGTACTCCGTGCTGCTGTTATTATCGAAGCTGTACTGGTTAAAATTCAGCACCAGGTTAATGATATTCTTTTTATTGATGTCATAGTCCAGGTTAAGCCGGAAATTGGGGCGGAGACTTTTATTCCTGAACTGACTAGTGGTATTGAAAAAATTGGAGGAGTCGGTATAAATATTATTACGGATGGAATACCCGTTTCCGTTCAACCGGTTGTATCCGATACCGCCATTCACGCTGAGGGCGATGCCCTGTTTCCGGTAAGTATAATTGCCGCTGATATTGGCTTCCCCTCTTGTACCGGTGGAAACAGCAATTCGTCCACTCTTACCTACCCTGCCTTTGCGGGTTACAATATTGATTACTCCGCCCTGTTCAGTGGCATACTGCGGAGGCGGGTTCGTCATCACTTCAATCTTTTCTACTGAACTGCCGGGCATGGATTCCAGCAGGTCCTGCAATTGCTGCATATTCAGTTCAACCGGTTTGTCATCGATGAGGATCTTGGGCTCCTTCCCCCTGACCGTGATTTTTCCATCCGCTCCCTTTGCCACCAGGGGTACATTATTCAATAAATCGCTGGCATTGCTACCGGCTGCCAGGGCCGATTCGCCTGCATTGAAAGTGATATTACCATCTTTGGATTCGATGAGTGGTTTTTCGGAATAAATGATCACTTCTGCCAATTGTGCATTATTCACCTTTAAGACGATATCGTTCAGATTAAAATCACTTCGTTCTGCTCTGAAGTAAAGACTGTCCAGTGTTAGTTGTTGCTTGCCTACAAAGGAAAAGCGCAGCCGATAATAGCCAAAAGGAATAGAAGAAATAGTAAACCCACCGTTTTTGTCGGTCCGGACTGTTCGGCTGCTGATACTATCCTTAAAGGAGAATAGGGTTACCGTCGCATTTTCAATCGCTTTTTTAGATTCATCCAATACGTTACCGGTCAGCACACCCTGCCCCTTTCCCTGCGTAAAAGCAGTAAAGGCCAGCGCCATAAAGCAAAAAAGGATGGTCAGCTTTCTCAAAACAAATTTTAGACGATAAAGATATTTCGAACTTGCTAACTCATTGATAAATAAAAGGCTGAACGGCAAAAAAGCTGAGAGGACAGTACAGGACGACCCTGACATCCTGTCAGATATTCAGTTTTAAGCAGTATATTTGCTGTCCTATTCTACATTTTTATGCTTGATTTTGTGACAGATAAGACGCATGATGAAGACCGGCAGGGGGAAGCTTATGCTCCCTTTCAGGCCGACCCTAATCAGTTTGGGAAGCGATTCTATATTGAAAGCTACGGCTGTCAGATGAATTTTGCTGACAGTGAAATCGTGGCTTCCATCCTGCATCAGCAGGGTTTTGGGGCTACCCGTAACCTGGAAGAAGCCGATCTGATCTTTATTAATACCTGTTCGATTAGGGAGAAGGCTGAACAAACGGTTCGGAAAAGACTGACTGAATTCAGAAAACTCAAAGAGCGTAAAAAAGGAATGCTGGTGGGTGTGCTGGGTTGTATGGCCGAGCGATTGAAAGCAAAATTCCTGGAAGAAGAAAAGCTGGTGGATATAGTGGTGGGCCCGGATGCCTATCGTTCCCTTCCCGCCCTTGTAGAAGAAGCTTCGGGTGGACAGAAAGCAGTGAATGTTTTGTTGAGCCGTGATGAGACCTATGCGGATATTTCTCCCGTTAGACTGGATAGTAATGGCGTGAGTGCCTTTGTGAGTATCATGCGGGGTTGTAATAATATGTGTTCTTTCTGTGTAGTGCCTTTTACGCGGCCGGGAAAGAAGCAGGGATGCAGCCAGTATTATTGCCGAATGCCGGGATCTGTTTGATAAAGGATATAAAGAAGTCACTTTACTCGGACAAAACGTAGATAGCTATTATTACACGGCTCCAACAACCGGTGATCAGGCTCCCTCACCTGTTACCTTTGCCCAGCTACTGGAACAGGTGGCTTTGATCTCTCCCCTGCTACGCGTCCGGTTTTCCACTTCCCATCCAAAAGATATAACAGATGAGGTATTGCATACCATCGCACGGTATGAAAATATCTGTAACTATATCCATCTGCCTGTTCAAAGCGGATCATCAAGGATCCTGCAGATGATGAACCGTACCTATACCCGGGAATGGTATATCGCCAAAGTGGACAGGATCAGGGAAATACTTCCCGGTTGCGGAATCAGTTCTGACCTGATATCCGGATTCTGTACAGAGGAAGAAAAAGATCATCAGGAAACACTCAGCATCATGGAGTACAGCCGCTATGATATGAGTTATATGTTTTTCTATAGTGAAAGGCCCGGTACGCTGGCGCAAAAAAGATATGCAGATGATGTGCCGGAGCCGATAAAGAAAAGAAGACTGGCAGAAATTGTGGAATTACAAAACAGGCTTTCGCTGGAAAGTAACCTGCGGGATATTGGAAAAACTTTTACAGTATTAATTGAGGGCAATAGTAAAAAAAGTGAGCAGGACTGGATGGGACGGAGTCCGGAGAACAAAGTGATTGTATTTCCAAAAACTGAAAAACCATACCAGAAGGGTGATTATGTAAATGTAAAAGTGAAGGATTGCACCCAGGCCACGCTGTTGGGAGAAATTATTGAATCGAAGAATTAAAAACAGGAATCCGGTTTGGCTTTAAGGCCGGCTGTACACCTGTTACTTAAAAAAGATTATAGCTACATGGATATACAAAGTATAAAAAACCGTTTTGGCATCATCGGCAATGCACCAGCCCTCAACTACGCCTTACAGGTGGCAGTTCAGGTAGCAGGTACAGACCTTACGGTGCTCATTAACGGAGAAAGTGGTGTGGGAAAAGAAGTATTCTCTCAGATCATACATGCCTTATCGGCAAGAAAGCATAATCCCTTTATTGCCGTGAACTGCGGTGCGATTCCGGAAGGAACCATTGACTCCGAATTATTCGGACATGAAAAGGGTTCTTTTACCGGGGCAGCTGATGCCCGCAAGGGTTATTTTGAAACGGTGAATGGCGGCACCATCTTTCTGGATGAGATCGGGGAATTACCGCTGGGAACTCAAGCCAGGTTATTGAGAGTATTGGAAAGTGGTGAGTTTATCAGGGTAGGATCCTCCAAGGTTCAGAAGACCGATGTTCGGGTAATTGCTGCGACCAATAAAGATTTATTGCAATTAGTACAGGCAGGCAGATTCAGAGAAGACCTGTATTACCGTTTGAGTACGGTTCCCATCAGGGTACCGGCCCTGCATGATCGTCCGGAAGATATTCATATCCTCTTCCGGAAATTTGCGGCTGATTTCGCCACCCGTTACAGAACCTCCTCTGTGCAACTGGATGAAGAGGCAAAACAACTGTTAATAAACTATCCCTGGCCGGGCAATGTGCGGGAATTGAAGAATATTGCAGAACAGATTTCGGTGCTGGCACAGGACAAACTGATCAATGCCCGCGAACTGAGTAAGTACCTCCAACCCTATTCCAGCAACCGGATGCCGGTACTGGCTAATTCCAATAACGGGCATGGACCTGAGTTTGCGAATGAAAGAGAAATCCTGTACAAGCTTTTCTTTGATATGAAGAAAGATGTAACAGAATTAAAAAGAATGTTCCTGGAAGTATTGCAAAATCCGGGGATGGTGGCCCAAAGTCAGTCTATGATCAACGAACTGCGGGAATCAGAATCCTTCCGTATCAATACTGCAGATAACCTGGTGAACCTGCCGGCTGCCAATCCGGTCAGCATCAGTCCGATGCAACCGGCCATTCAAAACAGCCAGCCGGTAATCATGAATAATAATGATATTCATGCCCATGTGGAAGTGGAAGAAAGCCTGAATATCATGGACAAGGAAAAAGAACTCATCATAAAAGCCCTGAAAAAACACAAGAGTAAAAGAAAGGATGCGGCGATGGACCTGGGTATCAGCGAAAGAACCCTGTACCGGAAATTAAAGGAATATGATATCGAAGAACTCTGAAATGAAATTGGCATCCTGCAATACAGATAACTAATTTTGTACAATGAATCGCTCCATTCAACACCCATACTTTTTATTCTTCTTTCTGCTGGTCATCTTCGCAGCCGGCTGCGGGGTCTATAAATTCAAGGATGTATCGATTCCTCCCGAGGTAAAAACAGTCAAGGTCAATTATATTGAGAACAAAGCCCGTTATGTGAATCCGCAGTTAAGTCCGCGGTTAACCGATAAACTCCGGCAGAAAATTGTGGGTCAAACCCGGCTGACACAGACGAATAATGATAAAGTGGATTGGGAGATCAGCGGTTTTATTTCAGATTATTCTTTCAGCACTTCCGCAATTTCCAACCAGCAAGTGGCCAATAACCGTTTATCCGTGGCTGTGCATATTACTGTGACAGATAATACACTGGATAAGGTAAATGATTATGATATCAGCCGGAGTTTTGAGTTCAAGGGTAATCAATCCTTTCAGCAGGCTGAAAATTCATTGGGTGATGAAATGATTCGTACCCTGACCGATGAAATTTTTAATAAGCTATTTTCCAACTGGTAAGTTACCGCTAACTTGGGCCCATGAATATCCGGATCGACCAACTGGTAAGATCATTATTGCAAAAAGACTCTCTGGAACATTGCAGTTTACCCGAATTGCAGCAGTTTGCCGGGCGTAATCCCTATCTGGGTGCGGCGCAATTACTGCTGGCTAAAAAAATGCAGGCAGAAAGAGTGGATGGATTCGAGGATCAGCTGCAGAAAACAATGCTTTATTTCCATAACCCGGCCTGGGTCGAACATATCTTATATGATACCGGCGATGCCGAACTGATTAAGGCAAAAAAGGAGAGCGCTTCCATTGAAATCACAGAAGTTGCTTCAAGCGAAGTAGCAGCCGATCAAGGGTTGACAGATACTACCATATCAACTGAACCTGCATCAATCAGTCCTGAGGAAACTATTACGGAGAAAGTTGATGCGATTGAAACGGTACAAACCGAAACAGCCCCGGAACCTGTTATGGAAGAAGTTACAGCCTTTTCTGAACCAACACCTGAAATTACAGTTCCAGAAAATCCGGAGCCAGCCGAAACGAATAAAATGGTTGAGGTTACAGCAACAGCAACTGCTGAAATACCGGATAGTACTACGCAAAGAGATCCTTTACTGGAAAACCCGGCATTTCAAACGATAGTCAATGATCAGAACGGATCTGATTTACTCTTCGAACCCTATCATACAGTTGATTATTTTGCATCCCAGGGAATCAAATTCAGAGAGGATGAAAAGCCGAAGGACAAATTCGGACAACAGCTGAAAAGCTTTACGGAATGGCTGAAAACCCTCAAAAAGGGTCCTGCAACGGATGTAAACCGGCAAAATGTACCAGCCACTGAAGATAAAGTGGTCAAATTGGCTGAAAACTCCATCCGCGAAGAGGATGTTTATACTGAAGCCATGGCTGAAGTTTGGGAAAAGCAGGGCAATAGTGCCAAAGCCATTGATATCTATCACAAATTAAGTTTGCTTGAACCCGCTAAAAGCACTTATTTTGCAGCGAAAATTGAGGATTTAAAGAAACTGAATTGACATGACAACATTGTTCATTGTACTCGTGGTGCTGGCTTCGGTGATTCTGGGGCTTATTGTATTGGTTCAGAACCCCAAAGGTGGTGGTCTTACCGGTAATATTGCCGGATTCAGCAACCAGTTTATGGGGGTAAAACAAACCACAGATGTGCTGGAAAGAGGTACCTGGATTTTTGCCGGAGTAATCGGCTTACTAAGTCTTTTATCCGTGATCTTTATTTCCGGTTCCGCCAGTTCAGCTACCGACAGGACCAAAGAGGCTGCGGGAGCCACTGTTCCGGCAAGTTCTCAACCCACTGTTCCGGCCAATACGGTACCAGCTGTACCTTCAACCACTCCACCGGTAACTACGCCTAAATAAATCATTTTTAAAAAATATTGGACCCGTTTCTGTTAAAGGAACGGGTTTTTTCATGTCATTGAAGCCTGAATTAATCAACGGATTTATGCCCCGAAGCTGTTAAATTGCAGGAAGCATATCAAGTACCGAATATGAAGAAAAAACTCATCTGGGCCATCCTGGGAATCCTGCTGGTAATCGTAGGATATATCGCTTTCCTGGTCATGCGCCCTTCCGTCAGTAATCCCGACAAACAATTTTTCTATATACAGGAAGGAACAAATCTGTCTGAACTTAAAAATCAACTAACTGAGAAAAAGCTACTGAAAAGCAATGGATTCGATTGGGCCTGCCGTGTACTTCGTTTAAAAAACCAAAAGCCGGGCGGTATTTATTCAAAGATGGGATGAGTGCATTTAGTCTGGTTAAAATGCTTCGCAGCGGCGACCAGGCCCTGGTTAAAATGACGATTGTAAAAGAATGGACAAAGGAATTGTTCTCGGCCAAAATGGGAAGCGGGAAGAAATTTGATTTTCAGTTTGATTCCCTGCAAATGATTAGTTACCTGAATAATGCCGATTCGCTCCGGGCGTATGGGGTTGATACCAATACAGTGATGTCACTGATCATCCCTGACACGTATTTTCATAAATGGAACAGTAGTCCGGAAAAACTGATGCAACAGCTTTATACAGCCTATAACCGTTTCTGGAATGAAGACCGGAAAGCAAAAGCTGCAGCTCAGGGTTTAAACCCGCAACAGGCCATGATCATGGCCTCCATTGTGGAAGAAGAAACCAACCGGAAAAACGACAAGGGCAACGTAGCTTCTGTTTATATCAACCGGCTGAAACAGGGGATGCGTTTACAGGCCGATCCCACGGTAAAATTCATCACCCGGAATTTTCAATTAGGCCGTATTACCGGGGTTCACCTGAAACTGGAATCACCTTATAATACATACCTGCACGAAGGATTACCACCCGGACCGATTTGTACGCCTTCCATTGAATCCATAGAATCCGTGCTGAATGCCCCGCAGACAGATTACCTTTTTTTTGTTGCCAGTTATAAGTTTGACGGCAACACTTTTTTTACTTCCAACCTTGACGATCATAACAAGTATGTAAGACTCTTTCATGCGGAACAGAACCGTCGTGCCGATTCGATTCGGAAACAAAAAGCCCTGCAGGCCCCAAAGTGATCAAACGTATTACCAAAAAGCTCAGTTCCTCCGCACCGGCTAATTATATAGTTGGCAAAAGCAAGTTAACTTCCTTCCCGGGTTTCAGGGGAATTCCATTGTATGATGTGGTGCTGTTCTTTATCAAGCAGGTGAAAACAGTGGGAATGACAGAAAGGGCATCAGCTATTTCATTTAACCTGGTGATGGCCATTCCACCTGCCATCATGTTTCTGTTTACGTTAATCCCCTTTTTACCCATCTCAGTTGATTTTGAAGAAGGCTTGTACAGTTTAATCAAGGATGTGATTCCGGGAGAGAAAAACAATTCCAATCTGATACATTTCTTACAGGATTTTATCAATAAACCGCGAAATGGATTACTCTCACTTGGTTTTTTACTATCCATGTTCTTTTCATCTAATGCCATGATGGGCATCCAGCGTTCATTTGATAAAAACTACCTCGGATTCCGGAAAAGAAAGGAGTTGCAAAAAAGACTTTCTGCAATTAAGATCACCTTTATCTTATATATCCTTGTTAGTATTTCAGTTTTGATGCTGGTGGCACAGGGCAAAGTGTTGAACATACTGGACATCAGTGATACCTGGAAAGTCATCATCCGGAATACCCGGTGGATCGTGATCATCCTCCTCTTCTTTTACTGTATTTCTTATATCTACCGGCATGCTCCTGCTGTTGATAAAAAATGGCGCCTGATTAATCCGGGGTCGATCCTCGCTACCGTACTCATGCTTTGCACTACCCTGCTTTTCTCCTGGTGGGTCAGCCGCTTTGGGTATTATGATGAACTCTATGGGTCTATTGGTACCATTTTGATCATGATGGCCCTTATTTTCAGTAATTCCCTCGTACTGCTGATTGGGTTTGAGCTGAATGTGAGTATCAATTCTCTTAAAAAAATTGCAGACGAACGGAAAGAATCGGCGACAGATGGTGCTGCTTCCTGATTGAAATTGCTGTAATTTAGAGGAGCAAAAACCAGTAATATGAAAAAAATATTTTATGCAGCACTGCCCGCTATCGCCATTGCTGCTGCTTTTTCCTTGAATGTAGACCCATTGCCCTTAGGCGCTCCGATTCCTAAACCAGATCTTAAAATGAAGGATGTATCCGGAAAGGAAATATCCCTCCAGGAAGTCAGTACATCCAAGGGATTGCTGGTCATGTTCAGTTGCAATACCTGTCCCTATGTGATCAAAAATCAAAGCCGGACATATGAGGTATGCAAGTATGCCCTGGGGAGCGGACTGGGAGTTGCGGTACTGAATTCAAATGAAGCCCAAAGAACAGAAGCTGACTCATATGAGGATATGAAGGCTTACGCCAAAGAACAAGGTTATGGTTGGTATTATATGGTGGATCAAAATTCCACTCTGGCAGACGCCTTTGGAGCCAACCGGACTCCGGAATGTTTCCTTTTTGATGGCAGTGGCAAGCTGGTTTATCATGGTGCCATTGATGATAACCCGAATGATGCGGGTGCGGTAAGCCGTAAACACCTGAGGGTAGCGATTGATGAAGTGCTGGGTGGAAAAGAAGTTACACTCAAACAATCCCGGTCCGTTGGTTGCGGAATTAAAAGGCTCTGATCCGGATAAAAATGAAGTGACTGGTCCTCCCGGCTGAAACCGGGAGGATTTTTTTTGCAAATCTTTATGGAATTTTTTAAGGACTTCATCTAAGCCGGTAAGTATCTTCATTACCTCACCCAAATCAATGCTTATGTCCTCCCGTCAGTTCCTTAGCCGCCTGATTATTTTTGGATTCATGATTTTAGTGGGATTTGCCCTTGCCATGGGTATCTATTACAAGAGTTTTATGGGCATCAGCCTGGCCCTGATCAGCCTGGGCGCCGGTATATATTTTCTGCAGATCGTGGCGAAAGCCCGTCGTGAAATGCAGGAAGCCAGGGAAGAACTGGTCTAGATTATTTCAGTATAGCCATGAGTTCTCTTTTCAGTGCTTCCGGGGAGAGTTGTTCCTCAACAAAATTCCGGTAACCTTTTTTGGGATTCACAAAGAGGGTTGCCGGAATCACTCCCGACCATTTGGGATCAACTTTCGGACAGAAATAATCGGCATCTGTTTCATCCAGCCAAAGTATTTCAGCAGTGTATTTTCTTTTTTGAGCAAAGACCCTCAGCTGCTTAGGGTAGTTTTCTTTTCCATCAAGGCTGACCAGAATCAACCGGATACTATCCGAAGAAGTACCGGCTCCTTCATTATGTTTTTTTATTTCTTGCAGGAAATAAGGAATTTCTTCGATACAGGGCACACACCAGGTCGCCCACATATTGATCACAAGTGGACGGTCAGTTTCGCTGATGATTTTTTCAAGCTCCGTCGCTTTCACCGCCCTGATCTCCTGTGCATGCGTCGCCCAGGACCATAACAAAAAGCATATAAATGTCAGTAACCTTTTCATCCATTTTCAATTTCCTACTTCGTATTTCGAACTTCGTATTTCGTTCTTTCTATCTCTACTCCTCCCTGTTCTCCTCCCACTTCCGCATCAAGTCCTCATACCGGACGGGATCCAAACCGGGTTGGTTGTAATGCCCGGCCAGTGATTTTTGCCGGAACGCTTCATACAAAGTAACAGCACAGGCCACACTGATGTTGAGTGATTTAATAATTCCCACCTGGGGGATGATAAAATTTCCATCGGCCATGGCCCTGATCTCATCGCTGACCCCACTGTGTTCGTTTCCAAAAACAAGGGCGATGCTTTGGGCGAAATCGATCTGATGCAAACCTATGGCATCACTGCTGAGATGGGTTGTTAAAATGGTTGAATAGCGCTGGCGTAAGGATGAAAAACATTCAGCAGCATCTGTGTATTGATGGATGCTCAGCCATTTGGCAGCGCTGGAAGAGCTCCGGGCCCCCCATTTTTTATGCTTTGGTATTTTGTTGTTCAGAATATAGATATCCTGCAAACCAATGGCATCGGCGGTACGCATCACAGCTGAAATATTATGCGGGTCGAACACATTCTCCAATACAATCGTAATATTTCCCTGTCGTTTATTGAGGACTGATGTCAATCTTTCTTTTCTCTCAGGTGTCATTGAAATTGAATCCTTTAGCTTGCAAACTTCGTTAAATTAAGTATATTTATAGAAGATGATTTTAAATGTCTTGCTATGAAATACGCAGCTATACAGAATTATATCAACGGTCAGTTTGTTCCCGCCTCTTCCACCAAAACCCTTCCGGTAATCTCCCCGATTGATGGCAGCCAGCTATCAGTTGTACCATTATCGACCGCCAAGGACCTGGATGCGGCAGTCCGGGCAGCAACAGCTGCATTCCAAATCTGGAGCCGGAAGCCGATCAAGGAAAGAGTTCAGGTCTTTTTCCGGTATAAATTTTTACTGGAAAAAAATATGGATGAACTGGCCAGGTTGGTGCAGGAAGAAAACGGCAAGACTTATTCCGAAGCAGTGGCCGAAGTTGAAAAGAGTATTGAACTCACTGAATTTGGGTGTTCCCTGCCCCAGCGCGTGACGTGCGCAGTACTGGAAGTAAGCAGAGGAGTGGAATGCCGGACCGAACATGTGCCCCTTGGTGGAGTAGCCTCTATTGTCCCTTTTAATTTTCCATCGATGGTGCCCAACTGGACCCTGCCCAATGCCATTGCACTGGGGAATTGCATGATCATGAAACCTTCTGAAAAAGTCCCCTTGAGTACGGCCAAACTGGCGCTATTATTAAAAGAAGCCGGATTGCCTGATGGGGTTTTCAATATTGTGAATGGTGACAGTGAAATAGTCAATGCCATTTGTGATCATCCGGGAATTGAAGCAGTGTCTTTTGTAGGTTCCACCAAAGTGGCCAAAATTGTGTATCAGCGCGCCACCGCTCAATTCAAAAGAGCGCTGGCCCTGGGCGGGGCAAAAAACCACCTGATGGTATTGCCGGATGCTAAACCCGATATGACTGCACAGAATGTGGCTGCCAGTATGAGCGGTTGTGCCGGACAAAGATGTATGGCGGCATCGGCCATGCTTGCCGTTGGTGAGGTTGACCATATCATTAAAAAAATATGTGAGGAAGCCCGGAAGATCGTGCCAGGTGAAAATCTGGGTGCTGTGATCAGTAAAGAATCAAAAGACAGAATTGAAGCCTATATCACGGAAGCGGAGCAACAAGGAGCTAAAATCCTGGTGGATGGCCGTAATAGTATTGTGGAAGGAAAAGAGAATGGCACTTATGTAGGGCCCACGGTGATTGACTTTGTAACACCGGATATGTCTGTCGCAAAAGAAGAAATATTCGGACCCGTTATTTCTATCATGCGAACGAATACTGTGGATGAAGCCCTCGCAATTGAGAATGCCAATACATATGGTAATGCGGCTTCGGTATTCACACAAAATGGCGGTATGGCCCGTTACATCATTGACCGCGCCAGTGCCGGTATGATCGGGGTGAATGTGGGTGTACCGGTACCAAGAGAACCTTTCTCCTTTGGTGGCTGGAATGAAAGCAAATTTGGCGTGGGTGATATCACCGGTAAAAGCTCAATTGAATTCTGGACCAAACTTAAAAAATCCACCACCAAGTGGAACCCTGAAGCGGGTGTGAATTGGATGAGTTGATCCCTGGCCAACCTTGGCCTGGTGTTATAAAGCGCATTATTTGGTGTTTTTACTGTACGGTTCTTTGATTTAAATACTGAAAAGGCAGATTTTGGATGCTTAATTTTTAATAAAAATGAGAATTATTAAAAGCATTCAAAACAGAATTTATCAAATAAGAGGCGAAAGAGTAATGCTGGACAGAGACCTGGCCACTCTTTATGAAATCGAACCAAAAGTGCTGAACCAGGCTGTGAAGAGAAATATCAGGAGATTTCCGGGAGATTTTATGTTTCAGATCACAAAAGAAGAGTTTGATGAATTAAGATTTCAGTATCAAGCCATTGAACAGACGGAAGCTACAAGGTCACAAATTGTGACCTTGAAAACCGGGAGAGGGAGTAATTTAAAATACATGCCCTATGCTTTTACAGAACAAGGAGTTGCGATGTTAAGCGGCGTTCTTCATTCTGATAAAGCGATCGCAATGAATATTGCTATCATGCGGGCATTTGCAGAAATCAGAAAGGTCTTGTTTCAGGAAAGCGACCTGCGTGAACAGTTAAGACAAATAAAAGAACGGATTGGAGAACATGACATCCAGTTAAATCAGTTGTACGATGCGTTGGAGAATTTACTGGACGAAAACGCCGGAAAAAGAAAATGGGAAGAACGAGAACGAATAGGATTTACGATCAAGAAATAATGATCTTTTCAAATACAATTAACTGAATTCATATGTCAGATATCACCCAAGCCGGAGCCCCTGCAAAAAGCAACAGTATACCAGATACAGGAAAGCAAATCATTCAGGATAATCTCGACTACACCCTCTTTTCCTGGAGCAAACAAAAAGGCATTGCCCCCATTGCCGTAAAACATGCCGAAAGCGTGTACCTCTACGACTATGAAGGCAAACGCTATATTGATTTTTCCTCCGGACTGATGAATGTGAATATCGGTCATGGTAACCAACGCGTGACCCAGGCCGTGGTAAAACAAATGCAGGAAGTGGCCTATGTCACCCCCAGCTGTGTAACTGAAGTAAGAGGAGAACTGGGAAAAAAACTGGCAGCCATTTGTCCGGGTGACCTGAACAAAGCTTTCTTCACCTTATGCGGTGCCACTTCGATTGAAAACGGCATCAAACTGGCGAGACTCTATACCGGCCGGCATAAAATAGTAACCCGCTATCAATCATACCACGGCGCTTCTTATGGCGCCATGAGTGCCAGCGGTGACCCAAGGCGTATTCCTATGGACAGTCAGCAGGCTCCCAATTTTGTACACTTTGACCTTCCCTATGCTTATCGCTGGGAATATGGGGAAGAAAATTTATTAAAAGAATCCGTGGCTTCTCTGGAAAGGGTAATTGCCTATGAAGGTCCGGGTAATATTGCCGCCATCCTGCTGGAAGGAGAATCGGGTTCATCAGGTTGTTTGCAATATCCCGTTGGATACTTGAAAGCAGTTCGAAGCATCTGTGACAAATATGGCATCCTGCTGATCATCGATGAAGTGATGAGTGGATTTGGCAGGACCGGTAAATGGTTTGGATTTGAAAACCATGGGATCATTCCGGATATGATTGCCATGGCCAAGGGACTCACCAGTGGTTATCTTCCATTTGGTTGTCTGATGGTGAGTGACCGCATTGCTGCTAAATATGATGATACTGTTCTTTCACTTGGACTGACTTATAGTGCCCACCCCGTAAGTTGTGCGGCCGCATTGGAGACCTTAAAAATTTATGAAGATGAAGGACTGATTGCCAACTGTGCTGCCATGGGAAGATATGTGGACGAACAAGTCGAACTATTAAAAGCTAAACATCCCAGTATCGGCGATTTCCGCAATACCGGACTACTGGGTTGTATTGAACTGGTCAAAAACAGAACCAGCAAGGAACCCATGGCGCCCTTCAATGCCAAACCGGATGAAATGGCGGTGATGAATAAAGTCGCCGCTAAAATCAAAGAGCTGGGCATGTACACATTCGTGAGATGGAGTTATGTCTTTATCGCTCCTCCCCTTTGTGTAACCAAAGCACAGATTGATGAAGGGCTTGCGATTATAAGTGAAGCGATCAGCATCGCTGATGAGAGTATGGGGAATTAGGTATTAGGAATTGGTTATTGGGTATTAGTTATTAAGATATTATGATATTGGGATATTCAAAGCTTCTACTTGCTTATGCTTGACTCTTCAGTAAACAAAGATGCATCCCTCATTAATGAGGATCTGGCTCCGATACCAGCAGATAAAAGAACCTGGGGTACCGGTAATTATGCAGCTTTATGGATCAGCATGAGTTTATGTATTCCCACGTATATGCTGGCCAGTTCATTAATAGGTGGTGGCATGAACTGGTGGCAGGCCATTCTTACTATTTTTCTGGGAAATACCATTGTACTCATTCCTATGATCCTGAACGGACATGCCGGTGCAAAATATGGTATCCCCTTTCCGGTTTTTGCCAGGGCCAGTTTCGGTACACTTGGAGCAAATATTCCAGCCATGCTCAGGGCGATTGTGGCCTGTGGATGGTTTGGAATTCAAACCTGGATTGGTGGTGATGCCTTGTATCATATACTCAAAGCCTGGAATCCTACATTGGCAGAAGTAGATACTAAATCCCTTTTCCCTCAGGCCCTTCCGATGATTTGCTTTTTTGTATTCTGGTTACTCAATATGCTGGTGGTGTATTATGGTGTCGAAAGCATCCGGAAATTACTGGTGTTCAAAGCTATTTTTTTACCAGTGGCTGCGTTGGCGTTGCTGGCCTGGGCGATTACAGCTGCAAAAGGACTGGGTCCGATCCTTGAACAACCTTCCCAATTACATGGCGCTGCATTCTGGAACTATTTCTTTCCAGCTTTAACAGGAATGGTGGGTTTCTGGGCCACATTATCATTGAATATTCCGGATTTCACCCGGTATGCAAGATCACAAAAAGCACAAATACGCGGGCAGGCCATTGGGTTACCTCCATCCATGACCATGTTTGCATTCATCGGAGTGGTGGTAACATCCGCCACACCGATTGTATATGGAAGTACGATCTGGGATCCAGTACAATTAGCAGGCAAGTTTGAAAATAAACTGATCGTAAGTTTTGCGATGCTGGCCGTGGTCATCTCCACATTGGCAACCAATATTGCAGCTAATATTGTGAGTCCGGCCAATGATTTCGCCAACCTTGCGCCGAAGAAAATCAATTTCAGAATGGGAGGTTATATCACGGGCATTATCGGCATCCTCATTTTCCCGTGGAAATTAGTTGCCGATCCAAGCGGATATATATTTACCTGGCTGGTTGGTTATTCCAGTTTATTAGGCCCCGTTGGCGGGATCTTGATTGTGGATTATTACTTTATCCGCAAACAGCAATTGCAGGTAGATGAATTGTATAGTTTCAAAGGGCGTTATCAATATAGCAGGGGGATTAATTACAAAGCGGTACTGGCTTTATTGATTGGTATAGTTCCTAATATTCCCGGATTTCTGGTAACCATAAATGTGTTGCGGGCGGATATGGTTCCTTCCGCAATCAGCAACATCTATCATTATGCCTGGTTTGTAGGGTTCCTGGTAAGCGGAATAGTTTATTTAACCTTAATGAAGAATGATACACCGCAGAGAACGTGAGAAGAGAAATGAAATAAATATTCACCGCAGAGAACATGAGAAAAGGAGGCTTCGCAGAGATATCAATGCGAATACTTATATCTCTCATTTTTACTCGGCAAAATAACCTTAATAAAAACTCTGCGTAAACTCCGCTATCTCATTTCTCTGCGGTTAAAATATATCAGTATGACTACACTCATCAAAAACGGAAGGATCATCACAGCCACCGACGACTATTCAGCAGATATCCTCATCGAAGGCGAAACCATCAAAGCTATCGGTAAAGGCTTTCAGGTAAAGGCAGAAAAAGAAATCGATGCCACCGGTAAACTGGTATTTCCCGGAGGTATTGACCCGCATGTGCACCTTGATATGCCATTTATGGGCACCTACTCTTCCGACAATTATGAAACCGGCACCAGGGCCGCCCTATTTGGCGGCACCACCATGGTGATTGATTTTATCCTGCAGAAACAGGGGAACAGCCTGCAGTCCGCACTCGATGAATGGAGAGGACGCAGTGATGGAAACTGTGTTGGCGATTACAGCTTTCATATGGCAGTCACTGATTTCAACGAACAAACCAAATCAGAAATAAAGGGATTGATTGAAAAGGAAGGAATCAGTTCATTCAAAACATTCATGGCCTATAAAGGGGCGCTGATGATAGATGACCGCCAAATGGTGGGATTGATGCAGGAAGTTAAAAAACAGGGCGGGCTGATTAATGTACATGCAACCAATGGTGATATGATTGATTACCTGATTGCCAAACACAGGGCGGAAGGAAAGCTGAGTCCCCTGTATCATTATTTGTCGCAACCGGAAGTTACAGAAGCAGAAGCCAGTGGTCGCTTCGCTGATCTTGCGAATTACACGGGTTGTCCGGGTTATATTGTTCACCTCACTTGTGAAGGGGCATTGAATGCAGTTCGGAATGCGACCCGCAGAAACCAGAAAGTATTTGTAGAAACCTGTATACAGTACCTGATCCTGGATGCCTCATTATATGAAAAAGAAGATGGAGCGAAATGGGTCATGAGTCCTCCCCTGCGTGAACAAAAAGACCAGGAAACCTTATGGGCCGGTATCAACCAGGGGCTGGTACAGGTGGTGGCCACAGATCATTGTCCCTTTATGTTGGAACAGAAATTAATGGGCAAGGATGATTTCTCTAAAATACCCAATGGGCATCCAGCTATTGAAAACAGAATGGAGCTGCTCTACAGCGAGGGAGTACATAAGGGAAAAATCAGTCTGAATAAATATGTGGAAGTAGCCTGCACCAATCCGGCAAAAATATTTGGCATGTTCCCGCAAAAAGGAACCATCGCCGCCGGCAGCGATGCGGATATTGTGATTTTTGATCCTAACGAGCAACATAGTTTATCCGCCAAAACCCATCACATGAATGTGGATTATAGTGGATATGAAGGCTGGAAGATCACGGGAAAAGTAAAGACGGTCTTACTGCGTGGGCAAATTGCAATAAGAAAACAACGAATGCAAAATCCGGAAAGGATATGGTAAATTTATAAAGCGTCAGAAAGTAGGCAATAAAATTTAACCGCCCGCAGGGCCCTGTGGGCAAAGACGCAAAGACGCGAAGAAATCCTTGCGAATCTTTGCGCCTTTGCGTCTTAGCGGTTAAAAATTTAAAATTCAACATTTATCATTCAAAATAATCATTAATGCCCAGAATCATTAAATCAGGCCTCATCCAAATGAGCCTTCCGAAAACCGAAGGAGAAGGTACCATTGCAGAAATCAAGGAAGCCATGGTACAAAAACATATTCCCCTGATCGAAGAGGCGGGAAAGAAAGGAGTACAGATTCTATGCTTCCAGGAGATATTCAATACACCTTATTTCTGTCCGGGACAGGACAAAGCCTGGTATGAGAGTGCAGAGACAGTCCCTGGCCCGACCATTGAACGGATGCAGGAATATGCCCGGAAATACAATATGGTGATGATTGTACCGGTATATGAAAAAGAACAGGCAGGGGTTTTATATAATACTGCGGCTGTGATTGATGCAGACGGACAGTATTTAGGCAAGTACAGAAAAAACCATATCCCCCATACTTCCGGATTCTGGGAAAAATTCTTTTTCAAACCCGGCAACCTGGGTTATCCGGTCTTTCAAACCAAATATGCTAAAGTGGGCGTATACATCTGCTATGACCGGCACTTCCCAGACGGAGCAAGGATTCTGGGATTGAATGGTGCCGAGATCGTATACAATCCATCAGCAACAGTTGCCGGGCTTTCTCAATACTTATGGAAACTGGAACAACCTGCCCACGCTGCGGCCAATGGTTATTTCATGGGTTGTATCAACCGGGTAGGCACCGAGAAACCCTGGAACCTGGGTAAGTTTTATGGCAGCAGCTATTTTGTTGACCCTCGTGGACAAATATTTGCACAGGCATCAGAAGACAAAGATGAATTGCTGATTGCCGAATTTGATCTGGATATGATTGAAGAAGTGAGATCGGTCTGGCAGTTTTTCCGTGACCGTAGACCGGAAACATATGGGAAATTAACTGAGCTTTAAATAAATCACCGCTGAGAAAATGAGAACACGGAGGTTTCGCAGAGTTACTCAGCGAAACCTCTTGACTCTCTTGTTCTCCGCGGTAAAAAAATCGAAAGCAATGGCTATTGCTCCAAACAAACTCACTACGCAACAGTACGACAATAACTTCGCCGACATCCATCCGCCATTTGAGAACAAAACAGCGGCGCAGGTGGAAGCCAGTCGTTGTTTATTCTGTTATGATGCGCCTTGTACCAAGAGTTGTCCGACTCATATTGATGTGCCCAAGTTCATCAAACAGATTGTGACACACAATGTGAAAGGATCTGCCCATACCATCTTTTCCTCCAATATCATGGGGGCAGGTTGCAGCAAGGTTTGTCCGGTAGAGAAACTCTGTGAAGGCAGTTGTGTATTCAACCTGCTCGATGAACCGCCGATCCCGATCGCCAAACTACAACGGTACAGCACAGAAATAGCGATGGACAATAACTGGCAATTATTTCAAAGAAAAATGTCTACCGGTAAAAAAGTGGCGGTAGTGGGTGCTGGCCCAGCTGGTTTAAGTTGTGCCCATGTGTTGAGTCGTGAAGGGGTTGATGTCACCATCTATGAAAAAGAAAGCAAGGGCGGCGGACTGATGACCTACGGCATTGCGGCCTATAAAGTCACCCCTCAGTTTTGCGAAGATGAAGTGAACTATATCACCGGTATAGGCGGTATTGACATCCGATACAATCAGGAACTGGGTAAGGATATTTCACTGGAAGAACTGCAGGCTGGCTATGATGCCGTTTACCTCGGCATTGGTGTGGGTATTGCCCGGGAACTGGATATACCCGGTGAGGAACTGGAAGGCGTGGTGGATGCCATTCGTTTTATTTATGAACTGCGGACCAAGGGGTTTCCTGCCGTTCCGGTGGGTGATAAAGTAGCGGTGATTGGCATGGGAATGACCGCCATTGATGCGGCAACACAGGCGAAAAGACTCGGAGCGAAAGAAGTGACCATGCTTTACCGAAGAACAGAAACTGAAATGCCCTGTACGCGTCATGAACTGGATATAGCGATGCTGGATGGTTGTGAGATTATCTGGTTAGCCGCCCCTAAAGAAATAAAGGGAAATGGAAAAGCGGAGCAATTAATCTGCTCCAAAATGAAATTAGGAGAACCCGATGCCAGTGGCCGCCGCTCCCCTGTTGAAACCGGTGAAACTTTTACACTGGAAGTGGATATGGTGATCAAGGCGGCAGGACAAAAGCCGTTTGACAAACTGGTGCAATCAATGAATCTGGAAAATAAAAACGGAAAGATCGTAATCGATGAAAATTGTTCAACAAATTTAAAAGGTGTATTTGCGGGCGGGGACGATGTTAATGGAGGGAAAGAAGTTGTAGATGCAGTACAGGCGGGGAAAGATGGAGCTGCAGCAATTTTAAAAAATACATTTCACGCAAAGACGCAAAGTAAATAAGACGCAAAGGAAATTTTAAAATACATTTCACGCAAAGACGCAAGGTAAATAAGACGCAAAGGCAATTTTAAAATACATTTCACGCAAAGTCGCAAGGTAAATAAGACGCAAAGGAAATTTTAAAATACATTTCACGCAAAGACGCAAAGGAAATAAGATGCAAAGGAAATTCTAAAATACAATTCACGCAAAGACGCAAGGTAAATAAGACGCAAAGGAAATTTTAAAATACATTTCACGCAAAGACGCAAAGGGAAATAAGACGCAAAGGAAATTTTAAAATGTATTTCACGCAAAGACGCAAGGTAAATAAGACACAAAGGCAATTTTAAAATACATTTCACGCAAAGTGGCAAGGTAAATAAGACGCAAAGGAAATTTTAAAATACATTTCACGCAAAGACGCAAAGGAAATAAGATGCACAGGAAATTCTAAAATACAATTCACGCAAAGACGCAAGGTAAATAAGACGCAAAGGAAATTTTAAAATACATTTCACGCTAAGACGCAAAGGGAAATAAGAAGCAAAGGAAATTCTAAAATACAATTCAA
Organism: Chitinophagaceae bacterium; assembly: GCA_016702745.1. Lineage (GTDB taxonomy): Bacteria > Bacteroidota > Bacteroidia > Chitinophagales > Chitinophagaceae > JJ008. The sequence continues at coordinate 1,389,937 of JADJDJ010000001.1, forward strand.
GCAAAGACGTAAAGGAAATAAGACGCAAAAGCTATGACGGAGAACGAAATTTCAAGACTGGTTGTCGATCTGTGTTTTAAGATACATACGCAGTATGGTCCAGGGCTTTTTGAATCGGTATATGAGGAAATATTTTGTTACGAGTGGGAGAAATCGGGGATCCCTTTTTCAAGACAACATCCTGTTCCATTGATTCATGAAGCAGTAAAATTGGATATTGGGTTCAGGGCAGATATAATTATAGATAGTAAAGTAGTGGTAGAACTTAAATCCATCGAAGCACTGGCACCTGTTCACCACAAACAGGTATTAACTTATTTAAAATTGACAAATTGTAAGCTTGGCCTTTTAATAAATTTTAATGTGGCGCTTATTAAAGAGGGCATACATCGTATTGTAAACAAACTTTAAACTTTGCGTCTTTTCTACTTTGCGTCTTTGCGTGAAAAATAAAATATATGGCAAACATTACTTCAAATTTCCTCGGTATAAAATCACCCAACCCCTTCTGGTTAGAGAGTGCACCTCCTACCGATAAAAAATACAATGTACTCCGTGCCTTTGAAGCCGGCTGGGGCGGAGTGGTCTGGAAAACGCTGGGTTCACAGGTGAAGAATGTTTCCTCCCGGTATTCCGCAGTGGATTTTGGCGGGCAACGGGTCATGGGGTTTAACAATATCGAACTGATCAGTGACCGGCCACTGGAGATTAACCTGAAAGAAATTGCTGAATGTATTAAGTTATTTCCTGACCGGGCCATGGTGGTGAGTCTGATGGCTGATAATGATAAAAAAAGCTGGCATGAACTGATAAAGAAAGTGGAAGACACCGGTGCTCATGGACTGGAGCTCAATTTTGGTTGTCCGCATGGAATGACCGAGCGCGGCATGGGTGCAGCCGTTGGACAGGACCCTGAGATTGCCTGTATGGTGGTGGAATGGGTAATGGAAGTGGCGACAATTCCCGTGATCACCAAACTCACACCGAATGTACATTCTGTTGTACCTACCGGCCGCTCCGTGGTAAAAGCGGGTACCCATGGGCTTTCACTGATCAATACTATTCAATCCGTAACCGGAGTTGATCTGGATACCCTGGTGCCCAATCCCTATGTAGCAGGGAAATCTGTTTTTGGCGGATACTGTGGTCCGGCCGTAAAACCCATCGCTTTAAAAATGCTGACTACCATTGCACAGGATGAACTGACTTCCAAAGTTCCCATCAGTGGTATCGGCGGAATAAGTACCTGGAAAGATGCGGTGGAGTTTATGTTATTGGGTGCATCGAATGTACAGGTCTGTAAAGCAGCCATGACACATGCTTTCCGGATCATTGAAGATCTCTGCGAAGGATTGAATAACTGGATGGATGAAAAAGGTTATCAGCGGCTGGAAGATTTTATCGGCAAGTCTGTTCCCACCATCACCCATTGGGAGGACCTTGATATCAATTACCACCATATCGCCAAAATCAACCAGGACAAATGCATTCATTGCGGACTATGCTATATCGCCTGTGAAGATACTTCGCATCAATCCATCAGTCTGGAATATGGAAATCCTTATAACACTTACACCGTGATTGAAAAAGAATGTGTGGGATGTAATCTCTGCAAACTTGTTTGTCCGGTTGAGAATTGTATTACCATGGAAGAACATCGGGTGGCGCCGGAGTATATTAATTGGGTTGAGTTCCAAAAAAGAGGACTGCCCCTGAACGACCACTAATTGCGTTGTCATCCTGAGCTTAGTTTACCCTGAGGAATCGAAGGGAAGGGTGGGTGGAGTGGCAGAAGAGAGGGTTACCGTTGAATGATCATTAGAGGAGAGTTGCGAGTCAGGAGTCGAGAGTAAAGAGATGTATGTTATATTACACCTGCTTCAACCACCCCGTAATGCTCATCCTGCTTCTTTTGCACAGCGCCACTTCATGTTCCATCTCGTCGCTTTTGAAAAAGACGGCCGTCTGTGATTCCGGTTGAATTTTTTGTACTGTTTCATCCTGGTATAAATACAATTGTCCACCATCCTCTTCCAGCCAGTCCTCATTCAGGTAATTGATCAGGGAGAATTTACGGTTGCTGTCTGATCTGAACTGATCAATATGCCGTTTGTAAAAATTGCCTTCTTCATAAACAGCATAATGAAACTCATAACTATTGATACCGGTGTAACAGGTACGGTTCAGATGACCGATAAAGGATTCGGCGAGTTCCAGAAATTCCTGCTCATATACATTATTATTGGTCTTATCCAGCCAGCATATTTTATCGCTGCGCATTTGCTGGTTAGCATCTTTTAAACGGCTATTGCCGATGCCTGCTGTTTTCAACGCATCATCATCCTGTAATTGCCGGATATTTTGCTGCAGTCCTTTTGACAAAGCGGTACTGATAAAGTTTTTATCAATTCCCACTTTATTGGCAATATAACTATCGATCAGCGCATCAAATTGTTGGCTCATTGGCGGGTATGAATGCAGGAAGATAGGCTATTTGAGCTATGCCTTGTATGAAAATTAACCAACCCTCATCCAGCAAGTCATTCCAGGTTACTCCAGTTTCCCTTTTTCAGCCATCACCCGCTTCAGGGTTTCCTTTGCATTACGGCCGGTATCGCCATGAGGATCCAGATTAATTGCTTTATTATAATACTCGATAGCCTGATCAATTTTTCCCGATTTCCAGTGCGCCTCTGCATAACTGTCCCAGGCATTCGCCGAATTTGGAAATAACCGGGTGTTCAATCCAAATACAAAAATCGCACCCTCTGTTTGCTTTTCATTCAGGAGTTTATATCCAGCTTCATTAAAATTTGATTCAAAATTTATATAACGGTAGCGAGGATCAGTCACCATTTTTATCGCCTCAGATTCTAATTCTGTTATTTTACGGGCCATAAACAAATCCCGCAGATGGGCGATTGGATCAACAATCGCATTGTTGTCATTAAAATTGAGACAGGCGTCCAACACAGGATCCTTATTGGTTTTATATTCTTCAAAACTCATATCTACTGCCAGTTGCGGTGCCAGCCAGTCGGCATTTTCCCATTGAGGTTTATCCTGCCACCAGGCGAAGGAAAGAAAGGCCGATAAACCGGTTTTTGGCAATTCAATACGACGAGTATCACCCCAGAAATTGATATTCTCTGCCGTAGGTTCCCCAACAAAAATGGCATTGGTATAATTGCTAAGCTCGTTCACCAGGTTCTGACAAGCGGAAAAAGTACGTCGCCCGGTAATGACAAATAACTTCCCTGGTTTGTTGATTTTTTTGCACTCTACAATCCCCGTAACCACTGGTTTATTTTTATAGTTATTACCACCGCCATTCAATCGAACATCAATCACCAGTTTATCCACCTCATTCTTCTCAATAAAATCGAACACTTTTTTGTAAAAAACGGCAATTGTTTCTGACTTATCATCCAATACCTGACTTTGCCTGACATATACAGTTCTGTTAGCCGGGAGATATTCGAAATAATAGTTCTTTTCAAGGTTTTTCAGGTAAAACGGATTATTCTCCTGGTTGCGTGCACTGATCCAATCGCCCTCCTGTTTTGCAAATCCATAATTTCTGGGCAAATGAAAACTTTCTTTAGTTTCTATGTCCAGTTCAATTATTTTTCCGTTTTTTTCAAAACTATAGTGAATGCTTTTTTTAAGAGCTTTGGTAATTCCCTGTGCATGCAGTGCTTCCGGAATGACAAGCATATCCAGTCCATAGGCTTTGAAATATTGATCGTTTTCAACCGGCACTAATGGTTTAATTTTTTTCAACGCCTCTTCCAGATTCATCCCTTCTACTTTTAACAATTTGGCGCCAACAATGGCTGCATATTTTTGATCAGCCCCTTCAGCAAAGAGCCCATCACTAAACCAGTAAAAGTTAACTGGTGCCACATGGTATTTTACAGGGCTAAACTGCCAGCCCAATGAAGTATGGCCATATTTAAACAACGCAATGATTCGGCCAAATCCGGCCATTCGTTCATGATTCTGCATTGCAGGAATGGCCTTGTATAATTCTTCAACTGCCAAATCAAAATCAGCCGCTGTTACTTTTTTAAACAGAAAAGCATACTCCTGATGAACTTTATGCTGCAAAAAACGGAGGTCTGACTGCCAGTCAGCACTGGTTAATTTTGAAGGGTCAACAGTTGAAACAGGAGGCCCTCCACCATGCCCTTCCTGAGCATTTAAACAGAAAAAAAGAAATAAACAGGTAATTAAACCGCAGATTTTTTTCATGGCTCTCATTTGATGAAAAATATTACAATTGAATAGCCATTGCTGTAATAAATTGATAAAAGGCTCAAAACAATGGCGAATTTGCAATTTGACGCCTGTTCTGAGAAATAGGTTACAGTTTTCTCCGCCCTATCAGAAAAAAAACTCATATATACCTGAAGAAATACTGTATTGTATCTGATCACCCCCTCCCCTAGCTATAGAGACTTCCCTCAGAAATTTTAATACAAAAGCAAAGCATCCTTCCATTTAACCAATTTGACTTTATAGAAGGAACCTGCCAACTAAATGAATTTTTTAATAACAAACCCTTTCTTATAATGCACAATTCCAGTTAACAGGCATTTAAAAGCCTTTTTACGTTATTACTGTTTTCTGACTATAGCTTATCGTTTTATTGTCTGTTGCCCAATAACTCACTATATTAATTATAGTCTGGTACCATCTTTGCAATTTCGTAACTTGTATAACTCAAAGCCTTTGATTATGAAACTGCTGAAAAAGATTTTAAAGATCACCGGTATCAGCTTTCTGATACTCTTATTACTGGCTTTTACGATTCCTATCATTTTTAAAAAGCAGGTACAGGCGATTGTAAAAAAGGAGATCAATAAGCAACTGAATGCAAAGGTTGATTTTACAGATGCCAGCCTGTCCCTGTTCCGGCATTTTCCCAAAGCCACGATCCGCATCAAAGGACTCAGCATAGTAGGTACCGGGGATTATGCAGCCGATACCCTGATCGCTGCCAATAATATTGATATCACCGCAGGCCTGTTCAGTGTGCTGAAAGGAAAAGATATTAAAGTACATGGGCTTTACCTGAACCAGCCCAGGATCCATTTATTGATGGATGAGGCCGGGAATGCCAACTGGGATATTGCCAAAAGCAGCGGCAGCAGCAGTACGGACACTTCTTCGTCTGCATTCAAAATTTCTTTGAAACAATATAAGATAAGTGACGGCTACCTGGTATACAATGATAAAAAGCAGCCACCTATACTGAATTGAACGGGCTTACACATTCCGGCAGCGGTAATATCACTGCCGATGTGTTTACATTGTCCACATCCACCAGCGCCCGATCTGCCTGGTTTACACAGGATGGTATCCCCTACCTCGTTAATACCAAAACTGACCTGGATGCAGACATCAATATTGACAATACAACCAATACCTATACTTTTAAAACAGACGATATCCAATTGAATGAGCTTAAACTTTCAGCAGAGGGCTTTGTCCAGATGCTGAATCCAGAAACATTCAAAATGGATATCAAATTCAAATCCCCCGATAATGATTTTAAAAATATCCTCTCCATGGTGCCAGCCATGTACACAAAAGACTTTACCGGCATTAAAACAAGTGGTGAAGCCAGTTTCAATGGTTTTGTGAACGGTACTTATTCCCCACAACAGGTACCGGCCTATGATGTAAAACTTCTCGTGAAGAATGGTTCTTTTCAATATCCTGATCTGCCAAAACCAGTCAGCAATATTCATTTAGACCTCCGGGCACTGAATACTGACGGCCAACCTGATCATTCTGTGATTGATATTTCAAAAGGGCATCTTGAATTTGATAAAGAGCCTTTTGATTTCAATTTCACTTATAAAAACCCGGTCACCATTCAATACATTGATGCCGGGGCAAAAGGAAAACTTGATCTTTCCCAATTATCAAAATTCATTAAACTGGAATCAGGAACTAAACTGAGTGGAATGGTTTGGGCAGATGCATTTGTAAAAGGTCCCTTGAAAGCCATTCAACAACAAAGCGGCCCTTTCAGTGCCGGTGGATTTTTTGATATCCGGAATCTGTTTTACAGCGATAAAAATTTTCCGCAACCGGTCAGTAATGGCAATATCAAGGCCACTCTCGCCAATGCCGGCGGTATCGCTGATAATACGGTTATTGATGTTTCATCCGGACATATTGAATTAGGGAAGGATCCGATTGATTTCACCTTAAAACTCAGCAATCCTGTAACCACCGTCAATTTTGCAGGCAAGGCCAAGGGAAGGTTGACGCTGGACCACCTCAAACAATTCAGTTCATTTCCAGCCGGTACTTCCCTGAGTGGAATAATGAATGCCGATATGGGATTTGCCGGCAGCCGGGATGCCATTAATAAAGGGGCTTATGACAAAATTATGCTGGATGGCAAGGCCAATTTTGACAATATAATGTATCAGGCAAAAGAGTATCCGGGCGGGATCAGTATCCCTTCCTCTTCCCTGCTTTTTAATGCGAAAAATATCACGCTCAGCAACCTGACAGGAACCTATATGGGTACTCATTTCACTGCGGCCGGTACCCTGAATAACCTCGTTGGGTATATTATGGAGAATCAGGCTTTGTCTGGGAATCTGAATGCTACTGCTGATAAAATGAACCTGAATGACTGGATGGGTAGTTCCACAGCTACAACAAGTTCTGCAGCAATACCGGCTTCCGGCAACAGTAGTTCCACTTCAACTGCCAGCCCCTTCCAAGTGCCGGCGAATGTGAATTTCAATGTAAATGCCAGGGTAAACGAAGCAAAATACGATCAGGTAGCCTATAACAATATCAATGGAGAACTGCTGATCGCAGATGAAAAACTGACCTTGAAAAATGTGAAGACGGATGTAATGGATGGTTCTGCAATTATCAATGGTTCCTATTCCACCAAACTGAACAAAAAAGAACCGGATATTGGTTTCAGTTATGTGATCCGTGATATGGATATACAGAAAGCGTTCAATGCGTATAACACCATTCAGTTCCTGATGCCGATCGGAAAATTCCTTTCCGGCAAACTCAGTTCGGAATTATCCCTGGTGGGGAATCTGCAATCTTCCATGATGCCCAAACTGAGTAGTTTAACCGGAAATGGCAATCTTTTGCTGTTACAGGGTGTGCTCAAAAAATTTGCACCCTTGGAAAAACTGGCGGCTGTATTACAGATTGATCGTTTGAAATCCATCAGTGTAAAAGATATCCGCAATTACATAGAATTTGCCAATGGCCGGGTATTAGTCAAACCATTTACGATTAAGATCGATGATATAGAAATGCAGATTGGCGGTTTCCATGGTTTTGATCAGTCTATTGACTATGCCATACAAATGAAATTACCCCGCTCGGTGATGGGCAATAGCGGCAACAACCTGGTCAATAATCTGGTCACTCAGGCCAACAACAAGGGCTTTCCTGTTAAACTGGGAGAAACTGTGAATCTCAGTATTAAATTAACCGGCAGTATCAATGATCCGGCAGTGGGTATCAACCTGAAAGAAATGGCAGGCAGTGTGATCGACAGTCTGAAAGAACAGGCCAAAGACTTTGTTCAGGCGAAAATGGACAGTATCAAACAAAAAGCGAAGGATTCACTGACGGCCGTAAAAGATCAGTTGAAAGATAAGATCAAGGATAAACTGAAAGAGCAGATTTTGGGGAAGGATACCAGCAAGACAAAACCTGATTCAATCCCACCCGCCAATCCGCAACCGAAGGATACCGGCAAAACGTCTACGAAAGAGGTAATCAAAAACAAATTAAAAGATCTTTTTAACAAGAATAAGAAACCAAAGGATAGTACCTCACAATAAGCAGGAGTCGGGTGCAGGATTATATAAAATTATAAAAGCTCTGAAGCTGTTCAGAGCTAGCTTGAACTTGGTCGGGCAGACTGGATTCGAACCAGCGACCCCTACGTCCCGAACGTAGTGCGCTACCGGGCTGCGCTACTGCCCGTTTTCCATCAAAAACAACGCCTGGATGGAAAGAAGGGTAATCATCCTAAAATGATTACCCTTAAAATGTCGGGTGGACTGGATTCGAACCAGCGACCCCTTGCACCCCATGCAAGTGCGCTACCGGGCTGCGCCACCACCCGTACTCATTCCGGTAATTGGGATGGCAAATGTACGGCAGAATTCCACAATTTTAAAATCAAATACATAACCTCATTACGGCATATTTACGACTATAGAATTTCGAAAACCCTATCATAAACATCCTGTAAATGATGATACCCCGTAAAGCAATCGAAATGGACGGACCCGGGGTACGAGCCTGGAACAAGTAAATTTTATCCGCAGCAATTTCCTGAAGTTCATTACCCGGAACCGGAATTGATAAGCTTTGGATTTGGGGAGTCACAATACAAGAGACACTAATTTCAATTAAATTTGAAAGGTCTGGCTGACACTTCCCATAGCGTGAACTACAATATGAATCCGACATTATCACTGATTGTTCCGGTTTTTAACGGGTCAAGATGGCTTGAGCCATGCCTTCGGAGCATTCAGCAGCAGACATACACAGATTTTGAATGTATCGTTATAGATGACGCTTCCAGAGATAACTCTGAAGCCATCCTCAAAAAATACTGTTCGGCCGATCCACGGTTCCGTTTTTTACAACATATCAATAATCAGGGTGCCGCTTATGCTAAAAGGACTGGTATCATGGCCGCAAGGGGGCAGTATGTTTTATGCATCGATCAGGATGACTGGATTGAATCCTCTATGGTAGAACAACTTTATGCCAAAGCACAGTTAACTCATGCAGATATGGTTTATTGCCATTACCTGGAGGAGTCTTACGGGGAAACAATTCCTTTGTATCAGGATCCGGTTGATTCAAATAAAGAAACCACTATCAAGGATATTCTATCCTGGGGATCCTATTTCCCGGCACTTTGGAACAAATTGACAAGAACATCCCTCCTCCGGGATATTTACTTCCCGAAGGCCACTTATTCAGAAGACCGTGCCATCATCTCGCAGGTGATCAATGCGATAAATAACTCTGCCGGAGTTGCTGAGCACTTATATCACTGGCGTGATGAACCAACCTCAACGAGCCGTTCCGCTAAAAGAGATTTGCAAAACATTATAGATGATTACCAATGTTATACCACGATTATCCAGGCACTGGCACTTGATAACCGTACCGGACTAAGGACTTTCGAAACTTCTGTCCTTGCCCATCTGGATAAACTCGCCAGCCAGTTTCCCGGGAATCATAATATCATAAATAGCTACCGGCTTTCTGTATCAAAAATCATCCAACATCTGTCCGGGAATGAAAACAGCAGTAATTTCCTGGAAGAGGAAATCCGCAGCAGCATTGCGAAATTCAAATCGCAAAATGCCTGGAATTTTTCCAAACATATACGCCGCTCCGGCTATTTTATATATTCAAAAATGAGGCCTGCATCAATCCGGAAATTATTTCACCGCATCAGGGGATCCAATTGATTCCTTGCTTTTGATCCTTCTTTTACAAGGGAATGCCAGCCATTCCAGGAGCCAAAAAAATCATGCTACCCCCGCTTCAACCACATGATCAGGTAAGTACGATTTCATTTTTCCGATCCATAAACTAGCTTTAACTTCGCTGCTTAATGAACCTCCTCATTAAGCAGGCCCGGATCACAGATCCAAATTCACCCTACAACGGCCAAACAACCGATATTTTTATTGACAACGGTATTATAACCCGTATTGGCAATGGACTGACTGAAAAGGCAGATCAGGTAATCAATGTCAGCGGACTCCATGTATCCCCGGGCTGGGTTGATCTTTTGCCAATTTCGCGGATCCTGGTTACGAATACAAGGAAACCCTCGAAACCGGGGCCAGGGCGGCGGCAGCCGGAGGTTTTACTGATGTTTTTATCATCCCCAATACCAAACCAGTCATCCAGGATAAATCAGCCGTTGAATATATCAAACAAAAAAGCCGCGACCTTCCGGTGACCATCCACCCCCTGGGTGCGGTGACCAAAAATGCCGAAGGCAAGGACCTGGCAGAAATGTATGATATGCGTAACAGCGGGGCCATCGCATTCAGCGACGGACTCAACAGTATTCAGTCTTCCGGACTATTGGTGAAAGCCCTGCAATATGTAAAAGCATTCGAGGGCATCATCATTCAATTACCTGATGATAAAAGTATCAATCCCCAGGGTTTGGTGAATGAGGGGATTGTTTCCACCAGGATGGGGTTACCAGGCAAACCTGCCATGGCGGAAGAGCTGGTGGTTGCCAGGGATATCAAACTGGCGGCTTATGCAGCATCAAAACTGCATTTGACCGGGATCAGTACCCAACAATCAATGGCCTATATTAAAGAAGGAAAACAAAGTGATGTGGCCATCAGCTGTTCAGTTACGCCCTACCATCTTTATTTCTGTGATGAAGACCTGCATGGCTATCAAACCAACCTGAAAGTGAATCCTCCCCTGCGAACCCGGGAAGAAATGGAAGCATTACGGATTTCCCTTATAAATGGTGATATTGATTGTATTGCCACCCATCACCTGCCGCATGAATTTGACAGCAAAGTGATGGAATTCGAATACGCTAAATACGGAATGACCGGACTTGAAACAGCATTTGCCGTCATCAGAACCGCAGTGCCGAATTTATCCGTCACTCAATTGATTGAATTACTTGCACTGAATCCCCGGAAAATATTCGGATTACCTGCTGCCACCATACAGGAAGGCAATCCCGCAACGCTCAGCCTTTTTAATCCGGACCTGGAATGGACCTATCAGATAGCTACCGGCCATTCCAAATCAGGGAATAGTCCGTTTGATGGCAAACAATTAACAGGTAAGGTACTTGGCATCGTGAACGGAGGGCAGTTGGTACTGTCATAAACCCTGATCAAATCATGAAATTATCCTCGTCAATAAAAGGACTGATTACGGCGGCCCTGATGGTTGTGGTCTTTCTGTTGATCTATCAGGCCGATAAGAACAGTGATCAAACCAAAACATCCATTGGGAGTAGTTTACAATATATTGTTTATGCCATTTACGGAGCGGGAATTGTCTGGACCTTGTTATCCTTTCGTCAATCGCCGGCCTTTACCGGAAAATTTGGTGATAATTTCCAGCAGGGCTTCCGCTGTTTTGTAGTAGTGACCCTGGCCATGGCCCTTTTTTACGGAATCTTTAATGCCCTGCACCCGGAATTTTCGGAACAGATGGCGGTCACCCTCCGCCAACAATTGATAAATGAAAAAGGCAAGCTGCCCACCGAAATTGATGAAGCAGTTTCCACCTTCAAAAAACAGTACACTTTAAAACTGGTTTCAGGGGCAATTTTCGGATATTTGATCATTGGCGCAGGTATTACCGCTGTTTTATCTGCCCTTTTAAACCGGAGAAAATAATTCATGGACCTTTCCATTGTAATACCACTGATAGATGAAGCAGAATCCCTGCCTGAACTTACCGCATGGATCGAGAAAGTGATGGCGGAGCATCAATACAGCTATGAAGTAATTTTTGTGGATGACGGAAGTAGTGACAATTCCTGGGAAGTTGTACAGCAGCTGCGGGCCAAAAATCCTTCTATCAAAGGAATCAAATTCCAGCGGAATTATGGTAAGTCGGCCGGGTTGAATGTGGCTTTTGCCGCTGCTTCAGGCGATGTGGTGATTACCATGGATGCCGATTTACAGGATAGTCCTGATGAAATCCCTGAACTGCGCAAAATGATTGTGGAAGATGGTTATGATATGGTGAGTGGCTGGAAGAAGAAGCGCTATGATAATACCCTGACTAAAAATATCCCTTCCAAATTCTTCAATGCGGTTACCCGTTATGTATCCGGTATCCGTTTGCATGATTTTAATTGCGGATTAAAAGCGTACCGCAACCGGACCATCAAGGGGATTGAAGTATATGGAGAAATGCACCGCTATATTCCTGTACTGGCCAAATGGGCAGGATTCAAAAAGATCGGGGAAAAAGTAGTAGAGCACCGGGCCCGTAAATATGGTAAATCCAAATTCGGCTGGAGAAGATTTGTGAACGGATTTCTGGATCTGCTCTCCATTACCTTTGTTGGCAAATTCTCCAAACGCCCCATGCACTTTTTCGGATTATGGGGAACTTTGTTTTTTCTGCTCGGATTGGGCATTTCCATCTACCTGATCATTTCAAAATTTGTTGTAGCTGATTTTAGTCTCACGAATAAACCCGGCTTTTACCTGGCCCTTACATCACTGGTCATTGGTATGCAATTATTCCTGGCCGGTTTTATCGGGGAACTGATTTCCCGGAATTCGCCTTCCAGGAATACCTACCTCGTTGAAGAAAAAACAGGATTATAATGGCAAAGCTGGTGATCATAGGACCTGCCCACCCTTTGAGAGGTGGATTGGCCACCTTCAATCAGCGACTGGCCAAAGCATTTAACGACGAAGGACATCATTGTTCCATCTATTCATTTTCCCTGCAGTATCCCTCTTTTCTTTTTCCTGGTAAAACACAATTCACAGATGAGCCTGCTCCGGCCAATCTGGACATACATACAGTTATTAATTCTGTCAATCCATTTAACTGGATCAGGATCGGAAACCGGTTGAAAAAGGAAAAGCCTGATATCATTATTGTTCGTTTCTGGTTACCATTCATGGGACCGGCATTGGGGACTATTCTTCGCAGGGTCCGGAAAAACAAACATACCCGGATCATTTGTATAGCGGATAATGTAATCCCACATGAAAAAAGATTCGGTGATAAGCCATTCACCCGTTATTTCCTGAAAAGCTGTGATGCTTTTATCACCATGAGTGAGAAAGTGATGAGCGATCTCCGGCAATTTGAAAAAGCAAAACCGGCTAAACAGGTTTCGCATCCGCTTTATGATAATTTTGGGGACATCATTCCCAAAGAAGCGGCCCGGAAAAAATTGGGGCTGCCGGAAAATGAAAATATCATTCTGTTCTTTGGTTTTATCCGCCGGTACAAAGGACTGGATATCCTGCTGGAGGCTATTGGCTTTCTCAAAAAAAATAATCCGGAAGCGCTTCGCTTCAAGTTACTTGTTGCCGGAGAATTTTATGAGGATGAACAACCTTATCAGGATCAGATTGACCGGCTGGGTATTCGGGATCATTTAATCCTGCGGACAGATTTTATACCTGATAGTGAGGTAAAATATTATTGCTGTGCAGCAGATGCGGTGTTACACCCCTACCGGAATGCCACGCAAAGCGGTGTCACTCCCCTGGCCTATCATTTTGAAAAACCGATGGTAGTGACTAATGTAGGCGGACTACCAGCATTAGTGCCTCATGAAAAAGTAGGACTCGTGGTAGAGCCAACACCTGAAGCCATTGCTGACGGTATCCTGCGCTTCTATCAATTAGGAGAAGATTTTTTTATTCCGCATCTTCGTATAGAAAAAGTGAAATATAGCTGGGAGAATATGGTGAGGGAGATTATTCAGTCGTCAGTCATTAGTCATTAGTCGGGAGTTGAATGACGTGATCCAAAACAAGTTGACAAGTTATGATTTACAGAAGTAAAGCCCCTTTACGGATTGGTTTGGCCGGTGGTGGCACCGATGTGAGTCCATACAGCGACCTTTACGGTGGCGCGATACTCAATGCCACCCTTTCTTTATATGCGCATGCTACCATTGAACCACTGGAGTCCAATCAGATAATCCTGGAAGCCATTGACCGGGAAGAGACCGAAACATATGAATGGGCAGTACAGCTACCAGTAACCGGAAAACTGGATTTGCTGAAAGGTGTGTACAACCGGATACAAAAAGACTATGGCATAAAACAAGGAGGTTTCCGTTTATCAACTTATGTAGATGCACCGGCCGGTTCCGGACTAGGCACCTCCTCCACCCTCGTGGTGGCTATTATTGGCGCTTTTGCAGAAATGCTCCGATTACCCCTGGGTGAATATGATATGGCCCATTATGCATTTGAAATTGAAAGAAAGGATCTTGGTCTGGCGGGTGGTAAACAGGACCAGTATGCTGCCACATTCGGCGGTGTCAACTTTATGGAATTCTATGCAGATGATAAAGTGATCGTCAATCCCCTCCGGGTTAAACAACAACATTTGTTTGAACTGGAAAATAATCTGCTTTTATATTATACATCCACCAGCCGGGAATCAGCCGAGATCATCAAAAAACAAAGCCAAAACGTATCCGACCATAAAGAAAAATCAATTGAAGCCATGCACCAGCTGAAAGAGCAGGCTAAAATGATGAAGGAAGCCCTGCTGAAAGGAAGGCTGAATGAATTTGGCGAGATTCTTGATTTTGGTTTTCAGCAAAAGAGAAAAATGGCAGAAGGAATCAGTAATCCGCTGATGGAAGAAATTTATGAAGCTGCTAAAAAAGCCGGAGCGACCGGAGGAAAAATTTCCGGAGCCGGTGGTGGCGGATTCATGATTTTTTATTGCCCGGTCAATACAAAATATAATGTAAGCCGTGCACTGGAACAATTTGGAGGCCGGTCCAGGTACTTTCAATTTGTAGAACATGGCTTGAAGAGCTGGACTGTGTAACAAACATGTTGAGTTATTAATTAACCGAATCAGACTTAAAGATCATGGAAAAAATAAAAGATATCATCCGGGCCTCTATTGTAACCAAAGAGAAAATCCTGAATAACCCGGTACTGCTGGAAACGATCAATAAGGTGGTTGACCAGGTTACAGCTGCTTTTCAAAACGGGAAAAGGATTTATTTCTGTGGCAATGGCGGCAGTGCGGCAGATGCCCAACACCTGGCGGCCGAATTCTCAGGCCGTTTTTATACCGACCGGAAAGCACTTCCTGCTGAAGCCCTGCATTGTAATACATCTTATCTCACCGCGGTGGCAAATGACTACGGCTATGATGTGGTTTACTCCAGAATGATCGATGGCATCGGAGAAGCCGGAGATGTGCTGATCGGATTATCCACTTCCGGCAATTCCATCAATATCATGAAGGCATTTGAAGTGGCCAAAGCAAAAGGGATTATCACAGTGGCCTTTACCGGAGAAAGCGGTGGCAAAATGAAGGACCTGGCCCGTTACCTGATCAATGTTCCCTCCGGCGATACACCCCGTATCCAGGAAAGCCATATCACGATCGGTCATATTATTTGTCAGCTGGTGGAAGCAAAATATTTTACCGCTTAAGCTGATCCCGCATTACAAAGAAACTATGCTGAAAGAATGTATCATACTGGCGGGCGGACTCGGTACCCGCTTACAATCAACTGTGCCTGATACTCCGAAATGCATGGCACCGGTGGCCGGACGTCCTTTTTTATTTTATGTTATCAATTACCTGCGCAGCCAGGGGATTGAAAAATTTATCTTTTCACTGGGCTACCTGCATGAGCAGATTGAAGCATACCTTGAAAAGGAATTCGGGACGCTTTCATATAGCTGTTCTATTGAAGAAGAACCCCTGGGTACGGGTGGTGCCATCCTGCTGGCCTGTCAGCAAACCACAGAAAAAGAAGTGTTGGTAGTGAATGGAGATACTTTATTCAGCGGCAATTTCCAGGACGCATTCCAGTTTCATACCCGGCATCTCGCCGAATGCACACTACTGCTGAAACCCATGAAAGAATTTGACCGGTATGGGGTGGTGGAAACCGGGGAGGATCAGCTTGTCCGTTCATTTAAAGAGAAACAATATTATCAGCAAGGGAATATCAATGCCGGCGTATATATTCTTAATGTCGCCCGTTTCCAGGATGAAGAATTCCCCTCCCGGTTCTCTTTCGAAAAAGATTATCTCGAAAAATATTATCCGCGACGAAGAATTTACGGTCTGGTCCAGGACTATTACTTTATTGATATTGGTATACCTGAAGACTTCCGTCGGGCCAACCTGGAATTAGTAAAACCGGATCTGAATCTGAAAGCCATTGATAAAAACTGGAGTTTGTTTTTAGACAGGGATGGTGTGATCAATGAGGACAAACCCGGCAGTTATATTTTCAATGCCGCTGAGTTTGTTTTCATGGAAGGAGCCCCTGCCCTCTTTAAAAAATTGACGGATATTTTTGGACATATCCTGGTGGTGACGAATCAGCGGGGTGTAGGCAAAGGACTGATGACCGTGGCTGATCTGGAAGATATTCATGCCATAATGATCGCGGGGATTCAGGGGGCTGGTGGTAAAGTGGATGCCATTTATTATGCCCCTTCTTTGGATAATAAGGACCCCTTCCGTAAACCCAACCCCGGTATGGCATTTAAAGCCCGGAGGGATTTTTCGGGTATCGACCTGCATCGCGCCATCATGGTGGGTAATAAAATGAGTGATATGGGTTTTGGCCGTAATGCCGGTATGTATACCGTCTATATTGCCAGTACCAACCCGGAAGCCCCCTTTCCCCACCCGGATGTGGACCTGCGTTACAAATCCCTGCTGGAATTTGCCAATAGTTTATGAGTCTATATAAAATTTTATGCCTCTTTTGGCGTTAAACCCGGGTAGTCGCATTTTGGCCTTTGCAACCCGTAAATGACCAAATGCATCTATAAGCCCAGTACATTTGCAGTAATCAATCTAATCATCTTGAAAAGCAGCCTGTTCATATTATTCTGTTTGTCGCTCCAGATGCTGGCAGCGGGACAAAAAATCAATCCGGCCGACCTGAAAAAACTCAGGGCCAAGGAAGATACCCTGAAAGAATATGCCATGTATATGGTGACGGACAGTCTGACCGAGGACCGGATGGTTTCGGACAGCATTTTCACTAAAACACTGGTGAGGGCCCTGCAGATCAGGAATTCTTTTTTCTTCCCCTTTGATTCCGTGATTGGCATCTCTAAACTATATGCACCGGATACTTCATTCAGGATTTTTACCTGGAGTATCAGTTATGACGATTACTATCATCGTCAGCGCGGAGCGATTCAGATGAAAACAGCTGATGGGTCCTTGAAATTAATCCCGCTCCGGGATGTATCTGAATTTACAATGAATGCAGAGGATTCTGCCCGAAATAGCCGCAACTGGATTGGTGCCGTGTATTATAATATCATCAAGACCCAGCACAAAGGGAAAAACTTTTATACGCTATTTGGATTTGATCCCAACAGCGCCCAAAGCAGCATGAAGTGGATGGAGGTACTTAGTTTTAATGAAAGGAATGAACCTGTTTTTGGCGGCCCGTTTTTTACTTATGAGCAGGACAGTATCCCTAAAAAACCAAAAAACCGTTTTGGTATTGAGTTCAAGAAAGAAACAAGGGTACTGGTCAATTATATTCCTGATCTGGAAATGATACTGGTGGATCATCTGGTGTCTGAAACCGATCAGCCTGAACTGGTCTGGACCATGGTACCCGACGGAGACCAGGAAGGTTTCAAATGGGAAAATGGCAAATGGGTACATATAGACAAAGTCTTCACTTTTAAACTGCAGGATGGACAGGCACCAGTAGGTGAGCCATTGCTCGATCCGAAGGGCAACAGGAATGAACAAAAACTGCAGGAAAAAACAGATAAGAACAAAACAAAGGAAGGCCGGTCGCCCATTAACTACGACAACTAAAGCTTTCATTTTCAAAGCTCATTGGTTATCTTTATAGCCAATGTCATCCTTCATTTATCAGATCAAACCACCCGGTCGTTTTACGGCAGGCCTGAAAGAATTATGGCAATACCGGGAGCTGTTTTATTTCTTCACCTGGAGGGATATCAAAGTCCGTTATAAACAAACCTCCCTTGGTATTTTATGGGCCCTGATCCAGCCGCTGGGGATGATGGCGCTTTTTACCCTGCTTTTTCGAAAGGATGGTCGATCAATACCGGTGCAGTCCCCTACCCGATTTTTGTTTTATCCGGATTGATCTTATGGGGAATGTTTCATTCAGCCGTTTCACATGCCGGTGAAAGTATTATCCTGCATTCAGCTATCATCCGGAAAATATACTTTCCAAGGTTGATCATTCCGGGTTCTGCGGTACTGGTAGCTTTCTTTGACTTTATCATGGGCTTCTTTGCCTTTCTGATATTTTGTATCATCTACGGGCAATCCATCAGCTGGGAGGCCCTGCTCTTTTTCCGGCTGGTATCCTGCTGTTGATATTGGCTGCAACGGGTGCAGGAACCCTGCTGGCAGGTTTAACAGCGAAGTACCGCGACTTCAGGTATACTATTCCTTTTATTTTACAATTTCTTTTTTTCGGCACCCAGGTTATTTATCCGATACAACAGGTACAGCAACCCTGGTTAAAAACTATTTTATCTTTTAATCCCGTGAATGCAGCCATTGAATTATTCAGGGCCCCATTATATCATGTAGCTCCGGATTGGACCCTTGTGTTGCGGGGAACAGCAGTTGCGATTGTGCTGCTCTTTACCGGTATTTATTTTTTCAGAAAAACAGAAGTTTATTTTGCCGACCTCGCCTGATGCAACCCGCCATTGAAATACGAAACCTGGGCAAGCAATACCGGCTGGCTGCTGCGGAACCATATATTGCGTTGCGGGATATCATTTCCGGTACGGTAAAAAATTGGTTTCGTCCCCGGCAGCAGCAGGATGATAAATTCTGGGCGCTTCGGGATATTAACCTGGATATACAACCCGGAGAGCGGGTGGGCATCATTGGCAGAAATGGTGCCGGTAAAAGTACCCTTCTCAAGATTATCAGCAGGATCATTCCACCCACTACCGGGGAAGCAACGATCCGGGGAAGGGTTGGCAGTTTACTGGAAGTGGGTACCGGTTTTCACCCTGAATTAACAGGCCGGGAAAATATCTACCTGAATGGATCTATACTTGGTTTGAAGAAAGCAGAAATTAACCGGCAACTGGATGCCATCATTGATTTCAGTGGTGTGAGCAAATTCATAGACACTCCTTTAAAATATTACAGCAGCGGCATGCAGATGCGACTGGCTTTTGCCGTGGCTTCGCACCTGGAATCAGAAATATTATTGATAGATGAAGTACTGGCAGTAGGTGATCTGGAATTCCAGAAAAAATGTGTGCAGAAGATGGAAGAGCTGAGCACGGGGCAGGGAAGAACAGTTGTATTTGTGAGTCATAACCTCGACAGCATCCGCAATTTCTGCCAGCATTGTATCCTCCTTCATGAAGGGCAAGTCAGCATGATGGGAGAAACAGACAGGGTTATTCAACAATATGTATCCGCTCATCTGAATACCCTGGCAGAAAAAACATGGGACAATGGCCTCTTATCTGAAAAAAAAGAAGTATCCCTTCGTAAAATCTGGGTGCATAACCAAACCGGAGAAGTCTGTGCCCGTTTTGATACGACTGAAAGGATTGGAATCACAGCAGAATACGAGGTTAAGGAAGACCAGTTGAAATTTTCACACGGACTGAATATCTATAACCAGGAACAAGTGAATGTGTTTAATGCCCACGATATAAAGGATATGATGTCGGCCACTAAAAAAGATAAGGGGTTGTACAGGGTTACCGTCTGGATTCCCGGTAACCTTTTGCCGGAAGGACTTTTTGACACCGGATTTGCCCTTTTCAACTCACAACCGCTGGATATCCTGATACACGAACAACGGGTTTTAACATTTGAAGTATATACTGATTTCAATAAATTATCGGCAAGGGGAAGTTATGCTGAACATTTTCCGGGAGTTGTGCGCCCCCTGCTCGATTGGGAACTCAACAAAAAAAGCTGAAGATGCTGGGTTTTAAGTCAGACACCAATTACAAATTGAAGGAGATATACCGGGGGCACCACCAGGTAACTTATAAGGGTGTGCCTGCGATCAAATCCGCCTTTGATTATGTATTGTATCAGATGCTCATTTTCAATCTGAAGCCGGATCTGATTCTTGAGATTGGCACCAATAAAGGCGGGAGCACCTTTATCTTGCCGATCTGCTGGAACTGAACGGAAGCGGGATGATTCATACCGTTGATCTTCCTGCTAATCATGAAGATCAACTGCTACACCAACATCCGCGGATCAGGGTCTTTAAAACAGGCTTTGAACAATATGATACCGGGCTTTTGCAAAATGCAGGGACAGTGCTGGTGATCGAAGATGGATCACACCAATATCGGGATTCGCTGGCCTGTCTGGAGAAATTTGCTCCCTTTGTAACAAAAGATGCTTACTATATTGTTGAAGACGGCATTGTCAATGAACTGGGAATGGGTAAGGAATTTAATGGAGGACCTGCTAAAGCCATACATGAATACCTGCAGCAACACCCTGAATTCATCATTGATCGCAGGTATTGTGATTTTTTTGGAAAGAATGCCACTTTTAATACGAACGGGTACCTGAAAAAAATATCCTGATATGGTCAATAAAGAATGGACAGGAGAGCGCCTGGAAAAACATATCACCAACGAGACCATGCTGGAACACCTGCACCGTTATGCCTTTGCCAGGGAATTTGCAAAGGGAAAAACGGTGCTGGATATTGCCTGCGGGGAAGGATATGGCTGCCGGCTGCTGGCCGCTGAAGCTTTGCAGGTTACCGGGGTGGATATTGACGAGGAAACCATTCGCAGGGCCAGACAAGAATACCCTGATTCATCCATTCATTTTTTGACAGGTTCCATCACCTCCATTCCTTGTCCGGACAACAGTTTTGATCTGGTAACTTGTTTTGAAACCCTGGAACATATCACAGAACAGGAACAGGCATTAAAAGAAATCAGCAGGGTATTAAAGCCAGAAGGCTTATTGTTTATTTCAACACCAGATAAAGAAAAATATTCTGACCAGAACGGTAATAAGAATCCTTTTCATCAAAAAGAATTATACCAAAACGAATTCAGGGAATTACTGAGCCGCTACTTTACACATACCTGTTTTTACGGACAACAATCATTAACAGTCTCACTCCTTCTTCCGGAAACTGATCCATCCCTGCATGTATTATACACGGGTGAATATGCTTCCATCGTGAAAAAGATCCCGCCGGCAATGTTTCTGGTTGGTATGGCATCAAATTTTCCCATTCAGCAACCGGCAGGCAGTCTGTTTTATCATCAGCATGCTATTGCCGATCAGATGAATGCCAGAGAAAAAGCGGTGAAGCAAACTATTACTTACCGTACCGGTCATTATTTACTGGCTCCCTTTAAAGCCATCCGAGCTCTTTTTCGCAAATGAAGATACTGGGGCTTATATCATCGCCTGTTAATCCGGCCTCCAGGGTCAGGATACAGCAATATGTTGCTCCTTTTCAGGCAAAGCATCATCAGCTTCATTGTAAATATTACCGTCCACTGAGAGACGCCAATCCACCGGGATGGGCAACAGGCCTGCAAAAAATAAGCGGGATCAGTGCCTGGCGCAGCAGTGATCTGATTAAATCAATTGGAAGAACGCCTTTGCTTATTCAACAATCGGGTTTTGATATCATCTGGCAGAACCGGCTGATTCAGTTGCAGCATGTATTCTGGGAGAAAAAATTACGAAAGCCGGTGGTATTTGATTTTGATGATGCCATCTGGCTGCAGGAAGGAGAAAAACAGGTTCAGTATAAAATCGCCCGCTCTGAAATGATTTTTTCAGGCAACAGTTACCTGGCTGACTATGCAGCCCGGTTTAATAAGAATATCCGGATCGTTCCCACTACGGTGGATACGGCAATCTTACATCCTGATGGTAAAAAAACAGACCTGTTTACGATTGGCTGGATCGGTACTTTTCAAAATCAGGAATACCTGAATTCTATTAAAGATGTTTTACTTCGTTTTATCCAGCAAAACAAGAATGCAAGGCTGATTGTGGTATCCGACCATCCGATGGGTAATATTCCATTCGACGGGGAACAAATTATTTTCCGCCCCTGGTCGGCAGACAAAGAAAACGAGCTGATCAACGAATTTTCAGTTGGCATCATGCCCCTTCCGGATATGGCATGGACCCGGGGTAAATGCAGTTATAAAATGCTGCAATATATGGCCTGTGGCAAACCGGTGCTGGTCTCTCCCATTGGGAAAAACAGGGAAATTCTGACCGAAGGGAATATAGGATTCGGGGCCACCGATGAGGATAACTGGATCAAAGCCCTCCGGTTATTAAAAGAGGAAACGGCCCTTCGTGATGAATTGGGTGCTAATGGCCGGAAACTGGCAGAAGAAAAATACAGTGTGAATACATGGACACCATTACTTTTACAATACATGGAAGAACTAATCTGATATGAATTGTTGCTGCACCATCATCAGCCCTGACTATTACCCCTTTGCCCGTACATTGTACCAGTCGCTGGCCCGGTATATGCCAGGTGCTGTATTACATGTCCTGATCATGGGTGAACATAAAGCACCAACGGCTTCTCTAAATGAAAGTATTCACTTTAATCATGCAGATGAGCTTTGGGGTCATGGCCTGTCTTCATCAATCAGAGAAAAGTACAGCAAAACGGATAATATCATTCGCTGGGCTTTGAAGCCGGCATATATCAGTTTTCTGCTGGAACAATATGAAAAGGTGATTTTTCTTGATCCCGATCTTTTTTTTACAGCAAATGCTGATTTTCTTTTCCAGGAACTTGAAGGAGCCGGGATGCTGCTTTCACCACATGGAATCAGTGCTGATCCTTTGGAAGATGCGGATAATATAGCCATGAATACCCGCACCGGTCTTTACAATGCCGGCATGATCGGTGCAAGCCGAACCGGCAGGCATTTGCTTGAATGGTGGGCAGCAGCCATTCTTCAAAAAATGGAAAAGAATGAATCGCTGGGATTATTTGATGACCAGCGATACCTGGATATGTTACCGGTTCTGGATGAAAATGTCCGTATCCTCCGACACAAAGGTTGTAATCTTGGCAGCTGGAATATTCATAGTAATCCCCGGAGTATCGTTCAGGGCCAATTGCTCCTGAACGGCAGAGAACCAATTGTTTTTATTCATTTCAATCAGGAAACCATCCGGCAAATCCTGAACCGAAATGATATTCTCCTGCTCCCCTATTTTGAAACATACCGGGCATCGCTGCTGGAAAACGGATATGATCTCATGAAGAGACTGGATCACCTGCCTTTTAAAAAATATGAATCTGCCTCTTACAAATTCAGGCACAGACTTCGCCTGCGTACCAGGCTGAAGAGATGGCTTATTCAAGTTTCAAAAAGATCTGAGTTTGCCTGCCAAACAACACATACTATTAGTCAGTTCCTCTCTGGATGTGCCCAGTGGCTATGAAAAAGCGGTGACGGAAACAGCCGGCCTTTTTGCCACATATGGGCATCCGGTAACTGTACTTATTCTGGATCATACATCAGTCACTTATTTTCCGGTTCACCCCGCTGTGAAAATAATCCACCTGCCCATTCATTTCGGGATCACAGAAAAAGGGAATCCCTTTCTCAGAAAGTGGTGGTTTTGGAAACATACCCGGCTGCTGAAAAAAAAGCTGATGGCCATTAACCCCGATCTGATCATCGGTACAGAATATCATTTCACCGCTGCACTTGTATTTGCGGGATTGCATAAGGATTACAGGATCTTCTCATGGGAACACCATCATTACTACTGGATCAAAAAAAACAGGTTTTGGTCAGCCCTTACAAAGAAAGCATACCGGAAAATTGAAAGCCTGATATGCCTGAATAATCAGGAAGCTGCTATCCTTAATACAATGGGAAATACTGTGGTTATTCCGAATGTCACCCAGCCGCAGCGTAACCAATCAGGAAATGATAATCAACAATTATTAACTGTAGCCGGACTGATCCAACGAAAAGGAATTGATCTTTTACTGAAAGCAGCAGAACAGGTGCTGACCGAAAATCCGGGATGGACCTGGAAACTCATTGGTGATGGCCCTTTAAGGAGTAGTGTTCTTGAATTCATCAGGAATAAAAAGCTGGAGAAAAGACTGATTCTGCAATTGCCGGCCGGGCCGGATATCAGTGCTGACTATCAGCAAACTGCTATCTATGTCATGACCTCCAGATTTGAAGCTTTCCCCCTGGTATTACTGGAAGCCATGTCCTGGGGTATACCTTGTATCAGTTTTGCTTGCCCGAGCGGTCCAAATGAAATTATTCAGCATGATACTACAGGTTTATTGGTTCCGCCGGAAGACACAGCGGCACTGATCACTGCCATTAATTCCCTGATCGCAAATAAGGATCTTAGAATAAATATGTCAGTCGCCGGTTTGCAGGCAGTTCAGCAATATTATCCGGAAAGCGTATACAAAAAATGGCAGGCAGTATTTGACCCATTGTAAGAGAGTAATGACCCGGGGTTAAAAATTACAACATCACTTAACGAGCATCCTTCCTGTCCAGTCTATCCGCTGTAGTAATACCTTGTTCTCAAAATACTCATCGGTTGCATGTCTGGCTCCTTTCCAGGCACCATAATCATCAATAATAAGAACGCCTCCCGATTGAAGGATTGGGTATAAATGAATGAGTTCATGTTTGGTAGATGCATACCAGTCGGTATCCAACCTCAGTAGCGCAATTTGATCCGGCATACTGTCAGGTATAGTATCCTCCACTTTTCCTTTTATAAAGTTGAATTGATCCGATGGATAACCCGTAGAGAGAACATATTGCTTAACTTCATCCTCACCTGCATAACACCATGTACTGGAATCTATGCCGGTACTTTTTTCCTGCCATTCTTTTTTTTCAGCTTCACCATCCTGGTCTCCTGGTTTTGTCATCCCTTCAAAAGTGTCGTATAACCAGATACCCCGTGAACTGATTTTTTCTTTTAATAAAGTGAGGGCAATCAGCATACAGCTTCCTCCTTTCCAGACACCACATTCTACAAAATCACCGGGAATCTGATTCCGGATGATATATAAAACAGATTGATAAAGGGCATAGGTCCTTTCAAGGCCAACAAGGCTGTATGGCCTTACTTTCTCATAAAGCAACATAAACTCCCGGTCATTTTCAATATCCCGGGTAGAAGAAGGTTGATTGACATTTTTTCTGGACAATTTCAATCCCAGCCAGCCCAGGGGTAATTGATGATGGAGGATAATTTCATGGAACGATTCAGGAAGTTTTATACGTATAACATCAGCCTTTGAGAATGGGGCTTCACGTCTCCCGTCTGACCCCTCCACCTCTCACGTCTCAGGTCTTGTTACTCATCCAGCTTCAACACCGCCAGAAAAGCTTCCTGTGGTACTTCCACATTTCCGATCTGCCTCATTCTTTTCTTACCTTCTTTTTGCTTTTCGAGGAGTTTACGTTTCCGGCTGATATCACCACCATAACATTTGGCGGTTACATCTTTTCGCATGGCCGAAATATTTTCTCTCGCCACCACCTTAGCACCAATAGCTGCCTGGATAGCAATCTGGAATTGTTGCCTGGGCACCAGCTCTTTCAGTTTCTCACAGAGTTTGCGGCCGAATTCATGAGAACGGCTGCGGTGGATCAGGGCAGAGAGTGCATCCACTTTATCGCCGTTGAGGAGGATATCCATCTTTACGATATCGCTGTCGCGGTACCCGATCGGATGGTAATCGAAAGAGGCATAGCCACGGGTCTGTGACTTTAGTTTATCGTAGAAATCAAATACAATCTCGGTGAGGGGCATTTCGAAAATCAGCTCTACCCTGGTTTGGGTCAGGTAGCTCTGGTTCATGAGGATTCCTCTTTTGCCCAGACAGAGGGTCATAATATTACCGATGTATTCGGGTTTGGTAATGATCTGTGCTTTAATAAAGGGCTCTTCGATCCTTTCTGTTTTCACCGGATCAGGGAATTCTGTCGGATTATTCACGATCACTTTCTCGCCCTTGGTGGTGTAAGCGATAAAACTCACGTTGGGTACCGTGGTGATCACCGTTTGATTGAATTCTCTTTCCAGTCTTTCCTGGATGATTTCCATATGCAGCATACCCAGGAATCCGCAACGAAAACCAAAGCCAAGGGCCTGCGAGGTTTCCAGTTCATAGGTCAGTGAGGCATCATTGAGCTGAAGCTTATCCATGCAGTCGCGCAATTCCTCAAAATCATCCGTATTTACCGGGAAGATACCGGCGAATACCATGGGCTTTACTTCTTCAAAACCCTGGATCATTTGCGGATTCGGGTTATTGGCCAGGGTGATGGTATCACCAACTTTAACTTCTTTGGCTACTTTGATTCCGGTGATGATATATCCCACATCTCCGGTCATCACGGCCGGTTTTTCCGTCATTTTCAATTTCAAGATCCCCACTTCATCAGCTCCATAGACCTGACCGGTGCTCACAAACTTAACCTGGTCACCTTTCCGAATCGAGCCATTCAGGATCCGGTAGTAAACAATAATTCCGCGGAATGAGTTAAAGACTGAGTCAAAGATCAGGGCTTGTAAAGGCGCTTCCGGATCACCCTTGGGGGCCGGAATTCTTTCTACTATTTGTTCCAGCACTTTGTCCACACCCAGTCCGGTACGGCCACTGGCATGCAGGATTTCTTCTCTTTTGCAACCGATCAGATCCACAATCTGGTCCTCCACTTCCTCAATCATGGCACCGTCCATATCAATCTTGTTGACCACTGGAATGATCTCAAGATCATTGTCAATTGCCAGGTATAAGTTACTGATAGTCTGCGCCTGAATTCCCTGTGTAGCATCCACCAACAGCAGACATCCTTCACAGGCGGCCAGGGCTCTGCTCACTTCATAACTGAAGTCAACGTGGCCGGGAGTATCGATCAGATTCAGGATATATTCCTGTCCGTCTTTATGTTTATAGTTGATCTGGATCGCATGGCTTTTGATGGTGATGCCCTTTTCTCTTTCCAGGTCCATATCATCCAATACCTGATCCATCATGTCCCGGTCCGTGATGGTACCGGTACTTTGTAAGAGCCTGTCGGCCAGGGTTGATTTACCATGATCAATGTGAGCGATGATACAAAAATTACGAATATTCTTCATGTGTTTGATGCCTCCCTGCCTGCCAAGAGGCAGGATTTTTCAAGAGGTGCAAAGGTACGGTTTTTAGGCCAGCCGGAAGCTTTGTCCGAACTGGAAAATGGCTTTGCAAAGTCTGCCAGGGAAAGGCTCCCTACCCTTAATTTCCTAACTTCCGGTCAGAAACAATTTTCATGCCTACCAACCAACCCGTTCTGATTATTACCGGCGCCTCATCCGGTATTGGAAAAGCAACCCGTTTACTGATGCATCAAAAGGGCTGCAAAGTTTACAACCTCGATATCCTTGAACAGACAGACGCTGTTGGTCAGTTTATTCACTGTGATATGCGCAACCGAGAAGCGATCCGGCAGGCTGTTCAGCAGATTGCTGATACCGAAGGCCGGATTGATTTACTATTTGCCAATGCGGGCGTACATCTGTTTGCGACCATTGAGCAAACCAGCGATGAGGAACTGGATCGTCTCGTGGATATTAATATCAAGGGTACTTATTTCATTTTGCAGGCTGTGCTTCCCTTTATGCGCCAACAGCAAAAAGGGAGTATTGTCCTCATGGGATCGGATCAGAGTTTTGTTGGCAAGGCCAGCAGCTCTGCTTATGGAATGACCAAGGGAGCCGTAGCCCAACTGGCCAAAAGCACGGCGATTGATTATGCCCCTTTTCATATCCGGGTGAATTGTATTTGTCCGGGTACAATTGATACCCCCCTGCTGGATAAAGCCGTTGATCACTATGCACGGATCAGCGGACAGGAATCAAAAAAAATAATGTCGGACCTGAATACAATTCAGCCGGCAGGCAGGATCGGCAAACCGGAAGAGATCGCTGCGGCGGTGGCATTCCTGTTATCAGATGAGAGTTCTTTTGTAACGGGTAGTTTGCTGAGTGCAGATGGTGGTTATGTTTGTCAATAATAAAAAGTCCGACATTGAGATTTTGCTGACATCATCTGGCAGTACGACCGCTCATCCTAAAAATATAAAACAAAATATCAATAAACGAAATATTTCGTACTTTGTATGCTAAATACAATTCATGCGGATTCTCTTCGTTTTCAGTTTTTTCTTCCTGCCACTTGTTTTACCGGCACAGCGTCCGGAAGAGATACTAACCCAGGTAATACTCGCACAAAAAAAGCTTCAACATCTGCGTTGTTACACAGAAAGGCATGATACCCTGGTTACCGGTCACATAAGATCCATGCAGGGATGGGCGAATATTTCAGTGGATACTACAGACCCCGTTTTTGGTTTCAGGTTTTATGCTGAACAAAATGATGGTAACGATGTGAGTTTATATGACGGACAGTACAGCTTCCATATTGATCACCGGAATAAGGAATTTGAGAAACAAAGCAACCGGGCTCTACTGGATGCGATTACGGGATACCCGGGCGGACAGCTGATCTGGCAAGATCAGGTACGGGTGGATACCAGTACGTCGACAGGATTCAGTCTTCGTTCGGATGATGCGTTTTATTATCTCAGGATTTTATTGCCCGATATAACCCGATACCAGGTCTCCAACCGTTACAAAGAACTTACCATCAGCAAAAAAACGCTGTTGCCCGTTGCGTTAAGGCAACACCAGGAAACATTGGGTAAGGTGCAGGATCTTAATTACAAAAGCTCCAGGATGCAAGTGAATGAAGAAGGCATTGCCTACGACTTTTCAAAGGAACGATACCCTGCCGGCTATAAAGAAGCCGAACAGGTACAGAATAAAAAACAACAGCTCCTGCTGGGAAAAAAATTACCTGAAATCAGTTTGGTGGGATTTGATGGTACCCCTCTGCCGCCTGTTGATTTAAATGGAAAGCTGATCCTGCTTGATTTTTGGGAAGTATGGTGTGGCCCCTGTGTTGAATCAATGCCCAGGGTGCAGGGGCTTTACGAAAAATACAAGGTGAAGGGTTTGGAAGTTTTTGGGATCATCCACCAGACCGAACATCTTCATGCGGCCAAAAAACTACTGGAAAAAATAAAACCCGGGTTCCGGATAGTCAGAGGGAATGACAAAATGAAAAATGACTTTTCTCTTCAGGCCGTTCCTCTTTATATTCTTGCCGACCGGAATGGCGTAATCGTATTGGTGAGTGAAGGCTATCCGGAAAATCTCGAAGAAATGATCCTTCGATACCTGTAAGGGAATTTCCAATCATTTCTTATTTCATTCGCTGTTAACTTTGCGGCATGCCTGTTACCATTGCAATGCCTGAGGATGCGCCTACACTGGTGAAACTGATCAACAGTGCTTACCGCGGAGAGCAGTCTAAAAAAGGCTGGACAACAGAAGCGGATATCATTGCCGGCGATTCCCGTATTCTACTTCCTGACCTGCAAGCCCTGATGCAAAAACCCGGCGTTATTTTTTTGCAATCTGTCAATGAAAAACAGGAAACGGAAGGTTCGGTCTTTCTCGAGAAACGGGGAGATCAATTATACCTGGGTATGCTGAGTGTGAATCCGGAGCTACAAGCCCGGGGAACAGGCAAGCAATTGATGCTGGCAGCAGAAGATCAGGCCAGGCAGATGGGTTGCCAATCCATTATTATGCGGGTGATCCATTTGCGGCAGGAATTAATTGACTGGTACCTGCGCCGTGGTTACTATGATACCGGTAAGACTGAAGCATATATACCTCCCTCCTATGAATCAGTCAGCATTCCTTTCCATTTTGTGATCCTTCAGAAAGATCTATAAACATCTTTCTGATTTAATATTCTCCTTTGCTGTTAATTCATGATATGTTTTTAAAGGACTGCTTTTATTAAAGGAGGCAGAAAAAACCAGCGCCCTTGCTTCAGATTTAAGAAAATCTTTTACAACTAAGTCTGAAGAAGCTGTAACCATTTCCTGCCGTTTTTTATCCATTAACAATTTATTTTACCGGAATTGGCATACTGGCATCCTGTTTGAAAATATACCAGTAACCGGGCAACAAACAAATCAGTCCAGCCATCGCCCGGGATGCCGGACAGCACAATTAAATTGAACGTACTATGAAAAAGATGTTTACTCTCTTGAGCGGCCTGTTTCTTTCCTTCGCCTTACTGGCGGCCGATCCCAGGCCTGTGGTTACACTCACCAGCATGAGCAACTACAAAGTAGTGATCGACGGAAAGGCTTTCTTCAGTAATAACAGCCAGATCAGCCTGCGCAACCTGTCAAAAGGTTATCACTCCGTACAGGTATTTGAAATGCGCCGTGGCTATTACCAGCAGCGTGAAAAAATGGTCAGTTCCAGTTCCTTCCTTCTGAAAAGGAATGATATCAGGATTCTCATCAACCGTTTTGGTGATGTCCGGATCAAGGAAATAAAAGGATTGGGCCGTTTTGAAAGAGATGATGATGACTGGTATGAAAAAGATCGTCATGCTGACAATGACAAGGATCGTGGACCTGGCCGGGGAAATGATCGCCAAAGATTCTGACAATAACATGCAGTGCCGCCTCCGGGCGGCACTGTTATTTTATAAAGCAGAGGCCACGGGTGCCAGCGAAGCCGTTACAGTAATTACAGTTCCCTGTCCTTTCTGACTTTCCACCTGACACTTCCCCCCCATTAACAGTGATCTTTCTTTCATACCGATCAATCCCAGTGTCTTCTTTCTGGCTACATCTTCCATATTAAAGCCACAGCCATTATCAACAATCCGCAATACAACAATATCATCGGCTGAACTAAGATTCACCCATATTTTGCTGGCCTTCGCATGCCGGATCACATTGGTGAGCGACTCCTGGAAAATCCTGAATAAAGCGGTCCTTGCTTTATCGGGCACCTGATCATACAAGAGATCATTTTGAAAATAAGTCTGGATACCAAAACGGCTTCTGTAATCCTGCAGGTACCACTCAATCGTATCTGCCAGTCCCAGGTCATCCAGCATGCTTGGGCGCAGCTCGGATGAAAGTTTGCGCACGGTAAACATGGCTTTCTCCAGCAGGGATTGAACATTTTCCAGTTTTTCACGCAGAATCTGATCTTCTCCTTTAACCTTTGATTCGATCCAGGCCATATCAAACCGGAGGACGGTCAATTGTTGTCCCAGTTCATCATGAATTTCCCGGGCAATCATGGCTCTTTCTTCTTCTCTTACATCCTGTAAGTGTGCAGACAATTCCCTTAATTGCAAAGTGGATTCTTCGAGTTGCTTTTCCACTTTTTTTCTTTCGGTCATATCGATCCCCATTCCCATTGCACATCGTTCGCCCTGGTAGTTGACCATGATACAATTGAAATAATAGGGCACTTTGTCCCGTTGCTTCGTAAACAGGAATGATTCTGCAGTGGCCACCCCATCCAAGAATGTCAGTTTACTTCTTTCTGACATATATTCTTTATCGGGTTCATCAAAAAAATCGAGTGGCGACATCGCCCCGATTTCTTCTCCGGAATAACCGCTTACTTTTTCCAGGTTCTGATTCCAGCGGTAAAACTGTCCGTTACTGTTGTAGATATAAAAAATGCCCGGTAGTGTATTGATGATCGAATCAGATAAATCTTTTTCCCTGATAATTTCTTCTCTGGCCAGTTTGGAAGCGGTGATATCATGCAGGATTCCCGAAATACAGCTGATGGCATCTTTTTCATCATGCAATGATCTTCCATTGAATTCTATCCAGCAATCCTGCCCTGAAGCGGTAAGCATCCGTAATTCCAAAGAATGGGGTTTAGAAGTCTGGATAAAGATCCGCTGAAAAAGTTCACTGGTTTTTACCCTGTCATCGGGATGAATAAATTCAATAAAGTTTCTCCCCAGACTTTCTTCCCTTGTATAACCGAATATTTCAGTCCATGCCCTGTTCAAAAATATCCAGTGCCCGGCGGGATCCAGCTGAAAAATCACTTCCTTGCTGTTATCTACCACATTCCGGTATAGTTGCTCACTGTCACGCAGGGCCAGTTCACTCATTTTTTCCCCGATAGCAAAAGCCACTTCACTTGCAATGGTTTGTAAGAGCCGGATTTCCTCTTCTGTAAAAACATGGACCTGGTTATAATAGACCATGAATTTACCCAGCAGTTTGCCTGAATATACCAGTGGAATAAAACCCAGTGCCGTGATCCCTTCTTTATGTATGGTAGGGATAAAATCCCGCAGGCTTTCATCGTAAGCAACATCTTCTACCAGGATGGGAACAGGATCCTTTACATCTCTTTCCCACGGACAGTGATGGGCAGCCAGTTCTTTATAATGCTCTGATAAACCAAAGGAGGCCCTGAATTGCAATATGCCTTTATCATTAAACTGAAGGATGGATGCCCGGTCGGCCTTTACCTGTTGCAGGAGACCCCGGATGGTCAATTCGTAAATATCATCCAGTTTATTTGCCCGGCTGATGGCATCTGTTAACTCATACAAAAATTTAAACTGGGCATATTTTTCCGATAACTTATTTTCTGCCTGTTTACGGGAAGTAATATCGATGAAGGAACCAAATAAGAAAAGCGGCTCCCCATGTTTATTCCTAACAGCACTTCCGGTATAAGCCACATCAAAAAAACTTCCATCCAGCCTCCTGGCTTTTGCTTCCCGGTATTCAATTCCGTTTTCGATTACCCGTAGCATCATCTCATTGATCTCGACGGACTCAAATAATTCAGATACATGCCTGCCCAGCAATTGTGTGCTGCTGCTGGCTCCCCATAATTTACAGCTCGCTTCATTCACATAAATAATATGCCCTTTCAAATCAGCAATCCCGATACCGGATACAGCCGATGCAATGGCATGGTCTTTCATCTTCAGATCGTTCTCGATCCTGGCCTTTTCTGTAATATCCTTGGCCAATGCCATATAATTACCATCCGGCAACATCACCGTACTTACTTCAATCACATACGTACCGTTATCCTTGGTTTTTATTTTTCTGTAGTCGGTTACCTTGGCGGTTACCGTAATAGCATTAAAATCCAGTGGCCTTTTTTTAATATCCGTCTCCAGGATCAGGTCTTGTACACGCAGCGCTGCAAATTCCTCCCGGGTATAACCCAGGTGCGTATACGCTCCTTCATTAAAATCAATGATTTTCCCTTCCTTGTCGTAAATAATCAGCCCGTCTGAGGCGAGCTGTAACAGGAATTTATACCTGGTTTCAAAATTGGTCATACTGGTGGTGTAAAATGGAGCAACCTGCTGAATACTATCGCCTAAAATACAACCAAAAAAAACTTAACTGACAAAATTCGTATCCGTTTGGGGGGAACCTGTTGATGATTTCAGTCGGAATAAGTATTAACACTTAATCTACATTTCAAAGCTCCGATGCCATCAAAAAAGGGCAATTTGGTTCATATTATAGAAAATCTGTAATTTAACGGAAAGCTTGCCGCATGAATCAATCATTTCCAGCCGATCTGGCCAGGGAGGCCCATTCACTTTTCAAGAGAGGTTTTAACGAAGAAGAAGTCAGTCTGGAACTCAGACAAAAGGGAGCTGCAGAGAATTTGCTGCAGGATCTCATCAATCATGTAAAACAGATCAGAAACAATAAGCGGAGAAAAAATGGTTTTCTCTGCTGTGGTGCCGGGATCTTTCTACTAGTATTTGGTTGTATGCTTACTTTTTTCCTTTATAATAATGGCGGGGATATACGTTTTGTAATGTATGGCCTGACCACTTTAGGGGTAGGACTTACCATCAAAGGAATGATTGATCTGCTGGGCTGGTAAATACGCCAAATTGAAATCACACCTGTTTATAAGCGGTATTGCCTTGGGTTTGATGGCCTGTACCAGTCATACAAAGGATCTGAAAAAACAGGCAGCAACTGAAATTGCAGCTGCTGAAAAAGCCTTTGAAAAAATGGCTGCCGAAAAAGGCATTGACTCCGCATTCTGGTTTTATGCAGATACTGCTGCCGTTATCAAAAGAGGTAATGACTCTCTCATTAAAGGAAAAGAAGGCATCCTGAATTTTTATAGTGCCCCTTATTTTAAATCCGCCCGGGTATCATGGAGCCCTGACCTGGTCGAAGCCTCCGGTTCCGGAGACATGGGTTATACATTTGGCCGCTACAAGTGGATGACTACCGACAGTCTTGGCATTGAACAAACCAGTACCGGTGTTTTTCATACAGTCTGGAAAAAACAAGCAGATGGAAGCTGGAAATATACCTGGGACTGACCAGCAATCCTGCCTCTTCTTCCTCTTTATACAACCAAGCAGTACCTTTGCGCATCACTAAATGAAACCGAAACCATGATGCGATATTTACTCCTGCTCTCTTTTCTGATCCCAATTACTGTTTGCTCCCAAAACAAAATGGGTAAATCCCGTCAGGAATTGACGGATGAACTCCTGCAATTTGTAAAGAACGGGCAATCCTCTAAAGTGGAGTTTGACAAAAAAAATGACCGGCTGGTCATGACTTCGAGAGATAGTTCAGGCCAAAATTTCCGGTACGAATATGGCTTCGACGACAAAACCGGAGCCTGCATCATTGAAATGACGAGCTCCTCCTGCGAAACCTGTGTGAGAAATTTGCTGAATGGGTTACTTGCTGTTCCTTCTTATCAATGGAAAAAGTTAAACGAGAGTCAGTACGTATCAAGGTTTGAAGACTACCTGCTTATAGAGTGGCAGCAAACCGGTAATGAATTCTCGTTTACGCTTATCAAGACAGCCTGGACCCGGGAACTGTACAATATGATGAAAGAAAATTAGTTCTTCCGTTTTATTTTTCCAGCAGTCCGTCCGTTCTCCATTGTTTGAACAGGGTGATGGTGCTGTCGCTTAATTTAGCCGGTTTGCGGAAGGGCATAAATCCACGGTCAGTGGGGTTGAGTTCGATCCGGCGGATGATTTCATCTATATCTGATTTAACATTGGCAAAATTATCATAGGGCCGCTTGTTACCACCTTTTGATGGGATATGACAGGGGGCACATTTGTCTGCAATTACAGCCTGCAGGTTGGTTTCATAAGTCATTTTAGGAACAGGGACAGCCGCAGTACCCGCTTTTTTTGAAGGTCCGCAATTGCTCAGCAACAAAACGGTTGAACTGATCGCTGCCACAATAAAAAATTGTTTCATGTTGGTTGATTTTTTAAAAATTGAATGTACTCAAAAAAACGGAGTTTAAACACTGTAAAAAACTGAATCGTAATAAAAGAGATTCCCGTTGCCATTATCATTAACAAAAGGATAAATTTGTTGGTTCCAATGCTTCGTAAAACTGTCCGCACATATCATCATGCCTATCGCGGTCTTTCCCGGGAAACATGGCTGCTTTCCTTTATCATGCTGATCAATCGCAGCGGAACCATGGTCGTGCCCTTCATGACCCTTTACCTTACCCGGCCAGAGATGGGATATACGGTGGGGGAAGCAGGAATTGTATTTGGTTTTTTTGGTGCCGGTGCATTCAGTGGTGCCTGGCTGGGAGGAAAAATGACAGACCGTATCGGGTTTTATCCGGTGCAGCTGATCACCCTTACCGGAGGAGGTATCCTGTTTTTTTTACTGGGACAAATGAAAGCCTATCCGCTGATTTGCCTTTTTACCTTCCTGCTCAGTTTTGTGAATGAAGCCTTCCGGCCGGCTAATTCCACGGCCATTGCTTTTTACAGCCGGGAAGAAAACAGAACCCGCTCCTATGCTGTTAACCGGCTGGCCATTAATATTGGCTGGGCTGTCGGGAGTGCCTTGGGTGGTTACCTCGCCGGTATTAATTATGAATTGCTTTTTTGGGTGGATGGGTTTACAAATCTTGGCGCTGCCTTGTTACTATGGATCTTATTAAGACCCGCCAGTTTTCAGCCTGCGAACCAAAAACAAAATGCAATAGTTACAAAGCCTGCCTACCGCGATAAGGATTATATGTTTTTTGTTGCGGCCACTGTCCTGTTTGCCACTTGTTTTTTTCAGCTATTTACCAACCTGCCGGTATTTTTCAGAAAGGATTTACAGCTCACTGAACCGGTGATTGGAATCATCATGGCAGCCAACGGAATCCTGATCGCACTGTTTGAAATGGTGATTGTATACAAACTGGAGGGCAAAAGAAAAAACCAGTTTTACTTTTCAATCGGGGTCGTGCTTACCGGTATCTCTTTTCTGGTGTTGAATTTTCCGGATGCTGGTGTTATTACCTGTTTGGTCATGATCCTGGTCGTCACCATTGGAGAGATCCTCGCTTTACCTTTTATGAACAGCTACTGGATCAGTCGTACACAGGCCGGTAACCGGGGGCAATATGCAGCCATATATACTATGGCCTGGTCGGTTGCCCAAACACTGGGGCCAGTCGGGGGAGCCCAGGTAGCACAGCATTGGGGTTTTACAACATTGTGGTGGATGGTAGGAGGACTTTGCCTGCTCTCTGCACTGGCTTTCCGAAAATGTGCCTGATGCATGATTATCCTGATTTTTGACAGTAACTGTGACTGATGTAATTTTGCAGGTTATGAAATTATTAATTCATGCTATTTTGTTCATGATCCTGTTTAGTTCCTGTAGTACTGAAGATACACTAACGGAAAAGGAAGTGCTTGCAGTGATTGAACAATTTGACCAGGGCTGGAAATTGAAGGATGCCAAACTGGTTGATTCCGTACTCTCTGACAAATACGTTTATTTCACGCAAAGCGGACATACTTTCGACCGGACCAGTCTGGTTAAAACGGCAGGATCCAATGTATACACTCTTCAGAATATGGAGCGGGAATCATACACGGTAATGCTGGAAGGAAATACAGCCGTGGTCAATACAACCTGGCAAGGAAAAGGGGTTTACCACGGTCAGAATTTTGATGATAAACAACGCTGCAGTATCACCATTGTCAAAAACGAGGGAAAGGTGAAAATTCTGTCTGAACACTGCACCCCCATCAGGAATACACCCATCGTTAATTAATCAGCCAGTGCGAAATCAACGGCGGCTTTGGCATGCCACCAGGCGGTATCAAAAACCGGAACCGGGGCATGCTCCTGTTTGATCAGCAGGGGAATTTCAGTACATCCCAGTATCACTCCTTTTGCTCCCTGTTCCATCAGCTGGCTGATGATCTGCAGGTATCGCTGTCGGGTTTCATCCCGAAAAATTCCGCTGTCCAGTTCGCCATAAATACTTTCGTTGATATAACGGATTCCTTCTGCATCCGGGATCAGTGCACTGATTCCCTTTTCCCGCAACCGGTCCCGGTAAAAATCCATTTGCATGGTATATTTTGTTCCCAGGAGGGCTACAGTATCCAGTCCTTTTTCACGGATCGCAGCCGCTGTGGCATCTGCTATATGAATCAGGGGAACATTAATCGCTGCAGCTACCCGATCTGCGATATAATGCATGGTATTCGCGCCAAGAAGGATACAGTCTGCACCCGCCTCAACGGTTTTTTGGGCAGCGGAAATAATGATATCAGCCACTCCATCCCAATTATCAGAAAGGGTCAGTTTTTTGATCGCCCCGAAGTTCACCGAATTTAGGATGATTTTTGCCGCTTCCTCACCTCCCAGCCGCTGGTTGACCAGTTGGTTGAAATAACGGTAATAATCTACTGAAGAATGCCAGGTCAGTCCGCCTACCAATCCGATTGTTTTCATCGGATAAATGTAGCACAAGCAGCCCCATGATCAAAATAAACATCATGTATCCGTAATCTTCCGGAAATCATCAAAAGCTTACTTTTGCGCAAACAAGGATTCATGCAAAGAATATTATTTGTAGCCCTCTCATTTTTTTGTATCGCCCAGGGAAGGGCCCAGACTAATCTGCAAAGACCCAAACTGGTAGTCGGACTGATGGTAGACCAGATGCGCTGGGATTATTTATACCGTTATTTTGACCGCTTTGCCCCCAATGGTGGATTCAAAAGAATGCTGAACAATGGGTTCAGCTGTGAAAATGCAATGATTCCTTATACACCTACTTATACGGGTTGCGGACATAGTTCCGTTTATACCGGATCCGTTCCGGCGATTAATGGTATTGCCGGGAATTACTGGTGGGACAAAGAAAAAATGCGATCTGTGTATTGTGCCGAAGACAATACCGTGAATACCGTCGGCAGTAAATCATCGCAGGGGAAAATGAGTCCGCGGAATATGCTGAGTACAACGATTGGTGATGAATTAAAAATCGCTACCAATTTCCAAAGCAAGGTAGTGGGAATTGCCATCAAGGATCGTGGGGGCATCTTACCCGCAGGTCATAGTGCCGATGCTGCTTACTGGTATGATAACAGTGTGGGAGACTGGATCACTTCTGATTATTATATGAAAGCACTCCCGGCCTGGGTCAATGAATTCAACAACCGGAAAATGGTCAATAAATATTACCAGGATGGCTGGAAATTACTTTATCCTGCAACTACTTATCTGCAAAGCACGGCTGATGAAAAAGACTATGAAGCAAAAGCCCTGAATGGAAATAAATTCCCTTACGATCTGAGCGCCTATGCCGGCAAAGATTTTGGCAAGATATCTACAACCCCAATGGGAAACAGTCTTACTGCTGAATTTGCGAAAGCTGCGATCCTGGGCGAACAATTAGGGGCTGACAAAATCACTGACCTGCTGGCCATCAGTTTTTCATCTCCGGATTATCTCGGCCATTCATACGGTCCCAATTCAATAGAAGCAGAAGATGGTATGTTGCGCTTAGACCAGGAACTTGGTGCCCTTTTTGATTTCCTGGATAAAAAAGTTGGTGTGGGACAGTATACCGTTTTCCTCACAGCCGACCATGGGGTGGCCAATATACCTGAGTTCATGACCGAACATAAGATTCCAGGGGAAGAATTGTGATGAATAATGTTACAAAGGACATGAATCTTCAATTGAAAGAAAAATACGGAATTGGAAATATCATTGTATATGATGACAACTACCAACTGGCCCTGAATCATCCGGCCATGGATTCGGCGAAGCTGGACAAGAAGGAAATCAGCAACTGGATCATCAACCGGCTCATGAAGGAACCAGCAGTCATCAGGGCTTTTCCTGTAGAAGATATGAATAAGGTTCCATTACCTGAAAAAATCAGGATGATGCTGAACAACGGATACTTTGCCAACAGAAGCGGTGATATACAGTTTCTGTTAAGACCGAATTATATTGATGCCTGGAGTAATACAGGTACCACTCACGGACTCTGGTATCCCTATGACAGCCATATCCCCCTGCTCTGGTATGGCTGGGGCATTCGCAAAGGAAAACTGAACCGGGAAACCTATATGACCGATATTGCTCCTACCCTCTCCTCGATGCTCCGGATCCAGATGCCCAGTGGAAATATTGGACATGTGATAGAAGAAGTATTGAAATAAAGGCTGAACCCTGCAACTATTTCGTAATTTTCTGAATCCGATAATCACCACCAAAAAATAGTGCATATGAACAGGCTTTTCCTTTTATTAACCACCATTTTTATCTGCGGTACAGATGGCAACCTCTTGAAGGCCCAGCAGGTAGATAGTTTACAATTCTTTACAGACGAGGCTGCCATCGAAATGCAACTGACCACAGATATCCGGGCCTTACAAAATGAAAAAGGACAGGATGTATTTCAACCGGCCACGGCCAGTCTGAAATTCCCGGATGGAACCGTAATCGAAGAGCCCATACAAGTGGGTCCAAGGGGCAAATTCAGAAGAGGGTATTGCCGCATCCCCCCGATCATGATGCAATTCCGGAATGCCGGGGCAGCCCGTTTATCATCGCTGGGCAAACTGAAACTGGTGATCCCCTGCGGTGGAGCTGCGGCAGATGAAGAACTGATACTGAAAGAATTCCTGGTGTACAAATTATATAATCAGCTGAGCGATCTCAGTTTGCGGGTAAGACTGGTAAAAACCACATTTAACGACAGCAAGGGTAAGTTTAAATCCTTTTCCCAATACTCTTTTCTGATGGAAGATGATGGAGACATGGCCCGCCGGAATGGCTGTAAAAAAGAACCCATGGCCAAATCCTGACCGAAGCCACTGACCGCAAAACGATGACCCGGGTAGCTGTTTTTGAATACATGATCGGGAATACCGATTGGTCAGTTCCCAATAACCATAATATTGAATTGGTATTCAGCCGGGAGAATCCGGCGTTGATGCCTTTTGCTGTTCCATACGATTTTGATTATTGCGGACTGGTGGATGCCAGTTATGCTGTTCCTGCTGATGTGATTGGCACCGAAAAAGTAACAGAAAGGGTTTATCGCGGTTTCCCCAGGAATATGGATGAAATTCAGGAAACACTGGATCTATTCAGGTCCAAAAAAGACAATGTCCTTGGGGTGATCCGGAACTTTGTCCTGCTGCCGGATAAAATCAAAAATGGTATGATCCGTTACCTGGAAGAATTTTTCAGAATCATTGAGAACAAAAATGATGTAAAATCGATCTTTATTGATAATGCCAGAACCAGTTAATTGAAAAACTATGGACCTGAAAACACAATTTGAACAAGCGGCAGCGGACAGTAAAACCCTGACTGAGAAACCCGGTAATGATGTATTGCTCCAACTCTACTCACTCTACAAACAGGGCAGCAGCGGAGATGTAAATAGTGATCCTCCTTCGAACCCTTTTGATTTTGTAGGGAAAGCCAAGTATGATGCCTGGGCTGCTTTAAAAGGAAAATCTGCAGAAGCAGCCATGCAGGAATATATCGATCTGGTTAAAAAACTCAAAGGCTGATCAGGATTCCGGTAATAAGCTGCTGTACGTATCATTTAACAGCCGGCCTGCTGTTTCATAACTGAAGCGGCTGGCTGCTTCCATTGCCATTGATTGCCGGTTATATTGTTTGATAGTCTGCCTGACTTGTTTCATGGCATTTATTAACGCAGTTTCATCAGCAGCAGGCACAAGTATTCCGTGACCTTCCTTTATCAACTCCGGTATTCCTCCCACCCTGCTGGCGATCACCGGCAGCCCGCAACACAAGGCTTCTCCGATTACACAGGGTGAATTTTCGATATGACTGAAGAGTAAGAGGCAATCGGCCTGCTGCATGGTTTTTGCCACTTCTTCATAGGCAATTTCACCGGTAAATTGTATGCTTCCTGGAATTGCACCAGCCGGGCGGCAAATTCGCGGATTGCCGGTTCTCTGTCACCCACCATCTGCAGCGTGATATCAGGGTATTCTTTCTGCAAGGTTGAAAAAGCACGGAGTATCCCTTCTGCATTTTTCAGCGGCACCATATTGGATACATGGATAAAGCGGAAAGCGCCCTCTTCTTTTTCTTTAAAATTAAAAAAACGGGTGTCCGTTACATTGGGAATCACTTTGTATTCTTTCCGGATCACCTGCTGATTCACTCCTTCTGCCAGAAAACGGCTGACTGAAATAAAGGCAGTTGCTTTTGAAAATATTCTCCTGGTAAAATACCGGAACAGGGGACTGCGAAGGCGGAATCGGTCTTCTGCAACGTCGTTATAAATGCCCCAGTGCTCAGTAATCAAAAAAGGGATCCTGAAATGTTTTTCCAACCAAAGGGCGGGGATACCAGCCTTCATCGGGATTTGTACATGAACCAGGTCCGGCTTCCCATGCTTCCTGATATAATCCCGCAGCAATTTCTTATACAGGCTTAACCATCGGTAATGGGCCAGGAACTTCCCGATAGCTGACTCGCTTTTATAATAATAAACCAGTTGCTCGGTCAATCCATTCTCCTGTTTCCATTCCTGTTCATAACCGGCCTCGGGCTTTTCTGTTACCGGTGCCAGGTGAATGACATGAATATCACAATAAATAGCTGCCGCTCTAGCATGCCGCTGGATAAAATCCCCGTTAAAAGGATCTGTTTTACCGGGATACCAGCTGCAAAGCCATAATATTTTCCTTCTGGTCATCAGGCATTAAAAATAGACTTTGGCGGGCTGTGAACAAAATCAGGATGAAAGGGTTGTTGGATAGTATTTCTTCAACCTACATTTGATGATGGCATTTTTAAAAAAGACAAAGCTGAAACAGGAGGAAAACACTGGTTTCAGTAATAACAGTACCAGTACCGGCGGACGGTTTATCAACCGCGATGGGAAGCCCAATGTAATCAAAAGAGGGGTTGGCCTGCTGAACAGGTACAGCTGGTATCATACATTACTGGAGATGAAAAGGAGCAAATTTCTCCTGATCCTGCTGGCCATTTATATCGGCATCAACCTGGTTTTCGCAGGCATCTATTACCTGATCGGTATTGACCACCTGGCCGGTATCAACAGCGGGTCTGATCTCAAAAATTTTTCCGAGGTATTCTTTTTCAGTGCCCAGACTTTTACCACGGTTGGTTATGGCAGGATCAGTCCGGTTGGTTTTGCCGCCAGTACCGTCTCTACCTTGAAGCCTTTCTTGGATTACTGAGTTTTGCCATAGCCACCGGATTATTCTACGGCCGTTTTTCCAGGCCCCAGGCATTTCTCCGCTTTAGTGACAATGCACTGATCGCTCCTTTCAGAAATGGAACAGCATTAATGTTCAGACTGGTTTCCTTTAAAAACAATACCCTCACAGAAGTGGAAGTTAAAGTGACTATGGCCATTACGACAGAGGAAAACGGGAAACTCACCGATCAGTTTTTCAATCTTCCCCTTCAATTGGCCAAAATTGACGGAATGGCACTGAGTTGGACCCTGGTTCATCCGATTACAGAAGACAGTCCGTTTGTGGGAATGTCAAAAGAAGATATCCGGAATACCGATATTGAAATCATGGTGTTTGTAAAGGCATTTGACAATGTATTTTCCAACACGGTTGTCAGCCGGACTTCCTATATCAGCAGCGAGATCGTTTGGGGGGCTAAATTCAAAATGATGTATGAACCCACCGATGATAAAAAGAAAACGGTACTGCATATCAATCAACTCAATGAATTTGATTCCGTGGAAATCCCGGCGACCATACCGGCTATTGCTAACGGATAACCGGAACCAGTTTCAGAAAATCTTTCCGGTTCAGGTAATAAAAAAGTAGCAGGTAGACCAGCGGCAGGAAACTGAATACTTTGAGAATAAGGAGACCGCTATAAAGTCCTCCCAGGTAAAAAGCAGCCAGTATAATGAATCCCACCAGTAACTCCGTATCACTGATGGCACAGCTTACTTTAAAAAAATAGGTATTCACTTCTTTGTACACCAGTTTCAGCGGGGCAGTGATATGATAACCATCGGTAATCACGATGCGGGGGTTATTCTGATCAACTGAAATCAGAATGGGCTGGGTGGTATCTAAAGGAAATATTTGCCGCCCGTTCACCACCGCCCTGATCTTCAGAAAACTGAGCAAGACCTGATTTCTGCGCTGGATTACTATGTTAAAAACGGATGCGATAAAATCAATAGGATTATTTCAATGCCCGGA
This sequence comes from Chitinophagaceae bacterium, assembly GCA_016702745.1. Classification (GTDB taxonomy): domain Bacteria; phylum Bacteroidota; class Bacteroidia; order Chitinophagales; family Chitinophagaceae; genus JJ008. Next base: position 1,433,144 of record JADJDJ010000001.1, read on the forward strand.
TAATCTCCACAAATTCAGCTGCAACCAGGGAGGCCCCTCCTACCAGTCCGCCATCCACATCCGGAGATGCAAACAACTCCTTTGCATTGGCCGCTTTTACACTTCCACCATACAGGATCGGCACTTCATTGGCCACATCTGCTCCATACTGGTCAGCCAATACAGAACGTAAATACTGGTGCATTTCTTGTGCCTGAGCGGTACTGGCTGTTTTCCCGGTACCAATGGCCCAGATGGGCTCATAGGCAATGATCAGGGTGCTTACTTTTCTGCGGGCAGATGAAAAGGGATTCTTTTTAACTGGGTAGCAACATAATCGTTCTGTGTACCCGATTCCCTGACCGAGAGGGGTTCTCCGCAGCAAAATACAGGGGTGATGAAATTGTCGAGGCAGGCATTCACTTTTGCGGCAAGGATACTGTTGGTTTCTCCATTGTATTCCCTTCTTTCGCTATGCCCGACAATACAGTAATTAATATTCATTGAATGCAGCATCTCGGCAGAAACTTCACCGGTAAAGGCACCGCTTTTTTGATGATGACAATTCTGTGCAGCGGCGGCAAAATGAGAACTATACTCCTCCTCCACTTCACTCCTGGTCATCAGCAGGTAAGGAAAAGGAACAGCAAACAGCGCATACTGGTGCTCCTGTAAATTAAATCCTGCTTTCAGTATTTCATCCAGCAGTTTTTCTCCCTGCTGATAAGTAAGGTTCATTTTCCAGTTTGCTGCTGCAATTTGTTTTCTCATATATGCTGAACTATTTATTGATTTTATCCTTCGCGAAGGGAATGACCGGTGAGTTTAATAAACACATCTTCCAGGTTCGCCATCTTCATTTCTTTAGGTCTTTCAAAACCGGTGGCGATCAGTTCATCAATCAGTTTATCAGGGGCGTCCATGGCAATGATCTTTCCTGAATCAATAATAGCCACACGGTCACAGAGGTATTCGGCCTCATCCATATAATGCGTGGTGATGATGACCGTAGTGCCTTTATCACGGATCTGTTTCACCAGTTCCCAGAGGCTGCGTCTGGCCTGCGGATCCAGACCGGTAGTGGGTTCGTCCAGGAAAATGATCCGGGGTTGATTGATCAGTGTAGTGGCCACAGAGAATCTTTGCTTCTGACCACCACTGAGTTCTTTCACTTTTGATTTTGCTTTCTCCCGCAGGTTCACCATATCCAGAAGTTCCATCGGATCTACATCCTGGTTATACAAACCGGAAAATAATTCAATCAGTTGCAGGAGGTTCAGTCCGGGATAATACCCGCTGGTTTGCAACTGCACCCCGATGATTTTTTTGATTTCGTGGGGTTGTTTATCCAGACAAAGTCCGTCCACTGAAACCACACCACTGGTTTTAGGGCGAAGTGTTTCGATAATTTCGAGGGTGGTGGATTTACCCGCTCCATTGGGACCCAGTAATCCAAATATCTCTCCTTCTTTTACTTCAAAGGAGATGCCTTTAACCGCCTGGAAATGGCCATAATTCTTAACAAGGTCATTGACCGAGATGATCGTCTTGCTCATTTGTAAAATTAAGTATTCAAACAGGATTCCAGCTCTTCCATCATCAGTTTACTGCCGATAAACATGGGGGTACGCTGGTGCAGTTCTGTTGGCTCTACATCCAGTATCCTTATTTTACCGTTGGTGGCTTTACCACCGGCTACGCTCACCAGGAAGGCAAATGGATTACACTCATACAACAGCCGGAGTTTTCCTTTGGGTTTATCCAGGGTTCCGGGGTACATAAAAATTCCTCCACGGATCAGGTTGCGGTGTACATCTGATACCATGCTGCCGATATAGCGTTGTGTATAGGGGCCGCCATTGGTTTTATCCTTCCGCTGGCAGATTTCAATATATTTCCTGACGCCTTCCTCATACTGGAAAAAATTGCCATGGTTCACTGAATACATTTTTCCTGACTCCGGACAACGGATATCCGGATGACTGAGGGTCCATTCCCGATGGAGGGATCCAGCGTAAAACCATTAACACCCCTGCGGGTTGCATAGACCAGCATGGTAGATGATCCATATACCACATAACCTGCTGCGATTTGCTGGTTACCGGGTTGAAGAAAATCTTCTGCTTTTACCACTGTACCAATTGGGGTTACTCTTTTATAAACAGAAAAGATAGTGCCGATTGAAACGTTGACATCGATATTACTGGAGCCATCCAATGGATCAAAGAGGCAGACATACTTTGATTGAACACTTTTTGCATCATCAAAAGCCACAAAATCATCCAGTTCTTCGCTACCAATACCGGCACAGGCAATTCCATGCTGTAAAACACCGGTGAACTGGTCATTGGCGTATACATCCAGTTTTTTTACTTCCTCACCTTGTACGTTGATAGTCCCGACATCGCCAAGGATATCCACCAATCCGGCTTTATTCACTTCTACGTTGATTCTTTTGGCGGCGAGGCCGATATTACGCAGCAGGTGTGATAATTCCCCGGTGGCATGGGGTATATCGCGGAGCTGCTGAATGGTGAATTCATCGAGTGTCTGAATCTTCCGGTTTACATCCATAATGGCAGTATTAAGCCAGACAAAAGTACGGGTTTGCAGCTTGCAATCAGGTTGATAAATTGGCTGGAATATTCCGACATTTGCAGCCATTATTCCGGTACTTTATCAAACGGAAATACGGGTATGAAAGTATTCAAATTCGGAGGAGCGTCGGTTAACAGCGTGGAGAGAATCCAGAACCTGGCGCGTATCCTGCAACCATATAGCGGTGAAAAGATCATGGTGATTATATCGGCCATGGGAAAAACCACCAATGCCCTTGAAAAAGTAGCAGAAGCATTTTTTGCCGGAAAAAAAGAAGAAGCTTTAGGGTTATTTGAACAGGTGAAACAACAGCACCTGACCACGGCCAAATACCTGCTGGTGACCGGATACCTGGCCTGCGAAAGACAACTTCGCGATTTTTTTACAGAAGCAGAATGGCTGCTTCATGATCAACCCGTCAGGGAATATGATTATTACTACGATCAACTGGTAAGTACCGGTGAACTTTTTTCAACTGCTATCGTCAGTGCCTTCCTCACAGAAACCGGAATCCCCAACCATTGGGTGGATGTAAGAGATATCTTCAGAACCGATGATGATTTCCGGGATGCCGAAATCGACTGGGCATATACGTCAGCAAGTGTTAAGGAGGATATCATGCCCCTGTTTAATAATCACAATATTGTCCTGACCCAGGGTTTTATCGGATCCACTGATGAAAATGAAAGTACCACGCTGGGGCGCGAAGGGAGTGATTACTCAGCTGCTGTTTTTGCAAATATGCTGGATGCCGAAAGTCAGACCATCTGGAAGGATGTAGTGAGTGTAATGAATGCGGACCCCAAGCAATTCCCGGAGGCAGTCTCTGTTCCCGAACTGAATTATAATGAAGTGATTGAAATGGCTTATTATGGCGCCCAGATCATTCACCCGAAAACCATTAAGCCCCTGCAGAATAAAGACATACCCCTGCTGGTTAAAAGTTTTATAGATCCTGCCCTGCCAGGAACCGTGATTCATAATAAAGCAGTCCCCCATCTCCCACCGATCATCGTACTCAAAGAACAACAGGTACTGCTGGAAATGCGGTCAAGGGATTTTTCATTTATCGGCGAACATCTCGTAGGGCAATTGTATCATCTTTTCGAAAAATGGCATCTCAAACCTAACCTGACACAGAACGGAGCGATCAGTTTTCTTTGTGTGCTTGATGATAAACAGGAAAAGATAGGTAAGCTCGCACAGGATGCCGCTCAATTGGCCGATGTGCAGATAAAAAGAGACTTATCACTTCTCACCATCCGGCATTATGACCAGCCGGTACTGGAGCAACTGACAAAAGGAAAACAAATCTTGCTCCGGCAACAAACCCCTGAAACCATCCAGTTATTATTAGCATGAGGGATCGGATTCCTGTTTTCCGGAAATGTTGACCGGCGCTACAAATACCGGACAGTCAGTAACTGTTTTGTAACTTAGAAGTATCATGCATCCAGCCTGGAAACAAAAATGGTCCGGAAAATGAAACAGCTGCTCCTGTTGGTTTTGTTCAGCGCCACGCTGAAAGCCGGGGGGCAATCGGCCTGTACATTACCCGGGCAAACACCTGAATCAGCCATCCTGGTTTGCGGATCCGTTTCTCTTTTTGCCACCACTCCGATTTTTTGCGGTATCAAACCCATTCCTCCTCCCTGCGGTGATGGGTTTCCCTATCGTGACCAGAATCCTAATTTTTTCCGCATGGCCTGTTATACCAGTGGCACCCTTGGATTCACCATAATGCCCGCTAATCCCATTGGGGATTTTAACTGGCAGCTATTTGATATCACGGCCACCAATCCTGTAGATATTTTCACTAACCCTGCCTTGCTCGTGGCCTGTAACTGGTCGGCTGATTTGGGAGAAACCGGTGCTTCTTCATTGGGAACCGATCTGGTCGTTTGTTCCGGTCTCCAACCCCTGTTCAGTAAGATGCCGGATATTATTCAGGGCCACACTTATCTGCTGATGATTTGCAATCAAACCCCGGTAGCAGAAGGTTATGAACTTAATTTTTCAGGTGGTACGGCCGTGATCACTGAACCTGCATTGCCCAGAATGTTACAGGCCAGACCAGATTGCCGGGGTACGGAAATACTGGTACGAATGAATAAAAAGATCAATTGTGCTACTGTTGCTGCAGATGGTTCAGAATTTATACTGAGTGGCGGTGCAATTATCACAAGTGCTTACACACTGGGTTGTGATGCGGTAGCTGGTTCGGATTCTGTCTTTCTCCGCCTTGACCGTCCGATCAGCAATGGATCCTATACCCTTTCTATTCAAACCGGAACCGATGGCAATACGATCACAGATATCTGTGGCAGTGATATTGCCGTGGGAGAATCCATTGCATTGAATGTATCAGCACTTCAACCTGCAACAGTTATAGATGTCAGTAAAACCGGCTGTGCCCCGCAATGGATTGATATCCGTTTCAACCGCCCGATCAGTTGTGCGAGTCTGGCAGGAGATGGCAGTGATTTTGTGATCACTGGCCCGCAGACAGTGCAGGCGAGAATAGCAGCTTCTACTTTTTCTGGTTGCAGTTCCGGGTTAAGCAGTCTCATAAGACTTGAAATAGTATCCCCCTGGAATACCGGTGGTAATTACCAGGTATCAATTGTAAGTGGCAACGATGGGAATACGATTTTGGATGAATGCGGTATCGTTACGCCTTCTGGTCCGGCTGGTAGTTTCAGCATCACCAATCCCATCTCTGCGCAGTTCATTTATACGGTTCCCCCTTCCTGCAATGCCACTACGATCCAATTTTCGCACAATGGCAATGGTGGTGCCAGCTCCTGGCAATGGGATTTTGGAGCAAGTGGAAGTTCAACGCAGCAAAATCCTGTTTATACATTTCCGGCCACCGGGAAACAAACGGTCCGGCTGATTACCACGAACGGATCATGTATTGATACGGCTACGCAGGACATTATTATCAATGGTATGATGAAATCGCAGTTCCTGGCTCCCGCTGTGGTATGTCCGGGTGATACTGTACATCTCGAGAACCGAAGTACCGGAAATGCGGATCAATGGAGATGGGAATTTGGAAATGGTCAATTCAGTACAGATAAAGACCCGGCAGTTTACCGTTATGCCCCATTGGGCCGGGAACAGTTATACACGGTAAGCCTGATCAGCAGTAATACCCAATTGGGATGTTCTGATACCAGTAGACGGGTGATCAGGGTATTGGCCCATTGTTATATTGCCGTTCCTTCTGCGTTTACACCAAATGCGGATGGCAAGAATGATTATCTCTATCCCTTGAATGCGCTCAAGGCGGATCAACTGGAGTTCAGGGTTTATAACCGAATGGGGCAAATTCTTTTTTCAGGAAGGGACTGGACCCAGAAGTGGGATGGGCGTGTCAATGGACTGGAACAACCAACAGGTATTTATGCCTGGACTCTTACCTATATTGATAAAGAGACGAAGCAAAGAATTTTTCAGAAGGGAACCAGTTTGCTGATCCGCTGATTACTCCGCAGCACCCAGTACAACGGTTTGCACCATTTTTTTGGCAACGGGTTTATCATGAAGTAAAGCGGGTTTCCAGGTACCCATTTTCTCCAGGCGGCTAATGAGGATATCGTGTAATTCTTCCCCGTTCTTTACTCCTTTAGTGACTTTAAAATTCACAGGTACCCCATCTTTATCTACGATGAATTCAACCTGAATATAGGCTCGCTTTACTCCTTCGGGAAGTTGGCTGGTTAATTCTTTTCCCAGTTCATCCAGGTATTTCATGAGGGCATCACCCCCTCCCGGGTATTGTGGCCATTGGTGAACGGCATCAGCGAGACTGGTAATATTTCTTGTGAGGTGTTGTACCGGTTGTCTTTTAGGTTTTTCCTCTGCTACCAGTTTCACTTTTTTGGGAGGTACATCATTGATAATGTATTCGCCTTTTTCGCCGACCATGACCACCGGCAATTGTTTGTATTTTTCAAAATAATCATAGGCATCTTCCATCCGCTCTGCAAACTTTTTTAGTCCCTGGTCATCCTTAGTCAGTCCATCAAGATATTTTACACTTTTTTCCACATTAAACCGAACGGGAAAAATATGGACGGGAATAAAATCCTGTCCCTGGTCCTTGGCATGAGCGGCAATGATATACAATTCATCAATCTGTTCATCCCGGATGGGGATGCAACCGACGGTGACACAACTGCCATGAATATAAATTTCGCTGCCCGGACGGAGGGAATCACTCAGTATTTTATCTGAAGCGTTGGGATAATTTAATCCGAGGGAGAGATAGTAATTGCTCTTGGGATTAAATACGTTGATATAATAAAAGCCTTCGGGTACCTGGTAATCGCCCTCCATTCTTTTGGGGCCGAGTGTACCGGCCAGGGCACAAACCCGGTAGGTCTTGAATAATTTGAAAGGTTCCTGCACCTGGTTTTTTACCCATACTTCCAGCTGACTGTCATACTTGAAGGAACGGATATAAATGTATTTGGCAGGCCATACCAGTTTTTTAGCTTCAAATTGCTTTTGAAGGGTATCTTCCTTTTTTTCAAGTGCCTCACTGGGGCGGGGAAAGGTTTTCTGGTAATCAATAAAAGAATAGGAATTACTACCGCTTTTGGAAGCAAATGGTTGCCCCATTGCACCGGTAAAAACCGCTACACAGGAAATGGATGTAATGAGTTTCTTCATCTTAATCAGTTTAGGATGAACGACGGGTGGCGGATTTTAGTGTGGTGATGATAATAAACTAATGGTAAATATATTGAGATATTGGGAGATTGAGGTATTGAGATATTAAGATATTAAGATATTAGGATATTAGGATATTGAGGTATTGGGGCTTCGCTATGTCAGAATTTCACTACAGGCCGAAAATTGTTAATATCCCAATAATAAAATATCCTAATATCCTCTCTTCTACAAATTCCCCCTCGCATCCTGTTCTCTTTCCAATGCCTCAAAAAGGGCTTTGAAATTTCCTTTGCCAAAGCTTTTGGCCCCTTTGCGTTGGATGATTTCGAAGAATAAGGTGGGCCGGTCCTCTACCGGTTTGGAAAAAAGCTGGAGCAGGTAGCCTTCATCATCCCGGTCAACCAGGATTCCGAGTTCCTTCAGCGGTTCCAGGTCTTCATCAATTTTTCCTACCCGGTCTAAGAGGTCGTCGTAATACGTATTGGGCACGCGAAGGAATTCCACTCCCCTGTCTTTTAACTGGGTGACTGTTTTTACAATATCATTTGTAGCCAGGGCTACGTGCTGACATCCTTCACCGTCATAAAAATCGAGGTATTCTTCTACCTGGCTTTTCTTTTTGCCTTCTGCGGGTTCATTGATGGGAAATTTTACAAACCCATTTCCGTTACTCATCACTTTACTCATCAGGGCAGAATACTCGGTGGAAATATCATTATCATCAAAACTCAGGATATTGCGGAAGCCCATGACATCTTCATAGAATTTCACCCAGGGATTCATCTGGTTCCAGCCTACATTTCCCACGCAATGATCCACATAGAGCAGTCCGGTTTCGGTGGGATTATATTCGGATTTCCATTCCCTGAAACCGGGCATAAAGGCTCCCTGATAATTTCTTCTTTCTACAAAAACATGCACGGTATCACCATAAGTATGGATACCACTCAGCACAACTTCCCCCTGGTTGTGTTTCAATACGGTGGGTTCCATATAGGCCCGGGCTCCTCTTTTGGTGGTTTCGTCAAAGGCGCTTTGGGCATCTTCTACTTTCAGGGCCAGGACTTTCACCCCATCCCCATGTTTGTAAATATGATCAGCGATGGGGTTGCCGCTGCGTATCGGGGTAGTCAGTACAAAAATGAGTTTGTTTTGACGGATTGCATAGCTGACGCGGTCCTTGATCCCGGTCTCCGGACCGGCATAAGCCAGGCTCTGAAAACCGAAAGCGGTTTTATAAAAATGGGCTGCCTGTTTGGCATTACCGACATAAAATTCCACATAATCGGTTCCCTGCAGCGGAAGAAAATCTGTATTGATTGTTGATGATGGATGGGTTGTTGTTGCTGTCGCCATGATTTTGAGATTTAAATAATTAGAAAAAGGCATCCTGTTGCCTGAAAGGGTCTTCAGCATTAAGCGTGGTCCATAGCCAATGTCACCATCAGCAGACTGAACTGGCTGCGTTGGTCACTGAATCTTTTCTGTGGATAATCGGGGCGCATATTACAAAGGTAAATAGTTCCTTTTAGAGCGGATGGAAACAACACTCAATTTACTATTTTTTGAGTGAACCCAAAACCAATCACCGTGCTGCCTTTTATTACGCACAGGCCTTTTATACCATCACCATCATGTTGCAGGCGATTTGTGTGATTCATTGTGTCCGATCCGGGACACAGCAAAACCTAATCTACCTGATTATTTTTTACCGCTGATCGGCAGCCTGGTTTATCAAGAGAGGCATAAGGCCCTTAATCGCATGCTTCTCATCCCTGTTTGAATGATTATCTTTGCCCGCATGCAAAAAACTTCATCTGTTCCCAAAATCGGTATCCTCGGTGGAGGTCAGCTCGGCAGAATGCTTTTACAGGCCGCCGCCAATTACCCGGTTGACTCTTATGTACTCGAAAATGATCCGGAATGTCCGGCCGCCCATCTCTGCCATCATTTTACGCTGGGTGATATCCGCGATTTTGATACGGTTTATGCATTTGGAAAAGGATTGGATGCCATTACCATTGAAATTGAAAATGTAAATGTAGAAGCGCTGGCTCAACTGGAGCGGGAAGGCGTCAGGGTTTTCCCGAAACCGGCTGTCTTAGAAACCATCAAAAATAAAATAAAGCAAAAGGAATATTACCGGCAACACCAGATCCCTACAGCTGATTTCATCATTACCCATGACCTGGCTGGCTTAAAAGAAAAGGCCGGATTTTTGCCAGCCGTGCATAAAATCGGCGAAGGCGGATATGATGGGCGGGGTGTGCAATTACTTCGATCCGGAGAAGATCTCAGTAAAGGATTTGATGTTCCCTCTGTGCTGGAAAAAATGGTTTCCATTAAAAAGGAAATAGCGCAAATGGTGGCGGTGAATGAGAAAGGAGAAACGGCATTATATCCACCCGTTGAAATGCTTTTCGATCCCCGTTTAAACTTGCTGGACTATCAGCTATGTCCGGCCGGCCTGGATGAAAAAACCCTTTGGAAAGTGGAAGCCATTGCCCTTTCTGTAGCCCGAAATTTTAAATCGCCCGGTCTTTTTGCTGTGGAGATGTTTGTAGATACGGCTAATGAAGTACTGGTGAATGAAACGGCTCCGCGTGTTCATAACAGCGGCCATCATACCATCGAAGCCCATTACAGTTCGCAGTTCGATATGCTTTGGCGGATCATGCTGGGCTATCCACTTGGAAATACGGATGCCATCCTTCCTTCCATCATGGTCAATATTATCGGAGCAGAGGGTTTTAGCGGCGATGTAAAATATGAAGGACTGGAAGATGTGTTGAAAATTGACAATGCTTTTGTACATCTCTATGGAAAAAAGCAAACCAAACCTGGCCGGAAAATGGGCCATGTGACCATCCTGAGCAAGGAAAAGCAGGATTTATTATTTCAGTCGAACAAGGTAAAGCATACCCTTATTGCCCGGACCTGAATCGCCATTTATCCCAGCCCTGTGCCGCTGATACTTCTTTGAAAATCAGTGCAGGAACCGTTTTACTTCTGCGTCTAAAGCCTTGGACTGAATCCATTATCTTTATCCCTGAATTTTTACCGCAACCCATTCATATTTTATGAGACTATTTTTTTTCGCAGTTGCCCTTTGTTCCCTCTCACTGGTTTCCTGCGGGGGCAAAAAAAATAAGATTGAAGCTCCAAAGAGCGGTGGAGGTGGAGGTGCGGCCAAGGCCCCCCCTTCAAAAGTTGATGGCTATATCGTAAGACTGGAATCCTTCCAATCCACTATTGAGATGCCCGGCAGCATCGTGGCCAATGAGGTCACAGAAATCCATCCCGAAGTATCAGGCCGTATTGTTCAACTGAACCTGGTGGAAGGCCGGTATGTCAGCAAAGGCGCCGTTCTTGCCAAATTGTATGATGGCGACCTTCAGGCCCAGTTAAGAAAAGTGCAGGTGCAACTGGCCCTGGCCAAAAAAACGGAAGAAAGACAGGCACAATTATTAAAAATTCAGGGGATCAGTCAGCAGGATTATGATATCAGTCTGCTGCAGGTGAATAATCTTAATGCAGACATTGGCATCCTTCAAACCAGTATTGCCAAAACGGTTGTAAGAGCTCCCTTTAGCGGAAAAATCGGATTGAATAAAGTAAGTCCGGGTGCCTATGTAAGTCCGGCTTCTGTACTGGCCACGATCAGTCAGACTGATCAGTTAAAACTCGACTTTACTGTTCCTGAAAAATATTCCGGCAAAATCAAGATCGGACAATTGGTCACTTTTACCATTGAAGGAGCTAAAAAAGAATTTGGGGCTAAGGTAGTGGCCACTGAATCCAATGTAATGGAAACAACCCGAACCTTATTGGTACGGGCAGCAGTGATTGGAAAAGATGAGGCACTGATGCCTGGTGCATTTGCTAAAGTGCTGCTCAGTTTTGATCCGGATCCCAACACGATCCTGGTACCAACCCAGGCCATTCTGCCACAGGCCCGTGGGAAAAAAGTAATTCTGTTTAAAGGCGGAACAGCCGTATTTGCTGATGTGGTTACCGGTGAAAGAGATTCGGCCAGGGTACAGATCACACATGGTTTAAAAGACGGCGATACTGTTGTTGTTACAGGCTTATTAAGTGTGAGGCCTGAAGGGAAACTGACGATCGGGAGGATTGTGAATTAGCCTTGCCCGCCGTAGCCTTGGCGAAGGCGGGTATTTGGATATTAAGATATTGCTTGCCCGCCGTAGCCCTAGCGAAGGCGGGGGATATTAAATATTTGGATTTCCGACCTGCCTGCGTAAAGCAGGAATTTATGTGGAGGATAATCATAACCTAAGGAGACGTATTTTAACAATGAATATATCAGAACTCAGTTTACGCAGACCGGTACTGGCGATTGTGATGAATATCCTGATCGTGCTTTTTGGCGTCATTGGTTTTCAGTTCCTGGGTGTGCGGGACTATCCAGCGATTGATCCGCCGAATATCAGTGTGCGTACTTCCTACCCCGGTGCCAATGCCGATATCATCGAAACGCAAATCACCGAGCCTCTTGAAAAAGCCATCAATGGAATTGCCGGTGTAAAGAACATGACTTCCAGCAGCAGCAACGGAACCAGTAATATCAATGTGGAGTTTGACCTGGGAGTAGACCTCGAAGCGGCTGCCAATGATGTAAGGGATAAAGTATCGCAGGCACAACGTTCTCTTCCCTCCGATCTGGATGCACCACCCGTTGTATCGAAGGCAGATGCCAGTTCCGACTTCATTCTTTCTATGACCGTGCAGAGCTATTCCCGTACGCCTTTGCAGATTACTGAATTCGCCAATAATACGCTGGTTGAAAGATTACAAACCATTCCCGGTGTAAGTGGGATACAGATATGGGGAGAGAAAAGGTATGCGATGCGGATCTGGATTGATCCTGCCAAACTGGTCGCCAAGCAGGTTACCGCCAATGATGTACAATCGGCCTTATTAAGAGAGAACGTAGAACTTCCTTCAGGAAAAATATCCGGTAACAGTACCGAATTAACCGTAAGAACTTTCGGCCGCCTGAATACGGAAGAAGAATTCAATAACCTGATTGTAAAAAATGTAAACGGTGCAGATGTAAGAGTAAGGGATATCGGTGAAGCGGCCCTGGGTCCGGAGAATGAGGAATCGGCACTGAAAGGTGATGGCACACCTATGATTGCTTTGGCCATGATTCCACAGCCTGGCTCAAATTATGTTTCCATCTCCGATGAGTTTTACAAAAGACTGGAGCAGATTAAAAAAGACGTACCTGAGGATATCAAGATCAATATTGCATTGGACCAGACCAAATTCATCAAGAAGTCCATCCTGGAAGTGGAAGAAACCCTGATGATCGCCTTCCTGCTGGTGGTGATGATTATTTATGCATTCTTCCGCGACTGGATCATTGCCATTCGTCCGCTGATTGATATTCCTGTATCATTGATCGGGGCCTTCTTTATCATGTACCTGATGGGCTTTACCATCAATGTACTCTCCCTGCTTGCTATCGTACTGGCCACCGGACTGGTGGTGGATGATGGTATTGTGGTAACGGAAAACATTTATAAGAAAATGGAGCGGGGCATGAACAAGTGGCAGGCCGCGCTGGAAGGGTCAAAAGAAATATACTTTGCGGTCATTGCCACTTCTATCACTCTGGCCGTAGTGTTTCTTCCCGTGATCTTCATGCAAGGTTTTACCGGCAGATTGTTCCGCGAATTCGGAATCGTAGTGGCCGGTGCCGTATTGATTTCTGCCTTTGTATCCCTGACCCTGACACCGGTATTGAACGTGAAGCTCTCCCGTAAAAATGTCCATAAACATTCCTGGCTATACAATAAGACGGAACCTTTCTTCCGCTGGATGGAGAACAGTTACCAGGCTGCACTGAAAAGATTCATGCGGATCCGCTGGATGGCCATTGTACTGATTATTGCCAGTCTTGTATCAGGAATATTAATCTGGAAAGGCTTGCAACAGGAGCTGGCACCCATGGAGGATCGTAGTCAGTTCCGTCTACAGCTAACGGCCCCCGAGGGTACTTCTTTTGATGCAATGGATAAATATGTGGACAGACTGACCCAGTTGATGCTGGATTCTGTTCCCGAAAAAGAAATTGTACTCAGTGTTACTTCTCCGGGATTCACGGGATCAGGAAATGCAAATACCGGTTTTGTCAGGGTAACGCTGGTACCCCCAACAGACCGGGTGCGTTCCCAAAAAGAGATTGTGGCCATGGTGAACCGCAACCTGCCGAGATACAACGAAGGCCGGGCTTTTGCCATTGAAGAGCAAACTATTTCCCAAAATCGTCGTGGCGGACAACCGGTATCATTCGTCATTCAGAATAACAATTTTGAAAAACTCACATCCGTTTTGCCGAAGATACTGGAACAGGCGAGGCAAAGCAAAGTGCTGATGAATCCGGATGTTGATCTCAAATTCAATAAACCGGAATTAAGGGTGGAGATCGAAAGACTGAAAGCCGCGCAACTGGGTGTGAGTGTCAACGATATCTCTCAAACATTGCAACTGGCATTTAGTAACCGCAGGCTTGGTTATTTTACAAAGGATGGCAAACAGTACCAGGTGCTGGGGCAGGTAGCCAGGGGCGACCGGGATGATCCCAATGACCTGAAAAATTTATTTGTCCGGAATAACCGGGGAGAACTGATCAGTCTGGATAACCTGGTGACCATGTCTGAATCCAATACCCCTCCTACCATTTATCATTTCAACCGTTACAAATCTGCCACGATATCATCGAGTTTACAACCGGGCAAAACCATTGGTGATGGTATTGCTGAAATGGAAAAGATCACGAAAGGGATGCTGGATGAAACATTTACCACATCCTTATCCGGTTCTTCCCGTGAATTCAGTGAAAGCAGTGGCAATACCCTGACGGCTCTCTTGCTGGCGTTGGTGCTGATCTTCCTGATCCTGGCAGCTCAGTTCGAAAGTTTTATTGATCCGCTGATCATTATGTTTACGGTACCACTGGCTTTTACCGGTGCGGTATTATCACTCTGGTTATTTGGTCATACCCTGAATATATTCTCACAAATCGGTATGATCATGCTGATAGGATTGGTAACGAAGAACGGGATCCTGATTGTTGAATTTGCTAACCAGAACCAGGAAAAAGGAATGTCCAAAACAGAGGCCGCCATCTTTTCGGCCACGCAGCGTTTGAGACCCATCCTCATGACCAGTCTGGCCATGGCCCTTGGAGCCTTACCACTGGCCATGTCGTTAGGAGCAGCCGCCACCAGCCGGATTCCTCTGGGTATCGTTATCGTTGGCGGAATATTATTCTCCCTTGTACTTACCTTGTTTGTAATACCTGCCATGTACTCTTTCCTTTCTTCGAAAAAGAAGAAAAGCGAAATTGATCAACTGATGCACCCCGAAAACAAACAAGAACCGGCTGTTATAGCCACCCAAACTGCCGAATAACATGAGACGATTCTTTTACCCATATTACTTATATTAAGTGTTGACAGTTTTGCTCAGAAAAAACTGACACTGGAAGAAGCCATTGCCACTGCACTCAGTAACAATTTTGATATCCAGTTATCCAGAAATGATTCCATTGTGGCGGCGCTCAATTACGGTTACAAGAATGCCGCATTTTATCCCAGGCTGAATGCCAATACTGCGGTTGTATTCAATAATAATGACCAGAAACAGAAATTCAGTGATGGAACGGTCAGGGAAAGGAATGGCGTTAAATCAAATAACCTCACCGCCAATCTCGCATTGAACTGGACTTTGTTTGATGGATTGCGGATGTTTGCCACACGGGACAAAGTAGCTGAACTGGTTAAATTAGGTGAGTTGGGTATCAAAGAACAGTTGATCAATACCGTTGCTGCTGTCATCAATACTTATTACAATATTGTAAAGCAAAAACAACAGCTTCGGGCCATAGAAGAACAGATGTCGATCAGTCAGGAAAGAGTAAAACTGGCACAATACAAATTGGATATAGGTGTGGGTGCCAAACCCGATGTGCTGCAAAGTAAAGTGGATCTCAATGCACAAAAAGCCGCTCAGTTGGAGCAACAAACGCTGATCAGGCAGTTAAAAGACCAACTCAGTCAGTTAATGAATACCCCGGAAACCAATTACGATGTTAGTGATTCTATTCCTCTGAACAAAGGGCTGGTGCTGACCGATATTCAATCTTCGCTGGATAAAACCAACCCTTCCCTGCAACTTGCGCAAAAAAATATACAGATTGCCGGGCTTACTTTAAAGGAAATCAAGGCCGATCGTTTTCCGGTTGTTGCGTTTAATGCGAATTATAATTTCAATAAACTGGATAACAAGGCAGTCGTCAATCCCTTTCAACCTCTCAATAGCCGGAATAAAGGTTTTAACTACGGGCTCACCGCCACTATTCCGATTTTCAATAATTACAATGTAAAGCGGCAGATTCAACAGGCGGAAAGGGATATTGTTTTCAGAAAACTGAGTATGGATAATCAGAAATCCCAGATCAGTCTGGCCGTCCTCAATGCCTGGAATAATTACCAGTGGCAGAAACAGGCCCTTGATCTGGAAGAGGAAAGCATTGTACTGGCCAGAGAAAATGTAGATATTGTTTTTCAGGTGTATAAACTCAACTCCACCACCCTGATTCAATTGAAAGAAGCACAGAAGAGTTTGCAGGATGCGCAGACCAGACTGATCAATGCCCGTTACAATACCAAACTGGCCGAAACCGAACTCCTCCGACTCAAAGGAGAACTGATAAAATAAATTGTTCACAACCTTCCAACTTCTCAACTCCTCAACTTCCCAACTTATCAACTTATCAACTTTCCAACTCAATTATTCAACCTCCCAACTACCCCCAACCTCCAAAATTCCTATTTTTGCCTAAACTCCTCCAATGACCCCTCTTGTTGGTATCATCATGGGCAGCGATAGTGATTTGCATGTGATGCAGGCTGCTTCCGATTTTCTGAAACAATTCGATATTCCGCATGAGGTAACGGTGGTTTCGGCACATCGTACACCCCATCGCATGATTGATTATGCACAGCAGGCAAAGGGACGTGGATTGAAAGTGATCATTGCCGGAGCGGGAGGTGCTGCTCATTTGCCGGGTATGGTGGCTTCTGTTACAGTTTTACCGGTTATCGGCGTACCGATTAAATCTTCCAATTCCATTGATGGATGGGATTCTGTACTCTCCATCCTGCAAATGCCAAACGGTGTACCGGTAGCGACTGTTGCACTCAATGCGGCAAAGAATGCAGGCATCCTGGCTGCAGAAATCCTGGGCACATCTGATGAAACGATTTCACTGAAAGTGGCCCAGTACAAAGAATCCCTGAACAATGAAGTGATTGATAAAGTGGAAAAGATGAAGAATGAAGGCTGGGAAAATAAATTTGATTAAATAAACCCGGCTGTTTAGTAATGTTCATTCGGTTTTTTTATCCATCAGATTTATTCAATCAACCGTTTTTGGGCCGGAGATATGCCGGCATCGCTTTTATCTTCTTTTCTTTATTTAACTGGGGTTGTTCCTCTCAAAAGCATATGCTGCAGGAAAAAATCCTGCTTCCGGATTATCCTTCAGCCTCCGGTATTGATTACCGGGATCAAGCTGTTTATATAATTGGAGATGACGCCAATAACCTGTTGATACTGGACAGCAGTCTCCAAACAAAAGACTCAATTTCACTTTTTCATTTTGCTGAAAAAAGAATCCCCAAAAAGCTAAAGCCTGATCTCGAAGCCATGACCTTACTGGACGACGGGAACATTCTGTTGACCGGTTCCGGATCTTCCTTCCCTACCCGATCAATTGCCTGGCTGATCAATCCTAAAACTAAAATAAAGGATAGTATCAGACTGGATACGTTCTACCAGCGCATTACATTACAGGGAATTCAGGAATTGAATATTGAAGGCATTGCTGCCTACCCTGGTGGTTTTATTCTGGCCAACCGTGGCAGCAAGGGTTATCCCAAAAACCACCTGATCTTTACCCGCAGGAATTTCTGGAAAAGACAGACGAATGTTGAAATCAGCAGTATGCTGGCGGGTGCCAATACAGATTCTTCACAATTCAGCGGTATTTCAGGTATTACCTATGCATCCAAACAGGATGCACTGATCCTGACAATTTCTACTGAAGATACCCGTAACAATATGGATGATGGCGCCATTGGCACCAGCTATCTATGGATCATCCGTAATATCAGTTCAAAAAAGAACTGGAAAGCCGTTAATCCGGATATCATCATCAATCTCGATCAGCTGGATCCAAAATTTATTGGCCAGAAAATAGAATCGGTATGTATTTTGAAGGAAACATCTTCCAGATACTATTTATTATTAGCTGCAGATAATGACAATGGCAGCAGCACCCTGTTCAAAATGGTTGTCAGTAAATAGTCAGTGTCATATTCCGAAAAATCACTATTTTTCTATACCATTCAGCCAATCTAAACCGGAATTATGAAAAAATCAGTCCTGCTTTTGCTTGCCTGTATCGCCATGGGCCTCCAGCTTATCATGGCGCAAACCCCTTTAAAACCCCGGGATACCACAATTGCCGGACCACAGAATTTTGCGGTTGTAATGGGCATTTCTAAATACAAATATGTCAGACCCCTGAATTATGCTGATAAAGATGCCGAGTTGTTCAGGAATTATCTCAAATCACCCGGTGGTGGCCGGGTAAGTGATGACAATATTTATATGCTCCTTAATGACCAGGCTAATGAAACCAATTTTCAGGTCAAATTCAAATCATGGTTAAAGGCCAAAAAGCTACAAAGGGGAGACCGGCTGTTTATGTACCTGGCCGGCCATGGTGATGCTATTGATAAGGACCAGTTTTTTTACCTGACCTATGACTGTAATCCGGCAGGAGATAAAAATAATTACCTCGTGAATGGGGCGATCAGAATGTATGATATCAAAACGATGATTGCAAAAGAAGTAGGCAAGGGTGTGGAAGTATTCCTGATCATGGATGCCTGTCGTTCCAATGAATTGCCCGGTGGTGCAGAGGGACTTGGATTTTCAGTTCAGCCATTTCCGAGCAAAAAGTGGGAGAAGTGATGATGCTGGCCAGTGCGGCCGGACAGGAATCACTGGAAGATGCTTCTATTGGAACCGGACACGGTTTATTTACCTGGTACCTGGTAGATGGACTGAGCGGATTAGCCGATGCAGGAAAAGCAGATAATAAGATCACATTTGCCGAAATCAAAAATTATGTAGAGAAAAATGTTCCTTCAGTTGCCACTGAAAAATTTAAAAGAAAACAGGATCCCTATCTCTGTTGTAATGAATTCAGTGAGAAAGTGGTGAGCAATGTGGATCCCGCCTATCTTCAGCAATGGCTGAAGGAAAAAAATAACCGGCGCGGAGGTGGAAATTCTTTCAACGGACTCACAGCAGCCGACTATAAAAGATTTGCCGCTGATACTGCATTAGTAGAAACTTATAACCGATTCAACCGCGCGATCCGGTCCAATAATCTGACCGGTTCCAGTTCTGCAGAAGATTTCTACCAGCAGTTGGAGAAAAAATACCCGGGAAATCCATATACACAGGATGCCAAATCTACCCTGGCCGCAGAATTCATTAATGATGCCCAGAAAAAAGTAAACCAGTACCTGACCTGTGGTGTGATCAGTTCCTCCAAAGACAAACAGGAACATGCTGCAGCCGGTGGCCGAATTGAAAAAGCCATCGCTTTGTTACGTGCAGATGAACCAGAATTTGCAGCGGCGCTCCGTGGACGTATGTTCCTTTTAAAAGCAAATGGCGACTATGGAACTGCATCGGATGCTTTTAATTATGCACACGCTGCCAGGGCCATTGATCCCAATGGTGCCTATATCCTGAACCAGTTATCGCGCCTGCATCTGGAAAATAATCGTCCGGATAGCGCCGCCTTCTATGCTGATAAAGCTGCTAAAGCCGCTCCCAAATGGCCCTGTGCTTTAACCACCCTGGCATTGGCTCAAAAAGCCCTTGACAACAAAAAGCCTGATCTGACCAATAAAGGCAAAAAGCCAAGCCCCAAACTGCTTTGTAAACCCAGTTTTGGATTTACCCTGGGTGCCGGGATGAATCAATCCAATCCAACATATTCCGGAAATCAACAGACTGGCTTTACTGGCGTGAATTCCAAATCTGCCGTGGGTGGTAATGCAGGTTTTCTGTACCATATTTGTCTGGGCCCTTCCATTGCGATAAGACCAACTGCCACCGTAGTATTTGAAAGTACCGATATTGAGTTTGAAAGAAGAAGTACTTCCGGTGCCCCGATTATTGAAACGGTTTCTGTAAAGGGTACGACTATCTCCATGGCGCTACCTATATTGATCCGTCTTTCTTCCGGAAAGATTGCACCCTATATTGCTTTAGGTCCTTCTTTTAATTATATGCTGAGTCAAAATGGTACTTCGGCTGATCAATTGCCTGTTAAGAAATCTTTGTTTATGGGTAATGGCGGACTGGGATTAGATATCAGTCTGCTGAAATCAGGCTGGGTGCTGTCACCTGAATTAAAATATTCTGCCGGATTAAATGATATCAACAGTACTAGCAGTCCCACTGTTTACTCTGCAGCTCTCAGTTCCCTGAAGAAAAATACATTTTCGCTGAATTTATATCTGAGAAAGAGATAAACAGTATTATTCTATAGAACAAAAAAACCGGAGAAGGATTGAGAATAATCAATGTGCTTCCAGGATTACAAATTCCTGTTCAAGACCGGGGGAAGCGTTGTACAAAGCATCGATAAAGTCTTTGCCCCACAGTGCATAGTAGCCTGACATATTTTCTTTTCGTTCCTGTAAGCCATTTCCGGGAAACAGTTTTTCTTTCAGGCGTTGAATCTGTCTTTGCTGGTCATTAAATTTTCTTTTTTCTGCCCGCAGCATCTTTTTTTCCAGTTCCTGCAAACGAAACAGGGCATTTTTTTTCAAGGCCTCCACATGTGTTTCCAATGTGGTATCAATGCTGCCGCCTGTTGCCTGAAACCCGTATACAATTTTTCTAAATCCCCGATGGCACCGTTAAGGCGAGTCGGGTTTTTACTGTCGCGCAAAACCAGTTTATTCAGCAAATCCTGTTCAGGTAAGAATAAGTCTTCCGTAGTAAATCCTAAGCGGGCAATTTTTTCCTTCCATTTCTGTTCCACAACCAGGAATGAATTACGTAATAAGAGGACAGGAAAGGGAATCTGATAATGTGTAAACAGTTCTTTCAACTGCAACCAATAGGCTGTTTCTCCGCCACCGCCTATAAAGACAATATTGGGCAGTATCTTTTCCTGATACAATCCACGCAAAATAACATTCGGACTGAATTTTTCCGGATGATCTGCCAGTTCCTTTAAAATTTCTGTTTTTGAAAAAGTTTTCCTGCTATTGATGAGCACCCAGTTCTCTCCTTTTCTTTCGATCCGTTCTCTTTGATCTCCTTCCAGGTAAAACAAATTGATTTCTCTGGGATTGGCCTGAACTTTATAACCGGCCTTTTCTAATGCTGTGGCAGAGGATTCAACAATACCGGATGCTGTCTGCTGTAACAAATCATCTTCAAATACTGTGGCCATCTGGCTTTTCAGAGCTGCATTGTCCGGCTGCAATACAACCAGTCCATACTCACTGAATAGAAAATTGACAAAATGAAAAGTAGCCGCGGCCACTGTCATGCCTTTTTGGTAGGATGCCCGCAGTGCTGCAATGATAGATTCGCCAAAAGGATGTACCAGCAATTCACCCTGCATCCGGTCAATCAGGGAAATCAGGTGCTGGTCAATCACCATCCGGCCTACGGCTCCGGTCTGATTGCAATTTCAAACCAGCTTTTCTCCATTGAGCCAGGTATGGTTCAGTTCATCCAGGTCTGCATCTTCAGAACCTATATAATAGACCGGTACAAAATGTTGCTCCGGCCAGGTTTCATTGAGTAGATCAGCCAACTTAATAGCATGGAGTATTTTATAAATAAAATAAAGCGGGCCGGTGAAGATATTATTCTGGTGGGCGGTGGTAATGGTAAACGTATCGGGAGATAATAGAGATTCAATATTCTGTTTTACCTTTTCATTTGTATCGATTCCCACGTACTGATGACGTAACTGCTCCACCAGTACCTGCCTGTTCGTACTTGTTTTTTTCCTTTCGCTGATGGCTTTCTGCAATCCCTGCAGGGAGGGCGGATGAAGAAAAAATGGTTTCAATGCTTCCGCCTGGTCAATATAATCCAAAGCAATCCTGGTGAAAGCGTTGGTTTGACGGTAAGGCAGCCGGGTAGCAATCCAATTCATAAATGTGCGTAAAAGTAAGAAGTAGTTGTCGAACTGATGAAAGCAAGCTCACTTAAACAATTGCTAATTCAGTAAAAAATGCCGCTTCTGATTGTTCCCGCAACCCATCTAGTTAAATCTTTCTACGGCAAAGGGGCTGATATCCATACTTGCCGGCTGCCTGTTGACCAATTCGGCCACCAGTTTGCCGGTTCCGGCCCCAAGACTCAGTCCCAGCATGGAATGCCCGGTAGCAATGGTCAGGTTCCCGTATTTTTTCACCCTGCCGATATAGGGAAGGCCATCTGCCGAACAGGGACGATAGCCGTACCAGATTTTTTCTTTTGCCGGGAAGGGTATTTCAAATTCCGGATAGAACCGTTGTACCGCATCCAGGATTCCCTGTACCCGGTTCATCCTGGGTGGTGTTTTATGAGGAGTAATTTCCATGGTACCGCCAAAACGAATCTTGTTACCATCCATTGGGGTAACAGCGGCACGGCCCTCGAGTAAAACAGCCGGATAATTAAGGCGGTAAGGAGAATCTTCGAGTGTTACTGAATATCCTCTGCCGGGCATCAACGGGATCCGGAGCGATAATAAACGGGCGGTTTCCCTTCCCCAGGAGCCGGTGGCCATCACGATTTCATCTGCTTCATGTGCCCCTTTTGTAGTAATCACTTTAGTGACCTTACCATTAGCTTTTTCAAATTTGACTACCTCCTCCCCTTTAGTAAGGCAACTGATTCCTGTTCCAGGTAAAGGAGTAATTGCCGCATGAGTTGATTGGGCCAGCAATGGGCATCGCAATGAAAATGGATGGCACCCATTCCATTAATTCTTGTATGTGGCTCGAGGGCCTGTAATTCGTCTTGCGTTAATAATTTTGTATCCGTCAGTCCCAGTTCATGGGCTTTCTCCACTGTATGCCTGGCATGTTCAGCACCAGCAGTGGTTTGAAATATTTCAAGTAGCCCCTTTTGTTCATAGGCAAAATCAAATGCCGGTAATTGCAGCCAGGTCTCATATTCCTTTTTACTCAGCAACGCTATATCCCGCAAAGGAACCGCCGCAGTTTCCACATGGTCTTTAGTAGCACTACGGATAAATTTCAATCCCCAGCTCATCAGGTTCCAGTCCAACCGGGGTTGTACATAAAACGGACTTTTGGAATTCCACATCCATTTCAACCCCTGCTTTACAATGCCGGGAGTGGCCAGTGGTATAAAATGGCTGGGACAGATATACCCACAATTGCCATAAGAACAGTTATCACCGAAATCACTTTTGTCCAGCACGGTCACCTCCCATCCGGAACGACGTAAGTACAATGCTGAACTGAGTCCGATGATACCACCTCCGATTACAATGGCTTTGCTCATAATTTGGGGATTGGGGATTGGGTATTAGATATTAGGTATTAGATATTAGGATATTGAAATATTGGGCTCACGATTAATGACTCGCTTTTCTTGACTCACGACTCTTGACTCACGACTCCAGACTATTGACTAATGACTATTGACTAATGACTAACGACTTTCCCTCACTACCCTTACTCCAAACACCCTTCCCGCTGTTCGTTTATAATTAGCTTCTACTTTTACCGTGATCTGTTCTTTGTTTTGAAGCAGTTCTTCCGGCAAAGCATATTCATGGTCATAGAAAATGCCTGTCTTGCCACCCTCCCATTCAACCGTGCTGATCTTAACGCCGTCAACAACAATGTCAAATTTACGGCCTTTGTCGTCGCCAATATAAGTAAATACCAATGCAGATTTGATACCGGGTTTTAGTTTCATGGTAAAAGAAAAATAATTCCCGCCCCGGGCTTCACGACCCTTGCGGCCCATGGCATCACTCACATAACTTTTTTCACTGGCCACCAATTGGTGATCCCTTTCCGGCTGCATTTCCCCGATCCTGAAATAATCAATGGTTCTTGCTTCCAGTTCCGCTGCTGCTTTTTTAGCAGCTTCATAGTCGGCTTGACGGCGCGACCATTCATCGTTCGTAAAATAATCCCAGTACACGCTATAAAACTGGTCATAGGTTTTATAAAATGGAGCCAGCTTTACATCGTTCGGTTTTCCCACTCCTTTTAACTCAAACTGCAGGGGGCCACCGGCTGGCCTGACCCAATCCTTCAGATTTTTATTATCCGTCAGCAGCACGGGAGTTCCGTACAAAGGATCGGGCATGCTGGTACCGAGTTGACCGGCCAGCACGAGGGGGCCATATTTAAAGGCAATCCTGTTTTTATTATCGGGCATGGATTCCGTGTACAATTCCATTTCCGGTTCAATGATGATCTGGTGTTTACCTTTGGGTAATGGACCGAGGTTGAGATAGCCGGATGAATCAGCCATTTGTTTATACCGGACCCCATCCACCGTAATTCCCATTTTCTTTGCCCAATATGGCATTCTGATTTTCAGGTTCAGGGGTAATTTATTTTTTTGATCAAGATGGAAACGGATCTGGCTGCTTTCAGGAAAATCCGTTTCCTGTCGCAGTACCCATTGATGAGCGGGGTCGTTTAACACAGATGGTATAAAAAGATTCACCCAGATTGTATTTTTTCCGTCATGACTATAAATCTGTTCTGCATACGTGCCATGATTTTCTATTCCGCTCCCCACGCAACAGGTGAATGTATTGAAGGAATCGCTGAATTCTTTTTTGGTCCCCATCCGAAGCGGAACAAAATAAGTCATCATCCCGTTTTCAGGATTTTGTGAAGCCAGGATATGATTATACAATGCCCGCTCATAATAATCCATCAGTTTCCCTGAAGGCTCCCAGGCAAATAAATGCCGGGTGAGTTTGAGCATATTATAAGTATTGCAGGTTTCGCAGGTAGCATCGCTGAGTCTTTCACTCAATGAATCAGGTGCCCCGCAATATTCATAATTACTGTTCCCTCCGATCACATAGGTATGATGATCCACCATATTCTCCCAGAAAAAAGAAGCGATGGTTTTATCGCGCTCATCCCCGGTGATTTCATAGCGCCTGGCACAACCAATGGCCTTGGGTACATTGGTGTTGCTGTGTTTACCGGGCATGGGATCAATTTTTTGAGCCAGTTTTCCCAATACAAATTCATCATGGAATTTCCGGGACAGCTGTAAATATTTTTCATTCCCTGTAATGGCATAAATATTGGCCAGGGCTTCATTCATACCTCCATGCTCACAGTTCAGCATCTTCAGTCTTTGTTCTTCGGTGAGTCCGTTTACGATCGTTGCGGTCCAGTCTGCGATTTCTGTGGAAATGGTCATTGCCATTTGATTATCGCAGTACAAATATGCATCCAGTAATCCCCCCAGTACTTTGTGCAAAGTGTACCAGGGTACCCAACCGCCATTCAGGTCAAATCCGCCGGTACGGATATCCCCTCTTTTTACCTGGGCAAAAATGGTATCCTCATTCGGTACGGCCCCAACATAACCGCTTTTGCGTACAACCTGACAGCGACGCAGTTCTGCCACGATATAATCCACTCTTTTTTTGAATTCGCTATTTCCGGTACTGGTATACATCAATGCACAGGCTGATAAATAATGGCCCAGGGTATGTCCGGAGATACCATCCTGTTCCCAACCTCCGTATATAGAATCTTTCACTGGTAATCCGGCATGCTTGTGAAAACGGTACAATAAACGGCCAGGCTTGATCAGTAAGAGATAAGCACTGTCCATATTCATGGCGTGACGAAAGGGACTGTTCAATAGTTTGACTTGTGACAACTGATATGACCATGCCTTGATTGTGGTGACCGGCTTTTGCTTCATTTTGGCATCGGATTGCACCGGTACATAGGACTGTCCTGCTACATTAGTTGCTATAACTAATGAGATACTGATCAGCAACCGGAATGTCAATCTTTTTTTAGCCATTTAGTTTCAAGTATTTTAATAAAATATCCCCCCACTACACTTCGGGCCTGAAAGCCCACCTGCTTACCATCGGTGGTTTCATGCCAGTCGCTCAAAGGAACCCGGCTCGGTGTTTCGGTGGCAAATTTGTATACAGGTTGAATCAGGGCTTCAAAATCTTTTTGGTTGCCGGCCAGTGTAGCCGTCCAGATGATCCAGTCAGATTTCGTGTAAGTTCTCCGGCTGTCAAGTGGCAGTCCATATTTTTGTTGCTTTTGCAGATAAAATTTTATTTCTTTCTCATACACTTCTTCCGGAAAAAGTTTCAGCCCCAGCAATTTATCCCAAACCAGGTTATACTTCTGACTCCAGGTTCCTTTCTTGTCAAAACTTAGTGCGTAGTGATCGCCATCATCTGCCATTTGCATCCATTTAGAAGCATACTCAGCAGCAATATTATGGTACTTACCGGCCTCCCCTTTTTTATTCAATCCTTTGGCCATTTGGGCATATGCAGCAATTCCGACAATGGCTTTCATGGATAAATTTACATTCCGGGCCAGGTGCCCGGCAAAATCATCGGTGCATAGCTGATTAGCCGGATCCAGTCCGTCTTTAACGAGGAATTCAACCCATTGGCTAAGCACGGCCCAATGCTTTCTTGCGAATTCATAATTCCCCTCTGCCTTACAAATCGCAGCAGTCAGGATCATCATATTCCCAGCTTCCTCCACCGGCATATCTTCCGGATAAGTTTGTCCGTTGGCCAATGGATAGGTTCCAAGGTCATGGGCCGGAAATGGTTTGGTCCATTTCCCGCTTTCGCTGTAAATCATCAGGGGTTCCACCATCCCTTTCAGCAATGCAGGATTATACAAAAGGGTAAGCGGTGCAGAGGGATAGGTTACATCAACCGTCCAGATCGAACCATTGCTGAAATTTTCTTTTTGAGGAAAGAGGACTTCATTATTGGGTCCCCTGACCAGTTTATGTGCGGCCAGCGACTGCCGATAAGCGAGTACACATAATCTGGCATAAGTTTCTCCGCCAGCCTTCACTGCATCTTCCCAGAGCTGGCGGTCGAATAAATCACAGCGTTCGGCAATACTTCCCTCCTGGCCAAAGGATTCTTTTATCATTTCTTCGACTGTACTATACTTTTTCTTCCACCAGGCTTGTAAATGCTGACCAAAGTATTCGATGGCATCCAGATCATCATATGCCATGATCACTGATTTTTCTACCGGAATCGCTTTTACTTTTCCATAATCAATTTCCAGGTTACATAAGGCAGCAAATCCGGGTTTCCTGCAACTCCCATTTTCACACCGGACTCATTGGTCGTGGCGAGATAGGCATATCCCCAATCAATCCTCACATCATCCCCTTTTCTTTTTAGTATGGCCTGACTGGTCGTTCCCGTTTTTTGATACACGATACCATCTTTATTGTAAATCACTGTTTTTACTTCCTGCGATGGTTTGTGCCGGGCCAGATCAGGCGCTGTATTGAGATAAAGTTTAACATCATGCGGATTTCCATCTTTTGACATCACATTAAACCGCAGGTAAGTAATTGGTCTGGAATACAGATCAAGATCCGTTGTGAGCAGGGGCGATAAAAAATCCAATGCCAAAAAGACCGGACCGCAGTCGAATTCGTATTTGGTCTGTGTGGCCGTCATTTCCACTTTCTTTTGTACGGCCTGTGGTATAGCAGGCGGTGCAAGGCGGTTGTAGAGTCCTCCATCAATATAGGCCTGGCCTCCGGTATTCTCACAATACATGGCCAGTATATTTTCTCCGGCTTTCAATTCGGACAGTTCTTTATCCAACATTATTTCCTTACTGGCCGAACAACAACCGGCTTCGAATATTTTTTTGCCATTCAGGTAGATCAGTACATTATCGTCATATCTGGCTTTCAGTATCAGGTCATTCAGCATCAGGTCCTTTCCCTGCAAATTGAATTTACGTCTGATCCAGATATAGCGGCTGCTCCATTCTGTGGCAGGCCCGATATCTTTAGTCCCGAATAATCCCTTACCTGTTTTCCATCGGGTATCATCAAATGAAGCATTCATCCAGTCATCCGCCGGTTTTGTTTCTGTGTACTGACAAGTATATGCATTCAGTTCTGCATCCGGCAACAATGGTTTCATGGGTAAGGGAGGCTGGCCAAGAAACTTATAGATTTTTCCGTCGACACTCAGCAAACCTAAGATGGAATGTTCTGCCCCTGTCCAGTGTTTGGTGGTACTCTCATTCACGCGATCTGTTGTACTCCAGATACTAAAGTAAGGATCATGAACGGCTAGAGGATAAGCCGGTGCCTGATATACCTGGGCATTTGTATTCAGCACAAAAAGGCCCATTGTTGCTATCAGGAGAATATACTTGTTCATCAGTAATTGATTTTGATATCTGCTATTTTAACGGGCAACCATACCTGCATTTCATTTTTACCACGATTTGCCCAGGTATAGTAAGGAATAGCAATGATTTTTTTCATTTCTGTTTTCAGCGAGAGTCCATCTGAGCCAACCGTTACAACCGGCACTTCGGCCGATAATGCTTTCACAATTTCATCCTGTACTTTGTGATCAATCACAGTAAACCGGGTGTTCTCCGGTACGATAATATTCCAGGCCTTGCCATTGTTATCGGCGCCTTCCACACAATATACCAGTGGTCCCCGTTGTATGGCAATTCGCCCGTAATCCTGTTTCAGTTCCGGTCTTGCTTTCATCATACTCACTCCTATACTCAGGTTGAGTTCAATTTTATCGCCCTTGTTCCATTTGCGGTTAATAACGATATAACCGTTTTCTTCCTGGTATATCACTTCTTTACCATTCAGCAATACGGTATATGCATGAAGCCCCATTGAACTTCCTTTGTATAAATTACCTGGAGAATTGAATTTGGAATAAGCCCATTGCGGGATTCGCATTTTAACAGCAAAAACGGCTGGCTTTACCGGATCAACCTGTAACGAAACCGCCCCCTCCCATGGATAATTGGTTTCCATTTTAATTCCAACTTCCCCGTTTGTAAGCGGGATGCTGGTATTACTTCCAACATATAAGTTTATAAAGATGGCATCTGTTGACTTCGCATAGATATAATCACCAAGTGATGCAATCAACCGGGCGATATTGGCCGGACAACAAGCCGTTCCAAACCATTCCCTCCGCTGGTGCTGACCGCGGGAAGCTAATGGGTTGCCATAAAAGAAACGATCTCCGCTTAAACTCAAACCATCCAATGCTCCATTGTATAAACTTCTTTCCAGTACATCCATGTACTCTGCATTTCCGCTCATGGCATTCATCCGCTGGTTCCAGAAAACCATTCCCACGCTGGCACAGGTTTCGCAATAAGCATGTTCATTGGGAAGATCATAATCAACAGAGAATCCTTCATTACTGCCCGCCGATCCGATGCCTCCGGTGATATACATGTTCCGGTACACCACATCTTCCCATACTGTACGCATGGCTTTTACATAGCCTTCATCCCCCGTTTGAGCAGCCACATCCGCAGCGCCCGTGTACATGTACATGGCACGCACGGCATGGCCGGTAATTTCTTTTTGTTCTTTCACCGGTAAAACATCCTGTGCATAGGCGGTATCTTTCCAGTCGGTCCAGGTATATCCTTTTGCCAGCCTTTTTCCCCGCTCACTCAGGAGCCAGTCGGCCATATTAAGGTACTTTTCATTCTTTGTGGTTTTGTACAATTTTACGAGGGCCAGTTCCAGTTCCTGGTGACCGGTTACCCAATGTTTTTTACCCGGTCCAAAGAGTGCATCAAAATGATCGGCCCATTTAATACATACATCCAGGAGTTTTCTTTTGCCGGTGGCATTAAAATAGGCCACGCCGGCTTCGATCATATGACCGGCGTTGTAATCTTCATGCATACTCATATCAGTGTAACGGTCCTGCAGGCCTTTTAAAGTATACCAGGTATTGAGATAACCATCGGTTTGCTGAGCTGCTGCGATTTTATCAATCCACTCATCACATTTCTTTTCCATTTCCGCACTTGGATGGGTCTTGAGCGAATAAGCCATCGCTTCCAGTGCCTTGAATACATCACTGTCATCATAAAAAATACCCTCATGCTGCTCCCCTTTTGCCCGGGCTACTCTTTCAAAATTCTTGATCCGTGGAGTGGCTACTTCTGTCTGGTAGATACAGGCAGATAAGGTTTTGGTAGCTACTTTATCAATTTTGGGTTTCCAGAACTGATCGGTAATATTTACTTTGGAAAAACTGACAAACTCCAGTTTTTGAAGCGTACTTTGGGATTGTCCTCCCAGTGCTGCCATGATACCCGCAGCCAGGCTGTACAATGATTTTTCATCTGGACTTTTTATAATGCAATGATCATTCCTTCCTCTGCCACCCCAAAACCTGCTTTTTTCACTTGCTCTTTTTCAGCAGATTTCATTTTCAGCAAAGGATTGGTATGATTGAAATGAATGAATAAAATTTTAGCTTTCTCTTCCGAAGGTAAGGATGAAAAACGTTGCATGCTTTCTGCTACAAACGGATGAGGGATTTCACTCATATTCCTGCCAGGTAATTCTCCGTCCTGGTAAAAAGTGCCGTCAATCAATGCTATATCCACTTCCCGGATCAAGCGGCTGATATCCCGGTCCCATTTTTCCCATTTATCAATATCCGGAATAAATAAAACTTTTTTCTTTTTGCCCTCAATAATAAAACCCACGGTTTCAGAAAATTCATCGCGATGCGGTACCCGAATGGGGCGGATGCTTAAAGTGCGGCCAATCAATTGTGAACTATCCGCTGTCAATTGCTGCAGGCGGATATTTCCCAAACTGACCAGTTGGCTCCAGGGGCCGTTGTTCCTGATAAAGGAATCCATCCGGGGCATTACATACACGGGGATATTGCTGGCACCCATTGCTTCGCGGCCGAGTTGCATCAGGCCAGCATAATGACCGATATGAGCATGTGATATAAAAATACCCGCAGGCAATTGGCTCCGGTTGCTGTCGATGTACTGTTGAACCTTGTTCAGTTGTCCTCCGATATCCGGACTGGCTTCAAACAACCAGTATTCCTGACTTTGGCGATCCACCAGGGCCAGGCTGGTGATCAGTTTTTTTGAAGTATTGCCTTTATAAAAATCAGCACAACATGTTTTTTGACAACCGGCCTGCGGATAACCTGCATCCTGAGCGATGCCGAGGATATTAATGAATTGATCTGGAACTGTGTTTGTACTATTCTCTTTATCTTTTTCAGAAGATGACCGACAGGAAAACAATATCCCTGTTAAAAACAGGGCGATTGCTAAAGGTTGAAAACTGATCTGCATCTTTTTATCCGATCACCGGTAATTTGTAGCCGTTATTATAGGAAGCAGTCAGGTATTTTTTATTGATGGCTTCGTCCGTGAATCTTCCTTTTTGCAGATCCCAGTCCAGTTTTTTTCCGGACCGGAAAGCAATATTTCCCATTTGACTGAGTACGGCGATATGGGAGGCTTCTTCGATCGGGCAAGCCAGTTCCTGCATTTTCCGGGAACGAACCACACTAACAAAATTCTCCATATGTTTATCCAGGCCATTATCCGATTGCTTTCTTCTTTCTACTTTGGCCTTCTTATCACTCTTGGGCTCTTCCATTACTTCCCAGCCACTGCGGTCGAGGGCCAGGGTGCCATGTTCACCGATATAGGCAATACCATGGCTGGTTTTATTCATGCCACCCTCGATCCCGATGGTATGTTCCCATTGTAAATTGAAGTCGTTGAACTGGTAAAGGGCTGTCATGGTATCCGGTGTTTCCTGAGGCGAAGAGGGATCAGCAAAATTGCCACCCATGGCACTGATGGATTTGGGCACCGTAGCATTCATACCGATTAAAGCATAATCCAGCAGGTGTACACCCCAATCAGTCATCAGTCCTCCGGCATAATCCCAGAACCAGCGGAAAGTAAAATGGAAGCGATTGGCATTGAAGGGCCTTGACTTGGCGGGACCCAGCCAGCGTTTGTAATCCACTCCGGCAGGTACCGCAGTGTCAGCAATCACCGGAATCGGTTTTTTCCATCCCACATAACACCATACCCTCACGGCACGGATCCTACCGAGTTGCCCCGTACCTATATAATCCACTGCATCTTTAAAATGTTGCTGACTGCGTTGCCATTGTCCGGCCTGTACCACCCGGTTGTATTTTTTCTGAGCGGCCATCATGACCCGGCATTCCGTTATAGAATTGCCAACCGGCTTTTCCACATAGATATCTTTACCTGCCTGGCAGGCATCTACCATTTGCAGACAATGCCAGTGATCAGGTGTACCTATGATCACAATATCTACATCTTTATTATCCAGTAAAGCGCGATGATCATTGTAGCGTTTGACTTTTGTCGCATCCACTTTCATCCCGGCTAATTCAGTCATTCTCTTATCAAGTACATTATTATCAATATCACAAAGGGCCACCAGGTTAATACCTGGCACTTTGAGGATGGCTTTGAGATCGCTCCATCCCATCCCGTTGATCCCGATCACTCCTACATTCAATTGGTCGGATGGTGAGATCCTGTTTTTGAAAATGGCGAATACATCATTTGCAAATGAACTAGCCAGCATAGAGCCGGCTGTAAGCATTGAAGCCTGGTGGAGGAATTTTTTGCGGGATGCCATGAGTTATATTTGAGCCTTTAAGTTACAAATAGAAAGAGAAAAAAAGCATATAAAAATATAGGGTAGTTTCTGGTCTGTGAATTCAGGTACAACTGTTTATTGTACCTTCTTCCCAGGCATTTCCTGACCGTTTTGGATCAACAGCAACCCTGTTACCTCTTTTTTCTCATTCCTTACAAAACGGATTTGGGCTTTTACCACTTTCAGGAAAAACAAGTCATCCTTTTCAGAAAAGATTTCCGCCCTGCTCTGGCCGGTCGCCTGTGCATAGATCCGGCCATTTTCAAGGAAAATGCTGATAAAAAAATCAGGTGTCAGCTCATACTTCCCAATATATTGTTTCAGTATACTTTCTTCAACCTTAGCTTCCTGTCTGGCGATAGTTTTGATCCCATACAGGATATTCCTGAGTTCATCCATATCAATATTAAACTGATCATGATTACTCAGAATAATGATGGTTTTCCGGTGATCAAGATGCTTTTCAATTAAGGTATTATACCCTGGCCAGCCTCCGGTATGAAAGGCCACTCTTCCGGCCGGTTCCATGCGGCGTAACATCCATCCAAATCCATATCCATGTTTGATGTTCCGGTTATCTGCACCACTGGTCAGCACTTCCGTTCTAACTGATTCTGAAATCAACAGGTTTTGATCAATGGCCCTGGACCACTTCAATAAGTCGCCGGTGGTGGAGTTTACGGTTCCATCTCCACAAATACCATCCAGTTTGGTTATAAACTCCTTTAACTCCGGGTGATCATCAGGCAGAATATACTTTTTAGTGGCAGTGTCATATACATGCCCCAACGCATAGTTTTCAATTGATCTTTTCTCATATCTGCGCCGGTACACTTCTGTGTTTTTCATCCCTAATGGAGTGAAAATATTTTTTTGCAAAAAATCAGAAAAACTGATGCCTGATGCTTTTTCTATGATACTGGCCAGTAAAACATAACCTGTATTACTGTATTCCCATTTTGCTCCCGGAGCAAATAAAATCGCAGGTTTGTGCCGGGCCAGGATGGCAATCATTTCTTTGTTGGTGGCAATGGATCCCGCAGGGGTATGTTCCAGCACCAGGTTCATATAATCCGGCAAGCCGGATGTATGCTGCAGCAGTTGCCGGATACTGATATTGCTGTAAGGTAATTCCGGAAAAAAATGGCGGAGGCTGTCTTCATATTTCAATTTCCCCTGCTCTTTCAGCAAAACACGTCCCATGGCTGTAAACTGCTTAGAATCAGAAGCCAGTTCAAATACAGACTGATCATTCAGTTTTCTGTTTGTTGCATGATCGGCGTTCCCATAACTCTGTTGCCAGATTACGGTATCACCTGAGGCAATCAGGACATTGCCCTGAAACAGCCCCACGCCTGTATACCGTCTGAAGTAATCTTCCAATAGTTTTGAAATATCCTGTGACATACAACTATTACTAACAATAATTCCAATGACGAGTAAATATTTTCTCATGATATCGATTTAAATCAAAACTTATATCGTTACCCAAAATACGGGTCTTTGTTACTATAAAACCTGAAACCCATGGGCATAAGGATCATCTTCCGGATCAATCCAAATGGTATTATAACCGAATATCCGGGCCCAGCCTTCCACGCTGGGTCGAATAGCCGGTTTTCCATGTACCAGTAGTTCTTCTTCAATTCTACCGGTGAACTTACTGCCGATAATACTTTCATGAATAAACTCCTCCCCTTTCTTCAATAATCCCTTTGTGTACCATTGAGCCATTCTTGCCGAAGTACCGGTTCCGCAAGGGCTTCGGTCAATGGCTTTATCACCATAAAAAACGGCATTCCGGG
This sequence comes from Chitinophagaceae bacterium, assembly GCA_016702745.1. Lineage (GTDB taxonomy): Bacteria > Bacteroidota > Bacteroidia > Chitinophagales > Chitinophagaceae > JJ008. The sequence continues at coordinate 1,467,082 of JADJDJ010000001.1, forward strand.
CTGTTGATCGGGGATCTAGCACGGAACCTGTCCAAAGGATATGACTGCATCCATTGATGGTTGGATCATCGGGGTGGACAAATTCATACCGGTTATTAATATCTTTTCTTACTGCCCGGGCCCAGGCAATCAGCTTATCGGCCGGATAATATTCCAACCCTTTGAAATTTTCCTGCACATCCACAATGGCATAGAAATTACCGCCATAGGATACATCAATTATCAGTTCGCCCAGTTCAGGGCATTCAGCAATCAATTCGCTTGAATGAAGAAATGCCGGTACATTGGTCAGTTTAACGCTCTCTACTTTCGGCCGGTTTCCATCCGCCAGCTTGTATTCAATCTGAACTAAGCCTGCAGGTGCTTCCATTCGTATATAACCTGGTCGCTTGGGTTTGATAAGGCCCTCTTCAATTGCGATGGTAATGGTGCCGATGGTGCCATGGCCGCACATCGGCAGACAGCCGCTGGTTTCGATAAATAGTACGGCTACATCATTGGCAGGATCATGCGGCGGATACAGGATGCTCCCGCTCATCATATCATGCCCACGGGGTTCAAACATCAATCCGGTACGGATCCAGTCATACTCCTGCAGGACATGTTGCCGTTTCTCACTCATACTGGCACCTTCCAGGTCAGGACCACCTTCTTTCACCAGTCTGACCGGGTTACCACAGGTATGGGCATCGATACAATGGAAGACATGTTTCATGATGGCATGAAGATAAGAAAGTGGTGGTTTGGAAGTGATCTGGAGCATATAAATATATTCACTGCAGAGAAAGGAGAACGCGGAGTAAACGCAGAGGAATTAACACATAATTTTATTTAAGCTGATACTCTGCGAATCCTCTATATACTCTTGTTCACTGTCCATAGGACCCTGCGGGCGGTGAAAATTTAAACTGGTTTTTAAACCTCCCCTCAACTCATCCATCCCTTCCCCCATTTCATACAAAGCCTGCTTCCCGGGAACTTATTTCAATCCCATTTTTACACCTGTAAATGAAAAACAAACAAAACCATTAACCATTCAACCTTTCTTTATGAAATTCAGAAACTCCCCTTTTATTCGTTTCAGCTTTTTGGGGCTTGCATCATCCCTCATTATCCTTCACCAAATTACCAGCGCCTATTCCAACAAAATAGCCGAAACTATCTGGCAGCAACTGGGATTGAGTCAGCAACAGGGTACCGATCAGATCCGCCATAGTTTTGCAACCGGATACTCCAATTTTTACGGAGCCCGGAATGCTAAAAATATTGCCCTCGGAAACCGGACAGCAGTTGCCAAAAATCTTTTCCTTTTCACTAAGACCTATATCAGCAGTGCCGAATTCAAAAATTACTATGCCAAAGAAAGGACGGCTTCCAGACCCATGGAACCAAGCCCCGCCAAAAGCAAGGAAGATATCCGCCGGGATCTGATTGCAGACACGGAAAAAAATATACGGGACGCTGAAAAAGCAATGGCTAATATGAGCGCAGATCTCAAAAAAGCAATGTTACCTGCTGTAGCGGATGCTAAAAAACAACTGGAAGAATATAAAAAACCCGATAATAAAATTGTAGAGATCCATTTCCAGGGCGAACAGAGCCGATATAAAATGGATGCGGAGAAATATGAAAAGGACCTGCTCTTCTGGCAAAATAATTACCCCGAAGATATTCGTCAACTGATTAAAAACAGGCTTGAAAAATACCTATCCCTGGCGGCAACGGTTGACTTTGAGGCAGAGCTGATTCTTAAAAACGGAAAAAAGAAATTTGCGAACCCGGTCTATGAGTCCAAACACAGCGACTGGAAAACGATTTTCAGGGCGGGCAAAGATGTGTATCAAACCGTAAAACCTTTGGCAGAGGAATGGCTCCGTATGCTTTGACCATGTTTTTACATTATAATATAAACTCCGGGGGAATCGCAGGACCTCCGGTGTTTTTGTAAATACTTTTCTGACCGGGATATATACTGTTCAATACAGGAATATTTGTAAATTAGCCTCCTTATTGCCTGCATATGGAAGCTTACGGTCATATACTGCTTTTTGCCATGCCTGCCTTCCTGGCCCTGGTGCTATTTGAAAAATGGTGGGGCTGGAGAAAAGGTTTTGATACGGTCCGGACCATGGACATGATCAGTTCCCTGAGCAGCGGGGTTACCAATGTAACCAAGGATGTACTCGGGCTCGCTATTGCCATTGGGATTTATCCTTTTTTGGTAAAATACCTGGCTATTACCAGTATCGAGAATACGCTGATCGTTTATATCCTCACTTTTATCATTATTGATTTCAATGGATACTGGATCCACCGATGGAGCCATCATGTGAACCTGTTCTGGAACCTGCATGTGATCCACCACAGCAGTGAAGAATTCAACCTGGCCTGTGCACTGCGGCAGAGTATCTCTTCTTTTTTCAATTTGTTTACTGTATTGCTTTTACCGGCAGCTGTTCTCGGAATTCCTGAACAAGTCATTGCAGTGGTCGGACCGATCCAGTTGTTTGCCCAGTTCTGGTACCATACCCGGCATATTAACCGGATGGGATTCCTTGAAAAAATTATTGTAACACCCTCCCACCACCGGGTGCACCATGCCGTCAACAAGGAATACATGGACAAAAACCTGTCGCAGATTTTTATTATCTGGGATAAACTGTTTGGCACTTTCCAGGAAGAACTGAAAGAAGTTCCGCCAGTATACGGCATTACAAGGCCCGCCCGTACCTGGAATCCGATCCGGATTAATTTTCAGCATCTCTGGTTAATGATTAAAGATGCCTGGCGAACTAATAACTGGAAAGACAAATTCACCCTTTGGTTCAAACCAACAGGTTACAGGCCTGCAGATGTGGCTACACAATATCCCGTCAATAAAATCGAGGACGTTTATCATTTTGAAAAATATGATACCAGGACCAGTCCCCTGTTCACTGCCTGGTGCTGGTTTCAGTTAATCATGGTCCTGCTCTTCGTGAGTTACCTTTTTGGCCAGATTGCCTTTATCAACCAGTTGGATGCCTCTTATATCTACTGGTATGGCGCTTTTGTTTTCCTTACAGTATATGCGCTTACAGATCTGATGGATGGAAACAAATATGCTTTTGTTTGGGAGGTTTTAAGAAGCGGGCTTGGGTTGTATTTTCTTTATGAACAGGGCGATTGGTTTGGGCTTCAGGAATGGTCAGGCATAGACAGTCTGAAATTTATACTGGTCGGTTATTTTGTGTTGTCACTGTTTTCAACACTGCTCTTAACACTTAAATCACCTGCGATACCAGTATTGGGAGTAGAAGGAAAAAAGTCAAACCAATGATTTTCTGATATAATATCGGGTTTACAAATCAAACTTAAACCATGTATCAGCCTTCTGCTGATATGTACAGATAATTCAGCCAAAATTAAATACTGCTGACCACCGGTGCCGGTGCATCCCTGTATTTCCGGTATTGACCCGTCAGTTGCCCCCAGCAAAAAACTACAGGCAGCATTATTTTTTTGACGAATCCTGGTATTTCCGGTAAATCAAATTCAGAACGATACCTTCTTAATAAAAAAGCCATATCAAATAATCCCGGCCGTCCGTTCCTGCTTTTTTTCTGTGCCGCAAAAACTGCACTAAGATAGAATACAATATTGTTGGCAGGCTTTAACCAACCCCTGCATTGCAGTATTTCAGTACCGGCATCCCAAAACCGGTGTGGCACTCCTCTTTTGAATACAACTGACTCTCCCGGGCCTGCAAATTGTTCAGGGCCGCCCATTATCTGGTAGCCGATTTTCCCATTGATCACGGTAAAGCCTTCGTCCTGCAACCAATGTACATGCATCGGTGGGCCGGCGTTTGGCAATACTGCATTAACCCCAACAATCGTATCTCCATCCGGTTCGTGAATGAGCTCATTAAAGCTGAGGGTTTCGCCATATCCATTTTCAATCGTGACTGGCAGTTTCATTTTCATATAAAAGGTTTAATACCTTAAAAATAGAAGGAATTAAACCCGGCTAAAATTCATAATGAATGAAGCGGGATTATGACAGATTGAATTGAAGAAAAACAATGATGGGGAGGTTTGAAAATCTTTGTGTCAGACTCTCCCGGTATATCAATATCTTTCTGTTCTAAAACCAACCACATGCTCACCCTCACTATTCTTTATGGCCATCCGGAAAACCCGGAAGCATTTGAAACATACTATGCCAACACGCATTTACCAATTGCCGATAAAATAAGTGGTGATCTCCGGAGGGAGTATACCAAATTCCTGAGTGACCCGATGGGTGGTCAACCCGCATTTTACCGGAAAGCAGAATTTTGGTTCGAAAGCCCTGAAGCTATGCAAACTGCGCTTGGATCGCCGGAAGGAATGGCAGCAAGTGCTGATCTGGGGAATTTTGCAACCGGGGGCGTCAGTTTCCTGGTAGGTATGATTGGTTAGAATAAAATAGGCTGAAGCCCTGCGCTACTTCCGACCGCGATTCCAGGAATGGTCCGGCGCATCATCTTATCCGATTTTCTTCACCATATTAATATTCAAGCGGGTCCGGGTCCGGAAACCGATAGATTCATAGAGCCCGATAGCAGTCGCATTTTCTGAGAGAACATGGAGGAAGGGAGTAAACGATTGCGCCAGTATCAACTCCATCACCCGCAACATCAGTGCTTTTGCATAGCCCTTACCCCGATATTCAGGATGCGTACAAACAGCACTGACTTCGAGAAAAGGTACCGGGTTCATTCTTTGTCCGCACATGGCTGCCAGTTGCCCATTTTCAAAAATGCCAAAATAATTACCAAAGAGAATGGTGTTTTGAAAAAATGGACCTGGTCGGGTCATTGCGGTCAGCTCAAGCATCTGGGGAATATGCTCATCTGTCAGCGGCTGAATTTTTTCTGACCCCTTGCCCGTAAAATGGGATACCGGTTTTTCATAAATCATCTGACAGCAATCCATTTCTCTGATGATTTTCCAGTAACGGGTATCGGGTTGTAAACTGGCAGGATAAGTGAGTGCAATGGTTTTATCAGCAGGAAGAAATTGATGAAGGCGGGTAAAATTATCAGCCGTGGGTTCAGCCATGGCGGCAAATGGAGCAATATCCGGGCGGTAATACCCTACCTGTTCATCCAGTATGGCCATCTCCCGGTTACCGGTTTGAAGGGCATGCCAGATCATGTTGTCAAGCTGGTGATTCATGACTGCAACATAAAAAGAAATTTGTCCGGACTGCTATATCAGAATATGGAATTTGAAGCAGATCAGGTTAAAACACCAGGTTGAGCATTAACCCTGCTTTCGAAGGTACTTTGTCAGGATGACAATTTGCTGTCCTTCAATCCTGCCTTCAATCTGTTCCGTGTTTCCGGATACCAGTCTGATATTCCGAACCACCGTACCTACCTTGGCATTCACCGTCGACCCTTTTACATCCAGTGATTTGGTGAGGACTACATTATCCCCCTGCAGAAGAATGGCACCGTAACAATCCCGGTGTAATTCTACAGAACTATCATTTTCATGATCCCCGCTTTGTTTGGCCCAGGCCAGTTGCTCATCACTCAGGTACATCAATTCCAGTTGTTCCGCCGCCCAGCTTTCGTTGCGAAGCCGGTTCAGCATTCGCCAGGAAACAACTTGTACGGCAGGTATTTCAGACCACATACTGGTACTCAGGCATTGCCAATGGGTGCTATCCAGTTCCTCTTTTTTCTCAATCTGTGCCATGCACTTGGGACAAACCAGTATCGCATCTTCCATATTGCCGGTAGCAGGGGGCACTTCGTAAACTTTCAGTCCTTCCGTAGCATTGCATAACTCACAACAATTTCCGCTCCGGTCTTTTAATCTTTCTTCCTGGTTCATACACTTGATTTGGGCGCCAATCTACAATAATTTAACAGTCTTTCAACTGATTCTCAATCGCCTCAGGCATTCCTGAAAAATCCGGATATTCCCATATGCAATCCTTCTGGCGATGGCATCTGGCATAAAAGCTTATCAAAATTGAACCTGACATTTTTATGAAAAAAATACCTGTATTTGCCCTGCTGCTGTTTTCCTGCCTTTCATGCTCCCTTTTTGGACAAAACAGCCTACCCGATCGCTGGGAACCGGGAATGACCATTCAGCTAACCTATGGTGGCGGTATGCGTTATTATTCCTATGAATTACAAGTGAGTGACACCGGTAGTTATTACATGGAAAATAATGAGGAAGAATTATTAAATCTAAAATCCATTTCTATAAAGATCAACTCGACAATTTGCTGGTCTTTTTGAAAGAGCAACAATTTGACCAAATACAATCAGAATTGACGGCACCCATGCACGACAAAGGATCAGAGCTGATAACCATTCAATGGGGACAAAAAAAGATTGCTATCGGAACAGGACACGCCAAAGAAATTATTGATGCGCACAAATCGAGATACCTTAAAGTCCGGAACTATCTTCAGCAGATGAGATCATCAAAAAACAATTAATTCTTAATACCGGGTAATCGTAATTCTGAATCCGTTCAGGTCTTCAAAAACTACTTCCCTTTTTCCGTTATGTGGTTCTTCAGTGATTTCAATGATTCGGGCCCTTGTTTGCAGGCGTTCTACAATATCATTCAATGATTGTACCCTGAAAAAAAGGCCGGCATCCTTAACGATATTATTCTTTTCAGCCGGAAAAGGAAAGAGCATAAATGCGGCATCCTCCCATTCCAATTGGGCCCAGCTCAGTTCGGCCTGCGGATCCCAGTACCGGTTGCTCCCGGTACAACGAAAACCCAGGCTTTCATACCATACAACAGTTGCCTCTACATTGGTCACTCCCAGGAAGGGGATACACAAAGCCATCGCGAATATTTTGAGTTTAAACGGTAAACCGAAAGGGATATTTTACCAATATAGGCTTTTGTCTGTCGAAATTATACCCCCCGGCAGACCGATTTTTCTTCTTTTTGCCGCCTGTACAAATATTTTGGCAGGCATGCAACATTTGACGGGTTCTGTTTACTTTAATATAAAACCAATTCCCTGGCACTGACCGCAGTTATACATCCGGCTGAAATGCTTGTTCAACGATGTCTGGAAGGTGATCATACCGCCTACCGGCAATTGTATGAGCGCTATTCCAGGGCGATGTTCAATACCAGTCTGCGAATTGTCAATTCAAGGCATGATGCAGAAGATATTTTACAGGAAGCATTTGCTGATGCTTTTCAGCAACTCAGTCAGTTTGAAAAAAGGTCCACTTTCGGTGCCTGGCTGAAGCAGATTGTGGTTTATAAGAGTATTAACCTCCTGAAAAGGAAAAAAATCAATTTCCTGGAAATTGATGGAACTGCAGACCGGGCAGATGAAGTGAATGCGGAAGATACCTGGTACACGGTTGAAATGATAAAGGAACTTATCAGGGAATTACCGGATGGATACAGGACGGTATTATCGCTCTATCTTTTTGAAGGCTACAGCCATGAACAGGTTGCTGAAACACTCGGACTGGCTCCATCCACCGCGCGGACGCAGTATATCAGGGCCAAGCAAAAATTATTGCAACTTTTAAAAAAGAAGACAGTCAATGAGCACTAAAGACCCATTCGAGCGCTTTATCAGGGATAATCGCAGTGAATTTGACAGTGAGATTCCCGGTAAAAAGGTTTGGGAACAACTGGAATCCAGTCTCCCCATGCAAAAACAGGTCAGGCGTTTTACGCGGAATGAACTGATGCGCTGGACCGCCGCGGCAGCCATTTTAGTTGCCATCCTGACATCCATTTATTTTTTATATATAAAGAATAGCCATGAACAACAAACTGTATCAGGGGATCAACTCAGCAAAAATCCTGTAAAAGGACTGGAAGAAACAGGCAGCATGAATCCGGAATATGCTGTACTGTTTAAACAGGTATCTGTTGCAGTACAAACCAGACAGGAACAATTAAAGGCTGCGGCAAACGGTTTACCGGAATTGTATCAGCAATTTGAAAAAGACCTGGCTGTGCTGGACAGTTCCTTCCGTTCCCTCAGGCAACAGGCCGGCCAGACTCCCAACCGGGATGTGCTGATCAGGGCCATGATCCAGAACCTGCAACTCCAGTCTGAACTATTGGAAAGACAATTGCAGGTGATACAGGAATTCAAACAACCTCAAAAAACAAACAATGAAAAAACGATTTAAATTATTATTGCTCCTGTTGCTTCCCATTCTTGCCTTATCTGCGCAACAACAGGGAAAGAAACATGAATACAAACGACTGGAACATTTCAGGGAAAGAAATATTTCCAAAACCTATCCGGCTTCCGGGAACACGCTGGTAATTGACAACAGTTTTGGAGATGTAACCATCACAACCGGTGGTAGTGAAATAAAAGTGGATGTACATATCGAAGCCAGCTCTTCCAACAAGGAGCATGCAGATAAAATTTTTGAGAACCTGGATGTGGCAGACAGTAAGGAAGGGAATACCGTAAAATTCAAAACCAGCACCAACAAGAATAACAAGGGGGATAATTATAACTGTAAAAACTGTAACAGCTCCATGATGATCAGTTATAAAGTACAGTTGCCGTCCGGCACCCCGCTGACCATTGAGAATTCTTTTGGGGACATCATCTTACCTGATTACAACGGACCGGTTAATCTGACCAGCAAATTCGGTGACCTTCAAACCGGTGCTTTATCCAAAGCAGAAAAAATTCAGTCTGAATTTGGCGGCGTCAATATCAAAGAAGTGAATAACCTGAACAGCAGTTTTAAATTCTCAACGGTAACAATCGGCAGCCTGGGCGGAAACAACAAAATCAATCTGGAATTCTGTAAGGGAAGCAGGATCAATCTGGCCGGCAATCTATCTTCCCTGGATTTAAAAGAATCCTATAGCCTTATAAATCTGGTACCCTCTTCCGGATTTTCGGCCAGCTATGATATCCGTACCAGTTATAGTTCATTTAAAAACAAAACGAATGCGGACATCAAACGCACAGATGAACCTGACCAGTACGGACCTGATGCTGACCGTCATTATGAAGGGCGGTCCGGTTCCGGTTCTGTTAAAATAGATATCCGCTCCAGTTTTGGAAAACTGATCCTTGGAGAAGCCACTGCCGAAGAAATGAAAGAAAAAGAAAAGCATAAAGGGACAGGGCAAAGTCATCTGATCAAACCACTGCAAATACAGGGCTGTTCTTCAGGAATGGCCCTATTTTTTTAATTCATTATTCACGGTTCGCCAGATGCCCAGCGGATTAATTTCCTTCAGTGCCTCCGGTAACAGACTATCGGGCCAGTTCTGATAAGCAAGTGGACGTACAAATCTTTTGATGGCATCAGCCCCAACCGATCCAAAGCGGGCATCAGTAGTGGATGGAAACGGACCTCCATGCTGCATGCTCAGACAAACTTCCACTCCGGTCGGAACGCCGTTCAGGATCAAGCGACCACAAATATTTATCACCAGTTCCACCAGTTCCTTGTGTTCCTCTATATCAGCTTCAGTTGCCATCAGCGTGGCGGTCAACTGTCCTTCCAAATGCCGTACTACTTCCTGTAATTCTGTTTTGTCTTTACAACGGATCAACAATGAAAAAGGTCCAAATACTTCCTGATGAAGCAATGGGTTACTGATAAAATCTTTTCCGCTCACCGCAGCCAGCGCCGCAGCCCCCTGCCCTTCTGTTTCGCTTGAACTTGCCTGTGCCAGGGTAGCTACTCCAGCCTGTGACAGGGTCAATTCCTTTTTGCTGATGTAATTTTTATAGATGCCCTCGTGCAACATGGGGGCCGGTATAGTTTTACTGATCTCATCACTTAATGCGGTACTGAATGCATTCAGCTCTTCCCCTTCTATACCAATTAATAATCCCGGATTGGTGCAAAACTGTCCTACGCCCAGTGTGATGGATCCAGCATAGGCTTTTGCCAGTTCGGTGGCTGATTCTTTTAATTTGCCAGGCAGGAGGAAGACCGGATTGATGCTGCTCATCTCAGCAAAAACCGGAATGGGTTCTTTTCTTTGATTGGCCCAGTCGAATAATTGTTTACCCCCGGCAAAGGACCCGGTAAATCCGACCGATTTTGTATAAGGATGTTCAACCAATGCCCTGCCTACTTCAAAACCGGCTCCCTGCAAATGGGTGAAGACGCCATTTGGCATATGGCATTCGGCTGCTGCTTTTAAAATAGCACGGGCCATCAATTCACTGGTACCTGGATGGGCCGGATGGGCTTTTACAATCACCGGGCATCCTGCTGCCAATGCACTGGCGGTATCACCACCTGCAGTGGAATAAGCAAATGGAAAATTCGAAGCACCAAAAACCAAAACGGGTCCAACCGGAACCATCATTTTCCGGATATCCGGTTTAGGAGGCGTTTTATCTGCAATTGCTGTATCAATTCTTGCTTCCAGCCAGTCTCCTTTCTCATGCATCAGCATAACTGCTGAGCTGGAACATGGTTCTTGCCCTTTCATTACGTAAGCGGGCTTCAGGCAGGTTGGTTTCTCTACCGGTAACCTGCAGCAGTTCAGCTCCCAGGGCCTCTATTTCCCTGGCAATGGCGCGCATGAAATCAGCTCTTTGTTTCAGGCTTGTATTCCGGTAAATATGAAAGGCACTCCAGGCCAGTTCCATGGCCCGGTTGATTTCCTGCGATGATGCATCCTTGAACATGATATTTTTTTAAAAATGATAGGTGTTGATTATAATGAAGGCCTGGCAGCAATACCGTCATTGATGATTTTCAAAATTCTTTCTCTTTCATCTCCTTCCAGTATCAGCCTTGGAGCCCGTACATATTCTGACCCGATGCCTGTTCCGGCGGCGGCCAGCTTTATATACTGAACCAGTTTGGGATGAATATCCAGTTCCAGCAGGGGCATGAACCAGCGGTAAATGGTCCTGGCTTCTTCCAGTCTTCCCTGTAAGACCAGGTTATAAATAGCGGTGGTTTCTTTGGGGAAGGCGCAAACCAGTCCGGCCACCCAGCCATCTGCACCAAGGCATAATTCTTCCATTGCTAATGTATCCACCCCGCACAAAACTTTGAAACGGTCACCAAAGCGGTTCTTCATCCTGGTCAGGTTGGTCACATCTCTTGAACTTTCTTTTAAAGCAGTGATATTGTCACATTCAACCAACTGATCAAACATATCAGGACGGGTATCTATTTTATAATCCGGTGGATTATTATAAATCATGATAGGGAGGTCGGTGGTTTTAGCCACTGCTTTAAAAAAAGTAATGGTTTCCCGGTCATCTGTTTTATACCTCATGGGCGGCAGCAACATTAAACCATCGGCACCCCATTTTTTAGCAAGGGCGGCCTGCCTGACTGCTTCTGTGGTGGTTGATTCGGCAATATTGACGATCACCGGTATCCGGCCATTGATATACTCCACAGAAAATTCAGTGAGCGACTCTTTTTCTTTTTCTGTGATCGTACTGGCTTCCCCCAGGGATCCGCCAATGATAATACCGTGAATACCGGCATCCAGTTGCGCCTGCAAATTGGTTTGATACATACTGATATCCAGTTGCTCCTCCTTTGTAAAAGGGGTGAGCAATGCCGGAAATACACCTTTCCATTCAAATGCCATAGTTATTGATTTTGAAGCACTAAAGTTAAGGCAAATGGCCTTTCTTCCCTCGCCTGATCCGTTCCCATTTATTCTTTGAACAGAATGTACAATATCTCGCTTTTCCGATTATTTTACAGGTCGAAAATCAATAAACCCCCTGTACATGAAATTTAATTTTACCCGTCCGGGATTTTTGCTTTTATGGGTATTGATCACCGGATCACTCCATGCCCAACTGCTTACCGATTATACCCTGCTGCTGCAAACAGGTTCTTACCTGCCACCCGAAAATGCCAGGAACATCACCCGGGGAAATGATTTATTCAACAAAAGCAGATTCAACGGAAAAAATTACCTGCTGATTCAATTTAACAGCATCCCTCCTTTCCAGGAAAGGGAAGCGCTGAAGCTGGCCGGCATTGAATTGATAGATTATATTCCCAACCATGCATATACAGCTGTTATTAGTGGGGAGGCTGACCTGAACAGACTGAACAACGCAGGGGCCAGAAGTATTTTTGCATTGACAGCTGCGCAAAAAGGAACTACTGAAGTGTTAAGTGGTCCCGTACTCCCTCATGCTGTAAAACAGACCGGATATGCAGATATCAATATACTCACGTATGAAAAACTCTCTGCCGCTTCTATTAACCAGGCCATTAACCGGCTCGGGGGTAGTATTATTGAAGAAACGCCGGTTTTCCGCATGCTGACGGTAAGAATTCCTTCATCCAAAAGAATGGAATTGGCTGCTCTCCCATTTGTACAATCGATTTCTTCTATTGACCCGCCCAACCAACCTGAAAATTTACTAGGAAGAAGTCTCCATCGTGTGAATGTTCTTTAGGATGGAATCAGAAACCTGAAAGGCGACGGGCTGAGTATCGGCATCTGGGATGAAATCTGCAGTCCGCATCTTGATTTTTCTCCCACCGGGCGAATGACCCAAATGGAAAGTGGCAGTCCGGGTAGTCATGGCACACACGTTTCGGGAACAGTAGGTGGAAAAGGAATCATCAATCCGATTGCCCGCGGGATGGCTCCTAACGCCAATATATTTTCCTATAATGGCTTTAATAATGATGTGCAGGTGGAAATGGCCACGGCCATTCCTGCCAATACCCTGATCTCCAGTAATCACTCCTATCATGACGGTCTCGGTGTTCAATGTGGTGTAACCGGTAACTCTGTAGCCTACACCCTTCGCTCCCGCAATACAGACCTGAACCTGAATAATTTTCCTTACCATATCCATTGTCATTCTGCTGGGAATAATCAAAGTAATTGTGCAGGTGGCTGGGGAACGATTACCGGAACCGGTAAATCCGCCAAGAACAATCTGGTGGTCGGGAGTATCAGCACAGCGGAGGCCTTATCGTCCTTCAGCAGTTGCGGACCTGTTCACGATGGCAGGATCAAACCAGAAATTGTAGCGATGGGTTCCAATGTATTTTCAACTTATACGCCGTTAAACACTTATAATACTATTTCCGGAACATCTATGTCAACACCCGGTATTACCGGAACAGTTGCTGTTTTAGCTCAACGATACAAACAACTGAATGGTAATGTGAATCCTCCTTCGCACCTGATCAAAAATATTGCCTGTAATGCTGCTACAGACCTTGGTAATGCAGGACCTGATTATCGTTTTGGTTTTGGAAGAATAGATGCATTGAAATCTGTCAGGATTCTTGAAAACAATACTTACATATTGAATACTGTGGCCACCGGTGGCAGTAATGATATTAACATTACTGTACCTGCCGGTGCAACCCGGCTGAAAGTAATGTTGAACTGGAACGACCCGGCTGCAACCGCCAATGCCTCTTTTGCCCTGATCAATAATCTTGACCTGCGGGTAATTGAAGGTGCTAATACTACCTTACCATGGATATTGGACAGGATGAACCCGGCAAATGCAGCGACAAGGGCTGATGATAATATCAGCAATATTGAACAGGTCACCATTGATAATCCCACAGCCGGTACCTATACATTGAGAGTGAACGGAGAATCCATCACTACTGGTCCTAATCAGGCTTATGCCCTTAGCTGGATCATTGATATGCCTGGTATTGAAGTGATTTATCCGAATGGCAATGAATCATTCAGCCCCGGTAGCAGTGAAACCATTACCTGGAATAATGCGGGTGTGACCGGCAACCAAACCGTAGAGTATTCATTAGACAATGGTGGTACCTGGACAACCATCAGCACCGTCAGCGCCACTACCACCCGATTAACCTGGACCGTCCCCGCTGCCTTTACATCAACAGCCAGAATCCGTGTGAGTAACGGATCACTGACGGATCAAAGTGACAATGGTTTTAAAATTCTGGGAACAGTAACCGGTTTCAGCGGAAACAATGCCACTTGTAATGCCGGAGAAATTAATTTCAGCTGGACAGCGGTTGCTAATGCCAACGCCTACGATATTTATTCGCTGGATAATAGCGGTAATTTCAATTTACTTACTGCCAATATCAGCGGAACCAGCTTTACGGCCACCGGATTAACACCGGGTGCCAGTATGTGGTTTACCATCAGAGCAAAGAATACTACCAATAATGCGGAAAGTGAAAGAGCCAATGCTATTAATGTTTCTGCCTCCACTGGCGGTGGTGGTATTGGCAATGCCGGGTCTATTACCGGCTCCAACTCCATTTGTGGTAATCCCAATGCTGTAAACTATTCCATCAGCGCAGTTCCGGGTGCTACTACTTATACCTGGACGGTTCCTCCGGGCGCTGTGATTGCTTCAGGTCAGGGTAATACGAATATCACGGTCAACTATCAAGCCGGAAGCACTAATGGTAATGTTACGGTAACAGCAGGTAACGGATCCTGTTCTTCCACACCCAGTCTGTCAGTAACGATCAATCCACTCCCGGCAGCACCAGCCAGTGGTGGCAATCAAAGCCAGACTGTTTGTTTACCAAATGCAATACCAGTCTTAACCGCATCCGCTACAGTTCCCGGTGGACATACCGTCAGATGGTATAATGCTTCAACTGGAGGCACCATTGTCAGTCCCACACTCAGTTCGGCTGGTACGGTTACATATTATGCGGCCAGTCTGCATACCGCCAGCGGTTGTGAAAGCAATAGCCGTACAGCTGTTACTTTGTCAATTACAACTGTTGCGCAAACTACAGTCAGCACTTCAGGTGTTACTACATTCTGTCAGGGCGGATCAGTTACCCTGACGGCCAGCAGCGGTTCTTCATATAATTGGAGTAATGGGGCTACCAGTTCATCTATCGTAGTAAACACAACAGGGAATTACACAGTAACAGTGACCAATTCCGGTTGTACCAGTACCTCCCCGGCCGTGAATGTAGTGGTGAATCCTATACCCCTGCAGCGATCAGTGCCAGTGGTCCGCTTAATTTCTGTCAGGGAAATAATGTAACCCTTACTGCAACAGCAGGGGCAACTTATAGCTGGAGCAATGGGGCAAGCAGTCAGTCAATTGTGGCTTCAAGCACTGGCAATTATTCGGTAACTATTACCAGTGCTGCTGGTTGTTCTGCCAGTTCTGCTGCCACTGCTGTCAGTGTTAGTCCGAACCCTGTTGTCAGTATCAGTGCCTCGCCGTTTACGCGTTTATTCCCCGGTCTCAGTACCAACCTCACTGCCAATGTAAACCCGGCCGGGTCCTACAACTATACCTGGTACAGGGATAATTTACAGGTACCCGGCGCCAACACCGCTTCCTTGACGGGGATTGATCCTACTGAATTGGGTAGTTATGAAGTTACTGTTACCAACAGCAGTGGCTTGCCCTGTTCCAACACATCCCAGCTTACTGATCAGTGACTCTGCGATCAATAAATTATTCATTCTTCCCAATCCGAATAACGGGAAGTTTGATGTGGTATATCATAATATTGGCACCAATACTTATACGCTGAAAATCTATGATTCCAAAGGGGCCTATGTATTTGAAAAATCATACACCATCAGTGCGCCTTATCAGCGGATGGAAGTGAATATGAAGAATCCGGGAAGAAAAGGATTATACCATATTGTACTGGCCGGAAGCGGCGGTGCCAAACTGGCTAGCGGAAAAGTGTTGATACAATAATTAATAAAATGCTGCGAAGGCACAAAGACACTAATGAGAGACGTTTAAATCTTAGTGTCTTTGTGCCTTTGTGGCAAAAAAATAACGCTTGTAAAAACTCCTTTATTGAATACTTAATTAAACTGCCCGCATTTATTTTTCACATATTCATAAATGCTTTGCTGTGCGGCCTGTGGTTCAAGTCCGGATGATAAGACCCGCAGGTTATGAGCAGCGCCGGTGATCACATCACTGCTGATCAGCACGGCCTTCTGGTTATCGGTAAGTTGCAAACGAAGTATATCATCTATTTCTTTGCATTGAGATTTGTCATAAACCGGAAAACATACTTCAATCCGGCTATGCAGGTTACGGTTCATCCAGTCGGCGCTTCCCATAAAATATTCCGGTTCTCCGTTATTGTGAAATACAAAAACCCTGGCATGTTCAAGGTAACGGTCAATGATCCGGTATACCGTGATATTTTCACTTTGACCGGGTACACCGGGTGCCAGTGCACAGATGCTTCGAACCAGCATTTGTACTTTAACCCCGGCCCTGCTGGCCTTGTATAATTTTGCAATCATGGCCCTTTCCTGCAGGTTATTGACTTTAATAATGATGGAAGCAGGTTTGCCGGCCTTGGCATTTTCTATTTCCCGGTCTATTAACTGACTGAATCTCTTGATCAGGTTGAACTGGGATACCAGCAGGTGTTTGAAAGGAATTTTACCGTATTCGGTTGGTTGTATCCTTGACTGCAGGTAATCAAAAAGCCAGCCGAGTTCTGTACCAAATTCAGGGTTGGCGGTGAACATCACATGATCGGTATAAAACCGTCCGGTGGCTTCATTGAAATTGCCGGTGGCCAGGAATGAATAGTTCCGCAATTCCTTCCCTTCCATTCTTTTTATCAGGGCAACCTTGGCGTGTACTTTCAGTCTGGGTATGCTGTTGATGATCCGTACTCCGGCCAGTTTCATTTTCTTACTCCATTTCAGGTTATTGGCCTCATCAAATCTTGCCTTGAGTTCCACAAACACTGTTACTTTCTTCCCATTTCTTGCGGCACTGATCAGGGCATTCACAATATGTGAATCAGCTGCCACCCGGTACAGGGTTACATAAATCTCTTTAACTGTCGGATCAATGGCCGCTTCATTGAAATACCGTAGAATATAATTGTAAGAATGGTAGGGCAAGTGAAGCATTCGCTCCTTATCCGTTATCGTTTGAAAAATAGATCGATGGGTATCAAATCCCGGATGTGAAACTGAAGGCCATGGACCATAAGTCAGTTTTCCTTTTTTGGGATTCGGCAAACCACCCAGGTCTTTCATATTGTGGTATCGACCACCTTCTGCCATCTCTTCTTCCCGGAGTAAAAAATACTGCTTAACAAATTCTCTTACCTCCGCCGGCATTGCTTTATCAAATAATAAACGGGTAGCATGACCGGCATCTCTTTTCTCCAGTTGCCTTTCAATTTTTTCCGCAATATCTCCTGTAAATTCATCTTCCACACTCATTTCTGCATCACGGGTCAGTTTCACGCTATAGGCACCATGTATCTTATAAGCGGGAAAAACTTCTTCCAGGTTTTCCCGGATCACATCATCCAGAAAAACCAGATAATGGTCATCACCCAGCATGGGCAATTCGGCAAAACGGGGCAAATTAAATGAAGGGATATTCAATAAAGCATACGAATGTTTACCTCCTGCATCCGGTGCTTCTAAATCAACAATAAAATAAAGGGCATTATTTTCCAGAAAAACCTGCGACTGGTTTTCTTTCTGTAAGATCAGGGGTTGTAAAAATGACAGTACTTTGGACAAAAAATATTCCCTGACAGTTTCTGCATGTTCCGGCCTGACGGAATCTCCGTAATAAAGGCAGATATTATTCCGCTGTAATTCGGGAAGGATCTGTTCCCTTAATATCTTGCCGAATTCTTCCTGGTGCTGGAGAACGAGTGATTGTACCTGCCCCACCAGTTCCTTGGGATATTCATCTCTTAAAGATGTTTTTTTGGCATCAATACTGGTAAATGCAAAAATGGAAGGCATCCTGACCCGGAAAAATTCATCCAGATTGGATGAGAAAATGGATAAAAATGAAATCCGGCTATATAGGGGTACGCTGTTATCTGCGGCTTCCGAGAGCACCCGATGATTAAAACTCAGCCAACTCAGATCCCGATTCAGAAATACGTACTTATTTTCAGCTGCCATACAGTAGTAAGGTTTATGGACTAAGATAGGGTTTTTGGCTGAGCTGAGGAAGCGGGAGCCCTGAATAACAGGTTTTTACCTCAAATCATGACCAGGAAAGCTGATCTTGATCAGTCCCGGAACGGATCTGAAAATTTACCTTGCAGGCGGATGAA
The DNA here is from genome assembly GCA_016702745.1 of Chitinophagaceae bacterium. Taxonomy (GTDB): domain Bacteria; phylum Bacteroidota; class Bacteroidia; order Chitinophagales; family Chitinophagaceae; genus JJ008. Next base: position 1,485,113 of record JADJDJ010000001.1, read on the forward strand.
AAACAGGATTAAATTTTTACTGGCAATGCTCCTGCTTTGCGGAACGACAGAGATACATCAGTTCCTCAAAATCCCCTGCTCATTACCCATTACCAGCATCATAAAACAATTTACCAGGTATGACCCTGGTTGATTTCCTTCAACTTCATTACAATAGCCAGGAACATCCGAACGACAACGATGATCAGGAAGATGAGGAATTACCCTTCCGGTCAGCCGGAACGATTGCCCATATTGATCCCTTTTCAGCCTCTGCTGAAAGAATTGCAATTGCCTTCACCCAGACTTACCCAACAATCAGAATACTCCCTTTATCAGGGTGGCAACCCCCGCCATCTTGCCTTTGCCATTTTCCACCCACCCCAATCCGGTCAGGAAGCACCGAATGGCATATGAACGGTTGATATTGTATCGGCCCATTTTTAATTTAAAATTTTCAAATATGAACCAGGCACAGATTCATCTGGCGCTGAACCATGCGCCTTTATTCCTGGCCCTGATTGGCGGAATAATATTATTAGTTGGTATGATCCGGAAAAACCAATCCGTTATTACCATTTCTCTTTTCCTCTTAGTGGGAGCGGCCATCGCTGTCCTTCCCGTTTATTTTACCGGAGAAGGCACAGAAGAATTAGTGGAACATCTTCCCGGTGTACAGGAAGGTATGATTGAAGAACATGAAGAGGCTGCCGGACTGACCCTGATCATTCTCATTATAACAGGTGTTGCAGCTTTAGCTTCACTGATTTTCAGTAAGAAAAAAAGTCTGGCCCGTCCGCTTTTATGGCTCTCTCTAATTTTATCGCTGGCTTCTTTCGGCAGTATGATCCGCACCGCACATCTGGGCGGACTCATCCGCCATTCCGAGATCGGATCAGGTGTTCAATCTGATGCAGAAAAAGAAGATAAGGAAGACGATGATGATTAAACAAAACAGTACCGGTCAATTGTCAGTTTGCCTGTCGGGACCAAAGCCGGAGGCATTTTGCCAATAATGACAATCAGCAGAAGCAAAACTGTACATATTTCTACCAGTAAAGTGTAACAGTTTTGCTTGCTGTTGAGATTTCCTGTTTTTATCATAATCCAATATTATTAAAGTCATATTCATACACTGACCGAAGAACTATCTTTAGGGCCGAAAATAATGGGCATGCCAAACTTAAAAAGTATCCAGACCGAAATTGACGCAGCATATCTCTATGGCAGATTAGCCGAGATAGAAGAAGACAAAGAAGTCGCCACCATTTTTAAACAAATGAGTGAAATTGAAATGGGACATGCCAGTGCATTTTTGGAGAAAAGCGGTTTAGCGCCTGAACAAATGCCTTCCCCCTCCTTCCGCGCAAAAACACTGAATAAGATCGGAAAAGTATTTGGGTATGACTATGTGCTGGGTACTTTAATGGATACAGAAAAACATTGTCAAGGGCCGTGGTAAAAACCAAAGAACAGTTGAATATGCCCCTGACCGGAGCCGAAACCAACCATGTAAAGGTTTTGCGGAATATCATTGAAAATACCAATGTATCCGGGAGTACGATTGCCCGTTTTGAATCCAGACATAAATCAGTTGGCGGCAATGCGCTCCGGGCAGCTGTACTGGGTGGTAACGACGGATTGGTTTCTAATTTCAGTCTGGTAATGGGTGTGGCCGGTGCCACCCATGGAGGTAGCGGGGTATTACTGGCCGGACTGGCTGGTCTGCTGGCTGGTGCATTATCGATGTCGCTGGGAGAATGGATTTCAGTTAAAAGCTCACAGGAATTATATGAGAACCAGATGGCAATTGAAATGGAAGAACTGGAAACCAGTCCTGAAAATGAACAGAAAGAACTGGAACTGATTTACCGGGCCAAGGGTATTCCGGCAGAACAGGCTAAAGAAATGGCGGCTGCGATAATCAATAATAAAGAACATGCCCATGAATTACTGGTAAAGGAAGAACTGGGCATCAATGCCGAAGAATTAAAAGGCTCTGCAATCGAAGCAGCAATCTATTCATTTATACTATTTGCCATCGGCGCCATCATCCCGGTATTTCCCTTTATGTTTCTCAGCGGAACTACCGCCATCCTGATCAGTGCGGCAGCGAGTGCTATCGGTTTATTTGTAATCGGGGCAGCCATCACACTTTTTACAGGTAAAAGTATCTGGCATTCCGGCATCCGGCAGGTCATATTCGGACTGGCAGCCGCTGCCATCACTTTTGGAATTGGAAAACTGATCGGTGTGGCCATCGCCTGATCATTCCTGGTTTTATCAAATCGATAAATTAAACCCTGAACGCATTGTTCAATAACGGAACTGTTTCTGCCAGCGAAGTGTTCCTTTCCGGTAGAGGATGATTTCCTGTAACCTTCCATCCGGAGAATATATTTTCCATTCCTGATCCTTCAACCCATGGCGGTAAGTACCTGCCCTTGTTTCCGTAGATGGAGATTCCCGGTGAATCCAGTATCCTTCCCGGATTCCTTTTTGATATTGTCCGGAATCTTTTACCTGACCATTTTCAAAATAATTTATGTACAAACCATCCAGCAGGCCATTCTCAAAAACAGGCCTGTAAGATTGTCCGGCACTATTGGCTAAAACCAGTTCGCGGACCGAATGAAATCGGGCATCCTTTCTTTTATCCGGGAATGAATATTCAGCCTGCAGATAATGCAGGGCCAGATTACGGTTTTGAATCGCTATTTGCCCCAACTGATAAAAATTTCTTTTGGGATTGGGTCTTTTAATTTCTTCCAGTACCCGATGATATCCATCTGCGTTAAATGTTCTTACAGCCATCAGCTGACCGGCATGATTACGGATGATCCATTCACCATCTGGAATATTCCTGACCAGCCGCCCAGAATCACAGGTTTGTCCGTTTCCGTACCAACTCTGCCATAGACCATGCAGGGTGGATTTTTTTACGGTCGTGCGATATAATAAACGGCCTTCCAGACTTTCCTGGAGCTGTGCATTCACTGGTAATGGGATGGAAAAATTTTTAATCGTCGGGGAAAACTGAATGACATGTTCGGCAGTATTGAATTCCTTTCTGGTTCCCCTGCCCTCCTCTTGTGCAATAACAGGGAGATACAGGAGCAGCAGTATCCCGGCTGGAATATACTTTCTCATATGCAAGCAATTGTTTCTAAAATTAGCAAACAATCGGGCTATCCTTCAAAAAAAACATATTGACAGGGTCTGAATAAGTCCCGGATCCCTTTGATCAACATATTAATTGTGTGTATATATTTATAGTGCGAACCAACAACCCTCTTTTTATGACAAAAAACAGACTGGAAGCTTTTTGTGATGCAGTTATCGCCATCATTATCACCATTATGGTGCTGGAATTAAAAATCCCGCATGACCCCAGTTGGGATGCCATCAAAGCACTCTGGCCTGTTTTCCTGAGTTATATCGTCAGCTTTATCAATTTGGGAATCTATTGGGGGAATCATCATCACCTCATGCATACCATTAAAGAAGTAAGAGGTGGAATTCTTTGGGCGAATCTTCATTTATTATTCTGGTTATCACTGATTCCTTTTGCCACTGCCTGGATGGGAGAAAATCATTTTGCCCGGAATACAGTTGCCGGATATGCTATCCTTTCCAACTGTTGTGGTTTGGCATATTTTATTTTGCTGGAAGTCATCAAAAAATGTAATCCCGGCAACCAGGCTATGTTACAGGTACTCAAAAAGCAATCACGCAAAGGAACCCTTTCCTGTGTTTTATATACGCTGGCCATACCGGCAGCCTGGATACATACGGGTATCTCCGGTGCCCTGATCATACTGGTGGCAGTGATGTGGCTGGTACCAGACAGAAATATTGAAAATGCAGTAAAAGGGGAAAACTGAGTATTGATTTATTTTCCCTTCTTCAGGCTCAGATTGATAATGGCGGCCCCTATATTACATTGATTGGACTGCAGTTCTTTCAGCAGTTTTTCAGTGAGTTTTTCTTTATCGGTAGTGGTTTCTTTACTATGCTTTTTATCAAAAGCATCCAGACATTTGAAAACCGGCGAATTCCGGTCCCCGATACTTTTCATTTTTTCGGCCAGGCCAGTTGCTTCTGCTGCTTCCAGTTTTGCAAAAGCATCTGTCAATACTTTTTGAGGTTGCGCAGCAGTTGATACCTCCTTGAATATGCCCATTTCTTTTTCACTCACCGATTTACTGAATTCATCAAAACAGTTACACATTTCATCGGCCAGCTCCGGTACTTTTTTATCAGCCGAGCCTTCAGTACAGGATGCCATCATTACCAAAACAGGAACAATAATCAGGGTCAATTTAATCCGGTTCATAAACATTTTATTATTTGATGCAAAGTAATCCTTCCCCTTGTCGGCCAAAGCTGACTTTGGCAACTGCCATCCTTTGTTCCATATCCGCCGGATCATGACCCATAATTGCGGGATGACGGTCTGTATGTGATTCTGCACTTATTCTTTCCATTGCCCCGGATATTCATTCCCCCTTTACAAGTGTTCAACAGGGAGTTTTGAATAAAAACAGGATTCTATTTTAGCATCCTCTATTAACCGGCACCTTTTGTAAACCCTTAAAATCCACTTATGACAAAAAGAATTTTTGTATTCTCCGCCATTCTCTTTTCCATACTACTTTCGTCCTGTAAAAAAGAAAGTACTCCAGCACCGGCTCCCACACCGGAGCCCGACCCTACCCTGACGGCCATTAGTCCAACCGAAGGCCCAAAGAATACATTGGTAACTATCAGGGGAACCCGATTTGGAACCAGTACTGCTGCACTGAAAGTTTACTTTAATAATGTACAGGCTACTATTCAGACTGCCACCGATACAGCCATCACGGCCCTTGTACCCATCAATGCCGGAACAGGAGTTGTGAAAATTGAAAAAAGCAGCAAACAAATAACCGGCCCTTCATTTACCTATCATGGCAATGGATGGGTTAGTTCTATGACGCTGACCGGTACAGTCACAACACTTAACAGTCCTTCAGGGATAACCAGGGACCCCAGTGGGAATCTGATTATATGCGACAGGGACAATCACCGCATTGTTAAAATCACTACGGCAGGTGTAACCACAGTACTGGCAGGAAGTGGTACACCCGGGTTCACCAATGGAACCGGCATTGCTGCACAATTCAATCAACCCTATAGTATTGTTGCTGATGCCAGTGGTAATTTTTATGTAAGCGATCGTATGAACAATGCAATCCGTAAAGTAACCCCCGCCGGTGTAGTCAGTACACTGGCAGGCAATGGAGCAGGTACCAGCGTGGATGGCACTGGTAGTGCTGCCAGTTTTGCAGAGCCCCTGGGCATTACTTTAACCAGTAACGGTAATTTATATGTTACGGATTATGCATCCCAGAAGATCAGAAAAATCACAATGGCAGGTGTGGTTACAACAGCAATCACCGGTTATATGGCTTTCGGACTGGCCACTGACGCTTCCAACGTTATTTACTTTACTAACTATTTTCAGAACCGCATTTATAAATTCACGGAAGGATCCAGTACTCCCATTCTGGTAGCAGGCGATACAAGCCCGGGCAATACCGATGGTACCGGAGCTGCTGCCCGATTTGCCACACCTGCTGGTATTACAGCAGATGGGTCTGGAAACCTTTATATTACTGAAACAGGTAATCACCTGATAAGGAAAATAACAGCAGCAGGCGTTGTGACAACTTTGGCCGGAAGTACACCAGGTATTTCAGATGGAGCGGGTAACAGTGCCAGATTTGATAGCCCTATTGCAGTTTCCGCAGACTTCAGTAACAATTTGCTTTATGTTGCAGATTTTAACAATAATAAGATCCGGAGAATTATCAACGAATAATTGTAACCCGGATACCAGACAATATGTGTCATTAAACACAAAATGAAAGATGAATAAACAGGAATTCTGGCCCAAAGAAGGCAAACTGAAAAAAGCAGGTATTATTCTGGTGGTCGTGATTCTGGCGGCCCTGCTGATTACATTGCTGGAAGAGAAAACCAATTTTAAACATACGAAACGTTTGCCTTTTTAATTGCGATCAGTTGTATTGGAATCTGGCTCTACCAACCAGCTAAAAAACAGGAGGAGCAATGAAGTCTGTCAGCCTTTTTCTTGCAATGGCGATCCTGGGTACGGCTGCTTTTATGGCCAGATCAGATTGGTGGATTGTTCCATCAATCAACCGCTGGCAGGCTGGTATCCTGGGCAAGAACCAGTACTTCCCGGCCCTGACTGTTTTCATCCTTGCACTCCCTCCCCTCCTGCTACTGGCCCTGATTAACTGGTGGTGGAGAAATAAAATAGCAGATTGATCATTAGCAATAGCCGTTACCCCTTACGTCAAAAAAATCCTGCCTGGCAGGATTTTTTTTATTTAGAGAGGATACTTTTTTAAAATAAATGCCGCTAAACAATAGACAATTGCTGAAAATAAATAGATACCTGCTCATCCTTTAAATACTTCTATTTGCAGATTTGCAGGGCCAAACACTTGTTAAGCCCGGTTTAGCTTACATTTAGACATAAATATCCCTGTTGTACAATGAAAAACATTATCAGTTTTCTTTTCATATGGGTGATTAGTCATGGTGAGCTGTTTGCACAGGACTGTGCTTGTAAAACGGCACTGGATATCCGGAAACAACAAAGGACCAATGACCGTTTTGATCTCCAGTCTTCCCTCATGGCATTGCAAAAAGAAAAGGCTGGTACCTGCGCTGCCAGTTATCAGGAATGGCTGGCGGAATCATTCTTTTTACGCAACCAGTTTGATTCTGCAAAAGAAAGCCTCGATAAAGCCTATCAGCTGCTCAGCAGAACTTCCTGCAATGAAAAATCCTATTACAATTATTACAGGCTGATGTCTTCCTTAAATTTCTCCATCGGTGAGTTCACAAAATCACTGGAGTACAGTCTGAAAGCATTGCCCCTCGCAGAAGAGTCAGGAGATCAGTTTGAAGAGGCAGTTTGTTTGCTACAGGTAGCGCAAACTTTCAATAAAATGAAAGAATCAGGTAAGGGTATTGAATACGCAAGAAAAGTACTGGACATACTTGAAAAAAATAAAAGAGCCATTGGAGAAAGCTTCTCTTTTCACCCGTCTTGCCTCTGTGTTTTTCTGGAGATACCAGGATACTGAAAATACAGCATTACTTGATTCTGCAAAACAGTTTACCAGGGCACAATTAGTGATTTGCAAGGAGCATCAATTCACTAAACTGCTTCAAAAAGGGTATAATATGATGAATGGATATGCCCATGAAACCGGTGATTACCAAACCGCCTTAAAATATCTTGACAGCAGTTTTTACCTCTCTAAGGCAGCAGGCAACATGACTTTACAGGCTACCAATTATGGTGACAAGGCAGATGTGATGATGGAAATGAAAAATTTTCCCGAAGCCAGGAGGCTGGCAGATTCCTGCCTGATCATTAATAAGATAACCGGAAACCCGGAGAATATCGCCAACGCCTATGCGCTGATCTACCAGATCAGTATGCGGTCAGAACAGTACAAGGATGCTGTGGATGCCATGAACAGTTATATTGAAATTCAGGGCAGCCTGACCAATGCGGAAAAATCAAAGGCGATCAATGAACTCGAACAGAAATACAATAAATCCAAAAACGAAAAAACCATCAAAGAACTGGCCCAGCAAAAAAGAATCTATATCCTGCTGGCAGTAGCCGGTCTTTTCGCATTAATCGGACTCGCTTTTTTTATCCGCCAGCAATCCCTGAAGAACAAACAAAAAATCATGGAAACTGAACAGCGCCTGAACAGGGCCCGGATGAACCCGCATTTCTTCTTCAATGCACTGTCCTCACTCCAATCATTTGCCATGGAAGGTAATGATGGGAAAAGCATTGCCAGCAATCTCTCCAAATTCTCTCATATTATGCGGGAAACGCTGGAAAGTACCTATAAGGAATATGTAACCATTGAGCAGGAAACTGAATTTCTGACAGAGTACCTGCAACTACAAAAAATCCGTTTTCCACAAAAATTCAGTTTTCAGATTCATATCGCAGATTCGATAGAACCTGAATACACCCTGATCCCTTCGATGATCCTACAGCCATTTATTGAAAACAGTATTGAGCATGGCTTTTCAGGTATCAATTACCCGGGGGAGATCAATCTGAATTTTGAAAAAGTCAATACAGAACTTCAGATAAAAATCACCGACAACGGAAAAGGTTTATCTGTAACGGGAAAAGAAAACAGCGAACATATCTCCAGGGCCAGCCAGATCATCCGGGACCGGATCTATCTGCTCAATATTAAACTGAAGACAAAAGCATCTTTTAGTATCGACAATAATAGTTCCGGTAAAGGGGTGGTCGTATTGATCAAACTCCCTTTTATTGATAAGGATAAGCAGGGAGGCTGATCATTTTAAGTTTTCACAAAGCATTTCCTGTCCTTTACCCACAGCATAAACGGATTTTGTTCCAGTGAAAGCGCCGCCCACATATTCCTGCTTTATAAAAAATTCGCGGATCAGGCAACATTTCCCTTCTGAATTTTTATATGCAATAGCGCCTTTGCGCAGCCTTCCTGTTACGACACCTGAGATTTCATTCCTTTCAATGGTCCAGTCATCACTCAAGATCACCGCCTTTAATGCCTTTCCTTTAAAGGACTCACTGTACATTTTATTGTAGGCTTCCATAAAAAGCTGCTCCAGACCCGTATCCCTGATTTTTGGTGTGGGTATCATTGTTTCCTTTACCTGACGGATATAATTTACAGATACAATTCCCTCTAATTTTTCCACTGATCCAAACCCGGTAAGGATTCTGTTTGTGACGGTATAGGCCGCATCCAGCTGCGATTCCTCCGGAAATATTTTCCGGGCGGCATCCCAATAGGAACGATAATAACCGAAGAGGTAAAAATCAACAGCTGCCATTTCGATATCTGTTCTTTCGAGGCATTTTTTCTCCAAAACAGGATAACCATTCTGGGCTTCAACCGCTTTTTTATTTAACCGTACAAGATACCTGGCCAGTGTTCTTTGACTCCCACTTCGGTCCAGTGAAAGTAATGAAAGCAGGTTTTTGTCCATCGCTTCTGCTTTACTGCGGAGATTCGGTACTTTATGTTCACCCAGGCTGACATCAAACATGGCCGTCAACAATTCGTTTATCTTTTTTATAGTTTCGTCTCCTATACCGGGGCTTGTCAAAGTCTTTATCCCGTTTTTTTCATCTCTGTATTGCTTTTCTAACTTAGTCAGCGATTTTATCTTTTCATTCAAAGGTCCATAAATATAGGCACGGTCCTTTTCCCGGATTCTATCTTTCATCCTGTCAAGACTCAGGATCAGTTTATTAGCATCCTCCTGAGAAACGCCACTGGCTAATAAAGTTTCCAGGTTGGATACCGCCAGCCAAAAAGAGTCTACCACCGCTTTGGCAGGGCCTTTATACAAAGGATCCTGTGCCGGAGCACTTACATAAATCCCAAAGCATAAAATGATTGCAATTACTTTTTTCATTAAACAAATTTTATCTAATGTACATTTTGGCACCGCATTTCCTGACTGCCCAAAATGCCATAGGGAGAAGTGGTGGCACTGGTAAAACTGCTGCCGATATATTCCTGGTGCAGAAAAAAATTTCCGGTGAGATAGCATCTCCCTTCGGATGTTTTATATACAATGACTGCCCTGCGGGTACGGCCGGTTATAATTCCTGTGATTTCATGTCGCTGCACCGACCAGTCTTTGCTGGTAACAACCGCTCTAATGGCTTTTCCTTTAAATTCAGCAGCATGATTCTCATTAAAAATATCAAGAAACAATTTTTCAAGCGCCGGATCCACCACTGCAGGTTCCGGCAGCCGGGTATCATTAATTTTCTGTTCTTTACTTTTTTCAGCCAGGGCATATACCTGCTCAATGGTTCCAAGTCCGGTTAATAATTTCGATGCAATATCGTTGGCCTTTGTAAAATCAGATTCCTCCGGATATACCTGCCGTGCTGCGTCCCAAAAAGCCTGGGTGAGCATCAACTCGTAATACCGAACAGCCGCATTATCCTTATTGGTTTGCTCCCGGCAACGGCGATCCAGTTCATACAAATCTTTTTCGGCCTGACGAAATGTTATTTTCAGCTTCGTTTTATGTGACTCCAGTTCTTTGCCAGCCCCGCTACGGTCCATAGTGAGAATATCAGCTGTCTTTTGTTTATAGGCTGCAATTCTTTCTTTGATTCCCGGTAAATCAGAATTTCCTAACTGGGTACTGTAATAAAACAGGTTCTTCAGCGCTTCTGTATATAACCGGGTGCTTTTCATCTTATCCATCACAGCCACTGATGCCTCTGTATTTTTTTTCAGATTACCCTCGATCTTCTCTTTTAAACTGGCAATCTTCGCTTCCATGGAAGCAGTACTATAGGCAGGATCTTTGGCTTTAACATCGAAAATTTTCCTTTGCAGCGTGACCAGTTTATCTTTATCGAGGTTTGATCCCCCACCAGCTATAGATTGCTCCAGTTTAGCAGCTCCATCCCAAAATGCGTTAACGGTTAGTTTTGCCGGACCGGAGTAATCACCAGGCTGAGACTGTCCGGTAAGGCATATTAGTAGAAAGGCTATTAAGGTCACAAAAGTTTTCATGGTATTTATTTTACCCGAAACTATTTTCATTTTACTCCATTTTTCATCGGATTTCACTTTCGATCAGACCTGTTTGATATCTGCTGACTACCCTACTCACTCTCTGGATCCTGATTCCTTTCACTTATCAAATCATTCGAATCGTTCATAAAACGAAAAACATCACGGGTGATACCAACTTCCAGTTAGTTGAAATCCGGGTAATTTTAGTCTGTTGAATATGAAAATTCAAACACTCAGTAAAACAAAATTCATCCTGCATAACGGAGAAAATCTGCCTGCCTCTACCCTGGGGTACACCGATTCAGGTTTAGCGAGTGCCGAACTCATTACCAGTGATTATTTCTTGATTCGTCAAACAGGAACCGGTATCTGGCATACGATGCTTCAGTCAAAAAAAGTTGCCAGCACCACGGTTGAGCCGGGTGCCCGGTTGCTTATACAACTGATTAACCGAAGGAAGAAGTACCGCTTCATCAGATCCTCCAACTGGAGGCTGCGTTTCTCTCTCTATCACATGAATGGAGAAGAAATGCTGGCCTTACTCCCCCGGGTGAACTGGCAAAAAGAATCACATGACTTTATCCTGCAGCTAAATGAAGAGTATGAAAAGGAATGTGATTCATTTCTTATCTTACAGGCACTGCATTGTGCCAATCTTTGTCTCAGTATGATGAATGGCGGGAAAGTGCCTGTCTTAATCAATATCTAGCATGTATACCAGATTATTGTATATCCTGTTTTTACTTGCCGGATCCCTTATCAGCAGCCAGCCCCTGCATTCACAGGAAAATTGCAACTGCCGGGAAGCAGAATCTTTAAGAGCGCCGATGGGATTCTTTTTCAATTCCGGCCAACTGGACTCCGCTTCTTTTTATGCCCGGAAACTCCTGAATTATAAAAACACTGCCTGTATTATTTTCTATCAGGGATGGATGGCCCAGATCGCTATCGCAGAAAAAAATACCGGTGCTGCCCGTCTCTTTCTGGCCGAAGAAGAAAAACTGCTAAAAGAAAAAAACTGTAACCAGGATTTATATGTGAGACATTACAGCACACTGGCTAAAATGTATTTGGAATTAAATCAGCAGGACAGTTTTGTTATTGCCGGTCTGAAAGGAATTGATGCCGCCACAAAAGCAAAAGATTACTACGGACTCAGCCGGGCCAACACAGACCTGGCTTCCGCATTTTCCTCCATCGGCCAAACGGCAAAAGCCATTTTTTATTACCGGAACGCCATGGCCGCAGCAAAACAACAAAACAAAGTACCCTCCCTGGTTGCCTCTGTTGCCACAAGACTTGCCAATTCCTATCTTGACTTGTACAAAGAAACCAGCACTTCTTCCTATGCCGATTCCGCTTCGATCCTTGGTCTCGAAGCAATGAGTATTGCCGAAAAAAGCAAGGATATCCTGGCTTTCCTGGAAGCCAATGAAACCATGGCCGGCTATTCTCTGCAAACCGGCAAAACATCAGAAGCCATCCGGTATGCCGAAATCATAATTAAAAGCAGCCCAAGAGGAGTACACTTATTCGACCGGATTACTTATGCCGGATTCAGTAAAAAAGCTGCTGCATTATATCAGATGAAAAAATATGAGGAGTCAGGTATCATGGCGGATTCCGCCCTGCAATATGCGACAGCTTTTAATCCGCAAATGATGATCAGTGCCTACGAAAATATTTACCTGGCTTCTAAAGCAAACGGAGACAGCACCCGAGGTCTTAATGCGTATGAAAAAATGGTTGCCATCAGGGACAGCCTATTCTCCGTAGAAAAAAACAATGCCATCACGGAACTGGAAAAAAAATATAATCAGGCCAAAAACGAAAACACGATCAGGGATCTCAGCAAAAAACAGATTTACCTGTTGCTGTCTATCGCCGGTATCCTTGCGCTATTGGCCATCGGATTTTATGTAAGGCAACAATCCCTGAAACACAAAAAGGTTGTACTGGAAACAGAACAAAGACTCAACCAGGCCAGAATGAATCCGCATTTCTTTTTTAATACCCTTACCACATTACAAAAGTTGGCCCTCCAGGAAAATCATGGAGAGGTAATGGCAGGTAATCTGGCAAGGTTCAGTAATATCATGCGGGAAACACTGGAAAGCACTTACAAGGAATATATCAGCATTGAACAGGAAATCGATTTTCTGACCCAATACCTGGAAGTACAAAAAGTGCACTACCCGGATGCCTTTTCCTATGAAATAGTCGCGGCAGGTGATCTGGAAACCGATGAATTGCAGATTCCCCCGATGATCATTCAG
>JADJDJ010000002.1 GCA_016702745.1 Chitinophagaceae bacterium
AAACCATCACCAAGCGAAACCAAGCAGAGTTAAGCAAATTAATAACTAGCTTATTTTCATGATCAAGAATGTACCCATATAAACCATTATTAGATCGATAATTATTTAGCATACCCTTAGAATCTTCAGCTATAGGCGGCAAAACTTTTTTTACATATTCAGAATAAAAATGAAAAACTTCTTTAGCCTTTTCCAAACTATTATCTTCCAGGATTGTGTTACGTGATATATTATGTCTTGCAGCAGCCATACTAGCAGGATATGAACTGAAAATATTTTCTTCATATTCTTGCTCTTTGTCAATTAGCTGATCAACTGCTTCTATAAAAGCTTGGTACAATGATTCCTTACTTCTATTGACATCATGATTTCCTGGGCAGCATAAAAATGGAGATTGTCCATTTAATTTTAATTTCTCGCGTAAAGGGTTGATCAAATCTTTATCGAGCTTTTCATAGTCATTCTCTTTACCTGAAAACGCCAAATCACCACTTAAGATACAGTAATGAATAACATTATCCGTTCCATTCGATGACAAAGTATTTACATATAGTTCAACTTCCTGCAAAAAGCTTTGGATTCTAACTTGCAAAACATCATCATATAGAAAATCTTTTCTATAATGAATATCAGAAAGCCAAAGAATTCTAATTGTTTGATCCATAAATGATTTTATAACTTGAAAAAGTGCTTTTTCTTTAATTCCATACCCATATGCCATATAGATTGCAGAACAGCATTTCGAACCTGAAAGTATTCTTTAGCATTCCTGTTGTCAGTAAAGAAAATTCCACCCATGGGGTCAATATGATAAAGCCATTTACTATTATCCTGACTATCAATAAAGCCCTTTAGCGGCTTACCTTCTTTCCAACTCCTACGTAATAATATTACCTCTCCTTTATTTCGCATATATATAAACCTCATGTAAATATGAGCAAGACCCAAAAGTAAAGAAAAATCCAGCCTCTTCCGGATTGTATAGAATTGGTTTTCCCAATTTTAAAACCTCCATAAGTTCGTCAGATTCATCTGCAAAGACTTTAAAACAATTTTCAAGATATTCATATTCATTATTGGCATCAGAAAAGCTCCTGCCAGAAAGAGATCTAAATGGTTCACTTGAAACTTTTCTTGCAATAATATCCTTTACCAATTCCTCCACATCTGTTTTAAGTTTTTGTATTTCCGGTACTACAAATAATCCTTTATCCTCCGTTTTAAAAAGTCTACGCATTTGTTCATTCAAAATGAGATACTCTCTGCTCCAATACACCTGTAATTCCGGTAACGGTGATTTCAATTCAGACACTTCCGCATCTTTACCTGCCAGATATCCAACAAACATGATTCGGTTCAATTCATTCTTAAAGTGTAACTCATTAAACAATCCAACCGTATCATACATGGAAGATGACTGTAAATTATAATTCCAGGACCACGTTACATACATCTTATAATCTGAGCCAAATAAAACCGGAGCCGAATATAGTCAATGAAAATATTATCAATATCTCTTGGACTCACACCTCCCTCAATAAGAGTATTGAAGTATTTATTTTTGTTGAAATAAGCGAATAAGGCTGTACTACTTGCTGCAATAGCACTGTAAATATTTGTCTCCCGCTTAGATGCTTCCCGATATTTATTTAATGTTTCCTTAAGAACTGTAAAAAAAATGAATTCAGGAGAAATTAAATGATACACATCATAATTAATTGTGTAAGCAGTTGCTACCGTATTTTTAAAATTGATCATTATAAGCGGAGAATCGGGAAAATTATATTCACCTTTAGATTCAAAAAATACTTCATGAATACCTTTTGCCATACTGTTATAGGATGACAATAATTGTTGTGGTGAACTATTAAAATCAAGATCAAAATCTGTAATTTCTTCAAACTGAGAGCTGTTCAATAACCGAAGCTGATAACCCTTTTGAAATATTTCAACAATCTCCGTTAAAGCTTCCTCAAAATCGTTTACGGAATAGGAAGTCATGATAGACTCTGTCGCTTTCGAATCAAGTGAAAAGAACGAATCATACATCTTCTTCTTTTCCTTAATAAGTTTATTCAAATGTTTTACTAAATCCACAAAATCCAGAAGGAAAATAAATAAAATGGAGTCCTGAATCAAATTTGTATAGTTATAAAAAACTTTTAAGACTTTTCCTCTAACAAGCCTGGATACTTTTAACTCCTTTAGATCTTCATTAATTTGTGCTATATCAATTTCAAAATCAGTTATAAATCTCTTTTTCAAAATAGTCTTGAACGAAAACTGACTTTTAATCCTATCCCCAGTTGGTTCATAATCAAATGAAATGCTGGTTTTGATTTTTCGGGAATATTTTCCTAAAGGAAACTCGGAATTCTCAATTTGGGTAATTTTTTTAATCAAAGACAAGTTTGATTGTATATTATCGCCAAGAAAGAATTGGTAATCATACTTCCCTGTAATTAAATATTGTGTGTCATTTTCAGGATGAATTGATTGGCCACTTATTCCCTGAATTTTGTGTAGGGTATCTTTAAATCCATTTAAATACCCAGGCTTCAATTGGGCCTCAGTTCTAGTTTTTATCTCTTCTCCATGCAGATCTTCCACGTCGTCAACTTCCTCTCTACGTATACCGATATATGAATGAGAATCAGAAAAAAGGAAATTATTTTCGGGCTTATACTCGTTATTTCCAGAAAGGTTTAATTCTTCAGAATGGTTAACGGTATAGATGGAATTTTTGAATATTGTTTCGCCCGAAACTGGGTTTTCAACAATGCTTACACAACACTCATCCATGTCCTTTAAAGTTAATGTACGCAGCGTTCCAATAAATGACTTAATATTATTTCTTGCTGGCTGGTTCTTATCTTCAGATTTCGTATCTAATGTACTTGTAAATAATACTACAGAGATCTCGAAACAACTAAAGGACTGCATGATAAAATACTTATCACGAAGCTGTTCACTCGTTACGCCAAATAATTCTCCAATTTTTTTATGTCTTGTAATAAATATCTGATCGATCAGTTTGCTCCCATTTCCGATCAGAAGCTTACTGTTAACTTTTAAATTACAGATTGTGACGAACCTGTTTTCTGCATTGTTGTTATTATTGATTTTATTGGAGAAAAAGGTAGACGATGGATCAAAATTTGGACTGATGCGGGGGCAAATGCCCGTAATCACCTGAAATGCGCTGGAATCAAAACCCTCACTATTATTGGCTGAAGCTGGTTGAACCAGAAGGCGCTGAGACACCTTGAATCTGTCGATTAATGAAATAAATGCAATATCATAACTACCAAAAATATAATAGGCCAACGGCTCATATAAATTTTCATTCAGTTTTTCACCAGGTAAATACTTGTTACAGTTTTCCTTGTACTTCTGAAAAAAATCGCTTTTAATGGCATCTATAAATTTCTTGCAATTTTTCTGTGGCAGTGCCGTTAAAGCAATATGCAATGTATATTCTGTTGTATCCAGAGGAATGCTTAATTTCATTTGATCACTCATAGCTATTAATTAAAACGAATATCAATATAAGATATTTTTAATATAACCAGAATTCCTCAATTATCATTTCCTCAAGTTGCCTCGCTATTTTTTTAGAACACCCCCAATTATTGCTCCCAAAAGCCCACCAACCCCGCTTATAACTAAATTAATAAGCCACCGCTTGTCTTGTTCAAATTGTAGTGCCCTGGAATGCATATCAATTGCCGTAGCAATCAGCGATTGAATGGTTTCCGCTGTTAATGGCAGACGGGAAACCCTGGCTTTATCATCATTGGGCATAGCAATAAATTCTTCCCTTGTTATCAACTTTTCTAAATCTACATTATATCTTTTGGGATGCTGACGACGCCATACCAAAGAGGCTTTTTCTTTTTTCTCATCTAGCCTGAAAAATTCGGGATGTTCTAAAAATATTATCTTCCAGTAGTCCGCCTTTGATTCATCTCCATAAATTCGGTCGGACCATCCTGCAAAAGTTAATTTGTAAAACTTATAAGTGCCCATTACCTGAATAGCAGCGACTACATCAGCAAGGCGATTCTCATTTAATAAATAGGGAGATTTTGGCATACAATTAATTATTTTGATTAAAACATTCCAGGATATCTTGAATTGCTGAATCATTTTAAGCATTTATTGTGCGAATAAGCCACCCAGATTTTCATTCGCATCTTTATTGTTCTCCAGATTTTTTTTCTTCCCCTTCTTCTCCCACAACCCTGCCTTCACCTCCTCCTCCTCATGAATCTTATGATTCAGCTCCAAAAAGCGCTTTAATACCTCTTTACTTGCATCCGGATGTATGGTATAACGTACACGATCGTTTTCGGGCAGGTAGTCCACTTCATAAAAATCATGTCGCAGTGCGATATCCGACCAACTATAAGCTTCCAATACTGCCTGATCCATTTCTACATGCAGCTCACGGAGTTTGAGGATGCCTTGTATGGCGTCATCAAATGAAATTTTATTGGGGGCTTTTTCTAAATGCTTTTGCAGGGCGGCTACCTGTTTGTCTTGCTCATTTATAGCTTGTCCCGTAATGGCATTACAATGAAACAAATTATAGGTTTTGGTAAGCCCTAATTGCAGACCCAACATCAGTTGCTTACGGTGTTCGTGATAGGCTTCCCCAATTTTTTCTAATTGCTGATCTAGTTGAGAGTTTATTTTAGGGAATGGAAATGTTTCAAAGCAATCTGTGGATGAATAGTTTAAAGTACCAGAACCAAGAGTTGATGAATTTTTCCAACTCCAAGAATTATGAATCGTGGATGTAAGCAACGAGAAATCTGACTTTTTACACAAAGCTATAACTGCCAATTTGTGCATGTAAACGATATTGGTTGGCACAAATTCAAAAGATGAATATTTACTCACTAAAGGCACTACCATTATTTTTTCCATATTTGATATCGTACTGTATAGAGCAGGTCTTTTCTCCCCATAAATCCACCATTTTTCAGGTAATGGTTTACGCAGAGCATATTCACCTATAATTTCCTTACCATCTTTATCAGTAGCCCATCTTTGTCTTTCAGGTTTAACAAGTCTTTCAATAATTTCATAACAATCGGGATACAGTTTAGCTTTTTCTTCTGGCCAATCGAAAAAGTTAATTACCCACCTGCTTGGACTTTGGTCTGGATTGTTATTTAAATCATCACCATTAATGTAAGGAAACAAAACTTCCTTATTTTTTGGTCTTTCTTTATTATCGCCTCTGCTTCGTAAGGTTCTAAAACAAATCCTTTACCCAAAACAATACTACCCTGAAAGCTTTTGTTCTCATTTTGTTTTAAGACAAATGGATTGCCAAGAGATTCAGCATCATCCAAATATGGAGTTATAGTCTGTACCTCTTTCCCCGACAAAATAAAATTGCCTTTCCATGCTTGCTTTGTAATTGTTATCAATGCCACATCTACGGCAGCAATTCCTGGCCACTTCATGCTTTTTACTGCATGATTAATAGTGCCGCCTTGCTGGACAATTATATCCAAGCCATCTTCACGGGCTTTACCTTGTGCAATGGTATTTGTAGAAATCAATGACTGAAAGCCACATTGTTTGATAATGGTGTAAATTCTTCTAAAAAAATATGTTACCAAATCAACTGCACCAATCGGGGCAAATTGGTATTTTATGTATTCTAAATATGGGTCGCCTAAACTTCCACTTAATTTTTGACCACCTAAAAATGGGGGATTACCCAAGTCACAATCAAAACCACCTTCACTAAACACTTCCGGAAACTCAATAAACCAATGAAAGAACCTTTGTTCTAATGCCACTGCTGTTGCCTTCGCCACTTTTCTATCCTGCCATCCTTTGTAACCACTTAATATCAAACGGAAATCTGCATCAGTCATCAGATAATCCTTATTGGCTTCAGTTTTAGGAATAAAGAATTGAGCTACCTGTGTATCGGCCATCGCCTTTAAAAAAGTAAAGCCCTTGCCATCAATAAATTTCTTGTAGGCTTTTGCCTTGCGTTCGATTTCTTCAGGTGTGGTTTCGGGTAGTTGGCTAAAGGTTTTATATTCGACCATAGCCTCTTGCACCGTATTACTAAGTTGCTGTTCGGTAGTTAATTGCTGTCCCGCCGCGGTAGAGGCTGTTTTTTTTCTTTCTTCCTTATTTCGTTTTGCAAACGAAGAAGCAATTTCTTTCGTATCTCCTTGCAATGTTTTAAAAGCTTCATTGGCAATGCCGCTTTCTAATTCGCTTCGGTGGGCCAAGCCTACAATAGCATCACCGCATTTAATATGGTGGTCTAAAAAATTAAGCGGCTCTTCCGGGTTATGTGCTTCCAGCCACATGGCCACTTTACACAATTCCACGGCCAATGGGTTCTTATCCACCCCATAAATACAATGGGTAATCACCTGACGGATAGCCCAGCGCTGGTGGGCGGGACTTGGCTGCTCTTCATTAAATTGCTTTCGGGCTACTTCTAAGGCAATCCGCCTGGCCGCACTGAGCAGAATATGCCCGCTGCCGCAGGCCACATCACATACTTTGAGGCTGAGCAGGGCGGCCACCGGGTCTTTCTCTTTGAGCTTATCGGCTATCAGGTATTCAAGGCTGTGTTTAATCAGCGGCTGTACCAGTTCCTCGGGTGTATAATGGCTGCCACTTTTACTGCGTTCATCACTCAGTACAAAAGTAAACTGCCACTGCCCGTCTATTTCCGTAACGGCTGCTTTATATTCCAATAATCCTTCATACACACTGCCAAACTCCTCCACATTCAAGGCTCCGTAATTCACCCGGATATGTTGTCCGCTATCCTCATCAGTAAAATAACTGAGCAGGTACAATGCATCCAATAAATCCCGGTTATACATTTTACATCCATCCAACAAACCAAGATTTCCCGGGTCAAATACCCCGCTGCCCAATGCCTCCATACCGAGCTTTTGCGCATATTTTCCGCTTTCAAATAGCCTGAAATTGTGCCAGAGCTGGATATACAGGTTATGATGCAGGGGTGTTACAAACTGCTTCTTACCTGACAGGTTCCGGAGTTGCTGCAGACTATAGTAAGTATAATATATTTCAGAAAGTCTGATCTGCTCCGCATCTAGGTTCTCCGGATATACTAAACGCCGCTCTTCGATCGTCATTACAAATAACAAGCGGTATATTAAACGGAGTTGTGCCTGGTAAAACTCTAACTCTGTAAGTTGTTGATGTTGCAGGGCCTCTCTCAATGCAGTGTTGTCCGGATGGCGGAGCAAGCCGTTTGCAAAGACTTTTATAGCTTCCTCTACAGCTTTGCTCAGACTGCCCCGGATTCGGGTACCCGCTTCAATGGCTTGCTCATAATACTTGTCAATGATACTTTCCTTGGCAGCAGTCTGCGTCTCAGGCATCCGGCTTACATGCAGCAACCGGTAAAGCAGGGCAAAATCAGCATAGAGATCTTCCTCAAATATTTTTTCTAAGTTAAACTCTAAATACGTGAGGCGGGTAATCCGGCCATTATCGCGTAAAAGCCTGATAAGTTTACCATTAGTGACTAAACCATAGGTATGCTCCGTAACATTGAGATACTCCTGTAAAAGGGCATGCGGGCTCATCCGGTAACGGGTGCTACCCTCCGGTTTCTTATCTAACTCGTCTTTTACACTCACTATCATCACCGGGTAGTCGCCCCTGTTTCCGGTCCGGTGGCTAATTTCATAATTCTTCTCATTGATCACTTCGGCCTGTTGCTGATAACGCAAATCATACCCTAATAATGATAAAGGGGAATGGTCCATAGATTCCGGGTTTCGGTTGTTCCTTTCTCTGTATCCTTGAGCGCATCAGCTTTGCGTTTGAATATCTTCCAGTAATCATTGGCATCTGTCCAGGCCCGGGCAATATCCTGCCGGACTCTTGTGCCGGTCTCAAGTCCAAAATCAGCGGGGCGCTGACCTTCTGCACTGTCGTCATCTAATTTATCGATCAGCTCCTGGGAAATCAGATTTCCGGATATGTAAACTGCGTTGTACCGCATAAGTTGCTCAGATTTTCGGATAAATGATATACAAGCCCAATACATCAGGCGGAACAATAGTGCCTACTTCAAAATCATCGGTACCCAATGCCTTCCGGTATTTGGAATGCATATTCACCATGGCTTGTGTATGTTCTTTTACCACTGTATTTAAAATGGTTTCATTCGTTTTTACATGTTCAATCTCTGTGGCTAAAAACCGTTCCTGTTGTGCAGGATTAATATCCTGGTTCACGCGTAATTGGCCAAGCAGTTCTTTTACAACTGCGTGGGAAAGAATGTTTCCCTCCTCCATGGTATTCCGATATCCCCAGCAGACTAGTTCTTCAGCTACTAGTTCGCCAACCCCTTTTTTCCTTCTCATTACATTTCGCACACGGAGTATGGCTAAAACGGTTTTGGTATCTACCTGGTCACTACGGAAAAGGCTGGTTCGGGCTACCTTAGGTGGTATACGGTCAAAAGCCCCACTGATAATAATGCGGGAAATTGTTTCTACAAAAGCACTGTTTCGTCCGATATAATGGAATCCTTCCGGTGTGGGAGATTCAAAACTGATGGCCCAGGCTCCTTTAGCTGGCAAAAAAGCCTTTACAGTAGCCGGGAGGTTTCCGGGTTGAATTTTAAAGCCGGCCTTATATTCACTGATATGGCCTCCCAAAAAAGAAATGGACTGTTTGATAAACTCCGCTACCGCTTCCGGATTTCCCAATGACTCGTCCGTTAACTTAAGGTCTTCCTCAATATCTAATTTTTCTAAAAGTTGTGTTTGCGCAAACCGGTTGCGAAGTTTTTCTGCCTTTTCTACTGCTTCTTTATAGGCTGTTCCCACTTTAGCCTCTTCTTCGGCAACAGGGTCTTCAAATCCAATATCTAACTGGCGGGCGGTTGGTTTAGCCAAGGAAGGATTCATCAGTACCGCTGCACTTACCGCTTCCATTATACTCTTACTATCCTCCGGGAAGGGTACTGATATACCAAGCTGCTGCTTAATCTCAATAGCTTTCATTAATAATACACGGGCCACGACTCCGTCGATCGGGTTATCCTTACCCATGAGCAAGTATGTGTACACTTTTTTTGAAGGTTGTCCGAACCTATCCACCCTTCCCTCCCGTTGTTCTAAGCGGTTGGGGTTCCAGGGAAGATCATAATGTAACACTGCATTAAAACCGTGCTGCAAGTTAATTCCCTCACTGAGGCAGTCGGTACAGATCAGCAAACGACGGATATCTTGTTTCTCTGTCAGCAGTTGAATTTTTTCCTTACGTTCTTCATCATGTATATCCCCGGTAATCACTTCTGTTTCTAAATCACTGAAATCTGTTTTCAGCTTTTGCAACAGTCCACCAAGGTATTTTGCCGTTTCAATGTATTTACAGAAAACCACCGGATTCAACCCCTCTTTCAGCCATTTCTTAAGTTGGTTGTAGGTTGCTTTGGCCTTCCAGTCCTTCTCAAAACCCATAAGCTGCTGAAGATCGGCGGCTAATTGTCTTAATCGCCTTACTTCCGAATCCGAAAAATTAGATTTCTCAAGTAGGTCTATAGGCAGGGTGTCTCTGTCCTTACCCAACAAATCGAATAGTTCTTCTGTACCAAACAACTCTTCAGCTTCTTCTTCATTTTTCCGGAAAGCCCTGTTACGGAGCATATCAATACCCGCCTGCGGACTGCTCATTACACCTCTCAATAAACCAAGTGCAGCCCAGTACTTCAGGCGCTGCCGAAACTGATTACCGGTATCTTCTTTAACAATATCCCGGGCAAAAAGGGTCATTTTATCAAAGAGTACGGCGTATGCTGTTGACAATTCGTACTCAATTTCACCGGGAATCCTTTCACTACGTGGGTGCTCTTCTTTCTGGAACTTCCGGATATCCACCCGCCTGCGTTGTATAAAGTGTGGACCGATTTTTTTATCGTATCAGTATCTGCTAAATCAAAATCAGGTTTATTAAACTCCGGATTTAAAAGGCCAAGAATTGACTGGAACTCCTGCGGCTTACCACTATGCGGTGTAGCTGTCAGCAGCACCATGCTTCGGGTAGTTTTTTCGGCCAGCTTTCTCAATAATGCATAACGAAGTTGCTGCTGGCTGTTTTCTTTACCGGATGTATTGGCGCAGGTATGTGCTTCATCCACAATAATGAAATCACAACACTCCTGGAGAAACAGGTTCCGGTTAGCTTCTGTCTTAATATAATCAATTGAAATAACCTGGTAAGGGTAATGACGATAAATACTGGTATGCGCAGGCAACCCCTTCTCTAAGGAACTGATATTCCCCGAGCGGATGATCACAGCATCTAATTCAAATTTTGCTTTCAGTTCTTCCTGCCATTGTTCACATAGATGGGGAAGGCAGATTACAGCAAAGCTTTTTAATTCACCCCTGTCAATCAGTTCCCTGGCAATTAATCCAGCTTCAATGGTTTTTCCAATACCCACATCATCGGCAATTAATAACCGTGTTACCTCTTGTCTCAATGCTATAATCAGGGGAACTAGTTGATAAGACCGTGGCCGAAAACTCAGCTTGCCAAAGCTTCTGAATGGCCCGGCTCCGCTTCTGAATAGCAGGCGGGTCGATTCGTACAACAAGCGGGCAGAAGCAAAATCGGCTAAATCGCTGAGTGCCGGATATGGGAAACGGGTATCTACCACTTTATCCTCCGGAAAGCCAAGTGTTTTTAGAATGGCAATGCTCTCCTCTTCTGCACCTCCAAGCGGTTTTAGCAATAACAACTCCGGGTCGTTATTGGGCATAACTACCCAGTCCCGTTCATAAACCCGAACGAGAGATCCGGCCGTATAGTTTTTAACAATCATATTCTGATTTTTGAAAATATGTGTGGATACTGTTTTACCAGGTCTGAGAGAGGTGTGCGGTAATGCCATACAACCACTTCATATCCTAAGTTCTCCACGCAAGCTCGCTTTTGTATATCTAACTTTTTTATTTCCTCCTGGTCATGATGAATACCATCACAGAATACACAAGCCTGCACCTCTGTTTCATAAAGAAAATCTGGGATCGTATTGCAACCCTTGGGCCGCAGATCATGCTGGTTCTTATCCGGCAACCGCAGCCTGTTGTCATAAAGGTACTTCAGCAACTGTGCTTCGGTTGTGGAAGTAGGATCAACTAAGTTGAGGAGGTACTGGTATTGTTGTTCGTAATCTGTAAAGCCGGTATTATGCTGAATCGTGTATTCCGCTTTTATCAGATTTTCAAGCCCGTCTTTAATATCGTACCGGCTGATAGATTCGTGGTATTGCTGATTAAAATAGCTTAAAAGGTCGTGGTAAGACGACGCACCAAACTTTTCCTGTTCAACAACGGATTTATTAAAATGACAGATGTCATAGGCGGTGGTCGCTATCTCTTTGAATACATCGGGCCTTTTCAGAATCTGCTTAAGAATACCCAAGCTTCCTTCGGCGGCTTCATAAATCATAATATTAGGCTCCATTGGATGACCCATGATTTCAGCTCCGATTTCTCTCGGTTCTACTTGAAACAGTTGTTCAATACCACGTTTGAGGGCGTATAATAATGTTACCGGGCCTGTCTCAGTATTAGCTAAATTCAAATTTTTAAGTGGTTTAATATAAATAGCATCAGCCGTATATTCTGTAAATAATTCAACATTCAACATGGAGACGGGATTCGGCGCTCCGTTTATATTGTTTACAATGGAAGCTCTTTTCCATATTCCGGAGTTTTCTTCAATTAGAAAACCCTTCATCTCAGAGGTTTTCCATTTCCTGTTTATTTTATAGAGTGAAACTGCTGGAAGAAAACTAATTTCAAGTAATGGCTCTCCGGCAAGTGTAGCCACCAGTCTCTGAACCTGTTTGAGATTGCTCTTCATCGAGAAGAAGGTCTCAATTTCAAATCCTTCGCGTTGCCTTTCCTCTTCCTCACAGGTAATTCGCGCTTGTTCATCTGCTCTGCATTCGGACAACTCAAGAAGATTTGTCAGAAGTTCACGGTTATTATCATTGCTTAACTCAATCTTTTCGTCAAAAGGATCCACATTCAGATCAAAATCGCCGTTTTTATCGGTGAGAATGTAGCCTGTAGATAATGAAATTTTGGCACGGCTGAGCTGGTTGGCCATATCTGTGATAGGCATCCGTCCCGCCATAAATTTATTTCCCATATAATAGAGTGAGTTTCTTGGACCAAACTCACGGATAGCCAAAGAACGGGGTCTAGAAATGTATTGCCCGTCATCATGAGGAACAAATAAACGAACAGGCAGACGTGTAAAATTAAATCCAGGAAGAAAGCCTTCAGATGCCAGGTACCGATATGGGTAAAATTCTGATTGTTGGTTGTTTCCGGTATCCTGCCCAGGTGGATTTCTTAATAAATCAATTTCTTTGAGCGCCAATCTTTTTCACGTCCTGCTGTTCTTTTCCTTTCACCTTTTGAAGGAATAGTTACATCATTTTCAATTGCAGAAGCTCGTTGAATTGCCGCCATGGCGTTCTTATATAAAATCCTCCACCTGTCAAGACTTCTATCTAGGCGAAAAATTGATTCAGAAAGATTCCTGCGGATCCATTTTTCATTTAACCAGTCTCTTATACCTTCCTGATTTTTAAAATCCTTTACTGCATCCTGGAAAATCTTAACCAGTTTTTCTATCTGAACCTGAGTGATAGTGAGTTTTGCAATTACGCCACCTTTAAGTTTCAAAAAGTCCGTACCCAAAGTTTCTTCCACAAGAGCTGTAAGGGATTGATTTAAGTCTGAGATCCCTGCTTCTGCAAGAAAGAGACTATACAAGTGTCCCCTCAACAGCTCCTCATTTGAATAGTCTAGTTTGGGTGCCTGAACAATACCAGCTACCATGTCTAAGCGGTTTTGAAAATAGTGTTGGTCATGGGCTGATGTTGCAGCACAATAAGTAAATACAATAGCAGCCTGACCGCTTCTACCAGCTCTTCCGCTACGCTGCGCATAATTTGCAGGATCTGGTGGTACATTCCGCATGTGTACGGCCATCAGATCGCTTATATCGATACCCAACTCCATCGTAGGTGAGCAACATAACAGGCTAAATTTTCCATCACGGAAACCGTCTTCAAAATAAATCCGTTGATTATTCTTAAGCTGTCCGCTATGTTCCCCAGCCATAATTGGCTTAAGGGTAGAAAAGTCTGTTTTATAGAATTCCTGAAAGTACTTATTAATCTGAGGTGTCAGGGCTAAATACGAAGGGTTTTTCACCATATCTGGATAAAGAGTTTGTTCATTCCCCTTTTCCCAAATAATATAAGTTCCGTTAAGCCTGTATAACGGCACATCTGAAGCCTTGTCGTTTCTAACCAAAAAACCGGAAGAGGTAAGTTCATTAAACAGTAATTCCATGAAACCCTCAAACTCAGCCGAATTTGCAAATCTGAAATTGATTGTATTAAACAAATAATTCTTTATAAAGCGGCCTGGTGCACTTCTTGAACCCGCACTGATAATATATAAATTGTTTCTGCGGGCTGATGATGGAAGTATGCGAACATAATATGGGTAAAGAATTTTTTCATCTGCCGAATAGAGCCAACTGGGCCTTAATGTTTCCCTGAATAACCTGTAATTCTTGTCAATTTCAGTAAGTTCAAGTGCACTAAATTGAATCGCGCTACTTTTCCTTAAATAATCAAGCAACTGGAAAAAAATAACTTCAATTGATCTTCTGTTAGCCTTGAAAGAATCTGGTGGTTCTTCCACTTTTCACGGTTTACTTCATCATTCAGTGAGCGGTAACTGATATTGAGTAATCCGCATTGTTCAAGATTTGGAAGTATAACTCGCCAACCTCTTCTCAGGTCATGAATAATTTTATAGTATATAGCGTTTTTAATTGCTTTTATATTCTCATTATATTGATGTGATCCAGGATCTGCTTCCCGTAAAACAAACTCACTTATATTAATCCGAAGCTTATCAAATGTTTCATCGAGAATTGTACTATAATCTAATTGACTGTTTGAAAGAAGGGCCCTCCATATGGCAGATCGCAACTGTCCCACTTTAATAAAATCATTGAAGTGGCCGGATTGGAGGGCAGTATCTTGTCTGTTATCGGTAAAACTG
Organism: Chitinophagaceae bacterium; assembly: GCA_016702745.1. Taxonomy (GTDB): domain Bacteria; phylum Bacteroidota; class Bacteroidia; order Chitinophagales; family Chitinophagaceae; genus JJ008. Next base: position 14,142 of record JADJDJ010000002.1, read on the forward strand.
AGTACTTTCTGTACTTCGGAATATAATCCTGCAAAATGCATTTGCCGGATCATTGAGAAAACAAGCACATTAGTTGATGTACTCCGCCCTTCTACACCAAGAGAAGAAAACATAGTACTTTCCTTTGTCTTAGAGTCGTATACGGTTCCAGAAGTAAAATCAATATTTGAATTATATGGAATAAACCAGGCTTCAACAAACCCAGGTTTAAGTGTTTCGCTAGGATTACCAAATTCATTTACAAAAACCCTTTCTGGCAATCTGTTTCTGTATTCGCGCTTTATCTGCGGGTTCCCGCTCTTGTCATATCGGATCCAGTTTTCAGGCAGGTTCTCCATATCACGTTGTTCGTCCCAGAATGGATCACTTTTTTCTTGCTGAAGAACCAAATAACCTGCGTTAATTACTTCCTCATCATCTACATAGCGATTATAGGGCCTGGGAGCAAATCGATTATTTATAGTATCATGTAAGACTGAATACAAGTCTGTACCTGTTATCCGACTGAATATGATCTGATAATAAGGCTTCGACCCTTTATCAGGACTTGTTCTGGAAATAGCATCCAGTTGAATATCACGAATGTGATCAGCCTCTAAGGTTGCATATACCGAACCAGTCTGATTGATAAACTGATGTATCTTAAATGGGAAATATGTTTTCAGATAATTGAATGCCTGGGTTTTATTGAAAGCTTCAAGTGCCTGGAGGTAGGCAATAAATTTCACCATGCAATCATTAAGTTCCATGTTTGCAAAAGCCGCCAACTCAGTTACAATTTCATTGAAGGTTCTTGGCTTTGCACGGAAATATCGGTCTCCTTTTAACTCCAGGATGTTTTTTTCTTCAATCCAGATTGAAACGGGATGAAGTTTTATAGATTGTTCAGTAGTAAAATCAGGTTGCTTTAATAAAGCGGCCTTAACTTTTAGTGCATCGGGTTGCCCCTCAGTAACTTTATCCAGGTATTCGCCGATTATTTGAGAGGTTTCAAAAGTATCAGCAAAAAATTGATTGGCTACTTCAGTAATTACTGCTTGCTGTTCGGCCCAGGTATTTCCGGTAGCCATTGTGGCTGAGGTTCCGATACATACAGGCTTCTGTTTACATTGCGCCTTTAGCTTTCTAATCAGTATTCCGACATCTGATCCCTGTCTGCCCCGGTAAGTGTGGAGTTCGTCGAATACAAGAAATGAAAGAGAGTTAAATATTTTATTCCTAAGATTTTCTTCAGCATTCCTAGTGAGGAGCAATTCCAACATCACATAATTAGTGAGTAAAATATCGGGAGGTGTGGCAATAGTTGACTGTTTATCTTCAGTTGACTCTTGACCGGTATATTTCTTAAAAGTTACCGGGAATTCTCGGCCAGTATTATTTTTATACTTTTCTTTAAATTTTTCAAATTTCAAAAATTGCGAGTTAATCAAAGCATTCATCGGGTAGACGATGATTGCTTTTACACCTGTTCCAAAACTCTGCTTGGTAAACAGGTGGTTAAGTATAGTTGATATATAGGTCAGCGACTTACCGGAGCCAGTACCGGAAACAACAACAAATCCTTTTCCATCTGCACCCTTTCTCAGCGCTTCTTCTTGATGCTGGTAAAGATTATATCCTTTAAAAATGTTATCAAGCTCAGGGTGAATGATTTTTTCATCGTGAATCAGCTGCCGGAGACCGGCACCGGTTTTAAAACTCGGATTAAACTGGATCAATGGTTCTGGCCATAATTTGCCGTTTGTAATTTCTTCGTTAACCCTATTGCGTATAAGCTGATTTTCAATGTTTACAAAGCTTTCGATATAGGCTTTGTAATCAGACATTATCTTAGTATGTAGGTCAAATACATTCATATATATGAGTATAATAAAAGGCCAGCCCCGCACAGAGCCAGCCTTATACCCAAATATAAGCAGAGAACAGGAAACTTTTTGAGCCAAAAAGTCACCCTAACCGCTTTGCTTTACATTTAAAGAAAAGGCCATTCTCTAAAACGGCGAATAAAATCCATGCAATCAAAAGCAACCTAGCTACTTCCCCTTCCTCAACCTCTCCGCCACCCCATCATAATACTCCTGCGACAGTTTTTTTGTCCAGACCGTTGGCTGAGTGCCGTCATAAATGGCGAGGTAGGTCACTGAATTTTCTTTGGTTGAACTATGCCAATGTTCGGTGTCTTTACTGCATTTAATTACATCCCCTTTTTAAGAATGACCGCTTCTTTCCCTCTTTCCTGATAATAGGCTTCTCCGTCTACAATAATAAGCACCTGTACTGAATCATGCATATGCCAATCCAGGTTTGAGTTCGCCCCGAAAGTTGCCTTGGTAATATTATAGTCAAAACTAATATCCACCTGCAAAATGCTGTTTAACCACGCTTCTCCGATATAGTGGTTGTTGGGTGCTTTTGCCTCTTCAGTCATATAGGAAGATGTCTTGTATTCGGGGGTTTGGGCAATACGCATAAAAGGAAGGCCGGCCAGTAAAAGTAATAAAATGGTTTTCATATACTATATTTTACTTTTAATAAAATGGCGTTACAATATAGAAGTATAACCCTTTTACTTTTTCCGCTCCCTTATTAACGAGAGATGCAGCTTTGAAAGCCTGGCTGAGATTGCACTTATTTGTAAATCAAAACCTGTTGCAGGCCGCGATAGAAAAAAAACATGAATTGTGAATGCCTGGTTCTTTTTACAGGCTGAAACAGTAGTCGCAAATTAATCGCCTCCAAAATCTTTGCTTATGGCATACTATTACCGCTATTTAACAGTATAAGTGAGAGGGAATGCGCTGATCATCGCATAAACAATTCCACCAACAACCAGCCAAAGGCCAATATAAAACTGATATACTCCAGTGAACTAAATGGCGGACGCATCAGCAGGAAAAAACGTAAGGGCAGGTAAAATACACAAAGGCAAATTAAGGAAAGCAGCTGGGCGCCCATGAAAACAGGCTGCCAATAGTGCATTGTCATTTTCAGCAGGCAGTATGCGAAGAAAAAGAAAATGGTGGTTACCAGAACGGTGATCACTTTTACAAGTGATCCTGTTGGCTGAATGCTTTTCTGGGGGGACATACCCATAACAACACTGGCAAGAAACGTTACAAAGTAAACCATCATACCTATAAAAAATCCCGTGTCTTTAACACCTAATGATTTTAAACCTGCGAAAGGTACCAGCCACCATAAAAATCCGAGACAGGAAATAAAAACACAAAGGCCTATTAGTGCAGATTGAAACCCGTTGAGTGATTTACGGTATTTTGTGATCGTTGTTTCATCTGCATACATGGAAAAAAAACTAAAGCAGCCTAATCCTATAGCAGCGATATTCAGGATCATGAGTATAGAAGCAGAAAGGGCAGGATGATGCAATTGCCAGTCGATCATCGGGTTCGTCAAAAAATAAAGCAGCATGATGGCCAGATCAGGAATCAACTTTGAAAGAATATCTCCGCTTTTATTTGCAGTCACTAAACGTATTTAAAATATAACAGGGTCCGATTTACAATTACAAGAACAAGTGTACGCCAAAGTATGAAAATTTGAAGAGACGGGCGGATCCCCGGATTAATGTTATCAGATTCTCGTTTTAATCAAACAAAAAAGCCCCGTATTTCTGTGAGGCTTCTCGCTACACCTGTTGGTTCCGATAACTATCGGAATGAACCAACGACCCTCTGATTAACAGTCAGATGCTCTAACCATCCCGATAGCTATCAGGAGAGCTAAGGAGGCATTCCTAAAATAAAAAAGCCCCACATTGCTGTGAGGCTTCTCGCTCCCCCTGTTGGACTTGAACCAACGACCCTCTGATTAACAGTCAGATGCTCTAACCAACTGAGCTAAGGAGGAATTTTTTGCAGTCTGTCAGTCGACAGTCTTCAGTCTTCAGTCAACAGCCCCCGTGAAAAATCAAGGTTGGGAGCTATTTTGGCGACGATTGAGACCGGCGACCCCCTTAAGGGGCAGCAAAAATAGGAAGTTTCAGGGTTTTAGGGAAAATAAAACCAGGGAAATTTTGGATTTTTGGGGTAATGGATGCCCTGATTATCACATTAGTATGCCTGGCCGCCCTGGCACTGACCCTGCCCTGGGTATTTGGGAGGAAAAAACCGGCAACGGCCCCCCGGCCCATGCCCGATTCCTGGAAAGCCATCCTGGAAAGAGATATCCCCTTTTACCAGGCACTGACCCCCGCCCGCAAGGCGGAATTCGAATCCAGAATGATGCATTTCCTGGCTACCACCCGGATCACCGGGGTGCAAACCAGCGTGGAAGAAATAGATCATATCTATATAGCCGCCAGCGCCATCATCCCCATCTTTGGCTTCCCCCAATGGGAATACCATAACCTCCATGAAGTACTGCTCTACCCCGATGCCTTTAATCATGATTACCAGCTGGCCGGGGCCAACCGCTCTGTGCTGGGTATGGTGGGCAACGGACCCCTCAATAACCTGATGCTGCTCTCCCAGCATGAACTCAGACAGGCATTCATTAATAAAACCGGTAAAAGCAATACCGCCATCCATGAGTTCGTCCACCTGATCGATCAAACCGATGGGAGCATTGATGGGATACCGGAATACTTTCTCGATAAACAATATGTACTGCCCTGGTTGAAACTGGTGAAAGAATCAATAGAGAATATCGAACAAAACCGGTCGGATATCAATCCCTATGCGATGACGAATGAAGCTGAGTTTTTTGCCGTGGCGGCGGAGTATTTTTTTGAGAGACCGGAGCTGCTGAAGAGTAAACATCCGGGGTTGTATGAGGTGATGGGGAGGATATTTCGGTATGATGGTTTTGAGAAGCAAAGTTGAGAGAGAGATTTCACCGCGGAGAACAAGAGAGCGCGGAGGTTTCGCAGAGGGATTTAAACGGAATTTTGCGCCCTTAGCGGTCTTGGCGGGAGAGATTAATTCGGGTAATGATTTTTGCTTCGCTCGAAGAGTCCTTTGGACAAAATAGAGAGAGGAACACGGATGAAACGGATTGAACGGATCTAAACGGATTTTGATTTTGCTTCGCTCGAAGAGTCCTTTGGACAAAAATAAAATGGGAACGCGGACGCCGTCGGCCAAAGCCTATGGCGGCGGACGATGACGCGGATTGAGCGGATTTAAACGGATTTTTCTTTGTGTGCTTTGTGCCTTTGTGGGAGAAATTCACCGCAGAGAACAAGAGAGCGCGGAGGCTTCGCAGAGGTTTAACCGCAAAGACCTTTAGTTCCAAAATGTATTCATTCAAATATTTAGTCAGAAATTAGAAGAAGAAGCGGGGTGAACCTGGCGAAGACATGAGCTATTAGACTCCACTTGCGTATTGGTCCCCACTTCTTCTTTAACTCGTTGACATGCTCCGTTTAGAATTTCAGACATAGTAGGTCTGTTAAAGGTCTTGGAGATGTTCAACAACAAAACTGATTAAAGTTATGAAGGAAAAACAAATTTTGGCTATCGATGTCTCAAAGCGCAGCCTGGACATCTGTGTAAGGCCAGCCGGAACGACCTTTAAGATCAGCAATGATCTGTCCGGGTTTAAAGTATTGACAGCTGCGATTAGTCCAGATCTTGACCCACTGGTAGTTATGGAACACACGGGTCTTTATTCTTTTCAATTAGAGAAGTACCTGGAAGGGCAAGGGGTACCTTATTGTAAGATCCCTGCACTTGAAATCAAGCGCTCCAATGGGTTGGTTCGGGGCAAGAACGACAAGATCGATTCCGTACGGATCGCCGAGTATGCCTGGCTTAGGCGGACACAACTCGTACCGACCCCAAAAACCACAGAAAAAGTGACAAGGCTTAACCAGCTACTGTCTCTGAGAGCTAAGCTGGTAAAGGATTGTGGCGGTTACAAAGCTCGGATTAAAGAGATGCTTGATACAGAGCTGATCAGCAAATCTGATCTGATTTACAAGTTACAAAGGACTGTTATGACAACCCTGAACAGCCAAATCCAAAAGGTTGAGAAAGAGATTGAAGTACTCATTGAAACTGACCCGGAGTTAAAGAAAAACTTTGATCTGATCAGGACGATCAAAGGAGTAGGTAAAATCGTAGCAGCAAGAATGCTGGCTGTGACCAGTAATTTTAAAAAGTTCAGCAATGCCAGAAAGTTTAACTGCTATGCCGGTCTGGCCCCTTTTAAACATGAAAGCGGAACCAGCATCCGGGGACGATCAAGGGTAAGTCATCTGGCAAACAAAGAGATTAAAACAGTCCTAAACCTGGCGGCATTTTGTGCCATCCGCTGTAACCAAGAGCTTAAAATTTACTATGAAAAAAGAGTATCAGAAGGAATGAAAAAAAATGAGTTGCATAAACATCATCAGAGCAAAAATTGTCGGACGAATATTTGCCGTGGTCAAACGCCAGACTCCATATGATGCACAGACCCTGGCAGCATAATTAATCCGGGCCTGTAAAACTAAAAAAAAAGAAAATTTGGCCGAATATTGAACTTAGAATACGCAATGACGCAAAGGCACGCTAAGAAATCCATCGCCCCAATACTATTTCGAGCGAAGCGAGAAATCTTGTATTTCCCTTTCCTCTAACCAACGCCTGTCATTCCGAACGGAGTGAGGAAACTTGTATTACGGATAATGATTTTGCTTCGCTCGAAGAGTCCTTTGGACAAAATAGAGAGAGGAACACGGATGAAACTGATTGAACAGATCTAAACGGATTTTTTCTTTGTGTGCTTTGTGCCCCTGCCTGCCGGCAGGCAGGTTTGTGGGAGAAATTTACCGCGGAGAACAAGAGAGCGCGGATTTTCCCTAAGCTCCAAACTGCCTTATTTGTACAATCCCCCCTTACCTCACCCGCAAATAGTCGCTTTTCCTGCCAGAATATCAGGGTTTCCGGCACGGCATCATTTTTACAGCCATGTTGTTGTTCATTTATTTTTTCATTTAAAAACAAACAACATGTACTACAATCAGTCATGTGGACAAAGGTCCGACGCCGCAAAAGGCAACAATTACGGAAATGCTGCGAGAGCAGGATTCATCCGCTCCATGCAAAGGGCAGCTGTGAACATTTACAAAACAGAAAACAGTTTTGAAATGCTCGTCTTCGCGCCCGGTCGCATCAAAGAACATTTTCACCTTGATGTGAATGGAAATGAACTAACCATTTCCTACACACCACCTACCGATTTCCCAAGGCCTGAATGGGTGCTAAGGGAATACAGCCGTGGTGGATTTACCCGGACATTCAGCCTGGATGAGTCCATCGACAAAACCAACATCAGCGCGAAATATACTGATGGAGTATTGCAGGTGAGCCTGCCATTACTCGCGGGGAAAGAAGAGGTGAAAAAAGAAATCGTGATTAATTAAGGGGACTCACCGCGGAGACGCAGAGAACGCAGAGAGAGATTTAAACGCGAGGGCGCGAAGAGGAATCAAAAGAAACCTCTTTGCGTCCTTTTTTTTACAATGGGACATCCTATTTCGAGCGAAGCGAGAAATCTTGTATATTTTTCTCTCTACCCACAGCATGTCATTCCAAACGAAGTGAGGAAACTTGTACTACGGGTATTGATTTTTGCTACGCAAAATTACATTTCACCGCAGAGACGCAGAGGACGCAGAGGATATGCGAAGAGAGATTTAAGAGGATTTTCTTGGCGCCCTTTGCGATCTTTGCGGGAGATAATTTTTACGGATATTGATTTTTGCTTCGCTCGAAGAGTCCTTTGGACAAAATAAATAGGAACGCGGACGCCGTCGGCCAAAGCCTATGGCGTCGGACGATAAAACGGATTGAACGGATCTAAACGCCTGCCTGCCGGCAGGCAGGGATTTTTCTCCGCGTTCTCTGCGTCTCCGCGGTAAAATCTCTCTTTGTGTGCTTAGTGCCTTTGTGGGAAAAAATTTTACGGATTTCCCTCCGCGTTCTCTGCGTCTCTGCGGTAAAATCTCTTTGTGTTTCCTTTGTGTGCTTTGTGTTTTTGTGGGATAAATTATCACGGATTTCAGCGGCAAAGCTCTTGTATCAGGCTCTTGTGCCTTGGGTAGAGATTGCAGAGCATTTCGGCGGTAGCCAGTTCAAAATCGGCAAAATCAAAACCGGGTGCCACGGTGCAGCCGACAAAGCAGAACTTACTTTCTTTGGCAGGGCGGCTGGCAAACCAGCAATTGGCCGGTACTACATATTGAAAAAGCTGGCCGCGACTGCTGTCCTGCCCCAGGGTCACAATTGTCAATTGCCTATCAGTACCGATTATAAATACTTCCAACGGATCACCCTGATAAAAATGCCAGCACTCATCACTTTTGATCCGGTGAAAAGCGGAAAAATTGCCCTGCTCCAGTAAAAAATAAATAGCGGTTGAAAATAAACGGTCTCCGGTAAAGCGTTCAGGCAATGCAGCAGCGGGAATGCTTTCGGTGCTTCTGTAGCTCTGCGCATACCAGCCTCCTTCGGGGTGGGGTTGGAGGTTGTAGTGGGAGATTATATCTGGAATGGTCATGGGTAAAGATAAGTTAGTCCGGAAGTCGGAAAGTCCGGAAGTCCGAAAGAAGGTGGGTTGAAACTTCGTAGTTATCATACTATTAATCGTCGGTTCTTACTTTGGCTAGTGGCTAGTGGCTAGTGGCTAGTGGCTAGTGGCTAGTGGCTAGTGGGAAAACGAGAAGCGTTTCGTTTATATTTCATTTTTTAGATAGACTTTTTCACCCCTTTAGGGGATGGGGGCAGAGAGATTTAACCGCTAAGACGCAATGGCGCGAGGAATCGCGAAGTGTTGGCGCTGTGTTTCGCTGTGTTCGTAGTGGTTTCACCGCTGAGTACAGGAGCACGCGGAGGTTTCGCAGAGGTTTAACCTCGAAGTTTTAAGATAAAATCTCTCTGCGAAAACTCTGTTTACTCCTGTTCTCTGCGGTAAAAAAAGCTCATACTTCCTACTCTTTATCTCTAAAAAACGTATCCCCCTTAATCAACCACGAAAACCCAAAAGCCAGTAATGCAATCGTCTCCAGTGTAAACGTAGGTTTCAGGAAACGGATTTTCCGATAGAGATCAACCGGCAACCAATAAATACCGATGATCCCTACTATACAAACCACGATTACCCAACCACAGATTTTATAAATATTATTCCGGGTTCTTTTGGCAACAGAGGGGCGGCCGGGCTTGTTGGTCTTGGTGAATTGTACCAGCGAGAAATAAGCAAAACTGGAAAAAAGAAGTGCAGCTGAAATATAATGAATGGCATTGGAGACATTGCTTTCCAGTTGCGACATCCGGATACAGCTGGTGCTGGTATACTCTCCAAAATTTGTTGGAAAGATTGCTACCAGGAGGGCAAAGGATCCTGCAATTTTGGCGGTCACTTTATCTCCTTTATCATGCCCGTTATAAGAAAAAAGAAAAAGCGATACAGCGCAAAGTGTGCCAACAAAAAGATTCCCCAGATCGGTATAATAAAAATGACTGATGGATGGCGGGAAATCACAGCCGGCATCGAAAATAAAAAAACCAATCAATAAAGCGACTGGTAATGCCATTCCCAGTATCCCTACCGCTTTTCGGAGGGTGAGATAGGAAATGACAAGCGATTGGTTATGATCAGGTGAATTTGCCATAGTACCTAAATATAGTTTTTTCAAACGTTTTGAACCTTTTATTTAATATGGTTTATGGACAATTAATCGGTATATTCAGTAATGCAAACATCCGGACTCATACTAGTTATTTTAGCCGTTGTGGTTATTTTGTTTTTTATTCTTCGCCAGAATTTTAAAGACAAAAAGAAACTAACCAACCAATTGAACCAGGATTACCGGAAAACAAAAGACGAAGAAGGAGATATCGATATTGATGAAATAAAGCACTAAGTCTTTTGCTGCTTTCTTCTTTGCTGCCAGTCGCGGATATTCAGCCATACACTCAATACTGCACAAAGCAGAAAAATTACCAGCGTGGCTTTCTCCACCAGTTCCGTATCAAAATTCTTCCCCGTTAGTTTCAGTAATAAAAAATGAATATAGGAATGAGAGCGGTCGTGAATACCCATGGCCTCTCTTACCTGCCAGTGCCAGTCTGTGCAAGCGCAATAGCCCCAACCAAACCAGATACCCAATATAAACCAGGAACCTGCAGTCAGCAATAAGGTAAACAAATGCCATTTCCTGGTTTTCCGAAAAGCCCAGCCTGTCATATTAAACAGGGTAAATGCTGTATGAAAAACAATAAAGAAAATATTGAGAAAGGGCAGCCACATACTCCAAGATACAAAGAAGAAACAATCTCAAGATCCTGATCGATATATTCACTTCAAAAGAACTACTAAATTATTGAAACTAAATTCGTGTATTCGTGGCAAAAAATCATTCGCCACTAATTCACGAATAAATACATACTTATTTAATTATAATTAATACGCCTGAACCGGAAATTTTGTGGCCTGGGTATTTCCAAAAAAAATTTAATTACCCATGAAAAACATTCGTGAATTCGTGGCAAAAATGTTCGCCACGAATTAACGAATAAATAAATACTCATTTAATTGTAATTCGCCTTTACCGGTATTTCTGCTCGGGTATTGAAAAATAATTCGTGTATTCGTGACAAAAAATCATTCGCCACTAATTCACGAATAAATACATACTTATTTAATTATAATTAATACGCCTGAACCGGAAATTTTGTGACCCGGGTATTTCCAAAAAATTAAATTACCCATAAAAAACATTCGTGAATTCGTGTCAAAAATGTTCTCCACGAATTAATGAATAAATACTCATTTAATTGTAATTCACCTTTACCGGTATTTCTTCTCTGATATTGAAAAATAATTCGTATATTCGTGACAAAAATTGTTCCCACAAATTCACGAATAAATACAAATTTGTACGATAGTAGCCCTTATTTCTGAACCGGAGTATTTTGTTGCCCAGAAATTGAAAGGAAAAAACATTCATGCGTTAGTGATAAAAAAATCATTTTTGACTTTTGCAAAAACTTTGAGCAGTACCTCTATTTAATCTTACCTGCATTTATCACCCTGAATACTTTCTAATCGAATTTGTAACTTACATTACTATGCCTAAATTTCAACTACCCCTTTTTATTCTTGCACTTATTTTACTTTCGGGTTGTCACTCATCCCGAAACGCAGCAAACAAGAATAATCCTGTTATTATCCCCCGCGTAAGTTGGAATGCTGCTGCGCCTAAACCATTTGCCACACATGTACCTGTGCGGATCACGGTTCACCATGAGGGCACCAAATTACTTGCCACTGATGATGCGGTGCGAAAGATCAAGGGCATTCAGACCTGGGGAATGGGACCCGACCGCAAATGGGCAGATGTTCCCTATCATTTTTTTATTGCCCCGGATGGTAAAATCTACCAGGGAAGAGATATCAATACCGTAGGTGAAACAAATACTGAATACAATCCTGCCGGACACCTGCTGATCTGTTGCCTCGGCAATTATGAAGAATACGAAGTACCGGAAGCGCAATTGCAATCCCTGATTCAATTGATTGCCTGGTGCAGCAAGACCTACAAAATTCCTGCATCAACACTGGCCACCCACCGGGATTATTCCAAACAAACCACCTGTCCGGGGAAGAATTTGTACAAGTATTTTGAAAGCGGGGTGATTAAAGAAGGGGTAAGGAAGATTTTGTGAATTGAAAATTGAAAGTGGAAAATTGAAAGTGAACAGATGAACAATTGAACAAAAGAGTGAAGAATGATGAATTTTAAAACCCCTACTAGCCAAACCCCACTAACCCCCCATACTTCGACAAGCTCAGTATGACAAGGCAGACCCCACTAGCCGATCCCCACTAGCCACTCGCCACTAGCCACTAGCCTACATTACAATTTAATATCAAACCTCCCTTCCGTTACTGATATCGTTTGAGCCGCATTGATATCATTCTCCGCATTAAACTGAAATGTTCCGGAAACAATTCCCGCTACTGTGTCCAGCTTTGTGATAGTAATTGAACCTGTCTGTGCGGCAGAAGTGATCCACTCATCCAGGGGAGTTAAGCGGCGTTTGACATGATAAGCATAACTGGTGGGTCCACCGGGATAACTGGTATTGGTATTCATCAGGTAGGTACCCGTTCCTGTTACATTATAAATTTTCAGCTCAAATTCTGTTTCCGTGGGGGTGGAAGCAAAATTTTGGGCCGTGATCACCAGCATGGTACCGAGCAAACGGGCTTTGAGCAAATCACTGTCGGGAATACCTGCAAAACCCTGGGGAATCCAGTTTTCTCCATTAATCTTTAATCCAAATGTGTTTGCCCCCGTTTGGGTGGCTGCCGGGAGTTCCTTGATCTCCTTTTTCTTACAGGAAATCAACAGGCTGACAACAAATAAACCAAGGAGTGCTTTTTTCATAAATAGTGGATGATGCTCAATAACGGGAATTCCGGTGATTTTGGTATGATTATGCATAAATCGTGCTAATTTTTAAAGACGCATCAACCCCCAGCCTTTCTATCTTTACAGCCTTCAAATTGTACTATGAGCCAGCAGATCATCAAAAAAGTTGAATTATACCGTTTATCCGTTCCCCTGATCGAGCCTTTCAGCACCTCACTCGGCACTGAATATGCCGCAGAGAATGTGCTGGTCAGACTATTTACGGAAGAAGGACTGATCGGTTTTGGAGAATGCAGTCCCTATATGCCCATCAATGGAGAAAGCCAGGATACCTGTTTTATTGTAGGCCAGTATTTTGCCAAAGCCCTGATCGGCCGGGATGCCCAGGATATCGAAGGGAATATTGCGCTGATGGACGGAATCATTTATGGTAATACCAGTATCAAAAGTGCCTTTGATATTGCCTTCTACGATATTGCTGCACAAAATGCAGACAGACCGCTTTATGCTTTCCTGGGAGGAGATAAGACTAAAACCATCATTACCGATTATACGGTCAGTGTAGGTGATCCAGATAAAATGGCTGCTGATGCAGTAAAAATCAAAGAAAGAGGTTTTCCCGCGATCAAAGTAAAACTGGGCAAAGGCGGATTACAGGATGTAGAACGTATTCGCGCCATTCGGGCAGCAGTAGGTAATGAAATCCCGCTCCGGATAGATGCCAACCAGGGATGGAAAGTGAATGAAGCCATCGAAACCCTGAACGCGCTGGCTCCATTTAATATACAGCATTGCGAGGAACCCATTGCCCGCTGGAAATACCTGAAGCTGAAAAAAGTGAAAAAGAATTCACCTATCCCCATCATGGCGGATGAAAGTTGCAGTGATGCTCATGATGCAGAAAGATTGATCGAACTGAATGCCTGCGATTATTTCAATATCAAGATCGGCAAGGCCGGTGGTATTTTTAATGCCTTACAAATTGTAAAACTGGCCGAAGCAGCCGGTATCCATCTGCAGGTGGGTGCCATGCTGGAATCAAGGATTGCCATGACCGCCTTCGCTCATTTCGCACTTTGCAGTCCGCTGATTGAACATTATGATTTTGATACGGCCCTGATGTTTAAAGAAGATCCCGTAAGCGGTGGTATCATTTATAAAGATGGCGGCGTGGTGGAAGTACCGGATACTCCCGGACTGGGCGCAACCGTCAGTGATGACAAACTGGCAATGATGGAGAAAGTGACTTTCTGAGATGATTAAACACCAACGGGTAGATTAATTGTGATCCCTGCCTGCTAGTTCAGCATAACAAATGCTCCCCAGTAATTTGAGTGCGGATATTCTAATCTTGTGGCTTTCTGTGCCCGTATAAAAGCATCCTGTGCATCTTTTGACTGGACCCAATACTCATAAAATTTTTTCATCAGCAGGCGGGTAGCCTGGTCATCTACTTTCCAAAGACTCATGATGATTTTTTTTGCCCCTGCCACCTGAAAGGCCCGGCACAAACCATAGACCCCTTCTCCGTTGACGATTTCTCCCAAACCGGTCTCACAGGCACTTAACACCACCATCCCGGTTCCATGCAGATCCAGATTCATGGCTTCATAAGCATACAATACACCATCATTTTTATTTCCCAGTTCCAGCTCTGTTTTGTTTGCTGCTCCTGACCCGTTCAGATAGAGTCCGGACCGGAGTAAAATATTATCCTTTGCTTTTGATACCTGGATGCCGGTTCTGATATAATCCGGATTACTGTAAAAAAATCCATGCGTAGCCATATGCAGCAGACCGGGTCTTTTTACATTCTTTATATTCTCTTCCGTTGCTTCCAGTTCCATATAAATCCGGATCAGCATCTGTGTATTCAGCACAATACCTATTTCATTCACTTCTGCAAGCGTTCCCGGAAGGGGAGGTACCAGTGATCCTTCTCCAAAAACGGGTGAGCCAAGTAAAACAGCATTACTGTTTCCGGGTTCCGCTGCATTAAATCCGTTCGCCAGTATTTTAGAACTTGATACATACACCAGTTTATAGCGGTCCAGCAAATAACTACTGTCTCCCCGCTGCAGGGTATTCAGGTTGATGGTATTGTAAATTCCGTCGGCAGAAAAATAAATGGTACGGCTGTCGCCGAGTTCCTTTTCCAGTGGCTGCCATAAATCGGGATAGGAACGGTTATCCGGTAAATTTTTCACAACAGAAATCCGGTATGTTTTGGGCGCCTGCTTTTCCTGCGCCGCACCTTTCAGTAAACGAACAATACCGGGAGCCTGACTATTATTCCGAAATACAAAGGCCGCATATTCCGGTTCGCCTTTATTGCTGCCGTATTCATTCATTACCCGCATCACTTCCACCACGGCTTCCCCTTCGTTCAGCTTCGTACGTACCTGATCAAAGCCAGTTTCCTGCTGCAGATAACCTGTTGTAAAAACAGCGGACCTCCGTGATAATTCTTTTTCCATGGCATTCGCCCTTCTTTCCATCTCAGTCAGATCCAGTTTATCTTCCTTCAAATCCTCCAAAGGTGAACTGTAATAACTGGCCAGCTCATTTTTAAGATCCAGCCAGTTGTTAAACAATCGCTGAGTAGCTGTATCAGTTCCATTCAGGATCGCTTCCCTTGTTTTCCGGGTGGATTGAATGATCATTCCCTTTGTTTTCAGCCAGATTTTATAGGCATCTTTTAACAAGGACTGATTGCCGTTTGCGGTATGAATAACAAATGACAGATAGGCATCCAGGTTGGGCTTGAGGCTGTTCCAGAAAACTGATTTTTCCGGTTCACTCATGGTATTGAAAAAACCATCAGCCAGAAAAATAAATCCATTAATCGCTTTTGTATAGGCTTCTGCAGCCCTGGCATTATCTCCGAGTTGTTCGTTACATACCGCCAGCTTGATCAATGCCCCTAAATAATCCTTGTGTTTTTCACCCAGTACCGATTGGCGGATCGATACTATTTTATCGAATATCACCCTGGCATCCTGAAACCTGTTTTGCCGGATCAGGTAATCGCCTTTATTTTCCAGGGCTTTTGCATAAGTGGGATGCTCATTATTATACCGCTGCTTCACTTTATTGGCAACCTTATCGAGATAGTCTGACAGATCCGGATTATTTTTTTGAACAAGAAAAGAACCATAGTAAACCAGCACATTGTTATAATCGGGATGATCTTCAAATCCTTTGGCCTCCATTCCACTGAGGGCCTGCTGATAAAATTTCTCTGCTTCCTCCATGCTGCCCCCCTCCTGCGCCAGTAAGGCACGATTGGTAAGGATTCTTTCATAGTCAAAATATTCAGGACTTAGTGCTTCCTTTCCTCTTTCCAAAGCCTCATCCAGCAGTTGAAGCGCTTCCTTTCTTCTTCCCAGTTCGGCAAGCAGCATGCCCTTATTATTTAAAGCAATCACATATTGAAAAGAGCGGTCAGTAAAAAGTTTTTTAAAAGTAGGCAGTATATAATTGAATATTTTTTCCGCTTCATCATATTGCCCCAGGTCCTTGTTTAAAACCGCCAGATTATGAAGGCTGCTGATATATTCCCGGCTGGTACGTCCAAACTTCGCTGCTCTTGCCTGCATGGACAAATTCAACAGTTCCCTTGCCCTGGTGAATTTGCCCCGGGTCTGGTATAACAAACCAACGGTATTGACCCCACTGGTAAACATTTTCATGGTCGCCTGATCCATTTTGGCCGTATCTATTACGTTCATCATCAGGGAATAAATACCCCATACATTTTTGCCTTCAATATCATTTCTTAAAGGGAACAGCGGAAAGCCATAAGAATACCTGGCGATGGCATTGAAATATTTTCCGTTGAAGAAAGCTACATCCCCGGAACCAAAAAATGATTGATTGATATATACCTTCAATTTGGATCCGTCGTAGGCCAACTGGCACTGATCGGCGAAGGAAATCGAATATTTCAGCTCTGTATAGTTCCGATCGGTATTAACCGGTATCTGCCCCAGCGCATGATCGTTTAATAAAATAAACCATCCGGTAATAAAGAGAAATAAGCGTGCTGACCGGTTAAGGTTCATTCCTGTGGATTTGATGATATTAAGTAAGTTAATTTTTTCTTTGCTAAGGGAAAAAGAATTCGGTAATACCTGCCATATAAAAAAGCTGTGCCAATCGCCCATTTTTTGTACTTTAAATAAAAATCATGTACTTATCCAAAGAGATACAGGCATATCATCAGGCATTGAGCCATTCAGATCAGACCATCTGTAAGCTATTGTTTGTAGAAATTTGCCGTTACTTACCGGATGCCGACTATAAAATCTGGCATCGTCATCCGGTCTGGTTTCTCGATGGCAATCCTATTGTCGGGTACAGCAAATTAAAGGACAGTGTACGGCTGCTTTTCTGGAGCGGACAATCTTTTGAAGTGGAGGACCTGCAGCCCGAAGGCAGTTTTAAAGCAGCCGAATACCGGTATACAGACGCCACAGAGGTAAATACCAGACAATTAAAACGCTGGCTGGGATTGTCCAAAAAAATACAGTGGGATTATAAGAATATTGTCAAGAGAAAAGGGAAATTGGAGCGGTTGAAATAAGAAAACAACAAGCTCACATCGTTTAACTATAAAAAAAATATATGTCATCTTTATCAGCAATCGCCATTAAAAACGCCACCGACCTTTGGTTCAAACAGATTAGCCGGGTTTCCGCCATTTTTGATGCCTGTACCGATGCCCAACTTGAAGCTGAAATCGCCCCGGGCCGTAACAGTGGCTATTACCTGCTGGGGCATCTGACTGCTGTACATGATGCGATGCTTCCTTTATTGCGTATCAGTGACCGCTTATATCCTGAACTGGAAGAACCCTTTATCAAAAACCCCGATCGTTCCGGAGTAGCCAGACCGGATCTGGCCACGGTCAGAAATCATTGGACAACAGTCACCGCAGCCCTGAACAAAGGGATTGCTGCACTTTCATTTGATGAATGGATGGAAAGACATGCTTCCATCAGTGCCGAAGATTTTACAAAAGAACCCCATCGTAACCGCTTCAGTGTTTTACTCAGCCGGATAGCACACTTAACTGAACATATCGGTCAATTGCTATGGATCAATAAGTAAAAAATTTAATGTCACAAGGGCTATGTCCAACTAACATTCAAAACTTACCATTTAAAATTCAACATACCTCCCTCCCCCACTTGCCACTAGCCACTAGTCACTAGCCTCTTTATAATTTTTTGCCCGCCCGCCCACTTCAGCCTATCTTAGAAAGATATTCTTTTACTATGCATTGTAAAGACCACGATGAATATCCGGACAACAGCCGTCGGGAATTCCTGAAAAAATCTACTGCACTGGCCGCATTCGCCGGTTTATCCCCTGTTATTGTAAAAGCAGGTGAGAACGACGAAAAGATAGCCGCCTTTTTTGAAAAAGTTCCACTGGAACTGGAGATCAATGGCAGTCCTTATAAACTGGATGTAGAGCCCAGGGTCACCCTGCTCGATCTCCTAAGGGAACAACTGGGTCTCACCGGTACCAAGAAAGGTTGCGACCACGGACAATGTGGTTGCTGTACCGTGCATGTGGATGGCAAGAGGATTAATTCCTGTTTATCCCTTGCTGTTACCAACCATGGTAAAAAAGTAACCACCATTGAAGGACTTGCCAAGGGAGATGACCTGCATCCCATGCAGGAAGCCTTTATGAAACATGATGGTTTTCAGTGCGGCTATTGTACACCCGGACAAATCATGAGCGCCGTGGCCTGTATCCGGGAAGGACATGCCAACAGTGCCGAAGAAGTACGGGAATACATGAGTGGTAATATCTGCCGCTGCGGTGCTTATCCCAATATTATTGACGCCATCATGGAAGTAAAAAAAGGAGGGCAAAGCGTATGATCAATTTTGAATACACGAGAGCCGGAACCATCAAAGCTGCCAGTGAAGCCAGACAAAAAGATAGCAGCGCTCAGTTTATTGCTGGTGGAACCAACCTTGTTGACCTGATGAAAAAAGGGATCATCGCCCCGGAGCGACTGATTGATATCAACGGTCTTCCGTTGAAAGAAATAAAATCAGATCCTAAAGGAATCAGTATCGGCGCCCTGGTGCCCAATAGTGTGGCAGCAGAAAATGAGGCTGTTAAAAAACAATTCCCGCTTTTATCCATGGCCCTGAATGCCGGTGCTTCTGCTCAATTGCGCAATATGGCTACCGTGGGAGGCAATATCATGCAGAGAACACGCTGCTCTTATTTCTATGATATCAATCTCCCCTGTAATAAAAGAAAACCGGGATCAGGTTGTGCAGCAATCGGAGGATATAACCGGATGCATGCCCTGTTTGGAGCCAGCGATCAATGTATAGCTGTTCATCCAAGCGATATGTGTGTAGCATTGGCAGCATTGGATGCCACGATCCATTCGACGAACACAAAGGGAGAAAAAAAGATTCCCTTTGCTGATTTCCATCGCTTACCTGGTAATACCCCTGAGTTAGACAATAACCTGCAGCCGGGTGAATTGATCAACCATGTTTTTATTCCTGCCAACAGCTATAATAAATCCTATTACTTGAAAATACGCGACCGGCTTTCCTATGCTTTTGCATTGGTATCAGTTGCCGTTGCATTGGAAATCAGGGAAGGAAAGATTATAAAAGCAGCACTGGCCATGGGCGGAGTGGCGCATAAACCCTGGAGGCTGACCGCTGCAGAACAATTACTGATTGGAAAATCACCAACAACTGACTTGTTTGATTCCGTAGCGCAGCTCGCCATGCAGGGCGCCACCACTTATGAGCACAATGCCTATAAAGTAAAGCTGGGAAAGGCTGCCATCATGGAAGCATTGACCAAGGCCACCCGATAAAACATTTTACACTACTTTAATAAGTAAGGATATGGATGAAATACTGAAGCCCGAACAAAAAACATTTGCCGATGAGGACCGCGTTGACGGACTGGCCAAGGTTACCGGTAAGGCAAAATTTACTGCAGAACACCAGCTCCCGGGTTTGGTGTATGGGGTATATGTGACCAGCACAATTGCCCGCGGGTATATCCGTAATATGAACCTGCTGGATGCAAAACATGCACCCGGTGTGCTGGATATACTTTATTACCTGAATGCACCGGTAGTGCCCGGGTACAAAGCAGCAGACAGAAGTAAAAACCCCAATGCCCGTGATTATAATGGCTTCAAATTATTTCAGAATAATATGATCGTCAGCAATGGCCAACCCATTGC
Source organism: Chitinophagaceae bacterium (assembly GCA_016702745.1). GTDB lineage: Bacteria > Bacteroidota > Bacteroidia > Chitinophagales > Chitinophagaceae > JJ008. Next base: position 33,770 of record JADJDJ010000002.1, read on the forward strand.
CCTCGTGATTGCTGATACCTTTGAAAGAGCCGTACATGCCGCTTCACTGGTGAAAGTGGACTATCAGGCAGAAACCCCTTTTACTGATTACGATAATAATAAATTCAACAGCTCCCGTTTAAAAGACAGGGGCGAGTATACCCGGAAAGAAAAAGATGCCTGGAAAAATGCCGAAGTAAATTTCGAAGCCGAATATACCCTGCCCATCGAAACTCATAACCCGATGGAAATGCATGCCACCACGGCTGTATGGGAAGGAGAAAAGCAACTGACCATCTATGATAAATCGCAGGGACCAAAAGGAGTGCAGAGTGAACTGGCCCGGATGTTTGGGCTCGATGAAAAGAATGTAAAAGTGGTCACTGAATATGTGGGCGGTGCATTCGGAAGTGGCTTACGCAGCTGGCCACATGTATATGCTGCCGTGATGGCCGCTAAAAAAGTAAACAGACCTGTAAAAGTGTTACTGAACAGGAACAAATGTTTACCATGGTGGGCTATCGTCCCTGGTGCTGGCAAAAAATTGGTATCGGTGCTTCAAAAGATGGAAAACTTACCGGCATTACCCATCATGCAGTAAGCAATACTTCTACTTACGAAGATTTTACAGAAGGAATTGTAGGCGTATCACAGTTCCTTTATGATTGTCCGAATGTAAATACCAGCTATAAAATTCTTCCATTAGATGTGAATACGCCCACCTGGATGCGGGGACCTGGTCCTGCTTCGGGATGCTTCGGACTGGAAAGTGCATTGGATGAGCTTAGTTATAAACTGGGGATTGATCCCATTGAACTGCGGTTACTCAATAATGCAGAAGTTCACCCGCAAAGTAAACTTCCATGGACGAGTAAATACCTGAAAGAATGTTTGCTAATGGGTCGTGAAAAAATTGGCTGGGATAAAAGACCAACCATACCGGGTAGTCTGAAAGAAGACGGTATGCTCACCGGATATGGCGTGGCCGTTGGCGTATTTGGTGCCGGAAGAGGATCTGCCACAGCAAAAGGGATTTTAAAATCGGATGGAAAACTGGTATTACAAAGTGCGGTGAGTGATATGGGACCTGGCACTTCCACGGCCATGGTACGAATCGGTAGTGAGCAAATGGGAATGGAAGAAAATAAAGTGAGATTCGAATTGGGTGATACTGATTTTCCCAATGGACCTACCCAGGGTGGGTCCGGTTCTGCCACTACGATTGGCACGGCGGTGATGGCAGTCTGCGATGGATTGAAACAAAGTCTGAAAGAAATGGCGATCGAAATAGGGGCCGGTTTCAGCGGCCTCAAACCGGAAGAGATCAATTATGAAAATGGAAAGCTGGTATCAGCAAAAGACCGATCCATCAGTATTCATTTCACCGACCTGATTAAACAAAGTGGTAAGCCCGAAATCCAGGTATCCAAGAGTACCCAGGGTGCTGCTTTCCGGGATAAGTATGTGGCGAATTCTTTTTCCGTACATTTTGTAAAACTGCATGTACATCCCGTCACCGGTGTGATCCGGTTGAAACATATGGTATCGGTTGCCGATGCCGGTAAAATCATCAGTGAAAAAACAGCCCGCAGTCAGATGGTGGGTGGCGCCGTGGGTGGTATTGGTATGGCCATGACCGAAGAAACGTTGATTGATCACCGTTATGGCCGTTACATCAATGCCAATTTTGTAGACTATCATGTGCCGGTTCATGCGGATGCACCGCCAATGGATATATTGTTTGTCAACAAAGCGGATATGATCATCAGTCCGACCGGTGCCAAAGGCATTGGGGAAATTGCATTGGTGGGGGTGGCTCCGGCGATTATCAATGCAATCTATAATGCAACTGGTAAAAGGGTTCGGAGGTTACCGGTAACGCCGGATCAATTGATAGGGTGATTTGATTTTGCTGCCCAAATGAGAGACATTCACCGCAGAGAAGCAGAGAGCACAGAGTTTACGCAGAGAAATTTTTTTTGCGGACTTTACGGTAAAATCTCTGCGTAAACTCTCCGTCCTCATGTTCTCTGCGGTAAAAAAATACTCCCATCATCACTCATCCAATATCAAATCTCCTACATTTGCTTCCTTTAACCCGCCATGTCAGCCATTCAAAAGATCATCATTATTGCAGCACCCTCCGGGGCCGGTAAAACCTCTGTGGTTCGTCATCTTTTGAAAGTAATGCCCGACCAATTGGCTTTTTCCATCAGTTGTGCCACCCGGTCTCCCCGTAATAATGAAAAAGATGGCGTGGATTATTATTTCATCAGTGTGGATGAATTCAAAGACCGGATCAACCGCAGTGAATTCGTGGAATGGGAAATGGTATATGCCGGAAAATATTACGGCACCCTGAAATCGGAGATGAACCGGATCTGGGATACCGGCCGTTCCCCCTTGCTGGATGTGGATGTAAAAGGCGGACTGAATATACAATCATTATATCCCAAAGAATCACTTTCTCTTTTTATTGAACCGCCTTCACTGGAAGAACTGGATAGAAGATTGCAGGCCCGGGGCACCGAAACGGAGGAATCGCGGAAATCCCGGCTCAGCAAGGCTGCTTATGAAATGACTTTCAAACACAAATTCGACCATATCATCATCAATGATAAACTGGACCGGGCCTGTGCCGTCGCCGAAAGACTGGTCCGTGAGTTCCTTTCGCTAACTCACTGACACTGAATACAGATAACTTGGGTTACCCACTTTCAATTTTCTCCCGATAGCTATCGGGATTCAATTCCCCCTATACTATCTTCGTGTTATGATTTCCGTGAACACGATTATTTTCTTTATCCTGACCCTGCTCCTGATGGCATTTTTTGCCGGGATTGAAATGGCATTTTACAGCGCCAACCGGCTGAGTCTGGAAGTAAAGAAAAAACAGGGCGGCAGCAGTATGCAGATCCTCTCCCGCTTTATTGAATCCCCTGCCAAATTCCTGGGCACCACCCTGATTGGCTTTCATTTATTCCTCGTCTTTTTTGCCCTGCAGATCAGCAATTTCATGAGTCCGGTATGGGATTACCTGGGATTGCATCTTACTTATGTCCGACTGGTAGCCGAAATCACGCTGGCCACTTTTGTGGTATTGGTTTTTGCCGGTTTTATTCCCCGTGCTTTCTTCCGGGCCAATAGTAATAACTGGCTCATCCGGCTTACTTATGTTTCCGATTTTTTCTACCAGATGTTTGCTCCGGTAGCCACCGGGCTGATTGATTTATCAGAATGGTTATTGAAATATGTTTTTAATATCCGGATTGATCCCAACAAAGAACCGATCAACCGCAGTGATCTGAAAAACCTGTTCCAGCCGGGAGAAGATGAAGAAAGACAGGAACGCAATACCCAGTTGCTGGAAAATGCACAGGAACTGCCGAAAGTAAAAATCAGGCAATGCCTGGTTCCGAGGAAAGAGATCATTGGTATTGAGAGCCATGCCGGCATGGAAGAGCTGAAACAAAAATTCATTGAGACCAAACTCAGCAAGCTGCTGGTCTATGAAAATAATATAGACCATATCATCGGCTACGTACACCAGTTGGATCTTTTTAAAAAACCAGAATATATTCAGGATGTACTCCTGCCCATTCCCGCCGTGCCGGAAAGCATGAGTGCCAGCGACCTGATCAGCAAATTCACCCGGGAAAGGAAGAGTATTGCCTGGGTGGTGGATGAGTTTGGGGGAACCGCCGGAATCATCACAATGGAAGATGTACTGGAAGAACTCTTTGGTGAAATTCAGGATGAATATGATACTGAGGAATTCGTGGAAAAACAACTGGCCGAAAATGAATATATGTTCTCCGGCAGATTGGAGCTGGATTACCTGGAAGAAAAATATGGGTTTGATTTTGGTGAAGAGGAATCAGAAACCCTTTCCGGCTATATCATCAACTACCATGAAACAATTCCCCGACTGAAAGAAAGAATCATTATTGATGATTATGAGTTTGATATCCTTAATGTAAGTGATACCCGGATCGAAACCGTTAAAATGAAGAAGCTGAAATAAGCCCGTCCGGAGGATTCCTTCGCTGATGGATTACGGGGGTGGGTCCGGGCAAATACCCTCTGTAACAATCCCTTAACCCCCTATCTTTGCTCACTTCAATCATTCCATGGCCCTGCTAGACTTTTTAGGAAAACGTAAACAAACCAACGATGCCGGTGGGGATATGTCATTTATTGACCACCTGGAGGAATTACGCTGGCATATCATCCGCTCCGTAATAGCAGTACTGATATTTTCCATCACTGCCTTTATCTTCATCAACAATGTGGTAGATGATATCATTTTTGCTCCGGCCAAACCAGATTTTATTACGGCCCAGTGGTTTTGTACTATCGGCAAGAAAATAGGCATGGGTAACGGACTTTGCTTTGGGAATGTAGAAGTGAAGTTTCTGGAAACAACCATGACCGGACAGTTCATCTCTTCCTTTACCGTGGCCTTTGTCTGTGGCTTTATTGCTGCCTTTCCTTATATCTTCTGGGAGTTCTGGAAATTCGTCCGTCCTGCACTTTCTCCGGCAGAAAGGAAGAAAACCAGGGGAATCATTTTCTGGGTATCCCTTTTATTTTTCATGGGTGTGAGCTTTGGATATTTTATCCTCACGCCCTTTATGGTCAATTTCTATTTCAGTTATAAACTGAGTGACCTGATTGAAATCAAACCCAGTTTTTCTGACTATCTCGAAAACCTGACCTATACCACCGTGGGTGTCGGCATTTTATTCCAGCTTCCCTTATTGATTTATGTGCTGGCCAAGGTCGGATTTATCACCGCCGCCTTTCTTCGTAAATTCCGGAGACATGCCATTGTAGTCATCCTGATTGTAGCGGCCATCATTACCCCTACCACCGACCCATTCAGTCTGGGTATTGTTACCATCCCCTCTATCTGCTCTATGAAGCAGGTATCAGCATTGCTGCAAGGGTTGATAAGGCCAGGGCTAAGAAAGATAAAGAAGAATGGAGCTGACCCGATCATCGCCTGAATATTTAGTACCTTTGCATAGCTGTTGACTAACGACTATCGACTAAAGACTAAAGACCTCCCTAATGCATTCCCCATTTGACCTGAAGAAACCCATTGCCATCGGAAGTGATCATGCCGGTTATGAATATAAAGAAGACCTGATCTCTTTTCTGGAAGGCAAGGGCTTGCATTTTAAAGATTTCGGAACACATAGTAAAGACTCGGTGGACTACCCCGATTTTGCCCATCCCGTTGCACTGGCCGTTGAAAAAGGAGAAGCCGCCTGTGGCATCCTGCTTTGCGGTACCGCCAATGGGGTAGCCATGTCGGCCAATAAACACGCGGGGGTCAGGGCTGCCATCTGCTGGGGAGAGGAAATTGCCAAAGTGGTCAGACAGCATAACGATGCGAATATCATCTGTATTCCTGCCCGTTTTGTAAGGGAAGGAGATGCAGAGAAAATGGTTGCCCTATTTATCACCACTGAATTTGAGGGCGGAAGGCACCAGCGCCGGGTGGAAAAGATCGCCTGCAGCTGATTCCGCCTTTCATCAATTTTTTCAAACCCCTTTGCATAAAGGGGTTTATTTTTACCCCTACCCTCAGCGCTTACCAGCAGTGGGTATATACCATACAAAAAACAAATATGACATTGAAACAAACGATTGCCATCGCACTGATTTGCCTGCCGGCGCTGGTCAATGCCCAGAAAAAAGACAAAGGCGCCATGCAGGCTGCATCCAGCATTACCGCAGAAGACATGAAAAAACACCTGTACACCATCGCCAGTAAGGAAATGGAAGGCAGGGATACCCCTTCTCCGGGACTTGAAAAAGCCGCGAATTATATCGAGGCGCATTTTAAAGCACTGGGTTTAACCCCGGGTAATAACGGCAGCTACCGGCAGTACTACACATTATACAAAGATTCACTGATCGGCGCTTCTTTAAGTGTCAACGGTGCTTCACTGGAATTGAATAAAGAGTTTCAGCCCCAGGCCAACAGCTATGCTGCAGAAATGCGTTTTTCAGAAGCAGTATTTGCAGGTTATGGAATTGTGGACGGAGAAGTAAGGAATGATTACAAGGATTTGAAAGTCGCTGGTAAACTGGTGATCATCCTCGATGCTTTGCCGGCAGATTATAAGCCAACCGTACAGGGAAGAAATTCACCGGCCTCTGTATTTGGAAAACTCGAAGCCGCAATGAATAAAGGGGCTGTTGCAGTGATGGTTGTCAACAGCGGATTTCCCCGCAGACCGGGCACTACAAACAGCAACTGGAGCATGAACGGCGGATACAGACCTTCACAACCTCCTTTTACTTTTAATATCGGAACCGATGCAGTGACAAAGATCATGGGAGAAGACGGTAAAGATATTTTCAACAAAATGAAAGCAGGATCACTGAGTAATAAAACCTATCCGGCTGAAATTACCATGAGCTATGCAAAGACCAGCACAACCACCCAGGTATCCAATGTACTGGCCGTGCTGGAAGGAACCGATAAAAAAGATGAATTTGTTGTACTGACTGCACACTATGATCATGTTGGGAAAAGAAATGATACCACTATTTATTATGGTGCCGATGATGATGGCAGTGGCACAACAGGCGTCCTTGAACTGGCAGAAGCTTTTGTAAAAGCAAAAGCAGCCGGCAAGGGTCCCCGCCGCAGTATTTTATTCATGACCGTTAGCGGTGAAGAAAAAGGATTATGGGGAAGCCGGTATTATTCAGAGCATCCTGTTTATCCGCTCGATAAAACCACAGTGGATCTGAACATTGACATGATCGGCCGGATCGGTACCGAATACCTGAAGGACAAAGACTCCACCAACTATGTTTATATCATTGGAGACGATAAACTGAGTTCAGATTTGGCTCCCATTACCGACCAGGTAAATAATACCTATGTCAAAATGAAACTGGACCGGAAATACAATGATCCGAATGATCCCAACCGTTTTTATTTCCGCAGTGACCATTACAATTTTGCACAAAAAGGGGTACCGATCATTTTCTATTTCAATGGTACACATGCCGACTATCACCGTCCAACCGACACTCCTGATAAAATCAATTATCCCATGATGGCGAAAAGAGCCCAGCTGGTTTTCTACACCGCCTGGGAAATGGCCAACCGCAATGAAATGCTGAAAAGGGATATCATTCTGGAAAAGCCCAAAGGTTTTTAATACCTGATCAAAAAATAAATTGCCCCGGCCGAAAGGACCCGGGGCTTTTTCATGTCCATTTTAAACAGGAATCATGATCGATTAAACTTTTTAAACCTCTCCCGGTCTATTCTCCTGTACCTGATTGAAAAGACTAAATCGAAAAACATGAAAACAAATCAAATCGTAAAAACACTTGTATTGACAGCCATGCTCTTTGTCGCTTTTTCAGGCACCCAGAATGTCAGTGCCCAGGGCCGCTACGGAGTACGTGACCGGGTGGAAGATGTAAGAGACCGCAGAGAAAATGTGCGCGATCGCCGGGAAGATGTGCGTGACCGCAGAGAAGATGTACGTGACCGCAGAGAAAACCGCCGGGATCTCCGGTTCTGAAGATGAATTCCTGTTTTTAATCCATCCCTTTTATATATATCGACCCTGCCCTTAAGGCAGGGTTTATTTTATTCCCTACCGCCGGCTGTCGGCTGCTGACTCTCGACTGTTGACTGTTTACTCTCGACTGTTAACTGTCGACTGACTAGCCCGGTCCGGAAATTTTCAATATCTTAGAAATAAAAAATGTCAGACACCCAAAACCCAACAAGCCCCGAAACACCCCGCGAAAATGAAATATCCGAGTACGTAGATGGCGTTAAGAAAATGGAAATGCAGGGGTATGAATCCGGAATCAAAAAAGCAAGAACGGCTTTGTTTGTCACTGCATTTCTTGTCTTACTGGGAGAAGTACTGTCCATTTCCCTCGCTGGATTAGAATGGACACCATTAATGATAGGCATTGTTGCCATTGAAGTTGGCATTTTTGTGGCACTGGCCTTTTGGACAAAAACAAAACCATATACTGCGACTGTTGTCGGTCTCATTGTTTTTGTCCTTTACTGGATTGCCGCCATCGCACTGAATGGAACTGAAGCAGCTTATAAAGGCATTATAGTAAAAGTGATCATTATTGTCACCCTGGTACAGGCTATCAAACCCGCCAAGGCATGGGAGGATACGAAGAAGACATTGTAAATGATCAGGGAAATTTAAAAAAATAAAAGGCTGTCTCAAAAAGTTTTCTGTTACCACGAAGTCACTAAGGCACTAAGTGAAGAAGGGATGATTTTCCAATCTTTGTGCCTTAGTGCCTTAGTGGCTATTCCTGAAACTAAGTTTTGAGACAGCCTCTTCTCTTTCAACTTCATTCAATTGACTGGCATCACCAACCCAGCACCCACGCAAAAATCAGCGGAGCCACAATGGTAGCATCACTCTCCACGATAAACTTGGGCGTATTGATATCCGGTTTACCCCAGGTGATTTTTTCATTCGGCACAGCACCGGAGTAAGAACCATAGGAGGTAGTGGAATCACTGATCTGACAGAAATAACTCCAGAAAGGTACATCATGCCATTCCAGGTCCTGGTACATCATTGGCACTACACAAATCGGAAAATCTCCCGCAATACCGCCCCCGATCTGGAAGAAACCTACTCCCTTACCGGCAGAATTATTCCGGTACCATTCGGTCAGCCAAACCATGTATTCAATTCCGCTCTTTACTGTGCTTGCCTGCAATTCACCTTTGACCACATAGCTGGCGAAAATATTGCCGGTGGTACTGTCTTCCCAACCTGGTACCACAATTGGAATATTTTTTTCCGCAGCGGCTACAATCCAGCTGTCTTTCGGATCAATTTCATAATACTGTTTCAATTCACCACTCAATACTACTTTATACAGGAACTCATGAGGAAAATAGCGTTCACCTTTTGCTTCGGCATCTTTCCATTGCTTCACCAGGTGTTTTTGCAATCTCCGAAAAGCCTCTTCTTCAGGGATACAGGTATCAGTCACCCGGTTATAATGATTCTCCAGCAGGTCCCATTCTTCCTGCGGGGTCAGGTCGCGGTAATTGGGAATGCGTTTGTAATGAGAATGTGCTACAAGATTCATCACATCTTCTTCCAGGTTTGCACCGGTACAGCTGATGATATCCACTTTTCCCTGGCGGATCATTTCGGCCAGTGAGATTCCCAGTTCGCCGGTACTCATGGCGCCGGCCAGAGTAATCATCATTTTACCACCTTCATTGAGGTGAGTTTCATAGCCCTTGGCTGCATCCATCAGGGCAGCTGCATTAAAGTGACGATAGTGATGCTGGATGAATTGTGAAACGGGTCCTTTGTTCATTTTAAACTTTTTTAAAGGTGACCGCCTTCTGATCCCGCAGTGACGGGAGACTTTGCGAATTTTCTCCCGGAAAAAATAACAGCCTTGCTGTTTACCGGGGAGAGAGCCGCAAAAATACAATATTGGACAATAAAAAAGCCCTGCTGTTTGCAGGACTTTTATCAATTTCGGCTGGAGATTTATTTTATCTTTTCTTTCTTGATCAGATTACCACCGGCATCCACCTGTAACTTATATTGCCGGCCTTCGTCTTCAAGGCGCAGAATATAACTGGTACCACTGCCCATGGTAATTTCACATACTTCCATCACATCAGGTTTTACAAAACGCTTATCCACTGAGCGGGTTACGGCAAGCGGAAGCTGGTTGTAAAAAATATTACGGGCACTTCCCTGTAATTCCCCGTCTTCATTAAAATAGGCTTCAGATCGATAGCCATCATAAATGAAGACTGCTTTGAGCATGGTCCCGGTATTAACCCAGCTGATCAGCTCGGCACCAGGGAATTCTTTTTTAAAAGTAGCTTTTGCTTCTTCGCCGGAAGGATCGGGTTTAATCGAGGCATTGGCTGATGTTGCGGCCATCGTCACAATCAGTGAGAGGGCGAATACTGTTTTTTTCATGGCTTAAGGTTTAATGATTATTGTTTTTCGATTTGTTGATTCAAAAATAGATAGTCTTGTAAGCGAAGTCAAGTGAATTGGGACTGCCGGAGTGCATTGTTAATGATATTAACCTGAAATAACATTGCATAACAGGTTTGATACAAAATAAACCTGGATAAAAAACCCCGTCCCTTACAAAAGGGATCGGGGCTGTTTTTACCACACACCAAAACTATCTTCGCTATAAAGAACTGACGTTTGAAATGCTGTCAGGATTTTTTTACTTTTTTGTATTGATCCCAGTCTCTGGCATTATCTGATTTCAATACAACGGACTGATCGGCATCTTCGATCGTAATATAATAGGTAGTACCCTCGCTGGTGGCTGCTTCAAAGAGATTACTGATCCAGTAAGACTGGTAATTCTTTTTCAGATCAGCCTGCAGGGCCAGTGGTAAATCCACCGGACTTACAAATCGGGCCAATCCCAGCAACTCCCCTACTGTATTATAATAGGCTGTAATATGCTGCTCATTGTACACAAAGGAAGCCTGGTAATAATTCGGAGCCAGGGTCCAGGTAATGTCTTTGGCTGTTGCAAATTCCTTTTTAAAAGCACCCAGTACGCGGGCATCTACTTCTTCAGAACCGGGATTGGCATTAACAGTTCCGAAACTCACTGCAAATACGCCCAGTAATAACATGATCTTTTTCATACAATTTATTTTTCTGTTCAATTTCTTATCATCTCTGACGTATCAAAGGTAGAATGGGTTACACCCGGGTACAAGCCAATTATGTCGAGTGGAATTTTGATCCCATCAACGGGTTGCATTGTTAACAGCATTTAACAGTACAGCCGCTCATCAGCTATTTAACATTGTACAACACGTACACCCCTGCCATTGGTATGAAAAAAGTGCACCCGGGCTTGCCGGATTGAAAATTTATTTAGATATTTGTCTAAATATATAATTAAGAAAACATGAACAGCGTTTTCAAGGCCCTGAATGACCCGACGCGGCGCGAGATCCTGCAATTGCTCCGGCAGCGGGACATGACCGCCGGAGAGATTGTGGAGCAATTCAATATATCCGGACCCAGTATCTCCCATCACCTGGACCTGCTGAAACAGGCCAACCTGGTGCTGTCAGTAAAAGAAGGTCAGTTTATTTATTACTCCCTGAACACCACAGTGGTGGATGATATCCTGAAATGGCTGATGCAATTCAAAACCAAAAAAAAATAAACCTGTAACAATATGAACAGCTTATTAAAAAAAATGGTCTGGCCCCTGATGGCGGCCCCCGCCATTTACCTGGCGATTGCCTGGAAAAGTTTACCCGAAAAAGTGGCTATGCATTTTAATCTCAAAGGAGAGGCAGACCGGTTCGGCAGCCGGAATGAATTGATCACAACAATCATTATCATGACCGTGGTCAATATGATTGTTTACCTCCTGCTCACCAATATCTGGCGAATTGATCCCAAAAAGAATGCCGCTGAAAACAGAAACCGGATCGCTACCATCGGGTTCGCCACCGTTGTACTGCTGTCGGCTGTCATGTGTATGATAATATATAGTGCCTCCCGGGGTAATATCAATTTCAGCGTCGGACTGATTTTTAGTGGCGTTGGATTGTTCTTTGCCATCCTGGGCAACTACCTTCCCAATATGAAACCTAATTATTTTGCCGGTTTCCGTTTACCCTGGACACTTGAAAATGAAGAGAACTGGAGAAAGACCCATCAACTGGCCGGAAGACTCTGGTTTAGTGGCGGACTTATCCTGGCTGTGATTTGTCTTTTTCTTCCCGCAGAAGTGGCCATCATCGTATTTTTCACAATCATGGTAACCATTACCCTCATACCCTGCGTCTATTCCTACAGATTATATCGCCAGCAAAAAAATATTCATTCTTAATCAGTAAATTTAAAACATGTTACAAAGAATTTTCCTTTTCCTGCTTTTCAGTGCCGCCTGTAACAATATTCAGGCACAAAACTCCAGATTTACCGGCTCCTGGGAAGGCGTATTACAGGTAGGGATGGAACTGAGGATTGTATTCCATATCGAAGAAAATGGAAAAGTAAAAGCAGATAGCCCGGATCAGTCGGCCTTTGGCCTGGAATGCAAAGACGCCAAAATCAATAATCAGGAGATCAGCATTGAGATAACGGCTGTGAAAGCGGCCTTTTCCGGCCGTTTGATCAACGACAGTACCATCGAAGGAACTTTCACACAGGGTGTTGAGCTTCCGCTTACCCTGAAGAAATCAAATCAATCGAATAAACCGAAGCAACCAGCTGAACTGAAAAGACCCCAGCAGCCCCTTCCTCCATTCCCTTATCTTTCGGAAGACCTGATTTATTCAAATGCCGATTCAAGTCTGCGGTTTGGTGCCACCATTACCATTCCTGAAGGAAAAGGCCCCTTCCCTGCCGTTGTGCTGATCAGTGGATCCGGTCCTCAAAACAGAAATGAAGAATTAATGGGTCACCAACCCTTTGCCGTACTGGCCGATTACCTTACCCGCAGAGGCTTTATTGTCCTACGTGCCGATGACCGGGGAGTGGCAAAAAGCACAGGGGCTTTTGATAAAGCCACCAGCAGAGATTTTGCTGATGATGTGAATACGCATATCAATTACCTGCTGCAAAGAAAAGAAGTGAACAAAAAACAAATCGGGTTGATTGGTCACAGTGAAGGAGGTATGATCGCCCCCATGGTGGCAGCCGAAAGAAAAGATATTGCCTATATCGTTTTAATGGCAGGGCCCGGCGTGCAATGCATGGACCTGCTGGTAGAACAGAATATTGCGATCTATCAATCATACGGTATTCCCGAAAATGTGGCGGCTGCTTTAAGACCTGTTTTCAGAAAAATCGCTACAGCAGCTACTACTTCCGCTGATATGAAAACCGGATTTAATCTGGCATCCGCTGCTGCAGAAGAATGGGCGGCCCAAACTGATACTGCCACTTTACGGATACTGGAAATGACCCAGAAAAAAGACAGGGATAAATATATCCGTGAACTTATATTAACCATGTCAAATCCCTGGTTCCGGTATTTTCTTTCATTTGACCCCGCTCCTTATTTACAAAAACTCAAATGTGCCGTACTGGCCATCAACGGTGGAAAAGATATACAGGTCTTGCCCGGACAAAACCTCCCGGGTATTGAAGCAGCCTTGAAAAAAAGTAAATCCAAAAATTACCTGGTAAAAGAATTACCCGGACTCAACCACCTCTTTCAAACCTGCAAAGACTGTACGATTGAAGAATACAAACTGATCGAAGAAACCATTGCTCCTATTGCGTTAGAAACTATGGGCGACTGGCTCCAAAAAACGGTGAAGCAATAAATGAATTACCTGGCACATGCATACCTGTCATTTGGCCACCCCGGTGTACTCACCGGGAATATGATTAGTGATTTTGTAAAGGGAAAAAAGAAATTCGATTACCCCACAGAAGTACAACAGGGTATTGAACTCCATCGTGCCATTGACCAGTACACCGATACCCATATTGCCACCCGCGAAGCCAAACAGGTCTTTCGTTCTCATTACCGGTTGTACAGCGGGGCTTTTATAGATGTGGTGTATGATCATTTTCTGGCTAATGACGAATCGGAGTTTACCGAAGAAAGCCTCTTTGCATTCAGCCGGGATACCTATGCGGCCCTCGACCGGCAGGAAGCCTGGATGCCCGACCGATTTGCCCATATGTATCCCTTTATGAAACAGCAGAACTGGCTGTTTAATTACCGCACCCGCTGGGGTATTAAAAAAAGCATGGGCGGACTGGTCAAAAGAGCTGCCTATCTGGAAGACTATCATACCGCCTTTGCCATATTTGAAGAACACTACCAACTACTGGAAGATTGCTATCGTCATTTTTGGGCGGAGTTAAAACCCTGGGCCAGATCCGGTTTTGATCAGTTATCCCTGTAACATTTTGCAGGGTTCAATCGTTTTAACAGCCAAATCAGAAATAGGCTAATTTTGCCTACTCAAAAACCAGATTATGCGAAAAATACTCCTGTTGGTGGCTTTCTTTCAAATGGCATTCTTCTGCCTGCTGGCTCAAAATAACGTCCCCCCCGTCGATAAATCACCGATGGATATGAGCTATTTTCCTGTCAATTACCCGGTATTGAAGATCCAGGATAAAGCAACCGAACCCCTGGCCGCCAGGGTTTTGTACAGCCGCCCGCAAAAAGCAGGCAGGCCTATTTTCGGGGGACTGGTTAAAAACGGAGAAATCTGGAGACTGGGTGCCAATGAAGCAACGGAGATCGAATTTTTCCGGCAGGTAAGAATCGGCGGTAAAAAGGTGAAGGCAGGTCGTTATACCTTATATGCCATTGTAAATGATAATAACTGGACCATAATCGTCAATAAAGAAACAGATACCTGGGGCTCTTTTAAATACAATATTAAAAATGATGTGGCCCGCGCAGAAGTGACCATGCTGAAAACCGACAGCCCGGTTGAAAACCTGTCTATGTATTTTGAAAAGACTGCCGTTGGCTGTAACCTGAATATTGCCTGGGAAAATACCCGGGTCGCTTTACCCATTGTATTCTGATCCCGCTATGAATAAAATTATTGTCTTCCTGTTTTCACTCAGCTTGATTGTTTCTTGTAAAGAACAAAAAAAGGAACAATCAAATACTCCTGCTAACCTGCCAGTAAATGGGAAAGACAATCACCTGCCCCCTATTGAAAATGGAAGCAATCAGTATAAAGATGTGGATGTATCACCAATGGATATGGCTTACTTCCCGGTTGATTATCCCAAACTGAAAGCAAACGACTCAACTATTGCTCCTCCGCTGGCCCGGGTAATTTACAGTCGTCCTCATCTGCAGGGACGTCATATTTTTCATGAAGTACTCAGCTATGGCGAACCCTGGCGCATGGGTGCTAACGAAGCCACCGAACTACAGCTTTTTACCAATGCCAGTATCCAGGGTAAAACTATCCGCGCCGGCCGCTACACGCTTTATTGTATCCCGCAGCAAAAAGAATGGACCATTGTACTCAACAGCAATACCGATTCATGGGGATTACAGCAATTACATTCCAAAGATGTTGCCAGCTTTACCATTCCCGTGCAGGAAAAAAATCAATCCCTTGAGTATTACACGATGCTTTTCGAAAAAGCAGAGAAAGGTGCCAACCTGCTGATGGCCTGGGATAATGTAGAGATAAGGCTTCCCTTCCTGTTTCAATAAGAATTTTTATTTACCTGACAGTCCTCCTTTATTTGGATATTTGTCGGGCATGTGCGGTATTGCAGGCATCATACAAACCAATCCCGGCAGGTTTCAGCTACAGCAGCTGCAACAAATGACCGATGCTATTGCCCATCGCGGTCCGGATGGGGCCGGTGAATGGTGTAATCAAAACAATACTGTTTTACTCGGGCATCGCCGTTTATCAGTGATCGATCTCAGCAGTGCCGGAGATCAGCCCATGCATTACCTGGACCGGTATAGCATTATTCATAACGGAGAGATATATAATTACAAAGAATTAAAATCTGAATTACAGCAAAAAGGATATTCCTTTCGCAGCCAGACCGACACGGAAGTTATTGTGGCTGCCTGGGATTACTGGAAAGAAGATTGCCTGCAGCATTTCGACGGCATGTTTGCCTTTGCGATCTGGGATGAAGTGGAGCAGGAATTATTTGCGGCTGTTGACCGCTTCGGTGAAAAACCATTTTATTATACACTGGAAGAAGACTGCTTTCTGTTTGGTTCAGAAATGAAAGCGCTATGGGCCGCCGGTATTGCTAAACGGCCCAACCTGCAAATGCTTTTTAATTTTATCACTATCGGTTATACCAGTAACCCGGAAAAAAAAGAAGAAACATTTTACCAGCAGATCTTTCGTTTACCTGCCGCCAGTTACCTGCAATACTCCCTGGACGATCAAATGATCGATATTGAAACCTGGTGGACTATTGATCCCGGAAAAGAAGAAAAAAACATCCCTGATGAAGCGGCTATCAGCCGGTTCAATGAGTTATTCCAAACCTCAGTCAGCAGGAGGTTGAGAAGCGATGTTCCCCTTGGCAGCAGTCTTAGTGGCGGACTGGATAGTTCATCAATCGCAGCTGTTGTACACTCACTGACAAAATCAAATCCCGGCTTTAAAGTATTCACCGCTTCTTTTCCCGGTTTTGATAAAGATGAAACCGCTTTTGCACGCCAGGTAGCTGATCGTTACGGGTTGCAGCAGGAGCTGGTGAATATTACGGCAACCGATCTGCTGAAGGACTGGGAAAAACTTTGTCTTCATCAGGAAGAACCATTTGGTTCCTCCAGCAGCTATGCCCAGTATAAAGTGTACGAACTGGCTAAAGAAAACGGAATAAAAGTATTACTCGATGGTCAGGGTGCAGATGAAATACTGGCCGGTTACCATAAATACTTCAAATGGTACTGGCAGGAACTTTTCCGGAACAGAAAATTGTCCCGCAGCGGAGAACGGAAAGCAACACTTGAACTGGGCATCAACGAACCCTTTACCTGGAAGAATAAAATTGCCGCCTGGTTTCCTTCTTTCGCCAGCATCGTCATCGAAAACCATTACCTGGCCAAAGCATTGGCACATCCCGACCTGACCAAGGCATTTGTTCAGCAACAAAGCCGCGATGCTTATTATACTCCTCCGGATCATTTTACATTGAACGGAGTGTTACACTTCAACAGTTTTGTTCATGGTTTGCAGGAACTGCTTCGCCTGGCCGACCGGAATTCAATGGCCCATGGCAGAGAAGTGCGTTTACCTTTTCTATCACATGAACTGGTTGAGTTTTTATTCAGTCTTCCTTCACATTTCAAAATAAGAAAGGGCCGTACCAAATGGCTGCTCAGGGAGTCTATGAAAAATACACTGCCCGAAACCATTACCTGGCGCACCGATAAAGTAGGATTTGAACCCCCACAACAGCAATGGATGGAAGATAAAAACGTGGTGGAAGCCATTCGCGCCGCCAAAGAAAAACTGATCCTCGAAAAAATATTAAAACCTGAAGTACTGGATAAAAATATCCGGCCTCAGGCTGCACATGATCCGGGAAATGATGACTGGCGTTATCTCTCCGCGGCCCTGCTGTTTAAGTGATCTGATTTCATCATCTTTGCTCATTAAAATGTCAACATGAAACCCGCTACTAAATTTATCCATGCCGGTGCACATCCCGACCCTTCTACCGGAGCTATTATGACGCCTGTTTACCAGACCTCCACTTATGTACAGGAGGCCCCTGGTGTGAACAAGGGTTTCGAATATGCCCGCAGTCAGAACCCAACCCGTAAGGCACTGGAAGAAGCATTGGCCATTATTGAAAATGGACAATTCGGACTGGCTTTCAGCAGCGGAGTAGCAGCCACCGATGCTGTGATCAAATTATTATCACCCGGCGATGAAGTGATTTGTGCCAATGATATGTATGGCGGTACTTACCGGCTCTTCACCAAAGTGTTTGAGCGATTTGGAATTATTTTTACTTATGTTGATACCACTCATACAGCCAATGTGGCAAAGGCCATCAGTGATAAAACAAAACTGGTATGGCTGGAAACACCTACCAATCCGCTGATGAATATTACGGATATCGCTGCCATCGCGGCCCTTACAAAACCAAAGAACATCCTGCTGGCAGTAGATAACACTTTTGCATCCCCTGCCCTACAAAACCCACTCGACCTCGGCGCAGATATCGTGATGCATTCCGTGACCAAGTACCTCGGTGGCCATAGTGATGTGATCCAGGGTGCGTTGGTGATGAATGATGCGGAGCTGCGGGAAAAATTATATTTCATTCAGAAAAGTTGTGGCGCCGTTCCGGGACCGATGGATTGCTTCCTCGTATTAAGAGGAATCAAAACACTGGGTGTTCGCATGAAGGCCCATTGTGAAAATGGCCGCATCATCGCCAACTGGCTTCGACAGCACCCCAAAGTGGGAAAAGTATACTGGCCTGGATTTGAAGATCATCCGGGTTATGCTGTGGCTAAAAAACAAATGAAGGATTTTGGTGGCATGATTTCATTCGAATTAAAAAATGACAGTGTGGAAGAAGCCAGGCGGGTACTTTCCTCTACTCATTTATTTTCATTGGCGGAAAGTCTCGGTGGTGTTGAATCCCTGATCAACCATCCCGCCAGCATGACCCATGCCTCCATTCCCCGGGAAGAAAGAATTAAAAACGGACTCAGCGATTCCCTGATCCGCCTGAGTGTGGGAATTGAAGATGCCGATGACCTGGTGGAAGACCTGGCCAAAGCAATTGGATAAGCCTTTTTCACAGTTCATACCAATCCCCTTTTCTAACCGGAAAGGGGATTTACTTTTACCAAAGTGGAAAACAGTTTTTCTCCATACCGTGATTTCTGGTTGCGCCTGTCAGTATCCTTACTGCTCGCCTTATTCTTTGTATTTCTAGGAACGGATTCCATCCCGGATATCATGAAGGGAAAGTATTTTATTTCCGATATACTGGCTGGCTTTTCCCTCAGCTTTATCGCTACTTCGCTGATTAACCTGATCACTTCCTACCTTGATCAGCAGTATCCCTGGAGTAAATATTTTACCACCCGGCTGATCTATCAACTGATTGCTGCCGTGGTACTGCCTGCACTCTTTGTATTGGGGTTCATGTACACTTACCTGATCGTTCTACTGGGATTTAAAAAAAGAAGAAGTCCAGTTTTTTATACTGAATTTCCGATTGCCATCCTTTTTATCATTTTCTGGAATGTGGTCTACGTAGGTTATTATTTTTACCGGGAAAGCAAAAAACAGAAAGAAGAACTGCTTTCACTCCAGCAGCAATTGTTTACCCTGCAGAATATCCGAACCGGAATGGAAGTGTTACCTGTGGCTCCGATTGAAACTGAACCCGACACCGGTGAAGCAGAAACAATCAGTTCCAACCAGGAACAGGGAAAGATCCGCATCCTGGTAGCCGTATCCGGAAATAAGAATATCCCGATCCCCGTGGAAAATATTGCCTGCTTCTACAAAACAGGAAACTATACCACCCTCCAGACATTTCAGTCCGAAACCTACCTGCTCAACCATAGCCTGGACGAACTGGCCAAATTACTCGAGGAATCCCTTTTCTTCAGGGCTAACCGGCAGTATATTATCAATATCAAATCCTGCCATTATTTCACCAATGAAGAGAATGGAAAACTGGCCCTTCACCTTCATCCGCCACAGGAAGAAGAAGTGATCATCAGCCAAAAAAGGGCTGCTGCATTCAAAGAATGGCTCAATCCATGATTTCCTGAAAATTTCGCAGCGGATTTTTTTATACTCCGGCGAATTGTTTCAGTCTTTCAGGCTTCCGACTACCTGCTTCAGCCAAAACTCCCCTTTTATGGGTTCTATTTTTGCCTAATAGTCATAAAAACAAATACTATCATTAAAAACAGACATTATGAAAAGAGGAATCGGCATCACAATGATTTCAGCCATTTTGGCATTTAGTTCCTGTACCAAAGAAAGAGTCAGCGGACATGGATCAGTAACTACAGAAAGCAGAAATATCAGTGGATTTACCAATGTTTCTACAGCTGGCAGTACCAATATTTATGTTTCTCCGGGCGCTGCTTTTAAAGTGGAAGTAAAGGGATACAACAATCTCCTTCCCTATTACGAAACCAAACTGGTAAACAATACCCTTCAACTGGGTTTTAAAGAGGGTGTAAATGTAAAAAACGACAACACGGAAGTGTTTGTAACCATGCCTTCACTGAACGGACTGAGCCTGGCAGGATCGGGTAATATCAGTACCAACGGAACTTTTCCGTCTGTAACAGATTTCAATGCCCGTATTGAAGGATCAGGAAATATCGATTTCAGTACCGGAAGCTGCAGTAATTTTTATGCTACTATTGACGGAAGTGGCAATATCAGGGCACTGAACATGGTGGCCGATAAAGCAGAGACCAATACCAGCGGCAGTGGCAATACCGAGATCACGGCCAATACACAGCTGAAAGTAAGAATTGCCGGTAGCGGAAATGTGTACTACCGCGGAACGCCTTTAATCACAACCAATATTGCTGGTAGCGGAGCAGTGATTCCCCGTTAAGCTTTATCTGAATTAGGCTATACTTGCAGCAGCATTGCAGGTATGAAGTCAACACAAATCAGAATATTACTTGACAGGAAGGCTGAAGAATTCAATCAGCCTTCCTTTATTCCATTTGATCCCATATCTGTGCCCCATCTTTTCAGCAAAAAGCAGGACCGGGAAATTGCCGGGTTCTTTGCAGCCATCTTTGCCTGGGGAAACCGGACCACTATTATCAATAAATCAAAAGAACTGATGCAGCTGATGGGTCATGCCCCGCATGCATTTTGTCTGCAGCATAGTGATAAAGACCTGCAATCCCTGCTCTCCTTTAAGCACCTCACTTTCAACGCTACCGATCTCCTTTATTTCATCGAATTTTTCAAAATGCATTACAGCAAGGAAAATTCACTCGAATCGGCATTCACCAGGCATGGAGATACCGTTGAATCCATGCTCACCGGGTTCTATCATTATTTCTTTTCCCTGGAACATATCCCGGAAAGAACGAGGAAACATATTGCCAGTCCGGCAAAAGGTTCGGCCTGCAAAAGACTGAATATGTTTTTGCGCTGGATGGTGAGAAAGGATCAAAACGGGGTAGACTTTGGTATCTGGACAAACATTTCTCCTTCCAAACTGATCTGCCCGATTGATCTGCATGTGGCCCGGGTGGCGCGCTTACTGGGATTACTGAAACCAGCAGGGAACAAAGAACAAAACCCGGGATGGGAAACAGCCATCGCCCTAACGGATTATTTGCGAACTTTAGACAGTGAAGATCCCGTGAAATATGATTTTGCACTTTTTGGCCTCGGTGCGATGAACACAAAAGGGATTACACTTTACTAATGAATCATTCCCAACAACAGGAACTCGCGGATCTTTTACAAAAAGATGCCGGACTGATACTCTCCCCCCCAAAAAGCATGGAGGCCATCAGAACTGCCCTGGCTGATCATGTAAACCAACTGATCAATACTGATTTTGACCGGCTGGTATCCCTGCTTTACCGCATTGATGTACCGGAGAAAAAAATGCGTTATCTATTGGAGCAGCAACAGGGCGAAAATGCACCTTTGTTGATTGCTGACCTGATTATTGAAAGACAATTACAAAAAATAGAAAGCAGAAAGCAATTCAAAAAAGACGATCCGATACCAGATGATGAAAAATGGTGAGTTATTCCAGAGGTTTTCCACCCAGCAGCATCGCATAAGCATCCACCCGATGATATTCATAAGCCCTTCCAAATAAGGCTTCGGCAGACAGAACGCTATCAATGACTGATGGTGCATTGCTGGTCAATAACCGAAGGTGTTTTTCACTTTGCACATATTTATCTTCCTCCCCGATAATATTTGTTTTCTCCAGCAGTTCACCGGCTATTTGCAATAAATCACCGGCATCCAGAGAAAGTTCTTTGATGTGCAGGGCCTTATCTAATCCAATCGCCTTTGCAATCAAACCCATCCGGGTATGATCCGGAAAAGAAGGCGCGATATCTTTATCAATGATATACCTTTCTGCATCCGGGAATTTACTATCGAGATCCAGTACAAAGGCGGCATTCCCTGCGGCCGGTGCCCCAAACGTGATGAGCTGCAGGTTTTGTTTTACCGATCCTTTTAATTCCTTCTTCAGGTAGCCTGCCAATGGATAAGCGAGATTTCCACCCAAACTATGACCCGTAACGATCATTGATGATCCGGCAGGAATTTTCTGCTCAATAAAATCAAGTATGGATAACCCTGTAGCACCATCTTTTAATTGCAGAAGGTTTTTAAAACCAAGATAGGTCCCCCGGGAGAGATAGGCTTTTGTCACTGTATCTGCATAGTCCCATTTTTTCTGGTTGAAAACATTAAAATCCTGCAGGATAAAATTCTGAAAGCCGTCGTTGCTGAATTCGATCATTGATCCCCGGATCACCAGCGCATACTGAAGCGAATCTTTCTTTTTGGCGATATAGGCAAAATTACCGTTGACTGCCTGTGGCTGGAAAACCAGTTCAAATCCCGGCGCATATTTCTGTATAGAATCGGATAAACCGGGTTTGTAAACCAATTGATTGAGCAGGACTGTTTCTTTTGCAGATAAAAAACCAGCAGGTTCCTGTTTTTTTTCTTTTGACTTACAGGCCGCAAAACCAAAAGGAAGCATCACTAATAATAATTGCCAATTTTTCATAACACTTTAAATAAAAATCCCGCCATTTTTCAGGCGGGATTGGATGATCAATATTTTATTTTGTCCAACAGCATCAGGAATTGGAAGACTTCTTTTCAAACATCAGTTCTTTTACTTTCTCTTTATCTTCTTTTTCTCTTTTCAGATCAAACATGGTTCCGAAGATATGGTCCCATAAAGTGGAACTCACTCCATATCCATTGTGCTCATTTTTATAATGATGCAGGTGATGGTTTCTCCAAAGTGGTTTCATCCATTTAAATGGCGGGTTCCAGGCATGAATCGCGTAGTGCATGGTTCCATACATCAGGTAACCGAGCAAAAATCCCGGGAAGAACATAAATGTATAACTCCCGATGATCAGGTAGGTCAATCCAAATAATGTAGAGGAAATGATGATACTGGGTAAGGGCGGCATGAATAAACGCTGCCGGTCGCGGGGATAATGATGGTGGTTCCCATGAAGGGTGTACACAAATTTGGTAGCGCCCGGTGTTTTTGGCACCCAGTGAAAAATAAAACGATGAGCGATATATTCAAATAGTGTCCAGAAAAACATACCTCCAAAGAAAACCAGCAGGATGGTGCTGGTGCTGTAATTGTATTTGGTGGCTGCCAGGTAAATGACATAGGTAAGGATGGGGATATACATACCCCAGATCACCAGCGGATGGGCCTTGGTCAGTGCTTCCAGGAAATCACTCTTGAAGAGCCGGGCCTGCCCTTTATTATGTATTTTTTCGAAATGCATGGCGCAAAGATAAGGAATGAATCGGGGGTCAAAAATTGTATAACAGACTGATTTTAATCAGTTTCAACTATCTCGTCAACCCGTTGAAACTGATAGCCTTTGGTCTTTAAATAGCGGACCAGTTCGGGCAGTTTCCGGTAGAATTTATCGGTCCTTCCCGGCCCGGCCCCGATATGCATGAGTAAAATAAAACCATTCAATCCGGCCGGTCTGTTTTGCTCCGCTTGCAGGATCGATGCCAGGATTTTTTCACTGCTCCGGTAATTTTTATCCTTATCCGTGGTATAATCGGCATGACTGAGGGTACCCGGCGTATAATTGATCAGTTGCACCTGTAGTTCCTTTGACCAGTTGGCAATACTGTCGTTATACCATTCATAAGGCGGTAAAAAATATTTCGCTCTTTTGATATCGATCCCCAGTCTTGCCATGGCCGTATAATTATCGGCCAGATCAAAACGAAACTGATTTTTAGTAACGAGCAGACTATCAGGTTTGGACCAGTCGCAGTATAATAAATGTTTATCGGAATGAGGACCGAGATAATGTCCTTCTTTTTGCAGTTTGCGGATGACGGGATGAAAGGACTTATTCCTGTAAAAATCTCCGGTGAAAAAGAAGGAGGCTTTGATATTGGCATTGTCCAGGGCTTCTTCAATAAAGGATCCTCCTTCTGCAAACTCATGACCGGTAAAGACCAGCGCAATTTTCTTTTGGGTACTATCGCCTCTGATGATGGCTCCTTTATATTGATTATGGCCTCCTGAAGCGGAGGCTATTGCTTTTTTGGACGGCCGGCTGCCTCCTGCGCCGCTAATAAATAAATCAGGGATGCCGTTCCATCCATTGTGGGTTCATTGGTACTATAATCACCATAATCATCGTGATATACAGCCAGGTTACTTTGGAAAGCCGCATATTCATCCGGTTCAAACAATTTGATACCGATGAGCCCTTTGTAAATACTGGTGTAGACGGGGCCGTCTACCAGTCCGCCGTCAATCGGGTATTTTTTAATATGAGTAAATGCTGAATGTGGATCAACCGGTGTATCTCCCCAGTTGGGTAAGCCATATACCATGGATGTTCCCCAGGGGTTGCAACCAAATAACCAGTCGATATTGGCCTGCATCAATGCTTCATAAGTTTTATCGCCTGTCAGTTGCTGGTACCAGTAACATTGAATCGCGAATGAAGTAGTGAGATTATTACTGCACCAGATAAAGGGGATGCCGCGGTAGAAAGCGTTTTGTTTGGCTTTGTTCCAGACCAGTTCAATTCCTTCTTTATAATAACCTGTAATCTTTTTAAAACCCTCTATTCTATTCTGAATAAATTCATACTTTTTTAAAAGTTTGGCAGACTCATAATGGCCGATATTGATAAAAGGATACCATTGATAGTGTTTAGCGGTATCCTTACCTAACCATGGTGTAATTTTCTCCAGGCTAGCAATTCGAAGCAAACCATCCATCTGATTACCACAAATCATCGACTTATTTATTACATCCATTTCACAGATACTGGCCCAAGCCAGCTCCCCATCATCAAAATAATTTTCTTCGGCATAGATATAAGGAGATTTGACAGATGCCGTTTGGGTAAAACCGGCTTTGCGTGAAGCAAATGCATAAGCTGTCATTGCTTTTTTTGAGAGCAGATTTGAATAGTCTGGTTGAACAGGATCAAATAATATACTCCCCAGTGCAAAGGCACTTGAGAATTTAGCTGCCGTTGAGCTAGTTCCGGTTGTAGCATTCATGAACTTTCCTCTTTGCTGTGGTTCACCACTTACAAAGTATACCGGTCTTTCCATTCCCTTACCGTACTGTGTATCCTGTGCCGGCATCCGCATATTGATATGATCCCGGTCATCGCCGATCTGGTTGAACATCCAGTCGGGGCGAGGATGCATTTTCAATAACCAGTCCAGTCCCCATTTGGCTTCATCCAGCACATCGGCCCTGCCATTTTTTCCATCCAGTCCGTTGGACTGTTTTTCATCCGTAAACACCTGTGGAAAATCGCGATAGGCAGCCAGCAAATGCCAGGTAGCATTGGCAGATGTGGCGCTGTATTGTAAATAATCAGAAGCATCATGCCAGCCACCCACCACATCAATATGGGTGCTGTCCTTGATTCCGGCTTTTTCGCCATATAATACATATCCGTCATGGGTATGACAACTATCCTTTAAATAAGGATTGAAACCGGTTCTTTGCTGCCGCATATAACGCAAACAGAAATCAGCAGCTCCTTTGTATACATCGTTTCCAATCTCAAATTCAGGTGAGCGGGAATCGGTGGTTTGTAAGAAATAGCGGCCCGGTTTTTTAAAAGCGGAGAAATCCAGGCGAAAGGTTTGTGTGA
Source organism: Chitinophagaceae bacterium (assembly GCA_016702745.1). Lineage (GTDB taxonomy): Bacteria > Bacteroidota > Bacteroidia > Chitinophagales > Chitinophagaceae > JJ008. The sequence goes on from JADJDJ010000002.1 coordinate 59,132, forward strand.
AAGGTCCATAGGCGCCAAAATTCTGACCAGCCTTTCCGCTATAAACAGCCTTTTGTGTGACTGCATCAACTAGGGTAAATTTTGTCAGCACTTCATTGGCATCCTTTCGGCACCAAACGCCACTTTTATACCGGCAGGTGTATACCCCAGCTGGTTGATCCGGATCCAGGCGGCGGGTTCTTCTTTGGGCCAAAAGAAAGCAGCGGAAACAAAAGGAAAGAGGAGGCCTTTATTCATTCCACCAATTTACAAACAAGCTGCTAACTTAGCATCCTTATCACTGAATAAAATCAATTGAACAATATGAAGCTGGTTACTTACATTAAAGAAGAAAGAGAACAACTGGGTGTGCTGATCCATGACACCATCTATGATATGGAAGTCCTGCACCCCGATCTGCCCAATAGCATGAACCTTTTTTTAAATTACTGGGAGGATTATTTTCCCATTGCCCAGGCTGGTGAGATCTTATTAAAAGAAGGAACCCGTACCAGCAACCGGGGCGTATTACTCAGCGAAGTTCAACTCATGGCTCCTGTGCCTTTTCCCACCAGTTGCAGGGATGGATATGCATTCCGGCAACATGTGGCGGCGGCTCGTCGTAACCGTAAAGTGGAGATGATTCCGGAGTTTGACCAGTATCCGATTTTTTATTTTACCAATCACCACAGCATACAGGGTCCCGGTGAAGTCCGTTGTATGCCTGATCATTTTGAAAAGCTGGACTTTGAATTGGAAGCAGCCATCGTCATCAGTAAGCATGGGAGAAATATCAGAGCAGAAGAAGCGGATGAATATATCGGCGGACTGATGATCATGAATGACCTGAGTGCCCGTCGTCTGCAGATGGAAGAAATGCTGCTGAACCTGGGACCTGCGAAGGGAAAGGATTTCTCTACAGTAATTGGCCCCTGGCTGGTAACATTGGATGAACTGGAAGAATATGTTGTTCCCTGCAAGGAAAATCATACCGGCAAGAGCTGGAACCTGCCCATGAAATGTTTTGTGAATGGCAAACAGGTGAGTGAAGGCAACCTGTCAGACATGGACTGGACCTTTGCAGAAATTATTGAAAGAGCTTCTTATGGAGTTGATCTCTATCCCGGAGATGTGATTGGCAGTGGCACGGTAGGCACGGGTTGTTTTCTGGAACTGAATGGCACGGGCAAACTGAATGATCCGAATTATGCGGAGCAGTGGCTGCAACCGGGTGATGTGGTGGATATGGAAATCGGGCAGCTGGGGAAACTGAGTAATACCATTGTGGCGGAGGAAACGGACCCGATGGCTATCGGGTGGAGTATTTTGGGGAGGAAGAAATGAGTTTTTCACCGCAGAGATTCGCTTAAAAAACGTAGAAAAAACAGAAAAAAACAAGCTTCACACACCAGAGAGACAGTATGTTAATTGATAATTTGCTAATGGTAGTGACACTCGGGAGATTCTGAAGATAAATAACCAACTCTTCAATGTTTCCTACAGCTATGTTGCTTAACCGCAAAGACGCAATGACGCTAAGAACAGTGGTAAATAAGGAGCATTTTGAATTTCTGGCAAAACAAATTTTTCTTGCTGCCTTAGAAGTCCATAAAAATTTAGGCCCTGGTTTGCTGGAATCCGTTTACGAGTTTGCTTTATTAAAAGAGTTACAATTAAGAAAAATATCTTCTTTATATCAGGTTAAAGTCCCGCTCTTTTACAAAGGTCATGATACCGGGAAGGAGTTCTTTGTCGATATTTTAGTTGAAAATGAAATTATAATTGAAATAAAAGCAGCAGAACTTATTCATCCGGTACATATAGCACAAGTTTTATCATATCTTAAATTAGCAGACAAGCGCATGGGGTTTTTGATAAATTTTAATGTGCCCATGATGAAAGAAGGCTTTAAAAGATTAGTCAACAACTACTAAATATATCTTTGCGATTCCTTGCGCCATTGCGTCTTTGCGGTTAAACTTTAGATATGATACTCCATTTAAAAGATCTCTCCACCCAGGAAAAACAATACTACCTCCAGCACGTCGTAGCCCCCCGCCCCATCTGTTTTGCCTCCACGATCAGTAAGGAAGGAAAGGTCAACCTCAGCCCATTCAGTTTTTTCAACCTGTTTTCTTCCAATCCACCGATTGTGATATTCTCCCCATCCAGGAGGGTCCGGGATAATACCACCAAGCATACGCTTCAAAACGTACAGGAAGTACCCGAAGTGGTGATCAGCATGGTCAGCTATGATATGGTGCACCAGGTTTCACTTGCCAGTTGCGAATACCCCGAAGGCGTGAATGAGTTTAATAAAGCGGGCTTTACCGAAGTACCCGCCAGTCTGGTCCGGCCACCCATGGTAAAAGAAAGCAAGGTGAACATGGAATGCAAAGTGCTGGAAGTAAAACCACTGGGAACAGCCGGCGGTGCCGGCAACCTTGTGATATGTGAAGTGCTAATGATGCATATTGACGACTCCCTTTTCAATGAAGAAAAAAAACTGGACCAGCGAAGAATCAGTCTGGTAGCCAGGTTGGGAGGCGATTGGTACAGTTGGGTGGATGATCGCAATCTCTTTCGGGTTGAAAAACCCAACACGCAGCTGGGTATCGGCGTGGATGCTTTGCCGGCCGGTATCCGGAACAGCTCCATACTTACCGGAAATAACCTGGGACAATTGGGGAATGTAAATGTATATCCTGTTATTGACCCGGTTTTTGAGGACACCCATCTGAAACATATCGTTCAGTATTACAGCATTAACCCGGCCGACATGGAAAAAGAGCTGCACCGATATGCCAAAAAATTGCTGGATAAAGGCGAAGTACAGGCAGCCTGGCAGGTACTACTGGCGGCAGATTAATTATTGTTTTTCAGCATTTGATTTTCTATCTTTAGATAGCACCATTAAACAGCTGTTCTATGCACAAAACAGCCCTCCCCCTCTTAATCATTTCATGCATCCTGTCAGGATTGTTTTCCTGTGTGCCCCAGCAAAAAGTAATCAGCAGTAAAAAGCAGCTCGGCACACTCGACAGCCAGCTGACCGTTCACAGTCAGAACCTGAAAAAGCTGGACGAAGTCAGACAGCAAAAAGATGAGGAAAACGGAATTGACAGTACAGCGAATGCCCGTATCAAAAATTTTATCGACAAAACCGATAAGGAAATCGATACCCTGATCAATCAGAATACCATCCTGATCAACGGTACCGAAGTAGATAAATCCGATTGGGAGCGATTGAAAAAAGTATTGTCTTCAACCCGAACCGCCGAACAGCGGATCAATCAGAAAATTTCTTTCCTGCAGGATCTGCTGAACAGGAATATGGTGGTCAAACTGGATCAGGATGTTTTGTTTCAGCCGGGTAGTTATACGGTTAGTCCGGACATGGTCAAAAACATGACTAAATTATTTGAACCGGCTGCGGCTGAGATCGAGCGATTTACTGCAAAGTATCCGGACTTCCCGCTTTCTCTCGTTATTACTTTTAAAGGATATGCTGATGGCACCACGATTGGTGAGGGCTCTTCGTTATACCGTTCTCTGAAAGAGCGTTTAACTCTGTCGAATAAGGATCCCGATGCGAAGGATCTCAATAAAGAACTATCCAATGCCCGGGCCGAGGCAGTATGGCAACTGTTTAAACAATTTGCGGCTACCAAATCCCAGAACGGAATCTACATCAAAAATGTATTGTACATGTTCCAGGGAAAGGGCGAAAGCTTTCCTGATCCTAAAGTAACAGATTATAAAGTAGATGATCCCCGCCGAAGGGTGGTATTGTTATTCTGGAGTTTGTTCCCGGATTGATTCATTGCAAAGCGCTGCGGATATAATCAACATAGGCAACCGCATTTTTCCGGACAGACCGGAAAACCCATTTACTTTTTCCAACCAGGTCAGGGCCGGCGGCCAGTAAGCCACTCATGACCGTTCTTTCCGTAAAAAATTCGCAAACAATCTCTTTTCTTTCGCTATAAGCATCTTTTTTCCCTGCCAGTAAATAATTGATAGTGCTGCAAAGATCATAGCGGGCCGTTCGTTTTTTAGAACCATCATCCTGCCTTTCCACTTCCACATCGGTTTTCACAAATTCTGCCTCCACATTTAAAATGACAATCACAAAATCAGTCTGCTTTTGCTGCAAAAGATTATCGAGCCAGTCAGTACTGTCACCTAAGGGGACAACCCTTTGTTCTGCCAAACTAACCTTACCCGCATTTTCTCTTTCAATAATTTCCATCAGGTAATAGCGCAGACTGTCGGCTACATCGGAAAGCAATTCTTTTTTATTCTTTCTGAAACCGGTGGAGGATGGATCATAGCCGTTTACGACCAGGACCTTTGGCAGAGAATCAGTTGATTGTGCCAGGACAGAATCACAGTTGACTGAGCAGAAAAATAACAGCAGGAACCAGTTTATTTTCATACACTATAGGACTGATAACTCATCTTTTTCAAATGAGCCAGGTGTGAAATAATACCCGAAAAGAACCCTGTTTCATTGGGCCGGACCTGGTTCTCTTGTAAAATCCGATACAGTATCCTGTTAAGTTCCGGATAATGCACATGGTGGATATGCGGAAAGAGATGATGGGCAATATGGTTATTAAAACCTCCGAATATAAAATTGGCTGCTTTACTGAAGGGATAAAAATCATTGGAACTTTTAACCTGATTCATGAACCAGGAAGAGGGAATATAGCCCTCCTCATCTGCCTTGAAATAGACGGTTTCCTCCACATGGTGGGTCATGAAAAAAGTAAAGAGCAGGAATAAGGATTGCACGGCATGCATCAGTAAAAAAGCGGCCAGTACGAGGTACCATTCCATGCCACTGAAATAAAGGGGCAAGAGGAAAAGATAATTGATGTAAAAAATCTTTTGCAACCAGAAAGAGACATGATACGAAAATGGTTTCCCGGGTTTACCCTGACAATCCCTCGCATAAATCAAAAAGTCCTTGATAAAAACCCAATAAACAGAATAGGTCATATAGGCCAGTGGCGCATACCAGTGCTGGAAACGATGATACCAATGCCAGTCACTCCCCGGTTCCACCCTGATCAGTCCGGTGATTTGCAGATCTGTATCGTACTCTTTTACATTCGGGGCATAATGATGTGAATGAATATGCCGGAAACGCCAGGCTTCAGCATGCGCCCCGACCAGTGTATAGATAAAAATAAAAAAAGCACTGTTCAGCGATTTGTTTTTGAAAACAGTATTATGCGAACAATCATGGGCATAATTAAATCCAAACAGTACGGCTGACAATCCATAGGCCGTATAAGCCACAAAAAACAATAGCGGCTGATCCGTGGTATAAATCAGTGTATAAAAGAAAACAACGAGGGAGAGATAGACCAGGAACTTCAGTCCGAGCAATAGAGCCGTGGCCCGGGAGTTGATCTGCAATTCGCTTTCCACTCCCTGGTACACCAGCTTCATCAGCCGGCTGTCTTCACTGATATTAATATGCTTGTCTCTCAAAAGCAAGCGGTTGGGGTGCAGCTGACTTTCCCATTTTTTTCAGGAAGCGGAAATGGGAAGCCAGGGCCCGGTGATAAGGCATTTCCATATAAACAATACCATGCTTATTACAAACCTCGCGGAACAGGGGCAGGATTTTCAGGTAATGCACATGACTGATATTGGGCAGCAGATGATGAAGAGCATGGGCATTGAAACCGCCCAGTGTCCAGTTAAAAAATACGGATCCGGAATTATAATCCACCGAGGTCAGCATTTGCAGCATGGGCCAGCTCATGAAAAGATTTCCATTGGCATCGGGTTTGGGATGATGCACATAATCAGACAAATGAGAAACACCCAGGACGCCCACAAAAATCGCCGATACCATAAAATGATTCAGTAAAAATGCCAGCAATACCGTGCCCCAGCCAAAAGGAAGCAAGAGGGCCGGCAAAACAATCATGTATCCGATATAAAAAAGCTTGAAGAAAATCAGTTTGATGATTTCGTTACGGGGGATCCTGATCTGAATTGTCCGGCTGGAATAATTAAAAATCATCAATGTTTCCCTGAAGAGGAACCAGTTCAGGGAATACAGCAGGTATAAAAAAGGAGTATACAGATACTGGAAACGGTGAAACCATTTCAGTGGCTGTGTATCGGTCATGCGAACAGCAGGATTATTCAGCACATCTATATCACTTCCTTCGATATTGGTATATAAATGATGGGACTCGTTATGATTCTTGCCCCAGACATAGGCATTATTCCCCTGCAATTGAAAACTGAGTTGAAACAAGAGTTTGTTCCAGAATTTACTTTTCACCGCCACGCCATGTGCTGCATCATGTGAAATATTAAAAGCGGTCAGCAGAATTGATAATCCCAGCAGCAGGTAGAATAGATAAAATTCGCTGGGTGTCCGGCTATTGATCATCAATCCATAAAACAGGATATCCAGTCCGAAATAAAGAAAGATTTTAAAGCGCATGACCGCATTGCCCTCTCTTGCAATCCCATTGGCAGTAAAATACTCATCCAGTCTTTGTTTCAGCTCTTTGTAAAAAGCCGTGCCATTGTCCGCGTGGAATTTGAGTTTGTTCATTTGCTTATTTTAAACCGAGTCTGGCCATCAGGTTTTCCCTTTTAGCCTTACTGACAGAAAGCTTCTCTCCTGTCTTCAGTACCACATATCCCCCGTCTGTCCGGAGAAACTGAGCAATAAAATCCACATTGACCAGAGAAGAGTGATGAATCCGCTGAAACATTTCCGGGGGCAGTAGTTCTTCCACATCTCCCAGTGTACGGGAGATCAGCATGGGTTTTTTATCCAAAATCAATACCTTGGTATACGCACCTTCCGCGCTGCAATAAACAATGGAACTTACATCCACAAACTCGTATCCTTCCCTTTGCGGAAGTGCAATCTTCTGACTACCCGATGGCTGACGAATATTAGACAAAAGGTTCTCAATATGTCTGAACCCCGATCCTTCTTCCAGCTTCCTTTCCACTTTCAGTACGGCTGATTTCAGGTCATTGGCATCTACCGGTTTCAGCAGGTAATCAACCGCACTGATGCGGAATGCTTTTGCAGCAAACTCATCATGAGCCGTCGTAAAAATGATTGAGAAATTGATATCGCCTATTAATTCCAGCATTTCAAACCCGTTCATCCAGGGCATTTCCACATCCAGAAAGACCAGGTTGGGTTGATGTTGTTTTACTGCCTGCATTCCTTCCTTGGCGGAATGACAGGTTTCCACCACTTCCACGATGGGGCAATTCAGCTGGAGATCCCTGAGCAGTGCCCGGATACAATGTGGTTCATCATCAACAATAATAGCCCTGATCATAACTGTTTTGAAATTACGGGTTTTGAGCCTCCCCGCGAACACAGATTGGCAGTTGGCATTGCTGATTTAACAATTTATGCATCCGGGTCAACCATTCATCGTTTGCTTTATTCTTCCACAATAATGCTGATAACCACTTTAGTACCAGCAGATTTACCCTGGTTATCCCATTTATCTGTATACTGCAGACTAGCTTTTCTTTTTTGCAAAATATTATCCAGCAACAACCTTGATTGGGTAAGATTAATTCCCTTGCTCTGGTGAACAGCATTTAATCTGCTTTTATGAAGCCTGGAGGCTTCTCTGCCAATACCATTATCATCAATGACAATATTGATATTTCTCCCCTTCAAGTGAACTTTAATCATTAATTCACCACCTCCACCACGGGGAACCAGTCCATGCCAGATTGCATTTTCAATAAAAGGCTGGATGATCAGGGCCGGAATAAAAACGGATTTAAGATCAATATGCTCGTCTATTTCAATTGAATAGACAAAGCCGGCATCAAACCGCATAGATTCCAGTTGCAGGTAATGCCTGCAGGTTTCTATTTCGTCGTACAGTGTGATTTCATTTTTATCCGACTGACTAAAAAGATTCCGGATCAGTTTGGAAAATGTCGTAAGATAGTTCACGGCCTTCTCCTGTTGTCCTTCCTGAATCAATGATTTGATGGAATTCATGCAATTGAAAATAAAATGCGGGTTCATCTGGGCACGGAGGGCACGGGCTTCGAGCTCCATCATTTCCTGTTCTCTGACCAGTTTTTTCCATTCTGCATCACGGTTTCGCCGATCATAATGAATCAACACATATAATAAATTCCAGATTATAAAAGGAATAGAGAAAGAAATCACTTGTTCTGTAAGACCTCTTACCTGCATAATTTCCATTCTTAATAAAGATGAAAATACAAAGGGCAATAATTTACCTGCTCCGATAGAGATATAAAAAAATACGGTGAAAAACAGCCAGAAAAGTAAAGTAAACAGCGCTGTAAGTCCAAATAAAAACAGGATCTGATTCCTCAGTCGCAACTTCATCAGGCCCCAATAAATGATTAAACTCCGCATGAGGTGAGAAAAAATGAGTCCCCCGAGGAAGATCAATAACACGACAATAACAAAAATAAAAAATGGTGCGTTTTTTGAAGAGGGATGTATCGAATCCACCGCTGTATAAATGATAGAAAATCCGCTCCATCCGATTAATTGCCATTTCCAATAGCCGGATTTTATATCTGAAAATCTGAAAACTATACTTCTACTCATTCCGGAATTTTTAAAGTAATCACCACCTTGGTTCCTGTTGAGTTTCCCAAACTGTCTTTCTTATCAATCACCTCTATCCCCGCTTCCTGTTGCCTGAGAAGATTGTCCAATTCGATCCTGGCCTGCGTAAGGTTTACCCCTTTGCTTTGGTGTGGAATATTTGTCCTGGATTTGTTTTGTGCTGATATTTCACGTCCAACTCCATCATCATCCACAATGATTTCAATCTGGTCGCCCTTCCGCTTTACAAGAAGAGAAAGTTTGCCGGAATTACTTTTTGGAATGATCCCGTGCCAGATCGCATTTTCTATAAAGGGCTGGATGATGAGTGCCGGGATGAAAATTGATTTGAGATCTAGCTGATCGTCTATTTCAATTGAATACTTAAACCTAGCATCAAAACGCATTGATTCCAGTTGCAGATATAATTTACAGGTCTCTACTTCATCATAAAGTGTTATTAATTTTTTATCAGCATTATTAAATAATGTTCTGATCAATTTTGAAAATGTAGTTAGATAGCTTACCCCTTTTTCTATATCATTTTCCTGCATCAGGGATTTGATTGAATTGAGGCAATTGTAGATGAAATGCGGGTTCATTTGAGAACGCAATGCCTGTGCCTCCAGTTGCATCAATTGATGTTCATACTCAGATTTTAGCTTCTCTTCTTTTCTGAATCTCCTTACCCTCCATTCTGTAAAGACAAAAGTCATCATAACAGCAAAAAAAACTAACAACAAAACAAACCAGGTACTTTTCCAAAATGGAGAGTTCACAAGTATTTCTAAAGTAGCCTCTGTTTCTCGCCAGTCACCTCCGGGAGGCCTCACTTTTAACTGCAACAAATATTTACCAGGCTTCAAATCCTGCAGCAAAAGGAATTGATCCTTGTCTGAACTTATTATCGGCATTTCTATCCAACCTCCGGTATAGCCTTCCATTTTCCAGGCAAACTGCAACGGATTGGATTGGCTGAAATCCGGAGCGGTATAATTGATTATGACTGTGTTTTGCCTGTGAGATAAATTCACCCTTTTAAGTAAATCGGGATGATAATCCCGTGAAGCAATCTCCTTCCCATTTTCGGTCTGAATCGAAATAAACTGAGGATTAAGAAACCCCGGAGAAGGGCCTTCATTACTGCCAGGTACATTACTACTTAGATTTTCCCCAATAAAAAGCCTTTTCCCTTTTAAAACCAGCAAACGACCAAGACTATCCGGGACGATATCGCTCAATTTTCCTGGACTTTCTTCAAAAACAACATTATCAATATACCGAAAGGCATGGTCGCTAAGATTAAAAATGGCAGGTAATGTATCTGCAATTGCCACAAAGACTTCATAAGCCGACTTGTAGCTGATTGCCTTGACAGGGGAGCTGCTACTCACTGATGTCCGACAAGAAAAATAATCCAATTGTAAAGAGGGAATATTCAATAAACCGATTCCCTTTTCTAACGTACTGAACAGAATTTTATCTTTAATCCCAGTTTCTATATCAGTAACAGTTATCCCCTGACCAGCAGCGGTTATAGCCTTTATTTCGCCTGTTATCCTATGATACCGGAATAAACCTCTGTCAGTACCAATCCAAATGAATTTTGGATCCGAAAAATCAGCAGCAAGAGCAAGTATTCCTGTTCCTTCAGGCAATTTAACCAGTCTGATCTTTTTACCCCCTTTTCTGATTATATAGTCATTATTTTCACCCCACTCCAGATTTAACTCCGTTAAGCAATCCTTTTTCCGCCCTCCCTGTTCGATAATAAACAGGCCACTGCTACTTGTACCAGCAAATAGATCCCCATCTTCATGAATCAATAAAGCGGTTACTGCGGATGCTTTCGGCAGGACAAAGGGTGGAAATCCGAGGCCGTTCATAGTTCCATTGGGTCGCCATATAAAAAAATTATCATGCGCAACGAAATAAAAAAGACTGTCAGCGCCCTGCGCTATGGCTCTTATACTGTCTTCTGCGACGTATTGCCGGATACCAGACTTTGCTTTGTCTTTTGTATTCTCTTTATCATATAGTATTCCAGTATGTATCAATGGGCCGTTAATCTCGGACCCCCTTATTCTCCACAAACCAGCAGAGCTTGTTATCCAGGTAACCCCCTCTCTGGTCGTATATAATTGATATGGTGTAACTCCAAGCGAATCAAAATTGATGGTTTTGAAGTTGAATTTTTCCTGACCAAGTACTAAAACCGGCCATGAGAACAGAAAAGCCACCAAGTTGAATAAAAGTCTCATACCCTAATGTACAAACAAGGGGTTATAACATATTCAGGAGATTTAGCCACCTGCTCATTTAATTTGGCCATTAACCTTAAAAACCGAAAACAAGTCCTTTCCGTTTGGCTGGCTGTCAATACATTAGTCAAATCATATCAGTCCGCCACAAATTCCGCCCGGAAGGTTACCAAAACAGCATTCCTTACGCTGATAAAATAAATAGCTTTCTTGTAAACTTTTCCTATGCTGAAGTCTGTTTCATGGACTGCACTATTGATCATTTGTATCAGCCCCTTTCTTCTGCCGGTTACCCTTTCCTCACAGCAGCCGAATGACAGCATCCCGGTAAACGTCAGGATTCCTTCCTCCGGATCAACAGATACCGATCAGTTTAAAAAGAAGAAAAAGAAAAGAAAAAAAGATCATTCACAGGCTGACAGTTCCGGTAATAACAGCAGTACCAAACCACCCACATACACTCCCTATAACAGTCCGCCTGTTCAACCTTCTAAGGTGCCTGAGAAACTACCAGGCGCTATGATATTTCGGGACATTATCAACAATAAGCGAAAAAACTAACTGCTAATCCGAAATGATGATAAATAAAATAATTGCCATCCTGCTGACCAGCCTCGCCTTTTCCTTTTCCGGCATAGCTGCTTTACCTCCTTCAGGTGCTACAGACTCCAGTTTACTAATCAGTAAGATCCGGGTTACACTCATCAATAACAGAATGATCAGAGGCCATATCATTTCATACGATAATTCTTCCATCAGCATTCGCAGCCTGTCAAAAAAAAAGGGAGGAAACCGAATTTCGGGTCAGATAGAAATTGTGCCCTACGATCAGATTCAATCCCTGAAAAGACTGGGATGGGGTTTCTATATACTGATGATTGCAGTTGGCACCGGCCTAACTGCACTGACTATTCTGGTAACGAAGGGCAGTAATAATTTATTTACTGAACCGGGGATTATCCTGTTTGGTCCCCTTTTAGTTCTGGCCGGATTGATCGGCTTATTCTCGCGGAAAAAATTCAGGGTCGACGGCAAAAAAGATTTATACCTCGAATTTATCAGTAAACTTAAAAAAGGATAGTACCTGATATGAAAAAGGAAGTTCCTGTTTATTGATATCATCTACCACTTCGCCCCAAATACCTTTCGCAGTAAATCCGTGGTACGGGCCGCAATATTCTGCCGGATATTTTTTTCTTCTTTACCCACCAGGTCAAAGAGAGCCTGTACGGCTTTATCGGTAACATGCCCGGGCAGATCGGGATTGAGTTTCTTAAATGTCGTTGGGAAATTATTATAGGTGGTCACCACATCTCCGTAAAATTTAGTGGCATCCAGTTTGTCGAGCGATGATTTGATCACCGGTAAAAATGCCGCAATTAATTTGTCGGTTGTCTTCACCCTGAAAAAATGAGTGGCACTGGTATCACCATTCTTTACCAGTCCGATCGCATCCGCAATACTCATGTTCTTAATCGCATCCACAAAAATGGGTTTGGCATAACCAGCTGCGTCTTCAGCCGCACGATTAATTTGCAGTATCGCCTTATCCACCATCTTGCCCATTCCTACATCCCGGAGTGTTTTCTCAATTTTTTTAGCATCAGGTGGCATCAGGATTTTATAAAAAGCATCCTGAAAAAAGCCATCCTGCTTATTGAGTTGTAAAACTGCTTTAACCAGTCCCTGACCCAGGGCTTCCTTAATCCCCTGACCGGCTTCGGCTTCGGTTACCCCCTGGCCGGTGGCACCGGGGAGTTGGGAAAGCACATCACAACCGGTAAGAATCATACTAAAAAAAGACAGCCCCAATATTAGTTTTCTCATGAATATTTTTTTTCGATCAATAAGGTATTGAATGCAACTTACTCTAAATCCTGCTAAAGATGCTGTTTTTGCTGCCGGAGTTGCAATGCCGGGAGTATTTTTCAAGGCATCGATGTGAAAATCCCGGTACCGGAGAAGGGGCTACTGCTTTTTCAGGCCCAAACGTTCCATCAGAACATCCTTTTTAGATTTAGAAACATGTAATTTTTCCCCTGTATCCAGGACCACATATCCGCCGTCCGTTTTGAGTAAATGAGTAACATGATGAAGATTGACCAGGATACTATGGTGTATCCGGTGAAAGCTATGGCCGGACAAAATTTCCTCAATATCGCTGAGTGTCTTTGAAATTACCAGTTTTCGTTTGTCCGTGAGAAATACATGGGTATAAGAACCCTCGGCCTTTGCATAAATAATCCTGTCTGCTTCAATAAATTCAAAGCCATCTCTTCCGGGGAATGCGATCCGCTGGCTGTTTTCTGGCTTTCGGATATTCTGAAGCAGGTTATTGATCTGGTCTTTTCCCGTTTTGAGGCGGATCTTTTCCTCCGCTTTAATTACGGCTTCCTGTAATTCCCTGTTGTCAACCGGTTTCAGTAAATAATCCACCGCACTCAGCCGGAATGCCCGGGCGGCAAAGCTATCATGTGCCGTGGTAAAAATGGTTACGAAATTGATTTCATCCAACAACTCCAGCATTTCAAATCCGTTCATCCAGGGCATTTGTACATCCAGGAAGACCAGGTCGGGTTTGGTCCGTTTAATATCCAATAAACCCTGTTTTGGCGAAGTAGCCGTTGCGATAATTTCAACTGTGGGGCAGTATTTTCCAATATCAAACGCAAGGGTTTCAATACAATTCATTTCATCATCTATGATCATGGCCCTCATCATGCTTCTACAATTTACAAAATATAACTGCAGCCGCTGACGGCATTTTTTAAATACCGGTTTTCTGTTTGTCTTTTACTGATCCGGCTTTCTGCATCAATCCGGACTTACCGGATGGAAAAACTCAGGATCACGGTGGTACCGGCCGGGCTGCCATCCGGACCCGTTTTATCAATGATTTCAATGGCATCCTCCCGGTCATTCAATAATTTATCCAGCTCAAGGCGGGATTGCGTAAGGCCGATTCCTTTCGACTGATGTGTGGATTCAAATTGTGCTTTATAATTTTCAGATAAACCACGGCCAATCCCATCATCATCCACCACACATTCAACCGTTGTTCCTTTGCTTTTTACGGATATTAAAACACGACCACCTGTTTCTTTTGGTACCAGTCCATGCCAGATTGAGTTTTCTATAAATGGCTGAATCACCAGTGCAGGCACTTTGATGTCTTTCAGGTCAAGGTCCTGATCTACTTCAAAAACAAAATCCACCTTATCCCCAAAACGCATTTTTTCCAGTTCCGTGTACAGCCTGCATGTTTCCAATTCCTCATAAAGGCTCACTTCCCGTTTATCAGAATGCTGAAACAGGGTACGGATCAGTTTTGAAAAAGTAGTGAGATAGATGGCTGCGGTTGTATTTTCATTCTTATTGATCAGGGACTTAATGGAATTCAAACTATTGAAAATAAAATGCGGGTTCATCTGTGCCCTTAAGGCTTTGATTCCAGCTCCAGTAGTTCTTTTTCATGACCAGACCGTTCCTTTTCTTTTTTCCGTACAAAATTGATCCTTCGCCTGACTCCGAAAATCAACAATCCGATTCCAGCAAGAGCGCAAATGATGCGGAATAAAATGGTCTGCCACCAGGCTGCCGAGATTGTAATAGTATACTCACTGCTTTTAGTACTCCAGTCTCCGCCCTGCACCTGCGATCGAAGATGAAAAATATACTTGCCGGGGGGAAGCTTTGAGTAAATAATCTTCCGGTTAAAGTAATTGGTATAGTGCCATTCATTTTCAAGCGGTGTAAGTTTATAGGAATACTCGATTCTTTCAGGAAACAAGAATTCTGCGGCAGAAAAGGATAAGTTGAGTGTGTTTTGATAATAAGGCAATTTTATTGCGCCTTCGTTTTCAAGACCTGTTCTGATGTATACCTGGGTCGTATCCGACTTCACACTGCTCAGGTAGGGGTTGATGGTGGACACAAAATTGTCAAGGTTCGAAAGCCTGAAATACTCAAACCGGTCCTGCTGGCCAACGAACATATACCCATTACAATATAAAAAGGAAACATTATCAGGACTGGACAATCCGTTCGAACGGTCCAAAAGAAAAGACTGTTGCTTCTTTGCATCATAAATCACCACCCCATTTTGTGAACGAAACAGCATATAATGGTCTGATCCGCCCACCATCGCGGTAAAATCCGTCCGGAACAGGCCCTTCGTTCCAAATAATATGGAGTCAACGCAGCGCAATGACCCGGGGTCAATAATACGGATCCCGTATTTGGGTATCATCAGCCAGATGCGCCCGGCTTCATCAAGCGTAGGGGTGCAAACACCCTCAGTACGGGGGAGATTTCCAAATAAAGCCTCACTGGAAAGGATTCTGCTTTCTTTACTCCCGAGACTGTACTGGACAAGTCCTCCCCCCCGTGTAAGGTATAACAGGTTTCTGCTTCGATCATACCAGGCAGATGCGTCTTTTATCTTCAGCAGCTCCTTTTTCAGTTCCGGAATCCGGATCGTATCCACACGAAGCGTTCGATGATCAAGGTGATAGATCAACCCACCCGATTCCCGGAACAGCATATTGCCATCACCTGTTACGGTCAGGTCATTGAAACGGTTTTCTGTTCCGAGCCAGGCAAGACTGGAAAACCTTTTTTCAACCGGTTCAAACTTAGTTTCTCCCTTCAGCAGAACATGCGTTTTCCATCCCAGTGCCCAAAAACGACCGCTTCCATCTTTTGCCAGCCTGAGGTCTATCGAGGTTCCATAATTATAAAAATTATTGATAAGAGAAGTAGGAATTATTTTTTGCTGTACAAAATCCCGGTCAAATACATGAATCCCGGTTGAACCATGAAAAGATCCGTAATACAGTTGGTTGCTGCTGTCATAAAACATTCCCCTGAGCTTGGGTGCAACTAAAGAAAATTGGGTATGGCCTGGGATGGTTATAGATTTGAAGCGCCTGTTTTCGGGAACAGATACATACAAAAGTCCTTTCTGTAGCATCCATATATTCCCTTTGCCATCAAAAGACAGGTATCTTGTTTGCTCATGCAGATAGTCATTACCGCTGATGTTAAAATAGGTGGCCTTATTTAAACGGGTATCGTATACGGCAGTTTTACCACTGTGAATACCAATGAGAAATTTGTCAGTTGATAAACGAAGGAACCCTGCAATGACGTAACCATAATACAAATCCTTTGCTTTATAAATGGCATCCCTGCCAAATACCATATCGGCCTTTCCGTTTTTTATATTATACTTCCCAAAGCCCCCTAGCCATGAACTGAACCAGATCAGACTATCCCCTTCGGTTTCCAAACGAAGTACTTCTATGTATTGTTTATCTGTACTTAAAACCTGATTGTATTTATGTGTTGTTTCCGAAGCAATCATAAAATTCTGGGTGAACTTCTTCTCCTTTTTGTCAAAAAGATAGATGCCATGATAGGTCCCCACCCATAGTTTATTGGGATCGGTAGCGTGGCTGGTAAAACTGCAGACGGTATTAAAGGTCCGGTCTGTCCAACTATCGGTCTTAGAGGAATTCAGATTATAATGCTCCAGTTTTTGACTGGTTGGGTCGTAGATAAATAATCCGCGGAGGCCTCCACCTGCATAAAGCAGGCCTTTTTCATCCAGGTACATAGCTGCGATGCCGAAGTCCCTGGTAATATGGTCATCCTTGTAAGTGTAGGTTATATTGGTAATTTTTTTTGCCTTTCTGTCAAAATACAATAAGCAGGTACTCGTACCAATATAAAAATTATGATCCCTGTCTTCAACCATGGCCCAGATTCTGCTTAATTCATATTGGGTGGTGAGCTGCAGGGGAGAGTGATACACAATATCGGACCCATCAAAGGAAGTGAGCCCCTGCGAAGTGGAGAACCACATCTGTCCGTCCTTTGAAAAAAGAAATACTGTGAAGTGATCGCGGGCATAAAGGGGTGGGTCACCTGCTTGAAAACAGGGATACTACCCGGTTGTGCACGCACCCATTGCATGGAAGCAGGCAACAGGATCAATAACCATAAAATGTACCGTAGGCGAAGCATTTTTTAAAAGATACCTTATGAAGAGTTGGTCAAATCACTGACTTTTATAAACCAGCACAATTCAGAGACATTACCTGCTGCTAAGGTTCAATTTTTTCAGCACTCCCGTATATAAATTACAAAGTCAAACCCGCTAACCACAAAAAGCCAGGCTGCTACTTTACAATTCAGCCTCATTTTTATAAGCGCCTGATTCCGAAAAGATCCTATTTCATTAATAGTTTCTATATGAAAATTCTGCACTGTACACTTGGATTCGTTATCCTTTTCGTTTTTTCAACGGCCTGCAAAAAAGGCAATAATAAGAGCACATTCCAAAACTACATGAGGTTCTCCCTGAATGGAGTTAGCGTGAATTGCGATAATAAATTCTATGCTTCGCCCAAATTAACTGTAGGACAAGATGCTAATATCACATTCTATGCCCGTTGGGGTGATAATGAACTGGATTTCCAGTTATTTACATTCAATACAGATATCACAACCGGTCAGTATGTATTTGGTCCGAACAAAGCCTATGCGGCAGAAATCTGGCCCCAGGGTACCGCTTTATTGCCAGGCACTCATCCCAGCTATTTAGCCGGAAGTACAGTTCAATCAGCTTCCATTGAAGGGTCCGGCCAAATTACCATCAGCGAAATCAATGCCGAGCATATCAGGGGTAGTTTTGATTTTGTGACGGGAGTAAATGGCCTGACCAGTCTTTCGATGACGGTTACTAACGGACAGTTTGATATCAAAAGGTAAAATTGCCTTATCGCTGGTTTTTTAACTCATCCATATATGTCAACTACAAAGCCGGAAAACGATCCTGCAAAAGAGAGCTCCGGGCTATTAAGCAAATTCATGTAACTTAAAATGATAAACCTTTAGTTATGAAAGTTCTTTTCAACCTGACAGCTGGCTGCCTTCTTTTTTCTGTGTTTGCCTGTTCAAAAGACAAGGGCCAGGCCAATTTTTAAAAATGAATGTCAATGGTAATCCGGTGGAATGCAATACCGGTTTCCGTGCCACGAATGGGGCAGCCGGTAACAAGACCATATTTTTCGAAGGAAAAAATACTCAGTACTCATTTAACTTCTTTTTAGACGGACAGGGAAATGATATTACAAGCGGCAGTTATGATTTTGTTACCGGCATCCCCCGAAGTGCAACCATGTATGAAGGAAATGATGGTTATGGTGCCGGATATTATAGTTGTCTGGTCCCAGTCCCTCCTTGTCTCCTGCAGGGTAGCGGAAGAATAACCATTCAGGGAATTGACAAAAAACATGTTCAGGGAACCTTTGAGTTTATTACCGCAATCAGTTCTGGAACCGGTCAGTTCAAAACGGTTAGCAATGGGTCATTCTATATCAATCGTGATTAATGTACACCGGTTGAATAATTCTGTCCGAATCCCCGGACATCTGGAAAGTTCCTTTCCGCCGATTTACCATCATATCTAAATAGTAATACATGAAAAAACAAATGCTCCTACTGGTATTACTTGCCACATTAAAAACCGGACATGCCCAGAATCGGACAAAAGAAGATTACCTCCATAAGTCCGCTAATCAAAAAAAAGTGGCCTGGCTGCTGAGTGGGACCGGCGCCACCCTGGTCCTCGTGAGTCTGATAACTTATCCCAGTGGCTATACTTTTCTGGGTTTTAACAGTGCGGATGAACAAAGACAGGCGAATACCTCCATTGTATTGTTTATTGCCGGTGGCACCAGTATGCTGGCGAGTATCCCCTTTTTCATCCTATCCGGCAGTAATAAAAGAAAAGCCAGCACGGTTTCCTTCCGGATCGACCGTATCCAGGCGCCAGGGGCCGGTTCCGGGGCCGGATGGTCTGTTTACAGCCCCGGTCTCGCCCTTCGAATTGGCTTATAAACCCCGAACCCCTGAATTTTGCCGATACAAAAACTCCATTTGTGGCTTAAAAACCCCGAAACAAAGCCCCTTTTTTTGCTTAAAGCGGGGGCTTTTTTCTTTGTTCATGACGCGGCTTCCGCTAATTTTGCACTGGTTTTGAAAAAGTTGTTATCTTAACCCAAATTTTCCGGACAGCCGGCAAATCGGACTAAAAAGTCTAACGCTAATTCCCGAAAGGGCGCCACTGCCGAAAAGCGAAAGGAGTAGGCAAACCAAAATAACTGATATGAAAAAAGTATTGATTCTTTTCATTGCTGCCCTGAGTTTATTTCAAATGAAAGGCATTGCCCAAAAAGCCCAGGTAGGTATTTCCGGCGGCGTTTCTGTAGCCAATGTATATGGTGAACTGGGTGGTCTCGATAACCGTGGTGATGCCCGCGCCGGTTTCACTACCGGATTAGTGGTTAACACACCCATCACGAAGAAAGGGCTTTACTTCCAGCCCGGTATCCATTATGTACAAAAAGGAAAATACACTGTAAAAAATGAAGCCGTTCGCGAAGCTGACGCCCTGCGTTATGCCGACCTGCTGCTGAATGTGGTAAAATACTGGGGTGCAGAATCAAAAACCCGCTTCTATATGGGACTTGGCCCTCAGATCGGTTTCAACCTGCCTTCTAAAAAAGTAAAAAAAGAAGATGGCAACCGCACTGAACTCCGTAGCATCAACTTTGGTAATGTTGCTGCATCCGATTACCGCGGTATCGATTATGGCGTTAATGGATTATTCGGTGTTCATTTCAAAAAAGGTGTTTCTCTTTCAGTGAACTATACTTTCGGTCTCCGTAACCTGATTCCGGAAGAACTGCAGGCTGGTGAAGATCGTCTTCGTAATGGTGCCCTGGGTTTCCGTCTCACTTATTTCCTGCCTAATACTCCAAAGGAGAAGAAGGAAAAGAAGAAAAAAGATTAAGCTCCGGCTAACAAAATACCTGAACCCTGTCATCGCAAGGTGACAGGGTTTTTCTTTGCAGGCTCCCCCCCTAACCAGTACCTTTGCCGCTTCAAAGAATTAATCATTTCATGAGCACAATACATTTATCCGAACAGGAAACACTTCGCAGGGAAAAACTGGCCGAACTCATTATGATGGGAGTCGAGCCATATCCGGCTGCCTTATATCCCGTAAACACCCATTCCAATACCATCCGGGAGCAATTCAATGCCGAAAACAAAGACCAGTTTGCCGATGTGTGCCTGGCCGGCCGGATCATGAGTGTAAGAGATATGGGCAAGGCCAATTTTGCCGTGATCCAGGATGCCCATGGCCGGATACAACTTTATCTCAAAAGAGATGATATCTGCCCCGGTGAAGACAAATCCCTCTATGATATCGTTTGGAAAAAACTGCTGGATATCGGTGATTTTATCGGAATCAGAGGCTATGTATTCATTACCAAAACCGGCGAAACTTCGGTTCATGTAAAAGAATTGACCCTGCTGAGCAAATCACTCCGCCCCCTGCCGATTGTAAAAGAAGCAGATGGACAAACATTCGATGCGGTTACCGATCCGGAATTCAAATACCGCCAGCGTTATGCTGATCTGATCATCAACCCGGCCGTCAAAGAAACCTTTACCCGCCGTACCAAAATGATCAACTCCATCCGCGAATTCCTGAATAACCAGGGTGCCCTGGAAGTAGACACCCCTGTTTTGCAAAGCATTCCCGGTGGGGCTGCCGCAAGACCCTTTATGACCCATCATAATGCACTGGATATTCCACTCTACCTGCGGATCGCCAATGAATTGTACCTGAAAAGACTGATTGTGGGCGGGTTCGACTGGGTCTATGAATTCAGCCGCAATTTCAGAAACGAAGGAATGGATCGCACACATAACCCCGAATTCACCATCCTTGAATTTTATACGGCTTACAAAGATTATTTCTGGATGATGGAAACCACGGAACAATTGCTCGAAAAAGCAGCCATGGATGTTTGTGGTAGCACCGAAGTTCCTGTAGGTGATAAAACCATTTCATTCAAAGCACCTTTCAAACGCATCAGCATCTTTGATGCCATTCAGGAACATACCGGTTTTGATGTAAGCCGGATGAATGAAGAACAACTCCGCTCGGTTTGCAAACAACTTCATCTCCATGTAGACAATACCATGGGTAAGGGCAAACTGATCGACATGATCTTCGGTGAAAAATGTGAGAAGACTTATGTGCAGCCGACTTTCATTATCGACTATCCGGTAGAAATGAGTCCGCTCACCAAAAAGCACCGTGAAAAACAGGGACTGGTTGAAAGATTTGAGCTGATGATCAACGGGAAAGAAATTGCCAACGCCTACAGTGAATTAAATGATCCCATTGATCAGCGGGAGCGTTTTGAAGAACAGGTTAAGCTGATGGAAAGAGGGGATGATGAAGCCATGTTTATTGATAACGATTTTCTTCGCGCCCTTGAATATGGCATGCCACCTACATCAGGTATCGGGATCGGGATCGACCGGCTCTGTATGCTGCTCACCAACCAGGTATCCATTCAGGATGTATTGCTGTTTCCACAAATGCGTCCGGAACAACCTGCCGGTCCAAAAACAGAAGAAGCAGAGAAAGAATAAATACAAGGATCCTTTTATTTGTCATCCTGAGCTTGTCTCCTTCGACAAGCTCAGGATGACAACAAGCTCAGGAGACAAGGACAGGAGACAAACCAAGGATGACAGATATACAACTCCTTCTTCCCTTTATTAACTGAACGCGTATGAACAAAGCAGCATTACTACAGGAATTACAGGCAGATAATTATGTAATGCTGAAACCCTCACCTGTACATGGGATTGGTGTATTTGCCATAAGAGATATTCCAAAAGGCTGCCGTAGCATTTTTTCCAAAGGAACCGGTGGATGGGTGCGGATTTCTTTTGAAGAGGTTGAACAATTACCGGCCCATAGCCGAAACCTGATAGAGACCTACTGCCTTTATGACGAGACCCATTATTTTGTTCCTGATTATGGTTTCAAACTAATGGACCTGGCCCTCTATCTCAATCATTCTTCCACGCCCAATATTGCTTCTGTTAATGAAGGCGAATCATTTGAAGCCCTGCGTGATATCAGCACAGGTGAAGAACTGCTGGTTGATTATGGAACAATTGCTGAAGGACTCAGTGATTACTGAGTTAATCCACAAAAAGATCTGTATATAATTTTGCACCCGGTACTACCGCATACTTTTCCAGATCCGTTATGCCTTCCTTAGCCAATACCTGCTCATCCACAAATAAGTTACCCGTACATTCCGCTGCAGGCTGGCGTAAAATATAATAGGCCGCATCGGCCAGTATCTCAGGTGTACGACTCATATTGGCCAGTATGGCACCCCCTAACAGATTACGAACTGCAGCTGTATCAATCGTTGTACGGGGCCATAAGGCATTAGCTGCAATACCATCTTTTTTGAATTCAGCAGCCCATCCAATCGTCATCATACTCATATTGAACTTGGTCAGCGTATAGGCCACATGTTTTTCAAACCACTTTGGATTCATATTTACCGGGGGTGAAAGCGTTAGAATATGGGCATTGGAAGATTTTTTCAACTGCGGAATACAGGCTTTGGTGACCAGGAAAGTACCCCGCACATTAATGCTGTGCATGAGATCAAATCGTTTGGCTTCTGTCTGCTCCGTTGTGGTCAGTGAAATCGCCGATGCATTATTGACCAGTATATCAATTCCCCCAAATCTTTCCACGGTCTGATCAACTACCTGTTGAATCTGATCCTCAAAACGGATATCACATTGGATTGCCAGGGCTTTTCCACCGGCTGCTTCAATCTCAGCCGCTGCAGAAAAAATAGTACCGCCCAGCTTAGGATTTTCTTCCACACTTTTTGCGGCGATCACAATATTGGCTCCTTCTCTGGCAAGTTTTAAGGCAATGGCTTTCCCGATTCCCCGGGTTGCCCCGGTTATCAGGGCTGTTTTATTGGCAAAACTCATGGTATTGATTTTGCGATGAAGATAAGATTTCGGCCCGCAAACCGAACATCTGTTCCGTTGTTCTACGATGGAAGGGCAGGATTATTACGAGACTCGTATAAATCCAGACTGATTCAGCGGCCTCCAAAGCCGCTATGGCAGATAATTTGAATAAATTGGTTGACCCGTTTCTGGATCCAACTATGCAAAACCAACAACTACATCAGGCAGCTTTACCGTCCGTATGAAAACTGGTTTTGGCCCTGCTTGTATGTAATTCAAACCTCCCGGGCACAACGGGAGGTTTTTTTTAATACTCCGGTAAAACAGGTTTTGTTTGAACGATCTCTTCTATTTTTTGCATGACCGCCTCATCCAGTTTGGGCAGGGCATCCAATGCCTTCAGGTTCTCGAGTAATTGCTCTTTTTTAGTAGCACCCAGTATGGCCGTGGTTACATTCGGATTCTTAATACACCAGGCAATACTCATGGCTGCGAGAGAAATACCCAACTCATTGGCCAGTGCCGTGAGTTGTTTTACCCTGCTCAATAAACTTTCTTTAATCCAACGATCTCTTAACCAGTCGAAACCCGTGAGTCCAAAGCGACTATCGGCCGGTATTCCCTCATTGTATTTTCCGGTCAGTAATCCGGAAGCCAGCGGACTCCAGATGGTGGTACCCATTCCAACGGTTTTAAAAATCATCTGGAATTCATTCTCCATTTTGTTCCGCTCGAGTAAATTGTACTGCGGCTGTTCCACCGATGGCCCGATTAATCCATACTGATGTGCCACGCGGTGTGCTTCCATGATTTCTACTCCGCTCCATTCACTGGTTCCCCAGTAAAGAATTTTTCCCTGCTGAATCAGGTTATGCATGGTCCATACCGTTTCTTCAATCGGTGTACCCTTATCAGGACGGTGACAAAAAAACAAATCCAGATAATCAACCTGCAATCTTTTCAGGGCCTCCTCACAGGCTTCGGTCAGGTGCTTGCGGCTCAATCCGGTTTGATTGGGCTTGTTCGCTTTTCCTCTCCAGCCAAAAAATGCTTTTGATGAAACCGTATAGGAGGTCCGGTCCCAGTTTTTCTTCTTCAATACCCGACCCATCATACTTTCACTTTCTCCCAGGGCATATACTTCGGCATTATCAAAAAAATTAACCCCGTTATCATAAGCAATGCCCATCAGCTCATCAGCGATGCTGTCATCAATCTGCTTATGAAAACTAACCCAGCTCCCAAATGAAAGTACACTGAGCTGCAGTCCTGTTTTTCCCATGCGGCGGTATTCCATAGATTAAAGGTTTAAGCGTCAGATGCTCTTCGAGACATCAGACGCAGACGCTATTTCGGCAACCCATTCTGACTCATCTGTACGGTACCTTCCGGCTGGTTGAAAATTACACTGCTCAGATCCTGTGTGGCTGTCAGGCCCTTCCCACCATAAATCTGCTTTCCGATACCGTGATAAATCGCATATTTATCCGTATAAAACATCTTGCTGTTCTGGTCCCACCAGAGGTCCGGACTTCGCAGGGTATCGCCTTTTACGGTGATCACCACCACACTATCGCGGAGATAGACCTTATTGATGCTTTCAAAATATTTTCCATAACGGCAGTCGAGCCTGGATTCAATCTGTGTACTGTCATCATAAAAGTCCACATGCAGGGTTTGGGGAAACTCCACATAAATGGTATCGGCATAAAAGCGGATCATTTTTGGCGCTTTTAACCGGGCCTTCATTACGCCGTTCTGACTCAGGTAACTGTCAATATCCGTCGCCTCTTCCTGCATGATCACTTTTTTGGTCCAGTCCTTTACCTTATCCGCATCGTTTTCACAGGCCAAAAGAAAACAGCAGCCCGTAAGGATAGCTGCTGCGTAAAGTTGTTTACTATTTTTCAGAAGGTTAATCATACTTGCGTTTGATGAACCAGATATCGCTGAGTGAGAAACCGGCTGAAACCCTGAACAGGTTTTCCCTGACCAGGTTCTGGCTGTTACCACGCTT
Organism: Chitinophagaceae bacterium; assembly: GCA_016702745.1. Lineage (GTDB taxonomy): Bacteria > Bacteroidota > Bacteroidia > Chitinophagales > Chitinophagaceae > JJ008. Next base: position 83,889 of record JADJDJ010000002.1, read on the forward strand.
GATATATTCAAATGCTAAATTGATGCCGGATGACTGGTTCGGACTTAAACGGTTGAAATTCCGGATCGGCAAGCCAAATCCCATAGTAACACCATAACTGGGAAGCTTGTTCTGCACATTGATATAATCCGGACCGGTAAAGAATCCCCAGCGATAGGTAACATTACTGAAATAACTATCACGAGGAATCGGAATGATATGTCCGCCTACTCTTACTTCAAATTTATTTCTTACAGAATCTGACTGGCCGTAAATACGGTAAGATTCCCAGTTCTGTGAATTGATATCTAATCCGATCAGCCAACCACCTTTCTTTTTATAATCCGGAAAGCGCTGAAGCGTAAATCCTGCTGTAATGGTGGATGGAAGGATTATTTTTCCTTTGATATCTTTTACTTCTTCTACGCTGTCCAGGCGAAGGTCACCACGGTTCTCATCATATACCGATGTTTCGCGGATACGATCCTGGGTGGCATTCAGTTGCTGGCTCCAGGCACCATAGATCCCTGCAATAAAGACCATGTTTTTACCTTTCAGCGGTTTGATATATTGTAAACCGGCGTTGAAATTGATATTGCCGTAATTGGTCCTTGTTTCAAAATTCCCGGTGAAATATTGTACACTGTCATTCCTGAATTCCCGGCGGTTACTGCTGAATCTTTTGCCAAACATATAGCCGGCATTGATCCCCAGACTCAGGCTTTCTTCCAGTCCATTATGGGATACTTTTTTAAACACTTTTATACCCGTACCAATGGAAGCCAGATAAGCACCACCATCTCCTTCGAAACGGGTGGTTACACTATCAATGGGCTGACCACTCAGCGGATCAATCAGTCTTTCTGCTTTGAAAATTTTATAACTCACTCTTGAAACCGGACGCAGTCCAAAACTCAGGCCCCAGTTTTTCTTCAGCGGCACTCCCACTTGTACATAGGAAAACAAAAAGTTGTTGGCTGTAAATTTCTTGGCGGGATTATCTTCTCTTAATGTCCGGCTTTCCAGGTTGATCCCAATATCCAGGATCGTCCTTCCGGAAGAAAGTTTCTTGGACCGGAGCTCTTTATTTCCTTCAAAATTGGAATAGGAGGCCGGGTTGTTGAAATTGATCGATTGGAGATCAATATATCCGGCAGAAATTCCAGCCATACCCCGGGTATTAATATGGGTTCCTGGCACCAGGTCGCCAATACCATATCGGGAATAAGGTGAATTATCCTGCCCGGAAACAGGCGAAAATCCGGTAAAAAGCAAAATCAGGATCGTCATGAAAAACCCCTGTCTGGTGACAGTTGAGCAGTATAACGTCTTGATTATCTTAGGGGTTATTGACTTCACTGAGTGCATACAGACCTTTAAAGATTAAATCAGGGTCTGCAAATATCTTGTTTTTAAGGTGGGATGCCAAATACACTATATCGCCCCCGGTTAACAGCACGTTAAAGTTCCTGAACCGCTCCCGGTAAGCTTCAATAAAACCATCAATTTCCTTGGCCATTCCCAGCACCACTCCGGCCGTAATATTGGTGGTGGTATCATACCCAATCAGGGGCACATTACTGTCGGCCTTCACCAGGGGCAGCTTGGCCGTATAATAGTTCAGCGCCTTTAACCGCATTTCCATTCCCGGGGAAATGGCCCCGCCCACAAACTCATGAAATTTATTGATGAAATTATAGGTAATGCAGGTTCCCAGTCCGATCACCAGGTTATGCTGACCGGGATAATAATGCACGGCCGCGGCAGAAAGGGCCAGACGGTCAGCACCGATGGTTTCGGGTTTACCAACCGGGGTGGTAAAAGCTACCTTGGTATGGTGACTGAGTTTATGAAATTTGGTGGCGGCTGCCAGTAATTCTTCCATCACCGGGTTATGATCAATCACGGAGGAAAGAATGGATTTGGCGGGTTTGTATTTAGCAATCAGGGGCTGAATGGTTTCCTGCGCATCATCGGGTAAGGTGATGGCTTCCTGTATTTCGGAGCCTTCAAACACCGCTACCTTTTTACGGGTATTGCCAAAATCGAAACAGAGAGTGATTGACATGAAACAATATTAGGGCATATTCATGTACCTAAATCAAAACCGCTCAGGTTTTTAAAATGCCCGTTCAATTTGATTTTTTCTTTCAGCTGTTCCATCCCCACCGCCATCGGAATGGCTTTGGCCAGAAAACGCTTGAGGTATTCCTGTCTTTGTTTTTCCTCCGGCAGTCCCAGTAATTCATATTCCTCTTCCAGCGATAAACCAATATGGTGTGCCACATCATAAGCACTCAGCTGATTATCCGGCTTTTTAAAATCCTTATTCAGTTTAAGTAACTGATGCAGGTCCCGGATACTTTTGATCAACTTGTGCATCAGCTCAGGCAGACCATCATCATTGGTTTCCGGATAATTCACAATGGCCCCGCTGTATAATTTATCCGGGATCTCCCGGATCAGTTCCAGGATCCTGAATATTTTTACACCGCGGGTACGGATATCCATTTCTCCGTTATCATGCACTTTGACAATTTCAGTGATCTCCACCACGGAGCCGTATTCCTTCAGTTTACTTTCAATCACGGTGGGAATACCAAAAGGCTTTTTGGCCGCATGGCATTCATTGATCAGTTGTTTATACCGGGGTTCAAAAATATGCAGGTTCAGCTCCTCACCGGGATACACCACAATATTCAGCGGAAATATGGGAATAAAATTGGTCATCTTATTTTATATATGAACTGATTATTTAGAAGCTATCTCAAAAATCGTTTTACGTCATACCGGGCCCCGGACCCAGTCCGGGGCAAGCACTGACCCGGTATCTTTCTCTTGATTCGTCTTTCCAATAGATGCCGGGTCAAGCCCGGCATGACATCATCTAAGTCAACGACTTTTGAGATAGCTTCAGGTTTGATGCATCTCCTGCAACAGTTTATACTTTTTCGAGGTATAAGCGGCCAGTATTCTGGCAGACTGATATCCTTCCTTTCCATCCAGGAAACCGAGTTTAAAAATATAACTGCTCAGGAAACTGAACAAAGGAGAAAAGAATCGTTTGAGCCAGCTTGATCTTTTTCCCTGTCTGTAATATTTTTCTGCTCCCAGTCTCGCATAAGCATCCATCTTCTTTTGATAAGCTTCCACCGAGCGAAGGGTCCGATGCAAGATGAATCCTTTTAATCTTTCCGTAACCGTCCCTTCGGGAATAATCAGTTGTTCATGCACCGGCGCCTCATCCCAGTTCACTTCTTTGCGGTTAAACAAACGAACATGGTAATCGGTTCCCCATTCTCCAAAGCGAAGTGGCTTCTCTTTAAAATAATTCCGGAAAGCCATTTCATATACTGTGGGTATTGCCGGTGCCTTCCATTGTTGAAGGGCTTCGTTTAATACCGGATCCACCGCTTCATCTGCATCGAGAAAGAGCACCCAGTCGTGCCGGGCCAGTGACAAGGCCCTGCCCTTGGTCTTTCCAAAACCTTCCCAGCTTCCTTCCGTCAGTTTTGCAGCAAAGGATTTCACTATCTCCTGCGTACCGTCCGTGCTGCCATTATCATATACCACCAGGTCATCGGTGAGTCCCTGCAAACTTTGCAGGGTCAGTCCGATCACCGGTGCTTCATTCTTGCATACGATCACAACAGAGAAGGGGTGCATAGGCTGCAAATATTCAACTTTTCAGCATTGGCGCCCTTTGTTTTTCAGTAACCGTGAAAAATAAAATGTGTAAGTTGCCTTGCAATCAATAAAAAATGAACTGGCAGGAACTTACGGAATCAATACAGGCGGGCGATGCCCGTTCCCTGGCCCGCGCCATTTCACTGGTAGAAAATGAGTACCCCGGTTATGAGCAATTACTGCAATCATTGCCGGCCAGTTCTACCCGGATCATCGGAATCACCGGTCCTCCCGGTGCGGGCAAGAGCACCCTGGTTGATGCCCTGATTGCTTTACTCACCGCTACAGGTAAGAAAATAGGAGTACTCTGCGTGGACCCCTCCTCTCCCTTTAATCTGGGTGCCTTACTGGGCGACCGGATCCGGATGAGCGATTGGTACACGCATCCCAATGTATTTATCCGCTCCCTGGCCACAAGGGGTTCCATGGGGGGATTGCATCCAAAGATTATTGAGATCAGTGACCTGATGAAGACATTTCCCTTTGATCATATCATTGTAGAAACAGTGGGGGTCGGACAAAGTGAAATCGAAATTGCCGGACTGGCCGATGTAACCGTAGTGGTGGTGGTACCCGAGGCCGGTGATGAAATTCAAACCATGAAGGCCGGTCTGATGGAAATTGCGGATATATTCGTTGTGAACAAAGCCGACCGGCCCGATGCGGATCATTTTGTAAGAAACCTGCAGCAGATGCTGGCCCCGGCCTTCAGCAGAAATTATCATGAGATCCCTGTGGTGAAAACAGTGGCTTCGAAAAAAGAAGGAATCGCCGAATTACTTAATATCCTGCAGCATTCCATTCAGAAAGCACATGTATCAGAAAAGCATTGCTGGTTGCTGGCTGAGAAAGCCTATCACCTGATCGAACAAAAAAGAATGAAGGATGTTGATAAAGCTGCTTTGAAAAAAGAAGTGGAAACATTGTACCTGCAGGGCAATTTCAATCTCTATAAATTTGTGTCCGCAAAATAAACGCATGGAATTAATACCCAATATAGGATTGCCCAGAGTGGCTGCTGAAGAACCTGCCGGAATCACCGTACAACCCGGAAAAGTTTATTCCTGGTGCAGCTGCGGATTAAGTGGCAGCGAACCTTTTTGCGATAGTGCCCATAAACAGGTTGAAGGAATGCCTTACCGCAGTGTGAAAGTAATGTTCGACAAAACGGAAGAAGTCTTGTTTTGCCAGTGCAAACAAACCAAAACACCTCCTTTCTGCGACGGAACGCACAAAACACTCCGTAAATAACCCAATAAAGGACCGGAAATTCAGTCGAAACAAGGTTATTAAGACCTGTGGAATTTCACTATTTCCATAGTGGCCGGATCTGCCTAATTTTCTACGGCAGAACCAATCACCTGCCACGCTATGCATATCTGGCGAAGTACTAAATATATACTGACCTGCTGGGCGCTTCTCCTGTTTTTACAACAGGGGGCCGGACAAACCAGTAATATCAGTGGTGTTGTGAATACCTATCACCAGGTGATTGAAATATTCCCTTCCAAATCCTGTTTGCGGGTATCCAATCCTGCCGGATTAACGGTAAATAAAATGGTGATGATCCTGCAAATGAAGGGGGCTTCGATCAGTACTGCCAATAACAGCAGTTTTGGTGATACCACTTCGCTGAATGGCGCTGGTTTTTATGAAGTAGGCACCATCTGTTATATCATTGGTGATTCCATCTTTCTTTTTCATGATCTGCTCAACAATTATGATGTGAATGAAAAAGTGCAGCTGGTTCAGTTTGCCGAATATTATTCTGCTGATGTGGTGGATACTGTGAAAGCCCAACCCTGGGATAGTGCTGCCGGTACGGGTGGAGTGATTGCCATTTATGCAGATCAGGATATTACTTTAACCAAACCCATCTGGGCGGATTCATCCGGTTATCTCGGCGGGAGTTATCTGCTGAGTAGTGGTACCTGTAGTAATATCTTTCCGGCTACCGGATATGCTTATACCGGTTCCAACAACAATCCCCAAAGCGGTGCTTATAAAGGAGAAGGGGTTACGAATCCGGCCACCAATCAAACCGGTGGCCGTGGGGCGCCGGCTAATGGGGGCGGTGGTGGAAATAATCATAATAACAGCGGAGGGGGTGGTGCCAATTTAAGTGCCGGAGGAATCGGGGGAGGTAATTCAAGTTCACTGGGTTGTAATACCACGATCCGCGGATTGGGTGGAAAAGCATTGGATAACTGGCAGGGTGCTAAAATTTTCGCAGGTGGCGGAGGTGGTGCCGGTCACTCCAATAATGGTTTTTCCTCGGTGCATGGCGGAAGAGGCGGCGGTATCATTTTTTTATGGGCTAATCAGTTGATCGGCAATAATGAATACATCAGTGCCAGAGGAGCAGCCGGCGGAAGCTCCTTATCGGATGGGGCAGGAGGCGGTGGTGCCGGTGGAACGATTATCATGAATGTGACCAATTACAGTGGAAATGCCATTCTCAGGACCGATGGCGGACAGGGAGGAAATTCAGCTGATGGCGGTACAGCCGGCCGATGTTATGGCGGTGGTGGAGGAGGAAGTGGCGGCGTGGTTTATTTCAGCGGACCCACACCGGTAGTTACTGTATCCATTGCCGCGGGCAATGCAGGTGTGGAAAGCGGAAGAGATGCGGGCTGTGTAGCAGCGCAGGCAGCCGGTGCTGGCAGTACCGGAGTCATCAATCCAAATTATAGTTTTCGTCGTTCAACGAATCCCGCTGGTTATTGCCAGTTACTCCTTCCAGTGGGTTTAATATACTTCAGAGCGGTTTCAGTTCAGCAATCCGTGCTCCTGAACTGGGAAACAGATGATCCCGGACTTTTACAGGAATTCATTCTTGAAAAGAAAAACAACGCAGGAGATTGGACCTATCTAAGTAATCTAACGGTGATCGATACCCGAAATAAATACAGCTATGCCGATCTTCATCCTTCAAAAGGATATAACTACTACCGGCTCCGCCTGATGGAGAAAAATGGAAGTATCAGTTATTCCCCGATCCGGCAAATCTGGTTTGCAAGTGCGGACAATGGAATAGATATCTATCCTAATCCCGCTTCCGGAGAAATCATCATCAATGGAAATTTTGATCCCGCCTACCCTGTTCAGATAACGGATATTGCAGGCCGGATTATCCTTGAAACCAGGATCAGCAGCAGTCCGTCCCGGATCAGCCTGCCCTCTCTTCCTGCCGGTTTGTACCTGATTCGTTACCGGAACTTCAGCAAAAAACTGATAATCCGTTAAACCATTCCTGACTGTTGCCGGTCTTTAACAGTTACTTTTGCGCTGACATCAACAAACTGCCATGCGGGTATTCGACTGTTTTACATTTTTCAATGAACTGGATTTATTGGAATTCCGTTTGAAATTCCTCGATCCTTATGTTGATTTTTTTGTGATCGCTGAATCGAATCTCACCCATGCCGGACAGGAGAAGCCCTATCATTTTGAAGCCGCCAGGGACAGATTCAAGGCCTGGGAACAAAAAATCATTTATATCCCGGTTGCACAATCGACCAACGGATTGGTTTTTGAATCTCAGAATCAATACAACCCGGCCAGTGCCGCCTGGAAACTGGAGAACGAACAAAGAAATGCATTACTGTCTGCAGCCGATCAGATGCAGGATGATGACCTGGTGATTATGGGCGATCTGGATGAGATCCCTTCACCGGCAGCAATCCAAAAAGCAAAATCAGCCGGTAAGCCTATCGCCTTTTCATTGCTCTTTCATTACTATTTTCTCAATTGTCAGAATACCGGTAACAGCCGCTGGTGGAAAGGATGTATAGCCGCTAATGCCAAACAGTTTCGCAGTATTACGCCGCAGGGTTTACGGGATAAAAGAGATGAATACCCTTCTATATCCCATGCAGGCTGGCACTTTTCATTTTTAGGCGGAGTGGAAAAGATCAAAGAAAAACTGCAGGCCTTTGCCCATACTGAATTCAGCAAAGCGGTTTATACCAATGAGGATAATATCCGGGAAGCACTTAGTAAAGGAGAAGATATTTTAAAAAGAGATGGTGTTCGCTTCCAATACCTGCCACTCAGTTATTATCCGATTGCCCTGCAACAGGTCATGAAAGCTTACCCGCAACTCCTGCACCTGCCTCCGGACAATTTTTTCAGCAATATCTTCTATACAGTCCGAAGAATATGGAAAGCACAATACTGAATTGAGTACCTCCTCTGCCATACAACCCCTGGTTACTGTTGTACTCTGTACTTATAATGGCGAAAAATACCTGCGACCCCAGCTGGATTCCATCTTAGCACAAAGCTGGCAGCATCTGGAAATCATTATTTCTGATGATGGCTCTACGGATAGTACACCCGCCATTCTGGAAGAATACCGGCAAAAAGATCAACGGCTCAGGTATCAGGTTAATGCCAGTAATCTCGGTTACAACAAAAATTTTGAACAGGCATTTCAGCAGGCGGGCGCAGATTTTATCGCCATCAGTGATCAGGATGATATCTGGGAAAAAAAGAAGATAGAAATCATGATGAGTCACTGGACCGATGCTTCGCTTTTTCTTTATTCCTTATCCGGCACTTTTACAGATGATGATATTAATAAAAGAAAACCGGCACCAACTGCTAACTATGGCCCCATCCGGCATTTACAACAACTGGTATTCAATAGTCCGGTACACGGACATGCCTGTATCTTTCATAAAAAACTACTGGCTGATTGTATTCCCTTTCCTGCTGATATTTATTACGACTGGTGGATGAGTATGCATGCGGCCCGCTTATCCGTCATTAATCCTGTACCTCAAACCCTGACCTGGCACCGGCTGCATGCTGCCAATAATTCCAAAACGATTTTGTCAATCGCGGATCATGCTGAAAGAAATCAGCAGTTAAGAAAACAATTTGTTCATGCCCTGCAAACCTATCTGGATAGAACGGGTGTACAGACAGCTGATGAAGTATTTCTGGAACAATACAATGGACTTATACAAACATTGGATGGAAAAAAAATATCCTGGCCTCTTTTCCGTCTGATTCTCCGGAACCGTAAAATGATCTTTCATTACAAAAAGAAAAAGCCATTGCTGATTCTGTCACAAATCAAACATGCATTTCGAATGGCCAGAACGGGTGTTTTATGAGAATTATTTTCAAAAGATACCGGCTCAGGGCCGGTATGACGTAATCTAAACTTGTTGCAAACTTTATGAGTTTCGGAGATTCATTACGGGCTTCACGTTTGTCATCCCGGACTTGCAACCTGTTACTATGCTTTTTGAGCCTGCTGTATGCGCTGCTTAATCGGAATCTTGCCACAATCTTAGACTACGTCACCCCGGCCACCGTGCCGGGGTCTTTATATGGGTTAAGATAGTAACCACCCTACTCATCTTACAGATACCGGGTCAGAGCTTGCCCCGGACCTGATCCGGGGGCCGGCATGACGTTAATGGTAGCCCGTAGCAATCTCAAACTCTTCGTAGTCTCACTGCGGGCCTCAACTCTGTCATCCCGGGCTTGACCCGGGATCTTTCGGAGGATAAATTTTATTGCTACAAAAGATGCCGGATCCCACAGGGCAGGCAAGCCTGGCATGACGTTAATGGTAGCCCGTAGCAATCTCAAACTCTTCGTAGTCTCACTGCGGGCCTCAACTCTGTCCGGGCTTGACCCGGGATCTTTTGAAGGAGTTTTTTTCTATCAAAAGATACCGGGTCAGGATTGCCCGGTGGTAACCTGTGGCCTTGCAATTTTTAATTAGAGAGGAATAAAATAATTTATGGTAAATCTTTAATGCAATCCGCCCGGTATGACGTAGTCGAATAGTGTTGCGACTTCAAAATAATCGGAGTCTTGTCACAGTCCAGCTGTTTGTCACCCCCAACAGCAAGTGTTGGGGTTCTTTCGAAAGAATTATAAATCTTTTAAAATGCGCAAAGAAAATATCAGCTCTTATTATTCTTCCACCAGCGATAACTGATATAACCCACAATGGCAAAGGGGGTAAAAGCTAGATAAAGAATACCGGAATTCATTCCCTGAGCGGGTTTTTCTCCCAGTTGCTGGGCCGTCTTGGTACAGATGGAACACTGGGCTCCTGCTTCTATTGCCGCAAAAGCAAATAGCAGTAATAACAACCCGGTCATCATCCATCTTTTCATCTTCGCTGAATTTAATGCAAAGATACAACCGTTTTTAACCCCTGCAAAGCAGGAAGAAAGAGAGGAACAGGACACCCATTTTAGCCCATACCCAGCGATTGGTATGAAAATGTCTTTTACGGCCTGGACGGAGTTCTATATCAAATTTTTGCCATAAGCCCTGGAGGTAGCCATATTGCAGACAAGCAGTCAGGTATCCCAATTGCTCAGCCATCTTTACCAACCAGCCATAGCCCCATTGTTTCAAAGACCGGCTTCCTTTATCCTTAGAATGTTTAATGACATAAAGGATTGCATCCGCAACGATCAAACAGGCCATGATTCCCAGCCAGTTGATGATACTCACTCCAGCCATATAAGAAAGCGGAGTCAGTAAGAGCAAGAGGAAGATCATTTCTGTTGTATTACAAAAACGCCATTGCGCAAATGAAGGATGACGCCTGATCAGCCAGTAATTTCCCCGGCTATATCTGAAAGGTCTGCTGAAATCAGGGCGGCCATCATGCCACCAGGGGTGTTCAATTACAGCAGCAGGAACGGCTATGATCCTGCCCTCAAATTCATTTTTCACCTGTATGGCAAAATCCACTTCTTCTCCCCCATCTTTTCCAAATAATTCTGAAAAGCGGATCCCACCGATTCTACTTCTGCGGTACATCATACAGGCACCCACCGGCCAGGATAATTCCTTTTCAATGGTTGCCAGTTGAAAAAAATGAGTATAGCCGGCATCAGTCAATGCCTGTGTAAAATCATTCACTGGCGCAGGTAGTTTGACAACTCCGCCAAATGCAGTGGCAGCAGGTTCTTTTAAAATGGCGTTGGTGAATTGTAAAAGCAAATCCGGTGCGGGCAGGATATCATCATCCAGAAAAAGAATCCATTCACCTGACGATAATTCAATCCCCCTGTTACGGGTATAAGAAAGCCCCCTGTTGCTTTCATTTCGGTAAAAATGCAAACGGCCATCATCGATCAGCTGTTGGATTGTTGCAGGTATGGCAGCTATTGGGTGATCGGCGATCAGGTAGAATTGAATGTTCCAGTCTTTCGGTTGCGCCAACGAGACAATAGCAGCAATCAACTGATCGTTTTGATCAAAGCGATAAGAGGGGATGATTACATCCAGTGAAAGGGAATCGTTGGATATTTGTTTCATATCAGGCAATCGAAAAATACGGCCGCAAATTTAATAATCTGAGCCCTATTCACAACCGATCCCAACCGGTTAATAATTGGAATTCTCCAGCCATTACCTGCGTAGCAAGTGGTCCGCAATTTTTTTGAATGATTGTCCCCAGGCATCCCAGTTCAATTCATTTTCATAAAGGAGCCTGCTATCTTTTTTGAGTCTGGTATATTCCTGCTGATCCTTCCAGATCCCGTTCATCACAGAAGCATATTCAGACGCCCCGGCTTCAACAGGTAAAGCGTAGCCATTGATACCATCTCTGACATAGGTAGCCACACCACCGGTATTTGTACTGATGGATGGAATACCATAGGCAGCTGCTTCACAAAAAACAATGCCTGCACACTCAGCCCTTGTGGGTAATAATAAAAAATCAGTTTCCAGTAAGATCTGATGCAGTCGCTCCATTTCAGCTCCTTTGTTCTTGTCAAGGAAAGGAATCACTTCAATTCCTTCGTCGGGCATAATCTCCACCGGTGGCACACAACCAATGATCCGCATCGTAGCTGTTCTATGTTCTTTCCGAAATTGCCGGAAAGCGTCGAGGGCAATCGCTCCTCCTTTTCGCTCCCAGTCCACTCCCAAAAAGACTATCTGGCAATTTTCATTTTGTTTTGAAGCAACGATATCAGCCGTGGGTACCTGATCAAGGTTGGCACCACAGGGAGCAAGGGTTATTTTTTTAGCTTCTATGCCGTAATCTTGAATGGCAGATTGTTTACACCAGTCAGATGCCAGCATACAATGAGCTGCCTGATGAAAAGCTTTTTTATCCAGCGCAATTCCCTGCCGGATATTATAAGCAGGCAGCTTACTGAAACTTTTGTAATAACCCTGCAATTGCTGAAAAGTCGCATCCGTCATGTACACAATGGGAATATCTGTTTTTAACCCAGCTATCATTTGCGATGAGGCCGATACAAATAATATATCTACCGGATTTTTCTTTAACGCTGCAGTAAGTTGTCGGCTAAAATACCGGGCATAGGATGACAGAAACTCCACCGATGTTTGCTTGCCAAACCAGCGCCTGTTGATACTTTTCTGCATCGTTAGCCATTCCTGCAACAACTTGGGAAGCGGAAACTGAAAAACTTCCACTTCACCATATTTTTTTAATTGCTGATAAGTATAATAAGCGGTACCTGACCATGTGAGTTTATCCCGGGGATCATATCTGGCAGCAAATCCGATTTTCATATCAGAGGAATTTCCGGGCGATGAGGTTATAGGTAGTATCTTTTTCGCGGATCATTTGCGGATTGAGTGCCGACATATAGGGCTCCCAGGCAAATGATTCCCAGAGATGGTGTACATAGGCTTCAGGAAATGAATGTTGTTCAGCAAACATCTTTGCCAGTCCTTCTTTATCGTAAAGCGGATAATGAAATGCATAGGGACCCAGCTGGGTCAGTTCATCAGGATGTTCAGCAGCCAGTCGTTGAGGTACCAGCACAGAATGTTCATTCCAGTATTTATCACGACCCGTAGATCTGAAATTTTTATACTCCGCCAGCCAACGGTTCACAAAACGGCTGTTCTTTTCTGCCAGGAGTACAGCATTACATAGCCCGGTTGACCCTGCTGATTTTTGCTTTGTCAATCCCAGTTGTTGTTTCAGTCTTTGCCTCCAATTCCGGGGAACAAAAGCCACTTTTAATTCCTGTCCGATAATAAATTCATGCTGGAACAAGGAGGTCAGCGGGCGAACAGAAATCGTATCCAGATCGAGATAAACACCACCTGTTTCTTTTAAAGCCTGCAAACGGATTACATCGGCTTTATGCGCCACATGATGCAAGGTATTACCCATGATTTGTTCCGGGGCTATCACTTTATTTAATGTGAGCAGGGGTTTGGCCCTTTCCCACCATTCACCGGTGGGTTCATATTGGTAATGAAAAATGGCTGCTTCGGGCCGGTTCAGTTCAACGGCAGACTTTACCGAGAGATAATGCACCAGTGAAAAGGGCTTGCCTCCGAAATCGGGTGCCATACCAAAAACAAAATGAAAAATATTAGGAATCATTGATTGGCCCATTTTTCACGGATATGCGAACGATCCGTATGATCAGTAAATACTTCCTGATTAAACAGGAATTTTTTGCTGGCAAATGCTTTCAATTCTTCTTTCAGTACCAGGGCAGAGAGCAGGTTATCGGCTCTGTAGGTAACCGGTGTTTGTGCTGCCAGTAATTTTTTGGCGCCATTCAGACTGATGGCATAAGCATGCGTGCAATCGTGAAAGCCGGCCTTCCATAAATGCGGACTGAAATTTTTGGGCAGACGATTATTAATCATCTTCAACGACATCTTGCTTAACCCAAAAAAGGCCAGCAGTTGGTACCAGGCATTTTGAGATTTTTTTCCGGCTGTCAGCTGATCATTTTTCAGATAGCCCAGGTAAAACAAATCCCAGTCGGCCGGTAATTCCTGTAAGCAGACTTCGAGTGCAGCAAGGTTCTGTTCATCAGGTACTACATCATCTTCCAGTATCAATACTCTTTTCCACTGCTGATCAATCATGGCCTGATAGATCATACGGTGAGAGAGGGAGCAGGCAATTTCGCCGCTGTTCAATGGTTTGAAATAATAGCCGGGGGCGAGGGTATTCTTTTTGTTATAATGATATTGTTCCCGGATCAATGATTCGGTAAGATCCTGTTTATCGAAGCCATAAAAAAAATCGAATTGAATGCCCTGTAATCGTTGTTTTACTTTTTCATGCCGGTCAGTAAACCGGGGAACGGTCAGCACCAGTACTTTATCAAAGTAAGATTGTAATAATTGATTGGTGCGCTGTGTGTCGGGCATTGGAGCAAATGTAGAAAATGAAAAAGGATTTTACTGTGTAAAATCAGAGATTCACCGCAGAGCCGCAGAGCCGCAGAGAACGCAGAGTTTACGCGAGAGAGATTTTTAGTCCAAAGGATTCTTAGAATAGTCTTTGCGTGCTTTGCGTGTATTTCCTTTGCGTTCTTTGCGTGAAATATTTTTTGAAAAGGCTTTGCTCATCAAAATCACTCCCCCAACTTCAACACTTCCCTCCCAAATTTCTCACACTCCCGCATCACCGATTCAAGATCCTTCGATTTAATATAAGATCCGAGCACATGATTCCCTGCATTGGGGATCGCAACCTGTCTTTTCATGTTTTCAGCTGTACCCAGCTGATTGAACATTCTTTTCATAGCAGAAACTTTCACCACATTATCCTGGTTTTCATCATCCTTATAATAATACAGCAACAACGTGGGTTGTGTTACTTTCCGGAATGTAGATTCCTTCATCGTGCTTTCCAGTAATTCTTCCAGCTGCACCAATGATTTGGTGGAATACCAGTTATTCCAGTATTGGGCGTAAATCGCAGTGGTATCCTCCACTTTCCGGTGTTTACCAGTTACCAGGTGTGCTATCTGCAATCCCCATGGATTATTCAATAACCAGGCATTGGGATCATTGATCGCAATATTGGGAGAAAGCAGGATCAGTCCGGCAATATCCGGATACTCGGCTGCCAGTTTTAATGCCAGTGTTCCACCCGTTGAAGTTGAAAGAAGGATTACTTTTTTTCCGAGTTGCTTACCAATGGCATAGGCTTCCTTTGCCGTTTCCCAAATTCCCTGCGCAGTAAAGCTGGCCAATGGATCGGTGGTATCAACCCCATGTGCATCCAGCCGGCTCAGGTATAAATTACAACCAAATTTTTGCGCGAATTCATAATGCACCGGATCGCCTTCTTCCTGTGAGGCACTGAATCCGTGCAGATAAACAACTGCATATTCTGTTTTCTGCTTCAAGGAATCATTCATCCAGATGATCCGGGCCTCATTATCGGATTTGATACAGTGCACAGCCTCCTGATTTTTGATAAAGCCCTCCAAAGCAGCAGGTTCAGCAGGAATGGCGGGCAATTGAATACTATAGTTTGGTTTTGAAGGTTTGGGGCCGAGCAGGTAGATGATAATCAACACTAACAGGATGAGGCCAAACCATTTAAGGAACTTCATAGCGCCTATTTTGCTAAAACTACATTAAATACCGTTTAAAACTGGCATTAAGTCTGCATTAACTGCCCCTTTCGTTTGCTCCCCCCGCTAAATTGATGTACCTTTGCCGCTCGTTTGACGGGGGAAGTTGGAAAGTTAAATAGTTGATAAGTATTTAGTTGATAATCAAAAATTTAGCGGTGTAGTATGGGGTTTGGAGGATTTGAAGAGTTAGCCGTTTGGCAGAAGAGTCGTCTACTGAAGCTGGAAATCAGGGAATTAGTAAAATCCTTTCCTCCCGAAGAAAAGTACCGGCTTACTGACCAGCTAATCAGAAGCAGCAGATCAATTTGCAGTCAGATTGCGGAAGGTCACGGAAGAAGTACCTGGGCTGAAAAAATAAGATTCTGCGTGATAGCAAGAGGATCACTCAGCGAGTTACTGAATCATTTGATTGATGCCTTTGACGAAAGTCTTATCCCTGAAGAAAAATTAATCTATTTCAAAAATAAAATCACTGAGGTCGAAAAGATGTTAAACGGGTATATAAGTTACCTGGAAAAAAGAGCAAAGTCCTGAACGCTCAACCCCTGTCAACTTATCAACTTTTCAACCTGTCAACTTTTAACAATGGAAATCAGAAATATCGCCATCATCGCACACGTTGACCACGGTAAAACTACCCTGGTTGATAAAATCTTACACACCACCAAGGTGTTCCGTGAAAATCAGGAAACCGGCGACCTGATCATGGACAGCAATGACCTGGAAAGAGAGCGTGGAATCACGATCTTCAGTAAGAATGCTGCCGTTACCTACAAGGGCGTTAAGATCAATGTAATTGATACTCCTGGTCACGCCGACTTCGGTGGTGAAGTGGAAAGGGTATTGAAAATGGCCGATGGCGTGTTGTTGCTGGTGGATGCATTTGAAGGTCCCATGCCGCAAACACGTTTCGTGTTACAGAAAGCCCTTCAACTGAACCTGAAGCCGATTGTGATCATCAACAAGGTAGATAAAGAAAACTGCCGCCCCGATGAAGTGCATGATGCTGTATTTGAACTCTTCTTTAACCTCGATGCTTCTGAAGAGCAGCTGAACTTCCCTACTTTTTATGGTTCAGGAAAGAATGGCTGGTTCAATGATTCATTAACACAGATCGACAATATCAATCCCCTGCTGGATGGTATCATTCAATATGTACCACCGCCAAAAGTAAATGAGGGTCCGGTGCAAATGCAGATCACTTCACTGGATTACTCTTCTTTCCTTGGCCGTATTGCCATCGGAAAAGTAAACCGCGGTGTGATCAAAGAAAACCAGCAGATCGCCCTGATGCAAACAGATGGCAGCATCAAGAAGCAAAGGGTACGTGAGCTGTATGTGTTTGAAGGAATGGGCAAGAAGAAAGTTACAGAAGTAATTGCCGGTGATCTTTGTGCCGTGGTAGGACTGGAAGATTTCAATATCGGTGATACCATTGCCGATGTGGAAAATCCTGAAGCATTACCGGTAATCAGTGTGGATGAGCCGACCATGAATATGCTTTTCTCCATCAATAACTCGCCTTTCTTTGGCAAGGATGGAAAATTTGTAACCAGCCGTCACCTGCGTGACAGGCTGATGAAAGAAACGGAGAAGAACCTGGCCCTCCGTGTGGAAGACAGTGAAGAAGGCGATAGCTTTATTGTTTATGGTCGTGGTATCCTTCACCTGGGTATCCTGATCGAAACCATGCGTCGTGAAGGATATGAATTGACCGTGGGTCAACCCCAGGTAATTGTGAAAGAACTCAATGGTGTGAAATGTGAACCTTATGAGAACCTGGTGGTAGATGTACCGCAGGAATTTGCCAGTAAAGTAATTGACCTGGTAACCCGTCGTAAAGGTGAAATGCATGTGATGGAAACCAAGGGTGAGATGCAACACCTGGAATTTGAAATTCCTTCCCGTGGTTTGATTGGTTTGCGTACGCAAATGCTGACAGCTACCACCGGTGAAGCGGTAATGGCCCATCGTTTTACTGAATACAAACCATGGAAAGGACCGATCCCCGGAAGAAATAACGGAGTACTAATTTCTAAAATTCAGGATAAGACCACTGCCTACTCTATCGACAAACTGCAGGACAGAGGAACTTTCTTTGTGGATCCGGCTGAGGATGTTTATTCAGGACAGATTGTTGCCGAGAATGTAAAACCCGGTGACCTGGTGGTGAATGTAACGGAACAAAAGAAACTGACGAACCACCGCGCCAGCGGTAGTGATGCAGCTACCAATATTGCACCTAAAACCCTGCTGACCCTGGAAGAGTGTATGGAATATATCCAGCAGGATGAGTGTATTGAAGTGACACCGAACTTCATCCGCATGCGCAAAGTGATTTTGAATGAAGACGAAAGGAAGAAAGTGCAGAAGAAGATGGAAGCCGAAGCGGTGTAATCAAACAAATATCTTTTTTAAAAGCAGACAGCAATGTCTGCTTTTTTTTGGAGAAAAATTTAACCGCAAAGGCGCGAAGACGCGAGGGGACGCAAAGAGAGATTTGATGAAGTGCTTTCAGTATACAGGAATCCTGGAAACAAATCTTAGCGTTCCTTTGTCCAAAGGACTCTTCGAGCGTCCTCGTTTCTTTGCGGTTAATCTCTTTGTTGAACTTTTCCTCGCGTCTTCGCGTCTTTGCGGTTAAGTCTCTCTCAATTTTCTTACATTTATCCAAACAAAACCCCATGCCCAATCAACTTTCCCGCCGCAACCTGATCAAAGCCCTTGGACTCTCCGCTGCTGCCCTGCCGCTATCTTCCTGGGCCCGGAATGAAAAAGGGGAACGCATCATTTTACCGGACAATCCCCTGCACCGCCCGGTGAAAAAACCGGTAACGGCTATCACCTGTGGCGCAGGTTCCCGTGGAAATGTGTATGGGAACTATTCAGTGCAGTATCCCGATCAGCTGGATATCATTGGCGTGGCCGAACCGATTGCAATCCGCAAACAACGATACAGTACCAAACACAATATACCCGAGAGCAATCAGTTCAATACCTGGGAAGATGTATTCAAACGTCCCAAATTTGCCGATGCTATTATTATCACCACACCGGATAATCTGCATTATGGCCCCTGCATGGAAGCCCTGAAACTGGGTTATGATGTATTACTGGAGAAACCGATTTCTCCCAGTGAAAAGAGTGCCGCGATATTCTTGAGTTAGCTAAAAAGAACAAACGCATTGTAGCGGTATGCCATGTGCTGCGTTACGCGCCTTACTTTATCAAACTGCGTGAACTGATGAACAGTGGCGCCATTGGTGACATCATCAGTGTCCAGCACCTGGAACCGATCGGTCACGAACATATGAGTCATTCTTATGTGCGTGGTAACTGGCATAACAGCAAAGCGACGACTCCGATCATCCTTGCAAAATCATGTCACGACCTTGATATTTTAAAATGGATGGTCAATAAACCGGCCCAACGTATCCAGGCCTTTGGAGATCTGAAATGGTTCCGGAAAGAAAATGCACCTGCTGGCAGTACGGCCCGTTGTACGGATGGCTGTAAAGTGGAGGCCGAATGTCCTTACAGCGACCTGCGATTATATTACCGCGAAAGAGCCTGGCTCCATGTGATGGATATGCCCGATGATAAATCCAAACACGCCGATCATATTATGGATCGGTTGAAGACTACCAACTATGGCCGCTGTGTGTATCAAATGGAAAACGATCAGCCCGATCATTATATCTGTAACATCCAGTTCGAAGGAAATATCACGGCCGCTTTTTCCATGGAAGCCTTTACTTCCTATGAAGGACGTCGCACAAGGGTGATGGGCAGTTTGGGTGATATTGTGGGTGACATGAATTCATTTGTACACACTGATTTCCGAACCGATAAAAAAACAGAGTGGAAACAAAACACCGACGGACATGGCGGGGCGACTGGAGCCTGGTGGCGGATTGGATCCAGGCAGTAGATCAGCAGAATCCTTCTTTACTCACTTCCACTATTGATGCTTCTATCGAAAGTCACCTGATGGGATTTGCGGCAGAAAAAAGCAGGAAGGAGAATAAAGTGGTGGAGGTGAAAGTGTGATTGTTGAATCAGCATTTTATTTCTCCCGCTGCAACTCAATAATCTTGTTATAAACTTTTCTCACTTCTGGGATATAGTCAAGGGAAGGATTCACTTTTACACCCGGCCACCAGTTCATGCCATTTCCCCAGGCCGACAGTACATTTTTAGGGCCGATGGAAATAGTTCCGCTTCCATCCGCTTTCTCAGTATACTCAATGTCAGACAGTGTACGGATGTTAAGTGACTTCACCGACTTTTTAAAACCCCCGATTTGATAATGATCCGGTCGGCTGTTAATCCATAAAAAGTATGCTCCCGCTGTTTGGCATCAATCAAAAACCGGCCAAATACAAAAATGAGCCCGATCACGACGAAAGGAAGACCAAACAAAGCAAATAGGATCGGTGCTCCTGATTTCAGTGCCGTAGTGAACCAGAATATGGCAAAGCCACACCACAATAAACTAAAGGGGATCACAATAATATCGGCTTTTCTGAAAATAATTCCTTTTTGGGGCTGTCCGGACCAGATCAGTTTTTCATTATTGTCAAGATGCTGTTGTAATTCGGATGATACTTCGTAGTCCATATACCTGATCTAAACTTTTTTATTGAAGCCGGTCGTGTACCATAAAGATAAAAAAGTAGAGGATATGCGAGGCCGGAATTTAGGTCAAGAGAAAAATGCAGTCCTCGCTTTCTTTAATTTCTGATGAAGACAGAGGTGCCAAAACGGTCTGTATTTGAAAATTGAATGGGCAGGTTATCCCTGTTTGCAGAAAACACATCGTTCATACAAGTACAGCCAAATTTGTCCATGCTGAATATTCCCGACCCGCAGGAGCCGGTCGTTTTTTCACTCACAATATCCGTTATTGTTACAATTCTGTTTTTGGCAGGGATAAACAGTATCCAGTCAAAGCCCGTCTTTATTCCATTCTTTCCATCATTCACATAAACCGATGTCGTGTCACTGGAACTTTGATACAGCCCATTGTATCCGAATACTACACGGAAGCTGTCAACCAGGGTTTGAAAATTATCATTAGCTCTGTACTTTCTTACAATCAGTGTATCAATCTCCGAAGGAGTAAATCCGATAAATGTGGGGACAAGCTGAGGGTCATCACAGTCGAATTCCCTGGTACAGCTGCTAAAACATGAAAGTAAAACAAAAGCGATTAAAATAAACTGAGTCTTCATATTTAAGGATAAAATACAGACAATCCTTTTAAAAATAATGCTGCTTAAAGATACCTGATCTATGTATGAGTTAAAAAAAATACAAGATTTCTACTATAATAATTTAAACCACAACGAACACGGCGAAACACAGCAGCTCTTCCTTGCGTCTCTTAGCGTCCTTGCGGTTAAGTCTCTCTCTACGCAACCTCTGCTTCTCCCATTCTCTGCGGTGAAATAATCTCTCTCTCCTCGCGTCTTCGCATCTTCGCGCCTGCCTGCCGGTAGGCAGGGTTAAGTCTCTATCTGCAGTGATATTTCACGCCCGAAGGGCCCTGTGGGCAAAGTCACAAAGGAGCAAAGACGCAATAAAATTTCCCCCTCTGCGCAACCTCTGCCCCTCTCGTTCTCTGCGGTGAAATAATCTCTCTCTCCTCGCGCCTTAGCGTCTTCGCGGTTAAGTCTCTCTCTGCGCAACCTCTGCCCCTCTCGTTCTCTGCGGTGAAATAATCTCTCTCTCCTCGCGCCTTAGTGTCTTCGCGGTTAAGCCTCTCTCTGCGCAACCTCTGCTTCTCCCGTTCTCTGCGGTGAACCCCCACTCGCCTCTCACCACTCGCCACTCGCCCCCCTACAATTCCCTCACCCAAATATTCCTATAACTCACCAAACACCCATGATCCTGCAACACCAACGCTTCCTTCTCCCCATGCTTTGTATACTTCGGCTGCCCGATATACACCGTCTCCCCCTTCAGTTCCACATTATTCTGCACCAGCACCCGTTTTTGTATCACCGTTACCCTCGCAGCTGATACCAGACTCCCATCCTCCCCAAATTTTGGTGCCGTGAAAATGATATCATAGGTCTGCCATTCCCCGTGGCCGGCAGGCATTCACGAGGGGAATATGCTGTTTATAAATACTGCCTGCCTGTCCGTTGCTATAAGTCCGGTTATTATAATTATCCAGCACCTGCACTTCATAACGCCCCATCAGAAAGATGCCGCTGTTGCCCCGGTTTTGTCCGCTACCGCTTACCTCCGCCGGTGAGCGCCATTCCACATGCAACTGACAGCTGCCGAATCCCTGCTTAGTCTTTATATCTCCCTTGCCCTTGGCCACGGTCATCACACCATTCTCCAGGGTCCATTGAGCCGGGTTTTGTTTCAGATCCGACCAGTTTGTCAAATCCTTTCCATCCAGTAAAACGATTGCATCCGAGGGAGGAGCCTGCGGATTGCTGCCTGGCGTGAGCAGTTTTGGGTCGGGGGGCCAGACTTCTGTTTCCCCTGGGTTTTGGGAATATGCAATACCGGGGACTAAGAAAAAAATTGATAGCAGATTGAGGAGATTTTTGATAAATAACAATCTCAAATTTTGTATATACTGATAAAATTAGAGCAGCCAAGGATTACAAATTCGCAATTTATACGCATTTACCCAACCTACATATAACTCCCTTTCACTTTACGTTCTTCTCCCTGCCAATCAGATCAATCGTATACACCAGTTCAGCATCCCTGTTTTCCAGGACATCTATGATCCTTGGTTCCACAAAATGTGTTGGCATCACACCTCTTCCATTATTGTTGGCTTTACTGGTCATCACAAACTGTTTAGTAGGAATCTGCAACTGAAATTTGGTATTGGGCAGACTGATATTTTTACTAAACCCGTTAATGACATGGGGATTCCCCCCTGTTTCCTGACCAATGAATGTGGCCCGCTTATTAACCTGTAAACAAGAGGATACAATCCCTGAATTGGAGAAACTACCCCCATTGATTAAAACATAGAGCTGTCCCTTATAATTATTCGGTTGGGGATCATGCAAGCCCAATGAGGGGCCCTTGCAGGGTTTCAGCTCATGATTGTCTACACAATAATATTCCTTCACGACTGAAAATGGCTTGTCCAATAAATAGGAAAGTAAAAAAACGCCGTTTTCAATATCCCCGCCCTGGTTATTTCTGAGATCCAGTATCAGGTTATCTGTTTTACTATTATTAATCTGCTCAAAAAAGGAGCTGATTTCTTTGTCAAAATTTTGTTTGTACTCCTTCCTTAAAACATCGTTATGAAAATCTTTGATGGTCAGTACCGCATAGCGATTCTCATTTTCCAGACTAAGTGTAAGTCCTTTGTTTACCTGGCTTGTCAAAATGCTGGCAGGGTAATGCTGTTGCCGGTAATAATAAATGCTGTCCCTCGACAATGCCTTTACCACAGTCGATCTTTCTTGTCCATCTTTTATATATCTGATGTCAAAGCTATCCGGCTGCCCGAAAATAAAACTGTAATACTGCCGGAAGTAGTTACTTATAATCCATAAAGGGTAAGTCAGATTATCCCCGTCTCTTACCTGCCTCTCACAGAGCTGTTTGATAATATCTGCTGCGGCAACATGATTGATACTCGTGATCTCTGCACCGGCAGGAATGGTCCGGTCTCCGGTACAAACCATCTGTGTAAACAATTGGTTATTCCTTATGGCAAAATGATATGGAAGATAGTGGCTGGCGTTTGTTCCTCCCGGCAGCAGGATGGTATGACCATCTTTAATAATGGAACTGATGATGCTGATATGCTTATAAAATTCCCGCCCGGTAAGCGGCTGGGATATCCCGTTTTCCAGGCTGTCAAAAACATGATCAATAACCGATTTAGCACTGTATAAATAAAGACCCGGGTGATTATTCTCCAGTCTGGTTTTTAAAAATTGAATGTCTGCTTTCAGCTCGGCTACTGAAAAAAGTTTGTCCTGGGCGATAGCATGCTGTCCGGAAAATGCATTGATTGAAAAAAAAAGCGCCAGTAAAATACTATTAAGCTGTTGTCTCATTTGTAACTGCTGTACGGCTGTTTTAACTGGCATATCAGTCAAAATATACGAAACAATAGGCTTTTAGGAAAATTCCTTTGGACCAAAAGCTGAACTCCGCAACCCCAGCTCAGGTCAGATTAGATTTATTTTATTCTCGCCTTCGCCAGTTTCATTACTTTCTCAGCCTGCTCCTGAAACACAATTGGATTGACTGTTTTCATACCCGACTCCTCTGTATGCACGAGGGCATTATTCAAAAAGTAGTATTTGCCGTAAAGTGTTCGGTCTCCGGGAGGGTTCAAAACAATCATTCTTACCCTGACTAATTGCTCATTCAAAAAATCATAGAAAGTCTCAGCTTCCCTGGTGGTAACAATTGCCTCTACCACCTGTTTACCATCCTTTTTAAAATAAAAAGAGGAATAAGCAGAATCAGTCTGGTAATCCATCCGGAGTGTTTTTTTGAACCCGCTTTTGATTACGCCATCCAGGGAATCAGCCATCACTTTGTTTTGGGACATCGCAATTGTTGAAGAAATAAGGGCCAACAGCGTAATTGCGGATTGCTTCATTGCAGCTTTGATTCTAACAATCGATGTCTGTCGCAGACTGGAAAAACAAAAACGCCCCAATTTCAGAACCATACGATGATGTAGTTTTTTAGTGATCATTGGCAACAGTAACCTGTATTTCGCCAAACGCCGTATTGTGTTTAGTTCATTTTTCCCCAGGCAGATATAATAAAATAATTCTTACCCAAAATATATATTTCAGAGGTAAAGGTCTTGAATATTTCGCCCTAGTTTCTAATATGTTTAAGTGTGAAATTCTTTACGGCATCCACTTTGTTTAAATACTCATCTATACTTTGTGAGATATAATAATCCGGAAGAACTCCCTTTTCAACCGGCAATTCGGTTGCTGTGGATATATGCGTATTATTCGCCACGGAGACTACTAATTTTGTATTACTCAGACGCGTCAGCATTTGTCCGGCCGTACAGAATTGATTGGACCCTAACTCCTCTCCTATAATTGTCCCCAAATGGTGGTTTTTGACTAAACTCATAAAATGCCCCGTCGTAGAATTCCCATTTCCATCTATTAGAAAATAAACTTTCCCTTTAAAGCGATTACTGAGAGGTTCAATAAGTTCCTCCCCGTAGATTTTATCCGATTTACCTTCAAATTCTGCCTTTGAGTAGTAGGTAAAAGGCTTATTCATCAGGTGCTGAAGCAAGTAAATACTTGGATACTGGGAGCCGCCCCTGTTATACCTCACATCAATAATCAGGTTAGTCAGTTTTTTATTATTGATGATATTCATACTACTGTCAATAAATGCTTTGAAAACAGGATAACTATCCCATTCATAATAATTGAACGATGCGATAGTTAAAACAGCAGTGCTCTCGTCTATAATTTCCAGGCAAAGGTCTTTTAAACAACTATTTAATGAGGCATCATATAATTCAGTAGCTATCCTTTCCGCTTTATGCAATTGAAGTGCACCCGATTTCCCTTTTACAACAATTTCAAAGCTATTGGGCAACCCTAAAGCATAGGGTATCAATGCAGCAAAATAAGTATTGAAATGCTGTGCTTTAAAAGTTTGAATATTGGCTTGTGCAGGAATATGGTCAAAAATATCTGAAATAACTGTTGCTGTTTCAACGCCATTGATACTCAATATCTCGTCCTTTACCTTTACCTGATCTGAGTTATTCATTGGCCCCACTACAAATAACTGCTTATTTACCCATCTGACTTGTAAAGGGAAACTATTTGCTACAGGCAACATAGCATATTCATGGTAATCGTTTTGCATATTGGAAGAAGCTGTATGGGAGCAAGCCAGACTGGCAATAATTGCATTACAATGCCAGGCAAATTCGGCGTAGGTGGTCTTTTCAGTGATCAATGCCTTTTTGCTCTCAACATTTTTCCAAAACTGGTCCTTGCTGATAAATTTCAGTGCGTGTGGATGAATGGCTATCAGCTTTTTACCCAATTGGTCCAAATCTTCCCAATACTCTTTTTTAGCATACAACTTAGAAAACTTCTCCCCTGCAGGCAGCGGTTTACTATTGGGGCTTTTAATTTGCTCAATCACATCTTCTGCGTGAAAATTATCAGGATTCATCCGCAATGACTGCTCATAATTCTGAAGCGCCCGACTACTATCTTTTGCCTGAAGATATGCTTCGCCCATGCTGTCAAATGCATTAGCTGAATTAGGAAACTCAGCAATAATGAGTTTAAAAATGGCAATAGCATCCGTTAAATTATTTCCCCATAAAAACGAGTACCCGTATAGTGTTAGCTCTGTTTCATTTGCAAAATCATACAAAGCCGACTCTTCTTTCCTGAGTTGGTGATATAGTGCGATTCTTTCCGTAACCGGCAAATGATCATTCTCTTTAAGCTTGGTGACAATGGATAATTTTCTTGTTTGGCTTTTATCAGGTTCTGATTGATTTACTGCAGTCGGCGCAATGGGCTTACTCCCGCATGCAACAAACAGAAAACAACATACTACTAATATACAAATTACAGGTAACCGGATCATATTATCGTTTATTAAAACAGATTACTGATTTGCATTTTTTTATTCAAATGAAGTCACTCTACATTAACAAAGGCAGGGTGAAGGGTGCAGGTAAGTAAGCCCAAAACGACCCCAATTCCGGGCTGAACTAAGATACATAATTACTTTTCAGAAAATGCATCACGACATGTACTATCGCCCAACCCTGAATTAGCTCTTTGCTGTTCTCATTGTATTGAATGATCACCATTGCTGGAACCGTATACCAACCTGCTGATCCGCAATGGCAAATTCCTTTGCCCCCCAGGGCCGCAGGGTAACTTTGTCAAGATTCGGGTGCAATAAATGAGGATGTGATGCCGCCACTGTTGAATACACTTCTTCTATATTCTCTGTTACCAGCCTTAGTTCCGGATAATGTTCCTTCGCTAATGCTGCATCCTGAAAAAGCATAATGCTGATACCATCTTTTCTCAAGACACAGAAAGGTTGCGATGTATTTAGATCTTTATGTGCAATTACAAATTGCAGACAATCGACAAATAATTTGAGGCCGTCTGAAAGATCGGTATAAAATACACTGGGGACTAATTTTGTAAAATTCATGTTGCTGGTTTTAGAAACTTTAACGGACTACAAATTACAAAACAAAATGAAGGTGAGTAGGAATAAAAGCGTTTGGGGAATATTGGGGGGCTGTATAAAATATCGGAGCAGGATTTTAGGATTGGAGGATGGACAGGATGCTGCATAGGATTGAAAATATGCTTGAATTGTAAAGTGGTTGCTCCTAAATTAATCAGTAATCCAATGGGGCAATCGCAAGAGAATATTTAATTCCTGGCCCGTGCCAGGTGTGTATCATTTTGACAAATCTTCCTTATTATTTGTTCCGAGCAGCTTTAATCTCAATATTGTACCCGTCAAAATTCCGGCAAGTGAATATGCTATGACGATTTCCTTACTCATGCTACCAGAAATAAATGTCTGAGTAATAAAAATACCTGATACAGTAATTGCTATTAAAATAAGTTTTGAAATTGAAATTTTAATGCCCTTTTTAGATAAAAAGTAAAAACTTGCCAGGTATACCATTAGCGTGGGCAAAGAGAATATAATGCTGAAAACTAAAGTAATTGGGTAGAACTCCAGGAGTCCGGCTATCTGATGAGGATTTTTCCCAAAGACAGACTCAATAGCTTCCGATATAAACGGGGCTATCAAAAGTGTTAAACCCCAATGCCCAATTATGTATGTCTGATTCAACTTTGTCATGTCTGGAGAACTGTCAATAAGATTAAATCCATCAGCAAAACAAGAGTGCTCGCAGTGTATTCCCTTCTGAGTTTAAACTCAGACGAAAGCCAGAGAGTCAAAATTGGCTTTCCCCGGACCTATAAATTCACTTTCTCGATAACATCCTTCATTTTAGTAAGCATCTCTCTTCGAACTTCACGGCTATTAACATCATACCTATCTATTAAAATTGGCAATAGTTGCCTCGTTAAAGCGGTATATGTTAAGTAATGCAAGTCCTTTTCAATCCTGCCTTCCAACACCAACTGCGCAAAACCAGTTCCGATGATTGCATTGTCCATTTGTAACAAATAAACTCCACCCATAGCCGCTGAAGATCTAAGGATAGATTCCCGCAACATATCATCGGACTCAATCCCTTCCAGACCTCCGGGTGAGTTTGCTAAAACAGCTTTCAATTGCTCAATTTGCCCTTCTATATTATCTATGTTTGCCCCAACCGTAATAAACTCATTTACTTTAAGAGGATCCAATTCATTCCAGTCTTACAATGGCATTCCCCATGCGACTAATAGCTCGCCCAAATATTTTACTGCAGTTTCAGCAGCATTTGCTTTTCGCCATTGCTTGTAACCCTCTGCAGCTTCTGACCCCGAGTCACTTCCAAACGGACCAGCCTCCACAATTGGGCTCCAAAAGAAATCCTCGCTCATCAACTCTTTCGCATTTGGGTGTGCAAGCTTTTGGAAGGTGAAAAGAAATTCATTCTTGTTAGTTTTTACATTGCCCAATAGGTTTGGGGCCTGGCTCAGGAGAGTGATTTTTAAACAACCCGCTCCGGAGTTACACCAATATACAAATAAGCTATCCATCTTTTAATCCTGACCCTACTAATTTTAAATCCGGCAACTATAATCCTAATGATGACTTATCCGATTTTAGGTTGAACAGGGTTGCCATTCGAATTGAAAACTTTTTTGAACTGTAAACTGGTTGACCCGAAATTAATTAGTAACCCAATGGGGAAATCGTAGGCGACAACATAATTCTTGGCCTGTGCCAGGTGCGCATCTTCCAGATTGATGACGGCTTTTAATTCAACGATCACCTGATTTTCTACCACAAAATCTGCTCTTCTCGTACCTACCTTTATTGAATCGTAGTAAATAGTTTGTTCAATCTCTCTGCCAAAACTCAATCCGGCTCTTTCCAATTCAATGGCGAAGCATCTTTGGTAAATCACTTCCTGAAATCCATTACCCAGCGTATTGTGCACTTTCATGGCACACCCATTGATTTTATATGTTATTTCATCCAGGCTCATATCCTCATATTCATTAACACTTAAATCCTGCTACAAACTGTCCGGATCAGGATTTGCATGATTTTAGGATGAACAGGATAAATGCCCGAATAAAGATGAAAAGATTTTGGTAGAACATTATGTCGCTACATGCACATCCATTTGCCTTATAAATAATTTCATCCTGCCTCATATTCGACCAAGCTTCTAACGTATACATCCTGCTCCGGACCTGTATTATCCTGCCAATCCTCAAATCCTAAAACCCTGCTACGGACCTGTATTATCCTGCTAATCCTCCAATCCTGAAAATTCTGATCCGAAAATATAGGGTAAACTCCTCATAAAAACATTTCGCACACTCCCCCTACCCCGCCCCAAAATCAATCATCTCCGGCTTAAAGAATGTTTGCCATGATATCCAGGTGCCAGAGTTAATAAGCCCTACGCTCCAATATTATTTTAAAATTCAGGAGGATAGGTCTTAGTCCCTTCGATATAATAGTAGATCGCCGTTCCAAAGCCTTGTTCCGGAAGAATATTCGGGCTTTGCTGAATGATAAATGCCGTAGCGATGGCTGCCGACTGGGCCATTTGCTCAAAGCTTAGTTCATATTTGTTCATGATCTCCAGGGCCGGTCCCTGCAAACGGCCAATGACATCCACAAAACTACCAGAGGGCTGTTTATCGCTTGACCCGGAGACTTTGTTATTATCAATTGATACACCCATGTTCTGTAATACCGCATAGGTGATATTGACCAGTTGCGGACCTGTGACATTCGCCTCCTCTGAGAGCACCACGGTTCCAGGACTGGCATCGGTTACTGTATGTCCGAAGGACCGGAACAAAAAGCTTCCCGCCAACCTGGCCGTACTGGAAATAGCATCCGTGGTATCAATTTCCCCTGGAGCCCTTACCGATCACTTTCACTACTGTTTCCACAATATCGCCGACGGCATCGTTTTGGGGTTGGGTGATTTGCATTTGTTTTATTTGCTGTTAAGAAGGTTTGACCAGGTTTTTACTAGCAGTGATCTGATCCGGACCGCTATCAATCGCTGACCGTGTTTCTTATCTATCCATTATTGATGTCATCCTCTTGAACCATTACAAACTCCCTTTGGCATAATTCGGATAAACATTTATGAATCTGAGTTACATCCCTTGTATGTGTCATATCAAAAATAATTTCTGTACGTGCGCCGCAAGATGGACAGGTAGTGGGTTGATCATTGAATACAAATAATTCTGAATACAACTCCATAATACTTAATAATTGTTTCTATGCCTTTTATAAGAATTCATAAAATTGAAACTAGTAGCTAACCTGATATTGTCAAGCGTAATTCGCAACATAATAAACTAGATTACAATTGAATCCCAGTATTTAAGTTTACCAATTTATCGGCCAGCCAATTTTTAAGATGTTTCCTCCTTCTGTTCTATACATAAAAATGATTTTCATTTTTATAAATTTACTCATTAATTTCCAAAATATACTATTGGAATATATTTCCTCAATTCTGTATTTATTTTTACCTAACGTATATTTTATCTAAATTTTCGCTATATTCCACTAATGGTGCTACAAATTTGATCACTCAAACTATTGTGGCATTTATTATCAAATAAATATTCATATTTAGATCGCCTATTATCGCAATCCAAACTACAAATATTAATGACGAATTATTCTTATAAAGACAATATTCAATCTTTTTTAGAAAAAAGTACAGAAGAAATTATTGGTTATATATCACTTGCTAATCAATTTGACTCAACACAACTTCAAAACCGAGCTTGGGAACAGCAAATTCTAATCTTAAAGAATACTTTAAAAGATTTTTCAGGAACGATATTTTTTGAGTTTTCAATACCCAGGATGGGTAAGAGAGTTGATTCAGTAATAATAATTGATGATATAGTTTTTGTTGTTGAATTCAAAGTTGGAGAACAAAAATATTTACAATATGATATTGAACAAGTTTGGGATTATGCACTAGATCTTAAGAATTTTCACAAACCGAGCCATTTAGCCGTAATAGCGCCTATACTAGTAGCAACTGAAGCAAAAAATCATTTATTGAAATTGCAACAACTTCTCATAATGATAATCTGCTACTACCAATAAAACAAATAAAAAGACTTTGGTTTGGTCATGCTAAATATTTTGAATTTTTTCAAAAATTCGTCATCAATTTCTGGTGACGATTTTGCAAAAGGCAGCTATTCTCCAACACCAACAATTATTGAAGCAGCTGTTTCGCTATATAACAATCATACTGTAGAGAATATAACAAGAAGTGATGCAGAAGCGAAAAATCTCACATCAACTACTTCTTTAATTTCACAAATAATCGACCATGCAAAACAACATCAAAATAAAATAATTTGCTTTGTTACGGGAGTGCCAGGGGCTGGTAAAACTCTCGTAGGTTTGAAAGTTGCTACACAGCACTTAGACAAAGAAAAAGGAAACACAAGTGTATATCTTTCTGGAAATGCACCACTTGTTGCCATTCTTCAAGAGGCACTAACAAGAGATCAAGTAAAAAGAGAATCAGAAACGGGAAGACGAATTACAAAGAAAGATGCGAAACAAGCAGTAAAATCATTTATTCAAATTATTCATCATTATCGTGATGCCTACTTGGTAAATCCAGAACCACCCTATGATCACGTGGCAATTTTTGATGAAGCACAAAGGGCTTGGAATAGAGAGCAAACTATTAAATTCATGCGCCAAAAAAAGAATCAACATGATTTTAAGTATTCAGAGCCCGAATTTTTAATTTCATGCTTAGATAGACATAAAGATTGGGCAGTGATTGTTTGTCTTGTAGGCGGTGGCCAAGAAATTAATACTGGAGAAGCAGGAATTTCAGAATGGTTGAATGCAATTGAAAACACTTTTACGAATTGGCAAGTATATATCTCCCAAAATCTTAAAGATTCAGAATATGCTGCTGAAAACGCAATCAAAAAACTTCAAAATAAATGTACAGTTACTTTTAATAATGATTTACATCTCGGAGTTTCATTACGTTCATTTAGATCAGAAAAGCTTTCATTGCTTGTGAAGAGCATTTTAGATTTGAATGAATTACAAGCTAAAGTAGTCTTGGAAAAGCTTCACGACAAATATCCGATAGTTCTAACAAGAAATATATCTAAAGCAAAGTTGTGGTTTATCATCGCAGGCACAACGATTGAAACCTTTTGCGATTGATGTTAAGTCACCAATGAACCCTGTCAATTGGTTTCTTGACGGAAAGGAAGATATTCGATCTTCCTATTATCTTGAAGATGTTGCAACTGAATTTCATGTACAAGGTCTCGAACTTGATTGGGCATGTGTAGTTTGGGATGGAGATTTGAGATATTCTTTAGATGGTTGGAAAACTTTTTCGTTCAAAGGAAGCAATTGGCAAAATATACACAATCTTGAAAGGAAAAATACCTTATAAATGCCTACCGAGTTTTATTAACAAGGGCAAGGCAAGGAATGGTTATCGTTGTGCCAGAGGGAAATTCAGAAGATCATACAAGAAAACCTGAATACTATGATTCTACCTACAATTATTTGAAAAGCATTGGTATAAAATACCTTTGACTTATTTTAAAGTACTTTTTGTGGATTAATGGCAAGAAGTAAAAAGTCCCTAAAGTTGAAAATACATATATGAAATAGCGACGAAAGTCGAATCCGATATGCTGCATGACAATATAATAAAGATCAAAAATTCAGTACATCAGGCCCATTTGCATATAACCATTTGTAGTAGGTATACCTTCATCGTCAGTAAACTTTGATACCGAATTTTAATAACTTCTTTGGTAAATGATCATCAAGGTTTGAAATATCTTCGTCTGTAAGCTCAATTAATTTAAAGTCGTACTTCTTATAAATCTCCAACTTTACTTTTTTTCTTTCAAGGTATTTTGGATCAGTTTCCATGCCCCAATATTCAATGTAAACATTCTCAGTGGGAATAAAAAAGTCGGAATACAAATCCTCTTCTATCGGCAATTTCCTTTCGTATGCATGAGCCAATTTGTAATCATACAAAGCATTGTCGATAAGTGCTTCTGCTCTTGACCGCACCATGTGTCCGTCTTTTGACCTAATTGCTGCCGGAAATTTATCTCTGAAATTGTCTAACCCTGACTTTGTTCCTACATCGGGAGATGCCTGACTTTCACTTGATTGTGGATTAAATTTCTCTAAGCTAGCAGTTAGTGAAGTATCACTGAATACGCTTTTAAGATTTTTGTTTGCCAAAATTGATTCAGGCCAGAGAACATAAGTCCCCAGATGTCTCATGTTCAAATTGTCTGCCCCCAAGCGACTTACCAAGTTTTGTTACTTCCCACCCAGCAATATCTTTCTGTATCCAACCAAGTTCTGAAAAATAAGATTAAGTCTTTGGTTTGAGATGTTGAAGTGCTTGCCAACTGCTGTTGCGTTAAGTAATTTTGGTTTGTCTTTCGATTGATGATCAGTATCAAATAAGATATTTTCTGGCCAAACAATATATTCGCCATATTTTGGATTACTACGAATACTTCCGCCCTTTTGTTTACCGAGTTCTGTTAAAACCCACTTGTCATTTCTCCGATCTATCAAACCAAACTTTTTGAGTTTACTGAATAGTTCGTTTGCAGGAATTTCAAGCTCATTAGCAAGGCTTGTTGTAGATAAATATTCCATAGACTTTAATTGTGTCGTGTTATTTTAAGGTTTCTACCATCATACAAGAATTTGCACAGGAAGGGAATTAATTTAATATCCAGCCCAGTAGAAATGTCCATTTAAAAAAATGTTCAAAAGTTATTAGTTAAAGCTGAAAACTAAACGTCGTATCCGAACCACTGTTGATGTTTGACATAACTGATGTTACACAATAAAGTACTGACTTTGCAATTACTTTTGCTTTTTGCAGTTACAATTATTGAAACTTTAGTCTTTTTTTCATCTGTATTATTGCCAAAGTCGGCAGTATTTTCCGACATCGAAATTGTTTTCGCCTTCCCTTTCACCATAGTTTCTGCTACGAAAAAATAATTGCCCTTTTTTTGAAAATAATCAGACTGAAGTAACCTAAAATGCCCCTTTCTAAAGTGAGGTATTTTTGATATCGGCGAGTCCTCAATATCTCTAATTTTGTCAGCTACGCGAAATGTGATACTTTTATCTGTTCCACTAACACCTTTTTCGAATAAATCTTTTGGCACACCATCAGTAACACAATCTGGGAAACAATTCATATATGCAATTGTGTTTATTGCAAGTTGAAACATCTTCAAAATAGTCAACGAAACTTTGTCCTGTTTTTTATTTAAATCAGTATAGAACTTGTCGGACATACGTCCTCCGTTTTCGCCATGCGAAAAGTATAACTCAATCGAACCATCCTCCTCGATAAATAATGAAAAGGCGTATCCATCAGCTTCATTTGGAACGTGCAAAGCAAATTTATATATAAAATGTTCAGTTTTGGAGTTAGAATAATAGCGTAAGATATCCTTGATTTCTCCGTTTTCATAAAGGTATTTTTTTATACCATCTAAGTCAGGTAAACGAGTGCCCTCAAGGAAGTCTCGCAATTGCTTTTCAAGAAAGAAAATGTGTAAAAGTTCACCTTTAGAATCTTCTCTCCACAATTCAAGTCCCGATATAATCAATCCCCTAGACTCCTGCGTTTCGTCTTTACCAAGAGGCTTCTTCAAAAGATTTGATTTAAGCAAGTAAAATATTTGCTCGTCAGTCAACTCCGAAGTCAATTTTTTTTGTGTTGCGTATAGATGTTTCCAAAAATATTTTAAAGGACGGCTGTAAACCACTTTTCTGGCCATAACAATTTACTTTAAATTTAGCTGTGTCTTTAGCAATATGGAGGTATTCATGTTCGTCCAGTCCGGAAAAACGCTGACTAAAAATACAAATTATCTTTGTTCATCCTGTTGGTCGGTATTACTCATCTGCCGAACTAGAAGTCGAAAATCGAACAAAACGCTGAGAATATAATCGTCGCCCCGCCATTTTGCCAGACCGCGCAGTTGTGTGCTGCCTTAACAGTAGTAGAGGCTGACTCTTTTTTTACCCTTTACATTGTATTCTCCATTAAGTGTAGCTTTATCAGTCTTATAGCCAATCTTCCATGTCACGCCAAGATTACGGAGTGCTTCCCGAACTCTCATAACATCAGATTCATTTTGAGAATCGCTTGTATAAACAATAATCACACCCAAGCGTGGATCTGGTGAGTTGGGGTTAGGCATAGCTGTCGAACTTTTGCCGTTTTCCTAGCTGTCCGGCCATTAGTGATTCTTTTATTTTCGTCCACAATGAATCAATCTGTTTTATATACTATTACCATCCATTTCCCTCCTTGGTTGTTTGATGGAGAAGGATAGTCAATTGTCTCATTGATACAATAAATCCAAGGGGTGTCACATGTCTGAGATGGCAACTTGCCCTCATTGTGGGAAAAAGCTTTCTGTTGAAACTTTACAATATCATCATGATTGATTTTGCTTGACATTCACTTTGGATTTTAGAAGTGTAGATAGCGCACAACGGAAAGGGGTTTCTGCTGTGCTGATATTCCGTGATTCGACAGCTCGAATCGCTGCTGAGTAAAGTTAATTCAGTTAATGTTAAATTGTGTCGCTCGGCCTTATTCGTCCAGACCGGACTGAAGATGATGAGCGAACGGGACGATGAGAACATATTCGTCAGCCAGCATAGCAGAAAACCCCATGTAATCGGCTGCCCTTCTGTCCACAGTTATTAACGGCATTTTTTTACAAAATCGTTAAAAGCAACTAGAAAGTTTTCCAACTTATCTACTTTGGGTGGAGGGTTATTAATTGCTCTTGCTTGGTCGTGCACCCAATTTGAACAGTCAGCCATTCCTTTTTCAATTTCCTTGTACAAACTAGGGTGTATTTCATCTTTTCAATTCGTTTTGTCTGTATACCCGGAGAGAATCTTTGAATAGCATCATTAAACAACAATTCTTCAATTGCTCTTTCCCAAGTTTCACGCAAAAGTCCGCACCATTTTTTGCTTCTTCAGAATAATTATCTGGGTCTGCCCCAGTCTCTAACTTTTTCAAGTAAGGAATTGCTTCGTTTAATTTTTTAACTCTTCTCTTTTACATTAGATGCTATCCAAGGCAGTGAATTATTTATTACACCAGGTGTCTTACCTATCTTTCTAATGGTTGTAACTAAACACTCAACAGTTTCTTCTTCCGCCAAGGTTTGTAGGGCAAGTAAAAAAGTGATGTCATGTGTAAATACAATTACCTGCCGAACTTTAGATTCTTCCACAAGTCGTTCAGCGATTGTTTGCCTTCTGATATGGTCTAAAGAATTAACAGGGTCATCGAAAATAATCCCTTTGTTCTTGTTTCCCATTTGTGCCTCTGTAAGGAAATCTGCCAATGAAATAGCCCTCTGTTCGCCTTCGCTTAATATTTCTCTTGGCGTCCATCCGGCTAATACAAGTTGCTTCAAAGTGTTTCCCTTTGCTGCTCTTTGCGAAATATTTATTCCAAATTTAGCATCCAATTTGTCACACTCTTCATTGAATATCCTTACATATTCATCGGTGACAAATTTTGAAAACAAATCTTTTTGTTGTTGTGTTATTTTCCGTGTGTTGAACCTTTTTGTATTTGCTTTTGCAGCCCATTTACGTTGTTTTATAAATTCTGTATTTTCGGAAGAAGAGTCGCAAGTTTTTTTTCTGTCTTTTAATTCTTGAATTTCCTTTTCAGTGAGTTTTATTTTTCTGCTTATTTCTGCCTCATTAAAATTAGATATTTTATCTTGAATTGATTTTTCAATTGCGGCAAATGCTTTTACAGATATCTGTTTGGCAATAATTTCATCATTCCATTTTTTACCTTTCAAAGAAACTAAAAATTTGTTTTCTCAGAGCTTCAACAGATTTTATTTGTGCTGTCCATATTTTTAAATTGGCTTCTGAATTTTCTGAAAACCAATCAAATAAAACTGAATCATCAGACAAAACCTTTGTATCCAATTCCGCCAACTCTGTTTGCTGCTCACTAATTTTATCAATAATTTTATTTAAATCTTTTTCGGCATTGCTAGTCAAAAATTTCCAATATGCTTCAATAAGTTGTTTAGCCTCCTTACTTAATGGTTGATGGCATAGCAAACAAAAATCCTTACCCGCTGGATATAAATCTTCATCATCATACTGAATTTCGGCAAATGCTTTTGCAGCAACTAATAAATCTTTCCATTCATCACTTCCAATACTTCCAATGTTTTCGGTTTCAAATTGCGCCAACCCTTCGCTTGCTGATAATTTTTTATTGTGAATGTAGTCTTGTATCAACTTTTTAATTTGCCTATAGCAGCGTCAGAAAAGTATTCATTGATAGTTTCGAGTTCTTCTTTAAATTCATTTAACTGCTCTTGGACTCGTTTTAGATTTTTTTATCTTTTTTGTTACATCAATTTTCTTTAGGTCAATCAAACTCTTTTCAAGAGAAGCAAGAGTTTTGATTTCATCGGGAGTGATTTTTGCCTTCTCTTCAATAACACTAAAATCTGAGGAACCGCTTAAACTTACAACAAGTTTTTTTACGGTCGTATCATTATCAAAAAAGTCAATAAAACTATTTGCTGGTGAGTTGATGTGAATGTCAGTCTCAAGCAGTCCTTGAACCTTTGTAATAACCATGGGAAAAAGCATCAAAGAATTCCAGGCCGTTCGGGAGAAACTGAATTATATTTTCAGTAGTTAAATGTGCAGTAATGCTTGAAGAATCAAAAACCGAGTAACAAGTGAATTCATAATTTTTGGAGTCGTCTGGGAATTTTAATTCATACTCTTTTAAAGGGTTTTTAAATTTGAAAATGCAACTAATTTCCTTTGGCTTTACTGCTGAATGAATATTTCTCACTAAGGATTTATCACCTCTTGATAAAAAAGCATTATTCAAAATTCTAATGTAGCCGCTTTTTCCAACTCCGTTGTCCCCATATAAGATTGATATATTTTTTGAGATGGGCATGCTTTGGTCTTCTTTTAAAGCATTTACTCCTTTGATTCCTTTAATCTCACTTAATAAAAAATCTGTCGCATTGCTTGTAGCAGAAGTGCCCGAAGAAATTTTAATTGGAGGTTGTATCGTTTTTTTAGCTGCAAGCCCGTTGTCTTCTAAGAAGTATTTGTATGCAAGTTTTATATCACTGTCGGCAATAGCTTGCTTGTTCAATAATTTGATAGCTAAACCTTTTTCCCAATAATCCAAATCACCAACCCAGTCATGTATTTCTTCGATTAAACTTTTTGTTGCCATTTTTAAATTGTTAAGGTGTTAATGATTGAGTTTGGTTGGAAATGTTTAACCGTTAATTTTTTGTAGTTAGTTAATAGTAGTACTGTCGCCGGTAGGGTTGCCGATAACTATGTCATTGACGAAAACTCACCAGATGTAAACACTTATTAAACGTTCATAATCATATCACACCCAGATATTCCCTAATTTAAAGAAATCTAAATAGTTGCCTCCTACCACTTTCCGGTATTTTTCCCCTTCCGGAAACCCGCCCGGGTCCAAGCCCGGGGTGACTGCAGATCCAATTGCGGGAGCCCGGGATCAGGCCCACTAGCCCCCTCAATCCTCCATGTACACAACCATTTCATTCACAACTGTTTCATTTCCCGCCTATTTTCCTATCTTCCCTTTCAAATTCTGCTTGCTATGTTTCAATCTAAAATCGCAGGGATCGGGATGTATGTGCCCGAAAGAGTGATGACCAACCAGGACCTGATGAAGTTTATGGATACCTCCGACGAATGGATCCAGGAAAGAACCGGTATCAAAGAACGCCGCTATGCCCATCGTACCAATGAAACCACTACCACCATGGGCGTGGAAGCGGCCAAAATCGCCATCGAAAGGGCCGGGATTACCCCGCAGGATATTGACTTTATCGTGTTCGCCACCCTCTCCCCCGATTATTATTTCCCGGGTTGCGGGGTACTGCTCCAGCGCGCCATGCAAATGAAAGAAGTGGGAGCCCTGGATGTGCGCAACCAATGCAGCGGCTTTGTATACGCCCTCAGCGTGGCGGATCAGTTTATCAAAACGGGAATGTATAAAAATATCCTGGTCGTGGGGGCAGAGAAACATTCCTTCGGACTCGATTTCAGCACCCGCGGCCGCAATGTATCCGTGATCTTCGGGGATGGGGCCGGCGCCGTGGTGTTACAACCCACCGAAAATCCCAACCAGGGCATCCTCTCCACCCATCTCCACAGCGATGGAGCCAATGCAGAAATACTGGCCATGTATAACCCGGGTACCCATGCCAATCACTGGAGCGGGGAAACCAAACTCGCGGATTTCAAGGCCGCCGAAATCGGAGAAATGTTCATGAGCCATGAAATGATCGATAATGCACAGAACTTCCCAATATGGATGGACCAGCCGTGTTCAAAGTAGCCGTGGAGAAATTTCCGCAGGTGATCAGGGAAGCACTGGCAAAAAATAATTTACAAACCAGCGATCTGAATATGCTGATCCCGCACCAGGCCAACCTGCGGATCAGCCAGTTTGTGCAAAAGAAACTCGGACTGAGAGACGATCAGGTGTATAATAATATCATGCAGTACGGGAATACCACCGCCGCCTCCGTGCCCATTGCACTTTGTGAGGCATGGGAGAAGGGATTGGTGAAGGATGGGGATTTGGTTTGTTTGGCGGCTTTTGGGAGTGGGTTTACGTGGGCTAGTGCGTTGTTGAGATGGTGAGAGATTCACCGCGGAGAACATGAGATAGCGGAGTTTGCGCAGAGAGATTTAAAAACCTCTGCGAAACCTCTATTTTCTCTCGTTCTCTGCGGTTAGTCTTACAACTATTCCCCCCTCCCCCGCATCTTTACCTTGGCACAATATTTAATACTTTTACCGTATGAAAAAGATCTCCCTGCTGCTCCTGCTAGTTATGACCAGCGCCCTGGGCTTTGCACAGGACAGCTTTCAGGTAGTGTTGCATAAAAAAATAGTAATGAATTCCGCCGAATTCAGTGCCGAGAAGAATGTGAAACTGATCAAGTCAACCGACTGGAAAAAGAACGGTAATCTCGAAGTGAGTTACAAAGTAACCAGCCCCAGCGCCCTCTGGTCCTATAAACTGCAGTTCGCCGATGAAAAGGAAATATGTTATTGCAGAAAGACAGCAGCTACGTTAAGATCACTACGCAAAGCCTCCGCCAATTATTCGCAGGGAAAAAACAAATCATCATCAGCATCATGATCGGCCCCAAAGATCCCCTCATGATGGCCCCCGCCAAAATGAAACAACTCGCCACCCTGAAACTGCCCTAGGCATGCGGAGTATTCTCTACATCATTAACCCCATCTCCGGTACCCGGGGCAAGAAAGACCTGCAGGCCCTGATCGAAAAAGAAACGACCAAGGCCGGTATCCATTTCCTGATCCTTCCCTCCGTGGCCGATGGTAATTATGATTTCCTGCATCCCATCATCAAGGAAAAAAAGATCACCGATGTGGTGGTGGCCGGAGGTGATGGCACCGTGAGCCAGGTGGTGAATGGATTAATGTCACTCGATCTGAATATCGGTATCATTCCCTGCGGCTCGGGGAACGGACTGGCCTTTACCGCCGGTATTCCTAAAGACCCGGCCAAGGCATTACAAATTGTATTTGCCGGCAAAGCAGCTCCAACAGATGGATTTTACCTGAATGATCATTTTGCCTGTATGCTCTGCGGACTCGGCTTCGATGCGAAAGTGGCCCATGATTTTGCACAGCAACCGAAGAGAGGATTGTCCACCTATGTAAAACAGGTGGTCAGAAATTTCTTTGGCGCCAAAACCTATCCCTTCGAATTAACCGTTGGCGGAAAAACATTCTCCACCGATGCCTATTTTATCAGCATCGCCAACAGCAACCAGTTCGGCAATCATTTTACCATTGCCCCCGCTGCCAGTCTGAGTGATGGCTTACTCGATATCGTGATCGTGACTAAGCAGAATAAACTCAGCATGATCCTGCAAACATTAAAACAGGTGCGTGGTAAAAACAAACTAGTTCCCGAAACAGTGATCGATGATACAAAGGCAGTGATCTATTTTCAAACCAACCAGCTGCATATCCAAAACAAAGACGAAGCTTATTTACATATTGATGGAGACCCGGCGGAAACTTTGAAGGAGATAAAAGTGGAGGTGCTGGCGAAGTGTTTTAAATTGTTGCAGTAGTAGAGATAAGGATTTCTCGTAGTGACTTTGTGGGAGAGATTCACCGCGGAGAACATGAGAAAGCAGAGTTCTCGCAGAGGCTTAACCGCGAAGGCGCGATGACGCAAAGGCACGCAAAGAAATCTTGATATCTCCTTTGTGTGCTTAGTGTCTTTGCGGGAAATATTCACCGCAGAGAACAAGAGAAAGCAGAGTTTTCGCAGAGAGAGATTTAACCGCGATGATTTAACCGCTAAGACGCCAGGACGCTAAGAGTCGCAAGGAAATCCCTGTGATACACTACTATTTCGAGCGAAGCCCGCAGGGCCCTGTGGGCGAGAAATCTTGTATTTCCCTGTCCTCCCCCAAACCGCTGTCATTCCGAACAAAGTGAGGAACCCTGTATTTGGCACCCTCTGTACTTTGCGTCTTTGCTCCTTTGCGGCTTCGCGTGAAATTTTCACCGCGGAGAACAAGAGAAAGCAGAGTTTTCGCAGAGAGAGGTTTAACCGCGAGGACGCAATGACGCAAAGGCACGCAAAGAAATCTTGATCTCTCCTTTGTGTGCTTTGTGTGTATTTCCTTTGTGCTCTTTGTGGTAAAAATTAACCCTGCCTACCGGCAGGCAGGCGCGAAGACGCGAAGGGACGCGAAGAGATCTTGTACTTTAAAATCCCGGTACAATAAAAACAGGCTTCACCGTATCCGTTACCGGCTTGCGGTTAAAAATATCTATCACCTGCTGAAAGCATCGTTGATTGCCCGCCATTTGAACAGAGGAAGTGATGTCTTTTTCTTCTCTTTTGGTAAGATGAAAATTCAAGGCAGCTTTGTTTTCTTCTTTGTCTGTCGAATACTGAAAAACAACCTTGTGAATTTTTACGCCGCTGTACGTAGTATAAAAACTCATCAGTTCATTCTGAGAATATTCCATCATCTTGAACCAGTTGTGCTGCAGCAGCAAAAAAGGTTTCGTAGCATGCGACCCGATATTATCCGATACATAGGGATGCTCCCATCCACCGGAAGTCCGGTCCTTGATCTGTATGATCAGCACCCCGCTGGTATTATCGCGGATCCACTGATCCATGGTCACTAAAAAACGCATGCTGGATTCCTCCCCATAATTATCCCGAAGTCCGGCATCCATTACATCGATTACCGGATAAGAAGGC
The DNA here is from genome assembly GCA_016702745.1 of Chitinophagaceae bacterium. GTDB lineage: Bacteria > Bacteroidota > Bacteroidia > Chitinophagales > Chitinophagaceae > JJ008. The sequence continues at coordinate 125,502 of JADJDJ010000002.1, forward strand.
AGCCATACAGTGGGCAGCACCACCGGAAATGTAGCATTCATCCGCAAGGCAGTCAGCACCTGCAGATTTTGCGGATCCTGCTTTTCAAAAAAACTGGCGAAATCAATCGCATCCGGATCAGCCACCGGCAACCTCGTGGTATCCCGGGGAGCCTGCATCATAAAACGGACAGGCTGGGTGGAGATGATCATCTTTCTGCCATCGCGACTGATCACAGAATTAAAAAAGATCAGGGGCGCATTGGCTGCTTTTTCATCGGCGGCATAATCGCGCAGGTGTTTGTTGAGTAAACCACGGGTATTGCTGTTGAGTTTTTGTTCAAATGCATAACCCCGGTCCTTGACATAGCGATAAGGCCCCACATAAAATTTCTGCGCCGGTGCAATCAGGTCACGGGCGAAAAAAGAAGTGAAGACCGGATTCAACAGATCCCCGGCAATATCACTGATGTATTGTTTGTTCTGCAGGTTGATATTTTCTCCCTTCATTTTCCGGAGATAGAGTTCGCGGAAATAAGCAGCCCCGATCATACCACCCGATGCCCCATTGATGAGGAATGTTTTTTTCATCAATGTGCCCTTACTCAGGCTATCCAGCTCCTGCAATACCGCCATGGTAAATGTGGCACTGCGGTGACCGCCGCCACTGGTATTGATGATCACCAGCATGGGTTTCTCCGTTCCCTGTTTGGCCTTCCATTTATTCAGGATGCCGGCCATGTTTTTGCGGTCGGCTTCAATATTGGCCGGACTGCAAAGTGATAAAATATGTTCCCGGGTATAGGCCGGACGTTCTTCCAAATTGGTATAGTTGAGTCCGTAGGCTTTATTGCGCGGATCAATCAGATCCATTTTATAAAAAATGTTGAGCAGGATGATCACGCCCAGCAGGTAGGGAATGCTCCAGCTTTGCAGGAAATAAGTAATGGCTGCGGCCACACCAATCAGTACAGAGAAAAAGATGGTGATGCTGGCAGCGGCAGGTAACTGGAAAAAAGGATTGTCGAGCAGGAAGCCGATCAGCAAGAGGAATAAAAATGCAGCAAATACAGAAATGATGGCAGCGAAATGATGACGTTTGAAAATAGAGCCGATAAAATCATCCGTATAATGACTTACATCCCGCACTTTCCGAAGACGTGTAGGGGATTCAAAATACCATTCCACTTTGATCAGGGTAACACCATGATATATTTCTTTCACGGTTCCCATATGCGTGATATAAGACTGCGGATTGCTGATCACAGGCATCATCCTCCGGAGAATCGACCGATCGGCCCGGAAAAAATAAATAAAGGAGGCGGCGAGTATGAAGATCAGTCCGCTTAAAAATCCACCACTCAGGAATAAAATCTCCGTCACCGGAATCAGTTCGCGGTAATGATCAAAATGATAGGCTTTAAAAAAATAGACCACCAGGAATACCCCGGGAATAATGGAATTATTGATACAATATTTTAAAAATGGATTGGAAGTAGCCGCGAGAAAACGGAATTGTTTACTGAAGAGAATAAAACTGGCAATATTCCAGCTCATGATAAACATGCCGATGGAGGCACCGACAATCGCCGCACTCAGGGAGTTTACATTTCCGAGATATTCCGGTGCCAGGTACAATGAATCCGCCCCGAATGTCTTCATGAAGGAACCACTGATGGTGCTGAAAAGAATCACCCAGAAAGAAGGAGAACCTGGTACTTGCGCAGGTGCAGGAATACCAGTTGTATGGGGAAGGAGTAAATGAATCCTCTCAGCCAGGTTTTCATGAAAAGGTTTGTTGTGTCCTAAATATAGGGATTAATGGGGTAAGGAAAATGTAAAAAGAAACAAGATAGAGGAAACAAAAAAAGATACAAGAAACAAGAACCAAAAAAATAAAGGCAAAATTTGAAATAAAAAAGCGTGGCCCGGGCCTTTAGCTTTTTAGGATGAGTTTGACAGGAATTTTTTTTAACCACTGCGAACACGGAGAACAGAGGTAGTAAAATACAGGGGTCTTCTGTGCTTTGCGTCTTTGCTCCTTTGCATCTTTGCGTGAAATATCACCGCGGAGAACAAGAGAAAGCAGAGTTTTCGCAGAGAGAGATTTAACCGCGAAGACGCAATGACGCAAAGGCACGCAAAGAAATCTTGTTCTCTCCTTTGCGTGCTTTGTGTGTATTTCCTTTGTGCTCTTTGTGGTAAAACTTAACCGCAAAGACGCCAGGGCGCTAAGAAACCCCACTAGCCGAACTCCACTAGCCACTTGCCACTAGCCACTAGCCATTCCCCTCTTCCTTTCCGGAACGAACAAGATAATAGACCCCGATCAGGGCGAGTAGCAAAAACATCGCCACCAGCTGATGCAATTGCGCCATCCATTCAAAGATGCCCCATTGATTGGGAATGATCTTCACACTGTTTAAAACAGAAAAGATACCGAGGACAACCTGTAGCAGTACAAGAATCGCAGGTAAGAATTTGATAGCGGATAATAATTTACCCGTTTGCATTTTCAGTAAGCGCCAGCTGAAATAAAGCACCATGAAAAGTAACAGGTAGGCCAGTCCGCGATGAATAAAGTGAATGGTAATGCGGTTATCAATCAGGTTGAGCAGTCCTTCTTCTGATCGCCACATATTCGGTGGAACCATATCCCCATTGATATCCGGCCAGGTGGGAGCGGAGGTGGCGGCTTTGTGTCCGGCCATGAATGCCCCGTAAATTAATTGCAGCAGCAGCACAGATAAGGAAGCAATGATCCATTTGGCAATGCCTTTATTGGTTTGTCGCTGTGATGGCGGCACCAATAGCGACAATGCAAACCAGAAAGTATAACAGAGCAATCCCATGGCAAAAATAAAATGCAGGGCCAGTTTGGCTGGTTTTACATAGATGGCATCACCGGTTAAACCACTGGCCACCATGATCCAGCCCACGGCTCCCTGTAAAGCACCCAGTAAAAAAAGAATGATCATCGGCTTCACCATCGAGGGCCGGAATCTTTCTGCACTAAAAAAATCACAAAGGGTATCAGGAATACCACACCGATCAAGCGGGCCCAGAAACGATGGAACCATTCCCAGAAAAAAATGAATTTGAAATCAGGTAAGGTGAAAGAAGAATTCAGCAGACTAAACTGCGGGGTTTGTTTATATTTTTCAAACTCGGCCGCCCAGGCCGCTTCATTCATGGGTGGCAGGGTACCCGTTACTACATTCCATTCGGTGATGGATAATCCCGAACCCGTAAGCCGGGTGATTCCTCCCAGCAGGATCTGGACAATGATCATTCCCACACCTACCATCAGCCAGATGGCCACCGGTTTTGAAGAAGGTCTTGTCAGCTCATTTCCCATTGCGCCGCAAAGGTAGACCCAAGTAGTGGGAGCAAATAATTTTTGTTGAGGCAAATTCATGAAATTGCAGGCAGATGCTGAAACCCTTTTACCAGGAAAAACTGATCGAGGCCGGTTGTGATGAAGCCGGTCGTGGTTGTCTGGCCGGACCCGTCTTTGCCGCCGCCGTGATCCTGCCCCGGAAATTTTCCCATCCCCTGCTGAATGATTCCAAACAGGTGACGGAAAAAAACAGAAATCATCTGCGTCAGGTGATTGAGTCCTCCGCATTGGCCTATGCCGTGGCCAGTGTATCCAGTCAGGAAATTGATACCATCAATATTTTAAAAGCTTCTTTTAAAGCCATGCACCTGGCCCTGGATGCGTTGAAAAAAAAGCCGGGATTGCTGCTGATTGATGGCAATCGTTTTATTCCCTATAAAAAAATCCCGCATCAGTGTATTATCAAAGGAGATGCTACGTACAGAAATATTGCTGCCGCCAGTATCCTGGCCAAGACCTACCGGGATGAATACATGCTGAACCTGCATGCCGAATTTCCTGATTATGGCTGGGACCGCAACAAGGGTTATGGCACCCTTCTTCACCGGGAAGCCATCCGGCAATATGGTATGACGGATCATCACCGCAAATCTTTCAGCATGGGACCGGTACAGGTTTCTCTTTTCTGAATTCTTTTCTTTATTAAACCCGGGCAACCCTTTCCGGTCATATACCCGTAAAAGATACCGTTGACAAAATTTGTATCCATACCGCTCTTGTTCCTGTTGTTCTCGTTAACAGCTTTCTCCCAACGAAATGGAAGAATTCTTAGCACGCGAACAGCCACGATCAGTACCTGGGAGCGTTTGCAGTTGCAGCGAAATGTATTGCAGTTAAGAACCACGGTTAGACTGGCCGAGCGTGATGGGGTGATGACGACCCGTGAGAAAAGAAGGATCCGTCAGCTGAAGGCAAAAACCAGAAGGGACGCGATCCGCTTCAAATACAACCAACGGGGAAGAATGATTTGAACCACCATTAAGCCTTATAAAGTATTGCCCATGAAACTAGGAATACCGCCTCAAGGGGCGGTATTTTCTTGGGGGATCCACGAAGTTTTGCCACGAATTCACGAATTATTGAGTAGTAATTTGGGATATTCTTTGCGTCCCTTCGCGTCTTGGCGTCTTTGTCCATAGGACTCTTCGAGCGGTTAAACACTGAGGCACGGAGGCACAGAGAGGGATTTCCTCGCGTCCCTTAGCGTCTTCGCGCCTTCGCGGTGAATTTTTCTCCCACAAAGACACTAAGCACACAAAGGGGTATAATTCCGAAATTCTTTGCGTCCCTTAGCGTCTTCGCGCCTTCGCGGTTAAGTCTATCCGGTTAAGTCTCTCCGGTTAAACCTCTGCGAAACCTCCATTTTCTCTTGTTCTCAGCGGTGAATCTCTCCCCAAAAACCCCTCATCACCCCCATATTTTATAATCCTTTTATCATACCGCCCCCCATAAACGAATCGTTTGTATTTTAACCGCCCTTATCTTTGCGACATCTAACTTTCCCTTATGCAGTTAAAGCCGGTAGCCACCTTTGATACCATTGAACCTGAGGTGTTTAAAAAGGAGTACTATGATACCGGTCGCCCCGTGGTCATCAAAAAATTAGCCCACAATTGGCCTGCTTATCAAAAATGGAACTGGGATTATTTCCGGGAACTGGTAGGCCATAAAAAAGTCCCCCTTTACAATAACGTCAAAAGCGATGCCTATACCCCCATTAACAAGGCCGATGATTACAAAACCTTCGGGGAATACATTGATATGATCAGCAAGGGTCCGGCCGGCTGGCGGATCTTCCTCTTCAACATTTTTGATCATGCCCCGCAGTTAATTGAAGATTTTGAGTGGCCCGAGCACATGGCCAAGGGCTTTATTAAGAAATACCCGATGCTGTTTACCGGCGGGGCCGGCAGTATCACGCATATGCATTTCGATATTGATCTCTCCCATATTTTCCATACCCAGTTTGGTGGCCGCAAGAGAGTGCTGATGTTTCCTTTCACGGAACAGCATAAACTCTACCGCAAACCCTGGGAAGTATTGAGTCTGGCTGATTTCTCCAATTATTATGTGGAGGGAAATGTTGACTACGAAAAATTCCCGGCACTGAAACTAGCACAGGGACTGGATTTTATTCTGGAGCCCGGTGATACTTTATTCATGCCTTCCGGATACTGGCACCATATGGAATACCTCGACAGTGGTTTTGCCATGAGCCTTCGGGCCATGCAGCCCTCACTGGCGGGGAAACTAAAGGGAGCCTGGAACCTGCTGGGTATGCGCAGTATAGATACCATCATGAAAAAGACCGCTCCCAAATGGTGGTATGGCAGAAAAGAGAAACAGCTTTATGAGAACGCAGCCAGAGCAATGAATGGTGCTTCTTTTGCCTGAGCTGATCTTGTTTGATCACAATCCATTTTAAAAATCGTTTATTAAGTGAGGCACGTTGAAATCTCAAAAAATCAGCGTCTTGCTTCACGCATAATCTAACGTCTCCCCGGGCCTGACCCGGGGTCTTTCAGTGGAATGATGTAAAGGTTTTCAAAAGATGCCGGTCCATAGGACTCCTTTGGAGATCGGTGCTTGCCCCGGACCTGATCCGGGGTCCGGCATGACGTAAGTGGAAGCCTGAGGCTATGATGTATAAGCCTGGTAAGATCTTATGTTTTAATGTGGCAATCTCAAAAAATCAGCGTCTTGCTTCGCAGTCTAACGTCACCCCGGGCTTGATCCGGGGTCTTTCAGTGGAATGATGTAAAGGTTTTCAAAAGATGCCGGATCAAGTCCGGCATGACGTAAGTGGAAGCCTGAGGCTATGATGTATAAGCCTGGTAAGATCTTATGTTTTAATGTGGCAATCTCAAAAAATCAGCGTCTTGCTTCACGCTTAGTCTAACGTCACCCCGGACTTGATCCGGGGTCTTTATGTGTGATACGATAGATAATCCCCATAAAAAAGATACCGGTCCAAAGGACTCGTATGGAGGTCAGTGCTTGCCCCTGATCCGGGGCCCGTTATGACGTACTAGTGGCCCGTTGTAAGCTCACAACATTCAGAGACTCGCTACGGGCTTCCTGTTTGTCACCCCGGAACTTGATCCGGGGTCTTTCAGAGGAATGATGTAAAGGTTTTCAAAAGATGCCGGTCCATAGGACTCCTTTGGAGATCGGTGCTTGCCCCGGACCTGATCCGGGGTCCGGCATGACGTAAGTGGAAGCCCGAGCCTATGACATAAACTACTTTTGAGATTAATTCTAAACCGGATCAAATCTTCCCTCTCCACTCCGCTTCCTCTGCTTCTTTTAATTGTTTGGCCCTGATGAGCCGGGCCGGAATCTGTTCGGTGATCAGGAGTACGATCATGATGACATGATAAATAAAAAGCAGGAGTACCACCAGGGAGAAAGTAATATGCGTGATATACCGCCATTCAATCACCAGGGTCAGTAAAGCACCGGCAAACAAAAAATAAAGCGCCAGGGGTTTTAATAAGGCCAATAATAAAAATGCCGTGATACAAAGTATATAAACCGGTATCATCGGATTAGTGATATGACTGGGAATGGCTAAGATCAGGTGCTGGACCAGACAGGTCAATGAAAGCAGGATCCCGAATAAGCCCCCATACTCGCAGATATTTTTCTGGTAATTGGTTAGTGTACCGGAAGGATAATTCATCTACATCTTTTTTAAAAACCAAGAGAAGTGGCTGGATCCCAGAACAGACGATCGAAGTCCACCACTTTATCATCCTTTACTTTGATCCCTTCTTTTTTTAATAATTGCTCCATGCTGCCCGACGGCTGGAAATGATGTTTGCCGGATAGAATACCCAATCGGTTAACCACCCGATGAGCAGGCACTTTGGGTCTCACTTTACCAGCCCCATTCATGGCCCAGCCTACCATTCTGGCGGATAATTTTGTACCAAGGCAATTCGCAATGGCGCCATAGGAAGTCACCCTTCCTTTGGGAATCTGCCGGGCGACTTCATACACCAGTTCAAAAAAATTTTCATCCCTTTTACCGGATGGCTTCACGGTTTTTAAAGCGCTGGTATTTTTCTTTCTGGCTGACATGGGACAGAAAATTATTTCTTTTTTTCCAATTCTGCCAACAGTTCCGATTTTCTGGGTTCGGGAACATTTTCAAAATGATAGGGACAATGCCGGCAGCCATTGCCGCAGCAATAGCCTTTATCCAGGTGATACTTTTCAGTGAAAACCACATAGCCATCATCACTGATATAATAATGCAAGCCTTCAGTCAGCCGGTTCATGTGCGATCAGTTTTTCTTTGAGCAGGAGATCCTTTTCGCGATCACCCAATGAAACGGGTAATGAAAAGCACAGATAATGCACCCGGTTACTACCGGCAATATCCAACGATTCATAATGGGTTTTGATCGCCAGTTCTGCTGAAACATTGTTATCGGCAAACACATGATCCTGATCGGTATGAATGGGGCAATGATACATGTCAGCTACCAGTTTGGTAAAACGATATAAATCCGGACTATCCGTCTTCAGATGTATCAAACCACCGGGAGGCAGTATTTGTTGGTAAAGCCGCAAAAATTTTGGATGGGTCAGTCTTTTCTTTGCTTTGGACAATCGCAGTTGCGGGTCGGGAAAAGTGATCCAGATCTCGCTTACTTCACCCGGAGGGAAGTATTGATTGAGCTGATCAATCTGGGTACGCAGGAAGGCTACATTCTTCAGATCTTCCTGCAGGGCTTTTCTGGCTCCCACCCAGAGGCGGTTTCCCTTCAGATCAACGCCGATAAAATTGCGTTGCGGATAGAGCCTGCCAAGCCCCAGGGCATATTCTCCTTTACCGCAGGCCAGTTCCAGGGTAATGGGATGATTGTTAGCAAAACGGTTCTTCCAGTTGCCGGCTATATTCTCCGGAAACTGGAGCACATTGGGAAAGGTTTCCAGTTCGGCAAAACGCTGTAATTTCTTCTGGGCCATAGCGGGCAAAGGTAACCTAAATTTTTACCTGCAGCCCTACGCCAATGATTGATTTCAGTTGTAAGGCAGGAGAAGTATTTTCTTTTCCGAAGAGTCGTACATCATCATCGTAAATCAGATCCAGGTTCCAGTTAAAAGCGAGTATCCTGGCCACTTTTGCGGTGAGTGCATTGGTCATATACAGATCAGCATTCTGTGGTTTTTGCCGGTAATTGGAGAACAAATCAATCCGGCCCCGGTAGGATACATGTTTATTAAATGCTTTCTGGTAATTGATCGTGGCAAATGCCCCGAGATGATTCAGCATTTCTCTTCCGGGTGATACCCCATAATCACCTTTGATGGAAAGGCTGTCATTCTTCACCACAATCCAGCGGGAAGTGAGGGGAGAAATAAAAATGGAGAGGTCCTTCTTTGCTTTATAATCAATACCCTGACTGAAAACGATATAACCCGGTGATAAAAAATCGGAGGCATAGGTCTTGATATTATCCTTGTAGTTATATCCTTTCAGCATCTGTGAACGGAAATTCACCAGGGTGGCCAGGTTCAGGTGATTGCTGAGTGCATATCCATACTTGGAAACCATATCGAAACGATCATCATTCTTGCGGCTGCCAAGACTGGTCGTGTTTACATAACCGAAATTGATATCAAGGCTATTGTCCCAGCTATGTTTTCTTTTTTATAAAAGGCAAATAGATTGAGGGAAGTGGCAATGGTCAATGAAAAATCATCTCCGCCAGCGGCCCAGTTACTCAGGCTGCCCTGTCCGGCATTGATGGCAAAAACACCTCCGCGTTTCCAGGAGCGGCGGCTGGTATCACTCAATTCTTTTTTGATGGAGCGGGTGGATTCTGATTGCAGTTTCTTGATAATCGGATCCTGTGCCTTGATGAGTCCGTTGCAACAAAGAATTGCAAGGAGAAAGGAAAGCTTCTTCATGCCTGTCAAAATATTCGGTTTGGTGACTGGTAATCATTGCTGTTTGCAGGGTACAAAGCGGCAAAGATAATCCGTGAGTAAAATGAATGAAGAGGGTTTTTTATTTCATAAGGACTGTTAAAAAACAGGAAGAGAAGGGCGCAAAAACCTGCAATGAAGATGCAGAGGTGTTAGATGAGGAAAATGTTCAATATTCAATGCTCAATGTTCAATGCTCAAGTGTGAGTAAGGAACGTTTGTTCTAGCCCTGGACTTAGCTGTTTCGGGTAAGCGTAAATCAAATAGATTTTGGCAACATTGCTGACTACTACCGCCGATAACTTGAACATTGAAAATTGATAGTTGAGCTCCCGATAGCTATCGGGAGAGCATTTTCCCAAGATTGAGGAAAATTTTCAATGTTCAAGCGTTTGTAAAATGTGCGGTCCGCTCAACCCAATCTCCTAAAACTTCACCTGCAATCCAATCCCCACCAATGATTTGATCTGTGTGCCCGGAGAGGTTTTATTCGGTCCGAATAAACGCACATCATCATCATAAATGATATCAACCGACCAGGTGACGGCGAATACTTTTCCCAGTTTGGCGTTGAGGGTATTGGACATGAAGAGATCCATATTCTGTGGTTTCTTCCGGTAATTGGAGAAGAGATCAAGACGGCCTTTATAGGTGATTTGTTTACTGAATTCTTTCAGGTAATTGATCGTGACAAATCCACCGAACTCCAGGGCTGATTTTTTCCCGGGCTCCACGCCATATAGTCCTTTATTGGATAAAGCGGTATCTCTAACAATTACCCAGCGGGTCGTGGAGGGTGAAAAATAAATGGAGAGATTTTTTGTGGGCTTATAATCCAGACCTGCACTGAGCAGGAGATAACCCGGGGCCATGAAATTGGAAGAAAATGTTTTTACATTATCCGGGAAAATATATCCCTTGAAAAACTGGGAACGGAGATTGAAGAGTCCGCCGATATTCAGTTTACTATTCAGTGCATGGCCGTACTTGGACAATAAATCAAAGCGGTCATCATTCTTGCGGCTTCCGAGACTGGTGGTGTTGACATACCCCAGGTTAAAATCAAAAGTATTATCCCAGCTGTTATTTCCTTTTTTATGAAAAGCGAACAAACTCAGTACCGAGTTGACGGAGAGAGAAAAATTATCTCCTCCTGCTGCCCAGTTATTCAATGACCCTTGTGAAATATTGATGGCGTAAATGCCGCCCTTTCTCCAGTGCTTGCCGGAGGTATCCACTTCCTTTTTGATAGTACGTTCTGTTTCGGACTTCAGTTTCTTAACAGCATCATCCTGTGCGGTTGATTCAAAGGTGCCGGCAAGGGCCAGCAGGAAGAACCAGGTTTTCATTTGTTGAATTTTTGGGCAAAAATAAATGGTTGGTTCAATTATTAATATTTCTTTTTGATTTTGGAAATGATGGTCTTATTGTCAGGGATAAAATGCTCAACAATCAATGCTCAATTTTCAATTATCAAGTGCACGACAAGTGCGTTTTGGATAAGCTGGGTCCATGAGGTTTCGGTGAGGGTAACTTGAAAATTGAACATTGTTAGTTGATTATTGAGCATTTCCTCTATGCTTAAGAAAATGTTCAATATTCTCCCGATAGCTATCGGGAGCTCAATGTTCAATGCTCAAGTATGAGTAAGGAACGTTTCGGTAGCCTGGGTCGATGAGGTTTCGGTGAGGAGTTAATGATAAATACTTTGGCAACATTGCTGACCACCACCGCCAGTAACTTGAAAATTGAACATTGTTGGTTGATTATTGAGCATTTCCTCTATGCTTAAGAAAATGTTCAATATTCTCCCGATAGCTATCGGGAGCTCAATGTTCAATGCTCAAGTATGAGTAAGGAGCGTTTCGGTAGCCTGGGTCGATGAGGTTTCGGTGAGGAGCTAATGATAAATACTTTGGCAACATTGCTGACCACTACCGCCGGTAACTTGAAAATTGAACATTGTTAGTTGATTATTGAGCATTTCCTCTATGCTTAAGAAAATGTTCAATATTCTCCCGATAGCTATCGGGAGAGCATTTCTTCCCCAATAAAAAAGGCCTCCCGTTTCCGGAAGGCCTGTTCGCTGTAGGGGAAGGGTTCGAACCTCCACGAGGCAGTTAGCTGTAGTACAAAGTTCAGTGGTCGACCCTGGTCGTACCCACATTTCTGTGGGCACGGCTCTATACTACGTTTATTCTGTGATCCTCACCCCCGAGACAAGAGGGCATGTCTGCCAGGCTTACGCCATTTCATCACCCCACAATTTTTAAGATCTTTTCCCGTCGTGACCGGGATAACAATACAAATATACGTTCAACCGCCTTTTGATTCCAAATTTTCTAAGAAAAATTTTAAAATATTAGATTTTATTCAATAAATTCGTTTTTTATCAACAATTCATCAAATATCAATGGCAAATATGGGGGCAAAATTGAATCTCGACAAACTAGACCTGCAGATCATCCACCACATGATGGAGAATGCAGAAATCTCCTATGCAGATCTGGGCAAGAAACTCTTTGTGTCCGGCGGTACTATCCATGTTCGGATCAAAAAACTGGAAGAGGCCGGGGTGGTCAAAGGTACCCGACTCAAGGCAGACCTGCGCCTGCTGGGCTACGATGTAATAGCCTTTATTGGTATTTACCTGAAAGAAAGCTCCCTTTATGATACGGTGGCCAGGGAATTACAGAAGATTCCCGAGATTGTCCGCCTGAATTATACCACCGGAAATTACAGCATGTTCGCAGAAATCGTGTGCAAGGATATCAATCAGCTGCGCTTTGTATTGCATGACCAGTTACAGAAAATCAAGGGAATAGAGCGGACCGAGACCTTTATCTCCCTGGAAGAGAGCTTCAACAGACAGGTAAAAATTTTTGGATAGGCCTTTTTTTGATTATCTTGAACTTTGTTAATAATGCGAATCATGAAAACTGCCCTCCGACTTCTTGCGATGTTCTTTCTGAGTACTGTACTCCTTTCTTCCGGTTGCAAAAAAAGCGGCGGTGGCGGAGGAGGTGGTGGAGGTACCACGGAAGCCAATCTGGCTGTAACCACCACACCTGCAAATGGTTCCTTACAAACACCATCACTCGGGCCCTTTGATCTGTCTGTAACGATTACATCTGCCATGCCCTCCGGTGGAGTGAAAATTGAAGTAACTGCTAAAAGAGAAGATAACAGCGTGCAGCATTTTACCCAGACCATCAACAGTACTTCATCTCTTACCAGTAATTTCTCTATCACCAATACACCATTAACAGCAGTTTGTGTGGTAGATATTAAAGTTACTTCCAACAGCAAACCCACCAATACCTGGTCGGGTAGCTATCGTTATTCCAGGAAATAATTCAACGCACATTCAGGGCATCTCTTAATCCATTGCCAAGGAGATTGAAGGCCAGCACCAGGAGCATGATTGCAAAACCCGGAGCCAGCGCCAGCATGGGATTTTGGGTAATGATGAAATTATAATTCTCCTTAATCATGAGTCCCCAGCTGGGTTGCGGTGGTTGTACCCCGATTCCCAAAAAACTCAATCCTGCTTCAATTACTATTGCTGCAGCAAAATTGGAGGCGGCAATCACCAGTACCGGTCCCATGATATTGGGCCAGATATGTTTTACAATGGTCCTGATTCCTGAATAACCCAATGCCCTCGTGGCTTCAATATATTCCAGTTCCCGCAGGGCCAGCACCTGCCCTCTTACCAGCCTGGCTACATTCACCCACATGCTTAAACCAATGGCGATGAATACCTGCCAGAATCCTTTGCCTAATGCTAACGTAATGGCAAAGACAAGAAGAAGAGTTGGAATACTCCAGATCACATTGATGAACCACATGATGATATCATCGGTCCTGCCCCGGTAGTATCCTGCCAGAGAACCCAGTAATAAACCAATGCTGAGTGAAATAATCACGGTGATTAACCCCACACTAAGACTTACCCTTGTTCCAATAATAATCCTACCGAGAATATCTCTTCCGTATGTATCAGTGCCTAATAAATATTTCTGACGAACCACTGCTGTGGAAGCAGTACGTGAGAGCGGATAGACTACCTGTTCACTAACCCCTTCATCTATGTATTTATCAGCATAGATGCTATCTCCTTTTATTTGATATTGATTTACCGGGATATAATAGTACCGGTCTTCTTTACCAGCAATTAATTGTTTCAGAAAGCCGGGAGTCTGCACTGCTTTTTCTTTTTTCAGCAGTAAGAACTGTTGAGAAAAGCCGGGCCGGTTTCCTCCTGTTTCCAATATTATACGGTTGGCATTGGGTGAGGGATCGGGTGATAAAAAATAAGCAAAAACAGCAACCAGCATGGAGATAATAATAATGACCAGTCCGAACATCGCCCCTTTGTTCTTTTTCAACCTTCTCCAGGCTGCACGGCTGTATGACTGGCTATTGGTCATGCCGGGAAGTTAAGCTGAAATGCTGAATCCGGATTAGCGAACCCTTCTCCCCTTCCATTCGTAATGGCCGATCTGTCCCAGTAAACCGGAAATTAATGTGTAAGCAATATGCAGGGGCTGAAAAAGCGGAAACAGAGAGATGGTATACTTGCGATCGAAAAAAACAGCGGCTGCAATAAACAGCGGCCATTCCACGACGGTTTTTCCCAACCAGGCATAACCGAGCCAATGCCAGTAAACAGGATTATAAAAACCACCGATCAGTAAGGTTGGAAAAGCTGCATTGAAAAGATAGACCAGCAGCAGCACCGGCATAATGGATTTATCCTCATAATTACCAGCCTTACTGGCCCAGCGGATTCGCTGTCTGAAAAAAGATCTCCAGCCGGGTTGGGGCAGGGTATCTATAATGGCTTCTTTTGATTTGAGGTAATGGATCCGGTGGGGATACTGTTTCCTGATTTTATGCATCAGCAGCATATCATCACCCGAGGCAATATGATCAATACCGGAGAATCCGCCGACTTCATGGAAAACAGATTTTCGGTAAGCGAGGTTGGCGCCATTGCACATACTCATGATCCGGCGATGGACCATGGCCCCGGTGATGGTCTGCAGCACCATAAAATCCATGGTTTGAAAAAAGGAGGAGACCGTATCATGATCTTCCATTCTCACAGGCGCTACGATTAACACCGGATCTTTTCCGCTGCAAAAGCTGCAATTTGAGCAACCCAGTTAACGGGCGGGATACAATCGGCATCCGTGGTCAGTATCCATTCATGACTGGCATTGGCAATACCAAATTCAATGGCTCTTTTCTTATGTGATTGCTGAATGTCGCTCGAAAGGCGGAGTAATTTTACATAGGGGAAACTGCTGACTATTGCAGCCGTTTGATCGGTTGACTGATCATCCACCACGATCACTTCAATTAATGCAGAAGAGTATGATTGTTCTTCAATAGCTTCCAGCAAATGACTGATATTCTCTTCTTCATTGCGGGCCGGGATGATGATACTGATGGGAATTGCGGACTTTATAGTTTCGCCGTGGTAAACAGGGATCCTGCACCAGGCATAGCAGCACCAGAGTACCAGTAAGGCATAGCAAACAAAAAAGCTGATAAGGATCCACATCAATACCATGCAGGCAAATCTACCGGATTAATTCTTTAACGATATCGGCTGCATGTTTTTCATGCAATACCTGATGACCGGAAGGAATTTCTGCAAGGCTGCAATAAGGCTCAATTCCTTTTCTGAATTTTTTCCGGTGGAAGACAGAATAATCCGGTCGTGCCTGCCGTAGACCAGTCTTATAATGGTTTGATGTTCTTTTATCTGCTGCCTGAGTTTTTTCAGATCTGGTTTTAATCGCCTGAATGCAGTCCATCGGATATAGAGATCATTCCTGATTTCTTTACTACCGATATAGTAGTCCACAAATTTGTAGATGCTGGAATTGATCAATCGCAGGCGCTTCATTAAATGCAGGATCCATAAAAACCAGCCGGGTTTCCGCATGGTAAAAGCAAAGAACCGATTGCCCAGCCGGGTTTGTGTAGCCAGCCAGTACCAGCCATTTACTTTTAAGCCATCGGGTGCCAGCAAAACCATTTTATGGATACGTTCCGGGATTAACTGGTACAAACTCAGGGCCACCCGGCCTCCCAGACTAAAACCCATCAGGGTAAAGGGCTGCTCTTTACTGAGCAGTAGGTCCAGGACCCCGAGCAGGTCCGCGCCGGTAAATAAAAGTCCTTCCTTCCATTGTGTATGACCGTGAAAGGGGAGCTCGATGGCATATACAGTATACTGGTTGCCAATATATTTTGCCAGGAAATCGAAAGCCATGGCTTTCTCCCCATAGCCATGAAAGCAGAGCAATAGCTCCGGCCCCTCGCCTGAGCGGCGATAGCTGATGAGTGAATTCCTGAATGCCAGTGTTTTTTCCTGCATGGGTGATAGCAACAAATTTTTATCACGATAAACTTGGCTGATTCAAAAATAGGACTAATTTTGGATAGTTGCACAAACAACTATATGCCAAACAACCAATTTAAAAAACCCAGTATCACCCGTTTGGTTGATAACCTGGAGAAACTAAACCTGGTGAAGCGGGTGGCGTCTGAATTTGATCGCCGGATCAACCTGATTTATCTGACCAAACAGGCGCATAAACTGCAGGAGGAATCCATGGTGCTGGCCGAAGAAACACTGAACGAAGCGCTGATCACGGTGCCGGTGGAAAAAGTTGAAGTATGTAAGGAGGTCCTGCAAATTGTTTACGACAACCTGAAATAAATCGGTTTCATCAACCTAAATCAATAAACTTAAAACGTTTTTATATGAGTACTGCAGCTGCAAAAACCCAATCGCTGAAAGGCGGAGAATGGCTGGTGAAAGAATCATCCCCTGCTGACACATTTACACCTGAAAATTTTCAGGAAGAACAACTGATGGTAAAGGATATGTGTAACCAGTTCCTGGATGCGGAAGTATATCCTAACCTCGACAGGATTGATAACCTGGAACCCGGACTGATGAAGAGCCTGTTGACAAAGGCTGGTGAGCAGGGTCTGCTGGCGGTAGCTTTTCCGGAAGAATATGGCGGATTAGGAAAAGACTTTGTCACTTCTACCATGGTGAATGAATACCTGGGAGCGGGGCATTCTTTTTCCGTTGCCATTGCTGCGCATACGGGTATTGGCACGCTTCCCATTCTTTACTTTGGTACACCCGAACAAAAACAGAAATACATTCCCAAACTGATCAGTGGTGAGTGGTCCGGTGCCTATGGATTAACTGAACCCAATAGCGGCAGTGATGCCCTGGGGGCAAAAACATCGGCCAAACTGAGTGAGGATGGAAAATATTATATCCTCAACGGACAGAAATGCTGGATCACCAATGGTGGATTTGCCGATGTGTACACTGTATTTGCCAAGGTAGATGGCGATAAATTCACCGGTTTTATTGTAGACCGCGGAACAGAAGGATTTACCCAGGGACCGGAAGAACATAAAATGGGGATCAAGGGATCTTCAACAGTGCAATTGTATTTCCAGGATTGTAAGGTACCCGTTGAAAATTTGCTGGGAGAGGTTGGTAAAGGACATAAGATCGCTTTTAATATCCTGAACATTGGTCGTTTGAAACTGGCCGCTGCTGCCATTGGTGGTTCCAAGCGTTCTTTATCCGGAACAGTAGAATATGCCAAAACCCGTGAGCAGTTCAAACAACCTATTTCCAATTTTGGCGCTATCAAATTCAAGCTGGCCCAAATGGCCATCCGGATCTTTGTAGCCGAGAGTGCCCTGTATCGTACTGCACAATGGATCGGTGATAAAGAACACGAATTATTATCAGCTGGTAAACCCTTCAACGAATCATTGCTGGGTGCTGCGGAAGAATATGCCATTGAATGTGCCATGCTGAAAGTAGATGGCAGTGAAGTACTGGATTATGTGGTTGACGAGGGGGTGCAGGTACATGGCGGAAACGGTTTTAGTGCGGAGTATAATATCTCCCGTGCTTACCGCGACAGCCGGATCAACCGTATTTATGAGGGTACCAATGAAATCAATCGCCTGCTGACCCTGGACATGACCCTGAAAAGAGCCATGGGTGGAAGACTGGATCTGATGGGACCCGCTATGGCAGTACAAAAAGAACTGATGAGTATCCCCGACTTTGGTGCGGAAGATGAAACGCCATTTGCCAAAGAGAGAAAACTGATCGGTAATCTAAAGAAGGCCATACTGATGACTTCAGGTGCTGCGGTGCAGAAGCTGATGATGAAGATAGAAAATGAGCAGGAAGTACTGATGAACCTGGCGGATATGGCCATTCAGACGTATAATGCAGAAAGTGTTTTACTGCGTATCATGAAAATGGCAGAAAATAAAGGCGAAGCTTCTATCGGACTTTATAAAGATATCATGCAAACTTACCTGTACGATGCAGCGGATGCGGTGAACAAGGCAGGCAAGGATGCCATCAACTCATTTGCCGAAGGTGATGAGCAGCGCATGATCCTGATGGGACTGAAACGTTTTACCAAGGCCGAGCCTTTTAATGTAAAGGAAGCCAGAAGAAGGATTGCGAATAAAATGATTGATGAGGGCAGGTACTGTTATTAATTCCACTGATCCCTGTCAAAATCCAGTAAGGCTGTTCTCCGGATGGGGACGGCCTTTTTTTCGCCCGCATAAATATCGGAGAGTTCTCTGCGGGTGACCCTGAGTTCATTCAGTTTCCGGATTCTTTTTTCTTCAATATAAATACCTACACTCAGCATCAGAGACGATAAAGTGGATACCAGGAAAAAGATCAGGAAGATATCCTCGACATCAGTTGAACGGAATACATAATACATCAGGTAGATCAGTCCGAAACAACCATAGGCAAACAAAAGAGAGGCTGCAATCACTGCTTTACCGGTTGCTTTCCGGTGAGTAATGGCAATCTTGGTTTGACGGATAAAAAAGTAGGTACATAAAGCTAATATCAATGCAACACCCGGGCCCAGGATCACGGTAATGGCTTCTGTGTTGAGACCCAGGACCGATATAACTACTATTTCAAAAAAGATAAATGCGGCGATCAGCCATTTCACACGGCGGGTAAACACGGGAGATGTACTGAAATAGGTAAGGAAAAATAGCATCAATGGTGCGTCCATCAGATTATTGGCCAGCCCCCAGTAATGCCTGGTCGTCTGGTCAATCGGGATATATCCCTCGGTCATCAGGTTATAAATCAGTACAGAAGAATAGTAGCAGATTAATACAGGAAAGGTTCTGTATTTCCCAAGCCGGAGGGCCAGGATGGCTATAATGGGGCATAATAAGGCAGCAGACGAGATTATACCCATGACTGAATACCATGTCATATTAATCGGTTTTCTAGGATAAGTGACGCAAGTGGTGGCACAACCGCCTGCGTCTGCAATATTAACGGAGTGTTAATTCATATAGTGCTTATGCTGAATGGTTTGTCTGAAAATTCAGTAAAAGCATGCGATTTTTTCGTAATACTACGAAAAGGTATTTATGACAATTAAGGAAATACACTGCTGGGATGTTACGATACCCTTAGGAATGGTAAGAGTTTCTACTAAAAATCTGAAACAGAATGATCTGGCGTTGAAATTCGGTTGAAAGGTTATCCTTGGAGGGAATTAATTGGTTGAACAAAATTGATAGATGAATTGATATATTTCCCACAAAGACACTAAGCGCACAAAGGGAAGAAATACAGCAGTTCTTTGCGTCCTGGCGTCTTAGCGGTTAAGCTTCTCTGCGAAAACTCCGCGCTCTCATGTTCTCCGCGGTGAATCTCTCCCGTAAAGCGAGCAAAGAACACAAAGGGAGAAAAAATATTTCACGCAAAGCACGCAAAGAAAAAAAACGCAAAGACGCAGTGACCGCTGCACCGCTGTGTCCGCTGCGAGAAAAAATATATCGCAGGCCTCTCTTAGCGTTTCCTCGCGCCTTCGCGTCTTAGCGGTTAAACCTCTGCGTAAACTCCGCGCTCTCTTGTTCTCCGCGGTGAATCTCTCATTTGCGATGCAAAACAAATATCAATGCCCCTCCGGAAAGGGTTCTCCTCTGTGGCAGGTTTTACAAGTAACCGTTTTCAGGTATTCGGGCTGATCAGATTTATTATACCAGAAATTATTCTTGTTAATATCAATCGTCATCCGCATCATCTTCCTCGCTTCTTCCTTCATTGGTTCAGTATCGGCAGCATAATCCATGTCGCCCGGAAAAATTTTTTTCTTTACATGGCAGAATTCGCACTTCACCCCGAGGGCCTTATTATAGGTTTCCATGATACTGTCCAGCTTCTGGTCGCTGATATCTTTGGGAAGCACTTTCAGGTTTCTTTCTTGCTGCAGGGAAGGTCTTACAGCGGCCACGGCCAGCAGTACAAAGACGGCCATACCGGCAATAACGATAATTTTGTTTCTGTTCATAAGAAATTAAATGACGAATAAATTATTAAACCGGTTGTTTCCGGTTTTTATTTAGTTGGATGGATCCATCTTTCAAAAAATTCCCAGGTCCGAAGCATCTGGTCGATCCGCTGACGGTTATTACCACTCCGTGTGATTTCATGGGTGGCATTCGGATGCCGTACATATTCCACCGGTCTTCCCAGGGCTTTCAGGCTTTTATACAACATTTCACTTTGTACAAATCCGGTACGGCGATCATTGTCTCCATGAAAGATGATATACGGTGTATGGATCTTTTCCACGTAGTGAATCGGAGATTCTCTTTCAATTGTTGCCTTGGCGGCCGCTTCCCAGGGATATCCTCCAAAATAATTTGGCACCAGTCTCCAGGCATTGCCTTCTCCAAAAAAAGTAGCCAGGTCATATACACCGCGCTGGGAACAGGCCGCTGCAAATCGCTGGTCATGGGCAATGATCCATGCCACGAGATAACCGGCATAGGAACCGCCAGTTACCATTAGTTTACTCGTAACGGCCCATCCTTCTGCTACTGCTTTATCGAGTGCCGTTAACACATCACTGGTGGGTCCGGCTCCCCAGTCATTTATATTTCCCCGCAGGAAATCAAGTCCATAGCCTCCGCTGCCTCTTGGATTGCAATACACTACTCCATAGCCCTTGCTGCAGAAATACTGGTATTCATGCCACATGGAACTTTCGCCTGGTCCCCACATGGCTGAGGGACCGCCATGTATTTCGAGTAAGAGCGGATATTTTTTACCCGGTTCATAATCGGTTGGTTTCATCACCCAGTATTCAATCTCCATTCCTTTTTCATTTTTAAAACTGTGCTTCTCTGGTATACTCAGTTTTTTTGTTGCAATCCAGTTGCTATTGAACTGTGTGAGTTTCCGGGGCTGCTTTGCCATGGCATCTGCAGCATATAATTCGAAGGGACTGTTGATAGAGGTCTGGATATAAGCGATTTTATTTCCGGCAATATCAAACCCGCCGATCCCGCTGTTATAATCTGTCAGTTGTTCCACTTTTTTACCGGACACAGCTGCCCGGTAAACCGGTTGTCCACCGTTGCTTTGTGCACTGAAATAAATGTACTGATCATCCTGTCCCCAGGTAATATTGCCCTTGCTCCGGTCAAAAGGCATATCAACCGGCGTACCGCCATTCAGTGGCATGATGGCGAGGGTGGCGATACTGACAAAAGAGGTATTGCTATATTGAAAGGCCAGCCATTTTCCGGATGGAGAAATCCGGGGTGAATTATAATTTTTACCGGGCTCGCCTAACAGTTTGCGGAGTTTGCTTCCATCGGTATTCACCAGATATATCTGTCCTTCGAGGGAACGATCGGGGTGCTCGGTGGAGTCTATATCTCCTGCCAGTACCAGTTGGTTACCATCGGGGGTAAACTCGGCATAATTAAAACGATAAAACCCTCTGGTTACCGGAACCGGTTTGGCATCTGCTTTTATTTCCTGAATAAAAAAATGATTGAAACTCATATCCGGGTTTACATCGGTTTCATCGAGGAAATTCAGTTTGGTAAAGACTTTTGCCTTGCGGTCATTTTCATTACCGGTCAGGTAGGATCTTACTTCTGTTATACTACCATCCGGATCGGCCTTGGCGTTGTTATTCAGAAACTGTTTGTTATCCAGTCCGGGTTTCTCCATCGGCCAGCGCGGAACCTCTTTCCCGGGGTTCAGCACTGTATCTTTTAAAAGATCTTTTAATGGGATGGAAGCTGAAAAAAGAATTTTCTTCCCGTCAGGACTCCATCGCGGACTGCCAGCTCCGTATTTATGCCGGGTGAGTTGTATGGCTTCTCCGCCATCGAGTGGTAATATAAAGATCTGTGATCTTCCCTCGACAGCTCTCACAAAAGCGATTTGTTTACCATCGGGGCTGAAAACCGCCTGTGATGCATTTTCCTTACCGGTTAATTGTTTTGGCTCGGCAGAACCATCGGTATTCGCCAGCCAGATTTGTGTGCTGTTTTTAAAATCCAGTTTGCTTTCTCCATCCGGCTCGGTAGATAAAACGGTGAACAGAGCTTTGGATCCATCCTTATTCAGGGACAAAGTGCCGAGTGTTTTGACCCGGAGAAGGTCCGTTACTTTCATGGGCTCATTGCCATTTTGGGCATGGAGCACACTGAGACTGAGCAGCAAAAAAAGTAGGGGAATTATTTTTTTCATAACTGGTAAAAATGAATGCTGAATATACGGATTCGGGGGATTTTTAAACCCATCATTTGATGAAAGGCCAGGTTTTCTACTTTTGATGCAAAATAAAAAACCATGAGTCCGCTAATTAAAGAATTCAACGACTACCGTAGCAAAATGAATGAAGTGATTCTGAGCAAGGATAACCTGGTCATGAAACGCCTCTGGAATCTGGATACCAATACCTATGCCGAAGGTGCGCTGGATGTAAAAACGAAGGAGCTGCTTGGGCTGGTGGCCAGCATGGTGCTCCGCTGTGATGACTGCATCAAGTATCATCTGGGCAAAGTGTATGAACTGGGTGTCAGTACGGAGCAGGTATACGAAGTATTTGCCGTGGCCAATATTGTGGGTGGCACGATTGTGATACCGCATACGAGGAGGGCGGCGGAGTACTGGGAGGAGCTGGAGAAGGATGCTGAACAGCAGAACGGATGAACAATAGAACAAATGAATGATGAAGTAGTGGGACGTTAGGAGAGAAATGGAGCAATCTTGATGAGAAAGATGCTGAACAGAAGAACTGAGAAAGTAAGGATCAGGTTTAAAAAGATCTGATTTAGTGTACGTTTGTTTGGCACGGGAATGACTAGAATATAATTTCAGGAAAATTCCCTACAATGAACAGAAAATATGATCTGGAAGAGCGGCTTATCAATTTCGCCAGTGATGCAATAGATGTATCAGAAGGACTCCCGGTTAGTTTTGCAGGTAAGCACATCGCCCAGCAATTAGTTCGCTCCTGCACTTCTCCTGCTCTAAACTACGGAGAAGCACAAGCCGCAGAAAGCCGGAACGATTTCATACATAAAATGAAAGTGTGTTTGAAAGAGTTGAGAGAAACGTATAATTGCCTAAGATTAATACAAAAAAAGGGTTGGTATCAGGAAGAAAAATTGAGCCTTCATCAAAAAGAAAACAATGAGTTGATAGCCACTTTTGTATCCAGTGTAAAAACTGCTTTAGAGAAAAAATAAGTCATAATTCTTGTTGGGGAAGGAAACTGCAGAAAAGAAAAACAAAGGAACAGAAGAACAAATGAACTGATTAAGTAATGAGGCGTATGGCAGAAAAACAGATGTAGTCCCAAACAGACTTCAAAATTCTTCACTCATTGTTCGACATTCTCATTTCATTAAAATTCTCCTTCCCAAAAAACAGGGAAACTCCCAACAGACTTCAAAATTCTTATCTCCTTGTTCGGCATTCTCAATTCATCAAAATTCTCCTTCCCAAAAAACAGGGAAATCCCCAACAAAACTCAAAATTCTTCTCTCCTTGTTCGGCATTCTCATTTCATGTAAATTTGTGGGAATCCATATGATATGAGTGAAACAACTACAGCCCCGGCCCTAACCGCCAAGGATTTTGCCACCGACCAGGAGGTCCGCTGGTGTCCCGGGTGCGGTGACTATTCCATCCTGGCACAGGTTCAGAAAGTAATGCCCACCCTGGGAATTCCCCGGGAGAATATTGCCATTATATCGGGAATTGGCTGCAGCAGCCGCTTTCCCTATTATATGAACACCTATGGGATGCACTCGATCCATGGAAGAGCCACCGCTGTGGCCTCGGGATTAAAGGCAGCCAGGCCCGAACTGAGTGTTTGGATCGTAACCGGTGATGGTGACGGACTGAGTATTGGCGGTAACCATACCATTCACCTGCTTCGCCGTAATTTCAACGTGAACATTTTGCTTTTCAATAACCAGATTTATGGTTTGACCAAGGGCCAGTACTCCCCTACATCCGAGGAAAACAAGATTACCAAGAGTACGCCGATGGGAAGTATTGACCATCCTTTTAATCCGCTGGCACTGGCGCTGGGAGCTGATGCTACCTTTGTGGCCCGAACCATGGACCGCGATCCCAAGCATTTACAGGCCATGCTGATCCGGGCGAACCAGCACAAGGGCGCTTCCTTCCTTGAAATCTACCAGAACTGCAACATCTTTAATGATGGTGCTTTTGAAATATTCACTGAAAAAGGATCCAAGGCACAGGAAACCCTTTTCCTGGAACAGGGTAAACCCCTGCTTTTCGGTCCTAACCTTGAAAAAGGAATCAAACTGGATGGTTTCACCCCCAAAGTGGTAACAATCGGTGTTGATGCCAGTGCTGAAGAATGCTGGATACATGATGAAAATGACATGTATAAAGCGCAGATACTGGTCAGGATTTTTGACAATCCCGGTAAAGAAGGTCATTTACCCCGTCCTTTTGGTGTGTTTTATCAAACTGATCGTCCTTGTTATGAGGACATGCTGGTACAGCAAATCGATCAGGCAAAAGCTAAAAAGCCGGCTGATCTGGACAAATTACTTCGTGGTAATGAGGTCTGGACCATCAATTGATAAAAAAGCTAATTTGATAAAAACCCCGCATAGCGGGGTTTTTTATGCCCTCCGTTTTCCGGCATGGTTTTTAAACAGGTAGCTTCACCATCATGATCAATATATGGCCTACTAAGTTTTCCCGTTTATCACCCATCAAACGGCACCAGCGAAAAACGATTCTCGTGATCGCATTTTCCTGGACCCTGGCGGATACAATGTTTTTCTTCTGGCGAAAGGGGATTGGCATCCTGCCTGAAAAATATTATAACCCGGAAACAAATCTGACACAGGAAATCATGATCCGGGAGATCACCGTTTTTCTGATCAGTCTTTTCCTTGGGTATTTTCTGGTCTCTGTACTCCGCAATTATCTACGTGATGTTTCCCTATGGTACAACCTGATGATTAAAACATTGCTGTTACTTGGAGTGGCCTTTGTGATGACCTTCCTGATTTATATTTCCTATGAATGGCTGATCGCAGGTAATAGTTTTGTCGGCGCCCTTAAAAAATTTATTTACAATCTGCTTCATCGCCGGCTGTTACTGGAAAAAATGCCGGAATGGCTGCTGTTGTTTTTAATCACGCAGCTGGCTATTGAAGTGAATGAAAAATATTCTCCCGGTGTTTTCTTTAATATCATCATTGGCCGTTACCTCCAACCAAGAGAAGAAAGGAGGATCATTCTATTCCTGGATCTGAAAGATTCAACACCAATAGCTGAAAAGCTGGGGCATAAGGAGTACTTCAAATTTATTCGTGATTTTATTTTTTACATCTCTTCCGGATTTATTGATAATAACGGGAGGATTTACCAGTATGTGGGTGATGAGGTAGTGGTCTGGTGGCCCGAATCAAAAGAAAATGCATTAAAAGCGATTAATTCCCTGTTGAGTTCGCGTAAAGCATTGAATCAAAAACAAGATCGTTTCAAAAGAAGATACGGAGTAATGCCGGAGTATAAAGCCGGAATACATACCGGACTGGTCACGGTAGGCCAGGTAGGGATTATTAAAAAAGACCTGGTGATGAGCGGAGATACGATTAATACTGCAGCCCGAATCCGAAGCGCCTGTACTGATATGAATCAGAAATATCTTATTTCAAAAGATGTACTTGACTTTCTTGACATGAAGGAATGGCAGGCTGAGCCAATGATTCCCATAGATTTAAAGGGAAAGAACCAACAGATGGAATTATTTGCATTAAAAATCTGATTGTTTGCAACATTCCAAGATTCCGTAGAACTGGCATGATATTTTCACCTCCCTCCTTAGTTCTTCTAAACAATATTGATCATCGTATAATATTTATTTATGTTACGCTGGACAATTATATTCTTTGTGATTGCGCTTATTGCTGCAATCCTTGGTTTTGGCGGATTAGCAGCCGGTGCTGCTTCGATAGCCAGGATTTGCTTCTTTATTTTTCTGGTCTTATTTGTTGTGTCGCTCCTTTTTGGAAAGCGGGTCAGCAAATCAGTCACATAACCGTTTAACCTGATATAAATACTGTTAATGCCATGAAAAGGCTTTTTCATGGGTAGCAATGTATTGTCCATATTCCGATAAGAGGCAGTCGCCTTACCGGAATTTACAGCAATACCTGGCTAATGATATTTTCAAAACTCATGAATACTACCCTGTTGAATCAGGACATGAACCTTTTATAGTAAATAAAATCAGATAACAATTTAAAAACACTTGTATGAGCTCAAAAGTATTATTAGGATTTCTTGCCGGAGCAGCCGCAGGCGCATTAGCCGGAATTTTACTGGCCCCGGACAAAGGATCAGCTACCCGCAAAAAAATTGCCGGAAAAGCTGGTGATATCACAGACAGTGTGAAAAACAGTTTCAATGAATTTATTGATGGCGTAAAAGATGCGTACAGCAACGTGAAAGAAGAAACTGAGGAAATGAAAGAGCAGGCGATCGCAAAAATGAATTCCACTAAAAAGGAAATCAAGAACAGTTTTTCCTGATGAATTAAAATGACCGGTAAGTAAACAACATCCCATGCATACTGCTATTGATCACATTGAAACACTGGTAGCAAAAGCCGGTGAACTGGTAGAAACAAAGGCCGCCATCTGGAAGTTAAAAGCAACCGGCAAAATGGCGGACACGGGTTCATCACTGATTACACTGGTGGCCATCGTATGCTGTACCACGATTGCCCTGCTGATCATCAGTATTGGTGCGGCATTCTTGATTGGTACAGCCCTTCATAATACCGGTGCCGGTTTTCTGATCGTGGGGGGATTTTATTTACTTACCGGTTTTTTTATATGGATTTGCCGCA
Organism: Chitinophagaceae bacterium; assembly: GCA_016702745.1. GTDB lineage: Bacteria > Bacteroidota > Bacteroidia > Chitinophagales > Chitinophagaceae > JJ008. Next base: position 152,102 of record JADJDJ010000002.1, read on the forward strand.
GGCAACTGATTAAGGAGCCACTGAGCAATCTGATCATCCGCAAACTAACCCACCAGCGTTTATGAAAAGTAAAGATACCAGCCTGGAGCAGCTGGATCATAAAATTGCGGCCTTAAAGAAACTGGAGAAACAGCAGCTGCTGGAGCTTAGGCAGTCTGCACAGAATGTGATACATCATTTATCTCCCGTCAATCTTTTAAAAGACACGGTGCAAAAAGTAACGGCATCACCCGACTTACGTCTTTCTGTGATGGATACCGCCCTTGGAATTGGAGCCGGTATTCTGGGAAAACGATTATTTGTGGGTCGTTCTTCCAATCTTCTGAAAAAAACCGGGGGCCTGGCGCTTGAGTTCCTGCTCAGCAATTTTGTTCGCAAACAAATTCCACTGTTAAGAAGAAAAAGACTGAATGGCATGGACACTGATTAAAGCGGATTTGTATCATCAGTCATGGACGGCCTGCTGTAACTGCTCCCTCAGCACAAAAAACCAACATGAGTATCAACTTCAATAACCGGATCAAACAGGTATTACTGCTGGGTACCCTGATTTTATTGGTATGGGTAGTTGTTCAGCATTTATACATCTGTTTACCCGGACTTCTTGGCGCTGTAACCTTATATATCCTGAGCCGGGGCAATAATTTCCAACTCGTTTATCATAAAAAATGGAAGAAAGGAAGAGCCGCAGGGCTTTTTGTTATTTATTACCTGATCCTGCTGGGCTTGCCGGTTTTTCTGGCCGTAACACTGATCAGTCCCAAGGTAAATGCATTCCTCAACAATCCTTCGGGTGCTATTGATCAAATAAAAATAGCTGTCACTCAGGTACAACAAAAGGCAGGACTGAACATTATATCCGAACAATCATTAACCGGTTCACTGGAGAAAATTACGGCCTTTATTCCCTCGATTCTGAACAGCACCGCCAACCTGATTACCAATCTGGCGATTATGCTTTTCTTTCTTTATTACATGCTCTATTATAGCCGGGAGATGGAAAAAACACTGGTAAAGATCATACCTTTAAAGGATGGGAATACCAATATGCTTGCTTCAGAGACAAAAAAAATCGTCCGGGCGAATGCGCTGGGTATTCCCCTTATTTCCCTGATACAGGGATTAACCGCTACGCTGGGTTATTTTATTTTCGGTGTGCAGGAATGGGCGCTCTGGGGTTTTCTCACCGGTATCTTCGCATTCTTTCCGGTGGTGGGCACCATGATCATCTGGGTGCCGCTGGTTCTGTATACTTTTGCTTCCGGAAATACTGCAATGGGAATCGGTCTGCTGTTGTACAGTGTGATCATTACAGGCAATGTGGATTATATTTCCCGGATCACCATTATGCGAAAACTGGGAGATGTTCACCCGGTGATAACCGTACTGGGAGTGATTGTTGGTCTTGGTCTTTTTGGTTTTATCGGTCTTGTATTTGGCCCACTGCTGGTGAATTACATCATTGTGCTGTTCAAAATCTATATGAATGAATTTGTGGAGCCGGTGGAACTGCAAAAAGAAGTGAATGAAAAGGAAGAACAAAGGGCGCAGGCTGAAATTACCTGACCGGCATGTTGAATACCCTTTTTAAATACCCCTGATACGCCCGACAAATGCTCGCCATGTTTTCTTATTCCAGTTGGCAAACCGTCCCCGCTGCACCACCAGTTTATTATCAGTGGCCGGTTGCAGATAATAATGAAAGGAAAATCCAATGAAAGGATCATCCCATCCGGTAATCTGACCAAAGCGAAGATCATTCATCACAATAGTGTCTCTGTTTTTTTCAAGCGTATAATAGCCTTGTGAAAACCGGATCAGTTTTTTTGCTTCAGTCTTTTCGTTTACTTCTTGCAACAGGTTTTCATTTCTGGGAAAAAAAGATAGCCGGTTGGATCCGTTCCGGTCAAACACAGAAATATATGTTGTATAGTAACCACTGTCTGTTTCAGCAATGGCAAACCATAACCAGTTTTGAAATGGAGCCGGTGTGGTCATGAATCGCTTATAGGTGAATGATTGTGCGGCCAATACATCCTGCATCTTTTCCTCTATCCTCAACTTATTGCTGATACAATAACCGGTATATAATAGACTGGCAGATAATCCGGTGATATAAATAATTTTACGGATCCGGTGCTGTTTGTAAAAAAGCAATAATAAAAAGGCAATCCCGGGGAAAAGCGAGAAAAAAGGATCAGCCACAAAAATCACATTGAATGCCACTCTCTTGCTGTTAAAGGGTTCAAACCAGCCCGTGCCATAATTATTTAATGCATCCAGTAAAAGATGCAGCCCTCCTGCCACTAAAAAAAAGAATAACCAATGTTGATAGGAAATATTTCCTTTTTTGATGTATCGCCGGAAAAAAAAGGCCAGCAGTGGACTCATGACCAGTAAAAAAAAGAATGAATGGGTCAGTCCCCGATGGGCAAAAAGATTATCTGAAGTATCGAGCCAGAAAGCAGCCAGAAAATCGATATCCGGCAGGCTATGCGCCAGCACACCGGTCAGCATGGCTTTTTTTCCCAGTTGTTTTCCTGCCATTGCTTCTCCGAGGCAGGCACCAAGGGCGATATGTGTAATGCTATCCAATGTAATATTTCATCACCTACATTTCTTTCCGGTATTATTTTTCAATCCTTTCATTTACCGGTGATCAAGGCTCCAATGAAGTTTCCTTCCCCTTAGCAATAATACAGTTTATGGAATTAATACAGACTGATCATAACTAATAGCTGATTGGTCCTGTGATGATAAATATACAAACTGGACCTTTCCTGATTATCAGCGGGTGAGAAAATACGGATACGGCGCAGCACAATGAGCCCCTTTAGAAGAGTCTTTAGCAGGTTTTAATAATAGGGACTGATCATCCAATAAACCAATACCCCGGTAACGGCTACATAAAACCATATGGGCCAGGTAATACGGGCCAGTTTTTTATGCCGGGCATAATCGCCGGTGAGGGCCCGGTAGGCTGTAAAAAGAATAAAGGGGAGAATGATTCCGGCCAGTGGTATATGTGTTCCTAAGATGATATAATAGATGATCCGGCTATTGCCCACTGCGGCCTTTTCCAATGCGTCTACTATGCCATCGTGATTAAGATCGCCGAAGCGGGTTTCGCCTGCAAAAAGATGGTGACAAATATAACTGAGGAGGAAGAGCAGGGAAAGCAGCATGGCCGCCAGCATGATATTGCGGTGCAGTGCCTGTTTGCCCTGCTTTACGGCCAGTAATGCGAGGACCAGTGAAATAGCCACCAGGGAATTAATGACCGCATTAGCTTTGGCAAAAAGGTGTACATCAAAACCCAGATCAACTTTTAGTTGCACTCTTCCCAGCAACACAACGGCGATAAAAACGATAGCAGAAAATCCAAGGATCAGCCAGTTTGCTTTTTTATCATTCTTTTTCCAGACAGCCTGCAACATGATTTATTGTTTTTTTCGAATGACGAATAGTAAAAGGCCAACCCCAAAGATGGCCAGCAGGAAAACAACTGCGATCAATTGTAGTTTACCGGCGAAGAAACTTTTTCTGGCAGGATCTTTTTCCATTGTAAGTAACACCAGGTCGGAGGAAAGCCTGGAGAGGGAGGCAGAATCAAGGCCATCATAAAATCCCCTGACATGTCTGCTACTATCGATCAGGATAAATTTATCGCTGTGAATAAAACTGGTATCTACTCCTTCCCCATCCTGCAGGCCAACTTTCATTTCATTCAGGGCCAGGTCATATATTTCCTGTTTATTACCGGTCAGCAGCCACCATTGTTCGGGATTGATCTGAAAGCGGTCGGCCCAGCCCTTTAGTCTTGGCACCGAATCTCTTTCCGGATCAATACTAAATGAAATAAAATGAACCAGGTGGTTGGACCGGTCACCCACTCTTTTTCCATTATGAATGGATTCGGCCAGTCTTTTCATATTGCGGGTCATCCCCGGGCAAATGGTCGGGCAACGGGTGAAAAACAGATCGGCGATTACAATTTTCCCTTTGAGATCATCCCAGGTAATCGTTTTGCCTTCCTGATTGGTGAGTTTGAAGTCCTTGACTTTATGCCATACGGTATCGGATTGCCGCTTTCCTCTTTTCACTACTTCCTGAACGGTGTCTGCAAAATAATGACGGGGCATTACCACAGCCGTTTCGCTTTTATTCTTGACTATAAAATAGGCAACCAGGGGTAAGAGGAGTGCCAGCAGGACCGCATATAATGCTCTTTTATTCACAGATGCATTTTTGAAAACAGGTTACGAAAAAAAACCATTAAACCTATTACCTTAACAGGTAAGCGGTTTAATGGTTCTTGGTTGGTTAAACTGTTATAGGTTACTCCTTTCCGCTTTTTTCTGCAGGCGCTGCTTCATGTTTTTCTCCGTGATGCTTGCTGGGCATCGTTGATTCCTTAAAATAAGGATCGTATTGGTTCCGGAGATTTTTATAGGAATTACCATCTGCCACAAAAGCGATGATAAACCATATAAAAAGCATCAGGGGCACTACAATGGTCATGATCATATTCCTGATCTCATCACCAAGGTGCATGAATACGGAAACGATATAAAAGGCCTTGGCCAGGGTAAGGATACAAACCACCCCTTTGAACATCAGCACCAGCAGCTCGCTGGGATTTGCTCCTTTGTGGATATTATAGATCGCAAGACCGATCACCAGTTCGATAACTGTGATAACAGAAAGAAGGATCGTGGTCTTTTTTACTTTTTTTCTGAATGTCGCATCATCAGCATGCCCGTGATGAAAACTTACTTCCGGGTAAGCTGCTGAGGATGAAACACTCTTTGTAGGATCATAATGACTACTCATAATCTGTATAGTTCAAAAATTATCAAATAAGGTAAAAACACAGGAACACGAATACCCAAACCAGATCTACAAAGTGCCAATACAAACCGGCTTTTTCGATCATCAGGTAATGTCCTCTTTGTTCAAATATTCCTTTCTGTGTCATGATCAGCATCACGATATTGATCACAACTCCGGAGAATACGTGGAAACCGTGGAAACCGGTAATCCCAAAGAAATAACCACCAAAGGCGATTGGTCCTTTTTCACGGATATGGGCATGGGCCACATCCACCATTCCGGCTAATTGGGAAGAAGACATTTTCTCGAGTGATTCCACACTGGCTGCTGCCATTCCTTCTTTGGGAAATTCATGAGCCAGGTGTACGAGGGTTTCATGGGAGGAAGCTGCCAGGGCTGATTGGGCCAGCGCAGGATCAACTAATTCACCCCATGGATTTCCACCCATTGTCTGGCCAATCATGTCGATATAATTATTTCCATCTATGGTGGTTGCCAGTACAGCATGCTCACCGGTGATCAGGTGATGCCATTCCCATGCCTGACAGCCAAGGAAGGCCAGTCCGCCAACGATGGTCCAGGCCATCCATTTGATTACTCCGTTTTTATCTCCCTTATGCCCGGCATGTACGGCCAGTACCATGGTCACCGAACTGATGATCAGGATAAAGGTCATTACACTCACAAAGGCCAGTGGCAGATTGGCATGACCGGCTCCCGGGAAGGCGTTAAACACCACGTTGGGATCGGGCCAGAAATTCTGGCTGAAACGGATAGTGCCATAGGAAATCAAAAAGGCGCCAAATGTAAAGGCATCACTCATCAGGAAATACCACATCATCAATTTGCCGTATTCCAGGTTGAATGGGCTTTTACCGCCGCTCCACCATTTGGTTTGATGTACTGTTGATTGTGTTGACATAACTATTTATAAAAAATCAAGAAACAATTCAATCTATTTTTCTCACCCAATCAGCATAAAGAAGACCAGCAGGTATAACCAGAGCAGGTCTACAAAATGCCAGTAGGTGGCGGCCACTTCTACGGGTACTGAACTATAATTTTTGCTCCGGCCGATAAAGGCTTTTACAAACATTACCACGAGTGCGATGACACCACCAGCTACGTGCAGGGCATGCAATCCAAAAATCACATAGAGGAACTGGCCTGCGCCACCTCCCTTGAATGTGATCCCCTGGTCATTCCACAATTGCTGGAACCCCAGCCATTGCATCAGCACGAAAGCAATACCAAGGATCAGGGTTAACCCGACCAGCATGCGGTATTGCTGCATGAACCTTTGTTTAAAAGAGCGAAGTGCCAGCTGGATGGTCAGACTGCTCAACAGGATAGCAGCAGTTGAAGCCCAGAATATTTTTGGCACTGCTACCGGAATCCAGGTGCTCTGATTGCTTTTGACAATAAAAGCGCTGGTGAGACCGGCAAACATCATCACGATACTTCCAATGGCCACCCATAAGGTAAACTTATGAGGGTGCATTCTTTTTTTACCCCTATCCCCTAAAGGGGGATTACTCGCATCTTTTATATTCAATTCACTTACCATTTGCTTCATTCACTTTCAGGACAAATTTCTGATCCACTCCTTTTCTGCCGGATAATGCTTAAGCTCCTGCTGTTCAGATTTTGCTTAATAACCAGGCCAGCATCACGACCGGCAGGTACATATAACTTCCAAACATCACTTTTCTGGCCGACCCTACATCCATTTTATTATACAGTACCATGCAACGCATGACCATGAAAGCATTGGCCAAAATCACCAAACCGACACTGATCAGCCCTGCGATATCATCATAACTGCAGATCCCTGTATAATAGGGCGCCAGGGTTACCGGCACTAACAGCAATGAATACAATACCGTCTGTAATGCCGTGAACTTTGTAGGTCCTTCTTCAGCAGGTAATAGTTTAAACCCAACTGAAGAATAGTCCCTGTGTGCTACCCAGGCAATGGCCCAGAAATGCGGGAACTGCCAGAAGAACTGAAAAGCAAAAAGAATCCAGCCTCCCAGTGTCAACGCATTATCCCCTGCTGCCCAGCCAATCAAACAGGGCAGGGCCCCGGGTACTGCACCCGCCAATACAGCAATTGAATTTACTTTCTTCAATGGCGTATAGATGAATGCATACAGGAACAAACTGAAAGCAGCCAGTCCGCCAGCCAGCCAGTTAAAAAAATAACCCAGGATAAAAACTCCTGCGGCGCCCGTGATGATGGAAAAAATCCATCCTTCGGTGACGCTCATCCTGCCGGAAGCCACGGGCCTTTTAGCCGTTCGTTTCATTTGGGCATCCGTATCTTTTTCAACTACCTGATTGATGGCATTGGCACTCCCTGTTACCAGCATCCCACCTGCAAAGAGCAAGAATATCATTCGCCAGAAGTCCACATAGTTTTCCGACCCTTTGGTCAGTGCAAAACTCATGATACTGCTGAACACCACCATGATACTCAGCGAAGGCTTGATCAATAATAAATAGTCCTTTATCTTCTTCATTTCGCCTTCGCAATCTTTTATAAGAACATCTACAAGGGAAATAGCGACCGGACATCAGGCCCGGTTCCTTTCCCGTCTAATTAGTGCTTGCTTTCATGCTCACCCACCGGCTCTGTTTGCGGGATGAAATCTCTTCCATCTTTCGCATAATCATAAGGCCAGCGATGAACTTCAGGAATCTCTCCATCCCAGTTACCATGACCAGGTCTGATCGGTGTGGTCCACTCCAGAGTATTGGCTCCCCATGGATTCTGAGTGGTTACTTTTCTTCCTTTGAAAATGGAATAGAAGAAGTTGAACACAAACATCAGCTGTACAGCAAATACAATGATAGAAACCACCGTGATCATTTTATCAAGATCACCAAACTGGGAGAAAGAAACCCAGCTGCTCTTATCGAGATAACGACGGGGCATACCGGCCAGACCCTGATAGTGCATGGGCCAGAAAATCAGGTAAGCACCGATTAATGTTACCCAGAAATGAATATATCCCAGTGTATTATTCAGGTAGCGGCCAAACATTTTCGGGAACCAGTGGTACACACCGGCAAACATGCCGAACATGGAGGCCACACCCATTACAATGTGGAAGTGGGCTACCACAAACATGGTATCATGCAGGTGGATATCGATGGTGGAGTTACCGAGGAAGATACCGGTGAGACCACCAGAGATAAACAGGCTCACAAAACCAATAGCGAAAAGCGTACCCACGGTGAATCTGATATTACCTCTCCAAAGTGTGGTCAGCCAGTTGAATACTTTGATGGCCGACGGCACCGCAATCAATAGCGTTAGTAGTACAAAGATGGATCCCAGGAATGGATTCAATCCCGTCACGAACATATGGTGCGCCCACACGAGGAAGGCCAGGATACAAATGGCGAATAAGGATCCCAGCATCGCCATATAACCAAAGATGGGTTTGCGGCTGTTGACCGATAGAATTTCAGACACCATACCCATGGCTGGTAAAAGAATGATATATACTTCCGGGTGACCCAGGAACCAGAACAGGTGCTGGAACAGGATGGCGCTACCGCCTTCGTTGGGCAGGATCTCCCCATTCACCACAATATCACTCAGGAAGAAACTGGTACCAAGGTTACGATCAAATAATAAAAGAATAGCACCGGACAACAGTACTGGGAATGATAATACACCCAGTACAGCGGTAAAGAACATTGCCCACATGGTCAGTGGCATCCGGGTCATGCTCATTCCTTTGGTCCGCATGTTCAGAATGGTAGAGATATAATTCAAACCACCTAACAGGGAAGAAACGATAAAGAGGGCCATACTGATCAGCCATAGATCCATCCCCAGTTTGGAACCATCAGAAGCCTGCCCCAATGCGCTTAGTGGCGGATAGACCGTCCATCCACCTGAAGCCGGTCCTGTTGTGATAAAGAGGGAGGAGAACATGATCACACTGGCCAGGAAGAAGAACCAGTAGGAAAGCATATTCAGGAAGGGGGAAGCCATATCCCTGGCGCCGATCTGCAATGGAATAAGCAGATTGGCAAAGGTTCCGCTCAAACCGGCAGTCAATACAAAGAATACAAGCACTGTACCGTGGATGGTGACCAGGGCATAATAAAACTCAGGCTGGATTTGTCCACCCTTGGCCCATTTACCAAAAAATGTTTCCAGGATTGGAAAACTCTGATCGGGGTAACCCAGTTGCAAACGAAACAGTACGGAGAACAATCCTCCAATGATGGCCCAAACGATACCGGTAATCAGGAACTGTTTACCGATGGTTTTATGGTCCATACTGAAGATGTACTTCGAAATAAAAGTTTCGTTGTGGTGATGCACATGGTGCTCATCATGGTGCACTTCATGTGTGGTAGCCACTTCCGGATGTACATGCATTGCTGCGCTCATAGTCTTTTTATTTTACTCGTCCCGCTGGGGTCTTCAAACTTTATGATAAACGTTTCAAACGTTTTTAATTATTTGTTCAATACGGCGGCTACTGGTTTAACCGCAGTTGTATCTTTCGCTACTGCTGGTTTCGCAGCATCCATTACGGTTGCATACTGAGGTTTTTTACCCGCCATCCAGGCATCAAATTCTTCCTGTGTTTCAACTACAATCGTTCCTCTCATACCGGTATGCCCTTTTCCGCACATCTGGTCGCAGGAAATCTCGTATACGAATTTGTCGTTTCCTGTTTCCTCTTTCATTTGTTTGGTGGTCTTGGTCGGTGTAAACCACATGGTGGTGGGAATACCCGGTACTGCATCCATCTTCATTCTGAAATGTGCCAATCCAACATCATGAATTACATCTTTGGCACCAATGATCAACTTCACCGGTTTGTTAACCACCAGGTGAAGATCTTCACCGGCAATATAAATATCATCATGGTTGGCAGGATCTTCCCAGATTTGTCCGAGCGGATTGCCTTTTGCCTCATCTGTTTTCTTGAAATATTTTTTACCAAATACGCCATCCTTACCCGGGTAGCGGTACTCCCATTTAAACTGGCTGCCGATCACTTCCACTTCCATGGCTCCTTTGGGGGCTTTTCCTGTGATTTTAAACCAGTAAAAGATACCAAAACCCACCAGTACGGTCAGGGTGATGGCAGGAATGACGGTCCAGATCAGTTCCAGTTTAGTGTTATGGGGATAATAAAATGCTTTACGATTATCGGATTCCTGGTATTTAAAAGAGAACCAGAACAGGGCTACCTGGGTGATGATGAATACAACAAAGGTCAGTGCCAGGGTGATGTACAGCATCCGGTCAACCAGTACACCATGATCAGAAGCCGGGGCTCCCAGGATTTTTCCTTTCAGTTTTTCATTGCAATAATAAACGCCGATCAATCCGATGATCAGGAACATCAGCAGCATGAACGCATTGATTTTGTTCGATTGCTTGCGTGATCTTTCCTCTCCTCTCAGTACTGCCACGTACTCACTGGCCTTGGCGATCTGAAAAGTGATCAGGAAGCCCAGTACTAAAATCGCAACGATGAAAAATGTCTGCATAACTGTTTATCTAAATGACAAATAATTAGGTTCTCGTCTCAACAGGTCATCCATTTGCCCGATACCCCGGGTATCAGGCAAAAGTTTATGTATGGTGAATTACACTTTCCTTGACAAACGGATGGTTCTTCGCCAGCAGCGGTGCTTTGCTCAGTGCCCTTCCGGTAACATACATGATCAGTCCGGCAAATCCCAGTGCAATACAGAAATCATAAATCAGCACCGGTACATGGTTCGGCGAAGGGCCCGGGAATACCATCTGGAAGAAATCCAGCCAGTGACCAAAAATGATCAGTAATGACATGAAGGTGATCGTTGTATAGTTTCTTTTGGAACTCCTTCTCATTAATAATAACAAAGGAGCGAGGAAATTGATGACAAACATCATCCAAAAAATTCCTTTATAAATTCCCTGTGCCCTTGGGGCGAAATAAGTGGTCTCCTCCGGAATGTTGGCGTACCAGATCAGCATGAACTGGGAGAACCAGAGATAGGTCCAGAACACGGAGAATGCAAACATGAATTTACCCAGATCATGCAGGTGCTCTTCATTGGTCAGTTCCAGGTAATTATTATTCTTCAGGTACACCACAAACAGTGCAATCACGGCAATACCGGATACCCAGGTACTGGCGAAAGTGTACCAGCTATACATGGTGCTGTACCAATGTGCATCAATACTCATCAACCAGAGCCAGGGAATGGAAGACATTACGGTCAGGGCAAATACGATCATGAACATGGCTGCCCAGATGGTATTTTTCCAGATGTATTTTTTGTTCTCTTCCAGGTTCGGAAGGGGCTTTTCATCCAGACTGCGGGAAAGCTGACGCATTTTCCAACCCAATACCGACCAGAGTACAACGGTTAAAACAGAAACAACCGCAAAGAATCCTTTATTCAGAAATCCTTTTTTGAAGTTCAGGATGGTATCATGTTTTACATGCTCAGCATCGGTCCAATGGTAAATGGTATGGTTGCTGCCAAATGCAATGGATAAAAGGATCGCCAGTGTAATCACGCCGATAACCGGTACCACGGCAGAAATAGCTTCGGGTACCCTGCGGAATGACATTTGCCAGCCGCCCCAGGCCAGGGTGGTGGCGCATATAAAGAACATGGATGCATTCACCACCAGCAGGAAAAATACACTGTTTTGCAAAAGGCTGGCCCAGAAACGGGCATCACTCAAATGTTTTTCTTCTTCGGTACCCTTGCAACCATGGGTGGTTATGTACAAACCAATAACGGCCAGGATGCCGATAGCCATCAGCGCCATCGCAACGGTGTTGAATTTCTTTGGTACCGTAAATTGTTCTCGAATTGTCATCTGTGCTCTTTTATAATGTCTTCAAAAATTATTTGATCTTGGTAGCCGTGGTGTCTGTCGCTGCAGGTGCTGTAACCGCTGCTGCAGGTGTTGCCGTGGCCGCTTGTTTTTCCTTGATATAATGAATCACCATCCAGCGCTGTTCTGTACTCAGCTGTGATGCATAACTACCCATGGTATTAAATCCATAAGTGATGGAGTGAAACATCGTTCCTTCGGTCATCGCTGTATACTTGGGATCTCCTACCAGTGCTGCCGGTTTGGCCGGGAAGGGTCCGTCGCCGTTTTTATAAAGAGGGCCGTTGCCATCGAGTTTTTCACCATGACAGATTCCGCAGTTCACCAGGTAAAGGCGGGCTGCTTCGGTCCTTTGCTTTTCATCAAGTGCCGGGAGGGGGTTGGTTACATTTTTTGAACTGGCATAACCCACAGAGTCATTCTTATAAGGATACTGCCAGGTCATATCTCCGCGGGCAATGGTTCCGGCTACAGGCATGGCATTGTAATTTACTCCGCCATTTTTCAATGCTTCTGTAGAGGCATAGGTTTCATAAGCCCTGCTATAAGCCATATCAGGCATGTAGGCACGGCCGGGGCTGCGCCTAACTTTATTACAGGAAGTTGCCAGCACAAGTGTGAGTACAACTGTTATAATCCCGATTTTTTTCATCATCCTTTGATTGTATAATAATTTAATGAGCGGCTACTTCTTCTTTCTTCTTTTCAAAACGCATGGTATCCTTATCATACCGGCCCAGCCACCAGCCGGTTTCTTTGTACTGTACCTGTACATCAGTAGCTCCTGCATCCATCAAAAATTTAATGGCATCTGATTCGTTGGTTTTATCAGTACACTCCAGCGCCATTACAAACGTATCATCTGTTGAACGGGGATTGAAGTGATCTTTTTTTACAAAGGGAGCCAGCTGACAGAGATAACAGAAAGTCAGTACCATTCCCACCGCAGCAAATAATACGGTCAGCTCAAATGCAATGGGAATCCATGCCGGCAGGGAAAAGAAAGGCTTGCCGCCGAAATTCAGTTTCCAGTCAACGGTTAAAGCCCAGGTAATAAATCCCACAGCCGTTGCGGTTCCGGTAATACCATAGATAAAACCGGCGGTATGCAGACTGGTATCACGAAGACCCATGGCTTTATCGAGACCATGAATGGGGAACGGAGTAAATACATCGTGGATCCTGTATCCGGCACGGCGAACTTTCTTCACCGCAGGGAATAAGACGGCCTCGTCATAAAAATTACCCGTTATAAATTTTTTTATGAAGGGACTTTGACCCAATCTGTTATAAAAGTTCTTATTTATAGGTCCAGCTCTTACAATTTCTTCAATTCATCTTGCTCTTTCCACCAGTCGGTTTAACTGGTTAGTGGTGCTCCAGTTTGTTCTGCACTGAATTTGTTCAGGTCTTCATTCTCCACCACATCCATTTTCTCTTTATAGTTTTCACCGCTTCTCTTCAGGATATGTTTGATCTCGGCAATCGCAATAACCGGGAAGAATTTAGAGAAGAGGAAGTAACAGGTAAAGAATAATCCAAATGTTCCCAGGTAGAAACCAACCTCCCAGATGGTAGGGGTATAATAAGTACTCCAGGCACTGGGGAGGTAATCACGATATACCGAGGTAACGATAATTACAAAACGCTCGAACCACATACCAATATTTACCAGGATGGACATGAAGAAAGTCACGGTCAGGTTCCTTCTCATTTTACGGCTCCAGAAAATCTGAGGTGATAACACGTTACAACCCATCATCAGCCAGTAGCTCCAGCCATATGGACTGTTCAGATCCAGCCTGTTCTTGAAGAAGGCAAAATTCTCATAATCCACTGCAGAGTACCAGGCCATGAATAATTCGGTTAGATAAGCGATACCCACGATGGAACCCGTGAGTACGATTACCTTATTCATTACATCTATGTGTTCAATCGTAATATAATCCTGCAATCCCAGCACTTTCCGGGTAACCACCAACAGGGTTTGCACCATCGCAAAACCTGAGAAGATCGCACCGGCCACGAAGTAAGGCGGGAAGATCGTGGTATGCCAGCCCGGTACAACCGAAGTGGCGAAGTCGAAGGATACAATGGTATGTACAGAAAGTACCAGCGGCGTACTCAAACCTGCCAGTACCAGTGATAATGCTTCATGACGCTGCCAGTGTTTGGTACTACCGGTCCAGCCGAAGGCAGCAACCCCATAAAACATCTTGGCCCATTTTTTCTTGGCACGATCACGCAGGGTGGCCAGGTCAGGAATCAGACCTGAATACCAGAATAAAAGTGATACGGTAAAATAAGTAGAGATCGCAAATACGTCCCAGAGCAGGGGAGAGTTAAAGTTCACCCAGAGCGGTCCTCTTGTATTGGGATAAGGCAGTACAAAGAAGGCATTCCAAACACGACCCATGTGCCAGATCGGGAACTGGCCCGCACACATTACCGCAAAGATAGTCATGGCCTCAGCCGCACGGTTTACACCGGTACGCCATCCCTGGCGGAACAACAAAAGGATCGCAGAGATCAGGGTTCCGGCGTGACCGATACCCACCCACCATACGAAGTTGGTGATATCCCATCCCCAACCCACTGTTTTGTTCAGGTTCCACTGACCGGTACCATAAATCACTTCCATGGTAACGGAGAGAATACCGAAAGCCAGCAGGGCAGCTGAAATCAAAAAGCCGATCCACCAGGCCCTGGAGGGTCTGGCTTCTACCGGCCGGCAGATATCTTCTGTAATCTGGTGATAATCCTTATCACCATCTACCAGCGGGGGTCTTACCTGTGATTCGTATCTGAGTAATGACATAGTCTAAAAATTCCGAGTATAATATTAAATAGCACTAGTTCTCTTTTTGAAATGCGTCAGAAGACGTCAGACGCCGTCAGACGCAGATGCATCAATGCGTTTCTTCCGGTTTGGTTGCTGCAGGCATATGCCCTTCCTCTTTTTTGCCTTCCCCATGTTCTGCTGCAGCATGCTCACCTCCCCAATAATGGTCTTCTTCATCCGTATTCCGGATTTTGGCCATATACGTTACATTGGGAAGAACGTGCAGTTGCTCCAGTACATGGAATGTTCTTTGTTTATTCTCTGCCTGGGCTTTAGCGACTGCGCTTTCTGCATCCACTGCATTACCGAATACAATGGCATTGGTAGGGCAGGCGGTCTGACAGGCTGATTTCACATCCCCATCTTTCAACTCACGGTTTTCTTTCTTGGCCTGGAGTTTACCAGCCTGGATTTTCTGAACACAGAAAGAACATTTTTCGATCACCCCTCTTGAACGAACCGTAACATCCGGGTTCAGTACCATGCGGGTCAAATCATTGTTCATCTGCTCAATCACAGTGTCCAGTTTACCCACCAGCTGCTGATCGCGGTTATCCGGGAAGCTGTCTGCTCCGGTATAATCCGCCCAGTTGAAACGGCGAACTTTATAAGGACAGTTATTGGCGCAATACCTGGTACCGATACAACGATTATAGGTCATCTGGTTAATACCTTCCTGGCTATGGTTGGTGGCGGCTACCGGACAAACGTTCTCACAAGGAGCGTTATCACAGTGCTGACACATCATTGGCTGGAATACCACGGCTTTGAGATCGTTTGGATCTTCACCGGAAACAAAATAGCGGTCGATCCGCAGCCAGTGCATATCATGGTAACGGAGTACTTCGCTTTTACCAACCACCGGTACGTTATTCTCTGCATGACAGGCGACCACGCAGGCACCACATCCGTTACAGGAATTCATATCAATGCTCATTCCCCAGTGAATTTCCTGTTGCCTTCTGTTCGGATCAGGATAGAGGGTGGCATTGCTGCGGAAATTTCCACCGGCTTTATTATAGAATGCATCCTGCAGGTGCTGACTGAATTCAGGAATCACATTCGGATTCTTTTTGAAAGAAGCCAGGGTGGTTTCTCTTACTACTTCCTTGCGGTGTTCGTAAGAGTTATGTTTTTGCGTTTGCGCAATCTTGTATTTCTTATGCAGGTTGGTGGCGGTTACGCCGGCTGCATGATAATCGTAAGTGGTACCGTTAAAAGCAGCAAAAGGATAGGCATTCTGACCCACACCTGCTGCGGTAACACCCAGTGCTTCATTGCGGCCATAACCAACAGCCACAGCAATGGTATCATCGTTCATACCGGGAAAAACCAGTACTGGGATCTCCACTTTCTTACCACCCACATTCAGTTCAATCGTGGGTTTATGCGGATAGTATTCATAATCCATATCCAGCTTGATCCCGAGTTCACCAGCTTTCTTAATAGAGATAATCGCATAGTTATCCCAGGTAGCTTTGGAAACCGGATCCGGTAATTCCTGCAGCCAGGGGTTACCTGCCTGCGCACCGGTGCCGATGGATACTTTCTGGTAGAGGACTACTTCTGCTCCTGCTGCTTTTTTGTAACCGGCAATTGCGGTAGTAGCTTCTGCAACGGCGGCGCCGCTGTATGAACCGGCACTAATGGCAGGCGGTGCATCTTCTTTCACACCATCCTGCAGGGCTTTATTGAAAGCATCTTCTGAACCCAGTTTAGTGGTCCAGAATTCCTTGAAGAAGGTTTCGTAATCTTTATCATTACCACTCCATTTCAGCAGGGAAGTTTGGTAAGGTCTTGTTTTGAAGAGCGGATAAATAGTAGGCTGAATGAAACTGGTGCAACCGGCACAAGGCTCGGCATCACCCCAGCTTTCCAGGTAATGGTGAGTAGGAAGAACATATTCGCAGAGCTCGGTGGTCTCATCCATTTTTTCATTGAATGAAACGCTCACTTTCACTTTCTTCAGCGCTGCTTTGAATTTATCTGCATTATAATAGGTATAAGCAGGATTGGCGCCCTGGACCATCAAAGTACCAACGGTACCTGCTTCCATATCAGCAATCAGTTGCTCGAATTCGCTATCAATACCCTGGCGGTAATTCACTGCGCTACCCCAGTCAACCGTGGTACCATAAGCACCAATCGCATTATTGATCGCATTGACAATGACCTGTACATTTTTATCATTGCTGCCAGAGACAACAAGGGCAGCACCTTTATGTGCATTCAGATCGGCTGCTGCTTTTTTAATTCCTTCTGCGAGTTTTCCGGAAAGGGCTGCACCGGCTGTGCCACTGATTGCGTTCAGCAGTTCAAGGGCAACGGAAGCTGTTTCAGAAGGACGATGGGTGAAGCGTTCATCGGCATTGGAGCCGGTCATGCTGAGGAAACTTTCAAACTGATAATGTTTGCTCATGGAAGGATTCTTCTCATCGATCTTTCTTCCTTTAGCATAAGCGCGGGCAAACTCAACCGGACTGAGCCAGGTTCCGAGGAAATCGGCACCGAGGCTTACGATTACTTTTGCTGCATCAAATTTGTAAGACGGCAATCTCTTTCCGAATCCTGAAGCTTCATTGGCCAGCAGCATACCGCTATAGGAAACGGCATCGTACTGAACATGCTTCAGACCGGGGAATTTGCTGATAATATCTTTGGTAGAGGGGGAAACAACGGTAGAAGTCAGCAATACAACAGAACCACCGGCTGCTTTCATGGCATCGCCTACCAGTTTGTCGAATTGTTCGAATGTAGGTACTTCCTCAAATTTCTCCTTGCCTTTGTGCAGGGGAAATTTGGTACGGTACATATCATATAAGTCAAGAACAGAAGCCTGTGCACGGGCTGAAGTACCACCACCGGTGGCAGCATATAATTCATTACCCTCAATCTTGATCGGACGACCATCTCTTACCTTGGCAACAACTGGAACGATATCTCCATCCTGCACATAGGTAGTAGCATAGTATTTTGCCACACCAGGAACCAGATTTTCCGGTTTGTTAGCATAAGGGATGGCCTTTCTTACCGGAACCTTACAGCTGGCTGCAAGGGTAGCCGCAGCGGTACTGAATCCAAGGTATTTCAGGAAGTCGCGGCGGGGACTTTTTGCATCAATCAGGCCCTTATCATCAAAGCCCTCAAATGGCAGTTCTTCCTGGAACTCATCTTTGGTGAGTTTGTGCAGGTTCTCCGGGTCGTTTACTTCTGCGAAATTTTGCCAGTATTTATTTTGGCTCATAGACTTTCAAATGTGATAATGTGTGAATGTGATAAATGTGGAAATTGAAAACCCACCTTTAATTTTCACCCATTATCTTTTATTAAAACATTTATAATCCTCTTTGCATTTTGTGATCACCCATTTCCACTCCCGATAGCTATCGGGACTAACACTCCCACATTCCCACATTTAATAGTGACATTTCTGACACTCCAATCCTCCGATATCTGCTACGGTCACACTATCCATTTTACCCTTCTTGATATCATTATGGAATTTCTCGTAAATGCTGTAGAACTGATTACCGGTGCTGTCGGTATAGTTGAAGTTCACCTTGGTCTGGCGGTGACAGTTCACGCACCAGCCCATGCTGAGTTCGCTAACCTGTTTTACTTCATCCATGGCGGTGATTTCACCATGACAGCTCTGGCACTGTACTTTACCGGCTCTTACGTGCTGGGAGTGGTTAAAGTAAACGTGGTCGGGCAGGTTGTGGATTTTCACCCATTCAACGGGTTTTGCCTTGGCAGGATCCCATTTAGCCGCATTATTCGGGTCAAATCCGGCATATTGGTACAGTTTGGCGATTTCGGCAGTACCATCCACTTCTTTACCATCTTCATGGTAGAGTTTGGGTCCTTTTTCGTAAGTCTGGATGGCTTTGTGGCAGTTCATACAAACATTCACAGAAGGAATGGCCGCATGTTTACTGTCCCAGGAAGAGCCATGGCAATATAAACAGCTGATCTGGTTCAGACCGGCATGTACTTTATGGGAGTAATAGATGGGCTGAATAGGCTGGTAACCTTTTTGACGGCCCAGACCGATAGCCCCCTTGGTAACATAAAAGCCACCGACCACAAAGAAGAGGAGGGCCAGCATGGCGATATATACTTTATTACGGTAGAAAGGCACGGGTTCGGGGCGAAGAATCCCTTCCGCATCGTCGCTCATTTTCTTCAGATTGCTGTTTACCTGCATGAGAATCAATGCGATAACAGCCAAAATCAAGGAAATAATCCCGAAAATAAGGGCGTTTTTGCTGGTAGTCTGTTCGCCACCACCACCATTATCTACAGGTGGTTTAGCTGGCAGCAGCGGCATCATTAATATAGGCCACGATATCATCCACATCTTTCAGCTTGATATCGGCAAAACCGAGCATCATGCTTCCGTACTCGGCCTTCAAACCCTGGGTATATGGATCGGTAGCCATATAAGCCGCAGGGTTATTGATCCATTTCAGGAGCTCATTGTGGTCTGCCCATTTGTGACGACTTTCCAGTCCTGCCAATGCAGGACCAGCCAGCTTTTTATTAATATTATGGCAACTGGCACATTTGCCCATGAATAATGTTTTGCCTGCGGCGATATCGCCAGCCCAAACATTCATTCCAAAAGCAATAAAAAAAGAAAACACTAAGGTCAGTCGCCGTCCGGATGGTTTACAAGGAATCATAGAAGAAGTTGATTCTAAAAATTGTGGATAAAATCCATTAACCAGCCGCAAAAGTAAGTCAGGAAGGCTATAAAAACACAAAGGCTTTAACTTTTTTTTGATCCGCTACCAGCCTGCGTTTCAGCGGATTTAGGCCCTCAGAAACCCGACCCTTCCACCTGTTTGTCATAAACTGGTAAAGCCTGTCAATTTCTTCAACGAAAAGAAAGGAATCGCATCGGGGTGACTATTTTTTTCTGACTTTTGCCGCCATTCATCGCCCATGTTTGAACGACTACAAAAAAAATGGAAGGTCAGCGGCTGGCAACTGGCCCTGATTCTCTGCACATTCGCCATCGGCGGCAGCCTGACCGGATTTGTAGGGAAAAAGATCATGAATGCGCTTTCGATCCAGCAGGACTGGCTTTGGGCGATCTGTTATTTCCTGCTCATTACCCTGCTTTGGCCCCTGGCGGTGCTGTTGATCAGCATTCCTTTTGGCCAGTTTCGATTTTTCAGCCGGTACATAAGGAAGATTGGAGCTAAGTTAGGAGTTGGGAGGAGGGAGGATTGAGTCGGGAGGAAGGAGTCAAGAGTCGAGAGTCGGGAGTCGGGAGTAAGGAAGTGGTACACTATTAAATATCGTTATGACCAGGATCGCCATATTCGCCTCGGGTGCCGGCAGCAATGCACAAAAAATCATTGACCATTTCCGTGATTCAGATCAGGTCAGGGTTTCACTGGTGGTCTGTAATAAACCCGGAGCAGGTGTGTTACGAATTGCCGATAACGAAGGCATCCCTTCACTTGTCATTGAGAAAGAAAAGTTTTTTCGGGACAATGCTTACACGGATGAGCTACAAGAGGCAGGAATCGATTTCATTATACTGGCCGGTTTTCTCTGGAAAATTCCGGTTGACCTGATCCGCGCCTATCCCGGAAAAATCATCAATATCCATCCGGCTCTTTTACCGGCTTATGGCGGAAAGGGGATGTATGGAAATCATGTTCATCAGGCCGTGATTGATCATCATGAAAAGGAAAGCGGGATTACCATTCATTATGTAGATGAACAGTATGACCATGGCGATATCATCTTTCAGGCCAAATCCCCCGTACTGGCATCCGATACAGCTGATACCCTGGCCAGTCGCATCCATCAACTGGAACACCAGCATTACCCGGCTGTAATTGAGCAATTATTACAGATTTAATATCATGTAACCCCCTCCTCCGCTAAAGCTTCGGAGGGCGAAGCAATACCCAATTCCTAATTCCACTCTTTCGACAAGGCTACGGCGTGCGAAGCAATATCTTAATATCTCAATATCTAAATATCGCTCCCGTATTAACCAACTCTTTGCAATTTCTTTTGTTACTTGCCGGTTCAATTGAGGCTCCGATCCACCATACTACTGCTGCTTGGCTTCTTCCTGTTCAGTGCTGACCTGGATGCGCAGTTATATAAGGTAAGGGGAACGGTTTACGACAGTTCGCAACATTATCCACTGGAAGCGGTAAGTGTGATCAGTACTTCGGGCCGGGGAACCGTAACAAACAGTGATGGGGTTTACGAGATAGATGTATCGGCCACCGATTCGATCTTTTTCAGCTATCTGGGCAAGCCCACGATGAAGTTTCCGATTGCTACGATACAGAATATCCTTCAGTTCAATATTTCATTGCATGTATCTATTCCTACTTTAAAAGAAGTAAAGATCAGGCCCCGTAATTACAGGCAGGATTCGATACAGAACCGGGAGGATTATGCCAAAGTTTTCAATTACCAGAAACCCAAACTAAAGACCGTTGCCCCCCAATATGGTGCCGGGGTAGGTTTTGATCTGGATGAAATTGTGAACATGTTCCGCTTTAAACGTAACCGGAGTATTGCCAATTTCCAGAAAAGGTTATTACAGCAGGAAGAAGATAAATTTATTGACTACCGGTTCAGCAAATCGCTGGTTCGCCGGTTGACCCTGCTGACCGGAAATGAACTGGACAGTTTTATGCGTTTGTACCGCCCTTCTTATACATTTACCAAATTCGCCAACGATTACGATTTTCAGGCCTATATCAAACAGGCGTATCTCCGTTATGAAAACGGTCTTCCCCCGCTTCCATTTATTAAATATGAAGAAGAGGACTAATTGTAGCGGGCTTCAATTCAAAAAATAAGGCTAAATTACTGCACATTATTTCGCGCCCTGCGGACAACTCGTTTTTTCAGCTAACCACCAAACCAACAAGTATGAAAAGAAGCTTGATCGTCCTGCTATGCTTTTTATTTTTTAGCCAGATCAAGGCGCAAACTGATTCCCTTCCAAGTTTTATAAAAGACAGTCTGGATATTTATGTTAACCGCGCTTTGCAGCAATGGCAGATCCCGGGTGCTGCGGTCTGTGTAGTGAAAAACGGAAAAGTAGTTGTGATGAAGGGTTATGGCGTAAGGGAAGCTGGCAGTAACAATGCAGTGGACGAAAACACCCTTTTCATGATCGGCAGCAACAGCAAGGCATTCACCGCAACTGCCGTGGCCATGCTGGATGCAGAAAAGAAATTATCTCTGGATGATAAAGTACAAAAATGGCTTCCTTCTTTCAAACTCTATGATCCCTGGGTGGCGAAAGAAGCCAATCTGCGCGATCTGCTTTGTCACCGGTTGGGTTTTGAAACCTTCCAGGGCGATTTCATGTTTTTCGATTCTGATTTAAGTGCTGCAGAAGTATTCGAACGTTTTGCCAAAGTAAAACCGCTGTATGGATTTCGCAGCAAATGGGGTTATACCAATGCAGCATTTGGCGTGGCCGGTGAAGTAATTCATCAAGTGAGTGGTAAAACCTGGGGCGATTTTATCAAAGAAAGAATATTTCAACCCCTGGGCATGAACAATAGTCTGGCCCTTTCCAAAGAAATTCACAATGCAACAAATAAAGCCAGTGCCCATACGGTTGTAATGGGAGCGCTTCGCAGGATTCCCTATGGCAATATTGACAATATTGCTCCTGCAGGCAGTATATCTTCTTCCGTACAGGATATGAGTAAATGGGTAATGGCCCTGCTGGACAATGGGAAACTGAATGGAAAAGAAATCATTCCGGCATCAGCTATTCAGCAAACCCGGATACCGCACTCGATCATGGGTAATGGCGGGCACATGTTTAATAAAGCGCATTTTTCATTGTACGGATTGGGATGGTTCATGGAAGAATATGCCGGTCGCAAAATTGTGGCGCATACCGGAGGAGTGAATGGCTTTGTCACCAGTGTCTGTCTGATCCCGGAAGAAAAACTGGGGATCGTGGTATTGACTAATACCGATGCGAATAATTTATTTGAAGCCCTGCGCAATGAAATACAGGATGCCTTTCTGCATTTACCTTATCGCAATTACAGCCAGGTGTTTCTGCAATACATGCAGACAGATGAGAAAGAAAAAAGCAGTCAGCACAAAGCTATCCGCGACAGCATTGCCCTGAACCCCAAAACCACATTACCACTTACCGCCTATGCCGGTGAATACGAGCATTCCATTTATGGTAAAATGAATATGACGATTGAAGCGGGCAAACTGATCATGCGTTTTGAACACCATCAGGGCCGTTATGGTACGCTGGAACCATTGGGAGGGAACCGTTTTTTCTGTACTTACAGTGATCCGTTGTATGGCATGAAGAAGCTGGAATTTGAAACAGCAGACAATAAAGTAAAATCCATTACGGTGAGAGTGGCCGACTTTGTGGAGTTTACTCCTTATGAATTCATCAAAATAAAATAAGAACATGTTTCATCGGCGGCTCTTTTTAGCTATCACAGGTATTGTGTGTACGCTTGTGATCAATGCCCAGCAGGGTAAAAAAATTCATTTCGGTTCTATACTGATCGACACCCACAATGATATTCCAAGTACGGCCATTGATGAAGGAGTGAGTTTTGATCAGTCGCTCAAAAACAAAACCCATTCCGATTTACAAAGAATGCTGGCCGGTGGAGTGGATGCGCAGTTCTTTTCGATCTGGTGCGATGGCAATAAAAAAAATCCGAATGCCTGGGCCTGGCGGGAGATTGATACAGTAATAGCCTGGGCCCGTCGCAATCCCCAACAAATGGTGATGGCAACTTCGGTAAAAGAGATCCGGAAAGCAGCGCGACGCGGTCAGCTGGCCAGTCTGCTGGGTGTGGAGGGCGGACACATGATTGAAGATGACATGAGCAAACTGATTGACTTTCATAAGGGCGGTGTTCGTTATATGACCCTTACCTGGAATAATTCAACATCCTGGGCTACTTCTGCATTTGATGAAGAGACCAAAAAGGATTCATTGAAACATAAAGGACTGACTGAATTCGGCAAATCCGTAGTAAAGATGATGAACCAGCTGGGGATGCTGGTAGACCTGAGTCATGTGGGTGAACAAACTTTCTGGGATGTGATGAAGATCGTAAACAAACCCGTACTGGTATCCCATAGTTGTGTGCATGCATTATGTCCGCACCGCCGCAACTTAAAGGATGAACAAATTAAGGCCATAGCCCAAAACGGAGGCGTGATCCACCTGAATTTTTACAGTGGATTTGTGGATCCTGCCTTTGAAGCACGGAGTGATGCTTTTACAGCCAAACATAAAATTGAGATGGACTCTCTGCTGAAAATTAATCCGGAGCCATATTTCATGCAGGTGTACTTATTTAATAAATACCCGGATGAGGTAAAGGCCCTGCGGCCACCGATGAGTATGTTGCTCGATCATCTGGATTATATCGTAAAAATTGCGGGTGTTGATCATGTGGGCCTGGGCAGTGATTTTGACGGGGTGAATTCATTACCCGAGGGATTGAACGGGGTGGAGGACTTTCCAAAAATTACAGATGAGCTGATCAAAAGAGGGTATAGCAAAAAAGACATACAAAAAATACTGGGTGGTAATTTCCTGAGGATTTTTGCCGCCAATGGAAACTAAGCAAAAGGCAGTGCCGATCGCACGCTGTCTTTACACCGGACTAAAGTCCGCTGTTACAAAATAAAAACCGAGCCGATGGCTCTGCCTTATGACAAACTAAGAAAGTAAACTTTATGAAAGTACGGGCCAATGTAGCCAAAAAGAAAGGTTCGAAGGCCGGACATTTTCCGGTACTTCCCGATCCCTTGCAGCAACGCAGAGGCGTAGCCTCGGGTTTATTTTATAACAACGGGTTTCAACCCGTTGTATGTAAACAAGTGTAGTATGACTGGTTCTTTTGAGATGAGCCGTGCCGATGGTACTCTGTCTTTACACCGGACTATAGTCCGCTGTTACAAAATAAAATCCGAGCCGATGGCTCTGCCTTTTGTCAAACTAAGAAAGTAAGCTTTTTGAATGTACAGGTTCATATGTAGCCGAAAGAATCATCCGCATGGCGGACATTTTTCCGGTACTTTCCAATCTTGTGCAGCAACGCAGAGGCGTAGCCTCGGGTTCATCTTGTAACAACGGGTTTCAACCCGTTGTATGTAAACAAGTGTAGTATGACTGGTTCTTTTGAGATGAGCCGTGCCGATGGTACTCTGTCTTTACACCGGACTATAGTCCGCTGTTACAAAATAAAATCCGAGCCGATGGCTCTGCCTTTTGTCAAACTAAGAAAGTAAGCTTTATGAAAGTACGGGCCAATGTAGCCAAAAAGAAAGGTTCGAAGGCCGGACATTTTCCGGTACTTCCCGATCCCTTGCAGCAACGCAGAGGCGTAGCCTCGGGTTTATTTTATAACAACGGGTTTCAACCCGTTGCAAGTAAAAAAAGAGGCGACGGACAGAAGTCAAGCTAAAAGCATCAAAGTTCTTTACACCGGACTAAAGTCCGGTGTTACAAAATAAAAACCGAGCCGAAGGCTCTGACAACTGATAAATAAGTAATGTAAACCTAATGGAAGTACACCACCACGCACATTCCCATGGCAAAAAAACCTGGAAGGCCTATTTCTGGGAGTTCCTCATGCTTTTTCTGGCCGTGTTCTGTGGTTTCCTGGCTGAATACCAGCTGGAGCATAAGATTGAGAAGGACCGTGAAAAGCAGTTTATGAAAACGATGGCCGAGGATTTAAATACAGACACTTCGCGGTTAAATCGTTTGATCAAACTCAGAAAAGACAGGATCCGGGATCTGGATACGCTTTTTGAACTGATTGCCACCGACGAATACTTAGCGAAGGGGAAAAAGGTTTATGACCTGTATGAATTTCCTTATTGGGATATTTTGCGATTCTTCCCTTCCGACAGAACCATGCAACAACTGAAAAACGGTGGAAACCTGCGGCTGATTCATAAGAAAAACGTATCCAATGCACTGATCAATTATGATGTTACTGTCCGAAATTATAAAGAATACGAACCGCTGCAGGTGGAATTGTCCAACCAGATCAATCAGCACCTGGAAAAATTGCTGGACCCCGTCATCCTCGAAAAATCCAAAAGGGCATTTGAGGATCAACAACTCTCGGCGGATACAATTCTTACCGGAAGATTAACCAACAGGGAATTTCCGAATCTTATTACCATGTCAACACTGACTCCCGCCGATAAAAAAATATTTTTAAAATACCTTGACCAGGTGAAAACACTTTATCTGCAGTTAATGCGGGATCATATGCTGGTAAAGAAACGGGCTACGGAAACACTGCAACTGGTCATAAGCGAATACAATATAAAATAATCCAAAGTATGGAAGTACACCACCACGCTCATACAGCCCGTAAAAAATGGACCCATTATTTTTGGGAATTTCTCATGTTATTTCTTGCCGTATTCTGTGGATTTTTAGCAGAGTACCAGCTGGAGCATAAAATTGAAAAAGACAGGGAGAAAAGATACATCTCTACTTTTATCGAAGACCTGAAAACGGATACCGCTAATATCCACCGGGTGCTATTATTCCGTAAACAAAAAAAAGAAAGGATGGATTCGCTCATGCTGATCCTGAGTACTGGTCAGGCAAAAGGGCGCGAAAATGAATTGTATTTCTTTGGGAGAACGCTAATCAGAACAGCCCGTTTTATCAGTAATGACCGTACAATTACCCAATTGAAAAATTCAGGTTCTCTTCGGTTAATCAGGAATGAGCAGGCGGCGGATAGTATGATGACCTATCAGCAGCTGGTGGAAACGATAAACATGAACCAGGAAGATGACCGGATAGAAAGAAGGGCGGCAGACCCTTATTTATTGCAAATCTTCAATCCCTATGTATTCGATAAAATGGTCAATCTCATAGGGGTTGACCGGCCTACGGATAATCCGCCCTTACGATCCTATGATCCCTCCATTCACCAGGATCTGGCTTTTTATATACATCAGTTGAAGGGTAGCAATTTTATTCTTCAAAGCCGGCTGGCACAGCTGAATGAAAAGGCCATCAATCTGATTAAATTTCTAAAAAAAGAATACCGGATAAAAGATTAGACCATGGAAGTACATCACCACGCTCATACAGCCCGTAAAAAATGGACCCATTATTTCTGGGAGTTCCTGATGTTGTTCTTCGCTGTCTTCTGTGGGTTTTTAGCAGAGTATCAGCTGGAACATAAAATAGAAAAGGACAGAGAGAAGCAATACTCCAAAACATTATACGAAGACCTGAAAGCCGATACAGCTATATTGATTAGTTTGATACAGGAAACTAATTTTGTTATACAGAAAGTTGATAGTTTCCGGTTGTTGGTACATACAAAGGCCATTGACGATATTCCATCCGGCACCTGGTATTATTATGGCAGGTTTGGTACAAGAAACATAGCAGCACCACTTCAGAACGCTACACTACAACAATTAGTAAGTTCAGGAGGCCTTCGTTATTTTAAAAAACAAAATGTGGTGTATGGTATTGCTGCATACGACCAGGTAACAAGAGATATCAATAACAGCAGTGACCCGCAGTTAACTACACTCAACGAGGCGATTAAAGCAAGGAACCTGATATTTGATTCCTGGTACATGGATGAAATAATGAGCCTTACTGCCAGCAGCAGCAAAGTAGATTCGTTTAAACAAACATCGTATCCGTTATTATCCAGAAAAAAAGAAGATTTTATACAATATGCAAGTTTTTGTCAAGTGAGGTCTTTTAATATTAAAAGACTGGTTGAAAGGCTGACCATAGCTTTGAACAATGCTGAAAAGCTAATGCTGTTATTAAAAAAAGAATATCGCCTGAAATAATTTATTATGGAAGTACATGCACATTCACATACCGCCCGAAAAAAATGGACTCATTATTTCTGGGAGTTTCTGATGTTATTCCTGGCCGTGTTTTGCGGGTTCATGGCCGAAAATTTCCGGGAGCACCAGATAGAGCATAAACGGGAAAAAGTGTATATCACCTCTTTAATAAAAGATATGGAACTGGACACAGTCTCCCTTCGTTTAACATACAATGTCCGGAAAACATATATTACCTATTTTGATTCCCTTGTGTTTTTGCTGAGACAAAATGATAAAAGCAAATTAAACGACATTTATTTTTATGCGAGGTTTTTGGGCAGAATCAATGAATTCAAATATCATGACAGAACAATACAACAATTAAAAAGCTCGGGCAGTCTTCGGCTTATCCGAAACAAAAAAGCTGCTGACAGTATTACTATCTACGATAATGAAGCCGTTAAACTGGTTTTAAATCAACAGGAAATTGAACGTAATCTCCGAAATGATATTCTTTATAATGCTTTAGGAAAAATATTCAATGGCTATGTATGGAATGATATGGCAGACACCAGTAATAAGGCAATAATATCCCGCATCTCATACAATCCTCCTTTAATGACCTATGATGAAAAACTTATTAATGAATTTGTAATCAAGGTCGTGTACTTAAAAACAGCGTATCGCCTCACAAATGGTAATATTGAGGGTGCAATTATTGCAGCTGAAAACCTGATTACATTTTTAAAAAAAGAATACCACCTCAACTAATTATTGATGGAAGTACATGCACATACCCATACCGCAAGGAAAAAATGGACCCATTATTTCTGGGAATTTTTAATGTTATTCCTTGCTGTGTTCTGTGGTTTTTTAGCAGAGTATCAGCTGGAGCATAAGATAGAAAAAGAGCGGGAAAAAATTTATATGAATTCTTTGTACCAGGACTTAAAATCTGACACTTTAAATCTGGGTGTTTTACTGAAGAACACAAAAGATGATATTGACAACTATGACTCATTGTTCAATATCTTCAGGAGCAAACAGTACCTGCAGGAAACCTCAGGTGCTTATTTCTTTGGAAGAAAACTGGTAACCATCCGGGTCTTTTATCCTACTAACGGCACCACCACCCAGCTGGAAAATTCAGGCGGGTTAAGACTGATCAGGAGCCGGGCGATTGTAGACAGCATTCAATCCTATAAACAGACAATTTCCCTGCTGACAAGTATCCAGGAATTCCAAAATGAACATTTTGTACTGGCAAGAAGTGCAATGGGAAAGATTTTCGATGCCGATGTATTTGATACCATGACCGGGGATGGCAGTAAACCATTGGAACGGCCTGTCATCAACTATCCGCTCATGCCCTTTACGAAATCTGAGCTAAATGAATTTCATATCCCCATGAATTTCATTAAAAGGAATAAAATCACTCAAATTTCCATCATAAAAAGGTTACAGACCAAGGCAGTTGACCTGATGCATTTACTTCAGGAAAAATATAAGATAAAAGAGCATTAATATTATTAACTCATCATTCATAAGATCAGACAATGGAAGTACACCATCATTCCCACCCTCCGGCTGGCGCAGGGCACCGAAAAAAATGGACCCATTATTTCTGGGAATTCCTAATGCTGTTCCTCGCCGTATTCTGTGGTTTCTTAGCGGAGAACCAGCGGGAACATTATGTAGAAGCGCATCGGGCAAAGGAATATGCGAAAAGCCTGCTGAGTGATATGAAAGAAGATACAACCGAAATAAGCGGCGGTATAGCACAGAATACGTTTATGATCAAAGCATTTGACAGTTGTGTTTCAATTGGACAGCGAAGTATTGATCAATCAACAGTGCCTGGTGTATTTTATTATTACAGTCGGTTTACTTCTAATGCCTATGCTATTGACTGGAACAGATCCACCCTCACCCAACTTATTCAATCAGGCAATCTCCGGTATTTCAAAAATAAAGAGCTGGTCAGGAAAATAAATAAGTACTACTCGCTCCAGAACCAGATAGGTAGCAATAATGATGCAGACCATTTACACCGGGACAGGATTATTGAAATCCGAGACCGTTTACTGGCGGCCAGGTATTATGAATACTTCGCACCTGTGTCGTTCTCAGCAGAAATGAAAGGGCATGTACCCGAAAGCAGGATGGATAGTCTGATGGCGCAGCAACTTTCTTTAAAAGCCGGAAGCACGGGAATAATGGAAGAATACCTGAATAATCTGATGGATCGCAAATGGAGAAATAAAAGATATGTGGATGAGCTTTATCCTGAAGCTATGCAAATGGCAGTGGAGATAATAGAAATGCTGAAAGAAGATTATCATTTTAAATAACTGATTATGGAAGTACACCACCATGCACATACTGCCCGCAAAAAATGGACCCATTATTTCTGGGAATTCCTGATGCTGTTCCTTGCAGTATTCTGTGGATTTCTGGCAGAGAATCAACGGGAACATTTTGTAGAACATCAGCGGGAAAAAAAATACGCTGCTTCTTTACTGGAAGATCTAAAAAAAGATACCGTTGATTTGTCCGCTGATATCCCATTTTGGAAAGACTATCTGGAAAAGATTGACACATTACGCCAGGAGATTCAAAAGCCGGCCAGCCAGAGAAATGATCTGCTTTTATACAAATGTGCCCGGTATATGCGGGCCTATGAAAACTTTGCTTACCATGACAGAACAATTGTTCAATTAAAAAATTCCGGAAATTTCCGGCTGATACGTAATACCCTTCTGTCTGACTCGCTGATCGACTATGAGGCATCGATCCGCAGTGTGCTTCATGACCAGGAAATGCAATCGAATGTGATATGGCAAAATCTTAATTTTTTGCAGGATCAGCTGATCAATTCTTCGCTCTATAACTATTCAAAATTTGGCAATACCAGCACATTGGATTCGGCTGCACTAAAAAACCCCGATATTATTAAAATCAGAGAAGGAAAAGAAGAAGTCCTGTTTGAATATTTTAACCGGCTGGAATATTATAAACAGATCAATAAATACCGCTATCACACCAACATAGAATTACTGAAAATGGCTACTAACCTGATCCAAATGATCAAAAAAGAGTACCATATTAAATAAAATAAATTATGGAAGTACACGCACACAGCCATACCGCCCGAAAAAAATGGACCCACTATTTCTGGGAGTTTTTGATGTTGTTCCTGGCCGTATTCTGCGGATTCCTCGCCGAGTACCAGCTGGAACATAAAATTGAAAAAGAGCGGGCCAGGAAGTACATGTATGACATGATCGAAAACCTGAAGTATGACACCACACGCTATAACCGGAACCTGGCAGTCAATGAAGCCCGTGGGAGGCAACTGGATTCCTTCAGAGCCGAAATCAGTCTGGCGACCAAAGGCCAGATAAACGGGAACCGGCTCTATGAATTATGGTTGAAATGTGGCAACATGAATACTGTTGTATTCAACAGGGCCGCGATCACACAATTAAAAAATTCCGGAAGTTTTCGCCTGATAAAAAATGATGCGCTTGCTTCATCCATCAGTGATTATTATGAACGTAAAATCTCTGCCTGTGAGGAACAGGAGGAAAAACTAAGAAGATCCAATGAACGATTCAGCATCTCCAGTGCCCGCTTTTTTTACTACGAACCTTTCGATCAGTTACTTTCAAAAGAAACCACTTTTAATGAATTAACAACGGATTTCGCCCTACGTGAGAATGAAAATATATATAATAATCAGACCCTGACCCTGTTAAACAGCAATCCTGCGGATCTGAAACAATTCTACAATGAAGTTGCCATGAAGGAATATACCATGAAAGTGTACAATGCTTTTTTACGCTGGGCAAGGGAAGCTGCGATTAAATTGATGCAGGAAATAAAGAATGAATACCATTTTAAGTAAATCCGTTTACTTAAAGGAATTTAAAATTCATCATTTATCATTCAAAATATCTATAGATGGAAGTACACGCACATACGCATACCGCCCGAAAAAAATGGACCCATTACTTCTGGGAATTCCTGATGCTGTTCCTGGCTGTCTCATTGGGATTTTATGCCGAAAATACCCGGGAAACCATTCTTCATAAAAAAGAAGTGAAAACACAGCTGAACTCCATGTTATCCGATCTAAAGTCTGATATCAGCCTTTTTGATTCCGTAACAGACCGCAATAGTTTTGGTGCGGAGATGGCTGATTCCCTGGTGGGGTTGTTACATTCGGATATCACCAATACCACCGAGATTTATTTCGCTGCCCGGATTGTTACGGCCAATCTTGGGTATTATTATACCAACTCAAAGTCTTTTGAACAGTTGAAGACAGCGGGGTTGCTTCGGTATATCAAAAGCAAGTCCTTGCTGGATAGTATCGGCACCTACTATGCCTCCTTTCAGTGGCTGAACAATCAAATTGATCTGCTGCGTTTGAAGATGGATGAAGTTCACAAAGACAATGCCCTGTTGTTTGACAGCTATGTTTTTCAGCAAATGACGACGAATATAAAGATTATGTCAGCTACAGGTGTGGGTGGCCAGCGAACAAATATCGGTAAACCCCTGGCTAGCCCATCCCTGTTATCAACGGATGCAAATGACATCAACGCTGTATCATTGAACTATCATTATTATTCCACTACCATTAAATTTTATGTCCGGAATGCGATGGCCCTTCAAGCCCGGGCAAAAGGGCTTGTCGAAATGATTAAGAAAGAGTACAAATTTGATTAAAAAAAAGATGGAAGTACTCACTGACTAACAGAAAGAAGTGCCGGCAAAACATGCGGAGGCAAAAATTTCTGTTCTTATTAGATGTAATGCAGCAAGGCAGAGGCGCCGGCCTGCCGGCAGGCGGGTAGCCTCGGGGTCATTTTGTAACAACGGGTTTTAACCCGTGCAGATAAACAAGTGTAGTATGACTGGTACTTTTGAAATGCGCCGAGCCGATGGTACTCTGTCTTTACACCGGACTAAAGTCCGGTGTTACAAAATAAAAACCGAGCCGATGGCTCTGCCTTATGACAAACTAAGAAAGTAAGCTTTTTTGAATGTACAGGCTCATATGTAGCCGAAAGAATCATCCGCATGGAGGACATTTTTCCGGTATATTTCTATCCTGTACAGCAACGCAGAGGCGTAGCCTCGGGTTCATATTGTAACAACGGGTTTCAACCCGTTGCAGGTAAAAATGAGAAAAAAGGCCCATTTGAAATGAGCCGTGCTTGTCGCACTCTGTCTTTACACCGGACTAAAGTCCGGTGTTACAAAATAAAAACCGAGCCGATGGCTCTGCCTTATGACAAACTAAGAAAGTAAGCTTTTTTAATGTACAGGCTCATAAGTAGCCGAAAGAATCATCCGCATGGCGGACATTTTTCCGGCTTATTTCGATCTTGTGCAGCAACGCAGAGGCGCCTGCCTGCCGGCAGGTAGGTAGCCTCGGGTTCATCTTGTAACAACGGGTTTCAAACCGTTGCAGATTCCAGGCAGGTAACAAGTTGAATGAATTTCTTATAAGGAACTTAAGTCCAGTGATATAAAACAAAAGCCATGCAGCAATCTCTGAACTCCAGCAAACGAATCGAATCCATCGATATCATTCGTGGCCTTGCCATGGTAATCATGGCCCTTGACCATGTCCGGGATTATGTCCATATCGGCGCCAATACCGATGACCCGCTGAACCTGGCAACCACTTCGCCGGCTCTTTATTTCACCCGATGGATTACCCATTTCTGTGCACCCATCTTTGTGTTTCTATCCGGCACTTCAGTGTACCTGCAAAGCCTGCGCAAAAGCAAAAAAGAACTCGGTATATTTTTATTGAAAAGAGGTCTCTGGCTGATCATTGCCGAATGGAAGATAGTTGCTTTTGCCTGGACCTTCAATACCAATTTCAATATCATCCCCTTCCAGGTGATCTGGGCCATCGGCATTAGTATGTTTATCCTGGGGCTGCTGGTTTTAGCCAAACTCCCTTATCGGATCATCCTGATCCTGGGCATACTGATCGTGGGCGGACATAACCTGCTGGATATTCCCGAATCAAAACCTGGTTTCGAAGCTGGTTTCTGGTGGGACTTGCTGCACCATGGTGTTTTTAAAGTTTATCCTATTACGGACAATCGTGTCGCCTTGCTGGTATATCCCTTTCTGCCCTGGACCGGATTGATGATGCTGGGTTATTGTGCCGGTATTTTATTCTCTCCCCAATTTACCGCAGCAGCCAGGAAAAAAATATTGCTGGGAATCGGATCCGGATTGATCCTGCTCTTTATCCTGCTACGGTTCAGCAACCTGTATGGCGACCCTGTTCCATGGACCCGTCAGGATAGTCCGTTCTATACATTTCTATCTTTTATCAAAGTAAACAAGTATCCGCCTTCCCTGCTTTACCTCTGTATCACTATTGGCCCGGCCCTCGTACTGACAGCCCTCGTTGAATCGGTAAAGAACCGTTTTACAGGCGTGATGGTTACTTTCGGCAGGACCGCTTTCTTTTATTATATCCTTCATCTTTACGTCATCCATATTGTGGCAGCTGTTTTCTTTTTTGCCAGGGGACATTCCTTTGCCGAAGCGAAAAATGTTGGGGAACGTTTTCCTTTTATGTATGTAGCTCCGGGAGAAGGAAATGGTTTGCTGGTCGTGTATGCCGTATGGCTGGGAGTTGTTGTACTCCTATATCCGCTTTGTAAAAAATATGACCAGTATAAATCGGCGCACAAGGAAAAATGGTGGTTGAGTTACATTTAATGGCTGCATAAACAGGGAAATAACCGATGAACAAAACAATACTGCTCTTGCCTGCCATGTTTTTTATAACATTATTGCAGGCACAGCAAAAAGCAAGTCCTCAACAGGAGGATATCCGTCAAACCGTGATCAATATGTTTGATGCGTTATCTAACCGGGATTCAGCCGCACTGAAAACCCATTGCACAGCCGACATCAGCCTGTATGAGTATGGCCAGATATGGAATATGGATTCGCTGATATTGAAGGCCATCACCCAAAACCAATCCACCGGTTTTAAAAGAACCAATCGTTTTGAGTTCATCCGCACCCTTGCAGATAAAAAAACAGGATGGGTCACGTATCGGCTGGAGTCGGTTATCATTAAAGAAGGTAATCCGATCACCTTACAATGGCTGGAAACGGTAGGAGTAGTGAAAGAAAGAAAGAAATGGAAAGTAAAACACCTGCACTCCACCCTGATTAAACGCAGTTAAACACCCGCAAAAATTCCCATTAGTAATACAATCATAAAACTCATGAAAAAAATACTGATCCTGTTTCTATTGGCTTCCTTCCAGCTTCCTGCCCTTGCGCAAAAGCCCCGTGCCCGTGATATTGGTATTCCTTTCGAAGGCACACCTGGGAAATTTAATGCCATTACCGATGTAAAAGGCGTTGAAGTAGGTTACAGCACCATCATTAGTGGAACAGGCAAAAACATCAGGGGCAAGGGTCCGGTAAGGACCGGTGTAACCGCCATCCTGCCCAGAGGGAGACAAAACAATCCGGTGTATGCCAACTGGTATGCATTGAACGGCAATGGGGAGATGACGGGTACCACCTGGATCACGGAGTCCGGTTTTCTGGAAGGACCGATCATGATCACCAATACCAATAGTGTGGGTGTAGTGAGAGATGCCGTACTGAAATGGTATGTAAAAAAGGGATGGTACAAAGAAGACTTCTGGTACACATACCCGGTGGTGGCCGAAACCTATGATGGATTTTTAAATGATATCTATGGCTTTCATGTAAAAGAGGAAAATGCCTGGGAAGCACTGGACAGTGCTAAAAGCGGACTGATCAAAGAGGGCAATGTTGGGGGAGGTACGGGTATGATGTGTTTAGGCTTCAAAGGTGGTACCGGTACTGCATCCAGGGTGATTAAAATAAAAGATTCAACTTATACTGTTGGGGTACTGGTTCAATCCAATTTCGGCGCCAAATCCAATTTTACCATTGCTGGTGTACCGGTTGGAAAGGAATTAAAAGATACCATGAATTATGAATACAAAGCACCTCCTTCCTATCAGCCCGGCGACGGATCCATCATCGTTGTACTGGCAACAGATGCTCCCTTGCTTCCTCACCAGTTAAAAAGAATGGCCGCAAGGATTGCACTGGGGGTGGGAAAAGTGGGCGGCAGGGGTGAGAATGGTTCCGGTGATATTTTCATTGCTTTCTCCACGGCTAATCCATCGGCCTTTCAAAGAGAAAATTTTACCAGTCTGACAGAATTACCCAATGACATGATCAATCCTTTATTCAATGGTACGGTACAGGCAGTGGAAGAAGCCATCATCAATGCCATGGTCGCTGCTGAAACAATGGAGGGCATCAATGGTAATAAAGCCTATGAATTGCCGCATAAACTGGTGATAGATGTTCTGAAAAAATATAACCGCGTGAAATAAGAAGCGGTAAAATCATTTTAATTTGCAGCTCAAAGCAATTGCTGATGTTTGGTGAAAATCAAAGCTGGACAAACAGACTACTCCGATTCCTGTTGTATATGGTTGTAGGATTCGGTGCGGCTTTCCTGTACCGGTATCTTAAATCATAGTTTTCCAATATCAGCGGATCATTCTAATTCAACAATATGGACCAAACCACACTCGGCATCGGCACCCGCCTCCAGCATACCCAGCATGGACCCGGCGTCATTGTAGGCGTGAAATTCGCCACCTACCTGATTGCCTTTATCAATACCGGTATCAAGGAAATTGATAAGACAGATTCCCAGCTGGAAGAGATCATTCCCGAAAATGTATCGGTGGATGTGGAAACACAAAGTGAAGCAGAAAAATCACTCTTGAAAATTTTGAGGATGTGGGGTGGCATCACTGAACCGGTTCCTTTGGGCGACCGCTGGATAAAAGGAATGATGCTCCTGCAACCGGCAGATAACTCCTTAAAGCCAAAAGAAATCCCCATTGAGGATTTCTTTCACAAGATCGTGATGCTCCGCGACCGGCTTCGGGTGCTGGAACAAAATATCAACAGCAGCAAAACACTGACCGATGAGGAAAAAGTAAATATCCAGCAATACATCACCCGCTGCTATGGTTCACTCACCACTTTTAATGTACTGTTCAGGAATAAGGAACAAAATTTTATTGGAGAGAAAAGCGGAGATTAGTTGAGAAGGCTTAGCGGAATTTACCTGAAATGGTATAACAGACCCGGTCATTGATCCGGTAAAATATTTCATTATTGATCTTTCGCAGCTGCTTCAGTTTTCGCTTATCGAGTAACCGGCCTTCGGCATCATAATACTGGGGTTGCCGGTAGAAGTTGAACAGGTAATACTTTCTTTTTTGCATGGGAGGAAAGATGCTGAATTGCCGGACAGGTGCCGAGATAAAAAACAGGTTTTGCTTTTTCCCATCTATATAATGATCCATTGAATTGATCCAGGTGGAACGCATGGTTCGCATATTTTCAAGAATGCGGGTCACCAGACTGGTATCATACCCATACCGTAGTAAAGTATCCTGCATGCGTGGCTCAGCCCAGTCAAAATCGTAGATATAACGAACAGTATCTGTTTTTAATTCCAGGGACAGACTGGAAAAATCCAGGTTGCTGATCGCTATTGCCAGTGCCTTGTTCTTTGTTGCCTGTCCGTATAGGGTTTCCGTCTCGTGTAATTTTAGCTTGTTTTCCTCGTAGTAACGTACTGGATAAACACGGGAAACGGTGCATGATGCCAACCATAACACAACGACTGGTATTGCAATTATCCTGATAATTTTATTCATCGCTGGTTGTATTATAACTAACCCAGGTGATTCCGTAGGTAATTTGTTTCAATGACCGGACGCTTACTTCTTTCAGGGTTTTGTAACCCCCATCCCAGTATTTTACGACCCAGTTTCCATTCTGGCCGGGATAAATCTCCATCAGTACCACATAATGTGTGGGTATCCATTTCTGCAGGCGGTTATGGTTTTTCTTGCGGAATACGCTGTTATTGAGATAGAGATATACTTCTCCCTGGGCCAGTTTTTCCTGAAGGAATTCCGGAAGTTTCGGAACAGATGGCCGAATCAGGTCTGATCCTTTTGATTTTAATTGGTACTTACAAAGTTTCCGCAACATCCGGTTGAACTTAGCCAGATTGGTGGCAGCCCACATGTTATTTTCATCACCAGGCTGATAATTACGGTTAAAAAAATTCAGGTACCCTTTGAATCGGTGAGCCAGGCTGAGATACCAGGCCTGGTCTGCAGGACAAATATCCAGATCACCCTGGAAGATCATTTTTCCTGCTGCCAGCCTGACTGCTTCGGGAGGTGCCAACCGGATGTTCCGGTAAAACCCTTCACCTTTCCGGTACAAATCAATCATGCATTGAACATAGCGGACCGGTTCATTTTTCAGGCAGGTAAAAGATACTGCTCCGAATGCACAGAAACTGGTATTCCTGCCGGTATTCATCTGATAGGGTTGCTCCAGGTTTCTCCTGAGATTCTGCAAAAAATCAGCGGGCTTGATATTGGGCCAAAAGGTACTGGGAGTTATCGTTCCCAGACTATCGAGAATGGACAGTGCCTTCAGCCTTTCCGGATCATTGATCATACGGCCCGGCACCCTTTTTTTCTGGGCTTCAGCAAAGAAGGAAATCAATAAACAAATGAAAAGAAAAATACGGCGCATAGCTATGTTTAGCTATTGTAAGGTACAGGATTAAACGGGGAAAACAGGCGGTGATTGGTTGACCATTAAACGAGTTGATAAGGCTTTCAAAAAAATGAAAAATTGGAAAGCCGGTTATTCCATATCAAATAACCAACTTTCCAATGATCAATTTAACAATCAAGAGCAGCATATAGCAGGCAAAAGAGCAGATTTTAGTTAGATGGCTGGTAAGTTGACAAGTTAACAAGGGTTCGGGCAACCGGTTTCCAGGATTAGAAACAGGCTTCTCCCTCTCAACCCCTCAACCTCTCAACTACTCAACTCTTCTTCGGACATGTATTCATTCCCACCAAGGTATATAATGGGCAAAAGCTTACCAGGCTGGTCAGCACAAATACACCACCCAATACTACCAGGATCAGTCCCAGGGTACCGGTAACGGTACCACTGAAATAGAGATAAGCAAAAACGGCAGCAATTAATACGCGGATAATACGATCCACATTTCCCATGTTCGGTTTCATGTTCTGTAGGTTTTATAATTTAAAAATGAGTACCAGTGCGGTAACCAGGCCTAAACAAAGCAGGCAAACAATCGCCAGTTTCAGCCATTTACCTGTCATGGTACCGTTTTGATGAAGTAAAACTAACCGCAAACGAGGAGATAGTCCGGTGACCCGGGTCACCAACTCAATTGATTTCTATACCCGCCTCCGTTTGCCTGATCTTGCCCTCCTGTTCCAGCTTCTTGAGCACGCGGGTCACCACTTCCCTTGCAGTTCCCAGTTCAGCCGCAATCTGTTTATGCCGGATATCCAGTATTTTCTCCCCTTTCAACCGGCTTTTTTCCTGGAGATATTGATATAAGCGCTGGTCCATGCGGCCAAAGAGAAGGGAATTAATGGTATCCAGCATTTCGGTGTAACGCAGATTGTATTGCCGGAAAAAAAGATCATTCAATGCCGGAAATTCCCGTATCCATTTATTTATTTTCTCAGCGGGTAATAATAATAACATGGATGCCTCTTCGCTGATGGCAAAGATCCGGCTGGGCGACTGACTCAGTCCGGCTGAAAATGACATGATACAGCTTTGAGTAGACCCTATATAATAAAGCAGTAATTCTTTTTCTTCCACACGGGTAAAGACTTTCACCAATCCCTGCAATACAATGGGGATCATGCGTACATATTGCCCTTCTTTTAATATCTCCATACCGGCTGGAACATCCATAACACTGCCCTCGGTGGCAATGACCTGAAGGAGTTCCTGGCTGAAGTCGGGTAAAAAGGGTTTTATTTCGGCGAGGTCGAGGGGCATGCTGAAAATTAGTGAATAATCTTATAGAAGCATTGTTTAACCGCAAAGACACAAAGACGCAAAGAAACGCAAAGACAATTAATTGTGATTTTTCGAGCTTTGTCACTAAGAAAATACTTTTTTTTGAAATCTCCCTTCACTCCCTTGCGTCTTTGTGTCTTTGCCCACAGGGCCCTGCGGGCGGTTAAGCATTTTTCCCAATCTCAATTTTCTTCTCGAAATTGCAGCATGCGCCTCTTACCCCTCTTCCTGTTATTCTCCTTGTTGGCCACCGCCCAGGAACCCTTTGATATCCTTATCAAAAACGGGAAAATCATTGATGGCAGTGGTAATAACTGGTACTACAGTGATCTCGCCATTAAAAACGGAAAAATCGTACAGATCGCCAGAGATATCAAAGCCGGCACAGCCAGAAAAGTTATTGATGCCAAGGGACTGATTGTAGCACCGGGATTCATAGATGTACACACCCATCTCGAAGAAGATGAGGCCAAGGATCCCGAAACAAAGAGTTTTATCTACGATGGCGTCACCACCTGTATCACCGGTAATTGCGGCTCTTCGAATATTGATATCGCCAAATACCTCAACTGGTTGGATTCCCTGAAGCTCTCCATCAATGTGGCCACCCTGGTCGGACATAATGATATCCGCAAATCAGTCATGGGTCGTGCTAACCGGGATGCCAGTGCCGATGAAATGAAAAAGATGGAAGCCATCATGCTGAAAGCAATGCAGGATGGTGCGGTTGGGTTATCCACCGGACTGATCTATATCCCCGGTACTTATACCAAAACACCCGAGATTGTATCGCTCGCAAAAATTGCCGCTCAATACAATGGCGTTTATGCCACGCATATGCGTGATGAAGGGGACAGCATCACTTATGCTATTGAAGAGGCTATCAGCATTGGCCGTGAAGCAAAGATCCCCGTAGAGATCTCGCATTTCAAATGCAGCGGTCAGCATAACTGGGGCCGCAGCAAAGAAACCATCCCCATGGTGGAAGCAGCCAGAAGAGAAGGCATTGAAGTAACCATTGATCAGTATCCTTATACTGCCAGCAGCACTTCTATCAGTACTTTATTGCCAGATGATGTGTTAGCCGATGGACAGGATTCCATCCGGGCCCGTTTACAAAGACCGGGCATCCGCAAACAGGTAACCGATCATATCCTGGCCCGTTTGAAAAAAAGAAAACTGAAACACCTGAGTTATGCGGTGGTCGCTAATTATTCACCTGACACCTCTTATAACGGCAAGAGCATTGAAGCCATCAACCTGATGAAGGGCAGAAAACACAAAGCCCGTTATGAAGCCGAAACCGTGATGGACCTGATGATGAACGGGGGTGCCAGTGCGGTTTTCCATGGCATGAGTGAGGAGGATGTGAAAAACATCATGCGTTATCCATTCAATATGTTCGCGAGCGATGCCAGTATCCGTGTTCTGGGTGCCGGTATGCCGCATCCAAGAGGTTATGGCACCAATGCCCGGGTACTGAGTAAATATGTAAGGGAAGAAAAAGTGATTTCACTGGAAGAAGCGATCCGCAGAATGACTTCATTGCCTGCGCAGAAATTTCAGTTAAAGGACCGGGGCCTGATCCGGGAAGGAATGACTGCCGATATTGTCATTTTCAATGAAAATGAAGTAAAAGATATTTCTACCTTTGAAAAACCCCATGCCTACTCAAAAGGTTTTTATTTTGTGCTGGTCAACGGGGTGCTGACGGTCAACCAGCAACAGCATACCGGGGCCAGGGCCGGAAAAGCTTTACATCATTCATTCTAAAACCAAACCATTATACACTATGTCACCAATGCTTGTAGGAGGAATTATCGGCGGTATTATCGGGTTGATTGCAGTCGTGATCATCTTCTTTGCCAAGGAACAAAAATTCAACAAAATCCTTCGCACCATTAAGGACCCCATTGAATATGCCGCACTTTATCATTATGCTTCTTTTAAAAGATACAAGGCTTCTTTTAAATTTTTTGACTCCTATGGTGTACTGTATATCTCCGGTACCAATGCTTATTATAAAACCAGCGAAACCGGTAACCCGATCTCCTTTAATCTGAAAGAATGCACCGTACAACAGGAAGCTGACTGGCGGATGCTGAAATGGTTTTCCATCACCACCCCCGCTGGTGAAAAATATTATTTCGACTCACACAAAATGGGTGCATTTAAAAACAACAGTGATGAAACCCTGAAAGGGTTGGCGGCATTGAAGGCTAAACAAGCTGCTACCTGATTCCAATTATTTATTACATCAAAGTTCTTCCATCGCTTTCTTATTGGACTTCCGCATTGGTTGCTTCTTCCAATAAGTCAGGCTGCGCCATGCCCATTCCAAAGGCCCAAAACGGAAAAAATGTAACCACAGGTGACTGTACATAATCTGAAACACCCATACAACAACCACCACTATGTAAATTTCATGTCTTTCCAAACGGCCATACCATCCCCAACCAATCCCATAAAAAATCAACCCGCAAATCAGTGATTGCATCAGGTAATTGGTAAAAGCCATTTGTCCCACCGGTCTGAACAATGCAAAAAACCATTTGAATATTCCAGACTTATATAACAACATAATCAAGCCCAGAAACCCGATTGACCGGAATGTTCTGGAGAGTTCATAAAAGGAAAATCCTGCCCTCCTGGTATATTCATACCCATTGAATTTTGCATCGATGATGGCTTGTAAACGGAAATAGGAAATTGCTAATCCTGCCCCCAGTCCGATTACGGTCATCAACACGTATGTTTTTACCGAAGCCTGCCCGGTGAGGATTCCCATTTTAAAGAAAGCCATCCCCAGGAACATAAAAAGCAATACATCCCAGATACCAAAAAACAAATAATGAACCAGGGTATCCACATATTCGCCTGTCCTGTATTCATATAAAGTGCGGTAGCTTTCATTTGTTCTCACAATGGACTCATCTCTTTCTTTTAGTTTTGCTTCAATTGTATTTTTTTCCTGGAATGTTTTCATCGCAGCCAGTTGCTCCTGCTGCAGAAATGTAAGCTTTGTTTTTGTGGTATCTATGGCTGCTGCTATTTCGCCAAAATGAATTTTCTCTTTTTTGAGATAGAGATCCCTGTTTTCTCTGGCCAGCATAAACACAAAGCAAAACGCAGCTCCGATCAGTAAGCGCCTCGCTGGGAGGTTCCGACAAGCAAACATGATCATTCCCAAAAGCGCATAATCAAGTAAAATATCACCGTACCACAAAAGAATAAACACATCCACCAGCGAGAATACCATCAACCAAAGCTGACGACGGAAGAAATAATCGGCAGGCATCATTCCTCCTCCTTTCTTTTCTTTACCTCCAATAAAGAGGAGGATACCGGCTCCGAATAACATGGAACATAATGCCCGTTGGGTTCCCTCGGGGATCCAGCTTACCAGGTACCATATTGTA
Source organism: Chitinophagaceae bacterium (assembly GCA_016702745.1). Taxonomy (GTDB): domain Bacteria; phylum Bacteroidota; class Bacteroidia; order Chitinophagales; family Chitinophagaceae; genus JJ008. The sequence continues at coordinate 194,913 of JADJDJ010000002.1, forward strand.
TAATTGATGGTACCCTGTTCATTGAGCAGGCTGGGATCCCTGGCTACTGCAGGTGGTAATCCAAACAGAGGAATGTTCATCAGCAAAATCCCTAAAATGGCGATACCCCGGAGACTGTCGAGAATAACAATTCTCTCCTGCTCCCGGACAGGAGTAGCGATGATATTCATTTATTGTTGGTTTTGGTCTTTCTTTCAGAATGACTTCTTCGCCCCGATATGTTTTTCAAACCATTCTACATTTGACTGCATGGCTTTCAGAATCATCGTGGGTTCTAAAGGACCATGTGCCTGCCGGGGCATCACAAGCATGCGAACCGGCACATTGCGTCTTCTCAATGCATTATAAAACATGATACCGTTACTGATGGGCACCCGCTGATCACCTTCACAATGCTGCAGCATCACTGGTGTTTTTACATTTTGTACATACCGAAGGGGAGAATGTTTGTCATAATTCGCCCAGTCTTCCCAGGGATTGGCCTGGAAATAAGAAGGCAGGAATCCTTCAATATCATCGGTCAGGTTCTGATGGGCGAGATCTACCACCGGCGCACCGATACTTGCGACTTTGAACCGATCGGTATGACCTACTACCCAGCTGCTCATGAATCCGCCATAACTCCAGCCCATCACCCCCATTTTCGTTTCATCGGCCACGCCCATTTTAATCACCTGATCCACTCCGTTCATGATATCAATATAATCCTTACCTCCCCAGTCGGCCCGGTTAGCCTGACGGAATGCAGTTCCGTAGCCGGTTGAACCTCTTGGATTGGGTCGTAATATGGCATAACCCTGTTCTGCAAAAGCTGCAATAGGATATGCGCCGCCATTGGATGCCACACAGGCCTGACTAAAAACACCAGCCGGTCCACCATGGATATTGAGGATAAAAGGAACTTTTTGTCCTGGCTGATACCCGATAGGATAAGTCAGCAATCCTTCAATCATCATTCCGTCGGCGCCCTTCCATTTGATTACCTCTGTTTTGGGTAAGGCTTTAGCGGACTTATCGGCATGGAGTTTTGTTAGTTGAACCGGTGCATATTGACTGACCGGACTGATATAGGCTTCAGGAAATTTTGAAGGATTTTGTAAAACGAAAGTGATATGAGTTCCATTGGCATTGGGAGTTCCCCCCTGAATAAGGTCAGTAATTCCTTTGGTCCATTCAGTGCAGGTTTTTCCGTCCAAACTCAGCAGGTAAATACCACCCAGGGTTCTGTTGGCTTCTGAAAACAGGATATTCTTTCCATCCGGTGTCCAGCCTACCATGGCTCCGCTTTCATCGGGAGTTGATTTCAGTCTCCACAATTTGCCATCTGATAGCGAATAAATTTTTACTTGCTTGGCTCCGGGCCAGTCAACCGGATCTGTTGTACAGTAATAGGCAAGCAGTTTTCCATCCGGACTAAACATAGGCGTGGATTCGCTGGCACCTGTAGCTGCAATTGTACTTGCTTTATCGGTTTCAATATCAATCAATGAAACATCACTATAATTATTATCATTGGCTTCAGGTGTTTTCCCAAAGCTGTAAGCAATCGTTTTTCCATCGGGGCTCCAATCAAAAGAATTGATATTATAGTTGCCGGTACTCAGTTTCTTTTGCTTGTATTTGCCCGCTGAATCTTTACTGTTCAACGAAAGCAGATACAAACGGTTTTGCTTCACCACTTCATCCATAAAATACCAGTCGTTCTTTGCTTTTTTATCTTTCTCTTCTTTGGATTCTGCAGCATCCATCATTTGGAAAGCTATTTGATTTCCATCCGGGCTCCAGGCATAAATTCCAACTGCTGTTTTTACATCTGTTATTTTTTCTGATTCACCACCGGCCGCCGGAAGTATATACAGGTTGTTTTTACCATCCCTGCTGGAAGTAAAACTGTTCCATTTTCCATCGGGGCTCCAGCCCGGATTGGAAGAATTTTTATCCCCCTTGTCAGTTGCACATGGGCAGATCCGTCGGCATTACAGACCCATACCTGGTTAATAAATTCACTGCGGTCATCCGTCATTACCGCTTCCCTTACGGTATATAAGACCCGGCTTCCATCCGGTGAGGCAATTGCTGCAGAAATATTCTTCAGTTTTAAACATTGTTCCGGGCTCCAGTTTTGCTGGGCAATAACAAATAAGGGCAGGAACAAAAATCCCAAACAGGAACGATAGCAGCTGTTTCATTTTTAAGTTTTGGTGGTTGAAAGAATAAGGGTAGGATGATCCTGCGGGTACAAAGGAGTTCTACAATTTAATGCTTTGCAGGACAATTTTAAAAACTGATTATAACTGCCGCAGGTAACTCAGCTTGACAATCACATGGTCCTCAGTTTGTCTTTTCAACTGGGTATTATCAAATCCCCGGTGATTGAATACCACATACACATAGGAAAGGGGCTGGTATTCCCAGGAAAGCCGGACATTATAATTATCCTGACTGCTTAAAGAATTCCGCTGGTAAAAACCGATGAGTTGCAGTCTGGGATTCAGGGCCAGGCGGCCTGTGATACTCCAGAGATCGGCCGTAGCTGTTTCGAGGTTATCGCCTACTTTGATAAAGCGGTTCCTGTTAAATGTGCTGCTCAATGAAAAATGAGGTGAAGGAGAGAATCTGAGCGTCAGGCTCCCGGCATTCAGCTTTCCGTTAAAATAAGAACCGAATTCGAGTTCACTGTTGAGGCCAATGATACGGGAAGGATCCGTACTCACATAGAACAAGTGTCTTAAATAACGATACTCTCCTTGCGAGATGGTAATACCGAGCGGATCAAAGGGCTCGGTGAGTCGCTGGAAAGTAGGATTGATCAGGTAGCCAAAATAACCACCATCCTGAAAATTAAACCAGACGGGATTTGTATTGAACTGCGCTTCGATCAGTTTTCCGCTGGAAGCCTCGTGATAAATTTCGGGCATGAAGCCTGGTTCAAAAGCCCTGATCCATTTTTTGAAAGGCAATTTATTTCCCCGGTAATACCAGAAGATGCCGGGTGTGGTACCTATGACATTGTTTCGGGAAACGAAACCAACTGCGGGGTCAAAATCGCGGGTCACCAGGGTTTGTGTCCACCAGATTTTGAACTGATTATTTGTAAAGTAATATTGTGCGTAACCGGCAAAACCATTCTTGCCTCCGTTATTATTGGAGGAGCGGATCAGCATAGTGCTGAGTGAATGAGATTCACCGAGGCGGAAAAACCCATCCACGGCACCCACCACATTGGTTCCGCTGTCATTATTTTTAATCGTTACTATTCCTCCGATCCGGCTTTGCGCTCCGATATTTTCCGAATACCTGCCCACAAAAAAATTAGTGCCGGGGGTGATCTCATTCTTTCTTTGCCGCATGAGGAGGGTTCCGAAATTTCTTTTCCTGGAACGATAAACATAACGACCGCCGGCATCAATAGGAATCGGATTACCGGCATCATCCAGTCCGATTCTTCTGCTGAAAAAAGGCTGGATGCGCATGGTGCCTCCTGAAATATCTTCAGCGGGCCCGACTCCTGCACCAAAGAGTGATGCATTCTCCAGAAAAAATTGTCTTCTTTCCGGAAAGAACACCGAGAAGCGGGTCACATTATTAACCTGCCGGTCGGCATCGGCCTGGGCGAAATCGGTATTGAAGGTCAGGTCCAGAATATTATTGGGGTTGATGGCCCATTTGATTTCACCACCGGTACGAAAACTGTTTTGTTCAGGATCTGTTCCCGCAGGATAATTTTTATACCGATCGTAAGAGCCCAGCACATAGGGTTGAATACGGATATTCGTTTTTGGTGGCGGGGGTTGCAGGTTTTTTAAAACGCCGGCATAAACCATCCTTGTAAAATTGAAGGAACGGGGATAGGCTGAAAAGGCTGAGGTTTCATTGGTCAGTCTCCGGTTACGCACCACATTGAATCCCCATTGCTGAAGACTGTCTGTTGATTTTGGATAACGAAGCGTTTGCCAGGGAATGGCGATCTCGGCCACCCATCCGCTATCGGTCCGGTTTGTTCTTACTTTCCATAGTCCGTCCCAGTCCAGATCGGTGAGTACATCATCAAATACCAGCAGATCACGTTGTACGCCATAGGCATTGGTGGTAAAAGCCATGGCATTGCGGTGATCATTGAATCCATCCAGAGATATACCTACATGGTCATGGCTTCTAACACTGAAATCCCTTTTGAAATCGGTAGCACGAATAGCTTTCTTTCCTCCGGAATCATAGGCCATGATACCGATATATAAATACTGCCGGTTGTATAAAACCCGTGTACTGGTGGGATGATTGGGGTTGGCACCCTGAAAAGGTTCGATCTGAATGAAGGAAGGAGCGGGCAGGGCTTGTTGCCATTCGGCCTCATCCAGTTTCCCGTCAATCCGTATGGACTGACTGATCCGGGTAGCTACTACTTCTTTTTTAATGGCATCGGGTTTAAATACCGATGCATCCTGGGCGAAGCAGGTGCCGGAGTAAAGCAGAATAAACAGTAGCAATTTTTTCATTGACGAAATCGTCGGGCAAGTTAAACAGAACCCATGGAAAGAAAATGGGAAAAAGGACAAATGGAGAAGATAAAAAAATACTTTTTTAGGTTGAAAAAACGGGGATAGTAATGAGGTATTTCAATAATTCACCAGCCTTTGCACCGTTTCCTCCAGTCTCGCCTTCGCCAAAAAATTATTTTCCAGTTCTATATTAAAGGGTACCGGTGTATCCAGCGAGGCACAACGCATCACCGGCGCATCCAGCAATTGAAAACAATTTTCTCCGATCCAGGCTGCTATTTCACCACCGATGCCGCCAATCAAAGTATCTTCATGTAATATCAATACACGACCGGTTCTTTGAACCGACTGTCTGATGGCCAGGTAATCCAACGGGGCCAGGGTACGCAGATCCAATATATCAATGGACATTTCAGGATGCGCATCGGCATAGTTCACAGCCCAATGAACTGCACTGCCATAAGTAATGATCGAAATATCTTCTCCTGTCCGCACCGAACAGGCTTTCCCAATGGGTACTTCGTAATAGTCTGCCGGCACCGGCCCGCTGATGGAACGATACAGGGCTTTGTGCTCAAAAAACAAAACCGGATTGGGATCATTGATCGCAGCAATCATCAACCCCTTGGCATCAAAAGGAGATGAGGGGTATACTACTTTGAGTCCGGGCACTTTTGTAAACCAGGCTTCATTGCTCTGACTATGAAAAGGGCCGGCCCCAACGCCACCACCGGTCGGCATCCTGATCACCACATCCGCATTTTGCCCCCAGCGGTAATGGATCTTGGCCAGGTTATTCACGATCTGGTTAAAGCCCACCGTTACAAAATCGGCAAACTGTATTTCCATCATGCTCTTGAATCCTTTCAATGACAAACCCAGTGCCGTTCCCACAATCGCACTTTCACATAATGGCGTATTGCGTACTCTCTCCTTCCCGAACTCCTGTACAAATCCTTCAGTGATTTTGAAAGCGCCACCATATTCTGCAATATCCTGTCCCATCAATACCAGGTTGGAATGTTGCTGCATGGATTGTTTTAATCCTTCACTGATGCCATCAATCAATCTTTTTTCTGTACCTGCATTGCTGTCGGTTAAACGATCCAGCACTTTTACATGCGGCATCACCGGTCTGGCTGCAAATACATCTTCCAATTCGGCTTCAGTATTCGCCTGCACCGGAGCGGTTTCAAAACCCAAGGCCAGTTCTGATTCAATTTTTTCTTTGAATTCATTCCTGATAGCCGTCACCGTTGTTTCATCGAGTACGCCGGCATCTATCAGGTATTGCTCATAATTTTTAATCGGGTCTTTTTGCTCCCAGAGCCGGAACAAATCCTGCGGCACATATTTGGTGCCACTGGCTTCTTCATGCCCCCGCATCCGGAAAGTCATACACTCAACGAGGTAAGGTTTCTGGTGTTTAATACAATAGTCCCGGACCCCTTTGATGGTTTCATAAACAGTGAGCAGATTATTGCCATCAATCTGCACACCTTCCATCCCATAACCTTTGGCTTTATCTACCAGACTGATACAACGATATTGTTCATTCACCGGTGTGCTTAAACCATAACCGTTATTTTCAATAATAAAAATCACCGGCAGGTCCCAGACTGCTGCCACATTCAATGCTTCATGAAAATCTCCTTCACTGGTACCACCATCTCCGGTAAATGCCAGTGATACTTTTTTTTCTTTTCTCAGTTTATGAGCCAGTGCCACTCCGTCGGCAATGGCCAGTTGCGGTCCCAGATGAGAAATCATTCCGCAGATATGATGTTCGCTGTTACCGAAATGAAAACTTCTTTCTCTTCCTTTGCTATAACCTTCCTGCGCTCCCTGCCATTGCATAAATAATTGGTGCAAGGGCATATTCCGGCTGGTGAATACACCGAGGTTCCGGTGCAGGGGCATGATCCATTCATCATTGTCAAGGGCCAGGGTGGCGCCTACCGAAATAGCTTCCTGGCCAATCCCGCTGAACCATTTGGAGATCCGGCCCTGCCTTAATAATACCAGCATTTTCTCTTCAATCATTCGCGGCCAGAGCAGGGAACGGTAAAACTGAACAAGCTGATCGTTTGACAAGTCCTTTTTATCGAAATTCATTTTGCAAACCTAATTAAGATCGCGCAGAGTCAGAGTCCCCGGCTTCATCGGCTTCCTCATTGCTTTAACCACTGACAAGTCAGCTCTATTTTCCCGAAACTGCCAGGGAACTATGTGAATAGTGAATAACTATAATATATGTTCAAATTAAGTGTTTTTACCTATTCCCCTATCTTTGGTTATCCTTAAATTGAATTCCTAATGAAAAATACCTTGTGGCTCCTGGCCTTATTATGTTCCAGCAGCTGTTTCGGCCAGGACCTGAACTGGAATACCGTGTCCTATACAACCGGGAACCTGAGTACCAATTTCGGGTCGATCGGTAGTCCGGCCACCACCGTTTCCCTGAATATTACTGGTAATACAAACAGGATTAATGGCAGCTTTCCGATCAAATATGCAGCCAACCCTTCAGGAACTGCGAACGATTGTGCAGTAAACTGTGCTCTACGTTCCTCTGTTACATTTGTTGCTACCGGTGAACTTGTAGCTTATACTTTTACTTTCAGTCCGGCTGTCACCGGTTTATCCTTTCGCATTTATGACATAGACGGGACCGATGCCTCCAGCGGCGACCAGGCCACTGTTACGGCAGTGAATGGATCTACCGGTCAAAATATTACCATGACCACTCCCTCCGGGCCTACGATAACCGGTAGTGGAACTACAACTGCCATTGCAAGGGGAACACAGGGTAATACAACCGATGACTTTGCTGATGTGAGCATCATCAGCGGGGTAACCAGTTTAACCGTTTCTTATGCCAACAACCCCAACAATCCTGGCGCCGGTAACCGAAGTTTTTCCATCGGCAACTTCAGCTGGTCTGGTGTATTGCCGGTGAAATGGGTTTCCTTTACCGGTAACCGCCAATCCAATGGTTCAGTATTATTAAAATGGGCAACAACCAGTGAAACTGCTGTTTTAAAATATGTTATTGAAAGAAGTAAGGATGGTCAGCAGTATACTGCCATCAGTGAAGTACCGGCCCTCGGTAACAGCAGTCTGAATACTTATACTGCTTTCGACCCCGCACCTGGAAGCGGTAATAGCCTGTACCGGATTCGTCAGGTGGATATGGACGGACAGTTTTCTTTTTCAGGAATTGTGATGATCAAAGAATTGTCGGCTTATAAAGACATCAGTATTTTTCCGAATCCATCACGCAGCCTGATACAAATAACCGTGCCCGGCAATGTGCAGTTCAGTTCAATTAAAATATTTGATGCCACCGGCAAGTTGGTGATCAATGCCGCCAGGAGTAATGGACAAGTGGATATTCGTTCTCTGAAAAACGGGGTTTATCACCTGCAGGCCGAAAACAATGATGGGCTCCTGTATAAAACCAACTTTATTAAAGAATAAGTTTTATACCACTACCAGTTCATAAAAATCTTCCGGCTGCAGGTATTGCTGTGCCAGTGCCCGCAATTCTTCTGCTGATATGGTTTTGATGGTTTGAATAGAGTCGTAAAAATATTGGTCGGTACGTTTATTGAGCACAATATTCTTCCATCGGGCAATGATCTGAAAAGGACCGTCAAGGTCACCCAGGATACTGCCCATCATGTAATTCCTCACTAATAGCAATTCTTCTTCATCGACCAGGTCATCTCTTAAAATTTTCATTTCCTTATACACTTCTTGAATAGTAGCTTCACAAACATCTTTACCTGCTTCCGTTGAAATCACCCAGGCTGAGTCATGTATATGATTTTGCAGGAAACTATGTATGCCATAGGTATAGCCTTTGTCTTCCCGGATATTACTCATCAGCCGGGAGCCGAAAAATCCGCCAAAAAGTGTATTGAGCACCATCGCCTTTACAAAATCAGGATGATGGCGGTTATAAAATGGCCGGGCCATCCGGATAGAACCCTGTACCCCCTCCGCATCATTGATGATCCTTGATTTTTTTTCAGCCACCGGTTCCCTGCTGATATTGTGCATGTCGCCGGCAGCATTCGGCAGATCACCAAAATAGCGGTTGATCAGGTCAGGCCATCCCGTAGGAAGACGGCCTGCAATAAACATCACAAATTTTCCCTGCTGATAATATTGCTTGTAAAAAGCAATCAGTTCTTCTCTGTTCAGCGAATCAAAATCTTCCAGCCGGGTGTATTTGCCATAGGGATGTTGTTCGCCATAAACATAAGCATCAATCAGCCGGCTGGCCACAAAATCGCTTTTCTTCAGGTTTACTTTCAGCCTTTGCGTCATGTTCTGCCGGTAAGTATCCAGCTCTTCCTGTGGCATTACCGAATCGGTGATCAGTTCACGAACCACCGGCAGCAATTCCTGAATATGTTTATTCAAACAGTGCAGGGTGATCGTAGCCGTTTCATTATAGCAGGCCCGGTTGAGATAGGCGCCATAGTATTCAAAATGCTCGTTCAGCTGAAAAGCTGTTTTATTGCTGGTTCCGTTTCTTAATAAAAAATTACTGGTAGCGGCGACCAGGTTTTTATCCTCGAACCAGTTACCGGCATAGAATACCCATTCTACGGACATCACTTCTTCTGCACCTGCATTCACTGCATACACTTCGACTCCGTTCTTTAAAACAATCTTTTCAGCCTGCTTTAACCGGAGATCAAAATCCACTGCATCTACAATGACCGGTGCCTGTTTCCTGTCTGGCATAAATTCCTTTCTTAATTATTGGATAGATAATGTATCGTATTACTGTTGCTTTCCCGGAAAATGTTCCGGCTTTCCTGAAGAATATCTTCTGCACTGACTGATGCATATTTCTCCAGTTCAAAATTCATCCAGGAAGCATCCCCTAACAGTTCATAATAAGCCAGGCTGTTCGCTCGGCTCATCACGCTCATGTCTTCAAAAGCAATCATGCTTTCAGTTTTGTTCTTTACTTTCTGTAATTCACTGGCGGAAACCAGTTCATTTTTCATTTTATCCAGTTCTGCTTCTACCGCTTTTTCAGCTTCATCTATCTGTACGCCTTTTACCAGTTTTCCTTCAATAGCCATCAGTCCGGCATCGGTACTGCCGAAATGAAAACACTCAATACTGCTGAATAATTTTTTTTCTTTCACCAGCGACTGATACAACCTGGAAGAACCACCTCCGCTGAGAATATCGCCCAGCAGATCTGCGATATAGTATCTTCTGTCGAGGCGGCCCGCCATATGCCAGCATTTATAAAACGCATCCAGCGGTACATTGGATTGAATCACTTGTTTGCGGGCTGCGGTCTGCTCCGGTTCCTGCGGCAGGTTACGCTTGTATTTTTCTCCGGATGGTATATCCCCAAACCATTTTTCTGCCAGGGACTTTACTTTTTCAACGGTTACATTTCCGGCTACCACCAATACAGCATTGACAGGACGGTAATGTTTGAAAAAGAAATGCTCCACATCAGCCAGAGCCGCATTTTCAATATGGGATAATTCTTTACCGATCGTCATCCAGCGGTAAGGGTGTGTGGTATAAGCCAGTTCCCGCATTTTATGCCAGACATCTCCATACGGTTTGGTGAGATAATGTTCCTTGAACTCCTCACACACGACCTTGCGTTGTACATCCAGGCTTTTTTTACTAAAGGCCAGGGAGAGCATGCGGTCGCTTTCCAGCCAGAAAGCAGTTTCCAGGTTATCGGCCGGTAACTGAATATAGTAGTTGGTGAGGTCGTTGGTGGTATAGGCATTGTTCTCGCCACCGGCCATCTGCAGTGGTTCATCATAACTGGGAATATTGACTGATCCCCCGAACATGAGGTGCTCAAACAAATGCGCAAAACCGGTACGTTCAGGATCTTCATCCCTGGCACCCACATCATACATCAGGTTCACCACGGCCATGGGTGTGCTGAGATCCTGGTGTACAATAACCCGCAAACCATTGGACAATGTAAATTTTTCAAACTGTATCATACAATTATTTACGTTCCTTCTAAGATAATGCGCCCCCAATGCTTTCGCAAAGGAGGGCCATGTAAAGTTATTGAAATTCCTGTTAAAGCCGTGACCGAAAAGAGGTCAGTGCAGGATACTGCGAACCCTTATTTCCTTTTCTTCCATCACACCGTCGCGAAGGATGATGAGCTTTACTTTTTCGTTCGGGGTTTGAAGAGCGATCTTATACTGATTGAGGTTTTGATTAAACACTTTATTGACGGCAACGACTTCATCACCTTCTTTTAGTCCGGCCGTTTCAGCCGGTGACCCTGAGGCCACATCACCCACAATAATTTTCCCCTCTACCAGGTAAAGTTCCAGCCCGGTATAGGAATAGTCAAAAAGATCAGTGAAATGGCTATTGGGAGTTATGAAAATATCCCCGCCCGGATAGTTCAGGATCACATTAAACCGCCGCATGATATCATTTCCCAGCAAGCCGCCCATATGCGGATAAGAGGTTACATTGTATACATCATCAAAAATAAAGGCTGGCACATTCCTGAATTTATATGGACCCACTTTTACTTCTTTCACAATGGTCAGTTCCATATCAATTTTTCCGCCCAATCCCTCCCCTTCTTTCTGCCAGCGCTTTCTTTTTTTATCCAGCAGGCTGCTGTCATCAATAAAATCCCTTGAAAATAATATACAGAGACCAGCCCCCAGATCGAAAAGAAAACGGGAATTAATGGTACGGTCATCCCTGACCCGCATGGGCTGGGTGACCAACTGGGCAATAGTGGGTTTGAGCAGGTAGCCTGCGCGTGGATAGCGAATGGTACCCGGAGTGGCGAATGTGATCCTTGCGCTATCGTAATCCAGTTTAACGATATAGCGGCTCAGTACTGCATAACCAATGATCCCATCAATCCTTTCTCCGTATACAGTAGTGAGTATACTATAGTCGTTAATATGAAAATTCAGACTATCGATTGTCAATCCCGGTAATCGTAGTGAGCGGTTGTATAAGAAACTTACATTCCGGATACCTGCAATGCCCCGGATGGTGCGATTAGACGGACTGGGTTGCAGTTTCAAATAATCAGCCGTGGTGGAGTCGAGTGAAATACCACTGCTGCCTGTATCCAGGATAAAATTGAGCGTATCAGCGATATTGTCCAGCTTCGCCTGCATGATGATGATACCCCCCGTGAGCTGGATAAAGGGTATAGAGGTGATAAATTTAGATGGGGGTTCAATAAATTCTTCCTGTGCACGCCCGCTGAAGGGCTGCAGGAACAGGAGTATCATGGCAAGACTATAAACAATCCGTTTCATCACGGTATTTTAATGTTTGGGGTATTCCCCACTCTTATGACAATTATTTTGCATAAAATGATGCAAACACGCTTTCCGCTTACATAATAATTAAACAATTTACCGGCCTGCTGAACCCGTTCGGCCCTTTTTTGTTGAACCTGTACCTTTGCACTATGCAGTTAAATGAAATATATGACAAAGCGGCTTCTTTTGGTTTCCTGACAGTGGAAGAAGGGGTTTACCTCTACCATCATGCTCCCCTGGCCGACCTGATGCTGATTGCTGATGAATTACGTAAAAAACAGGTTCCCCATGGCAAAGTAACCTGGCAGATCGACCGGAATGTGAACACCACCAATGTTTGTATTGCCAATTGTAAGTTCTGTAATTTTTACCGTATTCCCGGGCATGCCGAAGCCTATATCACCGATATGCCCACCTATCGCCGCAAGATTGAAGAAACCCTGAAATATGGTGGCGATCAGCTTTTATTGCAGGGCGGCCATCACCCGGACCTGGGTCTTCAATACTATATTGATACATTCAAAGCCATTAAAGCCGAATACCCCAATATAAAATTGCATGCTCTGGGGCCCCCGGAAGTGGCACATATTACCAAACTGGAAAAATCAACCCACCGGGAAGTACTGATGGCGCTGAAAGATGCGGGACTTGATTCATTACCCGGTGCCGGTGCTGAGATCCTGATCGACCGGGTTCGCCGCCTGATCAGCAAAGGAAAATGCGGATCACAGGAATGGCTGGACATCATGCATGAAGCGCACAAATTAAATATCACCACCTCAGCCACCATGATGTTTGGTCATGTGGAAACCATTGAAGAAAGATTTGAGCACCTGGTTAAAATCAGGGAAGTACAGAGCAGGAAACCGGAAACAGCCAAGGGATTCCTGGCCTTTATTCCCTGGACTTTTCAGGATGTGGATACCTTGCTTGCCCGGATCAGGGGCGTACAAAACCTGACCACTGCTGAAGAATATATCCGCATGATTGCGCTGAGCAGGATCATGTTGCCCAATGTAAAAAACATACAAGCCAGCTGGTTAACGGTAGGCAAACAAACCGCTTCTGTTTGTCTGCATGCAGGTGCCAACGATTATGGTTCCATCATGATTGAAGAGAATGTGGTCAGCGCTGCCGGAGCCCCGCATCGTTTTACTTACAAAAGTATTCAGGATGCAATCCGGGAAGCCGGCTTTGAACCACAGTTGCGAAACCAGCAGTATGAGTGGAGGGAGATTCCGGAAACAATTGAAGAGCAGGTGATCAATTATTAATCAGCTTTTCAAAGATCATGCGCATCTTTGCCTGTATTTTATTTTCAGAAGACAGTTTCTCAGATTTAATTTTGACCGGTTTATACTGATGAATCATATATGAAAAAAACATTTTCCTGGTTTAGAAAAACAGCTTTTGCAGAAGGAGTTTCTTTTTTAGTCCTGCTCTTTATTGCCATGCCACTGAAATATTTTGCCGGTATGCCCATGGCAGTAACAATAGTTGGTGGTTTGCATGGAGTACTCTTTGTTGCTTTTTTTATACTGGCCCGCGAAGTAAAATCTGATTATAAAAAAGATTTCAAATGGCTGGCAAAGGCCGGGCTGGCTTCCATTATTCCCTTTGGCACATTTTATATGGACAAAGAATGGAAAAAGGAAGAAGCGGCTGGTTGATCAATTTATTTGATGTGAAACAAATATTTTACATCCTGTTTATATTATGGGGACTTTGCTCCCTGACCTCCGGCTGCCGTAAAAAAAATGACCCCCTCTTTGATGGAGTGAACTGCACCGGTAATTGTTTCATTTTAACAGGCACGCTGATTGACTCCGCTGCCGTTACGGGAATCAGCGGGGCAAGACTTCAATTTTATTTTAATGAATTCAGGGGAGGCACATTCGGAGCTAAAAGAATTTTGCTCGGGCAAACAACCAGTTCTTCAACAGGTCAGTATCAGTTTCGTTTCGATGGCAGCCGATTTGCCCGGGTATCCGGATGGTATTCGGCTGAAGCCTATAAGGATGACCTTTTCAATCATCCATTGACCACAAATGAAGTGGCCGTTTTTGATCTCGACAGTTCCCATTATAATATCCCTTTTGTACAACAACTTACCTTGTTTCGTCCTGCCACCCTGAAAATCAGGGTCATTGCCAGCACTGTTACCAACTTCCAGTTCCTGACGGTTAGTTATGGCTATGGTAAAGGAGGGGTTGGGTTGTGCTGAACGGTGGCCGGAATATCGATACCATTCTAAACTATAAAACAGCAGGTGATCTTCCCAGTTTTATCCAAGCTGATGCCAGGGGTAACGGTGTCAATATCTCGCTTTATGATACCCTTGTGATTCCGGCCCGCGGCACCCGTCAGATCGAAATGCGGTTCTGATCAATAAGCCCCCGGCTTATTTTCGTAACTTTCATCTTCATCAAAACCGGAATGATGAAACAGCATCTTTTTCTATACGGTATTTTTTTACTCCTCGCTTCCTGTGGCAGTAATCAAACCAACGAGCCTGAAGCAAATAATGACAACCTTACGGAACAACAAAGCTGGCAGGCATCAATGGATGATTCAAGCGGCAATATAATATTGAAGAGAACCGGTGCTCCATTTCCCGATAGTCTTTCCATCAATGCAGTAACAGCACTCCTGAACAAACACTATCCTGATATACAATTACAGGTATTGCACCAATCGGGAGATACTTTATATGTAAAGATTCCAGAAGCTACTTATCTCACGCAACAAATGGGTTCTACCGGGCCCGAGTTATATTTTGGAGAAGCCGTGTATAACCTGACGGAAATACCCGGTATTCGCTTTATCAATTTTGCATTGACGGAGGGAGATCATGCCGGCCCTGATACTTATAACAGGGACAGTTTCAAACCCGAATAAAAATCCTGATTCAAAACTGTCCCTTATTACTGTTGGTATTGGTTCTGCTTATTTGGGAAACTTCTCTACTTTGTTCGTGACGGGTTTCACGGTTCTTAAAAATGCATAGATCGCTTTCAGATCATCCTCTTTCATATTTCCATACATACTCCAGGGCATGAATGTATTCTGCCGGCCGGGTCTTGTTTGCAACATGGCTTCGGAAGCATTCGTTTTAAATTTGTTCACAAACATTTCTTCTGTCCATGCACCAATACCCGTAGCTGTATCCGGTGTGATATTGGCTACTGCTACTTTGAAAACAGGGTTATCAAAAACAGTACCACCAGAAAATACTTTGGAGAAGTCCGGACCCTTAGGCCCCATCGGTGTATGACAATCGGCACAGGCCGCCGACCTGGTCAGATAGGCACCATAGGCCACTTTATCCGCGGGGTCAGGCATTTTGTTCTGATCCAGGTTTCCATCGGGGAGTGGTCCAAACATACTCATCGGCACATCCAATTTACGGGCAGGAGTGGTATGTTCCACCGGTTTTAATGAACGGATATAGGCCACAATCGCCAGGATATCACTCTTGTCCATTTTACTGTAAGAATGATAGGGCATGATGGGGAAAATAGTATCGCCTTTTTTATTAATACCCCTGGTGATGGCCCTGAGTAATTCTTCATCTGACCAGTCCTTCAGTGCAGCAGGTGTAATATTAGGAGGCGTGACTTCGCCCGGAACAAATTCCCCTTTGCCGAACGCAAAAGCAGCACCGCCTCCTTCTGTACCCGGAACAATGGGCATAGAAAAATGGCCGGTATCGCGGATACTGTGACAATCGATACAAACGGTTACATGATTGGCCAGGTATTCACCTCTGGCCACCATCTTTTGAAGGGAATCTGCAGAGCTTGTGGAAGTTGTTTCGGCTTTCTTTTCCTTACAGGAGGAAAAATAAAGGGCAGCCATTGCCATCATGGCAAGTACTGCCAGTGTGAGGCGCTTTTTCATTGTTGGTTTGGTTTTGGTACTGAAAAGGTAAAGAATATCAGAAAGCCGCCAAAACTTAGTTCAGTACATAACCCAGGTTAAACGTAAGCGGAATTTTTACGCCATCGTTTTGCGGAAAGAGATTTCCGTTGGAATAATGAGCAATCCGGATGCCTCCCAGCACTCTTTTTCCTTACCGGCAAAAACACCAATACCCATAAAATCATGAAAAGTGAATTTGCGGCCGAGTGGCACGTTGTCAACTTTCGTCTTTGATATAAAAGTTGGACCGGCCACGGCATACTCTAGGAAAAAATCAGCATTCCTGCTACGAACAGCATTGAAACGAAGTACCGGGTTTAATGAAAACGTGAAAATGGTTTCGCCCTTGTCCCGGCTTTTCCAGATACCGGTGTGCAGGCCCCAGTCCATTGCAAAGACTTTACGGGCATGAAATATATTCCGCTGATAGCTGATAGAAAATCCTGTTTTCACATGCGCATCACCTCCCCAGAAAATGGGCACTGGTCCTTTGGACAAAGCATCATTCACCCCATAGCCAAGTGCATTGGTCGTAAATCCTGCCATGAGGAAATGTTTGGGAAATGAAAGACCGGTTTTGGCATTCCTTTCCACTTTTTCTTTGGATAAAGGATATAGGTTATAGTTAAATCCACCGGCAATAAACAAGGTATGCGGCTGACGGGTTTTTTTATGTTCTGGTGTCCAGGCCGTACTCAGTTGCAGGTCCCATTTATTATTCAGGTGGTATTGGATCGCCCCGCCAAAAAGCCCGGTACCATAGTTGGCATTTTTAACCACCGGAACGCCGTTGATCTCAAATCCGTTCCGGGTAATCACACCAAGGCCTGCTTCACCGGTAATGGATATTTTTTTACTCAATGGCAATCTTCCCTGCAGGGTCAGTCCGGCAATATTCATCCAGACAGAATGGTTTTGCAGATCGCCGTTTACATTCCTGTATTGCACCCAGTTTACGGGGCGCATATAAGTAATTCTTGCCGACAGGTATTTATTGATTGGCAGACCATAGAGAACAATTCTGACAGCAGTATGCGGAACAGTAACGCCATCAGCCTGAAACCCCGGTTCCAGTTGTTGCATGGAGAAGGGATAGTTGATATAACCGATATTGACCCCGAAATATGCGTTCTTCAAACCGGTTGGATATTGAATACGGTTATCCTGTGCCAGGGCTGTTACAAAGAAGCTGAAAAAGAAAATGGTAAGTATCGCTATTCTCTTGTTGCGGTGCATGGTTGTCCTGTTTCGTGTGCCGCAAAAATAGCCGGTTTACAGATAGTTCCGGGGCCATTTATTTCTGGTGCGTTCTCAAGCCTTTACAAACCTGTAACCAATTCCTTTGATGGTGATGATTTCAAGTGAGGGATCCTCTTTCAGGTAAGACCTGAGTTTGGTAATATATACATCCAGATTCCGGCTGTTAAAGAAAGAATCATTTCCCCAAAGCAGATTCAGGATATCTTTCCGGTCAATGATCCGGTCGCGGTTTTCATACAGCATTTTCAGCAATTCGGATTCCCGGAAAGAAAGCTTTCTTTCCTCTTTTCCATTATGTAGTATTTGCCGGCTTATCTGGAAGGTATAAGTACCCATACTGACAGTACCCGAGAGTTTTGTAACCGTCTCGGTCCGATTCCTGAGCAGGTGCTGGATACGTACAATCAGTTCTTCCATACTGAATGGCTTACGGATATAATCATTACCTCCGAGATTAAATCCTTTCACCACATCTTCAGTTTGTGTTTTAGCGGTCAGAAAGATGATGGGTACTTCTTCATCAATTTCCCTGATCTCGTCTGCAATGGTGAAACCGTCCTTGTTAGGCAACATGATATCGAGCACACAGATATCCGGTTTTGTATTTTTGAATAGTCCGAGTACCCTTGAACCATCGCTTTCCATCACTACTTCAAACCCGCGGCTTTCCAGACTTTCCCTTACAATTTTACCAAGAAAGAGCTCATCTTCCACGTATAGTACTTTTGTCTTGCTCATACTTTGATTGTTTTCGGCAGTACAATAATAAACTGAGCGCCTTTTCCTTCTTCACTCTCCACCCGTATACTACCCTGGTGTTTTTTGATTACCTGGGCCGCATAACTCAATCCCAGTCCGTAACCCCTGGCATTATGGGTATCGCCGTGCGGTACCCGGAAGAATTTTTCAAAAATCTTTTCCTTGTATTCAGCCGGAATACCAATTCCATTATCAGCTATTTTCATCACCACTTCTTGTTCATTTCCTGTTAATACAATACGTATTTCCGGATGCTCTCCTCCGTATTTGAGTGCATTATCCACCAGGTTAAAGATCACACTGAGCAGGTGCAGGCGGTCGGCCGGCAATGTAACATCTCCTTCCTGTAAAATATGCAGGCTGGCATGTTGTTTTTCCAGTTGCAGCTTCAGGGAGGAGCTTACTTCCTGTACCAGTTCCCGCAAATTCAGTGTTTCATATCGCAGGTCGATTTCCTTTTTCTCAAACATGGAGAGTTTGAGCACTTTATCCACCAGCAGGCTGAGTCTTTGCAGTTCATTGCCGGAAATATCCAGGTACTCCCGGGTACGCTGCGGATTCTCCATGGCATTGAAATTCTTCAGCGCCTCGATGGCCACCCCAACGGTTGCAATGGGTGTTTTTAACTCATGGGTGATATTACTGATAAATTCATTTTTTAATTCAGCCAAACGTTCCTGCTTACGCATATTCCGGTAAAGCAGCACAAATGAAAGAATCGTGATGCCCAGCAATAGCAGTGAAAATAAAATCGGCATCGCAATTTTCCGGACCAGGAAGGGAAAACTGTTTCCGAGAGATAATTGATAAGTCACCGGTTTGGCAAAGCCCACGGTAACATAATCACGGTCTTTATCTTCTGCTTTTTGGATACTGTCAGCCACAGTTATTGTAAAGGGTATGTTCAACTCATCTTTTTTCAGTCTTACCGCATAGGCGCTGTCCAGATCCTGTACCCTGATACTATCCTGCAGTGAATCCACACCGTATAACAGATTTAATATATAGTCTTTGTTGGGAGTTGTAGGGAATGGCATTGGTAAATTGCCTGTATCCCTCCCATGGATATTGACCATTGTTTTATTCATGGAAATCACCACGCCTCCCTTGGGTGGATTTTTATGAAGGGAGTCCAGCATTTTATCACGGATGATATTAACGGTGGAAATCACTTTTTGTCCGGGGATGATTTTCACAGTATCTCTTTCTACTTTATTGTCCCTGTCATCAATCATCACTTTAACAACCGGTTTTTCAGCCCGTTCATTCCAGAGAGCACCATCCAGTTTCATTTTGGAAGCCTGTACCCGAACCACGGTTTCCCGGAAAGCGGCATTGGTCCTGAGTTGCAGGGCCTGTTTTTCCCGCTCATAGTTCTGCCGCAGCCAGAAAAGCTGGAAACCGGTTACCCCTAATATGGCGGCTGTCATTAATAATCCCAGCCACTGGAATTTTTTCATACGTTGAAATCAGACAACAAATGTATAGCAATGTTCCGGGTCAAAACAGGGCCATTAACCTTTATTAACCTTAATGAAAGGTGGCTTAACTTATACTGAGAAGGGAGAGATTTAGCTTTGAACAAAATTATAACAGTCATGAAAAGATATCTACTGGCCGCCGTTTCAATCTTAACAATCAGCAGCTTGTGCAAGCTCAGTCATCGCAGGGAAAGATAACCTACGACAGGATTTCCAAACTTCAATTCAGTTTTGCCGGTTTACCCGGAGGAATGGAGCAACAAATGCCCAGTTCCCGTACCGATAAATTTGAACTGACTTATGGCAATAACCAAATCCTGTGGAAAGGGGCAGAAACCGAGACGGATGACAATGAGAATAGTTTTCAATCGGAAAACGGTGCACATGTAAGAATGATTGTGGCCGGTTCAAATGATGTGCTGTACTGTAATCTGGAAACCGGCAAAAAAGTGGAAAGCCGGGAAATGATGGACAAAGTGTTTATCGTGGAAGACAGTATCAGCAAGCTGAAATGGAAAATGGCAGGGGAGACAAAAGTTATACTCGGCCACAATTGTATGAAGGCAACTACATCAAGGGTCAGCAAAAGAACCACGATGAATATGGACAACGGCGTGATGGAAAAAAAGGAAATAGAAGATACTTCCCAGATTATAGCCTGGTTTGCAACGGATATTCCGGTATCATCAGGTCCTGGTGAATTCCAGGGTCAGTTACCCGGATTGATTCTTGAAATGGATGTGAAAGATGGTACCCAGATTTACAAAGCAACCAGTATATCAGAAAAAGCAGACCTGGCTTTGATCAAAGAGCCCAGTGGAAAAAAGAGATATACAAGGGCTCAGTTCAAAGAAGAAGTTGATAAAATGATGAGTGAAATGAATCAGGGAGGTGGAGGAAACCGGAGAGTGATCCGGATGAACTAAAAAATTAATAAATAAATAGAAAAGCCCCCGCTGACCGGGGGGTTTTTATTGCCATTGCCCTACAATTTTTATCTTTAAGTAAATGATCCAGAAAGAATTTGCTCAGCGGGTAACCGGTTTGGTCAGCAGGGACCCGTCCATTATCGGTTTGGCCGTTGCCGGCTCCTGGGCGGATGATGATATGGACGAATATTCTGATCTGGATCTTGTATTGGTAAGCCGGGAAAAGATCGGTGGCAACAGAGAAAAAATGATCCGCATTGCAAAAGAGTTTGGAGATTTTATCTCTGGCTTTACCGGTGAACATGTAAGTGAACCTCGCTTGCTGGTTTGTTTGTATGATAACCCGTTGCTGCATGTTGATATCAAATTTGTAACGCTGCAGGAATTTCAAACCAGGGTAGATGACCCGGTGGTAATTTTTGAAAGAGAGGGCCAACTCAGCGAAGTCATCAGGCTGTATCCTTCACAATGGCCTGCACCTGATTTGCAATGGATCGAGGACCGCTTCTGGACCTGGGTGCATTATATTGCCACTAAAATTGGCCGTGGTGAATATTTTGAAGCGCTGAGTAACCTGGATTACCTGCGGATGAATGTATTATCTCCATTGATGCAATTGAAGAACAGTCAGAAAGCCCGAGGTTTGCGGAAGGTGGAAAAAAGGCTCACGCCCTCTGACCTGGAGAATCTGAAGATCACGGTGGCGCAGTATAATAAGGCTTCATTGGTGAAGGCGCTTGACAACTCGATCAGTGTATACAAATCACTGAGGAGAAAAATAGGTACAGAATCCCTGGAAAAACAAACCGAGACCGAGAAAAAAGTATGGAGTACTTCAAATCACTGAAGCAGGAAGAAAAGTAAAATCATTCCGTAACTGTTGCCACGCAGATTACATATCCCGATCATCAAAAATTCGCCTGAGCCGGAGATTGGGCACCTGTCCAACGACCAGTGGAAATTTTTCAATTGTCACATTGGAGGGATCAAGGCCAAAGCCTTTTTCTTCAGACAAACTGATGCCTTTGAGCCAGAAATGAATCCGCATCACCAGTTTTTCCAGGAAAGGTAGTTCACCATCCTGGCTGATATATTTTTCCATCACGATAAACTGGAAATCGCCCACCACATTGCTGCTGGCCAGGCTTTCATAGCGGCTGATCACATTTACTTCTTTGTTGGTCACCAGTTCTTCCACCACTTTCCGGAACATCAGGTTGATCCTTGGCGCCATTCTGAAACCCAGTCTGAAATCAATCCTGATAATATCGTTGGGGATGATATGTTCTACTTTGTAATCACAGGTATAAGGATCGTCAACGGTATCCACATGCAAAAACCAGTATATATCTGCCCGTTTTGGTTTACGGTTCAGGATAGAATAGATGATTTTGTGTTCTATTTCCTTTGGGTTATCAGCACTCGTAAGGTATACGAGGTGGGTCGCAAATTTAGAAACAGTACGGTCATTACTCAGCTCCTGTATTTTGGGTATATAATGTTCCAGTCTCACAAATTCCACATACCGGTTTTTGATTTTCCTGGCCTTGTACCAGATAAACATCACCCCAAAAAGCAGGCCTCCCACAATCAATGCCACATAACCGCCATGTGGAAATTTCTGGATATTGGCCAGCAGGAAACCAATTTCGATAGCCAGAAAAACCAGCAGATAGAGATAAACCCAAAAGGACTTGGCTCTTTTCAATACCAGGTAATTGGAAAAGAGAATGGACGTAGCAATCATACAAAGTGTAATGGCCAGTCCGTACGCTGCTTCCATATTGGAGGCTTTTTGAAAATATAATACAATACCGATACAGCCGGCAAACAATAAGAGGCTGACAGAAGAGATATACAATTGCCCCCTTGCCTCTGTCGGGTATTTTATTTTCAGCTTCGGCCACAGGTTCAGGCGCATGGCTTCACTCACCAGTGTATAAGATCCGGAGATCAGTGCCTGGCTCGCAATAATCGCAGCTGCCGTGGCAATCGCAATACCAAAATAAAGGAACCAGCCGGGCATCACTCCGTAAAAAGGGTTGAACCCGTTATTGATCATTTCAGGGCTGATTGTTTTCCCATGAAAATGACTCAGTAGCCAGCCGCCCTGTCCGAGGTAATTAATGATCAGACAGCTCTTCACAAAGATCCAGGAGTAGCGAATATTCCATTTACCACAGTGGCCCAAATCGGAGTACAGGGCTTCTGCTCCGGTGGTACAAAGGAAAACTGCTCCCAGAATATAAAATCCTTTGGGATATACAGATAACAATTTGATACCATAATATGGATTGAACGCCCTGAGAATGCCCGGTTCATCTGCCAGGTGAATCATGCCAAGGATGGCCAGCATGATAAACCAGCAAGCCATCACAGGTCCAAAAAATTTGCCAATAAATGCCGTACCGAATTGTTGAATGAAGAATAAAAAAGAAAGGATGCCGATCACTATCCAGATAATCGTTGTTTGTGAAATGGTGGAGAGCATCGGTACCTGTTTCAAACCCTCGATTGCCGACGTAACTGAAATGGGGGGTGTGATCATCCCGTCTGCAAGCAGGGCGGCACCGCCAACCATGGTCGGAATAACCAGCCAGCGTTTTCTTCTTCTGACAAGTGCAAACAAAGAAAAAATCCCACCTTCTCCCTTATTATCTGCATTGAGTGTGAGAATAACATATTTAACCGTGGTTTGAAGGGTCAGGGTCCAGATAATCAATGAAAGGGATCCGGTAACCAGGTCATAGGTTATTTCTTTCCCGTTTGTAATGGCATTCAGCACATACAAAGGGGAGGTACCAATATCACCATAAATAATACCAAGGGCAATGAGGAGGCCGGCTAGGGATACTTTTGATTGTGAAGACATTTTCAGAAAATTGCAGCTGTCAAAGCTAGAACAGCATCTTGCACTATGCGTTCAAAATCAAAATCTTTATAAAATCTTTATACCCCCCTCGTTTTCTTTAATACCATACTTATATCCTCGGGATTACCTTTGTGTCAACAGTCAGCGATATGTTACAACGCCTCACAAAACTCAACCGATCACTGCAGATACTGATCAGCTTCACCCTGGTAACGCTGGTATCGGCAATTTGCTACCTGTGTTCTTCCTGGCTGGATTATAAAATTGTTGCTTTTTTACTGCTGTTGACGGTATCACTGGTAGCAATTGTATTTGATATCCTGCCGGTATTATTAGCTGCCACGGTGAGCGCCCTGGCCTGGAATTTCTTTTTTATTGAACCGAGATTCACTTTTCATATCGGGACCGCAGAAGACGGTGTGCTATTTCTGATGTACTTCCTCATTGTTCTGGTGAATGCTGTATTGACCAACCGTATTCGCCGGATCGAGCAGCAGGTACGGGAAAAAGAAGAAAAGGAGAAAACTGTCCGGCTGTACAATACGCTGCTTAATTCTCTTTCACATGAACTCAAAACCCCAATAGCCGCGATTGTTGGTGCCACAGATACCCTGATGGCTGCCCCAACAGGTTTATCACAAGAAAATAAGAAAGAACTGATCACCAGTATTTCTGTTGCCTCCCTTCGGTTAAACCAGCAGGTAGAAAATCTGCTTAGTATGTCAAGACTGGAGTCTGGTTTTATTCAACCCAAAAAAGACTGGACCGATGTGAATGAGTTGGTATACGACGCGATTCAAAGACTGGAACAGCCCCTGAAAACAAACCGGTTGAATATTGAAATTGACAATAAACTTCCCTTTTATATGCTGGATTACGGGCTGATGGAACAGGTGCTTTATAATATCCTGTATAATGCTGCCATTTACACCCCGTCATACAGCGATATCATGATCCGTGTCCATAATAAAGCAGACAAAGTATATACACTGGATACAAAAGATAAATCAAACAGCAAGGTTAAAGCGGAGTCCAATTTTCTGGTGATTGAAATTGAGGACCGCGGGCCCGGATTTCCGCCAGATGAAATCAACAGTGTCTTTGATAAGTTTTACAGGCTGAACAACAGCAAAACAGGCGGCAGTGGTCTGGGTCTATCAATCGTAAAAGGATTTGTAGAAGCGCATAACGGAACAGTCGTTCTTGAAAATGTACCTCACGGTGCCCGGTTCACGATTCAGATTCCTTCAGAAACATCCTATATCAATCAGTTAAAAAATGAATAACGCAGCCATACTGGTCATTGATGATGAAGTGCAGATTCGAAGGCTGCTTGAAATCACACTGGAGAGCAACAGCTTTACAGTGGAATCAGCAGACAGTGCCAAAGAGGGACTAAGAATTGCAGCCAATCATCCACCCGACCTGGTGATTCTGGATCTGGGCCTTCCCGATGAAAGCGGTCATTCGGTATTGCGCAAACTAAGGGAATGGTATACCAAGCCCGTGATTATCCTGTCAGTTCAAAGCAGTGAGGAGGATATAGTAAAAGCACTGGACAATGGCGCCAACGATTATCTTGTTAAACCATTTCGTACCGGGGAACTGCTCGCCAGAATCAGATCGGCGTTACGGGGCACTTATGCAGAAGAAACCAATCCCCTGATTGATGCCGGCGATCTGCAGATTGATTTTGCTGGAAGAACTGTCAGAAAAAACAATGAACTGGTAAAGCTGACTGCTACAGAATACAAACTGGTGGCCCTGCTGGCACAGCATGAGGGAAAAGTGCTGACGCATCAGTATTTACTTCGGGAAGTCTGGGGGCCGGGTTATATTAACCAAACACAATACCTGCGTGTATTCATTGCACAGCTGAGAAAAAAAGTAGAAACCGATCCCAACCGGCCAGAGCATATTATTACCGAGTCTGGCGTAGGATACCGGTTTATAGCTAAAGAATAAAAACAGTAATACAAATAATTGAATGGTTGTTCTGCAAATTGATATCAAATGAAAAAATAAAGAACCTGTAGCTAATAACGCAACCATTCTTAGCAGCTCATCAATTTTTATAAAATTTTACAAATGAAATCGAATAGTATTCATTCGAACAGGATTACTATTGCCTCACTGTTAGTGGCACTTGGAATTATTTACGGTGATATTGGTACCAGTCCGCTCTATGTACTAAAAGCCATTGTTGGCGAAAAACAAATTGATGAAGTGCTGGTGCTGGGAGGCGTATCCTGTGTATTCTGGACCCTGGTACTGCAAACATCTGTCAAATATATCTGGCTAACCCTGAAAGCAGATAACGATGGGGAAGGCGGGATATTCTCTTTGTATGCACTTGTTCGCCGTTATGGGAAAAAACTGGTAATTCCCACGATTCTTGGTGCTACCACTTTACTGGCAGATGGCATCATAACTCCACCCATCTCTGTAGCTTCAGCTGTTGAAGGATTAGAAGCCGTGATGCCGGGAATACCCACTGTGCCCATTGTCATTATCATTCTTTCCTTTCTCTTTTTCTTTCAGCGATTCGGTACCCAAAATGTTGGAAAGGCGTTTGGGCCAGTAATGGTAGTCTGGTTCACGATGCTTTTTGTTCTCGGCTTCTCACAAATCTTACATTATCCAGGTGTGCTGAAATCGTTAAATCCCTACTATGCTTATGAATTACTGGCAAGATACCCCGGTGGTTTCTGGTTACTGGGTGCCGTATTCCTTTGTACTACCGGTGCAGAAGCCCTTTACTCTGACCTGGGGCACTGCGGCAGAAAAAATATCAGGATCACCTGGGCCTTTGTGAAAATCTGTCTGCTGGTCAATTATCTGGGACAGGCAGCCTGGATCATGCACCAGGGGCAGCCCCTGCTGGGTGGGCGAAATCCCTTTTATGAAATCATGCCGCACTGGTTCCTGATTGCGGGTATTATCATTGCAACCGGTGCTACGATCATTGCTTCGCAGGCACTAATCAGTGGTTCCTATACACTCATCAGCGAAGCTATGAACCTCAATTTCTGGCCAAGGGTCACCGTAAAGCAGCCTTCTAATCTGAAAGGACAGATCTATATACCCAGCGTCAATACTATCTTATGGATCGGATGTATTGGGATGATTCTCTATTTCCGCAGTTCGACCCATATGGAAGCAGCCTATGGATTTTCCATTACCATCACTATGATGATGACAACTTTGTTACTGAGTTATTATCTTGTTTACAAATTAAAATGGAATAAATGGCTGGTAGCAGGTATTCTGATTCTTTTTGCGACAGTAGAAACATCATTCTTTATAGCGAATGTGGCCAAAATAAAAGAACGGTGGATGTTTTTATTTTTCGAATTATTCATCTTTCTGGTCATGTATATCTGGTACAATGCACGCAAGACCAATAACCGCTTCACCCGTTTTGCCGACCTGGGTAAATATGCACCGGTTATTAAAGAACTCAGTGAAGATGATCAGGTGCCAAAATTCTCCACTCACCTGATCTATCTGACCAAAGCGAATAGCCGGCACCAGGTAGAAGAAAAAATCATTAATTCTATCTTTGCAAAAAAACCAAAGAGGGCCGATGTTTACTGGTTTGTACATATCAACAGAACAGAGCAGCCCTACACCCTTACCTATGATGTAAGTGAGTTGATTGATGATAAAGTAATCAAGGTAACCATCAATGCCGGATTCAGGGTACAACCCAGAACGGAAATCTATTTCAAGAAAATTGTCAAAGATCTGGTCGACAAAAAGGAGCTGAGCCTGCATATCAGGCCTGATGGGTCTACCCGTTATAATGCGGAGCCCGATTTTAAATTCATCGTGATCGAAAAATTTCTTTCTGTTGAAAATGAATTTGCCTTCGGAGAGGGGATACTTTTGCAGTCCTACTTTTTCCTGAAAGGCCTGGGGCAGAGCGATGAAAAGGCTTTCGGTCTCGATAAAAGTGATGTGGTGATTGAAGATGTGCCCCTGGTTTACCACCCGGCTCCGGTTACAGAACTGACCCGGGTAGCAGGGAATACCTGAACGATCCGTACTACAGGCCTTAATTAAAAAAAATAATCATGAAGCGATTCATCTGTTATACTATTGCCAGCGCTATACTTAATTATGTATCTGGACAGGACAGTACCGGCAAACTGAGTATCAGTGGCTATGCAGAAGCCTATTATCAATATGATTTCAACAAGCCCCCGTCAAAGGATAGACCGGTTTTTCTTTACAATCACAAAAGGCACAATGAGTTTTCCATCAACCTCGCTTATCTGAAAGCAGCCTATACCAGTAAAAAAACAAGTGCGAATTTTGCCGTGATGGCAGGGAATTACCCGCAATACAACCTGGCGGCCGAGCCTGCTATTTTTCAGCAGATACTGGAAGCTAACATTGGGTATATTATATCTGATCAGTGGAGTGTGGATGCCGGAATCCTTCCTTCTCATATTGGAGTGGAGTCTGCTATCAGTAAAGATTGCTGGAATCTCAGCCGCAGTCTGCTGGCAGAAAACAGTCCCTACTATGAAACCGGAGTTAAACTCAATTATACCAGACCCAAATGGAGTTTTTCAATGATGATATTAAACGGATGGCAAAATATCAGGGAAACAAATTCGGGGAAAGCAATTGGCACACAAATACAGTTCCGTCCTGATAAAAAATGGCTGATCAATGTCAGTCATTTTATGGGTAACGAAAAACCTGATTCCTTAGAGAAAGCTTTTCGGTTTTTTCAAAATCTCTATATAACCTATGCAGCAGGCAGCCGGTTCAATGCAGCGATATTATTTGACTGGGGTACAGAAATAAAAACAACTGGTATGGTGCCGGTATTCTTTTGCAATACCTGCCTGCCTCAAAAATCCGTTTTGGATTTCGCGCAGAAAAATACAAAGACGCCAAAGGAGTCATCATACCCCTACAGCAAGCCGGTGGTTTTCATGTAAACGGGTTTTCTCTTAATGCTGATTTTATACCCCTTCCTTCCATTTCGTTTCGGGTAGAAGGCCGCTATTTGCAGGCTGCCAATTCCCTTTTTAACCGGAACAATAACCCGGTTAAAAATAATTGCTCTCTGCTGGCTTCCCTGGCAGTTGGATTCTAATGTGAACCGGCAGATTCACTACCCATACTCCAAAACCATTGCGCAGAGCTGCTTCATCTGCAAATCGTAACTTTGCCTAAATTCCTAATTATGAAAGGCTTTATATTTCTTTTGCTGCTGGTAGCCGGTTTCACCGCTTCCGCCCAGGACAGCATGAGCTACCGTTATAAAATTTATGATACCCGCAGTAAACAAATCGTGACCATCGACCAGATCGTAGCTGATATGGCCAACGCTGATGTGTTATTTTTCGGTGAAGAACACAACGACAGCGCCGGACATTACCTGGAAAATAAAATTTACCGGGCCCTCCATGCTGCCTATGGAAGTCAACTGGCCCTGAGCCTTGAAATGTTTGAAACCGATAACCAGCTGGTACTGGATGAATACCTTCAGGGAAAGATCGATGAAACCAGACTGGGAAAAGACGCAAGACTCTGGAGTAATTATAAGGATTACCGGCCCATGATCGAATATGCCAAACAAAATAAATTACCTGTTATTGCTGCCAACCCTCCTCGCCGTTATGTAACTATGGCCAACCGCAGGGGAATGAAATCCCTTGACAGCCTTAGCAAAGAGGCAAAAGCTTTTTTACCGCCACTGCCCTATGACACACTGAGTGGCCGTTATCGGGATAAATTTATGGAGACGATGCGCGGCGCGCCCGAATCTGCCAGCCGCAATGTTTATTACAGCCAGAGCCTCTGGGATGCCGGTATGAGCTACTCGATTTACCGTTACCAGAAAAAAAACAGGGATCAGAAAATATTTCATTGTGTCGGCAAATTCCATACGGATGAAAAACTGGGAACCGCCCGTCAACTGATGATGCGCAATAAGAAACTACGTATCCTGAATATCAGCTGCTTTCCGGACAAATCATTTGCCAGCCCTGACTGGAGTAAGTTTGAAATGCTGGGAGATTATGTGATTATTACAGACTGGGATTTAAAAAGAACATACTGAGCCGGGAACTAAGGCATTCAGGCTACTTCTTTTAGTCCGTCATTTCCAAAATCCGCTTCCTGCAGTTCTATCCTGCGTGTGATATCACTAAGCGATGATAATCGTTGAACGGTATAGGGAATTGTATCCAGACCGGAAACGAAACGCTGGATATAACTGTATATGCCAACCAAACTCCCGGCTTCCAGGCCGGAACCTGCTGCTTTATTGGTAATCACAAGCGACAAACCAATCACCAGCATCACCAGAAACTCCATGATCCCAAAATTCCAGGCCTCCTGATCACTTATCCGGATCTGCCATTTGCGCAGGTTATCATAGTGTTGTTTAATCAAATGGGTATTACCGGTTGATATAATGTCCACCTGCTGTTCCAGTTCATCATTCTTTTGACGGTTCAATTGCTGCATCCTCCTGCCATATAACCAGCTGAATAATATCACCGGTAAAAGTATTCCCAGACAAACCAGCACTACCGATGTATCATAGAGGAATAACAATAATAGCGAACCCAGAATACTGTAAAAAGCCTCCATCACATAAACCAGATCAAATTCCAGAAAGTCAACAAACTCACGTGCCAGAGTAGAGTGGGCACTTAACCTGGAAACATCTTTTTTGTGGTAACGCCTGGTCAGTAACCTTGTCACCAAAGAAGAGTAAATAGCAGAATAGGTCCTTGTATCTAAACGATGCCTGACAATTCCAATCAGCAACCAGCCAAGATGTACAGCCGATAAGATAATCAGCCCCCGATAACTTCCTTTTACTAAATCATTAATCGCCACACCCAGGAAAAAAGGACGTAACAGGTTACCCAGCATTTCAATCGTAAATAAGATATAGGTCAGCACCAGCCGGTAGCGGTGCAGCATCATGATCTGTTTTAATATGGCAAAACGTGACATAACTTATCTGTTTGGATAAATCCATGATGCCCATAGTTGTTTTGCAACTATGTCAAACTTGAAATATGAATGGGAATTGGTGGCTGAACCGGGCAGGCTGGCTGATTAACCTTTTTGCCATGCACGGTATTCAGTGCTGGTAGTAAGACCCGGCACTTAGTCACTGGTTTAACCACTGCAAAAAACAAAAAAAACGCCGGATTGAACCGGCGCTAAAGTCAAATAAGTGTTAAGCTGTGCGCCACCGTCAAAAACAATGGCCTGACCAATCTTCTATATATTAATAATTTAAATATCCGCCACGATTAACGGGTAATAATCCGCATCCCCCCACTACCTCCGTTTTGCAAACCCGTTTTACTCAGGCTATAAGTGAAGCTCAGTAAAAAGAACCGGCGTAACGTCAGCGAGCGGCTGTCTTCTATATAGTTGTTATTCGTGTTCCGGCTGATACCTACATTTTTATTCAATAAATCACGGGCACTGAGTTTGAGCTCCCCCCTGTTGAATTTCAGGATTTGCTTACTGATACTGGCATTCCAGATCGGTACTTTCAGATTGAAGCCTGCAGCTCTTTGGCTATTAATGGTATAATTAAAATCTGTTGCAAAAAAGAAACCCTTGGGTAACTGCCAGTCGAATGAAGCATTGTAATCCTGAGAAAAATAAGTAGCCGGCATCAGCGACTGCCCCGAATAAGTGGAGCGGTTATAATTGATACCTGCACCAAATCCCAGGTTGAGTTTATCTGTCGGACTCAAATCAAAACGGATATCTGGCCCGACGGTAACAGTACGGATATCATTCAGCACAGCCTTACCACTGATATCATTGACCAGTAATTTATTTCTATTGTATCCTCCACCAGTACTCAGCTCAACCGATCCCTTCAGGAATTTCACCGGCATGCTGTAACTCATATTACCATTGATATTATACACCCCGCTTACATTCACTGGTTTGGAAGTTCGCACCCCATTCAGCAGGTTGATGGAATCATAATTTACAATCTTGTTTTTGGTGGTCTGCAGGGTAAAGAACATAAAGAAGTTTTTGTTCCGGAACGGACTCAGCATATTCAAATGCCCCTGCAGGGTTTGGGTGAACTCCTGTTTCAGGTCAGGATTTCCCTCCCGGATATTCAGCGGGTTACTATTATCCGGAACCGGTTGCAACTGCTGCATGCTGGGTTGGTTGGTGCTGGTACCATAAGTGACCGAAATACTCTTGAACCGGGTAAAATTATACTGGAACCTGGCATTAGGCAGGATATTCCGGAAAGTCTTGCTGATCACTGAATCCTTATTCCCATTGATGATCTTGCCTTGCAGTTCGGCCTGTTGCCAGGCTGCACCAAATGAATAGCTGTATTTTTTCTTCTGTGTCCTGATACGGATTCCTGCATTGGTAAATCCATAATCATTCGAAAAGTCATTGCTCAACTGATTATTGAGCCGATCATATTTACCATTGCCTTTATTATAATCATAAGTCAGTTTTTCTGAATTGTTCCGGCTATTGCTTTTTCCCAGGCTCAGTTCCAGCAACGAACGCTTACCCAATGGCTCGGTATAGATCGCTCTGGCATTGTACGCCTTTAATTCCGCATTGGTTTCAGATTGCTGGTTCAGGGTATCCCTTTTCAATAATGCTCCATTGGGATCATAAAAGCGGTTGATTGATTCGAGGCTGCCCTCTCCTTTACTGTCGTTCAGACTTGTTTGCAGCGAAAGCGAAAAGGTTCTTCCCTTTTTGGCAAATTTTTTCCGCCAGGTAATTTCATTCCTGAAACTATAACCCTTACTGGTTGATGCATTATCGCTGTAGCCATCATTGGTCGGGGTTTTCAATGCAGAAAGTGTCTGGTAACTGGACTGGCTGTTGTAATTGGTTTGCTGGGCGCTCAACGAAGGTGTAAACCGGATGCTATTCATGGAATCCAGCTGCCAGAGCAAGTTAAAATTGAGCCGGTGATTATTGCTCAGGTTATCAGAATAGGTATCCTGGTTATAATAAGAAGTACCAGGCAGCAGGTACTGCCGCTGAATATGACTCTCCTGCACCGGATTCATCCGGTTATAAAAATAATTGCTTTGCAGATCCAGTTTCTTCCCAATGATATTATTGTAATTCAAGCCACCACCCAATGCAGTAGTAATTCCATTTCTTCCCCCCATATTAGTTACGCCCATGGCCGCGGCCTGATCTCCGGTCATGGAAATATTAATATTCCCGCCGCCACCTCTTTGCATCCGGGCCAGTTCACCAGTGAAATTGAGGATATCCATGAATGTAAATCCTTCCCCATTATCATTATTGGCCATACCGATGGCTGACATTTGCCGGGCACCCTTGAATGAATTCACATTGAATTTCCCTTCATAACGCTCCTTTGTACCGCCACCAGCCATTGCTTTTCCGAATACACCTTTCTTTTTATCCTTTTTCAATTTCAGGTTGATGGTTTTCTCATAATTACCATCTTCAAATCCCGTGAGCTGTGCCTGATCACTTTGCTTATCATACACCTGTACCTTATCTACCGCATCAGCCGGAAGGTTCTTAGTGGCAATCTTGGGATCGTTTCCAAAAAATTCTTTTCCATCTACCAGTACCCGCTGCACTTTTTCTCCCTGTGCTTTAATCGTTCCGTCTTTTTCCACTTTTACACCCGGCAGTTTCTTCAGCAGGTCTTCCACACTGGCATTGGGTTGTACTTTAAATGAACCGGCATTATACTGAATGGTATCATTGATTAATGTAACCGGAGGCGCTTCAGCAGCCAGCACCACTTCTTCCAGCACTTTGGCCTTGTCACTGATGGCCAGGTTACCCAGGTCCATGTTCCGGTTACTTTCTTTGATAGTAAAATACTTATTGCTGTTATGATAATTCACATGGGTGATCAGCAACCGGTAATCGCCGTCTGACAGACCCTTAACTTCAAAACGACCATCATTACCAGTCATGGTAAAACTCACCAGTGAGGAATCCTTTCGATCCAGCACAGAAACGGTAGCCGCTGCCACAGGTTGCTTGCTGATTGTGTCGTAGGCAATTCCTTTCACCGTGCCGTTTCGTTGCGCCAACGCCGCACTGCTTAGTCCGGTAAACAAAAAGATAAATAAGTAGATTTTTCTCATGGCTGTTTGATTCAGCTACGAAAATATTCTTACCCGGCCGGAGAAGCGGTTAACCGGGGTTGGTTTAATGTTAATGAAGGTTAAAGAATGAAGATATGGATCGGCTGATGCCTCAATTTATTCCTCCACCCGGCTGCCTCTTTCCTCATCGGCTCTTTCCTGGTCATAAACCATCACTTTGACCTTCCATTCCATCGGGGAATGAAACTGAAGACTGAGTTCCAATTTCACTTTATCGCTCCCTTCCGTGGAAGGACTGGCCTTGAAGATAATGGCTGTGAATTTTTTCTCTTCTTTCGGGGATTCATAGTCGCCCTTGAATCGAACTTGCTGATGATCGCCAAGCCCGGCTGATAAATTATTCAGCTGGTTATATAAAGACTTGAATTTTTGCTTCGCTTTTTCAAAACTCTCCGTCGTCAGCATGACAGCTTCCCAGCTGTAATTACTTTTTTTGGAAGAGTGTTTCGTGATACTGCTCTCTTCGGCTCCATTCACTTGCAGGGTGCATTGGTACTCGGTGGTTTGGGGAGATTCGGTGATCACTTCACCACGGATATGATCAAAATGACTGGCATGATCGGCAATCACTTTCTTCAAATCATTCATGAATGCATTACTGACAGGTAACTTCAGTTGCGCAGAAAGACCACCTGATAAAACAGACAAACAGGTAAATAATACAAGGGTTTTTACGGTTTTTTTCATAAGTAGCTGGATAGTTGGGTTAGTATTCGGCATCAATATTATAAAATTTAGCGTTTACTATATACTTTTAGTTGAAATCCTTTCGTTAACCCAGCATAAAACAACAGACTATGAAGACTAGAAGCATTCGATACCATGTACAATCCGCCAAAATTTACAAGAACCATTATCAACCTTCCTATAATATTTTCCGACTGCTGAAATCGGTACTGGCTGTTTTACTGCACGGATCATCAGCTGCAGCTTCTGCCTCCCATCAGCGGCACAAATAGAAACCTGTTTACTTACTAACCCTCATATAATAAAATGTCCCGCCAAGGCGGGACATTTCTATTTGAATAAGTTTGTACTTCTTTATTGAACCCGCATATCCCTCATCCCTCTTTCCATAAAGCGGGGCATTCCAGGCATTCCTTGCTGACCACCCTGGCGGTTATTACCCATCCTGTTCAGGTTAAACAGAAAGCTGAGCATGAAATAGCGGCGCAGAACCATGTTCCTTGAATCCTGGATATAGTTATCACCGACTGTCCGGGTGATGCTTTGGTTCTGATTCAGCAGATCCGTTATCGAGAGTTTTAATTCGCCGTTCTTTTTCTTGAAAATTTGTTTGCTGAAGCTGGCATTCCAGAGTGGCACGTTCAGGTTATATCCTTCTGCGCGGCCGGTATTGATAAAATAGTCAAAATCGGTAGAAATGATAAAGTTCCCTTTGAATGTATAAGAAAAATCAGCCGCATAAGTCTGCGTATAATAAGTTTCATTCAGGGATGTATTCACCGAATACTTGATGCTGTTATAAGCCACATTGGCGCGGATGGCGAAATCCAGTTTCTCTTTGTTATAATTAAAACCAACTCCCTGTGTAACGCTGAAAGATTTACCGATATTTTTCTGCTTATAAATCAGACTCACATCATTGGAGTAGCGGACATTATTCGTGAAGTTCAGACTGGATCCTTTCATTTTTAAACTCTTGAACGGAAGACCCAGGGTGATAAAGGTAGAAGCAGAATAATAGCCGTTTACGTTTTCAGGCCGGGTCAGCTGAACCCCTCTTGAAATGGTATCAATACTGTTTACAATTTTATTGCTGGTGGTGCTGAAATTGATATTGGCAGAAATGAATTTAAAAGTGAGGGCATTAAAGCTGTTGTAACCTGCATTGAAACTATGATTGAACTCCTGTTCCAGATTAGGATTACCTTCTGTCTGGTTCAGCTGATCAGAGATATCTCTTACATTCTGTAACTGAGATACAGAAGGCTGGTTGGTACGTCCATTATAACGGATCCGCAGGTTCTTGCTCCGGGTAGGTGTAAAGTTGAAATTCGCCGTAGGGAAATAGTTCACATAATTACCCCGGATGGTTGAATCCTTTCCGGTAACAGCCTGGTAGCTTCTGCTGTCCAGCACCGATTGCTGCACCGCGAGTCCAAACTGGTAATTGTATTTTTTCTCCTGCACCCTGAAATTAAAACCGGCCCTGTGTGCGGTAAAGAGATTTTCAAAATCATTGGTCAGGAACAAATTGGGGCTGTCATATTTACCGGAGCCACTGTTGTAATCATTGGTTTCCTTATCGGATGTGTTCTTATTATGCGTATAGGCATAATTCAATTCCAGCAATTTGGTGGGGCCCAAAGGTTCGGTATAGGAACCGCTGAATACATTGTTATTGCTTTTGGTCGTTTGGGCAGACTGCCTGTTCTGGGTGATACTGCGGAATGTACTTCCATCGGGTCTGAGGAATTTGTCATCAGAAACGGTGAAGGAGTTGCTTTCACTCTTTCCAATTGTATTGTTCCATCCTAACGTAACCGTGCGGCCTACTTTGCCAAACTTGTGACGGAAAAGGATATTATTCCCAAAATTATAGCCATCCCGCTCATTTCTGTTTTCAGAATTACCCGTGATATACCGGTATTTGGCCGTAGCATCCACATCCGTAAAACTGCTGTTCATGCTGTAATTCTCTGAATGCTGCAGGGTCAGAGAAGGAATATAGATAATGGAATTGGCAGAATCAATCTGGTATTCAAACCTGAAATTAAACCGGTGGTTCCGGTTCAGGTTTTCCGACATGGATGTTGTATTACGGATCGCAATGGAATCGGAATTATCTCCCAGCTTAAAGGTTGACCGGCGAAGGCTACTGCTTTCCTGACGTGGCTCAGAATTGGAAATAAAATAACTGCCGCTTACTTTGATCTTACCCGCCCAAAGATCAGAATAGTTTAAACCGGTTGACAATGACTTGATGATCCCGCTGGTGCTGCCACCACCCATACCGCCAAATCCACCGCCACGGCCACCGGAGATCTGCATCCCGCCGCCGCCAAAATTACCGCCGCCACCACTGCCTCCGCCAAAACCACTGAATCCGCCCATAGAGCTGATGACATCAGAAAAAGAGAAGCCCTGCTTATTGATATTATTGGCATTGAACAAAAGAGAGAATCTTCTGTCGCCTTTGAATTTATTAATACTCAGATTCCCTTCATAGCGGAAACCATTATCATCACTGTATCCTCCCGAAACCAGGGCCCTTCCAAAATAGCCCTTGTTCATGTCTTTCTTTAATTTGATATTGATGGTTTTGGTTCTGCTGCCATCATCAATCTTGGTAAACTTGGCCTGATCACTCATATCATCAAATACCTGTACACTTTCAATCATATCAGCCGTGATATTCTTGGTGGCCAGCTTCGGATCGTTTCCAAAAAACTCTTTGCCATCCACTAATACTTTCTGTACCTGTTCCCCCTGTGTTTTTACTGTACCTTCTTTATCTACTTCCATACCTGGAATTTTTTTCAACAGGTCTTCGAGTGAGGCATTGGGTTGTGTTTTAAATCCACTGGTATTAAACTGAATAGTATCATTCTTTACCTGGATGGGAGATTCGGTGGTTACAGTAACTCCTTCCAGGGTTTTATAATCCTTCTCCATGATCAGGTCACCAAATTCAATGGACTTATTGGTTTCTGTGATGGATACGTTTTTCTTCATCTCGGTGAAACCTTTACTGGAAACGATCAGACGGTAATCACCGGGGATCAATCCTTTGATTTCAAAAACTCCCTGTTTATTGGAGAGGGTAAATGTGGCTAACGAGGAATCTTTGGCATTTAAAAGGGAGACCGTGGCATCGGCAACCGGTTGTTTGGCGGTGCTGTCAACCAGTTTTCCTTTTACAACTCCGTCTGCTTTTTGGGCAAGGGCGGGGACAAAAAAAGCCAGTAAAATGGCGGATAAGGTAAAAATCTTCTTCATAATCAGCTTTATGGGGGTACGAAAATAGACGTAAGAAGGGCCTTTAACCTTCGGAAAAGGTTGAAAAAGACCAATAAACCGGGTGAAATGGTCAAATTGACCGATGAATGGCTTAACTGAACAGGTATTCAACATCCTCCCTCGTCAGGGTCTTCACAAATGTGGCATCATCAGAAATGATATCTTTTGCCAGGGCCCGCTTCTTTTCCTGTAACTGGAGGATCTTGTCTTCAATGGTATCCTTACAGATCATCCGGTAGGCAAAGATGTTCTTGGTTTGACCAATCCGGTGTGTCCGGTCAATCGCCTGTTGCTCCACAGCCGGGTTCCACCAGGGGTCTACAATATATACATAGTCGGCTGCCGTAAGGTTCAAACCCACGCCACCGGCTTTGAGCGAGATCAGAAAGACCCTTACTTCTTCATCATTCTGGAAACTTTGAATGGCTTTCTCCCGGTCTGGTGCTGATGTGCTTCCATCAAAATATTCATACTTGATGCCCAGCTCTTCCAGTTTTTTACGGATCAGTGCCAGCATACCCAGGAACTGAGAAAAGACAAGTGCTTTATGATTACCGATATTCTCGGTGATCTCACGGGCCAGTTCATCGAGTTTGATGGAATGGTTTTCAAATTTCTCCTGCTCATTTAAGATCGCCGGTGAATCACAGATCTGCCGCAGTTTCATCAATCCCTGTAAGATGGTGAGCTGTGATTTTTGAATTCCTTGTGTTTCGATACTGCCCAGGATCTGGTTACGGAAATCATTCCGGTAAGCATCATAAATATTCCGTTGCTCTTCTTCCATTTCGCAGAAGAGGATCATCTCCTGTTTTTCCGGAAGGTCTTTGGCCACCTGTTCTTTTGTCCTTCTCAGAATGAATGGATATAATATTTTCCGCAGGTGATCTTTCCGGTCCTGCTCCCCAAACTTATCAATCGGGATGGCAAATTCCTGACGGAAAAATTCCATCGTACCCAGCATACCGGGATTCAGGAAGTTCATTTGCGCAAAAATATCGAAGGTATTATTCTGCAATGGGGTACCACTCATGCAAAGGCGGTTCTTCGCTGCTAACAGGCAGGCAGCCTTGGCCACTTTACTGCCGGGGTTCTTGATCGCCTGGCTTTCATCCAGTATCACATAATCAAATTCCATACTCATCAGTAACTTGATATCACTGCGGAGTGTACCATAGGTTGTAATGGTAACGGAATGATTCATCAACTCTTCTTTCACCCGGGTGCGGGTGGCGCCATGGTGAATTTTATAAGTGAGGGAGGGCGTGAATTTACGGATCTCGTTTTCCCAGTTATAGATCAACGTCGTTGGACAACCCACGAGGGCTTTCAGTCTGCCTTCCCTGTTGTGAAAATGTTCCAGGAAGGACAATGCCTGTACGGTTTTACCCAAACCCATGTCATCGGCCAGGATGCCTCCCCATTTGATTTCGGTAAGGTAGTTCAGCCATTGAAATCCGGCTACCTGGTAAGGACGAAGAATTGGTTTCAGATGAGCCGAGGGCTCCAGTTCTTTGATCTTATTGAATTCCCGCAGATTGGCATATTTTTCTTCCAGTTGAACCACCAGTTCTTCCTCATCCCTGGTTTCATATAATTCATCCACCACGCTGAGGTGAAAACGGGACAGCTTGAGTGAATTGGTTTTTCCTTCACCCACTCTGAACAGGAGCGAATATTTTTTCAGCCATTCTTCCGGTAAGATTCCAAAAGTGCCATCATTCAATTGTACAAACTGTTGCTTATTGGCCAGGGCTCTTTTTACTTCTGCAACAGTAACATGCTGGTCGCCGAAGACGATATCCACTTTAGCATCAAACCAGTCGGTATTGCTGCTGATAAAGATCTTGGTTTGAGGTCTTGCCGTATTGAACCGGAAATTTTTCAGCGCTTCAAATCCAAACACCGGTGTCTTCATATCCTTCATGGCATCCACGAAAAGAAAGAACCAGTTGTTCCGCAATACATCGGCCCCTTTCAATGCCAGGGTACCGCTGTCTTCATTATGAATAAAGCTGGAATGCAGATTCTGCAGTTTCTGGATAAACTCATTTTCCTTTTCCCGGTTCCGGTGAACGATCAGTACTTTGTCGCCCTGTGGCACAATCACATCATCCCGGTCGCGGGAACGGGTTTCATATCCTTTATAGGAAAATGAAGGCTGGAATACCAGGTATTCGCCTTTTTCCAGCAGGAAGAGTTTTACTTCGGGGTCTCCGTCTCTTATTTCCTGTACCAGTGATTTATCAAAATCAACTTTATGTTCTTTGGTCAATGGCAGGATAAACTGTGTCAGCGATTTTCCCCAATCATCCACCGGGATATTCATTTTACCGGATGGCAGAAATTTTTCAACCAGGTGGATCACTTCATTGCCCGCCCAGAGCCAGGCCTGTTCGTTATACAGAAATAAAAGCGGGCTCGGACTTTCATTATCACTCAGATCATATTCTATACCTCCGGCTTTCACCCGGCATTGAATCGTATACTGTGCATTCTTCTTTACAATAAAATGTGGTTTTGCCTCCGCTGCCTGTAATTGCAGGGGAACCAGGTTATTGGTCTTGAAGGCTTTTTTCTCCGGCAGTACAAACACAAAGGAATTGGCCGCTGATTCCATAAACATCTTCTTCAGCTTGGGCAGCAGGTATTCTGCCATCAGTTCCTTGGTTTCATCCGGCAAATCATCATCTTCATGATGGATGATATTTTCCCAGATACCCGAGAAAGGAGAATTCCGGCTGATATATTTATTGATCTCGCTTTCCTGCAGTTTCCGCAGCACGCTGAGCATTTCCCGGTCGGCTTCAGGAAGCTGGTCGGTATTTACATAGCGGCTGATATCCATTTTTTCAACGGTACCCGTAAATGCATCATTGGCATCATTGGGTTCACCCGTTACCACATCGAGTGTGAAATAGGGATAGGTTTTTTTATTCAGGTTGAATACGATCCCCAGTCTTTGTGTGGGTGTATCTGCCACGGCTGTAGCTGATTGCTCGGCCACTTCTTCCTTTTTCTCCTTTTCCGGAATAAATACCGGGCGGGAAGGAGAAGCCAGTGGCGCCACTCTTTTAATAGTGGGATCCAGTACCCTCAGGAAGGGCTTTCCATCTTTATAAGCGAATTCGAATTTTCCTTTCAGGTCATCACTGAGCGAATACCCGTAAGCTTCGAGCAATTTATTTTTTTCCTTGTCCCAGTTCCGGATGCTGTCAAAATAATTAGCTCCATGGGTATTGAGTAACTGAAGAAATACAATCAGCTTGGGCAGACAAAGCGGATGATCTTCATCCAGGTACTCACAGCTGGTATCAAAATTTCTTTCTTCATTCTTCCGGATCAGTACTTTGTATTCCTGTCCTTCCAGCGCAACAGTCGCTTTTACGGTTTCGTTCTCTGCTAATTCTATGGAAGCCTTATTGCTGCGTAAAAAGGTTTCTGCTTCCTGAAATGCTTCCGGTGAGGACAACAGGCGGAGTGTTTTCAGTTCGATGGCCTTCATCTTGGCCACGGTATGCTTTTGATTATACTTGATATGTTCTGATTGCAGGTGTCCCCGATCAATCAGTTCCTGCAGCTGGATCAGGGCGGCCGCTTCATGCCGGCAGATATCGCCTAAGTTATAAGGACAGGCACAACGAAGGGTGGTGCCCTTGGGATCCTTGAATTTCTGAATATAAACTTTGTAGTAAGTAGCGTAACTATCGTCTTTAACACGGAACACTGCCGAGCCAAAGAGATCATCATATTCCACCAGTTCTACATAACCGATAGCATGTATTTTTTTCCCTCTGCGGATCACTTCATCCGTTCCATGGGTATACACATATTTAATAAGATGGGGTAGGGCCAATTGCTGTTTTTAATTTCCGGATGGGATGCTTGTCCCCAGGATCCAAAAAGGTTAATCGGCAAAAGTAAAAGAATGTGCAGCGGATTTCCTTATAAAACAGGGGAAATAATAAATAAATTTTGATTGAAAAAACAAAAGAAAAAATGAAGTATCTTACAGGGTTTTGCCCTTCAAAGACCTTTGTTTTTGTTTTTGCTGCTGAATGGAATAACAGAATCCCCGTTCATTACCTGGCCACCAGTTTTCCCTCCACATAAAGCGGTAATACATTGGCTACATCCGGGGTAAGACAGAACCGGATATCTTCTATCAATCCAAAGCGTTCCACCAGCCGGTGATAGTGGGTGAGTTTAGGAGCAAACTCATGGAGTTTGTTTTTATTTTTGGCATACATGGTTTCTGCCATCAGGGAACTGTCGCAATGGATGGTGAATTTTTTTCCAATGGCATGGATGATGGCGCCGGCATATAAGGTGTCTTCCAGGTTGAAGCGGTCTTTCCAGCCTGCACAACCCAGCACTACATTTTTATTTTCTTTGACCAGAAAATCACAAACGGCAGAAAGATTGGGAAAGGAGCCGGAAATAATGGTATCCGCATTTTTATCCAGCGCCATTTGCAAAAGCCTTGTTCCGTTGGTTGTGGTCAGGACAAGATTTTTATTTTCAATAAACTCCCGGTTGTATTCCATTGGGGAATTACCATGCTCCAAACCATCTGCAATTTTTCCGTCTCTTTCTCCAGCAGCAATACCACCGATATTTTTAGCGATCTCCAGGGCCTTGGGCACGGAATCAACCGGAATCACACAACGGGCGCCATTGTAAAGTGCCGATGCAATGGTGGAAGTAGCACGGAAGACATCAATGATCACCACCACACTGTTACTTAAATCATACAGATGAAGCAGGGCAGGGGATAGGGAGGTATGCAGGGAAGGTTTATTGCTCATGGTTCATACAAAAATAAAGGATTGACCCTCATTTTCCATTGAATAAACGCTAATGTTGAATGAACCCTCAACGCTTTTTTCCGGCAATGAAATCGACCCGCTAAAGGACCATGTTCCGGAAAAACAGGAAAATATTTTTAAAAGGATGTGTGATCAGGATTCCAGGAATTTCTTCCATTTTCCGGTTTCTGCATATTGTTTGATCACATTATTGCGGAGTTCAATGATTTTCCGCAGGTAGCGGGTAAGCCAGAGTTCGTTGAACCAGCGACCCAGCACACCATAAGGAGATTCGAAGTGAAAAAGGTCGATGACAATCGTTCCGTTATCACAGGGTTTGAAATAATGTTCATGTTTCATCATCCTGAAATTTCCCTCGGCCTGTTCCTGTACAAACATGTTGGGCTTGCTCATTTCAGTCACTTTCACCCGGAGCATTCTTTCCTTGAAAAGATGTTTCGATTTCCAGGTTACCGTTTCATCTTTCTCAATGAGTCCGAAACGGGTTCCGGCAACCGCTTCTTCGCGGAAAGGTGCCATTGATTCTTTGTGCAAACCAATATGACGGCTGAGATCAAAGACCCGTTCAGCAGGGGCTTCAATAAATGTGGTGAGATGAATCGTTGGCATAGCAGGGTATTAAATATACGTATAGAAAGCAAAAATCAGAAAGGATCGTGCCAGTTTATCCTTTCCGGAGCTTTTCCTTTATGAAAAAGGGATCTTTGCCACTTTGGCCTGCAATAATTTATCACGCACTTTGATGTAGATATCCGAATCAATGGCGGCATTGGCCATACGTACATATCCCATCCCGATGGCCTTACCAAGGCTCGGTGATTGGGTGCCAGAGGTTACAATTCCAATTGTGTTGCCTTCAAAATCCTTGATTTCATAACCATGTCTGGGTATCCCTTTTTCCACCATTTCAAATCCAACCAGTTTACGGTCCAGTCCTTCGGCTTTTTGTTTTTCGAAAATGGCTTTGGCTGTAAAGTCCTTGGTAAACCGGGTAATCCATCCTAATCCGGCCTCAAGAGGAGAAGTGGTATCATCGATATCATTACCATACAGACAAAATCCCATTTCCAGCCGCAGGGTATCCCTGGCACCCAAACCAGCAGGTTTTAAACCTTGTGGACCACCAGCTTCAAAAATGGCAGTCCAGATTTTTTCTGCTGCCCCGTTACTGTCTTCAAAATAAATTTCGACTCCGCCGGCTCCTGTATAACCCGTAGCGCTGATCAGCACATTGTCGACTCCGGCAAAACGGCCTTTTACAAAGGTGTAATACTTGAGGTTCAGGATATCCATCTCGGTGAGTGGCTGTAATATTTTGGTGGCATTTGGACCTTGTACAGCCAACAGACAGGTTTTGTCGGAAATATTATGCATTTCAACCTGCTGATGATCATGTTTGCGGATCCAGTTCCAGTCCTTTTCAATATTAGAGGCATTCACCACCAGCATATACACCTTATTCTCCTCCACACA
Source organism: Chitinophagaceae bacterium (assembly GCA_016702745.1). Lineage (GTDB taxonomy): Bacteria > Bacteroidota > Bacteroidia > Chitinophagales > Chitinophagaceae > JJ008. Next base: position 238,393 of record JADJDJ010000002.1, read on the forward strand.
GTACACCAGCAGGTCATCTACAATACCACCATCTTCATTGGGCAGACAGCTGTACTGGGCCTGACCGGCTTTCAGTTTGGCAGCATCATTACTGGTTACCCGCTGAATCAGGTCTAATGCATGGGGTCCTTTTAAAATAAATTCGCCCATATGGCTGACATCAAAAATGCCTGCGTTCCGGCGAACAGCGGCATGCTCATCATTGATTCCGGTATAGGAGATGGGCATATTGTAACCGGCGAATTCCGCCATTTTCGCACCGAGGGCAATATGTTTATCGGTAAAAGGAGTGCTTTTCATACTTATCGTTTTAATCCCCATAAGGCCTTGCCGGGGTGAGCAAATGTAGAGTAAAACCCAGTTATTTCAGCACCTGACCCATGCGGAGATACAAGGGAAACCGGATGGTCATTTTCTCTTTTGCCCAATGTTTCCTGATCTTTTCCACTATTTCAACTGTGGGGTTATACCCTTTGTCCATTATAAATTTTTGCACGGCCGACCAGGTGTTGAGGTATCCACTAATATCTTCGAGCCCCCATTCAAAATTCAGACTGAAAATCGGGCAGGAAATTTCTTTTAACGGAAAAGGGATTGTTACATAATTGGTATCCACCAATTTTCTCTCCGGGTCCCAGTAAGGGCCGAGTATGTTATTATGAAAATCCTGTTTGATGTCATCGATTTGAGGAGAAACAGTCATTCCACCATACATCCATGTAGCGAACCAGCCGTTGTTCCGGGTTACGCGGTTAAGCTCTTTATAAAATAGATCAAAATCAAACCAATGAAGAGCCTGTGAAACGGTTACAAGATCAAAACTGTTGTCTTCAAAATCCGTTTTTTCAGCCGCTTGTACAGAATAAAAAACATTTGAAATACTAAGGGCATTTGACAATTGTTTTTCGCTGATATCGGTTGCCATTACCATTTTGAAGTAGGGAGCGAGGTCCTTTGCCGTTTGTCCGTTTCCTGTTGCGCAATCCCAGGCCATATTTCTCTCCGGTACCTGATTCAGGATGAATGTAAATAATTCGGGTGGGTAAGTAGGTCGGTACCTGGCATAAAGTTCCGACTGTTTGGAGAAAATATCCTTCATATTTTAAAGATAAAAAAAGTCCCGCCAGTGGCAGGACTTATTCATTCAGGTTGGTGGCTGGTCGATTAACAGTAATACCAGTATTTGTACCAGTAGCAATAGCCATAGCCATCACAATAGTAGTACCAATAGTAGCAAAGTCCGGCACCACGGCTGGCGGTAGGCGCTTTGTACGTTTTCTGGAAAGCCTTGATTGCTTTCTGGATTGATTTAGCCTGTTTGGCATCCAGTACATCACCGGCTTTGTAAGTAGAACCGGCTAATGTGGCGGTGGGTGCACCAGCACCACGGCTGGCAGTCAGGTCAGCATTTGCGACCATGCTCAGGAAGCCGATATCATCAGCACTCAATGTTGTTCCTGCATTCAATGCAGAGACATTTTTTTCTGCCTGGCCAAAAGCAATAGACGCCATCAGCAGCAAGGAGAATGAAAACAGGATTTTAATCCTCTTCATAGTTTTTGTGTTTGTGGTTATTAAATCGGGTTTTGACATTCAATTTACGATATAAAAGTAATAGCTGTAAAAAAGAATAGCATACCCTGTGCGGGGTATTTATTCTGACTTAACAATTCCTTAAACAGAAAGGCCCGTCCTGCCAGGGCGGGAACGGGACCATTCTATATCCCTTAAGGGGATGTCCAACTTCAACCTTCTTGATGCCGGAGGTCAGAACCATTCCGCTGCTGATGAAACGGGGGAGGGTCCTTTGGCAAAAGCGTTTTTGATTCCTGTTTTTTTCTTTAATGGAAGAGTTGTTCCGGGTTTGGCATTCTTTATTTTTTCTTCCAGGTCCCTGATCCTTTTTTCGTTTTCTTCATTTCTCTTTTTTTCCTCTTCCAGTTGTTTTTCCAATGTACCTGAATTGGTTTTACTGCTGTTGTATCCTTGTTCCCATCATCATAACGATATCCGTTGCCGGTTTTTGCAGCTGGTTTCTCTCCATCAGGACCGATCAGCTCACCGCCTGCACCCATAGTATAATCAACATCCGTCTGATAATCAAATCCCCCTCTGTCACTAACCTCTACTCCGGATATGCGGTTGCGGCGATTGCTTCGTTTTACTTTTACTTCCATTCCGTTTAGTTTAATATCGATGGATCTGTCAAAACGGATTTTCTTTCCTACCGGGACCTGAATTTCTATTTCCACATTTTGGCCACGGAAACGGCTTTCTTTTCCAATCGCATATCCATGATCAATATCCAGGATACTATCTCTGGAAGAGATATCAAATCCTATTTTCTCTGCCCTGGCTGTGGCTTCATTTTCACTGCGGCCAAAACTGTATTTTTTCAGGGTAACATGATATTCTGCATCCGGACTGGGACGAACATCAAAATGAGCGGCTGCGATTTTTAAACTGTCAGATGATAAATCCCATCCATCTGCATCACCGTCAATCCATCCGAACCCACCGGTATATTCCAGTTCTGGTTTGGAAACAGCCACGATCATTTTTCCATTGGCCGGCTGGCTGATATTAATAGAAGAATCAACATGTTCATACTCCCTGAAATCCCTTGAGATATCTGCTGCAAAAAACACAACAGCTACCCAACCCAATGCCCAGAGACCACCAAAGGTCCAGCCCAGGTAATTGCTTTTTGCCTTTGCTCTGATGATCCGGCGGATGATCCAGGTAATAAAACCAATCAGCGGAACCAGCAAGAAGAGGATCAGGGTGGCCCAGGCCAGGAATTCCTGGCGGCTGCTGGTCCACAAAAAATTATTGATCGGCCACCAGGCTACACCACCAAACAGCAAGGCGATCACGGTAACAAATAAGGCAAAGGCAATTGTACCTGCAATAAACAGGAAGAATACTTTAAATAATACGCCGATGGCATGTCCCAATCCGCCTCCCCTTCTCCGGGTGGTTTCACTTACCTCACGGGCGAATTCTCTGCCTCTGGTATCGGTGAATTCTTTTGCTTTACTGGAGAACTGCTGAGCTGATGATTTTACTTCTGCGCTCCAGCTTTTCATTTTTTCTTTCATGCTGTCCATTCCTTCTCTCACATTCTGCCTGATCCGGTTGATATCAACTGTTTCACCACGCATTTCCATTTTCTGGTAATCACTGACCGCTTCGGGTAATACGATCCAGAGAATGATATAGGCCAGGATAAAAGTGCCTGTTAAAGATCCAAAGCCAATATTCCAGGCCCAGTCAATATCATTATCCCATGCCATATTGTCGATAATCCTGATAAAGATGCTGAGGAGGAGCGGAGCAGCAAAAATCAGGCGGATTGTATTGGTTCTTTTGCCAAAATAAGCAGCTAATCCACCCGCCACACCACCAATGATCCTGTCGTCCGGATTACGATACAATCTTTTTCCCACAAACCCTTCCAGGTCTTTGGGTGGTAACACGATCCATAATATAATATAGGCCAGGAATCCAAAACCAAATCCGCCAAAACTGATGATGGCAAATAGAATCCTGACAATGGCCGGGTCTACATTCATGTATGCAGCTATACCACTGCACACCCCGCCAATAAATTTATCATTGGTATCACGATAAAGTCTTCCTTTTTCTTTTCGGGGAGGTGGAGCTGTAAAGCCCGGGTCACTGGCTGCTGAACCCTGGTTGGCACCTGCTGTTGAACTGGCCGATGCCGTGGTTCCTGAAGCAGCTGCTTCCTGATCAGCCGCTTCAAAGTCCTCTACTCTTCCCATGGAACTGATGATTTCCTCTACATCACTATCCGTAATGGATTCTGCTCCTTTACGAACTTTATCACTCATCAGTTCGGCAATCCTGCCTTCAATATCATTGATGATCTCATCCCGCCCTTCTTCATTGGCGAAATAGCGGCGAAGACTTTCTATATACTGCTGTAATTTTTCATACGCAATATCTTCGATCGGTATGACTCTTCCGCTGAGGTTGATGTTAATGATCTTTTTCATGCGACGTGTATTTGGTTGAAGTGGGTCCGTCTGTACAAAGTACCGGCGAACCAGTTGGTTTATTGACTGTTTAAAGGCTCATCCTGCTTTTTTACTGGTGAGGGCATTCACCCCGTTGGACAATTCATTCCAGGTTTGTTCCAGCTCTCCGTAAAAGACTTCTCCTTTTTCAGTAAGGGAAAAATACTTTCTCGGCGGTCCCGAATTGCTTTCCACCCAGCGATAAGTAAGCATGTCTGCGTTTTTAAGCCTCGTGAGCAGGGGATAAAGCGTTCCCTCCAGTATCTGCAGGTTGGCGGCTTTCATCTCTTCCACAATATCACTCGGATAAGCCTCGCCCCGCCTGATAATGGACAGGATACAAAATTCAAGTATCCCCTTCCGCATCTGGCTCTGTGTGTTTTCTATATTCATGGCTGCTGAATCATTTGGGTATAATTATTATCAATGATCATAACTGACAACCCTGGTTATCTGCCATTGATCACCGGTTTGTTTCCATATATGCAGGAATTTGAATCGACCACAATCTTTTCTGTTTTGTTCAGTATGGCAAAACTCATGTGTACCGTTTTGAATGGCTCCATAACCCGGAATCGGATAAACTTCCAGGGTGCCCGGAACCAATGTTCTTTGCAGATCACTTCCATTCCTGATCGTTGATTGCAAAAAGCCGGTGGTTTCTCCATATCCGGTCAACCCACCCTTATCATGAAAAAACTCCAGGTCCTTACTGAACATCGAAGAAAAGGCAATTGTATCCCTCCGGTTAAAAGCATCGAATACCTGATTGTCTAATTGCAATATTTTTTGGAACAGACTATCTGCTTTAGTTGGACCGGCTGCTTCACCCACTGAACGCCCTGAATGACCCAGGCCACTTGTCAGCATCAGCCAGGTAAAAGGAATAATAAAATATGGTGCGGGATTTCTCATTTTTCTGAATCTGACTCAAAGATAGTGTGATATTTGGTACTATGCAAAACAAAGTACTAAATATTTTTTGAACTATTTTCCTCTAAATACGTATATAATTGATTATAAATTAATTAGGAAGTTTGTGGGATTTGACAGCTTTTAAGTTATTTTGCCGATGCGCAGGCTAATCCCAATTTTTATTGCTTTCACCCTGTTTTCCTGTTCCAATAAATATCGCCCTTTTGAATCCCAATATGCCTTCAAAAGTCAGGATGGAAAACCGGAATATAGCCATCTTGATTATTGGGCAGCCCATCCCTGGAAGCAGGACCCCTCCGACAGTGTTCCTGCTCCGCTGAGAGATTTACCAAGAGATAGTACCGCAGATGTTTTCTTTTTACATCCTACGACTTTTACTAAAAAAAGAGACCGGGGTGATTGGAATGCAGCCATTGATGATCCCTATCTCAATGCTAAGACCGATTACTCTACCATTTTATACCAGGCCAGTGTGTTCAACGGACAATGCAGAATTTTTGCACCCCGTTACCGGCAGGCACATATCTACAATTTTTTTAAGGAGGATAAAGCCGAAGCCGCAAAAGCATTTGATCTGGCTTATGAAGATATCCGCACCGCCTTTCTGTTTTATATGGAACACTGGAACAGCAATCGTCCTATCATCATTGCTTCGCATAGTCAGGGAAGCCTGCTGGCCGAGCGGTTGCTCAAAGAATTTTTCGAGAACAAACCGCTGTCCAAACAATTAGTGACTGCTTATATCATCGGATGGCCCGTACCCAAAGAATATTTCACTACCCTTACAATTTGTGAAGACTCTCTGCAAACCGGTTGTATTTGCAGCTGGCGCACACTGAAAAATAATTTTGTACCTCATTACCTGAAGAAAGAAAACGGAAATGCCTATGTGACTAATCCGTTGAACTGGACATCCGGTTCTGATTATGCATCCAGACAGATGAACCGCGGATCTGTACTCACCAATTTCAATAAAGTGTACCGGCATACAACAGATGCCCGGATCAGTAATGGATTTTTATATGTAAGGAAACCAAAATTTCCCTGGAGCTTCCTGTTCTTCAGCAGGAACTATCATATTGCTGATATCAATCTGTATTATATCAATCTGCGGGATAATATCAAAGCAAGGATTGCGGCTTTCAGACCCGGATGATTTTTTTATTGCTGCTTTTTCTTTCCTTTCCCTGAGAGCTTTCTGGAAATTTTACCAACCAATTGACGCATCGTGGCAAATATGATCTGCATATCCATCCGGTAACCGGCCTTTCTTACATATTGCGCATCCCAGTAATAACGCATCACGATACTATCATAATCGGCAATCAAACCATGACAGCCATTCACCTGTGCCAGTCCGGTAATGCCTGGTTTTACAAGGTGCCTGAACTGGTAACTATGCACTACAAAAGAAAAACGCACGCAATCTGCCACCATATGCGGACGGGGACCTACCACACTCATTTGTCCGATCAGCACATTCAGGAATTGTGGCAGTTCATCTATATTGGTATCTCTTAAAAACCGGCCAATCCCCGTAATCCTCGCATCATCTGCTTCAGCCGGTTGGTCATCTGCTTCCGGGTTCACCACCATGGTCCGGAACTTATAACAGGTAAAGGGACGACCGTTTTGTCCCACCCTTTTTTGCCTGAAAAAAGCAGGGCCTTTCGTACCGGCCCTGATGATTATCGCAAGCAAAGGAGCCATCCAGCTTAAAAGCAGGAGGATCACCACGATAGACAAAATGATATCGCCTGCCCTTTGTATAGCCAGATATTCTTTCCGGCTGGCAACGAAGCTCCGGACAATCCCGTTTTGGTCCCGTAGCGACCATTGATTTGCCGGCTTACTGTTATGCTTTTGTATGGTGGAAGATTGCATGATAAGGTTACGTTCTATTATCGCCGGTAAAGAATAAAAGGTTGCTTGAAATGGTATAAAATGAACAGGGCGATCAGCGATTTTCATTATTTAAACCCGGATTTTTCTGCAACAGCAGGAAAGCAGGCCCTGCTGCATACCCTCGTGTATTTTGATATTTTTCACTACCCTTTGCAACTAGCCGAAATACTACAGTTTAGCAACTTCGTGGCCAACCGGGAAAGCGGGCAACAATGGCTGCAGGAAATGGTGGATGCCGGTACGGTTTATCAGATCGGTGAATTTTTCCTGCTTCGTAACGATCCCGGACTTTGTACGCGTCGGGTGGCAGGGAACCGACAGGCTGAAATCTTATTGCAAAAAGCAAAACGCATCGGCCGGTTTCTGTACCGTTTTCCATTTGTAAGAGCCGTGGGCATTTCCGGTTCCTTGTCAAAGGGGTATGCAGATAAAAATGCAGATATTGATTTCTTCATCATTACAGCCCCCAATCGTTTATGGATCGCCCGTACATTCATGCATTTATTCAAAAAGCTGACCTTCCTGGCAGGCCGGCAACATTATTATTGCATGAACTACTATATTGATGAAACTGCCTTGTCATTGGAGGAGCAAAATATTTTCACTGCTATAGAAATCAAAACCCTGCTGCCGGTATCCGGTTCTTCCGTGATGGATCGTTTCTTCAGACAAAACGGATGGGCCAATGATTTGCTTCCTGCCTGTGCTTTCCGGCAACAGGAACAGCCTGAACCACGAAGGATCTATTTCAAAAAGTCATGGAGTGGATATTGGGAAAGAAGATCGGTCAGCAACTGGAAGGTTTCCTGATGAGATTAACCAGGCATCGCTGGAATAAAAAAGAAGAAAAAGGGAAAAAGAATATGAAGGGATATGAAATGGGACTGATCTCCGGGATCCATTTTGCCCGCTCTAATCCGGGCATGTTTCAGGAACATGTATTACAAACCTATCAGCAACGGATCACAGCATTAGAAAGAAAAGAGAAACATAGTTCAGGTAAGCTGTTTCCTTTGTAAGCTGATGATATAATAATCCCCGATACTTCGCCAGGGACATCTGGATTTGAATTTATGCTCCCACCTGATCAGTCTTTGAAACCAACGGGGATGCTTTTCTGCAAAATGCTCCAGGTAAGAAGGGGGTACCAGGGTACACAATCCTTCCATGGCTACCTTATCAAAATCATTTTCCAATGCACGGATGATGGTGGAAGGATTATAATACCAGCAACGAAAGGGTACACCCTCCACTTTGGCCTTTACCCCCTTTTTACCAGCCCACCTTCTGAATGCCGTGCGAAACTTGCCTCTGAAAAGCAATAAAGTTTCCCAAAGACAAAAACGGGGAAGTATCACCAGGGTTACAAACCCACCTGGTTTTATCAGCCGGGCAAAAGAAGAAAGCACTTTTTCTATGGAGCCGGTACAATTCAATCCCGCAAAATTGGAAAAGATATAATCAAAAGGTCCTTGTTGGTTCAATGATTCCAGATTAGTATAAGAACAGGATTCATGCGTCACTTGAGCTGACAATCCCTGCTCAGTAACTTTTTGGGCTAGTATCTCCAGCATACCAGCTGATATATCTGTTGCATGGATTCGATGTCCCTGTTTTGCAAAATAAACAGCGTCCTCCCCTGTACCTGCATTTAATTCCAGGATTGCTGATCCCGGTTTGATCCATTGCTCCACATGTTCTCTGACCCTTTGTCTTTTGTATTGCACAATTTTGTCGGGTCCGTAGAGCTGATCAAAAACAGGGGCCTGCTTTCCAAAAGCATGGCCTACGCTTTGTTCCTGTATGATCCATTCTCCGTTTTTCATTTGTTATAAAAATCGAGCTTTTTCAATCGAAGACCTGCCAGCCAGGAAGCGGGCACATAATATACAAGGGAAAGCGCTTTTTTGATTTTCTGAAAACTGGCCCTGGCTGGTTGGGTTAGTATTTGGCTGACGATTTTCAGGGCCAGGTGTTTTTGATAATTCTTATGTACATAACGATGCAGCTGTTTATAATAAGCCGGTGCAAAACTATTCCGGAACATCAGGGCCAGTTCATCCGAATCGGTCCAGTTCGATTTTTCTCTCAATTGAGTTTTGACTCTTTCATAAAACACGGTGCCTGGTAAAGGGTAGGCAACCGACACCCCCAGCTCATAAGGGAGAAGTTGATTTATCATATCAATAGTCTTCCTGATATCTTCTCTGGTTTCTCCGGGATATCCAAACTGAATAAAGAAAGAAGGATTGATCCCGTTTTTTTTTCAGCAGGGCCGTGGCCTGAAAGATTTGCTGTACAGTCGTCCCCTTGTCCATCGCATCCAGAATTTTCTGAGAACCACTTTCAGCACCCATCCACACATTTTTGCAACCAGCCCTGGCCAGATCAACTATATAATTCTCCTGCAACATCAGATCAACCCTGGCCTGTATTTTAAACTGAAACTGTAATCCTTCCTTTTCAATCAGATTGGCAAATTCATGAACCCATCCGGGCTTTAATCCGAATATATCATCACAGAACCAGATATGATCAAAGGCATATTGTTCCTTCAGCATTTTCAACTCGGCCACCACATGCGATGCAGAGCGGGTATTATACCGGTTTCCATAGATAGGCTTGGCACACCAGTTACATTTAAATGGACAACCCCTGGTGGTGGCCATATTCAATGAAAAATATCCTTTGTGTTTTAGCCATATTTTCCGGTAAGCTTCTATATCTACCAGGTCCCAGGCGGGAAAAGGAAGCTCATCCAGGTTTTTCATCACCGATCTTTTAGCAGTACGAACTACGGCTTCTTTCTGTTTGAATGCAAGTCCGGGTATCGAAAGAAAATCTGCATTGCCATTATTGAGACCACTGATCAGTTCTACCAGGGTTTGTTCCGCTTCTCCCAGGAGGATAAAGTCGGCACCCTCTTCCAGGTATTTTTCAAAATGATCATTCGCATCTGAACTGGCCACCAATACCGTACAGCCTTTTTGTTTGGCAAACTTCATCATCTCAAAAGCTGCTTCCCGCATATTAGTCAGGCACATTTTGGTGAGATAGTTAAACCCATCATCATAAATAATAAAATAATCAGGCTGGTTTTGTTGCAAAGGCAGGATGATTTCTTCCGGCCCAAAGGCAAACATGGTATCCATGAAACTCACTTCATCTCCCAGGTTACGCATCATGGAAACCGCATACAAACAACCAATGGGCGGGTAGGGCTGACCGGTGGCCCATTGCTTGGGATCAAAACGCATAAAGTAAGAATGGGAAAAAAGAATTTTACTCATGGCGTACTGATTGATGGAAGGCTGGTTCCTGGTGATAAATACAATCTGCACACACATTTTTCGCAGGTGGGGTTGGTCGCCACATTCAGGTTTTTTCTAAACCGGATCGCCTGCTCACTGTTCAATAAATCATTGAATGCGCCTTCCCGGATATTGCCCATGGCTTCGTGAAAAAAGCAAGGACGTACGGTTCCGTCTGCTTCCACCACGGCCGAAACCCAGGGTGCATTACATTTTCGATAAGGGAAAGGCACCTGCCCATGCAGTGCTGCATAATAAGTATGAATCTGCATCAGCCTATCAGCGTTCTCTGCAATAAACCCGCTATCTGTTTTTCGATCTTCATTCACCCGTTCCAGAATATTTTTCAAATCAGGAAGTTCCGTTTTTGCAATCATGATTTCTTCCTGTCTGTCGCCCGACCACAACACTTCTCGATTGAATGCATGGCTGCTGACATCTGCGGGCAGGAAGCTGATCTGATCAAGCCCCAATTCCTTTGCCGTGCTGATAATATCAGCCATGATCCGGAAATTAAGCTGGTGAATGACGGTGCGGGCCGTAATCCGGTAAGCAGGATTGATCTGCCGGATTGCTTTCACTCCTTCCTCTAATAAATCAAATGCTCCGGCGATATTCCTGATCCGGTCATGTGTTGCCGGATCGCCATCCAGGGAAACAATAATTTCTGATACCTGTTCAGTGAGTTGTTGAGCATGTTTTTTCAGGGTAAGACCCGTTGAAAGCAATACCACACTGATTTGCTCCTCCCGAAGGAGTTCACAAAAATGAAAAAAAGCAGGGTGCAGTAATGCTTCTCCTCCTGACATGAGTACCTGCTGTGTGCCGAGCTTCTTCAATGATACCAGTAACCGGCTGATATCATTTGCAGACAATTGCTGCCGGTTTTGATTGTCTTTCCAGATATCACACATCACACAACGGCAATTACAACCACTGTGCGGCATCAATACCACCAATGGCATAGCGGTAATCACACTGGTTTGTAAACTCCGGTGTCTTTTAAAACGATGGTATATGCTTCCTGCGATCGTCATGAAGGTTGTATACAAATCCAGGGAAAAGGATCCTGGTTCTTTTTAAAAAGCCGGAAGCGGCTGGCAGGTTTTGATAGAATGGTATAAGATAAACCGGCTAATTGCTCCCAGCTGTGATGAAAATAATAAGCGGCCATTCCCGGAACACCTGACTCATCAAAATATCGTTTCGTTCTTTCTCTCGCAGCCGCAAGTTCCTGTTGCTGATAAACCGGACTATCCAGCAGGTGCAGCTCTCCTCCGGGTTTTAATAAAGTGATGCATTGCCTGATTACCTCATGCAGCGATTCAAAATACTGGATGCTCGAAGCAAAAACAATGGCATCATATTTTTCTTTGCTTACAGCCGGGTGATCCAGACTTCCACTGATGAATCGGAGATTGGGTTGGATACCAAAAACTCTTTTTGCCTGCACCAGTTCAGTTTCATTGATATCCGCACCTGTTATTGTATGCCGCCTGTCTTGGGCAAGAAAATTAGTGAGCCAGCCATTGCCACAACCAGGTTCAAGGATATGACAGGCGTTTTTCTTTTGTTGAAAATACTTCAGCAGTTTCTCTGAAGAGCGTTTCCTGATTTTCCATTCTTCTGCATAAGGATGTGTGGCCGCAATTTCAGGCAACTGTTGCAATTCGGCATCAGTATAGATCCTTCCCTCCCGGCTGCGCAAACGAATATACTCCTGCTCAAATAAGCGGTTGGTCTCCTGACCTGAGTGGAATTTAATTTCCGCTGCCTGATATATTAATTCCTGTGCAGACATTATTTAAAAACCCTGTATTTCCGGTTGCCGGTATTTCCAGATCCGTTGTAACAATTTTATCTCCATGGGGAAACGGTAAAAATTCATTTTATACCGAAGGCCGGATAAGAGTCGCATCATATTTCTTTTAGGACTGTTCAGCCGGATATCAGAAGCAGTTGGGTAATACCCGTTCAGAACCGTTTCGAAATTCCGGATATAGTCAATCATTTCCGGTTTCAGCCAGGGCGTAAGCGGGTTCTTGCGCAGATCAAATTTTTCCCATTGCGGGTTACACCAGTCTTCCAGTTTTCTAGGATAAACAAAACCGGCCGCTTTTACTTTTCAAATAATTCCGACCCCTCTGTTGGCACCGGGCTATAGGTATAGAGTACTATCTCCGTTCGGGGATTTGCTTTTTTAACCTGTTTGATAAAATTGATATCAAAAATGATTTGCTCCCAAACAGCTTCTTCTGTATCGGCGGGCAATCCGAGTACAAATGAATATTCCGGGATGATGTCAAATTGTTTCATCCTTTCAGCAAATTGTAAAATCTGCTCTGCGTTTTGTGTACCACCCTTATCCAGTGCCTGCAATACTTTATCACTCCCGCTTTCTGCACCAAAAAATATCATCCGGCAGCCGGATTCGCGAATTGCCGCAAGGGAAGCATCGCTGAATTTATTCATGGTATCAATCCGGGCCATGCCCCACCAGTTCATTTGTTCGGGCCGGAGAAGGTTGGAAAATTCGACGGCCCGTTTTTCTGAAACAAAAAAGTTATTATCATGAAACTCCACTGCATCTGCGCCCCATTTGTCTTTTACATATTTGATATCCCGGTATACCAATGCGGCTGATTTTGCTTTCCACCGCGCTTCAAAAAGCGGAACGACCGCGCAGAAAGAACAGGTAAACGGACAACCGATGCTGGAATGATAAGCCATCGTTCTTTCGCCCATCCAGGTTTTTCCGAGATAATGCCGGCCGGCCGGATAAAACTGATCTGTTTTATCATAAGGAAGTGAGGGCAGCGGGTCCTGGTCAAATAAATCTTCTTTGGCCGTTTTAATGATTTTTTCTCCGGACCGGTAAACCAGATTTTTGATCAGTTCATAGGGCTTGTTATTCTCCAGCGCATCCAGCAAGGCCGGAAATGCATGTTCTCCGGCTCCATTGATTACAAAATCCACATCTCCAGACTCCAGTACAATACCGGCATGATTGGATGGAAAATAGCCTCCCCAGATCATGATGGTATCCGGAAATGCTTTCCTGATCCTGCGGGCAATGGGAATCGCCTGTTTGGCCTGGGGCCCCGGCATCACCGTAAAACCGATATAACGGTATTCCCCGCTACGCAGATAATTGGCCAGTGCTTCAAATGGATCCTTTTCCCAGTTCCCGTCTACCAGCGCCCACTCAAAGCGGTGATCAATACTGGCCGCAACAGCCATAATTGAATTCGGAAACCGGTGTTTGGCTTCTGCGCTTTTGGGGTTAAAAAACAGGACCTTGTTCATGACCCATCAAAACGGCAAGAGGCAAAGGCAAGTTGCCCCGGTTTACCAGCTGAATAATATTATTTTTAATGCCTGGGAACAATAAACATGAAATTCAGCATAAGACAACTTTTCAGACAGGCAAGGGTAAAAAAGCCTGCTGAGGGCTATGATACATGGGCAGGCAGCTATGATGATCAGCCTCATAACCTGATCCTTCACCTGGACCAGGAAATCCTGAATAGTTTGCTGCAACCGGTTACCATCCAAAACCGGAAACTTGCTGATATTGGCTGCGGTACCGGCCGGCATTGGACCGGACTTTATAAAGGGAAACCGGCATCCATTACCGGCTTCGATGTATCCAAAGGAATGCTTGAAAAACTGCAGCTTAAATTTCCGGCTGCCATAGTTTTTCTGGTAAAGGATCATCTGCTAAGCGGAACATCAGATCATCAGTTTGACTTGCTGCTCTCCACCCTCACCCTGGCACATATCAACAATGCCCGGAATGCATTAGAAGAATGGAACCGGGTAATACAAGCCGGAGGAGAAATCATCCTCACCGATTATCATCCTGATGCATTGCGTAGAAATGCGAGCAGAACCTTCCGTCACGAGGGAAAAACCTATGCAGTAGAAAGTCATGTGCACCCGGTTGAAGAAATCCGGCAGATAGCAGGGCAACTGGGATGGACGGAAATCCGATATACTGAAAGAAAGATTGATGAGACTGTAAAAGATTTTTATATACAACAGGGGGCAGCAGCACTGTATAAGCAATACCTGGGAATGCCACTGATCTTCGGCATCCATTTCAAAAAACAATGATGATACTCCGGAATCTACAACTGTATGGCGAGCGGGAAAGAAAAGACTTGCTGATACAGGATGGATCCATTGCTTCCATTTCTCCAACCGGTTCAACTGGCAATACAACAAACACTATTGTGATTGACACCGGCGGGCTGACTGCTTTTCCGGGATTCATCAATTCACATGATCACCTGGATTTTAATCTCTATCCCCAATTAGGAAAAGGACCTTATCCAAACTATACTGCATGGGGAAATGATATTCACCTCCATCACCGGGCCCTGATTGATACCATACAACAGATTCCGGTAGCGCTGAGAACACAATGGGGTATTTACAAAAACCTGCTGAACGGATGCACGACGGTGGTGGAGCATGGGAAGGAGCATAAAGCGCCGGAAGAATGGGTATATGTACACAGGGAAACCCATTCTTTGCACTCGGTAGCATTTGAAAAAAAATGGAAGCAAAAACTGAACCATCCGTTCAGCCGGAAAAAGCCCTATGTGATTCATGCCGGAGAAGGAACAGACCAGCTGGCGAAGGAAGAAGCCGGTAAAATCATCCGCGCGAATTACCTGCGGAAAAAAATAGTGGCTGTACATGCAGTATCAATGAAGCCGGAAGAAGCCCGTGGATTTAAGGGCATCATCTGGTGCCCCTCTTCCAATGATTTTATGTTTGGAACCACTGCGGCTATTCATCAATTAAAACAATATACCCGCATTGTACTGGGTACTGATTCCACATTAACTGCTGCCTGGTCATTGAAATCACACCTGCATTCAGCATTGAAAACCGGTTTGGCCACTATGCCGGAACTTATCTGTATGCTTACCTCTGAACCAGCTGCGCTATGGGATATGAAACAAAAAGGGAGTATTACTCCGGGATTTGATGCGGATATTTGTTTGTATGCAGGTGATAATCCCCTGGAAGGACAACTGATGCTGGTGATGAGGCAGGGCCGGGTTTTATTATATCATGAATCCCTCCAATCAGTTTTACCACTCGATCAACATATTCCATACAGCAGAATCAGGTATAACGGTGAACCGATTACAGTGGTAGGTCGCCTGCCACAGTTTGTAAAAGAAATTCAACAATATTATCCATCCGCTACCATTCCATTTGAACTGATTTGAGCCGGTTAAAATTCATAGAAGTCAATTTTCATTGCCATGCTGACATGGATAGTCCGGAAGCCGTGATTGAAAAACACCGGCAGCCTAATCTCTATATAAGCGAACTGAAGAAAGAGGCCGAAATCGTATTAGTCAAACATCTTCACTATGATGGTGAAAGAATATTGGATGGTATCCGCTACCGGTTTTTTGAAAGACCGAATCGTTTTTGGAATATTCCTGGTCGCACGCTCCGTTTTATCGCCGCCGAAAAACCGGATATAGTATTGGTTCGCGGATTTATTTTTCCCCTTCAGGTAATGGCCCTCCGTCGTAAACTGGGACCAGCACCTGTTATTTTATTACAGCATCAGGCCGATCATCCTTTCCGCAGAAAAAAAATAATTCAGCAATGGGCTGACCGGTCGGTCAATGGTTATTTGTTCAGTGCCCTTGAAATGGAAGACCCCTGGATAAAGGCAGGTATTATCCGGAATCGTAACAAATGTTTTGTGTGTCCGCCGGCATCTTCCCAATTTGAAAGAAAAGACAAATCCGAATCTCGTCTTAAAACAGGACTGGGTGAAGGCAAACAATTCCTCTGGGTCGGGCGGCTCAATGCCAACAAAGATCCGTTTACGGTACTCGCTGCCTTTGAAAAATATTTTGAAGGAAGGCCCGATGAAAATTTATACATGATTTTTCAGGAAATTGATTTACTGGAAGTGGTACAACAAAGGATCCGGCAACATCCGCTGCTTTCAAAACAGGTTTTACTGATTGGCAAAAAAGATCATGCGGCATTAGAAGACTGGTACAATAGTGCCGACTATTTTATATCTGCAAGTCATTACGAAAGTTTTGGATTTGCCCCAATGGAAGCCATCGCCTGCGGATGTGTTCCAATATTGAGCAATATTCCCGCCTCCATTCAGTTGATACAGCGGGGTAGACTGGGCTATGCATTTGAAAAAGGGAGCAGCGGGGATTTGTACAAGGTACTTTGTGCCCTCGATCATACTGATCATCCCGGGCGTTCAGCTGCCTGCAGGGAGTTTTTCAGCAAAGAGTTGTCGCCCACTGCCATTGCTTCCCGGCTCCTGCAAATTGCCGGAAGTTTGAAAACCAAATAAGCCTCCCAGTTTTTCGGTCATAACCTTTACCGGGTATTCATTAACCGGCTCAGGAACTGTATACTGTTCCAGCAGTTCCAGGCTCTGGTTGATCATTTCCAATTTAGAAGGAACCGTAATGCTGTTTGGCATATTTTTTTTCATCGGTTGTGTAAACCTGATCACATAGGCCCCGCCTAGTAGCGCTTCAGTACATACACACCCAAAACCTTCATAGTAAGATGGGTGTACAAATAATTTGGCGCGCTGCATGTAGTGCAGTAATTCCCGGTAAGGGGTTTCACCCGCAAAGAAGAGATTGTTTTTCAATCCCAGTTCTTCCGCTTGTTTTTGCAGGGATGCTGCCTCGGGACCACTGCCGCATAAAACGGCTTTCACATTAGGATTGCTTTGCTGAACAGCCTGCACCAGTTCTAAAAAAATACTATACTGTTTTATAGGAATCAGCGATCCGGCGGCCAGGAGGTCAATATCTTTTTCGGGAGAGGGTGATTGATATAACTGCTGATCTGGTCCAAAAGGAATAACATATGCAGGCCGGACACGGTATTCTTTTAAAAATTGTTCCTGTATAAAATCAGATACTGCGATCAAACGTTCTCCTGGTATTCTCAGTTTGGAAGGAAAAGGGTTCCCGGCCCTTGCATCCTGTCCGGCAATCCAGCAAAAATGAGGAAGCTGATAGATTGCCGATATTCTTTCAGCAGCCCTGGCGGCTTCTCCATACCAAAGACTGACAATACCAATGATGGATTCCTCTTCACATAATCTTTTAATTGCTGATGTACTTTGTACCGCAGTAAGCGCTTGGCGATTCCGCTGCTGTTCCGGCCTCCCATAGCATTAACCCGGATCCCTTCCCACTGGTATTCTTTTTTCTGAAACGGATACTGCAGACTGACAACAATGATCTTCAAATCGGGATAACTGTCTTTCAATTGTCTCACAAAACACTGAAACCAGGGCAGGCAAGTGCTGTCAGTTTCATTTTCCGGAAAACCCGGTGTTAGCAGGATCAGAGATGATTGCTTTGCCAGCATAACAATTTTTAACGGGCTGCTGTTTGTGTTTCGGTTTCCCTGATCCCTGAAAGAGGTGTCGTTTTCCGCTGTAATCTTTGCAATCGGTACAATTTGCTGTACTTCAAAAAAACCTGGTTGGCTGATTGGGCCGCAATCACCAACCCATCGGCACCATCCAGAAATCCCCGCCGGAAAATATATCCGTTCAGGAATGCCCAAAGGGGATGGATCAATAATTTGTACCAGTTACTTCTTTTTCCGGCTGCATACAGCGAGGCCGCTGCAATCGAACTGAGCCGGTTATGTTGCCAGACCAGGTCCTCGGGTGTGTTAAATGAATAATGTAAGATTTCTCCTTTCAGGTGAGTGACCAACGTATTGGAATCCAGCATCACTTTATCATGCGGGTTCAGTCCACCCCACCGGGCAATTCTCCGGTCAAATAATCTTAGTTTTTTATCAGGATACCAAAGCCCGTGACGGATAAAATGCCCGCAGTAGGCGGTACAGCGGTTCATGGAATAAGCCCGGCTATGCAGGGTATCTCTTACCGCAAGTATGGAGGCAGTCAGTTCTTCATCAAGGGTTTCATCAGCATCCAGGCTCAGGATATAATCATGTGAGGCCAATGCAATCGCAGCATTCTTCTGACCGATATATCCCCTGAATTTTTCCTGGTAAACAATCGCCCCGCAGCCCCTGGCCAGCTCTGCAGTATGATCTGTTGAATAAGAATCAAGGATGATGATCTCATCAGCAACAGGCTTTACCGACTCAATACACCTGACGATATTGAGCGCCTCATTGTATGTAATAATGACCGCTGAGATTTTATACATAATGACCGGTTCCTTTATTCTATCGCAGGAAGGGGGTCGGTGGTTGTCCGGGAATGAATTTGTTTTCCAGGCAGCTGGTTTGTAAGAACTACGGAAAAAACAGGCAGGAATGTGAAGAACAGTAATCCATACTGTGTTTCAAAGCAGGATTCCGTGACGCTGAACAGTAAAAGACTGAGTACAGTAACCGTGACAAGGGTCTTTTTTCCTTTAAGTATTAAATACAGCAGACTGCCACAAATCATCAAAAATAAAAGCACAGCTGCCAATCCACCCGTGAGCAAGGATTGCAATAATTGATTATGTGTATTGTAGATCAGGTATCCCTGATCGGCCGTACCCGGCTGGCCGCTGTATAAATGACGTTGTTTGAATTGGTCCTGCAGGGCCGCTTTCCCTCTTTCTTCTCCCAAACCGGTCACCCAGGCATGTTTTTCATTTAATATCCGGGGTACCAGTTTCCATTGCAGGTAACGAAACTGGAGCCCATTTAAATAGTCTGCCTCGTCAAACTGTTCACGGTCCAGACTGGCCCAATTGGTTTGTACAATTTCGCGGAAGCGGTTACTGACCGGGTTTTTGGTAAATGCGATCAGCAACAAGAAGGTCATGATCAGCAGTAACCATCCCTTTTTCATTTTCCCGCTTTTATTTTTCAGGAAATAATAAAAAAGATAGAGCAAGCAGCAAAACAGGATCAATTTGGAGGCCAGCAGGATCAGCAGGATCGAAAAGAAAACAGCGAGTATGCTATCCCATTTATTGATGCGAAAAAAATCGATCCCTGTTCCGTATTCCAGGATATAAATCAATGAAAAGAAAAGCAGGAAGGAAAAAAATACAGCATGTTGATTCAGCGGGCTGACCAATGCATGATAAAAAAAAATGTTATCATCTCCTGTTCTTATCCAGGTATTAACTGCTATCAACAGGCAATACAAAGAGGCCGTTAACAGGATTAACACAAAATATTTCATCAGCCTTCGTAATTGTTTGGCACCCACAAATCCTATACATGAAATGGCGACCGGCACCAGCAACAGGGCCGATTTCATTTCAAACTGTGATTGGATAACAGCGGTATTATCCTTCACCAATAAATTGATCACAGTATACAGATAGTATAAAAAGCAACTGATTAAAAAAGGACTGAACGGAGACCGAAAAAGGAGAGAAACAGTTTTTTTTTGGTAACAGATCAATCCGGTGATCAGCAACAGTCCGGTACTGATACTGCTGACCGCCCTGAAATGAAAAATCATTCCTGTAAAGAATAATAGTACCCAAACGGATAACAGGGTATTTAAAAGGGAGCCTTTTCCTGGCTGCACTGTCATATCGCTTCTTTGTATCACAGGCGATTGGCGGCTGATCTGCTTTTAAGTTTCGCCAACAGATTGCTAAGTATCGCATAAGTTATGGCCAGTGACATAAAAACAAAAACACCAATGAAAATCCAGGGTATTAATTTGGGATTATCCGGTTTGTTGAACTGACTAAAGCCTTGTAATACATATACGGCACTGGTGAAACGAAGACTTTCCTGATAGCCCAGCAGTTTTTCATGCATCTCGATCAGTTGCCGGTTAATACTGGTGCCATCAATAATAACGGAAGAAGAGCTGCGTCCATATCCGCCTATAATGGCTTCCAAATTTTTTTTAGTGGAGTCCAGTTTACCGATCTCTTCACGGGTTCTGATGATCAGCTCCTTCAGGTTTTCTTTTTTTATTTCCAGCCGCTGTTTGATATAACTCCCTTTGTCAAAACCATTGAGGAGGGCCGATTGCAGGCTGTCCAATATGGATTGATCGGTCACAATTGCATCGATGGTAAAACCATTGGGGTTATTGGGTGTAAAAGCCTGTTGTATTTCTTTTGCGGTCAGGCCCTTGGTACGATAAAGTATCTCCGGACGGCAACCCAGTGCTGCTGCAAGACTGGCATATTCCCTTTGTTTTAATAATTTATTCCAGTTATTGACGATTTGAATCTGCTCAGGATTGGTCAGTATATTGGAGTGCAGGACCAGTCTGGATTTGTAGGTAACCGGTATTACTTTACTGTACATCAACCAACCGCCCAGGATACCGGCAAGCAGGGCCGCCAGGAAAATCCATTTGAATTGACGGCAGAACCGGATTGCTCTTTCCAGTAATCGTAAAAGGTCGATTTCTTCTGGTTCTTGTGTGGAGGTCATGCCATTCGCTTTTCTTTCTCAATCGGTTTCCAGGGCAAAAGGGTTGTTTCCCTGCAGAAATATTCTGCTTTAGCGGCCGGGCAGCTTATTATCTTCGTAAGGAATCATGTCAACCATCAATTACCGGACACTGATCCGCAATTTTTCCTCCCTCGGACTGGTACAGGGCATCAATGCCCTGATTCAGCTCCTGCTGATGCCCCTGGTGATCAGCAGGATCGGGGTGGATTATTATGGTCAGATCGCGGTGATACAGGTGATTGTTTTTTTCCTGGCTACCCTGGCAGAATACGGGTACGGACAAACAGGTGCCCGGGATGTGGCATTGAACCGAAATAATAAAACGGTTTTGGCTGAGCTGTTTTATAACAGTCTTTATACCAAATTCTTCCTTTGTATAGCCGCCTTTTGATCCTGCTCCTGCTCGCACTGATTTTCCCGGTGATCCGTTCGCAGTTTTCCCTGTATTGCCTGGCCTTTGTATTTGTACCCGGACAGGCTTCCCTGCCTTCCTGGTTTTTACAGGGAATGGAGAAACTGCAATGGGCCGCATTGATCAGTCTTTTTTCTAAAATCTGCTTTGCCATTGCTGTGGTATTGTTTATTCATGATCCGGAGCATACCGGACTTTTTACCCTTTTCCTGGGACTGGGTAATCTGGTTACCGGAATCATCGCATCTATCTGGCTGATCAGGCATTATCAGCTTCCAGCCGTACCATTCAGGTTGCAACAAGTAATCGGTTCATTGAAAGAAGGTTGGCCGGTTACCCTTAGTAATCTGCTGATGAATATTATGCAATATGGTAATCTTTTTATCCTTCGCTTGTTTACCAATGACCTGGTAGCCGGTTATTTCAGTGTGGCAGAAAGAATTTATTTTTCCATGAAACAATTGCTGACTGCATTTTCGCAAACCATTTACCCATCGGTTTGCCAGTCGGCCATTGAAGGCAGGGAAAAATTGCAACAGTATTTCCGGAAAGTGTTCAGTCCGTTTTGGCTGCTGACGGTAGCCGGTTCCGGCATTGTTGCCTTCCTCGCTCCTTTTATCACCCGTTTCTTTGTACAGGAGAATCAGGAAGATGCCATTTTTTATCTCCGGATCCTATGCGTGATCCTGCCTGTTGTTTGTTTCAATATTCCCGGCTCTCTGTCCTTGCTGGCCACCCATCAGCTCAAAAGATATTTCTTCATTTATGCAGCCGGATTTGTACTCGGCACCCTGGCCAATATCATCCTGGTTCCCCTCTGGATGGCCCATGGCACGCTCTTCGCCATTGGTATCACCGAATTATTCATCACGATCGCAGTAAGTATTGCGTTGCACAGAATGCCTGATAAAAAATCCCTGGCAGAACAACCCCTGCGCTGAAATTTTCGATTGAATGGATGCTTATGCCGATCCGGATCAATCCATATATTCCATTTGCTTTTATTTACTTCTTTGTAAATGCAGCGGGGCTTCCGTTCGGACTCCTGTACACATCCTTACTCGCCCCTTTTTTTTACGCCTGGGTAGTACTCAAAAAAAAGCAGGAAATCCTGTTTCCCTTTCTGCTTTGCCTCCTTCCTTTTGTAGTGGCGCATCTGAATCTGGTAGGCCTGGACCGGATGCAATATCTCATTACCATGCTCAATCTGCTGACGGTATATATTTACGGTCAGGCTTTTCATACCTGGCTGAAAACAGATCAGCAAAAAGAAAGAACACTTCGGATACTTCTTTATACCAATGCTTTGCTATGCGGGATGGCCATTCTCTTTTATTTTACTCCGTTACAATCTCTTTTCTGGAGCCGGCAAAACCTGACCAGTGATGTCACTGATTTTCTCCGGTTGAAAATGTTTACTTATGAGCCTTCTTATTATGCTTTGTTATTCGTTCCGCTATTTCTTTACTTCTTTCTTCAGTATGTATTCCGTCAAAACCTGATCAGGAGCAGTCTGCTTTTACCCATATTATTTCTTCCCTTTATTTTATCCTTTTCTATCGGGGTGATCATTTGTCTGCTGGCCGCAGGATTTTGTTGTTTGATGATCCGGTTACCTGATTTATACCGCAACAGAAGAATTGTAAACGGATTCATCAATACCCTCTTCATCAGCATCGCCCTGCTCATGTTTGCCGGTATTTTTTTCCCGGATAACCCACTGTTTATCCGAATAGAAAATATCCTGACCGGAAACGACAGTTCCGCAGAAGGCAGAACAGGTGATGCATTTATCATTGCCCGTCAATTACTGGATCTGGGAAATCCTTATTGGGGAATTGGTGCCGGACAACTGGAACTGGCCGGAGCTGATCTGATCAGGGAGTATTACCTGTATTATCACAGTACTCCGGTAGCTATCCCTAATGCCGCTGCAGAAACACTGGCTTTATTTGGCTGGCTGGGTTTTGGACTCCGGATTGGAATCGAGTGTCTGCTATTTGCGCTGACAAAACCCTGGAAAAATTATTACCGGTTGATCATTTTTTTCTTTGTCTTTCTTTACCAGTTTACAGGAAGTTATATCACGAATGCGGCAGAATATGTGTTGTGGATACTGGCCTTTACAAACGCCTTTCCGGCTTTTGATGTTTCGGCTGCGGCTAAAAGAAAAGCAGCACAACTATTGCCCACAGGCCGTTAACATCAGTTTTTCATAGGCATCGATGATTTGATCCGGATGGTAGCGGGTCCTGATTTTTTCCAGATTCGATTCTTTCCAGTTTTTTATCGTGACAGCATCCTGTTCTTTTTCCAGTATTGCAGCAACAGCTTCTGGATTGGAAAAATAGTGTGCATCTTTCCCCAGCACGGCCTTGTTAAAAGGATTATCATGTGCGGCAATCTGGCAACCACAGGCCATGGCTTCCAGCAGGGAGGGATTGGTGCCACCAACGGAATGTCCGTGAAAGTAAATTCTCGAATAATAACGAAGCTGATCCAGTTTATTCATATCGTAAATGGATCCTTTGAATATGATGCCCGGGTGTTTATATTTTTTTTGCAGTTGCCGGCCTAACTTGTTTTGATAATCCCCGATGATTATCAGGGGAAGGTCCTGTGCTGTTTGCAGATAACCTTTGATCAGCATCTCCAGGTGATTCTCCGGTACAAAGCGGGCAATCAGTAAAAAATAAGCATGCGGTTCGAGTCCGGATTCCCTTACAATATTTTCATCCGGGCTTTCAAACACATTAGCAGCATAGGGTATAAACGCTGCGCTTTGTCCATAAGCTTTTTGTAAATATTCCTGGATGGCGACAGAATCTGCAACCAGTACATCTGCATGCCTGGCTGCTTTCTTCTCTGCATACTTTAAATAAAGCCGTGTGAGCCAATTGTATTTTTGTCTTTTCCACTCCAGCCCGTCCATGTTCACCATATGCATGGTTTGCTTTGGCCAGCGCCGGTACCATATGGCATCGCTGGTATAACCCAGGTGAAGCAATACATCAAATAATCTTTTCCGGGCATCTTTGATACAATGCAGGTCATACAAAAATTGTCCGGCTGTACCCATTCTGTTTTCCGGATCCCGGCAGTGGATCAGATGAACATCATTCCATTCAGCCTGCTGATAGGGATGATGAACGGAATTATACACCCATACCTGGTGTCCTCTCTCCGCCAGTCCGGCAGAAAGATAGCCGGCAAACTGTTCAAAGCCTCCGTAGTGATTGGGAACTCCTCTGGTTCCCATGATACCAATGCGTAACTGCTTCATGAATTCAATACGGTTTGATAAGCAGAAAGGGTCATCGCTGCTGCCTTTTCCCAGGTATAATTGTTTTTTATTCTCGTTGCTAAATGCGTTGCTGGTTCCGCCTCAGCTGCACCTATTACTGCTTCCCTGATAGATGCCGGGTTACCGGGATCGCAATAAAAAGCTTCCTCCCCAAAATAATCACGGGTATAGCCCTTTGCTGATATCACAATATTACAACCCATTGCGGCTGCTTCAAGTGAAGACAGACCACAGGTCTCGAACCAGCTGGGCAACACATGTACACGGGCCCGGGCATAATAATGTACGAGGGCTGACTGATTCAGGCGGCCGGCAAAAACAATATTGGCTGCTGCTTCTTTTTTACATTGTTGAAAATAAGATTGCTGGTTTGGTGCTGCTGATCCCGCCAGTACCACCTGTTTTCCACAATTATTCAGTGCCCTGATCAGGTTCAGTTGATTTTTGATGCCTTCAATCCTGGCGGCACAGAGAATGAGGTCATTGTCTTTTTCAATCCTTTCCCGATTATTAAACATTGTTGTATCAATACCATTGGGGATAATCCAGGCTGGTTGACGGATGCCCAGCTGCCTGATCTGTTCCAGCTCCATGGAAGAGTTGGGTAAAATGCCGGCAGCACCGGTTAATATTTTCCGGATGCTTTTTTGCTGACCCTTCCACAGGTATTCCAGTCCCGGTAAGCGATCATTTCCTTTTACGGCTCTCCCCAGGGTTTTAATGTATTCAATGCGGGTGGAGGAAAAAGGTTGGAGTAATAAACCGGATAAACCTTTCCGGTGCTGTCTGTCGTATTCGCTGTAATCAATATAAACCGGTGATACCACATAGGGCTTTTTGATCCTTTGCAGGTGCGGTAGTATATCCGCCGGTCTGGTGATATTGAAAAAATGAAAGAGATCGAAGTCCTTTTCATCAACCATGGAATGGCTCAGGCATACTGTGGCTGTTGCTCCCTGTTGATTGAGTTGCCTGGCTGTTTCAGTAATTTGAACAGTATCCCCACCTGGTATGGTATAAAGTGTAGAGCGCCCGATTAAAGCTATCCGCATAAGTAGGGGGCATTGTCTGTATTGAACACCCGACTACCTAATCTGATTTTTGTCTATTCCCGTTGCCTCAGCCAGTTTTTTTCCGCGTCAGAAATAGCAATTATTGCATGTTTCTCCACGGCATTAATCACCACTTCATCCAATGCATCCACTACGCTGGTATAACTGGCATTTTCAGCCGCCTTGATCAGCAGCATCAGACCTTTTCTGCCTTCCTTGTATTTGATCGTATCATCTAAAATCTTTTGTTTGCGGGAGATGATTTCCCGGAGTCCGGTCAGGCTGGTTTCCCGGATCCTGTTTTCCTGCTCTGCTTTTTTCCATTCGCCCTCATAATAATAGTGCTTTCCTTGGGTCAGCAGCACGGTCAATGCGTAGGAATCACCCAGTTTTGTGGGACTTGCTTTTGAATCCTTTGGCATAAACAGGGGCAGGCCCCCCGGCCGGCTTAATTCAGTAGTGATCACAAAGAAGCTGATCAGGAGAAAACCCAGGTCTACCATGGGGGTCATGTCAATGCGGGGAACCGTTTTTTTCATACGGCATACACCCGGCCTTTTTCCGGCCGTGCTGGCTGCCGCTGTATCAAGTTGTGCCATAAGCAGTTTTACAATAAGATGGTGGGACCGGACCATTCCATAAAAGTCATTAAACCTGCTGACGCCTCTCAGCCAATAAACTGATAAACAAGACTACCTTTAGTATCCAATCAAACAATCATGAAAACGATCATCATTCCCACCGATTTTTCCCCGGTTGCTAGCAATGCGATGCATTATGGTTTGGAGATGGCCCGTTCCGTGAATGCCAGTCTCCTGTTATTCCATGCCTATCAGGTACCTGTGAGTTATTCAGATGTGCCCATCATTCTTGTTTCTGTGGATGAATTGAAGAAATCAGCTGAGGAGCGATTGGAAACCCTGAAAAAAGAAGTGGAACATATTACATCCGGAGCGGTAAAGATTTATACCGAGGCCGTGATGGGAAATTTTAGTGATGAACTGGAAAATATCTGTCAGAAAATAACTCCTTTCGCGGTGGTCATGGGATCAAAAGGTTCAGCTGGTATTGAAAGAGTGCTGTTCGGAAGCAATACGCTGGCGGCGATCAAACATATTACTTGGCCGGTGATTGCGGTACCTCCGGGAAAAACATATGGCAATGGTATTCAAAAAATCGGTTTTGCCTGTGATTTCAGGAATATTGTGGAAACCACTCCTGCGGCTGCCATCCTGGAGATTGTAAAGGCTTTTGATGCAGAACTGCATGTACTCAATGTGGATTATCACGATAAACACTTCAAACCGGATACACCTGAACAATCCGTAATGCTGCATACCTTACTGGAATCTGCAAAACCGGAATATCATTTTATTGAGCACCGGGATGTAGAAGACGGGATCAATGAATTTGCCGATAAAAACAACCTGGACCTGCTGATCACCATACCGAAGAAACATAAATTACTGGAGGGACTTTTTCATCGAAGTTCAACTAAAGAACTGATTGTCCAATCTCATGTGCCGGTGATGTGTATCCATGAATAAATCTGTTTACTCCACCAGCACAAAAGCTGCCCAGCTAAACGGAGGGTATATTTCACGCATGGCTGCCCTGGCCTGGTAAAAAGCATCTTTGATGGTTGCGCCACCCAGCCAGTACTTATAAAATGCGGTCATCAGCAAAGCTGTTTCCATATCTGGCACCTGCCAGAGACTCAGTATCATTTTGTCGCTCCCGGCCAGTTTGAATGCCCTTTGTAATCCAAATACACCTTCGCTTCCCTTGATATCCCCGAGAGCAGTTTCACAGGCGCTAAGTACAACCAGTTTTGTCTGACTTAAATTCAATTGTGCAATTTCATAAGCCGTCAGGATACCATCATCCACCCCCTTCAAAGGAATATGTCCGCTCCATGCATAATTCCCTCCTGCCAGGATCAATCCATTTCTCAGCAAGGGATCATTAGCCAGTTTGTATGTATTTGTCCCGATTCCGCGACCCGATCCGGTGTCCCGGGTTGATTGAATTATTTCCGGTACATAAAATCCATGCGTGGCAATATGTAATACAGCGGGTGATTGACCATCCAGTTTTTTTACCGCCGCTTCGGATGCCTCCGTTTTCATATACAGTTTTGCCGGAATAGCCTTTCTGTCAAAAATCTTTTTGATGCTGTCTACTTCTGTTCCTGTAAATGGCAGGGCGGGCCAGGTGGCTCCGCCACCACGTGAAGCCAGACTTTTAGCAGCAGCTTCCTGATCCCCTCCTTTGGCAATGGAGACACTATCCATACTAAAATCCGCATCTCCCATCAGTACAATACTTGCCGGACCGCCGGTTTGCCGGTCATTCCTTTGATCTGTTGTTCTGAAGGCAATCTGTCGGGTACTTACATATTGCCTTAACTCATACAGATCCTGCAATATTTTTCCCTTTCCCGCAGGCAGCGCATGAAAGGCAATGCCATATAATTTTCCGGCTGGTGAAAAGGAAATTTTTTTAATCCCCACGAGATGTTTTTCCAGCGGTTTCCATATCAGTTTGTACAATTGCTCAGCCGCATCGGATGTAAAATTCATTGAAACCCCATAAAATACCTTTGCCACTCCTGTTGCAGATCGACCTGCCATACTGATGAGATCCTGTAATTGCTTTTCTTCAAATAATGGAACAAATCTGGCCTTGCCCTCCTGTTTTCTGATTATATAGGCTGCATAGATCATACTATCTGTTTGCCGTTGATTATAATACCTGAAACTGACAAACTCGATAGCAGCTTCGTCTGAATCCATTCCTGCCTGTACCTCTTTCATAGAAACCCGTAACGCCGATTGCTGTTCCCTGAATTTTGCTGATTGCATGCTCAACTCTTTCTCCAGTTTTTCTGCGGCCGCTTCTTTATCCGGAAGATCCCTGATCCTTTGCGAAGCCGGCAGGGCATATTGGGCAGAAAGGATCATCCGGACAGATTGCCATTCTGCAATTTGCTGCTGAACAACTGAATCACTGCTCTTTCGGATATAGTCCAGCATATTGCGGGTATCAGCGAGGGAAAGAGATTTGAAAAAGAGCAGGAGGTTGACATTATTATTCACGATTGTATCCGATGCCCCCGGATGATTGAACAAAAAGCTATGATTACAATCATTGAAAAACAGGTTTTCGCTGATGAATCCGGCTTTTTCTTTTTCAGACAGTACAGGAAAGGAGGCTTGCAGGCTTTTCATGGTCTTTCTGCTGCTGTTTAGCAGGAGCGGTTCTGCCTTTTCAAATTCTTTAAGGTTCATATACAGAAGGGCCAGGTCATTTTCTGAATCTGCAGTAAGCGGATGATTTTCCCCTAACAGTTTTTTTCTTTTTTCAATGGCCTGCAGGTAAAGTTGTTCGGACTCTTTTAATCTTATCTGCCATTTCCGGTAAAGCGCAGCCAGGTTATTCAATCCAATCGCCATAGTCGGGCTGTTTTCGGGAAGACTTTTTTCCCAGATGGCATTAGCCGATCGTATCATTCGTTCTGCCTGGTCAAATTGCCTTTTGTTAATGAAGAGTCCGGCCAAATTGTTCAGACTGATCGCATATTCATTATGATTTTCACCAAAAACATTCTTCCTGATCTCCATGGCCTGGCGGTACAGTTTTTCCGCCTGATCAAATTGTTTTTGCTCTTCGTAAACTGCCGCCAGGTTATTCAGGGCCAATGCATAATGATAGTGACCGCTCCCAGAGAATTTTTCCAGATCTCTGCTGCCTGTCTGTATAATATTCCCGCTTTGTCAAGCTGGCCCATTTCCATGAAAATTGTACCCAAATTATTCAGGCTCATGGCATAGGAAGGGTGTTGTTCGCCAAGCAGTTTTTTTCTCAGCTCCCTGGCTTCCTGGTATAAAGGCTCTGCTTTATCATAATTACCACGGGTGTGATACAAAGCAGCCAGATTGTTCAGCGAGGTTACATAGGCAGGATGTTGAACCCCAAGGGCGGCGGCTGTTCTTTCTTTTGATTCCAGAAAATACTGTTCCGCTTTATTAAAAAGTCCCAGTGTTTCATAACAGGTAGCCAGGTTATTCAGGCTTTGGGAATAATCTGCATGATTGACTCCAACTGTATTTTTCCGAATCTCCAGTGCCCGGGTATACAACTGTTCTGCCTTGTTATAGTCGCCTGTTGTTAAATACAATTCTGCCAGGTTTCCGATACTGCTGGCATAGTCGGGGTGATTTTCACCCAGCGTTTTACTGTATATGTCAACAGCCTTTGTATAATTCTGCTCAGCCTCTGCATGCCGGCCAAGAACGGCCTGTAGAAAACCCAGGTTATTCAGGCTTTGCGCATAGTCAGCATGTGCTTCCCCCAGTACCCGTTTCCGGATATCCAGTACTTTTAATTGAAGTGTTTTTGACTTTTCGTACTGGCCCATTTCGCTGTACAGGGTTGCTAAATTGTTAAGTGCGCTGGCATAGGCGGGATAATTTTCGCCGGTGAGTTTCTGGAACAGTTCACTCGCCTTGATAAATAATTGCTCTGCTTTTTGATAGCGGCCCATAAACTGGTAAAGAGAGGCAAGGTTGTTCAGGTTTTTGGCATAGATCGTATCCTGTCCGCCACTGAACTTTTGGGCAATCCGGTCGGCATTCAGATAAAGTGATTCTGATTCACCGAATTTTCCCGTTTCCCGGTAAAAATGAGCTAGACGGTTTAAACCCGATATGTATTCCAGCGACTGCTCCCCACTGATCAAAAGGGTGAGTTCATTATTCCTGCGCAACCATTTTTCTGCTTCCGGGTAATGATACAATTGCCAATGACTCATGGCCAGGAACATGATCATGCCATTATGGAAAGGGCTTTTTTCTCCGAATTCTGTCCTGGTGGTTTCCACGGCCTTTTCAGCAACCGGGATCAGTTTTGCATATTCACCTTTGTCAAAATGATCCATCACCTGCTGTATAAGCGGCAGTGATTGCTGCTGTGCGCTGGTAGAGAATGAAATAAGGAACAGCGCCAGGATAAGCCGGAACTTCATGGCGATCGGTTTTGGTGAATAGGACTGTTAATGTACCAAAACTTTGAATGAGCAGCAACTAATAACCCGGGATTTATTACTCAATCAATACAAAGGCGGCCCAATAGTAAGGAGCATATTTTTTCCGCATATCTGTTTGTGCCTGACTAAATGCGTCTTCTATTTTCTTTCCGCCCAGCCAGTTACCGTAAAAGGCAGTCATCAGTTCGGCTGTTTCTTTATCAGGCACCTGCCAGAGACTTACAATCATTTTTTTAGCCCCCGCCATTTTAAAAGCCCGTTGAAGGCCAAAAACTCCTTCACTTCCTTTACATCACCGAGTGCCGTTTCGCAAGCACTCAGAACAACCAGTTCAGTATTAGATAAGTTTAGTTGTGAAATCTCATAGGCGGTGGCAATGCCGTCTTCTATGCCGTCAATGGGTGTTTTTCCGCTCCAAACGTAGTTGCCGCCTGTGAGTACGAGTCCGCTCCTGAGCAATGGATCTTCAGCAAGTAAATAACTGTTTACATTCTCATTATCTTTTCTCTTATCCGCAACCGGTAAAAAGAAACCATGCGTGGCAATATGCAATACCTGTGGGGAACTGCCACTTATCGATTTTAAATTTTCCTCTGTAGCTGTACGCTGGGTAAAAGATTTTACACTCAGCTGATTTGCCAAAAGCAGCTGATTAATTTTTTTTAATTCCTGAGCGGTTCCGGGAAGCTCGGGCCAGGTACCGGCATAACCCCCGCGATTAGCAGGAGTATAAACCGGGCCTGAGTATGTTGTATCGTACCGTTTTGCTTTTCTTGATTTAGCCAGCGACAGACTATCCAATGAAAAAACAGCATCCCCGAATAGTATACTGTTTTGAGGTTTACTGAATTTATACTCCTCCCTTAATGCCACCTGTCTTGTACTTGAATACTGATTCAATAGATAGCGATCAATCAACAACTTTGTACTATCGCAGGGTATTGCATGAATCGCAATTCCATATAATTTTCCTGCAGGGGAATAGCTTATTTTTTTTATTCCTTTCAGATAGGATTCAAGCGGTTGCCAGATTAACTGATATAAACTTTTTCCAAGAGCGGTTGCAGACTTATCCCTGATCTCAGCACCCCGGTAAATCTTATTAACCATGGCTACAGTTGATTTACCGGCACTGTCCAGAATTTTCTGTAGTTGACTTTCATCAAACAGCGGAATAAATACAGGAAAAGGATCACTCTTTCTGAGTAGGTATACCGCATAGCCATAATTATTTGTCCAATGGTTTTCAAATTTCCGAAATCTGATAAATTCAAGAACTGCTTCATCCGGATCCATTTTACCTTTAATAACAGCAGCGTTTATTTTAAATGCCTCCTGCTGTTGTCTGAATCCTGCCATTTTCTTACTCAAATCTCTTTCCATTTCATCGGCTAAAAATCTTGCCTGATTAAAGTCGGGAGCACGCATTTCAACCGGAAGGGAATATTGTTTGGCGATCATCTTTTTAAGGTTCAGCCAGTGAACAAACAGCTTTTGGATGGCGGTGTCCTGACTATTGTACAAGAGCCCGCGAAGGTCTCTTGTATCGGAAAGCGCCAACGATTTCAGCATTATATTCTGGTTGAATCCAAACTCGGTCAGGGATGTTTGATTATTTGCCGATAAGCTGATCGCTGAATTCAGAAAGTCAGCATTATATCGGGTCTTTTCGAGGTATTCTTCTTTATCCTTATTAGAAAATAAAAGAAAGTTCTGAGTAATTGCTTTTATAATTCCGTTACTTGCCAGAATGGTTGTCGTGGCTGCTTTTGCAGGCTGATTTGATTTTAAATAAAGGGCGGCAAGGTTATTTGCAACGGTGGAGTAATGTTCGCTGGAGTCACCCATTCTTGCTTTGTAAATTTCCATGGTCCTGGTGTACAAAAGCTCGGCTTTATTGACATCATTTAAGAAATAATAATAAAAAGCAAGATTTGCCATACATTTTGCATAAGCGAGGCTGCTGGTGCCAAATTTGCTTTTATGTATTTCGGCTGATTCCAATAGCATTTGTTCAGCCTTTTTGTTCTCCCCGGCGTACTGGTATAGTTTTGCCAGTTGAAAAAGCTGGTTGGCATAATTCTCATGCGTGGTACCCAGACTATTCTTCCAGATTTCCAGCGCCTCTGCTGAGGGAGCTAAAGCCTGTTGATACTTTTCGAGCCGCATATAGGTCTCTGCAATATTTGATAATGTTACGGCATACTCCTGATGTTTATTTCCCAAAAGGGCCTTGCATAATTCACCTGACCGCCGGAATAGCGATAACGCCTTTTCAAACTGTTTTGTTTCACAGTATACGGTGGCAATGTTATTCAGTAAATTGATATGGGTTGGGGTTTTCTCCCCAAAATGCAGTGCGGAATAGTCTTTTGCTTTCGTATAAATATCTTCAGCCTTTACATATAAACCCAGGTCTGAGTATACACTTGCAAGGTTGTTGAGAGTGGTTAAATAGTTAATACTGATACTCCCTTCCGGTTTTTTTAAAATGGCACTCGCACTTATCATATATGGAAGTGCTTTTTCGGGCTCTTTCATTGCCTTGTATAGCACACCGATTGCATTCAGGCTGATCCCATAATAATCATTATCTGATCCGAAAATTTTTTTATGAATATCCACAGACTCCAGGAGATACTTCTCTGCGATGGTATATTGACCAAGGGTAGTATAGAATGTCCCAAGATTGTTTAAACTATTTGCATAGTCCCGGTGATTTTTCCCAAGTGTTCGCTCTCTTATCTTTTTTGCTTCCAGGTAAAAAACTTCCGCTTTCTTATACTGGCCAACACTTTTTGTAATACTGGCAAGCGTGTTCAATGCTTGTGCATAATCAGGATGATTTTGACCATATTCCTGCTTCGCCTTATCCACAGCTGCCATTGCCTGGGTTAATGCCTTGGCGTAATCCCCCTTTTCCTGTAATTCAATAGCGCTATTATTCAGCTCAATCCACGATTGTGCCGAAGCCTGAAAGAAATAACCCAGCAATATCCCAAGAATAAAAAGCTGTCGCATGTATGTATAGTATACAATTTACGAAAAGCTTTTAAAACAAGCAGCTATCAGTGAGGGCTGAAAAATCGCTTTTAAAACTCCGCACTTCCCGGTGTCCTCGGGAATGCAATCACATCACGGATATTGGTCATACCCGTTACAAACTGCACCATACGCTCAAAGCCCAGACCAAAGCCGGCATGCGGCACGGTTCCGTAGCGGCGGGTATCGAGGTACCACCAGAGTTCTTCCAGCGGAATTCCGATTTCCTTCATCCGGTCTTCCAGTTTGCTGAGTCGTTCTTCTCTTTGCGATCCGCCGACGATTTCACCAATCCCCGGGGCCAGAATATCCATGGCTGCCACAGTGGGCTGACCGGGTGCGCAATCCTCATTTTGCCTCATGTAAAATGCCTTGATGGCGGCGGGATAATTATAGAGGATGACCGGTTTTTTAAAATGTTTCTCCACGAGGTAGCGTTCGTGTTCGCTTTGTAAATCCATACCCCAACCTGTAATGGGATACTGGAATTTCTTCTTCTTATTGTGATTGCTTTCTTTCCGGATCTCAATCGCATCGGTATAAGTGAGTCTTTCAAAACCATTGTTCAATACAAAATCCAGTTTCTCCAGCAATCCCATTTCACTGCGTTTGTCCTGTGGTAATTGTTTTTCCTCATCCGCCAGTCGCTGGGCCAGAAATTCAAGGTCTTCCCTGTTATTCTCCATGGCATACCGGATGATGTATTGAATAAACTCCTCTGCCAGGTTCATATTATCTTCCAGGTCATAAAAAGCCATCTCGGGTTCAATCATCCAGAATTCGGCGAGGTGACGGGCCGTATTGCTGTTCTCTGCCCGGAAGGTTGGACCAAATGTATAGATCTCACCAAAGGCAGTAGCACCGAGTTCTCCTTCCAATTGACCGCTCACGGTCAGATTGGTGGCACGTCCAAAAAAATCCTGTTTAAAGTCTACCTCCCCTTTATCGTTACGAGGCGTTTGATCAAATGGAAGGGTGCTCACACGGAACATTTCACCGGCTCCTTCGGCATCGCTGGCCGTGATGATGGGGGTATGCATGTATACAAATCCTTTTTCATTGAAGAATTTGTGGATGGCGAATGCTAATGCATGCCTTACCCGGAATACTGATCCGAATGTATTGGTGCGAAAACGCAGATGGGCAATTTCCCGCAGAAACTCCAGGCTATGCTTCTTGGGTTGCAACGGATATTTCTCGGCATCACTGTCGCCCAGTATTTCGATATGGGCCGCTTTCAGGTCCATTTTTTGTCCTTTACCCAGTGAAGGCACAATCATACCGGTCACTTTCATGGAAGCGGAAGTTGTAATCCTTTTGAGCAGTTCTTCTCCCTGGGAGCCCAGTTCCACCACAACCTGTAAATTATTATTGGTGCTGCCATCATTGAGTGCGATAAACTGATTATTGCGGAACGTGCGTACCCATCCCATCACTGTTACTTCCTGTCCCTGCGGCTCCATGGCCAGCAGCTCTTTGATCCTGATTCGCTTGTTGAACATTGCTTATATTTTGAGAGGGGCAAAGATAATCATTGGGTCATGAATTCCTTTTTCATCATAACAGTAGCATAATATTCCGGTCATTTTGCCATAACAACGGGCTTGTAATCTTGCGCATAAAATAACTGCATGAGATTTGTCCTGTCCCTGTTGATTGCATTTCCCGCTTTTCTTAACTTATCCTGCAAAAAGGGAATCGCAGCCCCGGCACCGGTTGAAGATGCTTTTAGTATCGCCGAAATCGGATCCATTGATGTGGGCGATCTGGGTGCCGCCGAGATCAGTGCTTTTGATCCGGTTACCAAAAGACTTTTTATCGTCAATAACAGTACCGTCAACAAAATTGATGTGGTTGATCTTTCCAATCCGGCCAAACCTGTTTATATGCAATCCATCAGTTTGACCTCCTATGGTGGATATGTGAACAGCCTGGATGTTCATAATGGAAAACTGGCCGCTGCCATAGAGGCAAGCGTTAAACAGGATCCGGGTAAAGTGGTGGTTTTTGATTGCAATACTTACAACGAATTAAAAGTAATCCCCGTGGGTGCTTTACCGGATATGATCACTTATAGTCCGGATGGTAAATTTATCCTTACTGCCAACGAGGGTGAACCCAATGATACTTATACCAATGATCCCATAGGAACTGTTTCTATTATTACCGTTCCGGAATATGCGGTAACAACTATTGATTTTTCCTCATTCAGTTCCTCTCTTACCACACTCCGTTCACAGGGATTTCGGGTATTCGGACCCGGTAACAATTTTGCCCGGGATATTGAGCCCGAATACATCACGGTATCTGCTGATTCCAGAACAGCCTGGGTTACCCTGCAGGAAAATAATGCTATTGCGCAAATTGACCTGGGTAGCAAGGCTGCTGTAAAAATCATGCCCCTGGGTTATAAGCATTATGGACTTGACCCCTTTAAAATGGACCTGAGCGACCGCGACAATACCATTGCCTTTAATAAAACCTGGAATGTAAAAGGAATGTTTCAGCCTGATGCCATTGCTGTTTTGCCTTATAATGTTCCCCTGCTTTTTACGGCCAATGAAGGTGATGCCAGGGAATACTCAGCTTATGCTGAGGTCAAACGTATTAAAGATATTACACTGGATCCTTTCCGGTTTCAGGATGTTTCCATCCTCCGGCAGGATGCCAACCTGGGCAGGTTGAATATTACTACTTCGCAGGGAGATACCGATGGAGATGGCGATTTTGATGAATTGTTTTCCTTTGGTGCCCGATCATTCAGCATCTGGAATGGTTTAACTGGGGAACTGGTGTATGACAGCAAAAATGAACTGGATGTCGCCTGTTCGGCCGCCGGTTTATATGATGATGGCCGGAGTGATGATAAAGGAAGCGAGCCCGAAGGTCTTTGTATCGGGAAAGTGGGGAACAAAACCATCCTTTTTATTGGACTTGAAAGGGCCGATGCATTGGCCATGTATGATATAACTTACCCATATTACCCCGTCTTTATTAAAGTGCTCCGAACCGGTGATGCGCCGGAAGGGTTATTGTTTATCCCGGCAGATAAAAGTCCCAATGGGAGGAGCCTGGTACTGGTAAGCAGTGAAAATGACGGGTTGGTAAAAGTCTTTTCTACCAAATAAGCAGTTAGAAATCCAACAAGCGGGGCATTAGCCATTCTGGCTAATGCCCTCTTTTTCAGGTGAAATACCTGAAATTTTTGTTTTTCCCCTTTTCTGTGTATAATTGCATCAGAAACAAGGCCGATTAATTACAGTTCCCCAAGGCTTTAGCTGATACTACCCGCCGAATCCATTCAATCATAAACCTTTATTCTCAAATTACTTAGACTGGTGACTGCGAGTTGTGATTAACCCTAAGAAGTATATATGTACGACATTTTGCAATTGAACGACATGCTCGTTCCTGAGCTGCTCGATATTGCTGAGCAGCTGAAAATACCCAATGCCAAAAAACTGAGTAAACAAGACCTGGTCTATAAAATTCTCGACGGTCAGGCCATTGCCGGTGCCAAGGGAGCCAAACCTGTGGATGATGGTAAGCGTAAAAGAATTATAAAAACAACCACAGCCACCGGAAGTGAAGAAGCTGAAGTGGAAAGTGGTGATGAAGAAAAAGCAATGAATAAAAAACCCAATATGCCCGTTAAAAAACCCGTCCGTGCCGCTGCTGCAGAAGGAGAAAAACCCGCACCGGTTAAAAAGCCAAGGAAGAAAGCCCATGAAGAAGAAGCCGCTGCTCCCCAGCAGGTGAATGAAGCACCCCCGGTTGAAAATGGTAATGATAATAGTGATGTTGCTGAAATTATTGCTTCTGCTTCAGCTGCTGCCCAGCCTTCTCCTGAACCTAATCCGCAGGGTGCTCCTAAAGTATATCCTGCCCGCCGCGAACAACAGTTTAATGTGGAGTTTGATGGTGTCATCCTGAGCGAAGGAGTACTGGAAATGATGCCGGATGGTTATGGTTTCCTGCGTTCCTCCGATTATAATTATCTCTCTTCTCCCGATGATGTATATGTATCTCCCTCCCAGATTAAACTCTTTGGTTTAAAAACGGGTGATACAGTGAATGGAGCGGTGCGCCCTCCGAAAGAAGGAGAAAAATATTTTGCATTGCTGAAAGTGGATACCATCAATGGTAAAACACCTGAAGAAGTAAGGGATCGTGTACCATTTGATTACCTGACCCCGCTATTCCCTTTCGAAAAACTGAACCTGTTCACCACTCCTTCGGATTATTCTACCCGGATCATGGATTTGTTTACACCAATTGGTAAAGGACAGCGTGGATTGATTGTGGCGCAGCCTAAAACAGGTAAGACCATGTTGCTGAAAGCCGTGGCCAATGCGATTGCGGCCAATCACCCCGAGTGCTACCTGATGGTGGTGCTGGTGGATGAGCGTCCGGAAGAGGTAACCGATATGGAAAGAAGTATCAAGGGTGAGGTCATTGCCTCCACTTTTGATGAGCCGGCAGAAAAACACGTAAAGGTTTCCACTATTGCCCTGCAAAAAGCCAAGCGACTGGTGGAATGCGGACATGATGTGGTGATCCTCCTGGATTCGATTACCCGTTTGGCCCGTGCCCATAATACCGTGGCGCCTGCTTCCGGTAAAGTATTATCAGGTGGTGTGGAAGCCAATGCCATGCAAAAACCCAAACAATTCTTTGGAGCTGCGCGTAAAATTGAAGGCGGCGGTTCACTCACCATCATTGCCACAGCCCTGGTGGATACCGGCAGTAAAATGGATGAAGTGATCTTTGAGGAATTCAAGGGAACCGGTAATATGGAATTACAGCTGGAACGTAAATTATCCAACAAAAGAATTTATCCTGCTATTGATATTGTGGCTTCCTCTACCCGCCGCGACGACCTGTTGCTGGAAAGAGATGTGCTGCAAAGAATGAACCTGCTCCGTGTTTATCTCACCGACATGAATCCCGAAGAAGCCATGCGTGAATTACAGAACCGGATGAAGGGCACCAAGAGCAATGAAGAGTTTTTGGCGAGTATGAATGGGTAGAAGCAGGTTGAATAGTTGAGAAGTTGAAATGTTTAAAAGGGGAGTTTGTCTGCTGTTTTGAGCCTTCCATCTTACAATGGACATTCTATTAAATCTGGTACCTGCTTCATCAAATGCGGGTCGGGTCAACGTCTGTTCATTCCTTATCATTCATTTTACAATCAACAGCTGTTTACTTGCTGCCCCAGCGGGGCAAAACTATCTACTCTGTTTACAAAATTCAGCAGTAAAACTCCTTTTCATTTTTCACTCAACATTTGTTAAGCAGCAGTTCCTTCATTACTAAAAACCGGTAGCCGCTACGACAGTTCATACCCGCCCTTTCCATCTTACCATTAACACCCGTTTACTTGCGGCCCCAGCGGGGCCAAAGCCCGGTAACAACAAGATCCCTCTTAGCGGATTTGCCCCAGCGGGGCAACACTATTTTATTCATTCAGAACCAGGACAACAATCGCTTTTGTAACAACAACCATTGACCAGCAACAAGATTAAACGCCTGTTCATTCCTGCTTCTTCCATTTTACTATCAACATCCATTTACTTGAGGCCCCAGCGGGGCCAAAGCCTGGTAACAGTAACGACGACTTTTATACCCCTTGCCCCAGCGGGGCAAAACTATTTTTTCCATTCACTTCATTCAGAACCAGGACAACAATCGCTTTTGTAACAACAACCATTGACCAGCAACAAGATTAAACGCCTGTTCATTCCTGCTTCTTCCATTTTACTATCAACATCCATTTACTTGAGGCCCCAGCGGGGCCAAAGCCCGGTAACAGTAACGACGACTTTTATACCCCTTGCCCCAGCGGGGCAAAACTGGTTTCCCCCTCATTCCCGTACATTCGCAGGATTCCAATGGCCGCCACCCGTATCGATATCAATCAATTTCTTGAACTGACCAGGCAGCACCCTGTACTGGATGTACGCAGCCCCGGTGAATACAATCATGCCCATCTCCCCAATGCTTTTTCTCTTCCCCTATTCACTGATGAAGAAAGAAAAGTAGTCGGCACCACTTACAAACAACAGAGTCGCGAAACCGCCATTAAAATTGGTCTCGATTATTTCGGTCCCAAAATGCGCAGGATGGTAGAAGAAGTGGAAGCTATTTTGGCCGACCATTCCGCTAAAACAAAGAACATTCCATCATCTGATGCCCGTACCATCCTGGTTTATTGCTGGCGGGGCGGCATGCGCAGCGGAGCTGTATCCTGGTTACTCGATCTCTATGGATTTAAAGTGTACACCCTCGTGGGTGGGTATAAAAAATTCCGCAACCTGGTACTGGAGGGTTTTAAAAAATCTTATCCCTTTCAGATCCTGGGCGGCTATACCGGTTCGGGTAAAACCGAACTTCTGCATGCCCTTCGACAGCAGGGAGAGACCATTATTGACCTGGAAGGAATCGCCCGGCATAAAGGATCTGCTT
The DNA here is from genome assembly GCA_016702745.1 of Chitinophagaceae bacterium. Classification (GTDB taxonomy): domain Bacteria; phylum Bacteroidota; class Bacteroidia; order Chitinophagales; family Chitinophagaceae; genus JJ008. Next base: position 278,350 of record JADJDJ010000002.1, read on the forward strand.
TTGGGAATATCGGTATGCCCCTACAACCCACACAGGAAATGTTTGAAAATCTCCTGTACCTGGAACTGCAAAAAACAGTTGAAAATCCGGCCGGACCCGTTTGGCTGGAAGACGAATCCCAACGGATCGGACTGGTCAATATTCCCGGAGATATCTGGAAAAACATGCGTCAGTCACCCGTTTACTTTCTTGATATTCCATTTGAAGAACGGTTAAAGCGTATCACCGAAGAGTATGGTGATCTGGATAAAGAGAAATTATTAGGTGCAATCGACAGAATCAAAGGAAAACTGGGGGGATTAAACGCAAAAAATGCCACTCAACTGCTACATGAGGGAAATACCTTAGAAAGTTTCCGCATCTTATTGAAATACTACGACAAGTATTATTGGAAGGGTTTACACAATCGGGAGAACGTAAATTCGTTATTATATACAGTTGACTGTAAATCCGTAACCGTTGAAAATGCCATCCTGCTTCTTCAATCTTCAGGGAAGAAACCTGAAACCCGTTAAACTGGCCGCCCTGCTGCTGCTGACCCCACTGTTTTTTTATGGACAATCACTAACCGGTCTCTGGACTGGAGCACTGAGCAATGACAGTACCACGGTACGTAAAGATCAGTTATTCGAAATTGCTTTGACCGAATACAAAGGCAAGGTATATGGTTATTCCCTCAGTGAATTCATCGTCAATGACACTTTGTACTATATCATCAAAAGAGTGAAAGGAACCATTAACGGAGATATTTGTGAAGTAACAGATGATGATATCCTGGCTTATAATTTCCGGGGCAAACTGGATAAAGGCATTAAAGTCACCAGTACCTTCAAAAGGAACGGAAGCGATAGTGCCTGGTATCTGGCCGGTACCTGGAAGACCAATGCTACCAAAAAATATTATTCCGTAACAGGTAAAGTGGATCTCGGCCAGGAAAAAGATCTTACGGCTTCCAAAATATTCCCGCACCTCGAAGAATTGAAGATTGCAGATGAAATCAGTTTTTATAAAGAAAGAAATGAAGCACCTGTTGTGGCCCGTCTGGCCAAGCCGCAGCGTGTAAAAACAGAATATACTTTCAACAATGATCCTGCACCAGCCCCCGCTGTTGCCGCTCCGGAACTGGTAAGGGCGGATCCTGAATCATTAGGCCCCGATCTGAAAAAACCGGAGAATGCCCTCGCCAAAACACAGACAAAAGAAATCGCGAATCAATCCGGTACATTAAGCGTGGCAGCACCTGAACTGGTAAGAACAGATCCCGAAGCAACGGGTCCCGATCTGAAAAAACCAGATGCAGTTACTACGAAAACGCAGACAAAAGAAATCAGCAATCAATCACCAGCTTTAACAGTGGCGGCTCCTGAACTGGTACGAACAGATCCTGAAGCTACAGGTCCCGATCTGAAAAAACCAGATGCGGCCCTTACAAAGACCAATTCTAAATCCATCAACGGATCGAATACAAATATCAAGGTAGCTGCTCCAGCCGTTCAACGCGCCGATCCTGAATTAAAAGAGCCGGAAGTGAAGAGAAATGAGATGGCTGTAAACAGAACCGAGACAAAAAAAGTAGATGGCTCAACAGTCGCATTGCAACCTGCTGCCAGCAGTAAAACAGCAGCAGTTAATAAACCGGTGCAGGCTCCTGTGAAAACAGACAATGCCCTGAACACAAACGCCACAAAAAATAATACGGTCGCAGCTGCAGGTAGCAATAACAACCCAACAGCGGTACCAAAAACAACGGCAGCTGTTAATCCGCCTGCCTCTTCAAAAACACAATCTGTTACTGCACAGCATCAGCCGGTCGCGAATAACAATACTCTAAAAGCGCCATTGCCATCACCGGCTGAACAGCATAAGCATACAGAGGCTGCCAGCCCGGCCAGCGCACCGGTGGTGATGGCACCTCAAAAGACCATTGAAGAATTAACGAAGAATGTGGCCACTATTGCTGGTAGGAAATCTGAATTCTCTCAGGTAGTGGATTTCAAAGCAGATAGTCTGGTCCTCTCTCTTTATGATAACGGAGAAATTGATGGTGATACCGTGAGTGTGATCATGAACGGAGAAACCATCATGGCCAAACAGGGAATCAAGGCCAGTGCGATCCGTAAAACCATTTATATTCAGCCCGGGCAAAACGAAGACTTCACACTCGTACTCTTTGCCGATAATCTGGGTAAGTATCCTCCCAATACTGGTCTCTTAGTGGTGCATGATGGAGAAGATGTGTACCATTTGCGATTCAGTTCTGATTTTCAGAAGAGCACGGGAATTGTGTTCCGAAGGAAGAAATAAGGTTTCACCGCAGAGAACAGGAGGACGCAAAGTTATCGCAGAGCTCTGCGAACTGGGTTATGAGCTTCGGATTATCTCAAACCCTTAAGCTGGATATAAGCCGATTAAATGATGTTCAAGCTTTGCGTCAACATTCCCTTCACTTGAATTAGTAAATTTTTGCGCCCTCCATTGACTAACTTTACTCTTTAAGAAACCGACTATCGACTCACGACTCATGACTAACGACTTCTCTCTCACCCAATATTCCCACGGCGCCGGTTGCGGTTGTAAGATCGCTCCTAAAGTGCTGGACGAAATATTAAAAAGCAGTATCACTGTTCCTGATAACGATAAATTATTGGTAGGTAACCATAGCCGGGATGATGCTGCTGTGTATGATCTCGGGAATGGCATGGCCCTGATCTCCACCACCGATTTCTTTATGCCCATTGTGGATGATGCTTTTGATTTTGGCCGGATCGCCGCTGCCAATTCCATCAGTGATGTATATGCCATGGGCGGAAAACCACTGATGGCCATTGCTATTCTGGGCTGGCCGGTGGAAAAATTACCGGTAGAGCTGGCGCAAAAAGTAATTGAAGGGGGCCGGACAGTTTGTGCCAAAGCGGGTATTCCTTTAGCGGGCGGACATAGCATTGATTCTCCTGAACCAATTTTCGGATTGGCAGTAACCGGTATCGTACCTATCAACAATTTAAAAAAGAACAATACCGCCGAAGAAGGTGATTATCTTTTTCTCAGCAAGGCACTGGGCGTTGGTGTACTGTCAACCGCACAAAAAAGAGGATTGCTGCAACCCGAACACCTGCCGGTACTGATTCAGCAGTTAACCTCGTTGAATCAACTGGGAGAAGAACTGGGAAAAAATGCCGGCGTTACAGCCATGACCGATGTGACCGGTTTCGGATTACTCGGCCACCTGATTGAAATGGCAGGCGGAAGCGGACTCAGTGCTGAAATTGATTATGCCAAATTACCCGTGATTGCCGGTGCAAAAGAATATATCTCCCAACGCATATTCCCCGATGCCACCACCAGGAACTGGAGCAGCTATAGTGATCAGGTAAAATTTGAAAAAGGAGTAAATGTAATGGAAGCATTTACACTCTTACCGGATCCGCAGACCAATGGTGGTTTACTCGTTAGTGTAAAAGAAGCGGCTGTTCCTGAATTATTGCCTTTATTGGGTGAACCGATCGGCCGGATGATCAAAGCAGCTGAAAAGACTGTATATATCAGACCTTGATTTTTTTCTCCAGAAAAATTTCTGCCATCATACATCTTACACTTCCTCCTTCCACCGCTTCAATGGTAGGTACGGGTATGGGTAATAATCTGGCATAGGCTTCCAGCATGGCCTTTTGTTCTTTCCGGAGAGAATCAAAAGCAGACTGACTGAGTACAAGAATCGATTCTCCTTTCCTGTTTTTTACTTCCAGCATATTACCAGCGAATCGCTGCATCTGTTCTCTGCTGATGGGAATGATGGCATGATTGGTTGATTCCAGCAATTGACGAACAGCAATCAGTTCCCATTCTTCCTCAATGGCCTCTTCACAAAGGACGGCAAATTTTTCACCCAATGACATGAGCACATTGGTATGATAGACCGGACGCCCGGCTGTATCAGTTGCCAGAAAAACAATGGCCTGATACCCGTTGGTCACGGCAAATTTTTCCAGCACCGATAAATTGGTTCTTTCTGAAATGGCCGCATAGATAAGTTGGTTGCGATGATCCATAACCATACTCCCTGTTCCTTCGAGAAAACGTCCTTCCACTTCAAACTCACTCCAGTCCTGCAAGTCTTTCACCACAAAATCAGCGGATAAGCGGTCTATAATATCTTCTCTTTTCTCTGCCCGGCGACTGGGCGCATACATCGGAAACACAAATAGCTTTCCATCAGGCGTACTGCTGAGCCAGTTATTGGGGAAAATGGCATCGGGCTTGGGTGGTTCCCTGCTATCTTCAATCAGTAATAAATCTATTTCGTTTTTCTGCAAGAGCTCGGCCATCCGGTTGAATTCTTCCAGTGCTTTTTTTTGCAAATCAGCTGCAGGTATGCCGGGATTCTCCTGAAAAAAATTATTGGCCGCGGTTTCTGCATTAAACCCAAAGGCGGCAGGCCGAATCATTAATATAGTGGGCGCATGGATCATTTTTCCTTTGCAGGCAGGAGCAGTTGGTCAATGATAGCAGCCAGCTTTCTGTCTTTTTCTGTAATGATATCACCGGCGTCATGGGTATTCAGCCAGATCTCCACGGTATTCCACACATTGGTCCAGCGGGGATGGTGATCCGCTTTTTCTGCCGCCAGCGCCACCCGGGTCATAAAGGCAAAAGCCTCGCTGAAATCGGCAAACTGAAATTTCCTGTAAAGCGCATTGTTGATTTCCTGCCACATAGTAAAATGGATTTCTGAGAATGAATGTATCGATGTTCTGATTCCTTAAAAAACAAGGTTCTCTTTATTGCTGATTTTATCAACCGTTAATTCAGCCACCAGCTGTACCTGTGGAATGGAACGAATGGTTTGTACGGTTTCCTGCATGGCTTCCTCACTTACTTCATCTCCCTTCATCAGCCATAAAAAATCCAGGTGTTTGAATTCGGGAAGCAGGTATTCGCCGTCGAAATGATTCTTATAGATATAATGTGATAAAAACTTATTGGGCTCGTTGTATTCGTAGAGAGAAAAGAAATAATCTCTTTTCTTTCTGATCAGTTTTATTTCCAGTTCGGGATTAAGCCGAAAATCAAGTCCGGTGCTCGTATTGATGAACCAGCAAAACTGGTAATCCTTCACCGGCGCCATGATTCCCAGTACACGGGTATCCAGGAAGAACATCTCGGTCAGTTCCCTGTTATCCAGTACCAGTTTATTGCCTCTTTCCGCCATGGATCCTTTTCAGCAAGTTAATTAAATTAAAGCAGAGCCCGGAGAAGGCAGTCTTCAGTCGACAGTCTACAGTCGACAGTCATCAGTCATCAGTCGACAGTCGGCAGTCATCAGTCTTGTTTCGACAAGTGCTACAAGATTAGGTTTATGTCTGTTGTAAGAAGCTCTTCTTTCGGACTTCCCGACTTTCGGTCTTTCGGTCTTCCGGACTTCTCTCTAAAACTCCACCGTAGTCTCCAGCTCCTCATTCCCTCTCTTGTATTTCACTTTCACTTTATCACCCTTTTTGAATTTTCCCAGGGTCTGCATATAAGATTCCATAGAAGATATCTTATAGTCACCAATCTGCAGCACAATATCACCCGCTTTGAGTCCGGCCTTTTGTGCAGGCTTGCCCTCACTCACGCCATCTGCTCTCAATCCATTTCCGGTATAGGTATAATCAGGCATCACACCCATGGTGACATTAAAACGGGTATTGGTGCTGGTTTGGGCTTCCCTGGTTTTCAGGAAAGCGAGTTTGGGCGTTTTATCGAGGCGTTCAACCAGGTCAAGGATATGCCGGACGATCAGTTCCTGTCCTGCATAATTTATTTTATCCGCATCATCACCGGGTGTATGATAGTCGGTATGCAATCCGGTAAAATAAAACAACACCGGTATATCCTTGCGGTAAAAAGAAGTATGATCACTGGGACCGGTACCACTGCTGTCAATCTTGATCGTCATCAGCGGTGCTGTTTTCTTGTTCGAATGATCACCGGGACCGAAATAATCTTTTTCAATAACGGTGGACCAGGCAGGTGAAGTGCCGTAACCGCCAATGGTAAGGACCTTACTGCTGTCATTCAAACGACCCACCATATCCATATTGATCATATAGTTGGCATACTTCAGATCAATAGTGGCATGCTCAGTAAAATATTTGGAGCCATAGAGACCGAGTTCTTCTCCTGAAAAAGCAATAAAGAGATAGTTATTTCCTTTAGCGGCAGTATTCTTCAGTTTTCTGGCCAGTTCAATCAATGCTGCGGTTCCACTTGCATTATCATCTGCTCCGTTATGAATTGCAGGTGTATGTGCGGTATGTCGTGAATTTCCATCCTCACCATAACCCAGGTGATCGAGGTGGGCACCCAGTATTACGGTATTAGCCGCTTTATTATCTATATAACCAATGACATTATAACCGATCCTTGTTTTTTCTGAAACAGCAATCCGCATTTTCAGGGTCAGGGTGGCGGTTTTGTCATTGAAATATTTATCGGCCACCGCACGACTGATAAAGATCACTGGAATGGTCAGTTTTTCGGATCTGTCTTTGGGGTTGAAGACCAGTTTGTCTTCAATGGTTGATGTATTATATAAGAAAACAGCAGCAGCCCCGCGTTCCTTGGCCTTCTGTGCATTCTTATAAATATATCCGGCCAGATCAAAATGAGGATTGGTTTTATTTTCTTCCAGCGTTTCTTTCAAATCATAGAACCAGGGCATATCGGCTTCCTGTACAGAAATAGAGGGGAGCGCTTCTAAGGCCATATCAGGAGAAAACGGGAAGGGGAAAAACTCTTTGCCAACAACCAATGGGATATTATTGATACTTAAGCGGGTGACAGAATCAATTTGTTTTCCTTCATTTACTATAAAGTTCTGCGTATAATATTCCGTACCCTTAGGCTCCAAACCGATCGCTTTGAATTGTCGGGTGATATAGTTCACCGCCAGTTCTTCTCCTTTTGTTCCGGTTCTGCGTCCCTCCAGTTTATCATCGGCCAGAAAACTGACATGGCTTTTTAAATTTTCCAGGGTCTGGGTATCTGGTTTGGCCATTTTCTTTGAGGCAGAGCAGCCTGAAAGCATAACAACAAAAATGACAAGGGCCGGGGTCGTCAAAAAACGACGGAAATGGAAGTACTGCATCGGTTTAAAATAAGGCTGTAAAGGTATTAATGGGGCCGATCATTTACCGGCTTGTTCTGCTAAATTTTGGCCATGATTTTCCGGATCAGGGCGGCCAAACACCGCAATTCGTAAGGTGGTTCCCCTCATTGCTTTTACTTTTGCAGGTTATAGGCTTCATTTAGTGAAAAACAGCACCCTGCATATTGCCCTCGTGGGTAACCCCAACAGCGGAAAAAGTTCGCTGTTTAACTGTTTGACCGGTCTGAACCAGAAAGTGGGCAATTTCCCCGGGGTGACTGTGGATAAGAAATCAGGACATACCAAACTCTCCGATACTTTAACCGCTGATGTGGTGGACCTGCCGGGATCTTACAGTTTATACCCCCGTCGTTTGGATGAATGGGTGAGCTACCGGGTGATGCTGAACCAGGACCAGGAGATCAGGGCCGATGTGGTGGTGGCCGTAGCCGATGCCAGCAACCTGAAACGTAACCTGCTTTTCTGTTCCCAGATCATTGACCTGAAAGTACCGGTGGTAGTAGTGCTGACCATGATGGACATGGCCCGCAAAAAAGGGATCAAGATTGACCTGCCCACCCTGGAACGGGAACTGGGTGTACCTGTAGTGGCTGTTGATCCGAGAAAGAACAAGGGCATTGCCCAACTAAAAAAAGCCATCGAATTAACTTCCCAGCAATTATACCAGTCACCCGTAAGGGATTTTATCGATAACCGGTCTTTTGCCGAGAACTCCATTCAGGAAGTAAAAACACATTTTCCCGAGCTGAGTGATTATGCGGCCATTCATTACCTGATCAATCATGAATCTTTTGCATTGACCCCTGCGATGCAGGATACCATTGAGCAAATTGAAAAGAAGAATGGGTTTAATCCCACCAAGACACAGGCCGAAGAAATCCTCCAGCGTTATAGCCGTATCCGGCAGATCATGCAGCAGGCGGTATCAGAACCGGATCCCCTCCAAAAAACACTGTTTACTGAAAAACTGGATAATCTTTTATTGCATCGCCGCTGGGGCTATCTGATCCTGTTATCCGTTTTGTTCCTGCTTTTTCAAAGTGTGTTCTGGCTGGCGCAATATCCGATGGACTGGATTGATCTTGGTTTCGCCAAACTTAACCAGGCGCTTTCCAGCAATCTGCCGGATAACCGCTGGACGGACCTTTTACTCAATGGAGTGATTGCCGGTTTGAGTGGCATCTTTGTCTTTGTCCCGCAGATCATGATCCTCTTTGGATTGATCACCATGCTCGAAGATTCGGGTTATATGGCCAGGATCAGTTTTCTAAGTGACCGGCTCATGCGCAGTGTAGGTTTGAATGGCAAGAGTGTGATGCCCATGATCAGTGGGTTTGCCTGTGCGGTACCGGCCATTATGAGTGCAAGAAATATTGAGAACCGAAAAGAAAGATTGCTCACGATACTGATCACTCCGCTGATGAGTTGTTCGGCGCGGTTACCTGTTTATACGATCCTGATCGGATTAGTGATACCGCAAACCTATCTCTTCGGTTTCCTGGGGGTACAGGGTCTGGTGATGATGGGTTTGTACCTGCTGGGCCTGGTGATGGCATTGATTGTTTCTTATATCGCCAAATGGTTTATTAAAATACAGGAGAAAAGTTTTTTCATTCTGGAATTACCGGCCTATCGTTCTCCCCGCTGGAGCAATATGGTCACCACCATGCTCAGCAAGGCCCGGATCTTTGTATTTGATGCGGGAAAGATCATCATGATCATCAGTCTGTTGTTATGGGGACTCAGTTCATTTGGCCCGGGTAATACCATGCAAAACATCAGCAGTAAGCATGAAACCCTGAAGGCGGCTCCGGGAGCCAATCAGTCTGTACTTCACAAAGAGTACCAGACCGCCAAACTCGAAGGATCTTATGCCGGTATTCTGGGCAAGTCTATTGAGCCGGCAATTAGTCCGCTCGGTTACGACTGGAAGATTGGCATTGCCCTGATCACTTCCTTTGCGGCCCGTGAGGTATTTGTGGGCACGATGGCCACTTTGTATAGTGTGGGTGATGATGAGGGCAGTTTATTATTGAAAGAAAAAATGAAAGCCGCCAAAAAACCGGATGGCACACCTGTCTTCACCCTCGCCACCGGTTTATCCCTGATGATATTTTATGTATTTGCCATGCAATGCATGAGCACCCTGGCCGTAGTCAAACGTGAAACCCGCAGCTGGAAATGGCCCATCATCCAATTGATTTACATGACAGGGTTGGCATGGGTGATGAGTTGGGTGGTGTATCAGATTTTCAGGTGAGTTATAACCTCCGGCCAAAGAAACAGAGAAGATTGATTGATTCTTATCGATCATTGCGGGTTATTTCTACACATCCGTTTCTCCATCTATAGTAAAGTTACAGGATAAGAAAATCCTGCTCAGTTATATGCTGAGCAGGATTAAAGGTTTGATTATTTCTAAAAATGTAGCAGTAGAAAAATCTTATTTTTTCCCGTACACCGCATTGATATACTCCAGTATTTTATCATCCCCCGAATTCAGCAATTGTTTTTGCTGCTGTTTGTCCATACTGTGATATGATTTGCCTCCTTGCAGTAAAAGTTCCCAGTTATCATTATTGACCTTGGCTTTTTCTCCGGTTCGGGTATCGATGATAAAATAGTCAGTTCCTTTTTTAGCACGATAAGGTTCACCACCTTTTTTATTGGCCAGCTTGCTTTTTAAAATCTCGGCCGCTCTTTTTCCGGAGCCCTTTCCGGTATTATAGGCATCGCTGAGATTCATGCCTGATCGCAGCGCCATGTCCATGGATACGGATGAAACCAGGTTTTGGAAAGCGGGTGTCTCTGAAATACTCAGCAGTGTTTTGGACAACATGGATTCATTATCGGGATAGGGATTGTTATAGATAGCCATGGGTGCCCCCATTTTTTCTGCCTTCATGAATATTGCTTCATGCTGCACATAGAGATTGTCGCCGATCACACAATAGGCAATTTGTTTATTCGCTCCGCCAAATGAAGAAGCCTGGTTATCCTTATCAACAAAATCAACACCTGCACACCAGAAACCTTTATCGCCTGTAAGTTTTACTGTGCCTTCGTATTTGATGCCATCCATTCCCACCACATAGCCGTTGATGGCACTGTTTGTTGTTCCGCCTGTTTTAACACCGGAAGCCACCGCCCCTCCCGGATCAAATGCTTCAATCAGTGCAATATCCTGAACCACTTTATCAATCTCCTTCATATTCAGAATAGTGACCGGCTCATCGAACTTTGACGCCACATAGACGCCATAATAATTACCCGGATCGGGGAAATAAGCGACATATCCTTCATGCTTCTTTCCATCCTTGGTGGTCACCGATCCCGGATGAAAATTCATTTCTTCTACCGTGTAACTTTTGTCCAGGTTATTGGTAAGCATATTGATGGTAAGTCCGGTGATACCATAGGCAAATACATCATCCATATCAATTTTCTCATCTTTCCCGGACCGTTGAAAGCGAATCTCATCCACCAGATCGCTGACTGTTTTTCTTTTATCGGGATCTGCATTCATCGTATTCTTGACAATCAGTTGCATATTCCCTTCCATTTTCTTTCCGTCATTCGTGATCACAAAGCCCGGTTGGAATTTTGTTCTCCGCTTACCCATTACTTCCCCACCATGAAAGAATAAGCGGTGGATGGTGCCAGGCCCAGGGTAATATTCTTCCATACTCTTTTACCTGTTCTTTTTTATAAACCGTTTTTGCACCGCTCTTATCTACAAAAGTCAGTTTCTCCAGTGCAAAAAATCCGGAAGCGCCCGGCATATCCTCATCAGAGGAGGTCCCTTCAATCTGTATTTTTCCGTCTTTTACCTCCCCGTTTGTTAATGTCACAAAGCCTCTTTCGGCTTCTTTATTATCTCTTCTTTTCTGGTTACTCCATTCAAACCAGGAAAGAGGTGATACACAAACCGGTGTGGTCATGGTCAATCCCCAGCTGGTTGCCGAGCGTACATCCACTTTGAATTTAGAACCCGAACGTTCTGTCAGACTGATCCCCCTTCTTTCTCATAATTTTTTATTGAGATATTCCCTTCCAGTCTGGAGCCATCTCTTAAAACAATATAGCCATCGGTATTACTCTCGAAGTAGGGCAGCGGAGTGGTTTGCTGACCGGGTATCAATTGAGAAAACAAATGACCGGATGGCAAGAGGCATGCTGAAAGAATCAGATACAATAAGCGGCGCATAAGAGTGGTTTTGGTGGTTTGGTTAAGCTGGTTTTATTCTGTTTCGAGACGATTTGCGGCAACTTATTATTGACGGGGCAATATTTTCCCCAATCAATATGAATGCACAGGGTATTTGTTTGTCCGGAGCGGGTGCGGCATAATGAAATTTTTTCAGCGGCCGATCAAATGAAGCATAAAAGATCTGGTCCGTTCTGTTACACAGAAAAAAGCCGGGGACCGACTGATTTCATTCCTTAGGTATCTATGGAAGCGAAAACTGATTTAGCACAGGAAGCTGAAACTAATATACTACTATTTATATAGATGAATTTGCATAACGAAAAATATCTTCCTCCTTTTTGCTGCCTAGGGCTTATTGGCAGTAGTGACTGTCCATGTACTGAAGAATACAATAAAATTTTTCAACCTTCAATTTTCAACTTTCAATTTAAACAAACTATTCCCTGATTCCCAACCTGAACTTCCCTGGTGTGATTCGATTTTTCCTGAGGAAAACCCGGTTAAAATAACTGATATTCTCAAAGCCCGACTGGTAGGCCACCGACTGAACACTTTTATCTGTTTCCAGTAATAACATCATGGCATGTGTGATGCGCACCTCATTCACATAATCAGAAAAGGTCTTTCCCATGGTCCTTTTGAAATACTTGCAGAAAGCACTCTCTGATAAATGAATCACGGATGCGGCATGGGTCAGACTGATCCTGGAACTAAAATGCTGCTGGATATAGGCCAGTACCTTGCTGATACGAGTGGTTTGAACCTGCGTGGTAGGATGATAGGAGACCGAAGCCAGCGGTCTTGTTTTGAAACTACTCATCAATGAAAACAATTCCAAAAAACCGGTTATCGCAGAGAGGCGCTTGCATTGAGCCAGTTGAAGCAGTTCTTTCAATACCCCGGACAGCTGCGAACCCTTCATGAGTATACCCCTGGAAGATTGCTTAAAGACAGGGGCCAGCTCTTCCAGCTCCGGCATCCTGAGCAGATTTTCAACAAATGAAATGGGAAATTGCAGTACAATGGCCTGACATTGCTGCTTTCTTTTGATATCACTTACCCAGGAATGCGGAACCTGCGGCCCAATTAATACCAAATCACCCTCCCGGAATTGCTCCACACTATCCCCCACCAAACGCCTGCCCCTGCCTTTTACGATATATGTGAGCTCGTACTCCGGATGAAAATGCCAGAAGAATTCAAAACGGGGCATATTCAGTTCATAGCAGAAAAAGGACCTGCCCGAATGCAATTGCTGTAGATTCTGCAACTTAGCTCTCATATCATATTTCTACTATATTTTGAAAATAAACCAATTTTGTCAATATAGTATCATATAAAGCCCGGATTCGCTTATCCGGTATCCTTTAAGCTGCTGATTTTTGTCTTAAATTATATGCTATGCATTCCCTGCCTGCCAACATTTCAGCATTGCTGAACCAACCCTATTCGCTCACTGCTGATCAGATCGATTTTTACCAGCAACACCGTTATATCAAACTCAAACAAGTGCTGGACGAAGCCAGTCTTTCCTTTTTCAATGAAGCCATCAGTGAACGGGTGACCGCAATGAACAATGAAACCAGACCGCTGGAAGAACGCAGTACCTATGGTAAAGCCTTCCTGCAGTTATTTAACCTTTGGCGGGAAGATGCTATTATAAAAGAACTGGTATTCAGCAAACGATTGGCAAAAATCGCAGCCGACCTGATGCAAACCGATGGCGTTCGCATCTACCACGATCAGGCCCTCTTCAAAGAAGGCGGAGGGGGAATTACCCCATGGCATGCAGATCAGTATTACTGGCCATTGGAAACTGATAAAACCGTTACCGCCTGGATTCCCTTACAGGCCACGCCGCTGGAAATGGGTCCACTGGAATTCAGTGCCGGCAGTCATCAAATCGTGATAGGCCGCGATCTTGAAATCAGCGATGAAAGTGAAGCCGCCATTCAGCAAAATCTGCGCGTAACCGATTTCAAACATGTGATTGAACCCTTTGATGCAGGAGAACTGAGCTTTCACAGCGGATGGGTTTTTCACCGGGCAGGCGCCAATAGCAGCACAGCAACCAGAAAAGTAATGACCGTTATTTACATGGACAAGGACATGGTGCTTAAACAACCCGACAACAAAAACCAGATCAATGACTGGAATACCTGGTGTCCGGGTGCTAAAGTCGGAGAAGTGATCAACTCGCCCATCAACCCAATCATCTACCAAAACTGAACCCTTGCAGATTAACTACTGTTGCCCCTATTGGGGATCCGAAAAAGATAAACCCGCAGACTTTATTGACAAGGTATTGTCAAGCGGTTATGATGGAGCAGAAGTGCTGTTGCCGGCAGCCAGTACCCCCTTTACAGAAGCTTTTCTGAAAAAGCTCTCCACAGTGCGGGAAACTAAACCGGATTTTTTCCTGATTTTACAACAACTCACCGCACCGGAAAATGAATCCGTAGACAGTTATATAAAGAAAATGAGCCGCTGTTTAACTGATCTGACTGATTTGAAACCCGGTTTCATCAACACACATACGGGAAAGGATTATTATTCATTTGATGATAACTGCAGGGTTATCGAAGCCGCCCTGAACATCAGCCATAAAACAGGGGTACGCATCCTCCATGAAACACATCGTGGCCGCTTTTCCTTTCATGCTGCCTCTCTGACTCCCTATCTACGGCAATTTCCTGAACTGGAACTGACGGGTGACTTCTCCCATTTTTGCACAGTATCCGAAAGCCTGCTCGAAGACCAGGAAGATATCATCGGAAAAATCATACCGCATGTTTCACATATTCATGCCAGGGTCGGACATACACAGGGACCACAGGTAACTGATCCTTTTTTACCCGAATGGGAACCACAACTCATCCGTTTTGAAAGATGGTGGCAGCAAATCATCGATGAAAAAATAAAAAAAGGGTGTGCAAATGATGACCATCACACCGGAATTTGGTCCGGCTCCATATATGCCATTAGCTCCTTTCACACAGGAACCATTGGGAAATCAATGGCAGATCAACTGTAACATGATGCAGCGGCTGAGATCCACGCTTGCCACATAAAACCAACACATGCTTGCCATCCAAAAAAAACTCAGCAAGAGTTTCTATGCATTACTCAGTTTGCCAGCCACTGCTGTAGGGTTTTGCTTGTCCACTCAGGTCGCCACCCTTAGCTGGATACTGGGAACAAAATACAACCTGCATATAGAAGATGTAACCCTGGTATGGCTGGCGGGTCCGCTCTCCGGTATCATTGCACAACCGATTGTGGGCATGATGAGCGACCGGAGCTGGTTCATGGGAGGAAGGAGAAAACCTTATATCGTCATTGGTGGAATACTGGGCGCTTCCATGCTGCTGGCCCTGCCCCGGCTTGATTTCATCAGTAACTCTACAGGTCTTTCCATATTTGTAGTGGCCATTATTGTTTCATTAATGCTGGACATGAGTATCAATGTTACTTTTAATCCCGCCAGAGCCATCATCGCAGATGTAACGCCAGCTGGAACTGCCCGTACCCGCGGATTTTCCTGGATGCAGGTAGTAAGCGGCACATTGGGGATCGCAGCTTATTTTATTTCCGTCGCCTTCGGTAATATCGCGTTGATATATGTGGCCGCCCTGGTCGTCTTACTCTTTTCTATCGTTCCTGTCTTTTTTATCGCAGAACCAAGAATCTTGCAAACAGCACCCACAGCAGCAGTGACAGATAAGAAAACCAATTCCTCATTCCTTGAAGGGCTGGCGGTACTGTATCCGCTTTACGGATTCATTGTATTCGGCCTCTTTGTAGTGATCAATAAGATGATACTGGATGGCCGCTGGGATCAGTACCAGTTGAATGTAATGTATGGTTGTCTCATACTAACCGTGATGCTGGGTATTCATATTATCTGGAAAGGAAAACAAAAACCCTCGGCCAATAATGAGTTTCAGAAAATACTGCTGGCCCATGCATTTTCCTGGTTGGGAATTCAGAGCATGTTTGTAATGAGCTATTTCTATATCAAAGAAATGATCCTTCCGGGTCTGAATATACAGGATGCCTGGGCAAATGGGTTTTCAAATTTTTTTACCAGTACCGGACAAACCGCAGAAAGCACAGCAGGAAATATCCTGTCGCTCGGGTTTTTATTACTGAATTTTGTGGGTGCCCTGCTGCCTGTATTGGTACTCGAACCCCTCAGCCAGAAAAAAGGAAAAGTATTCATCTACCGGATCGCGATTGCCTGCATGACCGCAGGATATGCTTTACTCTATTTTGCAGGTACAACTGAATTGATGTTCTATACCGGTATGATCATTTGCGGGATTGGCTGGTCGGCAGTAATCTCTATTGTATTTGCCATCATGACGGAAAGGGTAAATGCCAATAAAATGGGTGTATCCATGGGCCTGTTTAATTTCAGTATTGTTTTGCCCGCCATGATGACGCCCGGGCTTTCAGAATTAGTCAGCAATGCGGGTGATTATTCCCTATTGTTTTTACTGATTGCGATCAGTTTACTGGTATCGCTGGTTTGCTGGTTTTTTGTAAATGAAACACAACAAAAAAAATAAAAAAGTCGCACTATGTTTCGTTCTATTATACTTATTATTACCGGCGTGATTTCCGGCCATTTTGCCCTGGCACAATTACCGGCAGTTTCATCAGGAACAATCACGCGGATTGAGCATTTCAACTCAAAATTTATAACAGCCAGAAATATAGATATCTGGTTACCGGAAGGGTATAGCAATCAAAAGCCGCTTGCAGTGCTGTATATGCATGACGGACAAATGCTTTTTGACAGTACCCATACCTGGAACCACAAAGCCTGGGATGTAGATGATGCCATTTCACAACTGAAGAATGAAGGGAAAATAAAAGATGTAATGGTGGTAGGTATTTGGAATGATCCTACGACAAGACATGCGGATTATTTTCCACAAAAGCCATTTGAAACTTTAACTCAGATAGAAAAAGACACATTAACTGCAAGATTGCAAATGGCGGGCCGATCAAAGGAAGGCTTCCAGCCAGTTTCAGATAAATACTTGAAATTCCTGGTAACCGAACTAAAGCCATTCATTGATTCAAATTACAACACAGCCAAAACACCCGAGCATACATTTATTGCAGGCAGCAGTATGGGAGGGCTGATCTCACTCTATGCCATCTGCGAATACCCCAATGTGTTTGGCGGAGCCGCCTGTCTGAGCACACATTGGCCCGGTGAATGGTCACCGGTCAACAACCCGGTTCCAGATGCATTTTTAAATTATCTGAAAAAACATTTACCCGTTAGCGGTCTGAATAAAATATACTTTGATTGCGGAGACCAGAATTTGGACGCCCTGTACCCTGTTATTCAAAAAAAAGCTGATAAAATCATGGAGGCAGGGGGCTATACAAAAAGAAACTGGATAACCAGGTATTTTCCGGGTGAA
Organism: Chitinophagaceae bacterium; assembly: GCA_016702745.1. Classification (GTDB taxonomy): domain Bacteria; phylum Bacteroidota; class Bacteroidia; order Chitinophagales; family Chitinophagaceae; genus JJ008. Next base: position 295,151 of record JADJDJ010000002.1, read on the forward strand.
GGCCATAGTGAAGATGCCTGGAGAAAAAGACTACAGATCCCTTTCGCTTTTTTATTAAAAAAAACCACCAGGTAATTGATGCTGGCAAATAGCTTAAATAAGATACAACCCAAGTGGTGGAAAGAAGTGGTAGTCTACCAGATTTATCCCCGAAGCTTTAAAGACAGCAATGGAGACGGTATTGGTGATCTGAAAGGCATTATCAGTAAACTGGATTATATCAAAAGCCTGGGAATAGATGTGGTTTGGCTGAATCCCGTATACGAATCACCGAATGAGGATATGGGTTATGATATATCGGATTACCGCGATATCATGAAACAGTTTGGTACCATGGAAGATTTTGACCACTTGCTGCATGGTTTACATGAACGCGGCATCAAACTGATCATGGACCTGGTGGTGAACCATACCAGCGATGAACATCCCTGGTTCCGGGAAAGCAAAAAATCAAGAGATAATCCTTATCGAAACTATTATCACTGGTGGGATGCAGAAAAGGGTCTCCCGCCTTATCGCTGGAGTATTTTTGACACGGAGAACAATGCCTGGAAATATGATCCGGGGACCAACAGTTATTACTTCCATATTTTCAGTGAAAAACAACCCGACCTCAACTGGGAAAACCCTGCCGTCAGAAAAGAAGTGTACGACATGATGCGGTTCTGGATGGATAAGGGCGTAGATGGATTCCGTCTCGATGTGATCACCTGTATTTCAAAAGATACCGGCTTTCCCGAATTGCATGCTGATATGCCCGCCTCAGAATGGTTTCCCTATTATGCAAAAGGCCCAAACCTGCATACCTATTTACAGGAAATGAACCGGGAAGTGTTTTCAAAATATGATTGCATGAATGTGGGCGAAGCTTCGGGTGTAAACATTAAAGATGCTTTGCTCTTTACCGATGAAGACCGGAATGAATTGCAGACCTTCTATCATTTTGATCATACGGGCTTTGGCATCAGCAAAGAGAATTTTATGTATGTCGATGATCAAAACCGTGACCTGCCTTCCTGGAAGAAAATATTCGACCGTTGGGATAAGGTTTACCATGAAAAAGGCTGGGGCACCATTTACCTGGGCAATCATGATATGAGCCGCATGACCAGTCGTTTTGGAAGTGATAATGAAATATTCAGAGACTATTCAGCTAAAATGCTGCATACCTTCCTGCTCAGCATGCGGGGCACACCCTATATTTATAACGGTGATGAAATCGGAATGACCAACAGTAATCATCCTGATATTGAATCCTACCAGGATGTATATACGATCAACTACTATCAACAGTTAAAGCAAAAAGGGCAGGATTATAAAGACTTTCTGAAATCACACGCCCGTCTCCGCCGGGATAATGCCCGTACACCCATGCAGTGGGATGATTCATCCTATGCCGGGTTCAGCTCTAACGCCCCTGGCTGGCAGTGAATGAAAATTACCGGCAAATAAATGTTAGTGCGGAGGAGAAAAATCAAGACTCTGTATTGCATTACTTCAGAAAAATGATCCTGCTCCGAAAAGAACAGCTGACCCTTGTGTATGGCGCATTTGAACTGGTGGATGAAGACAATCCGCAATTATTCGCTTATACCAGAACGGCCGACACCGAATCATTTCTGATCGTACTCAATTTTTCCGACAGCAATGCCAGATTGCATACCCACTACAATACGGCAAATTGCCCGATCCTGATCAGCAATTATGATACATCCCCTCACAATCATTTATACAGGCCTTATGAGGCAGTCATTTATAAATTATAAAAGCCATGAGAAAGTATTCTATACTCCTGTCACTGCTGATCGTTCAGTGTTTGACCAGCATATCGCAAAACGCCAATCCCTATAATACCGAAATCATCTACCATGTATGTCAGCGCAGTTTTTTTGACAGCAACGGTGATCTCCATGGTGATCTTCGTGGATTAAAAGAAAAACTTCCTTATCTCCAGGAGTTGGGTGTAACCTCGATTCTTTTGTTCCCGCTCCATGATGCCGATTGTTACCACAATTATTTTGCAAACGATTTTGAAAAAATTGATCCGGAATTCGGCACGATTGAAGATTACCTCTCGCTTGTGAAAGAAATACACCGCAGAGGAATGAAAGTCTATATGGATATGGAAACGCAGTATGTTGCCGATAAACATATCTGGTGGAAGGAGGCCGTGGGAAACCCCGCTTCGAAGTACAGCGACTATCTGCTCTTTGAAGACAGTGCACATACCATTCCGGCTACCATTATTGCGGACCTGAGAGGCCTGAACAGCTATGATGGAAACTTTATTAAAATAACAACGGTCAATCTGAGAGAGAAAAAAGTACTGGATTACAATAAAAAACTCTTCGGCTTCTTCACCGATCCCAATGGGGATGGAAAATTTGATGACGGTGTGGATGGTTTCCGGCTGGACCATGCCATGGACAATCTGGATGGCAAGCCGGCACTCCGCAACCTCTTCAGGGATTTCTGGAAACCCCTGCTCGACTATGTAAAGCAAATCAATCCCCGACTGCAAAATGTGGCCGAACAGGCAGACTGGAACGATTATGGGTTTACTTATTTTGAACAGGCTGGGGTGGACAGGATGTTTGGCTTTGGATTGCGATCAGCCATTCTTTCCTTTGATAAGAAAGAGCTGATCCGGGCAGCCGATACCATATTGGTTAAATGTCCGGAAGGCAGGTCACAACTTATTTTTCTCGAAAACCATGACCTGGACCGTTTCGCCAGTCTGGAACCGGATATCCGGAAACAAAAATCAGCAACAGTATTAATGATGTTAATCGGGGGTATACCATCTATTTACTATGGTCAGGAAATCGGCATGCTGGGTAAATCGGTAGCGCGCGGCAATACAGATGGGAATGATATCCCAAGAAGGGAAGCATTTGAATGGTATAAAAAGAATGAGGGCCCGGGTATGGCATTCTGGTATAAAAACACCGGTGAGTGGTGGGACAAAAGCAATGTTAAAGCAAATGATGGCATTTCATTCGAAGAACAAAAAGCGGAGAGCAGCTCTTTATTTATTTTTTATAAACAGCTGATCCGTTTAAAAAAATCCAATCCGGCATTGGCAGGGGGGAAATATGCAAATGCAGTCAATGACAATGACAAAGTATTCAGCTTCTACAGGACAGTAGGTAAACGAAAAGTGCTGGTGGTAGTTAATCTATCCGGAGATTCACAAAAAGCAATCTTTCAGGACAAGATGAAAAAAAGCAGCCCATTGTTCGGAAAAGGAATCATTCAAAATCATACGATCCAATTGAATCCTTATGAGGTGATCGTAATGGAGTTAAAATAATCCAGATGAGAATACTGCTTCTCCTTCTTGCTGTGATGGGCATCTGCTGCAAACGGGCGGAAAAAAAGGATTACACGGTATATGTGAATCCTTTCATCGGTACAGAAGGAACCGGGCATACATTTCCGGGGCCCTGTATGCCTTTCGGAATGATTCAGCCTGGTCCGGATAATACCGACAAGGGTTGGGATTATACCAGCGGATACCAATACAAAGACAGCATTATTCTTGGATTCTCACAAACAAGGGCCAATGGCACGGGGATTAATGAGCTGGGTGATGTGCTGCTACAACCCTTTACGGATAACCGAAAAGCAGGATTCAGTGAAGGTGTTCTAAAAAATACCGAACAGGCTATTCCAGGTTATTACACAATAACGATGAAAAACCAGGTCAGGGTTGAGCTGACCTGCACGGAACGGGTAGCCCTGCATCGTTACCATTATCCGGCTTCAACTGCCAAACTGCTGGTTGACCTGCAGCATGGGCTGCGTTTCCTAACTGATTCATTGGTGCTGGAAAGTGATGTGCGGGTGGAAAACAAAAATACGATCAGCGGTTATTGTCGTACCCGGAACTGGGTGGAGCGAAAATATTTTTCACGATTCAGTTTGATCAACCCTTTGATTCCGCTGAAGAACTACCCAAAGAGGCAAAACAGGCAGCCCCGCGTTATATATTGAGTTTTGATTTAAACAAGAAAACACTTCAGACAAAAGTCGCTTTATCAACCGTTGCTGTGGAGGGAGCCAAAAAGAATCTGCTGAAAGAATTACCCGGTTGGGATTTTGATTCCGTAGCTGCGAATGCCCGGAAGACCTGGAACAATTACCTGAGCCGGATTGAAATAGAGGCAGATCAAAAACAAAAAGAAATCTTTTACAGTTGTCTTTACCGGTTGTTTATACAACCCAGTAATATTGCGGATGTGGATGGAAGATACAGGGGCGCTGATGATTCAGTAAGAGCCGCCAAAAACGGTGAATACTATTCCACGCTTTCCTTATGGGATACCTACCGTGCTGCACACCCAATCTACACTATCATCGCACCGGAAAAAGTGGATGCCTTTATCAATAGCATGATAGCACACAGCAAGGCCGCCGGATTTTTACCAATCTGGAGCATCTGGGGAAAAGATAATTATTGTATGATCGGGAACCATGCCATCCCCGTTATTTCAGATGCTTTCGGAAAAGGGTTCAGTGGTTTTGATCATGAAGCAGCGCTACAGGAAATGATCAGATCAACACAAGAAAATCACCTGAACAGCAACTGGAGACTGCTTAATCAGTATGGCTATTATCCTTTTGACAGTCTGGATAATGAGTCGGTATCAAGAACACTCGAACACGGAATGGATGATTATTCTATTGCCCTGATGGCGGATAAAATGGGAAAAAAGGAAATCGCTGACACCTATTATAAAAGGGCCAACTACTATAAAAATCTTTACGACAGCTCCACCCAACAAATGCGTGGCAAAGACAGCAGGGGGAGATGGCGTTCACCCTTTGATCCTTTAACAGCCACTTCCCCTATGAACAACCCGGGTGATTATACGGAAGCAAATGCCTGGCAGTATTTCTGGACACCTGCTCAGTATGATGTAACAGGAATGATCAAACTTCTGGGTGGTAGTAAAAATTTTACTGCACAATTAGACCGCTTTTTCAGTATCAAATCAGCAAATGCCAATAAGCATCTTGGTCAGGAGGCGCTGATCGGACAATACGCACATGGCAATGAGCCCAGTCATCATGTTGCCTATCTTTATTCCTATTCTGACCGCCCGGAACGTACCGGTGAATTGGTTACGCAAATCTGCCGGCAATTTTATAACAATACCACTACGGGCATTATTGGTAATGATGATTGCGGACAGATGAGTGCCTGGTATATCTTTTCAACACTGGGGTTCTATCCCTTAAATCCTGTAAGTGGAGAATATGTGATGGGTCAGCCCCAAATAAAATTGGCCCTTGTTCATCTGGAAAATGGAAGACTGTTGAAAATTACAAACACCAGTGATAAGTCAGTAATCCTGAACGATCATTCAATCACCGGCAAAACAATACAACACAAGGATATCATTAAAGGAGGAACCCTGAAATTCTGAACAGGTATTAGCTGTTATTATTTTAGTTCCCATAATACTCCCACAACAGGTTCGACAATTTTCTCGCCATCACCCAGGCCTCATTATCCGCCGTCCAGCGCTGGTCCTGGTTGTTTTTGGTAAAGATGCAGAAGACATAAGGATTCTTCGGCGCGTTGACGATCATGGCTTCGCTGCGGGAGGCATTCACGCAGCCGTTTTTACTAAAGACTTCAATCGTAGGCGGGATCACGGAAATGGCTTCGTTCTCGTCCCAGAAATTGCGACCCAGGCAACGGAGCATTCTTTCACTGGCAGCAGGGGAAAAGACTTCATTGCGGTACATTTTTTCAAACAAGGTCCCCATTTCAAAGGGTGTTGTTTGCGCCCACTGGTAAATAGCCCGATAGGATTCTCTTCCGGGGGTACGGGAATTAACCCTGGTTTCTTTCAAACCCAGGGCATCCATGATTTCATTGATTCTGGCTCCTCCACCTGCTAAACTCTGTAACCATAAACTTGCAGTGTTATCACTGGTGGTCAGCATGAGCATGATGAGTTTTTTCAAAGCAATTTTTTCATTGTTCTTGAATGAACCCAGGATATCGGAGCCGGAATAATAGAGTGAGTCTTTATAAGTGAGGGTGGAGTCATAGCTCAATTCTTTTTTCTCCATCTTATCAATCACACCTACAAGGATCGGTACTTTCACAATGCTTGCTGTAGGGAAAATAGTATCAGCATTGATGGCAACGATTTTACCGGTCCGCAGATTTTTGACATAGATGCCAATCTGACCATGATAATCTCCGATGGCTTCTTTGAGTTTTGTCTCCAGCCTTCGGTCAATGCGCTGGGCCATTACTGCCATTGGCAAAAAGCAAAACAGGAGGAGGATGTATTTTTTCATGGCTGGATGTTTGTATAAAGATAGCGGGTAGGCTACTGAAAGATACCGGTCCATAGGACTCCATTGGAGGTCAAGCCCGGCATGACGGCAGTGGTGGCCCCGGCAACCGCAGCCCGAATTAGAGATTATTTCATATTCATATAATCAATTACCAGACTGCAAAAAGCACGGACCCCAGTATTCATACCACTATCATCCACATAAAAATCGGCGGTATGATGCGGGGGTGCTGTTTTGGGGTCCTTTCCTTTGGGCATACCACCGAGATAAAAAAAGAAAGAAGGTGCCTTGGTGCCGTAGTAAGAAAAATCCTCGGCACCCGTTACCCATTCTCTTTCTTTGATCTTGCCAATGCCTGTAGCTGCTTCCAGAGAAGGCAGCATTTTCTTTACTAATTCGGGGGTATTATAAGTGACGAGGGTCTTGGTATCAAAACTCACTTCAGCCACGGCACCGGAAGCTTCTGCAATTTTTTCAGCCGTCCATTTGATCCGCTGATGCACTTCCGTCTGCATCTTACTGTCGAGGGTTCGGATGGTTCCATCCATGACACATTCTTCAGGAATGATATTGTTTCTGACACCAGCATGGATCTTTCCCACCGTGATCACCACTGGCGCTTTCGTGAGTTCCATTTGCCGGCTAACAACTGATTGCAATCCTTCGATGATCTGTGCCGAAACCTGTATGGGATCGATTCCCTTCCAGGGTTGGGAACCATGACTACCCTTTCCCTTGACCACAATATGAAACCAATCGGAAGAAGCCATAAAGGCACCGGGCTTGTATTCAATGGTACCGGCTTCGATATCTGATTCGATATGCAATCCAAATACTGCATCTACTTTGGGGTTGTCCATTACTCCTTCTTTTACCATCAGGGCCGCACCGCCTTCTTCGCCTTCGGGTGGTCCTTCTTCTGCCGGCTGAAAAATAAATTTCACCGTGCCCTTTAATTCATTTTTCATACCGGATAAAACTTCGGCCACTGCCATCAACATTGCTGTATGTGTATCGTGTCCACAGGCATGCATCACACCCACTTCCTGTCCGTTATAAGTTGTCTTTTGTTTGGAGGCCCAGGGGAGATTCACTCTTTCAATAACCGGTAAGGCATCAATATCAGCCCGAAGGGCGATACAGGGACCGGGCTTAGTGCCTCTTAAAATTCCCACCACACCTGTTTTGGCCACATTCTCTTTTGTTTCAATACCCAGTTTTTTCAGGTGTTCGGCAATGATTTTTGAGGTCCTGAATTCCCGGTTTCCCAGCTCCGGGTTCTGGTGAAAATCATGTCGCCATACAATGCATTTGGCTGTTGTTTTATCTGCTGCAGCAAATGCTTTTGCTTTTAGTTTTTCTGATTCGCTCTGGGCCGATAGCATCGTAACGCTGAACAATGCAATACTTAGAAAGCAAAATTTCATCATGGGAGAATTTTGTATGAATTTAAGGCAAATGAGAGTTAGCGGATTGCTTTTTTGGAATATCAATCTTGTCTTATTAAAGATACCGGATCAAGTCCGGTATGACGTGCTGCCCGCCGGTTGCAAGCTTAGAATATTCGGAGATTCGCTACGGGTCTCAAGAACTTCACCCCCAACATTTACTGTTGGGGGTCTTTCGGAGGTAGACGTTTTAGTGACTGCTACAAAAGATGCCGGGTCCCAATGGGTAAAAAGGCGCGGGATGACGTACAACAAGACCTGAATGACCGGGGTAAGAGCCCACTACCGCGAATTTGATTATATTTCGCTTCCAAAACCAAGTCTTTCCAACAACATGTTGCTCCGCCATGTTCCATTTCTGAAGACTGTGCTCCTGCACAGTGTGTCGGCTTTCGGCGGGCCGCAGGCGCATATTGGGATGATGATGAAGAATTTTGTACAGCAACATCCCTATATCACCAGGGAAGAACTGATGGAGTACAATGCCTTTTGTCAGTTACTCCCCGGGGCTTCTTCCACACAAACTATTACATTAATCGGCTATAAAAGAGGCGGAGTACCATTGGCCGTGCTCACGCTGATTGTATGGATTCTTCCTGCCAGTATTTTAATGGGCGGACTATCTTTTATATTACGTTATATAGATAACCGGCAACTCGGGACTGATATTTTTAAATTTCTGGCTCCAATGGCTGCAGGGTTTTTAGCTTATGCAGCTGTTGCCGCATTTCCGGGTGCGATCAAAAACCTGATCACCTGGATTATCCTGATTGCTGGAACGTTGATCACTTATTTTTTATTCGGCCAGCCCTGGGTAATTCCCTCCCTGATCCTGGTATCGGGTGTCGCCACCAATTTCAGCCGGAAAAGAATTCCGCAGCTGGAACAAAAACCAAGAAAGATCAAATGGTGGAATTTCTGGCTCTTCGGTATCATCTTTATAGCAGCAGGTATTTTCAGTGAAATTGCCCGGAAGGACAACTGGCCGGAGCCCGTGCGTAAACCAGTGAACCTTTTTGAAAATACCTACCGGATGGGGAGTCTTGTATTCGGTGGCGGTCAGGTATTAATCCCGATGATGTATGAACAATGGAGTGTGAGGCCTGAAGAAGATAAGATCAAAGAAAGAAACCCCAAAGCAATTCAGATTGAAGAAAATGATATGTACACCGGAATGGGTATTGTAAGAGCCATGCCGGGCCCTGTGTTTTCCATTGCTGCATTCACCGGAGGAATGGCACTAAAAGATATGGGCAAAGAGATGCAGGCATTGGGGTGCCTGATCGGGATGATTGCTATTTTTCTGCCAAGTGCCTTGCTGGTTTTATTTTTCTATCCGATCTGGCATAATATGAAAAAATATGCGGCGATCTATCGATCCATAGAAGGAATCAATGCAGCGGTAGTAGGGATTATGATCGCCTCCACATTTTATATCATGAAGGATATTTCATTCAGTGATATGAAGACCATCAGCTTTGTCAATATAGGTGTCTTTGCCGGCACTTTTGTATTGCTGCAATTCTCGCGCTTGCCTCCACCCTTTATTGTACTAGGTTGTTTGCTGCTGGGCTATTTTCTCTGAGACTATTTTTTATAGTAAGCCCCTTTCTCTATTTCTTCCAGTACTTTTTCTGAAACCAGATAACGAATAGATTTTCCTTCGCGGATATTATTGCGGATCGCTGTAGCAGAAATTTGTAAGAGTGGTGCATCCAGTAAAATCATTTTTGCACCGATATTATTAAGCGGTTCAAAACCCGGACGACGATAAACATATATAGTATGATCACGGATGATCACTGCTGCATTTTTCCATTGCGGAAGATTCTGAAAACTATCACTGCCCATGATAATGGAGAATTCATGTTCAGGATGTTTTTCACGGAGATAAGCCAGCGTATTAACGGTATAAGAAGGTTTGGGTAAGGCAAATTCAATATCGGAAGCCCGCATGCGATTATCATCTTCAATCGCCACCCGCACCAGGTGCAGGCGATGAAATTCGTTCAGCAATCCTGATTCTTCTTTGAATGGATTCTGTGGCGAAACCACAAACCAGATTTTTTCAAGATCTGATTCATTCAACACATGACTGGCAATGATCAGGTGGCCGATATGAACGGGATTAAAGGAGCCGAAGTATAAACCGATTTTCATCTAAAATATTGATAATCAATTATTTATCTCGACAAGTATGTACTCTGCCTCATTGAGCCGAAGGCTTAAATGATAGCCGGATACACTTACTGAGACCGGATCACCCATCGGGGCAATCTGCTCCATCAGGATCCTTTCTCCTGGCACACAACCCATTTCCATCAGTTTCAGGAAGATTTCATTGTTATTGAATTCCTTGATGATTCCTTCCTGTCCTGGCTTTAATTCTGATAATCGGATGATCATTTTATTGAATTGGTACAAAGCTAACCTTGCTGATTTACATTTATTTGCGAATTTTGAAATAATGACATCTACTCCTGGCATCCGCTTCTTTTTCCCCCGTCAAACCAGCCTGACCAACCGGGGTCCGTTAAAAAGCTTTATCCAAAAGCTGATCCGCAAGGAAGGGAAAAAGCTGAGCGGTCTAAATTATGTGTTTTGCTCCGACAAGGAACTGCTCAAAATCAACCAGGACTTTCTGCAGCATGATTATTATACCGATATCATCACATTCGGATACTCAGGACCAGATGATCCCATCCAGGGAGAAATTTATATCAGTGTGGACCGGGTAAGGGATAATGCCCGGCAACTGGGGGTGTCCTTTAAAAAGGAACTACATCGGGTTATTTTCCATGGGGTGCTTCATTTATGCGGGTATTTGGATAACAAACCTGCTCTCAAACAAAAAATGAGAGAACTGGAGGATTTCTTTCTTTCTCAATATTTTAGAAACCCCGATTTCACGTGAAACGGTTTCACCCTGAAACATTTTCACGTGAAATCGACTTAGACTGTGTTTGTTTTTTCTCTTCTAAGATTTCCGCGATGTACCTTTGCCGCCCATGTTTCCCGAATACGATGTAATAGTGGTTGGTGCCGGTCATGCCGGTTGTGAAGCGGCGGCTGCTGCTGCAAATCTTGGTTCCCGCACCTTGCTGGTGACCATGAATATGCAGACCATTGCCCAAATGAGTTGTAATCCAGCCATGGGGGGTATTGCCAAAGGGCCAGATCGTACGGGAAATAGACGCAATGGGGGGTTATTCGGGAATCGTAACAGATCTCTCTACCATACAGTTCCGGATGCTAAACCGGAGCAAGGGCCCGGCCATGTGGAGTCCCCGGGCACAAAACGACCGGATGCTTTTTCACCTGAAGTGGAGAGAGATGCTGGAGAATACAGACCGGCTGGATTTTTACCAGGACATGGTCAATGGATTATTGATTAAAGACGGGCGTTGCACGGGAGTAATCACCGGACTTGGACATGAAATCAGGGCCAAAGCTGTGGTATTGACCAATGGAACCTTCCTGAACGGGATTGTACATATTGGAGAGAAAAATTTTGGCGGAGGAAGAATGGCAGAGAAAGCAGCCACTGGTATAACGGAACAGTTGGTATCACTGGGCTTTCAAAGTGATCGCCTGAAAACCGGAACACCTCCCCGTATTGACGGAAGAAGTCTGGACTATTCCAAAATGGAAGAACAACCCGGTGATGATGAAGTAGTGGGCTTTTCATTTACTGATACACCCCGAATTAAAGAACAAAGAAGCTGCTGGATCACTTATACCAACCAGGCCGTTCATGATATATTAAAAACCGGCTTTGATCGGAGTCCGATGTTTGCGGGACGGATTGACGGAGTGGGACCACGCTATTGTCCCAGTATCGAAGACAAGATCAATCGCTTTGCAGAAAGAGACAGACACCAGCTCTTTATTGAACCCGAAGGATGGAATACAGTTGAAATATATCTCAATGGATTTTCCACTTCCCTGCCGGAAGAAGTACAATACGAAGCTCTTCGTACAATACCGGGTTTGGAAAATGTAAAGATGTTTCGCCCTGGTTATGCTATTGAATATGATTTCTTCCCTCCCACGCAACTGGATTATACATTGGAGACGAAGCTGATCAGCCATCTCTATTTCGCGGGACAAATCAATGGTACAACCGGATATGAAGAGGCAGCCTGTCAGGGTTTAATGGCAGGGATCAATGCGCATCTTAAAGTAAAAGAAGAAGCTCCATTTATCTTAAAAAGAAGTGAAGCCTATATTGGAGTTTTAATAGATGATCTGATCAGCAAAGGAACCAAAGAACCCTATCGCATGTTTACCTCCAGGGCTGAATTCAGAACCTTGCTGAGACAGGATAATGCCGATCTGCGATTAACGGGTCTTAGTCATGAGATAGGACTTGCCTCCAATGAAAGAATGGATAAAGTCAATCAGAAAATAGCAGGGATTGATGCGATTAAAAAAATACTCCACGATATTTCAGTAGAGCCAAATGAAATCAATAATTGGTTCGATACAATCTCCTCTTCACGTATAACTGAAAAGCAGAAGGCTGAAAAAATACTCCTTCGTCCCATGGTGGAATTAGATGAATTGGCAAATACCCTTCCCCGTTTAAAAGAGACACTTCAACCTTATAATAAAGAAACCATTGAGCAGGCAGCGATTCAGATCAAGTATGATGTCTATATAGAAAAAGAAAGAGAATTAGTGTCCAGGATGTCACAACTGGAAGACCTTGAAATACCTGAAACCTTTGATTATAAAAGAATTGCCTCTTTAGGAAATGAAGCCAGAGAGAAACTCAGCAAAGGAAAACCCCGTACACTGGGACAGGCGAGTCGGATATCAGGAATCAATCCCAGTGATATACAGATATTGATGGTGTTTATGGGGCGATAATATTAAAGCAGCAATATATTTTACGTAAATTGATCTAATCAAATCTAACCCATGCGCTACCTAAATATGAAGAAGGGTACTATATTCCTTTTTATCATTTGCCTGGTGGCCTCTGGGACTGCAGCACAGATGCGGCAGGTGTATCTTGACCAGGTATCCACGAACAATCATATACAAAAAATCAGTTTCAATTCCCCCTCTTCTGGTTTTGTTGCCTCAACCGATAATGCAGAAGACTTTGTTGGCTTTAGCACAGATTCAGGCCATACCATTATCAAACGTTATATCACCCTTGCCAATGTAAATTTTAACGGATATCCGGTCAATCTGACCTTTGGTTTTTCCATCAGCGGGGTAAAGGCCTTTAACCAGGATACAATTTTAGCTTATGGTGATTATGGATTTGTTCCTTCCATCCTGTATTCAACGAACGGAGGACTCTCTTATATTCTCTTATTTCATTCCTCGCCCGGAAACGGACAATTCACCTATGTCAATGACATGGTATTTCCGCAAAACAACAATATAGGATATGCCGTAGATGGTTACCGAATACTTAAAACAGTTGACAGAGGTATCAACTGGACCCCTGTAAGCTATGACCCGTTGGCACCCTATGATGCAATAGATGCAATTGACAACAATAATCTTTTTGTCTATTCTGCCTATAAATACGGCAGTTTTACCGGCAAACTTTTAAAAACCAACAATGGAGGAACAAGCTGGTTAACAATTCCAATTCCAGACCCCCATATCCATTCTGCCGATTTTATCAGCCCTTTAAAAGGATGGTTGAATCTGTATCAGAATGTTGACAGTATGGTTGTTTATTATACAGCAAATGGGGGAACCAGCTGGACTAAAAAGAACAGTGGAACGGTTACACCAGCGCTTTTTGATAAAATGCAGTTTGTAAATGATAGTACAGGGTATGCCATTTCTGGCCTCTACACCACATTTAAAACAACGGATTCCGCAAAAGTTTGGGAACCATTACCACGCGATAATAACTACAGCTATCTGGGTTTTGGCCATAATGACATTCAGGTCTTAAATGAAAATCAGCTTTGGTCCGGGGGTGCCAGGGATCTGCTGGAACTAAGCACCAATGGTGGAGGAACCAGGATTCCACGCGCATTTTTTAAAATTGATACGGCCGGAGTGTTTAACACCGGAAATGTAAACCTGGTCAATTATTCCAGAAAAGTATATTCCTACCAATGGTTTGTAAATAATACCCTGATTGGCACCAGTTATAATATCAATTATACCCATGTGTTGTCCAGTCAACGGGATACCATTCAACTGGTTGTATCCAATGGAATCTCCACAGATACCCTTGTACAATACCAGCAATTTGTAGTACCTAATTTACCGGTGATTGGTTCTTTCACTCCGCAAACCGGAAGTACAGGCACTTTGGTCACCATCAGTGGCACTTCCTTAACAAGTGTAACCAGTGTGAGTTTCGGGGGTACCGCAGCTGCATCTTTTACCATTTTAAATGATACAACCATTACTGCAATCGTAGCCAATGGAAGTACCGGTAATGTATCTGTAGCAGATATTCACGGCAGTTATTCAAAACCTGGCTTCACGTATTTCCCGCCACCCGTTTCAGCTCCTCCCGTCATATCCTCTTTTACACCTTTACAGGGACCCGCTGGAACAAGTGTGACCATCACAGGCACAAACTTTGCCAGTACCGTCAATAATAATATTGTAATGTTTGGTGCCACCAGGGCCAACATCAGCTCGGCAAGCAGCACACAAATTATATGTCAGGCACCGGCTGCCAGTACCTATGGCCCCATAACAGTTCAAAATCTATTGAACGGATTATCCGGAACCAGCAACAAACCATTTATTCTGACATTTGCCGACAGCTCAAATTTCACATCCAATTCCTTCATCAATGAGTTTACGATGGACTTTGGTTTCGGAATTTATCCCAAATATATTACCGGTCGCGACCTGGATATGGATGGAAAGCCGGAATTAATATTAACCAAATCTTCCAATGGCGATTCATTGCTGGTATATAAAAACAATTCTCTGCCAAACAGTATTTCTTTTGGCCAGGGGCAATCGCTTGGTGCAGTAGGGACTTTGAGTGCAGCCCGTTTTTCAACCGATGATTTAGACGGGGATGGACTTCCGGATATAGTGGCTGCTACCAATTTTTTTAATGTATTTGTGTACCGTAATAATAGCAATCCGGGTACCATTCAGTTTCAACCTAAACTCATTGTACAATCCGGTGTGGGAAGTCAGGATATCAGCATAACAGACCTGGATAATGATGGCCGTCCAGACCTTGCGGTGGCTTGCTTTAATCAATCGACATTGAGTATTATCAGAAATACTTCATCACCCGGGCATATTTCTTTTGCCGCTAAAACCGACATAGCAGCCCCATCTCCTGCTGTGATTTGCAGTGCGGGAGATCTTGACGGAGACGGCAAAAAAGATATTGTTACCCAGAATTATATCAATGCTTCCAGCAGTTCTCTTTCTGTATTTCGAAATCTCAGCGTACCGGGAACGATTCAATTTGCCGCCCGTTTTGATATTGCAGTTGCCAATTCTGCCCTGAACGGGAAAGCCGTTCATATTGCAGATATGGATTTAGATGGAAAGCCGGATCTAGTAGTAGTAACTGATAATAATTATCAAATATTTCTTAATACCAGTACCACGGGATCGATCAGTTTTGCCGCACCTGTAATAACAAATGTAACTGGTTTTGTATATGGTGGATTTATCGGCCATCTCAGCGGTGACCGAAAACCCGATCTGATGTATGGAAGAAATTCATTCCGGTATTTTACCATTGTAAAAAATAATTCAAGTCCTGGAACCCTGAACCTCGATCCACCTGTAGACATAGAAGCCAATTACCCCAATAATATATTCAGCTATTATGGCAATTCAATTGATTTTACACAGGATGGTAAGCCTGATATCATTGTAAGTGGAACCAATGACAGTAAAATTTCTATATATAAAAACAGTATCGGCTCTCCGGTACTTTTCGGAACAAATATATGTTCAGGCACTACAAGGTCGAGAACCAGCGATGCGCCAGGTGCTGTTTACAGCTGGCAGGAAAATAGCGGGACCGGTTTTGTGGCCATAACCGACAATGGAAATCTCTCCGGTACACAAACTGCTACGCTTACTATCACCAATATCCCCCTCAGCTGGCATGGCCGTTTGTATCGTTGTCTTGTAGATGGGGTAAATTACAGCAGCCAGTTCCTGCTGCAAGTAAATACTTCCGCAACCCCGGTTGTATCCATCTCTACACCTACTACAACTGTATGTTCCGGATCGCTTGTGACATTTACAGCTACTGCTACCAATACCAGTCCGCTAACAAGTTATACCTGGCAGGTTAATGGTGTGAATACAGGACAGGATTCTCCTGTCTTTACTACCAACGGTCTTACCAATGGAAGTCAGGTAAGGGTTATTCTCTTCAACCCCTGTTCAAACCCGAATTCTACTATCAGCAATTTTATCACCATGACGGTACAAGGTGGTAATCCTTCGGTATCGATTAGCAGTTCTGCTAACCCGGTATGTCCCGGCAGCAACACTACTTTCACCGCAACAGCAGTGAATGGTGGTGCTACACCTTTTATCAATGGAAGTTGAATGGTGTGAATACAGGCTCGAACAGTAATACCTTTGCCAGTTCAAATCTCAACAATAATGATCAGGTGCAGGTGGTGATGACGGCTACTGCTACCTCTTGTGGCACCTATCCACCGGTGAACAGCAATACCATTATCGTTTCGGTCTTGACTCCCGTAACACCTTCGGTCTCCATAGTGGCCAATCCCAATCCGTTCTGCCAGGGAGGCAGCACGATCATTACTGCTACACCGGTAAATGGGGGCGCAGGAGCTTCCTATCAATGGCAGCGAAACGGTGTAAACTTCGGACCCAATACCGCTGTACTATCAACAGGCTTCTTAAGCAATGGCGACCTGATAAAAGTTATAATGACGAGCAATGCAACCTGCGCATCGCCTGTTACAGCTACCAGTAATACAATAACGATAAATATTACATCCAATGTAATCCCCGACATTAGTATCAGTGGAAATACCACTGTTATCAGTGGACAAGCAACCATTATCAGCAGTACAACTGTAAATCCGGGTGCCGGCCCGCTTTACCAGTGGCAGGACAGTACAAATACGCACTCGTGGCAAAACATATCCGGAGCGGTTTCAAGTACCATTTCATACACTCCAACCCTTACCGGAAATAAATTGCGTTGCCAGCTTAGCAGTAATGCCAATTGTGCAGCACCCCTCACTGCCTTGAGTAATTCCCTGCAGTTTACCGTAACACCGGTTACCGCCATCAATCCCGACCCGGCCACTGCCTATGGTATCCGTTATTACCCGAATCCGGCAGGAGCAGAAATCACCATTGATAGTCTGCGCATAATAGATCGCTGGGAAACTGCAGAGATCATAAATATGTCGGGGGCACGCTATGGAACAATCACTATCGCCAACAAAACAAGGGTAACCCTGAATATTAAAAGACTGGTACCTGGTCAATATATCATTGCGCTCCGGAGAAAGAACGCAGTGGCCTATCTGAAATTTATAAAACAGTAACCCGGATCAGCTGCGCACTTTTTCCCGGATTGTAAGAGAATTGCCGGGAATACCGGTGACCAATCCTCTGCAGGAAGCAGCTTTGCACTGGCAGTGAAAGGGTTCCATATTTTCATCGAGGAACTTTGCATAATCCAGGGTAAGCTCTTCCCCTTTCTGAATGGATTTAACAGCCAGAACATTCAATCCGTCGAAAGCAGTATTGGGATCACAGCTATGGTTTTGGGGAGCCCATTCGGAAGGATCGTCATCCCAAAGGATGAAAAGTTCTTCGCTGACCGGATATGCATAACGCCTGAAATGAAGCTTCTCGTCTTCATTCCAGTTCTTTTCAACAAAACGTTTGGTGATAATTCTTTGGGAGCGGCCTTCGCCTTTGAAGATGATTTCATTTTCGTGAATATCCCTGCTGGCATAAATACCGTAACCGGCAATGGAATTTCCTTTCATAACAAAGGGTTTGATCTTTCGGCGGTGACGGGCAATTCCTTCGCTGATCATATGTTGCAGGAATCCGGACTGACCGATCCCGTCGTGTTTCAGTATATAATCCGCCGATCCTTCAAATCCATCGGTATAAAAAACCGAACAGGTAAAGTTGATCTCCAGAAAATAGATTTCGTTTTTATCATTCACCCTGAAATCAAGGCGCGCATAACCGAGTCCGTTGAACCCTTTGAATATTCTTTCTGTTGCCGCTCTTAATTCCTTATCCAGCACCGGATCAGTACAGGGTACATTACAATCGGGGTGTAGTTCAGATGTTTTTAAAGCATAGGTCTTGAATGCTCTTCCTTCGGGAAACAGATATTCAACCGCACGGAAAACCGTGCAACTATGTTCATCGGCATTGGCGGCCACCAATACGGTAAATTCTCTTCCGGCAATATATTCCTCTACCAGCAGTGGGCCATATTCATCGAGGATGCTGATGCATTTCTGCTGGAGTTCAATTTTATTGTGAACAAGAGAATGTTCATCCACTCCCAGGCTGTCGCCTGCCTTGGCTGGTTTAACAAAAAGAGGAAACTGCAGGTGCTGAACGGCTTCATCTACGTCACGGAGATCATGGATTATCACATAACCCGGTGTTTTAACTCCTTCACAGTAAGCCAGGTATTTCATCAGCTCTTTCGGGGGATCATAGAGCTGGGTGCTGGGTCCGGTGAAGGGGAGGTTCAGCAATTCAAGGGTATAAATCACATCAATACTGGGTACTTCCCATTCCAGGTAGCCTTCGCAGAGATTGACAAATATATCATAGCCCTCTTTGGAGAGTTGCTTTAACTGTTTATACGTAGTGAGTTTATTCAGGAAAACAGTATGCACATCATGACCCGGTAACAGGGGCGCGAGGTCTCTTGGAGGGTCATAGTTTTTATAATCCACTCCGGTGGTGGAATAATCGGGTTGCAGTACGCAGACTTTCATGCCCTGCTAAGGTAATGACTGAGGGAATAAAAAGAACAGGGATCTATTTTGCGGGTGCTTTCTTACGGGATAATGATTGTTTCGCTGTCTTTCTTTTCTCCGGTACTTCCACCGAGACACTTCTCCTGAGTGCATCGCGGAGAATTTCTGTAATCACTTCGGTAAAACTGACTTTGGAAGCTTTAAGAATGGCTCCAATGGAAGTATAGTTTTCATCTTCACTTAGTCCGCATTGCGCATTAACTTCCAGCATATAGAGTTTCCCGGTATTACTATCCTGCCGGATATCAATCCTGGTATAGCCTTTACCACCGCAGGAACGATAGGCATCCAGGCTCAGTTTTTTAAGAGCAGGTACCAGTTCGGGTTCTGCTGCAGCATATTCATAGAAATTACCGTTTTCGGGCATGGGTTTCTCTTCTTCATAGATCTCCCAGAGCCGGTCAAATGAGAGGAACTTTTCGGTTTCAGGCAGGGATTCATGAAAAACCCTTTTAACGGGTTCATATACGATACAGTGGTCGGGATCATTGGCTGATCCTGTAATAAAAGTAGTGTACTCGGGTCCGGCTATATATTGTTCAACAAAGAGACCATCGGCCAGAAGATTCCAGCCACGGTAGCCTTTATAAATTTCTTCCACTCTTTGTTTGAGTTCCGGTTCGGTTTGTACTACATTTTTTACAGATACCCCCATGCTGCCGCCGGATACAGCCGGTTTAATAATCAGGGGGGTGCCAACTCTTTTAGTGATTCCCCTGACAGATCCCGGTTTATCTGTGATCACCCGCCAGCCTGCGGTAGCCACTCCTGCCTTATCAAAGGCTTTCTTCATCGGGATTTTAGAAGTGGTGATGGTATAAAAATGAGCGTCGGATCCGGTATAGATCAGGCCATGCTTTTCCAGTTCATGTATGACGGAAACCCCGGGGGCGCCGTTAATTTCATCGCCATCACAAAGATTTAAGACCAGTGGCGTTTTTCCAATGGATGATGCAGTAATCCCCCTGATCACCTCTTTGAAATCATTCATGGTGACCGGCTGCCATTTCCATTCAGCCTTCAGTTCTTCAAAAACCTTTGTGTATTCTTTGATGCTTTGGGTAAAGTCGTAGTAGTACTGAATATTGGGGTCTTCAGATTCAATCTTTGGGGCAAGGACCCAGATCGTATACGGCTTGAGCAGCTTTATGGCTTCTGCTGTTTTCATCAGGTATCAGGCAACCTTTGTTTTGGCTGCTTTGGCGGATAATTCCCGCCTTATAAAATCGGTAAACCGGTAATGATTGATAGCATCATGAGAAAGGAAGGCGGCTCCCTGTATCTGACCCAGGCAGGCCGGACTTCCACAGTAACAATCGAAGGACTGTGTCATTTTCCACTCGGTGGAAGGATAAAAAAATAAGAGTTCCGTTCCGGGTTTAATTTCTTTGAGCGCCACCAACTGCATCGCAGTAGTATCAAAAAATACATTGGGGTCACAGCCATGATTAATGTATTGCAGGAACTCCGGTTGCAGCGTGATATGTTTACCATGACCCACCTGAACAGTGAGATATGTGGGTTCAGCAGCAATCGTACCTGCTGAAAAGTCGGCAATCATATCACCGGGCTGGTAATGACAGAGACTGAATAAAGCGTTCTGATCATTTGCGGTTTTCCTGCGTACTTCTGCAATTTCATGATTGCTGATCGTACGATAAGCGGGGGTAGTTGCAATATCCATATACAGGTTAGGTAAGTATTAAAATGAAGTTATTAATAAAGTTGAAAGTAACAAGCTTAATTGCGTTAAATGTGAATAATTGAAAACACATGTGAACTACGTTTTGATGATTGGTTATGGCTTTGATACGCTATCACCTGTTAGTTGTACTTTTGTACATTGTGTTAATGACAATGAAGATTATTCCTGTTTTACTTTTTCTTCTTCCGTTTACGATCCGTTCACAGGCACAATGTGCCGGCGGGATCAGCAATTTTCCCTATACAGAAGGATTTGAAATCAACGATGGTGGTTGGGTATCAGGAGGTACCGGTAATGATTGGGCCTGGGGTACACCGGCAAAAACAGTGATTAATACTGCAGGTGGTGGAACAAAGTGCTGGATCGTTGGCGGATTATCCGGTACTGCCTATACCAATGCAGAAGCATCCTGGTTACAAAGCCCCTGTTTCGATTTTACCGGATTACAGTATCCATACATCACATTCAAAGTGAACTGGGAATCCGAGCAACAATTTGATGGTGGTAGTTTTCAGTTTTCATTGGACAATGGCGCCAGCTGGGAAACGGTAGGTGCTGCTGCAGATCCTCGTAATTGTCTGAATGAAAACTGGTTTAACTATAGCCCGGTCAATTTTCTTGCGCCCCTGAGTGCCTCTAGAAACGGATGGTCCGGAAATATTCAACCAACCGGAGGTAGCTGCCGTGGGGGAAATGGTAGTAATGGGTGGCTGCTCGCCAAACATACCATGCCCTATCTTGGCGGAAGATCAGGAGTACAATTCCGTTTCATTTTCGGTGCGGGAACCATTTGCAATAACTATGACGGCTTTGCAATAGATGATATCATGATTGAAGAAGCACCCGCCAATGCCGCTGATTTTTCATGGTTCTGTGTAAATAGCAAAACAGTGAATTTCACCAATCGTTCCGCTAATTGTCCCGATAGCTATGCCTGGAATTTTGGAGATCCGGCTTCAGGGTCCGGTACTACCGCCACGATTGCCAATCCTTCTCATACCTTTTCAGGACCCGGAAAATATACCGTGAGTTTAACAGCATCGGGTCCGGGCAATGCTCCTTCCACCATCACAAAGGATATTTTTATAATGGATATACAGGTAAGTCTGCTGGCGGTAGTGGGTTGTCAGTCAAATACAGGAGGATCACTCCTGGCACAAACAGGTGTAACGGGTACTCCTTTTAATTATACCTGGAACAGTAATCCTCCGCAAGATGGGCCCATTGCAACAGGACTTTCCGAAGGCAATTACACCGTATCAGTAACCGGAGTTGATGCCTGTCCTGCATCAGGTACAGGTCGGGCAGAAAAAGATCTTTCCTGTATCGGTGTTTATTTCCCAAATGCATTTACTCCGGATAATAATGGTACCAACGACCGCTTCGGGCCACTTGGCAGTATTTTCTCTCTGAAAGATTATTCTTTGAGTATTTATAATCGTTGGGGCGAGCGGGTTTTTTATAGTACCAATCCATTGGAGAAGTGGGATGGCCGGGTCAGGGGTATTACAACCGATGCGAATATGTTTACCTGGCTGGCCCGCTATCAGTTACCCGGACAATCAGCCACCATCAGAAAGGGAATGGTGGTATTAATCAGATGAGGGTGTTTGGGAAATCCCCTGTGCAGCCATCGCGATCCTGATTTCTCCAAAGCTGATATCAGGAGGAAGTCTTTGCTTGATGGGTGTGATGGATTTACCATCGTATTGTTGCAGGGCTTCTTCAATCATTGCCAATTTTTCCGGTTTAATCAGGGTATTGACATCAATTTCACCCAAGCTGATATACCTGCAAAGATGGCCTTCGATGGTGCTTCTGGAAAGGCTTCTGGCTGCAGCGATTTCATCAATGCTTTTTCCTTCTTTGTATAACTGGAAACTGGCTGCATAGGTATCGGCTTTCTTTTTACCGGAACGAACCCTTGGTTGTACCTCTTTCACAAATGCTTTTTCGGCAATACGGGACTCGAGGTTGTTTTCTTCACAATAGTCCAGAATAATATCCAGGAACTGTTGGCCGTATTGCTTCAGTTTGTGTTCCCCGAAGCCGTTGATCTGTCTTAATTCGGTGGTTGATTGCGGCAGGAAGCGGCAGATTTCCTGGAGCGTGTTACTGGCTGCCACTTTAAAAATAGGCAGGTCCTTTCTGGAACAGATACTGTCACGCAATTCTTTCAAACGCATGAAAAGGGCAGGATGAGGGCCCAGGGTTTGCTTTTGACTGGCACCGGCATAGGTATTGATACTGAATGAAGGGAGTGTGAAATTCAGCCGGTTCTTTTGCCAAATGGCAGTATCCCAATGCCCATTAAAACTTTTCAGCTGATGTGCCATGGTGGCGAATAGCGCGTATACTTCCTTTAAAAGATCATTACACTCTTTGGCATGCTGCCGGCTGTCTGTTACAATCGGACTCTGTAATAAGTCCTCCATTCTTTTTTCAATCACTGGTAAAAAATGAGCGGCTGCTTTGGCGGAACGATCCTGAATGGCGGGTATTGCCGCCGGTAGTTCAGATTCATTAAAATGTTCCATGAGCCAAAGCTGAAATTTATGCGCCGTTGTCTGCAAATCACCAATAGCTGTATATAAATTTACCGCCCATGCAATGGCTTCCTGACTAAAGGAACTGTCA
Organism: Chitinophagaceae bacterium; assembly: GCA_016702745.1. Taxonomy (GTDB): domain Bacteria; phylum Bacteroidota; class Bacteroidia; order Chitinophagales; family Chitinophagaceae; genus JJ008. The sequence goes on from JADJDJ010000002.1 coordinate 318,247, forward strand.
TTTTCCTGCAAATATTGCTTTAGTCCGAGGCAAGGATGTAGTACAATGCTAAAATCAAAGCAGGAAAGCAAAATCTTTTCCTGGTATTCCTTTTTAGCCTTTTCCAGTTCCATCTTCAACCAGTCGGAACTGGCAATATTGGCAGAAAATGCAGTAACCCTGGGATCTGAGAGTAAACTGTTGTTTCTGAGTCTGCTCTTTAATACCATTCCTTCCAGACTGGTACAACGGCTGAGGGCAACATATACCTGACCGGGCGCAAAAGCTTCTCCGGCATCTATGATGGCTTTTTCGAAAGTGAGTCCCTGGCTTTTATGTATGGTGATGGCCCAGGCCAGCCGGATCGGGAACTGAGAAAAGGAACCCAGTTCATCTTCTTCCAGTTTCTGGGTGTTTGCATTCAGGTTATAGCGGATATTTTTCCATTTCTCCCTGTCTACCCCAATTTCAGCCTCTCCTTCACATTTCACAAATACTCTTTCGTCTTCCATCCGGGTCACGAAGCCGATCTTTCCATTATAATACCGTTTCCCTCTTTCTGCGCTATCATTTTTGATAAACATCACCTGTGCACCGGTCTTCAGATAAAGTACCGGATCGGCAGGACATGCATTCTCGGGAAAGTCCCCTGTTGTTAAAGCATCATACTGAACAGCAGTACCCGGCAATTGCTGAAGCTGATTGCTATTGGTATTTCGGGCCTGTTCATTATGGGTGGTGAGTATAATATAACCATCATCCTTTTGTCGGCGGAACCCGGGGTTGTAGCGGCTCTCAAGCAAGTTCATCCCTTCCTCGTTCAGCTGGTTATTTCTTACCTGATTCAGCAGGTTAATAAAGGCCTGGTCCGTCTGCCGGTAGATCTTCTGGAATTCGATATAAAGCGGGAGTTGTTCTTTCAATACCTGACTGTCAAAAAAGAATGGGCTAATGTAAAACTCACCCAGTTTTTGCCAGTCGGTATCCCGGGTTACAGGAGGCAACTGATAAAGATCCCCGATAAAAAGCACCTGTACCCCACCGAAGGGTTCGCTTGGTCTTTTCCTTACAAATCTCAATACGGTATCAATGGCATCAAGTAGGTCGCAGCGAACCATGCTCACTTCATCTATCACGAGTAATTCCAGTTGCCGGAAGACTTTTCTTTTATCATTATTAAAACGCAAGCGCGCCGTCAAGCTGTGCTGGTCATGGACTTCTGTGTTCATTTCTGCAAAACCGGAACGCCTCCGCGTAGGTAGAAAGATACCGGGGGGTATCTGGAAAAAAGAATGAATGGTCACCCCGCCGGCATTAATCGCAGCGACACCGGTTGGTGCTACAATCGCCATTTGCTTGGGACAGTTTTCCCGGATAAATTTCAGAAAAGTGGTTTTACCCGTTCCGGCTTTACCTGTCAAAAAAAGGTTACGTCCGGTCTGATTCACCAGATCGGCTGCCAGTTGAAATATCTCGTTGGATGTATCCGGAGTAATGGTAGTTGAAGTCTTCATTGCTGTACTGCTAACAAAAATAGCAGGATAATATTCTTTCTCTACAAATTAATTGCCGCTTTCCATTTACTCCACATTCCTGCCCGATTAATGTATAATAAAGAAAGCCAAGGTCTGGCTGCAAAACATATTGCTATCTTTCAACAGCATGAACCGTGGCTTCTTTTCCTACGCTTCCGCTGATTTGGCACCGAGCATCAGCAGTTCGTTGACCTGGATTTCGGTAAAATACTTCTTATTGCCGTCCTTGTCATTGTAGCTGCGGCTGACGAGTTTGCCTTCCACTGCCACTTCCTTTCCCACGCTGAGGTATTTTTCTGCAATCTCAGCCAGCTTACCCCAGGCCACCAAATTGTGCCACTGGGTTTCCTTAATCTTTTCGCCTTTCGCATTCCGGTAAACTTCAGTTGTAGCCATCCTGAAGGTGGCCACCTTTTTACCGTTGTCAAAGGCTTTTACTTCCGGGGTGTTACCCAGGTTTCCGATCAGTTGAACTTTGTTCTTTAAAGCGTACATAGTTGTAAAATTTGTGTCCTGCAGAGAGGACGGTTTAAAAATTTGATTATCCCAGTCAGCCGCTGACGTCAGTTTCGGATGACGGGACAAATATGAGATCGACTGGTGTTTTCAACCGGAGGATAAGTGTTTATTCCCGAAACTAAGCGTGTAAAAAACGTTTGTACACTTTTAAACTGTTGTACCTTAATTCTTAGAAAAATGTATGTCCATGGTAGTGAACGGAACCAATAAAAGAACCTGTAAATACTGCGGGGCTATATTAAAGGGAAGAGCAGATAAAATATACTGTCATGATTATTGCAGAAACAATTTTAATAACCAGCTGAAGGCGACCGACCGGCAATTACCCATGGTCAGAAATATCAGTAATGCCCTGATGAAAAACAGAAAGATACTCAGTTCCCTTTTGCCAGAAAATCAGGAAACCATCAAGGCTAACCGGGACAAATTATCAGAAATGGGTTTTATTTTCAGGTATATTACAGAAGTGTATACCGCCCGAAACGGCAATACCTATCATTATTGTTATGATCACGGGTACCGGCAACTGGAAAATGGTTGGGTATTAATTGTAAGAAAAAAGGAAACCTAAACAGCTTATGCTATTTCGTCTTCTGTTCATATACTACTTCTTACTATTGTTAAAACCGTTACGGGCTCAGGAAGCAGATATCGTTTTCCTTCAAACACCCTCTTCCAGGATCATATTACCCGAAGGACATACGGATGTCATAAAAACTGTTCAATTCAGTCCGGATGCCCGAAAATTTGTCACCGTATCAGCCGACGGAACTGCCAAAGTATGGGAAACCAGTAGTGGGAAACTATTATTGAATCTTAAAAAGCAGGGAGAAGGAGAAAGCATGCCAGTGCAAAAAGCCATGTTTTCTCCAAACGGTGCAAGCTTATTTGTGTACCATCTCGGAGGATATCACAAACGACTGATTCAGCTTAAAACCGGTTTGGCCTTGAATGAAGACAGTATTCCCGGTCCTTCCGATATCATACAGTTCAGCAAAGACGGTAATAATTATGTGAGCCTGGGTGATATTTATGATGCCAAAAACATGAAATTCCTCAGGAGACTGAAGGGCATTGAAAATAATGTCCTTTTTGAGGGATTTAATACTTCGGGAAAAACAATTGTTGTCTGTTCCCAAAATGATAACACCTATAAAACCTATCTCCGGGTTTTTGAAACAAGAACCGGCTTGCCACTCACGGCAAATATGTCTTTGCGGGATACTCCAAGGGAAATTCGTTTTTCATTAAACGGACAACGGTTAATAATGATTTCTGATTCCGTTATTATTATATCCGATGCAAACTCGCTGAAACAGTTACAACAGATACCTATAAAAGAAAAACAGGAAACCGGCCTGATGGAAACGGTGCTAATCAGTCCGGGCGCTGATTACCAGCTTCACTTGAATGGAAAAACCTATACAGACAGCAGCGGGGAATATCCTGAAGAGTTTGTAAACTATGATTCCGTTACGGTGAAAGACATTAAAACCCAAAAAACAATTTTTACCAGGAACCATTTAGATGCTAATAATTTAGATCAATTTGATTTGTTTAGTCCGGATGGGAAAACACTGTTACTCCCTTTCGCCGATAGTACAATACAAACAATCAGCCTGGCAAACGGCCAAACCCTTTTGAGCATCAAATCCTGGTCGGGTATAATTGATCAGGCCAGGTTCAGCAGCAATGGAAAATCCATATTAACGGTTACATCTGACCATATCATCCGGACTTATCGATCGAACAGTAATGTACTGATCAGTGAGCTTAAAGGACATACAGCCACCATTTACAGTGCCTGTTTCAGCGCCGATGAGTCGAAAATACTGAGTGCAGGAGCAGATATGACCGCACGAGTTTGGGAAAGCAGTAGCGGGCTGCCCATCTCTGTTGCCTCGAGAAAAACTACTGAACTATATGGGGCCCGTTTTACCCCTGATGGTAAAAATATTGTTATTGAAACGAAAGAGCAATCCATCACCTGGGATATTCAGGCCGCTAAACTTGAAAAACCAATAGATGCGGAAAAAAAAGAGCGGGGCGATGTTAAACTGATGCAAATAATGGGAGGAGATGATCCCGAGAACGCAGGCTATAAAAGTCCTGACGGGCAATACAATATTCTTTGGCATCATCCTAAATCCATTATCGTTACTCAACTCGCCAGCGGAAAACAAATGTTTTTGTGGAATGGAGAAATGGAACATTTCACCGGGGTTGCGGTTTCACCTGATAGTAAGAAACTGCTGATTACCAGTGAATACAATGTGATGCAGCTGCTTGACATCAGGAATGGCAAAGTTCTTTTCACGTTTGTGCTGATCGACAGCAGTAATTTCCTGGTCACTAATGGCAAAAATCATTACGATGGTACCAAAAAAGCAAGGGAAATGATTCATTTTATATGTGGCGATGAAGTCATTGAACTCTCCCAGGTAAAAGAACAATTATGGGTACCCGGACTAGCCGAAAGAATCATCGCAGGTGACAGCATCAATGCAGTAACACTGGAGCAATTAAACGTTTGTAACAAAGCGCCATTGCTGGAAGATATGAGCACCGATAGTCTTTACCGGTTCAGGATAACCCCCAGAAACGGAGGAATTGGTAAAACCGTGGTTGGACTAAACGGATATGACTACCGGGAATTTGAAACGAAAGAATTAACCAAAACCGGCACAGCTTATGAAATAAGGATCCCGGCTTCGGAGATGAGAACATATTTTGATGAAACCAACAGTAATCAGATCACCGTAAAGAGTGCCACTGCCAAAAACGATTTACCCTCCAGGACATTAACCAAAACAGTCTATTTTAATGCAGGCAAAAAGACAGCCCCCAATTTATTTGCGGTGATGGTAGGGACCAGCAATTATAAAGATGATAAAATGGATCTGCAGTTTGCTTCAGCAGATGCTACAAAAATGGCAAGTACCCTGGAAGAGTCCGCCGGAAAATTGCTGGGAAAAGAACATGTATTTATGTATACGGTGACTACGGATAATAAAAAACTATATCCCGAAAAAGCAACGATCAAAAATATCTTCTCGGAAATCAGTAAGCGGGCAGCCCCCAATGATATCCTGCTGATCTTTCTCTCCGGCCATGGAGTGATGAATGAAAAAACAAAAGAGTTTTATTATCTCACCGTGGATGCCACTTCTCTAGTGGAAGAAAATCTTTTTAAAAACGCAGGGATCAGTATGTCGGAACTCACCGAATGGATCAAACCACAATCCATCAAGGCCAGGAAAAGGGTGTTGATCCTGGATGCCTGCCAGAGCGGACAAGCCATCAATGATATGCTGGCTTTTAACCGGAATATGCTGAGTGTAAAAGGAGACGAGGAGGCCCGGCAGATCAAAGCCATCGAGAAACTGAATGAAAAAAGCGGCTTGTATATCCTCTCTGCCTCCGCCAGTACCCAATTGGCATACGAGTCGGAGGAATATGGTCATGGTTACCTGACCTACTCCCTATTAAAAGGAATCAAAGAAAACCCCGCCATCCTGGAAGATGGAAAATACCTGAATATAACCCGTTGGTTCAATGAGGCAGCGGAAATGGTGAGTGAGCTGGCGAAAAAAGACAGGTCAAGACAGGAGCCACAAGTGGTATCCACTTCACAATTCAATATCGGACTGGTGGACCAGGAGCTGATACAAAAAATTCAGTTGCTATCTCCAAAACCCCTTTTCGTTCCGGGAAATTTCCTGAACAGGGACGAAGCCATTGCGGATGATAACCTGGGCATCCGTAAAATGATTGATGGAGACCTGCAAAACTCTCCACGGAAGAGGGCGGAAAAAGATAGTCTTCTCCACACAGTCCGCCTCACCGGAAGCCTACTCCCTGAACGGAAGCTATATGGTCCGGGAAAAAGAGATAGACTTTAAAATCAGACTCAAAAAAGGGGATGCTACCCTGTTCAGCTATGACCTGAAAGGAAATAACGATCAGCTTAAAATACTGGTATCCCAAATAACAGCGCAGGCAATGGATTGGATAAAAAAACAATCAAAACCTGAAGGTGCTGTTGATAATGAATAAGCGTTTGCATCTTTCTCTTCAACTCAGGTGTTTCATCTGCCTTCTGCCATTACATTTGCAGCATGAGCAAACCCATCATCTGTATCGGAGCGGCCTTTGTGGATGAGCTGTTCCATGCCTCCGAAGAAATGCTGCTGGCCACCACCAATAATGCCAAAGTAACCAAGACCGCAGGTGGTGTTAGCCGCAATATTGCCCACCAGCTGGCCCTGCTGGGTGTACCAGTTCAACTGATCAGTGTATTCGGGGATGACAGCGATGGTGACTGGTTGAAAAAAATATGTACCGATGCCGGAGTTAAACTGGATGCTTCCATTACAAAAGAAGGCTTATCGGGTAAATACACAGGCATCCTGAATGTAGATGGATCCCTTTTTACCGCCTTTATCTCCAATTCAGCCACGCAGCTCATTACACCCTATCATTTAGGCAAACATGTAGAACTGCTGAAATCAGCTTCCTTTATTCTGGCTGATGCCAATATCAATGTAGACACCGCTGAATGGCTATTAGCTTTTAGTAATGACAGTGGAGTACCTTTTATCCTGGAGCCGGTTTCCGTACCACCAGCCAGAAAATACCGGGATGTCAATCTCTCCGGCCTTTACCTCATCACGCCCAATGAAGATGAGTTACCGGTACTATGTTCGGAGAAATCATTCTTTACCCAGCAACAGGTAGATGAAATGTTGCAAAGAGGGGTCAAGCAGATCTGGCTGCACAATGGAAAACACGGTTCTGCATTGTATGGTCCGGGTAAATCTGTTTCCCTTCATGCGCCGGAAATTGAAGTGCTGGATTGCACCGGTGCCGGCGATGGATCACTCTCGGGTTTTATTCTTGGAAAATATCTGGAAAAGGATGATGCAGAGTGTATGAAAATTGCGCATACCCTTTCTGCAGAAATCCTGCAGGTAAATGGTGCCATTGCCACCCACCTGGATCAACAAAAATTACTGGAACTGGTGAGCAAATATTATCCTTCCTGATGAATCCATATCTAACGATATCTGCAGAAGTACAAACGGCCCTTAAAAATGGCCAGGCTGTTGTTGCACTGGAATCAACCATTATTTCTCATGGCATGCCCTATCCGCGGAATGTGGAAACCGCACTAAGTGTTGAACAAGTAGTCAGAGATCAGGGAGCCATCCCTGCAACCATTGCTATCATGGATGGACAATGCCGGGTAGGTTTGTCTGCTGATGAATTAGAATATTTTGGCAAAGCAGCCAATGTATGGAAAGTGAGTCTGCGCGATATGCCCTATGTAGTCAGCCAAAAACTGGTTGGTGCCACCACCGTAGCCGCCACCATGCGCATTGCTGCCATGGCCGGTATACCCATTTTTGTAACCGGCGGTATCGGTGGTGTTCATAGAGGCGCTGCAAACAGTATGGATATTTCAGCCGACCTCACTGAAATGGGACAAACCAATGTAGCAGTAGTATCTGCAGGCGTTAAATCCATTTTAGATATTGGTTTGACCCTGGAGTATCTCGAAACAAAAGGCATTCCTGTAGTTACTTACGGGCAAGATGAATTTCCCAGTTTTTATTCCCGCAAAAGCGGATTTAAATCCCCGCTCCGATTGGATAACGCTTCCGATATTGCTGCGATGCTGCATACAAAATGGAAGCTGGGTCTGGAAGGAACTGTATTAATTGCCAATCCTGTGCCACCCGAACAGGAAATAGAAGCCGGTGAAATGGAAGCCCATATCAACGCAGCGCTGGAAGCGGCAGCCAGGCAAAAGATTAGCGGAAAAGAAGTGACTCCCTTTTTGTTACAGTATATCGCCAATCATACAAAGGGAGAAAGCCTGGAAGCCAATATTGCGTTGATCAGGCATAATGCACTGGTAGGATCGCAGATCGCAGTAGCGTATAGCCAAACAGTATGACTATTGCACTAGTAGTTTTTCTTTCAACCTGATATCGGCCGAAGAAGCACCGATCATTAATTCGAAAGTCCCGGGCTCCACCACTGTTTCCATTTTCTCGTTCAGCATGCTGAGCATTTCGGGAGTGATCCTGAAATCAATCGTCTTTTCTTCCCCGGCTTTTAGAAAGATGCTTTGGAAACCTTTGAGTTCAATTACAGGTCTGGCCACAGTTGACAATACATCACGTATATAAAGCTGCACCACTTCTGCTCCATTCACTGAACCAGTATTACGGATGCTGCAACGAAACAGGATGCTGTCAGTATTACGTATTGTATCTGATGAAAGATAGGGGTTACTATAAGTAAAAGAAGTATAGCTTAATCCAAACCCAAATGGGAAGAGGGGTTGTCCCGACAAATTATTATAATCATCACCACGACCTGTTGGCTTGTGATTATAAACCAAGGGCAGCTGTGATTCATGTTGCGGCCAGGTAATGGGTAACCGGCCGGCGGGATTGGTTTTACCAAAGAGCATATCGGCAACGGCATGGCCACCCTGTTCACCGGGATACCAAATGGTTGCGATTGCTTGCACTTTATTCATCCAGTTACTCATCGTAATGGCACTACCGCCGACCAGCAATACCACTACCGGTTTACCGGTAGCCGCCATGGCATTGATCAATTCTTCCTGATGACCAGGCAAGGATAAAAATGCGCGGTCCTGAAATTCGCCTTCAGTAATACCGGCAACAATTACAACAGCATCTGCTGTTGATGCAGCCAGTTGTGCTTCGCTGATTTTTTGTTTCCAGTTATTCTTCACACCAATCGTCCAAACCAGTTTGATGCTGGCATTGCCACGGGGCTCATAGAATTCTACCCGAATACTATAGCGCTTACCTTTCTCAAAAACATAATTGGCCAATATGGTCCGGTAGCTTTGCTTGGACCAATGATCAACCAGTAATTGATCATTGATATATAAACGGTAACCGTCATTTCCTTCCAGTCCGATTTTGTATGTACCACTGACCGGCGAAATCAATTGCCCGGTCCAGCGAACGGAATAAAATCCGGCATCCATTCCTGTGGCGGGACCAAAAAGAGTCCAATGAAAATCAATGCTGGGATCCTGTCTTGACAAAAAGGGTGTACCCGTAAATGATACATTATTATAATAAGCTGCATTCAGACCGGGTTTTCCATCTGATATTAATTGTGACCCGGGAACCACCAGATAATCTTCGCTTTTCCTGCCAACTCCTGGATGATAGATGATATTGTTCTTTCCTTTTAATTCCTGTAGTCCTTGTAATATGCTGACTACTTTATTTCCGGGTCCGCTATATCCTCCCAGTCTTGCTTCATCCGCATCCGTACCGATGATGGCGATTCGTTTAATGGGTGAAGAAAAGGGAAGTGTTTTCTTCTCGTTTTTCAATAATACAATTGATTCTGATGCAGCCTGTCTGGCAAGCAACGAGTGTTCAGGAAGAGGTTTGATTGCTTCTTCCACATAGGGATTTTCGAAAAGACCCAGTTCAAATTTAACTTTCAATACCCTTGATACCGCATCATTGATCCGGTTACTGTCAATGCTGCCATCCAGGAATGGCGGAATAAATAATTGGTGGTGTTTGTATTCTGTCTGAAAGATTACATCCAAACCGGCATTGATCGCATGTAAGCCGCTTGCCGGATAATCTTTCGCCGTATTATGCAATACGACTTCGCCACCCACGGCATTGGCATCAGAAATAACAAATCCGGTAAAGCCCCATTGCTTCTTCAGTTTTTCAGTGAGCAGCCAATGGTTAGAAGACGCGGCTGTTCCGTTTAAAGAATTATATGCGGTCATTAAAGAGCGGCTACCACCCAATTGAATGGCTTTTTTGAAAGGAGGGAAATATAATTCCTCCAGTAATCTTTCATTGATATGGACAGGATAACTATCGCGACCGCCATCCCCGACATTTGATACAAAATGTTTGGGGGTTGTGATAATACCGCGTTCTTCAAATGCCCGGACAAAGGCAATCCCCATCGCTGCAGATAAAACCGGATCTTCTCCATAGGTTTCTTCTGTTCTACCCCAGCGAACATCGCTGGTAAGATTCACTACCGGCGAAAGAATTTGCCGGATTCCTCTTTGTTTGGTCTCAGTTGCAATAGCAGCAGCCACCTGATTCATGAGCGTGGTATCCCAACTGGCGGCCAAGGCAATCGCCTGCGGAAAAGCAGTGGCTCCATCCCTGACCAATCCATGCAGGGCTTCATCAAATGGAATAATTGGTATACCCAGCCGGGTGCTATCAACAAAGAAACGCTGAATGCGATTGATTTTTTTAGCCAGGGTTAAAGCCTGCTCATTGGTATTGTAGGAGAGCATCTGACCACCTGCATCACCCCGGTTAGCAGCACTGACCTGAAAACCAAATAAGCCGTTTTTATATTGGCCCCGTTCAGCCTGATCAAGATCCCCGGGTATCATGAATAGCTGCCAGAATTTTTCTTCCGGACTCATCCTGTTCAATAAGTCTTTGACCCTTGTTTCAACCGGCAGGGATTTATTACGATAAGGGAAAGCCTGCTGTGATTGTAAAGCGGATAAACCGCTTAACAGAAAGGATGCAAGGAGGAAAATCGTTCTCATGTTTAAATGTCGCTATGGGTAAAAATAAAAAACAAAGCCCGGATCAGCGTTTTATACTGCTTTAGCTGAAATAAACGCTAAAATCAGGCGGGTATTTGAGTAAAATCAGTCCGGGCCGATGTCGGGGCCAGTGTTAATCCATTCCGGGGAGATTAGATTTGTTTGGGGCGAACCCTGAATAGAGAATCGATTTCTTCATCCTTCTTCATCAAATGCGTTTAAGGCCCCGATCGCATAAAATTGAAGAAGAAAAAACGAATCAATTGCCATCAAATATCCAATCCGACATTGCCATTGCGCAGGCTGCCACTATCAGCCATATCAAAGAAATCGCAGCCAGGGCGGGTATTTCCAATGATGATCTGGAATACTATGGGAAATACAAGGCCAAGTTGCCTTTAAAATTAATCGATGAGTCCAAAATCAGCCAGAGTAAACTGATCCTGGTAACGGCAATTAGTCCTACCCCGGCTGGAGAAGGAAAGACCACCATCTCCATTGGGTTAGCCGACGGAATGAACCGAATCGGCAAAAAAGCAATGGCAGTTTTGCGTGAACCTTCGCTCGGACCCGTGTTTGGTATGAAGGGAGGGGCAACCGGTGGCGGGTATTCCCAGCTGGTGCCAATGGAAGATATTAATCTGCACTTTACCGGAGATTTCAATGCGGTGGAAAAAGCCAATAATTTACTAGCGGCGCTGATTGATAACAATATCCAAAGTAAAACAAGGAGTCTGGGCATTGATCCTCGCACCATTATGTGGAAAAGGGTGATGGATATGAATGACCGGGCGCTGCGGCATATCGTGATCGGATTAGGTGGCACAGCTGATGGAATACCCCGATCGGATGGTTTCAATATCACGCCGGCTTCAGAAGTAATGGCCATTCTTTGTTTATCAAAAAGCATTGACGACCTCAAACAAAGACTGGGAAATATACTGGTTGGGTTCACCGCAAAAGAAGAGCCAGTGTTTGCCCGGCAGTTGCAGGCACAGGGAGCGATGGCTTTATTATTAAAAGATGCGATCAAGCCGAATCTGGTGCAAACCCTGGAAGGCAACCCGGCTATTTTACATGGCGGACCCTTTGCCAATATTGCACAGGGAACCAATTCTATACTGGCCACCCGCATGGGACTTTCTTTATCCGATTATGTGGTGACCGAAGCCGGCTTTGGTGCCGATTTAGGTTCAGAAAAATTCATGAATATAAAATGTGGTTATGCCGGTTTGAAACCGCATGCCCTTGTTCTGGTGGCGACCATTCGTGCTTTACGACATCATGGCGGCGCCAAAAAAGCAGCTTACAATACTCCTGATCTTGAGAAAGTAAGGTCGGGATTTGATAACCTTGAAAAGCATATTGAAAACTGCCGCAAATTCGGATTGACACCGGTGGTAGCCATCAATCATTTCGAGACTGATTCGGCAGAGGAGATCAAATTTGTACAAGAACGTTGTGAACAACTGGGAGTGAAAGCGATTCTATGTAAGGGTTGGTCGCTGGGAGGAGATGGGATGAAAGATATTGCTGAGGCGGTGGTGGAGAATATTGAAAGTGGTATCAATCAGTTCAAAGCATTATATAACTGGAATATACCAGTAGAAGAAAAGATCAGGACCATTGCCAGGGAAATCTATGGTGCAGATGATGTGGAGTATTCTCCAAAGGCAAGGGTTGGTCTGGAGCTGATTAAAAAACTCGGTTTTGATGGTTTGCCGGTATGTATGGCCAAGACACAAAAATCATTTTCAGATAATGAAAGTAAAATCGGAAGACCCCGGAATTTTATCGTGACCGTAAGAGAGTTTGAATATGCGGCAGGGGCTGGCTTCGTGATTCCAATCCTTGGTGATATGATGCGGATGCCGGGATTACCGCCTACGCCTGTGGCGGAGGGAATGGATATTGATAGTGAGGGGAAGATTTCAGGCTTGTCTTGAAAGATTTGCCACCCGCAGGGTCCTGTGGACAAAGACTCGAAGACACAAAGAAAGGTATGATGACTTTACTTCGCGACTTTGTGCCTTCGTGGCAAGGATCTCTTCTTATGTTTTGTTTTAAAATTGATACTGGGTTAAGCAGCAATTGCCCTTTCTCCAATTGATTGCCGGATGAAAGTCCATCGCTGTTGTGACAATTCCTTTTCTGCCAGTGTTTTCAGCCCTTCATAAATAAAATCAGGTGCTGTTGATTTTACTTCTTTTAACCAGCTGATGATTTCATTATTACTCAAGCCCCTGATCATCCAGGCGCTGTATTGCTGCAAAGTTTCCGGAGGAAGATAGCCCAGGATCTTTTGTGTGATCCCCTGCAATTCTTCATCGCTGAAATATCTCCATAATAAACGGTTTAATACATCCTCTTCCTTAGCCATATGTTCCAGGTTAAAAACCATGAACTCAATGAAAACCGGTCTTAATACAGCTCCCCAGGTTTCCTGATCATGTACAGATCCGGCTTCCTGTAATCCTTTGATGATGGACCGCAATTTCTCACCCAATTCATGGTCTTTCACATGCTCTTCTGCAAATAAGCTGGTAACAGCAGGTTCGTATTGCGCAATCGCGGGTAAAATCCAATGATCTTCTGTGGCAGCATGTTTGTCAAAAAGGTCCAAAACTTCATTCAATTGCCGGGCCGTTGTTTCCCTTTGTGCCGCTTGTCCAAAATCGGTTTGTTGTATAAGGCTGGCGCTATTGTAAAGCATTTCGCGGAGACCCTTGTGAATCTGGTAAAAGATGTTGTAGCGTTGCATGGTATAAGGTTTAATGATTGATGGTTGATGACCCAAAGATGTAACCGAACATTTTTTGATTCAATACAGAAAGAAATGAACTGGCATAAACGAAGGATGGATTGGGTATTGCAAAAAAATACAGCCGGTTGAACCGGCTGTATCACAAAACTCATTATTAAAAGTTGTTATTTAATCAGGGTGATCGTACCTTTTTTGCTGATGAGATTGCCTTTAAAATCAACACCCTGTGCCATCCAGACAAACACGGCATTGTCCTGTAACACACCGGCCACTCTTCCATCCCATCCTTTAGAAGGATCCTTTGTTGTAAAGATGGTTTCTCCCCAACGATTATAGATCGCAAAATATCTGAACTCACGGATTCCCACCGGTATGGCTTTGGCCAAATCATTCCTGCCATCTCCATTCGGTGTAAAGGCGGTAGGCACATAAATATCTGCCTGCTGGAATACGGTCACTTTGATATCATCACCTGCCTGGCATCCTTCGGCCGTCCGCACTGTCACCACATAGGTAACATCTCTGTCGGTAATCGCCAACGGATTGGCAATACGCGGATTATTCAGCGTACTGGATGGCGACCAGGAATAAGACACAAACCCTGCATTATTAATATCAATGACATTCAACTGCAGGGGCTGGTTGATTGCAATCGCTGTATCCCTTCCGGCAAAAATCTTTGGTGCCGCTGTTATTTTAACGATCACAGAATCCTGTTTCACCGATTTACATCCATTGGCATCTGACACTGTCAGGTAATACTGATAAGTGCCGGGTGGCGCCAGTACAACGGTTGGATTGGGTGCTGAAGGATTGGATAAATAAATTGAAGGCGTCCATTGGTAATTAATACTTCCGCTTCCATCCAGTCTGATCTCTTTACCAAAACAGGCGGTGATATCGGGACCAGCATTCGGTACAGGCACAGGATTCACATAAACGGTTCCCGATCTGATATCACCGTCACAACCATTTTGCGGATGCTCCTGAACAGTAAGGGTATATACTCCCGGGGTGTTCCAAAGAATGCGCAGTGAATTGGTGGTGGAAGTCTGCAACACAGCATCCACTTTCCAGGTATAGGTAGAAGGAACTGCAGGGCTGTTCACGCTGTAAGTTCTTCTGGTTCCTATACAAACAGTATCCGGCATGGCTGTTTGGGCCAGGGCCATTCCTGTTCCTGAAAGGAAGAGCAAAATGAAAATAATATGTTTAAATCGTTGATACATGTCTTGGGTTCCGACTGTTCTGATCCTGCTTCAGTCCGTTCCGCCAACCCGGGGGTTGAGCGGAACGGAAGAGCAGTATGCGGTTTTCCTTTTACTTCATCTTTTAGTTGTGCGTTATAGCTGTGGTTGCCGGTTTCGGATTAACGGTCACTGCTTTGTTAGCTACTGCTGCGCAACTGGTAGCCGTGATGGTTTCGTTCACCGATACGTTTCCGGCACCTGCTGTTGTCCAGCTCACGGTAATAGTGTTCGTACCCTGACCAGCTGTGATCGTACCACCGGTTACAGTCCAGGTATAACCATGTCCGGCCACTGCAGCGGTAGTATAGGTTGCTGTTGTACCCACACAAACAGGATCTGTACCGGTAACTACAGGTGTTGGTAACGGATTCACAGTAACAGTCACTGGTTGGATATCGAAACATCCACCGGCCAATGTGCCTTTGATATAATAAGTACCTGCTGTGGCCGCGGTTGGCGTGGCATAAGGAATCGTTGCAGCTGCATCTGTCCAGTAGGTGAGTGTAAGTCCTGGTGTTGAGCCGGCTGTTACCGCAGCAAGGGTCAGGTCAACTGTTGCAGGATCACAAACTGCAGCAGGGTTGGTAATAACCAATACCGGTGCCGGTGTTATTGTTACGGTTACTGGCTTGATATCGAAACATCCGGCCGCAGTGGTGCCTTTGATATAGTAAGTACCTGCTGTTGCTGCGGTTGGTGTAGTATAAGGAATTGTTGCAGCTGCATCTGTCCAGTAGGTCAGTGTGAGACCAGCGGTTGAACCAGCGGTTATTGCCGGGACAGTAATATCAACTGTTGCAGGAGCACATACACCAGGAGGATCAGTAATCACCAGGCTTGGTGCAGGGTTCACTGTTACGGTTACGGGTTTGATATCAAAACATCCTGCTGCTGAAGTTCCTTTAATATAATAGGTACCCGATGTAGCAGCTGTTGGCGTTGTAAACGGAATTGTTGCGGCGGCATCTGTCCAGTAGGTCAGTGTGAGACCAGCGGTTGAACCAGCTGTAATTGCGGGCAATGTGATATCAACTGTTGCAGGTGCACAAACCGGTGGCGGATTAGTAATCACTAAGGTTGGTGTCGGATGTACGGTTACGATGATGGTAACCGGATCACCAATACATCCAAATGAATTGGATTCCACTACCTGTAAGGTAGCAGTACCGGCTGTTGTCCAGTTGATGGTGATCAGGTTCGGTGTGGCTCCGGGAGTAATGGTACCATTACCGCCTGCGAGCGGAGTAACTGTCCAGTTATAGGTGGAACCGGCATTCAGTACAACGCCGTAGGGTTCGGTTGCGCCCAGACAAACATCGTGGTTGCCGGTATTGGGATAAGGTCCCTGTGCTTTTACCGAGATGTTACCTGCCAATAGCAGCAGGAACAGGGTGCATCTTACCATTAGATTCAGTGCTTTCATTTCTTTTGTTTTAATATGAGTTTTGTTGTTGGTTGAAACTGCGGGCGATAAATGCTCCGCCATTTCTGGTTTTATAATGGACTTTGGAATTCGATATGCCTTGTAGTAGTTATTCATGCTCCTGATTTAATTATGATAAATGATAATTGCTGTTGGTTTTGGGTTCACAGTGATGGTCAACGTAGTGCTATTGGCACATTGACCTATATTGGGTGTGAATGTGTAAGTGGTAGTAACGGTGTTATTGATAGCCGGAGCCCATGTACCCGTAATTCCGTTAATAGAAGTGGTGGGTAATGGTGCCACCGGATCGCCGGCACATATTGGTCCAACTGGATTAAAGGTTGGAGTGACGGATGCTCCAGCTGTTTGAACAGTAATGACAGCAGCGGTAATACATCCTCTTGCATCCCTGACCCTGATGGTATAGGATCCTGCAGCAAGGCCAGTAAATACATTATTTGACTGATAAACAATTCCGTCCTTGCTATAGGTTAATGCACCAGTGCCGCCGGTAGCGCTGGCAGTGATTGTTCCGTCACTCTGGCCACAGGTAGCTGCTGAGCTGCTCAATGTTAAAGCCGGTGCTGCCAGATTGAGCAGGGTGATGGATAATGTTCTGATACATCCGTTAAAATCCCTGACATAAAGTGTATAGGTACCGGCTGCCAGTCCGTTAAATATGGTGCTGACCTGATAAGTGGTACCGTTGATTGAATACTGAAGCGGAGCTGTACCTCCTGTAGCTGCTGCTGTAATGGATCCATTGTTGTTGCCGCAGGCAGCATGAAGAATGGTAGCAGTCAATGTTTGGGGTCCATTAGTATTAGCAACTACAATGGCCCTTGTGGTCAAACATCCACCGGCATCGGTAACAGTGATGGTATAGGTACCTGGAAGAACGCCGGTGAAAATATTGCCGGGCTGAAAATTTATTCCATTGATACTGTATTGCAGCGGAGCAGTTCCGCCGCCTGCTGTGACTGTTATGGTGCCATTGGCATTTCCGCAGGTAGCGGGACTTGAAACGGCATTTGAAATCAGCAAGCCGGAACTGTTTCCGACGGTTAAGCCCGTCGTATTGATACAACCTCTGCTGTCTTTGATATACACAGTATAAAATCCAGGTGCCAATCCGCTAAATGTGCCACTGCTTTGATAAATCGTGCCATCAATGCTGAAAGTATAAGGAGCGGTTCCCTGTGAACCTGTTGCCACAATCACTCCGTCGCTAAATAAACAGGAAGAGGCGATGGAATAAGCGGTAACACGTGGTAATGTTGTATTGGTAATTGTAGCAGTGGCAGTACTATAGCAATTGTTGGCATCTTTAACATAAACAGTATAAGCACCGGGAGCCAGATTGCTAAATACATTGCTTACCTGAAACGAAGTACCATTAATACTGTATTCATAGGGAGCTGTTCCGCCACTGACACTAACAGTAATACTTCCGTTGGCCGTATTACAGGATGCGCTTTGTATGGCCAGCGTGCCCACGGGAACAGAGGCGCCAGTCAACGTAATATTAACACCAGTTGTACAACCGGTGCCATCCAACACCGAAACCGCATAAGTACCGGGAATAAGATTATTGAAAACGTTTGTACCTGTATATGCTCCGCCATTGATACTATAAGTATAAGGTAATGTACCTCCTGTTCCGTTTGCAGTAATGCTACCTGTTGCAGAAACACAACTGGGATTCACCTGGGTAGTGGTAATACCGGGACCACCCAGCGAGGGCACCGATACATAAATAGTCGTCAGACAGGCTCCGGGAATATCTGGAGGGCCGGTAGTAAAATCAGCATCATCAGCAATAATGATGGGATAAGTGCCGGGTGCCAGTCCGGTATAAGTAAAACTATTAGCACCGGGCGGGAAAAAATTATTCCATGTGGTTCCATTATCAATGCTGATATGATAGGGTGTATGCGCGCCAACGCCTGTAACAGTAATGGTACCAGTTGTTCCTCCGCAAACACTGGCTGTTGAAACGGCTGTTGCGGTGGCTGGTGTACCGATTCCAATAGTAGCTAAGCGGGTTACCGTACAACCATCTTCATTCATAGCAGTGATGGTATGTACCCCGGCGGCAACCGGACGAAACTGGTTGGCTGTTGTAAAAGCACCACCATCCAGACTAAACGTATAACTGTTACCGCCCCCGCTGGGAAGGCCGCGAAGATTTTTGATTCTTCCTTCACCGGTACAACCCAGGATATCGCGTACGCGAAAGGTAACATCCGTTGGAACGGTACCAGCCCCTGAAGAAGTTACAGTCAAAGAAACAGGATTGGAAATACAACCATTGGCATCTCTGGCCGTGATGATATGTACACCGGGGGCGATATTCAGGAAAATACCACTGGCCTGAAAAGCACCACCATCAATATTATAAGTAACAGGAGCAATCCCACCACTGCTGTTGGCAAATATTACTGCATTAGCCGTTCCACAGGTAGCCTGATGTCTTATGGTTGCCGTAAGGGTTGGTCCCGCAACAGATGAAACCGTTACCTGCTTTGTAACAATGCAGTTATTGGCATCTTTAACGTATACCGTATAGGTACCGGTAGCGATGCCCGTAAAAGTATTGCCTGCCTGATAATTGGTGCCATCTATACTGTATTGAAGCGGAGCAACTCCGCCTGTTGCCACTGCCGTGATGCTACCGCTATTGGAAGAACAGGAAGAAGCAATGCTGCTGGCAGTTAATGAAAGGTTGGAAGTATTAGTGATTACAACGGTTGTGGTACGAATACAGTTATTCGCGTCTTTCACATACACCGTATAGGTACCGGTGGCCAGGTTGCTGAATAAAGGACCGGGTTGATAATTGGTTCCGTCAATACTATATGAATAAGGCAATAATCCGCCTGTAGCATTTGCGGTAATGGTTCCTGTATTGGCACCACAGGCAGTTGCGGTAGTGGTAGCCGATAACAAAGGACCGGAAGTTGCCGGTACATTGATTATAAAGGTTCCGATACAACCGGTCACATCACGTACATAAGCCACATAGTTACCGGGAGCCAGACCCGTAAACAGATTGCTTGCCTGAAAATTGATGCCGTTGATACTATAAGTATAGGGAAGGGTTCCACCAGTACCGGTAATAGTGATCGTTCCATTGTTCACATTGCAGGCCGATTGTGTGGCCGTTGCATTAGCCACCGGTGCATTACTGGTGCCCACGGTAACGGTTACTATATTGGTACAACCGGTCGCATCTCTCACGGTTATTGTATAGGCACCAGCGGCTAAACCGGTAAAAATATTTCCGGGTTGAAAGCTGATCCCGTTGATGCTATACTCCAGTGGAGCTATACCACCTACACCGGTAGCTGTAATCGTTCCATTGCTGTTTGTACAGGCAGCAGCCGTGCTGGTTGCCGTAACAGTTGGTGCCGGTGAGTTGCCCACGGTAACCGTAGTAGTGGCCAAACAGTTATTGGCATCTTTTACATAAACCGTATAAGTGCCTGGTGTGATACCGGGGAAAGTATTTCCAGGTTGATAGGTATTGCCATTAATGCTGTATTGCAAAGGAGGAGTTCCGCCGCTTCCAAAAGCGGTGATGGTACCATTATTGCTTCCGCAGGTAGCAGTTGCAGGAATGGCGGTGATCTGTGGTGTTGGCGAACCCGTAATCAGCAGCACAGCAGCATTGATACAATTATTGGCATCCCTGACTGAAACGGTATAAGTACCGCCGGTTAAACCGGTAAAGAAATTACTGGCCTGCCAGGTGGTGCCATTTATACTGTATTCATACGGAGCTGTACCACCAGTTACCGTTACAGTAACTGAACCATTATTATTTCCACAATTCGCATTGGTACTTGAAAAACTGATAACGGGTCCGTTCGTGTTCAGAATGGTAACGGTGCTTGTATTCTTACAGCCACCTGCATCTTGCACTGTTATAGTATAAACTCCCGCGGCCAGATTGGTAAATGTTCCGGACACCTGGAAATTGGTTCCGTCAATACTGTAAGTAAACGGGCCTGCTGTACCGGATCCTGTTGCTGTAATGGACCCCGTACTATTTCCACAGGTAGTATTTGTCTGTGTGGTTGCAATGGTTGGTCCGGGTATTACAAAACTGGCGCTGGCCTGTGAACCGCTGCAGGCCTGATTAATAGTAGCAACAATATTGTAAGTAATATTTGGACTAAGACCGGTGAATGTGCCGGTTGTATTTGTTGCGATCAGTGTGGTGCCCTGATAAAGAGAATAAATGATGGTAGAACCGGGCAAAGGTGCGGGATTAATAACGGACGTAACGCTACTCGTAAGACAATTCGGTGTCACCGTTAAGGTAAACAGGGTATTGGGACAATAAGCCGTGATATCAAATGAAGCAACAAAACCATCGCCGCTGGCGTAGAGTAATTTTTTTGCTTCATCATAGGAAAGATCATATACTGCCCTGCCGGAGAATCCGGGAATATTAATATCCGCGGGTGCATCGCTGAAAACCGAGCCATTGAAATTGTAAACCTTAATTAATCCATTGGCCTCCCCTACAAAAACATTGTTACAGGCATCCGCAGCAATACCACCCTGCATCAATGCAATATTACTGTTAGATAAGGGTGTACCTACGGTGGCGCCGGTTGTTTTATTAAAGGCTTTCAGATTTTTTCCATCCCAGTAAAAAAGATAATTATTGTTGAGGGCAAAGATGTTGGCCGAGTTGTCAATATTTCCCCCGGCCAGATAAGGTCTGTTTTGAATTTCCTGTACAGAAGTAAACCCCGAAGGCACATTCCAGGAAACGGAGGCCCCGCTGTAAGGAAAACTATTCTTATACATTCTGTTATTCAGAGAAGGGTTTCCAAACAGGGATCCGTAAATGGTGTACATATCATTGTTAGAAGGATCAATGATAAAATCAACAATATCCTGAGCCCATCCAGCCGATCCTGTATAAGGAATACCGGTTACATTCAAGGCCGATACCGTTGTTGCGGGAGGAACAAAAACACCGAAATTGATATTAGAATTGGTACCACCACCAGCCACCAGAATTTGCGGAGAACCATTATTGCAGCTCCAGTACATTTTCCAGGCTTCTCTGAAATTTGGATTAGCGGTGGTAATAAAATTGTCGTAGAGGCCGGTTGTATTGATGCGGATAACTCTGAAACCGGTGGTGGGATTAAAACCCTGTCCGAGATAAATATTACCGGTTGGTTTTTCAACCATCCAGCCACCCCAGTAGCCTCCAAAATTCCAGGAAGGAATTGTCAGGTTGCCATTAAATGTCCATTGCAGATTACCTGCAGCATCAAACTTAGCCAACTGATGGCTGATTAATCCGCTTCCGCCTCCGGTTACATAGATATTACCCGCATAATCGAAATCAACATCTTTTGCTTTACCCGAGTTGAGTCCGGCCAGGTTACCAGTACCTGTGACAAAAGGATCAATCACCAGTGCTTTGCTATGATCATAGCCCTGCGGAAATGAAAAGCTCACTGTTTTATTTGTAATCAGGAAGGAGGAAGAAATTTTTCGCTGTTTGCAGAGAGAAGCGGACTGCTTCCGTAAAATGAAACAGGACGGGTTTCTTTTATTCCGCCGATTTCAGACTGAATCAGGAGACTTCCATCTGCCTGTACTGTTATTTTAGTAAGATCGCCGCCATACTGTACCCGCAGTTGAGACAGATCTGCACCGGGTTTTACAAGCAGACTATATTCAAATCCAGCTTTCTTGTCTTTTGGAAAAAAATAAACCAGATCAATACCCGGATAAATTTCTTTGTAGATAATTTTTTGAACCGCCCTTGCCTTTCCCTGCACCGAGGCATAAGTATGAAAACTGCTGCCGGTTCCTTCTGTACTGATCACCGGGGCGGGATTGGCATCTTGCCATTGCGCCGTTATAAAGCGATCAATCAGGACTCTTTCTTCTTCCTCGTCTTCTGCTTTTTTACCTGCCCTGATTTCTTTTTCCCTTTCTTCTTCATCGGGTCCTTCTGATTTACGTTGAATATGGATGATGCCATTCTCCGTAAAAAGAACAGGCATACCCATTCCTTCATAAGCATAAAGAATGCGCCCCATGTATTCATACCCTTTCAGGGTTTCACCATACTGGCCGATGTTTTCAATAAAACAGGCATTTTTTCCAAAAGGGTCAGCTGGATTGCCGGGCATCTTCCCGGCGGAAAAAACGGTTTTGGATTTAGCGGATGAAGGAGGGGCGGTCAATTGCGAATGTCCGATCAGGCTGAAGCAAAGCAATGCCGGTAGCAGATAGTTCAGTAATCGCTTCCTGTTAAGCAATGGATGTTTTGGTTGAGCCTTGATCATTCCTTCCTGGTCCCCGGGCTGTCCGCCGGTTGGTTATAATTGATCCGGTCAAATCATTGACCCCTGACCCCTATCTGTCAAAACCAATGTTTAAACTGTAATCAGAAATGGGGACTATTTGGGGAAAAACCTGAAAAAGGTTAAAAAACAGGCATTCACGGCCCAAAATGGTCATAAATCGGGCTAAAATGGGAGGAAATTGATGATTTCTATACCCCTGGTGACAGGGGCTGATGTGAAAACCGTTGCGATTGGAGCTTAAAAATCCGAATAATTAGTGGGTCGCAGGAAAACGATATCTATATGTGATACGTTTTTCTGGTATTCGGGCATGGAGGACAATTTTTTCCAGTAAGGATCCTGGGAAAAGGCTTTCCAGTGCGCATCCCGGTCGGCTTTGTTTTCAAAACAGGTCATGTACATCAGGTTGGGCATTTTGCTGCCGGCGATCACGCTGCTGTAAAAAACGGCATTGAAGTTTAGTCTTTTAAACAGACCGATCTCATCGCCTTCGTTGAACATCTTTACTTTATTGGCAAAGATTTTCTCGGTCGCGCTTTCATAGCTCCGGAGCTCGTAGACTCTTTCGCTTTTAGGGCCCTTTAATTGGGGTAACTGCATTTCAGGGGCGAGCGGGAATGCCTTGAGCAGTATAACTTCCATCCTGGTATAGGGAGGATGAGTGTAAAGTGCATCTCTGTAAGTTTTTCCGGAGGAAAGAAACGGCTGGTCTTTATTCAATTGCTGATTGAGTAATTCCAGACTTTCCAATTTCTTCAGGGGCAGAAAAACATACAATAGTTTATTGGCTGATGTATCATTGGCAATGGCTTTAAAAATACCCACATTGCTGATCCCATTCCGGTGAAGCGCGGGAATCAGTGCTTCCTGCAGGTATTGTTCAATCACAAGCGCCTGGCTATCGGTGGCATAATGATAAACGGTGAGTTGGTAATATTCTGAGGAGGGTTTCTCTGCAGCATTAACATTATTAATCGAGATAACTAATAGGACAAAAAACAAGATCCGCTTCATAAAACAAATTTGGCTGAAAATTGAATATAGAAAACTTATCAGAAAGGAGTAGATCTGAATCAGTAAGAATCTAAATAAAAAAGTGTCCGAACTTTTCCTGTTCAGACCCTTCGTGGTGTGGGGCGGGATCGAACCGCCGACACAAGGATTTTCAGTCCTTTGCTCTACCGTCCCGACTTGCCTGCCGACAGGCAGGTAGCTATCGGGAGAGCTACCGCAGCTTTCTACACCAGTTCCTATTGAAATGAAAAAGGGTCCAAACTTATCCAGTTTAGACCCTTCGTGGTGTGGGGCGGGATCGAACCGCCGACACAAGGATTTTCAGTCCTTTGCTCTACCGTCCCGATAGCTATCGGGAGAGCTACCGCAGCTTTTACCAGCCGTAGCGGTGGCGAAGGTTGGTGTTCAATAACCCCTGGCAGGTTTTCCAATAAAAAAGGGTCCAAACTTATCCAGTTTAGACCCTTCGTGGTGTGGGGCGGGATCGAACCGCCGACACAAGAATTTTCAGTCCTTTGCTCTACCGTCCCGATATCTATCGGGAGAGCTACCGCAGCTTTTACCAGCCGTAGCGGTGGCGAAGGTTGGTGTTCAATAACCCCTGGCAGGTTTTCCAATAAAAAAGGGTCCAAACTTATCCAGTTTAGACCCTTCGTGGTGTGGGGGCGGGATCGAACCGCCGACACAAGGATTTTCAGTCCTTTGCTCTACCGTCCCGATAGCTATCGGGAGAGCTACCGCAGCTTTTACCAGCCGTAGCCGTGGCGAAGGTTGGTGTTCAATAACCCTGGCAGGTTTTCCAATAAAAAAAGGGTCCAAACTTATCCAGTTTAGACCCTTCGTGGTGTGGGGCGGGATCGAACCGCCGACACAAGGATTTTCAGTCCTTTGCTCTACCGTCCCGATAGCTATCGGGAGAGCTACGCAGCTTTTACCAGCCGTAGCCGTGGCGAAGGTTGGTGTTCAATAACCCCTGGCAGGTTTTCCAATAAAAAAGGGTCCAAACTTATCCAGTTTAGACCCTTCGTGGTGTGGGGCGGGATCGAACCGCCGACACAAGGATTTTCAGTCCTTTGCTCTACCGTCCCGATAGCTATCGGGAGAGCTACCGCAGCTTTTACCAGCCGTAGCCGTGGCGAAGGTTGGTGTTCAATAACCCCTGGCAGGTTTTCCAATAAAAAGGGGTCCAAACTTATCCAGTTTAGACCCTTCGTGGTGTGGGGCGGGATCGAACCGCCGACACAAGGATTTTCAGTCCTTTGCTCTACCGTCCCGATAGGCTATCGGGAGAGCTACCGCAGCTTACCAGCCGTAGCCGTGGCGAAGGTTGGTGTTCAATAACCCTGGCAGGTTTTCCAATAAAAAAGGGTCCAAACTTATCCAGTTTAGACCCTTCGTGGTGTGGGGCGGGATCGAACCGCCGACACAAGGATTTTCAGTCCTTTGCTCTACCGTCCCGATAGCTATCGGGAGAGCTACCGCAGCTTTTACCAGCCGTAGCCGTGGCGAAGGTTGGTGTTCAATAACCCCTGGCAGGTTTTCCAATAAAAAAAGGGTCCAAACTTATCCAGTTTAGACCCTTCGTGGTGTGGGGCGGGATCGAACCGCCGACACAAGGATTTTCAGTCCTTTGCTCTACCGACTGAGCTACCGCACCATTCCTGAAACACATTGGACTGGTAAGTGGAAGCCTATCCTAGCTTTTGTGTTCCGGGGTTGCAAATATAGCAGGAATTCACAAAAAATCCACATAAAATGGAGTTTTTGGCCAATTAGTTTCCGTATACGCTCAGGAACTTGATCCGCATGATTTTGAGCTGTTCCCAGTTAAAATTATAGTCCGACAGCTCTTCCTGGGCAACCTGAAGCGAGGAGGTTTCACAGCCTTTGAAATATTCCAGGATCTCATTCTGGTCATCTTCATCCAGCATTTCATCAATGGCATAGTCCAGGTTCAGGCGGGTGCCGCTGGCCGCAATGGTTTCCATTTCTTCAAGCATTTCATCCATGCGCCATCCTTTGTTTTTGGCGATGGTTTCCAGGGACACTTTTTTATCTGTATTCTGAATAATATAAACTTTATTGCCGCTCTTGTTCACCACACTCTTCATCACAAAATCATCCGGCCTTTCAATATTGTTTTCTTCTACATAGCGAACAATCAGTTCCACAAAAGGCTTTCCGTATTTAATGGCCTTGCCCTTACTCACACCCTGGCATTTTTCCAGTCCCTCCAGTGTGATCGGGTAAAATGTAGCCATATCCTGTAAAGAATTTTCCAGGAAGACCACAAATGGCGGCAGTGCTTTTTTCTTTGCTTCTTTCTGCCGAAGCTCTTTCAGCATTTCAAATAAACGCTCATCCGTTGCAGCGCCCACTGTTGATTCTATCGCTTCCTCATCATCGGCATTGGCATCATCGTAAGTATTGTTCAGTACGATCTTGAATGACTTTGGTTTTTTGAGAAAAGCTTCTCCCTTCTTGGTAATTTTTAATACCCCATACTCTTCAATATCCTTGGTCAGGAATCCTTCGAGCAGCATCTGCCGGATCAATGAGTTCCAGAAGAAAGGCTCTTTTTCATTGCCGCTGGCAAAAGCATTCAGGCCTTCGTGGCGGAACATTTGTATCTGCGGCGTCAGTTTTCCGGTAATGATCAATACGGTATAGTCGGTTGCAAAACGTTCGTCCAACTCCTTGATCGCTTTGAGCACCACCACCGCTTCTTCTTTGGCTTCGGTTTTTTCTTTGGGGTGTTTGCAGTTATCGCATTGTCCGCAGTTTTCCTGTTCATACTCTTCCCCGAAATAACTCATCAGCACTTTGCGCCGGCAAACACCGGTTTCGGCAAAGGCCACGGTTTCATTGATCAGCTGTGCCCCCACTTCTCTTTCACTGAGCGGTTTGTCGCGCATCAGGTGTTCCAGCTTGCTGACATCCTTATGCGAATAATACAGCAAACATTTTCCTTCCAGTCCGTCACGACCCCCACGCCCGGTTTCCTGATAATAGTTTTCAATACTCTTGGGAATATTATAGTGGATCACAAAGCGGATATCCGGTTTGTCGATACCCATACCAAATGCAATCGTGGCACAGATCACCTGTACATCTTCATTGAGGAACTGGTCCTGTCTTTCAGAACGGATCTTACTGTCGAAACCCGCATGATAGGCTACAGCACTGATGCCGTTAGCATTCAGGATATCGGCCAGGTCTTCTGTTGTTTTCCGGTTCAGGGCATAAACGATACCGCTTTTGCCTGCCATCTGCTTAATAAAGCGGACAATATTCTCATCGGTTTGCGCCTTCTTAATCTTGGGCAGTACTTCGTAATACAGGTTGGGCCTGTTGAAGGAAGAGATAAAAATATTGGGTTCCCGCAGATCAAGATTCTTGATAATATCGCTCTGTACCTTGGGTGTAGCGGTAGCGGTTAATGCAATCACCGGTGCATCGGGATTTATCTGGATCATCATTTCGCGCAGCCTTCTGTATTCCGGCCTGAAATCATGACCCCATTCTGAAATACAATGCGCTTCATCTACGGCGAAAAATGAAATCTTTAAATCAGAGAAAAACTCAAGATTCTCCTGCTTCGTCAGGGTTTCCGGTGCCACATAAAGCATTTTGGTCTTGCCCGAGAGCAGATCATCATGCACTTCCTTGATTTCTTTTTTATTGAGGGTGGAGTTCAGGAAATGCGCCACTTCATCATTACTGCTATAACCACGCACCAGGTCCACCTGATTTTTCATCAGGGCAATCAGGGGAGATACAATTAATGCCACCCCTTCACTTACCATCGCTGGTAACTGGTAACAAAGACTCTTACCACCACCGGTGGGCATGATCACAAATGTATCATGACCGGCCAGGAGCGATTCGATTGCTTTTTCCTGTGTGCCTTTGAATTTAGTAAAGCCAAAATATTCCTGTAAAGCCTTGTGCAGGTCAAACCGCTTTTTAGTGGAGGCGGTCTCTTTTGTCTTAACCGTTTTACCGGCTTTTGAAGGACTGGATTTTGCGCTCGGTTTCTTCGCTGTTGATGTTCCCATTACTCAATAATTTCATTCCCGCTATTGGCAGGAGCTGCTAATCAGATTTAATTAAGATACCATTTTTTGCCCGAAACAGCTTGCTGCGAACGATTTATTTTTTCAACGGCAGCTGATTTTTACAAGCAATACGGGTATTCCTTCACCTAAAGACCGGGTAATCACTGTTAAGTAAAGACGAGGGACCGGGTCGGCTGACCCATCAAGGGACTTTTCTTTCTCCGGAGTTGTCTGTCGCACAGTTGCTGATCCCCGTTCCAGGGGGTTCCTTTTCAGAAGGGTAACAAATTTACAATAGTTTTCCCCCTTTCCCGCGGCTTCGAACGTTAAAATTACCCGGTAAAGAATGTGTCAGGTGCTGATGCATTTAAATCCGCTAATTTTGCCGATTCTTATGCCGGAATCCATCAAACAGGTAGCATTGCAAACGATTGACCTAGAGGCCAGGGCCGTCGCAGGGCTGGCTGCCTATATCAATGAAGATTTTGAGAAAACAGTGCGGGTTATTGCGGGTGGACGCGGAAGAGTGGTGGTAAGCGGGATTGGTAAGAGCGCCGTGATTGCGCAAAAAATTGTGGCCACTTTTAATTCTACCGGTACTCCTTCACTTTTTATGCATGCAGCAGATGCCATTCATGGAGACCTGGGTATGATTCAGGAAGATGATGTGGTGATGCTGATCAGCAAGAGCGGAGAAAGCCCTGAGATAAAAGTGTTGGTGCCCCTGTTGAAAAATTTTGGCAATCACCTGGTAGCCATTGTCGGAAATCCGGTTTCCTATCTCGCCAAAAATGCAGATACGGTATTGAACACAACGGTAGACCAGGAAGCCTGTCCCAATAACCTGGCCCCCACCAGCAGTACCACCGCACAATTGGTGATGGGTGATGCGCTGGCGGTTTGTCTGATGGAGCTACGTGGTTTTCAGCCAGATGATTTTGCGAAATACCACCCAGGTGGCACATTGGGTAAAAAACTGTACATGCGGGTGTCTGATTTGTCGGACAATAACGAACGGCCAAGGGTTTTTGCCAATCAGTCGCTGAGAGAAGTCATTGTTGAAATGACGGCCAAAAGATTGGGGGTTACGGCGGTGATTGACCAGGAGGAAAACCTGCTGGGCATTATAACGGACGGAGACCTGAGAAGAATGCTGGAGAAGAATGTGTCTATTGAAAGCGTCAATGCCGGTGATATTATGTCGCCGAACCCGAGATCTATCAACGGAGATGAGCTGGCGGTGGAAGCATTGGATTTGCTTCGAAAAAATGAAATTTCACAACTGGTGGTTACTGCCGATGGAAAATACAAGGGTATCATACATTTGCATGATCTGATCAGAGAAGGATTGATATAATGGTAAGATCACGGGCTTTGCCGGTTCTTACCCCGATAACATCAACATGAACAAGCACCACTACGTAGCAATAATGGCGGGCGGAATCGGCAGCCGGTTCTGGCCCATGAGCCGCGCGGCTTTACCCAAGCAATTTCTGGATATACTGGGGACCGGACAAACGCTGATCCAGCAAACCTTTGCCAGGTACCGTCACCTGATTCCACAGAACAACATATATGTGGTTACTTCGGAAGAATATGTGGAGATTGTAAAAAAACAATTACCAGATCTGCCCGCTGAAAATATTCTGGCAGAGCCTTCCCGGAAAAACACCGCTCCCTGTATTGCTTATGTAGCCTTCAAGCTGCTCAGCAAAGATCCCAAAGCCCTGATGATTGCCGCGCCGGCTGATAACCTGATTCTGGAAACCGATGAGTTTGTAAAAACAGCAAAGAGCGCCCTTCATTTTGTAGACCATATCAACGCCCTGGTTACGATTGGTATAAAACCCACCCACCCCAATACGGGATATGGTTATATACAACACGAAACCGCAGAAGCTGCACCCGGCGTTTACAAGGTAAAAACCTTTACCGAAAAGCCGAATGTAGAACTGGCTAAGGCCTTTATTGCCAGCGGTGATTTTTTATGGAATGCGGGCATCTTTACCTGGAAAGTGCAAAATATTGTGGCTGCACTGGAGAAATATGCACCTGAGTTGTATGATCTGTTTGCAGCAGAGAAAGACAAATTCAATACACCAGAAGAAAAGGCGGTGGTGGAAAATATATACCCGCAATGCACGAATATCTCCATTGATTTTGCAGTGATGGAAAAAGCCGATAATGTTTACCTGATCCCTGCCACTTTTGGCTGGAGCGATCTCGGTACCTGGAACAGCGCCTGGGAGAATATGGACAAGGATTATTTCGGAAATGCCGCAGTAGGAAAAAATATCATGGTAGTGGATGCCAGTAATTGTATGGTACATGTACCCGATAATAAACTGGTGATGCTTCAGGGATTGAACGACTATATCATTGTTGATACCAAGGATGTATTACTGATCTGTAAAAAGAATAAAGAACAGGAGATTAAGGATTATGTGGCCGAAGTAAAAAGAAACAAAGGCGATAAATATCTCTGATATGTTCAAAAAACTCCGGACCGTTATCTATCACAGCCGCGATTTGCAGGCAGCCAAAGAATGGTATACACAAATTACAGGCATCGCGCCGTATTTCGACGAACCCTTTTATGTGGGATTTGATATCAACGGATTTGAACTGGGTATTGATCCTGATATGACCGATATCAACGAAGGCAATCATTCCCTGGCTTATTGGGCTGTTGAAGACATTGAGACCGTTGTTCAAAAAATGATTGCCGCCGGCGCATTGCTGATACAGGAGGTAACCAATGTGGGTGGGCCTACCCGCGTTTCCATCGTAAAAGATCCGTTTGGAAACCATGTAGGACTGATTGAAGGCGCATAAATTCCCGTTTTTTCCCCATTGCCGGCCCGTTTGAAGGCTTTACTTTTAATAAAAGATCGGGTATGTTATCTTTTCCTTTCCATCATATTTTATTCCTGGATATTGAAACGGTTCCGCAGTATCCGGATTATAGCGGGCTGCCTGAAGGCTGGAGAGGATTGTGGGACAATAAAACCAACAGCCTGCTTAAATACCATGAGGGCGAAAATAAGGAATCGCTTTACCCACGTGCCGGCATCTATGCAGAGTTTGGTAAGATTGTCTGTATCAGTTGTGGAGTGATCATGGGGAATGATACACAAAGAAAAATAATCCTGAAAAGTTTTGCCGGTGATGATGAGCGCTTATTGCTGCAGCAGTTTGCTGATATGATCAATAAATGGTCGGCGGGTGAAACCCGCTATCTCTGTGCACATAATGGGAAAGAGTTTGACTTTCCTTATCTCTGCCGCCGGATGATCATCAACGGCCTTCCCATTCCCTCCATCCTGAATATTGCCGGAAAAAAACCCTGGGAAGTGAATCACTACGACACATTGGAGCTCTGGAAATTCGGAGACTATAAAAGTTTTACCTCGCTGGCATTATTGGCGCATACCCTGGGCATCCCCACACCCAAAGACGATATTGATGGCAGCAAGGTATGGAAAGTGTACTGGGAAGAAAAAAACCTGCCCCGGATCGTAACGTATTGTCAGAAAGATGTGGTGACCGTTGCGCAGATCCTGCTCCGGATGAGCGGAGAGCCTTTGATACCCGAAAGTCAAATCGAAATCAAATCATAATGGAAAGAATCAATTTTTCATCCGGCGCTAAATGGGAAGAAATCGTTGGGTATAGTCGTGCAGTAAAAGTGGGCAACACCGTTGAAGTAACCGGTACCGTGGCGGTTGATGAAAAAAGCAATCTGGTCGGCGGCGATTCGGCATATGAGCAAACCCGCTATGTGATACAGAAAATCGAAACCGTACTGGCGCGTGCCGGCGCTTCTTTGAAAGATGTGGTCAGAACCCGGATCTTTGTGACTGATATTTCCCGCTGGGAAGAATATGGAAAAGCGCATGGTGAGTTTTTCCGGGAGATCAGACCCTGCACCACCATGGTGGAGATCAGTAAACTTATTGCACCGGAATACCTGGTGGAAATTGAAGCCACCGCCATCATCACACCTGCTTAAAACCAAGAAATGAAAAAACTCAGTTTATTCCTGCTGGCTTTTCTTTCAGTTGCAATTTCCTGTAAACAAAAAGACAAAAGCGGACCAGCAACCAATGTTCCGCCGGTTTCAACCGACAGCTTCATGATCACCGATAGTTCCTGGGGTTTTATCACCGCCGGAATGGCTGTTGAGGATGTAAAAAAGACATATGGAAGCGCCAATGTAAAAGATGAGCGGATTTGTGGTCCGGAGTGTATGGATTCAATTGATGTAACCAAAGTATTTCCGGGTCAGCCTGATGAGTTTACTATTTACTGGAATGATACCGCATACCACCGAATCATCAGCGCCATTGAGTGTTATGGGGATCAGGCCAGATGGCATTCGGCAGATAGTATCAAAATAGGATCGGGTTTTAAAGACCTGTTAAGGGTGAATGGAAAGAAAATTTCCTTTTATGGTTTTGGCTGGGATTATGGTGGAACCATTTCTTCCTATAATGAGGGGAAACTGGACAAGTCTAACATACATTACCGGGTAGAACTTTTTGAAGAAAATATGCAGGATCAATCACTTTATGGTGACACGGGTCTGGAAAGCGATATGCCTGCTGTTCAAAAAGTGTTGGATAAAATCAAAGTATGGTGGATCACCCTTTCGCTGAACAATCCGGGTAAAGACTAAAATCAGATCATAATTTCTTCAATCGCACCGGCTACTTCCAGGCCGGTGTTTCTTCCGGTATCATTCAATAAACTCTTTTTTGCTTTTTTATCAAAGAGATGAACAGCGGTAAACGCTGTCATGCTTTCTTCAATCCTTCCATCCATCATACCCAGTATTGGGGATGCCAGGCTGGTGGCTGTATCGCGGGTGGCAAATATTTCCAGCCGGTAGTTTTTGTTTTCCATGATCAGCTCCAACGTTTTTTCATTGATCTGGCATTTGCGAAGAACTGTGCTATTATAAGTAGTGAAGCGGATCAGCCGGTCCTTTAGCCAGACTCCTGCAATAAAACCGGTAAACGAATTTCTGATCCAGGGAATTATTGCAACAGAAGCTTTTAAAGAAATACCGGTTTCACTGAAGTGGTTGGTCTGTAACCAGCAATAGGCGGAGGGGAAGGATCGGCCCCAGTCCTTTTCAATATATCCTCTTCCATTATCAAATGAAATGGGTTCTCCGTCCAGCTCCAGTGATCCGCTGATGCTGTGGTCCATGCTGACGATGCCATGGTAACATTCCAGAAAAGGTGCAAAGGCATAGGGCCCCATGATGCCGGGAGAATAAAAGGGTTTGGGCCAGCCGGTGATGCCATTAAAGCGGAGCCGGCCTTTTAATCCGGGAATATCCAGTTTCAGTTCCTCTGCGGAGAAAGAGTTCTGATCAATTTCAACATAAAATTTTTTGGGCTGTGGTTTAAACAAGCCCGCATCAAAGCGATGATAAAGGGCGGTTTTCTTTTTGCCATCCAGTACCTGAATAAATGCCTGCCGCTTTCCCTGGTCGTCCATCGCAATACCGGGAATAATGGCGAGCGCCTTTGTTTCATCGGCGTTTACAATTTTAAAATACCATCCCTCAAAGTATTTACGCTTTTTCCCCCAGCCCTGAAATTGCTCGGGATTAAAGAAGGCGTGTAGTTTGGTAAGCATTGTTTAACAAATTACATGATTTACACTGTAATATCCCTTAAAAAGAAACTGTTCTTACTATTTATGCGGCACTATGTCAATAAAAAAAATTCTTAACTTCATACAGTATGAAAAGACAACTATCCTGCTTTCTTTTATTTTTTGTTGTGGCTTCAATTTTGGGGTGCCAAAAAGGCGATACTGGCAAAGACCCGGATCCACAACCCTCTGAAATGAAAACAGATGCTGGCTATACCTTTTCATTAGTTTTGAAACCGGATCGTTCGTTATGGTCCGCGGGGGAAAATTTGCAGGGACAGCTTGGATCCGGAACTTTTACCAATAGAAACAGTTTCTTAAAAATTACAGAAGGTGTAAGCGACATAAGTGCCGGCGCCTTCCACACTTTGGTTTTAAAAACAGACCAAACACTCTGGGCTTGTGGAAATAATTTTTATGGACAACTGGGTGATGGAACTTTCACGAACCGGAACTCGCTTGTAAAAATAGCGGATAACGTTAAAGCCATCGGTGCGGGCAGCTATCACAGTATGGTTATTAAAAACGATAACTCGCTTTGGGTTTGTGGAAATAATGAATTTGGAAGACTTGGGGATGGCACCATTATATCCCGAAACGTTTTAAAAAAAGTAGCTGACGATGTTAAGTTAATAAGCGGGGGTAGTGATCATAGTTTAATTGTAAAAAGCGATAATTCATTATGGGCTTGTGGTGGAAATGCCATTGGTCAGCTGGGTGATGGTACCACCAATCCCAGTCTGGTATTTAAAAAAATTATGGAAAACGTTTCTTCTGTCAGTGCCGGATATCTATATACAATGATTGTGAAAAACGATAATTCTCTCTGGGCATGCGGTATAAATAATAATGAAACGCTGGGTACCGGGAATAACAACAATCAGTATGCCCTGATCAATATTACAAATAACGTAAAATCAGTCCATGCTGGCTGGAATCATACTTTTATACTAAAAGCGCATAACTCATTATGGGCCCGCGGCACCAACTCACAAGGTCAATATGGTAACGGCACATATGTGGGTAGTTCTGTTTTCTTAAAAATCTCCGACAATATAAAACAAGTAAGTGTTGGCAGTAATCATTCTCTCGTTGTAAAAACAGACGGAACCGTATGGTCTTGTGGTTTAAATAATGATGGCCAACTGGGTAACGGAGGGAATACAAATTCACCGATTCTGGTTCCTGTATCTCTGTAAATATTTTTATGATTATATAAGAACAGTCTTTCTTGTGAAGTATAATTTAATTTGTTTTGTCCCAGATCTTATTAATTGAAAGCAGATAAATTACAAATCATTTCTCTTGTATATTAATTCCAAACTGCCCAATGTCGGCACCACCATCTTCACCGTGATGAGCCGCCTGGCCACCGAACACCAGGCTATTAACCTCGGACAGGGATTTCCGGATTATCCAATGAGCCGGGAATTAACCGGACTCGTGGCAAAGGCCATGAATGAAGACTATAATCAGTATTCGCCCATGCCGGGCTGGATGCCCTTGCGGGAGGCGATTGCTGAAAAATCAGCCCTGCTCTATGGCGCCAGTCTGAATCCTGATACCGACATCACGATTACTCCCGGTGGTACCTATGCCATTTACACGGCGCTTACTACTATTCTTCAACAGGGTGATGAGGTCATCGTTTTTGAGCCTGCCTATGACAGTTATATTCCCAATATCGAAGTGAATGGTGCAAAAGCGGTTACCATCAGTCTGGTGTATCCGGATTATCATATCGACTGGGAGGCGGTAAAGGCGGCGGTTACCCCAAGAACGAAAGCAATCATACTTAACTCCCCGCATAACCCAACAGGATCGGTGATACGGGAGCGGGATATTGAGTCGCTCAGGAAATTGGTAGCAGATTCCGGACTATTTATTATCAGCGATGAAGTGTATGAGCATTTGATATTTGATGGTATCCCTCACCTGAGTATGTTGCGTTATCCCGATTTGCTGGAGCGCTCCTTTGTCTGCTTCTCTTTTGGAAAAACTTATCACTGCACGGGCTGGAAGCTGGGTTATTGTATTGCACCTGCAGCCATGACAACTGAATTCAGAAAAGTGCACCAGTTTAATTGCTTTTCCTGTTTTACACCGGCACAGGTGGCATTGGCTGAATTTCTGAAAAACAAAGAAGCCTATTTATCGCTTTCAGCTGAAATGCAGGAGCGGCGGGATTATTTTAAACAGCTGATGCAGGAAACCAGGTTCAGTATGCAGGAATCATATGGCAGTTATTTTATCTGTGGCACTTATGAAAGAATCAGTGATGAACCGGATAAAGACCTTGCCATCCGGTTAACAAAGGAGTTTGGTGTCGCTACTATTCCGGTTTCTGTTTTTTACCGGAGCGGAAAAGATGATCATGTATTGCGATTCTGTTTTTCAAAGAAGAAAGAAACCCTGGAAGCTGCTGTTGAAAAACTCATACGGATCTGATGCAGATTGATCACAGATACAGGGGTATTGTTTTTATGCTGTTGGCCGCCCTGGGTTTTTCGCTGATGGGTGGTGCGGCTAAATTACTCAAGGGCAGTTTTGGAGCGGGTCAACTGGTGTTCTGGAGAAATGCAGTTGGACTGATTGCCCTCATCGTTGGATTTATAATCAGGCCTCCTCAAAGTAAGGGAGGAAAGTTTCATCTGTTATTATTTCGGGGGATGATGGGTACTACAGCATTGTATACCCTCTTGTACTGTATCCTGCACATTCCATTGGGAACAGCGATGACCTATAACCTGACCTCTGCACTTTTTATTGCTGTCTTCTCCTTCCTGCTTTTCAGGGAATACCATGGCCGGGTAGTGTTATTCTCGGTTCTATTGGGATTTGCGGGTATGTTACTGGTCTATAAACCCGCCATGCATTTTCCCTGGTACTATCATGTGGCCGGACTGATTTCGGGTATCACTTCTGCATTGGCTTATATCACAGTGAATCGATTGGCCGGTTACTATGACAGCCGTATTATCGTGCTGGCTTTTATCGGCACCGGTGTATTGGTCCCGCTGCTATTGATGGGGACCGGTTATATCTTTTCTCTTCCCGAGGATGATGTATTTTTTATCCGCTGGAAATGGCCGGTTGGCATAGAATGGTTCTATGTACTCTGGCTGGGCCTGGCAGCATTGTTCGGACAATATTTTGTAACCAGGGCCTATGGTGCGGATAAGGCTGGAATCGTGTCCGCTATCGGTTATGCCAATATCATCTTCTCGGTATTCATCGGAATGGCACTGGGTGATGCTTTCCCAGACTGGATGTCGGCCCTGGGAATGGCCTGTATTATTTCTTCAGGCATACTCATCTCACTTTTTAAACGGAAAAAAGCGGAAATCTGACCGTTCATACAGTTTCTGGTTCAAAAATTTGGTAAGAAGGATTGTTTAATCGTATATTTGCGATATATAATTAAACGATAACCATCATGGCCTTTCATAAAAAAGAAGAATTCACGGTGAAGGAACAGGAACTGGCGGCATTTGCAAAAGCCATGAGTCATCCTGCCCGTATTGCCATTCTCAAAATACTCGCTCAGCGAAACGAGTGTATCTGTGGCGAAATTGTGGATGTCTTGCCGCTGGCACAAAGTACCGTGAGCCAGCACCTGAAAGAACTGAAAGAAGCCGGCCTGATTAACGGATCTGTGGACGGACCCAGAAGCTGTTACTGCATTAACTGGAAAGCCTTTGATAAATTCAACCAGGAATTCAGTTTTCTATTCAGCAAATTAAAATTACAACAGGAGAAAGCCTGCTGTTAAAAATACTATCATCAATCAAAAAAATAAATACCATGGATAACAGTACAACGATTAAGAATACAGTCCGGGAAAAGTACACCGCGATAGCCAACCAATCCAAAGATCAGAATATAAGCTCCTGCTGTGGTGCAACCGGTTGCGGTGATGGAAAAGCGGTTTACACTATTATGGCCGATGAGTATAAGGGAATGGAAGGATATAATCCGGATGCAGACCTGGGTCTTGGCTGTGGCTTACCAACCGAATATGCAAAAATTAAAGAAGGAGACACTGTAATTGACCTGGGAAGCGGAGCCGGTAATGATGCTTTTATTGCCCGCAAAATCACCGGTGAATCCGGTAAGGTTATTGGTATAGATTTCACGGAAGCTATGATAGCAAGAGCCCGGGAAAACGTAGAAAAACTGGGTTTTAATAATGTAGAATTCAGACAGGGTGATATTGAAGATATGCCGGTAACTTCAAACAAGGCAGATGTGATCGTGAGTAACTGTGTATTGAACCTGGTCCCTAATAAACACAAAGTATTTTGCGAAATCTACCGGGTACTGAAACCGGGTGGTCATTTTTCCATATCAGATATTGTACTCGAAGGAGAGTTGCCTGCTAAATGGAGAGAGGTCGCTGAATTATATGCCGGTTGTATATCCGGAGCCATTCAAAAATCAACATACCTCGGTATAGTGGAAGAAGCCGGGTTTGATAACATCATCCTCCAGAAAAACAAACCCATCCATATACCCGCAGAGATCCTTTCTGAATACCTGAGTGCAGAAGAAATTGCTGCCTTTCAAACAAGCAATGTAAAAATCAGCAGTATCACCGTGTATGCAGAAAAACCGGCAAAAGATGACCGGAAATGTTGTGAACCCGGTAGCGGCTGCTGCTAAACACTTCTCTTATCTATTCATATAAAAGTAAAGCCATGAGACAATCAATCAATCAGAAGGATCCCGGAAACGGTTCCTGTTGGGGTAACCTTACAGAAACAGGATGCTGCTAATCTTAACAACCTGTCGCGGTGAAAACTGCGACAGGTATTATCTTTTTACAACATGAAGAAAAAATTACTATTTGTTTGTATTGAAAACAGTAACCGCAGCCAGATGAGTCAGGCTTTTGCGAAAATCCTGGGTGGAAGTAATGTAGAGGCTTATAGTGCGGGTTCAAAACCATCCGGTATCGTGAATCCCAAAGCTATTGCTGCGATGAAAGAACTGGGATATGATCTGAGTACACATGATTCAAAGTCGCTGGATGAAGTAAAACAGTTTGCGCCCTTTGATGCCGTGGTGACCATGGGTTGCGGAGATGCCTGTCCCTGGATGCCTGCCACGCTTTTTGTTGACTGGCAGATTCCGGATCCGAAACATATGGAACCGGCAGATTTTAATGAAGTAAGAGATTTGATCCGTGAAAAAGTGGCCACACTGCTTACCACACTGAATTAAAGTTACTGCAGGTATTTTTCAGGAATAGGATTATCCGCTGTTTCACCCTGCCAGAAAACGGAGAGAATCCACCAGCGTTTACCATCATTCCATAACTGGATACTATTGATACCTCTTGTAAATGGAGTGGCATCTGTGGCCTGGTGCTTCGATTCGTATGTACTGAAAACCTGTACCACTGACCCATACTGATCTGTTTTCCTGCTGATTTCCTTTTCAAAAAATCCTTCCTTTTCAAAATCCGGCTTGGCATTGAGAATATACTGCTCGAGGTTAAACACCCGGTGGTCATAAGTTCCATCCTTACGCTTTCCGGTTGGAATTAATCTTGCTTCTGGTGCAAACAAAGTGCGCATCCGGTCCCAGTTTCTTGTCTGACCAGCAGGCCCCGAGATCACATCATACAAGGCAGTCAGTATACTGCTCACTGTTTCTACATCAGCGGGATTGGCCGGAATAGAATCCAGCACGCTGGGATGAGCTCTTCCGGCAATGGAGAGGAAAAAGCAGGAAAGTGACAGTATCAATAATTTCATAATAATGATTTTATAATCCGGCTTTAGCACTGATCTCCAGCATTCTCTCGATCGGTTTTTTAGCAGCCAGTCTTAATTCTTCCTCCATCGTGATTTCAGGAACCTCATATTCCATACAGAGGTATAACTTTTCCAGCGTATTTAATTTCATGTGCGGGCAATCATTACAGGCACAATTATTATTGGGTGGGGCAGGAATAAAAGTTTTTTCAGGTGAGGATTTCATCATCTGGTGCAGGATCCCTGTTTCGGTGGCTACGATGTATTCTTTTGCAGCATCCGTTTTTGTATACTTCAATAATCCTGTTGTGGATCCAATATAATCTGCAATTTTCAGGATCGGCTCTTCACATTCCGGATGTGCAATCAGTTTAGCTTCCGGGTGCCTGATTTTTAATTTGGTAATTTTTTCCAGGCTGAAAATTTCATGGACCATACAGGCACCATCCCAAAGTAACATATTCCTTCCTGTTACTTTGTTGATATAAGCACCCAGGTTTTTATCCGGAGCAAAAATGATAGGTTGGTCTTTCGGAAAACTTTCAACAATAATTCTGGCATTACTGCTGGTGACAATCACATCACTCAGCGCTTTGATACCGGCACTGCAGTTGATATAACTCACCACCACATGATCAGGATGTTTTTCCTTGAATTTTTTGAAAAGCGGAGGAGGACAACTATCGCTCAGTGAACATCCGGCTTTCAGATCCGGGATCACCACTTTTTTGGAAGGATTCAGAATTTTAGCTGTTTCAGCCATGAAGTGCACCCCGGCAAAAACAATCATATCCGCATTTGTTTTTTCTGCCTGCTGTGCCAGTCCCAGGCTATCGCCGATATAATCCGCCACATCCTGGATATCCGGTTCCTGGTAGTAATGGGCCAGGAGTACCGCATTTTTTTCTTTTTTCAATCTTTCAATCGCTGCAAAAAGATCCAGGGTAGGATCCAGGTCAATATCGAGAAAACCTCTTTTGTCAATCTGCTTCAGGGCTGCTGCTGTTTCCGGTTTCATGCTGTTTGTCTTTCAGGTTTGCAATATTGCGCTGCATTCATCAGTTTTTCAAAACAATTTTTTTGGACCACCGGTATGAATACAATAATAGTATTAATATATTTTTATAAAAAAGAGTATATTATTATTACAGCTGTGAATTCGTGGAAAAGAATTGCTGTAAAATTAAAGCTTTATAGAAATTCACATTTCAAACAGGGATATCCACAGTAATTATTGATACCAGCAGCGGGTTTGAGTGTATAATCCACATCACTGTGTATAATCCGGCTGTATAAAATGACATGGTTTTGTACTAATAAGTCCTGTTAACAAAACATGAATAAGATGTGGTTTATCAGCTGGTTCAGGATCAACAGCCCGGCTTCCACATTTTAGGAGCAATTCATACGCATTCGTATCCCCGTTCCACAGGCACTTATCCACAGTAATTCAGCCCTATTCACATAGTCGGGTGGAGAAAATTCCGGTTAGTCCTATCAAAACCAGGGCTTTATTTGATGAATATCATCATTTCCGGCGATCTGAGATCAGGATGGAATCCTGTAATTTTAAGTTTTAAAACTGCTATATGAAATTATTGAAGCAAACCACCCTGATTTTCTGCCTTCTTTTTGCCTCACTGGCGGTAAAAGCCGATGAAGGGATGTGGCTCCCGCAGCTGCTGGCCAAACTGAACGAAAGGCAAATGAAGTCTATGGGAATGAAGATCAGTGCTGCCGATATATATAATATTAATAAAGGAAGCCTGAAAGATGCCATTGTCAGTTTTGGTGGTTTCTGTACCGGAGAAGTTATTTCTTCAAAAGGCCTCATCTTAACCAATCACCATTGTGGCTTTGACGCGATCCAGAACCATTCTACCCTGGAACGTAATTATATAAGGGATGGATTCTGGGCCCGGAATAACGGAGAGGAAATACCTAATCCCGGACTCTTTGTGACTTTTATAGTGAGGATTGATGATGTAACAAAAGCAGTATTGAATGGGGTAACAGGTTCCATGGAAGAAAAAGAAAGACAATCACAGGTTGATAAAAATATCGCAGCTCTCCGGAAAGAAGTGAAGAAAGAAGCGTATCAGGATAGTTATATCCGTCCTTTTTTTGATGGGAATCAGTATTTTTTATTTGTGACGGAAACCTATAAGGATGTCAGATTAGTGGGCGCTCCTCCTTCTGCGGTTGGAAATTTTGGAAAGGATACAGATAACTGGATGTGGCCCCGTCATACCGGAGATTTTTCCATGTTCAGGATCTATGCCGGAAAGGATAATAAACCGGCCGACTATTCAACAGATAATATTCCCTATACCCCGAAAAAATCATTATCCATTTCTCTGGATGGCGTTAAAGAAAATGATTTCACCATGGTATTTGGCTTTCCCGGTCGGACCACACAATATCTTCATTCAGCTGCAGTAGAGCAGATCATGACAGTGAATGACCCGGCTAAAATTGCAATCCGGGAAAAAGCCCTGGCTGTGATTGACGGTTTTATGCGGAAAGATGAACAGATAAAAATTCAGTATGCAGCCAAGTATGCCAGTATACAGAACTCTTATAAAAAATGGCAGGGAGAAGTGCTGGGCCTGAGCAGCACGAATGCGGTTGGAAAAAAGAAAAAACAGGAAGAAGAGTTCCAGGCAAGGGTCAATAAAAACCCCGCCTGGAAAACACAATATGGAACCATTTTGGCCGACCTGGCCGCTGCTTATGAGGTATTAAAACCCTATGGATATGCAAGGGATTACTATCTTGAAATCACCAGTAAGGTTGAATTATTAACCGTTGCCGGATGGATGAATTCGCTGGTCACGGCCTTTGAAAAAGACGGGGATAAAGGGTATCAGCAAAGATTAAAACAGTCCAAATCTGCACTGGAAGGATTGTTTGATGAATATAATAATAAGGTAGACCAGCAGCTTTTCTCCACCCTGATGGAAATGTATTATAAGAATCAGGATGAAAAATATCAGTCGCCCCTGTTTCGTGAAAAAGTGAAAGGAGCGGGAGCAAATTTCGCCAGTCTTGCAGACAATATATACCAGACCACCCAGCTGGATGAAAAAGAAAAAGCAATGGCTTTGCTGGATAAGCCTGCAGCGGAATTGATCGCTATTATCAAAGCGGAACCCGTTGTACAATTATACCGGGATATTTCCGGCACTTATTCATCCACGGTTGCCAGCGGTTTGAATGAAGTACAGGCAAGGATCAACAAGATGAACCGGACCTATGTACAGGCGCAGATGGATGTATTTAAAGAGAAAACTTTTTATCCTGATGCCAACAGCACACTGCGGGTAACCTATGGGAATGTAAAAGGGTATAACCCGCGTGATGCAGTCGGATTTGATTATTATACTTATCTCGATGGCGTGATGGAAAAATACAAGCCGGGCGATTATGAGTTTGATGTTCCCGAAAAACTCAGGGAGCTGAACCGGAAACGGGATTTTGGTCAGTATGGTGCAAATGGTAAGATGCCGGTCTGTTTTATAGCCCGCAATCACACCACCGGTGGTAATTCCGGAAGTCCGGCATTAGATGCTTATGGTAACCTG
Organism: Chitinophagaceae bacterium; assembly: GCA_016702745.1. GTDB lineage: Bacteria > Bacteroidota > Bacteroidia > Chitinophagales > Chitinophagaceae > JJ008. The sequence goes on from JADJDJ010000002.1 coordinate 360,751, forward strand.
ATCGGATTAAATTTTGACCGGGTTTGGGAGGGCACAATGAGTGATATTAATTACGACCCTAGTATTTGCAGGAATATCATGGTTGATATCCGATATGTGCTCTTTATCGTTGACAAATTTGCCGGAGCCGGGCACCTGGTTCAGGAAATGAAGCTGGTGCACCCCAAAAAATAAGGGAAAAACGGCTTATTTAATTGGTTATTAATCACTTAGAGACAATTCTATCTGAATAACCCCATTTTCTAAATCCCAAATAATCAGTAAACTAATTCGGGGACTTACCCACAGTATATCCCCAAAAGCCCTAATTTTGCCGTCCCTCAAAGAAGGCCTTTGGGGGTTGTAAAACCCTATTCAATAGTATGTCAATTATTCAATCGATCCGGGACAAGGGCGCCAGAATAACCGTAGTCATCATTGCAATCGCATTGGTTGGTTTTATTCTTACCGACTATTTCCAGAGTCAGGGCAGAACAGCGGGTGGCCGTAATTCTGATGCTGTGGGAAAAGTAAATGGCAGAAACATCAGCTTTGCTGATTTTAATGCAAAGGTTGATCAGGCAGAAGAGTCTTATCGTCAGCAAGGCTATCCTGCTAATGAAGGAAGCACACAAATGGCGATTGACAATACCTGGGAACAGGAAATTGCAAGGGTGTTGCTGGAAGATGAATTCAGCAAACTTGGTATTGCTGTCAGTAAAAAAGAACTGGGTGATATCCTTTATGGACCCAATGCACCGGCAGATCTGAAGAGTCAGTTTACTGACCAGACTACCGGACAATACAATCCTGTACAGGCCAAACAACAGATTGATCAGATTCTGAAAAAAGGTACTCCTGAGCAGAAGGCGTCCTTTAATAATTATATCAACCAGCTGATTCTGCAACGCCAGAATGAAAAATACATGGCGATGGTTTCGAACAGTACCAATGTTCCGCGTTGGTTTGTAGAAAAACAAAATGCAGACGCCAGTCAGATGGCCCGCGTATCACTGGTTAAAGAATATTATTCTGCGATCCCCGACAGCGCTGTAAAAGTTTCTGATAAAGAGATTGCTGATTATATCAGCAAAAACAAAAAAGATTTTGAACAAAAAGAAAGCCGGGAGTTCAGCTATGTAACATTCAATGCTTCTCCTGCTGCTGTTGACAGTGCCGAAGCGAAGAACAAACTGCTGCAGCTGAAAGCAGCGTTTGACACGGTAAAATCATTCCAGGAGCTGATGTCCATGGAAGGAGCTGATCCAATGCTGAACTACGAAGGATTCAAAAGTGGTAACAGCTTTGTTTCTGCTTATAAGGATTCAATTTTAAAAACGCCGGTAGGATCTGTGTTTGGTCCCTACCTCGAGGGTAATGTTTACAAACTGGCTAAAATTGATGCAGCCCGTACGATGCCTGATACTGCAAAGGTTCGTCATATTCTGGTGGCTACCAGCCAAACAGATCCGCAAAGCGGACAAACCTACCCGGTTCGTGATACCGCAACAGCGTATAAACTGGCAGACAGTCTGCGTCAGGCCATTGCAAGGGGTGCGAATTTTGATTCCATTTGTGCTAAGTTTTCTGAAGATCCTGGAAGCAAGGACAAGGGTGGTATTTACGACGATGTGTATTCCGGCCGGATGGTGGGTACATTTAATGATTATATCTTCCTGAACCCGGTTGGCAGCAAAGGAATTGTAAAAACTGATTTTGGATATCACTATATAGAAATACTTTCTCAAAAAGGAAGCGGAACCGGATATAAAATGTCCTTCCTCTCCAGAGAGATTGTTGTGAGCCCCGATACAGATAATAATGCCAATAACCTGGCGAATCTCTTTGCCGGCGATAGTCGTGATATCAAATCTTTTGATGAGAACTACGAAAAGACCCTGAAACCCAAAGGTATTATCAAGGGTATTGGCGCTGCAGGACCCAGGGATGGACAAATAACAGGCCTTGGTTATTCCAGAGAATTTGTACGCAGTCTTTATGAGGCTAAAAAGGGCCAGGTGATGAAGCCGGTGAAAGTAGGCGATAACTATGTGGTGGCTGTTGTTACGGATGTATTGAGTGATGGAACTATGTCTGTAGCAAAAGCAAGACCCACCGCCGAAGCGGTTCTCCGCAATAAAAAGAAAGCAGAGTTACTGAAACAAAAAGTTGGTAAGGTAAGCACCCTTGAAGCGGCTGCAACAGCGCTTGGAGGAAAACAAATTGAAACGGTTGACAGTATCCGTATATCCGGTAACAATGCCAGCCTTGGCTATGAGCCAAGGGTTACAGGTGCTATTTTTAACCCTGCTAATAAGGGTAAAGTAGTGGCTGAAGCACTGGAAGGTCAAAGCGGTGTATTTGTGGTGCGCGTGGACAATGTAACCGCTACGGCAGTAACCGCAGGCAGTGTAGCCGATCAGCGCAAGGCACAGGCCGATCAGAAAAAAGGGCAGGCTAATCCGATCAGTGCCTTAAAAAATGCGGCTACGATCAAAGATTACAGGGAAAAACATTATTAATCAATAGCATTTTCTTCAAAAAATCCCGCCCGGCCCCGGCCAGCGCGGGATTTTTGTTTTGCTGATGTCGCAAAAAATCCCGCCCGGCAATTGTTAACTTTGTATAGCATGAGTGAACCCCTGATCAATAAAGTAGCAGAAAGCGGACTGGTGACGCTGGACCTGGAACAGTATTATCCCAAAGGAGAAACAGCAGTGTTTGATCTGAAGGATTATCTTTTTATGGGAATGATCCTGAAGGAAAAGGATTACCGGGAGGGATTGAAAACAACAGACTGGTCGCTTTACAGCGGCAAAAATGTAGCACTGACCTGCAGTGCAGACGCCATCATACCCGTATGGGCCTGGATGCTGGCAGCGGCCTACCTGCAGCCGGTAGCGAAAGAGCTGGTGATGGGGGATGAAAAAGAACTCCACAAGCAACTATACCTTAAAAATATCGCAGCTATTAATCCGGAGGAATTTGCTGACAAAAGAATGGTGATCAAGGGTTGCGGCGAAACACCCATTGCTGATTTTGTATATATGGAGGTAACGAAAAAACTGTTACCGGTGGCCAAAAGCATCATGAATGGAGAGCCCTGCAGTACGGTGCCGGTTTATAAAAAGAAAGCCTGATCCAACCGCCTTCAGAACCAGCCTCGTTTTCGAAACAACCAAAGCATGATCACGGGAATGATCAGCATAAATACGGCAGCCCCCCAGAATCCATAAGGACTATGCAGCCAGGGAATGGCATCAAAGTTCATCCCGAATATTCCCCCGATCACGGTGGCAGGCGCCAGTAAACAGGTTACAATCGCCATTACCTTCATCACTTCATTCATTTTGAGATTAACGTTGTTGATATGAAGATCCTGCATACTCACCATAACATCTCTATAGTTTTCTACCAGGTCAATGGCTTGTACAATGTGATCATATACGTCCTTATAGTATTTACTGTGCCGGTCCTCTAATAATACACTTTCACTTCTTAAAAAACCATTGACAACTTCTCTTACAGGACTGAAATTTCGTTTTAACACAATCAATTCTTTCCGGAGGCGGGTGATATGGGCCAGTGCACGGGGATCGTTTCCTTTCATCACCCCGTCTTCAACTTCTTCAATACGGTCGCTCAGTTTTTCCATCACGACAAAATAATTATCCACGATCATGTCCAGCAAAGCATAACAGAGCAGATCGGAGCCGCGTTGCCGCAGTTTGGTATTGGGTATTTTGAGCCGGTCACGAAGCGGGGTAAACACATCTCGGTGAGCGTCTTCCTGGAAACTGATTACAACTTCTTTAGCAAGTATGATGCTGATTTGTTCCTGCTCAATAGAATGTTTTTCTTCATTAAAATAAAGCATATTCAGCAGGCAAAAAATGCTGTTATCGGCTTCATCCAGCTTCGGCCGCTGGTTGATGCTGAGAATATCTTCAATCACCAGAGGGTGGATATCAAAATGAGAGCAGATAGATTCTACATCTGCTTTGCGGAGCCCGTCTATATTAATCCACGTGGTGCGACCGCTGGTTTTATAATGGAGACAATCCTGAATGGAATCCAAACGGTTTTCTTCAATCGTTTCGGCATTATAATCGAAAATGGAAACCCTGACTTCTTTGGCTTCCTCCCTTTGAGGAATAACAGTAGGGTTGACCGAAAGAATCTCCTTGGTTCTTTTGGTGGCAAACAAGTTGGGCAGGTACAGGTACTTCAGGTATTTATCCGGGCGAAGTTTTTCAAGATTCATGACAGTAAGGTAGGAAAAATCATTGTACTGCGAGACTGTTATAATAAGTAACCAGGCTGATATAATCGCCGGCCGATTTTCCTTTTAGTTTATTAGTGCTGATATATTGTTTTAACTGATCTGCTTTTTGGGGGAAAAGTTCGGGAATGGAGTTTAAAGATTTCAAAGGCGTGAATTTGTTATCATGCAGAATAAAATACCGGGTTAATGTAGTGATCCTTTGTTCCGAAACGGATGAACCATACGGTTTTACTTCTGTGATTTCTTTTACCGGTTTCCCGAAGAGAATGGCGGATCCTTCAGTCAGCATCTGATGCCAACCGGCCGTGGCCGCGGTTCCTGTTCCAATAAAAGAATAGTGTACAAAATGATATCTTTTTCCCGATTCGTCTTTCAGCCAGATCTCCCGGATCCTGGTGGTGGCAATGAGCGGGTTTCCCTTCAGGTCTTTATAGTGCACTTCATCTGTCAGTAAATCGATTTTTAGTTCAATGCTGTCATATCTTTTACCGCCAGGCAGTACCATAGAACCCAACTGCCAATCTTCATTAAAGAACGGGGAACCCTCTACCACCCGAACATATTTGGCAAAGGAATAAGGCTCACCTCCCAATACAAAAAATAAGCCACTTAGTGGACTGGTTTCTTCTTTACCCACATCCACCACACGTTGCTGAGCCATTGTCAACGACGATAACAGCATAAATGGAGCTATTATCAATGAAAGCTGTCTTAATATTTTCATTAACCTAAGTTACTGAATCTGATAAAGGGAGAAAGGGAAAATTTATGAGCCGGAGTACCTTTATGTATAATGATTTATTTTCCAGCGTGTATCGCTGATTATAAATGTTTTTTTATCAGCTCTTCATAAAGCCCGGCTGCAGACTCATCGTAATCTGCAAACCGACCGATCTCCCTTCCGTTTTTGTCAGTAAATACAATAAAAGGAATACTGGTGAACCGGAAAATATTTTCAATGCGCTCAATCTGATCCTTGTTTACAACCAACTGCCGCCAGGGCATTTTTTCTATCTCCAGGGCCTGCTGCCAATTTTCTGTTTGCAGGTCAATGGAAATACTGGTCATACCAAGTCCTTTGCGGAAATATTGCTGATATAGTTTTCTGAGTAGTGGAATTTCTTTCCGGCAGGGTGTACACCAGCTGGCCCAGAAGACCAGCATATTTACCCGGGCGGCGGTATCCAACATTGCTTGTTGATCCCCGCTATTGCTTTTTAATGACAACATGGGATATGTGGAACCCGGTGCTGGTAAAACAGCAAGATATTCCTGCAGCTTTTTTCCGGGAACGGATACAAGTATCTTTTTGTTGAATAGTGAAAGCAGGGAAACGAGCTCATTTTTCGTATACGTTTCTTTTGATCGCCTGATACTCTCCAATAGAAAATAAGAAGAAGGATGTTGGGTGATTTCTTTTTGCAGCATCACTCTCTTTTCATTTCTTTTCACGGTATCCCGATCCCCCATCCAGCCGATATCGTTGAACTGATGACGCATCATCAGCCTGGTTTCGGGACCCGCTTTGAGTTGAAGCGGAAGCCCTCCTTTATTTTCTCCGTTAATCGAAATACTCACCCGCTCCAGCCAGAATTGATCCCGCATAGCGGGTTGGCCATTGATTTGTAAAAATGGATTTTTGTATTGCAGGCGAACCGGGTGTAAGGAATCTCCATCCGTGAAAAAATGGATTGCTGTAGCAAAAGGAACAAAAGCAGAATCTATCGGGATGCGAAAATTAAAATTCCCATTTACTGATTTTGCCGAATCAACCCGTGATTTCCAGTTTCCTGCCTTTACAAGGTAAACCATGCCATCCGGTACAGCAGTTGCCTTTCCGGAGATCCGGATGTATTTATCCTTGTTCACCTGCGGTTGACAGGCCATTACAAGAAAAAGCAGGACTAACGGAAGCTGTTTCATGAAAAAAAATGTTGAGAGCCACAATTGTAAAGCAAAAGTGCATGTAATGTCCGTATTTCAACAATCAAAGCTTACCGTACAGTTCTCTGAGTTTTTCGCGGGTCATGATTTTTTCCCAGTCTTTTCCCAATGCATTTTCCCAGAGTGGTTTCATTCCAAGACTTACATTGATCATTTTATCAAAATCTTCTTCATTGAGGTCTTTGCAAATACCAGCAGGAATATCAATCCCGTTTTTTTCCACCATGTATTTGAATTCTTTTACACCGGCCGGATAATATTCTTCCAGGTGATTCATCACGATACAATTACCAATGCCGTGTTTGGTGCCAAGCAGATAACTCAATCCATAACTAACGGCATGTGCTACCCCAACCTGACTATAAGCGATGCTCATTCCTCCGGCATAGGAAGCCATCATGAGCTTGTCATCACAGTCCGGAGTCCATTCACCGGCGTTTACAAAAATATCCTGGCAAAGTTGCAGGGCTTTCTCACCATAGCTTTTACTGAACTCGTTCAGGTAAGTACCTTCCAGGCTTTCTATGCAATGGATATAACAGTCCATACCCGTGTAAAAACGCTGGTTGGCCGGTGCATCTTTTGTAAGATCAGGATCGAGTACAATTTGATCGAAAGGGGTAAAATCAGAATTCATCCCCAGTTTTTTGGTGGGACCAGTAAGTACGGTTGTCCTTGATACTTCTGCACCGGTACCGCTCAGGGTAGGTATACCTGCTTTGTAAACACCGGGGTTTTTGACCAGGTCCCAGCCCTGGTAATCTGCAGAAGAACCGGGATTATTCATCATCAGGGAAACAGCTTTTGCCAGGTCCATGGTACTGCCGCCCCCAATTCCGATGACACCGCTAATGGTACCAAATTCCTCTTTGAGTGAAGAGGCCAGGCTGTCCACATAACTGGTTTTGGGCTCATGGGTCACATCGGCAAAAATGATCTTATCATTTCCCCTCAGTGGAATCTTGCTGATCAGCTCCCGGTTTTCAAAAAAATGATCTACCAAAAAAATCATGGGCCGGCCCTGTTGACGCCGGGGCTGCAATATTTCATCAAGTTGGTTAAAGGAGCCGCGGCCATACACTACATAGCCGATCATTTTAAAGTTGCGGAAAGCCATATAAGTTTTTTTTACCACTAAGAGCACAAAGAAGAATTCACAAAGGACTCAAAGTTAGACTACCTGATGCAATAGAAATTCCCGGATATAATAAATATTTTCTATTCCTCGCAGTGCCCTGTGGGCAAAGGGCACAAAGAAAAATTCAAAAAACTAAACCACCAGACGCTTAATGCCGTTTTTTAATAAAGTAACATTGAAATTAATCAGCAAGCCCAGGCGGTTTCCAGACAGTTTTAGATAGGTCAGGACCTGTGCCGTATGTATGTCGGATAAAGCATCTACCGATTTGATTTCAATGACCAGGTTGTTTTCGACTAATATATCCAGGCGATAACCGATGTCTAATTTTATTTTATCATAAACCAGTGGCAGCGCTTTTTCCTTTTCTGCAAAATATCCATTGTTGATAATTTCATAAAATAAGCATTCTTTGTATGATGATTCCAGTAAGCCCGGACCAAGGGCTTTGTGAACTTTAATAGCTAATCCTATAATCTCGTTTGATAAAAGGTTTAAACCCTGATCTATTGATGCAAAGCTCATCTTCGTGCTCTTTGTGTGATTACTTAGTGCCCTCTGTGGTTAAATAACTTCGCCGCCCGCTCCAGATCCTCCGGCGTATCAATCTCCACCCCCATATAATCCACCACAATCATGCGGATGGGGGTGCCGTTTTCCAGGTAGCGGAGACATTCAATTTTTTCTGCCGATTCCAACGGACTCAGTGGCCATTGGGTAAAATTTAAAAGCGCCTGTTTCCGAAAGGCATAAACACCAATATGTTCATAATAGGTGGTTGGATAAGCCGTATCCCTGGGGTAAGGAATGACAGAACGACTAAAGAAAAGGGCATTATTATTCCGGTCGACCGCCACCTTTACAAAATTGGGATCCAGGATCTCTTCCTGACTGGTTAATACCTGCATCATGGAAGCTACCTGAACACCAGGATCATCAAACTGCGACAGTAATTGCTGCAGCGGTTCTCTTTTTACAAAGGGGGTATCGCCCTGCACATTTACAATGATATCCACCTCCATTCCGGCAGCGGCTTCTGCAATACGGTCGCTTCCGCTTTCGTGCTCATACTGGCTCATCACCGCGTTCCCCCCGGTTGCGGTGATTTCTGTATAAATGATTTCACTGTCCGTTACTACCATCACTTCATCAAACAAACCGGTAGCTACCGTGGCGTCATAAGTGTGGCGGATAACTGTTTTCTCGCCCAGAATCTGCATCAGTTTGGCGGGAAAACGCGTGGCGGCATAACGCGCCGGTATCATGGCAATTTTCTTCATACTGTAAAACTACAACCCGGCGCTGTAAAAAATCACCAGTTGGTTATCGAGATAATACATTTCAAAATGATACCAGGCACCATCGGAGTACTCCAGTTTTATTTTTTTATACCACGGAGAATCGCTCAGCATTTCCTTCTCGATGCTTACCTCATATTCCAGCTCTCCTTTTTTGTATTTTTTACTGTCTGTCGGGAACTCTTCTTTATCACCAAACACTTCTTTGAATTCCGGTATCAGGCGCAGCAGCAAAAAACCCTGAGTGATGGTGAAATCAGGAAGAATGTACACATTGGAGTGATATTCATATCCGAGAAACTCCTGCCATTCGGCACCGTTTTTATACAATTGCTTATTGATCTGCCAGCCGCCTTCGGCAATATTATTCAGGTTACCTTTTTTAACAGCCAGTTTGCTGCCAAATGGTTGGGTGACCTGAGTAAAATATTGTTTCATTTCCTTTACCGTTGTGGTATTGGGTGGTGGCCAGGGGAATAAATAACTGTTAATGATATAACCACTCTTGCCGCCATATTTCACGAGCTTCCACTGTCCTTCGATCCCTTCGGTAACAATTGGTTTTATTTCATTCGGAGGTTGAAGCACACTTATTTTTGTACCATAGGGAATTTTACCAACTACAGCAGCACCGGTTTCGGGCCTCTCCCGGATACTCAATCCACCTTTCAGGGCCACATAAAACAAGCCCAGGCTTTCCTGTGCGGTCATACATAGCGGAACGGCCAGCAGCAAGAGCGCAATTATTTTTTTCATGATAAACAGTTGAGACGATTAGCTTTTTTGAAAGGGATTTTTCAGCATCTGTACAAAGTCTTCGTCTTTTGCCTCGGGATAATCCTTGTCGATCCCATAGCGGAGTTGTTGCGGATCGAGGTGACGGTAGGTCCCCAGCAGGCGGTCCCAGATGGAAAAGATGGCCCCGTAATTACTATCCGTATAGGGTTGTTTCCAGTGGTGATGCACTTTGTGCATATTGGGAGAAATAAAAATATAACTGAGGGAGCGGTCCAACCAGCCCGGCAGCCGGATATTGGCATGTTCAAAAGCAGTAAAAAATACCAGGATGGTCTGGTAAATCATGACGGCAAACATGGGTGCGCCCGTAACAGCAATTCCCATAAAAAAGAAAAGCCCGCGGACCACACTTTCAACCGGATGGTGCCGGAGGCCTGTCGTTACATCCACGTTGGTATCGGCATGATGCACGACATGAAAACGCCAGAAGAATTTCCATTTATGCTCTACAATATGCACAAACCAGCCCCCAAAAAAATCTACCACTAATACTGTCAGAAAAACAGTGGCCCAAACGCCGGCACCGGTCCAGTACACGATACCAAAATGATTGACAGCACACCAGTCGCTGATTTGAATAATGACCAGGGCCAGTAAAGTATGAATGATCAGATGGATAATGGTCAGCCCAAAATTTTTCAGGGCATGTTGCATCCTGTTTTTCCGGAAACGAAGTGTAAGTAATGGAATGGAACCTTCCAGTATCCAGAAAAACAGCATACCACCCACGAGAAAAGCCATTCTTTCCAAGGGCCTTTCTTCCAGATTGGAGAAATAAGTAATGATATTATCCCACATAAGACAGATTAAAGAGAAAAGTTACGAATCAATAGACTTGTCTTCTTCATTTGTTTCAGCCCCGAATTCGTGCCCGCAGTCGAAACAGTGCAATACTTTTTCTACCGGCATTGCATAACTGGTGATAAAAAACCCGATGAGCGCACTGGCCCAGTTGGATACTTTCCGGGGCGTACTCACCAATTCAACCTGGTGAGATCCGCATTTCGGGCAACTGATTTTTTGCTGTTGTTCTTTTTTAAGCGCACTCAACAACTCCCAGGCCCTTTGTGCATCTTCCCGGGCCACCATCAGTTTGATACCACCCACGGCATTGGTCAGAATGGGATCAATGGTAACGGTATTTTCATCTTTCAGCCAGGATGCAATCCCTTCTTCTTCCAGTACGCCTTTAGCAATATGTGCTTCCACATAATTGCCATAGCTGTTGAGAAGAATGAATTCCATTTAATTGTGTTGAATCAGCGACCGTATTCATCTCCGTATTCTTCGGCGTATTTTTCGTAGCGCTTGATCATCTCGATATTCTTTTTCTCAATATCGGTGAGGAAACCTTTGATATCAACCGTGTTGGGCACATACCAGTCTTCCATTTCAAATTGCTGGCGCAGGTGTTTTTTATTAAAGCAATAACCATGACGGGCGAAGATTTCATTGCGCATGAATTCCAGGTCTTCCTTCATCAGGTTCTCCAGGTCTGTTGCTTTCAGTAAACGCTGAGAGGATTCCGGCCAGCTCCCCACATCAGTGCGGTATTCAAATTTTTTCTTGGATAAAGTGAATTCCTTCGCAGGTCTTTTTTTATCATTGGGTACCCATTTTCCAAATACCTCATCCGGTTTGCCGGATTGAATGGATATACTGAATGCACCATCATCTTTATGATCTCCGGGCTCACGGGCATCGATATGAAATACGCCGTCATTGCCACTGGTATGTGTCCCAATAAAGGGCCGGTCGTTTCCACCAACGATGGAACGTCCCTGCACCGAATCACTCCAGATCCGGGAGATCAGCAGGGTAATTTTATTATCACCAAAGGGTCCGACAAAGGATCCAAGGAATTTTTCGAAGGGGTCGGTGATGACGGCTACCACATCGTTCACCTTGTTATCGGTTACCGAAGCAGTCGTTGTATCTTCTGGCTGATCGGTTTTTTTATCAGTTTTCTTCTCATTGTTGCAGGCAATCAGTAAGGAGCCTGACAGGAGGAGCATCAGGAATTTATTCATGATAAATGGTTTAATTTGATTAAAAATAAAACAAATAATCAGCCGCACCAATATATTGAACGCCTTCCTCCTGCTGGTACTGGCTTATTTCTGCTGGCTCATGGCCCGGATCACAATGGCCTATATACCCTATCATACGGATGTGGGTTTTCTGCGGATCAAACAACAATACATTGATATTGATCACTGGCGGATCGCCTTTTTTGTTCATGTGTATGCGAGTATGTGGGTTTTGTTTGCGGGATTTACCCAGTTTTCTGCTTCCCTGCAAAAAAAACGGCCGGCCCTGCACCGGCAGCTGGGTTATATCTATGTGGTGGATGTGCTGCTGATCACCGGCCCCGCAGGTTTGCTGATGGGTTTTTATGCCAATGGGGGGATCAGCTCACGGATTTCATTTGTATTACTGGCGTTGACCTGGATATTTTGTACGGCCATGGCATTGATCAGGGCCAGGCAGGGGAATTTTAAATCGCACCGTCACTTTATGATCCGGAGTTATGCCCTTACGCTTTCAGCCCTTACGCTCAGGGCCTGGAAATGGGGAATAACCAACTCCTTTGAATTGCGTCCGATGGATGTGTACCGGGCCGTAGCCTGGCTGGGATGGGTGCCCAATCTGTTGCTGGCAGAATGGATCATCCGTTTTAAAAGAAAAAAAAATCTCTCCTCTAAAAGGAGAGATTCCGTTATTTCTGTCTAAACGCTTATTAGGTTTTAACCAGCGTTTTCAATCTTCAACTTTCAATTTAATTTATTGGTTCAGCATCAGCGGCATCACCAGCATCAGCAGGTCTTCGTTTTCGTCCTGATCAGTTGGTTTGATCAAACCAGCCTTGGTGGGGGTTGATAATTCAATATTCACATCATCGCTTTCTGCAGCGCTGAGCATTTCAATCAGGAATTTCGCATTGAAGGCAATCATCATGTCTTCGCCGTTATACTGGCATTTCATCCGCTCGTTTCCTTCAAAGCTGAAATCAACATCCTGGGCGGCCAGCTGCAATTCACTGCCGCTGATATTCAGGGCTACCTGGTTGGTGCTTTTATTACTGAATACATTCACACGCCGGAGCGCACTCTGAAAATCGTTTTTACTTACAGTAAGGCGATAAGGATTTTCAGCCGGTATCACTACTTTGTAATCGGGGAAGCGGGCATCAATCAGGCGGCAACTCATTTGTGTACTGCCATGGGTTACAAAGAGGTGGTTGCTATTATAGCTGACGGTGATTTCGTCTTCGGTTGACGGAATGGCCGCTTTCAGCAGGTTCAGCGGCTTGCGGGGTACGATAAAAGAATCTGTTTTAGGACATTTTACATCTGTTCTTTTATAACGAACCAGGCGGTGGGCATCGGTGGCCACACATTGTAATCCTTTTTTATCCAGTTCAAAGAAAACACCCGTCATGGCCGGGCGCAGATCATCGTTGCTGGTGGCAAAACTGGTTTTATTGATGGCAGTCACCAGTGCAGAAGCCGTCATGGTAAAAGAATTGGTATCATCTGCTGCGGGTTCTTTGGGGAAATTATCCGGATTTTCACCCATGATCTTATACTTCCCGTTATCACTGGTGATCTCGATACCGAAATTTTTATCAATATTGAAAGTCAGTGGCTGATCGGGTAAGTTTTTCAGTGAGTCCATCAGGATCTTGGCAGGGATACAAACCTTGCCGCTATCCTTGGCTTCCACATCCAGTTGAACCCTCATCACGGTCTCCAGATCGGTGGCCACCACGGTGAGCCTGTTTTTGCCCACTTCAAAGAGAAAATCTTCCAGGATAGGAAGAACGGTATTGGCATTGATAACGCCCGCAATATGCTGTAGCTGCTTCAGTAAAGAAGAAGAGGAGGCAATAAACTTCATCGTCTTTGGTTTGAGGCGAAACTACTGATTTTTAACATACTCCCAATATCTCCGGAGCGCTGGTGGATAAGCTAAAGTTTGGCTTGTTCAATCTGGCTTCTTTAGTATCTTGCCTGACCTCAAAATCCCAGCGAATGTTTGACAGATTATTTGGAAAAGGGAAAAAGAAAGACGGACCAGGGGCGGCCCCCGCCATCAGCTTTGGGCGGTATTCCGACAATAATAAGCCGGTTGCCAAGACCAACCGCTGGACCGACGCAGACAACCTGTTTAAGGAAAAAAAGTACCCGGAAAGTATTGATGCATTTTTTGATTACCTGCGGGATGATGCCCTGCAGAATGTGGTGTATGAACGCAACGGTGCTGAAGGCCGCTTCCATTTTTACCAGGGCTCCAAGATTGTCAGGGGCAATTTTAATGGTGATAACCTGGTGGCAGAAGTAACCCTGGCCCGTATGCCCCAGCCCTCGGTACCGGTAATGCGGCGTTTGCTGGAAATGAATTTCAATCTTTTCTACAGCCGTTTTGCGATGGACAATGACCGGCTTTGTATGCGTTTTGATACCGCCATGGCTACAGCCAGCCCCAGTAAATTATATTATGGGCTGAAAGAGTTATCCACCAAGGCCGATAAACAGGATGATCTCCTGGTACAGGATTTTGCCATGCTGGAAATGGCAGATACCGACCATATCAAAGAAATGTCGGCCGCAGAAAAAGAGGTCAAGTTTGAATACCTGCACAAATGGATTAATCAAACCCTCGAGACCATCAATAGTCTGGATGCCGAAAAATTTTCCGGAGGAATTGCCTACCTGCTGCTTTCGCTGATTTACCGGATTGATTACCTGATTGCTCCGGAAGGAAGAATCCTGTATGAACTCGAAAAAATCGGGGGGATCTATTTCAAAAAAGATGAGCGGCCCGTACCGGAGAAAAACAGGGATATGGCGGAGGAGTTCCGTAAAATGCTGACCATTCCTAAAGAAGAAGTATTTAAACACCTGATCAGGTCTACCTATACTTTTTCTATTGTTGCCCCGCAGCAATATAAAACGGTTGCTGATTCCATCCATGGTGCCAATCAGAACCTGGTGTGGTACCGGGATAATAATCATCCGGCCATTGCCTGCCAGATTGCCGAGTATGGTATTTCTTATTGCCAGTATTCCTATAGCCTGCCCAAGTCCATCACTGAGTTTTATCACCTCTTTATGATGGTGAATTACAGCGACTATTTCAAGGCGCTGGGATATAAAAACGCTTATTATGATTCATCCTCCGGAAAATTTGATACCGATGAGATCAAATCCGATATCGAATCCATTCAGGAACGCTGGAAGGAAAAGTATCCGTTGATGGATTTCAAAACAGCCAACCTGCGTTTTGATAGTCTTGTGAACTTCTGTCATACCTACACCAACGAAATGGAATTTTTAAACCTTGATCCCAAATAAATGGATTCACAAAGTATCATAGAACAATACCAGAAAGCCATTATTCAGATTGCCACCAATACCGGTACGGGTACCGGCTTTTACCTCAAGGAATTTGACCTGATCGTGACCAACGATCATGTGGTTGCTGAAAATGCCGAAGTAACCATTGCGGGAAAAGCCTTTGATAAAGCCCTTTCCAGGGTCTGGTACACCGACCGCAAGCACGACCTGGCTTTTCTGGAAGCACCAAAGAATACCGAATTGCCGGATGTGAAACTGGGGCGTGACGAAGAAATGAAAGATGGTGACCAGGTGGTAGCGATTGGCCATCCTTATGGGTTGAATTATACGGCCACCCAGGGGGTAATATCCAAGGTGGACCGGATCCGGGACGGTCTTAAATTTATTCAGATCGATGCAGCCATCAACCCCGGAAACAGTGGCGGCCCGCTGGTGAATAATAAAGGGGAAATCATCGGGGTTAATTCTTTTATCATACGCGGGGGTGATAACCTGGGCTTTGCCCTGCCGGTGAATTACCTGCGCGAAGCCCTGCAATTATATGTTCCCAATAAGGGTCAGGCCAGTACCCGTTGTTTCAGTTGTGGTTACCTGGTTACCACCACGAATATTGACTCCAAAAAATATTGTCCCAGCTGTGGAACGGAAGTAAAACTGCCCGAAATACCGGAAAAGGAAGTGGAAGCAGTGGGTGCGGCCAAAACCATTGAAGAGATTCTGAAGGAACTGGGCAAGGATGTAAAACTGGCCCGGGAAGGAGCTAATAACTGGAGTGTAAAAGAGGGATCTGCAAAAATCAAAATCACCTATAACCCGGATAATTTTTTTATTGCAGGTGATGCTTATCTCTGCCAGCTGCCATCGGATGCACTAAAAATAAAGCCGCTCTACCAGTTCCTGCTGGAAGAAAATCACCGGACCAAGGGCCTCGTGCTCAGCTGCGTCAAACAGAATATTGTACTCAGCAGCATCATTTATGATCTGGATATGACCAAGGAATCCGGGGCCGATATTTTCCGCAACCTCTTCAAACAGGCAGATTACTATGACGATTTTCTGAAAAAAGAATACAGCTGTACCGACCGGCTGGAAGAGTAAGTCCTGATGCGGTGAACTCCTCTTACAATCTGTGTATGCAGTACAAGAAACAACTCACTGTAGAACAGGCCCTGCAAAAACTAAAACACTATTGTGCCTACCAGGAACGTTGCCACAGTGAAGTGAAAGAGAAACTGTACAGTCTTGGTGTATGGAAAAAAGACCATGACGGGATCATCAGCACCCTGATCGAAGAAAATTACCTGAACGAAGAACGTTTTGCCATTGCTTATGCAGGTGGGAAATGGCGGGTCAAGCATTGGGGAAGGGTCAGGATAAAATATGAACTGAAGCAAAAACAGATAAGCGAGTATTGTATCAAAAAAGCGCTGAAACAAATTGATGAGGAAGAATACCTCAGGGTACTGAATGAAACTGCCGCGGCGAAATATGCTTCGTTAAAAAATGACCAATACCTCGTGCGGAAGAAAAAAACAATTGACTACCTGGTGAACCGTGGATTTGAAATATCGTTGGTAAATAATTGTCCGGTCTTCGGGAAATAATATCATCCCCCCTCAGCGGGTTTACCAGGCAGCTTTACCAACACGGTGGTACCCGCTTCTTTTTTACTTTTTATATCCAATGATGCCCCCATGGTTTTTACCAGGTCTTTAATGATCAGAAAACCCAGCCCGTGTCCCCGCCGGTGATCTATATTGGCAGCAGAAATCACTACTTCTTCACCCAGCAGTCTTTGCACCTGTTCTGCACTCATGCCAATCCCCTCATCGGTTACAGATAGTATAACGGAGGGTCCGTCGTATCTGGCATTTACCCTGATAGAACCTTTATCAGTAAATCGGATGGAATTGGTCAGCAAATTATACAAAAGGATCTTCAGTGGTTCATAGTATTGGTTGATTTCAAGTGAAGGGTCTGTTTCATTTGAAATGATCAGGTTTTTTTGCCGGGCCAGCGACTGCAGTATCCCGAATACCTGGTTGACCATCTCGTGTATGTTGAAATTTTCTTTCAGCATCCTGCGGTTTTCATTCTGGTATTTGATCCAGTTCAGGATATTGGTTGACAGCAGCTGTAATTCCTGTGATGTATTGGTCATCTCACCAATGGTTTCCTGTTGCAGCTCCTCCGGCATCAGCTTTCTTTTTTCAATCAGGTTTTTTCCTGCGGCAGTCAGAAATTTTAGCGGGGTCACAATATCATGGCTGATAATAGAGATCAGTCTTGTTTTGATGCTGTTATTTTTTTCGAGTACCGTATTTTGTTCCTGTAGTTCTTTTGTTTTATCAACGACCAGCTGCTCCAGTTTTTTCTGCCTTTGTTTCAGCTGGCGGGTTCTGAACCGGAAATAAAGCACCAGCATCCCCCAGGCAGCGCCTAACAACAACAGATAGAACCACCAGCTCCTTGTCCAGGGTGTGCTGATGCGGAAACGGATTTCCTTGTAGGAGAAATTATTGGTTCCGAAGCCATTGGTTTTTCTGATCGTGAGCAGGTAGTTACCAGGGTTAAGGTTATTGAATCTGATTTGTGCCCCATTACTCATATCTACTACCGACCAGTTGCTGTCTTTGTTGATCCGGTATTCGAGATAAATATTTTCACGGTTGCACCAGGAAGAAAATCCCAGGCGGACAGTGAGTTCTCCGGCAGCAAAGGGAATGGCCATCATTCCCAGTGAATCAGGACTGATTTTCATTTTTCCTGCCAGCACTTCATCAATATAGAGTTCACCCTCCGGCAATATCGGCTGATCCGTTTCTGGTTGTACCCATAACAATCCGTCCATGGTAGGAAAGGAAAGGGTGCTGTTTTGCATGGTCAGTACACAGGGGGCACAGCCGCCATTCATTTCAGTAATTTCCATCCCATCGTTTCTGCCGTAATAATGATAATAGACATTTTTGCGATCATTTTCCCAGGTATATAACAGATCGTTCAGGCTGGCTTTAAACAATCCCCGGTTGGTACTGATCCAGCAATATCCCTGTTTATCTGCTGTAAAGCAGTGGGCATAAAGGAGGAATTTATTTTTATCCACCGGCATTTGTTTCAACTTTCCGTTTTTCCAGATATACCATCCTTTGCCATAACTGCCGATAAATATGTAGTCACCATATTTCCAAAAATTCCGGAAACAGGAACCATCTGCTTTCAGCAATGTATCCGTTTTTTTATTGGAAAGCTGGTAGAGAATCACACCATCGCAGGATGCCACTCCCATCTGGTCAGGAGCAAATAAGGTCATGGCATAAGGAGAATTCAGGTTGCTGGGCACCGCTTTAGACGGATAAAGCAAAAAAAGACTATCGGCCTGCAAATACCCCAACCCTTTTGAATTGGCAATATAAATCCGGTTGCTTTCCTGATAGAAGCCAAAATTTGAGAACACCTGAACTTTCTCATAGACTTTTGTCTTTCCGGTCCTGTAATCATAGCAATGAAGAACACTTTTAGCTAAGTCTTTTTCATACTGTGCAAACCAGAGCAGGGAATCACCTGATTTGTAAATAGAATATTCAAATTTCCCGCTGATCGGGACTGGTTCGTTTTTATTGGGATACGGCCCGATAATATGTGCTTCATTGGTCAGCACATTACCGCTTGATAATTCAATTTGCGAATAATAGGCATTTCTTTCCCGGATATCCGCTCCCTTGTTTTTTAACAGGGTTAGTTTGTTTTTGCGGATCACGATGATACCCTTGGAATCTGTTCCGATAAACAGTGTTTTGTATTTTTCGCTGTATTGCGCAAAGCGGATAAATGAAAAGGTAGGCACTGCATTGCAAATAAGTCTGGCTTCGATGCTTTTGTTCCTGTAATCGATTAACCAGGCATTGTTGCCTGCAAAAAGAATGGGCCGCTCCATTCCATTTTCCCAATACAACAGAAAATTCGGCGATTGAAAGGGGATGGTTTCACCGGTTACAGATACCCATTCTAGCGGACTAAATTTCTGAAACCCACTATCGGCCATAAATATTTTACGATCCGGGCCTAAAACAAAAAAACGGTTATCCAGTACAAAATTTCTTTCCGATTGAAATGGCAATTGAAGCGTTACCGGTTCATGACCGGGGCGGATATAAAAGTACTTTCCGAAATTCGACAGCATAAGCAACCCGCTGTCTGAAAGCTGGTGCAAATCGTTCCAGGGCGTTGCCCTGATGTTTTCCGAAAAGGAAGTAAGAGATTGCAGCAACCGCTCTCCGGTGACGGTTAGAAAATGTTTTTTTCTGTATCCGGCAATGGACTGTATAGCGGGAGATGTAAAAGGTAACACCCGGTTGGCGTTTACAGCCATTATATGATCACCTACATCAGCGCCGAAAATCTCACCCCGGTTGTTTTTGATCAGGTAAGCCATACGCTCATGCCGGGGTACAGGACTGTTTTCTTTGGTAAAATTATTGAACTCCCTCCCATTAAAACGGGCCACCCCGGCCTCGGTAGCGACCCAGAGAAATCCGGTTTTTTCATCCCACTGCATGCCTTTGATTCCATTCGAAGGCATCCCATTATCGGTCGTAAAATGCTGAAGCTGAAAACCCGCCGGGTCCTGGCAATAGGCCATGCATCCGGTATACAGGAAGAAAAATAAAAGGAAGAGGAGCCTTACCATAATCTGATTGCCCCTCCAATTTACAGGTTCTGAATTAATAATTCACATTATAGAGGGTCGCCAGTTCCATCAACTCTTTCATATTTCCGGCATTTGTTTTTTCATAAATGCGGGTTTTGATGGTTGACACCGTGTTCATCTTCAGGTTCAGGGAGTCAGCTATTTCTTTTGTCCCGGCCCCTTTTAATAAGTAATGCAGGATCTCAAGCTCCCTGGGCGCCAGACTGGAAAACGGGTTATCCGGATGCGGGGTATTGGTTTTTTTCAGCAGGGTTTCATTTTGCAGAAATTTCTGAAGTACCTGGACGATTTCTTCATCCCCTACTGTTTTGGACAGGTAATAATGAATGCCGTATTGTTTTAAGGCCTCGCCATAAATTTCAGCAGGCTGCATGGAAAACACGAGGATCTGCAGGTCTGGATATACCCGGCGGATATTAGGAATGATTTCGAGGGTGCTTCCATCGGTAAGTATTATATCCAGGATCAGGTGGGTGTATTTCTTTTTGATCAGCTCCCGCATGAGTTCATGACAGGAAGCCACTTCTTCAATATTGGTGAAACCCAGGTTGAGCTGGATGTGTAGTTTAAGGCCTTTGCGGATCATGCTATGATCATCAGCAATAATAATTGCTGGTTGCATGGGCGTTTTGCGTATTGGTTCAGCGTGATTCACAAGGCTATTTTCCATTGAATGGCGATCGTTTAACGTAAAACAGTAACAGTTCCTTTCAGCACCTCTGGTTTATCAGGACTTAATCTGATCATATAAATATAGACCCCGGGTTCCAATTGTCCTTTGTTCATTCCATTCCAGGGATTGCTGGTATAATTCTTTGTTTCAAATATCCTTTGTCCCCAGCGGTTATACACACTCACCACAGCCTCCGGGTAAAGGGCAAGCCCCGGAATTCCCCAGGTATCATTTCTGCCATCACGGTTTGGCGTAAAAGCGGTAGGAATATAAAGTTTAGAAACCGGGTTAACCAGTACGGCATCCTTTCCTTCGCAAAAACTGATTTTATCTGTAGCGGTGATAGTATAAATGGTTGGCTGATCGGGTGTGGAAACCGGATTTAGCAAACCCGGTTGATTCAGATAAACGGGAGGGCTCCATAAGAAAGTATAATTACCGGGATTAGTGATACTGGCATCAAGGGTGGTTGAAGTTCCGAGACTGATGATTTTATCGGGCCCGGCACTGACAACAGGAGCCAGGTTGATAATCATGGTATTCGTGACAGGTGCCGATCCGCAACCACTGGTATCTGTGATGATCAGCTGTACGGTTTTGGAGCCGCCGGTTGTAAATGGCCTGACGAAAGGAGGAGCGCTGCTGCCGGTTCCGTCACTAAAATTCCAGCGCCAGTTGCGGATAGCGGCTGGAGAAAGAGTGGAACTATAATTCACCGGTTTACCAGGACAAAGCGTATCTGCCTGCATGCTGAAATCAGCGACAGGATTGTTGTGAATTACCGGGATGGTAACCGTAATGGTATCGGGCTGACAGCCATTCGTGAGCGTAGCGGAATGGCGGATAATCAGATTGGTACCGGCGGCAGCATAACTGCGGCTGGTAATATGACTTTGGTTGGAGCTTACTGTTTGGCCGCCGCCAAAATCCCAGAACCAGCTGGTTGGATTATTAGAATTGGGTACAATGGAAGAAGTAAAAGTCAGCAAACTGTCCTTGCATCGGTTACCGGTGATATTCAATGTAAGCTGGGGCCCAGTTCCATTGATGATGCTGATGGTTTTAGTGGTATCACCGATACAACCATTATCGGCATACACGCGATAGCGGATATCATGATTGCCGGTACTGGCAAATCTTTTCCTGGCGTCTTTGGTATTTTGGGTACTGCCGTCATCAAAATTCCACAGGTAATTATTGTAATTAAACAATCCATTTACGGTGGCAGTTATGCCGGTAAACCGAACGGTATCAGACAGACAAAGCTGGTTGGAAATGGTGAAATCGGCAGGGGGCCCTGCTTTTACCAGCACATTCAGGCTGGCAAATTCGGTTTGATTACAGTTTTCAATGACGGCTGAGGTATAAGCGATCGGAATCGTATAAAGTCCGGGTGCAGCAAAAGTAAAATCCTGTTGCAGGGTATATACATAATAAGTTCTGCCATTGATGATTTCGGTTCTTACCGGTACCGGGTTATTGACGATTGAATCGGCATTGGGATTAATACCGGGGACCTGACTGAATTTCCAGGTGATGGATGTTGCGGGATAAGCAATTTTTGCAAAGAGTCTGACAGGTGTTTTAGGACAGGTAAAACTATCCAGCTTCCCGTTCGTATTGAGGGTGTTTTGTATTTGTATATAACTGTTGAGGTTATTGACAAATGTACCTACGTTGTACCCATAACTTTCAAAATAACCTAATCCGTAAATCGTGGCATTGAAAATTGAGTCGCAGGTCAACCGGTGCTGGCCTGCCGGTCCGAAAATCCGGGCCACCGCCACTGAATAGGCCGGATTCTTGGGATGGGTGATAATATTAGCAGGATCAAAAACAGCACCATCCAGTTTCAATGAAGGGATACCCGTTGATTGTACTAATACATTCACGTAATTGAAATCAATAAATGTTTTTCTGTTAGCGTAAAAAAGGGCGTCGCGGCTTCCTTGTTCTATCGGACTTAGATAAATCATTTCCGGATCACCATAGGCAATTGGGCTGGCGTTTACACAACGGTTACCACCGGGTGTGTACTGGGCCACCATGATTGGTTTGTTGGCCGTAATATAATCACCACCGGTACTGTCAATAATCTCGTAATAAAAATTATTGATCAGTCCGGTCAGTGGTACTCCATTTCTCAACACCAGGGTAGTGGGGTCATCTACGCTTATGCGGTAAAAATTCTTGAAATGGTCATTGATATCTGTATTCGTATTGTTGAGCATGTGGTAGGTGAGATATTGTGTTCCCCATGCCTGTACCGGAAAATTCTGTTGCATCATCACTTCTCCCCCATCACCGAAACAAAACCTGACGCCTCCGCTTCCGGAGAACAGGGCAAAGGGATGACAGTTTCCATCATTACCGGGAACGGATACTACTTTACTGCCCGTTAAATCTTTACTGGCCTGCCAGAGGAGGTTACCTCCATCCACCAGTTTTCCCATCACACAATAGGTTTGTCCTTTATTCAGGTTAACCGTAAAAGTATTTCCGGGTAATACCCCGGAGCGGGTTGTATCGGAAGGGGTAATTTCCAAACGGGTATTGTCTTCAGCAGCCACCACATAAAACCAGGAATACCAGCCGGTACCATTCGATGTGGTATTGGAATAGGTATAAGGGACTTTGGAACCGGATTGTGATTGGGAATAGTTCAATGCATAATACTTGTATCCATAGGTTTCCACCGGTATCAGCATCGTGGCACCGGAGGTTTGCGTATTATACATATGCGCAAACACAACGATAGGTGTATCACTCACAATATGAATAGCGCGGTTTCCTAAACCCTCATTCAACATACGGGCATCATCAGTACCGGTTTTTGGGATCAGTATAGTGGCATCCACACTATTGGCAGGGATATTCACGGTTTGTGACCAGCCCGAAGAAGGGATGGAAACAGTAACGGTGGCTGCCGCCTCGGTGGTCAGGTAGAGATTAAGTTCCTGGGAATTGGGAGGCAGCGTTCCATCCGGTATAAAGAACCAGGAATTAAACCCATAACCCAGCCAAAACTCTTTCCCTTTATTGGATTTGTTCTGAGCTGTAGCAGAAAAAAATCCAAAGAGACTGATTATAAGTAATATATGAAACCGCCGGGAGATCATTTTTTCAAAAATCAATATTCTGTTCTTTACCGGCAAGGATTTGTAGAACTAATTCTACAAATCACTCCCCTTAGCTGATATAACATTGTCCACTTAAGTACCAAAACAACTCAAAATGTACAGCTACTCTAATGGCAAAAGAGGTGTCAGCCTCTTATTGACCCTTTTCATTCTCTTGTTACAGGTTCAGGCACAGATAGGATCTGTGGCCAGTGTCTATAACAAGGATCTCTGGCGATTCAGAAATCCAATTCAATTTGGATTTACTGTTACTGATTTGGATTTTTTTGATAATAACCGGGGCATCGCAGTAGGTTCCAACGGGGGTATTGCCTTTACTACTGATGGTGGAGCCAATTGGGCATACGGCAATTTTTCCTTCATGAGCCCGGCCGGTGTTTTGACTTCTACCTCCTTTCAGGATGTTCACTTTGTGTCTGCCAATATTGCGTATGCAACAGGATCCGGTGGATGTATTGCTAAATCAACAGACGGAGGAGTTAACTGGGTCTTTGTTCGCAGTCCGCTTTATAATAATTCAAAAAATATTAATACAGTCTGGTTTGTAAATGAGAATAAGGGTTATATGGGCGGTGAATGGAACACCCTTGATTCTATTCCCAAAGTTTATTTTACCAATAACGGCGGTTCTACCTGGGACTCTCTGACCTCTCCTTCCGGAGGAACGGTAACCCGGATCGGCTATATCAACAATCCCAATATTGCACCTCAGTTATATACCGTAACAGGTAAAGGAAAAGAGATTCAGCGGATCATGTTCTTTGACGACAACACGGGTTATATCACAGGAAACTCACAACATTCAAGTGGGGGCCCGACCATCCAAATTCCAGCGGTGAATACCGCTACCTGTTTACCAACCGGTGGACAAACTTCGGCCCTGGGTTCTCAACATGCTTCTCTGGTCTGGAAATTTTCCAATGGAGTTTTAACCGATTATTCCACTACTAAAGAAAGACTGGGCTATTCTGGAATTACGTCTAATCCTCCATTTCCTTGTGGCGGATCGGCAGGCCTGTACAGAACCGTAACCGCAGCGAATTCATCCTTCAGGGCGATGCATATTCTGGATGCGAATACTATTTTATTAATTGCAAATACGAATAATACAGCCATGCGCATCTACACCGGTCCTGCGGATAGTACGGTGAATATGGCTAACGGATTAAAAGAAAGAGGCCGTTATGAAATTGTGAACCTGACAAACCCGCCAACAGGATTTCCAACTATTCCTGCAAGCAATCCGATTTTTGCTTTTCCAACCCGGCAAATATTGTACGTGCTGCCAATGGCAAATTATTTGTACCCGCTAACTCTCCGACTATAGGCCCTGTTAACAGGATGTGGACCTCTACCAATAACGGAACTACCTGGGTAGAAGAAAGGTGGTTGCCCTCCGGCAGGAATTACAGTTTATTTGGTGGACAGGCGATTGATATTTTACCTTCCGGCAAATTTTTAGTGGCCGGTCAAAACGGAGTAGTATCTGATTCTATCCCTGGCAACAGATGGGCCAGTACTTATTCTCAGGGAACCACCGGTTCATTTAACAAACTCGATTTTGCAGATTGTGCCAACGCAATGGCAGTTGGTGGTGGAATTATCGCCCGTACGAATAATGGTGGCCGTACCTGGGATCAGATCGTTCGACAGGACTTTATCAATCTGAATATTCAGATCAACTCTGCAGCTTTCGCTACGGGCAATCCGGCTAAAGCCTATTTTGCCACCGGTGCCGGCAATATTTACCGATCAGTAGATATGAATATCCCTTCTCCGGGTTTACCCACGATTGATCCGGTATATGCAAATGCAAATGAACAAATGTGGGATGTGGCCACTTCCGGAAATGACAGTGTATGGGTTTGCGGATATAGCTCCTTTTCGGTAGCTGCAGCCAGTCGTTCGCCGAAAGTTTTCCGTTCTACCAACGGAGGGAATACCTGGACGGTGTATAACGGATTTCATACCAGTACTAATTTTCAGAATTTCAGACATATTGAATTTCCTACAAATCAGATTGGTTATGTAACCGGAACCAGGGACACGGTCTGGAAAACAACAGATGCCGGTGTGACCTGGAACAAACTGCCGCTGCCTACACCGGGTGTAACCCCACAAATTACCTACAACGATATGTATGCAATGGATGCCAATACGGTATTCCTGGTAGGTAACGGATTTCCCAGAAAAGTGGTTTACAGAACTACAGACGGTGGAAACAGCTGGCAGGATATTACCGGAAATATTCTTTCCATTTTCCCGGTAGGTAATTTCAACTCAGTGGTCTTCCATGACCTGAACAACGGTTATATAGGTTGCGCCGGTGGATTTCTGGTCACCAATAATGGTGGAGCAAGCTGGAGAATAGAACAGTCTTCTTCATCCACCAATCATACCAGCATTGTTTTTCACCGAAAAAGTACCTGCCGGAACAGCAGCGGCTAACCGCAGACTGTTTTCAGTTGGCGCATTTTCCAACCATGTGCTGGAGTTTGGCGACACTACGCAGTTGAATGTATCCACCACCGAAACAGCAGTATCTTCCTGTAATAACACACCCAATGGTTCTATAAGGGTAACTGCCAACGGTGGTATTGCTCCTTATTCTTACAGCATTGATGGAGGAGCCTTTCAATCAGGATCTCAATTCAATAATATCAGTGCCGGTAATCATACCATCCAGGTAAGGGATTTTGCCTGCGGATTGGTCTCAAAAACTGTCAATGTTCCGGTAAGACCAGCTCCGACTGTAAATGCAGGAACTGATAAGACCATTGTTCAGGGCGATGAGGTTCAGTTGCAGGGCAGCAGTAATGGCACTCCGGCCACCATTTTGTGGACACCTAATAATAATATCACAGGAGCATCCACATTTACACCGGTAGTAAAGCCTGCCCAAACTACTCCTTATTTGCTGACCGTAACAGATGCCAATGGCTGTATTGGTAGTGATAATGCACTGGTAACTGTGATTCCTTACTGTATTAAAGTGATGAATGCATTTACACCCAATAACGACGGTCAAAACGACCGCTGGCTGGTAACAGACGGAAACCCCTGTACCGATAAAATATTCGTAGCTGTTTACAACCGTTATGGCAATGAAGTATACAGAAACGAAAACTATCAGAACAACTGGGATGGAACTTATAAAGGGAAGCCGGTGGCTGATGGAACCTACTACTACAATGTTTCCTTCAAGACCATCACGGGAAAACCCATCAGTGTAAAAGGAGATGTAACCATATTGCGTTAACCGAACAAGACAAATAAATGAAAAAGATAATTACAGTCATCATAGCATTTGCCGCACTGAAATCCGGTGCACAGCAAATTCAAACTTCTTCTCTTTTTGATCTGCAGGGAATGATTCACAATCCCTCCCTGGCGGGTTCAAACGGAAGCATGATCGGCGGAAGTTACCGTACACAGTGGAACGAAATCAGCGGATCGCCTAAAACCGCCATGGTATTCGGCTCATTTGACCTGCCATCCCTGAAAATCGGGCTGGGTGGTTATTTGTATAATGATGAAACAGGTCCCACATCAAGGAGGGGCGTACAACTTGCCTTTGCCAAGCATATTCCGGTAGGAGAAGATGCCCGCTTTTCATTGGGTATTGAAGCCAAAGGATTGCAATATTCAATAGACAGGGCCAAACTCTCGGCTACACTGGGTTCAGATCCTGCCCTTGGCAATAGCGATAATAAATTCAAGTTTGATGCCGGCTTCGGTATCTCCTACAATAGCAAAAAATGGCATGTTGGTGCGGCTGTTTCACAGCTGATACAGTCTAAACTTGATTTTTATACCGGCAACCTCACATCAGGACAGGAAGCCAGGCTGTATCGCCACTACTACCTGCACGGGCTCTATCGCTGGGCTACCGATGAATCCAATGTGGTAACGCCCCATGTACAATTTATTTATCTCCCCAATGCACCACTGGAATTTCAGGCTGGCGTTCGGGTGGATCACAAACAACTTTTTTGGGGTGGACTGGGTTTCCGCTGGAAGCAAAGCTTAACCGCTTCAGCCGGTTTCTATGTCAATAAAAAACTGATGCTTGGCTATTCTTTTGATCTCTATCGTAACCCCGTGAGTGTATTTGATGCGGGTGGTGGAGATGCACATGAAATTATGCTCCGCTACAAGTTTAAAAACTAAGTTTTAAGGTTTAATGGTTAATGGTCATACGGCCCCGTTTTTACGGGGCCGTTTTTGTTGAATCAGCTAATTTTACAATTCATACCTTTTTATGCAATCACTTACCATTAGCCTGATACAGACCCATCTCCATTGGGAAGAGAAAGCGGCCAACCTGCAGATGCTGGAGCAAAAAATAATGGGAATCAGCCAAAAAACCGAGCTGGTGGTATTACCCGAAATGTTCAGCACCGGATTCAGCATGAAGCCGGAACTGTTTGCCGAAACAATGGAAGGACCAACGCTGCAATGGATGAAAAGGATAGCAGCTGAAAAAAAAATAGTGCTGACCGGTAGCCTGATCATTGAAGAAGATCAAAAATTTTATAACCGGCTGATCTGGATGTTACCGAATGGTCAGTATGGGGTTTATGATAAAAGACACCGTTTTGCTTTTGCCGGAGAAGATGAACATTATACAGCGGGCTCCAAAAGATTAATTGCTTCTGTTAAAGGCTGGAGGATTAATCTACTGGTTTGTTATGATCTGCGTTTTCCTGTCTGGGCCCGGCAGTCGCCCTCAGCAGCCGATCGGGCGCATGGTGAAGCTGAATACGACCTCCTGATTTATGTGGCCAACTGGCCCGAAAGAAGAAGCCATGCCTGGAAAACCCTTCTACAGGCCCGGGCCATCGAAAACCAATGTTATGTAGTGGGTGTAAATCGAGTGGGTAATGATGGAAATAATATTTATCATAGCGGAGATAGCATGATTGTTGATCCGATGGGAGAAACAGTTTATACCAAAAAAGACGAAGAAGATATTTTCACGATCACCCTGAATAAAGAGGAGCTGATGCTGGTAAGGGAAAAACTTCCTTTTTTAAAAGATGCAGACCGGTTTCTGCTGCTGAACGAAGATGATTTGGTTGAAGAAGCTTAATTCTTTTTGATTCCCTCTTTATGTTCTTTTATCAATTCCATCGTGCGGATTACTTTGAAATCAGCGTTCTTTCTGATATCATCTACTGTTGGTAAGGCCAGCACTTCGGGCTGAACCCCTTTACCATTCTTCGGCGTATTCTTATCAATCACCAAACGGAACAAAGGAAGACGGAAACGGATACCGGTCTCCGGTAAGGTAGCATCCGGGATCAGCCAGGCAGAATTACCATAAGCACCCCCACCGGTTTCCTCACCTACGATGGTTACATTTTCCTGCTTCGCGAGGGCAGAGGCAAATAAAGTAGAAGCAGAAAAAGAATTGCCTCCGGTTAAAATATAAACCTGTCCGCCAAAATGATGAGTTTTCTTTGGCTTGAATGCATGCCGTTCAAAATACCCGAAATGATAATAGCCATCAGCACGTTTCTTTGTAAAGAACTGAATAAACAGTTTATTCCAGAAATGATCCTGAATATACCGGGCCCAGGGGCTGCCCTTTTTTACAGCGTACAATGAATCAGCAATTTTAAAAGATTGATTGGCTATATAACGGGTGATCAGCGTGGAGTTGGTGACACTTCCGCCGCCATTACTCCTCAGGTCAATGATCAGGTGGGTGATCCCGTTTTTTTCAAGCGCTTCAAAAGACTGATGAAAGAATTTTTTCAGATTATACCCTTTTCCAAATGAGGCCAGATCCATCATGGCACTATGGTTGGCCGTATCCATTCTTAATAAGCGGATACTGTTTTTTCTCAACTCACGTTGCTGTTTTTTGGATGGCTGAGTCTGGGTGGTAGGCCTGAAAGCCCGGGTACCCCTGCCCACCGTATCAGCGGCGGGATTGTAAACAGGAATGCTGATTTGTTTTGTAGTACCGGAACTGTCACGGTATTCAATCTGGTATTTTTCAGCAATACCGAATATATTGGTATACAGGGATCCGAAAAGTCCCCGGTTACTGAGTGACTGATATTTGTGAGTGCTGTTATAGCCATCGGTAGAGATAAATTTGAACAATGAATCCACGATCAGCTCTTTGCTGCGGCCATTGATGGATAAAACCTCAGTTCCTCTCCGGAGAATACTGTCGCGGCGATTCAGATTGGCCGTGACCACCATCTTCATTTCATCTGTTGCTCCATTCCCTCCCCATAATTTCATACTGAGGGGAAACATTTTACCCAATCGGGCGGTATCGCTGTATTTGTTCCAGGCTTTCGAGGGGCGGACTGTTGTATGACCGCAATTTACTTTGGCCGTTACATAACTGAGAATTTTCCGGAACTGTGGTTCAGTGAGTGAATCCCTGAGTTGCCGGCTCCCCCAGTCCAAAAAGTAATCCATGCTGTCCTTAGCGGTATACCAGTAAAGTCCCGGGTGATGGGTTTCCAGCAGGGAGCGGTAAACCTGATAATCTTTCTGTAGTTCTTCGGGGGCATATTTTTTGGAAGCCGAAAAAGAAGCGCGTCCGGATCCGCATCCCGTTAAAAGGATCAGTATGAAAAAGCCAGTTACCCCTCCTGCGATACTGTTCATGGCTCTTCTGTTGCTGATCATGTACGTTTATTTTAAATGATTCCAGCCCTGCGCAGTGATGGCATGCCGGCCTCCGCCTTTAGTGATGATATGTGCGCCCTGCTCCGGCTCCGTCATATAACCCACTACACTGATCTGTTCATTGAGTACCAGTTTATCGTATTCGGTTTGCGGGATCGTGAACAGCAATTCGTAATCTTCACCACCGCTCAGCGCACAGGCGGTAGGATCTATTTCAAATTTAAAGGCTGCTCTTTTCATTTCCTCGTGAACAGGGATTTTTTCTTCATACAATACACAGCCCAGATTGCTTTGTTTACATATGTGGAGAATTTCGGAACTGAGTCCGTCGCTGATATCCATCATGGAAGTAGGAACAATCTCGCTGCTGGCGAAGAAATCAACAATATCTTTTCTTGCCTCCGGTTTGAGCATGCGGCCGATCACATAGGACTCTCCTTCCAGATCAGGTTGTACACCGGGGCTTTCCATGAAAATCTTTTTTTCCCTTTCCAGGAAAAGCAATCCCACATAGGCACCCCCCAGGTCGCCGCTTACACAAAGCAGGTCTCCCTTTTGAGCGGTACTTCTTTTTACATATTTATCAGGCGTCACTTCACCGATGGCGGTAACGGAAATGATAAAACCCTTTTGAGAAGAAGTGGTATCACCACCTACCAGGTCAACCCCGTACCGGTTACAGGCTGCATAAACGCCTTCATAAAATTCATCCAGAGCTTCCACGCTGAAACGATTGCTGATACCCAGATTCAACAACACCTGAGTGGGTTGAGCATTCATGGCATATACATCACTCAGATTGACGGTGATGCTTTTGTATCCGAGGTGGCGAAGCGGAGTGTAGGTCAGATCAAAATGAACGCCTTCTACCAGGAGGTCGCTGGAAAGAACGGTTTGTTTTCCAAAATGATCGATCACGGCAGCATCATCTCCCACTCCTAAAATGGAGGAAGCATTATGCAACTCAATATTTTTAGTCAGGTGTTCGATCAGTCCGAATTCGCCAAGCGAACTGATTTCTGTACGATTACTCATAATTCTTTTCGGTTATTGATGACCTCCACCATTTCATCATGGATTTTTCCGTTGGTGGCAAGTACTTTATGCTGATACACAGAAAAGGGTTGACCTTCATGATCGGTAACCCGGCCTCCGGCTTCTTCCACAATCAGGTAACCGGCAGCACTGTCCCAGGGTTCCAGTTTATGCTCATAAAATCCGTCGAAGCGCCCACAGGCCACCCAGCAAAGATCAATGGCGGCTGAACCCAATCGCCTGACGGGAACACCCTTGCGGACAAATCTTTCAAAAATCTCCAGTGGACCATTGGGCATATTGATATAGGTATAGGGAAAACCTGTTACCAGACAGGCATTGATGGCATTGGTTTCGTTGCTGACTTGTATGGGCTGATCATTCAGGAATGCTCCCTTTCCTTTTTCTGCAAAAAAATATTCATTCAGATGGGGATTCAATACAGCGGCCATGATAATCACCCCTTTTTCTTCAATGGCAATAGAAACACAGTTTAATGGAATGCCATGTGCAAAATTCACGGTGCCGTCAATCGGATCCACAATCCATTTGATAGAGGAAGTACCATTGCTGGCCCCGCTCTCTTCACCCAGTACCTGGTGATCCGGATAATGCCGGTGAATGACTTCAATGATTGCTTTTTCAGCGGCATGATCTGCCTCTGTCACCAGGTTGTTGACCCCCTCTTTATTACTGACCGTAAAACTTTTATTGAAAAAGCGGAGAATCTCCCGGGCTCCGGCCCCGGCAGCCTCTTTAAGCACCGATTTAAGCATACACAAAGATACCCGAAATGCCCTAGAGGCGAAGAGAAAGCAGCGCTCTTATTTTGAACAGACGCCGAAAACTTCGTACTTCGTAACCAGCAGCCCGCTATGCCGGTACTATCAGTCATCATAGTAAATTATAATGTTAAACACTTCCTGGAGCAGTGTATCTATTCTGTACTGGCAGCAGCCCGTGACCTGGAAACTGAAATCATTGTGGTTGATAATCACTCTTCAGATGGCAGTATGTTGTACCTGCCCCCCAAATTTCCAACCGTTCAGTTTAAAGAGAATAAAGAGAATACGGGATTTGCCAAAGCCTGTAACCAGGGCCTGGCGATGGCGAAAGGCCGGTATATTCTTTTTTTAAATCCGGATACCATTGTGCCAGAAGACTGTTTTGTTCAATGTATTCAGTTTATGCAATCCAATCCCCGTGCCGGTGGTCTGGGGATCCGCATGATCGACGGCAGCGGAAAATTCTTAAAAGAATCCAAGCGGTCTTTTCCTTCACCGCTCACTTCATTATATAAACTTTTCGGGCTTTCCAGATTATTTCCGCATTCCAGTATATTTTCCAGATACCATCTGGGGCATTTACCGGAACACAGTAACAATGAAGTGGATGTACTGGCCGGTGCATTCATGATGATTCCGAAAGAAGTGCTGGATAAAACCGGTGGCTTTGATGAAAACTTTTTCATGTATGGAGAAGATGTGGACCTGAGTTTCAGGATCCAGCAGGCAGGTTATACCAATTACTATTTTGCCGGAAGCAGCATCATCCATTTCAAAGGAGAAAGTACCCGGAAAGGCAGTATGAATTATGTAAAAATGTTTTATAATGCCATGAGCCAGTTTGTACGTAAACATTATGGCGGAAGCAGGGCCTCTCTATTCACCAGTCTCATTCATACCGGTATCTGGTTCAGGCCCGGACTGACACCCTTCGGTGGCTTTATCCGACGTTTTGGTTTACCGCTGATTGATGCAGGACTGATTCTCTTATCGTTCTGGCTGATAAAAAATGGCTGGAACAGTTATGTGAAAACAGATGTGCATTATGAGAACCGTTTACTCTGGATTGCCTTTCCCTCTTTTACCGTTTTTTACCTGCTGGCAGCTTATTATGCCGGTTTGTATGATCGCTGGTACAAAAGATCAGAACTGATCAGTTCCACAATCATTGCCACATTGGTTTTACTGGCCGGTTATGCCCTCTTGCCCGAACAGTACCGTTTTTCGAGAGGAATTATCCTGTTTGGTGCACTGCTGTCCTTTATCATGATCAGTATCCTTCGCTGGCTGCTGGTAAGGTTTAATGTACTGGATACCCGAAGGGAAAAAGAAGCACAGCTCACCACGCTGGTGGTTGCAAGCCCGGAAGAATACAAGGAAGTATTGTCGCTATTACAACAGGCAGGGATTCAACAAAAAATGCTGGGCAGAATTGCAGTGGATGTGAATGACGGACAAGCTGCGGGATACTGGAAAAATCTGGACCAGCTGGTGGCAACCCTTCCCTATAAAGAAATCATTTACTGCAGTGGTACCCTCCGGTATGCAGATATTCTGCAAAGCCTCCAACAACTGCCTGCAGGCACCCGTTCCGGTATCTGCGCATCCGGAAGCAGCAGCGTGGTGGGAAGCCGATCAGCCAATGTGGCCGGAGAATCCCTTTCAAAAGAAAATGGATTCAACCTGTCCAACCCCTATAACAAAAGGCTGAAACGATTAACAGATGTATCTGTCGCTTTTCTGAGCCTGCTATTCTTTCCATTTCAGTTCCTGCTGCAACGAAAACCGCTTTCATTCCTGAAAAATTGTATCAGCGTACTGCTGGGTTCCCATACCTGGATCGGGTATGCCCTTCCCCAAAAAGGCCTTCCACCACTCCGGAAAGGAATCATGGCAGCTAATGGTATTCCTGTACAATTAAAACAGCCACTGACCGAGGAAAGCCTGCAGATGATGGATCACTGGTATGCCAGGGATTATGACCCGGTTGATGAACTGAAGTTAATCCGGAAACTGTACAGGAGACTGGGGGGATAAAGGAATTTCAGCATTATATTGCAGCCGCCTTACGTAAATCATTGCGTATCTTTAAACACCACCACCGATCCGGCTTCATGGCTACCATTATTGATATTAAATTGCCCAGGGCCATTGCGGCTGCATTAAGACTGCCGGTAAATGATGCCAGGAGACAGCAGCTCAGGGTATTGAAGAAACTCCTGAAAAAAGCAAGATTCACAGAATTTGGCCAGCATTACCGTTTTGATGAGGCCTTACTCAATCGTCATCCTGCCAAAAAATTCCAGGAACTGGTTCCTGTACATGATTATAATAAAATCTATGAGGAGTGGTGGAAAAAAACCCTCGACGGGGTATCAGATGTGGCCTGGCCGGGCAAGATCAAGTATTATGCCCTGAGTTCAGGTACATCCGAAGCGGCCAGCAAGTATATACCGGTGACCCGCGAGATGCTCCGCAGTAATACCGTTAACTATTTAAGGCAACTGTTAAGTCTGCTCAGTTACCAGGAAGCCAATAAAAGAGCGATCACCAAAGGTTTTCTGATGATTGGAGGTGCCACTGACCTCAAAAAAGGAAAAGCCGGCTGGTTTGCCGGTGATCTCAGCGGCATACTGGCGAAGAAAAGACCTTTCTGGTTCCAGAGTTTTTATAAACCCGGCGGACGAATTGCTGCCATGAGTGACTGGAATCAGAAACTTAATGAAATTGTGGAGCATGCCAGAGAATGGGATATCGGTTTTATTGTAGGGGTACCCGCCTGGTGCCAGATGTGTATGGAAATGGTGATCGAACAGTACAAGGTTAAAAACATACACGAAATCTGGCCCAACTTCAGCTTTTTTGTACACGGCGGCGTCGCTTTTGAACCGTATAAAAAAGGCTTTGAAAAACTGCTTGGCAAACCCATTGTATATATTGAAAATTATTTGTCGAGCGAAGGATTTATCGGCTACAAAACAAGGGAGCATGCAAAGGGCATGAAGCTGATTCTTGATAATAATATCTTTTTCGAGTTTGTTCCTTTTGATGATAAGAATTTTGATAACGACGGACAGATCGTGGCTGATCCTGAGGCCCGCATGATTCACGAAGTGGAAGAAGGAAAGGAATACGCCTTGCTGATGAGCACCAATTCCGGCGCCTGGCGTTACCTGATCGGTGATACCATCAAGTTTGTGGACCTGGAGAAAAGTGAAGTTGTGATTACGGGTCGTACCAAACATTTTTTGAGCCTGACCGGTGAACATCTCAGCGTGGAGAATATGAATAAAGCGATTGAACTGGTGAGTGAAGAATTTAATATCAGTATTCCCGAATACACCGTGGTGGGATTCCCGTTTGAAAACTTCTTTGCCCACCGCTGGTATGTGGCTACCAATGATGCCGTGGATGCCAACCAGCTCAGGAACAGAATTGATGAACACCTGCGGGCATTGAATGATGATTATGCAACGGAAAGAGACAGCGCGCTCAAGGACGTATTCCTGGAAGTGTTGCCGGAGGAAAAATTCCTGAAGTTCATGGAACTGAAAGGGAAACTGGGCAGTCAGCATAAATTCCCGAGAGTGATGAAGGGTAAAATACTGGCGGACTGGGAAAAATTCCTCAGCAGCGGTACGGTTTAACCGGTTGATTCCGGGAGAAGAAAAATTCCGGCCCTTGCAATAACAAGTACATTTTTTCTTTATCTCCAAATGTTTGAAGCCATACTTAAAGGACTGGGTTTTGGTTTGTTACTGAGTATCTCGGTAGGTCCTGTGCTTTTTTCCATCATCAAGCAGAGTTTGAACAACGGTCCCCGGGGTGGTTTTGCTTTTATCCTGGGGGTTTCGGCAAGTGATATCTCTCTGTTACTGGTTGGCAACATTTTCACCGAACTGTTTAACAGCCTCAAACAATATAAAACCGAAATGGGTGTGGTGGGTTGTGTGTTCCTGGTTTCAATGGGGATCTACTTTCTTTTTTTTAAGAAAATAAAAGTAAATGAACAGGGAGAACAGGTGATTCGGTTCCGGAAAAGAGATACCGCCAAGATTTTTCTTTCCGGCTATTTCATGAATACCCTGAATCCCGCAGTATTCATTTTCTGGATTACCACATCAACCGCCGTGGCTGCTTATACTGTGAATCACCGGATCATCGTTTTCACTACCTGTTTATGCTGGATGCTGGGTACCGATGTACTGAAAGTATTGCTGGCTGGCAAAATCCGGAACCGGTTAACACCGCATAATATTCAAATCATTAATAAAATAAACGGCCTCTTACTGATTATTTTTGGGGTCGCCCTTGTCTGGGGTTTGATCATTTATGGAAAACGACTCTGAAACAAGATCTGAAAAAATAAAGCAGCTTTTGCGACAGTGCTGGAGATGGACCAAAAAGATCTTTCTCTGGATTTTTGTTTTCCAGTTCTTTTATATCCTCCTGCTCAAATGGGTGAATCCTCCCATCACGATTACCCAGTTGGTGAGCTGGGTCAGCGGTCATGGTCTGAAAAGAGACTATGTAAGCCGTAGCAATATTTCTCCTCAGGCTGGTCTGGCCGTCATCGCCTCAGAAGACCAGTTGTTTCCGGATCATAAAGGGTTCGACTGGAAGAGTATCAAAAAAGCGATGGCTTATAATGAGAAAAAGCCGGGCAGGATACGCGGAGGCAGTACGATCAGTCAGCAGGTGGCCAAGA
The DNA here is from genome assembly GCA_016702745.1 of Chitinophagaceae bacterium. Lineage (GTDB taxonomy): Bacteria > Bacteroidota > Bacteroidia > Chitinophagales > Chitinophagaceae > JJ008. The sequence continues at coordinate 397,256 of JADJDJ010000002.1, forward strand.
ATGTTTTTTTATGGCAGGGAAGAAGCTGGATCCGAAAGGGGCTCGAAGTCTATTTTACATTTATGATTGAAACGATCTGGGGAAAGAAGAGAATTCTGGAAGTCTATCTCAATGTGATCGAAATGGGGGATGGTATTTTTGGTATTGAAGCCGCCGCGCAGGCCTACTTTAATAAACCGGCCAAAAAACTGACGAAACAGGAGGCCTCCATGATAGCCGCCTGCTTACCCAATCCGAAAAGATATAAAGTAAAACCGGCATCTGCCTGGTTACTGCGCAGGTCAAAAGCCATTCAGTTACAGATGGATTACCTGCATACCGATCCCGATATTATCCGGGTTACCGGACTTGCCCCTCCCTGATTAATTTGTCAACAGCAGAAACAGCAGTGGAGAAGCGCTGTTCTGCATCACCCCGGATTTCCACCCAGGGAACCGGCTGGTTCACCATGATATCTTTGTAAATACGGTAGAGTTTTTTGCGGGTTTCCAGATCGGGGTGTTCCCGGAGCACATCCTTTACCCAGGGCAGATCTGTATTACAAAGCAGGTAACAATCATATTTTCTCCTCACAATTTCGTCCAGAATAAACCGGTGGCAATTCCCAAAAACAAATTCACTCCACACTTTGGCCACATACATATCGGTATCTATAAAAAGAGGAATATGTCCTCCGCTTTCGAGCAGGGGCAGGCTATTGGTTTCCAGCTTGTCAAAATATTCATCTTCCAGGGCCAGTTGACCCCTGGCAATGGTGAGCAGGTCATCATATTCATAACTGGTGCCGTTATTTAGCAAAAATTCCCGGGCATATTCCGGGCACCAGCTGCTTTCATAATGACGCGCCAGCTGCTCACAGAGGGTGCTTTTACCCGTGCTTTCCGGGCCAATCACAACAATTTTCCTGATAGACAATAGGTGGCGTTTACCATTCAAAAATAACGGCTGCAGCCCAAACCCCAAGTTTTACGGCAACAAAATGAATTGAGTTACTTTTACGCCGTTTTTAAACAAGCGGTATGACAGTAAATACGATGCGGATCATTGACAGGTGGGTGGGTATTCCGCTCTGTTTTTTGATCAGCCCTTTCTGCTGGTTGGCTGATCTCTTGCGGGGCGCCCGTAAAAAGACGCCGGATACCAGCCGCACCCTTTTTATTGAACTGTCTGAGATGGGTAGTGCCCTCATTGCCGACCCGGCCATGCGGAAACTCAGATTAGAAGCAAGCGCTGATATTTATTTCGTGATCTTCAAAAAGAATTATAAGAGCCTTGATATTTTGAAAACAATTCCGGAAGACCATGTTTTCAAGATGAAAGCAGACCATTTCTTTGGTTTGATTGCCGATGTGTTCCGTTTCCTGGTCTGGTGCCGGAAAAAGAAGATCTCAACTGTCATTGATCTGGAATTATTCTCCCGCTTTACGGCATTGCTTGGATTTTTCAGCGGTGCCCGCTCCCGTATTGGCTTTACCAGTCTGCATGATGAAGGACTCTACCGCGGCAATCTCGTGAATAAAACGGTTCGCTATAATCCGCATGTGCATGTGGCTATCAATTTTGTTTCCCTGGTCAACCGCGCGATGGGAGCTTATCAAAATGCCTATGCAACAGTTGCCGTACCTGATGAAGAACTGCAACTGGCCAAAGCGGAAATTCCGGTCTCAGCCACCGAGCAGGTAAGAAATAAAATCAGGCAGCTTTATCCTGGCTGGAACAATGAACACGTGTTGTTGCTGAATGTGAATGCATCCGATATGCTCCCGCAACGCCGCTGGCCACCCGAAAATTTTGGCGTGGTAGGCAAACAGCTTCTGCAGCAATTTCCCAATATCATCATCATCATGACCGGTTCACCTGCGGAGAAGGACTATGTGCAGGCGGTTACTGATATGATCAGCGATCCGCGTTGTATCAACTCTTCGGGCTTTTTCACATTTGATGAACTGGTGCCTTTGTATGATATCAGCAGCTGTATGCTCACCAATGATTCGGGCCCTGCTCACTTTGCTGCTGTGACCAAGCTGAAAGTTTTTGTGCTCTTCGGGCCCGAAACACCGCACCTGTATTTACCATTGGGAGGAAATGCAGAACCCTTTTATCTCGGACTACCCTGCTCTCCCTGTGTGAGTGCCGCCAATCACCGGAAAACTAGTTGTATTGAAAGACCCTGTATCACCGGTATTCATCCGGCACTGGTACTGAACCGGCTCAATACTTATTTATCTCAGGGAAAATAAAAACTCAAAGCAAGCGGATCAGGTAATGCTGCTTTAATTCTTTTTGCCTTGTTTTGGGATTGATGAACTTCAGGCTGAGCATGGTGACATGAAATTCGTCGAAAGACTTTAATTTTTTGATCGCCACTCCGGCTTTTTCCAGTTGCTCCATTTCTTCCGCTGTTACAAATAAAATTCTTGCTTTCGAAAATTTCTTCAGACTGATTTCTTCCACACTGCTGCGATAAGTTGGCTGATGCAGATAAAATTCACCGGAAGGAAAATAAATTCCCAAACGGCCCAGCGGCTCGGTGGGAAATTGTTTGTTCATGTGTGCCGCCCCCTGATTACCGGACTGATACCGTAATAAATCCGGGTAAAAACACAGATTCAGGAAAATGGCAATGAATAAAACGGTAATACCGGATCGCAGATAAGGATACCATTGCTTACTCACTGGTGACAACTTCGGTAACAAAAACAATAATATTAAAAGGAGCAGCGCCGCGATGATAAAAAGAATAGAAAGAGCCGGCTGGTAAAAAAACAGGAGTCCGCCAACAAGCACCAACATCAGTACAATCAGTCCGTTCTGAATTTTTCCAAATACAATTTGCCCTTTGCTTACCTGATGATCAATCAGCACAGCACTCAGAATGGCCAGCATCGGAAAAATGATATTGGTATAATGCGGTAACTGGAACCCGGAGAAAGAAAATACCAGCAGGGTCATCAGGCTGCTGCAAAGGGTGAACCACTCGGTAAACGGAGTATTGATTTTTTTTATACCCTGACGGATCCTGCTATATAAGGCAGTATACATGATCAGCGACCAGGGCAGGAAGGCCCATAAAAGGGTATGCAGGAAAAATAATTTATCGCCCTTTCCCTTGATGGGTCCGGTATTAAAGAAACGGCCGAACTGACTATCCCACAAAAAGAACCGGATACCGGAAACCTGCTGACTACCCAATACGATTTTTTCGGGATGGGTATCAAATTGTTTCCATAGACAATATAATTCGGGACTGATAAATAGAATAACCAGCAGCAAGGCGAGGATCCATTTCCAGTGAAAGAGCTGCTTCCATTCCTGCTTCAGGATCAGCTGGCCCGCTACTGCTGCTCCGATAGGAATCAATGTAAAAATGCCCTTGGTCATCACGGCCAGACCAGCAAAAAAGCAAGCCCATACCAGTTGCCAGCCCCAGTTGCCAATCAGTGTATTTGAAAAATGATAGATAGATGCAATGATCAGTCCGGTGAGAAATGGTTCGGCCCTTACATCATTATTGGAAATAATGATATGCATGGCAGTGAGCAGGATGAATACCGACCATAATGCAATGGTCTTATTGTAAAACTTCACCGCAAAACGATAAGTATAATAAGCACCCAGCAATACAAACAGGATGCCGGGTAATTTATACACCCAATCGTAGTAACCGAATAATTTAAAAAACACGGCGGTGATCCAGAAAGGAAAATGGGGTTTATCCAGCCAGTCGGTTTCCTGGAAATACAGGTTTACATAATCATTGTTAGCAGCCATGGTCCTGCTGATCGATGCATAAACACCGGCATCAGGATCCATCAACGGTATAAAAAGCCCGCTGAAACAAAGCAGGATAGCCAGCCCGTTGAGAAAATAAAGAATGTGGTGAATCGGATGTTGACCCTTGTCTTGGAGCATGGCCAAAATTACGGGGCCGCAGTGGCGGATAAAAAATTAATGTTAACCGGTCAGGGGGCACCGTTTGCCGATAATGGCTCTTTTTTCGGTGAAAAAAGAACGCACTTTAAAGTAAAATTCAGGGTTTCGCGACTTCTTTTCAAAGCAAAGGCAATGAACACAACGATGATACAGCAAGAATCGATCAGCACCGTGATAGCCGGATATGGTGAAAAGCTTTATGCTTTTATCAGGAGTCGTGTGCCCGGAGAGGAGGATGCAAAAGATGTTTTACAGGAAGTATGGGTTCAGCTGAGCAATCAAAGTAATCTGCATGATATCGGGCATATGAGCGGTTGGTTGTTCGGGGTGGCCCGCAATAAAATGGCAGACCTGTACCGAAAACAATCTAAGGATAAACTGGAATACTTATTTACGGGTGAAGAGGAACTCATACCGGAATTGATGGAAGCAGCTGCTCTTGATCCGGCCGATAGTGAATGGAAAGAGATACTTAATGAAAAGCTGATGGAAGCATTGGCAGAACTGCCGGCCGAACAAAGAGAAGTATTCATCAGCAATGAACTGGAAGAAATGACCCTGCAGCAAATTGCAGATCAAACCGGTTGGTCGGTTAAAACGATTATTTCAAGAAAAAGATATGCGGTACAGTATTTAAGAAAAAGACTGGCCCATTATTATGAAGCCTTTTTAAAAAATTAAAAATAAACACAATGAAAAAGTTGATCAGAAGAAAACCGTATTTGATTCCTTTATTCCTGATGCTTGGTGCCGCAGCATTTGCTTTATTTGGCTGGCTGCTGATGACCCTCTGGAACCTGGCCCTCGTGCCAGCCGTAGGCGCCAACCTGATCAGTTTCTGGCAGGCCCTTGGTATCCTGGTATTGAGTAGAATATTACTGGGCGGTATGGGTGGCCGCAGAAAATGGGGACACCGGATGGCCATGCGGGAAAAATGGATGAATTTGTCGGCAGCCGACAAGGAGAAATTCAGGGAACAATGCCGTAACCGTTGGGGACATCGCTTTGCAGCTGCCAATCCGCAGGAATCACAAGGATGAAGATGGGCAGATCGGCTTATTGCCGGTCTGCTTCTTTTTTCCAGGCAGTATAACCCCACCAGGCCAGGGCCAGAAAGAGCACATACATCAGGGTGAACAGGTAAAAGTGCTTATAGAAATTAAGCGGGATGGCTACAATATTGCTGAAGATCCAGGCGATCCAGTTTTCCACTTTTCTTTTGGCCATCCACCACATGGCCGTGATAGCAGAAGAAGATACCATTGAATCCAGTACCGGTGTATTGCTGTCGGTAAAACGATCCAGTACCACCCAGATCAGGGCCCAGAAGAAAACAAAGAAACCGACACCGGTCCATAACTGTGGTTTACTGCACCAGCTGATGGGATAAGCATATTGGTTGGCATCTTTTTTCTGCACCCAGTTATACCAGCCATATACACTCATCACGAAATAATAAATATTCAAGGCGCCATCGGCATATAAAGGCGGGGTGGAATCAAAAAAATAGAGGTAAGCGGCAATCAGTACCCCGATGATCCCCGTAGGATATACCAATACATTATTCTTGCGGGCATACCATACACTGGCAATCTGGGTAACAGTGCTGATCCATTCCAGCGGACGGGTATGGATAATATTACTTTTGAGTTCTCTCCAGATTTCGAGTAATGACAAAAAAAGATTTTTTCAAAAATAGATTATTCAACGGGCTGTTTATACTTTTTCCAGGCACGAAGATATTTTATGCCTTTCTGTGTCTGAAAACGGGTAGCAATCTGCTGCCACTGCCCGTTATTAAATTTCCATACCAGGAAATGAAGGTGTGGCACAAATGCATACCCCGTTTTACCAGCTAAAGCGATTGGTTGACCTTTTTTTACCGAATCGCCGGTATTCACCAGGGCACCCTGAAATTGCAAATGCCAGTATCCGGCCCTGCTCCCGTCTGCATGCTGAATCACAATATTGTTGCCCTCTGACCGGTACTTTTTATTCAGTCCTCCTTTTTGTCCATCTTCTTTTACCCGGCTTATCACACCATCTCTGGCAGCGGTGATGGTATCACCTCTCTGTAAATTAAAATCAAGTGCAGCCCTTTCTTTATGTGTCATGCGGCTGAAGTATCCCTGGATCACCCGGTATTTTTTTCCGGACGGGTAAGGAAGGGCATATACATAGCTGGTATCATCTTTCAGTATACCTTTCTGTAGTAATTTAATTTCTTTACGAAGGGGATTATCACTCGCTGCACAGCCGGTAAGAATCACCGCTAAAAGGATCCACTGAATTGATCTTGACAAAAGCATTTGATAAAATTACCTCAAAGCAGATACGATTGGATCAGTTATTTGTTAAGATATTCCAGTAAACACATGCTCCCTGTGACACATTACAGAAAAAACAATTTATTTTTTGCCAGGAACATATTTAAGTGAAATCTGACTAGTGTAATCTTCAACCGCTGATGTTTTATCTTTAAAGAATGGAAAAAGTAAATCTTGCACAAAAGCTTTCACAGTTTTCAGATTATTTCAACCCCCGGATCGCCGGAGAACTGAATGGTCAGCAGGTGAAACTGGTGAAATTCAAAGGGGAATTTGTTTGGCATCATCACGAAAATGAAGACGAGTTGTTTTTTGTAGTCCGGGGTAGTTTTAATATGCACATGCGACCGGATGACAACCCGGATTCTGAAAAAATAATTACACTTTATCCGGGAGAATTCATCATCATTCCCAGGGGGATGGAGCATAAACCGGTGGCACCGGATGAAGTGGAGATCATGCTCTTTGAGCCAGCTTCCACACTCAATACAGGCAATCAGCTAAATGAAAAAACAAGAAGGGAGCTAAAAAAGATTTAACCGCCTTCCACCATTTTCTTTAAATTATCCAGTCCTTGTTCAAACTGGTGATTCAGATTTTTTGCAATCATCGGACCCATCAAACGGGCCATGGGCCAGGGAAGATCGCCACCGTTTTGCCAGGTCACCTTGGTTTCGGAACCATCACCCCAGTCTTCAAAATGCCAGTTATCCTTTGCTTTCGATTTCCAGGGTTTAAAAAACTCCAGATCAAAATGAATATGATGGGCATCGCTGCTTAAAAAACGTAACTCACCGATTCCAATCTTTTTACCCTCCCAGTGATATTGGTGTCCGGCACTCAGGGGGTTTCCGCTGATTTGGGACTTAGCGGTAGGGTCCATCTTTTGCCAGGGATTCCACTGACTGTAATGGTTCAGGTTGCCCACATAGCTCATCACCTCCGTTCTCGGTTTCCGGATCACCACATTTTTTTCAACGCTAAATGATTTTGGCATCAGGGCGGCCACCAGTAATAAGGTGACAATTAATCCCAGCAGGATATAAACAATAATCATAGCTATCTATTTAAGGAAAGTAAGGTACTGAATATTTTACCCTGAAAAGCTAATCCCTGTTAAGGATGTATTGTACGGTAAAATTTACCTGGCCGGAGGTAAATAACCCCGTTTCTGGTGGCAAAACGAGTGGCCATCTGACCAAAATTTCCGGTGGCAGGATCCTTACCCCTCACTTCAAAATGCAAATGCGGAAATGCAGAATAACCGGTATTACCACTGAGTCCGATCAGCTGACCGGGAACAACCGTATCACCTGGCTTTACAAAAACCCCATTTAATTTAAAATGCCAGTAGTTGGCTTCGGTTCCGTCATCATGCCTTATAAAAATATAATTACCGTCTGATAAATTTTCAGGATTCAATCCCCTTTTATCGGAGTCGGATCGGGCAGCGATAACAATACCAGCTCTGGCGGCACAAACCCGGGTTCCCGTTTTTACTTTAAAATCCAGCGCCCTTTCTCCCTTATGACTAAACATACTTTCATACCCCTGAATCAGCAATACTTTTTTGCGATGTTCAAAGGGAAGGGTGTAAACATAACTGCTGTCTGATTTAAATTTTCCGTTTTTCAGATCAGATGTTGAGTAAGTAGTCTGTGCAGTGCCGATGAATGGCGTAAGCAGGAACAGATATTTGATAAACCACATAGACATCAACTTATGGGCTATAAAGTAAGAAAATTTTTATCATCTTTCTTTTCCATCCTCAATTCGTTGTTACTATATCGCAGGATTACCAGTGAACCTTAATTTGAAAAAACAAAAAAATAAGATTACTCAAAAGAAGAAAAATATTTTGTTGTTCTATACAGTATGCTGAAGGGCGGGCATTGATGGGGAAAGCATAAATTTCACTCAACACTGTTGAAACAGGTTTTGACAAATCATCAGGGAACAGATGGGAATAGTGCCCTTTAAAGCCAGCTGCTTCCGGATGCAGCTCTTTATAATACCGGATCGCAAGATGATGCAGCCTTGTCCTCCGTTCCACCAGCTCCGGGGTATAAATATTTTCTTCGGCCACATGAGCAGCTGAAAGAAATTCAAAATATATCACCCGTCGCAGCTGCTTTTTATTCAGGGGTTCTGAATGATGTGCCAGCATCATATCATGAATCAGCAGATCTCCCGCCTGCATGGGTACTTCAATTGCAGGCAGGCGACTGAGTTCACAGATCGGCCGCCCATCCAGATGACTGCCCGGTACCACCTTTAATGCGCCATCCCCTGCATCCACATCATCTAAATAAATGCCCATCGTAAAACAACGACCTTTTCGCTGGTGAACCATGTCCTGGTGCCAGAGCACCGGTAAATCATCACCCTGGTTTTTGATCACGGCAAATTCCTGGATCAGGAAAAAATCATTGCCGCAAATTCGACTGGCGATTTCCAATATAGGCGGAAAACCCAGCAATTCCAGACAGCCCAGGTTACCGGATCCACAGATATGATCCAGATTGGTTACAAATTGTTTGTCTTTATATTCATACACGAACCGGCCATCTCTTGGTATGGAAATATCCATCAGCTCATCAAATAAGTCCCGGAGTTTTACCTGCAGATCAGCAGGAATCACATGCGCTAAACGGAAGTATCCTTTTGTTTCAAAATCAGTCAAAATAGCATCATGAAGCATAGCTGTGAAATTAACGACTCAGCGTATTCGGCAACAGAAAATCTTTTACATTTACAAACCAGCTATTTCAACAAATGTCAGCAGCATCAACTATTATTACTACGGAACAGACTGCTTTTTTTCAAAAGGCGGTTGATTTTATTCAGTCAATCGGTATTCCGGTTTTGTTCAAAGAAATTACTGGCAAAAGTTTTCTCCCGGGAATCAGTATTGAGTCTGGTGAGATTGTAGTAGATCCTGAAAAGCTGAAATACCCCGGGGATATTTTGCACGAAGCCGGTCATATTGCCGTAGTGCCATCAGCGGAGAGGGCATTGTTGAACGAGACTACGATTTGTACCCGGCCCATGCGGGAGGCAGAGGAAATGATGTCCATTGCCTGGAGCTATGCCGCCTGTGTACACCTTGATATTGATGCCGGTTTTGTATTTCACAATGAAGGATACCAGAAAGGAGGCAGTGATATTGCAGTAAATTTCAAGGAAGGAAGATATTTCGGGGTGCCCATGCTGCAGTGGACCGGAATGGCATTAGAGAAAACGAATCCTGAACATCCCGAAATTCCCGTTTACCCGCAGATGTTAAAATGGGCCAGGGACTAATATAAAAAACATGAGTCAGCAATTTCACCATATCCCGGGCATTCTCAAACCAGCAGAACTGGAAGAATTGGATCGCCTGATTACCCAACTGGAATTTACAGACGGACGTGCCACCGCAAGTATGGCTGCTAAAGAAGTTAAGAATAACCTGCAGGCAGAAGCAGCCGGCAAAGAATTCCTTTCGCAGGCCCGCAGTCTTGTAGAAAATGCAATCGGAAGCAGTCCGTATTTTAATGCAGTCGCACAACCGAAAAAAATCCATCCGGTTATCATCAGCAAATACACCCCCGGAAAATTTTATGGCTGGCATGTGGACAGTCCGATCATGGGCGATCCTCCGATCCGGACCGATCTCGCTATGACCATTTTTCTGAGTGATCCCGGCAGTTATGAAGGAGGTGAACTGATGATTCAGACTGCATCTGGTCCCGTAGCTATTAAACCCGCCAAGGGAGATGCCATATTGTATCCCTGTCAGTTCCTGCATTGTGTAAATGAAATCCGTAGCGGCGAAAGACTGGCCGCAGTTACCTGGATACAAAGCAATATTCAGTCGCCGGAACAAAGACAACTCTTATTTGAGCTGAACCAGGTGCATGCTTTACTTTCTCAGCGGGATGCACAGTCGCCGGAGGCCATGCAATTATTGCAGACTTATTCGAATTTGTTCAGGATGTGGGCGGATGTATAAGCTTTTCCGTCTTCAGCATTATTCTGGAGAAAGATTTTTTTCCATCTCATCCGCCAGTTGCTTTGATGTATCTGTATTCAAGGAACGGAGCTGTTCAATAATCAGCAACTGTTCTTTTCGGCTATGTTTCGGCTGGTCAGCGATTACTTTTTTATCAGTGTCTGGTGTATCGAGAAACAGATCCTGTACCCATTGGTTAACACGTGCATCCACGACCAGATGGATGCGGTCCTGATTACTTTTATTGTGAAGCGAATGAGGCAGGTTAAAATTCATGTACCAGCAGGAACCTTCTTCCAGTATCATTTTTTCTCCTCCCAGATAGAAATCAACATCGGGGTTGGTAAAAACAGGAATATGAAAACGGACCAGCCCTTCTTCATAACAAAGATCCCTGTCTTTATGCTCATGTACACGGGCGCCGGCTGCCAGCTTTAACAGTCTGACAGATAATAAAGGACATTCAAAATGCTTTAAAACATCGCGGAGGTAGGTGGAGGACAGCAGTAAAGCGGTGTCTTTATAACAATCGTTTTCTTCCGGTGAAATAAACCCATTATCTGTTTTTCCATCAATACTTCTTAAGGGAATTGCACTCCATTCACCACTATAGTGTTTTACCTGAAAATGAAGCTTCCAGAATTGTTCACCAATCTGCAAGGTGTCACGCTGAAGCGCGGCCCTGTCAAAAGAAAAAGGAAGCTGAAGATATTTAATCATGATTTGGTAATAATCCGGTTGCCGATCACCAGAACATCCAGACTGCAATGTAAAAAAAAGCTGATAGCTTCCCCGGGTGTTTCAACAATCGGCATTCCTTTTTTATTGAAGGATGTATTGAGTAATACTGAAATGCCTGATTGCCGCTTCCACTCCTCTAACAACTGATAAAAGGGTTCTTTTTTATCAGCCACTGTTTGTACCCGGCAACTGCCATCCACATGTACAATTCCCGGCATGATTTCTTTCCACTCGTCTTTTATCTGATCTACCAGGATCATGTATGGACTGGTTAGGCCATATTGAAAATAGAGGTCTTTGTCTTCATCCAGCACAGCGGGTGCAAAAGGCCTGAAATCTTCCCGGAATTTAATGCGTGAATTTATATGGTTTTGTATGTCTTTGTTCCTTGGATCTGCCAGAATACTTCTTCTGCCCAGTGCCCGGGGACCGAACTCACATCCATCCTGAAACCATCCGATTGTTTTTCCATTTAACAGCAGTGCTGCCGTATCCGAGTATATATTCCCGCTCTCTTCGCAATGGAGCTTATCCCGGTATTGTGCTAAGGCCTGTTCAATGGTATCCGGGCTATAAGTAATACCAAAACAGGTATTGCCATTGTGTATGATTCTATCCTGTTGCAGGTGTTTGATCCAGCCATAAAAAGCACATCCAATGGCCAGGCCGTTATCACCAGCTGCAGGTTCCATATAAAATTGTTCAAAGCCGGTTTGCCGGTAAATTTTTGAATTGGCTACTGCATTCAAGGCAACGCCGCCTGCATAACAGAGTTTTGGAAATGGATGAAGCTGGTGCCGCTGTTTGAAAATATAGTGCAGGGCTTTTTCGGCTTCATCCTGCACCCATCTGGCGATATTGGCATAATACTGAAAATGATCCTGAAAGGGTCGGCCAATCGGATCAGCCGGCAGAGTAAAATGGCGATGCATCACTTCTTCATCAACCCACACATGACCATCTTTAAGTAAAAGCAATTGTTCCTGGTACACTCCTTTCTTTCCATAGGGGGCAAGACCCATCAGTTTTCCGGCATCATCAAAATCACCAAAGCAATACTGACTGGCCATGCTGTACAATCCGCCAATGGAATGATTGGAAGTAGGGAGATAAACCTGTCCGGCCTGCTGCCGGTAATTAATAATGGAGAAATCTTTATAGAGTGGTTGGAGATCTTTGCCATCAAAAAAATAAAAACTGTCTTTCTCTCCGTACAAACCGGGTTCACTATTCACATGAGAAGGAATGATGGCACCTTCAAGGTCATCACACTGATGGTAAAAACTGCCACAGCCATCAATCACCATTACATTGCATTGGTCGAAGGGACAGGTACCTACCGCGCTCCAGGCATGGGCGAGGTGGTGGGAAATAGTTACAATGGGAAATGGATTGGAGCTGCTGAAAAGACGAAGGCCTTTATATTGGTCGGGCCTGATCTCATCTTTTTCAAAATTGGCACATTGTACAAGGAGCGAAAGATCATTGAGGGTAATACCGGCGGCATCCAGGCAGTACTGAACTGCCATTGAATCATTACCGCCATCGTGTTTGATGCGGCTGAGGCGTTCTTTTTCAATAGCCACATGAATAATACCGTCTTTCAGCAGGCAAGCCGAACCATCATGGCTCAACCCGGTGCCAAGGACATAAACAGGTTTATTCATTCAAACGAAGCTAATCAGGCGTTTTCGGGAAGTCTGCTCAGGTGGTTATTAATGGCCACGGCACATTTGGCCGGGGTTTTAGGATCAAAGGAAACTTCGATGGAGCCCAGGCCAAATCCGTTATTGGTGGCATGATGGATGATCACTTCTCCACGATGGGAATTGCGGGCAATATAGGGGTTGGGGCAATGATTGGTTGGGTGATTACCGATGACAATATCTATATCAGTCGACTTTTCGGCCAGTTTCAAATCGTCGGTGCCATTTTTTTGTTTAAAGCCGAGTGAAGAAAGACAAACAACCAGCTGGCATTGATAGTCTTTTTTCAATTCCTGAGCCAGTTGATTGATACCTGCGAGGGAACTTTTATCGGTTACATGAATCAATCCGGTTTTGATATTGCCCTTTTGTAGAATCTTAAATTCCTGGTCACTGAAAGTCTCTTCTGCCTGTGGAACCCGAACGGCAGCAGGGTGTTTCCTGGTTAACAGGGCCATTTTTTCGATGGCATAGTCAGCAAATTGCGGATTACTGCCGCTATGCAGAAAAACGATTTTGTGAGCAGATCCGGGCTCACTGAACAGACTGGCAGCAGAAAAACTTTTGAAAGGACTGGAAAAAACCAGGGCAGTGGCTGCCATAGAAGTATTTGCTAAAAAAACTCTTCTTGATTTCATGTTGCTGGTTTTGGTTGAGCGGGTGACCCCGGAATTTTTAGCAAACTACGTTTTTTGAATCATTCCAACAAGCAATTAATAAATTGAAAACAGTTTTTAATTTCTATGTTAATATAAAATTCCTACATTTAGAATTCAAAACCAATTCAACCGAATCAAATCATTAAATCATGGAAGGAACCATCGGCGAAATCAGGATGTTTGCTGGAACTTTTGCCCCAAGGAGCTGGGCATTTTGCCAAAGTCAGCTATTGCCTATTGCTCAAAACACAGCCCTGTTTTCCATATTAGGCACCACTTATGGCGGTAACGGACAAACCACATTTGGACTTCCCGATTTCAGGGGAAGGGTGGCCGTGGGAACCGGACAGGGACCAGGTTTATCCAACGTTACACTCGGTGAAATGTCAGGAACGCCTACCGTTACGTTAACGACCAACAATATGCCGGCACATAACCATGCGCTTTCAGGTGCTGTATCTCTGGTTGCAAATGGGGGTACGGATGGATTGACAGATGATCCCACCGGGCGTCGTTTAGCCGGAGCTAATATCTATACCAATTTTACCAACGAACCCGCAACCATGGTTCCCCTGCAGTCAACCCTTGCGGTTGGAGTGAATGGTGGTAGTCAGCCCTTCAGCATCATGCCGCCTTATTTGGGAATGAATTATATCATTTGTTTGTTTGGAATTTTCCCGTCAAGGGACTAACCATTAATTCAATTACAATTTTATGGAAGGTACCTTAGCAGAAATAAGAATGTTTGCGGGCAATTTTGCCCCCCGGGGCTGGCAGTTATGTAATGGGCAATTATTATCCATTGCGCAATGGACCGCCGTTTTTGCCTTGGTGGGAACTACCTACGGAGGTAATGGCCAAACCACTTTTGGGCTGCCTGATTTCAGGGGCAGGGTTGCCGCAGGTACAGGACAGGGTCCCGGTCTCCCGGCCTACCAACTTGGTGAAATGGCTGGTACGCAAAACACCTCACTTATACTTACGAACCTGCCTTTACACAATCATACATTATCCGGTTCCGTAACAATGCTTGCAAACGGGGGTGAGGACGGACTGACAGATGATCCCACCGGCCGTCGTTTAGCGGGAGCAAATATATATACCAATTTTACCAACGAACCCGCAACGATGTCTCCCCCGCAATCTAACTTAACAACGGCAGTCGCTGGTTCTAATCAGCCATTTAGTAACAGGCCTCCTTATCTGGGTATAAACTTCATTTTTTGTGTAGAAGGAATTTTCCCTTCCAGAGATTAATGATAAAATGATATTTCGTCAATCGGTTAATCCCTCTTCTCCATTGTGAGTGAGAGGGATTATCTTTATTATTCATAACCTTTGGTCATATTTTCAATTTATGATGCTTCGAGTAGGTGTATTGCTGCCCCGGTCTTCTCTTTTTCCTGCACTGGGCCTGGATATTTTAAATGGTATCAAGAGCTGTCTGAAACACAATGATGTACAGGGGGCAGTAACATTTTTGACCGATAATATTGGCTTTGGAATTGAGGAAGCAGAAATTTATACAAAAGCAGAAAGAATGCTTTTGCAGGAAGAGGCCGATCTGGTGATTGTGGTGGCAGATTTAAATATCAAAGAACTGCTTGAACCCCTGTTCACTTCTTTCAACAAACTCCTTTTGATGGTGAATATGGGAGCGGGCATCCCCGATAACTGGAGCCCGGGCCCAACAACAATAGTTCATTCTCTGAATCTCAGTCTGCAGGCACGATTGACCGGAAAACTGGCGGCTCTGGAAAGTGAAACTAAAAAAGGAGCCTTTACATTATCGTACTATGATTCCGGCTACCGGCAGGTTTATGCGATGATGAACAGTTTTCAGCTCAACGGAGGTGAACCACAGATTACCCATGTTACACATTTGAAAAAAGAAGAGTATACGCTTGAACCTCTTGTTGACTATTTTTTACAAAACCAGGATGTACGGTCACTGCTATGTCTTTTTTCTGCCGATATGGCTGATTGGTTTGCTGAGGCAGTTCTTCCTTTACAGGAAAAATTTAACCTGAACTTATACGCATCTCCCATGCTGCTGGAAGCATACCAGGCCAGGATCGCTGCCGGTCATACATCCGGTCCTGCTTTGAAAGGATATATGGCCTGGATGCCGGAACTGAAAAACAAGGGAAACGAAAGCTGTCAGCAGGCATTTATGGCAATGACTAATAAAGCCCCTGGTTTATTTGCTGTATTAGGATGGGACGCCGGATTGCTGATCCTGCAATTCCAGGAGCAAATCAAGTCGGGCGAAACCAATACGGCAAAGATTGTAAAAGCGCTAACTGGTAAGGTTTATGAAAGCCCCAGGGGCTGGATGAAACTGGATCCCTCGACTCACCATACCTATGCGCCATGCCAACTGATCAGCTGGTCCACAAACGGAGCCAGCAAAAAAGTGGAGGAATGTAAAGGATTGGATGAGGAATGGACCGCATTTACGGCAGAAAAATTTCCAACGGATAGCAATTCGGGATGGAGAAATACTTTCCTCTGTATATAATATAATATGAGTACTGAAGTAAAGGCCCTGATACTCTGCAATAATCCGATTGCCATACCGGCTATCCGGGAGTTTTTATTTTACGGAAAGGTCGGGGCAATTGTGGTGACCAAACGAAATAAAGAAATGCAGCAACTGATCAGCGGCATGTCTGAAAATAATCCGGTTCCGCTTATCATTGTTACCAAAAACGACTACAAAGAAAAGATGACGGAAGCTATCCGTGAGTTTTCCTTCAATGTAGGGCTGATGATGACTTTCCCCTTTATCATTCCGGAGGAAATCTGGAAAATGCCTGAAAAAGGGTTTATTAATTTTCATTTTGGGTTATTACCTGAATGCAGGGGACCACAACCCATTTTATGGCATTTGCTGAATAATGACCGGGAAGCCGGAGTTACTGTACATAAAGTAGATGGGGGGATTGATACTGGCGAAATCATTATGCAGGAACGGCTGGAAATATCTCCAACGGATACCTATGGTCTGTTGCAGGCCAAACTGGGGTTCATCGCTGCCCGTCCGGCCGCCAATCTCTTGAAAATTCTTGCTTTTGGCACCCTCGTTCCTTCCCGACCTCAGGATGAATCAAAAGCAAGGTATTATGAAATGCCCACGGCTAAAGAGCTGATGATCCGGTGGGAGATGCCGGCCGTTGAAATCATCAGACTGATTAATGCCTGTAATCCCTGGAACAAAGGAGCAGGTGCCATCGTCAATAACTGGATGATCGGTGTTACCGAAGCAGTATTGTGCGGTGAAACAGATGACCCGGCCCCACCGGGTATCATCATCAGCTGTGATGAAAAAAATGGTTTACAGGTTAAAACGGTTGATTCAAAATTGTTGAAAATCACGATTGTGTATCTGCAGGAAGGATTTTATTCAGGTTACCGGCTTTCTGAATTTGATATACAGCCTGGTATGTGTTTTCAATAATTCTCAAAAGGCCGCTCCTTCCTTTCTCCTTTTTTTAAATCAGAGTTTCTACTTAAAAGAAACAAATCCGCTTTATTCGCAAGACTTTCGCGGAAGAGCTGTGTTTATCTTATGTTCAAAAGCCAAAACAAGTGCATTAAATTATTAGATACCTGCTCAGATTCTTTTGAATTTTAGTGGGTTAATTCAGAAAT
Source organism: Chitinophagaceae bacterium (assembly GCA_016702745.1). Lineage (GTDB taxonomy): Bacteria > Bacteroidota > Bacteroidia > Chitinophagales > Chitinophagaceae > JJ008. The sequence continues at coordinate 414,270 of JADJDJ010000002.1, forward strand.
CGGCCTATATTTATAGCGACCAAAAAACCAACCGCTATGTCCTTCCTCCAGGCAACTAAGGCAAAACTTTGTTTTGTTATTTTATCCCTTACCTTATTTTTTATTTCAGTTAATGCACAAACCACACTGACTCCTGGAGATGTGGCATTCACAGGCTATGTGTCAGCGGATGGTGCTAACCCGGATCGGTTCAGTTTTGTGGTGCTCACTCCCATTACGGCCACTACTGTGATCAGGTTTACTGATTTTGGCTGGCGCACAGACCTGAATGCTTTTAATTCAGGCGCCACCCTGGAATCGGAACTGGTATTTACAGCTAGTGCAGGATATCCTGCCGGGACAGAGTTCCAGATCTCCGGAACAAGCGCAACCTTGATTGGCGGAGGATCGGCCGGAACGGTTGTTTACTCAGTAGGAGCTGGTTTTTTGTAGGAACGATCAGTATCAGTAATGGCGGTGACCAGTTATTCGCTTATCAGGGAAGTTTCGCTTCTCCTAATTTTATTTGTGGAATTCATATGAATACTACGGCGGTTGCCGGTGGCGATGCCAATAATACAACAGGAGCGGCCTGGGATGGTGTTATTCCCGGAGGTTCTCTCACCGGAAGTAACAGCGGTAAACCCGCTACACTTACAGACGGAACCAATTCCATGTGGATTGGAACTGTGAATGCGGTTACTCCGTTTTCTACCGAATGGGACAATGGCTTTTTTGCCTGTGGACCCAATGTAAGTACGGCCCCTCTGGCCCGCACTGCTCTTCATACTCCAGGCAACTGGACAGTTTCTAATACCACAGCAGCATTTACGCTGCCAACCGGTTGTAATTTCCTGGGCGTCTTGTCTGCTCCGGGTATTTCCGGACAGCCTTCCAACAGCGCAATTTGTGAAGGCGCCAATACAAGTTTTACCATCACCGCAACTGGCGCCACTGGTTATCAGTGGCAGGTGGATAATGGCGGTGGATTTGCTAATATTACGGATGATGCCACCTACAATGGTGCATTAACTGCCACCTTAAATATTACAGCAGCTCCATTTAGTTTAAATGGCTATCTGTATCGTTGTATCGCATCCAACGGATCAGGATCCACGAACTCCAATTCTGCATCACTTACCGTAACTCCATTGCCGGTAGCCCCGACTTTACTGGCTAAAACACCCGCTTCAATTACTGTTGCAGATGGTACGCCGGTTAGTGCTACGTTTAATGCCGGAAGTGGTGGAACCGGCTGTACTGATGATTTCAGATTCACTACAAATGGCGGCATCTCCTATTTACCTTATACACCGGGAGCTAATATCAGCACAACCGGTCTCGCAGCAGGTGGTGGTACTGTAGTCATTGAAGGTCGCCGGGCAGGATGTTCTTCTGCCTGTCAGGGTAGTTATGTAGGACTGGTATCCTGGGTAGTAACACCACTGCCGGCCGGTGCCACAACACTTAGCGCCGGAGATATAGCATTTGCAAGTTATGCATCCAGCTATCTGACACCTGCAGAAGACAATTTCTCATTTGTATTACTTCGCAGTGTTGGACCGGGTACAACCATCAACTTTACCAATAACGGCTGGTTGAGTACGAATGTATTCAGAGCAGGGGAAGAAACAGTTACCTGGACAGCCCCTGCCGGTGGACTGATTGCAGGTACTGAAATCAGGATTACTGATTTAACTGCCACGAAAACCGGGGGTGGAAACGCAGGAACAGTTACCGGCACAGGCTTAAACCTGAATACCGGTGGTGACCAGGTTCTGGCTTATCAGGGTGCTCCCGGCTCACCTACTTTTATCAGTGCGATTCACATGAATGTATATAATGCAGGATCAGGAGATCCGGTTACTACAACAGCTGCGGCCTGGGATGGTACAGCAAATACATCCAACAGCAGTGCCCTGCCAACCGGACTCACTACAGGTACCAACTGTATCTGGATCGGTACCCAGGGTATACCTGCTTCAGAATTTAATAATGCCCGTTATGGCAACTGTTCAGCTCCTGCAGTATCCGGTCCGGTTACAGTGCTTCGGGCTCTGTTGAATAATCAGGCCAACTGGATTAAGGATGATAACACACCGCCTTCGTTTACACTGCCAACTGGTTGTAATTACCTGGGTACCCTGGTACCAACAATTACTGTAACAGGTACCCCACTGGCACCATTTGCAGCCTGTGGTGGTTCAAATTCACCAGAGCAGAGTTTTACAGTATCTGGTGCTGCTTTAAGTACAGATATTATTATCACAGCGCCTGGAGGGTTTGAGGTTTCAACTACGAGCGGCAGCGGATTTAATAGTTCAGTTACATTAACATTATCAGGCGGAGGAGTACCCACCACCACGATATATGTACGTACAACAACGGCGGCCAGCGGAACACCTTCCGGTAATATCACAATCGCCAGTACCGGTGTTACCACTATTAATGCAGCGGTATCAGCCACTATTGGCATTAATCCTACTGCAGCAGACGCAGGTATTGATGCAGGTGTTTGTGCGCTCACGTATACACTTACCGGTAATATTCCGGTTTCGGGAACTGGGACATGGACACAACAGGCTGGACCCGGTACAGCTACTTTTGTAGATCCAACACAGGGTAATACATCAGTAACAGTGGATGCTCAGGGGGCCTATACTTTCCGCTGGAGCATCACTGGCAGTGGTATTTGCCCTGTTTCATTTGATGAAGTGGCAATCACATTTAGCAATACTCCAACAGTAGCTGCGGCCGGCCCTGATGGTACCGCGTGTGTTAGTCCCGCTACATATACCATGGCGGCCAATACACCGGTAGTAGGTACAGGTTCCTGGTCACAATTACCAGGAGGTCCCGGCACAGCCATCATCTTTACGCCAGGCTCACCCACAACGAATATTGGTAATCTATCCGCTCCTGGTGTGTATACCTTCAGGTGGACCATCAGCAACGGAAGTTGTACCGCTTCGACAGATGATATGACCATTACGGTGAACACCAACCCCGCTTTATTTACATTAGCCGGCGGTGGTACTTTCTGTCCGGGTACAACCACCCTTACCGGCCCGATTGACCCCAACTATACTTATATATGGCAAAGGAGCCTTACCGGTATCGCCAATCCAAACAGCTTTACCAGTTTCGGAGGCACTAGCTCCACGCAGGATGTCACATTATCCGGTAATTATCGCTTAATTGTAGCCAACCAGTTTGGTTGTTCAGTATCTGATACAACTCCCGTAAGCATGGCCGACTTTGTATTCAATGGCAGTCTGGCTACCGGTGATGCACAACAAACAGGCCGCCTGAACCGCTTTGCGACTGTGAGTACTTGTGCAGCACCCAAAGCCTGCCCGCTTACATTTACTACTACGGGTGCTCGCTTTTACGATAGTTATACTATTACTAATATCAGAAACGTACCTGTCTGCGCGACCATTGGCCTTAGGAGTGATTGTGGAACCAGTCTTTTCAATGTAGCTTACCTGGGCAGCTTCAATCCAACAGCACTTTGTACCAATTACCTGGCAGATCCCGGTTCATCATTCCCCGGTACCGGATATATGGAAGTTACTATTCCTGCCAATGCAACCATTGAAGTGGTTGTGCATGAAGTGAATCCGGGCACAGGTTGTGCCGGCTACCAATTAACAGTAGATGTGCCAAGAGAATCTGGTGTTACCGTTAACCCAAGCACTCCAATTTGTTCTGCTACACCGGTTACCTTAACAGCCCCAGTGGCCGGTACTTATTCATGGAACCCGGGTGGTAATACCACACAGTCCATTGTTGTTACCCCAGCGGTAACGACTAAATATTATGTAACCCTGGGAGGATATGGAAATAATGGTTGTACAGGGCTGGATTCAGCTAACGTAGTAGTAAATCAATTACCCACTACCGCAGATGCAGGACTTGATGCTGCGGTTTGCGCCTTGAATTATACACTGGCAGGTAATACACCAACAGTTGGTACTGGTACATGGACACAGGTAGCCGGACCAGGTACTGCCAGCTTTACAGATGCTAACCTGGCTACATCTGGTGTAAGCGTATCGGCCAATGGCATTTATACATTCCGTTGGACAATTGCTACAGGTGCCCCTTGCCCCAACAGCTCACAGGATGATGTAACTGTTAACTTTGCCGGAACACCTTCAGTGGCTGATGCAGGTATAGATAAAACTGCTTGTATTTCGCCAGGCAGAGCGACCATGACTGCGGCAGTACCAGCAGTTGGTACGGGTGTTTGGTCACAAGTAGCCGGCCCCGTAACAGCCAGTATCATTTCGCCAAACGCACCCAATACACTTATCACAGGTCTTAATACGCTTGGTACTTATACCTTCAGGTGGACTGTTTCCAATAGCCCTTGCCCATCTAATTTTGATGAGGTAAATGTGGTGGTGAACAGTAACCCTGCCAGCTTTACCATCACAGGCGGTGGTACTTTCTGCCCTTCTGGCACCACCCTGGTCGGACCAGTTGATCCTAATTATACTTATCAGTGGGGTAAGAGCTACCTGTCGGCTCCATTTGCAGGAGTCGGTACTGCCCAAACCCTGGCCGTAACAAGTTCTGGTATTTACGAGTTAGTAGTTACCAACCAATTTGGTTGCAGCACCAGCAATACAACAGTGGTGAATGCCGCTGATTATGTATTTACTGGTAGCCTTGCAACAGGCGATGCTGTACAAACAGGCCGATTGAACCGTTTTGCTGCGATTAGTACTTGTGCAGCACCTAAGGCCTGTCCCGGCACCTTTACAACAACAGGCTCTCGGGTTTATGACAGCTATACAATAACTAACCCCCGCCCCGTACCTGTTTGCGCCGTTATTGGTTTGAATTCAGGTTGTGGTACAGCCATATTCTCTGTGGCTTACACTGGCAGCTACGACCCCAATAATCTTTGTACTAATTACCTGGCTGATCCGGGTTCTTCCCCTTCAACCAGTATCTTCTACGAAGCCACAATACCTGCCAATGGAACCATCGTAGTGGTAGTACATGAAGTGAATCCTGCTCAGGGTTGTGCTAACTATACCCTTACTGTGGATGTGCCCAGGGATATGAGTGCAATAGTGGCTAACCCACCAAGTGTAACATGTGCCAGCATATCTACGTTAACAGCTCCGATAGCTAATAGTTACTTGTGGACACCAGGTGGTGCCCCTACACGATCAATGGTAACAGCGCCGTTGTTTGTGCCCACTCAATACAAGGTTACATTGGGTTATGGCAACAATGGTTGCTCCAGAGAAGATTCTGTAACAGTTGCAGTAACCAGCCTGCCTCCAACAGTTACCTGTCCTGCTAATATTACGCTGAGTAATACGGTTGGTCTTTGCGGAAGAGCTGTTACTTACAGTGCTCCTGTTGGTGGATTACCCGCGCCTACTGTTACATATAGCCTTTCCGGTGCCACAACCGGATCGGGTTCGGGTACTGGAAGTGGAACACTATTTAATGTTGGAACCACAACCGTTACAATTACTGTTACCAATTTATGCGGAACGACTAATTGTTCATTTACCGTTACAATTAATGATACCGAACCTCCAACAGTTACAACTGGCTCAATGGGCAGTGGCTATGCAAGCGTAGCAGCAGCAGAAGCCGCAGCACTGGCAGCTACTTCGGCTACCGATAATTGTCCGGGTGTGCTCACGGAAGTCGCCAGTACGGTTGGAACCTGCTCAGCAGTAATTACAGTAACTACAACAGACATCGCTGGTAATTCTACCGCTGTAACATATAATACCAGAATTGATAACACCGCACCGGTCATCACCTGCCCCGCTCCTGTAACAGTGAGCTGCGCCAGTGCTGTACCAGCAGCGAATATTTCGCTTGTAACAGTAACCGATAACTGTCCGGGCGTGATCACTGTAATTCATGTAGGTGATGTAATCAGCGCGCAAACCTGTACCAACCGCTTTACAGTAACCCGTACCTATCGGGCAACAGATGGTTGTGGTAATTTTGCAGAATGCACACAGATCATTACAGTGAACGACCAGACAGCACCTACATTAACCTGTCCTGCACCTGTAACCGTAAGTTGTGCCGCTGCCGTTCCTGTACCGGATATCAATAGCGTAACAGGTGTAACCGACAACTGTGGTGGCCCCGTAACGGTTACCCATGTAAGTGATGTGATCAGCGCCCAGACCTGTCTGAACCGCTATACTATCACCCGTACTTACAGGGCAACAGATGTGTGTGGTAATTTTGCAGAGTGTACACAGATCATTACGGTGAACGACCAAACGCCACCTGTAATTACCTGTCCTGCTAATATCACAGTAAACAATACACCAAACCAGTGTGGTGCCATTGTGAACTTCACTGTAACAGCAACGGATAACTGTGCCGGTGCAATCACCATTACTTCGGTACCTGCTTCCGGTAGCTTCTTCCCTGTAGGAACTACAACAGTAACTTCTACTGCGGTTGATGCCTGTGGTAATACTTCTACCTGTACGTTTACTGTAACAGTAGTGGATGTACAACCACCGGTGATCACTTGCCCGGCGAATATTACAACAGGTAATAATCCTGGTATCTGCGGTGCAGTGGTGAACTTCCCGCTGCCAACAGTTTCCGATAACTGCCCGCTTCCTGGTGGTGTAACGCTGAATCAGAATACGAACACAACAACCATTGCCTTCAATACCGGAATTTCCTGTAACGCAGGTGCTACTTCATTCTGGAGAGCCTATAACCTTGCCAGCTTCCCGGCAGTAACCGGACCACTGACAATCAATAGCGTGAGATTTGGTATTGAAGTCAATAATACCGGAGTTGCACAAACCATGACGGTTAACCTGTATAATCAAACCGGCGCTGCCTTCCCTGGCGGAACCAGGACCCTGATTGCAACAGGAACAGTAAGTATCACTGCTGCGGCGAATACTTTCTATACCGTGAATTTTGGATCAGCCCCAACCGTACCTGCCAACGCCATCATCATTGTGGAAGTAGCAACTCCTGTGGGAGGTGTCTTCCCTGCAGCCAATGGACTGGGAGAATCCGGACCTTCCTATATCTCATCCACAGCTTGTGGTGTGCCGAACCCGGTAACACTGGCTTCACTTGGCTTTACTGCTAACCATACAATTATTGGTATGTCGGGTACAGTTCCGGTTGTGCCACCGATACTGGTTCAAACAGCTGGTCTGCCATCAGGCAGCACCTTCCCGGTTGGTACAACAACCAATACATTTGTAGCCAGGGATAATGCAGGCAATACATCAACCTGTTCATTTACCGTAACAGTAAATGATGTAGAACAGCCAACGATCACTTGTCCTGGCAACCAGGTAAGGAATACTGATCCGGGTGTTTGTTATGCGACCTTCCCTGATCCTCCGGGCATACCAAGACCAACCTTTGCGGATAACTGCGCGGTGACAAGGCTTACCTGGAGCATGACAGGACCTGGTGGTACCACCACTTCACCTGCTTCCGGTATTAACTATGTACCGAATAACACACAATTCCTGCTGAATGGTACAACGGGCACAGGTGTAACCACAATCACATATACAGCAGCTGATGCTGCCGGTAATACAAGAACCTGCTCATTCACGGTAACAGTGAACGACGCTTCTATACCGGTGATCAGTGTACAGCCGGCAACAGTCTTTGTTTGCGAGGGCGGTAATGCTGTCTTCAGTGTAACAGCCACAGCCGGAGCAGGCAATCCGCTTGCCTATCAATGGCAGCAATGGAATGGCAGTGCATGGGTGAATATTGGCGGTGCCACCAGTTCAACCCTGACCATCCCTGCGGTTGCATTTACACAGAATACCAATACATACAGAGTGGTACTCACCGGCAGATGTTCTGTAGTGAATTCTGCAGCAGCAACGCTGTTCGTGAATCCGCTGCCGAGCGTGACCCTGCTGACATCCATTCCACCGGCTATTCAACCTGGACAGTCACTGAATATCACTTCAAATGTTAATCCTCCGGGTGGTACTTATGCCTGGTTCCTGAATGGACAGTTGTTACCAACAGCATTGGGCTCATCGCTCAATAACCTGACGGTTGATAATCTGGGTACATACCGACTGGTTTATACAGACCTGAACGGTTGTGTGGGTACATCGGCTAACCTGGTGATCAGCGCCTTCCAGTCAGAGAAACTCTGGATTTATCCGAATCCGAATACAGGAAGATTCCAGATCCGTTTCTTCAATCATGTTAACGAACAAATCACAATCAATGTGTATGACATGAAGGGATCGCGGGTTTACCAGCGGGCGGTTACTCCGACTGCGAACTATACCAGAATCGATGTTGATCTTGGTACCGCTATCCCTGCCGGATTCTATATAGTGGAAGTGAGAGGAGGCAATGGCAGTCTGATAGGTAAAAAGAAGATCGTGGTATATCATAACTAAACGGCATTTTTAACTGAATAGAACGGGACTGTGTATCACAGTCCCGTTTTTTTATGACCATTAGCAATACCAAATCACAGCGCCTGCTTAAATTTGTCATCATCAATAATTGAAAAATGAAACTCGATCTCGCAGTCATGCGTCCTGTCAATGTACAAAGAGCCACCGAAGGTTTCCGTTGTTATGATAACCAACCACTCACTTACTGGACTACTGCCCTTGCCGGTGAAGTAGGTGAACTCTGTAATATGATCAAGAAACTCCAAAGGGTGGAAAGAGGAGGTATTGATGGAGGAAGCAGCTACACAGCAAAAGATATCAGCAAGGAAATGCTCAAGGAAGAAATCGGTGGAATTGCCATCTATCTCGATCTGCTGGCTTCTTTGCTGGATATTGATCTGGAAGAAGCCATTATAGAGACCTTTAACAGTAAATCAAAAAAGTATGGCTTCAAACAAATGCTTGAAACAACGGAAGAAAATAATAGCAAACTTTAAATCTGAACATGATGAAATGTTCACAACAAATTGCTGCTCATTTCAGACAACTCTATTTCGGAGGGAACTGGACCTGGGTCAACCTGAAGGATACACTGAAAGAGATCAGCTGGGAACAGGCCATTACAAAAGTGCAGGATTTTAATACCATTGCTGTGCTGGTCTATCATATCAGTTATTATGTAACAGTTCAGTTGAAAGTATTAAAAGGAGGCAACCTCGAAGGAACCGATAAAGACAGTTTCAATTGTCCGCCCATTCAAGCAGCGGCAGACTGGGAAGCACTGCTCAGTAAAACCTGGCAGGAGTGGGAAGAATATGCAGCCCTGGTGGAACAGCTTCCTGATCCGCAGCTGGAAGAAGTATTTGTGATGGAAAAATATGGAAGCTGGCACCGCAACCTGATGGGATTGATCGAACACGCCCACTATCACCTGGGACAAATCGTCATGCTGAAAAAAATGATACAATCAGGGGAATAATACACAGCGAATGTATCCCATCAGTAAACCATATTTCGCTCTTCAATTCTCTTTACTTTGCGTTCTTGGGGTGTATTCTCTTTGCGTTCTTTGTGGTAAAATTTCTTAGAGCGAACTCATATCTATCACAAACCGGTACCGCACATCTCCTTTCAGCATTCTTTCATAAGCTTCATTGATCTCATCCATCCTGATCAGCTCAATATCACTTACGATATTATGTTCAGCGCAATAATCAAGCATTTCCTGTGTCTCGGGTAACCCGCCGATTAAGGATCCTCCCAGGCTTTTTCTTCCAAAGATCAGACTCATGGAATGAACCGGAGTAGGAGCAGGAGGAACACCCACACAAACCATGGTCCCGTTGGTTTTCAGCATCCCCAGGTAAAAATTGTAATCATGCTGAGCAGATACGGTATCAAGAATAAAATCAAAATACCCGGTTACCGATTTAGCCTGCGCTTCATCACTGGTTAAAACAAATTTATGGGCCCCCAAACGCTGGGCATCTTTTTCCTTGGAGGGAGAATGGCTGAGCATGGTAACTTCTGCTCCCATACTCACTGCAAACTTCACACCCATATGTCCCAAACCACCCAGGCCAAGAATACCCACTTTCATTCCAGGGCCTATTTTCCAATGCCGAAGCGGAGAATACGTGGTGATACCCGCACAAAGCAGGGGAGCAGTAGCCGCCAGATCCAGTTTATCAGATATACGCAACACAAAATCTTCATGTGCCAGGATCATTTTACTGTAACCACCATAAGTGGGCCCGCTGCCATCCCTTTCCATTCCACCATAGGTAAACACGCCACCCTGCGCACAATACTGTTCCAAACCCTCTTTGCAATTATCACATTCCCGGCAACTATCAACCAAACATCCAATCGCTGCCAGATCACCTGCCTTGAATTTTTTTACATGCGCGCCTACTGCCGTTACACGACCAACGATTTCATGTCCGGGAACAACGGGAAATACCGTCATGCCCCATTCATTACGCGCAAAATGAAGATCACTGTGGCAAACACCGCAGAACAGGATCTCTATCTGAACATCATGTGGTTTGGGATCCCTTCTTTCAACCGTCCAGGGGGTAAGAGGTGAATGGTCAGTTTGGGCGGCATAGGCTTTTGTAGTAGTCATAATAGTGAATTATAAATAAATGTACTTGTAAATCTAAAGCTTCCCGCTTCAATATCAGCAGATATTAATCTGTTTCGCAAATAAATACCAAACGGTCTCGTTTCTTCTATAAACGGTTATAACCACCCTAAATTAAAAAGTGATGATTTCATGACAGTAATTCAATGGCTCCATGAGTTTCCATGATCCATATCATTGGAATCGCCCGGAAACGGGTTGCACCTTTATATCGTGGTAACGGTATTGCTCATTGTTTTGTTCATCTTACTGAGTTTGATTCTCTTTTTATTGCTAAGTCCGCTGTGGATCGAACTGGACACCAGCCTGCCAATGAGCCGGATTCACTGGTGGGGAATTGGAAGTGCGGAACTCAGCTATGAAAAGGAGTGGAAGGCAAAACTCAGGATTTTGTTTTTTAAAAGGATTTATTACCTGGAGAAAATAACAAAATCGAGAGGAGTTAAACGAAAAAAGAAAAAAGAGAACCGGGAATTCCAAAAAGAAGGGAATGTCTTTACGGTTATTGCTGACGAAAATGAAAAGGGTACTCCGGAGTTTTACCGTAGAGAAATGGCAGCTCGCTATTGATACCGGAGATGCAACCCTGAATGCAAGGCTTTATCCCCTTAACTGGATACCGGTATTACAGGGACATCTGTTCGTAAATTTTAACGGGGATCAGCATTTTCAATGCCGGGTCAGGAACACTGGCTGGCGGCTGTTGTGGGCCTGGTTCCGGAGATAATTGAATTTCTCACTTTAAAAATTGATATATGGCATTCAATTTAGAAGCAACGGTTAAAGAATTAACCGACTTCTTCAAAACTGAAGCAAAGACAGAAACCGTAATCGGTCAGTCTTTTCAATTGGGCCAGTTTACCTGCGTACCAGTCATCAAATTCGGTATGGGTCTGGGGTATGGCGGCGGCGAAGGAAAAGGCAATGCTGCCGGCAAGGGTCAGGGTGAAGGTATTGGCGGCGGAGCCGGCGGAGGAATCGGAGTAGAGCCCATCGGCTTTCTGGTAACGCAAAACGACCAGATCAGCTTTATTCCTACCCGAACCAGCCGGGGACTTAGCGCTGCATTTGAAAAAGTACCGGATCTGCTGGAAAAATTCATGGACAAGAAGAAAAGAGAAAAAGAAGAAGCAATGGCCTGAATGGAACGAACCGCTGTAGATTCTCTGCAGGGTAAGAGCCTGGATTTATACCAGGCTCTTTTTTGTAAATAGTGACTCGTCCTATCTTTATTCAATGAACAGAATTGACAGGTTGGCCGCTATCCTGATACAGCTGCAATCGAAACGGCTGGTAAAGGCACAGGAAATCGCTGATAAGTTCGGTATCAGCCTGCGCACCGTTTACCGGGATGTAAAAGCACTGGAAGAAGGCGGTGTACCCGTGATTGGAGAGGCAGGATCTGGTTATACCCTGATGGAAGGCTATCGGTTGCCACCAGTGATGTTCAGTCAGGAAGAAGCCACGGCCCTGCTGACCGCCTCCAAACTCGTACAATCAAAAACAGATGCCGGTATCAGTAAACATTTTCAAACGGCACTCGACAAAATCAGAGCGGTACTACGTTATCCTGAAAAAGATCACCTGGAAGGAATCGATGCGCATATTGCGGTGATGAACCATCCCGCGATTCAATACCAACCAAAGGAGGAGCTTTGGCTGCAGCAAATCCTCCAGGCCATTGCTGGTGCCGAATTGATAGAGATTGAATATACCAGTATCGAAAAAAATGAAAAAAGCAAAAGGCGGCTGGAGCCTGTAGGTATTTATTATCTCGGTACACACTGGCACCTGATCGCCTGGTGCCATTTGCGGAATGATTACCGCAACTTCCGAACCGATCGCATTAACCGGTTAAGAACAACCGGCGAAAAAACCACTCAGCATCACCCACCCCTGCAAAGTTTTATTGACCGGATGAGCCGGCAGGAAAAAGAACTGACCAAAATTGTCATGGAAGTCAATCCCGAAGTCGTGAAATATTTCGGAGAACAGAAATATTATCATGGCTATGTTCAGGAAGAACCGGCAGCTGAAATGACCCGGATGACCTTTCTATCTGCTTCACTGACAGGATTTGCAAGATGGTTTATGTTATTTGGAGATCATGCCCGCATCATTGAACCCCTGGAACTGAATACCATCGTGGCCGGTATTGCCGAAGCCTTACTGGACAAACTGGCTTCTGCCGGAAAAAACCAGGGAGAGCATTAAATTTATTTTTGAACCTCATTTTCCTGCTGACATAGGGCTGTCACTGTGCAGTTGTTGTTTTGTACCAACAAAAAACAATACACATGACCATTATTGATTACCTGAAACAACAGTTTATTGAGGAAGGGGCGATCACCCGCAAATTCCTGGCCCTTGTGCATGATGGCGACTGGCATTATAAGCCGCATGAAAAATCCATGCCTATGAATGCCCTGGCCACCCATATCGCCGATCTCCCCGGCTGGTTTCACATGACCCTGACCACCGATGAACTGGATTTTGCAAAATACCCCGAACAAACGCCGCTGAAAGACAATCAGGAACTGCTGGCCTATTTCGATAAAAAATATGCAGAAGGGCTTTCAGTACTGGTTGCCGAAAACGAAGCCCTGCTCCAGCAACCATGGACCCTGCGGCATGCAGAAAATATTTTTCTCACCGAGCCTAAGGTAAATGTGCTGTGTATGTCGATGAGTCAGCAAATTCACCACCGCGCACAATTAGGCGTGTACCTCCGCCTGCTGAATATTCTGATACCGGGAAGCTATGGACCCAGCGCAGACGAGAATAATTTTATGTAAGACAGTATCCCGCAAAGAAGGAATTGTAGCATCAAAGCCTCTTTGCGGGATTATTCTTTAAAGTATTCCCTGCAGATCCTTACCTGATCCGTATTAATGATATCTACTCCCCAGGATTTCATTTTTCTCCAGGAATCATGATGGTCCGGTATCCCCCAGAGACGGAGCAATTTCCCTGAACGGTGAACAGCACTGGCGAGGGATTTTATTTTTTTCCGGGCAGGATGAGAATAGCTTTTGTAAGCGTCACTGATAAATGCCACCCGACCCAAAGTGACCATATCATATGTTTCATCCGGGCGACCATCAAATAGGAAATACGCTGGCCAATTCAGCCAATCTTTCGGATTTCCCCGTTCCCCGCTGATCACTACCTGCATCCGCTGCGGGTTAAATAAATGGGGGTAGGTTTCCAGCATTTTTAAAAGGGCCGGTAATACGGCTGCACTATTTGATTTGATATCAATCAGCAGATAAGGGAAATAGTTACTGTCTCCTGCCGGGTTTGCTTTAAACCAACGGAGTAAAGGCTGAATATAAAGACTGTCAAGTGAAGGAGCTGTTGGCAGTTCTGCTTCATCATGTGCCACCCGCAGCTGACCCTGGTAAAGGAAAATATCAGCTTCAATTGAAAACACGTTACAGGAAAGGGCTTCCTGCAGGGGCCGGGCTTGACGGTAATCATTATGTGAATGTATCCTTACCGGCTGAGCAAATAAAACGAGCCGGCAAAAAAGGAAAAGAAACAGGAAAATTGATTTCATCAACTAAAGATATTGATTTGGGGTATGGGGAAAATGTTCTGTTCTGCCTTAAGCATGTCCAAAACCCTGCTGCAGGTTGTAGAAGTTTTATGCAATCAGGAATCCCAGGCGCCGCTTTTGCTGATTCCGATCCTGCAATAATTTCTGCTGTTTAACTTCCGCTTTGCAATACATCCCTGAAAAATTCCGTTTATCCAAATCCAGACGGAATCTGATCAGAAGATTTTATTCTACGAATATTATCGTATACATTCGTCATGTATAGCCAAACCCATCGTATGAGAAATATATTTGTTCTCCTGGCCATTCTATTGATGGCACAAAGCTCCCATTCACAAGGTACACTCAGAGGAAGGATCCTGGATTCCGCCACCTCCAAACCGTTAGGACTGGCTACCATCACTGTCTTTAAAGCAACTGATACAACGATCATTACTTATCGCCTGAGTAATAATGATGGGGAATTCAGGATACCGGGCATTCCTTTTGATACCCGTTGCCGCGCCGTGATATCTTACTCCGGCTATACGGTGTTCCGGAAGGAATTCAGCATTAACTCTTCACAAACAACGATGGAATTGGACACGATCAGGCTTTCCTCAGATGCCAAATCACTGGATGAGGTACTGGTGATGGCGGAAAGGCCACCTGTTGTAATCAAAAAAGATACTATTGAATTCAATGCTTCTGCTTTTAAAACATTACCCAATGCATTGGTGGAAGATCTGTTACGGAAACTACCAGGGGTATATGTAGATAAAGACGGTAATATCGCGGTGAATGGCAAACCGGTGAACAGGATCCTGGTGGATGGAAAAACCTTTTTTGGAGATGATCCTAAAATGGCCACCCGCAACCTGCCGGCTCACGCCATTGATAAAGTTCAGGTAACAGATGATAAGGAAGAGATGATGCGCAACGGGGATGATAATCCCAATAATGTGGGAAAAATAGTCAACATCACTTTGAAGAAAGGAATTAAAAAAGGCTGGTTTGGAAAATTATATGCCGGTGCTGGCTCCGATAAATTGTATGAAGCCGGGGGGATTGCTAATATTTACAGGGACACACTTCAGTTAAGCGTACTGGGTTATATGAACAACCTGAACAAAGTTGGTTTTAGCTTTTCCGAACTGCAGCAAACCGGTGGCTTTGGCCGGGTACAGAGTAACAGCGCCAGCAGCAGCACGATGATCAGCTCGAATAACGGAGGAAGCTCCATCTCTATTAACGGGATCAACTTTGGTGGTTCACAAAGCAGCGGAGGAATTTCCACCAGCAAGGGTGCCGGGTTCAACCTGAACCACGCTCCGAATAATAAACAATCCCTTTTTCTGCAATACTTCCATGGCAATGTGCTCAGCGACCGGGTGTCTTCCAGCGATTTTTTGCAGTACAACGCAGATACGGTGATACGCACTTATACAGGCATTACCGGTGATTTTATCACCCGTTCTCATATGATTGGCGCCGGCGCCAGGCTAAAACCGGATTCACTGACCAATATATTATTCAATGCCAATTACCTGATCGGTATTCAGGATGAAGACCGGCTCAGTGATATTACCGGTTCCAGTAATATAAGCGGTCCGCTGAGCAATGGGAATCTGGACCAGTTCAATGATGCCAAAACCTATAATTACCGGCATGGGTTATATATCACATTACTTTCCGGGAAAAAGAAAGGCAGAAGATTTAATCTGACCCAGAACCTCGACATTAATAACCGGCTGAATGATTACCAGGCCGAGTCGGACATCCGGTATTTTTATCCGGCCACCTATGATAGTAATTATGCCCAGCTGCGAAAAGAAAGAACTCCCCGTACAGATGCCTTTCTTAATTTTAATTACAGTGATCCGCTGAATAAATCATTTACCCTCCGGCTCGGCGGGCGATATGAGTACAGCCGGTTAACGAATAGTGTGAATACCTTTAATCGCTCGGTAAACGGGAAATTTGAATTACTGAACAGTTTGCTGAGCAGTGATTTTAACAGAACGGGGCACCGCGGCTTTTTAACAGCGGGACTTGAATACAAATTGAAAAATGTGACTTTGACACCGGGTGTCCGGGTACTGGATCAGCATGTGAATAACAAACTGCTTTCAACCGGTACCGTTATCAAACAAAACCAGTTTAATATCCTGCCTTCTTTCACAGCTGCTTACAAGCAAATGACGATTAATTACAGCCGGGACGTTAACCTCCCCGGTTTTACTTCGCTCAATCCGGTAAGAGATATCAGCAATCCTTATTTTATTTTCAAAGGAAATCCGGATTTGCTTTCCTCTATCCGCGATAATATTTCTTTGAATCTGTTCTTTAATGACTCCAAAAGATTCCTCTCTGTCAGCGGCTGGATGAACGCAGCCTTTACCCAACGGGATGTGGTCAACAGCATCCTGCTCAACGGGGCAGGCGTACAGGAAAGTACGCCGGTGAATGCCAATGGCAGCCGCAATTACAGCATGAACTGGAATATCAACAAGCAATACAAGAATAAGCAGAATATTATTGTAATGTGGAATACCGGTAACTGGATGGGAGTAAACAAAAGCCGGTTATTTTTCAATGGAACCTCCTCCTGGCAAACCACGTTTAATTACAGTCACTGGAATGGTGCCGGTATCAATTTTAAAGATAAAGTGGAGTGGAATGTCAATTATGGCTTTAACCGCAACTTTACCAGATACACCGGGGGTAATTTCCGCGAGCTGAAAGTGAAAAGTTATAATATGGGTACAGATCTTACAATTCGCTGGCCCAAACATTTTATCTGGGAAACACAGGTCAATTATTCCTATAACAGCAGTATCCCTGCAGGCCTTCCTAAGGACCTGCTCCGCTGGTCAGCCGCCCTCAATCTCACCATGCTGAAAAACGAAGCGGCCATTATCAAATTTGCCGTGAATGATATCCTGAACCGGAATAACAATATCTGGGTGAATGCAATGAGAAACACGATTACCACTACCCAGAGTAATATTCTGGGACGTTACTTCCTGTTAACCTTTACTTATAATGTTCGTCCGGCAGGTGCGAAGAAAAAAGTAGGAGGAAGAGAAAGCCTGTTTTACTTTTAAACCAGTGACGCTATAAGTATAGCAAAAGGGGCCGGTCGTTTGGCCCCTTTTGTTTCATACACGAGAGCATATTTTCCCTTTCTGAATTAATCAGCAATCACCAGCCTCCCATTCATTTGTGCAGCACCAAGGAAGGATTTGTCCTGCATATTAAAAACTGGAACGAAGAATTAATATCAGCATGGACCTATTGCTATACCATCCTGTCTGACAAAATGCGATCTGCCACTACAGTGTAATTCCAGATTCATTTCACCCTGACATTCTTTTGCTGTCATTCTGGCAATCCATTTTATTTGGAACAAGGCTTGTAGCTTTGTAAGCCCAAATAAAAACTGAAACTATGATCCAGGAAAAAGGCAGCATTTCCATCAATACTGAGAATATCTTCCCCATCATCAAGAAATTCCTATACAGCGACCATGAGATCTTTCTCCGGGAACTGGTCAGCAACGCTGTTGATGCCACCCAAAAACTGAAAAGACTGAGCAGCCTGGGCCATTATAACCAGGAATTGGGTAACCTGAATATTAAAGTGGCGATAGACAAGGAAGCCAAAACCCTTACGATCAGCGATAGCGGCATCGGCATGACTGCTGAAGAAATCAAAAAATATATTAACCAGGTGGCCTTCTCCGGGGCGACCGAGTTCATGGAAAAATTCAAGGAAGCCAATGATGCAAATGAAATCATTGGCCGGTTCGGTCTGGGATTTTATTCCGCCTTTATGGTTTCCGAAAAAGTGGAAATCCAGACCCTGAGTTACCAGGAGGGTGCCAGCCCGGCCCGCTGGACCTGCGACGGAAGCACTGAATTTGAGATCACTGACGGTAATAAAACCGAAAGAGGAACCGATGTGATTTTATACCTGAATGAAGAATCCACCGAGTTTCTGGAAGAAAACCGGATTCAATCTATTTTGGATAAATATGCCAAATTCCTGCCTGTTCCGGTTCAGTTCGGTACCAAAACCGAATCAGTGGAAGATGGAACCGATGAGGAAGGAAAGACAAAATATAAAAGCATTGAGGTTGATAATATCATCAATAATACCAACCCGATCTGGACCAAGGCACCGGGGGAACTTAAAGATGAAGACTACCTCAGTTTTTACCAGGAATTGTATCCCTATAGTGATGAACCCTTATTCTGGATCCATCTCAATGTGGACTACCCCTTTAACCTTACCGGTGTTTTGTATTTCCCCAAACTGAAAAATGATTTTGAAGTTCAGAAAAACAAAATCAAACTTTTCAGTCGCCAGGTTTTTATTACTGATGAAGTAAAAGACATTGTTCCCGAATTCCTGTTGTTATTGCATGGGGTAATCGACTCCCCCGATATCCCGCTGAACGTGAGCCGCTCCTTCCTGCAAAGCGATGCCAATGTTAAAAAGATCAATAGCTATATCAGCCGCAAAGTGGCAGAAAAACTGGCAGAACTTTTTAAAAAGGACCGCAAAGCCTATGAAGAAAAATGGAACGATATCGGCATCTTCGTAAAATACGGAACCATCAGTGATGAAAAATTCAGTGAAAAAGCAAAAGATTTTTTATTGCTGACCAATACCACCAAAGAACATTATACGATGGAAGAGTATAATGCGAAAGTAAAAGATTTTCAAACCGACAAAAACGGGCAGCTGATTTATCTCTACACAGCAGATGAAGAAAGACAACACAGCTATGTGGCTGCAGCACAGAAAAAGAATTATGATGTACTGCTGATGAACTCCCCGATCGATACCCATTTCATCCAGCACCTGGAAACAAAACTGGAAAAGACTTCACTGAAAAGAGTGGACGCTGATGTGGTTGAAAAGTTAATAGAAAAAGAAGACGCAGAAAAACACAATCTCACGGATGAAGAAACGGGTACAATCAAATCCATCTTTGATCAGGCATTAAACAATATGCACATGAAAGTGGAGGTGGAAAGTCTGCCAGCGGATGCCCAACCCGTAACTGTTACGATGGAAGAATGGATGCGGAGGATGAAGGACATGAGTAAACTGGGAGGAGGAATGAGTTTCTATGGCAGTATGCCGGATAGTTACAAAGTATCCGTCAACGCAAACCATAAAGTAGTAGCTAAACTCCTGACCGCTGAGGAACCTGTGAAGCAGGTGATTGCCAAACAGCTGATTGATCTGGCCTTATTATCCCAGGGATTATTGAAAGGTGCCGATCTTACTGCCTTTGTGGAAAGAAGTGTTCAGGGAATAAGCGAATAAGTCTTCGGAATAAAGGGAGAAAAGGTTGCCACTGCTGTAATGTTAGGTTTATATGAAGCTTTCATTATCAATCTGCAATCTTTCAACAGCTGTGGATATTAATCGCATTTTCCTGATTGATTATATTAAATATATTCTTCATCTTGAGTGGAATAAAACCACACTCAATACTTATGAGAAAATGTTTAAGGGCCATACTACCTGTATGGCTGAGCCTGATGGCAACCCAACTGCATGCCCAGGTAATTATTTCTTCCACCACAACGGCCTACACCCAAAACTTTAACACCCTTCGGGCAACAGCAGGAACTTCCACTACATTGCCTACAGGTTGGCGTTTACTCGAAACAGGCAGCGGTGCGAATACTTCCTATGCCAGCGATGCAGGTGCCACCGCCACCGGAAACACCTATAGTTATGGAACAGGTACCAATACCGAACGGGCTTTTGGCGCATTACGTTCAGGCTCGGTGATACCGGTAACCGGTGTTCAGGTAAGGAATAGTACAGGCCAGACAATCACTTCCATAACGGTGACCTATACCGGAGAACAATGGCGCTGCGGTGCCACCGGACGTACCGATCAGCTGGATTTCCAGTACAGCACCAATGCTACTTCTTTATCAACCGGTACCTGGACTGATAATAACAGTCTTGACTTTGTTTCCCCATCAACTACCAGCACTGGAGCCAAAGATGGTAATGCAGCGGCTAACCGCACGGTAAAAACAGCCATCATCACAGGGCTGAATATTGCCAATAACGGATTGTTCTGGCTCCGCTGGAATGATGCAGATGCAACCGGCGCTGATGATGGTCTGGCGATAGATGATTTTTCTCTGCAATTGAATGCATCAGATATTACCGCTCCAACTGCCACCGGCTTTAATCCGGTTAACGCGGCTACAGGGATCGCCCTCAGCGGGAACCTGGTGATCAGTTTCAGTGAAAATATTCAGAAGGGAACCGCCGGCAATATCACTATTAAAAGAACCAGTGATAACGCCATCATACAAACAACAGCAGTAACGGCTGCATCAGTAACCGTGAGCAGCAATACCGCAACCATCCCTTTTAGCGGATTGGCCTACAGCACGGCTTATTATGTAAACATTGATGCCGGCGCCTTCAGGGACCTCGCTGCTAATAATTATGCCGGAATAAGTAATTCAACTACCTGGGGCTTTATCACAGGCGCTGCTCCGGCAGCAACCATCACGGTGAACCCTTCAGCCTTATCGTTTGGTTTTATTGCGGCAGGAAATTCTTCCGTTTCTCAAAGCTTTAGTTTTTCTGCAACAAATATTAACTCATCTGTTACATTAAATGCACCGGCAGGATTCGAGCTATCAAAAAATAATACAACGTTTGCCTTTTCACAGGTATATACACAGGCGGAAGCACTGGCAGGGCAAACCGTATATGTCCGCTTTACGCCACTGGCTGCCAACACGAATTACAGCGGACAAATCAATTTCTCGGGCACTGGTTTAAATCTGAACAATGTCAGCCTTTCCGGCAACAGCAATACAGGTAGCGGAGCTTTTAATCATTATTTTGGTAACCTGCATGCACACAGTAGCTATTCAGATGGTAATGCAGATAATACAACCCGTATCCCGGCTGATGATTATGCCTATGCGAAAACAGCCCTCTGTATGGATTTCCTGGGTATCAGCGAACACAATCATGCTACTGCAGGAATGAGCATCAGCAACTGGCAACCCGGTCGTTCACAGGCAGCAGCAGCCACCACTTCCAGTTTTGTGGGTTTATATGGAATGGAGTGGGGTGTGATCAGCGGCGGCGGACACGTTATTGTTTATGGAATGGATTCACTGGTTGGTTGGGAAACCGGTAACTATGACATCTTTGTACAGAAAAATGTGTACAAAGGAACCGGTGGTTTATTTGATATCCTGAACCGGCATGGCAATAATGCACTGGCTTATCTGGCCCATCCCAATAGCACCGATTATAATGATTTGCTGAATGGAAGTTTTGATGCGGCCGCCGATAATGCAGTCGTGGGATCAGCCGTAGAGAGCGGACCCGCATTCTCTACCAATACCACTTATACCAATCCCGCCACTTCCATGTCCTACCTGAGCTATTACCGCAACATGTTATCCAAAGGATATCATCTGGGACCCGTGATTGATCATGATAATCATAACATGACTTTCGGTCATACGGCTAAAACAAGATTGGTGGTGATGGCGCCTACGCTTACTGAAAATGAACTCCTGGGAGGTATGCGCAATATGCGTTTCTATGCTTCTCAGGATTGCGGTGCCCGGCTTACCTATACCATCAATACCCAACCACTGGGCGCCGTGATTACCCAATCCGGTGCACCGAATATTACGCTCAGCAGCACCGGAACTGCATCTGCCATTACCAGTGTGGTGATTATGTCAGGTGTACCCGGAAGCGGAACAGCTGCTACTGCACTGATCAGTTTTACCAGCGGTAATTTTACACATACTGATAATACATTGGCTAATGGCAGCCAGCGTTATTATTACCTGGATATTACAGAAGCAGATGGCTCACGCATTGTAACCGCTCCTATCTGGTACACCCGTAATGATGCTGTACAAAATAAGCCGGTTCCTGTTACATCATTCTTTACGGTCAATGAAACAGAGAAGGTGATTCTGAAATGGACTACACAATTTGAAGAACCAGGCCAGCAATTTGAAATATTCCGTTCAGGTGATGAAGGCAGATCCTTTACATCCCTGGGTGTTCAGCAGGGCAGGGGTACTGAAATGGCCATGCAGTCCTACTCCATCACCGACAATGATCCATTGGCAGGAGTTACTTACTACAGATTGGTACAGCGAAACAGCACCGGTGCTATCCGTTTCAGTGAGATCAAAGTGGTGAACCGCAGCAAGGCAGCAGCTTCCTGGTTCACGGTGTACCCCAATCCCGTACAGGGCATACTCAGTATCAACCTGAATACGGCAAAACCCGGCACAGCCAAAGCAGAGATTTTTGATATGAACGGCAGGAGATGGCAGGTTCAGCAATACCAGGTAATTGCCGGTGAGCAGGTGCTTTCAATTGATATGGGTCGCCTCGGACAGGGAGCCTATATATTGAAATTGACCCAGGATGGCGTAAGCAGCTCAAGACTGGTCAACAAATTTTAAACAGATTGTAAGGACATGAAAAAGCCCGCATCATTGCGGGCTTTTTTATTACATAAATTTTTAGGCGGCCTGCTCAGTATGGTGCTCAGCCGGTAAATCCGGTTTCATCTCCGGATTGCATACCAGAAATTCTGGCGGCTCTGCAGCACTTTTCAACATGTCCTCATACTTCTGTTTAAGGTAACGTTTGAATTTGCCAAGATAACCCGGCACTCGCAGGTCTTTGTCGTTTACGGGAACGGCCTCTATCAGGTCGTTGCCGATGTACATCATCAGTTGCATAAAATTGGATATTGGACACCACAAAGCAAATCAATTCTTAACTCCCTGTCAATCCCATATTTACTCAATTTTAAGCGGTAATTCTACGTACCATTAGAAGGAAAAAACGCTTACGCTTTTTGCAAAAAAGGCTTCCGGCTCCTCAACCCGGCCTTTGGTATCTTTGAAACCTAAAAGCTTGCTATGAAAATTGCTGTCCTGGGTGCCGGAATGGTGGGTCGCGCTATTGCCCTTGATCTGGCGGCCCAATTTGCTGTAACTTCCTTTGATCAGCGTGCTGAGCACCTCGAAGAACTCAACAGACGCAATCCCGCTATACAGACAAAACAGGCCAATCTCAGGGAAACAGAGCACTATACCGACTGGCTGACTCCATTTGACCTGGTCGTAACTGCAGTTCCCGGAATGATGGGTTTTTCCTGCCTCGAAGCGGTTATCAGGGCAGGAAAGAATGTGGTGGATATTTCATTTTTCCCGGAAGATGTATTACAGCTGAACAATCTGGCAAAGCAAATGAATGTCACAGTAATAACCGACTGCGGTGTGGCTCCGGGTATGAGTAATCTGATCCTGGGCAGGTACAATGTCAGTATGAAAATTGATTCTTTCGCTTGTTATGTTGGAGGACTACCCCTGCATCCACTACCACCATTCTACTATAAAGCGCCATTTTCACCAATTGATGTAATCCAGGAATATATCCGGCCGGCCAGGATGGTAGAAAAAGGCAGGATTGTTACAAAACCGGCCATGACCGACCGCGAAATACTGGATTTTGGAAAAGCCGGCCAACTGGAAGCATTTAATACCGATGGGTTGAGATCCCTGCTCTTTACCATGGGTCATATTCCGGAACTAACAGAAAAAACTTTACGCTATCCCGGTCACCTTGATCTGATTATCGCATTAGAACAAAGCGGTTTTCTGAGCGAAACACCGATAGCGGTAAGCGGTGCCCTGATCAGTCCGCTGGATCTCAGCTCCCAATTACTCACCAGGCAATGGAAACTGGAACCTGATGAAGAGGAATTCACCGTGATGAAAGTAATCATTCAGGGAGAAGGCAAAACTATTACCTATGACCTCTATGACCAGTATGATCCCGAAACGCAAACCTCATCCATGGCCAGAACGACCGGCTATACCTGTACTGCTGCCGTAAACCTGATCACAAAAGGAATGTTTACGGAAAAAGGGGTGTTTCCTCCTGAACTGATCGGTCATCAGGAAGATTGTTTCAACTTTATACTGCAATACCTGGCAGCGCATCACGTAAATTGGAAACTTTCCATATCCTGACAAATACCACCTCTTGGGTATTGCCATATTAACCCCTGTTTTTAATTTAGAACCATGTTCCGGACCAGGCTCAGATACATCTTACTGTTTTTGCTGTTCAACAATAACTTTCTGCATGCCCAAAACTGGCAGGAACTGAATGATAGCCTCTCTTATTATTTTGAAAGAAGCGATTTTAATAAGGCGGTACCCGTTGCCAGGAAAATAGCAGAAATGGCCCAAACAGAAAGTGGTGATTCCAGCGAAAGCTATGGAACCGCATTGAACAATCTGGCTTTTTTACTGCAAAAAATAAATGATAACAAGGGAGCAGAAAATAATTACCGGAAATCAATGGACATCCGGCTCCAACTGCATTCACCTGATCACGATGATTGCTTGAATGTGGTACAAAGCCTCGGGGCGATTATCCGTTCTTCCGGAAGGAAGGAAGAAGCGATTGCACTCTATACCAAATACCTTAAAGAGCTGGATCAAAAGGGAAAGCAAATAACACAGGCTGGTATCATGACACGATACCGTAGAGCTGAGGTTTATCTTGAAACAGCAATACCTGCGGAAGCAAAGCCCGACCTGCTTTTTATTGCTGATAACAGCTACCCGATGCTGGCAGATACTGTTGTTTACTATAATACCTGCGATTACCTGGTTAAATTTTTTTTCCCGAACGAAAATAATATTGCTGTAGCAGCCCCTTACTTTTTACAGTATGCAGCGCTATGTAAATGGGTGGATGGCTCCGGGAGCCCGGAATATTTATATGCTTTATATAATCTCGCAGGACTTTATTCCCGCGGAGGAAAATTTGATAAGGCCGAACCGGTGATGAAGCAGGTGTTGGATGGTTACCTGCAACTGGAAGGTAAAACCAGTCAGCAATATATCACGGCAGCCACGAATTATGTCTCTTTACTGCTCAAAAACAAAAAGCTTCCTGATGCTGAAAAGATAATCAATGCAATTATTGAAGAGCATAAAAAAATATATGGAGAAACTTCAACGGAGTATGAGGAAGTCCTCTATAAATCAGCAATGGCTTTTTTCCAGGGCGGAGCAATAGAAAATGGTGATAACGCCATGAAGAAAACGATTCTCACCTGCAGGCAACAAGGAGACCCACAACGTTTGATGAAAAGACTTTTGTCACTTGATTCGGTTTACATAACCCATGATAAATTCAACAGGAGGGAACTTCTATTATCAGAAATCCTGGCTTTGCAGGAAAAAAATCAAGTGTTGAAAGATTCGGTCTGGTCCATGAAAATTTCATCACTGGCTGGTATTTATGTCGACAAAGGCAACTATGCCAATGCGTCCATGCTCGCTGAAAATTATGATAGCTTAACACAGCAATGTTTTAAAGGCGACAATGAAGAATATTTACAAAGCAGACGTGTAGCCGGATATTTTTTTAGTTTAACGGAAAGGATGGATAAAGCCGAAAGGTATTACCAGGAAGCACTGCGCGTAGCGAAAAAAATATGGAAAGAGAATAGTGTGGAATATGCAAAACTGCTGAGGAATGTTGGCACCATGTATTATAATTCCGGGTTGTATAAAAAGTCGACCGAACTGTTAAAGTCAGCAGCTGCTATTTTTGAGCAGTCAGACAGTACGGTATACGACCAGCTGGCAGATACTTACCACAAACTGGGCGGATCTTTTGACCTACGGGCTGAGAAAACAAGCGAAGAATTTTATTTGAGAAAGGCGGTGGAAGTGGGGAAAAAAATTGCCGATGGAAATAAGATCAGAGCCATTTTATCAAATAACCTGGCGTATCATTATGAATCCACTAAACAATACAGCAGGGCAGACAGCATGTATGAAGATACCCGTACCTACACCAATCTGCCGGGTCAGCCAATTTATAACCAATACCTGATTGCAGGGGTACAACAGGCGGTCAATGCTGTGAACTGGGGCTATCTGCAAAAAGGCGAAGCAGCAATCCGGCAGATTCTCAAAGAATCCACCGCTTTTTACAAGGATAGCAATGGAAGGGATGACCGTTTTATACTCTTTATTTGCGAATACTACCGCATTACGCAGCAGTACCCGCTCGCTGTGGATTGGGGTAAGAAAATGTTGTCTCAGGCAAAACGAAAAATGGGTGAGGACAACCCGGGCATGGTATCCACACTGGTGATACTCTCTAGACTATTTTTTGAATCCGGAAATTTTAAAGAGGCTGAAGAAGTGATTTCACAGATGAACCGGATCAGTCTGACCAGTATGTTGAAAAACTTCGAAGTGCTTTCCGATAGTGAAAAAGAAAAATACATTGCCAACAAGGTCAGCACCCAGCATTTATCCAACAGCCTTCTGCTCAGGGAAAAAAATGTATCCGCCGAATTTATTAAAGAAACATTTGACCAGACCCTGCTGCTGAAATCTCTGATCTTATCAGAAAACAGACGCATTACAGCAGCTGTGTTGAATAGTTCAGATACCGTTTTGAAAAGATTATACCGTGACTGGTTGTCTATAAGACAAACGCTGGCAAAAGAATATGCCAAACCAAAACAGCTTCGGCAGGCCGGACTGGAAGCAACAGAAGAAAGGGCAGATCGGATTCAAAAAGAAATAACAGGCAGGTCATCAGGATTGATGAAGCAACAACAGACTTCCCGGGTTTCACTCCGCGACTTACAACAGTCATTGGCAGAAGATGAAGCGATCATCGAGTTTGTTTACTTTGGCGTATTCCGTAAATCAGCCGATAGTGCGATGTATGCTGCCTTCGTGCTTAGGAAGAATAAGCAACCGGAATTTGTACCCCTGTGTGAAAAAATGGAATTGCAGAAATTATTCGATAGCGCCGGCAGCACGGCTACAGGAATGGTGAACCGGTTTTACCGGGGAACGGAAATCAGGAATAATTCTACGGCAACCGCATTAGGAAGTCAATTGTACAAACTGATCTGGGCACCGCTCGAACCGTATCTGAAAGGGGTAAAAAAAATTAATTACTCGCCTGCAGGAAAATTATACAGTATCGCTTTTCATGCCATTCCTGTTGACAGCACCCGCCTGCTCATGGATAAATATACCCTGCAACAGTTTACCAGTACAAGACAGGTGGCGCTGAATAAAATTGAAACAGGCAGTAAAAAAATAGGCAGTATCGCTTTATTTGGTGATCCGGCTTTTTCATTGGACAGCAGCGCCATGGTTAAACTGAAACGACCGGGCCAGACAGCATCTGAAATTATTACAGCTCAGGACAGAGGCACAAGAGGAAGCAGCTGGGTTGATTTGCCGGGCACAGCTGTGGAAGTGGAAAAAGTAAAGCAGCTTTTTGACAAACAAGCACTGAGCGCAAACCTTTTTACAAAAGCAAGCGCTACGGAAGAAAACCTGAAAAGCCTGAATGGAAATGCCCCGCAGGTATTGCATATTGCCACGCATGGATTCTTCCTCCCTGAGCCAGCAAAGGAAGAGAACCGCAGTACACTCAATGGTCAGGATACCTATACTCTTGCAGCCGATCCTTTATTAAGAAGCGGATTGATACTCGCCGGCGGCAACCGTGCCTGGAGTGGTAAATCGGCTATTGATGGAGTGGAAGATGGTATTGCAACAGCTTACGAAATTTCTCAGTTGAATCTGTCCAATACCGAGCTGGTGGTACTCTCCGCCTGCGAAACAGCATTAGGGGATGTTAAAGGAAGCGAAGGGGTATTTGGATTACAGCGCGCCTTCAAAATGGCAGGGGTTAAAAAAATGATCGTCAGCCTCTGGCAGGTGCCCGATAAAGAAACCGCCGAACTGATGACCGCCTTTTACAGCTATTGGCTGAAAGGAAAAACCATCAACGAAGCTTTTGCTCAGGCACAGGCAGAGATGCGGAAGAAATACAGTCCGTATTACTGGGCTGCATTTGTATTGGTAGAGTAGGCTACCTGATTTCGGAGTACAAAGTATCCGGCTTTCTAATGGATACGTATATTAGATATAAGGTGGGTAGTATTAAACGTAAACAATGGTATCATCAGTTGTGGAATACCCGCTAAAGGGTATCCGACTTTGAAATGTTTTGGTTTATTTTATGCTAATGAAAAAGAA
This sequence comes from Chitinophagaceae bacterium, assembly GCA_016702745.1. Classification (GTDB taxonomy): domain Bacteria; phylum Bacteroidota; class Bacteroidia; order Chitinophagales; family Chitinophagaceae; genus JJ008. The sequence continues at coordinate 442,497 of JADJDJ010000002.1, forward strand.
TCTTAAAGGTTACTTACTCTATTTGCTTCTTTTTTTTACTGAAAATTCATTTGGCCAGAACTTGCAGCAATTGAACGACAGTCTGGTTTTTTGTGTAACAAAAGGAGATTTTGGTAAAGCTCTTTACTATGGCGAAAAAATGAAACCATTTATGCATCTCGACTCGGGGATGGGTGTGGAATATAAAAAGGGTTATTGGTGGTCAATGGCAACTTGTTATAAGCAGTTGGGTAAAAAACAGGAGTTGATTGAAAGCCTGCTGTTCCTTGAAAAGTGGTTTATGGATGCGGGTAAAACTGGTCATCCTGATTTTGCGATGGTATGTAATGAAGCCGGCTTTTATTATGCCGGAATAAAAGAATATTTTAAAGCTGAACAATACTGGAATAAATCAAGAACCGTTTTAAAAAACCAGGACGAAGGAGCAAACACTTCTTATGTAGCTGTTACAAATCACCTGGCAGTACTTCTGAGGGATCAAAAAAAATACGACCGTTCAGGTTTATTGTTTGAAGAAGCGATCCAAAAAGCAAAAAAAGGAGGCTTTTATAAGGATATCGCTGAAGTAATTTTCAATTTGGCAAAGCTCAAAATACTACAAGGCAGGTACGGAGAGGCCTCAGATTTACTTTTTGATATATTACTGAACGGAAATAACTTTTCTGGTATTACTGACCGGCTTTTAGTTGATATTGCTACAGAGTTGGGAATTATACAGAATGAAATGGGTTTGTTTCTTAGCGCCCATTCAATTCTCCGTAATACCAGTATTCAGGTAAACAAGAATTACGGACAATATAATCCCGACTTTTACAGACTGATGTTAATACTGGGTGATATATGCCTTGCAAACCACAAAACAGACGAGGCTTTATATTACTATACATATTCCTACAATACTGCTATCAGGGTATTCGGTGACAAAAGCCCGGAGACCATAAATACACGTGTGGCCAGAGCAAAGCTGTTGAATAATACGCTGCACCCGGAAATTGCATTGGATACGCTCGGGGAAGTATATCATATGATGAAGAGTATGAACCCGGATAGTAGCGGTTCCCTTTTTTATTCCTATTTTTTGGAAAGAGGAAAAACGCACCTTTTACTTAAGGAGTATGCACTCGCAGACAGCTTTTTTAATAAAGCGAAGGAATTTGCAAAAGCCCAAGTGGGTTACCCTGCTGCTTATATTGAAGTCTTGAACAACACGGCAGTTCTTTATGCCCGGCAGGGCGATACTTTCAGAGCAGGTATTGCTATTTCTGAGATCGTATCCCTGCAGTCTAAACATTTACCCCGGCGACACCCAGCCATTGATAAACAATGGGAAAGGTCAGTACTATTGAGTGAAGAAATGGGAGCTCAGGATGTAGTGGCAGGCTACCTGATGGCGTACTCAGGAACTAAAGTTGCACACATAAGGGAATTGTTCAACTTCTTTTCAGAGTACGAGAAAAACAATTTCCTTGATAAAAATGTATCTCTGCTGGAGCATATCAATAGCTCTGCTTATAATTACAATACGACAGATGAAATATATCTGGAAACCCGTTACCTTATGAATGCAGCGCTTAAATCCTTAACTCTTTCCGATACCTATAGAATGTTGCAGGATGCCCGGGGCTCAAAAGACCCAGGCATTATTTCCAGGTTGCACAAGATGGATTCGCTTAAAACATGGTTGAAATACCAGTACAGTCTGCCGGCGACGAAAAGAAGCAAAGAACTTGATTGGGTAAGACTACAAAGTGATTTTCTTGAAAAGTCATTGCGAAAAGACCTGAATAAAAGTAATCAACAAGACGCTTTTGAGGCGGATTTTGAGATTAACGCTTATAAGAAGAACCTGGCACCGGATGAGGCAGCCATTGAATTTGTCAGATTCAGGCTTCGGACAAACAGATGGACCGATAGTATAATGTATGGCGCCTATATTTTGAAGAAGAATGAGACTATGCCACAATTCATACCTCTTTTTGAAGAAAAACAATTGCAAAAAATTTTCGACAGTGCCGGCACCACTGCCACCAGTATGGTCAGCAAATTTTACCGGGGCGGTGATATAAAAAATAAAAGTACTGCTGCGGCTCTTGGAGCTGAATTGTACAAACTCACCTGGCGTCCGCTGGAACCATACCTGTCAGGAATCAGTAAAGTAAGCTACGCCCCTGCAGGAAAATTATATAGTATTGCTTTTCATGCCCTGCCTGTTGATAGCGGCAGAACCTTGATGGATAAATATACTTTGCAACAGTATACCAGTACAAGACAGGTGGCATTGAGGAAACAGGATGAACAGAGTAAGAAAATAAAAAGCATCACCCTGTTTGGCGATGCAGCTTTTGCAGCGGATAGTGTAATCATTCGGAGATCAAAAGAAATTGATCAAGAAAAAGCCCCTTCCAGTAATATTACATCTGCTGAAAGAGGAACAAGAGGCGGTAACTGGGCCAGTCTGCCAGGTACGGCCGATGAAGTGAAGAAAATCAGATCTGTATTTGAAAAAAGCCTGCCTCCGGGAGAGGCAGGTCAAATAATTACCCGGACATTTACTCAGAAGAACGCAACAGAAGAGAACCTGAAAGCATTGAGCGGCCAGTCACCCTATGTATTACATATTGCCACACATGGTTTCTTTTTACCTGAACCACGTTTGAAAGCGAGAAGTAATAACGATTTCGGTAATGAAAACAGCTATAATCTTGCAGATGACCCTTTGTTAAGAAGTGGCCTCATCTTCGCCGGCGGAAATTATGCCTGGAGCGGCAAAACACCAATAGAGGGGATCGAAGATGGTATTGCCACCGCCTATGAGATATCACAACTCAATTTGTCCAATACAGAATTGGTCGTACTCTCCGCCTGTGAAACTGCTCTCGGAGATGTAAAAGGCAGCGAAGGCGTCTTTGGATTACAGCGCGCCTTCAAAATGGCAGGTGTTAAAAAAATGATCGTCAGCCTCTGGCAGGTGCCCGATAAAGAAACCGCCGAACTGATGACCGCCTTTTACAGCTATTGGCTGAAAGAAAAAACCATCAACGAAGCTTTTGCACAGGCACAGGCAGAGATGCGGAAGAAATATAGTCCGTATTATTGGGCGGCTTTTGTGCTGGTGGAATAAAATAAGGAGATTGGATTCAGTTTATTTTAAAATCGTATAATAATGAAAAAAACAGGTTTAGTATTTGTATTAGTTTGTTTACAGTCATGTCTCAACGCTCAATACGGCAGTGTGGCCGTTTTTGAAAACGGGGCCGATCAGAAAATAAAAAGGGTCAGGATATTTCCGGTCAAATGTACCGTGACCAGCATGCACGATTCTGCGTACCGGAATGTAAAAAGGAGTATGAATGCATATATGCATTTGGACGGAACACTCGTGTCTACAAAGTTCTATATTCCTTTCACGGCTTTTGAAGGGGCAAAGAAATTTGCCATTGATGAATACATTGGAAAGAAAGATGCAAAAAAAGTAATTTTCATCAACGAGTCGGAGGAAATCCTGCTGGATTACAGCGGAAATGTGGTATCCTCGAACAGGCAGCAAAAACCAATTGGGGTGATGGTGATTTACTATGGCGATTACAGCAAAACCAAAGAGGGGTTAGCACTCAATTCAGCTTATGGATACACGATTTACGGGAAGCCCGGTTTTGATGAGCGGCAAGTCGCCACTACATTAGCCGCAAAAGTGCTGGGTAGTACCAATTTCACCTACGAATGGCTGCCCGGTAAAACCATGGAATATGCCAAAGGAAAAGTAGACAAAGCAATTATCTTCAGGGATAATGGAGATTACAAGGTGAATTGACAATGTGATTTTTTCAGTACAATCAATACTTCGGACATTCAATCAACGATAATAAAAAACCCGGACTATTTAAAAGTCCGGGTTTCAATTTTTAGCTTAATATTTTTATTCTGCTTCCGCCACCACTTCCTTTACCTCGGGAATCATTCTTTTCATCATTCCCTCAATACCCGCTTTCAGGGTGATCATGGAGGAAGGGCAGCCACTGCAGGATCCCTGCATCATCAGGTTCACCACACCGTCTTCATAACTTCTGAACTGAATCGCACCTCCATCCATTTCAACGGCAGGACGAACATAATTATCCAGTAATTCTTTGATTCTTTTTACCACATCATCATCATCGGCCGCCACTTCATTACTACTGGTTTGTTTGACAGCCGCCAGCTCTTCTTCATTGATCACCGGCTTGCCTTCTTCCAGGTAGTCTTTCAGAAACTGACGTACAGAAGGAATCACATCGTTCCAGTCAGTTTCACCCGTCTTGGTCAGCGTCACAAAATTGCTGGCAATAAACACGGCTTTGATAAAAGGGAAACCAAAAAGCTCAACAGCCAAAGGTGAAGGCTTGGCAGTTTCTGCATCCGGAAAATCAATGCTCTTGCCCGGATACAACAATTTATTGGCCACAAACTTCATGGTCTCGGGATTGGGCGTCATCTCCGTATAAATGCTGATAATGGGATTACCTGTCTTGATCATAATATGCAAAATTTATGTCCTTTCCGGCTATCAGGCCGGCGGATATACAAAATTAACGAAACTGACGGGGGATTGTTTACGAACTAAGGAAAGCTGCATTTTGGTCTTTACCCTGATTCAGCCCTTAAACACTGAAAAAGAAGGGCTTATTCCCTGAATTTCCCGGTTTTCTTGAGGTAGCGGACGAGGATATACAGCAGGACCAATAAACCCAGGAAGATGCCCAGCAGCAGGTTTCTGCAATCTTTATCATAACCACTGAACTGCGGATAATTCAGCAACAGGAGTAAAACAATACCACAGAGCCAGATAAACTGGGTGGTATGCTCCTTTAAAATCCAGCGCTTCCAGTTAAACTGCATACTGCGAAGGGTGGCAGATAAACCAGCGATACGGGGAAACCAGCGATTGACTTTTTTACAGTATTCATCAAAGCCCGGACCGAATTTGCCACGCAGAAAGTTCTCCTCTGCCAAAACTATGGCCTGATAAATGAACAGGAAAACAGGAATCATGATGGCTACATAGAATAACGAATTCGCAAGGATACCTACTCCAAGTAACATCAGAATATTGCCCACATACAAAGGATTACGGCAATGATTGAAAATGCCTTCCGTCACCAGCCCTTCTGCATAAGGCTTACCTTCTTTTCCCCCGCGTACAATATAAGCCAGTCCGATTGTGAGTCCGCGGATCAGCTGACCCAGACAGGTAATGAATAAACCAATCGCCACCGGCCATATATAATAGGTACTGCCAAATTGCGACGGAGAAAACAGGGGCCAGGAAGGAATAAACAGGGCACCGTAAAAAAGGATAAAGATCCAGTTACGATACTTGAAGAAGAAATTGCCTATGCTTACCATTAGTAGGAGATAAAAATCAATATAAAAGATACAAGAAACAAAAAAAATTCAAGCGCAAAATGAAAATAAGGTCCGGTGAAGGGGTGTTTTTAGTTTTTAACGTTGGTATTTATTTGGTTCTTGCTTCTTCGGTTCTTTTCATTTTTTTGTAGCAATAATCCCCGCAAAATTGTACCACTTAAAAAACACTTCACAATGACTGAATCCCTGATCTCTCAGCAAAGAAATGTTTTCACTTAACTTATAAGGGACCAGCACATTTTCCAGCGCTTCCCTTTTCTGGGAGATTTCCATTTCGCTGTAACTGTTGCGGCGTTTGTAATTATAATAATAGTCAATAAAATCACGGTTGAAATTGCTTTCCTCCGCCAGGATTTTTTCCACCAGGATCAATACACCACCCGGATTGAGACCATCATAAATATCTTTTAAAACCTTTTCTCTGTAAATGGGGCGAACAAATTGCAGGGTCAGACAAAGCACCACCACGGAAGCGTTTTCAATTTTTACCCCATGAGCCAGATCGGCACAACGCAATTCATAAGGACGGGAAAAACCCAGTTCCATCAGCTTGGATTTGCATTTGTCCAGCATTTCCTGGGAATCATCAATCCCGATAAAGCGGATTTGCTGATCCACCATGGTGTTCATACCAATCATGGTGGTACCGGTGGAACAACCCAGATCGTAAACAAAACTTCCCTCGGCCGCATGATTGGCCGATAGTTCCGCCATCATCCGCTGGATCTCCCCGTAGAAAGGAACCGAACGGTTGACCATATCATCAAAAACCTTAGCCACATTGGCGCCAAACTTAAAATCGCTGGCTTTTTCTATCTCATCCCGGAAGACTTCATCTTTGCCCATAGACATTTATTAAGTGCTGCAAATTAAATCTATTTCCCGGCAAGAAGAAAAGTTAATAGGTTTGCGCCCTGCTATGGAAAACCAACGCCCGTTTCTTTATCAACCCCTCAACATCTAAACTTCTCAACCCCTCAACTATGAATAAAATCTACCACCTCGGCAATTGCACCACCTGCCAGGCCATTATAAAAGAAACCGGTGCAGACAAGGCCGGACTAACCATGCAGGATATTAAGTTTGAAAAGATCACCCCCGCACAGCTGGATGAAATGAAGAAAATGACCGGTAGCTATGAGGCCCTGTTCAGCCGCCGCGCACTCAAATACAAGGAACTTGGTCTGAAGGATAAAAAACTGGAAGAAAAGGATTACCGGAAATACATCCTCGAAGAATATACATTTCTGAAAAGACCGGTCACCATTCTGGGCAAACAGATTTTTGTGGGGAATGATAAGAAAACAGTCGCCGCATTAAAGGATGCGCTGGCCGGATAAACTAACCGGCTACATCAATAGCAGGATCAGTATCTGTGCCGCCACAATCCGCAGGATCATGGTAAAGGGATAAACCGTGGCATAAGTCACCGAAGGAATATCACTATTGGTCAGCTTACTCGCAAAGGCAAGTGCAGGAGGATCGGTAGAAGAGCCGGCCAGCAATCCGCATATTTCAAAAAAAGTCTTGCGGAAATATTTCCGCGCTATAATCCCGAATAATAATAAAGGAACAATGGTAATAAGGAGTCCCATCCCGATCCAGGTCCATCCCCTTCCATCTGCAAATGCAACCGGCAGGTTATGACCACTTCCCAAACCCACACTGGCCAGGAACAAACTGATTCCCAGTTCGCGAATCATCAGGTTGGCACTGTTGGTGGTATAATTATTCAGGTAAAACAGATTCCCAAAACGACTCAGGGTTAATGCAATAATTAAAGGTCCTCCTGCCATTCCCAGTTTCACCGCTACCGGTACATTGGGAAAATGAAAAGGAATACTGCCCAGGATCACTCCAAGCACTATACCCATAAAGATGGGAGCCAGATCGGGCAGTTCCAGTTTTTTCAGGGAATTACCCAGGGCCTTTGTCGCCATTTTTATACCATCTTCTGTACCCACCACTTTTACAGTATCACCCAATTGAAGAAACATATCACCATGCGGTACCATTTCAATACCGGCCCTGTTTAAACGGGTAAAAGTAAAATCATGCTGGTGCAATTCCGGCTGATCTCCCAAACGTCGGTGCGTCACTTCTGCGCGGGTGACCAGGATCTGTCTGGATAAAAGACTGCTATCCTTCGCCGCCTTGAGATCCAGTTCGCTTACAGGTCCCACCAGTAAACGCAGATCATCCATCTCATGCCGGGAAGCAACAATGAGCAATACATCATTTTCTGCCAGGATCAGATCAGGAGTGGGGGTAATAATTTCATGCTGATGATACATTCTTGATACCACCACCGGCTCTTTCAGCATGTCAAATAAACGGCGGAGGGGTTGCCCAATCAGTAATTTGTTTTCCAGTTTCAGGTGTACGGATACCGGACGATTGGCACGCAACACACCCAGTTTGCGATGCAGCTCCTGTTCTTTTTCGATTGATACCCCGAATATTTTTTTCAGTAATAATATCGCCCCAATGATGCCGAAAACACCCAATGGATATGTAACTGCATAGGCGAGGGTGATCAGGGATGGATCAGCCACACTCGCATGCAAGTCAGACACGGCGGCCTGTGCAGCAGCCAGTCCCGGTGTATTGGTCACAGATCCGCTCATCACACCGGCCATGACTGCAATATTGTTTTTGCTGACTAAAAAAAGGATCACGGTAATAAGTACCCCGGTGCTTACAATCCCAAGGGCCAGTAAGTTATTACTGGTGGCATTTTTTTTAAGCGATGCCCAGAAACCGGGGCCCACCTGCAATCCTACGGCATAAACAAATAATACCAGTCCGAATTCCTTCAGAAAATGCAGGGTGTTTTTATCCGTCTCCAAACCGAAATAAGAGAAAATCAAACCGGCAAATAATACCCAGGTAATACCCAGTGAAACACCGGCAATCCGGAGCCGGCCCAGCCAGATACCGACAGAAATAACCAGTCCGTAAACGATCACCGTTTGCGCAATGGAAGTATGGGTAAAAAGATCATGTAACCAGCCTGGCATAATTAAAATTTAAAGTGCATCAGTATTCCCGCGGCATACAACCGCGGGAAATAACTGATGTTCGCAGCAATCGGTAAAGGTCTATCCTCTTTCGGCTTCCATCCTCCATTTTTCCGGAGAACGCCAGAGTGCAGAGAGCAGCAGCTCCCTCATAAAGAAGATTTCTTTAGGCAATTTATCATATGTTCTTTCAAAGAGTTCCTCATGAGAAAGCAGTTCTTTCTTACCTGCTTCCCGGTCAACCGTCATGATCTTATCAAAATCTTCTTTGCTGAAATTCTCCATGCCGGTCCAGTCCATATCTTCATAACGCGGCATCCAGCCAAGCGGACTTTCCACAGAAGAAGCCCGTCCACGGATCCTTTCCACAATCCATTTCAGTACCCTTACATTCTGACCAAATCCTGGCCACATGAATTCTCCTTTTTCATTTTTGCTGAACCAGTTCACGCCGAATATACGAGGTGCATTGGGCAAATCACGGCCAAACTGCAGCCAGTGATTCACATAATCTCCTATATGATATCCCATAAATGGCAGCATGGCAAAAGGATCACGGCGCACTTTTCCGATTTCTCCAAATGCAGCAGCGGTCATTTCACTTCCCATGGTCGTAGCCAGGTAAACCCCGAAATTCCAGTTGAATGACTGATACACTAACGGCACACCACTGCTTCTTCTTCCTCCGAAAATAAATCCTGAAATAGGAACACCTTTTGGATTGTCCCAATCGCTGTCAATGGCCGGGTTCTGCAAGGCCGGAGCAGTAAAACGGGAGTTGGGGTGAGCCGCGGGTTTTCCTCCCTGCGGATCCCAGGGTTTACCATGCCAGTCGGTCAGTCCTTCCGGAATTTCTTTGGTCAACCCTTCCCACCAAACATCTTTATCCGCGGTGATGGCCACATTGGTAAAAATGGTATTTGCACGGATACTCTCCATGGCATTGGGGTTGGTTTTATAATTGGTGCCCGGCGCTACGCCAAAATAACCAGCTTCAGGATTGATGGCATACAAACAACCATCCTCACCCTTATGGATCCACGCAATATCATCTCCCACGGTACTGATTTTCCATCCTTCAAATTCTTTAGGCGGAATCATCATTGCAAAATTGGTCTTGCCACAGGCACTGGGGAAAGCGGCCGCCACATAAGTTTTTTCTTTTTCAGGTGATTCCAATCCAAGGATCAGCATATGTTCGGCCAACCAGCCTTCTTCACGTCCCATTACAGAAGCGATCCGGAGGGCAAAACATTTTTTACCCATCAGGGCATTGCCACCGTAACCACTGCCATAGGAAACAATCGTTCTTTCCTCAGGGAAATGGGAAATATATTTTACATCCGGATTGCAGGGCCAGCTGCTGTCTGCTTCTGCCTCTTTCAAAGGGGCACCAACCGTATGCAGACACTTCACGTAACCTTTGTTTTTGAGATAAGGAAGAATTTTTTCTCCCATCCTCGTCATGATGTACATGTTCACACATACATACTCAGAGTCCGTTAACTGCACCCCGTAGCGGGAGAGCGGGGAACCAACAGGTCCCATACAGAAAGGAATCACATACATGGTCCTTCCTTTCATACAACCCTGCATCAATCCTTCCAGGATTTTTTTCATCGCTACCGGCTCCATCCAGTTATTGGTAGGTCCGGCATCTTCTTTTCTTAAACTACAGATAAAGGTTTTGTCTTCCACACGTGCCACATCACTGGGGTCGCTGAAGCAGGCAAAACTATTGGGTCTTTTTTCCGGGTTCAGAGGAATAAATGTGCCTTTCTGCACCAGTAACTGGCAAAGCTGGTCATACTCTTCTTTGGATCCATCGCACCAGTGTACTTTATCTGCAGCACAATAAGTAGCAATTTGTTGTACCCATGTTTCCAGCTCTGCACGGGCAGGAGCGGTTTCCATGGCAAGAAATGGAGTCTTGGCTGACATAAAAAATGTTTTAATGAATCAAAAAATAGGCGGGCAATCGCGGGTATCAGGGATGGCAGAAATCGGAAGAGTGTAAAGTTCCGGTGATCAGCACCCTGTTACAATGCCCTATATCATCCTTCGGCATGATAATAATTAGTGTTAGCGTACGGCTTAACCGGCTTTAGCTGCTCTTGCCATCCTTTCCTTCCTGAACATATTCCATGCAATCAGCAAACTTAACAGCATAAACAAAGCTCCCAGCTCAAATGATACACCGGGAAAATGAAAGGGTGCATTTTTACTGGTAAAATAAGTAAAGAGATTGTTCATGATCATCGGACCCAGGATCGTGGTCAGACTCATCAGGCTGGTCAAGGCCCCCTGCAATGCACCCTGCTGATTGGGCAATACATGCTCGGCAAGGGTAGCCTGCAGAGAAGGACCGGCAATACCTCCTAAACAGTAAGGCAAAACGAATACAAACATCAGCCAGCCCTGATCAGCCAATCCGAACAAAACAAGACCTACCGTGTACAAAGTCAAACCCAGATAAATACTTTTTTCATTTCCCAGCTTTGGATTGAGCACACGAGTTAAACCACCCTGAACAGCACCCACCAGTAATCCCACAACCGCCAGAGAGGCACCTACAATACCCTCGGTCCATTTGAATCGGTAAGTGGTATAAAAACTCCAGTTACCCTGTACCGCCTGTGCAGCTAAATAGATCAGAAAATAACAGAGTGCCAGTCCGCTGATTGAAGGTGTCTTCCGGAGAAATAACAAAGACCCAATCGGATTCGCCCTTTTCCATTGAAATTTCCTTCGGTTCTCTGGGGCCAGTGATTCGGGTAAAATAAAATAGCCATAGAGGGCATTCAGCAAACAAAGCCCTGCAGCAGCATAAAACGGGGCTCTTGTACCAAGTCCGGCCAGTAAACCACCCAATGCAGGCCCAATGATAAAACCCAGCCCGAAAGCGGCCCCGATCATACCAAAATTTTTGGTCCTTGTTTCTGGGGTACTGATATCAGCAATATAGGCAGCTGCCGTTGTAAAACTGGCACCGGTAATCCCGGCAATCACACGGCCCAGAAAAAGCCAGCTATAATCCGGAGCCAGAGCAAGGATGATATAGTCAATACCAAAACCAAGCAGCGATGAAAGTAAAACTGGTCTTCTTCCAAACTGGTCACTCAGGTTACCTATCACCGGAGCAAACAGAAACTGGGTGAATGCATAAGCTGCAATCAACAGGGCGCCATCAGCGCTGGCCTCATTCACCGGAATTCCTTTCAGTTCGGAGATCAGCCTTGGCATTACCGGAATAATCAGCCCCCAACCCATGACATCAATGAGTAGTGTAATGAAAATAAATCCGATCGCAGCGGGGCGGTTTGCGGTCATTGTTCCTGTTAAGACTCACAAAATCGGATAAATTCTCCAAGGCAAAAAAAAGACCGCCATCGGCGGTCTGTAAAAGAAGTAATAAAGCCCGTTATTTAAGGGTCCTCATATAGTTTACCAGTGCCCAGATATCATTGGCATCCGGAATTTTCTTTTTGTAAGAAGGCATATCATCTCTTCCTTCTGCTGTTTTGTAGTACAGCGCTCCGTCTGTTTGTCCCTGAAATGCAGCTTTGGTGAAATCGCCACAATCAGTATCCAGTTGGGATGCTTTTGGTCCATCACCTTTTCCTTTGGTTCCATGACAGGATTTGCAATGCTGACTCCATAAGGCTTTACCTTTTTCAATAGAAGCAGCATCGCCTTTCAGGGGATTTACTTTATTCTTCTGCGCATCGGGTACGGGCCATGGTTTTTGCTGGAAAAGTGATTTAGTACCAAAGGCCATAAAAGCCATGGCAGTCAGACCGAGTGCAAATGTTGAAAGTTTAGTCTTCATGATTTTTGTTTTTTACAGTTTAAATAGTTGATTATGTGTTGAATTGGTTAGTTTTTTTGTGGTTCCGTATGGGGTTCTTCCTTCCGCAGGCGAAACAGTTCATATACTATGACGATGTAATGCCCCCAAACCGCTGCCATCAATACAATAAAAGTTATGAGCATCCAAAGCGGCGGGTGACTGCTCCATAATGCACGGGGTTGTTCAACAGACTTATTGGAAACGGCCACACCCCAGGGCTGTACGGATGATGCCTCCAGATTGCCAAATATTTCGTTTTCATCCACCCGGCCGATAATGGTCAGGTTTCCTTTTTCGTCACCAGGTATACCATTGGGAAACTCCACAACGGCTTCTCCGTTTTCATCAGTTGTGCCTTCTCCCAGTTTTTGAGGCTGGATCAGTCTTTTTACAAAAATGCCCACGGTGGCATCTTTTACCGGATTCCCTGCCCCGTCAACCAGTTTCACCTGAACACTCATCAGTGAATCTTCTTTCACCGGCGTGATTTCCAGTTTTGCCTTTTTAAAAGATAATACCTCTTCTGCGGGATCCATCATTTTATTTCCGGCAAATACCACTTTGAAGTTGAGTTTTCCTTCAGCATCAGCGGGAAGACTATCGTTTTTGATAGTAAACAAAGCTTTTCCTGTTCCGTCAGTGATCACATGGCCCAATGGAATTTCTTCTTCTCCATTCATGGCAAAAGCCTGCAGCTTCATCCGGTACAACTGGTAAAACTGTCCGTTTGCTTTGGCCTTGAGGGCTGCTTTAATGATAATACTGTTATCAGCTTGCTGGATACCGGTCAGGCTGATGGAAGGCGATATCATTTCCGGAGCAGCTTCTTCTTCTGCAGTGGCAGTGACTGCAGCAGTATCAGTGGCAGCAGGCTGTGTTGTGTCCCCCTGTGCATTTAACAGCATGGGGCTGAACAGGAAACATAAAAGCAGTACCATTATGCCCGGCTGTTGTCGCAGGGTTGATTGATATGGTGATTCAGATAGCGTTCTCATAATACTTTTTTATGCGGGTTGAATGTCTTCTTTAGTAGTGTTGCTTAGCTCAGGTGCTTTTACATGTTTATGCGTATGGTCTGTTTCTTCCAGTCCGGAAACCGGAACAATAGTGACAAACTTTGACATCAGCAGGAAGAACAGGAAGAATGAAGCCAGACCGGCACCGGTCAGTAACCATTCCGGCCAGGTGGCGGAATACTTTACATATTCTGTACGGGTATCCTGCATAGGAAGCAGGGTGGATTCTAAAGTTGGCACAATGATCAGGTATCGTTTCACCCACATCGCAAGTACCATGATCAAAGCGGCTGCCGTGATCCAGTTGGTTTTGCGGGTAGCAGGAATCGCCACTACCAGGATCGGGAATACAATACCCGCCAGGTTAGCAAAGAGGGTCCACCAGCCGTATTCACCCGGACTAAATAATTTATGGATCAGTTCGCTGTCCCATTTTTCAGAACCAAACCATCCGGTGAAATATTCAGAGAAAGTAAAATAGCCATAAGCGGCTGCCAGTACCATCATGGCATATCCCATATAACGGAAGATCTGATCAGTAAGGTATTGATCCAGTTTATGCGACCTGCGATAATACCACATGGCTACGATCAGTACACCCGTACCGGAATACAGGGCACCAAGTACGAAATACGGACCGAAAATAGTACTATGCCATCCCGGACGCAGGGTCATCCCGAAAATCCAGGAAAGGATAGAAGCCACAATAATGGACAATGGAATCATGATAATGGCCATCAGATTCTGAGAAATAATCAGGTGTCTTTTCTGGCTGGCGCCTCCCCGGTAACCAAGGGCAAAAAACTTGTAAAGTTTTTGTCTCCATTTGGGACCTTTCAAACCTGCATCTCTGTAAACGGCCAGATCCTTGATCAGTGCCAGGTATAAAAACAACACGGCACCTGCAAAAAAAGTAACTACTGCCATCACATCCCAGGTCATGGGTGATTGGATACGAGGATAAATAAAGAGATGGTGGAGACGGTCGAAGCGACCAACACATAATAATATAAAAATGGGCCCAACGATTACAGAAATAATGGTCATCATTTGTGCGAGGCGGATAAAGGGTTTACCCCAGGGTACTTTAAGCAGGTGAAGTACACCGGCAATGATGGCACCGGCATAACTCAGTCCGATAAAGAATATAAAGTTGACGATGAACAGTCCCCACACCACATTATCGCGCATGCCTGTTACACCATGTCCTTTTGCGATCTGCAGGTATAATGCATAAGCGCCTCCTGCGATCCAGACGAGAAAGAAAAAAGTAAGTAGCCAGTTAAGCTTTCCGAATTTTTCTAAAAAAGGACGCTGATGTTGAAAAGCTTTTTGCTGGTATGAATTGAGTTCCATAATGAATGCTTTGAAGATGATCAGTTAACCTATTAGTCTTTTTGTTTGTCAGGCTCCATCACGGATTCGAACCGTTTTTTAAGATTGGAATCAAGGTCTTCATAACCTCTTTCCACAGGGAACTGTCTGTCTTTTGGTGGCAGGTAGTACACCCTGGGTTTGGTACCCAGTTCTTCCATGTAGCGATAACCACCTTTATCTTTTATCAATTGTGTAAAGCTGACGGTTTCCTCTCCGTTGCAAACAGCATCTTCATTTTCGTCACCGAAATAGAATACACCATTCGGACAGGCTTCCACACAGGGGGGAAGCAGGCCTTCGCGGGCACGGTCAGGACAGAAATCACATTTTTCAACGGTACCTACTTTAGCAGGGATACCGGTTTCGGGGTTATACGCCAGATCGCGGATATCGAGTGACAATTCCGGTTCATCCCAGTTGAAAACCCGGGTTGAATAAGGGCAGGCGGCCATACAGAATTTACAACCAATACAACGGTTATTGTCGATCAGCACTAATCCATCCTGTCTTTTGAATGTGGCATCCACCGGACAAACTTTTACACAGGGAGGGTTATCACAATGGAAACACTGCTTGGGAAACCAGTAAGGGGCGGCCTTATCACTGTCTTTTAAAAGCTTAACCGTCAGCCATTCGGTTTCTTCAGGCCGGTAATGCCATTTCTGACAGGCACTGATACATTTACGTGCATTTTTACAACGGGCCAGATCCACTACCATCACAAACTTTTTACCCGCAATACCTTCCCGGGCTTCCAGTTTGGATACAATGGCCATATGTTCCTGGTGGTTGAGATAGGAGGAATCTATTTCCACGATTTCTCCTTCGGGGGATAAGAGTTTTACCTTATCACCGGTGGCTGCTTTTTTAGATGAACAGGAACAAGCCAGGCTTCCGCAGGCAGTGGCGGCTATTGTGGCAATAGCGGCTGTTTTTAAAAAATCCCGCCGGCCCTGTTCATTGATCTCTTCTTGTTTCATATATAATATATGGTAGTGAGTAATTTTTTAATCCTTGGAAGGGTTCTCCATCCATTTAAATATATCCTGACTGCTGGCTTTTTGACGATTGACGCTGGCGTCAACAATATCTTTGTCAACTTCCACCAGTTTTCCATCAGGTGTCAGCATTTTTATTTTAGCTGAATCTTTTTTGCGAACCAGGGAGGAAAAAAATTGTCTCCTCGATCCTGCATTGTCTTTTTTGTTTCCCATTTTCTTCAGTTTTTTAGGCTGATGCAACTTATCCAGCTTGTCAGGACCCTTCCATGACAATTGTCATTTTTATCTGTGAGTATTATCACAAACGATCTTTTTTGACAGAGTTTAGTTGGACGTGTGACAAAAGTCATATAGGGCGCCTATATATGTCATGTTACTGTCATTCAGCCCTGGATACTTTTGAAATCGTGGTTTAAGAAATATTTGTGCAGAAGGAATTCATTAGTAAACTAACGTTTTATGAAAAAGGTTACAGTTATCCAGGCGATCGCACTTTTCCTGGGCGTTTTTTTCCTCACTACTTCGCTGTACCAGTGCAGAAAGACAGGAGATCTGATTAAGGATCTGAACAGGGCTTATACCGGCGGAGCCGATTCTTCCCTGTTTGCTTCATTTTATGACAACACCACTGTTGCAGAAGCAGATTTAACACCCGATGTAAATGATGTGATCAAGGTTCGCGGTGTACAAACCATTGTCCGGGAGTATTGTAATACCGGCAACTGCCATGGCGGAAGAGTTAATCCCCGCTTTGACACTTATGCTGATATCATGAAGTATGTGGTAGCCGGCAATCCCGAAGGCAGCAAGCTCTGGGAATTTGTTACTACCAATGATTATGACAAAGCAATGCCTCCGGTAAACTCTAATCACGAACTGGGTACAAGCGATAAAGCGATCCTGTTTAACTGGATCCGTAACGGAGCCAAAGAAAAACCAGACCTGACTGATTACAGACCAGCCGCCATCCGTATCATCAATGATGGTTGTGGTTCTGCCAACTGTCATAACCAGGCTACCGCTACCGGTGGATGGGCCCGTGCAGGTTTGCTCGGCACATTGACCACTGCAGATACTACTACATATGCTTATGTGAATCCTGTTAGTGGTTCCACTACTCTTTATTGCCTGATCACTAATAACACACTGCGGAATACAACCTGGACTGCCTATAAGGACAGTGTACGGAAATTCTACAGTGATACAATTGCCAATGCAAGTTTCAGGCCCTGGAAAAAATTCTCTACTCCGAGATCTGCTTCCAGTACCCGTGGACCGCTGCAGACTTATGACGATATCCTGTTAGATATTTATTATCCCAAAGGACAAAGAAGCAGTAACAGTGTACTGTACACCAATCCATCTACACTGGTACAATATTATGTAAGTGGCAACCCGCTCAACACTGCCAGTGCCATGATCTCCCGCGTGGATTCTACCATTTTGGTGGCCAATCCTTATACCGGAGTATACAGCAGCAGTCAACAGGGTGGAATGGCGTATGATGACGGCGGACTGAAACCATCAGAGATTGCGATCATCAAGGCATGGTACTTTGCTGATCCTAATATTCCTACAGTATGGAAATATGGCCCATCAGGTGCCGGTATTTTCAAATACCGCAAAACCGGAAATATCATTCTGCCATAAATCCACTCATTAACTATTTTAAAATTTCAGATATGAAAAAGAAAATAATACTGGCAGCTGTGGTTACTTCCATGATGGTATATCTGCTATCCTCCTGCTACAAGAATAAAGAAGATATCCTTGAACTGCCCCGCGTTTCATTCCGGAACGAAGTGGTACCTATTGTAACAGCCGGCCCCTGCGGTTGCCATAATACCAGCGTAACCATTCGTGCGGTGCTGTTCTCCGACCAACGTACCAATACCATTTTTTATGACGCCATTCTCGCCAGGCGTTCCCAATTGGAAGCATGGGTAAATGGCGGCACACACCCCGGTGGCGGACAAATTGATTTCAACCCCAGCGAAAAAATATCATTAAAAGATGGATTACACAGGGTGAGCCCTTTGATGATGGTTCTGGTTGTACTGTAACCGGTGCGATGAGTTATACCCGCGATGTACTTCCTATCTATAATACCAGTTGTAAGGGAGCCACTTGTCATGGTGGTATCGCTGCAGGACTGGATTATGCTAAGATGGTTGCCGTAAAAGATAAACTCAATACTATTCTGAATAGTGGCGGAAGCCTTGGACACCCCGGCGGACCACTGAGCCTGACAACATGTACGATTAATAAACTGAAAGAGTGGATTGCACAGGGACAGCCACAATAATGGCTATTAAAACCTGTACAAACTAAACACTAACAATTAAAAAAGGTATTATGAAAAAGATATTGCTGCTTCCGGTTGTGTTCCTGGGTTTGCTGTTTTCCTCAATGGCACAGGATGCCCCGGAAGAAAAAGCGGCTCCCGCTAAAAAAGAAAGTGAAAGTTACTTTCAATGCCACCAAGATCGTTAACCAGCAAAGTGTGGAGATTGTAAGTAAGAGCACCCTGCAGTTTATGGTTTCTCACCACTTCAGCAGCCTGTGGCTAAAAGATGGTGGATCCCAGAATCTCGGACAACTCTTTGGTATCAATTCAGGCGTTGCCCAAACCTATCTGTCATTCGATTTTTCTCCAACTAACTATCTTAACCTCGGACTGGCAGCAGCCGGAAGATCCCGCTATGAGGGTTGGGCTAAATTCAGGATACTCCGTCAGGAAACAGGAAATGGTGGTATGCCGATTTCCCTTGGCTGGTATTCACTGGCACATGTAAATACTACGAAAGATCCGGATATCACCCTCTCATGGAACAAATGGGCATTTGTACACCAACTGCTCATCGCACGTAAGTTCTCTGATAAGTTCTCTCTGCAGGTAATGCCAACTGTGGTCCATTTTAATACAGTGCCTTATGGCATCAATAACAGTAACATGGTGTATTCACTCGGACTGGCCGGTAAATTAAAAATGACTTCCAATAAGAACCTGACTTTTGAATACAGCCGTCAGCTGAATATGCACGAAAACCTGATCACCAAGAGTGGTGCCGTAGTGAGTTATAACCCCGATCTTATTTCTCTGGGTTTGGAACTCAATACTGGTGGTCACCTCTTCCAGTTCTTTATTGGCAATACGATACAATCATCTCTGGTTGACCAGCTGGCCCGCAACCCTATGCGGCCGGATGACAGCTATAAAAAATTCAATTTCAGTAATGTGTCCTTTGGTTTTACCATCAACAGGAGCATGAGCCTGAAAAAAGACAAAGAATAACTTAAGGGAATCATAGATTGAACGGGCCGGGTTTCTACCCGGCCTTTTTTATTTTCTTACCACTCAAATAGCCCTGCGGGCAAAGGCTTAACCGCAAAGGCGCAAAGTCGCAAAGAGGGTTTCAAACATGGCCCTGGCATAATTCAAGGAAAATGCAAGTGCATGTTTCAGTCTTCCTTGCGTCATAGCGTCTTTGCGGTTAAGCCCGGCCTCCACTTATATCATTAAACAAAACACCCTCTCACTTGTTTCCCCCGCAAGTATTATCTTCCACATATGCTATTCGAATTTGGTTTACAAAGCTCGCTCCTGCTTGTTTTCTTTATCCATGGACTTGTCTATGCCTTTCTTTTATACCGTAAAGGAAGGATCAATGAGACCCGTGCCGATCAATGGCTCAGTTTATTCTTACTCTTATGTGTGCTGTATATCAGTCCCTGGATGCTGGGCTTTGGTGGCTGGTACGATAACCAGCCCTACCGGGATATCCTGTTCTATGTTCCCTTTCAGCAACTCTATTTCATCGGGCCCGTCATTTTCTTTTATGTACAAAGCCTGCTCAACCCTTCCTTCCGTTTTGGAAAAAAAGAATGCTGGCACCTGCTACCCGGATTGCTTTACCTGCTATTCAGTATCGTGATGGTCGTGACAGACAAACTGCTGCTTAAAAAGTATTTCTTTCTGGCCAATGGTACCGACCCCGATTTTGATACCTGGTACCAGGTAACGGGTTTTATATCCATGCTTACTTATTTTATTCTCTCTCTGCGGTATTATAGTATCTATAAAAAACTGATCGTACAACTGGTCAGTTATGCAGAAGTAGTGATGTACCGATGGGTCCGGAATTTCTTAATGGCCTTTCTGATCATGTTAGTGGTGCGGGTGACCTTTTTTATCCTCGGCGAATTTCTCAATCTCTGGTATGGGGATATATGGTGGTATTTTATGGTCTTTGCCCTCATCTTTTATTATATCGCCATTACCGGTTATGCCAATTCAGTGGAAACCAGGGTACCCTTCAGGGCCAACCTCGTCAGTTACAAGCCCACCCTGCTGCTGGAGCAAAGAGGGCCGGGTATAGATGAAAACCAGTACACAGAAGATGCAAATGTCATCGATATAGTAAGCGATTCAAAAGAACAGAACCAAAGCAGTGAACTGGTTAGTCAATGGAAGCCCAGACTGGAAAAAATGATGCAGGAGGAAAAATCCTACCAGGATCCCGAACTCTCCCTCACACAAATGGCCAAACTACTGCAAACCAATCCTTCTTTGTTATCCATGGTGATCAACAAAGGTTTCGGCATGAATTTCAATGATTGGGTAAACAAGTACCGGCTGGAAGAAGTCAAATCTTTATTTGAAAAAGGAGAACATAAGAAACAAACCCTGCTCTCTATTGCCTTTGAATGCGGGTTTAATTCCAAAGCCACTTTCAACAGGGCTTTTAAAAAAGCCACCGGGTTTACACCCCGTGAATGGCTCAGCAGACAATAATGGCAACACAGTACACCATACAAAAACCCGAAAAGGGATATATGCATTATATCCTACTCAGCCAGGCTGATGTGAAAAGACTGACAACGGGTGGAAACAAAAGGATCATCTGTCAGTTCAATGATCAATACAGGATCCATGCTGCCATCATGCGTACCAAAGAAGGAATGTACTATGTCATGATTGGCAGCCAGCACCTGAAAGCCCTTCAACTCAAAGCAGGCAGTGAAGTAAAATTGGTAATCAAAAAAGATGATACGGAACTGCAGTTTTCGGTGCCGGAGGAATTTGCGGAGGTCCTGGCCACGGATCCGGCAGCAGAAAAAATATTCAATACACTCACTCCGGGTAATAAAAGAGGACTGATCGCCCTTGTTAATATGGTGAAGTCATCAGATAAAAAGATTGAACGCTCTCTGCTGATAGCTGAAAAACTCAAAAAAGGGGTCAGTAGTCCTGCTAAAGTCATGCAGAAACAATAAATGATACGACAGCAGAAATGTTGTTTAGCTTAAAGAAAAGCCCTGCAGGTAAAGAGACTTAACCGCGAAGGCGCTAGGACGCAAGGAAACACAAAGAAGGCCCTTTACAATCCGCTCTTAAAGCAATCAGAAATTCCATGACCCAGTCATGAGCTCCAAAAAATATCCGTTTTAATCCCTTCTATCCGCGTCATCGTCCGCCGCCATAGGCTTTGGCCGACGGCGTCCGTGTTCCTCTCTCTATTTATCGCGTAGCGATATTACACGCGAAGCGAGAAATCCCCTTCCAATCTCCCCTGGCACTGAACACTTTAGAACAATTAATACCTCCCACAAGATTTGATACCCATTCAATTGGTATTAGATCATGATTTGCAGCGACCAGCCCTTCCAGCCACTGCATTTTTGTGTCATCGGTCAACAAAAATCAAAGTCATGAAAAAAGCAATGCATCAATTCCTCTTCGGGTCTTCTTTGAATGATAACCGAATACTCAACCTGGGCTGGCTCTTGTTCCGCCTTCACCTGGGAATAAGTATCGCCATCCATGCCGGCTGGCCTAAAATGAATACCATGGCAGCACCAGGCTGGTTCAATGACCAGGTGGCCGGACTCGGATTTACTTTTCCCTCGCCAGCTTTCTGGGCCACCCTCGCTTCCTGGGGTGAATTTGTAGGAGGTATCGGAATAGCGCTTGGATTGCTGACAAGGTTCAACGCCCTTCAACTGGCCATTCAGTTTTTTGTGATTGCTTTTCTTTGGTATGATAACCCGGAACCAATAAGCGGTATGTATTTCCAGAATA
Organism: Chitinophagaceae bacterium; assembly: GCA_016702745.1. Taxonomy (GTDB): domain Bacteria; phylum Bacteroidota; class Bacteroidia; order Chitinophagales; family Chitinophagaceae; genus JJ008. Next base: position 464,246 of record JADJDJ010000002.1, read on the forward strand.
CACTCTTTATGGGTTTCCTGCTGGTGCTTTTTGCAGGTGGTGGAAGGTATTCACTGGATCAATTGATTGCAAGCAGAAAAAAGATCAGCCGGACTCCATTGATAAAAACGGCAGTCGCAACATTACTTTTATTAATTGGTTTAACCGGAACTGCACAAAACAAACCCTTAAAAGGATCGGGTGTGTTGCTGACTCAGACTTTCAACTACGAAAACTTTGATAAAATAACCATCCGCGATCTGCATGGAAAAATTCAGGTAGAGCTGGGAAAGCCCTTCGCGGTTTCGGTGACTATTGATGATAACCTGAACAGCTTGCTTCGGATATCCAATAATAATGGAGAGCTGAAAATGGAACTGGAAGGAAATGAAAACAACCGGATGTATATCGAAGCAACCAATATCAGCATAAAAATCAGCATGCCTGTACTCTCTGCATTAAAACATTTTGCCAACAGTGATATCAGTATCATAGGAATCAGCAATCAGGCATTACAAATACGGGGTGGCGGGAACGGTGACATCATCCTGCAGGGTAAAGTGCAGGAGCTGGAAATTGAAAAAGACGGGAATGGAGATTTGAAAGCCGGTGAATTAATAGCGGATAAAGTTAGAGTGAAAAAATCCGGTAATGGAGATGTATTCATCAACAGCCTTAACGGTTTTACCGCAATCGGCAGTGGTAATGGGGATGTGATGAATTATAACGAAGGCAGACCGGAACCCGGATCATGGATTGACGGTAATGGAGAGATCCGATATAAAAACCAGCCAACTGCGCCGGTCATGCCTGATTTTAAAAGAGTACAGGTAAGGATCAACAATGAAACAGGGCAATGGATGGAATTGACCGTTAAGTTTCCAGGTAAAGGATCCTATGGAATTGATCTGAAAGCCTATGGTTCAGTAAAAGAAACAGTGCCGGTAGGAACCCGGTTTTATCAGGAAGGAAAAATGACCAACCGGTTTACGAGGTAACAGCCGAAGAGAAGCAATATTTTTCAATCACTAAAACGAACTAATAATCCATGAAAATATTTTTTATCAGCTTCTTGCTGGCGATGCAGATCAGCAGCAATGCACAAACCTCGATCAGTCAAAAAGATTTTTTACCCATTGCAGGCAAATGGACCGGCACCCTTACCTACCTGGATTATACCAGTAATGGTACAGAGCGTATTCCTGCCAATGCGCTGATTGAATTAACAGGTGACGATAGTTATGATCAGTATCTGTATTATAGCGCCGAACCAGACAAGAATAAAAAATTCCGTTATACCATCAGTGCGGACGGGCGAAAGTTGAATGACATGACCCTGATGGAGAAAAAGAGGTTGGGTGATGGTAGTCTGCAACTGGTGCTGGAAAGTAATGGAGAGGACGGAAATGAAAATAAACCCGCCCGCTTCCGGCATATCCTGATCATAGGAGAAAAAACATTTTCAATAACCAAGATGGTGAAATTTGAAGGGGAGAAGGAGTATTTTCAAAGGCATCGGTATGAGTTTGGGAGGTGATAAGAAAAACTTAACCGCTAAGACACAATGACGCAAAGAAATTTTCACCGTACCGACTCAGTGCACGAGAAAATTACATTTTAAAAATGCGCCTGCCAAACTCAAATTGGCGCTTTAGATAGTCTTCCAATTGGAGGAAATTATTAAAACGACAAGAATTAACTTATTCAAGATGATGCAAATTTGTAAATCCTCCTTGCGCCTTCGCGTCTTAGCGGTTAAGCAATTTCCACTTTTCCCGCCCCAGTTTTTTATTTGATCTCCTCAAACACTCCCGTCTGCTTATTCTTCCTCACATTATCCCAATGAAAATATCTTCCGTTCATGGCTACATACACGCCATGTGGTAATGATTGTGCGAATGCCAATGCACTACCCAGGTTAAACAATCCATCCGAGCTGCCAAATTTGATGGGGATCATCGCCCCGGTGAGTACGATGGTTTTGTTCTTTATTTTTTCCGCCAGCATTTTAGCGGTTTCGCTCATGGTATCAGTACCATGTGTCACCACAATTTGTGTCTCCTCACAGCTATGACATTGATGGGCTATCAGGGAACGGTCGCCATCGGTCATTTCCAGGCTGTCGATCATCATCAGCGTGCGGATTTCTACAGGCACCTGGCATCTTCCTTTTTCAAGCAGCTCATGCATATGCGTGTCCTTGAAAAATAATTGTCCGGTTATTTCATTGTATTCTTTGTCGAATGTGCCACCCGTGATGAATATGCGTACAGCCATGGTATATAATTATACCGTGAAGATAACTGAATCAAAAAACCGGGGAGAAAGCTAACGATTGTTATTGTTCAACCAATCGATGAAGGAGATAGAGAATTTAAAAAAACCGGGCTGAAAATTTTGCGGCTGTTAAGAAAATCTTAACTTGGCCTGCCTTTAAACAAAAAAGGTCCTTCCGTAGAAACGGACTGACCTCTAACGATTGCTTGCCATATGAAAATCTTCGAAATGCGGTTGGATACTCCCGTTTAATCGGGATTTTAGAAGATTAAAATTTACCTTTGCTTCGACCTCTGACTCCCCACTTAACAACCGGGGTAGCTTGCCTCCTAACGATTGTTTGCCTATGTTTTAATCTTCTGACTCAAAAGTAGGCCACCGCATTTTATCCTTCAAACCAATTACGGCAGTGTTTCAGCATGCCTAAGGAGGATATCAAACGGTGAAAGGCTTACTGGGAGCGGATTTCAGCTAAAACCCGGCATGATGCCCAACCGTTCAAACGATATACTGTTTCAGCTCATCAAGTCCCTTGAAAAGGCGGAAAAACGCCATTTCAAGCTCTATATCAACCGGAGTTCGGGCAACACTGACCTGAAAATCGTACGCTTGTTTGATGCCCTGGACAAGCAAACCGACTACGATGAAAAGGCCCTGCTGAAAAAACTGGGGGATGTGACGAAACCCCAGCTCTCTAATCTCAAAATTCACCTTTATAAACAGATCCTGGCCAGTCTGCGACTGCTCAAAAGTTCTGATAGCCTGGACCTGCAGCTGAATGAACAGTTCGACTATGCGCATATCCTTTATAAAAAGGGTTTGTTCATACAAAGTCTGCGCATCATTGATAAAGCCAAGGAAACTGCACGCAGCAATCAGAAGTATTATTTCCTGCCGCAGTTATTGGCGTTGGAAAAAAGAATCGAAGGATTGCATATCACCCGCAGTATGGAAGATCGCGCTGATTCTTTATCCACCGAAGCCAATGAAGTTAATAGCCAGATTGATAAAGTGACCCGCTTATCCAATTTATCACTTAAGTTATTCAGCTGGTTTGTGCAGAACGGTCATGCCCGTGATGAGTATGATGAAAAAGACATCCGCAAGTTCATGTCACAGAACCTGCCCAGTGGTGCCGGAAAGGAAACCGGTTTTTACGAGAGATTATATTTCTACCAGAGTTATACATGGTATGCATTTATCCGCCAGGATTTTTTACAGTATTACCGCTATTCGCAGAAACAGGTGGACTTATTTGAAGAATTTCCATTGATGAAAAGGGTGGAAACCAGTCACCATATCAAGGCCATGCATTACCTCCTCAATGCGCATTTTGATTTACGCAATCACCGGGAGTTTGAAAGGGCCCTGCATCAGTTTGAGCAGCTGGCGCAGACCGACAGGGTAAGGGAGCACGATAACTTCCGGATCCAGGCCTTTATCTATATCAGTCAGGCCCGAATCAACCAGCACTTCATGCGGGGATCATTTAAAGAAGGACTGACCATCATACCCGGTATTGAAAAGGAACTGGAGCAGAACGATCTCTTCCTTGACCGACATCGTGTTCTCGTGCTCAATTATAAATTCGCCACCATGTATTTTGGCAGCGGCGATTATGATACCTGTATTGATTATCTGCAAAAGATCATCAATGACAATACCAACCTGCGGATTGACCTGCAGTGTTATGCGCGGGTATTACACCTCATGGCCCATTTTGAACTGGGGAATGATATGCTGATGGAATCACTGAGCAAATCAGTTTACCGTTTCATGTTAAAAATGAAAAACCTCACGGCCGTGGAGCAGGCCATGTTTAAATTCTTAAGGCAATCCATGCCACTCAGTCCCCGCCAGCTCATTCCCGAGTTTGAAAAATTATTGCATACCATCAAGCACCTCGAAAAAGACCGTTTCCAGACCCGTTCCTTTGCTTATCTCGATATCATTTCATGGGTAGAGAGTAAAGTGTATAAAAAGGGGATGGGGGAAGTGATTGCGGAGAAGTATCGGGCGAGTAAAAGGAGATAGGGGGAGTGGCTAGTGGCGAATAGCGAGTGGGGTCTTCTTTGAAGTGTTGTTTGATCTCCATGGTCGGCATCAGCGTTGAGAGGTAATGGTGAATGGGGTTCGGCGAGTAGGTGGAGGCGAGTGGCTAGTAGCGAGTAGGGGTCTTCACAAGGGCCGTGTTCCAAATGGATCAGCAACTGTATCCTTTGGTCATTATAAATACGACACTGCGAATTTTTCTGTTTCTTCTATTTGAATGATGGCTTAACGCTTCAACTTTCTATGCCCCAGCGTGGCAACATATCGGTAGAACAGGATTCATTATGTGGGAACGTGCCCCGGCGGGCATAACTTTATTGACGAAAAATTTAACCATTCTCATCTTCCAGCAAACAAAACATAATCGCAAAGCCTTTCAGAAGCGACTTTCCTTATTCCCTTACGCTGTTCTTTGCACAAAAGGCAATGTGTTTTCATCGTACGCATGATTCTGCGAGTGGCATATTTCTTTTCACAACTCCTATTAATCGCAATACGCTTCAACATTCTATGCCCCAGCGGGGCAACATATCGGTAGAAAAAGGATGCATTGAGTGGGAACGTGCCCCAGCGGGGCACCACAAATTGCAGAATTATATTTGGTTAAGCACCCAGCCTCAAATCAAAGGATGTTTATAGTCGATCAGATTTCAACCGGCTTACCACAAGGAGCTGCTATGAACATACAAACTGGTTTTTTTCAATTTTCAACATTCAATTGTCCCTTACCCTCCATATTCCTCCTCTATCCTTCACCATCTCAATCACAACATCCTTATACTTCTTACCTCCCATAACAATAATCTGGAAACTGGCATGGCCGCTTTCTTCTCCATTACTACTACTGATTTGAACGCTTCCAAGCGGGAACAATCCAAAACCCTGTATCGTCCCTATTTCTTCCCTTAATCTTTTATCGTTCTCCAGTTCATCAGTGGCAGCCTGGTATGCATCAGAATTTTTAAGCAGATACATGGTAACAGGTGCAATCACCAGAAAAAGGATCAGCACTACAATGCCAATCATAACCCAGATGGTCTTCTTTCCCTTTTGTATCCTGCTTTTACGCAGGTCAAACCAGTACGAGAGCAGGGCCATGATCAGTACAATCCAGCCGAGGACCCGGCTTTCCCAGAAAAAATAAACAGGAATCAGGCGGCTGCTGATGCCATATGCCAATAAAAGGATACCGGAAAACAGGATGAATTTGGTTCGGGAAGACATCGGGTGGTGATTTTGGTGCTCTATACTAAGGTAGTTGTAAATTTTCGGAAACCTGTTGAGGAAGCCAGTTACTATTGGTTTAAAAGGAAATGTCCAGGCAATCCGGAATATGCACCCCTCTTATTTCATTTTCGACTCAACAGTATATGCCCCAGCGGGGCACCACATTATTGACGAAAAATATGATTTTGTTTTCGGAGATCAAATCCACGCTTGGCAGCGAAGATTCGAAATACTTTGATCAAAAAATTGTAAAAGAAAATAAACAAGATAATTTGTGCCTGTAAATCATTAGCACAATGAGAAGCCATTACCTGTTTTTTCTTCTTTTCATTTTTTCTTTCAAAGTTGATGCACAAATCAACCCCGATCGCATCAGCATCGCCCGCGATTCCTTTGGTGTACCCCATATTTTCGCCCCCACCGATCCCGAAGTGGCTTATGGAATCGCCTGGGCACATGCCGAGGATGATTTTGAAACCCTGCAAATGGTGGTATTGAGCGGTAAGGCAAAATTGGGAACAGGACTGGGAAGAAAAGGAGCCGAGGCCGATTATGTGATCCAGCTCCTGCGCTGCCGGCAAACCGTGGATGAACAATGGAATACCCTGAGTCCGGATTTCCTCGCATTGATTAAAGGGTATGTGGCCGGATTGAATGCCTATGCCAAAGCAAACCCTTCAAAAGTAAAATACAAGAAAGCATTTCCCTTTGATGAAAAAGAATACATGACCGCTGTTGTTTTTTCCATCAGCCTTTTCTGTGGTGTGGATGCTATCCTGCCCCAAATTCTTGGCGGTAATGTGGCCACCCTTCCTGGATTTAATACCGATGGATCCAATGCCTTTGCCATGAATTCAGCAAAGACCACAACCGGTGAATCCTTTCTTGCTATCAATGCCCACCAGCCCAATACCGGTCCTGTTGCTTTTTATGAAGCCCACTTGCAAAGCGAACAGGGATGGAATATGCTGGGCGGTCTCTTCCCTGGCGGCTGCCTGATCTTCCATGGTACCAACGAAAACCTGGGCTGGGCACATACCGTGAACTATCAGGATAAGATTGACCTCTACCAGTTAAAAATGAATCCCAATAATAATAACCAATACGAGTTTGACGGTAATTGGATAAATCTGGAAGAAAATAAAGCACGCCTAAAAGTAAAAGGTATCCCCATCCGAATCGGCAAAAAAATCTGGTGGAGTAAATACGGCCCAACCCTCAAGACAAAGAACGGCACATTCTCCCTCCGTGTTCCTGCACTGATGGATATTAAAGCGTTGGAACAGTGGTATCGGATGAATAAGGCGAAAAATTTTACCGAGTTCTACAGTGCCCTGCGCATGACCTCCCTGCCCATGTTCAATATTACCTATGCCGATCGCTACGATACGATTTTCTATATCAGCAATGGAAAAATGCCCCGCCGGAACCCCGATACCAGCTTCCACTGGAAGAGCACCCTTCCGGGGAATACCAGCAAAACCTTATGGACGGAATTTAAAACCGTGAACGAACTCCCACAATATATCAATCCACCCTCCGGTTATTTATTCAATACCAATCATTCTCCCTTTCTGGCTACTGATCCAAAATTTAACCTGAGTCCAAAGGGATACGATATTAATGATGGATATGAAACCTATCACAATAACCGCAGCCAGCGGGTGACCGAACTGATCAAAGATGATAAAGTGGATTATTCCCGATTCAAACAAATCAAGTTTGACCAGCAACTACCGCAACAATTAAAATATATATATGGCATCGACAGTATGCTCAACCTCGATACTGCGGATTTATCTACCAGTCCGGGTATGTGGACCCTGATCCGCAATTTCAGATCCTGGGACCGCAAAGCCACCGCCGACAGCAAGGGCGCCGGCATTTTTATGCTGATGTATTTTTATCTGGCTGATAAATTAAAAGGATCCCCACCCAGACAAATTACCCGTCATGAAGCCATTGGCACTTACCAGTATGTATACGATTATATGATGAAATATTTCGGGACCACCGATCTGACTCTTGGTGATATCCAGAAACTGGTACGTGGCGATGATGCAAGACCGGCCTGGGGTTTTCCGGATGTGCTGACCCCATCTTTCTCCGAACCCTGGACCAATGGAATGCGCAAGGTAACGGGTGGAGATGCTTATATCTGTTTTGTACGATATCAAAAGGATGGCAACCTTCCGTTGAATGAATCCGTCAATACTTTCGGGGCCTCAATGGATCCGGCCTCCCCGCATTTTAAAGATCAGATGGGGATGTTTCAGGCGCAGCAGACAAAGAAGATGAGCTTGGATAAAGCGGAAGTGATGCGGAAGGCGGAGCGGGTTTATCACCCAAGGTAAAATTCGAAGTACGAAAGACAAAGGAGTAAGTGAACAAAGCCGCAGCAAACGCTGCTCCATTCTTTGCGTTACCTTGCGCCATCGCGTCTTCGCGGTAAAACTCTGCGAAACCTCTGCGCTCTCCCTTCTCTGCGGTTAATAACCTATATTCGTTCACCATAAAATCACCATATGCAAAAATTCATTCTTAGCATCTTATGTTCCTTTTTTAGTTTACTTCTATTTGCCCAACAACCCAAGAGCAATCTCACCATTTCCAGCACCAGCAATAACAATATTAGGATTACCCTGAATGGTTATAAATATACCCTGCAGGATCGCAGCACCACGTTCCAGGCCCTGCAGCCAGGGAACTACCCGCTGGTGATTTTCCAATGGAAAAATTCCTGGAGGGGTGGCGGCCAGTATGAAAAAGTATATGATGCCAATATCCGCCTCACTGCCGGCAAACACCTGGAGATAACAGTGATGCGCTTCGGAAAAACCAGCTGGGATGAAGGCAATATTGATGCGGATAACTGGGCCGACCGCACGAACAATCCTTATCCCGATGATGATAACCGCGACAGAAACCGCGATCGTGATAACCGAAATACAGAGCCGACTGTTTACAAAACAGATGCGACACAGTTTGCCCTCATTAAAAAAGCGGTTAACAACGAAACCTTCGATGATGATAAACTCAGAATGGCCAAAGTGAGTATGAAAGAAGCTTCCCTGAGTACGAATCAAATCAAAGAGTTGTTGAATTTGTTCTATTCGGATGATAAAAAACTGGATCTCGCCAAATTCGCTTACGATAAATGCTGGGAGAAGAATGTCTATTTCACACTGGCAGAATCATTGTCCTTTAGTTCTAATAAAAAAGCACTCATCGACTTTATCGCGGGTAAGTAAATGTCACCGGTTTCTCACTTCGTACTTTGAACCTCGTCCTTCGTCCTTTTTCTTAACTTGCGCCCATGTTAGATTATTTGCAGGGATTGAACGAGCGGCAGCGGGAAGCTGTACTCCATAAAGACGGACCAATCATGATCGTAGCGGGGGCCGGCAGCGGCAAAACCAAGGTATTGACCACCCGCATTATCCACCTGATGGCCGGTGGAGTAGACGCTTTCAATATCCTCGCCCTCACTTTTACCAACAAGGCGGCCAAGGAAATGAAAGAGCGGGTGGAACATATCCTCGGCAACGGGGAAGCCCGCAATTTGTACATCGGTACTTTTCACTCTGTCTTTGCCCGTATCCTGCGCTTTGAAGCCGAAAAGATCGGATACCCCCGCAATTTTACTATCTATGATACCGATGATGCCAAGTCGGTGGTAAAGACTGTCATCAACGAACTTAATCTTGACGATAAACATTATAAACCCAATATTGTCTATAACCGGATCTCGTCTGCTAAAAATGCCCTGGTCGGTCCGGTAGAATACCGGAACGATTATGGTTTGCAGCAGGAAGACATGCGGGCCAATCGCCCTGCCATCGGACAGATTTATGATGCCTATGTGAAGCGCTGCTTTAAAAACGGCGCCATGGATTTCGATGATCTCTTATTGAAATTTTATGAGTTGCTGAAGAATGTCCCCGAGGCCCTGGCCAAATACCAGCATAAATTCAAATACATCCTGATTGATGAGTACCAGGATACCAACCCCGCCCAGTATGAAGTGATCAAACTCCTGGGCGCCATGCACGAGAATGTATGCGTGGTGGGTGACGATGCCCAGAGTATCTATTCTTTCCGCGGGGCCACCATTCAGAATATTCTGCAGTTTCGCAAAGATTACGACGATGTGAAAATGGTAAAGCTGGAACAGAATTACCGCAGCACCAAGAGCATCCTGCATGTAGCGAATGAAGTGATCAAGAATAACAAGGGACAAATTGAGAAGGTCCTTTTTACGGAGAACAAGGAAGGAGAGAAGATCAAGCTGGTGCGTACCATGAGTGATAACGAGGAAGGAAAATTTGTGGCCGACAGCATCCAGGAACAAAAACTACGCAATCATTACAGCAATAAAGACTTTGCAATCCTTTACCGGACCAATGCGCAGAGCCGTGCTTTTGAAGAAGCACTGCGTCGCATGGGTATTGCCTATACTATTTATGGCGGTATCAGCTTTTACCAGCGCAAGGAGATCAAGGACCTGGTAGCTTATCTGCGGATCATTGTGAATTCAAGAGATGAGGAAGCGCTGAAACGCATCATCAATTACCCGGCACGTGGGATTGGAAAGACTACGGTGGATAAACTGGTCCTGATCGCCAATGAGCAAAACATTTCCATGTGGGATGTATTATGCAATGCAGCAATGCATGGATTCAAGGCAGGTACCTTATCATCTATTGACGAGTTTGTGATCATGATCAAGAGCTTTGCCAGCATGCTAACCAAACAGAATGCCTATGAAGTGGCCTTCCATGTGGGTAAGCAAACCAACCTGGTGAAGGAACTCTTCAATGATAAAAGTACGGAAGGGGTACAGCGGTATGAGAATATCCAGGAATTACTGAACTCTATCAAGGAATGGACCGAGAGTCCGGATAATGAAGATGGTGAATTAGTAGATAAAGGACTGGCTTCTTATTTACAGCAGATCACCCTGCTCACCGATGCTGATGAAAAAGATCCCAATGCCGATACGGTAAAGCTGATGACGATCCACGCCGCCAAGGGATTGGAATTTGGTTGTGTATTTGCGGCCGGACTGGAAGAAATGCTCTTCCCTAACGCTATGGCGATTAATACCCGGGAGGAACTGGAAGAAGAAAGAAGATTATTTTATGTGGTGGTCACCCGTGCCAAGCAAAGGTTGTGGATCACTTATGCCAATACCCGTTATCGTTTTGGTCAGCTGGTACAGAATGAACCCAGCCGCTTTATCGAAGAGATCCCCGAAGATTATCTCGACCGCAGTTTTGCTGGTGGCGGATTGAAGAACCAGTCGGGCAGTAATTGGGGTGGAGGCAGTGGGTTCGACAGAATGAAGGGATGGGGACAAAATGATGTGCGGGATGCTGAGAAAAAATATGGACCTGCACCCGGTAAGAAACCGGCCGGTTCCACACCATCCTATCTCGCTCCGAAAACAACGGTAGCTAAAGTTATCGAGCACACGCCTTCGGCTGATTTTGTAGCCAGTGATACTTCCAACTTACAAGCCGGACAAAAAGTAGAGCACCAGAAATTTGGTTTCGGCGAAGTGTTGAAAATGGAGGGTGCAGCGCATAATCCAATCGCCACCGTGAAATTTGAACACAATGGTGAGAAGAAGATTATGCTGAACTATGCGAAGCTTAGAATTATTGATTAAGAGTGCTTTACACCCTGTCATAAAAAAATGACAATTTGTTTTCCCCATCCATTAAACCGGCTGGTACAGTGTTTGTCTATTGTACATTGATACAGGTTACAGCTATTCTGTGATAACCTGATAACCACCACGTTTAGTTTACTGAATCGAACCATCAGTAATCATTGTTTTAACCAATCTATAAAACGGGAATTACTGTATGTAACAGGCGTATAGTCTGTACAGGATATCTATTATTATTTATTCATCAAAAACAATGAGCTATGAAGACAGTAACAAAAACTATCGCATTGGCAGCTATTCTTTTCTCCGCAGGTCATGTTTCAGCACAGCTGGGACTGGGAGTAAATACTGCCACACAAACAGCAGTGAATGCGACTGCTGCTACAGGAACCGTATTACAAACATCACAGGCAGCTACGATGGCAACAAAAGCCACTGTAAATGCATCTGCCACAACAATTAATGCTGCTAAATCTACAACCGGTGCTGCAGTTAATACCGGCTTGAATGCTACGAGCCAGGCAGCAGGAGAACTCCGGTCAACGGCAGCTAATACCAATCTGCAAACAGGATTGAACACATCAGTCAACAGTTCGGGCAATGCGAATCTGTCATCCGGAAACAGCAATCTGCAAACCGGAATCAGCAGCCAGTCTCAAACAGATGCGTCTCTCCAGGTAAATGGCACAAAGCTGCTGGGAAAAGCAGATGCGGCGGGTAATAAAGTATCGGCTACTGTATCCAATACAACGGATGCTGCGGTTCAAAAAACCGGTGAAGTGAAAACAGCGGCAACAACCGCTTTGAAAACTGAAGTGAAAGCGGTTAAAGAAACAGCTGCCGGTACTTCAGCTTCGGGAAGCGGTTCCGTACAGGCTAACAGCAGTGCAAATGTTGCAGTCAGCAAACAATAATCCGTAAACTTTCATATAGGGCTGCCTGCATCAGTATCGTTGTGCCTTAGTCAATAACAGGCAGCCCACTTTTTTTACCTTATGTATAAAGTCGTTTACTCAGTAATTCTGCTCCTGTTAATGAACCAGCCACCAGATTTGCGGGCACAGGATAGCACAGCAAAAAAGGCACCAAATGCCGGGTTCAGGCTTGGCACTTATTATACCAGCATTCTGCATTATTATGGCCGGACGGATAGTTTACGCAGCAACGGTTTTTTTCCGATGGGTGAATTCTGGATTGGCAAACATTTTTATCTGACGGCTGCCCCTGTATTTGTGATCAGCCGTTCTGCAGGATTTGACTATGCCGGAACGGTCACAACAACGGGTATGCGTTTTTATAAGGAGAAAAAATACATGGCCAATATTTATCTGGTCAGGCCGCTGTATGAATCAAACAGCCAGTTAGTGCAATCGGCCCTCCAATGGCAGGGAGCGGCGAGTTATACCTGGCTCAATAAATGGATTAACGTCACAGCCGGTGCTGATGTCAAGATCAGCGGTCGAACCGATTTCGGGGCAACAGTAGCCATTGATCATATTTTCAGGAAAGAGTGGAAGGGTCCGGTGATAGTAGTGGTGGATCCTGCTGCCACAGTCAATGCAGGGAGCCAGCAATTCACCAAAACCTCCTATGAAAGAAAGGGGTTTCTGATTTTTCCGGGAACCATACAGGCCGTAAACAGTGAAGTAAAGGCATTCAATATTCTCTCTTATGAATTGGCTGTACCGGTGATTTTAATTAAAAAGAAATGGCAATTCCTGATTAATCCCGCTTTTGTATCACCCCAAAACCTGATTCGGGTGGAAGGCCGTCCGGATTTATCGGAAAGGGGGAAGGATATGTTTTATGTGACCACCGGATTGAAATACAGTTTTTAGTAAATGAATTAACAATAATTGATATGGGCTAATGAGAATTGTTCTGCAAATTTGTTGCTGAACCAACAGCACAGATGCCCACCCGCCGCCAAAAAAAGCTCATCAGCAAAATTGCCGTATTCACCTTCCTGGCAACCGCCCTGGCCATTGGCGTGTCATTATTGTATAAAAACCTTACCCGGCGCCGGCCGAGTTTTGTCCGCTACCCCGAATTCGGGATCAGCATGCCCGAAAGTTATTCCATTCACGGGATTGATGTATCCAAATACCAACAGAGCATTGCCTGGGAAGAAGTAAAAGCGATGAAGGTGAAGAATATTCAGCTTGGGTTCGCCTTTATGAAAGCCACAGAGGGTATTGCCAATGATGATCCCAAGTTCAAAAGAAACTGGAAAAAGGCGAAGGATGCCGGTGTTTGCCGGGGCGCCTATCATTTTTTTATCGGCTCCAAGGATGGGAAGATGCAGGCCGAGCATTTTATTGACCGGGTGGAGCTGGAGCCCGGCGACCTGCCACCGGTTCTGGATGTGGAACAATTAAACGGGGCTGGCAGTGAGCAATTAAGAAAAGAAGTAAAACGCTGGCTGGAAACAGCAGAAGCCTATTACAATGTAAAGCCCATTTTATATACCAATGTTGATTTCTATAACCGGCACCTGGGATCAGCGTTCGACAATTATCCTTTATGGGTGGCCCACTACTACCAGCCCGTACAACCCCGGATCAACCGCGGCTGGATTTTCTGGCAGCACAGCGATCGTGGCCGGGTGAATGGGATCAATGGACCGGTTGACTTCAATGTCTTCAGCGGTGACTCGCTGGATTTCAAATTACTCCTCATGCGCTGAACAAAGAGGACTGGCGTCTGTTTATTATCTTTTTTGTATAGATGTAGAATGAAGAAGAAGCGAGCTTAAACTATATTGAGTCTTGCCCCAATCTATGTAGTATGTCACTCCCAACAATTACTGTTGGGGGTCTTTCGAAGCACATAACATATCCCTGGGATTTCAACTAACCGCTAATACCGTAACTTAACAGCAGAAACATTTATATGGAAAGAGGATGGGACCCCGATGTGACCAGGTACCTGAAAAAAATCATGAGCTCGATCAGTTATGGACTTTTGTGGCTGATGACATTTGTAGGACTGGGTATGTACAAGGGACTGGCTTATGCTTCGGGCTGGACAGGGATCCTGTTTTATGCGGGCATGGGTATTACATTTTCCTGCTGATCCGCTTCCTCTATCTCACCTGGCGGGGTGAATTTAAAAAATAAAAATACCCGGCACCGGGTAGGGAGTTCACCACAAATTCATTTACCTTGAAATGGTATGGAGCTGCGGATATTCAGTAAACGAATCATGATTGCCGGTACATTACTGATCTGGATGATCAAGTACGGGCTGCGCCCCAATCTTTTATTCCCCGATCCGATAAGTTTTTTCCTGGGCATCGCCCCTAATTTCCTGGGGTCTTTTCTATTACCCTTTGGCGCCTGCTGGTTCTTTGGCGGAAGAGAGTGGTACCTGTCCCGTTTTTTTCGTATCCGGAATCAGGGGGAACTTAAACAGTTTTGCCTGCTGGGTTTTTTACTACTGCTGATCAATGAATACCTTCAACTGATACCGGTATTCGGAAGAACCTTTGATTATTTTGATATCCTGTTTTCGATTGCGGGGCTGGGTCTCGGTTACAGGGTATTCGGCCGAAAGTTGCAACAAACATACACGCTATCTGCTTAACTGCTGTGATCGGCTACGATCACCCATTCTCCGTTTATTTTCCGTACCAGCAGATTATAATGACCGCTGATATCTCCAATGCTTCTCTTCAGGTACCATTTACCCACGATAAAATAATATTGTTTGGACACCCGGATCATTTTGATCTGTTTGGTCGTTAATTTTCCCATGGCCGCTGTATCGGGATAACCCTTTTTATAATTCTCCAGTGTATTCTGGTAACCATAGGTCACGCCGCTCTTGCCAATAAACATCAGGGAATCATTTTCCCAGTAACCTTTCATAAAACCACTCACATCACCCCGGTTCCAGGCCTGGTTCTGTGTATCCAGCATTTTAAGGATGGCTTTTTCATCTTTAGATTGTGCCGCCAGCAGGTAACTGCTGCCTAATAAAAAAAGACTGAGCAGGAGCTTCATGATTTTTATTTTGAGGTAAGTTAACTAAAAGAAGGGAACCCGTTAATGGTTGCAGTCATCACTATGGGCATGATTATGTACCCGGCAGGAACGGAAATTAATCAGGTGAGCCGTAATGATCAGGATCACACCGGGAATCAGCAGCCACAACTGGTATTCATGAAAAACCTGTTTCAGTACCAACAGGGTAAAACCCAGTGAAAAAACAAGAAAGGGCCGCAGACTATGATGGTGTTTTTTAAACCCATGATAAAATGAATAAGACCCCACAACAAAGGCCAATGCGATCATCCCCACTTCAAATCCGGGGTTATCAATAATATTCATTCCAAACAAAGGCAGGCTGCTCAGAAACAAAGGCAGGAGGGCACAATGAATGGCACAGGCCAGTGAGGCCCCGATACCCAATGCATCCCAATTGACTTTAAGTTTCATGAAGCCTGCAAAAATACAAAAAAGCAACAATGTTGCAAAATGAAAGGTCTTCCTTTGTTAACTTTGCTCTCAAATCATGCAGTATGTCAAAAAAGGGATGGATCCTGGTGGGTTTTTTTACGGTTTTGGTTCTGATATTCTATTTTGCCCTGACCCGGTTGATTCCCGGTTTTGATAAAAAGAAAGTGGCACCGGTGAGTACGGTAAAAGCCTTCTTCTTTACCAATCAGGATGGGCAGCAGGTAACTGAAAAAATGTAGCAGGTAAAGTTTATGTGGCGGAGTATTTTTTACCAATTGCAAGGGCATTTGTCCGAAGATGAATAATAATATGCGACTGGTTTATGATGCCCTGAAAGATGAAAAAGATTTCCTGATCCTTTCACATACCTGTGACCCGGAGAATGATACGGTTCCCCGGATAAAATGGTATGCCGATTCCATGAAAGTGGATACCAAAAAATGGATTTTTCTAACGGGGCGAAAGGATAGTCTGTATAATATGGCCCGCGGTAGTTATACCATCGACGACCCGGCCAATAACATGAAGAATATTGATGATGATTTTCTGCACACGCAGTTCTGGGCCCTGGTGGATAAGGCAGGAGATGTACGCTATGTGTATGATGGATTAAAAGAAAGTGAAGTGAAACAACTGATCCGGAAAGCACGTAAACTGCTGGAGGAAGATCCGGAACAAATCATCAAAAGAGAGAAAGAACAATAATGCAACTGGCAAAAGATATAACCCTGGCCATTGCCGCCACACTCAAAAGACATAACCTGAGTGTAACGGAGAGCCGTAAACGAATTTTACAGATATTCCTGGAAGAGAAGGGGGCCCTGGCGCATGGCGATATTGAAAAAAGGGCAGGTGAAAAATTTGACAGGGTCACCATCTATCGTACCCTGCAAACCTTTCTGGAAAAAGGAATCATTCATAGCATCCCCACGGCAGATAACGCCATCCGTTATGCACTTTGCAAAGACCAGTGCTCCTCCGGACATCACCACGATCATCATATTCATTTTATCTGCAATAACTGTCAGCGTACTTATTGTCTGGATGATGTAGTAACACCGGAAATCAAAATGCCCAAGGGCTACCAGGCCAGTCATGTGGAAGTGGTGGTAGAGGGGGTTTGTAAGGACTGCAGGTAAGTTGAAAATTGAAAGTGGAAAGTTGAAAATAGTTCAAGCGGGAGGCAGGTTCTTTATAGATTTTCTTAGCGTCCTGGCGTCTTGGCGGTTAAATATCTCTGCGTAAACGCTGCGCTCTCTGCACCTCTGCGGTGAAAATTTCTTTATCTGGACCCCGCCCCACCCGCCTTCGCCAAGGCTATGGCGGGGGACTAAAAATAAAGCCCCGCTGTAGAAACAACGGGACTTTTTGGTTAAGGCTCTGATTAGTAGCTATGTGAAAATGCAATGAAGCATTTTAAATTCGAATCCAAAAATAGGTGCTTAGAGGTACATCTTCCAAATTTAGGGCATACCACTTTTGTGGTATTTTAGTTAAGAGTATCCAGTTCCTCTTTAACAAATTGCATCAACTCACGGATAGCGGCAGGCGAAAAGTCGAACTGAAGCCCCGCCGCCTTAAAAAGTTCAGGCAAAGTACGTGTCCCGCCCAATTCCAACGCCGAAATATAATGTTGCAACGCCATTTCCGGATCCAGTTTATACTGCTTCCATAAACCAATGGCACCCAATTGCGCAATCCCATATTCGATATAATAAAACGGCACTTCAAAAAGATGCAGTTGCCTTTGCCAGCCAAACAGCCGGTAGTTTTCCAATCCGCTGATATCAATTACCGGAGAGGTAAACTCATCCAGTATTTTTACCCAGGTCGCTGCCCTCTCTTCCAGGCTATGTGAAGGATTTTCATACACCCAGTGCTGGAATTTATCAATCGTGGCAATCCAGGGGAAAATCGTGATCACTCTTTCTAATTGCTGTTCTTTAGCTCTTTTCAGTTCTTCGGTTGTATTGAAAAAAACCGTCCAGTGATCCATGCTGAATAATTCCATGGACATACTGGCCACTTCAGCAATTTCAGTTGGATATTCTTTAAAACCGGTCAGCTCCAGTTCATGTGCCAGAAAGGAATGAATAGCATGTCCGCCCTCATGCACCATCGTGGTAACATCATCCAGGGTACCGGCCGCATTCATGAATATAAAAGGCGCACCACTTTCAGCTAAAGGACAATTATAACCTCCCGGGGCCTTTCCTTTACGGCTTTCCAGATCAAGATGACCCATTTCCTTCATCTTGCGGAGACAATCTCCGAAAAATGGTTTTAACTGATTGAAACAATCAATCGTCTTTTGTGTCAGCTCTTCACTATTTGAAAATGGACGGAGCGGAAGGATACCGGCCGGTTCTGCTTCCACATCCCAGGGACGAAGGGTATCCAGCCCCAGTTTTTTCTTTTTGAGTTCATATAACTGATTCACCAGCGGCATCACATGCAGTTTAACCGCTTCATGAAACTGATAACAATCTTCCTTGCTGTAATCAAACCGGCCCAGTTCGGTAAAACGAAAATCCCGGTAATTACTAAAACCGGTATTAACTGCTACCTGATGACGTTTTTGCAGCAGATCGCTGAACAGGGTGTTCAGTTCTTCTTTATCCTGTAAACGTCGTTGATTAATCTGATGATACACTTCTTCCCGCAGACTACGATCCGGATCTTCCAGGAATTTGGCGGCCTGTTGTAAAGTATATTCCTGTCCATTCACCGTAACCGTCATTTTTCCCGAGATCACCCCAAACTGTTGTTGCATCACATTCAGTTCTGCCTGCAGTGGAATATTGCTTTCGCGGAAGAGGTCGATATTCTTGCGGACATTCCGCAGGTAGGTAAAATATTTTTCCCGGTCCAGCTGACCGCTCAAAGGATGATCCACCAGTTTGCGGTTGAGCCGGTCGGAATATGGCTGGATCCTTGGCTGGATTTCCATCATGAAGAAATTAAAGGACTCCTCCAGTGCTTTATTCTCCGTATCACAGGTCATCCGGATCTGCCGCCAGCAAACATCTTCGCTGATCGCAGCTTCCAGTTCACTGGCTTCTTTCAGCCATTCTTCCAGAGCGGGAAGAGAGTTGATTTCTCTTTCTTCCAGATTTTTAAAATAAGGCTCGAGTGTTTCCCAGTTACTGATGGTAAAATCAGCGGGGAGAAAATGGCGGGGTAATTTTTTGATATCAGCGCTATAGTTCATATGAATCGATTGATAAAAGAAAAAGCTACAGACAAACCTGTATGGGTATTGTCCTGTAGCTTTTTCAATGATAAAATCTTTTTATTCTGCTTTTTTCTTGCGCGTAGTCTTCTTTTTAGGTGCTTCTTCCACTACAGGTGTTTCTTCAGGAGCAGCTACTTCTTCTGCTTCCTCCTCTTCAGGTACTTCGCTGAGCTTTAACTCCACCTTATTCTTTTGCAACTGGCTCAGCCATTTCACCATTTTCTTCATATCACTGGCATATACCCTTTCAAAATCCATATCGGGGTACACTTTTTCAAAATATTTTTTGATGGCGGCTGCGTCTTTTTCGTCGGGCAGTTTCACACCGGCACTATCCATGGCCTTGAGTACCTCCACCAGGTTCACATTATCCTGAACGGTATAGATTTCGATACTTTCCAGGTGTGAGAAATTGTGTACCCGGCTGGAAACGAAACGGGTCGTTTTGTCTTCCAGAGAGCGAACGATGGCTCCATCTGTTTTACTGCTGATCAGTTCAAATAAACCGGGTAATCCGGTAACGGCAACGAGCTTGCTGTATTCCATAAGTTTTGTGATTATTAAGGGGATGCAAGATACTTGATTCCTGCAAAAGGCTGATTTGAAAATTATAGGGCCCCTTTTCGAACGGTTTTGCTATTTTCAGCGTCCTATTTGACGGAAACACAATTTTTAATTCACAATCAATATTTCATGAAGAAAGTATTATTTGTCCTGACAGCCTTTTTTAGCCTGGCCATGGCTGCTTCTGCCCAGGGTGGTGGTGGTTTTCCTCGCCGGACGGCTGAAGAAAGGGCGGCGGCCATCCACCAGAAACTGGATAGTGCCTTTAAACTGGATGCAGCGACCCTGGCCAAAGTGGATACGGCCCTGACCGCTTTGTATAAAGCCCAGGATGCCAAAAGACAGGAAATGATGGCGGGTGGAATGCCTGACCGGGAAACCTTCCAGGCTGAAATGAAGAAATTCTCTGATGCTCAGTCAGAAATCCTTAAAGCCGTACTGAATAAAGATCAGTATGAAATCTGGAAAGAAAAGATTGCTCCTTCCATGCGTGGCCCAAGGCCTGGCGGTGGCGGTGGACCTCCTCCTGGTGGTGGCAATTAAGCCGGACTGGTAAGAAAAGACTGAACCGTTTTGCTGAAAAGCAAAGCGGTTTTTTATTTTATCTTGTTAAGAGGTAATAGTCAATGACAGGCGGACTACTAAACAACCGACTGGAATTGTCTATTTATAAACCACAGCCATGCGAAAATTATGTCTCATACCCATCTTCCTGTTTTCTTTTGCCCTGCAGGCCCAGCTGCCCTGTTCCAAACCTGCATTTCGCCAGTTTGATTTCTGGATCGGCGAATGGGAGGCTTTTGGACTAAAAGGAGCGAAGGCCGGTGACAGTAAAATCAGTGTGATACTGGATAGTTGCGTGATCCTGGAAGAATGGACCAGTGCGGGTGCCCAACAAGGACTGATCTATACCGGGAAAAGCTTTAACTCCTACAATGCAGCCACCCGTCAATGGCAGCAAACCTGGACGGACAATACCGGGAATACCACAGAATTCTTACGGGGAGAAGGAAGTGATGGAAAAATTATTTACTATGCGGATAAAGTAACCGGACCGAAAGGAGAGGTTTTTATGCGCCGACTCAGTTTTACAAAACTCAGTGCAGATAAAGTAAGGCAGTTGGGTGAAAGAAGTGATGATGCTGGTAAAACCTGGGTGGTTGAATATGATCTGGAATACAGAAGAAAAAAATGATAAGGGCAGTACTTATAATCAACCTTTTTTTTATATCACTTACTGCCTGCCGGCAGAAAACGAAGGACTTTTTTACCGGCACAATCAGGTATCAATATACATATAGCAGTAATACACTCAATGCAGATTCACTGGCTGAATCCAGGCCGGCTGCCGCGGTATTCCGCTATGATCTCGCCGATTATCAGAGTATGTTCACGGGAAAGGATACGATCATCTATTATTATGCAGGAAAAAAAATAAGGCGCTCAGTGCCGCCGGAAATCCGGTCAGCTTTTCCTGTGAAGACTATGGACAAGTCACCGATTCCGTTCTATCTGTAAAATTATATGATACTACAGAAAAAGTATTGGGCTATACCTGTCGGGTGCTGGAAATACAGAAAAAAAATTCATGGGTGCAGTATTTCGTAGCGAAAGATCTGCAGATTGCTCCGGATACTTACGAGCGGCATGTTGCTTACAACTGGGACGTTTATGGTAAAGAAGCAAAAGGCGGATTGATCCTGAAACTTGAACACAGGTTTCTTCGCTTTACAATGAAAGGGGAAGTAAGATTCCTGGAAAAGAGCAATAACCCGGCTTTTCGGGCACTGGAAATCGATCCGGTATTTTTTGAAAAAATTTGCCAGAATTAAACTGGCAGTGATCATATTTGATCTTTATTTCGGGGTCTAATACCATCTCTAAATGGCTGTATTGTCCACTGCCATTCTTATATATATTTTATTTTCCGGTTCTGGAATGCCTTTAAATGAGCAATTCCCGTGATAAACGGCATCCCTGCACCGGTAAATTTCTGTACCTTAATCGGCCCTGAAACTACCGGTTTGCTTTCAGGGTCCGGAATATCAACTTCATAACAACCAACCAACATGAAAAAACTGCAGTTACTTTTCGCTGTTCAAATCATTTTTGCAACCCTGAACGCACAAATGGATGTACCTCCCAGCGGTGGTAATCCAAGGGCCATGGTTTCGGAAGAAGTGGGTATCACATCAATTACCATTAAATATGGCCGGCCGGATGTAAACAAAAGAGAAGGCAAAGTATATGGGGAAGGAAAGCTGGTTACATACGGGTTTAGCACCACGAATTTTATCACCAATGGCAATACCTCTCCCTGGCGGGCCGGTGCGAATGAAGCCACAACGATCAGTTTTGAACATGATGTAAAAGTGGAAGGAAAAGATATTAAAGCCGGAACCTATGCTTTATTCATGTCCATGGGTGCCGATAAAGCCACCCTGATCTTTTCAAAAGAAGTGGATGCCTGGGGCAGTTTTTATTATAAAGCAGAGGATGATGTGCTGCGGGTGGAGGTAACGGTTGTTCCGTTGGAAAAATCGGTGGAATGGCTCAAGTATGAATTCACAGAGCATGGAGAAAAGCATTGCCGGATTTCAATGCAATGGGAAAAATTATCCGTTCCTTTCCGGGTGGATGTGGATGTTGACAATATTGTAATTGCTCGTTTGAGGGAGCAGGTGACCAGTCAGAAAGGATTCAACAGTAATAATATGCTGCAGGCGGCACAATACTGCCTGAATAAAAATATCAATCTGGAAGAAGCTTTGCAGTGGAGTATCCGGGCCATTACCGGTTTCCAGGGGCAAAAGAGTTTTATCACCCTGCGTAACCTGGCCAATGCCTATGATAAACTGAAAAGAACAGCACAGGCAGATTCCACCATGGATGAAGCGCTCACCATTGCCACGGCTAACCAGTACACTGCTTATGGCCGGCAGCTGATCACGCAAAAAAGACTGGACCGGGCTATGGCAGTATTCAAAGCCAGCGAAAAAAGATATGGCGACAGCTGGGGTGTAAATAATGGGCTGATGAGTGGTTTTAGCGCACAGGGTGATTTCAAAAAGGCGTTGCAGTATGCAGAAAAAGCACTGGCCCAGGCACCCAGTGAAGGAGCCAAAGGAATATTGCAGGGACAAATTACCAAACTGAAAGAAGGAAAAGATATCAATCAATAACTATGGCAGCACTCAAAACACAAAAGAATAAAGCCAGTGTAAAGGAATTCCTGCAGTCAGTACCAGATGAAAAAAAGAGGAAAGACTGTGAGACCTTGTTGAAAATAATGAAGGAAGCTACTGGTGAAAAAGCATTCATGTGGGGGGATAGCATTGTTGGCTTCGGGGATTATCATTATAAATCTGAGCGAAGCCGGCAGGAGGGGGATTGGTTCATCGCGGGTTTTTCTCCCCGTAAAACCAGCTTGACACTTTACCTGATGGCAGGCATCAGTAATTATAAAGTGCTGGTTGGGCAACTGGGTAAGTGCAAGATCAGCGGATCCTGCCTGCATATAAACAGGCTGGCAGATGTAGACCCCAAAGTTTTGAAAGAACTGATCGTTACTGCATTTCATGATTTTAAAGAGCGAGTCAAAAACAAAGCATGATCAGAATATTGCTCACTTGTATTTGCTGCTCTCTTTTATTGAATGCCTGTAAAAATGCGACAGCTCATTCCGACGAGAAAAAGCAGCTGACAGAAGCGCTATACAAATGCCTGCCTTGTGGCTATGATTGCGATACTATTCTATTCCGTAAACCGGGTAATTGCCCGCATTGCAAAATGGAGCTGGTAAAAAAAGAAAGCATTACACATCAGGACATACAACCGGCAGAAATATGTGGACTTTCCGGCCAGGAAGTACTTTATTTGGATGTGCGTACTCCTGAAGAATTCAATGGAACAGCAGCTGAAAAATTTGGCGCTATTAAAGATGCGATCAATATTCCGGTTCAGGAGCTGGAAAAAGAATAAAGGAGCTGGATGCTTTTCGGCATAAAAAAATCGTGGTCTACTGCTCGCATAGTCACCGCAGTCCCAGGGCCTGTTACCTGCTCACGAAAAGCGGTTTTACCGGCATCACTAATATGCTGGGGGGCATGAGTGTATGGAAAGAACAGGTAAGAGATGCTGGCTGTAGTCAAAATTTTTATCAAAACCAACAATAACATGAAACACGCTATCAGCTGGTTTGAAATACCGGCAACAGACATTGACAGCGCTCAGCAGTTTTATGAAGCGGTATTTCAGATTCAAATGATCAACATGGATTTTGGAACCACCAAAATGCGGGCCTTCCCTCTGGATAATCCAATGGAAGGGATTGGGGGAACGCTGATTGATACCGGAGGATTTCACAAGCCTTCGCTCACCGACGGCCCGGTGTTATACCTGAACGGAAATCCGGATGTACAGATTTTCCTGGACAGGGCTGTTGCAGCCGGTGGACAAGTGATAGTGCCCAAAACTAAGATCAGTGATGAACATGGCTATATGGCCTTTATCATTGATACGGAAGGAAACCGAATCGCCTTTCACAGTGTACCTGAAAAATATTTAGCACCATAAAAAACCAAGATCATGATTGTATTGTACATCATCGGCGGACTGATTGCCGCACTCCTGCTCATTGCACTGGTGATTCCCAAAGAGATCAGCGCTACCAAAGAAATTGTTATTAATAAACCTGTAGCGGAATTATTTGGATTTATCAAATACCTCAAAAACCAGCAACAGTACAGCAAATGGGCCAGCCTGGACCCGAGTATGAAAAATGAATTCCGCGGAACAGACGGGCAGCCGGGATTTGTTAACTACTGGGTCGGCAATAAAAAAGTGGGAGAAGGGGAACAGGAAATCACCGGCATTGTGGAAGGGAAAAGCCTGTCAACGGACCTGCGTTTTATCAAACCATTTAAATCAATAGCCAAATCGGTGATGACCACAGAAGCAGTGGATGCCGGCAGCACCCGGGTGACCTGGGGATTTGAAAGCAAAATGAATTATCCCATGAATATCATGAAACTCTTTATGAACATGAGTGAAATGATTGGAAAGGATTTTTTAATTGGACTAACTAACCTGAAGCAGATTTTGGAAAAATAATAAAGAATGCCTGATTATAACTGGACTTCATTTACCCTGCGTATACCCATAAGGGCCAGCCGGGAAAAACTATACTGGTGCTGGGCCACCAGGGAAGGAATGGAATATTGGTTCCTTCGGCTTTGTGATTATAAAAACAACAGTGGTGTTTCAAGGGAATCAGGTGATACAGTACAAAGCGGAGATAGCTACCGCTGGTTATGGCATGGCTGGTCCGATGAAACCGTGGAACAGGGAACGGTTCTGGACTGCAATGGAACGGATAGATTCCGGTTTAGTTTCGGGAAGGCTGGTAATTGTACAGTGCGTATCTGCAATGAAGGTGGAACAGAAATGCTGGAACTCATCCAGGAAAATATTCCCGATACGGAGGAAGGAAAGCATTACTGGCACCTGGGCTGCAAAACGGGGTGGACTTTTTACCTGGCCAACCTCAAATCCCTGCTCGAAGGAGGGGTTGATCTCCGTAATAAGGATGAGCAATTAAAAAATGTACTTAATTCCTGACCATGGCCTTTGATCTAAAGCTGGCGAACAGAACAAGAGAGCTGTTAGCAGCAACCGAAAAAAATGTAACAGAGAAAGCCATGTTTGGCGGACTTTGTTTTATGGTCAATGATAAAATGGCCATCGGTGTAGAAAAAGAAAGGTTAATGGTAAGACTGGACCCGGCCATTTATGAAACCGTAATGGAAAAAGAGGGATGCAGGCCAATGGATTTTACAGGGAGGGTGATGAAAGGATTCGTGTTTGTAGATATTGATGCGTTACAAACAAAAAAGCAATTGGCATATTGGGTGAACCTGGCACTGGCCTATAATAAAATTGCAAAACCTGGTAAGAAAAAGACGCCGGCTAAAAAAACTGCAAAAAGAAAATGACACTGGAGGCCATTGAGCAAATCTGTAAAAGTTTTGAGGAGGTTACCGAGGATATTAAATGGGAAGAGCATCTCTGTTTCAATGTGGGAGGTAAAATGTTTCTGATTACTTCACCAGATCTTGCTCCCGTAACGGCTTCCTTTAAAGTATCAGCCGAAGATTTTGATCTGTTAATAGAACGGGAGGGCTTTAAACCGGCACCCTACCTGGCCAGGTACCAGTGGGTTTGGGTGGATGATATCAGCCGGCTTTCAGCCAAAGAGTGGAAAATATTATTGCAATCGGCCTACGAACTGGTAAAGGCCAAACTGCGTAAAAAAAGAAAATGAAATTTAATTTAACTGAAGCCTGTTCAATACTGGAGAGAACACCTGCTCTACTTGATGAATTGCTTCATGATTTGCCGGATGAATGGATCATGGGTAATGAAGGCCCTGATACTTTTTCTCCCTTTGATGTATTGGGTCACCTGATCCATGGTGAAAAAACAGACTGGATTATAAGAACAAAATGGATACTGGAAAAAGGAACTACAGCACCCTTTGAACCCTATGACCGTTTTGCGCAAGCCAGGGAAAGTGAAAGGAAAAAATTGCAACAACTATTGGAAGAATTTAGTTTACTCAGACAGGAAAACCTCGCATGGCTCCGGTCACAGGAATGGCAGGAGGAAGACTATGAAAAACGCGGACTCCACCCGGTATTAGGTGAAGTGACTTTACGAAATCTGCTCAGTACCTGGGTGGTGCATGACCTCACCCATATTGCCCAGGTTACCAGAGTCATGGCCAAACAGTACAGCGGGGAGATCGGGCCATGGTCTTCCTTTTTTCGTATCTTAAATTTCTAAAATTGATGGTATGCAATCCAAAGCAAAATCGGTAGATGAGTACATTACTGAAATTCCGGCCGACCGGCAAAAAGCAATGCAGGAACTTCGGAAAGTGATTAAGAAAATCTCTCAAAAGGATTTCAGGAATCGATGAATTATGGGATGATAGGATATGCAGTGCCACACTCAAAATATCCGGCGGGTTATCATTGTAATCCCAGCGATCCGCTGCCATTCATGGCGGTTGCCTCCCAGAAAAATTCGATCAATATTTATCATATGGGGGTCTATGCGGACCCACGGCTTCTTAAATGGTTCCAGGAAGCGCATGCCAAAGCTTCTCCAAAAAAACTGGATATGGGGAAAAGCTGTATTCGTTATAAAAAACCGGAAGATATTCCTTTTCAGCTCATAGGCGAACTGGCCGCAAAAATGACGATGGAACAATGGATAGCGCTTTATGAATCTTTGTTAAAAAGGGGTAAAAAAACTACGAAATAATTGGAACTGGTATTTCATCAACCGACACTTCCTTTATCGAATTATATCGAGCTGATAACTTATTACAAAGATTATCAGCCGGGTTTTTCGATGGAACGGTTTTTACCTGATGGTGGCATAGACCTGGTTGTTGATCTGACCAGTGTAACAAAGCATATTTATGATAATGAATCACTGACTGAAATTCAATCCTGCAACAAAGCCTGGATTTCCGGGATGCGTACTGAATTTATCACCATCCAGGCGAGCGCTCCGGCATCAGAAATGGTGGTCATTCGTTTTCGGCCGGGAATGGCCTGGTCTTTTGTACACTTACCTGTTCTGGAAATGAAGGATAGGGTGATTGATGCCGAACTGGTCTTTGGAAAGGAAATACTGAAATTCAGGGAACAGCTTTTGGAATTGCCTGTGGCATCAGATAAATTTAAACTGGCAGAAGAATACCTGCTGCAGCGAATTAAAAATCACACGGAAGTACATCCGGCTATACAATATTGTATCGGACAGATGCAGGGATATCCCTCCGGTAATTCAGTAAAGAAGCTGGCCGAGAAAACGGGTTATAGCAATAAACACCTGATAGCTATTTTCGGGAAATATGCCGGACTAGCACCTAAACAGTATGAGCGGGTAATAAAGTTTCAGCAGGTGGTTCAGCTGCTCGAGAATAAGCCGGAACGTGTAAAGTGGTCAGGACTGGCTCTGGATTGCGGGTATTATGACCAGGCGCATTTTATCAACGAGTTTAAAAATTTTTCCGGGTTTAACCCAAAGGCTTATCTGGAAGCCAGGGGAGATTTCATGAATTATATCCCGGTTCGGTAAGAGGTAAAAAATTTCCAATACTATTCTTTTCCGGTGTAATAACTTTCGAAAAAATTTAATCGTATGGAATCAGGATCAGTAGAAAAAGCCACCCAAACCCAGATTGCCAATATTGAAAAAAGTACTGGTAAAAAACTGGCAGATTGGATAGCGATTGTCAATAAGAGTGGTTTTTCAAAACATGGTGAACTGGTTAGTTTTTTAAAAGAGAAACACGGGTTCACACATGGTAATGCCAATGTAATTGTACATTATGCCAAACAATCACATGCCGGTGCCGCAGAGAGCGGGGATGAGCTGATCAATGAGCAATACAAAGGAAAAGAGAATCTGAAACCCTGGTACGACCAAATCATGGCGGAGGTTAAAAAATTCGGTAACGATGTGGAACTGTCTCCCAAGAAAGCCTATGTAAGTTTAAGGAGAAAAAAACAATTTGCACTCATCCAACCCTCCACAAAGGACCGGCTGGATGTAGGTGTTAATATTAAAGGAGTCGCGCCCTCCGGGATAGCAACGGCATCAGGCAGCTGGAATGCCATGTGTACACATCGTATAAAAATAGAAGAGAAAACCAACCTGGGTAAAGAACTGTTCAACTGGTTGAAACAGGCCTATGACCAGGCGGGTTAATTGATCATCTCGCCATCATGGCCTGGGCCTCTTCATAAGAAGGGCCATATAATCCGGGAACGGTATTACCGGTTGCTCTTAAATGTGCCACCAGTTCGCCGCGGTGATGGTATAAATGATTATACAGGAAGCCGCGAACGACAACCACCCTTGGCATGGGCGGCATGATATCGTTTCCACCCATTTGCATCCGCCAGGTGTTCATATAAGTGGACTCATCGGAATTTTCAAGTACCGATTTGGCTCTGCTAAAGTTCTCTTCGAATTTGGTTACAATATTGGCCGCTTTGGATATATCCCCTTTATCATATTTATATGTGCCCATATCAAACAGATCTGAATTGAAAGTGCCTTCAAACCAGTTATAGACTTCAGCAATATGCGAGGCAAGTTGGCCAACGGACCACAAATGAGGTTGTGGCCTGTAATCCAAAGCGCTGTCGGGAATTGCCTGTAAAAGTTTACGGGTGTTTTCTGCTTCATGCAGAAATTCACCAATTAATGCTTGTTTGATCATGGTTAAGTATTTATTGCTAATGTAACTGATTTTTGGAACGAAAAGGTAAATTGATCGATTGGTAAGATATTAATAACCCATATTGTGAAACCGGTAAGATTTTTAATAATTTGGCAGGCAGTTATAATTTAAGGAACAGAAAAAGGGGCATATCGCCTAATATTCAACACAGCTTACTGATTATACAGCCTGAGTATGAAAAGTTTATTTGAAAAAAGCATATTGATTTTAGTGATGTTCCTTTGTTTGACGGGAGTTAAAAAAAATCATGCGCAAATGCACCAATGGAGAATTGTGTATGTGGAATGGCAGGATACGGTTTCTTCCCGTAACTCCATTCATTTGATGAAATTAAATGGAAGAGGCCAGCAAACCCTGATCAGTGCAGGTGAAAACTGGATGTCTCTGGCACGTGGAAGCAATATATGGTATCAGCAGGGATTGGATACAGCCGGCAAAAAAAGAGGCTTATATCACTATAATATTAATAGTAAGAACGACAATTATTTGTTTGATGCCAGGGGGTTGTACCAGGATATCGATTATTCAGCAAATCTTGATTTATTTGCAGGCGGATTTTTGCATCAACCCGTAAATGCAATTAAAAAAAGATATGATATTTTCCTGTTTAATCAGGATGGAACAAATAAAAGGCAGTTAACCAATGATACAGCCATCGATCTGGAACCTGTTTTTTATCCCGGAATGGATAAAATCATTTTCAGAAGCAACCGGGACAGGAATCCTATGAGCTGGGGAGAATTTGAAATCTACAGTATCAATATTGATGGAACTGGTCTCAGCAGATTAACATTTAATCCGGATACCACCCGAAATATTCTTCGCGCATCGAACCCGGGGATAAGTCCTGATGGTCATATTGTTTTTACGGGATACTGGGACAATAATTACAGGATCATGATCATGAACCCGGATGGTAGTAATATCCGGCCGCTCCTTCCAATGGATGATCTTGAACAGACGTCTTATAGTTTTTCTCCTGATGGCCGGTTTATCGTTTTTACAGGCAGGAGAAAAGGAGCAAGGAATAATGATATTTACCTGGTTCGTACTAATGGAAAAGAGCTTCGTCAGCTGACCAATGACTGGAGAAGAAAGGTGCAGCCTTTTTTTATTGATTTGAGGAAGTAAGATTCTAAAACTAGTAAGAATAATAAATCAACAAGCTATGAAAATATTACTTGCACTGACCATATTCTGCAGTGTTAATGCTTTTGCCCAGCCCTCCCGGTATAAGATTATATACAACGTACTTGAAAACCGGGAGAAAGACAATTATGAGATCTACAGCATGAACATGGACGGGTCTGATAAAAAGAATATTACAAATACACCCGGAGTGGAGTGGGTATATTATGCCTGGAAGGATAAAGTGTATTTTGTCAGTGATCAGGATACCTGTCATCGCTGTTATTTTTTATATGAAATGGATGCGGAAGGAAATAACAAAAGAAAAATATCAAGCCTGCAGCTGGAAGACAGCTGGATGGGGAGCCGGAACGAAGGCCGTGAAATGATTGTGCTGGGCAGAGCCGGTAAAACCAGGTCACAGCTTTTTCTGATTGATCTGGCAACAGGGAGCTTTACACCACTCAACAATGATACTTTGTCAACTAAAAGAGATCCGATCTTTCTACCCGGAGGAAAAGAAATAGTGTTGGCTTACCGCCCCGATAAAACGCAAAGAAAAACAGTACCGGATGAATTATGGAAATTGTCCCTTGACGGAACTGCAAAACAACAACTGACGCATTTCCCTATGGAAGATACCAGCACCAAGTGGTTTGAATACCATGCAGGTCCACCGCAATGGAATCCAAAGCATCGGTTTATCAGCTATCTCTCCCGTCAAAAAGGACAAAATCAGATTTATGCGGTAACAGCAAATGGCAAAAAGCAATGGCAGATCACATCCGGAACAAAGGGCAGCGGCTGGCATAGCTGGAGCAGTGATGGAAAATGGCTGGTCATGGATAAATCAAGCCCGGATGAACGATCTTATGATATTTATCTCATGAACTTTAAAACCAAAAAAACGATACAGCTGACCAGTGATCCCAAATTTGAACAGGCCCCGGTTATTGTAGAGTGGAAGAAAAAGAGTGAGTAGTTACAGATGTAATAGTTTCAACAATAATTTAATTGTATGAGAGCCATCATTTATACAAAATATGGAAGCCCGGACCAACTTCACCTGGGAGAGATGGCGAAACCGATCCCCCGAAAAAATGAAGTACTCATCAAGGTA
Organism: Chitinophagaceae bacterium; assembly: GCA_016702745.1. GTDB lineage: Bacteria > Bacteroidota > Bacteroidia > Chitinophagales > Chitinophagaceae > JJ008. Next base: position 495,284 of record JADJDJ010000002.1, read on the forward strand.
CAGGCCGCTTCTATTAATTCCTGGGACTGGGATTTGTTAAAAGGAAAACCATTCCTGGTGAGGTTGCTGGGTGGATTGAGCAAACCCAAACACCAGGTGCTTGGTGCTGATATTGCAGGTATAGTGGAATCAGTCGGACCAGATGTAAAATCACTCCAGCCCGGTGATGCGGTCTTTGGAGACATTGCCGGTTCAGGATTCGGGGGCTTTGCAGAATATGCTACCGCCTCCGGAAAATTACTGGCAAAAATTCCGGCTGGGATGAGCATGGAACAGGCAGCCTGTCTGCCACAGGCAGGGTTGCTGGCTCTTCAGGGATTGCGATATAAAAGGCCGTTGACCACCGCACATCAATTACTGATTAATGGTGCGGGTGGAGCCGTGGGCACCCTGGCCTTACAATATGCCAAATACATCGGGGCAACAGTGACCTGTGTTGATAAGGAAGAAAAATCGGATACGCTCCTGTCACTGGGTGCAGATCATTTTATTGATTATCAGAAACAGGATTATACAGCCATGGGGATACAGTATGATTATATACTGGATGTGATTGCACATCGTTCTGTTCGCGACTACCGGCGGACATTGAAACCATCAGGTGTATTTGCTATGATTGGAGGCTCCATGGGTGGTTTATTGCTGCAGATGATGTTATTGCAACCTCTGTTTTCATTCTTCAGAAAAAAGAAACTGGGCATCATGGGATACAGGGTAAGCCGGGAGGGACTGGAAGAACTGGCATCATTATGTACTAAGGGAATCATGGTACCGGTGATTGATCGTGTATTTCCACTGAATGAAACAGCCGCGGCATTCCGCTATTATGAAAGGGGAAACTTTAAAGGCAAGATAGTAATAAAGGTAGTTTGATGTTATTCGGCACTTCATTCCCTCCGTTCGTCATATTTTGCGGTGACAGGCCCGGAGATTCTGATACCTTAAGGTATCAATAATAAATGCCATGAAAAAAATCAGCTTATTCATCCTTGTCTTTATTTTTTCCGTTATTTCCAAAGCGCAACAACCCGTTATCGTTTCTCCTCAATGGTTAAATGAGAACCTGAAGGACCCCTCCCTCGTAATATTGTATACCGGGTTCGTGATCAGAGATGATTATGATAAAGAACATATTGAAGGCTCCCGCTTTCTTTGGCCTGAATGGCTGGCGTTTAATAAACCGGAGGGGAATATGTTTGCTCCTGATCCGGAAACAGCTACCCGGGTATTGCAGGACCTCGGTATCAATAAGGACTCCAAGATTGTGATCTGTCACCGCGGAGCTGACGTGACAATAGCAGCCCGGATGTTTATGACACTGGAACATTTTGGTTTGAATGGGAAAGTATCATTTTTGAGTGGAGGTATGGAAGCATGGAAGAGGGCTGGCTTTCCGGTAACAGACAAACCTGCTGTTTTCAAAAAGGGTAATATTGTGTTGAAGGAAGAAGGAGCACTGGTCAATAAACAGTATGTATTGAATGCCCTGAGCACTACAGATAAAGTAGTAGTTGATGCCAGGATGAAACGCTGGTACGATGGAGACCCTACCGGCAATCCCCGAGACGGGCATATCAGCGGGGCCCTCAATATTCCCTACCCGGATATGATTGATTCAACCAATAGTTTTAAACCTGTTTCCATACTGGAGAAAAATTTCACAACAGTGGTACCCGACCGTATGAAGGAAGTTGTGGTATATTGTTTTATCGGACAAACTGCCTGTGTGGATTATGTGGTGGGTCGTGACCTTGGGTACAAAATGAAAGTATACGAAGGCAGTATGCAGGAATGGAGCCGGGATGCAAAACTACCGATGGAGAAACTTAAAAAAGAGTAATAAAAAAACCGGAACAGGTCTTTCCCGTTCCGGTTTTTATTTAATAGTGCTATTTTATTTTTTGCGACGGAAAGTGCCTTCCATGAACTTCTGCTCACTCTTTCCATCATGTCCTGTTCCATACATACTCATGGTATAAGTACCGTCATCGTGAAATTTCAGTTCCTGGCGGATATCAGTTTCCATATTACGGCCAGGGTCAGATTGTTTACCAGCCATACTCAGGGTTTTGGTTGATTTGTCATAATCTCCCTCCATCCTTACAATACCGGAACCCATATTATCCACCCAGCTTAGTACAAATTTCTTTTTCATTTTATCATATCCCATCATCCCGTGACCCTGCATCGGCATACCCATCATGGTACTGCTGAAATCGGTGACCTGGTAAAGACCATTCATGGTCATGGTCACCACATCAGTGGCACTCGCTGTTGAAGGAGGCTGAGAAGGATCCATCCACTGTTTCACTGAATCACAAACCCAGGTACCGGCTGATTCGGCCATCCAGGCATGTTCAGGACCGGGTGTGGCAAATTCCTGCCAGGCTTTCATCATCGCCGCCACCCCGGCTGAATCAGTAGGTGCAGGAGGAATTTCTGTGGGGGTGGTTTTATCGACAGAAGGACCATCTTTATTGCCCTCTTCCTTTTTTATCATTTCCACCACAGGCAGCCAAAAACAAGGCAGCTGCAAAAAATGCAAAAAGTCTTTGTTTCATACAAATAAATTTAGGTAGATAAGCTACGAATAAGCCGGCAGAAACCGGACAGATCAGGAAAGAAAAATATAAAGAATTGGATCAGTGGTTATTTAGCAGCTTGTTTTACCCTGATTTTCATAATAGTAGCAATACTGGTGGCTCTTTCTTTGGCCTGAAAAGCTTTCTCTCCTTCAAAGCTTTCGTCCACCGAAGCCTTGAAATATTTTAACCAGGTTTCAAAATGATGATCTTCGATAGGTGATTTTGCATGCAGGGTCATATGGGGTTGCATGGCATTTTTCCGGTAGGTATCAGATCCAAATAGAATATTGTCCCAGAAATCAACCAGCACAGGTAAATGATGATCCAGGTCGATCTTCGCGATATCAGTAAAAAGATAACTAATAGAAGGATCGGCCAGCAGTTTTTTATAGAACTGTTGCATCAGGAATAATAAATCCTGCCGGTTGCTGATATCAGGTTTGTTGTTCAAGGATCAGTTGATATAAATGATCGGCATCTGCCTTATCAAAAAGTTTCGTGCCTTCATTCATCGTAGCTGCACTGCCACAAGCTACACCAAATTGCAAAGCCTCTTCTAGTGTTTTTCCTTTTTGCAATGAATAGGTAATCCCTGCCACCATGCTGTCGCCGGCGCCTACCGTGCTTTTCTTTTCCACGGGAGGAGATGCCACAAAATACTGTTCTTCTTCCGTTACCAGCCAGGCACCGGTGGCACCCATTGAAATAACAATCACGGTCGCATAACCATCACGTACAGCCTGCCTGGCCGCCTCGGGCACTTCATTTTTATCCAGCCATTCCACATTCAGCATCTTGCACAATTCCCCGATATTGGGTTTGATCAGAAATGCATGTTTTCCCTTTAATGCCTGTAAGGCTGGTCCGCTGGTATCTACAATACATTTGGCGCCAACTGCAGCTGCATTTTTAACGATCAGTCCGTAAAAATAATCCGGTAGTCCCGGAGGCAGACTACCACTTGCCACCACAAATGAAGGAGTAAAAGAACGAATCTGATCTACCAGGGTTTTGATGGTTTCTTCATGAACTGCACGGCCTGGGAAAGTGAAACGGTATTGATTATTCGTAGAAGATTCCAGTACTACCCAATTCTCACGGGTTTCGGTTTTGGTATCCACGGCATGAAAAAGAACGCCTTCTTCTTTTAACAAAGAACAAAGCATATTTCCATTGTGACCGCCGGCCGGAAACAAGGCCACCGATGGTGTATCCAGTTTCTTCAATGCCTTGCTTACATTGATTCCACCACCTCCGGGTTCATTCACTACTTCCGTACAACGCAGCTTGCTTTCGGGTTTTAGTATGTCAGCTCTTGAGCTTTTATCAATACAGGGGTTCAGGGTGATGGTGAGTATCATTTGTCAGGATTTGGAGACGGTTCAGCGATTTCTTTCAAAACATTTTCAATGCGAGCATTCAGATCTTCATAAGCAGTATAACCTCTGGCCAGGAGGTAAAATTTGCTGGTATCCGTCTGTATCAGTACCGCTGGAAAACCGGTTACCTGCAATTGCTGGCAAAGCGCAAATTCATATCTCGCTTTTTCTTTGTACGGGTCACTGTTGAGTTTGCTGTAAAAATCATCAGCCTGTAACTGGTATTTCCCCAGCAGGTGGCGGTAGGCTTCATCATCGGTGAGATCACGGCCTTCAAAATTCAGGGCATATTGCAGATCAGCAGCAAAAGCCACTTGTTGTTCAGGATAAATTTCTTTTAAAATACAAAGTGCAGCAGCTGCTTTTTCAGAATGCATGAACCAGTCACTCTCTTCCGGATGAAACATATGCCAGAGAAAGTCCGGGCCAAAACGGATTCCTGTTCTTTCTTCCACCGTTTTATATGCCTGACTTACGTATCCGGCAATACTGCTAACCGGACGGGGATGATCAGCGGGGATCATGCCACCGGATAAAACTTCAAACCCCAGACGGTCCTTATATTCTTCCGCAATTTTTTTGATCACCGGGCTGAAACCATAACACCAGCCGCAATAGGCATCGTAACAATAATAAATAACAGGTTGCATGTCCCGCAAAGGTAGCGGGAGAGAGGAACCGAATCTTATGATTTCAGGAATCCTTTTGCGATCTGTTCTTAACGGCTTCAAAGCGTTCATCATAATCCGGCCGGATGGTTCCCATCAAACGATCCCAGAACAGGAAATACAAGCCATAATTTCCTTTGAAATACTGGTGATGCAAATTATGGTTCACCGAGGTATTGATCCATTTACCCAGCCAGTGCTTACTGAATCCCTTTGGATAAAGTTCCCAGCCCAGGTGTCCGTACACATTATAAATGATCATGAACAGGAAGAAAAAGATCAGGTGGTAGAAATGTACGGGGATCGTGAAAACAAAAACAAGAAAAATACCAGCTTCCAGAATGGCCTCCAGCGGGTGGAAGGAATAAGCGGCAAAAGGACTGGGATTGGTTGACTGGTGATGTACCAGATGAACGAGTTTGAAAACACGGGGATGATGGATGGCCCGGTGCATCCAGTAAAAATAAGTATCATGAATAATTGCCATCACCGGAAACGCCAGCACAAACCAGGTCATACTATGCTGCTGGATATCGGTGTAAAAACGGGTGTATTTGGAAAGGGAAGGACTGCCAATCACGATGGCGGGAATAAAGGCCATGATGAAAATGGTAAGAATGGAAAAACCGATTTCCCGGGTGTAGTCTAATAAGCGTGGAAATTTTTGCTGGATCTTTTTTCCGGCGATTTTCTTTTTAAACAGGACATAAAAAATCAGAAAAGCGAGACTGGCCAGTAGCAGGTACCTGCTGCCGATCAGTACTACATCATGAAAATAGAGTTGCCAGTTCATGTTAAAATAAATTAATGGGCTTCCAGCCAGTTTTTACCTTCACCGCATTCGGCTATTACCGGAACATCATGCGGGAGTAACAATGCGTCCTGCATGTTTTCAAGAATCAGGGCTTTCAGTTCTTTTAATTCTGTGATCAATCCGTCAAATACCAGTTCATCATGCACCTGTAATAGCATTTTGCTCTGCATTTTTTCTTTCTTCATGGCTGCATGTACTTTTTGCATGGCCAGTTTGATCATATCAGCAGCTGTTCCCTGTATCGGGGAGTTGATTGCATTTCGTTCGGCAAAACCCCGAACGGTGAAATTGGCGGAGTTGATATCCCTTAACCATCTTTTTCTTCCCATCAGCGTTTCCACATATCCGTTCTCTCTGGCGAAGTTGATGGTATTGTCCATATATTGCTGGATACCCGGAAACTCTTTCTTGTAATTATCAATGATCTCTTTGGCTTCTGTTCTGGAGATACCCAGATTATCGGCCAAACCGAATGCACCCTGTCCGTAAATAATACCGAAGTTTACACTCTTGGCTTTATATCTCATTTCTTTGGTCACTTCTTTCTCCGGTACATTATATACCCTGGCCGCTGTCGCAGTATGGATATCGGTTCCGTCTTTGAAAGCCTTGCACATATTGGCATCTCCGCTGATTGCGGCCACAATTCTCAATTCAATTTGTGAATAATCTGCAGATACAAGGATATGATTATGATCACGCGGGATAAAGGCTTTGCGGATTTCTTTACCACGGTCTGTTCTAACCGGAATATTCTGCAGATTGGGATTATTACTTGCCAGTCTGCCTGTAACCGCCACAGCTTGTCCGTAAGTGGTATGCACCCTTCCGGTTTTTTGATTAATCAGCTGGGGCAGGGCATCCACATAGGTGGATTTCAGTTTCGTTAATTCGCGGAAGGTCAGGATATCTTCTACAATGGGATTGCCCTTGGCAGCCAGTTTCAGCAGCACATCTTCACCGGTCTGGTATTGACCGGTCTTTGTTTTTTTGGCCGATGGATCCAGTTTTAGTTTATCAAACAATACCTCACCCAGTTGTTTGGGAGACGCGAGGTTAAAGCGGACTCCTGCCTGTTTGTAAACACTCTCTTCTGCTGTCTTGGCATCTTTCTCCAATGTTTTGGAATAATCATTCAGGAAGCCCTCATCAATCCGGATGCCTTCAAATTCCATATCCACCAATACTTTTACCAATGGATTTTCCACTTCATTGAATACCTTTTCCACTTCCTTTTGTTTCAACATGGGTTCAAACACCTGTTTCAGCTGCAGGGTGATATCGGCATCTTCGCCGGCATATTCCTTGATCTTCTCCAGCTCCACATCCCGCATACTGCCCTGGGTCTTTGTCCCGGCTCCACGTGCGCCCTTTTTACCAATCAGTTCTTCAATATGTACGGGTTCATAGCCCAGGTATTTTTCACTCAGGATATCCATGCTGCGTTTACCATCGGGTTCAATGACGTAATGGGCCAGCATGGTATCGAAAATATTTCCGGCTGGTTCGATGTCATACCATTTCAGTACGAGCAGGTCGTACTTGGTATTTTGTCCGATCCAGGTTTTCTTTTTATCTGAAAAGAGGGGTTCAAAATCGGAGAGAATTTCTTTTGTTCTGTCTTGATCGGCCGGACAGGGAACATACCAGGCTTCTCCGGGAATGACGGAGAAACTAAGTCCTACCAGTTCGGCATCATTCGCATCAATACCGGTGGTTTCAGTATCAAAACATATTTCAGTATGTTTTTTCAATTCACTCACCAGTTTTTTGATCGCTGCATCGGTTTCTACGGCTGTATATGTATGGGGTACATTATTGATATTCTTATCAACTGTCAATACTTCTTCTTCATCCCCGATCTCAATAGGAGCTGATTTTTTTTCTGCGGGTGCTTCGATGATATTTCCGAAAAGATCAGTTTGAACGCCCTGGGGGATTTCTTTTTCCACCACTCCCCGGGTACTGGCAGCAACAGTAAAATCTTCACCCAGCAATCTTTTACCCAGTGTTCTGAACTCGAGTTCACCAAAAATCTGTTTCAGTTTTTCTTTATCCCATTCTTTCAGTTTAAAATCTTCCACATGAAATTCCACCGGAACACTGGTGATAATGGTGGCGAGTTTTTTGGAGAGCAGGGCCATCTCTCTTCCTTTTCTTACTTTTTCACCCATGGCACCCTTGATCTGATCGGCATGAGCCAGGGTATTTTCCAGTGAACCGTATTCGGCCAGAAATTTGGCAGCGGTTTTTTCACCCACACCGGGAATTCCAGGAATATTATCCACGGCATCACCCATCATTCCCAGCATATCAATCACCTGGTTAACATCTTTGATATTCCATTTGGCGCAGACTTCTGCGGGTCCCATGATCTCCACATCATTTCCCTGATAAGCGGGTTTATAGATTTTCACTTTTTCAGATACCAGTTGGCCATAATCTTTATCGGGGGTTACCATGTACACTTCATAGCCCTGTGCTTCGGCCTGTTTGGCCAGGGTACCGATCACATCATCGGCTTCAAATCCATCCACGGCAATGACAGGAATATTAAATCCCTCGATAATTTTTTTGATATCGGGTACAGCGGCGCTGATATCTTCCGGGGTTTCCTGCCGGTTGGCTTTATAATCGGCGAAGTCGGTATGTCTTTCAGTAGGGGCGGAGGTATCAAAGCAAACCGCCATATGGGAGGGCTTTTGTTTGGTGATCAGTTCTACCAGGGTATTGGTGAATCCAAACTGGGCGTTTGTGTTCTTGCCTTTGGAGTTCACCCGTGGTGCGCGGATCAGGGCATAGTAGGCGCGGAAAACCAGGGCAAAGGCATCGAGCAGGAAGACTTTTTTTTCCATGCCCCTAAGGTAGCAAAACGGTGGGAAGGGCTGAAAAAACAGAACCCCGGCCCGGTGAACCGGGCGGGGTGTAGATTATATTAACGCTGCTATGATTAATTAATGGACAGCTTCAGGGCGGCAGTGGTTTCCTGACCGGCCTTGGTTTCTGTTGTGGTAACTTTCTTTTCTGCCTGCTGAGGATTAGCGATCATTACCGTTCCGCTGAAGGCAGCGTTCTGGTGCTGGGCTGAATCTGTGGCAAAATTCACTGCGGCTTTGTCTTTATGAATAAAATTCAGGTAAAGGGCGAAGAACAGCAGATTGAATGCAAAGAAGTTGGCGATTTTACGGACTCGTCTTTTCATAACTATTGGATTTTTTCGGTTTTTTCAGAATTGGATTGTTTCGGTTTCTGATGCTAAATTATAACGGGGGAGAACGGTTTGCAAGAAAGGAGTATAGGTATTTGGCTAAATCAGGCACTAATACGCTGGAGGGAATCGTAAAATTACGAATGGTTCGATTTTGACTACTATCTCGGGTACCATTACATATTATAAGCTCCAATCAAAACGCTGGGTCTCACTTCTAAAAGTAGGTTTTTGTAAGCCATTGGTCAGTTCCGGCACCAATTTCAGTACTGTATTTTTCAGATCTGAAATACTGACCGTTTTATTTTTCCTGAGAAGCTCTAATAATACAAAGCTGAAAACGCCATTCTTTAAATCACCGCGTTCCTGGGCAAACTGGGTTCCTCCTGCGGCTGAAATGACCGTGGCTCCTGTACTCCGGCCTACGTTTACAAATAACTCCTGCATCAGCTCAAAACTGTTTTTCATGCCAAGACTGCTGCCGGAAGTCAACCTGGGTTTACCTCCCCTGGTACCCTTGACTTGTAATGAATCCGTTGCTGTTTCATAACGGGTAATCTCTTCTTTGTCTACTTCTCCGCTGTGACAGGCATCGATCAGCATTAGTTTTTTCCTGGCCCGGATTCCATCCAGCAGGCTTTCCAGCTCTTCATAAGGCAATCCGTTTTCTTCCGGTTTACTGAAATTAACCGTATGTGTAGAGAGATAGTAGTCGAAGTCGCTACTCAGCAATCCATGACCGGAATAAGCAATGATTACTTTATCTTCTTCTGTTGTACCCGCTAATCGCTGTTTCAGGCTGAGTATATTAGCCCGGGTAACCTGCTCATCAAACAATGTATCAATGATGGCGCCTTTAGCTGCAAAATGCTGGCTGAGATCGCGGATATCCTTGACACTCCAGGAAAGATTATTCTTACTGTCTGCAAAGCGATTGATTCCAATGCCTATAAAATAGGTGTTGGACTTCACCGGCTTTTCGGGATTGTATTTTATATACAGGGGCTGGCGGTAGCTTTCAATACCGTTGATATCTGTTACGGAGGTTTCAATTTGGTTTTCACCTGCAGATAATAGAACTGTGATGGTTGTGTCTATGGTTTTACTGTTCTTCTTTCGAAGACTTATTCCCTTTTGACCATATAGCGGTACTTCATTGATCCAGATATTGAAGCGGTCGAGAGCCTCATTACTTAATCCATTCACCTGCAGTCTTAGCTCCCTGTAATTTTGCTCGTTGGCCAAGACCCTCCTATTCCTGAAATCCACCTTCGGAATACTGAGCCCCTTCCGGAAAGTACTTGTGTCGAAATTCAACCTCCTGATCCTTTTATAATATGCCTGATGGTAGGATCGGATCAATGCCGTATCATTACAGCCAACGGATTCAAGAACTTTGTCCGGGCGATTGTATCTGATATCAAGCTGATCAAGAGTGATTATTTTAAGATCATCCGTGACATAGTGTAAGGATGAAGAGTTGTTCTTTGAACACATATAATACCCTGAACTAAGATAAGTTACCACATCAGTGCTGTCGATCAAGTAGATACTGCAAACCTCTTTGCCCGTTTTAATATCCCATAGCTTGAGGGTCTTGTCAAATGAATTAGTAAGGATCAGTTGATCTCTCCGGGCAAAGCCCGCACTCTTTAATGAATTCGCATGACCGGTAAATACCTTAGTAGGCTTAGCCGACTTTACATCCCAAAGCAGGGCAGCCTCATCCCAGGATGAAGTTAACACCTGGTTTTGATCATTGCTGAATTCAGCAGAAACGACCCAGCCAACATGCCCGCTGAAAGTTTTTAAGATCTTGCCATTGGAAGCATCCCATAGTAAAGCAGTATTGTCGTAGGAAGAAGATAATATTTGTTTTGAGTCCTTGCTAAAGCTAATTGAACTTATGTCATTCACATGGCCTGTAAGATAGCGGATCCATTTCCCAGTTTTTCCCTCCCTGAGTTCTGCATTCGTATATTCTTTCATATCCGTTTTGCGATAGTACGTTATTGCAATCAATGTCTCATCCGGACTCAGCACAGCAAGCATTGGCACTTCGCCAATATCCGTTATAAATAGTATTGGCTTGGACTGTTTGATATCCCAGACTATAACTGACTTATCTTTTGATGTACTTATTATCCTCTGACCAGTTAAGCTGAGTATTGCGCTGCTGATAGTATTTGTATGACCGTTCAAAGTGGTAACTAATTTTGCTTTCTGGAGGTCCCATACCAGTAGCGCATTACTGCTGTTTGTTGTCAATACAATATTTTGTGTGATATCAAAAGACAAAATCCTGCTTGCTGAACCTTGAACGTAACGTTTTAGAACAGTAGAATTTGACCAGATGGATACTACCCGGAGCGTTGAGCTGTCTTTGCGTGCATACAACTTCTCAACTTTATTATCTAGTGTCGCCATCTCTGAAAAGGCCAATCGTGCTCTGAGTTTGCTTATCGTCGAGTACCTTTCCATATCCCAGATTTCACCAATGTAGCCATCTTCAGGTTCGAATCCAAAGAACAAGCGGTTATGTTCATTGTCAGGAATAAGTATACTCCCGCTTTCAAAAGGAACAGCCTCTGTACTATGTATATTCCGAAACTCTCGGGAATCAAGGATTACTAATCTGCCTGATTCCATTGCAACTACCATTTTGTTGTCTTTTGACCAGATCGCATCCTCGATAGGCCCATATTTCAAATCAAGGATATGTAAAATTTTCTTCGAGGCCATATCATAAATTACAAGCGTACTATCTGTTAGTTTGCTTGAAAGGAGACTTCCATCGGGGTTGATTCGTGCAAAATTATCTAGCAACTTTGGGGAAGACTCAAAACTAACTGAGCCTCCGAAAATTAAACTCCCTGAAATTTCGCCAGAGTAAGGATCATATAATATTACAGCCGGAAGGTGTGTTGCAATGACAAATTCATCAGTTTTAGGCAGAAAGCAGATATCTTTTATTTCATATAGCTTGAGGTGAGAAATTTCTATTCTTTTACGCTTAACGAGATCAATTATAAAGGCGGATTCTTCATAAGTTCTATAACCCAACTTGTTGTTATGAAGAGAAAACTCGAATTCTAAAATGCCAGTTATATTTAGCTTCTCCTTATACTGAATTGCGCCTGTTTTGGTGTTCAATAAACTGATCAGGCTGTCGGAAGATTCTATTGCAAGAAGTGAAGCATCATTACTGAACTTAGCAATAAGAATTCTCTTTTTTAAGTGAACGGAAGAGAGTTTTTTCATGTTCCTGGCATCGAAACAAATAAGTTCTCCATAATTTGTAATGAGGAATATCTTTTTCCCATCAATCGAGTATTTGGCTGCAAGAATGGATGATTCTGGCGCAGTAAACAAAAGCTTTCCAGATGGAACATCCCATAAACGGAAAATTGCTTCGTACCTGTCCGATAAGGTCCATAACGTAGTACCATCTGGAGAAAAAGCCGCATCAGAAAGACTGCTTTCATGGCCGTCTGGCAGAACAAGCCTTGTTTTTTGACAAAAAGCAATAGGTGCAGTAATTGTCAAAAGAAAAATGAGCATGTAACCTTTCATGCATTAAATATAAAGACCTGTTTTGAAAAATATATACCCTCGAAAAGGTATTGAACGCAATTACTTCATCCCCTCCAATTCCTTCTGCATCCTGAACATCTCATCTCTCAGTCTTGCCGCTTCCATAAAGTCCAGATCTCTCGCCGCTTTTTCCATTTCTTTCTTCGTGCGGCCAATCGCCTTTTCCAACTGGGGAATGGTTTTGTATACTTCCTGCTCTTCTGCTGCATGTGTTACCAGTTCCTGGTCGGGTGCCAGGGCGCGACTGTCTTTTAAATCATAACCCTTTATATCCAGTACCGAGGTTTGGGCAAATACATCCTGTGTGGTTTTGGAAATGGTTGTTGGCGTAACCCCATGCTCAATATTCCAGGCAATCTGCTTTTCCCTTCTTCGATTGGTTTCATCAATGGTCTTTTGCATACTGTCCGTCATCTTGTCTGCATAAAAGATCACCCTTCCATCCACATTCCTGGCCGCACGACCTGCTGTCTGGGTCAGCGATTTTTCATTGCGGAGAAAACCTTCCTTGTCCGCATCCAGGATGGCAACCAGGGATACTTCGGGTAAATCCAATCCCTCTCTTAAAAGATTTACTCCTACTAATACATCAATGATCCCCAGTCTTAGCTCTCTTAGTATCTCCACCCTGTCCAGGGTATCCACTTCACTATGGATATACTTGGATTTGATATTGATCTTGTGCAGGTATTTGTCCATTTCCTCAGCCATGCGTTTGGTAAGCGTAGTGACCAGTACACGATCGCCCTTGGTGACTGTTTTATCTATTTCATCCAGCAGGTCATCAATCTGGTTGACCGATGGACGAATCTCAATTGGCGGATCCAGCAAACCGGTAGGCCGTACCACCTGCTCCACCACCACGCCTCCGCATTTTTCCAGTTCATAATCATCCGGAGTCGCCGAGACAAAAATGGTCTGATTGGTCAGGGATTCAAATTCATGAAAATTCAGGGGTCGGTTATCGAGGGCGGAAGGCAGGCGGAACCCATAATCCACCAGGATCAGCTTGCGGCTCCGGTCACCGCCGTACATGCCACTGACCTGCGGAATAGTCTGATGACTTTCATCCACCACCAGTAAAAAATCTTTGGGAAAGTAATCCAACAAACAGAATGGACGGGTACCGGGCTTCCGGCGATCAAAGAATCGTGAATAGTTTTCTATGCCATTGCAATATCCGAGTTCACGGATCATTTCAATATCATAGTTTACCCTTTCTGTCAACCGCTGTGCTTCAATATATTTCTGCTGCGTTTTAAAATATTCCGCCTGTGCATTCACTTCATCCTGTATCTCATAAAGCACCTGTTGCAGGATATCCTTGGGTGCCACATAGAGATTGGCCGGAAAGATCGCGGCATTATCCATCAAAGCGATTCTTTTACCGGTCACCACATCAATGCTTTCTATTTCTTCAATTTCATCTCCAAAAAAACTGACGCGGTAGCCATAGTCCACATAGGGCAGGTTGATATCCACTGTATCTCCTTTCACACGGAAAGTACCACGGTTGAATTCAATGGTGGTGCGGTTGTATAAGCCATTCACGAGGGCATGTAAAAATCCCTGGCGGGAAATGGTTTGTCCTTTATTAATCCGGATAATCCCGTTTTCATAATCAGTGGGGTTACCCATACCATAAATACAACTGACCGATGCCACAACAATGATATCTCTGCGGCCACTCAGTAAACTTGATGTAGCGCGTAAACGAAGCTTATCCAGTTCATCATTTATGCTCAGGTCTTTTTCAATATATACATCAGTTACCGGGAGATAGGCTTCGGGCTGGTAATAATCATAATAAGATACAAAGTACTCCACAGCATTTTCAGGAAAGAACTGTCTGAATTCACCGTATAGCTGTGCGACGAGGGTTTTATTATGTGTGATCACCAGGGTGGGGCGCTGGGTATTCTGGATCACATTGGCAATGGTGAATGTCTTGCCACTGCCGGTAACACCCAGCAGGGTCTGGTATCTTTCTCCATCGTTTACGCCTTCGGTTAACTGACGAATGGCATCCGGTTGATCACCGGCCGCTGAATAAGGAGAATGAAGGGTAAAAGCCATACTGCAAAATACTGAACAAAGCGCAGCCGGACTTATTCTTTGAATGATTTATACAGGGGATCGTTCTTCATGGCTTCTTCCCTGGTTTTATCCAGTCCGTTCAGTATCGCTGTATAATCTTCTTTAAAAAAATGTTGCGGTTCGGTCACACCCAGTTTTTGCAAACTATACAGGTACCAGACCAGCAGGCTCTGTCCCTTGAATTTTTCTTCCGGAAAAATAATCATGAGATACCAGTACAGATGGGCAGCGAATGAATAGGCCGATAGGTCAAGGGCAATATCAGCGTAGGTAAAGAGGTCTTCTTTTAGTTTGCTGCTCTCCCGGAACAGTTCCTTGATTTGTAAATGACGGAACAAAAGAAAAGCTTCCCGGCCATTACTGGCTCCACCACCCATTGGGTAGAGCGGATCGGCAGCATAAACGGCGGATTGGTGTTTGCTCCAGACTGCAGCAGACTGGTCTTTTGCTTTGTTTCCTTTTTCCAGGTAAGTGCTGGAGAAATACAATTCATAACGGGCCCAGGCGGAATTCGGATAAGCCGCCAGTATCGTATTGTATTGTTTAATGGCTTCAGCATATTTGCCGTCATCATGCAGGCGGATGCCTTCCCGGATCAGACTATCATGGCACTGGTAAAAAAGATCCAGATTCCGGTTCAGGTCCATCAGGTAATGCGAAGCCAGGCTTTCTTTATCTGCAAAGCGGAAAAGCATACCCAGGTAACGGCGGGCCAGATCAAATTCATCATTGGCCACATGCATGAGTACTTTTGAGAGCGGGATGATCAGGTTCCCTTTATTCATTTCCATTACACCTCTCCAGTAGAGCGGATCTTTTTCGGTAACAGTAGCAGCCTGCTGATTCAGAAAATTCTTTTGTTCCAGCATTTTGCCCGTAGCCTGTACACCGGGGAATTGTGCATCCACATTTTTGGTGAAATGAGCTAATACCGGAATTACTTCCTGCAGGGCCCAGTTGCGGATGGTTTCTTTTCGTTGCAGCAGGGTTTGGGTACTGAGTTTCTTTTTCATTTGCTCGGCTGCACCGCTGATTTCAGGAGAAAAAGTTTCTGGCGCATTACATCCTTCATTGAATTTGAACGTGAGCATTAATTCAAAGGAAGCAAAATTGGCTACCGGACTGTTGATGGGTTGTAAGACGGTACCGACCTGTTCCAGCAGGGTATTATTTTCGGGACATACACTGAGCTGGTATTTGCATTTGCGATCCTTTGTCCAGCTGGCGATGATCTTTACCACACTATTCGTTTTCTCCGTTTTCATCAGATTGGCCATGGCACCTTGCACTTCTTTCACCCAGTTCAGCATGGCGTCTTTACTAAAGTTTTCACCGGCGATTACTTCTGAACTCAGAAAGACAATCACGGTTCTTTTCGCCATATCTGGTTCCTGTGCTTCTATGCGGGTAGCAAATAGAAGAAGGATCAGGAGTATTTTTTTCATGTATGCCGGTGCTTTGATAAAAGGTACGCAAATATGCAGGATTCAATGGAACAGGGGGAGGGTTCCCGAAACTTTAAGAAAATAACAGGAACTGGCAGGCAAAAAAATACCCGGCCAAGGGACCGGGCATTCTTATATCATCTAAAGAGTTGATCAGAACTGAGCTGAAACAGTAACAATGGGTTCTTTAGCCACTTTACCGCCATCGATTGGCTGTCCGGTGATTCCAAAATCTTCCAGTTTGATTTTCAGTTCGGCGCTAACCGTTACTTTTCCACCAGCCACAGTAGCAGTACCGTTTGCTTCAACTGGTTTGCTTACACCTTTGATGGTCATGGTACCCGTTACTTTGGTTTTGTACACACCATCTTTGTTCAGTTTCACTTTGTTTACTTTATCAATTTTACCGGTATAAGTAAACTTGGGGAACTGATCAGAATTCATCCAGTTAGCAGCATTAAAGTGTTCCTGGATCTTCGGATTGGAAAAATTGAAATTTTTCACGCTGGCTTCAAAAGCCACATCACCTGTGGTGAAATCCACAGAACCGATTACAGTTTTATTTTCTGCCTTGGGTAATGCATCTTTAGGAGTAGTGGCATCAAATGCTACAGTTGCGGATGTAGTGGTTTTCTTTTGGGCAAATACAGCACCTGCTGCGAATACCATTGCAAGAACGAGTGTTGATTTTTTCATGTGTCTTTTTTTGTTTGTCACCCTGTATTGTTGAAGGGTTATTTTTTGTTTAAGGTTGAACGTTTGAAATCAATGGAACTGGAATCCAGAATCATACTATAAGAACTGCCGCTGCAGGATCCTTTGACGGAAATGGGATCACCGGGTTTGATCAGTTGGGTTTTGGCATAATCCTTTTTATCCAGTGAGAAGTTGATAAAGTATTTGGAGCTGTCAGTGAATTTGATGTTCACGGTTGAGTCGGCCAATGTTTCCACCTGTGCCACCTGTCCATCTACTGCAATGATTTTTTCCCTGTACTTGCGATTGGCTGCGGTATCATTGGCAGCAAACTCACGGATCAGAGCAGGAGCGGTTATCGTATAATCTGCTTTGACGGTATCGGTATCAGCAAATGTTTCTCCCCAAACTTTTTTCTCGATGATCATAAAACCCAGAAAGGCAAAAACCGGGCCTGCCACCAGGAAGAGCAGTCGAAGTGGCCATTTACCGGCAGGTGTTGCTGTTAAAATTAATCCGGCTGCGAAAAGCACAGCGAGATAGGCCGGGATTTGTAACATGCTAAAGGGACTTTTGCCCACACCCAGATCAATCAGGGTTTTGCTGAAAAGGAAATAGATGGCTACCATCGAAAGGGTCAGGGCACCTGTAATAAAGGAGGTCCAGATAGTACTATTTTGCTGCCAGACCAGGTACCCAGTAACTACTGCCAGAACGGGGATCAGCCAGAAAATATAGAAACTGAAATTGATTTGGGGAAAGGGGTTGGCCAGGTTGAATTTTGTTGCAGAAACCTTGAAAAACTGCCCCGATGGCAGGTGATAACCGCTGATCAGGCTATCCTTCCAGGCCGCCCAGGGCAGGAAGAAGACGATCAGCAATCCTGCCGATGAGATCAGCTGCAGCCATTGGCCGGCCTTTGGGGATGTGTGGGTTTTTGTCATGCTTAGTCAAAACGGAAAAACAACCGGTTTGGTTGCAGCCGTCCACAAATATACAATGTTTAAACATTGAATTGAAATATTACTGTAAAATATTTGTGAAGAATAAAAAACCCCGGCACAGCTTTCGCTGGTTGCCGGGGGTCGCACTGACTAACCCATCTTCACAATCGTGCTGTTTTCACAAAAAGCTTGAAAAGGTTGATACTGAGGGGATCAGCTTGCCTGCATTTCTTTGATCTTCTCCCTGATCTTACCCTCTATTTCTTTGGCCAGTTCGGGATTATCGACCATCAGTTGTTTGACTGAATCGCGTCCCTGGCCGAGTTTATCACTATTATAGCTATACCAGCTGCCGCTTTTCTGGATAATACCCAGTTCGGTACCCATATCGATTATTTCCCCGTTTTTGGAGATGCCTTCGCCGAAAATGATATCGAATTCAGCGGCGCGGAAAGGAGGAGCTACTTTGTTCTTCACCACTTTCACTTTTACGTGGTTACCGATGGCTTCATCGCCGTCTTTTACCTGGGTCTGGCGGCGGATATCCAGTCGCACGGAAGCATAGAACTTCAGCGCATTACCGCCGGTGGTGGTTTCGGGGTTACCGAACATCACTCCGATTTTTTCGCGGAGCTGGTTGATGAAAATACAAATGGTATTTGTCTTGGAGATCGTGGCGGTGAGCTTACGGAGGGCCTGGCTCATCAAACGGGCATGGAGTCCCATTTTGCTATCGCCCATTTCTCCTTCCAGTTCACTTTTTGGAACCAGGGCGGCCACGGAGTCGATCACGACTACATCCAGGGCGCCGGAGAGGATCAGGCGGTCGGCGATTTCGAGGGCCTGTTCGCCATAATCGGGTTGTGAGATCAGGAGATTGTCTACATCTACCCCCAGTTTTTTAGCATAGCTGCTGTCGAATGCGTGTTCTGCATCGATAAAGGCACACATACCGCCTTTCTTTTGTGCTTCTGCGATAACGTGGGTAGCGATGGTGGTTTTACCGGAGGATTCCGGCCCGTATATTTCTACAATCCTGCCGCGGGGCAGTCCGCCGATACCGAGGGCCACATCGAGGCCGATGCTACCGGTGGAGATGACTTCCTGTTCTGTTTCAGCTTTTTCGCCCAGCAGCATCACGCTGCCTTTGCCATAGTCCTTTTCAAGCTTGTCCATGGTCAGTTTAAGGGCCTTGAGTTTTTCGTTGTTCGTGCTCATGTCGTGGGTTTTTTCAGTTTTTGCCATGCGTTTAAAGTTTGTTTGCGTACTGTAATCCCGCATTATTGCGGAACGGAACCAAAACTAAAACATTTAGTAATACGAAACTAATTTTTTGGGGATAATTTTTTTGCCCCCTTAAAATTTACCCCGCGTTGGGTATTCCGCTTTGGGGGTAAAGGTGTACTTTTTGCGAATGAAACCAACCGTTTTTTATACACTGTTTTTGGGGATTTTTCTGGCGGGCGGGGTGGCGGCGCAGGAACCGAGACTGGTGTTACCGGTAGGTCACAAGGGTGCAATTGTATCGGCTGAATTCACTAAAAATGGAAAATTGATTTTAACCTCCTCCAGGGATAACAGTTCTAAAGTATGGGATGCCAATACCGGTAAATTATTGTATACGATGGATGGGCTGACCAATCTAAATTTCACCCCGGGTTTCAGTAGTAATGATCAATTTATTTTCACATCAGTTGCTGATTCTTTAGTAAAAGTATGGGAAACAAAAAGCAGTAAATTATTATATACGTTACGGGGTCATTCAGGAGCTGTTAAATCGGTAACCCTGAGCGAAGATCAAAAATATTTTTACACGGCTGCTGCTGATACTACAATCAGGATTTGGGAAGCAGGAACCGGAAAACTCTTCAAAACCTTCAATCTGGGGAGTACATATACTACTTATGCCGCATTTAGTCCGGATGGAAAAAAATTGATTACCTGTTCAAGAGGATATTCTTATCTCTGGGAATCAAATACCGGTAAGCTTTTACAGGTGCTGAACAGTAAACATGATGATGGAATAAAATCTGCTGTATTCAATCATAACGGCAGTTTAGTGATCACCATTTCTGAAGGCGGCTACTCAGCCTTATTATGGGATCTGAATCAGGGTAAACAGCTTTATAACCTGGCGGATAACGGCGAAAAAATTTATAACGCAGCTTTTAGTACTGATGGAAATATTATCGTAACAAAATCACTTTTTGGTAATGTTAAAACACGCATTACATCAACCGGTGCTTTGCTTCATGTATATGAAGGGCGAACAGACTTTTTCAGTTATGCAGCTATTAGCAATAATGGGAAGTATGTCGTGTCAGGATTGGAGAATGATACAGGGGTTATCTGGGATTCTACTTCCACAAGGCCTATACATGTCCTGAATAACGGGAAAGGCGGAATTCTCCGTTTTTGTTTCAGTCCGGATGAAAAAAGAATCCTTATTACCCATTTTGACGGAACAGCGGTTATTTATGATATCGCTTCTGGTAAACTGTTAAATACGCTGCAAAGTCTTACGTATCCTGCAGATGAAGCCATAATAGCCGGGGAAGGAAAATACTTAATTTTTGCCACTGCCGATACAGCTGTTAAGATAGTGGAAGCAAAATCCGGTATACTGATCCATACAATACCAGGCAATTATCTGGAACTATACGAGCCCGGAAGGACTGATACGCATAAAAGCCTTTTGGCGGTACTGAATAATCAGGCAATACAGATTTGGGAAATAAGTTCCGGCCAAATGCTCCAGGAGCTGCGGGGTCATACAAACAGCATTTCGGCTGTTGCCTTCAGTTCAGACGGAAAAAAAATCGCTTCAGCTTCATATGACGGCAGTATAATAATCTGGGAAACGCTTACGGGTAAACAGGTCAGAATGCTCATTGGTCATAAAGCTGCTGTTTATTCAGTTGCATTTGCTGATAGTAACAGGTTTATCATTAGTGCTTCACGTGACCGTACAGCAAAAGTTTGGGATGCACAAACCGGAAAGATCAACCGGACATTTCAAATAATTGATAACAGTTTTAATACATCGGGGTTCGAAAAATATAAGACGCTGACAGATACGGAAGCAAAATTTGTGATTACATTTTTCAGAGATATTGTCTGGGGTTTTTCAAATCTTAGAATCTGGGATAATCAAACAGGTAAACAGATTTCCATACAGGATAATTCAGATACAGAAATAAAAGAAATCAGTTTAATTCCCGGAACAAGACTCTTTGCCACTTTATCCGACACTGTTAAATTTCTCCGGATAAACACCGGAAAACAGCAAAATTACCTGCAAACCGTAAAAAATCAGATCTATGCTTTATCATTCAATGATGATGGTAAACTCATACTGGCTTTGTGTAATGGAGAAATAATAAAACTGGCGGATCAAAAAACCGGGAAAATTTTATTTGAATGGCAGGGTCACAGTAACAAAATTAATTCAGCCGCATTCGGACCAGGAAGTACAACCTTTGTTACAGCATCTGAAGATCATTCGAACAAATACTGGGAAATAAATAAAAGGCAACTCTTATATACAATGGTTTTCGTTGGCAAAACGGAATATTTTTGTCAGCTTCCTACCGGCTATTATCAAAGCACTCCCAATACATCTAAATTGCTGCATTATGTGGCAAAAGATTTGCGTTTGATTACATTCGAACAACTCGATGTTAAATACAACCGTCCCGATAAAGTGCTCGAAGCCATCGGCAACACAGACACTGCATTGATCAAAAGTTATCGCAAGGCCTGGGAAAAACGGATCAAAAAACTGGGAATCGATACAACTCAGTTCAGAGAAGGATACAGCGTACCAGAATGTGATTTTGTTAACAGGGATCAGATTGAAGCTGAACAAAAAACAGAGACAGTCCGGCTTCATATCAAAGCCAATGACAGTACCTACCTGCTGGATCGTTTCAATGTCTGGATCAATGAATCCCCCCTTTTCGGACAAAGAGGTATCAGCATCAGAAGAAAAAACAGCAATTCGCTTGATACGATCATCAGCATAAAACTTTCTCAGGGAGAAAACCGGATCGAATGCAGCATCACCAATGTGAATGGTACTGAAAGCTACCGGATGCCCTTATATGTCAACTACACACCGGCGGTAAAACAAAAAGAATCGCTGCGCTTTATCGGAATCGGTATTGACCGGTTTAGCGAAAAAGGGCATGATCTGCAATACAGTGTGAAAGATATCCGCGATCTCTCCGCCAAACTCAAGGAGAAATATGGAAACGATATTCAGATTGATACGCTCTTTAATGAAAATGTAAACAGCCGAAATGTTAGTGCACTCAAAACGCAACTGCAGCAAACAACGGTGAATGATAAAGTAATCCTGGCTTATTCCGGACATGGATTGCTGAGTAAAGACTATGATTATTATCTCTCCAGTTATACAATCAACTTCAGCAAGCCGGAACAAAACGGTCTCCCTTATGAAGTACTCGAAAACCTGCTCGACAGCATTCCGGCCCGCCGAAAGTTGATGTTAATTGATGCCTGTCATAGTGGTGAGGTCGATAAAGAAGAAATGACAAGAATCAGCAATGCATCCGATTCCTTGCAAAAACAGGGGACCAAAGGTGGCAAACCAACTTACACCGGTAAAGCCACCCTCGGCATGAAAAACAGCTTTGAACTGATGCAATCCCTCTTTGTGAATGTGGGCAAAAGCACGGGCGCCACGGTGATCTCGGCGGCGGCGGGTACCCAGTTTGCACTCGAGCGTGGTGATTTAAAGAACGGAGTGTTTACTTATTCTATCCTGGAAGCGATGAATAAATATCCAACCATTAAAATCAGTGAGCTGAGGAAGATCGTGGGGGAGAGAGTGGAGAAACTAACTAACGGGTTGCAAAAACCTACCAGCAGGAATGAAACTATTGCCACAGACTGGACCCTCTAAGCCTATCTTTACAAATGCATTTATTCATGAGTAAAACGAGATTGTTGCTGTTGGTCTTTTGCCTGCTTGCGTCCCTTCATGGTATATCCCAATTAGAAACTGTGCCGCAATCTTATTCGAAAGCCTTTATCACCCATGCCATCTATAGCCGGGCACAACAGATCATTGCACAGTCTGAGTACAGGGTTAGTCGCCTGAGCATTTTCGATGCCAAATCAAAACTGAAGATCACGGATTTGCCCACAGATAGTCCGGTGATCGGACTGGCAACAGACTCATCCGGAAAATTCATTGTAGCCGCTACCGAAAGAGGAAGTATCCTTTTCATTGATACCCGCTCTCTCAGCATCACCCGTACGATCAGGGCCAATGCCGTTGTCGGCGGGGATTATTTTGTTTTTCTGTCTTACCTGCCCATGTATTTCACGAAGGAACACCTGTATTTTACCGGTTATGTGGACCGGGCAGACAGTTCCTACAAAGGCAATTACCGGTCCGCTGCCAAACCGGATATCACTGAGTATTATATCTACCGCTATCAACCAACTACCAATGAACTGACAGTCTATTCCAAACATGGTTCCAATAAGCCTTACGCTTTTTTCCGCGATCCCCGAAAACAGGAACTGCAACTGCTGGCAGAAAAGAAAATGATCCTGTTTAATTTAAAGACAGGAAAAACAGACACCAGCCTTTCCACCCGCCTCCTCGGACTTAGTAATTTTCAGACTTCCTTTCATTTCCTGGATGGCCTTTCTCAAAACAGATTAGGTATCCTGGAGGATAACGATTATCATCTAAGGATCTATCATCCCCAAACCCTTCAACTCACCGATTCCATTCCCAATCTTTATCGCTTCATGCCATTACCCGATGGCAGGCTCCTCTACCAGGGAACCGACCGTTATTTTTATACTTACCGGTTTGATACCAGAAAATCATCACTGCTTTCGCCCGACTCAATTGATTTCAGACCCTGGTGTTATGCATTACTGGATCTGCAAGAGGGAATGATTGGCACGGTTACAGCCAGCGGACTCGGAACCGTAAATATCAATCAGGCAACCATTCAGTTTCCGCCAGCTACTACTGAACCCCTGCCCTGGGGACTATGTGTTACCGGCCCTTCTACATTGGTGTATGGCACGGAAAATAAAATCTATGAATTTGATTTTGGCGGATTACAGATGAAAAGAGAACTGGCTAAAATGACGGGGAGTATTAAGCATTGCCTTTTTGCTTCATCTCCACAACCCCGGTTGATTGTCACCACAGTTGAATATGATAGCAGGGGGAGCCTGCTCAGTGATTCAGTATTTGCAATCGATTATGCCAGCGGTAAAAAAATCTGGAGCTATGACCTGCGCCAGACCAAACTCGATAATATCCGGCTGAGTAATGATGGTTCCCGTTTACTCTTACTCACAGGTTGGTCAACTGTAATCATACTGGATGTAAAAGATGGGAAACCGGTTGACCGGTATAGTTCTGCTGATCGGATCTATGGGGCCAACTTCAAAGGAAACCGTAATGATTTGTACAGCGGAATGGTGGCAAAAGATGGACAATACCATATCCAGGGATTCTCAGGCACTGTTGCACCCTTTAGTTATAAGTATTTGGAATCACATTATCCATTCCGCGTTTTTGAAATGGATAAAGAAGGCAAATATGCAGCGGTTGCTTACCCGGAAGACAGTCGTTTTTATGTGATCCAGCTTGGACAGGGCATGCCCATGCGGGAAGTGCAAAAAAATGCCAGAGTGATGGCCTTTAGTCCGGATAATAAATGGCTGGCTTCAGGATCATTTAGCGGCGGGTTGATTAAACTATATTCCTTTCCTTCCCTGCAACCGGTATTGGAATTAAAATGCGGAGTGGGAAAAGTATTTGATCTTGTTTTTTCCAGAGATGCGAAATTGTTATTTGCCACATTAGAAGACGGCCATATCAGCCTCATCAATATTCGGGAGAAGAAAAAAGCAGCCGACCTGATTCTCACGGGAAATAATTTCCTGGTACAAACGGAGGGAGGTTACTATGCAGCCAGCAAAACACAGGTGAATGATATCGGTCTGAGAAAAGACAATCGCTGTTACCCCATCAGCAATGCCGATCTTAAATTTAACCGGCCTGATCTGATTTTAAAGGAAAGCGGGGTCACTGATTCTTTACTCTTGCAGGCTTACAGTAAAGCCTATCAGAAAAGAATTCGTAAATCCGGGATTGATCCGACATTGCTCGACAATTTTAATAGTTTTCCGGAAGCGCAGATCAGTAACCCCCGGCAGATACCCGGATCTACAAATAATACCAGCTGCAAAATTCCTGTGCGTTTTATTTCAAACGGCAGCCCGTTGAAAACTTTCAATATCTGGGTAGATCAGGTTCCCCTTTTTGGGGCGGCCGGAATAACCATCGCAGCCGGAAAAAGAAAGCAGATGGATACCATTATAACAGTCCCGCTGATTCCGGGAAAAAACCTGATTGAAGCAGAATGCACGAGCATGGATGGAATCCGTAGTATCCGTGAACAGGTCAGTATTCAATGTAAGGCAGATGCTGGTTCCAAAACATGGTTTATTGGTATCGGAATTGACCGGTTTTCTGAAAAAGGGCATGATTTGAATTACAGTGTGAAAGATATCCGTGACCTGGCTGCCAAATGCCGGGAAAGATTCGGGGAAACACTGAGCATCGATACCTTATTCAATGAAGCCGTCAGCAGCAGTGCTGTAAAAGCACTCAGAACAAAGATGAAAAAAACAGCTGCTAATGACAGAGTAATCATTGCGTATTCCGGTCATGGTTTGCTGAGTAAGGATTTCGATTATTACCTGAGTACCTACAGCGTGAACTTTGATCATCCCGAACAAAACGGACTGGCATATGAAGAGCTGGAAAGCCTGCTGGATAGTATCCCCGCCCGTAAGAAATTAATGCTGATTGATGCCTGTCATAGCGGGGAAGTGGATAAGGAAGAAATGACCCGCATAGAGGCAGCAGCAGATAGTTTGCAACAGGAAGGTACCAAGGGGGGCGAACCCAGGTATACCGGTAAAACCGTATTGGGGATGAAGAATAGTTTTGAACTGATGCAATCGCTCTTTGTCAATGTGGGGCGCAGTACCGGTGCCACCATTATTTCTGCAGCAGCAGGTACCCAGTTTGCATTGGAACGAGGTGATTTGAAAAATGGGGTGTTTACGTATAGTATTTTGGAAGCGCTGAATAAATATCCTTCCATAAAAATCAGTGAGTTGAAAAAAATAGTAGGGGAGAGAGTGGAGCAAATAACGAAGGGATTGCAAAAACCGACGAGCAGGAGTGAAGTGATGGCGGTGGATTGGAGGTTTTAACCGCAGGAGGCGCAGAGAGAGACTTAACCGCGAAGACACGAAGGCGCGAGGAAACGCGAAGAGGATTTCACGCTCGAAGAGTCCTGTGGACAAAGATGCAAAGGCGCAAAGAATTTACTTGTAAAGACGCAAAGGATTTCTCGCAGCGGGCGCTGAGGAGCAGCGGCGCAGCGATCCTTTTATTATTAGACAACTTGTATAAACTTGCGAATCCTAGCGTCCTTGCGTCTTAGCGGTTAAACTTCTCTGCGTAAACTCTGCACCTCTTTTCTCTGCGGTGAAAAAAAATCCCCCTTCCGAATGTTCTCCGGAAAAACAATTACTTCACCATCCAACAAATTCAATCCGCTTCTTCCAAATGAAAATGCTGGTGATGGGCCCCTGCCGCAATATGCAATGCAAATCCCATAATGGCCGTATCCTTCAGAATATTGATCAGGGCCATCTGCCGCATTTCCTTATCTCCCGCATCCATATAATTTGGTACATGGATCGTCAGAATGAAAATGATTAGCAAAACAGCCAGCAGGTACCCGGTGAATTTTACATACTGGTTGGTCATAAAAGAAAGTCCCACCAGTACAAATGCCGCTCCCACTATATAGGCCCACTTGATACCGCCTATTAAGGAAGGAGGAACATATACCAGTAAATCCCTCGGATACATAAAATGAAAGATGCCAAATGCAATCAGCACCAGTGACAAGAGGTAAATCGCTACTCTTGATACAATATGATAATGCTTCATGAGAGGATTATTTATCAAAAGGTAACTTATCCCCCATGTAATTATACTGATCTGGCTCAGTAGTCCCTTTGGCTCAGGCGAAAATATGGGCAATCAGCATGGAAGCTGCTCCTAAAACCAGTCCGCCATAGATCTCCACCGGGTGGTGGTCAGACACAATCAGCCTTGAAGTACAGGTAATACCCGTGATCAGAAAAGCCATTGATAAATAGATCCCCAGATTCAGGTCACCGGCCAGGGCCATCAGCACCATGAAGCAGAGCATCAATCCCACAGAAATCGCATGCAGACTCACTTTCATGATGATATTACCCAGCAATGCCAGCGAAGCAGAAATCCAGATGGCCAGGGTTAATTGTACAGAAGCTTTGGGATAATCCGGCAGGTTACGCCATACATACCAGATCCAGAAATACCAGATGCCACAGGCGACCAACGGAATGATACGGTCCTTTTGGCTATGTAACTGGAAACTACTGATGAATTTCAGTGCTTTTAATAATAATACCGTGACGATCGGAAAGAAACAGAACATCACAAATGCCTGAATCATCACTTTGGTTTTGTCCATCCCGGAAAAACCTGCAAAAAGATAAGGATGCCGGTATAACATGAACCAGACCAGCAGTACCGGTATAAAAACCGGGTGGAATAACCAGGAAAAAAAGCGGGCAGCCATCCGGATAACGGGCGGTTGCGGAGAAAGCCCTCCCTCTCTGAATTCTTTCAGTCCTTCCTGTTTATCAACCACTAATCTGCTGTTCATCATCCGGTTTTTGTCCTGCAAAAGTAAAGCAATTCATCCCTTGACCCCTCACTATGTGCCTTGCATTTGAAATGTTATCTTTACAGCATGTCTGCCTTAATCAGTACAGATAATCAATCAGTTAAGCCTTGCCGTCCCCGGCAAAAAATGACCGTACGCACCGGACTGATGCTGGTTCTGACCTGCTGCCTGCTTTCCGGTACAGGATGGTCACAAAAAGCATTTATTCAGCAATACCGACCCCTGGCAGATTCCCTTTCCACCGAATATGGGGTTCCGGCTTCCGTTATCCTGGGAGTGGCCATCGTGGAATCTGGATCAGGAACAAGCCGGAACTGCAAACTGCTGAACAATTTTTTCGGTATCGTCGGAAAAAACGACCTGCAAAAGACAAAAGGAATCAAATCCCGCTATAAACAATACCCCAATGCCACTGCATCTTTCGCGGATTTTTGTAAACTGCAGTCCAGAAAGAAATATTACAATAAGCTCAAGGGGAATATGGACTATAAAGTCTGGTTAGAAGCCATCAGCAAGAGCGGTTATTCCGAAGCACCGGCTACCTGGAAGCAAAGAGTCGGCGACGCCATTAAGAAAAATAAATTATCCGCCACCCGATAGACGATCCAATATGAACAGTAACCGACGAGTACTCCAGTTTGTTACCGGGAGTTTTTGCATTTACTTTCTTCTTTCCGTTGCGGGAACACTGATGGGTTTTCAGTGGATGCCTTTTAAAAGAGTGAATTTGATTTCCGATGTTATGACCGGTGACTCCTCCCTGCTGATTACCGACAAACCAGACAGCAACCTGGTGATCATTGAAGACCTGCCCGATAAAAATTTCGAGTTATATAAGAAAGGCCGCTTCATCACCAATTTCAACCGCGATACCAGCAAGTCATCCCTCAATGGATTCTTGCAGAAACTGGCCGAGCTGAAGGCTGGAAAGAAAAGAAAGATCCGCATAGCCTATTTCGGCGACAGCATGATTGAAGGCGATCTGCTTTCTCAAACCCTGCGCAAACTGATGCAGCAACAATTTGGCGGAAGCGGGGTTGGCTTTGTGCCGATCACATCGCAAGTATCCAAATTCAGACAATCGGTTATTCATAATTATTCCGGCGGATGGGAGGATGAGAGTTTTAAAAATGCCAAGACCGGTAAACTTTATTTCTCCGGACATTTATTCCGCAGCAGTGGCGACTGGGTGCAAATGATTGACCAGACCATCTTGGACAGTGTGGCCATCCTGGAAAAAAGCCTGATCTGCGGGAATGCAGCAGGAAGCATGAATCTGACCGTGAACGGAGGCTCCCGGAATATCAGCGCGACAAACATGCTGAACCGGATCCCATTGGTGGTTGATCGTAACCGGGGGATCAAATTGGGAGTGAATAACAGCAGCCTCCCGGTTTATGGAATCAGTTTTGAATCTCCCTCCGGCGTCTTTGTCGATAATTTTTCATTCAGGGGTATCACGGGGATTGAGTTTGCCCGGGTGGATTCTGTTTTCATGAAAGCGATTGCAGCGAATAATCCTTATGACCTGATTATTTTTCAATATGGGGTGAACCTGCTCTTCCGTCCGAACGACAGGAACTTTAACTGGTATGCCAAGGCCATGTTGCCCATCATTAAAAAAATCAGGAACTGTTTTCCGGCAACGGAATTCATGGTGGTGAGTACGGCCGACCGGGCCTTCCGATATGGCGGAGAGTATAAATCAGCCGTGGGGATTGATTCACTGATCAAGATACAGGCAACCATGGCTTATGAGACCGGTAGTTCTTTTTATAACCAGTTTGCATCGATGGGGGGCACTAATTCCATTGTAGACTGGGCCAAAAGAAATCCCTCACTGGCCAATAAGGATTATGTGCATCCCAATCACCGGGGCGCCGAAGTCCTGGGTGGTTTTATGTACGAAGCCATCCTGAACGAATACAAAAAATATACCCGCACCCGCAAGTAAACGCAATATGCCATCATTCGATATACAGGCTTTCCTGGAACAGTTTTTATACGATCCTAAAAACCCGCTGTTGTTCAACAACGGTTTTTTTGTATTCTTCTTTGCCTTGTTTATTGCACTGTATTACAAATTCAGAAATCACTTTAAAGTCCGCCGTTATATCTTTTGTTTTTTCTCCCTTTATTTCTTTTATAAGGCCAGCGGGGTCTTTGTGGTCTTTGTGATCCTCTCGGCTATTGTGGATTTTGTGCTATCGAATGCAATCTACCGGCAACAGAATAAAAAGAAGAAAAAGTTGTTGCTACTGGGGAGTATTGTCTTTAACCTGGGCATGCTCTTCTATTTCAAGTACACCAATTTCTTTATTGAAACCTTTAACAGCCTGCTGGATGCCGGTTTTAATCCGCTGAATATTCTCTTACCCGTGGGAATCTCTTTTTACACCTTCGAGAACCTCAGCTATACCATTGACGTGTACCGGGGTCAGTTTGAGCCGGCCAAGAAATTCAGTGATTACCTGCTCTTTTTGTCTTTCTTCCCCAAGCTGGTGATGGGTCCCATTGTCAGAGCCCATGATTTTGTACCGCAGATCAATAAACCATTTATCATTACGGAGAGTGATTTTGCCAAAGGGTTTTACCTGATCATTTCTGGTTTGTTCAAGAAGCTGATCATCTCGGATTATATCACATTGAATTTTGTGAATTATATATTTGATGATCCCTCCCGTTATACCGGTTTGGAAAACCTGTTTGCGGTGTATGCTTATGCGGTGGTGATCTATTGTGATTTCAGTGGGTATAGTGATGTGGCCATTGGGGTGGCCAAATGGCTGGGCTTTAGCATTCCTACCAATTTCCTTTCACCCTATCAGAGTAAAAATATCACCGAGTTCTGGCGGCGATGGCATATTTCCTTATCCTCATGGTTGCGGGATTATCTCTATATCCCGCTGGGGGGCAATAAAAAAGGCTCGGCTGCTACCTGGATATTCTCTATCATCTTTTTTGTTGGGGTTTTCTTTGCGGCTTACAGTGGATTCAAATTGTCGCTTCCGGTATCGCTGGGTATCACCACGATCATCCTCCTGTTATTCATTCTTCCTCCCATTATTAAAAAGGATAAATCGGGTATTACCACCAATCTCAACCTGCTCACCACGATGTTGCTGGGTGGTTTCTGGCATGGGGCCAGCTGGAATTTTCTGATCTGGGGAGCGATGCATGGAGTATCACTGGCCATTCATAAAATCTGGATGATGATCACCGGAAAGGCTTTTGCTTCATTTAATAATAAGAAAGTCTACAACGCCATTGCGGTCCTCATCACCTTCCATTTTGTTTGTTTTTGCTGGGTCTTCTTTAAAGCCGCCAGTCTGGATGATGCCTTTAATATGCTGCACCAGATCACGCACGATCTGAAGTTTAAGGTTTGGAATGCCTTTTTTAATAATTACTGGCCTGTGCTGGGGATGATTGCCCTGGCCTTTGTACTGCATGCCATTCCGGATAACTATGCCGATAAACTGATCAGCCGGGTGAAACTGGTGCCGATGCCGGTTTACCTCGTGATCTTCTTTCTCTTTGTAATTGTGTATGGCTATTTCAAATCATCCGAGCCGGTGATGCCGATTTATTTGCAGTTTTAGGGGTGTAATGTGAAATAGACCAGGCCCTACTTTTGCTATAAGGCTTAAGTGAATTGAGGATGAGGCAGAAGACTCGTTGGGGAAGGATATTTAAACGAAGTTTATGAGATATTTCGCTATCATTATTCTCTTCTGTGCCTGGATACCTGCCAGTGAAAGCGGATGTAAAAAAGAAAATGATACCCTTATCTGGAGTGAAGATTTAAAGCTAAAATGGGAGGACTTCAAAAGTGATAGTTTTCCCGGAGTGAATGTTTCTGCATTAAGCGCTATTAGAGTAAGACTGGATTATGAAGTAAGATACAATCTTGACTGGATTAAAGTTCAATGTGAATTTTCAAAAAAATTTTCTATTGCCAGAAAGGATAAATCCCCCAATTTATTACTACACGAGCAGGGTCACTTTGATTTGGCAGAAATTTATGCTAGAGAAATAAGGCATGATATTTTAACTATAAGAAGTAAAGTAAACAGAGATAATTACAAAATGCTTGACTCCATCCACCATTTATGGGATTCTAAACTATTAAAAGAACAAATCAAATACGATAAAGAAACTGACTACTCCAGGGATACACTCAGGCAATCCGAATGGATGGTTGAAATCAAATCACGACTTAAAAAATTAAGTAGATATAAGGAGGCGTATTACAAATTTTAGAACTTAATATATCTGCCAGAATTGAAAGATTTTATAGCCGCCCTTGTTCGATTCGGATATCTTGATTGAATTTAGTACGCACTCACATATGCATTATACCCCTTCGCCAGCGCATTGTACAATAACTGCCCCATGATTTTATAGGCGGTGGCGGAGAAGTGGATGCCATCTCCGTTCATTAATCCCTTGCGGTACCAGTTCCAGGCGGAGCCAAAGCCATTGGTGACCCGGTACATATCCCAAACCGGTATGCTGTTGCTGCTGCAATAACTAAAGAGGGAAAGATTCAGGTTCCATAGTTCCCGGTTGGGCATGCCGTTTTTAAAAGAGTCCGCCGTGGTGCTGATCAGGACGGCGCATTTAGGCGCTACTGATTTTAGTTTATCAATCATCTGACCAACCTGCCGGTGCAGATCATTATCGGTAATCACATTCGCCTGCGCATCATTGGTGCCCAGGGAAATGATAAAGAGATCCGGTTGTAAGCTGGCCACTTGCTGCCAGATACTGGCAGATCCAATATAAGTTTCAAAGCGGGCACCGTTGATCCCGAATGTATGATAGGCCAGTCCGTTACTATCGGCACCGGTTAAAAATCCACCGAATGTTTTAGAAGTCTGGTGTTGCCCCCCTGCAGATCCAAAAAAATCCTGCAAACCCTTCCTCACTACGGAAGATAGATGATCAGATTGCAAGTGTGAGTCACCAATATGCACAATGGTTACTTTGCCTTTCTTTGTTTTTTTCAGTTGTTGTAAACGATGATAAAAGCTATCCAGTCCGCCGCTGTTGAAAATCCGGTTAAAGACCAGGCTCACCTGCGGAAATTGTTTGGTCACCTTCTGCTCATCCAGTGGTAGGGCCTGTGCATGCGTTTTTACCTGGTTGAATAACAGGAGCATCAGTAAGGAGCTAATAAAATATCGCGGTAATTGCTTCATGTTCAATATGCCGGTTAAGGACGCTGTCCGCTCCGGTAAAGTTGGCAAAGGTAGGCAGGGAAAGCCCCGCCAGCGGTGTTTTCACCGTAAAACTATGCTAAATATCCCCGTGCATTCCTTCGGGGGGAATGGCAATAGTCTTTATCTTCACGGCCTAAAAAAAACAGTATGCAACTGACTGCCAAACTCGTACAGGTTTTACCGCTGCAAACAGGCGCGGGCAAAAATGGCCAATGGAAAAAACAGGATATCATTGTGGAAACGGAAGGCCAGTATCCCAAAAAAGTTTGTGTGTCCATCTGGGGCGATAACATCAATGAACAGGTATTGAAAGTTGGCAGTATGCTCAATATTTCATTTGATGTGGAAAGCCGCGAATACAATGGCCGCTGGTACACCGATGTAAAAGCATGGAGGGTCGAACCAGGTGGTGCTTCCGCTGCTGCGGAAGGCAGTGGCCCGATTGATCAACCGCATTTTGAAGAGGAGCGATGGAGGAGAAGGATGATTTGCCTTTCTAGTTGAGGGGTTGAGATGTTGAGAAGTTGAGGGGTGCTTAACTTAAGCGGAGTCTCGCTACGGGCCTCAGGTTTGTCACCCCGGACTTGATCCGGGGTCTTTCGGAGGATTCATTTTATGTAATTGTTTCAAAAGATACCGGCTCAAGGCCGGTATGACGTACTTCTTGCCTGTTGCAGGTTCAAATAAATCGGAAACTCTTACAATACTCTTAGTTTATATCACTCCCAACACTTGCTATTGGAGGTCAAGCCTGGTATGACTTACAGCTGGCCTGACCCTAAACTTATCAACCCTCCAACTACCCAACCTTCTTTCTATCCTTCCTCCTGACAATTCTTTATTCGCTTAATAGATGAAAACACCAGAACCAAGAAAGGGTATTCCCTATCAACTCTTCAACTTGTTAACCTATCAACTATTAAATCTTCCAACTAACCTACAGCTCCTTCCTCAACCTCGCCACCGGAATATTCAACTGCTCCCTGTATTTCGCCACAGTACGACGGGCAATATTATATCCTTTTTCCTGGAGTAATTCGGTGAGTCGTTCATCACTCAGCGGGTGTTTTTTATCTTCTGCTTCGATCAGGTCGCTGAGGATTTTTTTCACTTCACGGGTGGAGACTTCTTCTCCGCTATCGGTGCTCAATGATTCACTGAAGAAAAATTTCAACCGGTAAGTACCGAATTCCGTTTGAACAAACTTGCTGTTGGCTACCCGGCTAACGGTGGAGATATCGAGATTGGTTTTCTCCGCAATATCTTTCAGGATCATCGGTTTCAATTCGGTTTCATCACCGGTGAGAAAGAAATCATACTGATGTTCCATGATCGCATTCATGGTACTGAGCAGGGTATGCTGTCTTTGTTTGATCGCATCAATAAACCATTTGGCCGCATCAATTTTCTGTTTGATAAAGAGAACGGCTTCTTTCTGTCGTTTATCTTTCTTCGCACCACGGTCATATTCTTTCAGCATATCACGATAGCCTTCGCTGATCCGGAGTTCAGGAGCATTGCGGCTATTGAGGGTTAGTTCCAGTTTACCGGCATTATTCATGATAAAGAAATCCGGCACTACATAATTTTCTGCCTTGCTCATTTCCCCCAGGTTACCACCGGGTTTGGGGTTGAGGCGGATGATCCATTGCATTACTTCTCTCAGCTGATCATCATCCAGATCCAGTCCGCGCTGAATTTTTTCATAGTGCTTCTTGGTAAACTCATCAAAGTATTTGGAAATAGCCCGTATGGCGATGTCCACCGGTTTGCCCTCATCTTTCTGGCGGTATAACTGAATCAGTAAACATTCACGCAGGTCGCGGGCCGCCACACCGGGTGGATCAAATTGCTGGATTCTTTTGATCAGGGATTCCACTTCGGCCTCGGTGGCGGAAATATTTTGACGGAAGGCCAGATCATCCACGATGGCAGATGTTTCGCGGCGGAGGTAACCATCTTCATCCAGGCTACCGACAATCTGTTCGGCAATGGCCTGTTCTTTTTCTTCCAGTCGAAGAAGTCCCAGCTGCGTAGTCATCAGTTCATAAAAACTGGTCTCTGCTTTATAGGGCAGTTGCCGGCCTTCATCTTCTTCGGGATAATTATCGTCGCGGAGTTTATAATCGCCTACTTCATCATCACCTTCCTGCACATAATCGCTGATATCAATATTCTCGTATTCGTCTTCACTGCCATCCTTCTCTTCAAATTCCTCTTCACCGGTTTCGCTGAATTCATCTTTTAATTCATCTGCACCTTCTTCATGCTTCTCCTCATCCAGTTCAAGGGCCGGATTTTCTTCCAGCTCTTCTTTAATCCGGATCTCCAGATTGGCCGTAGGTACCTGCAGCAGTTTCATAAGCTGAATCTGCTGGGGCGACAGTTTTTGCAGTAGTTTCTGCTGTAAACTTTGGCTTAGGGCCATGGTTCGTTATTATTATTCAACAGTGTCTCCCGCAGGGGACACTGTTGAGTGGGTTTTATATCAGGGTCCTATCCGAGGACTCCTTTTGGTTATCAAATAATTGGCTTTATCCGGCCAGGGCGTAATTTCAAAAATTTCCGCCTTTGCACAAAAATAATGCCGTAAATTTAGATACAAATAAATAAAAGATGCGGGAACGGATTTGCTATTTTCTTGTTGTGTTGTTGTTAATCTTTTCCGGGAATATTTCCGGGCAGCAAGTCCCTGTAAATGATACCGTTTGGCTGATGAACTGGGATTGTCTGGGCAAATCCGCCTCCAGCCCTGAACCCCGTAAATTTTTGGTGATCCGGGCGCAGGATATCAAAAAATTACCTATTAGGAAGGAGGTTTTGGAGGGATTTGATTTTGAAAAGATGCTAAGGCTGGATTTTGCAAAGCCGGCCAGCACTGGGCCGGGTAAACCTTACGGGAACTATCTCTTACAAAAAGCACCGCTGGCAGCAGGATATTATACTGCAGGGCTGGGTATCATCTGTAAAAAAGAATGGCAGTTGGATAAAATTACCCCGATGGCCTTACGATTCAGGCTGGGCTCGCTGGATTATGTGAATTGGATGGAACAAAAGCCCAATGCCATCAGGCCGGGACGATAGTAAAGCCGTTGAGTCTTCTCTTTAAACTGTTGTTGCCTGCTTACTCAATACCTGTTTCACTACCGCAATAATTTTTTCTCCTTTTTCTTTTAGTTGTGCATCGGTCCAGGAAAGACTGATCAGCGTACAGATACACCTGCTCATCACCGCATCACTGGCGCTGAAATCTTTATTGGCATGCTCCATGAGTCTGCTTTTGATTTCAGGACTCAGTGCATTGAGCGTAATGGCATTTTTCAGGTGATCCCATTTGCGGATATAGTGCCAGTTATTATCAAACCAGTAAAAATTACCAGGAAGGATGCCCTGGGCTTTTAATTCGGCCACCACGGCTTTGGTAATAGCTTCGGTAGGCAGGAACCAGCAGAGGAAACTGCAGCTGTCGCCTTCCGGATCGGGGATCCGGCGAAAACTGATTTCCGGTATTTGGGAAAGAATATTTTTTAAGGCAGCATGATTTTTTTTCTGGTCGGCCAGGAATTCAGGAAGTCTTTTGATCTGGGCCAGTCCAACGGCGGAATGTAATTCTGATATCCTGAAATTATAACCAATAAAAGGATGCAGGTCAGCTCCCCGATCAACACCGAGGTGATCATGTCCGTGATCGGTATAACCATCGGATTTGATATAGACATCTTCCCTGTTGGTCATTACCACACCGCCTTCTGCACAGGTCATTGTTTTTACATAGTCGAATGAGAAAGTACCGGCATCTCCGATCGTACCCAGCTGTTTTCCTTTATAAGAACCGCCGATACTCTGGCAGGCATCTTCCAGTAAGATCAGGTTGTGTTCTTTACAAATTGCAACAAGCGCATCCATATCCGCCATACTGCCGCACATGTGTACAGGCATGATGGCTTTTGTTTTCGGGGTAATGGCTTTGCGAACGGCATCCGGATTCAAGGTGAGGGTATCATCCACATCCACCAGCACGGGAACCGCACCCACACTCAATACGGCTTCAAAGGAAGCTACGAATGTAAAAGCGGGAGTGATCACTTCATCTCCATATCCAATACCGAGTACACTGAGTGCCGTGGTTAAGGCAGCCGTTCCACTTGAAGTGAGCTGGGCATACTGACAGCCGAAAGTGGAGCAGATGGCCGCTTCCAGTTCCTTGCTTTTCCAATGGCCCTTGCGCATGCCATCAAATCCATAACGCATCAGTACCCCGTTATCGAGCACATCGTTCAGTTCTTTTCTTTCCAGATCACTCCAGCGTTCGTAACCAGGCATGGGGATTATTTTAAATGATAAATTTTATATTTTGAATGGATGTACCGGCAAAGGTAAATTATTTTGAATGTTGAATGGGAGGGGGTTTTTTCAACGCAGAGGCACGGAGGCGCAGAGAATTTTTCTTAGCGTCCTTGCGTCTTCGCGGTTAAACACGGAGGCACAGAGAGGGATTTCCTCGCGTCCTTGCGTCTTCGCGGTTAAATTTCTCTCTGCGAAAACTCCCTGTTCTCTTGTTCTCTGCGGTAAAAATATCTTCGCGTCCTCGCGCCTTCGCGGTTAAGCCTCTCCCTCAAGGCTGATAAAACTGCCACTTCCCATCCGGTTGCACCAGTATCGCAATTTCACTCAACTCACTTTCCTGATTGTTTTTACTCACAGCAGTGATCACATACCGGTAAGAAAAATGAGCGGATGATAGCGCTTCTTTCAACTGAAAACCTTCGGGCTTCACTATGATTCTGGAAAGATATTTCGGCTGGTTACCAAAAGTTTCATTGTTGGAGTCGGTGGCATATTGGTACACCACATAATATTTTATTTCCCGATGGTTCCGTGGATCAGGTCTTACATTCAGCTGAATCATGGAATCATCCACAATCTTTCTTTCTACAATCGGTGGCCAGGGCTTTTCATTATCAATCCAGCGCATGGGAGGGAGCAGGGCCGGCGTTTTGTAATAATTGTATTGCAGACTATCGTTCCAGCCCTGAGGATTATTATTAAAAGATTTACTGCTGAAATAAATACTTCCCTGGATATTCGGATAGCGGCGGAGTAAACGAAGCTGATTGGGGATTTGATTTGGGTCCTTCCATGCTGCAGCGCCATTGGGATCATTGGCCCGGTAAATACCATGGCCAATATAAATATGTTTACCATAACTGTGTTTGCTCCACCAGTCCAGTATTTTTTCATAAGGCACTTTATCATGACCTATTTCCAGGTATAACTGCGGTGTTACATAATCAATCCATCCTTTTTTTAACCAGAGTAAGATATCGGCATACAAATCATCGTAGTTAGTCTGACCGGCCTTGGTATCACTTCCTTCCGGATCATCTTTTTTATTCCGCCATACACTGAAGGGGGAGATACCAAAACGAACTGATTTTTTTTCCTGCTTGATCGCAATACTGAGTGCCTGGATGATGGAGTCCACATTGCTTCGGCGCCAATCATCTTTTTTTAAAGTACTCCCCGAGTTTTGATAAGCGGATTCGTCGGGAAATTCTTTTCCGGGGATGCGATAAGGATAGAAATAATCATCCATATGGATGGCATCAATCTGGTAACGCTTCACAATATCCCTGACCACTTTCACCACAAATTGCTGGGCTTCGCGGTTACCGGGGTTGAAGTATTTTTTATCACCATAAGTCAGGAACCATTCGGGATGGATGCGAGTGATATGACCGGGAGCAATACTGGCCGTGTTTACGTTGAAGTTGGCGCGATAAGGATTCAGCCAGGCATGTAATTCCATTCCACGTTTGTGACATTCTTCCACCATGAACTGCAGGGGATCATAATAAGGAGTGGGGGGTTGTCCTTGTGTACCGGTGAGCCATTGACTCCAGGGTTCATAAGGTGATGGATAAAATGCATCGGCGGCTGGTCTTACCTGCGCAATGATGGCGTTCATCCCCAGTTTTTTGTGTAATTCAAGCTGACGGATAAAATCTGCTTTCTGAGCCTCAGTAGTACTGTTGCGGGGAGGCCAGTCGATATTATCTACTGTGGCAATCCAGACCCCACGGAATTCATACTTAGGCTGGGCTTGCAGACTGAGGGATAATAATAAAATGCAATACGTAATCAGGAGCTTATTAAAATTCATTCGAATAAGATAAGCAGCGAAAATACATCATTCATTGCCATCCCTGATCTTATCGAGCAGATCGCTGAGAATATTAGCATCTTTTTCTGAAAGATTGCCCAATACCCCGTCAATTTCGTTCTGTTTTTCATCCAGGCGCTCCAATAATTTTTTTCCTTTATCAGTGATAATCACATCCACCAGGCGGCGGTCTGTTTTACAGGTTACTTTTTTCACCAGTCCTTTGGTGATCAGGCGGTCAACAATACGGCTGGTATCACTCATTTTTTCCAACATCCTTTCCCTGATCTGCAGGGTGGAGAGGGGTTGCGGAAAACTTCCTCTTAATATGCGCAGGATATTAAACTGCTGTGAGGTGATATCCTCCGCATCAAAAATGCAACGGGTCTTGTCACGCATCCAGGATAAGGTATAGATCAGATTGATCGCGGCCTTCTGGTGCGCATTCCTGAACTTGGTTTGCTGTATGTCTTTTTCAATGCCCATTATCATGGTATCACCTGCTAAAAGTAAAAAGTTTCCCCCGAAGCAACACGCTTCGC
The DNA here is from genome assembly GCA_016702745.1 of Chitinophagaceae bacterium. Taxonomy (GTDB): domain Bacteria; phylum Bacteroidota; class Bacteroidia; order Chitinophagales; family Chitinophagaceae; genus JJ008. The sequence continues at coordinate 534,465 of JADJDJ010000002.1, forward strand.
GGGAAACTTTTATGAGGAATTGTGTTTTTTGCCGGATTAATTGTTGTAGTAGAATTTTTCTTCTACGATTTTACCGTTTTTCCAGCGCTGTACGGCCAGTTGACGGTAATTACGGATACCATAATCCTTATGGGTATAATCAAACCACCATTCCGTTACAGCCAGATCATCACTGATCAGCGTGCTGATTACTTTGGCACCACGGAATTCGGTCAGTCCGCCAACAAAAGCCTCTTCATACTGGCGGTTCAGGGCCTTGCCTTCGCGGGCAGGGTAGTTATTATCCTGCATCACTACATCATCCGCATAGAATTTATCAAAGGCATCCAGGATTTTTCCTTCGAGGATCATCTGATTCAGTTGATCCACATTTGTTCTCAAATCACTCATTGTAAAATATTTAGGGGTTATTCAATGTCTGAACAACAAAATTAATGTTGAAACATTGAATAAACAAATATTTTTTCTATCAAAGCCTGCTTTACCCATTTTTTAACAGACAGCAAGCAGCAAAGCCCTGAAAAATCACCTCAAAGTGGTATTGTCCGGTATTCCGGAAATCCGTTGCTTTACATAACCATTCAACCCACCCAACATGAAACTACTCTCTGATTCCCTCCGCCACTTTGTGGAAGGCTTTGTATCTTTCTACACTTCTGTTTATGATGAAATGAAAAAGTGGTAGGCTTGCCACTCAGGCTTCCAGTCTTGTTTCCATTTTTAAAGTAGCCGTCAGGCGAAAAATGGTGAACAGGTGATGGGCTTCATGCAGCAGAAAGAAGTTGATCCATTGTATCAGGTTCATGCTTCCAAATGCCTGATGAGTTCCGCATTTCATATAATCTGATTCCGGCAATACCAGTAAATCGGCAGCCATTTCTTTTCGTGTGGCAATAAAATCATGCATGATCTCCCGAAAGGATTTACAACAATTATCAAGGAAGAGCGGATCAGCTTCCGCCGTGTATTTATCCAGGGTCGGCTCTTTTCCTTCCAGTATCTGTCTCACACGACTGATAAATATATGCTGATAGGTTTGCAGGTGAACAATATGCTCAAATACGGACCATTTACCGGCCTGTACCGGTCTTCGGATTAATTCTTCCGAAAGACCATCAATCAGATCAACCAGGCATTTATGCTGGTACTGTAAACGCGTGGAAAGACTGGAGGGAACTTGCATAAGTAAAGGTTTATCTTTTCTTAGCCCCCGGTTATAGTTGGTTAATATAGCTTTTCAAAGTCGGATCACTGAATACCGTCAACTCAACTCCATACTTTAGTACCCTCACTGCAATTGGAACAAATATCAATATTCTTTCGGCCCTTCAAAATTTGCCGCCTGAATTTACTGTATTCGCCGTTCTTCCAGATCTCTTTGAAGGATTTTTTCTTCAGGTCCCCCAGCTGATGCTGTGCATCCTTGTCAAAACAGCAGGGAGCTACCAGTCCGTCCCAGGTAATCACCGGATCATGCCATAGCCGCCAGCAATGATTGGCCAGTTTTCCCTTGAATTCATAGCCCTTATCCGTTTTTCGGTAACGACTGAACTGTTCCTGCGTAGGAATCAGCTGGTTAGGATCATTTTCAAAATCATAAACCTGGGCAGTTTTGAACCAGATATCATCCACCCCGATTTCTTTCGCCAGAGACTTGGCCTCATCTACCTGGTGCTCATTGGGCCTTACCACCAGGAACTGGAATACAATAAACGGCGTCCGGCTTTTCAATTCCTTTTTCCATTTCACAATATTGCGGGCTCCTTCCAGTACTTTGTTTAGTTGTCCGCCTACCCGGTATTGCTGATACACTTCCTGTGTGGTACCATCAATGGAAATAATCAGCCGGTCCAGACCACTCTCAATAGTTCTTTTTGCATTGTTATCATCCAGGTAATGGGCATTGGTGGAAGTGGCTGTGTAAATTCTTTTTTGAGAAGCATACCTCACCATATCCAGGAAAGCAGGATTGAGATAGGGTTCTCCCTGAAAATAAAAGACGAGGTACATTAATTCTTTATGCAACTGATCAATGGTCTCGGTAAAAAAATCTTTTTGCAACATCCCGGTCGGACGGGTAAAGGCCCTTAAACCACTGGGACATTCCGGGCAGCGCAGGTTGCAGGAGGTAGTGGGTTCAAAAGAAATGGAAATAGGATAACCCCACTGAATCGGACGCCCGGTCCACTTGCTGATATAAAAACTAGACAGGACCTTGATCCCGTTCCAGGCACGGCGGAAGCTGAGCTTGGACAAAAAATTAAAACTGTCTTGTCGGTTAAAATGACCCATCAGGGCGTAAAGGTAGGGCATGACCGCCAGCCGGGTTTTCGCAGAAGGGAGTAAGTTGTTATCTTGATCCGGCAAGATGGCTGAAAAACTTCCATATTTAATTTATTCATTAGGGGATCGCGCGTTGACCATTGATTTTGGTAACCGCATTGATCTGGCTATTCATGAGGAAGTGATGGCCTGGTACCATGACTGGACCAGCAAACCGATCCCTGGTGCCCTGGAACTGGTTCCTGCCTATAGTTCCATCACCGTTTATTATCAGGTGCCGGCACCGGTTACAATAACTACGGGACAAACTGTATTCGAATGGATGAAGACAAATATTGAAGACAGAATGAAGCAGGGGATCGGGCCTTACAGGAAAGAGAGGCAACTGCACCGCATTCCGGTTTGTTATGATCCAGTGCTTGTGCCTGAATTAATTCAGCATGCCAACAGTTGCGGGATCAAACCGGACAAACTGGTCGCCTTGCATACAGAAAAGATCTATACTGTATATATGCTTGGTTTCCTTCCGGGTTTTCCATACATGGGTGAAGTAAATGAAAAAATTGCCCTTCCGCGTAAAACATCACCTGTACAAGTTCCGGCCGGTGCAGTTGGCATCGCCGGAAAACAAACCGGTATCTATCCCTTGCATTCACAGGGTGGCTGGTGTTTGATTGGACAAACACCCATTCAATTGTTTAATGCTAATCTGGAGAACCCGGTATTTTTAAAAGCAGGCGATCAGGTAGCATTTTATCCCATCAGTTTACCCGACTACCGGGCATGGAAGGAGGATGCCTGCAAATGAGTATACAAGTGATCAGGGCAGGTATCATGGATAGCCTGCAGGACAAGGGCCGTTTTGGTTTTCAGCAATTGGGCATTAATCCATCAGGCGCCATGGATCTTTATTCCATGGAGATTGCCAATCTGCTTACCGGCAATGCACCCGATGAAACGGTGATTGAAATGCATTTTCCAGCACCAGTATTATTATTCCGGTCAACTGCATTGATTGCCCTGAGTGGTGCTGATTTTACGGCAATACTCAATGATGAGCCCATTCCTCTGCATCAACCAGTATGGGTAAAGAAGGATGATGTTTTGGCATTTCGCTCTCCTCGTAAAGGAGCCAGGTTATATATGTCTGTAGCAGGTGGTTTCGCTATTGACCAATGGCTGGGAAGTGGAAGTACCAATCTGGTTGCCGCTGCGGGCGGATTTAAAGGGAGAACATTTGCAGCAGCTGATGAAATACCGTTCCGGAAAAAATGGAATGACATCCAGGAAAGCAAGCGGGTATTGCCCTGGAAAGCAGGATTGGATTGGGGAAATGAATCAGACAAATTCAGCATCCTGTTGGGTAAAGAATGGGATTGGCTGACCGATTCATCGAAAGAACAATTTTTCAATCAGTCCTACCAGCTCAGTACACAATCAGACCGGATGGGTTACCGGCTGGAACATCCATTGCTGGAACTAAAATACCAGGAAGAATTGATTTCATCGGCTGTGAACAGGGGTACGCTTCAATTACTGCCCAATGGAAAAATCATTTTGCTGATGGCAGATCACCAGACAACGGGCGGCTATCCCCGGTTGGGTCATGTAGTATCCGCACATCAGCATCTGTTGGCACAGTACCGGCCCGGAGACTCCATTTATTTCCGGCAGGTAAACCAGGAGACAGCGGAACAATGGATCATCCGGCAACAGCAGCATTTGCTGCAATTGCAAAATGCGTGTACATTCAGGTTGCAACAATATTTTCATGAAAACAACCATCAACTGTGATATCGGTGAGGGTATGGGCAATGATGCTTCCATCATCCCGTATATACAGTCCGCTAATATTGCCTGCGGCTTTCATGCAGGTGATATGGAAACCATGCGTAACACGATTGCAGCTTGTATGGATCATGGAGTGACGATCGGGGCGCATCCTTCTTTTTATGACCGGGAAAATTTTGGCAGAAAAGAATTTGACCTGCCCATACATGAATTATATGAACTCGTGATCCAGCAATTATTGCTGATCAATGATATGGCAGAATCCATGGGAGCATTACTGCAACATGTAAAACCCCACGGAGCTCTTTATAATCTGGCCGCCCGTGATATAATTACTGCCCGCTGTATCGCGAGAGCAGTAAAAGATTTCGATAGCAGGCTGACACTGGTAGGATTAAGCGGAAGTCATTCCATTACCGAAGCTGCTATTATGGGTTTATCAACGGCCAGTGAAGTATTTGCGGACCGATCATATCAGGATGACGGCTCACTCACCCCTCGTTCCTTACCCGGTGCAATGATCACGGATACGGCAGCGTTGCTAAAGCAGGTGCATCAAATAATGAAGGACGGAACGGTGACCAGTCAGAACGGAAAAACCATTCCTTTACTTGCTGATACCATTTGTATTCATGGCGATGGGCCCCATGCATTGACATTTGCCAAAGCCATCCATGAATCGCTTTTTACCGCATGAAAAAGAACAGTGCCATACTCGGTGCCGCCTTCCTGATGGCCACTTCCGCGATCGGACCAGGCTTTTTGACACAAACCTCTCTTTTCACGGAACAGCTGCTCAGCAGTTTTGGTTTTGTGATTCTTATTTCCATCTTACTGGATATCGGGGCACAGCTTAATATCTGGCGGATCATTACGGTTAGTGAAAGAAGAGCGCAGGACCTGGCCAATGCTGTTTTTCCCGGCATGGGTTATGTACTGGCAGGGTTGATTGCATTTGGCGGTTTGGTTTTTGATATCGGGAATATTGCGGGATGCGGACTTGGACTGGAAGTACTGTTTGGTATGGATCCGAAATTGGGTGCTGTAATCAGCTGTGTATTGGTGCTGGGATTATTCTGGTACAAAGAAGCGGGCCGGCTGATGGATGGATTTACCAAGATACTGGGACTGATCATGGTCCTGCTTACGCTTTATATTGCCATTAGTTCCCATCCACCGATGGCAACTGCTTTGTATCGGACGATCTGGCCGGAGAAAATTGATATGCTGAAAATCATCACCCTGGTAGGCGGCACGGTCGGCGGTTATATTTCATTTGCCGGCGCACATCGATTACTGGATGCCGGGATTGGTGGGAAAGGAAACCTGAAACAGGTCACCCGCAGTTCTGTGAGCGGGATCCTCATCACTTCTTTGATGCGTTTTATTTTATTCTTTGCCGCATTGGGGGTTGTATCAAAGGGAATCAAACTGGCGGCGGGAAATCCTGCGGCCACTGTTTTTCAATCGGCCGCAGGTGATATGGGTTATCTTTTTTTTGGTATTGTCTTATGGAGTGCGGCCATCACTTCTGTAGCCGGTGCTTCTTTTACATCGGTTTCATTCTGGAAGACCCTGGTACCCTTTGTGGGCAGGAATGAAAAAATGGTCATCAGTATATTTGTCATCTTCTCCACGATCATATTTGTAATGATTGGTAATCCTGTGAAATTACTGCTGCTGGCCGGGGCAGTGAATGGACTGATTCTTCCTGTTGCGTTGGCGTTAATCCTGTTGGCAGCAGGCCGGCAAAGTCTGATGAAAGGGTACCGGCATCCGCTTTTACTTCAGCTCATGGGCTGGCTGGTGGTGGCCGTGATGACTTATATGGGCATAATAACCATTCAGCAAAGCTGGGGTAAGTTATTTTAATATGTTTCAATCATACACCTGAATCAAAACAAAAAAGCCCGGCGTGTGCCAGGCTTTTTGTTATCATCCATCCTTGTTTGTGTGTCCAATCAGCCGTTTAATATTTTTGATTTTTCAAGATAATTCCTCGACGGGTGGTAGATAAATAAACAGGTTCCGTTTTTAATGGTTTGTATAATGCGTGCAGATTCTTTTTCTGAAACAGCGGGGCAACCCCAGCTGCGGCCCATGTACATACCGGATTTTAGTCTGGCTTCATCCACATAGGAAGCGCCATGGATCACAATGGTTCTGAAATAAGCCTGGTCATTAAAACCGGGATCAGCTCCATTGAGCCGGAGAGATAATCCATGTTTGCCGATATAGGTACCGGAGGTTACATAAAAACCCAGGCTGCTTTGCAAAGATTCTGGGGTATTTGAAAATTGCCGGGCGAATTCATCACCGGAGTTTTTTCCGTGGGCCACCCAGGTATTGATCAGTAATTCTTTTTTATCGAGATCAATGATATATAATCTTTTCTTTTTGGAAGACTGGCTGAAATCGCAGATGCTGAGTATGTGTTGTTTCTTCAGTTGATTATGTTCCAGCAGGTATTGGTAACCGGCCCAGGCAAAATCAAATGCTGCTTTGGACAAACCAAATTGTTCTAATCCTGACTGATCATAAACCAGACTGGCTTCTGTTGTTGCGGATACCTTCTAATTGTTGATGCTGACCGCGGTTACAGCTGCAGGGCTGCTTGCGGGAGAGCTGGGGAGTATTGTGAAGGAAATACCCAATAATCCAACGGATATTGGTAGCAAGATGGTTCTCAATCAGGGTACGGTTTTTCTTTCGGATCTGTATGCAGTATTGTACTGCACTGATTTTAAAAACGAAAGGCAGTGACAAAATATTATGCAATTGTTAATCTTGCAAGAAATAAACCGCTGTTTTTAAGGCAATTGCGAATATTTACGTGGCCAATTGATTTGAATGCAGGGGAAATTACGCGAAACAGAAAAATGCTAAGTATCTGTATATATATAATGTATAAGTGGAATTATTTAATTCTCCATGATCTTATTCAGGGCTCTTTGCTTGGTTAAAAATTCACTGCCATAAATCTTTAATAAGAGCATGAATAATGAAATCAGCAGGGGTCCGAAAATAAGTCCGATAAAGCCAAACAGTTTTAATCCGATGATCACACCAAATACTGTAGTTAATGGATGGACATTTCCCAGCTTCTTTAGAAGGGAGAAGCGGAGTACATTATCAATGGTACCGATGATGCCAAAACCATAGATCAGCATCAGGGTACCTTTCAGTGTTTCATCTTTGGCAAAGAAAATAATACCCAGTGGTATATAGGCCAGGGCGGCTCCAATAACCGGAAGCATGGCTGCAATACAGGTTACCCCGAACCAGAAAAAGGGTTCTTCCACACCGATAATAAGATAAAAAGGAAGGGCAATCAGTCCCTGCGCAAAAGCTACCAGTGGGATCCCAATGGCATTGGAGTACACCATCATGTGGATCTCCTGACCGATACGGGATACGTTTTCATCTTTCAGTGGCACATGTTCATAGAGAGCATCTTCCATCCTCCGGCTATTGACCAGCATGAAGTAAAGGATGAAGTACATAAAGAAGATATTGGTCAGGGTGCTGAATGTAGCATTGAGGATGCCCGGTAAGCTATTGGCCAGGTTGGCTCCCATTTTATTGATGTTTTCTTCACTCGCGATGGTCACATCAAAACGCAGTTCGATATCAGCCACTACTTTTTTCATGGCTTCTGTGAGTTCAGCGGAGTGCTGGATGGCATAATTGACCTTGGAAGAAAGCATATTCACCAGTAAACCTACGGGCAATAAAATCACCACGAGGGAAAAGAGCATCAGTAAAACAGCGGTCCAGCCTTTTCGCCACTTTTTCTTTTCTGTGAGTTGGAGCATCCATTTATGTAATAAGATATACAACGTGATGGAGCCCAGCAGTGCTGGCAGGAAATTATACAATTCCATGAACAGCAGGATAAAAAGCAGCAGGATGATCAGGATAAAGAAGACCTGCCGTACCCGGTTCTGGCTGATGACATCTTTCATAGATTAAAAGTAAGGATATTTAGATATTAGGATATTGGGATATTAAGATATTGCTTTGCCCGCCGAAGCTTTAGGGAAGTAGGGGATATTAGGAAGGGTCGTTGGAATTCCGGGTTCAACCTGGATTCCAACGACCTTCATAAGTGAGATTGGTTGCTGTTCTTACACTTTGACTGATTTCCATTTCCCTTTCCGGAAATAGTAAAAAGCGAGTATAGCCATCATGCTTTCTGCAGCAGGAATGGCTATAAAGGCGCCGGTTGGTCCCATATTAAATACGCGGGCCAGCACAAAAGCCAATGGAATCTGGAACAACCAGAAGCCAATGATATTGATCCAGGTCGGAGTCTTGGTATCACCGGCACCGTTCAGGGCCTGTACCATCACCATCCCGATGCCATAGAAAATATATCCGCTGCCAATGATCTGGAGCGACAAAACACCAAATGCGTGCACTTTGGGTTCAGTGGTAAACACACTGATTATCGGTGAGGCAAAACACAGGAAGAGAATCATCACCAGTGACATGAACAAGGCATTGTATTTGGTGGTCAGCATCACACTTTTTTCGGCGCGATCCGGTTGATTGGCTCCCAGGTTTTGTCCGACCAGGGTGGCGGCTGCATTGCTGAGACCCCAGGCAGGTAAAATAAAGAAGACCACATTCCGTATCGCTACCTGGTAACCGGCGGAGGCATCGGTACCACCGGTATTGGATACAATCCAGGTCATCACGATCCAGCTTCCGCTCTGAATAAAGAACTGGAAAGTGGCAGGCCAGGCTACTTCAAACAAATGCTTGATCTGTGAACTTTCCCATTTAAAATAGGACAGCTTCATTTTGATCATTCGTTTTTTACCAAACAACCGGTAGCACTGATAAAGCACACCAATACCTCGTCCGATGGTGGTGGCGATTGCAGCTCCTTTTAAACCAAGAGCCGGAAAGGGGCCATAACCATTGATGAGCATCGGGCATAAAAAGATATTGATCAGACTGGCGATCCAGAGGCTCCACATGGCGGTAGAGGCATCACCGGCTCCGCGAAAAATTCCATTGATCAGGAATAGCAGGATAATTACCGTGCTTCCTCCCAGCATGATGCGGGCAAAAGCAGTACCCTCTTTCACTACTTCCGGTGCGGCACCCATGAGTTGCAGAATAGAAGGGGCAAAGATGACTCCGATGATACTAAGTACGGCGGAACAGACCAGAGAAAGGGTAATGGCCTGCGCCCCGGCTTTAGCAGCAGCATCAGGATTTTTTTCTCCGATACGACGGGCCACAATGGCTGTGGCGGCGGTACTTAGTCCGATGGCAATAGTGTAGATGATGGTAATAAAGGATTCCGTCAGTCCCACGGTAGCCATAGCGATCTTGTTATGCGGCGCGGGAAGATGACTTACAAAGTACATATCCACTACGGCGAAAACAGATTCAAGGCTTAGTTCAAGGATCATCGGGATAGCCAGTAACACAATAGCGCCCCGGATACTACCCTTGGTATAGTCGTGTTCTTTTCCGCTGAAAGCATCACGGAACAGGTCAAAAAATGAAATATTTTATTGGTTTTTGTTGATTGCGACATGATTGACAAATATTGCTGCAAGTGACAAAGCGGATGCGTTGGCACTATGTTGATGAAATAAATAGATTGATAAGTGCAGCGAAAGGTCTGCACAAAGATAAACGGTCATTATGTAAAACCCGGTTGCGCCGTTATCAGCAGGCCGGGAAAGCAGGGAGCTTCATATTCGGCGATTGAGGTTCAAATATAGGGAGGTTTTTTGGAAGTTGAGGCGGGGAGATGGATGAAATGTTTTTTTTGGGGGATGAGTGGTGGGGGTTAAGCGATGGTCACAAACCTTTAATCATCCCCCCGTTTTTTCATCGCTGGCCGAATGGACGGATAATGCCGCATTTATCATATACGACGAGAGAAATTAAAATGGCCGGGGTGAGTAAAAGCCTTTGAGTTCCAATTAAAGTGAAATTATCCAAGCGCCTATTTTTCGATCTGAAATCCGCCTCGGGCTTCTTCTGCGCCGAGATCGAAAAATCAGCGCAGTAATGCAATTTGCTAAAACAGGCATGAGAAATACCGCATTAAATCCCGTGCTATATTTTGAGCGTCGGAGGACGGGTCGCCTGCAGAAATTGCCGCAGAGCGGAAAATTCCACTTCGACCCGTCTTGACTTTTTTTGTTTCTTTTTTGTGTCAAGACCAAAAAGAAAAACTGCTTAAAAGAAATTTATATAAAATTCTTTGGAGACTTGGACTGGGTTTTTAGCTATGGCTTAATAACAAACGTTTCTCTACTTACTTTTTTTCTTGATAAAAAAAGTAACAAAAAAATCAAGCCGGTTCGAAAGGGAAATTCTTTCTCTTTGGAATTTTCCGCACACGAACCGGCCCCCGGAACTCACGTTTTCGCACGGGCTTTAATGCAAGATTCTTCATGCGTGTTATCATGAGTTAACCTACTGCGCTGATTTTTCGATTTCCGGCCTAGTTTAAAATTGGAATCTTGTTCCAATCGAAAAATAGGCGCTATGGAAATTCTTTTGGCTCGAAATTCTTAGCCGATTGAATAAATAAGGGATTGAATTTTTGTAACGATGGGAAAAAATATGACGGCCCGTTAATATTGAGTGTTTCCCCTTTCTCCATATTTGGCCACAAGGACGGGCAATGCAGCCTTATTGCAGTACGACAAGAGAACTTAAAAAGGCCCGGGTACAGAATAGTTTTTGAGTGTCGAATAAAGTGAAATTTAACAAGCGCCTATTTTTCAATCTGCATGCCGCTTCATTTTTACATTCCGCCGGAGATTGAAAAATCAGCGCAGTAGTGATCTGTGAAAGTCACGCATGAGAAATCTTGCATTAAGGGCCGTGTAACATTTTGAGCGTCGGGCGACGGGTCGCCTGCGGAAAGCTCCAAAGAGTGGAAAATTCCGCTTCGACCCGTCTTGTCCCGATAGCTATCGGGATTTTTGTTACTTTTTTATCAAGAAAAAAAGTAAGGAAAGGCTATTAAGAAGAAATAGCTTTAATATTTCAGCCGTACCCTTCTATTTACTTCCTGGCATCGCCCCCCAAAAAATTTCTTCAAAACAACTTCAACTGCCGTTCATCCGCCACCGCTTTTTTCAACAACCTGGCACGACTGTTACGGACCGCAGGCGCAGCCGTATTACTGATCTCAAATAATTCCGATACCTCATATCGCGACGCTACCACCACTCTTACATTTCCTGCATGGGGTTCAAATAACTGTTGTACGGTTTCAACGCTATTGTTGTTCTTGGATAAATGCGAAAGCACAAGTAATTGTAAGGAAGGCGAACTGTAATGACGAAAAAGTTCCAGTGCCTGATCGTTACTCAGGTGACCCTCATCTCCGCGGATTCGTTGTTTCAGGTGCCAGGGATAACTTCCTTTCTCCAGCATAGTTTCACAGTAATTGCTTTCCAGGAAAACTGCATGACACTGACTATAATACCGGATCACCTGTTTGCAGGCATAACCAATATCGGTAATGATGCCGATATTAACCGCTTCAGCACTCACCATAAAACTATGGGGATCGGCTGCATCATGACTTTTCCGGAAAGGAGTAACCTGTAATCCACCGACTGCTATTTTCTCCCTGTGACGAAAGGGGCGTACCAGTTCCGGATCAAGCGGTATCCGGCCATTTTCTAATGTGGCTCCGGTAATATAAACGGGGATACGGAATTTCTTGGCCAGTCCGGGAACACCACTGATATGATCAGCATGCTCGTGAGAAACAAAAAGCGCCTTCACCCGGTCCATTGGTAATTGCAGCTGCTGCATTCTTCTTTCGGTTTCCCGGCAACTGAGCCAGGCATCTACCAGGATCGCTTCCCGGTTATTCCCGATATAGTAGCAATTGGCATTACTGCCAGAATTGAGTGAGGCGGTATAGAGCGGCATGGGGCGTAAAATTAGGTAGCCGCTCCCAGATAAGAATTGATTTCTTTAATCAGGTATTACTTACTAATTACTGGAGTGGTGTAACAGAACCATAAAACACAATCGGTGTCCGGTTGGTTGGCAATACATCCAGCGAAGCTTTTCCATTCTCAAAAAAGGTGAAATTGAGGGTATTCACATCGTAATGATCCCTGATTCTTACTGTCACCAGCCATTTGCCATTACCCTTCTCCACCTTGGATATTTTGAAATCTGTACTGGTAAAATCCAATGGTCCAGTGGATTCAGGGAAACGGGCTGGCCCCTGCATGGTACCTGCATAGGGAAGTACGGATACTACAGTGTCACCGGAGCAGCGCACTTCGTACCCGGTACCCAAACCAGCGTTTCTTCCAATATTCGGATCCGACCGGTCGGCCGTGAAAACCCACTGGTTAGCTATAATGGCGGCTTTGATCAATGCCGGATCCACCGTCTGAGAATGGGCCTTTTCCCCTATGAAAACAACAGTCAGTAACAGGAGGAGTGGAAGGCGGAAAACCCGGAGGAAGAATCGCTTTTTCATTGGTAAATTTTAGATTACTCAAGTTACCACATTGGGGGGACATATACATTTTTTAGCTGTTAAAGCTGACCGAAATCATCCGGATAAGGGGTATTGGCGCTATACTGTGGAAAGAAAAAAATGCAATTTTCATTGGGAGAATTGAAAAAACCTATATTCGCATAGGTATTTTAGCTATACCGCTCATTAGAAAACCCGTTAACATTCTAAATCAACAAACATGGCAACAAAAAAGAAAGCCGCTAAAAAAGCCGCTCCGAAGAAAGCAGCTGCAAAGAAACCAGTAAAGAAAGCCGCGAAGAAAGCTGCTCCTAAAAAAGCTGCTAAGAAAGCTGCTCCCAAGAAAAAACGCACTCCGAATGCTGCGTTCATGAAAGCCCTTACTCCCAGCGCTGCTCTGGCTGCTGTGGTAGGTAACAAACCTCTGGCACGTACAGAAGCTGTAAAAAGAATCTGGGCGCACATTAAAAAGAACAAACTCCAGGACAACAAAAACCGTCGGATGATCAATAACGACGCGGCATTGAAAGCTGTATTCGCTGGTAAAGCACAGGTTTCTATGTTCGATGTGGCTAAAGCCCTCGGCAAACACCTGAGTTAAGCAACCGCTTGCAACAACAGATTAAGGGCTTCATCGAAGCCCTTTTTTTTGTGTATTTATTTCTAATTTTAATGCATGTCCGACATCATTACCTATCAATATCAAAATCCTTCCGCACTCCTGAAGTCGGCAACCGGCGATGAACTTTTCTTATCTAAGTACAGCGAAGTTCAAAAAAAAGAAGCCCCCTGTTTTTTCTGGGGAAGACTGGAAGATCCCTTTATTACTGCACGCTGTTTGATTACTCTTTCCAATGTGGTGCAATCAAGTTTCAGTCTTTCGCCATTTGAAATGGCCAAACTCAAAGATCCTATTGTTACAGCAGGACATGAAAAGATCCGCTTTGAAGGTTTCAGTCATTGCGCGGGTGTATATGCCCGGGTGGATGTATTGCCCGGTGGATATGACGGAGAATTCCCGGAGAATGGTACCACCAATGTAGATTTTAATCAGCCCATGATTTCTGCATTGAGCCGGGTGGCCCGAAATGAAAAAGTGATGTTGTCCGTTGGGAAAAAGGAAGTGGCCATTTCCAAAGGAACCGAGAAAGTGGTCGAACGCAAGGTTCCCCTGCCGGTAAAATGGATCAAAGGATTGACCAGTGTGCAGTTATTTTTGGCGGAAGCAGAACAGGTTTTTTCCTTTAACCGGGTACAGGCCCTGCAGCTATTCCAGAGTATTCCGGCTGGTAAGCCTAAAGCAGATTATTACCTGATCGTACGTGGCAATAAACCCATGTTCTCCCCGGTCAAAGCAGTAAATGCTATTTGTGTGGGTGGTGTACAGCGATTGAAACTGATTGAACCCTTACTGGCTTATGCCGATGAACTGCGGGTATTTCCTCATCCGCAGATGCAAAGCACTACCTGGCAATTGTATTTTGGAAAAATCCGGTTTAGCCTTTCCTTGTCACGCGATAGCTGGAGAGGATTTTCAGGGGAAGGGGCTGCCCTTGAATCGCTGATAGAGGATGTGCCCGATACCTGGATTGATGCTGTTGATAAATACAGTTATGCCAACCAGGTATTTAACCCGGTTATGCTGGCAGCAGAAGAAGGACTCGACCTGCAGCGGATTGATAATATCACGGGCCGCTTATCAGCCATGGGATTACTCGGATATGATCTGGATGAAAACCATTTCTTCTATCGCCGCCTTCCCTTTAAACTCAGCCGGATCCTCAGTCTCAACCCCCGGATGAAGGATGCAGAAAAATTACTGGAAGAAAATAAAGTGGAGATTCTGCTCCGCAATGATAACAGGGTGGAAGCCAAAGTGGCCGGGAGCGGGGTTCATCATACCGTGATACTGGATGGTGAACAGGAACGTTGTACCTGTACCTGGTTCAGCCGCCACCAGGGCGAAAGAGGTTTGTGTAAACATGTACTGGCAGTAAAGAAAAAACTGGCACAAGGCTGATAGCACTGATTAAATAAAAAATGCAGGGATGTCAATCGAAGATCAATTTGCAGAATGGGTGAAAACGGAGCAGGAAGAACCTGTGCTTCATTGGCTGAAACAGGCTACTGATAAGGAACGAAGGGCCCTGGTGCCGTCAATCAAAAAGCTTTCTAAGTATTATAACGAATATATCACCTCTGATAACCGCAGTTACAGCAGCAGGGGCACAGAAAAACAGCACGCGATTCTTCATTTTGCCGCCTATGTTTGTTTTAACAAAACTGAATACCTGAAATCAGACAGACCGACCTGGATCATCGATCCCAAGAATCTGAACAGGATAAAGGATTGGTACCACCCCGACTGGTTCAGCGAAATGCTCAATAAGGAAGCGGAATCGGAGTTTATGGTGTACTCTCTGACTTATCCTTTGGTGCTGAAATTGACGGATCAGGGTTTGCTCCAGCCCTCACATCGCTTATGGGCGCGCACGCTCAGTACTATTATTTTTCAGGATAAGGGAATTAAGGACAAATGGGGTGATGAATTCAAACCCGAAAAACTCCTGGAACGCCCGGAAACACTGGAGGAACATATCTGGTATTTTTTTGAAGAAGAGACAGAATTGCACCTGGCCGGACGATATAATCATTATGGTGAAAACGCAGACCTTTCCAAAATTGGCTGGATCCCCGCTTTTACACAGATAGCAGCCGAGGGCAGGATTGACAGGCAAAGATTGTTAAAAGAATCCCTGCTCGCGAGTAATAAGAACTACAATAAAAATCTCTCCGGTTTTTATATGGATCTGTTCAGTGCACTGTTTCCGACAACGGCTGAATTAATGGCATTGCAACCCGAATTGATCAGTGTACTCAACGCTCCCCACAGCAAAGTAGTGAATGAATCCCTTCAGCATCTGAAAATAATTGCCGGAGATAAAAATTTCGATAGCGATTCATTATTGGCGGCCGCGCCGGTATTCCTGAATAGTAAAACCAAAACAACCGTCTCTGCCGGACTCATGTTACTGGAACAGATTGCCAAAAAGCATCCTGGTAAACAGGAAGGGATCGCCATACTATGTACTCAGGCACTGGTGCATGCAGACGATGGATTGCAGACAAGGGCAGCCAAATTAATCAGCCGTTACGGGAATGCTGCCGATCCCGGTCTATTGGACAGCATTCTGCCTTATCAGGATGGCCTCCTTCAAAGTGCAAGGGAATTATTACAGCCTTATCTGACCATACAGCATGGGTCAGCTGCAGTGATTACCGCCGCAGAAGCCAATACCATAATTACTCAGGAAAGAACACCGGTACAAATTGTAACCAGTACAGATGAACTGATTTTTTTATCTGCCCAGGCTTTTGATAATAACGACCCTCTTCATATTGATCTCCTTCCGGCTGCACTGGTTGCCATGCAGCCAAAATTGAAAGGCGAACTGCTGGCACAGCTACAGCCCGCCCTGCAGAGAGCATTGCAGCTGACCAGGAATAATTTTCGTTCCACGGAAGGATATTATGACCATATGCTGGGTATATTTTTTATTGATGTCTGCATACACTTGGTAAGAAAATACCCTGAGGATACAAAGGCCTTGACGGCACTATTTGAAAAATTTGATCAGCAGGATGGTGATACGGTGAAGAAATGGTTGAATCTCGCTGTCAATGATAACTATATCAGTACCTGGTCCAATTATTACAAAGATCCTTACTATCTGCCCCGCAAACAATGGCTGATGGATGTATTGCAAAAAATCAAAGCTGGTGATACCCTGCCATTATTGAGTACGCCTACCCATTACCCCGGTTGGATTGATCCGCAGGTACTGGTGGAAAGAATACTGGTTTATCAGCAACAACAGCAACTGGCTGATCAAACCGATCTCCTCATGGCATTGGGAAGGGTTGATTTAAAAGATACAGTCCTGGCTTTGCAATTTGCAAAGGAAAAATTAGCAGGTGAATGGTTGGATCTCCTCGTATTCCTTTTAACACCGGGTGCTGAACCCGCCGGAGAAATCACGCAACCTGAGGCCTGGATTACTGCTGCATTGAGTAAACGTCCTTTGAGAGTGTATGAGGCCCTGCAACCATTTGGATTGGATGAATATTATTTTAAAAAATACACCGGGCAGTTCAGTTGGAAGACTTTAGAAGAATCCTTTGAAAGAGATGAATATAAGTGGGAGGGAGGGAAGATGAAAACGATCAAAGTGATGGACAGCCGGAAAATTTTAAAGATCGACTTTCCCAAAGCCCCTGTCGCCAAAGAAACCAGCGGCATGAAGGCATTACTGGAGAAACTGAAATGGAAGCAAAAGGAAAGAAAGCAGGCCCAAATACCTTTATTGTATGATTATTACGAAATCAAATCGCAGTTTTTCTCCAATGAGCACAATGACCTGCGCCGTGCCCTGCTGATGGCTCCGGCCAACCTGGAAGCTTTTCTGCCGGCGGTAATTGACCGTTGTATGAGCCGCCCTGCATACATAGGTGAAGGCGATAAAAAAATGACCCTGGCCGCTTTGCAATTGCTCTATGAAACCTGGGATGCGCAGGGGGAAATGGCGCATTTGTTACTGGCAACTGCGATGCTCTCGGCCGATAAGACTGCTGCTCAGACCGCTGCCGAAATCTGGGTTCAGTATGCACCTGTCGGTAAACTGGATGTAGCACTAACCGGAAAAATAATCGGTATCCATGAACAGGTGGAATTTGCACCATTGAAAAGATTCAATGACCTGGCGGTACAATCGCTTTTCCGGATTTCGCCGCAACACAATCGGCTATTGGAAACCATGATCGCATCGATACTTGCCGAATTGCCGGCTGAACCCATCAAACATTTGAAAAAATTGCTGGAACTGTACAAAGAATTATTCCTGCTGAATCAAACCGTAAAACTGCCAGATGCTGTTGCGGTCAAATTGAAAGAGTGGAAATTGAATAGCGGTTTAGCAAAGTTGATAACAGGATTCGGGATATAGAAGTAGCTTTATTCTCATGACTAATATTTGTTTAACCGCAAAGACGCTATGTCGCAAAGAGACACAAGGAATTCTTTGCGATACTTCGCGCCCTCGCGTCTTAGCGGTAAAATTATTTCTTGGGATAAATTAAATACCAAAACCAGGCACCCAACACAAACAATACATATCCCGCCGTTGCTCCGCCTGTATTCAGCAGCAAATCATCCACATCCCAAACACCCAGTCCGGTATACAACTGAAGGCATTCAAAACCGAGACTCACCAGGAACCCTGCCGGTATCATCACCCACCATCGCCGGAAAAAGGGGATGGCCAGTGGTAAAAGAATACCGAGAGGAACAAAACCCAAAAGATTGCCCCAGATATTGTATTCAGCTGTCAGGTTATTTCTTTCCAGTCCTTTTTTATAAAGATTGATAGTGCGAAAGGGAACTGTATTGGCCTTAGCCCAGCCTTTTTTTACGGAGTAGTGTTTGTATTCACTGTTAAAATAATGCTTGTAATACCGGAAACCGCCTTTTTTGAAAAGGATTGCCTTTGTGAGTACTGCCATGTAGAGCAGCAACGCAAAAACAAACAACCAATGTAAAGCAGATCGGGTTTGGGGCATATACAATAATAACGGAAAATTCAATTCATATGGTATGGCGTTCAGCTACAGGAAATTGTTAATGTGATCTGATTGTTGTATATGAAATAATCCCGTATCAGGAAATGCGGTATGACTCTTCTCAGGGTAGTGAAAATTCATCCTTTTAAAGGATAGCATTGTTGGGAATGACCTGTACTTTCATTTTCTGGTATAACCCGCATCATCATCAAACACATGAAATGAGATTCTTTATTGTTTTTCTTGCAATGGGCTGCAGCCTTTCAGCTTTCACACAAACCACTCCACTTAAGCTGCCATCTTCTGCTATGCAGATTGTTGTGGACAGTAAGGATAACCTGATTGTACATTGCTACAGAGGGCGGATGGTAAAGATTGCACCCAATGGCACCATGCATGTGATTACGGATGATCTCCAGAAAGGGTTCAAACAAAATCCGTATCCGAAATGTGAGGCATTGGCTATTGATGGAATGGATCATCTTTATTTCACCGATGGGAATGTGATCTGGCAGATGAGCCCTTCCGGACAGATAAATACATTTATCGGCCTCCCTTATCTGGCCAGGCGAACGGATGGTTCTGCAGCAGTGGCCTCCTTCAGGAGCATTCAGTATATGAAAGCCGACCCTACCGGCGGAATATTCGTAGTGGAACGGGATGATACCAATAAGGACGGACAGGGAGATTATTATGTGATCCGGAAAATCAGTGCCGATAAAATGGTAAGCACGATTACAGATACCAGGAATAATCCCGCTCTCAAATCCACCTGGATTGCCGGAATTGGAGTAGACTCAGTCGGGAATCTTTACCTGAGTGATGGGGCTGGCCGCTGTGTGAAAAAACTGGAAAAAAACGGAACCATTACCACTCTGGCAGGAATCTGCAATAAAAGAGAGTTTAAGCCGGTCTATATCCAGGGAGATATCAGCAAAGCAGAGCTCATGTCGCCCGAGGATATTGTACTCAACAATAAGGGTGAAATTATTTTTGCCGACCTGCGGCTGAACCGCATCATCAAAATTGCAGGCAACAAGGTAATCACCTTGGCAGGAGCCAGCGAAATACAACCCAATAGCCTGAATATGGGTGGCCGTTCAAAAGAAGGATACAAAGACGGCAAAGCACTGACCGCCTTATTCGGATTTCCTCCACGGGTACAAATAGCTATTGATTCAAAAGATAACATCTACATCATTGATGGAGGGAATAACTGTATCCGGAAATTATCATCGACGGGAGTGGTGACGACTGTAACGGATAACAGGTAGGTTTTGGGGAAGGAAAAAGGTTCACCGCAGACCTGCCTAATGGCGGGCATTGCTATGAAGGGAGATTTCAAATACCATTGTTCCTGATCATTATTTTGCTATTGGTCAAAGCGACCAGTCGGTAGCAATGATTTCATTCCGGCTGGTTGGCCTTTGTAAACCATTGGTCAGTTGCTCCACCCTTTCCCCCCACGATCCTTTTCAGTTCGCTGATTTTCAGCGAAGGATTTTTGTTCAAGGCCTCGAGAATGCTAAAGGTAAATACGCCATTCTTCAGGTCGCCCCGCTCCAGTGCAAACTGTGTTCCTGCTGCTGCGGAGATAATGGTGGCGCCCGTGCTCTTGCCCACATTCACAAAGAGTGATTGCATCAGTTCAAAACTGTTCTTCATGCCAAGGGTTGTCTTGCCGGTAAAGGTTGGCTTGCCGCCTTTGGCACCGAGGGTTTTCAGGCTCTCTTCCGCCGAACTGATTCGTTTCATTTCCTCTTTATCCACTTCACCGCTATGACAGGCGTCGATCAGCATTAATTTCTTACGGGCGGGAATACTGTCCAGCAGATCCTCGAGCTCATCGTATGCAAGGCCATTCTGTTCCGGTTTGCTGAAGTTGACGGAATAAGTAGAGAGATAATAATCGTAGTCCTTGCTCAGCAAACCATGACCGGAATAGGATATGATCACTTTATCATTCACGGAAGATTGCTGAAGCTGTTTCTTCAATGACTTGATCTTTTCGATCGTTACATTCTCATTGAACAATGTATCGATGATAAGATCGTTGCCGTATTTTTCTTTCAGCTTCAAAGCAAGGTCCCTGATATCCTTGCTGCTGTATTGCAGGTTATAATTTTATCGGCAAAGCGATCGATGCCGATCCCGACAAAACGTGTCATCTCTTTTTGTTTAACCACGGGGGTATAGTTTACCTGCAGCGGCATGCGATAACTTTCCGTACCATTCACATTGGTAATACTGGTCTCGATACGGTTCTCTCCCTGTGAAAGCTGTACCTGTATGGTTGTATCGATGCGGTTACTGTTCTTCTTCCTTAGACTGATACCCCGCTGACCGAAAAGCGGTGATTCATTCACCCAGATATTGAAGCGGTCAATTTTATAAATACTGTCTGCTCCTTTGATGTGCAGGCTTAGCAAACCATTGCTTTGTTCAAATGCTATTTTATCCCGATCCGCAAAATCAGCTTCGGGTACACTATAGCCATCGCGGAAAGCAGTGGTGTCAATACGAAGTTTCCTGATTCTTTTCTCCCATGCCTTTTTGTAGCTTTTAATTAAAGCCGTATCGGTATTGCCAATCGCTGTTAATACTTTATCCGGGCGATTATATTTTACATCCAGCTGTTCAAAACTGATCACTTTGAAGTCTTTTGTAACATAATGCAACAGTTTCGCTGCTTCCGGACTGGTTTGATAATAACCGGCAGGTACCTGTGTAAGGAACTGATCTTTTCCAACTGAGAAAAAAGAAGCGATCAGTTTACCGGTCAAAGGATTCCAGCGCTGTACTTTATTATCACGCAGCGTATAGATCAGCTGGTGCTGGTTGTGATACACAGCCTTACCTGCCATTTCCTCCGGGTAAGAACGTTCAACAATACCGGTCAGCAAATTCAGCAGCACCGGTGCTTCTCCGTAGGTATAACTGACCAGCGCTTTGGTTGGATCTTTCAAAAAAGAAAGACGATCAATTTCGGGCAGCTTTGTTTTTGAGATCATACGGCTGATCGGGAAATCCCATACCTGGCATTCGTCATCCTTTTGTACGATCATCATTTTTCCATCGGGAGAAAAACCGCGTAATGTTCCCGTACAATTTGTTTTGTTTATTTCTTTACCAGTAGCAGCATCAAAGCAAACAAAGACCTTGTCGCGCTGCAGGACCAACTGATTGCCGGCAAACCGTACAAAATCGCTGATCGTGATTCCGTCGTGATTCAGGTTAGTGATCGTTTTGGTGGGAATATCCAGCAGTATTGCCCTGTCATCTCTTCCCACCGCCACCAGTTTATTTTCATCGGCAGAAAAATCACAATCATAAACACCATCTGCACCGATTTTCAGGTTCAGTACTAATTTACCCGAACGAAGATCCCAGATACCAAGGCCATCCTGCTCGGCGGATGCCCCGGCAATATAACGGCCATTCGGACTGAGTTTAATTGTGGAGAATACATATTCAGGTACCTCAAAACGATTCTCTATTCGCGGATCACCTTGTGGTTTACTGCTTTTCACCCAGCGTACCCCACCATCACCGATACTGCTGCTATTACTTCCTATCCTGATCTTTTGCAACTGCTTTCCACTACGCGTATCCCATAGCTGTATGGTATTCTGGTGATCGAGTGTTAGAAATTTTGTTTGATCAGTGCTGATCTCCATGGTACGGATTGGTCCTGCTGTTTCAGCAAGCGTATAGAGTAATTTGTTTTGTACCGGCTCCCATGCTTCGATATTCGTACTGTCTGACATCACGAGCAGCAGCGAATCTTTCAGCGCCAGTTCAGCTCTTAATTTGGGATGGGTGTAACCGCGGAACCAGGCGGAGGGAGAATTTTTATTCAGTTCCCAGAAGAGTAGGTCATTTGCGCCGGTAGCATACATGAATTTATTATCCTTAGTAAAACGAAATTCCGTGCTATTGTTAGCGGTGACCGGGAAAGCATCAAAACTTCTCTTTTTCCCGGATACATCCCGCACATAACAGCTATCCAGTTCGGCTGCGGTCACGTATACGATATCATCCCCCGGGTGATAAGCGAGAAGAATGCTCCTGTCATCATATTCATTCACACCAAAATTTCGGATGAGTGTCGTGTCACTAAAATTCCGCAGCTCAGCAAAAGGTGTATAACCTGATTGCAGCAGGATCTTTTCTTCATTAGCGGAAAAGAAGACGCTCTTGATATTGTAATTCATTTCCACGCGACCCTTGTTCATTCCGCTCTTATCACAGAAATAGAAATGATTATTATCCCATACCAGGTAGCCACCCCACTTCTTTCTGAAAATATATAAGCCTTTCAGTTCGGGGATATTGATTACCACCG
Source organism: Chitinophagaceae bacterium (assembly GCA_016702745.1). Taxonomy (GTDB): domain Bacteria; phylum Bacteroidota; class Bacteroidia; order Chitinophagales; family Chitinophagaceae; genus JJ008. The sequence goes on from JADJDJ010000002.1 coordinate 556,991, forward strand.
AATCTTTTTTCTCTTTATTTAAGATGACCAGGTTCTTTTCGGTGAACTGTACCAGGGAACCATCATCGGTATAATAATTTCCTTTACCTGCTTCCAGTAATTTATTCGCGGCGATATCCCACACTTCCATAAAACGGGAGGGACAAACATGCGAGGGTAAACAATCAGCGTAAGTGATGGAAAGACGGGTATTGTCCAGGAATTTCACATCACCCATCCGGTCGGTATAGGGGCCAAACTGCCGAACCAGTTTACGCGTACCGATCTCCCACACGGTTACGGTACTGTCGAATGAACCTGCAGCGAGATACCGGTTATCCCTGCTCAATGAAATACCCGTAATACCATCCTTGTATTGAAAAGTGTGGAGCAATTTATTGGTATAGCGGTCCCAGAGTTTCACGCTGCCATCCCATGAGGAAGTGATCACCCATTTCCCATTGGCGGATTCTGCTACATCGGTAATTCCTTTGCTATGGCCGATGGGCAGGATCAGTTTAGGGTCCTGGGCCATGGAGGAGAGGGATGCAATGATAATAAGCAGGAATACGGTTGTGAAGCGGGGCATAGTAGTGAGATTAACCGGAAATTTACGGTATCAAAGAGAATAAATGAATACCCATGGTAGGGTACAGCATGTGGTGAGTTTATGGTATATAATTCATGGTTTATTGTTTTCGTGTTATGCTTAGCAACCCTGGTAGCTATTAATTTCACGCCAAGGTGCAAAGAGTAACAGCCAAGCCGCAAAGACTTCGCGTAACCTGGCGTCCTTGCGCCCTGGCTGTTAGGGCTGGTAAAGTAAAAGCTTTGCGCCTATGCGAATTTTTCTTTGCTTCTTTGCGAGAAACAAGAACTCACCTATACCTGCCAACGCTCAAATTTTAAACAACCTGCCAAAATCCAGCGTCATTGTTTAAAATAGACCTTACTGATCTTCCCATTCTCAATAATATAAGTTGCGGTAGCATATACGGGCTTGGCCCCACCAAAGGTTACTTCTTCATGATCAGTAATCGTATTGTCCTTTATTTCCCTTTTCTGTATGCGGCAATACAGCTTTGGCGTTTGGGTGATGAAGATATAATCCTTACGCATTTGTTCCTTGCCTTTTGAAAGGAGCTTGGAAGGATATTCATATAGCTCAACATCTTCTGCATATGGTACCAGAAAGGCTTCCAGGTCATGGGCATTATAGGCATTTAACTGCATTTGTACCAATTGCTCCGGTGTGGATTGAATGATCGTATCAGGCGCAAAAGCCACCCCTTTATTAATGACCAGTTCAATTGTTCTCCAGTTATACAAATCATCAAAAGGGTTTCTTTTCAGCAGCACCATATTGGCTATTTTTCCGGTAGCAATACTTCCCCATTCCTTTTCCTGCCCGAGCGCCCTGGCTACATTAATTGTTGAAGCCTGAAGAATTTCTGCAGGGATTAACCTCGCTCTTTGCATGGCCTCGAGCTCTGCAAAATAAGAGCTGGCATGCTGCGTGCCTATATTTCCGGCATCTGTGCCTGTTACAATCGTCACACCCGCATCAAATAATTTTTTCATATTTCTCCGACGGATCGAATCGGTTTTTGATTCTTGAATAATTTCTTCCTTGCTTCCCATCGCCTTGATATACACATTTCCCAATGCCGTATCCGGAAAAGGGAAATCAATGATGCTGCCTGCTGTAGCCGGATTGGCCAGGTTCAATTCTGCTGTACTGAAACGATAGCTGTCACTCAGGGATGAAATGTAATTGGCCATTACCACCAGGGTAGGACAAAGAGCCGTATTGTTTTTTTTGAGCAATTTTACAAACTCATCACTCACCACTTCATCTTCCACACTATGAACCAGGTAATCAGCCCCCGATTCAACGGCTAATTGCGCCGCAATTCTTTCTGTGGCATGCACGGCCACCCGAAGCTGGTATTTATGTGCTTCTTCAATTACCGCCTTCACAAGAGGAAGTTTTTTCCTGGCATCTGCCTCCTTATCCTTACCGGTAATGATAAACCAGATCTTGATAAAATCAGCCTTTCGCTTAACCTGCTCCTGAACCGACTGCCGCACTTCTTCCTCATTCGTCATTAAAGTAAAAGGAATATTCTCTTCATTTAAGTCCTGAAAGGCCGGAGGAATATAAGTGGTCAGTAAAGGGCCGGTAATCCGGATCATCGGCGACATGGGTTTGAACTGTAAACTATCGCGCAGCAGCAGGAATTTGAAATTACTTCCCACATCAATCACCGATGTAATACCAGCGGCCAGGTAGCGCCGCAACTGGTCTTCCATGTTTTGATTTGTCCATTGAATTTCTTCACTGTACGGACGACTCTTACGTAAATCAATCACATCTGGTCTTGCATGGATGCCTCCATCCTGGAAAAAGTGAACATGCCCGTCCGCCAATCCCGGTATCAGGAATTTACCGGTACCATCAATGCTGGTCGTTCCGGGTGGAATATCTGAATTAAGCTCATGGGACACTAATTTTATCCTTCCATCTATCACCAGGACATACAGCCCCCGGTTAATCTCCTTTTTCTCCACGTCCACAACCGATACATTCTTGAATAATAGCTGCGCATTTGCAGTTCCGCACAGCAGCACAAAAAGGGCAAGACAAATAAAACGCATGAAAATAATTTAGGGCAAGATAGGAAAAGTATATTACCTGCTATTGTCTATAGCAGGTAATATACCTATAAAATTTGCCGAATAGAGGGAAACTGTATACCGGATTTACACCGACCCGTTTACTTCAAATACATCCATGAATACCAGTCTTTCCTCATAGCGAGGACCTGTAGTGATCTTGGCACCCGTATTAAATCCTTTTTTCTGTTCTTCCTCCTGTACTCTCAGCGGATCAAACTCATGCAGTTCATATTCCCGGATCACCACCCGGAAAGGCTGACTGGCATAACCGGCTCCCAGTGTAATCCGCTCCACGAATTCAATCTGAGTGCCCCGGAACTGTGACCGGTCCAGGTAGTATTGTTTGATGAAGATACTGGTATTGATCCCCTGTGTACGGTCATTAATGCTGACAAATGCATCTTCCTTTTTACCCAATAGGGTGTTTTCAATGGTTACAGTGATCTTGCTGCGGGATGGACTCTGTGTACCGTCATTCAAAAACTTCTGACCGGTAAATCCATAAGGCGCGGTACCGCGAAGCGCCACATCAAACTCATTCTTTCCACCTTTGAAATATAAAGCGGTGTACCGTACAGGAACAATTTGCAGCCAGTCTACCGTGGTAGCCGGACCCAGACAACAATCCTTCCCATTGATTTTTAATGAATGTTGCTGATAACGGGCCACGCATAAACGCACGAAAGGAAAATAAGCCTGGTTGATCTGAATGGGCACATCTGCATAATGCAGTTGCTTTTCTTCGTCAAACAGCACTTTATAGGCCGCTACAGTCATCTTAGTATTTTCATCCTCTGATAATGACACGGTATCATAGGCAGCCGCAAAAGGGAAATTTTCAACCTGCGGATAATTAGTGCCATTCAACTCCGGTGAATTGAATACAGGATCCTTCCCCCAAACCGTGCAATGCAGTTTGCCAGCATCGGAGAGCATCACATTCTTGATGGGTAATAATACCCCCAGCATTTCATCATCTCCGCTGCTGAACCAGGGCCTTTGCAGGTAGACCCGGATATTACCGGTACGCATCCGGGTGATCTCGGTTCCTTTATCATTCGTCAGCCAGTTAAAACTGGGTACTACATAATCCACAACAGCAGTGGCAGGTCTGGCCGTACTCAGGATATTTACTTTCACCTGATCACCAATCTGTGAAAGCTCAACCGGTTTTCCGGTCTTGGTACCGGTTTCAATAATGCCGGTAAAATATTCCCGGTAGCGACTGGTGGCAATACCCCGGTAATTGATCATCCGGTGTTTGGTATCATTGAAAGGGTGATGCAGTTGCGGGAATCTTCTTTCTTCTGCCGTACCTGGGGTATTAGCCGCTGAACTCAGCAGTTTGTTATTGCAATAAGCTACCTGCAGGGTTGCCACATGGGTATTGAACTGGCCGGTAATGATATTGGTATTTTTCAAATCATCTACCTGTTCGGTCCAGCTGGCTTCTATATCCACTTTATCCGTACTGCTGCCATGTACTTTCATGTTGGCATTCAGTTTGGTGAAGGTATCGTTATAGCCACGTTCGCTTTTCAGGGAACCGGGTTCAAAATTTGGTTTCTCCAGCGGCTGTTGAACGGCATGCACCAAACGGATCTTTCTCCAGGGACTGAACATCCAGTGCAAACCCCTCTTGGCATAATCCAGACTGCGCAGGTTATTGGTGCCTTTGGCCACAATGGGTTGCATGGCACTGTAACGGTCAACATCATCGGGCCGCCAGAAACTGGCATAACGGATTTCCACCTCTGCAGATTTGGGCAGGGTGATGATCAGTATCCTTTGCGCCCTGATCCATTGTACGGCCCCATTGCCTTCGAGCAGCTGGATCCGGAATGATTTAGGATTCTTCCAGCTTTCTTTATTGATCAGGCTATTGGCTGAAACGTCGGTAACTTCATCATCAAAATAAAAACTGAATTTACGGGCCTGGTCTTTTTTCCAGTTACTTTCAAATGTGGTGTTGGAATTCATCAGCAATACCACGCCAGCGGCCATGGGATCAGCCAGGTATTCAATCGGCAAATTGGAATCGGTTGTATTCGCCTGTTTAGCCCGAAGCGCCGGATCAGCTTCATCCAGTTTCTCATCCCTTCCCTTGATAAAATCATAATTGGCTTTTGCATTTGCCGGGTTGCCAATTCCATCATCAAAGAGTCCGTGGGTTTCCACCATCTGCTGAGAGCAGCGTGGGGCTTTGAAATGACGGACAGCTTCCTGTTTCCAGGTGATGGTATTTTGAGGAACAGTGGATCCTTCCGGATAAATATTGGTGGGGTTGTTTTTTTCATAATCCGCCGTGCTCACTCCCACATTACTCCTCACCACCATATGCTCCAGCGATTCTCCATCACGTTCTCTGATCTTATCATTTGTTTTGGAAGCAATTTCATCTGTACCAACCAATACCGGAACCGGCAATGGTTCATAGCGGAGGTATTTGATACCAGTCTTCAGGGCAATGTTTGCATTTTCCGGTACTACATCATGAGGCAGAGAATTACCGGCTATATCCACCGTTCTTACCTTCAAGCGGTAGTTACGGCCAAAACGCAGCATGGGTAATGTCTTGGGAGCAAGTCCGGTATTGACCTGCATGCGGAAGGGGACATTGTCCTTGAGTTTATATTTTGATTTCTCTGCCTCATCACTGCTCACGATATTGGCATTGTCCTCGTTAATGCCTTTACCGGGTTTGGGGACAGACAAACTCCATCCCTGCCAGCGGGCGATCACTTCATTTACTTTGTCAGTATCTTTTTCATCATCATTCTCATCTTCTACTAAAGCAATATTGAGACAACCTTCATCTACCAGTTCATCTTCCGTTAAGGCAATAGGTTCAGCCGGTGCACCGACAGGCTGAAAACCATAACTGTTTTTTCTCTTGTGCAGGGAATACCATTGAGTGGGTTTATCCTCATAGGCAATATCCATCCGGTATCCTTGTACGATATCATCGGCAAATAAAGTTTGTGTAGCCGGAGGCAATATCACCGGATTGCTGATGACGGCATTGATTTTTGTGAATCCGGAATCCCTTAATTTTTTCAGGGCGGTAACATCTTTAAAATTGACGGGTGCCTGTGTTTTGTTGGTATTGAGCAGCTCCGTACTTTTCAAATGATTGACAGGGTTCACAAAACCGCTGAACATGATTTCCCCTGCCTTGAGTTTGGTATAGATATTTTCTGCCAAACCGTTTTTCACCAGTCCGATCCCCGCACTGCGCAGGGAGGGAAGACCTTCCTCCGTATCATTCTTATCATCAGTAATAGCTGGTCCACACCCGATAGCTATCGGGTCTTCGTTGTCAATCGGCATCACCAGGTTTTTGAAATAATCATTGTCCACCATCTGAAAGAAACTGTAATTGCTGAAATCTGCCAGCAGGGATCCTGTTTTTTCCACAATGGTTTCCGTATGAGAAATCAGTTTTACGGCAGCTGCATCGGTATCATAGGTTACAATATCAAACTCATCCGTATTCAGTTTCAGTGTCCCTTTATCAATCGAACTGCCGGCTTTGGGTGCTGCATAAAATCCGGCCACAGTGGATTCATAAGAAGTATTCGGTGCCACGATGGCCACATCATCCAAAAAATTCAGATTGGTCGGCACAATCCTTACCGTTCCCTTGGCAGATGCCGGAGCGGCGGGCAATACAAAATCAATTACCAATCCCAGTTTGCGCAGGATCACCGGGTAACTGGTGATCACAGAAAATACATCATGGTATTCAAATTCCTTGGGTGCAATGGCAGCCGGGCCTTTGACGATTTTGGTTTCATTTTTGGCGAAATAGTTATGCAATTGCCCGATATCGGTAGTGAGATTGGGTTGTTGTTTATAGGAAATTACTTTTTCACCCGCGAGTTTTTGTTTCACTTCTGTTAAACCACCATGACCCTTTTTTACAAAATCTGCCTTGGTGATCCGGCGGTTGCTATTGGTGATGGGACTGGTTTGGGTCAATGTTACTTTAGATATCGGGCTCAGTTTGGTGTATTCCTTTGTATAGAAACTGGCCTTGGGCATCTCATTCATTTTTAAATTGCCCACTTCCTTATAAGTATCGAAAATAAAATTGCTGATATGTTTGACCGGGTAGGATTTGATCTTGATCGTTGAAAGATTCAAGGGTCCGAATCCCTTCACCTTGATCCCGCTATGGAATAATTTTTCATAGAGAGCCGGGCTCCATTTAGCGGTTACCGGTTTGATTGCAGTTGGTGCCGCATTAATCCACTGCACATAAAAAACAGCCTGCTGTACTTTCTCCATCCACTTTAAAATATCAGGGAAGACTGACAGTGTTGTTTCTGCCGGAGTTTCCAGTTGCACATTGATCATGGCACTGAGCATCCATTTGCCGGATTTATAATCCTTCCAGGGGCAGGTGCTGATGATTAGTTTTTGAGACATAGATTCAGATATTAGGTATTAGGAATTGGGTATTGGGTATACCGATTGTTTGGGTTTACTTTCTGCTCCGTTCTATTCACGCTCCATCGGAAGACTTTTCAATTTTCCCTTTTCAATTTATTTGTTTCTTCTTCAGTTTAGGTATTAGTTATTTGATATTTGTTATTGGGATTCCGATTATTGGAATTTCCTTGCTTCTACACTCTATTCACGCTCCACTGGAAGATTTTTCAATTTTCCCTTTTCAATTTATTTGGCTCTTGTATCTTGTTTCTTTTAATTTTTATCAGGCAGCAAACGTATCACAGTATTCCAACCAATCCTTCTCACTCACCAGCATTGTAAAGGTTGGATCTGCACCGGCGCCGGCGAATTCACGGGAGGTTTCGAGCTTGACCGTTTTACTGAAGAAAAAGATTTCGATCTTGATCTTCAAAGTAGCCTTGCCCCAGACCTTGGTGACTTTGTCTTTACCATTGACCGTTTCGAGATTGGCAGTAAGACTGAGCAGGAATTCCAGACTCACGGTTATCAATCCCAGTACACTCAATGCTCCATTGATCCGCACATATCCTTCGATCGTGATTTCTTTTCCTTCTTCTGTCTTGGTGATTTTGAAATACACACCACCCATGATACTCACGGCCCCGCTGGCTACACCGAGATTGATGGAAGCTGCAGCTCCAAATTCCAATGCGGCTTCAAGGGTGCGTAATCCTTTTACATCAAACTCTAGCGCTAAGAAACCTCCGCCACCTAATGCGGAAACAGTGAGCTGAAAGGGCTGGTGCTTCTCACAGAAATTAAATCGCATGATCAGCGGGCCACCGGTAAAGGAAAGACTGACCGAGGCACCTAGATTGATATTACGCAGTGTAAATGCACCCAGCTGTACATCGGGCAGGGCCAGGGTATATCCGGATGTAATACCGCTTGTAGTGATGTCAAGGAATGGCGGATCACTGAAACCATCAGCCGGAATATATTTCTGAAGTATATTGATAAAAGTGAGCGGACCCAGGAATTCGAGGGCCGGATTCTTCATGTCAACGGTGAAGTCTGTCTTGGTATTGGCTCCTGTTTTGAATCCAACTTTCTTGAAACCCACTTTCGCTAATCCCGCGAGGATGATATCAAAACCGCTGATAGAAGAATCGACGATCAGCGCATTGGGTTTATTGCCTTTGTAACGATACAGACTGGTTTCAATGATCAGCCTTGCATCATTGGCGGGATCAAAGGTCAGCATCTTACCAAAGAAATCCTGTTTCACCAGTTTGGCACCTTTCCAGGTGTACTGGGTGATACGGGCTTCGTCGGTTTCAATATTTTTTAATGTGGGAATTGGAGATTCACCGGCGAGTAAATCGGTAGTGGCTTTGATGATACTGCTCAGTGGAATAATTCCGAATAATTTGGCGCTTGTATCAAAAAAGGAGGCCGGATCCATCAGCTTATTCTTTACATCTTCAATCTTGCCGCTGATGGCGCCATAGGTTCTGGATAAACCCGTGATGGAGAAATTCGGAGAAAGACTGCCACCGGTTTTGTTACCGCTGCCATTGAAGTTCACGGCCATTTTGCTGGTGGAGGGATGCAGTTTAGCAATCACGCCCCCGGCATTGCGGTCATCTTCCAGTTGTATTTTCAGCGGTTTGCGCTGTCCGGTAATATTTTCCACGGCAGAAACAAATACATCCAGGGATTCAGTGGATGGAATAAATCCGGGTGATTCATTTTTATCAAAGCGGCCATTGAAAATCACTGAAGCCGTTTCATAATGTGTTTCCCCGGGTTTAGTGCTGCGGGCCAGGGCCATTTGCTGATTGCGGAATGAAACCTTACCGATCGGGTTATTATTATAAGCGCTGTTTAGTTTATTGATATTCCCTTCATGAAAAGCCTGGCTATCATTTAGAGACACATTGGTACTCACAAAGACGAGCGGCATTTCAAAACTCACATCACCACCATCAAAGTCGTAGCCCACCAGTTTAAAAACAAATGGTTTACCATTGGCCATGGTAGGAACAAACTGATGATCATTATTGCCAATGATAGCACTGGTAAATTTGGAAGGGGATTTGATGGTGGGGGTAGCAGCAGTGATGATTTTAATGGTAGAAAAAGGAAAAGCATTGTGTTTGTTTTCCTTATTCACGGGATTGTATTTCTTTTCTTCCTCCGTGATGGCTACAAAATAGCGTTGCCAGTTGCCGGCAAAACCGTTCTTGGGTTTACGTTCGGTGATGCGAACGAGTGCGGCTTCATGTCCGAATGGATACATATTACCTGCATACACCACTTCCACATAATGATCACGGGCCAGGGTGGCGATATGTTTCCACTTCAGCATGTTCAGATCGCTGAGTACATTTTTCAGTTCCGGTCTTTTGAATTCCACGATGGCATCCAGCCAGGCACCGAGGGTACTCAGCATCAGGTTATTCACCTGGATGGGTTTGGGAGTAAAACCCGTGATTCCAAAATTGCTGGTCTGGTGTACAATGCAATGGCGATCGTCATTATAAAGGGAGGTGATGAATTTATTCAGTCCGACAAAATCCATTTTCCCATCGGGAGAATAATCACGTTCCGGTTTTTGGGTCCAGTCCCCGTTTATATCAGTTCCCCATAAGGCGCGGATGGTTTTGATTCCCTTGGTGGCTCTTGAATTATCGAGGGTGCCGCGGCAGTTGGTACTGGCGAGGCGGGTATGCCAGAGTTCGTAGGTTGAAAACTGTGTGCCCTGCAGGTCGGGGCGGTTTTGCAATAAGGCTTCCTGTTTCCAGGCAGCGAATTGATTGGGAGAAAGGAATAAACGATAGGGGGCTTCGATGGAAGTTTCGTTCTCACCGATGGGGGCCGGTTTATTGCTGTTGAGAAAGGCGCTGATATTGGCTAATAGTCCGGCATCATCTTTTACAACGGCAATGGGTAATTCATTTTTGGCAATCGTATTGGCTTCGTCTCTGCCGGCGGCACGTGTATTCCGGTTCAGTTCCACCTGTCGGCGTAAGGTATCCCGGCTATTTACAGGCGGGTTCGTGATCCGGCGACCGGGGTTCGGATTATTGTTGTTATTATTATTGGGAAGAGTAACGGGTTCGGTCTTGATCGGTTCAATATTTTTCGGGGCGATGATATTTTTATTATCATAGATAGGAGTGCGGATATCTTCTACTGAAAATACAGGAGTACAGGTGGCTCTTTTATTGACTACCATCTGGAAATTACTCCAGTCCAGCAGACTGCTTGGGGAAAGCGTGATATTATCTTTTCCTTTTGTATCAAAGACCAGTCTGGTTTTACCGGAGATATAGGTTTTAGCAGGAGGAATAATACTCTTGATTCCGGGATTGATATTGGGATTACCGATGATCATACCGGTGAGTACCGGTTCATTGGGATTATTCCATTTCAGGTCTTTTTTAGCGGCTTCATCGAGATTAGCTTGTCCTTCTTCTCCACCGGTTTCTTCCCAGGCCTGTTCGGCGATACTTTGGGGTTGAAATTCCACCAGCAGCAGGAAGGGGCCGGCGGTTTTCACTAATGATTTATTATCGGATGATTTTTTATAACCAGTGAAAGTCAGTTTCAGTTCCAGCAGGTCCTGTGGCCGGTAAAGGATCAGTACGGTTTTATCGCTGAGGAAGCCGGCGGTTTCAAAGAGCGCGTCGGCCAGATTATTGGTATTACCGGCGATAGAGGGGGCGGCGCCGATACCGGTTCCGAGTCCCAGTAATTTCAGCAGCTTGCGGCGTGTTTTACTTTGCGGGGTATGGGCAGTGGTGGGCTGGTCCTGGTTTTGGCCGGGTTTTTTCATAAAAGGAAGGTGTAATGGTTGGTAACCAAACTTAAAAATTTTTGGGAAGAAAAAGGGTGAGGGGGATAATTATTGGAAAATATTTTTTACCGGCAAGGATGAAGGCAGATTTCGATTTTGCTTCGCAAAAAATTTAATGGGAACGCGGATGACGCGGATTGAGCGGATTTTCGCGCCTGCCTGCCGGCAGGCAGGGATTTTTTGTAGAGTTTAAATAAGGCCCCGGAAATTCTTTGCGTTTCTTTGCGTCCTGGCGCCTTTGCGGTTAAACCTCTCTGCGAAACCTCTGCGATCTCCTGTTCTCTGCGGTGAATACTCCTCAACCTCAAGACAGGCTGTTGAATTCCGGTTTCCCATAACGAATACAGTCTGCCCGGTTTAAACTTTCATCCCTTAAATAGCCACCAGGTTAGTGTTTTTGATCAGGAGTTGGGCGGGGCCACAGAGGGGGATGAAGGCGATTAGTAGAAGAAGGATCAACCGCATTAAAAGGGTTTGTTTTAAGATAATGAGTATCGTCTAAGCTCAGTATCGGAGATAAATATTCCGAATTTTGTTAATCTTATCAATCGGAAAAAAGGAAAGGCTGCCCTAATGAACAGCCTTTCAAATTCATGCAAGCTGAATTAGCTTCCAGGTAACTGCTTTACCATTGTATGGAGGCATCCGATTTCCCTTGGCAATCGGGGCAGTAGTAGTCGGGGTGCCAACCACCTGCCACACACCACTTTCCGGACAAGTTTCACCTGTTCTGGCTGTTGTTCCTATAGGCATATAAATAGTTTTACTGGTTTCCAGCGATGAGAGTGGAAACTATGTCTCTCCTGAACTCTTGTAGGCAGGAGTTCAAAACTGCCTGCATCTCTTTTCAGAATTGTTTCACAATAGGAGACAACAAGTCAGAGATAGATGACAATTTTAGATCGAGTAACTTTTTTAAGTCACTTAAAAAGGGAAGGACTGTTTTTTAAAGCTGTTCTCGCCATTTCAAAATGGGGTGAAAAGCTTCCGGGGTCTGTTAAAGGGGAGTCTTTTCTTTGGAGAAACTCAATTCTCCTTTTCCCAATCTCTTCAATCATCTCAATCTTTTTCTCATAATTTGTTTTCTTCCAGGTATGTTTAAGAATTACTACCAGGAATTCGAAAAGAAAAGTAATAGTGTAAAGAACAGGTATGTTATAAGCATATATCCATCTGATGCAACTAATCTGAACAAAGCTTTAATTCGGATAAGTAGTGCATGCTCATTGAAAGAGTCAGCTCTCTTTTCACCCTCAGCCCTGACATTATTGTCCTTGACTATATCCAATTCAGCTTTTTGCATCAGCAGTTTGTCAAGTTCTGCTTTTCGTTCTTTAGCCTTTCTGTCTTTTATGGCGGTCACTTTGCCTACCCCCCTTTTCCCTGTACCATATGTCCCATTAGCTTCATCAATTACATCTTTTTCAGCCCGGTTATGGCTCAATTTTGCCTCGTTAATAGATTGATCCAGTTTACTATAATCGTTAAGCGTTTCAAATTCAGCTTTTGCGTCATCTTTCGCCTGTTGAATTGCATGGGTCTTTAAAGTTGCTACACTTAAATCAATATCATTTTTAAATATGACTTCGTCAATAGCAATACTACCCAGTCCGGCAATGAGAAAACCTATACAAACTCTGAAAAAGCTTAACCACCCATTGCCATTCGCCATAATCACCAGTTTCTCTATAAAAAATACTATAGTCCCGCATATTAAGCTTGTCAAAATAGCCCAGAACAATCCGGACTCCAGAACCTCATATGCAAGCATAAACCCATTGAACACCCAGATCATAATCGGGATCATCATGGCCATTGCCATAGCCACTATTTTTTTCTTACTCGCAGGGGTGTCAGACGCTACTAATTGGTGGTTGTCACCTGTCAGAATACAAGCAGCTTTTAGCATAGAAAAGATTTTATTGGTTAAATAATCCGGTGCTGCCGGCAAACAGTTTCTCTTGCTGATAAGATTCCAGCCCTTTTATAAATCCAAGCCGGTAGCCATGGATAGCAGGAGCAATAATACCTTCTGCCTCGATGGAAAGAATCTTCTGAGTATCAAGCTCATGAATGACCACTTCGATCTGCCTGATCTTCTCCTTCAGTTTAGCTTCCAGGCGGGGAGAAATACCCTCGGTATCGATCAGGTGTAGTTTCAAACTTCCTAACTCCGAGCGTTTTTCGTCCATACATTTATCTACAGATAGCCTGAATTCTGAGCGAAGCTTTGCCAGGGAATGTTGAAGGTATTCAGCATCCGGATGGCTATATCCGTCATTATAGCCCTGCCATTCATAATTTTTTCCCATGAACTCTTCTATATGGTTAGCCTCCTTGTTTACAGAGTTTTTGGGGTCAGGCGCTTCGTCATCTACGAAGAGACTGCGATCAACAGCTATAACTGGTTCCAGTACCGATGTGTCGGCAGAGGGATTACTAACGGTGGTCTTACTGCGACGGAAGAAATTAAAAAGAGACATAGAAAAAGAATTTAATTTTTGAAATTGTGTATGTTAAATTGCTTATGTCCGGCTTCGTGACATTTTTCGCAAAGGGTTATCAGGTATTTGTTTTCATAGTCCCAGGGCTCCCTTTTTAAGCCAGTTTTACTGTCGGTATGGTACTGCCTGTGATGGATATGCAGGTTCTGGCCAGAACCGCAATTCCGGCATTTTCGGGTATCTCTTTCGAGGATTTGTTCCCTTTTTGCCTCCATCTTTCGGTAAGGAGCATTTCTACATAACTGATATCCTTTGTCATATTTCTAAATTTATTTTGCAAGGTTAAAGACCATGACTGCAATCTTTTTGCAGGCCAGTTTTTCTTTTTATCTTGTTGTTAACGATACAAATATGAAACCTATGGATGCAGCCTGTTTGCATCCATTAAAACCAGTAATACTGTTTATGAAACGAAGTAAAATAACACATGAGCGAAGGCATATTGGAGACCGGCTCGAGATACTAGATGAACTGTTAAACAGTAATAAAAAAAGAAACTATAGTGTGTTGCTGGATGATTTAAACGAAAAACTTGAGAGTATCGGCGAAATCCCTGTTAGCGAAAGGACACTTAAATATGACATTGCTTACTTAGTAGAAAAGAAAGATGCACCTGTTCACAGGCCAACTAAATCAGACCCCAACATTTATTATTCACAAAAATTTTCTTTGAAAACGCTGCCGGTAGATGAGGATGATATTGCTTTGTTAAAAAAGGCAATTGCTATTTTGAAGAAAGCAACAGATATTAAATTGACGAAAGAGGTAGATGCCATTGTGGCAAGACTGCAAAACAAGATATATACAAATATCGAAGAGAGTAACACAATGATTGCCTTTGAAGAGCATACTGAGGCAAAAGGCAAGGAGTATTTTGACGAAATATTTTCTGCTATTCAGGAGAAAAGCCCGGTCCGGTTTTCCTATAAACCGTTTAATAAAGACGAAAGGGAATGGTTGGTGCACCCCTATATGCTTAAAGAATACAGAAACAGATGGTTTCTGATTGGCAGGGTAGGTAATAACAACGTATTAAGTAACATTCGTTTAGATAGCATTAAGGGGAAAATCAAAAACTCTGTGGAACCCTTTATAGAGAATGATATGTTTGATCCGGAAACCTATTTCAATAATGTGATAGGAGTGACGATTCCTAAAGAACAGGAACCACTGGATATTCTAATCAAAGTGGATGCATCATCTGCAGATTATATCCGTACTAAGCCTATTCATAAATCACAAATCATTAAAAATGAGCACAGGGATGGGAGTATAAAGCTTGAACTGAAACTGTTCAGTAATTATGAATTGACTTCCACTTTGATGAGCTACGGACCAGCACTGGAAGTAATAAAGCCTGCGTCAATACGGAAAGAGATGAAAGAACTATATGAGCAAGGGGTAGTAAAATATAAATGATATTAACCCAGTGATACTTCATTCAATTTATCAATAATACTAATCACCTTTGCCGTTTCTTCGTTGTTGAACACTCCAGATATTCCCCTGTAGTCAATATCGGTAAATGGTTTATCGAAAAGCATCTTCTTATCAATAGTGCCATTTACTGAGAAGTAGTCAATAATCGCATTTATAAAATTGATCTGAGTGGCTGACATATTCCCTTTGGACAGAAAGCCTGCAAAGGCCTCTTTAGCGGCGTTAATATCAAGCCCGAGAATACTACGGATAAATGCAGCGAGTGACTGACCTTTTTTGACTTTCTCCAATAACTCTTTGTTACTGTTTTGATCAAGGCCGGATAACAGTCGTTCCAGCTCCTCTATTTCCTGTCCGGTTATCGGCTTATTATTACGGATACGATGGATGGTAATATGGTGCTGGTTGTCCCGGATGAATTTTTCCACTCTTTTCTTGTAACTGCCGAGCTCCTGGTATTGTGTAAGGATCTGCACTTCTTCAATATTTCCCACCTCGTCTTTAAAGTTGGTGTAAAGATTAGGTTTTAACACCGGGTCAATATACTTTATAAGATGACGCAGATCCAGCCTGGATTGGTTATGGGTGGTTAAACCTGCCTGTTGCCAATACTCATCTTCCTGGATTTGACGAATCAGTGGCTCCATTGCTTTTACATCCGGGATACTAAGCTTTTGAGTAAACCCCTTGTTGTTTCTGTGACCTGCAATTGGTAAAACTTTTGCCGGGGCGATTGCTGCACCTGTGCCAGCATCAGGTTCACTATCATCAGGTCAAACCAGCGGGCTGACTCATCAGATTTACTGTCGGTGTATAATGTTGAAATATGATTTTCTACTTCCAAAACATCCAGATTGCTTAGGGCATTCCATTGATCACGACTCCGGTATTTCTCTAAATATTGCAACTTCATTCGTACCCGGAAATCATCTTCCTTTAATGCCACTACAATTTGATGCAGCTCATCCAGCAGTTGTTCTTTGAGTAATAATTCTTCACCAGTGGCTTTTCTTTCTTCAAGAATAAAAGCAAGGTTCAGTTTGGCAGTGAATATTTGTTGGCTTAAAGACCCCCGGAGACCCGGCTCTGTTTCTTTAATATTGGCACTGAAAAAATCCAGGTTCCCACAAACATCAAAAATGTAAAAGCATTCCTTGTCCATTCCTGGCCCGAATATATTTTTACAAAGCCGGGTGCCCCGGCCTACCATTTGCCAGAATTTGGCTTTTGATCTAACAGGCTTAAAGAAAACAAGATTCAGGATTTCGGGTATATCAATCCCTGTATCCAGCATGTCAACCGAAACGGCGATTTGGAATTCTTTGTTCTCGGGATCTGAAAAACGGTAGATCATATCCTGTGCATTGTACACCTGGTTGTCAATAATACGGAGCATCTTCCCGGCATATTTTGGGTATCGTTTATTGAAACATTCTTCAATGTAAACTGCATGGTTATGGTTCTTGGCAAAAATGATGGTCTTGCCCAGTAAATCACCTCCTTCAATTTTCTGACCCTGCTGCATCAAAACATCCAATACCTTATTTACGGTGTCCTCATTAAAAAGCCAGGTATTGATGGCACTCCCGGATACTTCTTCCGGTATGTATCCATAATTCTCGATGAATTCTTTTTCGTATTCCTTTTTTTCTTCCTCACTCAGCTCGTTGTATTTGACACCATCCCTCGGAAACCGGACCGGAACCTTCATCGCTTTAGGCAGTACGAGGTATTTATCATTTACGGCTGTATCCAGTTCATAGGCATAAGTAGGGTTATGCAATTCCAGCCCAAAAAGCTCATAGGTATCTTTATCTGCATCGGATTTTGGTGTAGCCGTTAAGCCGATAAAAATGGCATCGAAATATTCAAAAATGGCCCTGTACTTCATATACACGCTTCTGTGGGCTTCATCAATGATTACCACATCAAAATGACCCACTCCATAATACCGGTGTCCATCCACTTTAGTACTGTCTATCCGGTTCATGATGGTAGGGTAGGTGCTAAACACCACACGGCTGGCTGTATCTTCCTCTTCTTTTGTCAGGTCAATCGATGTTAAATGGGGAAGCAGTGTATTAAAAGCATTTTTGGCCTGCGTCACCAGGGCATTCCTGTCTGCAAGGAATAATATTTTTTTAGCCCAGTTGGCTTTTGTAAGAATGTCGGCCAGTGCTGCAGCAGTTCTTGTTTTTCCACTTCCGGTGGCCATCACCAGCAGGGCACCTCTTGCTTTTTTTTCCAGGGTTTCTTCCACTCTTTTGGTAGCTTCTTCCTGGTAGTAGCGGTTCACAATCTCTTTATCAATCGGAATCTCCGCCAGTTTTTTCCTGGTTGTTCTTCTGTTGATCAGCAGTTGCAGTTCGTCCTTTGTATAAAAACCCTGCACCTGTCTTGGCGGATAGAAAGTATCATCCCAGGTATGGGTTTCAAAACCATTAGTATAGTATATCACCGGCCGCTGGCCAAACATCTGCTCCAGGCAGTTTGCATACAGTTCTGCCTGTCTTTTTCCTTTATAAGAATCTGCCATAGTTTTTTTGGCTTCCACTACGCCCAATGGTTTACCAGCATCACCCCATAAAACATAATCGGCATAGCCAATGCCTCCATCATGCGACATTCCCTGTACTTCAAATTCAATCGTACGTGGGGCAGCCAGGTCCCAGCCTGCTTCTTTCAATAAAGCATCAATATAGATCCTCCGGGTCTCTGCTTCGGATACACTGAATGTAAACTCACCCGCAGAAGCCGTATTCTGTTGCTTTACTTCGTGTACCTCCTGCAGTTTTTCCTGCAGTTGTCTTGCCAGTTGTTCATTGCGCTGTAGTTCTTCGTTGGCACGGATCAGTTGCTGCTGAACATCCTCGTACTGGCGGGAAAGTTCCTGCATTTGCAGGCGGGTCCTTTCTACCGGCTCACCGGTTGGTAAAATGCGTTCTTCAAAAGGTATAACCGGCGTCTGCCCACGGCTGTATAACCGCACCACCCAAAGCCCGAAATCATGCAGGATCTTCAGGCTGGCGATAGCATCCCGCTTTTCCGTACGCTGGTTGGTATGGATGGCGTTGTTGCCAATTTTGCGAACCAGGTTGATATTGCGAAAAAGTGCTGGAGGCACAAGGTTCTTAAAACTCTGCTCATGCATCAGCGAATTGAGGGTGGTATCAGGAGGGATTTCAAGATCCTCATCATGGTCATACAGCCATTTAATAAACTCCTCCAGGCTTTTGCGGCACAGAATGGCGCAATACATCGGGTCGGTATGCACATAATGCTCTGCCCGCTGTGCGGTCTGCAACAGCGGCTCAAACTCTTGTTGTAAGAAAGAGAAGTTTGAGGTCATTTATGGATTGAGTTTGAAGTTTAGTCACTGAGACTAACACCTAAAATAATCATTTTTCCCTGCAATCTGTTTGCAGGCATCAACCTAACTCTAAATCAATTCCTTTATTCTGTCATAAACCGGTTTTATGAATCGAATATTTTCTTCAGCAATGCATTCGGAGAGTTTTGTAAGTGTAGCTGCATTGAGTTCTATCGTTAGCATCATCAGGTACATATATGAACCTCCATTATGCAATTCCCCAATTTCAGCGCCTGTTGCTTTGGCGATGGCCTGTAAGGTTGGATCATTAATAATTCTTTCCCTTTGGTCTATCATCTTACGCTGTACCTCCAGGATAATATGGAGCTTATGATTGTCCAGCCTCTTGTACGCATCGGGCACCAGAAAGGTAAAGTAGATTTCGCTGGTACCTTTTATCAGCCAATACCTGTAATGATAGGCACTTCCTGTAGCCTGGTATCCGAGTTCTGTACCTGTTCTTACTACACAGTTTCGTATATCACGGGTTATATGATCCCGCATCTCAGCTAAGTCATTAATTTTTGCTGCGTGTTCATAATAGAATTGGTAATAATCAGTCATGGCAGGGTTGTTTTTTAAGGCTAAAAGATGAGTGAGAAAATCATTAAGAAATATCAGATGCGTATCTGGAACTTTAGCAGTATAGTTGCCCAGGTTATTTAACACCTCATTCACCAATTCTTCCATCATGATATTCACAAAACCGGGATGAGCCAGATTACTTTCTTTGTATAAACTGAGTACTACACCTGTTTTATTCTTTGCTGCTACGGCATCCCAGTAATAATCTAAATTATTATAAAGCGAAGCTCTGATTTTGCACTCAATAATTATAGCATCTGTTTCCTGTGGTTTATCAGTGTCCCCAAAATTTATCAATAAATCTATCCGGGTATTTGCCAAACCAGGAGCTTCTCTATCTACCCGGCATAAACCGGGTGTGTAATTAAATGCAGAATTATGCTTACGATTAATACAGTTGACAAGACTATCAATAAAGAGGTAGTGCAGCCCATGCTCTTCATCTGGTGAGAAATAGAATTGCAGGAAATTTGAAATTACATTCTCATAATGCGGGTACCCTGCAATATCCATGAAGGTTTTTAAAAGCGTTTTAACCTTTGGTATTTGTTTATTCAGCACCCCGGAAAATTCAGTGATAAAATCTTTGCTTTCACCCATACTGATTATTTGTTAAGCTGTAAACAAAAGCCCTCATCAACATTCGCACCCCGTTCATACCCCCATATTTTTATAATACCCTTTTTTATACTGTAATTACCATCCATTTTTACTGAGCTGTTGCCTGATTCCTTTACAGGATAAAAAGTTCCCAAAAATTTCTTATCCTGATATAAAAATCCACTTACGTAACCACTCCACGCATCATCTATCCCATCAAAATCGAATTTTATCCGTTGAAATTTATCTGCTGGATTTTTTGAAATAATACCGTTGGTTAAGGGATATGATTGATCAATGTACTTTTCAGGATTATCGTTCTTCATATCCTGAACCTCGCTTAATTGAACCCGCAGGTAAAACCCTTTAAGTACAGCCATAAAATCGTTTAAGCAATGAATAGTTAATTTTTATAAATCGAAAATAATATTCTCCCTGCAAACTGTTTGCAGGCAGAATGATGGAAAACTACTCAGTCCCTGCTTTTTTCTTCTTTTTCCTTTTCGGATTCAAATACCCCCCGTATTCAAATAGTTTTTTTCAATTCTTCTTACACCGGTATGCCCCAGATTTTCCTTCCAGTACAAAATACCTAACCAGTAATTATAAAAGCAATTCACCTGATTTCTCTGATTTAATATGGGAATTTTGGCCGTAGCCGGCAACAGTTTATTCCAGGCTCTTATTACCCTTCTGTCGAATATGGGAACCTGCAAAGGATAGAACAAATGCAGAACTTTGCAGGCACCCACCACTGAATTATTGGTTGCCTTGCAAAAAATGGCAAGAGTTTCTTTTATCTCTGTCTCCTTTTTTAGCAAAGCCACAGAGCTATGTATGGCCTTAAACCGTACTATTTCCTTTTTCAATTTTGCCAAACTTCTCTCCGATTGTTCATACATATCCAGCATGGTGGGCATCCAGCTATAAGCAATACTTATGGCCACTATCAGGTCATCAGCAGTTCTTAGTTTTCGTTTGTTTTTTATAAAGTAAGGATAAGTATCAAATATCTTCTTACCCTGAACTGGGTTGTAACTGGAAGCATCGGCAGCAAGTTTCTTATACAGGCATCGATTAAAATCATTTTTATGACTTCCATACAACTTCATTTACTTTACCAACTCCCCCTTAAAAGACCGTTGCAACAAACCTTGAAAGAGATTTTCGCTTTGTTCTATTTGCAGATTTAACACCTCTTTTTGCTGCAGAATATTTTTGACGATTACTGCAAAGCGATTTTGAATTCCAATAGGCGGAACTGGAATACTTAATGATTTAATTGCGCCTATATTGAAATGTTTTTGTATTCCGCCCACTTCTTTTCCCGAAACAATATTTTTCCCAAAATCAGAATTAAAGAACAATGATAGATAAATCGGATTGATTATACTTTTGTCTGCCCTAACGATAATCAAGTCAATACAATTACATCCGTCTAAAATTTTAGGTACAACTGCCGCTGTTCCTGTGGCTCCTGTTCTAACTATCACAACATCGTTTTCCTTCAGGATTGACTTATGTAATTGATTTTTATTTGCTTGTTCGGAAAAGTAAACTAGATTTTCGAGCACTATTTTATTGGGTCGTATATTGAGTGATCTAAGTGCAATTACACCTTTTTCGACGTAATATGATGCTGGTTGTATAACTACCCCAACACTAATTTTTTCTGCATACTCGTTGCCATTAAGCTTCTCCCATCCCTTCTCATTCTTCACCGGGTCGCCAAACATATCATAAAACACTGCCTGCAGCAGTTCATCATATTTAGCCAGCAGTTGCTGGTCTTTTTTGCGCAGCGCATCGGCCTGGTCTAAGATGGCGGCTATTTTTTGCTGGATGGGGAGTGGGGGGAGGGGGATTTGGAGTTCATTTAAATATTTTTCTGTTTGTAAATTTATTATCCCTGTTGTTTTATTCTGATACCTTAAGGTTTGCTTAGTGATATGATTGTTAAATAAAAACCAGAATAAGTACTTAGGGTTAATATTGTTTGTCGGACGAAGTATTGAAGTGAAATTGTTACATAAGTAAGTGTCAACATCATTTGGCTTTATATTAAAGTATACAACTCTTCCGACGGGTTGATTTGGACTTCCACCAGATTTTTCAATAATAGTATCGCCAAATCAAGTTTTTTTCTTTTCAACTTTCGAAGAATCAATATTTCTTTTTACAACTTCTCGTAAATCCAATGCCCCATCGTTTGAAAAATTTGTTGTTCTTAGAACAAATACACCATCTCCTTCTTCTCCCCATTCACCAGAGATTGCCTTTTCGATTACAGTACCCAGTTTTACTTTTTCCCATCTCATTTCAATAACTCCTCCAAAGTTTGTAAAGTTTTATTTCGTTCTTCATCAATTTGTTTTATACCAGGCACAATTAAATTTCCTTTTGCATCAAACTTCCCATTAATGATTTCAGTTGGATTATCATATACTTTTTCTTCATGCACAACTTCTTTGTAGCGGTTCATGCTCAGGTCATAGCCGTTATCAATTATATCTTTTACCGGCACAAAAAAACTTTTATCCGTGCGCAGCCTTTTCGTTTCCTTATCTCTGTTACGCCAGCGATGGATCATATCCGGTATATCGGTGTATGTAATTGCCTTTTTTGTGTGCAGGTTTACCAGGTTTTCCAGGTCATCAAAGCTGTTAAACTCTTCCCCCTGCGGCTGGCGTTTATCATCCAGGCTATAGCCATCGGCCTGCATATCATAAAACCAAACCTTATCGGTGCCGCCGGTGGTGGTTTTGGTAAAAATTAAAATACCGGTGCTCACCCCTGCATAAGGTTTAAACACTCCGAAGGCATGGAGATCACCGTTTCCAGTTTGTGTTTATTGATTAATTCTTCCCGTAGTTTTTTATGGGCCTTGCTGCTGCCAAAGAGCACCCCATCAGGTACGATCACGGCTGCACGGCCTCCTTTTTTCAACCCCCGCAGCATCAACGCAAGAAATAACAATTCGGTTTTCTTGCTATCCACCGTTTTTAGAATAAAAGCATCCACGGCTTCTTTATCCAGGCTGCCGGTAAACGGCGGATTGGCCAGCACCAGGGTAGCTTCTTCGTTAAACCCGTTATTGGCTTCGCTCAGGGCATCCACATCTTTCAGGTAGGGCTCTTCAATGCCATGGAGGATCATGTTCATGGCACCAATCCGTATCATTGTGGCATCAAATTCCATCCCCATAAACATCTCATGATTGAAATGCTGCAGGAATTTTTTATTATAAAATGATTTGGGATAGTGATGCCTTACATATTCCGCTGCATTCACCAAAAAGCCGCAGGTGCCTGCGGAAGGATCGCAGACCACATCATCCGGGGTTGGTGCCATCAGGGTCACCATCATTTTAATGATATGGCGAGGTGTACGGAACTGCCCGTTTTGCCCGGCGCTGGCAATCTGGCTCAGGAGGAATTCATACACATCGCCCTTGGTGTCCCGGTCCTTCATGTCAATCCCGCTGATCATGTCTACCACGTTGGCGAGCAACCGGGGTGTGGGGATCATGAAATTGGCATTCTTCATAAACTTGCCAAAGGCACTGTCCTTGTTGCCATAATTTTTCATGAAATCAAAGACCCCATTCTCTTTACGGAAGAGCTGGAACATGGTTTCCGGTTCCATGTCTTTAAAAGTGCTCCAGCGCAGCTCCTTCTGGGCTTTGGTATAAATTGGGTTTTCTACTTTAGTGCCCAGGGTATTAGACTCGTTTTCTTTCAGGGTCTGCAACTCATCCAGCCGCTTGATAAAAAGCAGGTAAGTGATCTGTTCAATAACTGCCAGCGGATTGGAAACGCCGCCTGTCCAGAAGGCATTCCATATTTTGAGGATGTCGGTGCGTAGTTCGGGAGTGAGCATGGGTTAAGATAAAAGTTTTTTAGTCCATGAAATTGTTTCGAAAAATCCAAATGTAAGGGCGATAATTGAATTGGTTGTAGGGTAATCTTCAATTTGTTCAGCTTGTTCAGGACTGTGGCTACCAAAATTGCTTGCAGTTTTCAAGATATTTACTACCGAACCGAATACTTGTGGAGGAACAATACCGTTACTGTTGAGATAATTTATTACATCACCTGCCCTTGAAGCACGGCTTCGAACAATATCCCCTTGCGAATTTAAATATTGTTGGAATAAAATATCCATAGTATGTTCAATCAATCTTCTTAAACTTGATAGATTATTAACCCTATGCGCAATGCTATTTGATTCATATTGATTTTTGTGCAAAAGGGCAGATAAAACTTCAATACTTGTGTCATCAAAATACGAATCAGCAAAATCGAATAACTCAGGAAAATCATTTCTAAGTTTAGCTCCGTCTGTGTTATTATATGAATCCCAAATGTATTTAAATAAATCCGCCTCTTGTCCTTTTTCAAAAATCCTGCAAGGGAGTACTTCCTGGTATTGTAATTTAACTTCTGCAAAACCGGTATTGATACAATATTGAATAATACGATCCTGTTTTTTCCCAATTCTCTCAACCTCTCTGAATATTTTATGAAGATTGGCCTCGCTTTCAGTTCCCTGCGATTGTCCCTCATGTAAATAGGCTCTTGCATCTAAAACGACAAATTTATGCTTACGTGGATTCTCTTCCAGGGCTTCAAGGATGTTATCTACATTATCATAAGCTTCTGTAATAATGCGTTCTTTTTGAGCAGCAAGTTTAAAACTATCCCGATAACCCAGGTTATCCTCATAGAGTAAGATGTTAATTGGTTTAATAATCATATTACAGGCTTAATGGTAAACAGATTTTGAATCTAACCTTAAATTCTGCTAACTGTACTTCTTCATCATTGGCTATCTGGAATTCACCTTTATGATTTTCAATTATTTTTTTGATATGATAGCCACCAAAGCCCGATCCGTTATTCCTGTCTGTGGTAACTCCCTTCGTTTCAAAAAGCGTCTTATTGAATCCAGGTGAAAAAGTCTTTCCGTTATTCATAAAATTAATTTCCAAAAAACTTTTTACAGTATCCCGGCTTAGTTCTATCCTTATAATATTGTCTTTTTTGGGCCTATTATCTGTGAACCCATGTTTGAGTGAATTTTCAATTAAATTTTTAAAAAGCAGCTTCAACTGATATTTGTCGGCAACGATAGTTTGCTCTCTGCCCTTGATTTCAAAAGTGCAGTTTGTATTGACATACAGTGGTTTGATTTCGGTCTCCAAAAAAGTTTTTATCTCTATAGTTTCTGGCTTGAACGAACCTTTCCCGATATTCAATGTCTCTTCGGCTTTTTGAAGTGTCTCTTGAGCTTCATTAACAGACTTGCTTATTCTTTCCAGAATATTTAAAATTTTTGTAGCCTCAGTGTCTTCATGGCTTTGACCCTCCAGGGGATCGATAATAAATTCTGCCAGCGAAATTGGCTCTCTGTTCTCCTCTTTGCGTCTTAAATAGTCTCTTAATATTGAAATATCGATTCCGATTGATGAAACAGGTTGTTTTATCTCATGCTTTATCCTGGAAATAATATTATACAGTTCATCTTGCCTTGCTTTACTTTCCGCTTTTTCAACCGCAGTTATTTTCCTGGAATAATATTTTGCTACATATTCCTGCTGAAGAGGAAGCGGTAACATTTTTATTTTTAAATTTAAAAGGGAGCCAAGACTGAAGCTTGGAATTGCGTTGTATTTCCGGAAAGCATTTATCTGCTTTAGAACATATTCGCTTTGTAGTTGAGATACTAAATACTCCGATGTAATCTCAGAGCCAGGTTTCAAGACAATGACATTAGGGCTGACAGTTGCCTTAAGGGGCTGGTCAAAAATCGTAGGTTTTAGCTTAGTGCCTACTTTTGAAAGCAAAACTGAACTGGGAGGTATAAAGCGTATTGAGCGGTCTAATAACTCAGTGTCTGACACAAACACTTTTGCATTGGTTTTTTGGAATATTTCCAATCCTTCCCCATCTGTCAGGTCACCAACCTGAATATATGGGATGCCTTCAGTCTTGTTAATATTCTCAGACGAAATGTGATTACCAGCAAAACTTTCAATAATCAGTTCCTTTAATGGAACATACTCTTCATTATCAAAAGACTGAAGTAAATATTTTTTGACACTTAAATCGTAGTTATTATTAACTATCTCCTCTTTATTTACCCATCTTGCCTTGCCATTTATTTCAGTTTCATTCTGAAATGCGGATGTTATTGCGCCTATTTCATTTTTAAAATCCTTAATATCAATTTCAGAGGAATCATAAAAAAAGATACCTGTGCTTTTGCTTCTTTTGCTTAAGTCGAAAAGTAGCAATATTCCACTTGTGGATATGTGGGGCTTTAGTGCTGAGGCCGGCAATAAAATAATTCCATTTAAAAGGTCATTATCAACAATCCATCTTCTTATAGAAAAAGCTTCTTTTTGTGCCTTATATAGCACCGAGTCGGGCAATAATAGAGAAATCTTTCCATTTATATTAGTGTGGTGAATAGCGAATTGAATAATATTTAAACTGATATCATTTGTTGGAAATTTTATCCAATCATAAAAAAAGGAATTATCTACTTTAACATTAAATGGTGGAGATGATATTGTGAAATCTGCATTTAGTGTACCCTTCCAATCTGTAAAGGCATTTCTTTGACTAAAATCAAAATTTTCAAATCCCGATGAATAAAGGTTTAGAGTCCCAATATCTACAGCATTCTTGTTAATATCTCCTGCAAGAATTTTGCCTATTTGATTATTGGTCTTTCGGATTAAATCAGAAAGAAGTGAGCCTCTTCCGGCAAAGGGGTCAAATACAAAAGCATTTGATGGAATTTCATATATGGAGCACATTAAATCGGAAATCAATCTTGGTGTTGAAAACTGAGCGACGTGGAAATTTCTTTTCCAATTAGATGTATTAATTACTTCATTAAAAAAGGAATTAAACTCTGTATTCGTTGGTAGTGAAATTTGATCAAACCGGTGATCTGAAATTAACTCTAGTATCCTCTGCGCATCAAATTCTGAAAGTGTATTTGATAAATAATTGATGGCTTCAATAAAACTGTCTTTAAGCTTAGGATGCCTCAAGCTTATTCTATGATATGAAGAAAGCAGAGCCTCTTTAGCCCTGTTTTTATACATATCGGTCCTTAATGGGTGTTCGCTATAGTATATAAGAATTAATAAAGAGGCAACGAAGTCGTTTACTCTGACATTATCCGCAGGGGAAATGAAATCTAAAAGTTTTTTTGAGCGGAGAAAAAAATCTCTATAAGGCTTTAGGTTTTTATCGTGTAGTGAAATTCCAAGCTCGTCAATCTTGAATAAATCCGGGAATTTAGAAACTCTTGCAGAAATCTGACTACCACTAACTTTTGTTTTATCCTTTTTTTGATATACTTGGCCGGTATGAATATGCTGGGCCATTTCTGCTGCTTTGAGTGGTGTCCTGTATTTTCGTAAAACTTGCTCTATTGCTTCATGTAATGTCATGTACTAAATTCCACATTTTGTTAGTTACTACTTGTTTCTTCTTCATCAATTCCATCTTCCAGCATAGCCTGCTCTGTTAAAGCAGCAGGCAGCTGCTTGCTAGTTTTTACCTGTAGTTTCTTCATTTGCTCTGCCTGGCTAAGTAGGTTGCCCCTACCTTTATACAATTGCTTTTGAGCCTCCTGCCAGGTTTCATGGGCCTTATCCAATTGGCCGCCAATCTTCTCAAAATTATCAATAAACCCGGCCAGTTTATCATAGAGTTTCCCGGCTTTTTCTGCTATTTCCACTGCATTCTGGTTGATAGCATCCCGCTGCCACATATCAGCCACTAGTTTCATGGCCGGTATCAGGTTGGTTGGACTAATCAGGACTACCCTTTTGGAGTATGCATACTGCCATAGCCCGGTGTCTGTCTGCAATGCGGTTATATAGGCTGATTCATTAGGCACAAACATCATCACCAGGTCAAGGGCGTCGTTTACAGATTGATAGTTTTTACCGCTAAGCCCGTTAATATGCTGTTTCAGGGAGTTCAGTAACTGTCCCAAGTGCTGTGCTTGCTCTTCCGGTGTTTCAGCGGAACAGAAGCGGGTATGGTGTACCAGTGAAACTTTGGAGTCAATCACCAATGCTCTTCCGTCCGGGTATTTCACAATTACATCAGGCCGGATGGTATCCCCTTCCTCATTTTTAGACGATTGTTGAACGAAATACTGGATATCTTTTTGCAATCCGGTGTATTGTAATATACTTTCTAAAATTCCTTCTCCCCAGTCACCCTGCTGTTTTACATTATTGGAAAGGGCTTTTGTAAGATTATCCGCTTGAGCTGAGAGGTGCTGGTTAAGTTCCAGCATTTGCCTGATCTGCTGGCTCAGAGACCCTTTTTCAATGGCTTCTTGATTCAACTTGCTTTCAAATTCTGTTTTAAACTCTTTAATATTCGTTTTCAAGGGATCCAGCAGGTTTTTCAAACTGGTTTCCTGGATGCTATTAAATGATTTTGTTTTTTCATCTAATATTTGACCGGCAAGTAGTTTAAACTCAGTTTGAAATTTTTGACCAATTTGTTCAAGGTCCTGTTTTTGCGAGGCAAGTTTTTCTTGCAGATTTTTGTTTTCGGACTCCAACCTGATACGTGCCTGCATTTCCCCTTCCTTTTCAATTTTGAATTTTTCGCGTTCGGAGCTGGTGTTCAACATAATATGCTGTAAATGGTTGTATTTCACTTCCCATCGGGCAATTTCGAGTCCTACTTCTGACAGAAGTCGTTCTTTTTCAATTAATTCTGTCTTTTGGACATAGTATTTTTCAAAAAATAGCTTACGTACAATCCAGGTAAATACAATTCCAGCGGAAAGGCCAATGATTAGGAAAAGCAGATTATTCATTTAAGGCGGTTTAGAATGTAAATGTCTTATTAATGGATGCAGGGTAATTGCATGGTAGAAAACAGATTGATAGGGGAGCCTAACTAATAAAGAAAATAACTTTATCTGTTCACTATAATACAAGGGAAAAAGTCAATGAAAAAACCATTATTATATTAATACTGGTTCATATACAATATCTAATTATTGTGCGGGCAAATTAGTAAGGTTTTGTAATCTGATATTTAACACTTTTATCAATTTACTTGGATTATCACCATATTCAATTGCATTACGGTCTCGGATATCAAAGGGTAAATTCTGGAATTTATCTGTAAGAGTGATAACTTCTTTATTTAAGGCAACTGAATATCCACATTCATAAAAGGCATTAGGGTTTTGATCTGTTGCGACAAACATTATTAGTTTAGCGTTATCAATTTCCATAAATATTTTTTCAACTATGGATCTCGTAAATTGCCTCTCATCCGCCCTGATACAGCGATAGTGTGCTAAGCCGATACTTTTTTTTATGACATTAAATATGTTGTCATACTCTTTTGAGAAAGGCATTGCTACAAAGCAACTTTGGCGTCTTCTAAGATTATTCATCAACTTAACACATTCAATAATAAATTCTTTTGGATCTTCCCTATTTTCTATAAAATTGAATTCATAATCGTATTGCCTTAGTAAGTCATCTGTGATAAATTGCGAATAGACTATTAATGATGAATCACCATATCGGGGTTTTAGTTTTTTATAAACTTCTAAACCGCCAAATTGAGTATCATTAAATGTGATTGTAACATCTATTAGAATTATATCAAAAAAATGTTTATTTGCCAAGCGGATGGCAACACTAGGGTGTCGGGAACACATCACATGTGCATTTGTTAATTTTTGCAATAAATCCGAATAAAGGTCTAGAGAGTGTTGGCTGTCGTCGACTAGTAAAATACTCTTTAACCCATTTAATTTATTTGACATGAAGTTGAATATTATGAAACGTATTTAATAGTTGGAATTTCTATGTATATTTTTGCACCCCCCAATCGTGCGGATTTCGAAAAAAATAATTTTCCTCTAGATTCCATTATTGTTCGATCAATAATTTTTAATCCCATTCCTGATTCTAATAATTGCAGACGGGACATAGTAACATTTTGATTTATTTGAATTCCTAAAAATCCTGGTCCGTTATCATGTACTTCGCAAATAAATGTATTTCCTTTCATAGACCAATTGATATAAATTTCCAAATTGCCTTGTGAATTTTTTTTTGCATTTTCCACAAGCTCGGAAAGTGTTGAATACAAGACAACATTCGGGTAAATAAATCTGAGAGTAGGATCTTTGGTTTCGATTGCTAATTTCATATTAGTATTCCTTTCAGCAATTAAGTCTAGCAATTTATATGGGTGAGTGACAAATAGCTTGTTAAGATCTGACGACCTAGTGCTATTAGCATATAATTTTATTAATTTATTTATTGAACTTATAGCCCTTGTAGCCTCTAATGCCTTTTTTGTGACATCAGCGATTTGGGAGCGGTCTATCTCTGATTCTATATTGTTACTAATTTCATTTATTTGGTCCAAATAGTTGAATACCAATGACCTTTGCCCGGCTAAATCATGGTTAACAAATGAAAGAATGGAATTCATAATTGTGAACATATTTACTAACTCTAGTTTAGTTAGTTCACTAATTGCATTCTCCATCTTTTCATCAATAATTCCTACTCTTTGAGAATACATGTTAAGTTCTTCCACTGATTTACATCCGGTTTTCAACAGAAGTTTATTCTTAACAATCTCTACATCTTTAATACTTAGGTTTACTGTTTCAGCTATTTCATTACAAGTATTTTTGTTGCACAACATGCGCAAAACAATAAGTTCTTTCTCACTTAAATCAACTAATGAAAATTTATAATACTCTTCTGTTTCATTAGATACTAAACCTTTTATCAAGGCTTTATTTGTTTGCTCAGTAAAGAAAGCCCCATTATTATAAACACCAATAATTGCTTCATATATAAGTTTGGTGCCACTTTCTTTAGTTAAATAAGAACTTGCACCCAGTTGCATCATTTTTGAAATAACTGAATGATCATTATGCATAGACAAGATTATAACTTTAACATCTGGGTATAATATCTTAACTTCAGGAAGAGTGCTAAGGCCGTCCAGTACCGGCATTTGAATATCAAGTAGAACAATATCAACTTTTATATGTTCTAGTAAGTTAAGTAACTGCAAACCATTTTCGGCTTCTGCTACAATTTGAATATCTGGGCGGGATTGTAAGCTTAATTTTACTCCTGTCCGAAATAAGGAATGATCATCTGCTATTGCAATCTTAATCATTTTCATTTAATTGTTTGGATAGTGACCTAAGACTCAAAGGAAAAATGCCATTCTACAATTCTGAGAGTAAGAATTAGTATTCCTTCTGCATCTCTTCTAGTTGGGATAAAATTTGGGTCATGGTTTGAGAAATTGCCCAATATTCTACAGGTTGTCAGGTAACTATATATATTAGGAGGGCAATAGTTTTTCAGCAAAGCGATTCCATCTGATAGTTTAATTGTGTTATTTGAAAGGCGTTTTTTTACAATTGTTTCAATTATTGTTCGGCAGGTTATTATTACACCCCTGGGGTGCTTGTCTAAATCACGCAGCGCTGAAGTTAATTCTGGTTTAAACTGTAATAAATTGTCTATATTATGGACAGTTGAAAATGTTAATTCGTTTTCTGGTTTAATTTTTTGCAAACGGAAAACCGATTCAAAGAAATCAACAAATGTATCAAGCTCATATGCAATAAAGCGTAGTAAAGTTATTTTGGATGTTAAATTGAATAAGTCGCTTGCCCAATTAATAAGTAAATCAAAACACTCCTTCCGGTGTAAACCTCCGTATTGCGTACCTAGTGCGGTTATGTCAATTGTAAATGGGGAGGTAGATTTCGCTAATTGAATTTTGGCTTTTTCCAAGCCGTTTTTTATATTATTCAGAATGAGACCAGATTCTGATCCCAATGGTATAATGTCATTCTGGTCGGGCTCGCCCATGTCAATTATAAGTAATTTCTTAAAGCTTAAGTTTTGGAAACTTATATCAATAAACTTAAATCCGTTCTCTTTTAATTCGTAATCAATATAGTTCTCTAAGCGAATAGAGGTATGCTTTTCTAAGAATGTATTAATTGAGCCTATTGCTGAATTTGGAGTAAAATTATTTGTTCGAAAGGCAGATAAAATTACAATGTCCGCGTCACTATGAACGATGTCGCCAAATCCAAGGCCAATAAGCTGACCTTGTTTATACTCAAAAAGCAGTTTTGTTTTAATATACCCTGGCATTGATGACATTTAGGTTTTAAGATACATCTGAATTTCGTTTTGACCTAAAAAAGGGTTTTTTAAAAAGTTGTTACCAATTGATTATCATAGTTCTATAACTGGATTGGAAAGAGTGTTTCTTTATATTGAAAGACACTGGTTTTCAACTAGAATATTTTAGAGGCAAACTATCAATATCTTGTTTGTGTTGAATATGCAGGTTTATTAAGGGTCAAGCGCATTCCCCCTAAACAAATACTTCTTCTTCGCCCCAATAATCCAATAATCCTCACCGCTTTGTTCCACCCGGATGGACTCCGGATCATTCCAGAATACTACATTATTGATTTTATGGGAAATGATTTCGCCCGGGCGGCTGTAATGCACATGGACACTGCTGCCAATTAAGCCGGTTTCATAGATATAGAAAGTTATTTTCGGAAAATGATGACGGCCCACATAGCGGTCAAAAAGACCTGTGTTTTTGTCATCCAGTTTGGACCATAAAAATCCAAAAAAGGTTACGGCTATTGATAGTAATGAGAAGAAGACCAGCCCCAGCCAGTGCTTTGTTTGCAGGGGTGGGGTGTAAGAGCGGTAAATGGATCGGATCAGTAAAAAGAGTAAGACCAGGCAAATAATCCCGGAAAGGATAAAGAGCCCCATGTTCCAGGAAGGAATCAAGGATATACTTCGGCTAATCAGCCAGAGGGCCAGGAGGGTGAAAAGAAGGAAACCGGCGTAGCGGAAATATGTAGTTTTTTGCATGATCAGCTATTCAGTGTTTAAATATGAATTTTTTTAACCACGGAGAGCACGGCGAATCACGGAAACGATAACGCTGTGCAGCGCAGTGTTAGCAGTGGTTTAACATTATCAGGATGTCGTATCATCTCACAACTCTCTTAAAGCCACTTCATCCAATCTGCCCTTCGCCTCTTTCCAGTCAGGTACTGAATCAGCCTCCCATACCAGGGTCCTGATCCGGCTGGAGAACAGCTTTGTTTTTTTCATAGCCTCTTTATGTGCCCCGCTGTTTCGGTACTGCAAAATGGAATTGCGGTCCTGCCAGGCTGTGAGGGTATACCCAATCCGCCAGCCTCCATTGCCTATCCATACATGAAGACAACCGGCTGCCTGCCTCGCCTGTTTGGCAGATCGGGAAGCATGACGCACAAATTCAAAGAAGCGCCAGAAATTTTTGACATGCAATTCAGTGGCGACGATGAGCATGGTTGAATTTTTATAGGTTTAAGTTAGTGTTTTTTAAAGAACGCGGATTAGCAGAACATCTAAAATCCTGTGAAGCAACCTTTCGAATATCACCCGGATGAAAAGCAATTGATACAGGTCAACCCTGATTGGGCCATTAAACTATTGGTAAGTTTAATCGGCTATCTTAACTTAATGCCTCCATAAAACATTCAATACTCAGCTTTGTCTTCGATTCGTTCATACCTGCTTTTTTGGGGAACCTGCCTCCTGATACATTGGCCATCTCATGCACAGGTACATTTTACCATTAACATGCCACAACCTTCTTCGCAGGTGCTGGCCATCTACAAACTAGCAGATGCGACCAGCCTTATTACCGTAACTCCCTATGCTCTTTACCAGTGGGATATGCTTACCGGCCGCTGTATCCGGCAATGCCTGCTAAAAGGAAAAGCCACCCAGGCACGTATTAGCACCGACATGAAATGGATGCTAGTAGTGCAGGAAAAAGAGAAAGGCGATTTACTCGAAGTATACCGTACATCCGATTTTCAAATGCTGGCAGACATGGAACTGAATGCCATTCTTGCCAAAACTGAGAAAGGAAAATTATACAGAGATTACCGGGCCCGCGCTTTCGACTATGATCCGCTAACGGGTTGGATGGGCGTGTGTACATTCAGCAGTCTGCTATTTTATAATACAGGGACAAAAGAAACCATACTACCGGAAACCAGTTCTGCCACTGCATTCAGTTCCATGATTAATACTAGTAATAAGTGGCTGATTGCGGGGGAAAACTATTCCAATCAAAAACAGGCCATCTGGGAGTTTGTACCGGCAAAACAAGGAAAATTCAACTTACTGGATCTGCCTGCTCAGGAAATAGTACAAGCTATGATTCCAGAACCGAAAACTGGTGCTATTCTGCTGGTGCACGGGAATCAGGGTTTCAGCCGGCTGAACCCGGATCACAGCCGGTTGCAACCCATATTAAATACGGAAGGTTTATTTTGGTTAACCCATACCCAATATTACTGGGATCAATCCACGCTATATATTAGCAATGAAAATGGTTGCTTTTCTTACCCCGCGGGCAGCGAAAAGATCCGGCGGGTGAAACTCCGCCACACCAATAAGAAGAGCAGTGACGGTATTGATATGGCGGAAAAATATTTTTTCCTTCCCTGGGATCTCTCCAAGGGTATTTTTCTTGATAAGGGCCGGGCTAATACCATTTCTCTATTTGTAATGGACTCAATCGTCTGGCAAACGGATGATGATACCTGGTATCAAAAGAATAATATACTTAGTATTGGTAACCCCGATATGGTTGCTTTTTCATCTATATCCGCTACGGCGAACGGAGAATACCTGGTACAGGATATTAATAATAGTGCGGTATATAATACCGCCAGATTACAAATCAGCGCAGCGAGCAAAGAGTTTCCGATAGGGATGATACCCGTCAATCATCCCTTCGTTTACCTGCCCGGTAGAAAACAGGTTGGCAGACTGGCATATCTAAACGAAAGCGGGAAGGGTTATGATTACCGGTTATTACTCTATAACCGCTCCGGATGGCTGGATACCACCATCATTTTACCAAAAGTAAAGACGGGTATATGGTATCCGCATATTTATACTGCGCCGGACAGTGATACGATTTACATGGTGGATGCGGAAGGACGAGAAGCCCATGTTCTTACTCCGGGATCAGCAACCGGCACACAGATCCCGCTGCCTGCTGGTCTTGCCCGGTACTGGCCGGTATTAGATTCAAGAATGATGAAGCTTCCCAATGGTCACCTTTTATTCAGCGCTGACCTGATCGTGGATATCAATTACAGGGAAAAAACCTACCGGGTGATTGACAGCAGTTTCCTAAGCCATTGCCGGATACTGGCAATAGATTCAGCAGCACAGCAGGTGATTTATCAAACAGAACGACCTTCTTCGGGCCTGATGAAAATAGTCAGCTACCAGTATAATAGCGGAGAAGTGAGAACAATGCTGGATGATTTTAATGCCGCAAATACTGTAACCATGAAGGCAGTGAACTGGAAGGGCTCAGCTGCCTGGATGCTGGGGTTAAGAACCGGGGTAGTGGATATCCGGAGCCGCGATCTCTCAAAATCAATCTACTCTTTTACACCGGTTCCCAATACTGGGCTGAATGATTTGCAGGTGGATACAGTGGCAGGAACGGTTACCCTGCTGATGAAGGACTATACCATGCGGGTTTTGGACCTTTCCTCCTTGCAACCATTGGCGACACTATTTACGGGAAAACAGGAAAGGGAGTATGTCTTATCGGTAATAGACAGCCGTGCCCGCTTCCTGATACCTGCGAGTCAGTCACAATTACTCAACTGGGTTTACCGGGATAAAGCCTATGATTTCAGCACTCTGGAAAAAAATTATAACAAACCTGCTGAGGTACTCAGGTTATTGCGCTCAACCGATACGGCTTATATCCGGATGGTGCAAAAAGCCAGCGATACTCGCCTGAAAAGAAGTAGCCGGGAACAGCGTGCCGATAAAATAAAAGAATTGCCCGATTGCAGTTTTACAACAGATAAGGAATGGGTTACAGACAGTTCTTTTATCCTGCTGCATGTTCTCGTGAAAGCAGGCCATTCGCCCGTCAGTCGCTGGCAGGTTTTTGCCAACAATGTACCGTTATTATATAATAAAATAGCTGCATTCAGCCGTCCGCTTCCCCCGGGCCGGGATACCAGTTTTGTATACCGGATGGAATTGCCTCATTCATCAGCCACCCGAATCAGCGTCCGGGTTTATGACAGCGAAAACAATGCTTCCCTTTTTTCTGAAAAATGGGTGTACCGGTACCGGCAACAGGCGCCCCGGAGTACAAAGACATGGTACCTTGGATTTGGTTGCAGCAAATACCAGGATACCAGTTTTAATCTGCGTTATGCAGCGAAAGATGTACAGGATATTAGTAACAGGGTTAAATCTGAAATGAGCAGCAGCAACCGTGGTGGTGCTCTGGCTATTACTGACAGTTTGGTTAAGTTAAATAATATGGTAGCAGGATTTGCCTGGCTGGCGGAGAAAGCAGCAGTCAATGACGTAGTGATCATTTCATTTTCGGGTCACGGAATAACTTCAAAAAACGGGAAATTCTATTTTATGCTGTATGATTCCGATTTTAAAAACCCGGAAGAAACGGCGCTTTCATTTGATGTTATTTTCGAATTGCTGAAAGTATTACCCTGCCGTAAAAAACTGGTTTTACTGGATGCTTGTGAAAGTGGAGATTTTGATAACGATGGATATGTTGTCAAACAACAATCCGCTGTTGAGCAATCAGTCAAAAATGACGATGGGGCAAGAGGTACTGAAATTCGGAACCGGGATGCAGCCCTGAGTCCTGCAGCTTATCTGGAATGGATGAAAGATTATTTCGCGGATTCGGAGGGAGAAAGCGGAGCCACAATTATTGCTGCCACATCTGGTACCAGTGTGGCTTTGGAAAATGAGCAATGGCAAAACGGTATTTTTTCATATGCACTGATCAGGGGACTTTTTGAAATGAAAGCTGACCTCAATAAAGACAATAGCATTTCTATCAGTGAGCTTAGGGATTATATTACAGAAACAGTAAGCAGGGCTACTAACAAACGCCAGCGTCCTTCTGTTCGTAATATTGATATGCGGAATAACTGGCAGGTGATGGAAAAAAACTGGCTGAAATAATGCAAAAAGAATTTTGTTTTATTTGATAAAATCATATTGTGTCAGTCGAAACGGTTTCTTATTTGGCAGCTCACAAGAAAGTCAAACCCACTTTTCCCAAATTTTATAAAAGATCAATATAGCACATGCCAACACTCAACCAACAATTCCAATCTCAGGGCTTTCTCGTGCTCGAGCGTTTCGTTCCCGCCAAAGCCTGCGATGCCCTCATGCTTTGGGCCGAAGCACTCACATCAGATTTTGATTATAAAGGACATCCCTCCATATTTCAGACAACTGATCAAAGCAAAAGCAGCGATGATTATTTTCTGGAATCGGGCGATCAAATCTCCTTCTTTTTTGAGAAAGATGCATTTGATGAAAAAGGGGAATTGAAACAGGACCTCTTTCATTCCCTTAATAAAATCGGACATGCCCTGCATGACCTGGATCCCATGTTCGCTTCCTTTTCAAGATCAAAAGAAATGAGAGAGCTGGCCGCTGAACTGGGTTTGGAAGATCATGTGCTGATCCAGAGCATGATGATTTTCAAACATGCTAAAATCGGCGGCAAAGTAGATGTACACCAGGATGCCACCTTTCTTTACACAGAACCGCAATCCTGTATCGGTTTCTGGTTTGCACTGGAAGATGCGACGATTGAAAACGGCTGTATGTGGGCAGCAGCAGGCGGACATAAAACCAGTCTGCGCAGCCGCTTCCAAAGAAAAGAAGGCGGCGGCACTGAAATGCAGATACTCGATGAGCAGCCTTATGATATAAATTCCATGAAGCCACTGGAAGTTCCCAAAGGAAGCTGTATTGTGCTTCATGGTCTTTTACCCCATTACAGTTTGCCCAATACCAGCGGTAAATCAAGACAGGCTTTCGCCATTCATACCATTCACCGGGATGCATACTACCCGGAATCAAACTGGCTGAGAAGAGAAAGAAAATCACTAAAAGGTTTTGAGCAATCTGCGCACTAAAATAATTTGACATAAATCATACTACCGATTTATGTCCTTCATTCTCAGTGAATAATAAACCTGGATAGAACTGTTTTAGGCATAACCATACCGGTTACTTATTCACAAAAGTTTTGATGCAGATTTCTCAGTGTACATTCGCCGCGCCGCCCCAAAAAACGGTAGTATTAATAGCTATGAAAAAGATTTTCCTGAGTATTTTCCTGGCAGCCATTACAATGAATATTGCTGCACAGACTCCAGAAGATTTCCCTACCAGTTTTGATAAAGCTTCCTATAAAGTGGTACTGCCGCCTGCCATCCGGATGCTGGAAGAGAATAAGAAACTGATGATACAACAGCCCGAAAAACTGAAATACCTGAATGGTCCCGGAGAAGCACAGGGTATTGCACCTGCTTTTGGCAGAATAAAGCTTGAACCCAAAACAGTGAGAAAAGCAGCCGATGCAGATTATATTTTCCGGATCAGTACACCCGGACTGAGCTATAGCAATTCAGCACCTGTGTATATTGCTGAAAACAGACCCGCTACTTATTTTGCGCCAGCAGCCACCATCAAGGGTTTTATTTTCAACATTCGATACGTAATGCCGGTTACCGTAGAACTGGTGAATAAATCCGGTACCGTGGAAAAAACATTCCAGTTCGCCACTGATTCCGCTACCTTGATCCTGCATGCCAATTTTCTGCTGGATGTCAGCACTACCGAAGCCTGGAATCCATTAAAACTAACGGCACCCTTCCCCACCGAACAGGCTGCTATGGATTATTTTAAAAAGAATGAAGTGGCTGTGCAGAAAAGAATGGAGTATAATTCCTGGTACTATACAGCTGAATATATCAAGCAGATACTGGAAATAGCCTATAATAATTATGAACTGCCCACTAATTCTTATTACAGCAAGGTCTTCCTGAAAAAAGGGAAGTCTTATTACACCGAACTCTCTGATGCTGTAGAAAAATTATATGATGTGATTGATGACCTGGATGATTCCAAGAAAGGTCCTGCCATGCGGGAAGAACTGAAAAAAAGCATGAGTTATTTTGATCAGCAGGTGGACAGCATCGGAAAATATGGCCCCAAAGGACAAACCGTTGTACTGAGCAATGCCACCTGGTGTGCCCTGCTTAACGGAGACAGAGAAAAAGCAGGGAACTATTTTACAAAGTATTACCTGATTGAAAATGAAGAGTACAGTATGTTCAAGCCCTTTCAGGATAATTACCTGATCTATCATTTGCATGATGCCATGAAGCAGTCCGGTGCAGTGGTTGAGCCCGATGGAGATATCTCCTTCCTTACACCAGCCAAAATAGCTCCGGCTGGTTTAGATCCTGCCCTTATTAACATTGCCCGTAAGGATGGGGAAGTAGAAAAAGCGAATGGAGAAATAGTCAAAGGACAAATCTCCATCGACTATGTTGCCAAAAACGGAGGAATAGTAGACCTCGACCTGGGAAAATCTGCCACCGTTTATTTCAGCAAGAATGGCGGCGAAACCTACCAGTTTGCCAAAGTGAATAATACCAAACAGATCCGGATGGGTGACCGTGTATTTGAACCGGTGACGCGTAAAACATCGGCTATCATGGGTGTGTTGAATGCAGCCGGTGGTGATTTTGGGAATACCTATTTCATGGAGCGTTTGTTTGAGAAGAATGGATATGCTGTGTACCGCTACTGGGCACCTGGGGAAATCATCCTGATCAAACAGAAAGATGATAAGGCGGTTGATTTCGGATCTGTGATTACCAGACGTAAGCTGGCTGATAAATTGCTGGAGTCAGCGAAGGGAGCTGAGGATTTTGTGAAGAGTAATAATTTGAAAAATACATTGGAGGATGCGAAGAAGTTAGTGGAGTTTATGGCGGGAGCGGGGAAATGATTAACCATGAAAACAAATAAAAGGCTGCCGGATCCGGCAGCCTTTTTTAATTAGAGGTGGAGTTGATAATTGTTTGTATTTGAATTAGCGGACTTTTGTGGATTGAGAGGTTTCGTTTAGTAATGATCTTTTCTCTATTTAC
Organism: Chitinophagaceae bacterium; assembly: GCA_016702745.1. Lineage (GTDB taxonomy): Bacteria > Bacteroidota > Bacteroidia > Chitinophagales > Chitinophagaceae > JJ008. The sequence continues at coordinate 596,550 of JADJDJ010000002.1, forward strand.
TTTTTTATCAAGAAAAAAGTAAAGAAAGATTTATGAATAGAAAAAGAAGTAAATAATCAGCCTTTCTGATCTTCTATTTTTTGACATTACCGCCAAAAGAAAATGGATTCAAAAGATTATTATATTCATTTTCCATTTTATAAAAAAGAACGTCACTTCAACACAAAAATAAAATCACCTCCCTCATCACCCGATTGAAAAATAATACCCGTTTGCGGCACTACCGGTGAATTACCAATCACCGCCGAACGCATCCTATAAAATAATTCCTGTGAAGAAAGAAACTGACTCTTGTTTTCCCGCAGATTTTTAGTCAGGTATTCCAGAAAAACAGATTTATCCGGCACGGTAGTTAGGGTGCCACTGGTCATGGCTCTCCGGCTCGGCATCTTGTACAATTGCTGAATATCGTTCGGAGCATTCATTAAAGAAGTTACATCCCTGGTTTTAAAAATTCCACCGCTGAAACAGGCATCTGAAATCAACAGGGTATGTTTCGATTTGATACTCTTGATCTGCTCCCTCAGATCACTGTTCGATAACCAGTTGGCCGGATTATTCGGCTTGGCATCAGCAGGCCACCAGTAACCCTGATCGGCATCTTTATCAAAATAACCATGGCCTGCATAAAAGATCAGCAGGTTGTCATTGGATTTTATTTTTTTGCGGAGCCGGAATAATTCTTCCAGGATTTTTTCCCGGGTCGGACTAAATAAAATGGTGATCGTTGAATCGGCAAAGCTGTATTTTGAAACCAGAATTTCTTTCACTTCCCGGGCATCCATCTCCGGTTTATCAAGATTCAGTCTTTCTTCTGTATAATTTGATACGCCAATCAGCAGCGCATAAAACTTGCCTTCTGTAGTCGTAGCAGCAGTCGCTGGACTTGTTACCGGTGTAGTAACAGGATTACCGGTTTTTTGGGGCGCAACTTCTGTTATTACCTGGGGAACATTAATGGTTCCTACGAGAATTTCAGGTTTGTAACTAGCCGCATTGCAAGCGTTATTGGTATTGATCGTATAATAAATTTTGTAATAACCGGGACCGGGCGGACTGAAATTCAGGCTGGTATAACCTGTACTGGCTGATGGACAGGTAAGCGGTTGATCATTGTAAATGCAATTCAGAAATGTATCATTTACACCAACCAGTATCTGTGTGGTACAATTCGCACAGTTTGGGTCGCTGGCAACTTCGTACCGGAAACGCATACTGACATTGGTACCCGGTGCTGCTGTTATATAATTTGCTGCTTGTCCGTTTAATTCAACACTCACAACAGGAGCACAGGTTACCGTTAGTGTTCCCACTTGCACGGAAGGCTGGTAAACCTGGGCATTGGATCCGGAAGCGGTGGTATTACAATAGTAAATCTTGTAAATACCTGGTTGTGCCGGTGCCATAATGGTTTGCTGCTGTTTACCGGAATCGAATTCAGGACATTTTGCAGCCTGCCCTTCATATACCAGTCCCTGAAATTTTTTATCACATCCATAAAGAATACGAACCGGCTGGTTGTTACCGGATGAAATATTGTAACTGAATTGCATGTTCAGGGCTGTACCCGGTGCTACAGACAACTGATTACCCAGTCCGTTGATATTTAGTGTCACCGTACTGCTTTCAGAACAATCAGGTAGTACATCCACCGTGCCGATTATATAATCGGGTCGATACAAAGCGGGTTTACAATTATAGTCCTGAGTAAAATTGTAGGAAATTTTATAACGGCCCGGAATGGCTGGTGCTGTAAATGGAATTTCTTTTTGGCCAGTAGTGCCAGCAGGACAAAGAGCCGGTGTGCCATCAAAAATACAGGCGAGGTATTGGTTATCATACCCCACCATTAATTGCGAAAAGCAGGTGGGGCAACCAGACTGATTGGCCAGATTGTAATCCAATCGCAAATTGATTCTTTCACCAGGTTTTACGGCAATCGTATTGCCTCCTCCGTTCATGCTTAGTGTAACCGAAGAGGAGGGAGGACAGTCTGTCTGTACCGTTATTGTCCCAATAGCGGTATTAGGTCTGTAAGCAGCCGCGTTGCAGGAATAATTTTGATCAGGATGAATATAAACCTGATAAGTACCGGGAACAGCCGGAGCTTTTATCGTTTCCGTATACTTTCCCTGCTTTAAATTGGAGCATACTCCCGGATTACCATTGTAGATACAACCGATATAACGGTTATCAATCCCCCATAATACCTGGGTGATACAACCGGGACATTCAGGCTGGTTACCGACTGCATAGTCAAAAACCATGTCAAGTGAAGCACCGGGCTTTACGGTTATCCGGTTGCCCTGATTATTGATATTCAGGTTGGCATTAGCAATGAGTGAACAGGGTGCTTCCACCACCAGTGTGCCGATAAAAGAAGAGGGTTTGTATAATGCGGGTTTACACCTGAAGTCCTGACTGGTATTAAAATAGAACCGGTAAGTACCGGGTGCTAAAGGTGCTTTATAATTAATTTGTTTATTACCTGTTTTTTGTGATGGACATACAGCCGGCATTCCACTGTAGATACAATCGATGTATGTATTGTCCAGCCCCAGCATGATCTGGTCAATACATCCTGGGCATGATTTAGTATTGGAGATGTTGTACCGGATATTCAGTTTGATGGAAGCACCTGGTTTGACAGTGATGGTATTTCCCTGACCGTTGATATTTAATGTTACTTCTGGCGGACACTGCGCCACAGCCATTTGAGACCAAAGAACGAAGATAAAACTGAGCAGGAAAGATAACTTGTTATTGCTGGTATGCATCGTCATAAAGGAGTTCTGGTTTGAGCAAAAGATAAACATTTTATTGAGAAACCTGCTTTTAAGCAGTAAAATCCGGCATTGATCAGGGCAGACGCAGGGATTCGGAAAAAGGTTGAAAAGGTATTTCAATATTCCGGAGTAAACCGATCCTTTAGATCAATAATAATGAATGGCTAAGCTGCTCTAAGTAAAAACAAGAAAGTATAGATCTTAACCCGGCCAGTTCAAGGGTATCTCAATCATGCTCATTAAATTCCTTTGGATTTTGTCAATCTCCCCCACCACAACCACCGCTGCATCCACCGCCATCACCACCACCGCTGTCACCGCCACCACTATCAGCACCATCACTCCAGTCGCCCCCGGCACCTGCCCCTCCGAAATCGCCGTCGCCATAGCCGCTGAATTCTGGGTAGGCGTTAGCGGGTTCGTTTTCAAAGGAGGTATAGAGGGGACCATCCGAAGAATATTCGGTTTGTTGATCCTCTTTTCTTTTTTTGGCTGACTGGTACTGGTTCTTTTCCTGTTCCTCTTTTTCAAACTTGGTATCACCCCAGATGGCAACAGGTGGTTCCCGGTCAAATTCGGTTTGATAAAGAGCAATCGTATCGAGGTATTGGGCACTGAAGCGGCCGGTCTGGTCCTGCATGGGAATGAGTTCCGGATGATGATCGAAAGGATGTTGCAATATATCCTGGCAGAATTCCCGGTAGGCTTTACTGAAAAGAATATGTTCATGCCATACCACATCAATGAATTTGGAAGGGGTCACCTGAAAATCACTCACGGTACCGAGGTAGACAAATTTTTTATATTCTTCGATCGCACGTAGCGCGAATGCATTTTTCCATCCGTGTTTGCGGGCGATTTTTCCGGCAAATGCCTTGAGGGAGGGATTGGTATGTCCGAATTTGGCGGTGAGATGGTTCCAGAGACCTGGTGCTACTACATGATCGAAGTGGTAATTACGGAGGCGGAGCCAGAGGGATTTCTTATTCATACCCTAAAGTTAGGGAGGGGAAATAGTTTTTGTGGGGTTGTTGAAGGGGGGCTTGATTTTTTCCTGCCTGCCTGCCGGCAGGTTGTTACTTTTTTTATTTACTTTTTGGCATTGCCCCAAAAAGTAACAAAAAACGCTAGCCGGTTCGAAAGGGAAATTCATTCTCCTTGGAATTTTCCGCACACGAACCGGCCTCCGGAACTCACGATATGGCACGGGCTTTAAGGCCAGATTCTTCATGCATGTTATGGCGGGTTATCCTACTGCGCTGATTTTTCGATTTGCAGCGATACCAAAAGTTGCAGCCATGATCAAATCGAAAAATAGGCGCTATAGAAATTCTTCAGGCTTGTAGTTCTTAGCCGATTCAAGAAACAAAGGCACTTTTTTGAAACGTGCAGTTATTAATTGTGGCGAAGTATTTTTTAATGAACCTTTCCCCGTTTTTTCATAGCAGGCTGAATGGACAGATAATGTATCTTTTGTACAATATGATGAGAGGAATTCAAAAGGATCGGGTGAGAAATAGTTTTTGAGTTCCAATTAAAATGACTTTTTCCAAGCGCCTATTTTTCGATCTGAAATTCTCCTCAACTTTCTACAATGCCTCAGATCGAAAAATCAGCGCAGTAATGAAATTAGCCAAAGCACGCATGAGAGATACCGCATTAAGGTCCGCGCAACATTTTGAGCGTCGGGCGACGGTTCGCCCAAGGAAATTTCCAAATAGCGGAAAATTCCACTTCGAACCGTCTTGACCCGATGGCTATCGGGATTTTTGTTTCTTTTTTGTGTCAAGACAAAAAAGAAAGAATGCTAAAAAGAATTTATTATTAACTTCCTTGAAGACAGGAATTGATTTTTTAAAATTGATTAATAATAATCGTTTCTCTATTTACTTTTTTCTTGATAAAAAAGTAACAAAAAATCAAGCCGGTTCGAAAGGGAAATTCATTCTCCTGGGAATTTTCCGAACACGAACCGGCCACCGGAACTCACCATGTTGCACGGGCTTTAATGCAAGATTTTTCATTCGTGCTATGGCGGGTTATCCTATTGCGCTGATTTTTCGATTTGCAGTGAGTATAAAAATGTGGAGTTCTTCAAATCGAAAAATAGGCGCTATGAAAATTCTTTTTGCTCGAATTTATTAGCCGCTCGAAAAAATAAAGGATCGAATTTTTGTAACGATGGAAAAAAATATGGCGGCTCGCTAATTATGAGTGTTTCCCAGTTCTCCATAGCTGGCCAAAAGGACAGGAAATGAAGCCTTAGTACAGTACGATGAGAGGGTTTAAAAAGGCCCGGGTACAGTATACTTTTGAGCCTCGAATAAAGTGAAATTTTGCAAGCGCCTATTTTTCGATTTCAATATGGCTTCAGCTTTCATAAAGACCGGAAATCGAAAAATCAGCGCCGTAGTGATATTAGTCATATCACGCATGAGAAATACCGCATAAAGGACCGTACAATATTTTAAGCGTCGAAGGACGGGTCGTGTGAGGAAAATTACAAAGAGCGGAAAATTCCGCTTCGACCCGTCTTGTCCCGATAGCTATCGGGTTTTTTGTTACTTTTTTTTTCAAGAAAAAAAGTAAGGGAAAGCATATTGAGTAGACAATGTATAAATATTTCATATTACTGATCTTTTACTTTTTGGCATTACCCCAAAAAGTAACAAAAGTCTAGCCGGTTCGAAAGGGAAATTCATTCTCTATGGAATTTTCCGCAGGCGAACCGGCACCCGGAAAGGTTGCTCTGGCACGGGCTTTAATGCAATATTCTTCATGCCTGTTTTGGCTAAATGCATTACAGCGCTGATATTTCGATTTGCAGCCTTATTTAAAGTTGGAAGATTGTTCAAATCGAAAAATAGGAGCTATGGAAATACTTCAGATTTGTAGTTCTTAGCCGATTGGAGAAACAATTACACTTTTTTTGAAACGTGCAGCTATTAATTGTGGCAAAATCTGTTTAATGATCCTTTCCCCGTTTTTTCCTAGTTGGCCAAATGGACGGACTATGCAACCATTGTGCACTACGCTGAGAGAAAACCCTTGTCAACTTTTCAACTTCCCAACCTTTCAACTTTCCTCCCCCTCAAAACATAACCCTCAACCCCAAACTCGCCATTCCCGTCCAGGGGGCCCGGTCATTGATATAAATATACCGGCTGGGATAACCATCGGTTGGTATCCAGACACGCCCTTCAGCATAGATGTAAATATCGGCACCAATGTATCTGTCAACACCAATACCGGGATCAATGCTGAGCCTTTTGAAATTGGCCCGGCCTTTCAATACGGGCACATCATATAAGGCAGTATCAATGGCAACGGAATGTCTGTTCTCCACCCTTCCCAGCATCAGGCCAAATCCTGCTGAAGCATATATATTGATTCCTTTATCGGTCATGGCGTTTCCAAACAGGTATTTTTTCCAGCCCATTGAAAATTCTTTCAATCGCATGTTCGCATTGTTCACATAACTGATCTGTGATGGAATGGTGCTGACAGATTTCGCAGTGGCGGTCAGGTTATTGCTGAATTTACCATTGGAATAGTAAGCGAATGAAGCATAGAAGCCATCCTTCGGGGTTAGATGTACATGCAGATAAGTGGTTTGCCCGATGACTGTAAACCGCTGCTCCTTCTTAAAATTATGCTGCACACTCAGGTCAGTCGCCATGCTGAAACGGGTGGTCTGCGCCTGTAAACTCAGGACAAAAGTCAATGGCATTACAGCCAAAACTATTTTAATAATGTGTTTCAATGGTTGTGTGAACGAATTTATTCATTATTTGACAATCCCATACATATTTGAATGTGCCAGCAATCCGATATAACGTGAATCCATACACATATGCCTGTTATCACCCAAAACAAAGTAGAGCTGTTCCTTTATTTTGTTCAATCCTATTTTGATCCCCGGGATTGCCTGGTACAATTTGTAGTTGAGTGTTGTCACTTCAATGGTCTCGCCTGCTGCTGGAATGCGGATGGATCCATAGTTGGAATTATTCCAGTGTAAAGCGGGATTAAGCGTTGCATACATTGTATCCAAACTGATTATCGGCTCCGGATATGCGTGTTCAACCTGTATGATTTCGCTGTATTTTTTTTGTAATGCTGCCAACTGATCCCTGCTGAGCGCTAATTGATAGATGATCTGGTTATCCAGAGACTGAGCCGGCCCCAACTGATTATTTTCTTCTAAAGCCATCATTTCATCATCAATAAATGATGACGCATATATTTTGTACATGAGTTTCGCACCGGGAGGAAAGGCCAGGGCCCTGCCATTCAGGTAAACCGTATCATTCCGGATTTGCAGACTATCACCCGATACAGCAATCAGCCGGCAAAAACGTTTTTCCCATTGTTTTTGAAAATGCCCATTGTCATCGGGTGCTGCCATGTAGTCATCACCATAATAATTGAAGGCAACAATATCATTCCGGTTAAATTGATTGGCCGAACGGATATAAAATGTTTCTCCTTCGCGGATCGTCTCCGCCATACTATCAGATGGCGCCCGGTACACCCCGCCCTTACAGGAACAGATTGCAGTGAAGAAAAGAAGCAGGAGGGTTATTCGCATAAATAAAAAAGCGCTGGCAATTGCCGGCGCTTTAAAGTTAATACATTGAGCTTTATTTCATCAACTTCAACTCTTTGATGATATTGCTACCACCTCCCAGTTTGTCGATGCACCACAACACATAACGGATATCCACACAAATGGTACGATTCAGGTCTTTGTCAAAAGCCAGTTTATGGCTCAGGGCCTCATAGTTACCATCAAATGCCAGTCCGATCAGTTCCCCACGGTTATTGATCACCGGAGAACCGGAATTACCACCGGTGATATCATTAGTAGTAATAAATCCGATCACCAGGTCTTTGCGGGTGGGATCCATGTACTGTCCGAAATCTTTTTTCTTCAGCAATTCAATCTGGTTGGCAGGGAGATCAAATTCATAATCACCTGCTTTGTATTTTTCAAGCAAACCTTTAGAGGTCGTTACATAATCATAGAAAACCGCATCGCGGCGGCGGTATGATTTTACATTACCATAGCTCACCCGCATGGTGAATGTCGCATCCGGGTACATCATTTTTGATTTCACCGGATCCATTTCCATGATGCCTTTGAGATAGAGCCTGCCGTACTCTGCATTCTTCGCCGTGAACTGCTGGAAGAGTGACATATACTTGCTGGTGTAATTAGTAAAAAAAGCACTGGCATGGGCAAAAGCCGGATCTGTTTGCAGGGTATTGGCATCCGGATTGGCCACAAAAGCTTTCCATTTGGCATCATTGAAGATCATGGTATTCTTAAACATGTCGGCCGCATATTTTTTATAGGTGGCTTCATCATCCAACGGGCCAAATTTCTCTTTCAGGCCACCATAAAATCCGAGCGGGTGCTGTTCTTTCACCACATCTTCATAAAACATTCGGGTGACTGCTGCTACAATATTCTGATCAGAAGTGGCATTTTCTTCTTCCAGAAATGCGGCTCTTTGTTTGTCCACGGCCTCTGCTGCTTTTTTGGCATCTGCCATCGGAGTGCCTGGTTTTACCAGTGCAGCTTCCAGTTGTAACATAGAGGCAGCAAAGGATAGTAAACCGGAACCGGCAATTCCCTCATTAATATACATCCGGTGTTTGGCATAAGGTTTCCAGTTGTCATAGGCCTTACCCCATTCAGCAAAAATGGTTTCATATTCTGCCTTTCCTTTGGCCCAGCTGTTGAATTTTTCTTCAAATAATTTTTTCTGTCCGTATACGTCGTATTTCAGCAACTGCTTGGTTTCGCCATCATAAAATTTCCAGTAATTGGCAATACCGGCATAATCCGAAGCCAGCTTGAGTTTGATGGCCGGATCTTTTTTCATTTCCTCAAACATGTATTTCAAACGGGCATCTCTCAATTTAACCAGCGTGGGGTTATTGATGTCTGTTGCCAGTTTGATCCCATAAGAACTTTCATAACGGTTGGTACCGCCGGGATATCCCCAGATCATGGAAAAATCACCATCTTTCAGGGGTTTCAGTGAAACAGGAAGGAAGCATTTTGGCTTCAGGGGAATATTAGCATCTGTATATTTAGCAGGTTTGCCTTCTGGATTGCTATACACACGGAATACAGAAAAGTCACCAGTATGACGGGGCCATTCCCAGTTATCGGTATCGCCACCAAACTTGCCTACACTCTCGGGAGGGGTACCTACTAAACGGATATCAGTATAGCGCTGGTAAACAAAAGCCAGGAACTGATTACCCTTGAAAAGAGAACTTACACGGGTTTCAATATTCTGTGTGGCATCACTCATTCTTTTGTTGATAGCGGCCAGCACTTCAGCTTGTTTTTTCAGACGGTCAGCACCACTTAGTCCTTTCAGGGAATCCATCACTTCTTTGGTTACATCTTCAATCCGCAGCAGGAACTGTACGGAAAGGTTGGTCGGAATTTCTTCTCCCTTGTTGCGGGCATAAAAGCCATCGCGGAGATAGTTTTTGTCCATCGTACTGGCAGAAGCAATCGCATCATACCCGCAGTGGTGGTTGGTAAAAATCAATCCTTCGGCACTCACAATTTCACCGGTACAGCCACCGCCAAAAATGATGATGGCATCTTTCAGAGAGGCTTTGTTGATGTTGTACAATTGATCTTTGGTCAGTTTCAATCCTTTTTTCACCATATCATTATACACCTGCTGTCCAAGTAAAAGGGGCAGCCACATTCCTTCATCGGCAAAGGACCGGAAGAAAAGGCCAATGGCCAGAATCGTTGTAAGCAATAGTTTCTTCATACAGGAAAATTTAGGCAGCAAACCTACGGAAAAAGGGGGTCGAAAAAGCTGAACTTTTACCAAATCGCTTATCTTGAAGCCTATATTGATTGCTTATGAATAAAAGGAGTTTAAGCTACCTGCTGCTGCTGATCATATTGCTGTTCAACGCCTGTAGTAAGAAGGACAGCCCGTCCCCTAGCCCAACGCCAACCCCCGTGCCGGGTTGTGCCAGTAATACAAGTCCGTCAAATGGCACGGTATTTACCAGTTCCACCACTACTTTGAATTTTAGCTGGAGTCCGGTTACCGGTGCAACGGCCTATGATTTTTACCTCGGTACTTCTGCTGCTTCCGCATCCGTGTTAGCCAGTAATATTTCAGGGACCAGTCATACAATGCCCCTGCCCGTTACGCCATCATCAGAAACCTATTACTGGTATGTAAAACCTAAAAACAGCAGTGGCACGCCTCCTTCCTGCAGCCCAACCGCCACTTCTTTTACCTGTGCCGTGATTCAAAGTCCGGCCGCATTTGGTTATTATGTAGTGGGATATTTTCCATCCTACCGGAACCTGGCGGATGTACCGGATGTAAAATTCAGGATGACAAATTGTGTGGTCTATTCTTTTTATAACGTAAACAGTACTAGTGATTTAGCAGCTCCTTCCTCACCAGCTGCCTCCTTAACTGCATTGCGCGATAAGGCCCGGACCAATAATGCCAAAGTATTCCTTGGAATCAATGATGGAAGTGGTGATGGTAAAACCTATTTTAAGAATATGGCAGCTACACCGGGTGGCAGGAATAACTTTATCAAACAGATCATGAACACCGTCAGGGCCAATAACCTGGATGGGGTGGATATGGACTGGGAATACCCGACCACTACAGATGGTACGGATGCCACATTTACTTTACTGATGAAGGAATTATCTGATTCACTCCACCGCGATGGCCGTTATTATTTATCTGCTGCAATTACGGCAGGCAAGTATGCCGGTGGTGCCAGAGATGCGATCCGCAGTGAATTGTTTCCCTATGTAGACTTCTTCAATATCATGGCTTATGATGATTTCAGCACGACGGTTCCTTATAAACACCACAGTGATTATGCACTGGCTCAAACCTGTCTCAATTACTGGTTAACCACCCGGGGTATGCCGGCTTCCAAGGCGGTGCTGGGTTTACCAGCTTATGGCCGCCCATCGGGAATTACACAATCCAATACCATCCTTACTTATAAAACCATTTTGTCACAGGGTGGGAATCCCCAATACGATTCGGCCGTAGTAACAGCTTCCGGGTATCCATCACCGTTTACCATTTATTATAACGGACAGTATACCGTTAAACGCAAGGCCAAACTGGCCAAGGATATTGCCAACGGAGTAATGCTCTGGGAAAAATGGCAGGATGATCCGGGCTCGAACTCATTGCTCAAGGCAGCCTGTGATACCGTGGGCCGGGCTTATTGATCTATTATTTATACCCGATCCATTTCCGGTCTGTCATATTGAAGAACCAGTACATGCCATTAGCATAAGCGAAATTGAAACTGGTCTCGGCAGGTGCTCCTTCCGGAAGTTTGAGTACCTGGGTCAGTAGCCCTGTCTTTTGATTGTAAAGCTCTACCTGAAAATCAATAAAGTTCAGAAAGCCCAGTTGGGCATTGGGGATACCGGTATAGATTAAGGTGGTATAATTATAATTGGCTAATCTTCCTTCTGTGCTTGTTTCATCGGTAGCGGATGAAATCCCCCAACGGATCTTCATATTTTTTCCGGTTGGCTTCCGATCAGCTGCTTTGTAGGGAATCACTGTGTCACCCGAAAGAAAAAGCACCGTTTTTTCAGCCGGATTAAAAGTACCTACAGGTTGTGAGCCGGGTTGGTGCATACCGGTTTCCAGGGTATCCAGTTTTAGAAGGGATGTTCCCGTTGCATCCAGTTTATAACTGAACCAGCCGGTTTGATCAAAACCATTTCCCTGAATGGATTTAGTGGAGGGGTTGTACCACAATCCACGGGTATCAACCTGACAAGAGGAATAAATTGAAGAAACTCTTTTTCCTTTTGCGTCAAAAATGGTCATTGGATATTGGTAATTCCCTGCCATAGCTGTAAAGTATTTCTTTACAATAGGATGCCAGGCCACTGTAGCACCCCGGGTACCGGGTTTTCCACTGATCGCTTCTCCAGGAACCTGTAGTTCCATTACTTTTTCCAGGGTCCTTGTTTTGACCTGTGCCTGTACTGCAATATTTGTGAACAGGATTAATCCAATCAGTAAATACTTCATCTTTGAATTTTCACGCAAGTAAGCATGAGAAGGGCATACATCATATACCCTCACGCGGGTATCTTAGGAAGAAAAACGGGGAGAATTGCTTTCTGCAGGCTGATCCAACGGCAGGTTGGCAATTTGTAAAAGCAGGTTGGTATCACAGTTGTCACCATCACAACAGGGGAGGGCATTGGTATGACAAACAGGACACTGGTAATGGCCATGTACATGAACCAGTGTGACCGGTTGTCCGCAAAAAAGACATTGTTGTAAAGGCTGGCTCATTCCACCGGTTTATTCAGTACGTTCCAGAGTAAATCCTTCAGTTCAGTTAGTCCTTTATTGGTAACGGAGGAAATAAAGAGATGCGGGATTCCTTCGGGTAACTGTTTTTCGATTTCTGCTTTCAGTTCATCATCCAGCATATCACTTTTGCTAATAGCAATAATGAATTGTTTGTGCAATAATTCGGGATTGTATTCTTCTAACTCATGATAGAGGATCTCAAATTCTTTTTTATGATCGTTGCTGTCAGCAGGAATCAGGAACAGCAGGATGGAATTTCTTTCGATATGCCGGAGGAAGCGATGACCCAGTCCCTTGCCTTCTGCCGCTCCTTCAATGATTCCGGGCAGATCGGCAATACAGAAACTTTTGCCATCGCGGTATTCAACGATTCCCAGGTTAGGAGTGATGGTGGTGAAAGCATAATCGGCGATCTTGGGTTTGGCAGCCGTGACCACGGATAATAAAGTGGATTTACCGGCATTGGGAAATCCTACCAGTCCTACATCGGCCAGTACTTTCAGTTCCAAAACCTTCCAGCCTTCCAGTCCGGGTAAACCGGGTTGGGCATATTCCGGAGCCTGGTTGGTAGGCGTAGCAAAATGAGAATTGCCCAATCCGCCTTTACCGCCTGGCAGCCAGATGATTTCCTGCCCGTCTTCCAGTATTTCCACTTCCTGTTTGCCGCTTTCTTCATCCATGGCAACGGTACCAAGCGGCACTTCAATAATGATGTCTTTGCCATCCCGGCCGGTGCTGTTATTGGCCCCGCCTTTTTCACCATCCTCGGCCAGAACATTTTTATGATAACGCAGGTGCAACAGGGTCCAGAGGTTGCGGTTGCCTTTGAGGATGATATGCGCTCCCCGGCCACCGTCCCCGCCATCGGGGCCGCCCATGGCTGTGAATTTATTCCGCATAAAATGCCTGTTTCCTGCCCCGCCATGTCCGCTGCGGCAAAAGATGCGTATCTGGTCTACAAAATTGCTTTTCTCCAAAATCGGTAACTTGTTTGAGCTCCAAAAATAACCTTTAAGCACAACTTAATGCCAATCAGGGAAATATTGCCGGTTTTGATGGAATTGAAGCCAGGGTTTGGGTTTGATAATTGAACAGGAACCGGATGGTCCTGACCATCATTTATGGGAATGTAGTGCAATAATTTGTTAAGGATAAACAGGTTGATGCATCAAAACGATTCCACAGTTTGTCAATATTAAAAATGCAGTATATGAAATTATTGATTCCGGTGGCCCTGATCGGCCTTTTCGCTTTTCAGTGCAATAAGGATTACACGGATTATTCCTGTATTAATAATAAGATCGGCCGGATCAAATCCCAGCGAAAATGGAATCCCCCGGCACAGGTGAATGAATACATCTATAATGGAAAGCATGTATTTCTTTTCTCCGCAGACTGCTGTGATCAGTTTTATGAGTTGTATGATGAAAACTGTAACCTGATCTGTGCACCTTCAGGTGGGATTTCAGGTAATGGTGACGGAAAGTGTACCGATTTTCAAACCACCGCACAGTTTGTCAGGCTGGTTTGGAAGGATGACCGCTAATGACTTCTAATAAAAAAAGCGATGACTACGGGTCATCGCTTTCGTACATCAGGGACATTGTTTATTGAACAACAATCTTGGATTGATAAGTTGAATTGCCATTGACATCCAGGACTTTTACAAGGTATACCCCTCTTGCAATAGCTTTAGATAAACTGATGGATTGAACATGGTTCATTCCGCTTGTATTCACCTGCTGCTGTAATACCTGCCGGCCCATTACATCCGTTACCTGTACGGTATAGCTGCCTGCATCCAGTTGACCAAAGCGGATTACAAACTGATGATCCGTTACCGGGTTGGGGAAGATGCTGACCTGGTTGTTTTCAGTGATCGTTACGGGTTTGCTGCGCATCAGCTCAATCGGCGCTGTTTCTTTTTTATTACCGGAAACAAGCAGGTTGCCATTGGCGAGATCGGAGGTATGCCATAGCGTACCATTTACCTGCAGGGGACTTGCTTTCCATGATTTAGGATCCACGGTAAACAGGGATGCGGATGCTGCAGCACTGGCTACCACAATTTTATTTTCTGCATTCACGGCTGCCCCATTGATGGAAAATCCATTGGGTAATCCTGATACCATTCCGAGGTGGGTGGCAATCTTGGTTTCAGTATTGATTCTGAAAACCTGGTTGCGGGCAGAGAATACATAGAGGTTACCATCATCATCAGCAATCATATCACCACCGTAACTGCTGCAGGAACTATGGATGGATATTTCTTTGTTAGATTGATCATCAGCGATACGGCCGAGATCCGTGATCACTGGTTTTTTTCCGGTGCTGAAACGGATCAGCTGGGAGCCATCATTGGTCATGGCATAACCATTCCCATCGGAGGCTATCACCATGCGGGTAACGATATTACCCTGATCAGTTGATTTAACCGGTCTGCCGGTAAAGGGAACGGTTACATAAAACACCTGCTGGGTCTTCATATCAATATAACGCAGCTGGTCAATAAACATAGGAGTGTACCAGATACGGCCGTTTTTCTGATCAAAGGCAAGGGCGGCCACACCACTGCTGAAAGCGGGTTGTTCCGGGTAGCCCATTTGGTTTACCGGAGCACCAGCTACATACTTCTTTTTGGTAAATGCATCAAAAGCCAGCTGCTCGGTGGCCATGCCATTGATCAGGGGTCCGCTGTAAGTGCCGGTACCCATATTCAAAACCCTTAACTGCATCCAGCCATTGGTTTGATTGGTGCCATCGGTTATGGCATAGGCAAAATTGTTATCGGCCTGAGCAAAACTGGTAGTGGCCAGTAAAAGAGTTCCGGAAAAAACAGAAAGAAAGGGTAGATGTTTTCTCATAGCTTAAAGTTTGAAAGGTGATATCCGGGTTTCGGATAATTAAAACAGGATTTAAGTTACATCATTTTTGAAAGAGAAAAATAAAAATTGTAAGAATGGAAACCGGTGCCGGATTCATCGCATTAAAAAATTGACTAATAAAAAGACCCCTTTGGTTGATACAAAGGGGTCTTTATTATGGTTTAATGAAAAATTGATCAGCGGGCAATAGAGAGTCGTTCGGTCAGGACTTCCTCGCCATTTTTGGCCCGAAGTATATAGATGCCGGGCTGCAACCTGGACAATTGGTTGAGCGCAATACTGTTGGTTCCTTCAAATACCTGATTTTGCTGGCGTAAAACAATACGGCCGGCCATATCCAGGATTTCAATTTCAAGGGTTCCTTTTTTAGATGCTTCAATTCTGGCTGTAGCCAGTCCCCCGGCAGCAACCGGATTCGGGCTGATACTGATTCCAGTTTTGATGCCATCTTTCCGGAGAACAATGATATTACTATAGGTGAATTTACCATCCAGATCTACCATTTTCAGCCGGTAGAAAAAGGCTTTCTCTGTTGCAGTGGAAAGGTCATCCAGGTAATTGTAAATCTCTCTGTCTGATCCTGTTCCCTGTCTGCTTTTCGTAGCAATGGCTTCAAAGTGGATACCATCCGTACTTTTTTCAATTTCATATCCGCTGAAGTTCACCTGGTTTTCAGCTTCCCAGTTTAAAAAAGCAGTATTGCTTTTATAGGTACCCGTGAAACTGATCAGCTTAACCGGGAGGGAGCTTTGCTGCGGGAAACTGAAACAACCAAAACGGGATCCAAACTGGCGGGTGGGTCTTGAATTGAAATTGGAATTGGTGTAATTGTAATCATATCCCATTCTCACCGTGATCTGAGTTTGGGCAGTAGCATAACTGGCGGCAGCTGTTACCTGGGAACAACGGGATACACCGGTTCTCTCACAAACAGAGCCGGCAAATCCTCTCCAGTTTAACCCATCTGTATAGTTATATACTGCAAGTTCTGTACTTACATCTCCATTGATCACAGATCCTGGTACATTTTGTACTACTCCGGTCTCCCGGAACCAACCACCCGTACCAACGGTGGAACCATCAATATCATAATGAATATAGTTCAGACCCAGTAAACCACCCAGTGAAGGTACGGTGGTATAATCAGCAGGCCATTGTTCTCCGGCAGTTCCGTTGCCGATAAAGAACCGGATAGTGAATTGTACATAACCTCTTACGTCTGTAGTAGTAAGGGTATTTGCAGGCGTGATACGGGGTGCAAAGAAGCTGGCTATGCTATTACCGGATTGGTCTGTAGCACCATCATCATCAATATTGAATTCGGCGCCGGTCATATCACAATTTGATTGCTGATCAATGGTGATGGTTACATTGACCTGCTGACCACTGACAGTAGCTACATTATAAAAACTATAAACGGCAGGTAAAGCGGAAGGGCTTCCTGAACGTAATGTAGCACCGGTAAAGTTGGTGACAAGAGTAGATCCACCCGGCGGACAGGTTTCTGAAGTGGGGGGTGTACAATTCCCCCCATTACAGGCAAGGGGAGCCGGTGGTACTGTGGGTTGTGCAAAAATTTGGCTGCTCAGCAGTAAGCAAAAGCACAAGGCATAATGAATAGGTTTCATGCTCTAAGGTTTAAGAATGAATGGTGTTTGTTTTCGAACAGGTTCCTAAGGACTTGGGGTGTTGCCGGAGGAATTGAATTTTGGGGTCGTTCGAAAAAGGAAATGGAGAAACCTGGTTTGTTTCAGAGGAGCATGAAGAATTCAGAATAAAACTAAACAAACTTCCGGCAGGATACAAATTTTTACTGTTAAAAAATCAGGAATTCCCCTATGAAAAAAAGAAAAAACCCCTCCGCCACGAAGGCAAGAGGGGTTCAAGGTAAAAAAACCCTGAGCATTTAGCGTTTAATCAGCTTCTGGGATTGTTTTCCGTCTTCTGAAATCAGCTCAATAAAATATGTTCCTCTTTGCAGGGCTGACAATTCAGATGCAATTACTAATACATTATTTCCTTTTTGTACCATACTGCTGCGGTTGTACACCATTTGTCCGGCCGCATTGCTGATGCGAACTGTAACGGCTCCAGCCTTGGCAGCATCCAGTTCAATTCTCAGATCGTTTACAAAAGGATTGGGGTATACATTGAATCCTTTTACAGTACCGCCTACCCGCAGGGCAACGATATTACTGTAGCTTACTTTGCCATCCTGATCAACCGTGCGGATGCGATAGTAGATCACGGAAGCTGACAGTGAACCGATCGGATCGGCAAACTGATAATTGAGCTGATCTGTTGAATTACCGGCAGCTGCTTTGTTACCTACTTTGCTGAAGGAGATACCATCAAAACTTCTTTCGATCTCGAAATGATCAGTATTGATTTCGGTAACGGTAGTCCAGCTCAGCAGGGCATTAGTCCCTTGCTTGTTCACGGTAAAGCTGCTCATACTAACCGGAGTGATGATCGTATTCGGGAAGAAATTAGAAGCCAGATCCTGCAGACCGGTACCTGTCCATACTACTGTACAGGGATCGTTCCGAAAGCGGTACTGGCCTGTGTGGAATTGATATAATAAAGACCATCTGAAGTAGAGATATACAGACCTGAGTTAGAAGTTGCTTTTTCAAAAGCCACTCCGTTTACAGAACCGGTAAAAGGTGAATTAGAATTTTCGCCATCCACCAGATCCCATTTCTTAGCCACTGAATGTACCACCGTTGTCCTGTACGGTCCAGCGACGACTCAGTGTAGTGGGGTTGAAAGGAGCCTCAGACGACCATATACCGTTACATTCGCAAGGGCATACAAGGTACCATTTGCAGTAATGGCAAGGTCACCGTTCTGGAATTCAGCCGCTGTACCTGGTGCATTAACAGTTAAAGAGGTATTACCAAAAGTATTGACAGATGAAATCGGATTAACACCATTGCCCTGGAAGGAAGCAATATAAATATTACCGCTGCCATCGCGGAAGCCCAGCCACAAATCCATCATCGTCCGGCACCATCGGAAGCCTAACCGACAAAGTTGAAATAACCATCATTTCCGGCACCATTCATATCAATGGTACCACGGCTACCGTTTGATGTACCATCGGGTCTCACTGAATATACAGTTACCACACCATTAAGGTTGTTATTTTCATCTCTGTTCAGGTAATAAATACAGCCTTCCGCATCAAAGGGTGTAATCTGATTTTTCGCAACAGCAGCGGTTAACACCAGGGGTGTGGTTGACAACAGTGGGGCCATTCAGCATCACCCAGTGATTGGATCCATCAGAGATCTTCTCAAATCACCGGTACCGGAAACCGACCAGAGATTTGCTGTTGCTTGTGGTGCAATAGGATTTACGGGGCGCAGTGCCAGGAGAATCGCACCATTAGCGGAATTGGCATTACCGCTTAATTCTGCTGTACCAAGCGGGCCTGTTGTACCAGCTGTTGCTTTTAATGCCCAGGCAGCACCTACACCCATATCTGCACCATTATTTGTACTTAAATCATATGCTTCAGTAAGTGTTCCGGGAGAAGTTGCATTCCATGCACTGAAAGTACGTTCAGTTCCTATCATTCCCAGCATAACAACTGCTGCATTGGCAGTTACAGTCGTAATTGAATTAGCATTTAAGAAGCGTCGTCTGCATTTGCTGATAAACATTCCGGACACAAGGGCCACTTCGAAAATGATTGAAAACCTGGCCAGAACATTTCTGAAAACAATGATACCACCTGAAGTAGCATCTGCATCAGGATCCGGAGTAAAGCTAAAATTGGCTGCAGATACATCACTTGCTGTAGCCACCTTATACAACAGGGTCCCCACAATTCATCACCACCTGATGAACCCAATGCCCGCTTGCCCGCAATAAAGGTCCATCCGGCTGAGCAGTAGGATTGAAAAGTTAACACCTGCATCATTATCATATTGAACAATGTTGGCGATCATCACATCACCAATTGCAAATCCACCAGGATGGCCTAGTTAATACCACGGCAGGCTCCGTCAGTTGCCTGGTCATTAGCTGAATCCCGTAACCTGTGTAATCTGGGCTGCAGATTGTTGAGAAGGTCAAAATAAAGCTTGCCAATAAGGCAAGGCGAAGTTGAAAAGTTAACTGTTTCATGCTTCAAGGTTTATGTCAATAAAAATGATTACGCAGTTCGTGAAAACTGGTTTCAAGGAATTGAAATACGGCCTATCAGCAGGATGTTAAATTGGTGGGTTTATTCGGGGATGTGGAATGAAAATTCAGGACGATGCCTGGCTGGTCTTTGGAAGGAGGTGGATAAAGTCGTTCGAAATGGAGGATAAAAGTAGAAACAGTTTTTGGATAATGCAAGTATTGCATCAATAAATTAATATCTGATCGGTTTGATTCAATAATTGAATGAGGGTGTATTGATAAACAATGACTTAAATTTTTCTCTAAGCGTTTATACTTAGATTCTTATTTAGATATGTTTTCGGTTGCTGCAATTTTTTGCGGGAAACCTTCCTGGCTGGCTTGCATTTTTTCCAGTTTTTCTTCATTTCCTTTGGTAATTGCTGGTACAACCGGGTCCCCTCCGTCTTCCAGTTGATCATTTCATCACTCACGGTTTTCACCAGTTTGGCAGGATTGCCCAAAACCAGGCTGCGGGGGGCAAAAACGGCCCCTTCTTTTACAAAGGAAAGCGCCCCCACAATACTTTCATCTCCCAGTTCTACATTGTCCATGATCACTGCATTCATTCCCACCAGACAGTTACGGCCAATGGTGGCTCCATGAATGATCGCGCCATGTCCTATATGCGCCCCTTCCTTTAATAATACTGTTACCCCCGGAAACATATGAATGGTACAGTTCTCCTGCACATTACAACCGTCTTCCAGAATGATCTGTCCCCAGTCGCCACGCAAAGCAGCCCCCGGACCGATATAACATTTCTTCCCGATGATCACATTGCCGGTAATGGCAGCCTGCGGATGTACAAAAGAGGATGGATGCACCACCGGGCGATAGCCGTTGAAAGCATAAAACATATAAAACAGTTTTGAATATTTGTCAGGATTTGATCAGTGGCTTACCCGTGCGGTAACAAAGCCCCTTGAACTCCGCTACCACATGCTGGTGCTGATTCAATATAGTAATATGGTATAAACCGGTGGATTGTCCGTTGTGAATTTCTTTTGCACTGGCCGTGAGCTCATCCCCCACATGAACCGGTTTTATAAAATTGATAGAAGTGTCCAACGCTACCGATAATACATTGCGGTTATTACAGGCAAAGGCAAATGCAGAATCCGCCAGCGAAAAAGTAACACCCCCGTGGATGATGCCAAATCCATTCACCATTTCAGGACGAATCACCATACTGATTTTACTAAAGCCTTCCCTGATCTCCAGTACCTGTATACCCAGCCATTGGGAAAACTGGTCATGCTCCATCATGTGGTTCACTACTGCTGCAGCCAGTTGATCTTTTTCTTCACTCATGGTGGATTATTTTCCTTTGAAAACGGGTTGTCTTTTTTCAAGAAAGGCATTGATACCTTCTTTATAATCATCCGTATTGGCTGCTCTTTGCTGGAATACATCTTCCTCTGCCAGTTGTTCTATATAATCAGTATGAAATGACATATTCAGCAATTGCTTGGTATAGGCGAGTCCTTTGGTGGGCATTGCCGCCAGGGTAGCAACCATTTTTTTTGATTCGGTTTCAAACTGCTCATCCGGTATTACTTTATAGATCATACCGATTCTTTCCGCCTCGGATGCAGGAACCTTATCTCCCAGCATGGCAAGGGCAGATGCTTTTTGCCAGCCAATCAGCCTTGGAAGGAAATATGTACCTCCGCTATCAGGTATCAAACCGATTTTAGAAAATGCCTGAATAAAGGATGCTCCCGCAGCAGCCACCACCACATCACAACAAAGCGCCATATTAGCACCGGCACCGGCCGCCACGCCATTCACTGCAGCAATCACCGGCTTCTCCAGTTTGCGGATACGGGTAACAATGGGATTGTAATGTTCTGCCAGTATTTGTTTGATTTTTAATTTATGTTCACCCACCAGTTCACTGATATCCTGACCGGCACTAAAAGCCTTACCGGCACCGGTGATATACACGGCACGGATTTCCTCCTGTTTACAGGCATCCAGATATTCCTGCAGCTGCAAGGCCATTTCCCTGTTAAAGGAGTTGAATTTTTCCGGCCGGTTCAGGGTGATATAACCTACTGCATCCTGTATATGAAATAGAATAGAAGACATGCCATCTGAATTTTTACGAAGTTAATTGATTCTTTTCCCTGGAAGCTGTCTCAATTGTCGTTGACTCAGATGATGTCATGCCGGGCTTGACCCGGCATCTAATGGGAGGACGACTACGCGAAAGCGACTTTTGAGATAGCACAATCAAAATAAAAGGGTTCCCTGCAATCTTCACACTGGTATAATGCTTTGCAGGCGGTGCTGCCAAATTCACTGATTCTTTGGGTATGATATGAACCGCAACGGGGACATTGCACGGCTGCCGCTTCCTGAAACAAACGCTGATCACATCCCTGTTGTTTGGGAAGGGGTGGGGCAATACCATATTCTTTTAATTGTTGCTTACCCTTTTCCGTCATCCAGTCGGTGGTCCAGGCAGGCGATAATATAGTTGTGATCCTTGCTCCTGGATAACCATGAGCAGCCATTTCCATTTTTATCATCGTAGCAATCATATCCATGGCCGGGCAACCCGAATAAGTGGGCGTAATTACTATTTCCAGATCAGTATCCTGTAAACGGATATCCCTTACAATACCCAGGTCAATAATTGATAGCACCGGTACTTCAGGATCCTTTACTTCCTCCAGCCAGTCCAGGATAGTTGCTTTATCGGGAATCGTTTCGTTCATCTTACCACTCACAACCGGGATAGGTTCTTTGCATGTATTGCAGATCGGTCAGCAGGAAACCCAGATGTTCACTATGAATACCTGCCTTGCCTCCCTGCTGCATGAATATTTTTTCAGGTACATCAAGTGTAGCTTCTTCCAGCACAGCTTTTATTTTTAGCTGCCAGGAAACCTGCATCGCTGCAAGGTCAATACCCAGTTCGGTTTCATAAGGAGCCGGGATGAACATTTCACCGGTGTATGGCCAGAGTGTTTGCAGGGCCTGTACCATTCGCTCATGACTTTCTTCGGTTCCGTCACCCAGACGAATCACCCATTCACTGCTCCAGCGCAGATGATAGCTGACTTCCTTGATTGACTTTTCAGCAATTGCTGACAGTTGCGGGTCATTGTACTGTTGCAGGTACTGGTATAAATAATACTGATAAGCACTATTGAAAAACTGCCGGAGAATGGTCTGTGCCCAGTCGCCCCGGGGCAGTTCCATCAATAAGCAGTTTTTATATTCTCTTTCTGTACGCAGGTAAGCCAGGCTGTCTTCGGTTGAACCATTATTCAGCAAAAGGGCAGCGTATTGATAAAAGCTGCGGGATTGTCCAACCAGGTCCAGTGTAATATTGGTAATGGCAATATCCTGTTCCAGCACAGGACCGTGTCCGCACCATTCCGCATTGCGCTGGGCCAGTATCAGTGTATTATCTGCTAAATGCAGGGTATAATCAATCAGGGCTTTCATTACATATGGTTTACTTCGTCAGGAAGCTCGTAAAAAGTGGGGTGCCGGTATATTTTATCCATAGCAGGTTCATATAATTCACCTGCTTCTTCCGGATTGGAAGCCGTGATGTATTTACTTTCCACCACCCAGATGCTGACGCCTTCCATTCTGCGGGTATAAACATCTCTTGCATTTTCAATAGCCATTTGGGCATCGGCCGCATGAAGGCTTCCCGCATGTTTATGATCCAGTCCGTTCTTGCTGCGGATAAATACTTCCCAGAGGGGCCATTGGGTGGTATCATGACTGGTAGTATATTGACCAGACGCTCCTTTTTCTTCCGGGATATCGCCGTAGTAGAATTTCTGAAGGAAATTATTTTTCATATCAGGGTTATTTCAATTTTGAATTTCAAGGCTGTATTCCGTAAACCTTGTTGAATCTTCTGCGGTTGGTGGTTGTTCCAGAAAAGAATAGAGTTTGAATCTGGTGGTTCCTGTTTTTTTGGAACCAGTAATATATATTTCTGGAGACTGCCACCATCCATATCAGGGGGAGTATTATCTGCAGTTTCTATATTGTATAGTTCTATCAGCTGCAGACTGTCTTCTATAGCGAAGCTGGCCGAATTTTCGTATTCACATCCCCGGCAAACGGATTCATAAATAACCAGGGTATCGGTTAGTTTGACCCTATTCAGGGTATCACTTCTCAGTTCCACTCTTTGATAAACCGGGCTTTTATCAGGAGCTGGTTTGTCAGGTTCAACCGGTTCATTGTTTTTTTCTTTGCAGGCTGTCAGCAACCCAATGAAGAGCAGACTATAAATAATTTTTTTCATCAGGCGGCTTCCTCTCTTTTTAATTTGGAATTCTTTTTCTCAGCATAGGCAATCGCTGCTTCTCTCACCCAACGGCCTTCTTCATGTGCTTTTCTCCGGGCATCCAGTCTTTGTTTATTGCAGGGTCCGTTACCTTTTACCACATTCCAGAATTCATCCCAATTGATATTGCCGAAATCATAGTGGTTCCGGGATTCATTCCATTGTAAATGATCATCGGGCAGTTTCATTCCCAGTACCTTGATTTGTTCAGCGATCATGTCCACAAAATTCTGTCTCAGTTCATCATTGCTCTTTCGTTTGATCTTCCACTTCATACTCATATCACTGTTGGTGCTTTCACTGTCGCGCGGACCAAACATCATCAGCGAAGGCCACCACCAGCGGTTGATGGCATCCTGACACATGGATTTTTGCTCGGCAGAGCCACGGGATAACACGAGTAATATTTCAAAGCCCTGCCGCTGGTGAAAGCTTTCTTCCTTACAAATCCTGACCATGGCCCTGGCATAGGGTCCATAAGATGTACGGGTCAGCATCACCTGATTCATGATGGCTGCTCCGTCAACCAGCCAGCCAATCGCACCAATATCTGCCCAGCTCAGGGTCGGGTAATTGAAAATGGAAGAATACTTTGCTTTTCCGCTATGCAGGTCATTGATCATTTCATCGCGTGATTGTCCAAGTGTTTCAGCCGCAGAATATAAATACAAACCATGACCAGCTTCATCCTGGATCTTGGCCAGCAGGATGGCTTTTCTTTTTAAACTGGGTGCCCGGCTGATCCAGTTGCCTTCGGGTAGCATACCTACCACTTCTGAGTGGGCGTGCTGACTGATCTGCCGCAGGTTGGTTTTACGATAGGCATCCGGCATCCAGTCCTTGGCTTCGATCTTAGTTTCGTTGTCGATCTTTTGCTGAAAAATTTGTTCTAAGTGTTGTACTGGCATAGTGATATATAATATTATTTAACCATTGCTTTAGCGGGGGAGGCTTCCCCTGCCGTAGTTTTAGTTGGGTAGGCTTTGCCTGCTGTAGCTTTAGCGAAAGCAGGCCTTCGCTAAAGCTTCGGTGGGCAAGGCTTTCTGAATGGCCCGCCTTCGCCAAGGCTTCGGCGGGCAAGCAAAAATAACTAAACTAACGCCTGTTTGGAATGATTGTTTACCCGAAAAGGCGGACTTACATTGATTTCACAAAAAGCTCCTGCTTTTTTTTGGCTTCGTTCAGGATGCGGACCGGGTTGGGTTTGAAATCACGGTATTCTTCGGTCAGGAAATCCTTGGCGGTCAGTTCCTTTCCATTCGCTTTTACACTGGACTTGAAAGCCACACCTTTATTATTAAAATAAACCCGGGTTTCCCATTCATTCCCTTCTTCTCCTTCATGGGAATAATAAAAAAGGAGCTTACCATCCTTAAACAGGTACTCTTCATTTGCCTGGAGATGGGAGGATTTCCGGCTGATATTGATCTTGAGTAATACATTTTTCGGGTTTCTTTCTTCCGCAGGCAGGTGATCAGGGGGATCATCATACCAGAAATCGGTGGTTTCATTATACAGCCCTACAGCCGGCCAGCTTCTCCCGTTTTTATTGGCAATCCATTGATTCTGGTACAAAGGACCCTCAAATCCCAGCTCAATGGATTCCTTGATCTGTTTATTGACTGCGGTATAATGGTTCCTGATATCTGTTTCTGTTTGTGCAATGGCCATCAGTGGCAGGCTGAACAGCAGGCCCAGAATAAATTTATTCATGCATGTAATTTTTTGAAAAACTGATTACCTGATATCAAAGTCAACCACTACTTTTTCGGAAACCGGATGACTTTGGCAGGTGAGGATAAAACCATTGGCCACTTCTTCTTCTTCCAGTCCCCAATGCACATCCATTTTTACTTCCCCTTCCAGTAGTTTGGCCTTGCAGGTACAACACATGCCTCCTTTGCAGGCATAAGGAAGATCGGCACCCTGTTGTAATGCGGCATCCAGGATGCTGGTTTCACTATTGAGGGATAACCCAAAATCAAAACTTCTGCCATCCAGTTTCACAGTGACCCTGCTTTCGGGGCCGCTAGCATTTGCTTTTCCTGTTCGGGCAGCGGTTGCAGTTTGTTGTCCGGGCGAAGTAAAGAGTTCAAAATGGATTTTCTTCTTATCAATACCAGTGGTTTCCAGGTAATCTTTTACAGTAAAGATCATTTCCTCCGGACCACAGAGAAAAAACTCATCCATTTCTTTTAAAGGAATCAGGCTTTTGAGTTCATTCAGCTTAGTGGTATCAATTCTCCCGGAGTGAATCGCGGAATCGGTTTTTTCCCGGCTCAGTACATGCACCAGGTTAAATCTTTGCATGAATTGATTCTTCAATGCTTCCAGTTCTTCAAAGAAAATGATGGAAGACCGGTTACGATTACCATACACCAGGGTAAACTGGCTCAATGGCTCTTTAGTCAGGGTTGTTTTAATAATAGATAAAACAGGTGTGATCCCACTGCCGGCCGCAAAGGCGATATAGTTTTTCCGGTTGGCCGGATCTAATGCAGAATAAAACCTGCCAACAGGCTGCATCACTTCAAGCGTATGGCCGGCCTTGAGTTCAAGATTGGCAAAAGAGGAGAAAAGACCTCCTTCCACTTTTTTTACAGCAACCCGCCATTCATTGTCGAGCGGACTGGAGCAGATGGAATAAGTCCGCCTGACTTCCTGTCCACTGATTTGTGTGCGGATGGTCAAACTCTGTCCCTGTGTATACTGAAACGCTTCCTGCAATTCAGCAGGTATATCAAATGCGATGGAAACACAGTCAGCTGTTTCCTGTCTGACCTCTTTGACCTTGAGGGGGTGAAAGTGAATGGACATGGTTCATTAGGGTTTGCGTAAGCCGTCGATCATGATCTTGAGCATATTCTCTTCCAGTTCTTCGGCACTGATCTTGGCCTTGCTGCGGTGCCAGCTTTCAATACCGCTGATGGCGTGGAGGATAATCAATACTGCTGTGGGGGCATCGATTTTTCTGATTTCATTCTTATCGATGCCTTCATTAATGATGGCGGCAAATTTTTTACGGTAGTTGCGGCGTTGCGACTGAAAATTGGAGAGATAGGGCTCTTCCAGGTGTTTCCATTCCCGGTCGCTCACATATACTTCTTCATAATTCTCCACCATCTGCCGGATATGGAAGCGGAGCAGGTCTTCAATTTTGCCAATGGAGTTTTTGCTACTGCTTTCAATAGTCTCCAAATTGGTGAAGAAAATATTGGCAACATCAAAACAAATGGCTTCCAGGATCTCATTCTTGGAACGGATATGGTTATAGAGACTTGCCGCCTCAATACCCACTGTTTCTGCCAGGTCCCGCATAGAGGTAGCGGCGAAACCTTTTTCCCTGAACATTGCGGCTGCCCTGCGGAGGATCAGCTCTTTCTTTGATGCTTTTTTTCTTGCTGCCTTTGCCATATATCAAAGATAATATTAATTAATTATTGCCCGTCGTTCTCAGCGCCCTCCCTGATTGGCCAATTAGCTGTAATATTGCGTCCGGAAAACATATTAAGTAATCAAATTCAATCCATGTCACTGATCACCGTAGGCACCATGGCCTTCGACGCCATCGAAACCCCATTTGGGAAAACAGACAAGATCGTGGGAGGCTCAGCTACTTATGTAGCCTATGCCGCCAGCAATTTTGTAAAACCAGTGCAGCAGGTATCGATTGTAGGATATGATTTTCCTCTGGAAGAAATGGAGGAATTAAAGCGCCGGGGGGTGCAGATGGATGGAGTGGAAATTGTTCCTGATAAAAAATCCTTTTTCTGGAGCGGTCGTTACCATGAAGACATGAACAGCCGGGATACCCTGATCACTGATTTGAATGTACTGGCAGATTTCAATCCTAAAATACCAGATAGTTACCAGGGTGCGGAATTCCTGATGTTGGGTAACCTGCATCCTTCCACGCAGTTGAGTGTGATTCAGCAAATGAAGGAACGTCCGAAGCTGATTGCCATGGATACCATGAACTTCTGGATGGCATCGGCCATGCCGGAACTGACAGAAGTACTGAAGCATGTGGATATGCTGATTGTAAATGATGCAGAAGCAAGGGAACTGACTGCTCTTTTTTCATTGGTAAAAGCCGCTAAAGCCATCATGAAGATGGGACCCCGTTACCTGATCATCAAGAAAGGAGAACATGGTGCCCTGCTGTTTCATGGAGATGATGTATTCTTTGCCGCTGCCCTGCCTTTGGAAGATGTATTTGACCCCACTGGTGCCGGCGATACTTTTGCCGGAGGTTTCATGGGACATATTGCCCGTACCGGAGATATTTCATTTGAAAACATGAAACGCGGTATCATCGTTGGTTCAGCCATGGCCAGTTTCTGTGTTGAAAAATTCGGTCCTACCCGTCTGAAAGAAGTAACCAAACCTGAAATTGATGCGAGGATTCAACTGTTCAAAGACCTGGTGAGTTTTGAGATTGAGCTGGAGTAAAGATTCGACATTTCGGATCCGCTGCTTCTTCTGTACTGAATGATCAACCGTCATCTTCCTGCGAGTACGATCAGTTTTTTGATCCGCTCCACATGGCCTTTCACGTTGAATAATTCAGCCAGCACTACATAATTACCAGCAGGTAATTTTTTTCCCGTTTCACTTAGGCCATCCCAGTTCCAGCTGCCGCTGATGCCCAGCAATACATTCCTGGCCAGGTATTTCACAGGTCTTCCTGCCATATCAAAAATGCTGATACTTCCCATATAGCCGGGTTCTGCCAACTGGTACTGAATACTGGTAATATCATCTATCCCATCATTATCCGGAGAAAAAGAGAAGGGTAACGGCTATGATTGCGTCTATACTGTTTTGCATTTTGTATTGCGAATTCCGGTAAGTGGGTGTTCCATATCCTGCTGTGGAAGCGGCACTATGCCAGTTACCAGGTTCATTGGAAGGAGCAGCCGGGTCAATTCTTTCCAGGGCAACGCCTTCCGGATTATCGATCAGTTTAAAATGCCAGTCATCTTTATAATGAACTTCATCCAGGATATTCCCCTGTGCATCCAGGGTTATGACATATCCTTCATCATCCGGAAAGGTCGGAGGTACTT
This sequence comes from Chitinophagaceae bacterium, assembly GCA_016702745.1. GTDB lineage: Bacteria > Bacteroidota > Bacteroidia > Chitinophagales > Chitinophagaceae > JJ008. Next base: position 625,170 of record JADJDJ010000002.1, read on the forward strand.
CAACCGGTAGCAGGAGGTTCGGATTTTTCACCAGGTAAAACTGGGTGAGCCGGATCGGATCACTGGTTGATACCGGATGTTCTTCCGGGAAAATATAAAAAGGCACTGCACTGAGTGCTTTGATGGAACTGATGGCACCACTGCTGTTACGGTTGGCAATAAACAAGCGCGAGGCATCCAGGATCCGCTTGCCCTGATTCAGGAATTCAATATAATCGTAGGCATTTGATTTTGGGTTGAATAATATTTCATTGATCACCCACTCACCTGGTACCGGCTCAGCCGGAAGGCCGGTGCGAATAGTATTATTGTTTCCCATACTGTTTCCCCTACAATCTTTAATATTGGAAGCAGTGATCGTATAAATCTTATCCTGTAGTAATGCGGTACTGGTTTTGATTTGGACCTGTTGAAAAAGCGGCGGCAAACAAATAGCGGAGAGAATATTGATACCAGCATCTGCCCTGTAATTGCCGGTAACAGCAGCAGTAAACTGTCTACCGGTTCATCAAAAACCAGGATGATGGTCACACTGTCTGTTGTATAAGATCTTTTTAACCCGGACCCTGCTGGTCCGTGAGCGAGGGCATCATTGGCATTTTTTTTCCGGGCTTCCCCCGGTAACACTGCTACTGGCTTTCCAGTTGCTGATGCCTGCACAGGGCAAACGGGTATCTGTCATTTCGAGCGACCAGCCCCCTTCTTTTTTCAATTCATTCTGGTACCAGTCGGACTGATAACTTACCGCATGCATGATACTACCATTGAGAGCTCGCAGGTATAACTGATCGCCATCATTATCAAGGGAAGGAAAACTGGTGACCGGGATGCAGGTACCCCATACAGACATGGCTGTTACTCCACTGCTGTTGCAAACAATCAGGAAACTATCGGGTTGTAGGGTAAAGGAAGGCATGGGCCCGCTCAGACTATTCGCATCACCCAATCGCCAACCTTGTAAATTGATGGCTGTATTGGAGACATTCTTCAATTCAATCCACTCCGCATTGGGCAGACCAACCTGCGGAGAAGGATCAGCCATGATTTCTGTAATCAATACATCATACCGATGCTGTGCAGGCAAACAAACAGGTGTAAGTGCCAACAGTAATAAGACTATTTTTTTCATGAATTGAAAGTAGAAAGGCCATTATTTGAAACCATGGGATAAAAACGGCCGGAACAGGGGAAAAACAACAGTCATTATTTGGTGGAAAAACAGGCAGCGGCTAATTTTGCTTGCCTGCCATAGCTTTAGCGACGGCAGGCATCATTACAATAACGGCAAACAGCATTAGAATATAAGATGAGATTTACGAAACATACAAAACGCACAAAGAAACATTCCTGAGGGAGGTTTGCAGCGTTATGTATGTACACATAAAAGTTTAGCAGGCCTTCCTTAACCGGAAGGCCTGTTTTTTTTCCTGATAAATCAGGGAGAAACAATTGATAAAACCTATTTATTCATTTAAAAATTCCTCCCAATTGGGAGGCAGGAGGATCATCAAATGAAAGTTGCAGTGGTAGGTGCCACCGGATTAGTTGGCACCAAAATGCTCCAGGTACTGGCGGAAAGAAATTTTCCCGTGACCACACTTATTCCGGTTGCATCAGAAAAATCAGTAGGTAAGGAAGTGGAATTTAAAGGGAATAAGTATAAGGTGGTCAGCATGACCGATGCTATTGCAGCCAAACCGGCAGTTGCCATATTTTCTGCAGGTGGTGGTACTTCACTGGAATGGGCCCCTCAGTTTGCAGCGGCCGGGATCACTGTGATTGATAATTCTTCTGCCTGGCGGATGGATCCAACCAAACCCCTGGTGGTGCCTGAGATCAATGCTGACCTGTTAACAGCCAGTGATAAAATCATCGCCAATCCTAATTGTTCCACTATTCAAATGGTGGTTGCTTTAAACCCCCTGCATAAAAAATACGGAATCAAAAGAGTGGTGGTGAGTACTTACCAGAGTGTAACCGGCACTGGTGTAAAAGCCGTGGAGCAGTTACATGGTGAGCGGGCCAAAGAAGTAAAGGGGGAAAGCAAAGAATACCCGATGGCTTATAAATATCCGATTGATCTGAATGTAATTCCACAGATTGATGTATTCCTTGACAATGGATACACCAAGGAAGAAATGAAGATGGTGAAGGAAACCTGCAAGATCATGCGGGATGATTCCATCCGGGTTACCGCTACTACGGTAAGGATTCCGGTGATGGGCGGACATAGTGAAAGTGTGAATGTGGAATTTGCCAATGACTTTGACCTTGCCGAAGTAAAATCCATCCTGGCAGCAGCTCCCGGTGTGATAGTGGTTGATGATCCGGGTAACCAGCAGTATCCCATGCCCATGGATGCACACGAAAAAGATGAAGTATTTGTTGGCAGATTGCGCCGTGATGAAAGCCAGCCCAATACACTTAATATGTGGGTGGTGAGTGATAACCTGAGGAAGGGTGCGGCAACAAATGCCGTACAGATTGCAGAATATTTGGCCGGGAAGGGGTTAATGTGATAAAGGAGGGGTGAAAGAATTGGCTGCCCAAGATGAGAGAGATTTAACCGCAAAGAGGCAAAGGCGCGAAGAGTGATTCACCATACGGAGATAATTTTTGTGTTCTTAGCGTTCTTCGCGGGAAAAATTTTATGCAGAGGATTGATTTTGCTACGCTCGAAGAGTCCTATGGACAAAAAGAGATAGGCTTAACCGCGAAGGCGCAAAGGCGCGAAGAGAAATTCTTTGTGTTCTTAGCGTACTTAGCGGGAGAGATTCACCGCAGAGAACAGGAGTACAGGGAGTTTTCGCAGAGAGAGATTTAACCGCGAAGACGCCAGGACGCGAAGGGATTTTTGCGTTCTTAGCGGGAGAGATTCACCGCAGAGAACAGGAGTACAGGGAGTTTTCGCAGAGAGAGATTTAACCGCGAAGACGCTAGGGCGCGAAGGGATTTTTACGTTCTTAGCGGGAGAGATTCACCGCAGAGAACGGGAGGAAGCTGAGTTTACGCAGAGAGATTTAACCCTGCCTGCCGGCAGGCAGGCGCAAAGACGCGATAGAGCGAAGAGAGATTCTTTGTGTTCTTAGTGCCTTTGTGGGAAATATTTTTAATCTCCCTCTCTGCTTGAAATATCCCGGCTACACTTTTTTACTCCACCCCCTGGTTTATAAACTCAATCAACGGTTGCAATGCTTCAAATGCGGCAACCGTTTTCTTTACCAGGTCTTTTGATGTGAGGTCGGCATTGCTAACTGGCACCATCGCGATATAAGATTTCAGTTTCAGGTATTCCGCAGCTGGATTATCGGCTTCAAAACCTTTTGGTACCCGACTGAGCAGGTATTCCGGATTTTTGTTGAGCCCTTTGTAAACCCCACTGAATTTTTTGGATGATAATATCTTTTTAAATGCAGGCAGGTTATAATCGATCTCCTGCCGGATTTTCTTTAAGATGTCCGGCTCCGGCATATAAATACCTCCTCCGGTAAAACAACTGCCGGGTTCCAGGTGAAAATAATATCCCGCGGTATTCCAGGCTTTCTTTCCGCCCTTATTGATACTGGCGCCGAAATTGGTTTTATAGGGCGTTTTATCTTTTGCAAAACGAGTATCCCTGTTGATACGAAACATACAATCTTTAGCCAGTAAGGCGCTGATCCCCGTATCTTTTTTACCATGCCGGTCAATCACCTGCTGTATAAAAGCGGCAAAATCAGCTTTGGCTGATTCATATTTTTTCCGGTTGAGATCAAACCAGGGTTTGTTGTTATTCTTTTTAAGTTCTTTGAGGAAGTTAATTGTAGCCGTTTGCAGCATGATCTTAATTTATGCGATGAAGATAGGAAAGCTTTGGGCGAAGTAAAACGGCTGTAGATAAATACGGTTCAAATCCTGCCCCAGTTTTCGCCGCTTTTGATCCTGTACAAAGTCATTTCACTAACTCCATACCGGGCAGCCAGTTTTTTCATGGTGAGTGTACGTTTCGGATTGCCAATGATTTTTTTGATTTGCTTTACCTGGCTTGCCGTTAATTTCATCCCGATCGTCCGGTTCGCCTGTATTTTCCGGTAAGCAATCCGGCCCGGACTTTTTTGCTGGTGAGCAGTCATTTCTTCTGCTGTAACCCAGCGAAGATTCTGAATGCTATTATCCAGTTTATAGTGATTGAGATGGATGACAAATAGATGGTAACGGGATGGTTTTTTTAAAAAGAGTTTGGCGATCTCCCGGTGCAGGTAAAGTGTTCCTTTCTCGCCGGGCCGGTGCAGATTCAGGGTACGGTACCCGGTAGTGAGAGAGCCTTTTAATAATTTTCCATCCTCCGGCAGATTGGTTTTATAACTGGCCAGTCTGCCCTTGTTGGAAACAGCATACCGGTTCCTTTGTTTTTTCCAGCCGGAAAAGCTCAGTTGTTTCCAGCTTTCGCCGGATAAGGACCTGATCATACAATAAGGTTTTAGTCCTGGTGATGATTACCATTGAAAACGGGGGCGAATCAGGTTTATCAGGGGGATGGGGCTAATGAAGTTAGACCATTTTAATACCTCTTTCCAACTATTTTTTAACTGTCATTTGTAAAAACTCCTCTTCTGATATGATTTTTATCGTGTTGAGTTTTTTGGCCTTGTCCAGTTTACTTCCGGCATCTTCTCCACCACCAGGTAATTGAGTTTTGCACTCACCCCACCCAGGATGATGCCGCCATTGGCTTCCACAATGGCTTCGGCTTCACTTCTTTTAAGTGTAGGTAAAGTGCCGGTAAACAGAAAGCTTTGTCCGGTCAGGTTTCCTGTTGCAGTCAATTGCTTTTTTTCATTCTTCAGTTGCAATCCCAGGCTTTCCAGTTCTTCCAGCATGGCAATATTGTTTTGATTGCTGAAGAAATGATGGATACTGCCGCCTACTTTAGGTCCTACATCTTCCAGATTTTGCAGGGCTTCCAGGGAATAATCTTTTAATTCCAGTAAATGGGTAATGGCCTGGGCCAGTGTTTTAGCCGTGGTTTCTCCAACAAAACGAATGCCGAGCGCATATATTAACCGGTGCAGGGGTTGTGATTTGGATTGAAGGATGGCCTGTTGCAGGTTGTTGATGGATTTTTGTCCAAAACCTTCCATCCCAGAAATTTTTCCAAAATCCAGTTTGTATACACCCGGAATATCATGCAATAAACCCAGTTCATAAAACTTCCGCACATTGGCATCTCCGAATCCGCGGATATCCATGGCATCCTTGCTTACAAAATGAATAATCCTTTCCACTACCTGGGCAGGACATTCAATATTGATACAGCGCCAGACGGCTTCTTCCTCTTCCTTGAATAAATGGCTTTTACAAACCGGACATGTTTTCGGAAAGATGATTTTTTTTTCTGTTCCTTTTCTGGAGTCGGGAAGCGACTTCACAATTTGCGGAATCACATCACCGGCTCTTTCTATCAAAACCATATCGCCCTCCATCAAATCCTTTTCCTTAATATATTCTTCATTATGAATGGAGATACTGCTGACGGTGACTCCGCCTACTGCAACGGGCTCCAGTTTGGCTACTGGTGTAACGGCACCGGTACGCCCAACCTGGTATTCTACCGTTAATAATCTGGTGGTGGCCTGACGGGCTTTGAATTTATAAGCAATAGCCCATCGGGGATGATGGGAGGTCATGCCCATTTTATCCTGCAAGGCAAAATCATTGACCTTGATCACCATGCCATCAATTTCATAGGGAAGGTCATCCCGCTGGATCTCAAATTCATTGCACCAGGCGATCACTTTGTCAATGCCTTTGAATATTTTTTTTTCTTTCTCCGGACTACGGAACCCAAGATCCCATAATAAGGAAAGGGATCCACCATGCTGGCGGAGCTCCGGCGGTACCGGTTTCCCCTTTTGCATGGTATAGTAACTGATGTGATACACAAAGGCTTCCAGGTTTCTTTTACCCGCTTCAGCAGGGTCCTTGATCCGTAGTGTTCCGGCCGCTGCATTTCTTGGATTGGCCAGCGGAGGCAATCCTTCTTCCATCAGCTTCTCATTGTATTGACGGAAATTATCCTTGTTGATCAGCACTTCTCCCCGGATCTCTGCCTGTTGAATGCCATAGGCAGAAAATTTAGCCGAGAGCGGGATGGACCTGATTTGTTTTACATTGGCAGTCACCTCATCCCCTTCCACACCATCTCCACGGGTGGCTCCCCGGATAAGCAGATCATTTTCATAAATCAGGGAAATACTACCGCCATCGAATTTGGGTTCCACACAATATTCAATCTGATCCAAACCGGTTAATTCACGGGCCTTGCGGTCAAAGTCCTGCAGGTCTTCAGCATTATAAGAATTATCCAACGATAACATCGGCACCAGGTGCTGTACCGTGGGAAAATCTTTGGTCAGTCCCCTGGCCACTCTTTGTGTGGGTGAATCGGCAGTAAGCAGGGAAGGATCCGCTGATTCCAGTTTTTGCAGGGCTTTGAAGAGCTGGTCATATTCCACATCAGCTAAGAGCGGGTCATTCATGATATAATAGCGGTATTCATGAAATCGCAAAACATCCCGCAGCAGGTCAATATCAGCCACATTGATCTGTCCCCCTTTTTTAAGTAAATCGGTGCTGGCCTGCCGGAGTTCCCTGGTTTGGTCTTTTGAATACATATTAATAACACATTATGAATTAGTAAATAAAGGTAAGCAGGGCCGGAGAATGTGCCGAACCCCTGGTAAAAATTTAATGTGTTGCAAGTACATATTTATTACCTTCGGTAACTGAAAACAGACGGCGCAGGTGCCGGTATATAAAATGATTGCTATGTCAAAGTACTTTTTAACAGGACTACTGGTCCTTTGTTTTGCTGTTTCCGGCAAGTCACAATTACTGAGCTGGACTGCAGACTTCCCCAAAGACATTGATAATATTGAAATCACCATGGATGCCAGCAAGGGTAACCAGGGATTGCTGAATTATACACCGGTCTCTGATGTGTATGTGCATGTGGGGGTGATTACCAATTTAAGTACCGGTGCCGCCGACTGGAAATATGTAAAATTTACCTGGGCCACTACACCCACAACAGCCCAGGCCGTTTCGCTGGGGGGGAATAAATGGAAGTATACCATCACGAATATCCGGACATTCTTTGGGGTGCCCGGCGGTGAAGTGATCCAAAAAATTGCCATCCTGTTCAGGAGTGGTAGTGGCACCGTGGTACAACGAAATACAGATGGCAGCGATATGTATATTCCGGTGTATGATAATACACTGGCCACCAGGTTCAGTACTCCTTTTTTTCAGCCCATGTATACCCGTATACCGGAGCCGATTTCAAAAAACCAGGGAGATAATATCAGCCTGACGGCAATAGCCAATCAGTCTGCCGATATGAAACTTTTCCTGAATGGTAACCAGATACAGTCTGCTACCGGCGTTACAACCATCAGTGCCAATCCGGTGCTGACCACTTCCGGCAATCAAACCATCAGAGTGGATGCCACGGTGGGCGCTACTACAAAATCAGAATCCTTTCAGTTTTATGTGGCACCTGCTGTAACGATCGCCGCCCTTCCGGCAGGTGTTAGAGACGGAATTAATTATGAAACAGGCAATACATCTGCCGTACTGGTTTTATATGCACCGGGAAAGAACAGGGTCTCTGTGATTGGAGAATTTCCGGGCAGTAACTGGTCAGAGCAAACGGCTTACCAGATGAATAAAACCCCCGATGGCAATTACTGGTGGTTACGCATTACCGGATTAACAGCCGGACAGGAATATGCTTTCCAGTACCTCGTGGATGGAACGCTGAAGGTAGGAGATCCCTATGCAGAAAAGATTCTGGATCCGAATAATGATTCCTTTATCACTCCGGCCACTTATCCGGGCCTGAAAGCCTATCCTGCCGGACAATCAGGAATTGTGAGTGTGCTGCAGACCAATCCTCCCGGCTATACCTGGAATGTCAATAATTTTCAGCGTCCTGATAAACGGAACCTGGTGATTTATGAACTGTTGTTACGTGATTTTATCGCCGCCCACGACTGGCAAACCCTGAAGGATACCATCAATCATTTTAAAAACATGGGAGTCAATGCCATTCAGCTCATGCCCTTGAATGAGTTCGATGGCAATGAAAGCTGGGGTTATAATCCTTCTTATTTTCCTGGCACCGGATAAATATTACGGACCCAAGAATAGCCTGAAATCTTTTATCGATCTATGCCATAGTAACGGAATTGCCGTGATCATGGATATAGCATTGAACCATACCACGGGCAGTAATCCGCTGGCGGCGCTATATTGGAATGGTACCACCAACCAGCCTGCTGCCAATAATCCCTGGCTGAATGTGAGTGCCACGCATCCATACAATGTATTTAACGATTTTAATCATGAAAGCCTGGCCACCCGTTATTTTACCAGCCGGGTAATCGAGTACTGGCTGCAGGAATATAAGATCGACGGATTCCGCTGGGATCTTTCCAAAGGCTTTACACAAAATGTTCAATGTGGTGGAAGTACTACAAATGAATCCTGTATCAGTGATTACCATGCGGACCGGGTAGCGATCTGGAAAAGGTATTATGATACCATGCAACTGAAATCATCCGGTACCTACTGTATCCTGGAACATTTTGCCAATGTCACCGAAGAAATTGAATTATCTAATTATGGCATGATGCTTTGGGGTAACAATACATTCAATTTTCAGGAAGCTACCATGGGTTTTGTGGCCAATTCCAATTTTGAAGGGTATCTCCATTCAGCCAGGGGCTGGAGTAACCCGCATCTCGTGGCCTATATGGAAAGTCATGATGAAGAAAGAATCATGTATAAGGCTCTTCAGTTTGGAAATACTTCCAACGATTCACATAATGTAAGGGATCTGTCCCCAGCTTTGCGAAGGACCGAAATGACCGGTGCCTTTTTCTATATGGGACCCGGACCAAAAATGCTCTGGCAGTTTGGGGAACTGGGTTTTGATTTTTCCATCAACCGTTGTACAGATGGTACCGTGAATAACAATTGCCGGCTGGATAAGAAACCCATTCGCTGGGATTATAAAACAGAGCCCAACCGGAAAAGGCTCTATGATGTTTTCAGCAACCTGAACCGGATCCGTTTTCATCCCTGGTTCAAGGATGTATTTATTGCCAATAACACAACAATTGACCGGAACCTCTCCGGTGCCTTTAAATCATTGCGACTGAGAAGTGCCAATGACAGTTCTTGTGTTGTCGTGATTGGAAATTTTGATGTGACTGCACAATCAGGTTCCGTGACATTCCCAACGGCAGGCACCTGGTATAATTATTTTACCGGCAGCACGATCACTACAACCGGTGCTGCACAATCCTTTACCCTGCAACCGGGCGAATACCAGGTATTCCTGAACCGAAACCTGGTGAGTACGGTCATCACAGCCAGTGGCAGCGGACCGGCCTTGGGTGCCGACGCCTTGCAGGCCATGATCTATTCCAACCCGGTGAATCCTTCTTCACTGCTCGAAATTGATGTACCCCGTACCGGTATGATACAGGCGGTACTATATAATAATAGCGGTCAACAGTTGGGAATAGTTCATAACGGTATCCTGGTGAAGGGCAAACAAAGGATTTCGCTGGCAGCCCAAACAGGTCATTTGCCGGTTGGTCATTACCTGGTAAAAATTACCGGTTTGAATCAAACAGTAGCCGTTAAGTTTGTAATTCAGTAAAATATAAAAAGGGGAGTATGGCACAGCATACAGGTTTAAAAACCGCAGCCATTGAAAAGATCAGTCACCTCGAATATTTCAATATTGCGGTGTCGGTGGATTGTGTGATTTTCGGATATGATGAGAAGGAACTGAAAGTATTATTGATCAAGTCTGACCTGGAGGAATTCTCCGGACTGGATTCCTTATTGGGTGATCTGGTACGACCTGACGAGCATCTGGAAACGGCCTCTTACCGGATTTTGAAAGAACGAACCGGTCTGGATGATGTGTACCTCGAGCAGGTGCAGGCATTTGGAAGTATTAACCGTCACCCTTCCGGTCGTGTAATCACCATTGCTTATTATTCTTTGATTGATATCAGTCATCATAAACTCCGGCTGGACAATAATGAACTCAACTGGCATCCCGTAAACGATATCCGCAAAATGGCCTTTGACCATAAGCTGATCCTCGATACCTGTTTAAAGAGGCTGCAACAGCAGATCATGAACCAGCCGGTGGTATTTAATCTGTTACCTGAGAAATTTTCGCTTCGTCAGTTACAGGAATTATATGAATCCATCCTGGGTGTGGAGCTGGATCGCCGCAATTTCAGGAAGAAGATTTCCCTGAAGGACTGGCTGCAGGACGTAGGGGAGATGGAGGAAGATGTTCCCCATCGCCCGGGAAAATTATATAAACTGAAAACCAGTCAGCCCAAAAAGCCTGTCCGGAAGAAAGCCGGGGCGGTTTCCGCATAAATAATTGATAATCATATATTAATAAATCATTTTTTTAATTGGAGTTACCGGTTTTGTGTCCGCAATGACTTTCCTTTCCCCGGTACATGATCAAAATTATTTTTGCAGATTTTAAAATAGTCTTAACATTGTGTGTTTTATACACATTGGGTTGTGTACTTGGTACATAATCTTATTGTTTTCTGATTGCTAATAAAATAATGATTGCTTATGTTCACTCAACAACTCAAGAAAGTGACCGGCCTTCTGCTGCTGGTCCTTATTACCCAGGTTTCATTGGCTCAAAACAAGGTTATTACCGGTAAGGTAACAGATGCAAGAGACGGAACTCCTTTGCAGGGAGTCACTGTTGCTGCTAAAGGAAACCGTACGGGTACACAGACTGATGCCAAAGGTGCTTTTCAGTCTTTCAGTAGATAACAATGTTACCATCATCGTGATTTCTTCTGTTGGCTTTAATGCGCAGGAAGTTTCAATGGATGGAAAAACTACCGTGGATGTGTCCATGGCTATCAACAACACGTCACTTGGTGAAGTGGTGGTGATTGGTTATGGTACAGCGAGGAGAAAGGACCTGACAGGTTCTGTATCCACCATTTCCACCAAAGATTTTAACAAAGGACCGCTGACCTCTCCGGAGCAACTGATCAACGGTAAGGTGGCCGGTGTGCAAATCACCGCTCCAAGCGGAGCGCCTGGTTCCGGAGGCCGTATCCGGGTAAGGGGAAGTTCTTCCCTGTCCGGTAGTAATGATCCGCTGATCATTATTGATGGAGTACCGGTAGACCAGCAAAGTGGTATTGCCGGAACAAATAATCCGCTTGCCATGATTAACCCCAACGATATTGAGACTTTCAATATCCTGAAAGATGCCTCTGCTACGGCCATTTATGGTAACAGGGCAACCAATGGGGTTATTATTATTACAACCAAAAAAGGAAAGTCAGGCAAATTCAGACTGAGTTTCAGCACCATGAATTCTTATTCAGTAGTTGGTGATAAACTGGATGTTTTGAATGCCGAAGAATTCAAAGCCGTGGTGAATGGAAAAGGAAACAATTCGCAGAAAGGATTGCTTGGAACGGCCAATACCAACTGGCAGGATCAGGTATATGACAATGCCTTTGCAACGGATAACAATATCGCCATGACCGGCGGTATCAAGAATTTCCCATACCGTTTATCCCTGGGTTATCTGAAACAGAATGGTATCCTGAAAACAGGTTCACTGAACCGGTTTTCAACCGCATTGAATCTGAACCCCCGCTTATTGAAAAATTCTTTGAAAGTGGATCTGAACCTGAAAGCTACCTTCAGTGATTTCTTCTTTGCCAACGAAGGTGCTATTGGAGGTTCTGCCTTCTTTGACCCCACTCAGGTAATTAACCGCAACGATAACCGTTTTGGTGGTTATTGGGAGTGGCTGGCGAATAATAACCAGCCCGATGGACTGGCTCCTAAAAACCCAGTTGGACAATTGAATCTGAGAGATGATCAGAGTGATGTAACAAGGATCATCACCAACCTGCAACTGGATTATACTTTCCCCTTCCTGAAAGACCTGCGTGCAGTGTTGAATGTGGTTATGATTATTCTAAAGGACAGGGTACGGTATTCATTCCTGATTCTGCAGCCATGACCTATATCCGCGGAGGTGAATAATAAATATGAGCAAACCAAGAAGAATAAATTGTTGGATTTCTACCTGAATTATGTAAAGGACCTGAAAAGCATCAGGAGCCGGCTGGATGTAACAGCTGGTTATGGTTACCAGGATTTCATGCGGATGAGTCCTAACTATGCTGATTACAGGGCAAATGGCCAGGAGTTTGCTCCCGCAAATCCTTTCCCTTTTGAAACCCAGAATACACTGGTTTCATTTTATGGAAGGGCTAATTTTTCAATTAAAAGCAAATACCTGTTTACCGCCACGCTGCGTCGTGATGGATCTTCCAGGTTTAGTCCTGATACACGCTGGGGCATGTTCCCCTCTGCAGCATTTGCCTGGAATATCAGCGAGGAATCTTTCCTGAAAGGCAATACCGTTCTTTCCAATCTGAAACTGCGTTTGGGTTACGGTGTAACCGGACAGCAGGAAATTGGTAATGATTATGCCTATATCGCCAATTATACACTGGGTGCTGAAACTGCACAATACCAGTTTGGTAATACATTTTACCAGGTACAGCGTCCCGTTGGTTATGATGCCAATATTAAGTGGGAGGAAACCAAAACAATCAATATTGGTATTGATTTTGGATTCCTGAATGGCAGGATCAGCGGTTCAATAGATTATTATAACAAAGAAACCATTGACCTGCTGAGCTTTATCGATGTTCTGGCCGGTACCAATTTCACCAACCGGATCTTCACCAATGTAGGGGATATGAATAACAAGGGTATTGAATTTACCCTGAATGGAAATATTATCCGCAAAACCAAACTGACCTGGGATGCCGGTTTCAATATCACATATAATAAAAACGAAGTCACCAGACTGACCAAGGTAGATGATCCCACTTTTATCGGAGTCGCTACAGGCGGGATTTCCGGTGGTGTGGGAAATACCATTCAGATTCATTCAATCGGTTATCGCCCCAGTTCCTTCTTTGTGCTGCAGCAGGTATATACTGACCAGAAAAAACCAATTGAAGGTTTATATGTTGATAGAAATAAAGATGGTGTGATCAATAACCTGGACTACTATCGTTATCAATCTCCAGAGCCTACCGTGGTACTGGGCTTTAATACTGCCGTTTCCTACGAAAAATGGAATTTCTCAACGGTGTTAAGGGCCAATTTCGGGAACTATATGTACAATAACATCTTCTCCGGAAATGGAGTATTCCAGCCTGGTTCCCAGTTGTTCCTGATGCTAACCTCGAATTATAATCAATAACTGAAATAATTATCAATAAAAGCTTGCACAATGAGAAGTCAATTAATTAAAATAACAGGAATGATTGCTGCAGCAGCACTGTTCCTGGCTTCCTGTACCAAGGATCTTGACAGGCAGCCGAAGTATGGAAATACTGCCGCTTCATTATATGTGAACCTGGCAGGATATAAATCTGTGATGGCCAAAGTGTATGCAGGCCTCACCCTGACTGGTAATAACGGTCCCGACGGATCCGGTGATATCTCCGGTATCGATGAAGGATTCTCCAGTTATATCCGTCAGTACTGGTCAGCCCAGGAATTGTCTACTGACGAAGCGGTGATTGGCTGGAATGATGCCACCATCAAGGATTTCCATCACATGACCTGGAGCCCCGCTGATGTATTCATCAGGGCCTTATACAGTCGTATTTATTTTCAGATCACATTGGCAAACGAGTTTATCCGCGAAAGCGATGCTTCCAAAGTAAGTGATAGAGGTATCAGCGGTGCTGATGCCACCGAGATTGCCTTTATGCATGCAGAAGCCAGGTTCCTGAGAGCCCTCAGCTATTACCATGCGATGGACCTCTTTGGTAATGTTCCTTTCGTAACGGAAGATGATAATGTAGGCGCTTTCCTGCCGAATCAGATCACACGCGCCAATCTGTTCAATTATATTGAATCAGAACTGAAAGCTATTGAAACAACACTGAAAGATGCCCGCACCAATGAATACGGCCGTGCTGACAAAGCAGCAGCCTGGGCATTATTATCCCGTTTGTATCTGAATGCACAGGTGTATACCGGTACTGCAAAGTATTCCGAGTGTATTACTTATTGTAATAAAATCACGGCTATCCCCGGATATGCTCTGATCAATAACTATCGCAACCTGTTCCTGGCGGACAATAACACTACTTCCGGGTCAGAATTCATCTTCGCTGTTAACTTCGATGGAAATAAAGCCCGTACCTGGGGCGGTACCACTTTCCTGGTACATGCACCAATCGTAGGTTCCATGCAGGCAGGCGATCATGGTGTTGATTTCGGATGGGGTGGAGTAAGAACTACCAAGCAGGTTGTTCAGAAATTTTCCGGCCCTGTAGGTGATTCAAGACAAAATTTCTATACCAGCGGACAGAACCTGGAGATCAATGATATTTCAAGTGCCAATGACGGATACGGCATTATCAAATTCAGGAATAAAACATCTACCGGCGGTAATGGATCCAACCCTACCTGGGTGGATACTGATTTCCCTTTCTTCCGCTTAGCAGAAATTTATCTGAACTATGCTGAAGCAGTGGTAAGAGGTGGTTCAGGTGGAAGCAGTGCAACTGCACTTACTTATATCAATAATCTCCGTCAAAGAGCTTATGGTAATGCCAGCGGCAATATTGTTTCCGGTGACCTGACACTTCCTTTCCTGATTGATGAAAGAGCAAAAGAATTACATTGGGAAGCTGTTCGCAGAACCGACCTGATCCGCTTTGGTCAGTTTACAGAAGGTACTTACCTCTGGGCATGGAAAGGAAATACACTGAACGGACAGGCAGTGGGTGCTCATCGCAAACTGTACCCGATTCCTTCTGCTGACCTCGTGGCCAATCCTAACCTGAGGCAGAATGATGGCTACTAATTAATATTGATAACTAAATAATTTATTAAACTAACGATTATGAAAGCTATATTAAAAAACCTGTTGTTGCTGACGGTTGTTGCCACAACTGTTATCTCCTGCGGTAAGGACGTGGAGAGAACAGTTTTGAAGCCAGGCGGTGACAATCAGCTTACAATAACTTCCGCTACCCTGGTACTCTTGCAGGCCAATGCGGCCAATGTTGCTACTGTTTTCGGCTGGGGAAAGGCTGATTTCGGCTATGATGCCGCCATCACGTACACGATTCAGCTTTGCAAAGGAGGAACCAATTTCGCTTCCAGCGCCACCACAACAGAAGTAGCGATGGGTACTGCCGTTTCCAAATCATTTACTGTGAAGGAATTCAATGATAAAATGCAGGAAATCATTGGTGATGGAGTGGCTACGCCCATTCAGGTCAGAGTAAAAGCCAGTGTCGGATCCAATGTAAATCCGATCTATTCCAATGTGTTAACCATGACCGTTACCTCTTATCTTGATATTGTAACTTATACCTTCCCTGATGCCATGAATGTGGCAGGAAACTACCAGGGCTGGGAGCCCCGGTTCAGCCCCGCAAGTGGTGAAAACCCGGAATGGTGGATTCGGTGGATACGAAGGTTATATTGTTTTCAATAACGGTTCACCTGAATTTAAAATCGTGAAGGGTAATAATTGGGGAGCTGGTGATTATGGCAATGCCGGTGGTGGAAATCTTCAAAATGGCGGACCTAATCTGACCCTTCCTTCAGGTGGTGCCGGAGTTACTGGTTTATACAGGATCAGGGCGAACACCACAGATATGACCTGGAGTTTTGATAAGATTAATACCTGGGGTATCATTGGAAGTTCAACAGCCAATTCATGGAATTCCAGTACACCCATGACCTTTGATCCGGCTACCGGTAACTGGAGCATTACAACCAATTTGACCGTTGGTGAAATGAAATTCAGAGCGAATGATGCCTGGTCAATTGATTTTGGCGATAACGCACCTGCTGATGGCAAACCTGAATATGGCGGAGCCAATATTGCCGTAACACAAGCTGGTAATTATACCATTACCCTGAATATCGGAAGGGGTGGAAACTATTCTTACAAGCTCAGAAGAAACTAAAGTAGCAGTTAGTTTATCAATAAGGAAGCGGTTATCATGAAAATTGATGGCCGCTTTTTTTATTTTTACATAGTATCTTTTAATTCAACCAATATGTTCAGCCGGTTTGCATTTCTTTTAGCAGCGTTCGTAATAATGGCTTGCGGAAAATCCAGAACAGGTAATAATGGTGGTGGCAATAACGGAAACAATCCCCCTCCGCTTCATGCCGGTTTTGCCAAAGGAGCCGATATCAGCTGGCTGACCGAGATGGAAGCTTCCGGTAAACTTTTTCTATAACAGCAGCGGCAGTCCCAAAGAGTGTTTACAACTCATGAAGGATCTCGGGATGAATGCCATCCGGCTCCGTGTTTGGGTAGATCCCGCAGGTGGATGGAACAATAGTGCCGATGTGGTGGCCAAAGCAGTTCGGGCTAAAAATCTGGGAATGCGGATCATGATTGATTTTCATTACAGCGATTCCTGGGCTGATCCCGGACAACAAACCAAACCAGCTGCCTGGGCTGCTTATGATCTGGCAACATTGCAAAATGCGGTGTACAATCATACATTTTCGGTACTCACCACATTAAAAACAGCCGGAGTAACACCGGAATGGGTACAAGTAGGTAATGAAACCAATGATGGGATGCTCTGGCCTAGCGGTAAAGCCTCTGTGAATATGGCCAATTATGCTTTACTGGTAAACAAAGGGTTTGATGCGGTGAAAGCAGTTGATCCAGCTATCCAGGTAATCGTTCATATTTCCAACGGGCAGGATAATTCCCTTTTTCGCTGGAACCTGGATGGGTTAAAGAACAATGGAGGTAAATGGGATATCATCGGGATGTCGCTGTACCCCGATCCCGGTAATTGGGCCAGTCAGAATATACAATGCTTGTCCAATATCAATGATATGATTGCCCGGTACAATACACCGGTGATGATTTGTGAAGTGGGAATGAGCTGGGATCAGTCCGCTGCCTGCAAATCTTTTTTATCTGACCTAATCAATAAAGTCAATACGGTTGCAGGCAATAAAGGCCTGGGTGTTTTTTACTGGGAACCCCAATGTTATGGTAACTGGAAGGGATATACCAAGGGCGCTTTTGATAATAGCGGAAAGCCCACTACTGCTTTGAGTGCGTTCAACTAATCAGTAGCTTTATGGGTATATATTAATACCCACTCACATGCTGAATAAATGCGTACTGACTGCAGCCTGCTGCTGTTGTTTTTTGTTGTCATTTGCCCAACGCCAACAGATCAATTTTGACAAAGGCTGGCGGTTTCATTTCGGGCATACTGCCAATGCAGAAAAAGATTTCAATTATACCATCAGTACAATTTTTTCAAAATCAGGAGCGGCTCCCAAAACAGCCATTGATCCGAAATTTGATGACAGCAAATGGCGGCAACTCAATCTGCCCCATGACTGGGCGGTGGAACTTCCTTTTGCCTATAAAGACAATTTTGATCTGATGGTGCACGGGTATAAACCCGTGGGTGGTTTATTTCCCGAAACCAGTATTGGCTGGTACCGGAAACATTTTATGGTGGCGGCAAAGGATTCCGGGCAAAGGTTTCAATTGCAGTTTGACGGGGTATTCCGCAATGCCAGTTGCTGGTTAAATGGTTTTTACCTGGGCAATAATCTGAGTGGCTATTCCGGGGAATCCTATGATGTGACCGACTATATCCATTTCAATAAAAACAATGTACTGGTGGTTAGAGTGGATGCCAGCCAGTATGAAGGATGGTTTTATGAAGGTGCCGGTATTTACCGCCATGTATGGCTGAATCAATATGATAATCTGCATATTGACCGGAATGCAGTTTTTGTTTACAGCAAGAGTGATGAAAAAGTATCCAGTGTATTTATTGAAACTCCGGTGATCAATCAGGGCCTTGCTGTTTCCCGCTGTACCGTGCAAACCTATATTACCGACCGGGATGGAAAAAAACTGGTGCAGGCCAAAGAACAAGCCCTGCAATTGTTACCCAATGGAACAGCAGTGGTCAAACAAACCATGGCAATCGGCGGCGCGCATCGGTGGTCAGTGGATGATCCGTATTTGTACAGAGTAGTATGTGTGGTCAGAAAAGATGGGAAAGTGGTGGATAGTACCAGGCAAAGATTTGGTATCCGTGAAATTGAAATCAAACCCAATGGTGTTTTTCTGAATGGCCGGCATATCAAATTACTGGGTGTGAATAACCACCAGGATCATGCCGGGGTTGGCAGTGCCCTTCCTGATTACCTGCAGTATTACCGGATTCGTTTGTTGAAAAATATGGGAGTGAATGCCTATCGTACCAGTCACAACCCACCTACGCCTGAATTACTGGATGCCTGTGACAGTCTGGGTATGCTGGTAATGGATGAACAAAGATTACTAAACAGTAGTCCGGAATACATGAGCCAGTTTGAACGCCTCATTAAAAGAGACCGTAGCCGGGCTTCTGTTTTTATGTGGTCGATTGGAAACGAAGAAGGCTGGATCCATACCAACAGTAACGGAAAAAGAATTGCACAAACTTTTATCAGCAAGCAAAAAGAACTGGATCCTACCCGTACCTGTACCTATGCGGCTGATGTGGCCAATGTATTCAACGGCGTCAATGAAGTGATACCGGTTCGGAGTTTTAATTACCGGCAGTATGCCGTAGCAGATTATCACCGGGATCATCCCAATCAACCGATCATTGGTACCGAGATGGGCAGTACAGTTACCACAAGAGGCATTCTTGAAAAAGATACCATCAGGGCTTATGTACCTGACCAGGATATCACCGCACCCTGGTGGGCCAGTACGGCAGAAACCTGGTGGCAACTGGCAGCAATCAATGATTACTGGCTGGGTGGATTTGTATGGACGGGTTTTGATTACAGAGGAGAACCCACGCCCTATGAATGGCCCAATATCAATTCACATTTCGGATTGATGGACATGTGTGGTTTCCCCAAGAATATCTATTACTATTACCAGAGCTGGTGGACCGATAAAGATGTATTGCATATTTCTCCGCACTGGAATCATCGTGATAAGGCACCGGGATGGAATAAACCCGTGGGCGATTCCATTGATGTTTGGGTGAATACAAATGCAGACAATGTGGAGTTATTTCTCAACGGAAAAAGCAAGGGTAAAAAAGACATGCCCCGTAACGGACACCTGAAATGGACCATCAACTATGAACCGGGCAAACTGGAAGCAATTGCTTATAAGAATGGAAAGAAACTCACAGAGAAAATTGAAACAACCGGACTGCCTGTAGAAGTAGTGGTTACGCCTTATAAAACCACCTTGCTGGCCGATGGCAAAGATGCCACAGTTGTAAATATTACCGTGCTGGACAGGGAAGGCCGAGAGGTACCGGATGCTGATAATCTGATCGAATTCAAATTAGAAGGACCAGGAAAAATCATCGGTGTTGGAAACGGAGACCCCAGTAGTCATGAACCCGATCAATGTACGGATGGGGCCTGGCAAAGACGATTGTTCAGCGGTAAATGCCAGGTGATTATTCAGGCAGGAGAATCTACCGGGATGATGAAGTTTGAAGCAAAGGCAAAAGGATTATGGAGTGGGGGAACCGATATCCAGACCATTGCTCCGGAATCAGTACAGGTAAAAAGTACCGATACAAAGTATGAGCCGTTACTTCAACTGAATAAAAAACCGGCCGATCAGATGATCGGTGCGGACATATCATTTTTACCTGAACTGGAAGCAAAGGGAATGAAGTTTTCGGATAAAGGCGTGGAGAAAGATGCGATACAGATTCTCAAAGATCATGGTTTCAATTATGTTCGGTTAAGAATTTTCAATGACCCTGCCCGTGACAGTGGTTATTCACCCGGGAAAGGATTTTGTGATCTGGACAATACCAAAAAAATGGCAAAGCGGGTCAAAGCAGCCGGTATGAAACTTTTACTCGATTTTCATTACAGTGATTACTGGGCTGATCCCGGAAAACAATATAAGCCGGCTGCCTGGCGCGGATTATCTTTTGATGAACTGAAGAAATCGCTGCATGATTATACAAAAGATGTGATACAACAATTAAAAGATCAGGGTACCACACCGGATATAGTGCAGGTAGGCAATGAAATCAATCATGGTATCGTGTGGCCGGAGGGGAATGTGGCTAATTTCGACGGTCTGGCCCAATTGATCAGGGCAGGAACGGCTGCCGTAAAATCAGTGGATCCTTCCATTACCATGATGCTGCATGTGGCATTGGGCGGTCAAAATGATGAATCCGTTTTCTTTATTGATAATATGCTGGCAAGAGGAGTGTACTTTGATGTGATTGGTCAGTCCTATTATCCCAAATGGCACGGCACGCTGGATGATCTGCGTGATAACCTCGATGATCTGGCCAGAAGGTATAACCGGGATATTTATGTAGTGGAGTATTCCCATCGCAAGGCGGAAGTCAATAAAATCGCCTTTGAAGTACGCAATGGCCTTGGAAAGGGCACTTGTATCTGGGAGCCACTCAGTACCTGGGAAAAGATATTTGATGAGCAGGGCCGTGCCAATGAACTCATGGGGCAATATGATGAGATCAGTAAAAAATTCCTGTTGAAGAAATAGGGCTGTTTACAGGGATTTTCCATTCACAAAACGGGAGGGCAGCAGGATACTTTTAGGCGGGGTTTTTTCATGCAGGTTTTCCAGCATCCTGCTGATGGCCAGTCGCCCGAGTTCTGCGCCACTGGTTTCTATATAAGTAATTTCAGGATTAATCATTCCCGGAATAAAGCCATTGCTGATCGCCAGTACGGAAATCTCTTCCGGAATTTTCAATCCGGATTTATTCAACACCCTGATAGCGCCAATCAGTAGTTCATCACTCATACAAAAAATATGATCGGGCTTTTCCTTTTGCTGCAGGGCCGTTTCCACTACCAGGCCTGCTTCTTCACTGCTTTTGCAGCAAACCAGTTCATAACTGATAGTTTCTCCTGATTCATCCAGTGTTCTTTTAAACGCTTCTTTTCTTTTTTTGGTAATAGAGAGTTCGGGATTTCCGAAGAGGGCCAGTACTTTTTCTTTTGATACTTGAGAATAGTATTGGCAGCCAGGGTAGCTACTTCATCATCAGCCATACAAACCGTATCAAACTCATCTCCATCGGGAACCCGGTCAAAAAAGATCAGGGGAAGGCCCATATCCCGGTAACGGCGGAAGGTTTCCATGGAATAACTGTCGGTAACCACTGAAATCAATACCCCGTCTACCCGGTAATTCTTGCAAAGTTTGAGATTGTCGGCTTCCCGTATCGGATCATCGCCTGATTGAAGGACCATGAGGGAATAACCACTTTTACGGGCTTCATTTTCGGCGGCTGCGATCAGGGATTCATTAAATGTATTGAAGAAACTGGGTACAATCAGTCCGATGACCTTGCTTTTGCTGGTCCGCAGGTTCACTGCAAGCGCATTGGGTTCATACTCCATCAGGGCGGCAAGTTCCTTGACCTTTCTCCGGGTATTTTCAGAAATATCCGGATGATCTTTAAGTGCCCTGGATATCGTTGAGATACTCAGGTTGAGCTGCTCAGAAATTTTTTGAGGGTTGTATTCTGTCCCATCCGGCAAAATCGTTTTGCAATTTATCCACCGAAAACATTTCCGCAAATGTTTGCGGAGATTCCGGGCTTAAAATTGTTGCATTAAGTGTTAAACGTACACATTTTAATCCTATAAATTTATTCAAGTTTATTTTTCTTTTTATTAACAAGTGACGGATTGGTCTGTTGTAGGAAGAGTAAAAAGCTGATAAAACCAAACCTTATTCCTGATTTCAGCCCCCTGCCAGGGCCATTGAATAGTGTATTTTTTTCTGTTCATAAATTAAAAATCGATTGCTTATGCCGTTTACAAAACTGCTATCTGCGTTTTTCAGCATCCTTTTAGTTTGTGCCATAGAAGTATCCTTTGCTCAGGACCGTACCATCACTGGTAAAGTAACTGATTCAAAGGATGGTTCTCCGGTGTCCGGGGCTTCTGTTACAGCCAAGGGCACCCGTAATGGTACATCTACCAAAGCTGATGGTTCCTTTTCATTAAATGTGGGCTCCTCTGTAACCACCCTGGTGATTTCATCGGTAGGTTATGATGCCCAGGAAGTTTCTATAGCCGGGAAATCCGCTGTAGATGTTTCATTTGTTGCCAATGCCGGCGCCAGTCTGAATGAAGTGGTGGTTACCGGTTATGGTACTGCCCGTAAAAAGACCTGACCGGTGCGGTAGGTTCTCTGAGGGCCAAAGACTTCAACAAAGGTGTTCAGCCTTCTCCTGATCAGTTGATCCAGGGTAAGGTGGCCGGTGTACAGGTCGTTCAGAACAGCGGAGCGCCCGGTGCCGGTACATCCATCCGCATCAGGGGTACTTCTTCTCTGCGGGCGGGAAACACACCTCTTTATGTGGTGGATGGTGTGCCTCTTTCCAACATCAACGCCAGACCTGATGTAGGTTTGACCGATGTAGGTGGTGGTACTCCCGGTGGTAACCCGATGAACTTTATCAATCCGGCAGATATCGCTTCGATTGATATCTTAAAAGATGCGGCCGCTGCTGCCATTTATGGTTCAAGAGGTTCCAATGGGGTGATCCTGATCACTACCCGTAAAGGCCAGAGCGGTGCTCCTAAAGTTGATTTCAACGCTTCTGTGGGTATCAGCAAAATTTCCAAACAACTGGAAGTGCTGGATGGCAATCAGTATCGTCAGGCATTGGGAGATTTTGGATTCCCTACAGCAGTATCAACTACTTCAAGTCCTACTGCTAATTTTGGTTCCGATGTAGATGCATTGGGATCTATTCTCCGGACAGGGATTACCCAGAACTATGGTGTTGCCCTGAGTTCAGGAAATGAGAATGCCCGTTACAGGCTGTCACTCAGCTACCTTGATCAGGAAGGTATCATCCGTAAAACAGGATTAAAAAAATATACATTCGGTATCAATTCCAATTTCAGGTTACTGGAGAGCAAAAAGCTGGGGCTGGAAGTGAATGTGCTGACTTCCCAGACGCTGGAGAATGTTGCGCCTATTTCGAATAATGCCGGTTTCAAAGGAAGTTTGATCGGACAGGCTTTACAGTGGAATCCAACCAAGGCCCTGTATAAATCTGATGGGTCACTGAATATTGAGTACGGCAGCGATAATATCAACCCACGTGCTTACAGTGAAGCGTATAATGACCGTCCAAAAATCACTACAATCCTGGCCAGTGTGGCACCCAGCTATAAGATCACAAATAACCTGGAAGCCAAATCACAGATCAGTGTAACTTATTCAACCGGTATCCGCAAAGCCTATACTTCGGCTTATATCAATATCAATGATGTAGCGTTGAACACTGGTACCGGTAAAGGGGGTGAAGCCACTGTATCACAGGCTGAACTGCTTACCCGCCAGATCACCAATACACTTTCTTACTCCAAGGATTTCTCCCCTAAGTTAAATTTCAGGGCGATCTTGGGTCATGAGTATATCAAAACAGATTTCTCCGGTAGTTCAGATTATGCCAGGGGCTTTATTCCGACTGAAAGACCATATTATATCTTCATGGCTTCTTCTGATCCCGGTACCCGCAGAACCAACGGATTCCAGGACCCGACTACTGAATTACAGTCCTTCTTCCTGGATGCGAATTTCAATATCAATGACCGTTTCCTCTTACGTGGTACGATCAGAACGGATGGTTCCAGCAAATTTGGTGAAAATAACAAATACGGATATTTCCCTTCACTGGGTGCCGCCTGGAATATCAGCAATGAAGATTTCATGAAATCTGTTTCTTTTGTCAGGAACCTGAAACTGCGTGCTACCTGGGGTATCACCGGTAACCAGGAATTCCCTGCAGGCGCTTCTCAGATTTTGTATACACTTAACGGAAGTAATCCTGCCACATTCCAGCAGCAGCAGATTGCCAATCCGGATCTGAAATGGGAGTCTACCCGCAGTTTCAACTTCGGACTTGATTTTACCATCCTGAAAGGTAAAGTGAACGGATCTATTGATTATTTCAACAAGGATACCCGTGACATCCTCTTCCCACGTGAAGCAGCTGATCCGGTTACGCCGAATGGTGCGATCAAATGGACCAATATCGATGGTAACGTCATCAATACAGGTTTGGAAATTTCATTGAACAGCACCATTGTTAAGAAAACAGATTTCTCTTGGGACCTGGGTGTGAATGCCACATTCCAGAGCAATGAACTGAAGAATTTTGTTGGTGAAATCCCCACAGCTGAAGTAAGTGGACAGGGTTTGACCGGTGCTTATGCCCAGTTGATCAAAAATGGTTTTCCGATCAATACATATTACCTGAAGAAATTCACAGGGATCGATAAAGCAACAGGTATTTCTATTTATGAAAATGGGGAAGAAAAATTCATGCTGGGTTCGGCCAATCCCAAAACCCTGCTGGGTATTTCCACCACAGTGATGTACAAGAAGTTTTCTCTTGAAATGAATATGAACGGCGCCTTCGGTCATTATATTTATAACAATACTGCCAATGCGGTTACTTCTTTCAACAATATCGGTAAAAGAAATATCGGCGTAGCAGAATATAACCTGGCTAAAAGCCTGGGTGAGAAAGCGGTTAACCCCTCCAGTGCTTCTTCCCGTTACCTGGAGAAAGGAAATTACCTGAGAATGGCCAATGCTACATTCAATTATGCATTGGGTAACCTGGGTAAGAATATCCGCAATGCCAATATCTTCATCACCGCACAGAACCTGTTTGTGATCACTGATTTCACAGGGTTTGATCCTGAAGTAAACGTGTCCAAAGCATTGAATGGTATCCCATCATTTGGTATGGAGTACACTCCTTACCCCATGGCAAGAACCATCAACTTCGGTATCAACTTTTCATTATAAATAATTTAAAATAACTCCATATGAAAATAGTTTTTAAAATAGTTGCGATCTCGGCCATCATGGCCGGCTGTTCAAAGCTGGATGAAAAACTGGGTAGTCAGCTTTCAACCGGTGGCTCCGGAGGTGGTGGTGTAACTGCTTCCAACGTACTGGCTGGTGCTTATGATGCCATGCGTGGTCCTTACCAGGATCAGTCAAGGGTTTGGGCTTCCCAGGAACATACGACCGATGAGTGTATCGGGCCCACAAGGGCGGGTGACTGGGATGATAACGGAGTATGGCGGGTATTGCATTCACATCAGTGGGATGCAAACCATGGCTTCCTCGCGGATACATATCGTGATTTGGGAAGAGTGGTATTCTCTGCAACGGACCTGCTTCGTTTCAGTCCTACACCTCAACAGGCTGCAGAAGGCCGTTTCCTGAGGGCCATGGCAATGTTCTCACTGGTTGACGGATGGGACCAGGTACCATACAGGGAAAATACAGCAGACCCGGAAGAGGTTCCTCAAGTAAGAAAAGGAACAGCCGCACTGGACTATGTTATATCAGAACTGCAGGCGGTTATACCTAACCTGCCCGACGGTCCGGCAAGAATTGCCAATAAAGATGCGGCACGTGCATTATTGATGAAATGTTTCCTGAACAAAGGGGTTTATGCCAACAGGGCTGCTCCGACTTTTGCTGCAGCAGACATGAACCAGGTAATTGCACTGGCTGATCAAATCATGACCAGCACCAGGAACTATTCACTGCCTACCAATTTCTTTGACAATTTCGCTCCGGGTAATGACAATGCCTCCCTGGCAACAGAAGCTATCTGGACCGGTGAGAACATCGGCGGATCCAGCAGCGGAAACGTAAGGTCACGCTGGTTCTGTACCCTGCATTACAACCAGAACCCAAGCGGATGGAATGGATTTACCACGCTTTCTGATTTTTATGACAAATTTGAAGCGGCTGATAAAAGAAGAGGTGGTAATGCATATCCCGGAATGACACAAGGTGTACTGCCCGGATTCCTGATCGGTCAGCAATTCAATGGTGCCGGTGCGCCATTGAGCGACAGAACAGGTGCTCCCCTGTCATTCACCCGCGCCGTAAAAAGCGTGGAAGTTGGTTCCAATCTGGAAGTAACCGGTATTCGTGTGGTGAAATATCCCATTGATTATTCTTCCGGTGATAACTCTAATAATGACTATGTATACTTCCGTATTGCAGATGTGATCCTCATGAAGGCAGAAGCCATTCTTCGTGGTGGTACAGCCACTGCGAACCCGGCAGCTTTTGGCGGCAGCAATACTGCACTCGGACAGGTAAACTACCTGCGTACACATAGCTCAAGAGGTGCTTCAGCCCTGGGTTCTCTGACACTGGATAACCTGCTGGACGAAAGAGGAAGGGAATTATACTGGGAAGGATGGAGAAGGAATGACCTGATCCGTTTTGGTAAGTACCTGGCCGCATGGCAGGAAAAGCCAGCCTCAGGACCCGAAAGGTTGATGTTCCCGATCCCGGCCCGTTCACTGGCCGCCAACCCGAACCTGACCCAAAACCCGGGTTATTAATCTGGCTAAGCAGTTAGTTAGCATATAGCAATCAGGAAAAAAGCCATTTTCGGATGGCTTTTTTTATTTTCATGCCTCTAAACTTTTTTCATTCGTATAACCCGGTTTACCGGCCCTGATACTATGCGTGTTTTATTTTCTTTAAGAGCTGTGATTGCCGGCTGGTTATTACCTGTACTGCTTATTGGTGGCTGCAAAGCGGACAAGCAAACCAGGCAGCTGTTTACAGAAATGAATGAAACCGGTATTCAGTTCACCAATGAGGTTCATAACAGCCCCGGCTTTAATATTTTCAGCTACCGGAATTTTTACAATGGCGGAGGTGCCGGCATTGGTGATATCAATAATGACGGACTCGCCGATGTATTGTTGACCGCCAATATGGGTGGCAATAAATTATTCCTCAATAAAGGCAACTGGCAGTTTGAAGATATCTCACTAAAAGCCGGCTTTAAGGCGGATAAAAAAGAATGGAGTACCGGTGTGGTGATGGCCGATATCAATCAGGATGGCTGGCTGGATATTTTTATCTGTAATGCCGGATATGCAGACAACCAGCAACCCCGTTGCCAGTTATTCATCAATAATAAGGATCTGACTTTTACAGACAAGGCCGTTGAATATGGTTTACTTAACGAAGGTGGTTATACCACCCATGCTGCTTTTTTTGATTATGATTTGGATGGCGACCTGGATTGCTTTATCATCAATAACAGTTTTATTCCCGTCAATACCCTGAATTATGCCAACAAGCGGAATTTGCGTGCTGCTGACTGGCCCGTGGCTGATTTTTTGAAAGGAGGCGGAGATCACTTGTACCGGAATGACCAGGGAAAATTTACAGATGTAAGTAAAGAAGCCGGTATCTATGGCAGCCTGATCAGCTTCGGACTCGGGGTAACGGTTGGCGATGTGAACGGAGATCAGTACCCCGATATCTATGTATCCAACGATTTTTTTGAAAAAGATTATCTCTATATCAACCAGCAAAACGGAACATTCAAAGATGATCTGGAAAACAGGGTACAGCATATCAGCCATTCATCCATGGGAGCAGATATGGCCGATGTAAACAATGATGGCTATCCGGATATTTTTACCACCGATATGCTACCGGATGATGATTACCGGCTCAAGACCACTACTTCTTTTGATCATATTGATGTGCACCGCCTCAAACAGAAATCAGGCTTTTACAACCAGTACACACAAAATACCCTGCAGATCAATAACCGCAACGGATCCTTCCTGGAAACCGCTTTTTACAGTAATGTGGCCGCCAGCGATTGGAGCTGGGGCGGATTGATCTTTGATGCTGATAATGATGGCCTCTCCGATATTTTCGTTTGTAACGGAATTTATAACGATGTAACAGATCAGGATTTTATTGACTTTTTTGCAAATGATGTGATCCAGAAAATGGTCATGACCGGCGAGAAAGAAAAATTTGATGAGATCGTCAATAAAATGCCTTCAAGGCCGATCCCCAATAAATTCTTTCGTAATAAAGGCAGCCTGATTTTTGAAGATGAAGCGGACGCAGCAGGATTGGCAAAGCCTTCCTTCTCTAACGGTTCTGCCTATGGTGACCTGGATAACGATGGTGATCTTGACCTGATCGTGAATAATGTAAATGATCCTGTGTTTGTATACCGGAATAACAGCCGGGAACAATATCCCGAAAGAAATTATATCGCCGTACAACTCAAAGGAGATACAGCGAACAGCTTTGCGGTGGGAAGTAAGGTGAAGATTTACCAGGGTGATCAGATCCTCAGTCGTGAACTGATCCCAACCCGCGGTTTTCAATCCTGTGTGGATTATAAAATCATCATCGGACTGGGAACCGGTTCAGCGGATTCGATGCTGATTACCTGGCCTGACAGAAGGGAAACGATTATCAGAAAACCGGCTATTAACCAATTGCATCAGATTTCGATCAACACGGCCAGCAAAACGGAAAAACCATCAGCTTTAACCAGAGTTCCCTGGTTTGAACCGGCTCCAATGGCTTTTGACAAACATACTGAAGACGATTATATTGATTTTTATACCGAGAGAAATATACCCGTGATGTTATCACGGGAAGGACCGGATGCCGACACAGCGGATGTAAATGGAGATGGCTTGACAGATTTGTATGTGGGTGGGGCGGCAGGCCAGCCCGGACAATTATACCTGCAAAAGGGTGGACAGTTTGTAAAATCAGTCCAGGCTTCTTTTGAATCAGACCGTGCCTATGAAGATGTGGCGGTTAGTTTTTTTGATGCAGATGCAGATGGCGATCAGGATCTGTTTATAGGTTCAGGCGGCAATGCACAACCTGCCGCATCGGATCTCTACCAGCACCGGCTGTATTTGAATGATGGAAAGGGAAATTTCAACAAACAGCCCAATGCCTTTCCGACCTATCATTTCAATGCGGCAGCAGCTGCAGCACTGGATGCGGATGCGGATGGTGACCTCGATCTGTTTGTTGCCAGTCGTAGTGTGCCCCAGCAATACGGACAAATTCCGGAGAGTCATTTATACATTAATCAGGGTAAAGGAATATTCAAAACCGGTTCAGCGGTCAAGGCCGGTATGCTGACGGATATTGCTGTAGCTGATATTGATGGCGACAAACAATCAGAAATCATTCTGACAGGTGAGTGGATGGCTCCTGCTGTTTTCAATATTCAAAACGGACAGCTGAAACCAAGGAGCACCGGTATGGAATCACAAAAAGGATGGTGGCAATCAGTAAAAGCTGCTGACATAGACGGGGATGGTGATACCGATCTGGTATTAGGAAATACGGGATTGAACTGCTATCTGAAACCATCTATTGATCAGCCGGTAAAACTCTGGGTCAATGATTTTGACAAAAACGGAACGGCTGATAAAATTATCACCCGGACCATCAAGGGAAAAGATATGCCTGTATTTCTGAAAAGAGAATTGACCGAACAAATGCCCTCTCTTAAAAAGCAAAATCTGCAGTTCAGGGATTATGCTAACAAATCTGTTCAGGATCTGTTTGGTAATAGCCTGGTTAAGCAGGCTGCTCAAATGGAGTTCAATACTGCTGCCTCCGTCGTGGCATGGAATAATGGAAAAGGAACATTTACAACGGAATTATTACCGGTATGGGCACAGCTTTCCTGTATCAATACTATTCTTTGTACTGATATCAATAAAGATGGCAAAACTGACCTTGTGCTGGGAGGAAACCAATTTCATTTTCAGCCGCAGTTTGCCAGACTGGATGCCAGCTATGGTCATATCCTGCTGAATAAGGGAAAATCAAACGGCAAAGTGCTGTGGGAAATAGCTGAACCTTCGGTCACCGGCTTTAGCTTAAAAGGAGAACTGAAAGAAATGAAAATGATTACGATGGCCGGCAATGAATACCTGTTTATATTACAGAATGATGAACTGCCCTTACTGCTTCGTCGTAATATGAAATAAACATGCAACTGATCCGGCTCAACATATTGATTGCATTGATCGCGTTCTCTCTGTTATCCTGTAACAAACCGGCGCAAAAGTCTGATCCGCTGTTTGAGACATTGGATGCCGGGAAAACAGGTTTACAGTTCAGTAACCGGTTAACGGCGTCTCCCTCTTTCAATATGCTCAAGTATATGTATTTCTACAACGGGGCCGGTGTGGGAGCAGGAGATTTTAATAATGATGGGTTGGTGGATTTGTTCTTTGCTTCCAATCAGTCACAGAATACCCTGTACATCAATAAAGGCAAGTTGCAATTTGAAGATGTAACCAAAGCAGCAAGGATTCCGGCGGATGGGGGCTGGTCAACCGGTATCAGTGTGGCAGATGTGAACAATGATGGCATGCTGGATATATATGTATGCCGCGTTGGAAATTACGAATCTCTGCACAGCAGGAACCAGTTACTGATCTGCAAAGGCATAGATGCCAATGGAATTCCATTCTATGCAGATGAGGCCAAGGCTTATGCTGTTGATTTTTCGGGCTTCAGTACGCAGGCTGCTTTCCTGGATTATGATCTGGACGGGGATCTGGATATGTTTCTGCTGAATCACTCACTCCGTTATAACAGCACTTTTGCTCCCCGCACAACTTATGTCAATACAAGCGATAGTCTCTCGGGAGATATTTTATTCAGAAATGATGGAAATCGATTCAGTGATGTATCAAAGGAAGCGGGCATTTTACAATCAGTCATCGGGTATGGATTAGGAATTGCCGTGGCAGATATCAATCTTGACGGCTGGCCGGATATGTATATCGGCAATGATTTTCATGAAAACGATTATCTCTATATCAATAACCACAAGGGAGGATTTACGGAAGAACTGACCAGCAGGATCAGTCATACCAGTCAGTTCAGCATGGGAGTGGATGTGGCCGATATGAATAATGATGCCTGGCCGGAAATCATTGCGGCAGATATGCTTCCTTCAGATCCCTATATCCTCCGTCGTTCATTGGGAGAAGATGAGTACAATACTTTCCAGATTAAAATCAGGAACGGGTATAATCACCAGTATGCACGGAACACGCTCCAGCTCAACAGGGGGAATGGTCAATTCAGCGAGACCGGATTGTATTCCGGTATATCAGCCACAGACTGGTCCTGGTCCACACTTTTCATGGATTTTAATAACGATGGGAAAAAGGACCTGTTTATTTCCAATGGTATTCCCAAACGGCTCAATGATATTGACTATGTCAATTATATTTCCAACGAACAGATACAATCAAAAATAAGGACCGGTGAGATGGGAGAAAAAGATATGGCCCTGATTGATCAGTTCCCCCAGATCAAATTGCCGAACCGTTTTTTTATCAATAAAGGAGATCTTTCATTTGAAGATGCCGGCGAGCAGGTAAAAAATAACAGCGATACTTATTCCAACGGGGCTGTTTATGCAGATCTGGATAATGATGGTGATCTGGATATCGTGGTGAATAATATTGATGAGACTGCTTTGGTATACCGGAATACAAGCAATGATAATGGTCTGCGTCCGGCCGTCCGTTTAGAACTCGAGGGTTCATCCAATAACAAGCGGGCCGTTGGGACGAAACTGATTATCTATTCAGGGGATTCTACTTATCTCTATGAAAAATTTCCGGTTAAAGGATTTCAATCAGCCATGGAATTACCATTGCAGGCCGCTATTCCGGCTCGATATGACTCGATACTTTTAATCTGGCCGGATAATCATTATCAGCCGCTGAAAATATCCCGCGATTCAGTTGCTTATAAAATTACCTATCAGTCCGGATTACCTCTCTTTGATTATGCTTCGCTTTCCCTTAATCAGGAAGCTACAAAAGAAACATGGGAGGAAATTTCAAAACAGGCCGGTTTGAACTGGCTGCACCAGGAAAACCTTTTTGTAGAGTTTGACCGGGAATCGCTTCAGCCTTTTATGGCATCACAGGAAGGTCCGGCACTGGCTGTGGGAGATGTGAACGGCGACCAGCTTGAAGATTTTTTTATCGGATCTTCTAAATGGGAAAAAAGCGCACTGTTCCTTCAGCAGGCGGGTGGAACATTTATGCGGAGCCAGCAGGAATCACTGATTGCTGATAGCACCTATGAAGATATTGATGCCTGCTGGGCAGATTTTAACCAGGATGGTTTCACTGATCTGGCCGTGGCCAGCGGAGGAAATGAATATTACGGAAAGAGTGAATACCTCTTACCCAGACTTTATCTCAATGATGGGAAGGGCAAGCTGATTAAAAAAGAAGATGCATTCCGGGATATTTTTATGACGGCTTCCTGTATACTGGCCCATGATTTTAACCGCGATGGAAAAACTGATCTCTTTATTGGCGGAAGGGCGGTCCCCTTTCAGTATGGTGCCATCCCCCGTTCCTATATCCTGTTGAATAATGGAGCAGGAATTTTTTCAGATCAAACGGCCACGCTTGCACCCGAGCTGTTGACACCAGGAATGGTGAAAGGTGCGACACTGACTGATCTTGATAACGACAAAGACACTGACCTGGTACTGGCATTGGAATGGGGACCGGTCACTGCGTTTATCAATGAAATCGGAAAGTATAAAAGCAAGGTGCTGACCAATGATAAAGGTTGGTGGAATTTTGTTTTACCCTTTGATGCAGATGGAGATGGTGATATGGACTTGCTGGCCGGCAACCAGGGATTGAACAGCCGCTTCAGGGCATCAGCTGAGCAGCCGGTCCGACTCTATTATTTTGATGCAGATAATAATGGGAAGAAAGAACAGATCATTACTTATTATCTCGGTAAAGAGGAATTACTCTTTGCCAATAAATCAGAACTGGAGAAACAGGTACCTTCTCTGAAAAAGAAATATCTCTATGCCGCTGATTTTGCAAAAGCCAGTCCGGCTGATGTATTTGGCAAAGACAAACTCCGAAAGGCAGCAATGCTCGAAGCCAATTACCTGGCCAATGCCATATTCATCAATAATGGAAATCTTTCATTTACTGTCAGTGCACTGCCCTGGCAAACACAGTTGACATCATACCGTGATGCTGTAGTCATGGATGAAAACCAGGATGGTCAACCGGATATTTTACTGGCTGGAAATTTCTACCCCAACAATATACAAATGGGAAGGTATGATGCTGATCAGGGTTCCCTGCTCATCAACAAGGGTAAGGGTCAGTTTACATTCCGCCAGTTAAATGGTTTTGTGCAAAAAGGGGAAGTCCGCAAGATCAGAAAACTTCAAATCGGCCAGGGATCAACTGCCTTTCTGCTGGCCAGAAATCATGATAGCCTGCAAATGATCCGTCGCAGGAAATAATCAAAAGACCGGATAAAATATTTTCAGTTGTACCACCTGGTCGTCTGCAAAATCATAACCATCACTCAGGAACTTCTGGTAAGGGATGGCCATACTGGATAAGCGGTGATCGGTTTTGAAAAGTTCCATGGCCTCGAATGCTTTTTTGCTTTCTCCAAAAGGCCCCTGGTAACTGGTCACCAGCATATTTTTCCCATAGGGCATTCTTTTATATTCCACATCACTCACCGGGGCAGTCTGAACGGTATTGGTGACTCCGATCCCTGCAAAAAGAGTGATATCATTTCCGGATTGCATACTGTAAAAAATCCGGGTGCCATTATAGCCGGCATTATTTTTTTCTGCAAAAGCAATCAGCTTGCTGAATAAATCAACCATGCCTTTTCTTTTATTGGTAACTGGTACTGTGATTCTGGAAAAAAGAAAAGCAGTATCTTCTACTTTCATTTCCTGGATCTCATAACCGTAGAATCGCTTGGTGTCGGTCATATAATCCCGGAGGTTTTCCAGGTTCTGACGGGCCAGTTTAATCAATTCAGATTCGCCGAACCATTTTTTTCCGAGGGTTGAATGATAGCGTAGTTGAATGCGTGAATCCCTGACCGCTCCGGAATCGGAAAGGGCTGAATACGCGACCAGTGCAGATTGTTTATTCCGGCTGATCCGGATCACAGCATTGAAAACAGACCGGTTTTCCAATGAAAGGGAGTATTCACCGGATTGTAATTTTCCGGAACTGGTATCTGCAGCAATAGTCAATTGTTCTCCGGCAAAGGGACTAAACCATTGACGGATGGATCCCAGGTTATTGACCTGTTCGCCTACCCGCCAGATACTGTAAGGGACCGTAACTTCTCTGATCACGGTGATGGGTCGGAAGAAAACAAACCAGGCAGCGGCACCGATCAGGAGGATAGAAATAATAGCAAGTAATCTTTTCATCAGCTTTCAAAAATGGTGATCAATCAAAAAGCGAGTGAAGATACTTCCGAAGATCATTCCTTCCATCAGTGATCTTGTTTTTTGCTCACAACAAACGTTTGCAGCTAATTGAGAGACAATTGGTTAATTTTTTTGTGGGCTTCTTTTTTTATTTTTCATTGTTTATAAAAGCTTGCCCATGTCATACCCCAAACCGCTGCTAAGTCTGCCGCAGATTATCAACATGAATGTGGGCTTTTTTGGTATCCAGTACAGTTTTGGCCTTCAGCAAAACTCAGTTGCTCCCATTTACAGCTTTCTTCATGCCGATCCGGATAAATTACCCATTTCGTTTAGATGACAGTCAGCAATACAAGGGTTTTTTGATGCAAAGTATGTTTACCGGCTTAGGTATTACACTGGCTGCCTGGTCGCCTTCTTTGTTTCGCGAAATTTTGAAAGGAGAGAATGCTGCAGGTATACCTTACTGGGTATTTGGTTCTTTTTTTCTTGGAGCAGTTTGTTCCATCGGTTCCGTTTGGTGGAGTATGAAAACCACACCCGAGCTGGAACCTTCACCGGAGGAACTGGAACATATCAGGAGTAGTAAGATGAATATATTCACTCCCTTTATTGATATTGCTGCTGCCATCAGGCATATGCCCAGGGTTTTGTGGATGCTGGGATTAGTTTATTTATTCCAATGGTTTGCCATGAAGATCTACTGGGATTTTATTCCGGTTTCCCTGAACCGCTCAATCTGGAACAGCACGGTAACCGATAATGAATTATATAAAAATGAAGTGGTCCCTTTTGCCGGGCAACTCAACGGATTATATAACCTGATTACTATTGGGGCTGCTATCGGTTTGATGGTGATTGCCAAAAAACTAAATGCCAAACTGATTCATGCTGTTTGCCTTTGTCTGGGTGCACTCACCATGTTTGCGCTTACTACTGTAACCGGAAAAGACAGCTTACGTTTTTCCATGGTGGGATTAGGTATTGCCTGGGCCAGTATGATGGGTGTTCCTTACCTGATTGTGGCAGGAAGTATTCCCCGCCAGCGTTTTGGCGTGTATATGGGAATCATTAATATGCTGAAAAAAAATAATAGTACATCCGACAATACAGTTGACAAAAAATGGTGGAAGGAAGCTACCGTGTACCAGATCTATCCCCGCAGTTTTCAGGACAGTGATGGTGACGGAATCGGGGATCTGAAAGGAATTATTTCAAGACTGGATTATATCAAGAGCCTGGGAATTGATGCGGTTTGGCTGAACCCGGTTTATGCTTCTCCCATGAAGGATAATGGGTATGATATCAGCGATTATGAAAATATACATCCCTTGTTTGGGAATATGCAGGATTTCGATAGCCTGCTCAAAGGATTTCATGACCGCGGTATCAAAGTAATGATGGATATGGTGCTGAATCATTGCAGCGATGAACACCGGTGGTTCCAGGAAGCAAAGAAATCCAGAAACAGTCCTTATTACAATTATTTTCACTGGTGGCCTGCGGAAAAAGGAGAACCCCCTTATCGCTGGAGCATCTTTGATGAAAAAGCATATGGCTGGGAGTATAATAAAGCAACGAATTCTTACTACCTGCATTATTTCGCCGATTTCCAGCCCGATCTCAATTGGGAGAACCCGGCGCTTCGTCAGGATATTTATAAAATGATGCGGATGTGGTGTGATAAAGGAGTGGATGGCTTCCGCATGGATGCTTTGGCTTTTATTTCAAAAGATACCACATGGCCCGCGCTACCCGCCGAATACAAGGGCAACTGGGGTTTGTATTATGCCAGTGGCCCGAAATTGCATGATTATATACAGGAGATGAACCGGGAAGTACTGAGCAAGTATGACCTGGCCACTGTTGCTGAAGCCATGGGAGATGTAACCCGCGTGAAAAAATTTGTGGATGAAGACCGGAAAGAACTGAATATGGCCTATCATTTTGAAGCCATTGATTTCGGCTACCTGCCGAATGAATATAAAATGCCGGATCCCAAAGGATATGACCTGGTCAAATGGAAAAAGATTTACAGTAAATGGGACAGTGCCTTTATAGAAAAAGGCTGGGGTACCATGTATCTGGCCAATCATGATCAGCCAAGAATGCTCACGCGCTGGGGAAATGATGCTCCGGAATTCCGCAGCCATGCTTCTAAAATGCTCAGCACCCTTATTCTTAGTATGCGGGCAACACCCTATTATTATTTTGGAGATGAGATTGGAATGAGCAATATCAAATTTGACCGGGTAGAACAATACAATGATGTGGAATTGCTGACCAACTATGCGCAGGTAAAAGCAAAGGGCGGAGACCTGAAGCGGTTTCTGGAAGGCATGAAAATTACTTCGAGGGATAATGGCCGTACACCGATGCAATGGGATACCAGTAAAAATGCAGGATTCGGAAACGGAAAACCCTGGTTACCGGTCAATGAAAATTTCAGGACTGTAAATGTGGCAACAGAGGAAAAAGACAGCGCCAGTATATTGAATTATTTCAGGAAGATGCTGCGGCTGCGTAAAGACAGTGAAATCCTGATCTATGGTGCCTTCACCCTGGTGGACACTGATAACCCGGATGTATTTGCTTTTACCCGGGAATGGAAGGGGAAAAAATGGCTGGTATTACTGAACTTCAGAAACCATACGGTAAAAACCAATACCGGTTTATCTTATGCGAAAGCAAGGCCACTGATCAGCAATTATGATCAAGCTTCCACTGATGGAAGTTTGCGGGCTTATGAGGCAGTGATATTTGAGTTTTAATAATATGAACAGACAACTCATCCTTTGGTCAGTTACAGTTGCCCTGGGCGGTTTGCTATTTGGGATGGATGTGGCTAATATCTCAGGTGCCGAACAACAAATTCAGCAGTTGTGGGGTTTGAGCGACTGGATGCATGGTACAGCCATTGCAATGGCGCTCTATGGTACTGTTGTCGGAGCCGGCTTTGGAAGTATCCCCGCCAATCGCTGGGGAAGAAAAAAAACATTGATTGTTATAGGGTTGGTTTTTCTGATTTCTTCTTTAGGGACAGCCTTTGCAACCGATGTATATACGTTTATGTTCTTCCGCTTCCTTGGTGGATTAAGTATTGGTGCTTCCTCTGTAGTAGCACCGGTCTATATTTCTGAAATCGCTCCCGCCCGGCATCGCGGCAAAATGGGAATTGCCTTTCAGCTGAATATTGTCGCCGGTATTTTACTCGCTTATTTAACCAATTATGCCTTGCAGGGTGTGGGTGGAGATAATGATTGGCGTTATATGTTAGGCATTATTGCAATCCCATCCCTTCTTTTTACCATCATGATGCTGCGAACTCCGGAAAGCCCTCGCTGGTTATTGCTCTATCGTAATGATGAAGCAGGGGCTAAAAAAGTATTGGAGCAATCGGGGGCTGATTTCGATGAATTGCTGAAAGATATCACTGCAGCCAAAGCAACCCATACAAAAAGAGAAACTCTTTTTTCAGGTAAATATTCTAAGCCACTCTTATTGGCTTTTTTGATTGCACTATTTAACCAGTTATCCGGTATCAATGCCATCATTTATTTTGCGCCGCGGGTTTTTGAGATGGCCGGACTGGGAAAGGATGCATCCTTTTTATCAAGCGCCGGTATCGGCATTGTGAATTTTATTTTTACCCTGGCAGGCTGGTACCTGATTGACCGGAGTGGAAGAAGGACCCTGATGTTTATTGGCTCAGTTGGTTATATTGTTTCACTGGTACTGATGTCGCTGGCCTTTGCAGGCGTCATCCATGGTGGCATCACCATATTTGTTTTCTTATTTATAGCTGCACATGCTATTGGACAGGTTTTACTTTTTTTGCCAACCGAATTGGCGGCGCTTATATATTCGGATTTTTTGCATTGATGATGTTGCTGCAATTGATATTTGTATGGAAGATGATGCCTGAAACAAAAGGAGTGTCATTGGAAAAAATGGAAAGGGCGATCAGCCACTGAAAATAAATTATGGGAAAAGTACTTTGTATAGGGGAAGCACTGATTGATATGATTTGTACCGACAAGGGAAAGCCTTTGCAGGAAGGAGAACAATTTTTAAAAAAGCCTGGCGGGGCTCCCACGAATGTGGCAGCTGCCATTGCCGCATTAGGAGGTGAAGTAGAACTGGCTGCCAAGGTAGGAGCCGATCCTTTTGGCAAACACCTGCAACAGGTGATGCAGTCCTTTGGAGTGGGTACACGCTGGATGCTGGAAGATGCAAAGTTGTTTACCACATTTGCATTTGTATCGCTGATGGAAGATGGAGAAAGGGATTTTTATTTTAACCGGGGGGCAGACGGACAATTACATTGGGAGGAACTGAAGGCAATTGTGCTCCGGGATTTTGCAATCATTCATTTTGGTTCTGCCACCGGTTTCTTACCCGGCCCGTTGCAGGAAACCTACCGGCAATTATTGGAAAAGGCGAAGGAAGAAAATATATTTATCAGTTT
Organism: Chitinophagaceae bacterium; assembly: GCA_016702745.1. Lineage (GTDB taxonomy): Bacteria > Bacteroidota > Bacteroidia > Chitinophagales > Chitinophagaceae > JJ008. Next base: position 663,903 of record JADJDJ010000002.1, read on the forward strand.
GGACCCTAATTACCGGCAATTATTATTTCAGCACCAGCAGCAAACCTTCATTGAGCAAAGCTGGAATTTTATTCATCACTGTGATTTTTTCAAAGTAAGTGATGAAGAAGCCATGATGCTGACCGGCGCAGGTTCTGTTACTGAGGCAGCCGGCATCTTTCTGGACAAAACCAGGGCCGTTTTTGCCATCACCCTTGGTAAAGAAGGAACCCTGATTGGTATCAGGGGAGAGTTGGAGATTGTAACCAGTATTCCGGTACAGGCCGTTGATACAACGGGGGCAGGGGATGCTTTTGTCGGTGCAGTATTGTATCAGTTGTCATTTTTTTCCAGGGAGGAAATACAATCTCTTTCAAAAGAAAAATGGAATGAAATTATTTTCAGAGCCAATAAAGCAGGTGCCAGAACCTGCGAGTATATGGGTGCCATGGAGGCATTCAGGCATTTAAATAATGATATTTTTAATTAAGTATTGCCATGATCACCCGGATAAACCAGGAGGTTACTTCAGGATTAGAAAAATCAGATCAGTTATTTGATCAGCGCTTCCAGCAACAGCTGGGTGAACTGAGCAATCTTTATCAGCAGGTCTATGCCTGTCATCCCGCCGGGCAGCAGGGATTTGAGCAGTTATTACAAATTATACGAACAGCTTACCAGCAGCGGCCGGCAATCATGAAGCAGCGTGACCTGGATAAACAACAGGTGGGAAAGGACCCCTGGTTCTTAAGTAACGAGATTACCGGGATGAGTTTATATGTGGATCGTTTTTGTGGTAACCTGCAGGGCCTCAAAAGCAAACTGGATTACTTTGAAAAACTGGGTGTGAATTTCCTGCACCTGATGCCGGTATTTGAAAGTCCGGCAGGTGAGAGTGATGGAGGATATGCTGTATCCGATTTCAGAAAGGTTGATCAGCGGTTTGGCAGTCTGGCCGATCTGAAGGAATTACAGGCTGATATGCAGCAAAGAAAGATGTACCTGATGCTGGACATTGTACTCAATCATACTTCACACCGGCATGAGTGGGCCAAAAAAGCAAAACGGGGGGAACAGCAGTATCAGGATTATTATTATTTTTTTCCGGATCGTTCCGAGCCGGATGAATATGACCGGCATATGCCTGAAATATTTCCCGAAGCAGCTCCGGGTAATTTTACCTGGATACCTGAATGCGGAAAATGGGTGATGTCTGTTTTTCATCAGTACCAGTGGGATCTCAATTACCGAAACCCGCGGGTACTGCTGGAGATGGTTGATCATATTTTATATTATGCCAACCTGGGTGTGGATATTTTAAGAATTGATGCTCCTGCGTTTATCTGGAAAGAAAAAGGGACCAGTTGTCAAAACCTGCCGATGGCACATACCTTGTTGCAGTTGATTAAGCAGGCTGTGCAAATGGCTGCACCGGGAATGGCATTGTTAGGAGAAGCGATTGTGAGTCCGGAAGAGATCATGAAGTACTTTGGCACAGGGGATCGGAAAGCTAAGGAATGTGATTTTGCTTATAATGCCACACATATGGCCTTGCAATGGGATGCGCTGGCAACAGGAGATACAAGGGTAATGCTGGCCGCACAGCATGTATTACTTCAAAAACCTTATGGTACTTCCTGGATTACCTATACCCGTTGTCATGATGATATTGGAATGGGTTATGACGACTATATGATTGGCAAAGCCGGTTATAATCCCTATGAGCACCGGAAATTTCTCAGGAGTATTATTCAGGAAATTATCCCGGATCAACTGCGAGAGGAGCATTATTTTCTGTAAATGAAAAAACAGGGGATGCCCGGATCAGCGGATCACTGGCTGCCTTATGCGGACTGGAGAAAGCGTTAAAAGTGAATGATGCAAAGGCAATTGAAATTGCTGTCCGGAAAATCCTGCTGATGCAGGCGCATTGCTTTTTTCCTCGGTGGCTTACCTATGATTTTTTACGGAGACGAATCGGCGCATATCAATGATTACTCTTATCTGCAGGATGAAGGGAAAAGTTATGATAACCGCTGGATGCACCGCCCGGTGATTGATTGGAGAAAACAGGAAAAACTGGAACAAACAGGTACGGTTGAAAACAGGGTCTTTCTGGGTACGCAACAGCTGATTGCCATCCGGCGGAAAATCTCTTTCCTGGCTGACCGTCGCAACCTCACCTGGTTAACACCGCATAATATTCATGTGGCCGGGTATTTAAGGGCCTGGGAAAAAGACAGGGTTTACTGTTTGTTTAATTTCAGTGATAAGGAACAATTCCTGACCTGGTATATTTTCCGGGAAAACGGGATGCAGCCTTCCCGGTTATATGATCACTGGAGTGGTGAATACCTGGATGTGAAATCAGATCGGGAATACCTGGTAATGCAGCCTTATACTTTCCTTATTCTTGAACCGGTGAAGGCTGAATAAGATCCCAGAGATTGCCATACAGATCCGCAAAGACCAATACTTTTCCATAAGGGGCTTCCACCGGTCCCCTCACAATTTCAATTTGTTCTTTCAGTAAATGCTGATAATCCCTTTCCAGATTATCTGTGTGCAGGAATAAAAAAACCCTTCCTCCTGTTTGCTGTCCAACGGCTTTTTCCTGTTCAATTGTTGCGGCTTTCGCCAGTAACAGAGAACTGGTTGAACCGGGAGGAGCAACGACAACCCAACGTTTCGTGTCAGTAACCCTGCTGTCTTCCAGTAATTGAAAACCTAATTTGCGGGTATAAAATTCAATGGCCTCATCATAATCCTTTACCAGCAGGCTGACCATTGCCAGTTGTTGTTTCATGTATACTTGTTTTGTATTGATCAGTCAAAGCCAGATATACACCGTTGGTCCAGCCAAATCCATCCTGTCCCTCATATTCTCCGCCACCCGCCTCCAGGCTGATATCAACGACATTGTATTTTTCCATGAGTTTGCCGGTACGTCTGAACACTTCTTCATTCAGCCTGATCCATCGTCCGGCGATTTCTTTTGCAAGGGAACTGTATCCATAAATTTGCAAGCCGCGGATGGTTATCCATTGCAGGGGCGCCCAGCCATTCGGAGCATCCCATTGCTGGCCTGTTTCCTGCAAAGTGGCTACCAGTCCTCCGGGATGAAGAAACTCATTACTGATAATTTGTTGCATACTATGGGCCTGCTCCTTTGTTGCCACATTAAAAAACAAAGACATGGCTGCAGCAAGTGAAAGAATATCTTTTTGTTTTCCAGTACTGGTATCAAAGTCGGTATAAAAACCAATTTTATCATTCCAGCAATATTTCCGGATGGCCGTTAATCTTTCCTGGGCCAGTTTCCTGTAGGTGGAAGCTTCCGGATTTCCCGTTAAGGAACAGGCTTCGGCAATGGTTTGTTCCAGTTGCCAGATTAACAGGTTCAGGTCTACAGGAACGATTTCAGTGGTATGGATCGTTTCAAATTGTAAACCATCCCTGAACCAGCGGCTGCTGAAATCCCATCCGGATTCAGCACCGGCACGGAGATGTCGGAAAGTCTCGTTCGCCGGTAAGGATGAGTGTTCAGCAAGTTCACAATCTTCCCGGAATGACTCTGGTCTCGGGTTGTCGTTTTGATCCCAGTAGCGGTTGAGGATCTCGCCATCCGGCATTCTCAAAACATGTTGCGCGGCCTGATGGGAGGCACTTAGCGTTTCACTTCCTTTCATCCAATACTGGTATTCCCTGATGAGCTGGGGCAGATATTGTGTGATCACCTGTTCCCCCTTAGCCTCTGAAAGCAATTGGAGCATCAGCGAAAAAAAAGGAGGCTGGGAACGGCCCTGGTAATAATTCCGGTTTCCGTTGGGGATGTAACCTATGGTATCAATCAGCCAGGCAAAATTATTGACCATCTGTTCGATCATAGTGGTTCGGCCGGATACTTTCAGTCCCAACATGGTGAAATAGCTGTCCCAATAATAAATCTCTCCAAACCTCCCACCGGGTACAATATAAGGATAGGGGAGGGGGATTAGTGAACCATCTTTTTTAACAGGCTCCCGCGTTAGTACGTCCCAAAGGGTTTCAATATTTTCTCTTACTGATTTGCTGTTGTCACTTTTATAGTGATCAGAGTGAGGTACCGGAAGTTCAAAATGTGTAAGAACAAATGTCTTGAGATTGAATCCTGGTTTATCTTTTAGTAATTCAAATTTCGTTTCAATTTCTCTTTCCGGTATTTTGGGAACACAATCCACAAAGGTTTTTCCATCGGGAAAAATCTTTTTTATTTGAACCTCCCTGAATAATCCTGGTAACTCCTTTGTATTCATGCCTAATGCCCTCCGGTTGTTTTCACCGGAGTTTGGTCAGCCGTTACCGGTTGCAGTTTTTTAAATATAAAAAGAAGGATGATCAGGATCGCGATGGGCACCAGTGATAAATAAAAGGCTGTCTGGCCCCCATAGGCACCAAATACATGTCCGGTAATTATTGACCCGGTAGTGCCACCAAGTGCAGAAAAGACAACAATCAATCCCGACATGGATGCATGCTGATGAACGGGAAGATTACTCAGGATCACTGAATTGATGGCCGGATATACAGGGGCCAGGAATAAACCGATCAGCGGAAAAGCAAATCCAACCAGTGGGATATCAGCAATATTGTTGACTGGATTTCCGCTAATATTCCGGGTCATTGGAACGGTGATTAAAACAATGGCAGCTGCACAAATCAGGCAGGAAACCAGCATGGCCAGCCAGTCAATTTTTTAAGGATCAGCCCTGCAAGCAGGCGGCCTAATGCAATGGCTGCAGAAAGAATGCTGGCCATCTGAATACTCATACTTGTATTTAGCTGTAGTACATCTTTATTAAAAGTGGGTAACCAGCTCATGATGCTTTGTTCGATCAATACATAAAAGAAAGCACTGAAAATGAAAACCAGCACCAGCGGAATGATCACCAGTTTCATCATTCCTAAAAAATCATCCGCGGCTGTTTTCCCTTTTTCTTCTTTTTTCACAGCTGATTCATCCAGTGGAGTGGTTAGCAGGAGCAGGAAAGCGAGGGCAGACAAACCTGCGAGCAGGTAATAGATCCTGAACCAGCTGGTGGATAGCGGGTTGTCATTATTCACCACAGAAGCAAAGATGAAATAACCCGTCAGTACCCCTATCATAAAAAAGGATTCCAGGAAACTCATCAGGCTCAGGTGTTCTTTCCGGTCACGGGTGATCAGGCCCAGGGTAGCGAATACTGATACTTTGATCAGGGCAAAACTGACACCAACCGTTGCAAACAAAAGTTTAGTGAGCAGGAAGGAAGGAGTTGAAGGCATCAGCAGACACATGATGGTGACCAGCGCCAGCGCAATCAGCATCGCTCTTTTGTATCCGATGCGCAGAATAAATGATGCTACCAGGAATGAAGTGATGGCGATGGGCAGGTCCTTGAACCCTTCCAGTACACTGGCGGCGCCCTTTGTAACACCGAAATTGTTTTGCACCTGCAGGATTACAGTTCCCACGCTATTTAATAAAATAGCAAAAACAAAATAATTGAGAAATAAGGATAGCTTAATGCGGAGATGCTGCATGGCAAACGTTTGGTTAACGTAAAATACAGCTTATCTTAAATCGAACCTCCCTCTACCAGGATCGCTTCCACGAAAACCTCTTCCGAAAACGTTTTCTGTTGTAAACTTTTCTGCATCTGGCTAAACGCCAGCTTTCCAAGTTTGTATCCACTTGTTTCCACATAAGTGATCTTGGGGGAAAATAAGGTTGGAATGAGCCCGTTGCTGATGCTGATCACGGCAATATCCTGCGGTATTTTCAAACCTGTTTCATGAATGGCCTGCATCACACCCATCAGAATAAGATCACCCATACAGAAAATCACATCCGGCCGGTTGGGTTGTTGCAGGTACTGCAAGGTGATGTCATGGGAGGGTTTTATGTTTTCAGGGTATTCGATGCTGAGGTTCACACCGGGTGCATGGGCAGCAAATGTACCGGTAAATGAATCCTGTCTTTTTTTGGTGATGCTGAGATGGGGATGTCCGAAAAGGGCCAATACATTTTTTTTATTCCTGCTGATAATCTTTTCTGCTGCCATGCGGGCGGCAGCTTCATCGGGCTGGCAGACATTATTATATCCCGGTTCTTCCGGCACCCGGTCAAAAAGATCACCCGGATATCTGATTCTTTCAGTTTGTTGAACAAACTGTAGTCTTCGGTTTCAATGGAAACAGAAGCGAATAAACCGGAGACCCGGTTTTTCCGGAATAAAAGCAGGTTGGCATTCTCCAGTTCGGCACTGTCTCTCGATTGCATGATCATCACATGATAGCCTTGCTTACGGGCCTCTTCTTCAACGGCAGCAATAAAAGTGTCGTAAAAAAAATTATCAATACAGGGAACCAGGATACCGAGTACATTACTTTGACGGGTCCGGAGTTGTACAGCGTAATTGTTGGGTTCATACTCCAGTGCATCAGCCAGATCTTTGACCCTTTTTTTTGTGTTTTCTGATATATCAGGGTGATTTCTCAACGCTCTTGATACAGTGGATACACTGATACCCAGCGATTCGGACAATATTTTAAGCGTGCTTTGTTGCATCGGGGTGATTAACATGTTTACATCCGAAACTTAGATATATTTTACCTGATTCACAACTAAAAAAAATACCGGCTAAATGCCGGTACCTGAAAATTGCCAGTTAAGTTTCGTTTCTATTTCATCCGGAATTATAATATTGGGTGTTCCGGTACATTTAATCAGAATCTTACTGTTACTCCTGCATTGACGAGATAATCTGCAAATGCCGCATCTCCATGAATATCAGTACCCGTTGCAGAGGAGCGAAGTTTATCAGCATAACTTTTTGTACGATTACGAACCAGGGCAACAGGAGTAGAAATGTAAAAATTACATTTCTTATTCATGTAAGATATTACCGGTTCGGCACTGACAATAAACCCAGGCCTTCTGAAGCCCTTATCACCGCCAATTAAGTCACAGGAAGGAATACCTTCCAGCCTGGCACCCGCTGCAAAACTGAATTTACCACTCATGAAATTGGCACCTGCTCTTGCCATAAACTGATCGGGGACACTCATTGTATTTGTAAAATACTGAATATTGGTAGCAGAAGTAGCCCCGCCTCTAGAAGTGGAAACTCCGTTTTGCTCTCTTGGATTGGCCATATAATATAAATTAGTATAAAGGCTCCATTTGTGGCCCAGTGTCCGGTAGGCATTGATTTCAATGGAAAGACCCGTACCTCCATCGCCTAACTGGATCGACTGATCCACAGGTCCCAATACAGTGCTGTCTTTTCCCCCCGCTCCGGGTTTATGAAAATAATCCTGATACTGGTAATCACCTGTTGCCAGTTTGATTCCCAATCCAACCTGGATATTGCCCTTTGGATGTTTCAACGGATCCAGTAACCAGCGGGAAGCGGAGAGCCGGACATCACCCAGACCAAAGGAACGGGTTTTGTTTCTTGCATTCGGACTGGTATTGTTATTTCCATAATGTTCATACATAGAGGATCGGACATTGGAAATGATGGGAGCATTCAAAGCAACTGACCAGAACCTGTTTAATTGCCTTGTGAGGGTGAAATCCCAGCTAAGCGAATAATTGATTACCTCCGTACCGTTTTCAACTCTTTCCTTTTGTTCTTCATCGCCAACAAAATGTTTGTAAGAGCGGAAATAACGGGTATTCAGATTAAAGAGCCAGCTTTTTGTTTCTTTTGAATGTAAGGTTCCAAGTGCGCAGGAAGTATTGCCATTACTGCGAACGGCTACACATCCCTGTGCATGGATGGTTTGGGTTTTGAACAGCAATAAGGCTGCTGTCATGATATATATCGATTTCATGATTCACAATTGTTGGGTTTTGTTCTGTTGTTTACTTTTTCATTTTCAACCGGTCGTTCACCAGTGTTCCCACTTTTGCACCGTATTCCGTACTGATGATACAGCTGATGTGGAAATGGATACCCCCGTAGAAGCGGGCCCAGTTATTTTCCAGGGCTGCATCGCGGAATGATTTGAATGAACGGTTTTTGATTCCGAATTCAAGTTCTGAAGTATCAGTAAAAGCAAAGTTGTCGCCGAAAACACTGGTCAATGCTTCTGCAGATGCTGAGGAAACGGTACTGTGTCCACAGGTATATTCAGGAAAGGGAGGCGTTTGCAGATAGGGCATCCAGTTGGGATCAATATATTTATTGATGACCGTTTCGGGTCTGGCATAATTGCTCCTGAACTTTTCATCCCAGCACTGAATAAAGGCATCAAACATGGCAATGGATGTTTTGGCATAAGCATATACCGTGGTCGCATAATCAACTTTTGCTTTTTGTGCAGCAATCCCTACAATATTCATCCAGTGACCGGGAGGCGAGAATTTCTTGGTCACAAACATGATATGTCCGTTGACGTTCATCTTGTTTCCCAGGTCATCCCAGAATTCGGCAATATGTTTTTGCTCCTCTGTCAGACTATCACCTGCATTTTTTACTGCCATCACTTCCTGGTAATATTTACCCTGCTTGTTATTAATGTCAAAAACGGGGGGAGGTGGAGGAGTGAACTGGTTCGCACTATCCATGACCATAGTCCTGATCTTTCTCCAATGTGGTTCCAGCGCCTGCGCGTAGAGAGGTGGTGTGGGAACCCATCTGCCCGGAGTATCAATAACCGCATACTTGGGAGATGTTCTGGTTTGGGCATACTGGTCTTTTTTACTCCAGGCCAGGATGATCCTTCCAGCCTCAGCAGCAAAATCAACGGAATTCCGGAATACATCATCCGGCATCCCATGATCTTTTACTAATCCCTTCAGACTGTCCACATATTCCTTCATACTTCCTTCCGGAAAAGTGACGGCTTCTCCCAACTGGCAAAAGGCCAGGAGGGCGGCAAAATGAAAATCAATTTTTTTGCCTGCAGGCAGGAAGGCTGCCGAATCAAGTCCGTTTAACTGCCCGGCCAGTGATTGGTAATGCTGCGGATCACCGGCAGCAATTACTTCATAAGCCGCTATATTGGCATATACATAATTACGGGAAGCGATAATGGGTGGAAAATTATTCTGCATCACCACATTATTCAGCTCTTTGACTGTCTTGCTATATAAATAAGGATCACTGGTGATCTGTTGATAATCGTTTTTCTTTTCACTGCAGCTGCTGAAAAATAGTACTACAGCAACAGTTAAAACTGCTACGCGCATAAAATTATTTTAGAAAATAGTAAGAGAATGATTTGACATGGATGGTACTAACCAATCATCAGCTGCGGTGGTTTATCCAGACCGGCAGCAACCGGTTCTGGTAAAGCGGATATGTAACTGTAATATGCGATGGAGAAAATTTCCTGAGCGCTGCGATTCAATGACTGTTCAGGATGATCACATTCAATACTGAATATTTTTATCTGTGACTTGGCAGGTGACTCTCCGGGGGAATGAGTATTGCTGTTGGCACCTGCAATTTCATCTTTGATTTGCTGTAAACGGGTGCCGTTATGATTGGGGAGACATTTCAGGATCAGGATATCCCCTTCCACTTTTCTTTTTACATAAGTATATTCTCTTCCTTCAATACTGATCCGGCCATAATGTCTTTCAAATGCAGTGAAGCGTTGCTGGTAGGGCATATTCATCGGTACCCGCATCTCGATCAGTTCCTCTTCCCGGTAATCATCCCCATCAATCATGGCTTCCAGTTTCTGTGCAGAGTGCTCCTGTAAAAAATAAATCATGACCCGGTATCCTGCCAGGTTAAACAGGAAAACCAGCAATAACAATATGGCAGCCATCTTTTTCAAGCACGAACAAGATACCTATATTTTTTAAAAAGATTCCCGATGAATGAGAAAACTCAGCTCCGGGCCCAATTACTTTTTCACTGCAAACGTTTTCTTTCCACCCGCTAACCGGATTTGCAGGCTTTTCCAATGGGCAGGTAGTACGGAAGGGGTTTGTACAAGGCCTGCAGGACTGATATCCAGTCCCCCGAATCCCATCAGTACACTTTGTAAAATCCCCCCGGCGCCCGTGGCAAAATAGGGATTGGTACCTCCCTTGGTTTCTGCAATTACCCGGAAAGGAGGGTTCAGGTTGGGCAGATAAGAATCCCTGAACCAGTAATAAGCTTTGTCTGCTTTTCCAAGCCGGGCATAGAGCGTTGTAAATACCGCTTGTGTCATGGCCGGTGTACCCGCATCCGGAACTCTTTTTTCATAGTACTCCAGATCCCTGCGAATGGCTATAGTATCGTTGACAATTTTTAAAGGATAAGCCAGCAGATTAACATCCGCCTGTTTGATCCCTTCGCCCTTATAAGTACTGTGCTCTTTTGTAGTACCATCGGGGAATTTTAAAACCGGGATATTGGCAGCCACCAGCGTCCAGTCAGGATCAGGTTCTATGCCCAGCAGTTTGGCCGCATTGGTTGCGTATTGAAGATTGCTGATCGCAGCGGCATTGGTAAATGCATTATTGTTGACATTCTCTGCCCATTCATCGGCAGCAACAACATTATTGATATCATATTGGCCGGGACCCTTTCTTTCGACGCGGCTGGCCCAAAAATCAGCCGTAGCAGAAAGGATCGGGTACCCTTTTTCCCTTAACCAGTTTTTATCCTGTGTTACACAGTAATAATTCCAGGCAGCAATACCCACACATGCAGTGATATGATGTTCAAAGGGTCCGCTCAATGCCCATACCGGAGTTTCTTCCACCCCACTGGCCGCACTTTCCCAGGGAAACATCGCTCCTTTATATCCTTTACTGAATGCATTTCTTTTGGCTGCATCCAAACGCTGAAAACGATATTCGATCAGGCTATGGGCCAATGCCGGTTGCAGTACCAGCAGAGCAGGAAACATCCATAATTCCGTATCCCAGAATACGTGCCCGTTGTATCCCAGTCCGCTCAGTCCCATAGGTGAAGGAGAAAGCGATGTACCTTCCCGTGTAAATGAATACAGATGATACATCATGCTATGTACATCCTGCTGCGCCTGTGCATCTCCTTCAATGGTAATATCACTGCTCCAGAGTTCATCCCAGGCTTTGTGGTGAAACTGTAAGAGCCGGTCACGTCCTTCGAGCTTGGCAAATATGGTGGCACGCTCCGCTTCATTGAGCGGGTCGTCGTGGTGTGCAGAAGTGATGGATGAACCGGCGATAGAGAAACGATAGGTTTCACCAGCTTTCAGTTTTTTACTGAATTTCATCAGGTGCATGTTATTATCCCACATTTCATGGATCACCCTTGGTTCATGTCCATGCGTTTCGCTGAAAAGGAATGTATTACTGGCACACATCAGTAATTTACCGGTGGGGCTTTTTGCCGATGAAGTCAGCAGGCTGATCACTACATGCGGCCGGTCAATTTCATTATAATAATTCTGTACGTCTTTCAGTGCATCCGGTGCTTCCATCACACTGGCACCGGTGATGGAAATATCTTTTTTCGCAGTGATGCTGATTTCCATCAGCACCGTGTAAGGTAAATGGCGAAGGGAATAGTAAGTGTATTGAATATCCGCTTTTTCGCCATGACGGAAAGAAGTACTGAATCCTGCTTTCCGCATATCCAGTTCCTGTTGCATTCCTGAAATATTGTTGGCATCCATTCGGGTACCATCCACTTCCAGGTACATATTCAGCAAATTAAAACTGCGGAGGAAATTGCTGACCCTTCCTCTTCCGTATAAATCATAGGCACCGGCCAGCACCACTTCTTTTACTTTGAATGGTTCAGGTGATGAAACAATGCCAATCATACCGTTAGCGGCGGTAATACCATAATAGTTATTCGGATTGATGGAACCGGATTTGATGATCCAGGGATCCTGTGCTTCGCCAAAATAAAAACAGGGAACCATGATCAGCAGCAGGGCAATCTTTTTTAGCATATGGCAGTTTTCATAAAATTGAAACATTCAGTCGAAATATCCCGCCCTGTATCGTTTGCAGTGAATAAGTAATTCTCTTTTCAATACAAAAGCCGCCCCCTTTCGGGAACGGCTTTGTTTGTTAGCCCTGACGTAAGAGAGACTTGATTATTGTTTGATAAAAATGGCGCTCGCCAGCTGGTTGGGTGATTGTACCACCAGGGAATAAAGGCCGGGTAAAAGACTACCCACTTCAAAATCCCATTGGTTGATTCCGGTGGTCGCATTTCTGACCAGGGTCCTGAGCGGTACGCCATTATTGTTCAGCAATCGGATGGTTACCTGTTCAGTATGGGTTGACCGGAACCGGGCATGCAGGTTATTGATCACTGGATTGGGTGTCAGAACAAGGGCCGGTTCGTTATTACCGGGTACCCTAACTGTTCTGCATACTTTGGTGAGGCATCCCAATCTTGTCCGGGTGTACATACAAACCTCATAATCCCCTCCCTGCTGGTATACATGGGTCACTTCTCTTCCTTCTGCGGAACTGCCATCTCCAAAGGTCCAACGGTATCCCACTACTTCATCGTTAGGTGCGTGAATACTGAATCCTCTGAACCGGTAACTGCGCGGGCCGGTTAATGAATCTGTCATAAATCCGCCACATATATTGGTGGCACTACGGATCACCACTTCTTTACAATCTTCAGCCCTGCATCCGCCATCAAATAAAATTTTTACACAGGCCCTGTAATTTCCGGGAGCAGGATAAGTATGACGAATCATCAGATCAGGAAGCGGTTGCTGCGGATCAATCATGATACAGGTATCATCTCCGTCTCCAAAGTACCAGCAGATACGGACCGGGCGTCGGGCAGGTGTTGCGTGTGGAACAGCCAGGAATCCTCTGACAAGACTGCTGATAGAAGGTGTTATTTCAAGAAGCCTTACCTGACAGGTAACCGGTGGCGGCGGAATATTAATTTCTTTGCATTTGCGTGCATCACATCCGCCATAGTAAATGATTCCTACACATACATTATAATCTCCGGGTTGCAGATAGCGGTGGATCACCTGGTAATTGCCGGTATAATTTTCCGGGTATTGTATACAGGTATCTCTTCCATCTCCAAATTGCCAGCAAATGGTTTTAGGTTTTTTATTGTTATTGTGCCAGGGCAAAGCTTTGAATCCTGCGGTGAGCGGAGTGGTGGCATTCACCGGCAATCTTTCAAAATTCGCGCGGCAGGAATCAGGTCGCTGGATGATAATTCCTTTGCACTGACGTGATTCACAACCTCCGAAATAATCAATATTCACACAGACTTCATAGCGGCCGGGTTCCGGATATAAATGACGAATACCATAGATGCCGTTATAATTTTCGGGATAACTGATACAGGTATCACGTCCATCGCCAAACTGCCAGCAGATGCGCCTTGGCTTTTTATTGTTGTTATGCCAGGGAATGGCTTTGAAGGCAGCATCCAGCGGATTGGGTGTAACAGAAGGCAGTCTTTCAAAATCAGCACGACAGCTATCCGGACGGCCAATGATGACGTTTTCACATTTGCGTGCTTCACATCCACCATAATACCGGATACCTACACAAACCTCATAACGACCTGGCTGGTTATAGCGATGGTAGACCAGGTATTGGCCATTGTATGTTGCAGGGTAATTGATGCAGGTATCTTTTCCATCTCCAAACTGCCAGCAAATTCTTTGTGGCTTTTTATTATTATTATGTTCAGGCAATGCTCTGAAAGCAACTTTCAGCGGATTGTTGGATGGCGTGGGAACTTTTTCAAAATTCGCACGGCAACTATCCGGAGGGAATACCCGGATCTCCTTACATTTTACAGCTTCACAACCTCCCTGGTAAAGGATACGAATACATACATTATAAACCCCCGGACTATTGTAACGGTGACGGACGGTATAAGGCCCCGGATTCGTATTGGAATATTGTATACAAGTGTCTTTTCCATCTCCAAAATCCCAGCAGATGCGCACAGGTCTTTTTTCATCATTATGCCAGGGGAGCGCTCTGAGAATAACCAACAGCGGATTTGTGTTAGCTGCTTCCCCGATCTGTTCGAAGTTGGCTTTGCAAACCGTATTGATCACAACCGTTTTGCAAACCTGTGCGGATAGAACAGAATCATTGAGATTGGGACGGTAACGAAAAATTTTCAGGCATACCGTATAGGTACCCGGATGCTGGTACTGGTGTTGAGTTCCCTGCAGGGGCGGCGTCCAGTTACCAGTTCCATCTCCAAAATTCCAGTAAGCACGGCGAACCCCGGGTTCATTGCCTATAGAAGAAGTATTGGTAAATACAACCACTTTGGCTTCGTGCTGAATACTGAAACTGAAATTGGCCACATCGGGCGTTACGGGGAGGGCATTCGAATCAATGGCAAGCAAGGTAAATAGGAACCCTGCGAGCAAAGCGTAGAGCTTTCTCATATGAATCATTTTTTGGTGACTAAATGTTCTTACGCAGGGGTTGTCATCACTCGGGCAGCTTTGTGACCGGGGTTACACAGCAGGGTTTAACGAAATATTAAAAAAATTTTCTCTGTGGGGTTTTATACAACGGCAGACTGGTGCTGAATAATGAAACGAATCAGTTCATCCAGTGTGGTATTCGTTCTTGATAATGCATCGGTTATATCGTCGCGGTTGACACCGGCGGCAAAGGTTTTATCCTTTAATCTTTTCATCACGCCTTTCACTTCCATTCCGGCATATCCCTCCGGTCGCATCAGGCTGTATGCATGGATCAGTCCGCTGAGTTCATCAATGGCATAAATCATTTTATCCATTGGTGAAACCGGCTCTACGCCAAATACACGAGGTCCGTGTGAAGCAATACAGTGAATAATTTCCGGGTCCACTTCGCGGCGTTCCAGTTCTTCCACAATAATCCGGCAATGATCATCCGGATATTTTTCCCAGTCGGCATCATGTAATAATCCTGCCTGTTCCCATTTGGCCGCGGTGATTTCATCAGCATTTTCTTTTTCCAATGCCCAGGCTTTCATATTGGCCGCTACCTGTCGCATATGGAGCCGGAGCCGTTCATTGGGTACCCACTCTTCCAGCAGTTGATTGGCTTCAGCAGGATCCAGCATTTTGCCGGTATTGGAGGGATGGCCGAATTGATCACGGCCCAGCAATCGGGTAGACATATTATATAAAGTATGATTTAAAGCGGCAATATACAGCATACCGCTATTCAGGTGACATTCACCGAATCGGTGGAGTATGACTGAAGGGCATCCGGTAATTTGCAGGATAAATCAGCATCATGTCACTGAAGATAACAGGTCAACTGCCTGCGGGTAAGTATAAGGAGCGAATAGAGCAGTCGCCGCACTATAAAAACGGGGCCTTTCAAAATTTATCACCTACTCCTATGAAACCGGAGGGGTTGAGTTATTGGAAAATGATGCGGACATTTTTTAAAAAGCATCCGGATACAGCTCCCCCTAAACCGGTTCCTTTTTTCAAAACAGATCTGCAGCAATTAAAAGCAGAGGACCCGTTACTGGTTTGGTTTGGTCATTCATCCTACCTGCTACGGATTAATGGAAAAAATTTTCTGATCGATCCGGTCTTTAGTGGCAATGCAGCACCACTATCTTTCATGGTGAAAGCTTTTCCCGGGGCCAATGCCTATCATCCTGCAGATATGCCGGAGATTGATTACCTCATACTGACCCATGATCATTATGATCACCTGGATTATCAAACCATTCTCCGGTTAAAAAAGAAAATACGATCGGTGGTTTGTTCGCTTGGTATCGGGGCACATCTTCGTTACTGGGGTATCGATCCTGATATTATTTCCGAGATGGATTGGTGGCAGCAACTGCGGTTGGATAATGAATTGGAATTAACGGCTGCTCCGGCCCGGCATTTCTCGGGAAGAGGATTGAAGAGAGGACAGTCTTTATGGTCATCTTTTATTTTACAATCGAAACAACATTCCGTTTATCTCGGGGGCGATTCAGGTTATGATACCCATTTCAAAGAAATTGGTGACCGGTATGGTCCGTTTGACCTGGCCATCCTGGAAGCCGGTCAATACAATGTGATGTGGCCGTTGATCCATATGATGCCGGAGCAAACCGTACAGGCGGCGCTGGACCTTCGTGCAAAAGCGCTATTGCCGGTGCACTGGGGCAAATTCAGGCTCAGCACCCATCCCTGGAATGAGCCCGTAAAAAGGGTTTTACTGCATGCCGGGGAAGCCGGACTGCCGGTCCATACCCCGCGAATCGGGGAATTGCTGCAATTGAATGGCGAAATCCAGACCGGAAACTGGTGGGAAATGGGATGATGAAAGGCAAAGGATTTCAAAATCATGCAAAATATTTATTGAAAATCAATTTGTTGTGAAGGTGTCATTAAAATTAATGCCCTTTTTTGTAGGCCATCCATTCACGCATTCCTATCTTTGCACCCCCAAAATAGCCAGTCTATCAGGGAACAGCCGGGGGATAGCCCTGCTGTTTATTTAATCACTGCTGAAGGCGGGGAATTGAACCTGCTGCCAACAGCCCAACACTTTCAATAATGAGTAAACTTCATTTCACAACCAAGCATGCGAACGAGGCTACCGTGAAGCGCAACTGGTATGTTGTGGACGGTACTAATCAAACCGTTGGTCGTATGTGTTCCAGAATTGCTTCGGTACTCCGCGGTAAAACCAAGCCTACTTACACTCCCCATGTGGACACTGGTGATTTTATCATCGTGATCAATGCGGAAAAAGTGGTGCTGACCGGCGACAAGCTGAATCAGAAAATGTATGACCACTATACCGGTTACCCCGGTGGTCTGAAAGAAGAAACTGCTTCTAATTTGCAGAAGCGTCGTCCTGAAATGCTGATCGAAAGAGCAGTAAAAGGAATGCTTCCCAAAAACAGACTGGGTCGTAAAATGGTGAAAAAACTATTTATATATGCCGGTGCTGAGCATCCGCATGGTGCACAACAACCCAAGGAGCTGAAATTCTAAATCTTCAAATTTCCCGATTACTACCAGCCAACCGGCAGGCAGATCGGGATCAAACATCAATAAATGGAAAAGCAAAAAAATGGTGTGGGTCGTCGTAAGGAAGCCGTAACAAGGGTTTTCATTTCCAAAGGCGATGGCAAGATCACCGTCAATGACAAGGACTATAAAACTTATTTCCCGCTGGTGTACCTGCAAAACCAGGTAGAGCGCCCGCTGAAAACAGTGGATGCCGTTAACAAATTTGATATTAAGATCAATGCTGCCGGTGGTGGAGTAAAAGGTCAGGCAGAAGCAGCCATGCTGGGTATTGCCAGGGTGTTGCTGGAACTGAATCCGGAATTCCGTCCGTCGCTGAAAGCAGCCGGTTTGCTGAAAAGGGATCCGAGATCTGTTGAACGTAAGAAATTCGGTCACAAGAAAGCAAGAAGAAGCTACCAGTTCTCTAAACGTTAATACCTGGCTGCAGACCTTGATTACAGTATGGCGGAGAGCAATCTTACGGTACAACAAACAGGGTTCACAGCTGATCAATCACTTCATAACACGAAAGAATAAACAATGGAAAATAATACATCCTTACAGCAGCAACTTCTGGAAGCCGGTGTTCATTTCGGTCACCTGAAGAAAAAGTGGAATCCCAAGATGCTCCCTTACATCTTTGCTGAGAAAAAAGGCATTCACATCATTGACCTGAACAAGACCGTGGAATGCCTGCAGGAAACTGCAGCAGCCCTGAAGCAGATCGCCCGCAGCGGGAAAAAGATCCTGTTCGTGGGTACCAAGAAGCAGGCCAAGGATATCGTTAACGAAAGTGCCAAGCGGGTGAACATGCCCTTTGTTACTGAAAGGTGGCTGGGCGGAATGCTGACCAACTTCAACACCGTGCGGAAGAGTGTGAAGAAAATGCAGAGCATTGAGAAAATGCTGGGTGATGGTTCTTTCGACAGCATTACTAAAAAGGAAAGACTGACGCTGAGCCGCGACAAAGACAAGATGGAAAAGGTACTCGGTGGTATTGCCCAGCTGGGTCGTATCCCTGCCGCCCTCTTCATCGTGGATATCGGGCATGAGCATATCGCACTGGCTGAAGCCAAGCGTTTGGGTATATCCACATTTGGTGTGGTGGATACCAACTGCGATCCCAATAAAGTGGACTTCGCAATTCCTGCCAATGATGATGCTACTAAATCTATCGCCATTATCGTGAATTATATCACTGCTGCCATCGCAGAAGGTCTGGCTGAAAGACAGGCTGCCAAAGATGAAGAAGTAGAAGATATGACTGATGATGAAAAAGAAAGGAAAGCCGCTAAACTGCAGGCTGAAGCTGAAGCAGAAGGCGGACGTGGTGGCAGAGGCCGTGGTGCTGGTGGTAGCGGACAAAGACGTCGCAGCCCGGCCGGTGGAAGCCGCGGTCCTGGTGGAGCGAGGAGATAAAGGCAGTCGTTAGTCATGAGTCTTTAGTCGTGAGTCATGAATGTCAGGTTGGAAGGGAACCGGGGGCTGAAGACCGGGTTCCTATAGAACAAATCCTTTTGAAAAGAGTCAGTTGAACAGGTTTTCTTCAGTATCTGTGAACTGACAGCAATAAATAATATATGAGCACAGTAACAATCAGTGCAGCTGATATTAATAAACTCCGCCAGGCAACTGGTGCAGGAATGATGGATTGCCGCAAGGCTTTAACCGAAACCAATGGTGATTTTGAAGCAGCGATCGACTGGTTACGTAAGCAAGGCCAGAAAGTGGCCGCCAAGCGTGGTGACCGCGAAGCAAAAGAAGGTGTGGTGATTGCACAAACAACGGCCGACAATAAAACCGGTATCGTGGTATGTGTTAGTTGCGAGACTGACTTCGTTTCAAAAAATGCTGATTTCGTTGCCTTCGGTAAGAGCATTGCTGATGCAGCCATTGCTGCCAATGTATCTTCACTGGAAGAACTGATGAATGTAAAAATCGGTGACCTGACCATTGCCGGACTGGTAGATGAGAAACTGGCTACTATCGGTGAGAAAATCGGGGTGACTAAATTTGAAAGAATTGATTCAGCCTATGTGGCTTCCTATATTCACGGTGCTTACCGTATCGGTGTATTGGTAGGAATGGACAAAGAAGCAGCGGATGCCGGTAAAGATGTGGCGATGCAGATCGCAGCCTTGAATCCTGTTGCCGTTGATGCAGCTTCTGTACCTGCTGAAGTGGTAGCCCGTGAAAAAGATATCATCATGGAAGTGATGAAGCAGGATCCAAAAATGGCCGGTAAGCCGGATGAAATGATTTCTAAAATTGCCGAAGGTAAAATGGGTGCATTCTTTAAAGAGCAAACCCTCACTGCCCAGGCATTTGTAAAAGATGGCAGCAAAACAGTGGAACAATACCTGAAAGAAAGCGGTGATGTAAAAGTAACTGCTTTTAAAAGGGTGGCACTGGGCTAATCTTTTAAAACATAAATTGAAAAAGGGAGCTTGCTCCCTTTTTTTGTTTTTAGCCCTTGATGAGAATCGGCGCTCTATGCTGTTAATTTTTCCCACAAAGACCCCAAGCACACAAAGGGAGTTGATAATATTTCCCGCCAAGCCCGCTAAGAGCGCTCGAAGAGTCCTTTGGGCAAAAAAGTCTCTGCGATAGGCCCGGAAGAATCTTAGCGTTTCCTTGCGCCATTGCGTCTTTGCGGTTAAATCTCTCTCTGCGAAATCTCTATTTTCTCCTGTTCTCTGCGGTAAATCTCCCACAAAGACGCTCGAAGAGTCCTTTGGACAAAGGACACAAAGTATGTGATTGACAAGGTTCCGCTCATCGTTCGGATTGCTTCTTTTTTTTTACTTTTAATCCATGATCAAATTAACCATTGGCATCGTTGTACTCCTGGCTGCCGGTATTATCTGGCTAAGGGCACAATGGGCCCGCTCGAAAAACAGCAATGCGGCCAATGAAATTATCAATGACCTGAAGTCTGGTAAATATGTGATAGAATCCT
Organism: Chitinophagaceae bacterium; assembly: GCA_016702745.1. Lineage (GTDB taxonomy): Bacteria > Bacteroidota > Bacteroidia > Chitinophagales > Chitinophagaceae > JJ008. The sequence goes on from JADJDJ010000002.1 coordinate 683,788, forward strand.
ATGCGGAATCACTCGGAATCATGATCAGCTCAAAACCTTTTCCAGCTGCTTTCGATCCTGCATCCGCTAAAAGGAAATTGCAGGAACTGACCGGCAAAGAGGTACAGGAAAAATTCAGCATCCGGTATGCGGATATGAATGAGGCCGGTAAAGGCATTGTAATTGCCGAAGCCAAATCAAAAGACATTATAGCCGGGTACGGAGGCAACAAAGAAATTGATATCCATTTTCCCTGCTGGCTCTATATTGATGCCGACCGGGAGGCCGGTAAGATCGATTTCAGATCCACTTTTCCCGAAAATAAAGATCATCACTATCTGCTGGAGGATCTGTCATCCGAAATAGATAAAAGCATCAACAGGGAATAGCCGGCGGTTTATTGTTTTACTTCAAAGTTGACCCTTTTCTCTTCTCCGAAAAAATCATCCACACCCGGTTTTTTTATCAGTTGATATTTGATGGTGTACTTTCCTGCTGATGGAAAAGCATCTACTACAAAGCTGAAGGTTGCATCCCTGTTTACAGGTACATCACTGGTGATGACATAGCCCGGAAAATCGTCTACCAGCCCGAATTTTCTTTTTATTCCATCGGTCCATTGTGCCCGGTCCGGTTTATAGATCATGGCAGCATAGAGTTTAACGGTCCCTTTTTTCCAGACACAAGTGCCGTTGTTCCTGAATTTAATCGTGATCCTGGTGGCATCTCCTGCACGCAGTGAAGTGGGACTGATACTGACAAAATCTGAATTCTGGCATTCACCGGCATTGACAGGATGATGGCGGGAAGGTCCGGCAAAGCTGCTCAGGATAAATAAAAAACCCGCGGATAAATATAGAAACAGTTTCATGTTTTGAGGATTGGGTTAAAAAAACCGGTCCTGATAATTGCGATGATCAGGACCGGCATGATTGAAAGGCTAAATAAATGCTTCAGTTGGTATAGAATGGTTTCGGGAGCTTAGCGGTCAAATTTTACTTTTACACTGAAAGTGCCACTGGTTGCTGCAGCAGGTCCGGAAATACCGATCAGTATATTGTATTGTTCTTTACCCGGATTTTGCATGCTGACCTTTCTTTCGCTGGTCTGTACTTTTCCTTTCCAGTTACCATCCCATTTGTGATCAGCCTCACAGGTAATACAACTGCCGAGGTCAGGGACGAGGTAATATTCTGCCGCTCCAATCCGGTAGGCATATATACTCAGGTCGCCATTGCCATCAGTTGGAGTGACACTGATTTTCATTTCACATTGGGCAGGCATGGTGAGTGCAAAGAAAACATGGTTGCCTTTGAACTTGGAGGATTGAGTACCGGGGAAACAGGCATTGGCACTGTTCCAGGCCCAGCTGAGATCACTCATAGGAGCCCCCTTGGCCAGGTCCCCTTTTACAATGACGGAGTCACTGGTACCCGGATCAATGATGGTCACATTGGAGGGCCATTGGGAAAAGGAACAAAATGCCAACAGGCATGAGACGGATAAAGCAATTATTTTTTTCATTGTAGTCTGTTTTAAATTTATAAGTTATTTCCAGTCGATCGCCTTACTTTTTGATGAAGCGATCATTGAACCTCCGGCATAGAATTTTACTTCAATCTGATAACGTCCAGGATATACAGGAGGATCGAAACGAAGTTTGAATTCAGCGTCACTGCCTAATAGCACGACATCGTCATCCATGTAGAATTTTTTGGTCGTCATGAACGTCTTATTGACATCTGATTCTTTTGACTCTCTCGGCCATACCGTTACATCTACCATCACATACACTTTGTCTTTTTCCCAGCCACAGGATCCCTTATTTTTTACTTTCACAATAAAGTCTGCCGTTGTTTTCCAGGTAAGTCGTGGAATCTGAATGTCTGCATCTGTGAGTTCTGCAAAGCTGCGACAGGGACATTGTGCTTCTAATTGCGAAACAGCAATAAGAAAAATGCAAGTTAGAAGGAGTATTTTTTTCATATTATTTATTTTAATCTTCAAATTGATAAACGGCTTCTATTTCATCGCTGATACGCTTGCCTTCTTTATTCATAATCACAAATGAAAGCTCATAAATACCGGCATCTACAACCGAGTTGAATTTCATGATAAACCTTCCGCTACCTCCTTTTGTTACATAGTCATTATTCAGGTAGAATTTCTGACTGGTTTTAAAAATGGAACTTGCCTCTGAGGAGCTCACCGTTTTCGGACTTTTTTTGACGGTTACTTTAACGTACACTTCGCTCTTCCTCCAGACGCAAGTGCCTTTATTAGTAGCATCAAACTGAAATGTCGGGGAAACCCTGGATTCAAGTTTAGAGGGGCTGTGTTTGATATCACTTTCACTGAAATCTGCATCCCATACACAGATGCCGGAGTTGATGGCGTGTAACTGGCCATACGATTTAATTCCTGTTACTGACCCGGCAAAGAGCAGGAAAAAAATGAGAATACTTTTCATGTTGCTGATTTCACATAAAAGTAAAAGCAACATTCCCGACTCTGCTAACACCCGCGGGTGATTTTCAGGATTACTTCAGCATTAGTTCACGTAATAGGGAGATGGCAGAAGAACGGCTGTTCACATCCAGTTTGAAGTAGGCATTGGTGACATGTCTTTTGACTGTATTCATCGCAATAAAAAGCAGGTCACAGATCTGCTGATTGGTTTTGCCATCATAAATCAGTTCAATCACTTCAAATTCACGATCACTCAGCGGGGAAGGGAGCGATTGATTGATTTTGATAAGAGAGAGTTTGGGTACATGCTGATTGGCCCTGGTGGCGAAATTGGTCAGGGCAATTTCGAGAGTAGTATACAGGGTTTGTTCGTTGAAGGGCTTAACAATGTAACCGGCAGGATTGGTTTTCTTGGCCCGGTCCACAATGGTTTTATCGCTGTAAGATGTCAGGAACACAAAGGGGATCCGGTTATTACTGTTGATATACTCGGCAATATCAATCCCGTTTTTCGGGCTTTCCAGGTTTACATCCAGTAATACAGCATCCGGCGGATTACTCTTTAATTCTGTCAATGCTTCTTCATCATCATAAGCTATACCGGATACGGTAAAGTCATGATTATTCAGGTACATGGCAATATTTTCGGCAATCAGCGGTTCATCTTCCACAATCAATACCCGGATGGCTTCCATGATCAGATGGTTTTGAATTTTGAAATGGTGAGCTCCACGTTGGTGCCATGGCTGCCGTCAATATGAAGTTTGGCTTTCAGTTTCTGCGCAAAGGCACGGATTACTTTAAATCCAAAAGATTGCAGTTTGCTGATATCGAATCCTGCTGGTAATCCTTTTCCATTATCTTTTACCTGTAAGAGCAGTTCATTTTCTTTTTGTTTCATGGCCACCATGATTTCGCCTTCCTCCAGATCATTAAATGCGTATTTCAGGGAATTACTGATCAGTTCATTCAGGATCATCCCCAGTGGAATCACAGTATCAGTATGCAGGTTCAGTTTATCAATATCGGTGGTAAAACGGATCCGGTCTTTGCGGATATTATAAGATTGAAACAGATGACCCGCCAGGTTATTGATATAATTATTGATTTCAATTTCCTGAACTGTATTGGACTGATACAGGTTCTGGTGAATAAAGGCCATACTTTGTACGCGCTGCCTGCTTTCGCGGATCACTTCGGCAGCTTCTGCATCTTTTAATGTTTGCGACTGAATATCGAGCAGACTGGAAATCACCTGTAAATTATTCTTGACCCGGTGGTGGATTTCGCGGTTCAGCACTTCCATCTCATCAGCCTGCTGACGGATGATTTTGTTTTTTTTCAGCTGCCTCCCGAACTGCCAAAGAATAATTCCTCCCGCCATTGCTAATAACCCAATCCCTGCCCAGAGTATTTTTTTGTTTTTCCTGGACGCAATAATACTTTCCTGCTTAAAGCCGTTTTCTCTGGATAAGGAAGCGGTGAGCAGTTTTTCTTTCTTTAATTCACTTACTTGTAGTAAACCTTCCCGGGCCAAAGCTTCATTTAACCTCAGTTCTTTGGCAAGTGATGAATCAGACAAAGCATTCTCTCTTTCCAGCGCATGTCTTAATAAAAGCTCTTTGGCCAGTTTATCTTCTTTCAGCTGATTTTCCCGTTGCAGCGCTTCTCTTTTTTCCATTTCGGTCTGGAGTTGCAGCCGGCTCAGTTCATGCTGCGAAGTCAGCAGGGCGATCTCTTTCTGTTTTTTTTCTGTTTCATACTTTTTTTCCAGGTTCAAGGCCAGTTCTTTTCCGGCCTGGTCTGACAGTTTATTGGATAATACCAGCAGGGTTTCTGAAGTCAGCAGCGCTTCCTTATCAAGTCCTGCCTTTTTTTGTATCCGTAAAACGTGTTGCTGATTAATGAACTGCAGATAAATATTATTTGCAGGGATGTATTTTTTTTCATTTTCCTTCAGCAAGGCAAGGGCCTTTTCGTAATCTTTGGCTTCTTCATAGATAACTGAGAGATAGTAGTTACTGGCAGATACCCCTTCATGATACCCATCAGCAAGATTCACTTTTTTTGTTTTTTCAATAAAGGCTACTCTGTCTTCAAAACTGTGTTTGCTCCAGTCAAGAAATAACATATTATGAACCGGGTCACGGGCGATGTTTTTCCCCCCATCCTGCATCAATGAATCATATTCATTGGCGATGGCAGCGAATCGTTCCGCATTATTTCTGTTGACATAAAAATTGGCCAGCAGGAATAATATCGTTCCGTGATCAGTCCTTTTTCCGGTAGGTTTGGTAATAGCATATCCCCGGAGCAGGTATTGTTCTGCCTTGTCCCATACAAAACTTTTTGAAAACAGGTTCGATATTCCTTCATATACCACCCAGTTTTCATAGGGAGCCACACGGGAATACAACTTTTCGGCAATATCATAATAGTACAATGACGAATCAGACTGATTCAGGTCTGAAAAAAACTGTGCTGTTCTTAAATGATAAATGGCTTTGTTCAGTTCCGGAACGGATGGATCCAGAAAAGGTCTTGCTTTCCGGATGGTTTCGAGAGAAAGGGTTGGATTCCCTTTGAGACGGTAGGTTCGGGCCAGGTCTATGTAATAGCTAATCTTTAAAAGACTATTTCCCGTTTTCAGGGCAAAGGGAATTCCTTTCTGAAAAATGAGGATGGCACTATCCGTTTTAAACCGGAAATGATAACGTCTGCCCAGTGTCAACAAGCTATCGGCTTTTCGGTTATCTGTGGCCGGGCCATCAATAAAACTTTGCAGGTCCTGTGCAATCGCAGTAAGACCGATAAAAAAAAGCGGAACCAGTAATAATTTTTTCATAATCTGCTAAAAGCCACAGAAGGTACAGATTTTTGACAATAAGTAAATGTCGACAGCCGAAATGTAGTGTACGGCGGAAATGGTGGTCTAACACCCGGGGGTGATTTTGCAACTCCGGCCTGTTTATCTAAGTTTGAGTCATGGAAACAAAGCCCGATTATTTCCAGGCCAATAAGGAACTCTGGAACCAGCGCACCACCGTTCATCTCGATTCTGCCTTTTATAACCTGGAAGGGTTCAAAAAGGGAGAAACCGTTTTAACGCCCATTGAACTCAGCGAACTGGGGGAGGTAAAAGGCAAATCCATGCTGCACCTGCAATGCCATTTTGGAATGGATAGTCTGGACTGGGCCCGCCGGGGCGCCAGCGTTACCGGGGTGGATCTCTCAGATACCGCCATCAGCGAAGCCCAAAAACTGAATGCCGAAATGGGTTTGGATGCAAGTTTTGTTTGTTGCAATGTACTGGAAACGAGTGCGCATGTACCCGGACAGTTTGATATTGTTTTCACATCATACGGTACTATTGGCTGGCTGCCTGATCTGCAACCCTGGGCAAAAGTGGTGGCTGAGAAACTGAAACCAGGCGGTCTGTTTTATATCGCTGAATTTCACCCGGTGGTCTGGATGTTTGATGATGAGTTTACCCGGATTGCTTATTCCTACGAGAACCAGGAAGTGATTATTACCGAGAACCAGGGGACATATACCGACAGAGCAGCGGATATCAAGGGAAAGGAATACAGCTGGAATCATAGTATCAGCGAAGTACTGAATGCGCTGATCGGAGCCGGTTTACAGATTGAGCAGTTCAATGAACACATGTACTCTCCCTACCCCTGTTTCCGGAATGTAATTGAATTTGAAACCGGTAAATGGCATATCAAAGGATTAGAAGGAAAGATCCCGATGGTTTATTCGGTGAAAGCGAAAAAATAAAAAACGATTATTCTGTTTCCGCGTTAATTGATATCTCCCAGTTGTAAGGAAGATATCGGATAGTTGGCCTGCTTCTATTTGGTATCAGCTGGTACTTCTCCAGCAGTTTGTATATTTTCTTTTTCCTGCCAAAATCACCGCGGAACCAGCTGAATAATACCGGCAACATAACCCGATTGGTCAGGCTATCATATGTTACTTCTGATTTCAAATAATTCCTGGTGGCTATTTCCAGTTGCCGGTCCAGCTGATCAGCTTTGTAGTAAGCAATGGGCGGACAACTCTTCGCACCGCAATTGAGTGCAAAATGAATCCGGAAATCCCTTTGGCGCAACCGGAATCTTTTTTCAAATTTTCCCGGAAAAGGATTCCGTAGGTAACCCAGGCCCCATTTGATGGCGGAAGAACGAATGATGCCGTGTTCAATCCTGTCCAGACTGACCGGCTGACCAGCCACTATAAATTGCTTTGATCGGAAGAATTTCCCCCTTTGCTGATACAAGGCCGGATTCCGCTGCAGCGCCATTTGGGTAAATCCATTATATATGTTCAGCCAGAAAGCCAGAGAGCTGTCCGGATCCTGCAGGGCTTTTTCCAGCAGCACCGGATCCAGCTCCTGCAGCATTTTTTCTGTTTCGGCTACTGGCTTGCCCGTACGGGTACCATAAAGTAACTGCTCAGCCAGCACAACAGGAGAGGGGATGCTGTCAACCAAAGGAGTTGCCTTTAGATTCAACATCGATAAAACCATTATCTGGAGAAACAGGGATTTAAAAAAAACAGTCATTGGATACAAGCTACATGTATTTACCTAAAAACATTTTTTTTGGATTGCAGTTTAAAATGATGCTTTATTGATTTCCGTATCTTCGCGGCACCGAGGGATTCCTTCGGCTGAAAACACTCCCCCCATGTTACCAAAGTACAAACGCATCCTCCTCAAATTATCCGGCGAAGCATTAATGGGCGATAAAAGTTTTGGATTTGATACCGATGTTATTGCACAATATGCTCATGATATCAAGTCAATCACCGAACTGGGCGTACAGGTAGCCGTGGTTATCGGAGGTGGTAATATTTACAGGGGCATGAATGAGGCTGATACCGGTATCGAAAGGGCCCATGGTGATTATATGGGGATGCTGGCCACCGTGATCAACGGAATGGCAGTGCAGGCCGGACTGGAAAAAGTGGGCATCTATACCCGCCTCCAGAGTGCCATCAAAATGGAACAGATTGCAGAACCTTATATCCGCCGCCGGGCCATTCGTCACCTGGAAAAGGGCCGGGTGGTGATCTTCGGTGCGGGAACCGGGAACCCCTATTTTACAACGGACACAGCCGGTTCACTCCGGGCCATTGAAATCAATGCCGATGTGATTCTCAAAGGCACCAGGGTAGATGGTATTTATACTGCCGACCCCGAAAAGGACCCCACAGCTACCAAATTCAATGTCATCAGTTTCCAGGAATGCCTGACCAATAACCTCAGGGTCATGGACATGACTGCTTTTACCCTCTGTATGGAGAATAACCTCCCTATCATTGTCTTCAACATGAATAAGGAAGGAAATCTCCGCCGTGTGGTCACCGGAGAAAAAGTGGGAACCCTAGTCAGGGGATAATTACGAGGTATATTTCCTATTTCACAGTTTGCAGTAACTACTAACTTGCAGGGATATCCATTATCCCCGCTTGTGAAAAACTATTAAGTAGATTTCACACATTTTTTAATAGTTTAACAACCAGACTTACTGTGTATGGATAGCCAATTGAGCCTTTCCATTGTAGAAATTGTTGTGCTGATGCTGGGAGCCATCGTGCTCGGTGTCACCATTCACTTCTTTATTGCCAGTAAGCGCTCCTCCAGTCCAGTTCACCCGCAGCCATCAAACAATACCAGAAAGAAGCTGAAGACTGGAAGCTCCGTTATTTTAATGAGATCGAAATAAGGGAAAAAGAACTGGAACTTCTTCGCAAGAAACTCGCCGATTCCGAAGAGAATAATCATATCAATTCCATTGAAGCGGAAGAAACCCGGATCCGCAATAAAAAACTCCAGGCTGAACTGGAAACACTCCGGAATCAGCAACCTTTATCTGCGCCTGCCGCTACCGGGAAAGCCGGTTATATGGACCAGCTCTTTCAGGCCCAGAATAATCTGAAAGAATACAATGATAAAATCAGTCTTCTCCTGGGTCAGATTGATATCATCAAAGAAGCCGAAGAACAGCAACAGGAGATCCTGAAAAGCAATGAGGCCCTCACCGGTGAAATAGATGAACTCCGCTTTAAACTCAGCCAGAAAGAAAAAGAGATCAACAGTGTCAGGCAGCAGCAGGAACTGACGGCGGAAATGAAGTCAGGACTGGAAAGCGCCTATCTTGAATTCAATGGCTTGCAGGAAAAATTCAGAAACTGGAAAACCAGGTATCCAGTTCCCGCAAACTGAACCTGGAATTTGAAGACCTGAAAGAAGAACATATCCGGATGGTCAGGGATTATGAAGAACAGAAACATAAATACCAGGCCGCTACACAGGAAATACTGATTCTTCAATCTTCTCTGGATGAAACAGAGGATAAACTAAGGGAATCCAATTTTCAGCGCCAGCAGCTGCAGAAAAAAGTAGCCTACCTGGAAGAACTGAATAATGATATGCAGTCCGTTGCCAATGCCAATAAAAGCCTGGAAGGCCAGTTGAAAAGGATCGGTGAACTGGAAAGCATGCTGAATATCCTGGCAGAAGAAAAAAATGAACTGGCCAGGAAACAACAAAATGCCTGAGCCAGTCAAATTGATAAAAATCATCTCTAAAAGGCCTTTAAAGGCCTTTTGTTATTGGTAGCAGCTACCTCCTCCATTTATCTTTGCCTCAAAACCTGAACCGATGAAAGAAAATATTGCCGGTATTCGTAAGACTTACTCACGGAAAAAACTACTGGAAAAAAAAGCCGCCGCTGACCCGATTACCCAATTCGGTAAATGGTGGAAGCAGGCCCTGAAAGCAGGAATTGAAGAAGTAAATGCCATGACCCTTGCCACTGCTTCCGCTGATGGCATGCCAGCTGCAAGGATTGTACTATTGAAAGATTTTGATCACAGGGGCTTTACCTTCTTTACTAATTATGCCAGCTTTAAAGGGCAGCAACTTATTGAAAACCCCAGGGCCTGTCTGGTATTCTTCTGGAAAGAACTGGAAAGACAGGTACGTATTACCGGTCTGGTGGAGAAGCTGGAACCCGAAGCCAGCAGTGAGTATTTTAATTCCCGGCCCTGGGAAAGTCAGGTAGGGGCTCTCGTATCACCACAAAGCCAGATCATCAGCAACAGAGAATGGCTGGATGAAGAATATGCGCAAAAAATGAAGGCATTAAAAGGCCAAACCATTACCCGTCCTGATCATTGGGGGGGATACCGGGTAAAACCGGTAATGATAGAATTCTGGCAGGGTAGACCCGGCCGTTTACACGATCGACTTCAGTACAGTCTGCTGGATAGCGGTGATTGGAAACTGGAGCGACTGGCCCCATAAAAATCAAGTTTTCAAAAGAGAGGTTTTGCCACCCGCAGGGTCCTGTGGACGAAGACTCAAAGACACAAAGAAGTGAGTCAAAAATTCTATTCGTGAATTCGTGGCGAAAAATAAAAGCCACTAATTCACGAATAAAGCCAATGATTTGAATCAGAATTTTTCTTCGTGTATTCGTGGCAAAAGACATATGCCACCCGCAGGGTCCTGTGGACAAAGGCTCAAAGACACAAAGAATTAATTCAGCGTATCTATTAGTGAATTCGTGGCGAAAATAAAAGCCACTAATTCACGAATAAGTTTAAAGAGTTGATTCAGAAAGTTTCTTCATGTAATCGTGGCAATAAAAAATTACGGTCTCAGCTATTCGAAACAGCTCAGGCTTTCTTCGCTGCTTTCTTCTTTACAGCAGCTTTCTTCGCCGGACGGCTTTTTCCAAAAGATCCTTTGAAGCGTTTGCCCTTGGCAGTTTTCTTATCTCCTCTTCCCATTTTAATTGATTTTATTTCGGGTTAAAAAAAAGCTCCGGCATATAAAAGCAGGAGCTTGTTATACAGCAGGTAGTATCGGTTACAATTTGGCTGCAAGTTCCTTCCCCGCTTTGAAACGAGCAACTTTTCTTGCTTTAATCGTGATTTCAGCTCCGGTTTGCGGGTTACGTCCTTTACGGGCCTTTCTTTTAGAGATCAGAAAGGTACCAAAACCAACCAGGGTTACCTTTCCTCCAGCTTTCAAAGTTTTGGTTACTGCTTCAATAAATGAATCCAATGCTTCATTAGCCTGTGTTTTAGTGCTCCCGGTATCATCAGATATTTTATTAATCAGATCGGCCTTATTCATCTTTGTCTTTTTTGGTTTGCAACCCGGCAAATTTAGACGGTTTTTGACAGCAGCAAAAAAATGTTGGATTAAATATTAAAAAAAGTCCATCCGGTAAAATCCGCAACTGGCAAGGGTTTTAGCCCATTTGTGTCAGCAGGTAAAATTCCCGGTACCCTCATTTTCTTTTGCACACTCAATGCACAATCTCCATCACGGAACGAAAAGCCACAAATTTATCCCCCCATTTTTCCGTGCTCTTATTCCGCATCCCCGTCGAATATTCTTTTATGTACCTGTTATACAAAGCTTTGCTGTTGGCATGGTACTGAACGGCATAGGTAATTCCGTCCGATTCATCCACTTCCAGCAGCCGGAGGATCCTGGCATCGGTAAAACATTCCGTGGCAATGATGTCAGGAATATGTTCCTGCTGTAACCAGCTCAGCCAGGCATCAGCAATGGAATAATCCACTTTTACAGTGACATTATATATGATCATGTGTTAGCTTTTAACCTCAACATAAACCGGGCAGTGATCACTATGCTTTACATCCGGGTAAATTTCAGCGTCTTTCAGTTGTTTTTTCAAAGGTTCTGTAACGGTGATATAATCGATCCGCCAGCCTTTATTGTTCAGCCTCACCGAAGGAAAGCGCTGACTCCACCAGCTATAACGATGGGGTTCTGGATGAAATTCACGAAAAGTATCAATCCAGCCACTTTTCAGGAACGCTGTCATCCATTCCCTTTCGGCCGGTAAAAAACCGGATGAGTTTTTATTTCCCTTCGGATCATGAATATCAATTTCCTGGTGGGCAATATTGTAATCCCCGCAAAGAACCAGTTTGGGATATTTCTTCTTTAGTTTATTGAGGTATTTGAAAAAATCATCCAGCCATACATATTTGAAGGACTGCCGTTCATCTCCGCTGGTGCCGCTGGGAAAATAGGCATTGATCACCCGGATATCTCCAAAATCCACCTGTACCACCCGGCCTTCATCATCCGTACCCGGAAAACCGCAACCATATTCTACTTTATCTGCTTTGATTTTGGAAAAGATCGCCACTCCACTGTATCCTTTTTTTTGCGCACTGAACCAGTAATGATGAAATCCCAGTGCTTCCAGGGCTTTCAGGTCCACATCACCCTGCACGGCCTTGGTTTCCTGCACACATATCACATCGGCAGGATCAGTTTTGAGCCAGTCAATGAATCCTTTTTTAATGGCGGCCCTGATGCCATTCACATTATAAGAGATGATCCGCATGGTCAGTTGGTTTTCGAATAAAAAAACACCCCTTTATCGAAGACGGGGTTTAATAATGAGTAAATTGTCTGGCAATTTAGTTATTAGTATGGAAGCAGCATCAAAAAACAAGAACAGACCGATCATACCGCATAAAGAACATGTGTACCTCGATGGACCCAAGAGCAGGGGCTATGAACTGGGCTTTGCCTGGCGGGTTTTCTGGCAATTTATCAAGGGGTTCAGGAACCTGCATTTTATCGGGCCCTGTATAACGGTCTTTGGTTCAGCAAGGTTTAAAGAAGACCATCTCTTTTATCAGCAGGCCAGGGAATTTGGAAAAAGAATCGCCGAATCCGGGTTTACAACCATGACGGGTGGCAGTCCCGGTATTATGGAAGCTGTCAATCGCGGAGCATTTGAAAACGGATGCCGTTCCGTGGGTTGCAATATCATGCTGCCTTTTGAACAAAAGGAGAACCCCTATCTGCATAGGTCAGTCACTTTTGAGCATTTTTTTGTCAGAAAAGTTCTGCTTGTTAAGTATTCCTATGCTTTTGTGATCATGCCCGGAGGTTTTGGCACCATGGATGAATTATTCGAAACCCTTACCCTGGTACAAACCAAAACCATCAGTCGTTTCCCCATTGTGCTTTTTGGAACAGAATATTATCAGTCTTTAAAAGAATGTATCGAAGAATGGGCCGCCCGGGGTACCATTTCCCGGGAAGACCTGGACCTGGTGCTGATCACCGATAATGTGGATGAGGCCATGGAACATATCAATCATTATATCACGACCAATTATAAAGTCAGACCCCGGAAACGTTTGTGGTGGTTATTTGAAAAGCGATAGCTGATCAAACAAAACTAATTTTACAAAAAAATCACAATGATTAGCAGGATTCTTACCCTCGTCAGTGGCTGCCTGCTGTATCTGCATAGCGGAGCACAGATAGCCGGTACCGTATCATCACCCGATAACAGAATTATTTGCCGGATTGAATCCACAGGCAAAAGCAGCGCCGGTGATATGCTCGGCTTTGCTGCGGACTTTAATGGCCGGCCCTTTTTACTTTCGACAGCCGGCAAACCAGGTATCGGTTTCCGCTTGCAAAACCCGGCGATCAGCTTAGAAAGATTCAGGGTGATTGGCAGCAATCTGCAAACAACAGATAATACCTGGACTCCCGTATGGGGAGAACAAAAACAAATCCGGAATCATTATAATCAACTCACCCTTCAACTAAAGGATAGCAATAATATTTTATTGAACCTGATTGTTCGGGTATTCAACGACGGTTTTGGTTTCCGCTATGAATTTCCGGAACAAGCCGGTCTCAACCATTTTATTATTGCTGATGAACTGAGCCGCTTCCGGATGACAGGTGATCATAAGACTTTCTGGATTCCCGGTGACTATGACACCAATGAATATGGCTATTACACCAGTAAACTGAGTGAAGTGGATGCCAGTGGTGGTGGGATGGCACAGGAAATACATGCCAAGACTTTTTTTGATAAGAACGCCGTACAAACACCACTAATGATGAAAACCGGCGATGGACTTTATATCAATATCCATGAAGCTGCCCTTGTGAATTATCCGGCCATGAACCTGGTACTGGATAAATCCAATTTCAGTTTTCAGTCGCACCTGGTTCCGGATGCCGTTGGCAATAAAGCCTACCTGCGTACACCGGCCAAATCACCCTGGCGGACTTTTGTAGTGAGTGATAAGGCGACGGATATCCTTGCATCTAAAATGATTTTAAATCTGAATGAACCTGGCAAACTCACTGATGTATCCTGGATCAAACCGGTGAAATATGTAGGCATCTGGTGGGAAATGCATGTGGGCAAGAGCAGCTGGGATTATAGTGGCGGACAGGTAGGCAGTCAGCAGGCCACCCGTGTACCACATGGTGCCAATACAGCTAATGTAAAAAAGTATATTGATTTTGCGGCCAAGCATGGATTTGATGGGGTACTGGTGGAAGGATGGAATACCGGATGGGAAGACTGGTTCGGTCAATGGAAAGAAGATGTTTTTGATTTTGTAACGCCTTATCCCGATTTCAACGTAAAAGAATTGCAGGCATACGCCGCATCAAAGGGTGTGAAGATCATCATGCACCACGAAACATCCGGATCCGTTACCAATTATGAAAGATGGATGGATACGGCCTATCGTTTCATGAAACAACATGGCTATGATGCGGTGAAAACAGGTTACGTGGGAAGGATCATTCCAAGAGGTGAGCACCACGATGGTCAATGGATGGTCAATCATTATGAAAGAGTGGCTGCAAAGACAGGCGCCTATCAGATTATGCTGGATGCACATGAGCCTGTAAGGCCAACAGGTCTGCATCGCACTTATCCCAACTGGCTGGCTTGCGAAGCCGCCAGGGGCAATGAATTCAATGCCTGGAGCGCGGGCAATATGCCGGATCATGAAACCATTCTGCCCTTTACTAGATTGATGGGTGGCCCCATGGATTATACGCCGGGTATTTTCAAAATCAAAATGAACTATTATAACCCGGAGAAAAAGGAACAGGTACATACCACACTGGCCAAACAACTGGCCCTGTATGTCACCATGTACAGCCCGCTGCAAATGGCGGCCGATCTGCCGGAGAACTATGAACAAAAACCCGATGCCTTCCAGTTTATCAAGGATGTGGCAGTAGATTGGGATGAGACAAAAATTCTCGATGCCGAACCCGGTGATTATATTATGATTGCAAGGAAGGCGAAGAATAAAAACGACTGGTTCCTCGGTGCCATTACTGATGAGCAGGAAAGAACGATCAGCATCAAACCCGGGGAGTTTTTGGATAATACAAAGTCTTATGTGCTGACGATCTATCGCGACGGTCCCAATGCACACTGGCAGAATAATCCGGAAGACTATGTGATTGAGAAAAAAGTCATCCTGCCCGGAACAGCCCAGCCATTCGATATCAAACTGGCAGCCGGCGGGGGATGTGCCATCAGTTGTGCGGCGGTATCAAGAGAAGACGCTTCCCGTTTATTGAAATCAATCAAAGATCTTTTTAAAAAGAAACCAACAAAAAACTAAATATGAGTTCAGCAGATATCCTCGGGTATGCGGCCGGTGCATTAACGGCCTTTACCTTTCTTCCACAGGTGATCAAAACATGGAAATCCAAATCAGCCAAGGATATTTCCCTGAATATGTTCATCATTGCTTTTGTGAATGAAATCATGTGGCTGGTCTATGGATTTATGCTGGACAATTGGGTGATCATTCTTACCAATGCTGTGATGCTGGGGATGTCGGGTTTTATGATTGCCCTCAAACTAAAATACAATCATCAATAGCATGGCGGTGAATACGATTATCTGGGACCTGGGCGGTGTACTGATCGACTGGAACCCGCAGTATGTTTTTACGGACAACTACTTTGAATCAACAGAAAAGAAAGAATATTTCTTCTCGCATGTTTGTACCCACGACTGGAATGAAAAACAGGATGAGGGCCGTTCGATTGTGGAGGCCACTATTGAACTGGTCGGGAAGTTTCCTGAATGGGAGAAAGCCATCCGCGATTATTATGGTCGCTGGACGGATATGCTGAATGGTCCTATCCATGGCACAGTCAATATCTTTCGACAGCTGATCGATTCAGGCAATTACCGGCATTATGCGCTTACCAACTGGCAGGCTGATTTGTTTAATATCGCGCTGGTACGTTATGATTTTCTGCAATGGTTTGATGGCAGGGTGGTGAGTGGGGTGGAGAAGACCAGAAAGCCCTTTCCTGCATTTTACAAATTGTTACTGGATCGATATAAAGTCAATGCTGCTGAAGCGATTTTTATTGATGATAATTTACGGAATGTAAAAGCCGCGGAGGAACTGGGTATCCGTTCGGTGCATTTTCAGTCGGCGGAGCAGTTGAAGAAGGAGTTACAGGCGGTGGGAGTTTTTGTCTTTTAAAAGATACCGGGTCGCAATTGCCCGCATCATACCTGAGGCCATGTGTTCTTAAAGTGAAAGGATAAAGTATGGGGAGCAGACTTTTTTAATGCAATCTTGCCCGGTATGACATTCGATAAGTGTGTTATGGGCTCCAAAAATTCGGAGTCTTGCAACGGGCTTCCTTCACGTCATCCCGGGCTTGACCCGGGATCTTTAGGAGGAGATGAAATTTTCTTTCAAAGGGCAAAAAACAGGAACAGTTTCAACAATCATTCCAACACCGGCCTCAACCATTTCTCCGCTTCATCCAGACTCATGCCTTTACGTTTAGCATAATCTTCTAACTGATCGCGGTTGATTTTACCCAAACCAAAATAATGGCTTTGCGGATGACCAATATACCAGCCACATACAGAGGCTGGCGGATTCATGGCCAGGCTTTCGGTTAAATCAATGCCGATATTCTCCGTGACATTTAACAGGGAGAATAATTTCAGCTTCTCCGTATGATCCGGACAGGCAGGATAACCCGGGGCCGGACGAACACCTTTGTATTTTTCACGAATCAGTTCTTCGTTGGAAAGATTTTCATTGGCATCATAACCCCAGTATTCCTTTCTCACTTTTTCATGCAGGCATTCAGCAAAAGCTTCTACAAAACGATCGGCCAGTACCTGTACCAGGATCTTATTGTATTCATCATGCTCGGCCGCAAAACGATCAATATGTTGTTTAGCCCCATGAATGGTAACCGCAAATGAACCCATAAAATCGGTTCCCAGTTCAGCCGGACAAACAAAATCCGCCAGAGAGAAATTAGGTTGGCCTACCGCTTTTTTCAATTGCTGACGAAGCATCTCCAGTTTCACTTCTCCTTTGTCGGTTTCCAATGTCACTGTATCTCCATTATTTGAAGTGGCCGGCCAGAAACCAATCACCCCATCCGCACTAAACCATTTTTCTGCCACAATCTTTTCTACCAGTTTCTGTGCTTCATTATACAAACGGGTGGCTTCGGTTCCGAATATCTTATCCGTTAATACTTCGGGAAAATGTCCCGGCATTTCCCAGGCAATAAAGAAAGGACCCCAGTCGATATAACGGGCAATAGTGCCCAGGTCATATCCTTTCAGCACTTTCACTCCATCAGTTTGGGGTTTTGTTGGTTTATAACTCTTCCAGTCGAAATACTCCTTGGTGATCACGGCTTCACTGTAAGGAATCAGGTTCTTCTTATCCTTATTTCCAAACTGAGTGCGCAGGGCATCATATTCTTCCCTGGTCTTTTTCAGTAACACTTCTTTTTCCTTGCTCAGCAATGTACTCACAGCCGTTACACTTCTGGAGGCATCCAGTATATGCAATACTCCATGATCATATTGCGGCGCAATTTTTACGGCCGTATGCATCCGGGAAGTGGTGGCACCACCAATCAGCAGGGGCTGGGTCATCTTGCGGCGTTTCATTTCATGGGCTACATGCACCATTTCATCCAGCGAAGGGGTGATCAGTCCGCTCAGTCCAATGATATCTGCTTTTTCTTTTTCAGCAGTATCAAGGATCTTATCTGCCGGCACCATCACCCCCAGGTCAACAATATCATAACCATTACAACCCAAAACCACACCCACAATATTTTTACCGATATCATGCACATCACCCTTTACTGTAGCCAGTAAAACCTTGGGCGCATTACCCTGACTGGCAAGGGGATTGTTTCTTTTTTCTTCTTCAATAAAAGGCGTGAGCCAGGCCACACTCTTCTTCATCACCCTGGCACTTTTCACCACCTGGGGCAGGAACATTTTTCCGGCGCCAAATAAATCACCCACCACATTCATCCCGGCCATCAAGGGTCCTTCGATTACATCCAGCGGACGGGGATATTTCAGTCTTGCTTCTTCAGTATCGGTATCAATATAATCAGTGATACCATTCACGAGCGCATGTTTCAGTCTTTCTTCCACCGTGGCATTTCTCCAGGCTTCATCTTTTACTTCCACTTTGCCCTTGGCCTTGACGGTTTCCGCAAAGCCGATCAGTTTTTCGGTGGCTTCATTGTTATCATTGTTCCGGTTCAGGATCACATCTTCACAGAGATCGCGGAGATTAGGCTCAATTTCATCGTATACCACCAGCTGACCGGCATTCACAATGCCCATATCCATTCCTGCTTTGATGGCATGGAAAAGAAAAACGGAATGCATGGCTTCCCTTACATGGTCATTACCCCTGAAAGAGAAGGAAAGATTACTGACCCCGCCACTCACTTTCGTCAAAGGCATCAGTGCCTTGATTTCGCGGGTGGCTTCAATAAAATCAACGCCGTAATTATTATGTTCTTCCAGTCCGGTGGCTACTGCAAAAATGTTGGGATCGAAAATGATATCCTGCGGATCAAAGCCCACCTGTTCGGTTAAAATTTTATAAGCACGGTGACAGATTTCTACTTTCCGGTCCTTGCTGTCGGCCTGTCCCTTTTCATCAAAAGCCATCACGATCACAGACGCACCATAGCTTTGACAGATGATGGCCTGTTCGATGAATTTCGCTTCTCCCTCTTTCATCGAGATGGAGTTCACGATACATTTTCCCTGTACGCATTTCAATCCGGCTTCAATGATCTCGAACTTGGAGCTATCGATCATGATGGGGATCCGGGCGATATCGGGTTCACTTTGCAGCAGGTTCAGATATGTAGTCATGGCCAGTACCCCATCGAGCAGGGCATCATCCATGTTTACATCCAATACCTGGGCGCCGCTTTCCACCTGCTGGCGGGCCACACTCAGGGCTTCTTCGTAATTATTTTCGCGGATCAGGCGGGCAAATTTTTTGGAACCGGTTACATTGGTTCTTTCCCCCACGTTTACAAAATTGGTCTCGGGTCTGATGACCAATGGTTCTAATCCTGCTAATCTTAAGAATGGTTTGATAACAACAGTGTCGGACATTAGGTATTCTTTTTTGTAAACAGCTTTTTCAGGAATGAAAAATTGTTGACAATGAGTATTGCAATGGATAATATGAGCAGTAGTTGCGCGGTGTTCATGCAAAACTGGTTTCAACCAGCGGAAGCCGGCGGGGACTGATTTTTTTTACTTCTTCTGCGATATGACGGATATGATCCGGTGTGGTGCCGCAGCAGCCACCCACAATATTTACCCAGCCTTCATTGGCCCAGTCTTCCAGGTAATGTGCCGTATCAGCCGGATGTTCATCATATTCTCCCATGGCATTGGGTAAACCGGCATTGGGATAGGCGGATACATAACAGGAAGCGATCTGCGACAGCTCTTCAATATGCGGCCGCATTTCTTTGGCGCCTAATGCACAATTCAAACCGATGCTCAATGGTTTGGCATGCATCACGGAGGTATAGAATGCTTCCAGTGTTTGTCCGCTCAGGGTTCGGCCGGATGCATCGGTGATGGTACCGGAGATGGAAACCGGGAGTGGCGTTTGCTGGGTATCGCGGAAATATTTTTTAATGGCAAAGATGGCAGCCTTGGCATTCAGGGTATCAAAGATGGTTTCTACAAGGAGCAGGTCAACGCCGCCTTCAACCAGGCCTTTCACCTGCTCATAATAAGCAGTTACCACTTCATCAAAAGTTACGGCTCTGAAACCAGGATTATTTACATCCGGTGATAAGGACAGGGTTTTATTCAGAGGTCCGATAGCGCCGGCAATAAAACGGGGTTCGCAACCGGGATGTTCAGCATAATATAATTCGCGCGCTTTGGAAGCACATTGGGCAGCGGCCACATTCAGTTCATAAGCCAGGGATTGCATTTCATAATCCGCCATAGCGATAGTGGTGCTGCTGAAGGTATTGGTCTCGATGATATCAGCTCCCGCATCCAGGTATTGTTTATGGATACCGATGATGATATCGGGCTGGGTGAGATTGAGGAGGTCGTTATTTCCTTTTACATCGCAGTGCCAGTCTTTGAAGCGTTCGCCCCGGTAATCGGCTTCTTCTAATTTATGGCGCTGGATCATGGTACCCATGGCTCCGTCGATGACCAATATGCGTTCTTTCAAACAATCCTGGATTGTTTTCATACTTGATAGTTTGTGAACTGATAAACGCTGGGAAACCAATGAGGAGTTTCGTTGACGTTTATTAGTTCCGTTTTTAACCCGTTTTGAGGGAAGGCCGAACAATAAACAAATCCGCCTGAATATGGGTGCAAAGTTACACTATAAAAACAGAATTATCAAGTACCGGCTGATGGGCACAATGGCCTCATAAATACCTGTTTAGGAGCGGGAAACATAGTTTTCAACAGGCAGGCGGTTCTGTAAACTGCGGCCCAGGGTCATTTCGTCGGCATATTCGAGTTCGCCACCAAAAGCGATACCCCTTGCGATGGTGGTGATGCGAATGGAGCGGCCATGGGTGCTGGCTACGGCAGCCAGTTTCTTTTGCAGGTAATAGATGGTGGTATCTCCCTGGATATTGGGATTGAGGGCGAAGATCAGTTCGTTGATTTCTTCTTTTTCAGCCCGGTGGATCAGGGATTCAATATTCAACTGGTCCGGACCAATTCCATCGAGTGGGGAGATCACACCGCCGAGCACATGATAAGTGCCATTGAATTGCTGGGTGCTTTCGATAGCGATTACATCGCGGATGCTTTCCACTACACAAATCACATCCTGTTTGCGCATGGAATTGGCACAGATGGAACAGATATCACCATCGGCCACATTAAAGCAGCGCTGACAAAAGCGGATTTCCTTTCTCATGCGGGCGATCACTTCACTGAAATGACCGACTTCCTTGCTATCCTGTTTCAGTAAATGCAGGACCAGTCGCAGGGCGGTCTTTTTACCGATCCCGGGCAGTTTGGCAAATTCGTTCACTGCATTTTCCAGAAGGGAGGAGGAGAATTGCATGGGGCAAAGATAGGGGTTAGAGAAAGGCTAGTGGCAAGTGGGGAGTGGCTAGTAGGGGGAGGGGAGAGGCGAGTGGCGAGTGGGGAGTGGCGAGTGGGGAGTGGCGAGTGGGGTTCGGCTAGTAGGGGAGAGAGGCTAGTGGCGAGTGGCGAGTGGGGATTGGCGAGTGGGGTTGGCTAGTAGGGGGAGGGAGAGGCAAGTGGGGCAACGCTCTGCGAAACTTTTAGTTTCGCAGGATTATGTTATTGCCTTTGGCAATATTTCCGGACAGAAGCTAAGCTGTTTGCAGCACCAAAATACATCGCTACCGGTTTTAAAAGGCCTGCAGCCTACACCCCCGGAATTTTTTCCTCCAGCATCACATTATTCGCCCGATCATAATAGGTACAGGTCATTTCCTTCAAATCCACTCTCCACTTTTCAACGCCTGCCACAGCTGCGTCTCTGCAAAAGGTCGGATAATCCGTTTGCCCCTGCTGGTGGAGTTTTAGTTTGTGGTTGAAGTCAACCTGGTTACTGCTATCGGCCACGGCTAATACCGGGTATTTGGCTTCAGCGGTAATTTGAAAATCGTTCTCTCCGCAATATACCGCATGCCCATCGCTGACATATGTATCATATCCGGTAACACCCAGTTTGATCAGGTCCTGAATATATGCCGGGAAATCGGCACCGGATTTAACTTTTGAGTGGGCGGCTTTGATATCGGGTAGTTGAAACATTGTATGTTTTAATTTTAATAAGGTATTATAAAAGCACATTGATTCGAATAAATCGAAAGATTGTTGAATTACTGAATGAGGCCTCGGGAATCAGCGAATTTTAATGTAGTACAGATTCTTTCGAATTATTTATTTTCTAAAAATAAATAAACCCCGTACCACCACATGTCTGACATTGACCGGTTCCATTGCAAGTTTCACAGTTTATTTTTCCGTCAACTAAACCCAAGCTACCGAACCCGACTATCGCTTCTGATGTCCTGTCATGACCAGTTCCATCGCAAGCCTTACATCTTCCATCCCCCTTACTTATCAATAGAGTACTCATGTCAATGCTTCGGCACTTCGTGCATCTTTTTTTTGAACTAGAATGATTTTTATTGCTTTGAAAATTATTTTCTTTATTGACAGAACTATAAGTAGAATTGTTGGCTTTATCATAAGCAGCGCCAATCATAGCAAAAAAGTAAAATAGCCCCAATGCCAGAAATTAATTTAATAACATCGTCCCAGTATACGATAAGCAAAATAATTGCTACACCTGCTGAGGATATTAATATAATTAGCCGGGTCTGTTTGTTTGCATACTTTGTTATTAGATATAATACTGTAATCAGTAAAATGATTGATATGATAATTGTCCAAAATGGATGTTTTTTTATCCACTCTTTTAGAGTTATTGATCGTTCAGAGTATTCAAAACGCCCTGTACTATATAATTCATACAAAGAAATATAGTACGACTTAGTTTTAAAGACTTCCGCTTTAGCGACTTCGAAAGTACTTTGCTTATTCCCCCAGGGTTCTTCATACCAGCCAGGAGTTAAGTCTCCTATTTCGGTAACCCGGAATGGATGCGATATTGTGATTTCAAATCTTTTTTTTGGGGATCCTACTGGGCGGCCCTCGAGTTTAACAGTTCCATTCGGGTAATACATGCCGTCAACATATTGTGTGCATTTATATTTAGAACAAGCACCTTTACACCCAACTAGTGAGGAAAATAAAATTATGTATAAAATGAAGGCCTCAGTTTTATGTAAATGTTTAAAAATCGGGATTGAATAACGGTTCATTAAAGTGTTACTTTATAGCGCTTGGATTTTTCACAATTCCAACTCTTACCTCTAATTTAAGAAAATTCATTCTTTTCGAGTAACATAAAAATTTAGTTGACTTAATCGGGAAACTTACCATTCTGGAGAAGGCTATAATCCATTTGGGTTTTATTGAATTAATTACAAAAGCACAGCAAACTGTAGATTATAGAACTTGGAAAAAAGAAAAGAAGATTAACATTTATGCAGATAATGGATTGTTCAGGAGAAGAAGCTTCCTGTAAAAATCAGCACAGTCGTAAAAACAGCCACTGCCAGGCCAATCAGATTAATGATCATTTTATTCTTAAACAAATTTCGGATAACAATATCAATCACAAAAAGCAAAACCCCAAATCCAATGAGTCCGATCATACCGACAACACCCCAGCCTTCTCCCTCTGATAACTAATTATAATTAAATAGTGTAAAGCCGATACAACCCGCCAGGAAGAGGAGTGAATAGAACGTGAGGATGGTGGTTTTGAATTTCATGGGTTTATTCAGGACTGCCACAAACTAATTAAATATTTTACACGCAATTGATTATCTACATTTTCAATTATCACTAAATCTCCATGCCCGTTTAATCCACCTTTTTGATGGGAGCAATAAAAGACAGCTAATGTTCTGTCTGATGAAAAATAAGCTTTTGAAAATGAGAATATCCCAGCTGATTTTGGGTATTGTTGGTAAAAAATTTTCCACCCGTCAGCCACAGATGCTTCAAATAGTTCATCTATCTTTTTTTTGCCTTTTAGTATTGGCTTTACAGGTAAATCAAATCCTTTTTCCAACAAGCGGGTTTTAGATTGATTTTCGGAGTAAGCTATTATTAATTGTTGTGTCAGACTATCAATAGCTATCCCTTTTGTGTAGAAATAAATTACTTCTTTGTTTTTATTTTTTATGGCTTCAACCAGATCTGCTGAACGATTTTCTATTTCAAGCTCTTTAATAATGATGGCAGACTGGAAACTGTCGGCTAATTCTGTTTTGATAAGGGCATTGTACACACTATAACCGAGCCGGGACCTGGTTTGTGCAATAGTGTTTAGACTTGTACTGAGAATAAAAATTAATATGAAAGGCTTTGGGTGCATAACGGGTTAATCTATTCAGGTAGAATTAATTCTACAATTTGACCTACTTGAAAATTGGCAGTGGGCAAGTTAATTAGTGGCTTGAATACAAATACATCAAGCCTGGGCTGGCCATTATCATCTAAAATTCTAGGCATATCTAAGTATTGGTATATCGGGACCCCGCCTAATAACGAACCTTCCTTGATATCGAAATCTTGACCAGCTTTTATTTGACGGGCAAAAATGAATTGCCCACGATTATGATGGTTAAAGACTTGCATGATTTCAAATTCTTGAATCATAGTGGAGTTTCAAATTTTACTGCCAATGGTAGGGCTT
The DNA here is from genome assembly GCA_016702745.1 of Chitinophagaceae bacterium. Classification (GTDB taxonomy): domain Bacteria; phylum Bacteroidota; class Bacteroidia; order Chitinophagales; family Chitinophagaceae; genus JJ008. The sequence continues at coordinate 707,722 of JADJDJ010000002.1, forward strand.
GGAGCAGGCCGATGAGCATAAATGACCCTGAGCCATACTAAGATACAATTTTACTTTTCAGCGGGGTGGCAGGATCTTGATATTGGCCAACCATTTTCGTGGATGCAGATTAAAATCAGGGGTTGTTGCTATGTCAAAAACATAAGCAAAACAACCCTATAATTTAAAGCGTTTGAAACAGGGCTGGAGTTTGAGGAGAAGTTTACAAAGAACAGTGAAAAAATAATAGTAAACCGCTGTGATAATTTTAGCCCTGCTCCTTTCTTGGTTTCTGGAAAGGAATTGTTTCTATATATTAAAGGATACTTAATGAAGCCCTTTAATAATCAAACTTCTAAATACTTTTTCAAATTCCCGGCTTTCTTCCTTATCTAAGGCCTCGGCAAACATTACCCAATCAGGTATATTACCAGCTATTTCACCAATACTGTCAATATAGATACCGATATAACCATTGCCAGTACTTTTCGGCCTGAAATATACTGCCTTATAATTTGAAATGTTTTCTGTCGAAAATTGATAACTGCTTTGCTTTCTAAGTACTGCAACCCGGGGGTTGTCAGTAAAAAGGATATCAGATGTGTCTGCATTGAGTGCTATATATCCTTTTCTGAACCGGCTAGATAGGATGTTTGGTTCTGCTGGGTTGCCTCTTGTGCCTAAACCATACTCTAAATAGATGAGTTTATCCTTTTTATTATGAAACCGATACCTTGCTGTTGCGTCCCCTATTTTTAATAATGTATCATCATTAGCCAGTCGCCAATTTTTTGGCAGTACAACCGAAGCATTATATAAATTAATCAGCGTATCATTAGCAAATTTTGTAAGTGAAATAGTCGGACTATTATCAGTAATTGTTGGGGTAGTATCGGGTTTTATTAAAATTGTTTTTTTGTTTTTACATGAAATATGTAATGTCAGTAATACTAATAATTTGATAAAAATTTTCATGGTAGTGAGGCTGATATAGCAATTTAACTAATTCTACTCGAATTAAAATGTGTGAGGAATTTCCTGTTTCGGAATTAAGAACCGACCTGAGGAGAATATTTGGGCAAAGTTTTCTGTACAAAACCTTTAAGAATTACAGTGTTTTAAAGGTGATATTGTTTAGAAGAAAACCCAGTATATCAGAACTTACAATTGTTATTTAACTCCCACTTCCAAATCAACCCATCTTCCGGATCGTTGATCTCCTGTACTTTTTCAAATCCACATTTCTGTAGCACTTTTGTTGAAGGATTATCCTCCGCTAGTGTATGGGCTATAATTGTTTGTACTCTTTTATCTTTTAGTGCATTTTCAATCAGTCCCTTCGCCATTTCAGTAGCCAGTCCGCGATTACGATAAGGAAGGGCAATTTCATAACCAATTTCAACCACTCCTTCTGTTGTCGGTTTACCCTTATAACCACCACTGCCAATCAGTTTGTTTTCTGGTTTGTAAATTGGAAAGTAAGACCACCAGCCTTTTTCTTCTTCGCTTTTGGTTAGTTTATCAAAAGAATATTGTAAAGGGCCTGTTCCAAATTCTGTCCAAACTTCCTGTACCGTAACCTGTAAAAATTTGGCAAGATCTTCATCTCCCTGTATAGCCGATTTTAGTATGTCAGGGTTGCAGGGAATAAGTTTTAAGTGCTTTGTTTCTACGGATTTCATTTGGTCTTGCGTTTTAAACAAAATGGCCCTGCAGTCGGGTCAAGGAGATTGCTGTGTAATAATGAGAAAGTTTGTGATGCGATACTAAGGTACTAATTTACTATACAGAGAAGTAAGTTTGATCCTGGTCTTCTCCAGTCATTTGTTTTACGCAATTCCATCAACAAAGCCAGAATATCTTCTTCTTAAAATTAATTTCCGAAGGCCCGTCCGAACAGCCGCCGATTTCCTTTGCATACTTGTCTTTGGGAGTATGTCCTATAATCCATTTCCCGCTTTTGTGTTTCATGATGATTCCGCTGTCAAGCATTTCAGCCTCCTTACTCGTTACATCACCTGTACCTGTTCGAAAAACCCTGATACTGTCTCCTTTGATGATAACTGTGCAGGAAGCGCCGAGCGACTTTCCATCCCATTCTGCAAAAGCGATGGCATAAGTATAAGTGCCGGTTTTTGGCTTTTGGGCAAATGTTGTTGCGTACGAGCAGATAAGTAAACAAGTAAGCAGAAGTGTTTTCATTCCGTCTTGTTTCATTGATATACTTTAAAAGAAAAAATTGAAAATAGTATCCTATAATCCAAAACTAAATGAATTATTCTGATAATGTTATTTTCAATAATGTACTTAGGATATACATAACAGCGTTAATGTAACCCAAAAGCATTCCTGATTTTTCTGCTACTTGATATTATTCAAATTATTTGAGTTCTGAGAGGATAAGTTTTTTCTGTGTTAATGTATTCTTCATGGCCTTTTCTCTCACTTTCGGATCAGCGCTGTTGATCAGGTCAAAATATTCAACCGGAACCACCTGCCAGGATAAACCATATTTGTCTTTGCACCAACCGCAGGAACCTTCTTCTCCGCCGTTTTTGGTTAAAGCATCCCAGTAATAGTCTACTTCTGCCTGGTCTTCGCAATTGATCACAAAGGAAACAGATTCATTAAACTTGAAGTAGGGACCGGCAGCCAGGATACTAAATTCAATATCACCAATTTCCATCACCGCTGTTTCAAAACTATCCGCGCCCCCTGCCGCTTTTGCCTCTGCCGGATTTTTGTATTGGTGGTATTCTTTCATCTTACCATTTTTGAAAATGGAGAGGTAATAATCCACTACGGCTTTTGCATCTTTATCAACCCAGAGACTGGGTGTTATTTTTTGAGGTATCCTTGCAGTTTTAGTGGTTGAAGGCTGATTGGATATAGTATCAGCGGAATTAGTTTGCTGCTCTTTCTGCTTAGCATCTCCGCAACTCATCAGGCCTGCCATCAAAGCCACGGTTAATATACGTGTGATTTTTTTCATTTTGTTATTGATTGAATGTTGGTAATAAATTGTCCAATTCGTTTATTGTCATGCTGAAGCCTTCTTTGAATCCCATTTTGATAACCATTTCAAGGTCGGCCAGTGTTTTATGTTTGATGAAAATATGGACTGTTGTCCGCTGATTGCCATCGGGGCCATATTCTTCACTGAAAGTCAGTTCCCATTCTGAAGTGGGTAGTTCGGGATTGATGTTGGCGTCTTTGTCGGAAAAGGAAGACAACCATTTTATCTTGGTTTTGGGCTGGATGAGGGTGTATTTTTTCAATCCCCAGTGTTCCTGTCCGTCCGGCCATACCATCGAATAAAACCTGCTTCCCCCTTCTTCAAAATTCATTTGTTTGGTTATTGATACCAGAGGTTTGGGGGCCCACCATTGGTCAAGCATGTTGGGTTTGGTAAAGGCATCCCAGACCAGGGAAAGTTCGGCTTCAAATACTTTGCTGATTAAAACCGAGTGGGTGGATTTGTCGACTGTAAAATCAAATAGTCCTCCGGGCCCTTTGGGTATATTATTCATTTTTTGGTCTTTTTAATGGTTGACAAGAGATTGTCTAACTGATTGAACCGGCTTTCCCAGATTTTCCGGTATTGCTCCAGCCATTTATCTATTTCTTTCATTTTTTGGATTTCCAATATGTAATAAATCTCTCTCCCTTTCTGTTCCTGTTTTACGAGTTCACATTCTGTCAGGATGCGTAAATGTTTCGACACCGCCTGCCTCGTACTGTTGAAGTTTTCTGCAATGGCATTGGGCGTCATGGCCTGTAGGGCAATCAGGCTGATAATGGCCCGCCTGGTCGGGTCGGCAATGGCCTGGAAAATATCTCTTCTCATTCTCTGTAAATTAATATGTGAAACCAATCAGTTGCAAATATATGCGCAACCATTCAGTTTCGCAAATAATTTTTAGGATTTATTTTTTCGTCGCTGATTCTTCCAATTGCAGCGCTTTGATGTTTTCCTGTATAGTAAGTTCAATCCCCCTGAACAGGCCTTTTTTGTCCTGGTTGATCCCCTTGTTAACCGAGGAGACCGGATAAGCGATCAGACTATACTGCTGATGTTCCACCGCATAGGCGGTTCCATATTCATCATTTACGACCAGCCATTTCATTTGGTAATGATCTACGAGCCATTGGCCGAAAGCTGCACCGAAGGCCTCACTTACAAATTCGGGACTTTTTTTATCGGGCGAAGTATCGGATTTCCAATTTTCAAACACTTCATCCAGTATATGGGGCATGAATTCTTTGTCTTTCGGCATGGGTTTCTCCCAGTATTGGCTCTTTAAGAGCCGGGCTTTCTCCAGGTTTTCGTGGAGCCAGGCTTGTTCTTTGGGACCAAAAGGAGTTTTCTCCTGCTTTTCTTCGGTAGTGGTGGCTGTTTCGAGAGCCACATCTTCACCATTTACCTGAAGTGTATCTTTTTTGTAATCTGCTTCAGTCAGCTCCCTGAATTTCTTTTCCTTCGGATTGCTGCAACTTGAAAAAATGGCCAGTAAGAGTATGCAGCTGCAGATGGTTGCTCTCATGGGACTTATTTTAAATAGTAAATTACGAGTTCTTTCTTTTACTGACAATATAAATACCTGGTTAGGTGTCAAAGGCGAAGGGTATGTCTCTTTGACATCCGTATAACAGTCCTGTAAATTACAGGATGTGTAAGAGGGTTCGTTTTTTATTGTCTGCACTATGCTGTTACAACAATTTTATACCCTTACATATTTTGTATTGTGTTTCTAAAACTGACAAATTAAAACCGTGAGCAGTTTGAGGCAATAAATAATACTTCTTTTTAGGAGCTTTTATTTTATTGAAATATTCTTTTGTTTTTTCTTTTGCTGTTAAAATATCTTCATTGCCTTGTATTAAATATACCGGAATTTGAAAATCTAAATTGTCTTTCAGTAAATTAATAGTTGTACTCATCGCCTGAACCCCCAATTTACTGTCACCTGTATAATTTACAAACGAATAGTCATCGCCATCACTTCGATTTTGATTGTCTTTTGCATTATCATAATCAGGAGAAAGTACAAACCAGCTATCGGGTGCAGGAATTGAATTTTCCTTTTCATATTTTTTTATAATCCTGAATAACTGACCCGTTTTATTTGCCCTGTCGTATGGTGGTTTACCTATTGTTTTTAGTATTTCTAAAGCCTCCTTGTCATTTTTGCCTTCTGCCATTTTATAGACTTTATTATAAAACGCTATGTCAATAGCAGGATTAACAATTTGTGAATGTCCAACATAGGCGTAAAAAAGGTCTGACCGCTTTGAAGCTATTTTTACTCCAAGTGCTGAACCCCATGAAGTTCCAAATAAGATAATTTTTTGTTTCCCTAAATGCTTTAAAAGATATTCCGATAACGCAATTCCATCGTTTGTCATAAGGTCAACTGTTAATGGATTTGCTGTTAAAAATGCTGGCGTAAGTTCTTCAGGAGCGTATCGTCCAAAAGTTCTTCCTGTTCCTCGCTGGTCCCATTGAACGATAATAAAATCTTTTTCCCAATTTTTATAGAGATTGTCGGAGTATGGACTTATAGGACTACCCGGTCCTCCGTGTATAAACAAGATAATAGGTTTTGAACTTTCTCCTTTGATTGTTACCCATTGTTCAATACCATTGATTAAAATAAATATTTCTTCTGCAATTTTGTTTTTTGATGCCGAATCATTTTTAGGAATTTCAGCCTGTGCTTTTCCAAATACTGGTATTGTTAATAATAAGAAAAGAGTAAACATATTTACCCAAAAAAATGAAAGGCTGTTATTTATTTTGATTTTCATATGGTAATGATTCTTGTTCGTTACTTGTTTTATTATCCTTTTTCATTACTGACTCAGTTGCCCTACCGGGTAGGATGTACAATGACAGCCAGGGGCGGAGCCTGTGGCAGGCTGGTGTGAAAAACGAGCCCGCGCCCGGGACTATACTAAGGTACTATTTTACAGTTCAGGGTGGGTATAATGATAAGGGCTTTCACCATACCTGATACCAGGTTCGGTTGACTAACATTTTATGTGATCCTTAAAACCAAATGCCAAATACATTATTTTAAGTAGTTCTGCAACCTGAGTAAACTCTTTTATTTCTGGAAATTTATTTGCCCAGGTTTTAGGGCAATGGAAATTGAAAGTACGGGTTTGACCTTTTTCGGTTATTTGGATATTATAGGTCACCCCATCAAGAATTACAAATTCGTGCTTCCTGGCTAAACTGTCTTTTATACTATTATGGGAATTGATATTTCGCAAGCCTCTGGCAAGTAATCTGTCATATACCACTTTAGGAGAATCTAATAAAGGGTATTCCCTCCAGGCAAAGCCACTGTCTTTATGGATTTGATTAAATAAGCGGATTGTCAAAAAATTGTTCTTTGATGAAAGAACAAAAAAATCAGCACCTGAGCGTCTAAACAAATATGTCTGAATAATCAGTTCAAAATCCACATTTTTTTCGAGTTTAAAAAAGCTGTCTATTATTTTATAGCTGTTTCTGCTAGAATAATTATAAATAGCTGCTGTTTCCTTTTGTGAAAAACAATGGATAGAAATTACAATGAAAATAAATGTCATACATGTTTTCATATATTTCAACCTGGGGTTGGGGTTGGGGTTTGGTGTGGATTGATAAACTTAAATGACCCCGCGCCCGGGCTGTACTAAGATACAGATTTACAGTTGCGCGGGGGCGGGGAGATCTTATTATGATCGAATCCTATTTGAAGGGGTAAATTGTAAACAGGGTTCGTGCAGAGTCGATCCCGATAGCTATCGGGACATCAGCACAACAGCCCTTTAATTTGAAATGTTTGAAAGGTGGGCGGAGGTTTGGGAGAAGGCTACGGATAACAGGGTTTCTTTTTGGTGCTCTATTTGTATGTCAGTAGCTCCACATTCTTAGTCCTATCCAATCATAGTGGTAAAAGAAAACAACTAATGCCAATAACCAGGTCGTGGTTATTAATAAATACCACTTTGTGAACTTGTTTTTTATTTGCCCAAACCTTTTGATTGTCATAACGAAACCGGCTATACCCAGGGCTGCAAATAATAATGTTCCAAGGTAGAATGTAATAGTGAAAAAATTGACCGTCCCCATTAATGGAACATTTGCAGACATATATGCAAGGGAAGAAAATGCGATAATTAATGAAAGCACAGCAAAGCCTGATAAACTTCTTCTGTAGTACTCTTTCCAGGTTAGTCTTTTGAATAGGGCTTTGAATAACCAGAATAGAGTGCTTAGAAAAAGCAATAATCCACAAACCAAACTACCCAATATCAGAATTTTAGTGACCAGTATTTTTGTATAAGAAGTTTTTTCATAATAAGTACCCCACTCATACAATACTTTACTCCCTTCCTGATTTGTTGTGAATAGAAATGATGGTAAATTTTCATTCGGCTTCCTGAAAATAGTGGATGTTACTGGTAGTAATACCTGGTCAGGTCTTTTAAAGCCAGAAGAATGTAAACTATCGCCTTTCAGTTCAATATGATATCCGTGAAATAATTCTTCTAAGTATTTATTCAGAATTTCAAAACGTGGTGATTTTAGCTGATAATATCCTTCATAGGATTTTAATGTGTTTTTGCTTACAGATATTGAAGGGATTGGCCTGGGAGTTTGTAAAGAGTCGGTTAGATAGTTTATCAATAAATCAGAAAATAAATTCGGATTAGAGCAACAAATAACATAGCCTGCTTTTAACGATCTGTTGTAGGCATAACGGGAATTAAAACCTAAACCTGCTCCATCGTGTCCATAAAAGGAAATTTATAATTCAGGAAATCAACTTTAATTCCTTTGCCATAACCTGTCTTTAAGCCTGACCTGGCAGCAGGAGTGCTTTCAGGAATTTCCATTTGTTCAATTTCAGCATCTCCATTATTGATCATAAACATTACAAACTTTGCCATATCGTCTGCACAGGAATATAATGCTCCTGAGCCCTTTCCAAAAATTTGTAAAAACGGGATTTGCTTATAATTTGTACCACTCCATTCGTAGGGAGTAGCGTTTACTGAATTTGCTTTTACCGGGATAATAAAATTGCTGTTTGTCATTCCAATAGGCAATAGGATTTCTTTTTCAGATAATCCTCATATTTTAGCCCTGATACCTTTTCAATTAAATAGCCCAGAATATTGTAGCCAATATTTGAATACGCTTCTCTTTCACCTGGTCTCCACCTGCAATGCGTTGAGGTTTTACATTTGTCTATTGCCTGTGGTTCGGTTAAGTTTAAATCATTGTTCCAAAAAGTATTAAAACGAAGGTCGTCGAAGCCTGAACTGTGTTCTAAAAGATGAATGATTTTAACCGGATTTGATTTTTCCCATTTGTTAGTAAAAGCTATTTCAGGCGCAATTTTGGAAAGGTCTGCATCGAGTGATAGTTTCCCCTGTCTTACTAATCTCATTATTGCTAAAGCAGTGAATGGTTTAGTAATGGATGCCATTGGAAAAAGTGTCTGACTGGTTGCTTTTTGTTTGGTATCAATATTTGCAATTCCAAACCCATTGGAGAAAAGAATTGTGTCTTTGGTAACAACTGCCAGCATGATAGCGCTTTGATGCTCCGTTGTTAAAATATTATTTATTGTGTCCTGTAATTGAGCAATTGTTTTTATGGGAAATTCAGTTGGCGACTGTGCATCCGGTTTGAAAGGGCTTAAACAGAAATTCAGGTAAATAAGGATTAGTATTTTCTTAGTCATAGTATGTATCTCCGGGCTGCCTTGTCTGTATTTACAGGGTGTGTCAAATGGTAGTGTGCCTAACTATTAAATATACTAAATTTCTCTCCCAATCAGTATTGCGTCATTTGTCAGAAACTATTTTTGTTCAGGTAGTTTACTTTGTTACGTAAAGTAATCGCAGGTGGGTTTGCTTTTGAGTCACAGACATCAGCACAACAACCCTATTATTTGTAAAGTTTGAAAGAAGTTTGGAGATTGAAGGGAAGACTACGGAGAACAGGGCTACGGACTACAATGTTTTCACGCAATCTCAAATGTTATTTTGTGTACTTTTTCATCAATTCTTGTATACGATCTTTCAATATTTGATTTCCAGAGGAAATTGAAAGGCCATAATTTATATTATTAGGGAATCCTCGAAATTTTTTGAAAACTATTTCAGTAAGCTCTTTTCCTATTGCGTATTCACGATCTTCAAGTTCACAGGATAAAAAGTCTCGAGTTGCACCGATTAACAAATCAGAGAACTGAAGCATATTTGAATGATTCATTGAAGCAAATAAGACTGTATCATGGAAGCCTACACTTTTAAGGGTTCCAGAAAAATAGTCTTGTCCAGCAGGTGTCTTACCACGCCAATAGGCGTAATAATATTCATGATTAAATCGTTTTGGATTATTCCCATCTGGCCAATCCAGTATTACTTGTGTAACATTGACTTTTCGGGTTTGTACTTCTAGTGAAGTTCGCATTAATACATTGTTAAATGCATATCCCAATAGATCATATTTTTTGACAGTGCTATCTTTTTGTCAGGTTGATAGTGTTGGATAATAGCAATAATAATTGTATAATCAATTTCAAGTGAACGTTTGAATAACTCGGTACGCCATTGAGCGGAATCTTTTAAAAAAATCTCATATTCGGCACTTAAATTAAATTCCTCATACTTCTTCTTTAAATCTTTCATATTAAACTTAAGCGGAAGATCAGGGTCAAAGTATCGACTCTTAATTTCCCTCATAATCGAAGTTAATTTACTTTCCTCTTCATGACCTATTAGAAGGCCACCCATGACTATTGTGTCCTTATTCTTAGAACTTGGAACTACTTTAAATTCTGTATGGTCTAAATAGTATTTTGTCATTTTTGTCTTTCAAGTATACCGCGTAATATGTTTTATTTTCTATAACTGAGTATGATTAATACGCCCATATGAAAGATTCCGGAATTTTTGATAAGGTTAAATTTTAAGAAATGAAGCTGAGCTTAATTCATCCAGCCCCGAACCGTAGAACAGTAGATTACCGCAGCTGATTGCTCAATGTCAAACCCCACTATTGGCAATACCAATGTTGTACGAAGTTGTTAGAGTTTTCTTTTTTTTATTGTCTATTTCCGTTGTCTTTGAATAACCGAAATAAATTTCTCAGCCAGTTCAATTATTTTCTTGTCTTTTATTAAAAACTTTTCTTCTTTCTTGGTAGTCGAATTGTCAATTATTTGGATAAGGAATTCGTGAAATTCTTTACCACCTTCTTCCTTTTCAAATTCTTGCTTGACCACCGGAGAATCTAAATGAGTTTTAATTATATCCCATTTATTATCGAAATAATAAAGAAGAAAAGGGTCTAAGTGGAAATACTGACCTTCAAAGGAAGGTTCAGGATGTTCACGAAGAAGGTATTTTTGAAATATTCGAATTTGTGAGATAAAATAAAACCCTGCATAGTTTCATTTGCTTCTTTAGTTATAACAATTTGTCTAGTCCCGGATTCAATTTCTTTTAAATTTTTCAAGTAGTAATTGAAAAGCTCCATATCAAACTCACTTACTTCTTCCATTTTGTCTTTTAGACAATTCAATAAAATAACCTGCAAATCATCTTTATGTTTTCCTAGTATGGATTCTTCGTCATCCTGCCCTTCTTTGTTAATAATTTTAAATAGCTCATCGCCGGCTATTTCGGATCTGGTCTTTAAATGGTACTTGGTGTCTTTGAGAATAGAAAGTAAAAAGGAAGAATAGTCCTCATTATTATCTGGATAAAAATCTTCAACAATACTTTTATTGCGAAGTATATTCTTAATTTGGAATAATGTATTGTATTTATCTACCGGGTCATATTTTGAAATGTAAAAGAGAGATTTTAGTATTATTTCAAATTCACTTTTTGAAGTAAACTCTACTTGCGAGTCTAGAAAATTTCTAAGATCATCAAATGTTTCTTGATTGACAGACTCGTCTATAACTTCAATGATTTGATCTATATCCTGGGCTTTTAATGCGGATTCTATTTTCTCTAATTGAATTAATTTGGGAGCTTGATATGTAAAGTAGATGTCAAAATACCGAGGATATTTAATAGACCTAAAATATATTTTCCTTTTCGAGTTAAATATGCTGTCTAAAATTACTCGGATGACCTCTTTATCACTTAGTTTAACATTTATTGCCTTTGCGGTTTCATAAGTAATAAAATCGTCGTAGTCATCAAAATCAAAGTCGTATTTCTCATCTACTACAGTTAAAAATCTTTTCTGTGATATAAGTTGATATATACTTAAATACTTTACTTTTAAAATTTCTAACAATACAATTTCGTAAATGTCTGCAAATTTCCCAATTGATTCAAATGAAACTTTGAATGAATTTACAAACCGTACTACATCTCGTATATTTTGAAATACCTTAAAAAGTAGACTATCATCAGTTCGCTCTGACCTAAAGAAAAAATCCGATAAATCAGCTGGATTAGTTTGGCTTGCTCCTGGTTTTGGGGATATAAGAACATTAATAGCTAGTATCTCATTGATGGCTAATTGTATTTTATCAAAGCCGTATGCAAGAGGTTTATATTCTTTGATTTGCTCTTCTAGGAATTGAATAAGTATATTTTTCTGAAATGTCGGGAGCGTAATTTCCAATTGTACAATTTTCTCCAAATATTCTTCCTTACTGGATATTAAATTCTTTTTTTCAATGGTGTTTAGCACATAATTATGATCATATGCAACAACAAAAAGGTGTTTCTGAAATTTGCTGTATTTCTAATTAGCTTTAAAACATCAATTAATTCGTCGCCAGTTAGCCTATCTAAATCATCAACAAAGACTATTATTTTTTTCTGGATTCTATCTAAGGAGTTGTTAATTTCATCAAATAGCTCGGTAAGTGTACTCTCACTTGCTATCGAATCAACTGCTAATTCAACAAGTTTGGAAAAAACATTATCGTCAAGTTTAGTGAGGTCTTTTCCATACTTTTTTACTTTTTTTGAAAGTTGCAAATCATACTTGCTTATCGAAGAAGATAATTCGTTAAAAAAATCCTGAACTATTTTTTTATCATCAAAATTTTTCCATGGATTATATCTTACAATTATTATATTATTTATTCTTTGATAAAGGCGATCAATTTCAGTAGCATCGAGCAAATCTGATGACCTGATTGCATTCATTTTAAAATCTTGACTGTTATTTATTTTAAAAAACTCTTCTAGTAGCAATAAAAACCCTGACTTGCCAAAGCCCCAAGGTGAGTTAATTGCTATAACAAATGATTTCTTTAGGGAATTCGTGCCAAGTATTTTTAATCCTATTTTGTGAGCATAATTTTGTCGACTAAGAATATCCTTACTTACCTCTGGATTGAAGTTGTCTTCAATGAAACCATATATAGATTCGCCTTTATCTTTGGAATTATAATATTTGAACTTTGTTATAACTAGTAAAAAACAAAAGAATAGTATATCTAAATATTTGATTGAGGATATTAGTTGGAATGATTCAAAGTTATAAACATTTGAAAATCTAAAAACCAATAAATAACAAAGAGTTACAAGGACTAAGTTTACCCAAGAGTTTATGCAAGGGAGTAATTTTCGCCAAACTAAAAGGTATAATAGCCATGCTAAACAGCCCACGAATAGAAAAATGGAAAATAGATCGAGATTGATTTCCTTTTTAATCTGATCAATTCCAAACGGTGCAATTATGAATTTGTCGATTCCTAAATAGACAAATATTCGAAGAAAAAAAATGGCTACTACTAATGAAAAAACTGTCAGGAAATTTCTAATTCTAAACTCCTGTAAATATGAAATGCGTTTCTTCAATTAAGTAATGGTTTATTTAGATTCTACAAATTTGTAGACTCTCAAAAAAATTCGTACAACTATTAAATATACGAAAATTTCCTCCCCATCTCTCGAACACCAATTTCCCAAAACCATTTTAATTCAGGCACATGGACTTATATCCGCAATTAAGAATTACTTCACCAATAAACTTGCGATATTGAAAACGTGATAGTAAGAATAAAATAAAGGAAGTCCCGTATGCTACACTGATTCCCTACAACGTAATATCAAACTCATTCGCTCCCCCCGCCTTCACAGTAATCTTCCGGCTCACGGGTTTTACCAGCTCGGGTTGTAGTTTTTTTCCAAAGAAATTGCCCGGATCCCATTTGCCGTTTTTGTTGCGGTCGTAGAGGATGCGCAGTTCGTATTCGCCGGGAGGGAAGAGGGCCTTGCTGATTTCATTGCCGGTTAAAGGGATGGACTGATAGAGTACATCATTGCTTAGTAACTGCAGGACCGGGTTCAGCTGGATATCCAGGTTTTTGAAACGGATTTTGAAAGAGCCGTATTCAGAGAGTTTCTTAGTAAGGAAGGTTAAGGTATCCGTCTTGAGTAATTTTTTGCCGGCACTGTCAGCTGCAAATTCCTTGTCCATCACGAGGTGATAACTGGTATTTTCTTTCCAGGTATTAAACAGGGTCAAGTGCCGGCCCAGGGTATCCAGCTCAAAACGGTAGGACGAGGCTGGGTTAAAAACAGAATCCGTATATAAACGGATCTTGAGGGAATCAAATGTTTTCAGCGGTTCTTCAAAGCTCATGATAAAATCCTTCAGCAGATCATGCTGGCCGGCTGATAGATTGGTAGTATATTTCAAACGGCTCTCTCCGCTAGTGTTTTTCTTTGGCCGGTTGGCATTCAGCGCAGTGGCCAGGTTCGCCGCCGTGGGTGCCGCCGATCCGGCATAAGCATATAAAGTAACGGGTGCATTTTTACCAGATATACGCACCGCCGAATCCGCAAAGGCAAAGAGCTGCTTCTCACTCATGTACCTCCTGGTGCCGCCATCATCTTTCAGGGCATAGAGATAATAAGTCTTGGGAGGGAGGTTGGTAAAGACAAAATTCCCTTTGTTATCCAGCCTCGTAATATAACGGGGTTTCTCCTTCACTACGGCAGAGTCATCACCAGTGCTATGTAACATCACGAGTAGGGTGGTATCGGTCTTGCCATTTTCTGCCAGCACTACATTACCCTTTAATTCCAATGAATCAATATAAGGACCGGTTGAAAAAGTATAATTGAAATTCTTCAGCACATTGCCCTCGGTAAAATCCTTGATGGCTTCCCCAAACTGCAGGGTATAAGTGGTATTGCTTTCCAGACTGTCCTTCATCCTCACGGTAACCGTCTTCAGCTTGAAACTTACATCCGGAAAATTTTTGGGCAGGGGAGAAATGATCAGGGCCTGCTGTACATTCTGCAGCTCCACAAATTCATCAAAGTTCAGGGTCACCTTCGTGCTCTTTACATTGCGGCTGGAATCGGCGGGGGTGGCTGATTCGAGTATCGGCGGCAAAGAATCCCTCGGTCCTCCCGATGGCGGTACAATATTGGCACAGCCCGGCAGGGTATATAATTGCTGCACAGCCAGCAGTACCATCAGCAATACAAAAAGGAATTTTTTCATGAACACCGCAAATGTCTGCAAACTTAACGGGTTTCCACGGAAAGGAGGCGGCGCATCCACCCGGATTCACTGAAAATCCTGTTAATCCTCCGTTTCATCCGCTCCGATATCGTGGAGGGCAATGGCCAGGTTATTTGTTTTGACAAAATTGCACCAGTGACAATCCTCCTTGCCACAACCGGTATAGAATTCCCGCTGCTGTATTTTTTCCCAGGCACTGGTGACCTGGTTCGTAACGGTATCAATATCTTCCGGACTGATCACTACTTTTTCCTTGCGGTATTGCTTCTTCTTATCCGGTTCTATAAAATCAAATTCCGTACTGATCACTTTCCATCCCTTCTGCTCATAATTATCCACCAGGATTTTATAAAATACTGCCTGTCTCCAGTAATCGCCGCCCAACGGTAACTTGTCAGATGGCCCCTTGATCTTGGGAATGGCTTTGTCCGGATCACCGGTTTTATAATCCACCACATTCACCGATTTGCCGTCAAATTCCAGTTTATCAATCTTGCCCTTGATGGGCACACCCCTGATCGTCACATTTCGGATATTCCGTTCAATGGATACCACTTTATTGAACTGGGTGATATAGGTATCGTAAGATTTATCCAGGATATCCTGTCCATTCTCCATTCTTCGGGCAAACTGTTCTTTTGTAAAACTTTCCCGGTGCCGGTGCATGTACCATTCAAAATCGGCGATAAAGGTTTTTTTATCCGGAAACTGTTCCTTCGGATCTTCCTGCATTTTGCGAAACAGTTTTTCCAGTGCCCAGTGTACCGATGATCCAAATTCGGTAGCATCGTTTTTGGAAAAAGGGATACGGATCACATGTTTGAAATAAAATTCCAGCGGACATTTCAGGTACTGGTTCAATGCCGTTACATTCATTACAAATTTATCCAGCACCCTGCCCACAAACTGTTCTTCCAGCTGACTGATCTCCGGTGCCTGTGCTTCCCCAAAACTCAAGGCGGCAAACTGTGCAATCACTTCGGGATCTACTATCACGGGTACAATCGGCAACTCATGCTGATCCCTGATCTCGGCAATAAACATAGAGGGCTCCAGCTCCTTGCCATCATTGCGGAAACGGCTGTAAGAAATATTGAGATGTTGTTCGGCCCTCGTGAGTGCCACATAAAACAAACGGCGCAGTTCTTCTTCCTCACTGGAAGCCGGAGCGGAAGAGAAGATCGTATCCGGTAATTTATAACCACCACCGGGTTTTCTTTTCTTTTCCCAGAAACCGGAATTGGTACCGGCAAGGAAGACATATTCAAATTCCAGTCCCTTGGAACCATGGGCCGTCATCAGGTTCACGCCTTTATCACTGCCGCTTACCTGTACCAGGGGCAGACTGATTCCCTCATGTTCCATCATATCAATCAGGTTCACCAATCCTTCCAGACTGAGCAGGGGATTGCGATGGGTTTCATCCTTGATAAAATCATAGAGCGCGGTGAGTATTTCCAGCTGCCAGTGTTTATCCGGGCTTTGCATGATATGGGTCAGTACCCCGGCTTCTCTTACCAGCTGATCAAATAACTGCCGCAGACTGTGATTGGATACATCACTCATCAGTTGTTCGATCACGGCGGATGCTTTGATCAGTCCGCTGTGCAAACCGGTGCTGAATAAATCCTTCGGCGGAGCGGCTGCTTTTTCAGCAAGTATCCGGCGCATCGAGGTTTTATCACCACCATATCTTTTCTCGGCCGCTTCCACACTTAGTTTGGCCACTTCGAGGGAAGGAATATGGAACCAGTCGAAATGCAGGATCTCAAATAACATTTCATCACCGCTATAAGCCACATCGTGTTCGGAGGCGAGGTAGCGGAGTAATAATAATATTTTCCGGGTGAGGGGCAGTTCCAGCAGGTTGAGATGCCGCTTGCTGTACACCGGTACTTTTAATAATTTAAAATACTGGGCCAGTTCTTCCCCGTATTTATTTTCCTTGTAGATGATGCCGATTCTTCCGGCAGGAACCCCTTTGGCCACCAGTTGCTGTACTTCATAGGCGATACCGGTCATTTCCAGTCGCTGTGTTTCATATTCCCGGATCTGTGGTAATAACTGCAGATTTTTTAGTTCCTCTTTGCTGGACAACAGTTCCTTGCTCAACCCGTCAATTTTTTTCACCAGTCTTTCATCATTGCGGTTGATCAGTGTTTTGGATACATCGAGGATGGGCTGGGTGGAGCGGTAATTATTGGTGAGCACCACGGTGAGCAAGTCATCGCGGTACTGGTGGGCAAAATCCATCATGTTCTCCACGTTGGCACCCTGGAAGCGGTAAATACTCTGGTCATCATCACCCACCACAAATACATTGGGCTGATCCCAGTAACTGATCAGCAGTTCCACGAGGCGGTTCTGGGTACCGCTGGTATCCTGGTATTCATCTACCAGTATGTATTGAAATTTTTCCTGGTAAGCAGACAGGAGATTTTTATTTTCTTCAAAAGCCCTGATCACCCAGTTGATCATATCATCAAAATCATAGCGGTTGCGTTTGCGCATCAGTTGCTGAAAGCGTTCAAATTCATTCACGGCGGCCCGGAGTTTTTCCATCTTCTCCTGTTCCTCATTGATCTTTTCCTGTTTCAGGTCACCGGCATTGAAATTCTTGTATTTTCTTTTATAGATGAACTCATCGCGGTTGGGCAGGTCATTGAGATAGGCATCAATTCTTTCATTGATAAAGGCAGGGGTCCAGCCTTCTTTTTTCATGGTACTGAAAAGCGACTGCAGGTTATTCACTTCGAAATAGACATCTCCACGATATCTTTTCAAAGGATGATTTTTCGGGAAGGAATCAATCAGTTCCTTGAAGAGCTGTACTTTCTCAAGATCGGAAATTGGATCGAGGGCCGTCTTTTCAAACCAGGAGAGATTTTCCTGGATCACATCATTACAAAAAGCATGGAAAGTGCTGATATTTACTTTATAGGCATCGGGGCCGATAAAACGGAGCAGTCTTTTGCGCATGGCCACCACACCGGCATCGGTATAAGTGAGACAAAGAATATTTTCAGGAGCGGCATCAGTATCTAATAAAATTCTGCCGATGCGGCTGGCGAGGATCTGGGTCTTGCCCGTACCCGGTCCGGCGATCACCATCACGGGACCTTCGATATGATCAACGGCCAGGCGTTGCTGTTCATTGAGTTTTTCGTATTCCTCTCTGAATTTTTTTTCAAGCTGTTCTTTGTTCACCGACATGGGGCTGTATTCCTGATTAGTGAGACGAATTTAGGTCAATATTCAGCAAAACAGTGGCAGCGGTTGGTGAAATGATTTACCGGTTTGGGGTATTGTCGGGGGCCGGGGACTGGTTTACCTTTCCTTTATTAAAAACCTTTAAACCTTCTATTATGAAACTTCGCGTAACGATTGACATTTTCAGTGGCCGTCCCAATCCGGTGATTGAGATTGAGGATGCGGCGGCAAGCAAAATCATGGACCTGTTGAGCAATGCATCCCGGATGAAAAAAATCACGAACAAAACGGCACAAGCGCCCGGGAACCTGGGATACCGGGGGATGATTATTGAACAATTGGGCAGGGCTTCTAAAGATTTGCCAGCCAGATTGCAGTTAACCCATCAGCACTTTTTTACCGGCGACAGTTATTCTGAGATTGCCGGGGATGCATTAGAGGAACTGGTATTGGGTAAACTGGGTCGTTTTACGGGTACTGGTGATAAAACGGAGTTCCGGCAATACCTGGAAAGGGAAATGAAACGTTTTCGGAACAAATATGAGGAGATATCCCGTATTCCTTCTGTATTATGGCCGCCACTGATTGGGAAAGCTTGTTTCTGTGCACCGGATCCGGATCTGGCCTGGTGGAATGATGGTGCTTCGATTCAGGGTAACAACAACTGTTATAACTATGCCAGCGATTACCGGAGTTATACTTATGCCCAACCGGGTAAGGCGGCAGGACAACAATACACTTCACTTTCCGGATGTTCCGTTGCAGCGGGATCAAGGAGTGCAAAGGATGGAGCGATTGCGGATCAGCTGGTGGATTTACCGGATGCAGATAATAAATGTCCGAAGAAGGGACACCTGGTAGCGCTGGTGATTGCACCGAATTCAGATTTTCACTGGTTCCGTAAGGGCCCGAATGGAAGATGGAGTCATAAACCTGGAAGTACCGCAGCCCGGATCACGGACAATGCTAACAATTTAATTACCGATCCAAGGACAGCAGATCGTGGTCCCTATACACAATTCTGTACCTTTATGCAGGTCATACACGGCCATATAAAAATTGCCTGACACTACAAATATCATCACCGCAACAGTTTGTCTTTATTCCGGCAAGATCAATCCCTCCTGGGCGATGAGAACCGAGGAACTGGACAAACTGTTGCTGCATATCCAATCCTTACCGGTAATCAATAAACCGGTGGAAACCATGATGGGTTATTCCGGTATACTGATTCATTCAGGCCAGGTACGGCTTGAAATATTCAATGAAAGGATCAGTCTCCGGGAAGATGGGGTGCAAGCCTACTATGCCGATCTGCACCGGAAGCTGGAATGTGATATCCTGAAAATGGCACCGGATGAATTGAAGGATGAACTAAGAACGGGGGTTCCGCCCGGTATCTGGTAAGAAAAAGGGGTTTCTTTGAACTTAATATATGTTTTGGGGTTATTAGAGCAAACCCCAAGAACCATGGCGGCCCATACCATTTATAAAGTACAGCGATTACCGGTTTCTCTTGATACAGCCTGGGAATTTTTCAGCAATCCTGCTAACCTGCAGGCAATTACTCCGCCTGATATGGGTTTCAAAGTCGTTTCCAAATACCATGGTGCTTTGATGTATGCGGGGCAGATCATTGAATACAAGGTAAGACCTGTGTTAGGGATACCGGTGTACTGGATGACTGAAATCACGCAGGTAAAGGACAAGCAATTCTTTATAGATGAACAGCGCTTTGGGCCTTATTCACTTTGGCATCACCAGCATCATTTCAACGCCATCCCAGGTGGGGTGGAGATGACGGATATCATCCATTATAAGAATCCGCTGGGATTCATTGGCCGGATCGCCAATTCCCTTTTTATCAAGAAAAAACTGGAAGGCATTTTTCAATACCGTTTTCAAAAGGCGGAAGAGTTGTTTGGTGCGTGGAAGGGGTGATATGCTTGATGAGTAGCAATTTTAATGTTGTCGTGAAGGGCAGTCAAGGCTGGTATGACGTAGTCGAAAAGCGTTGTGAATTCAAAATACTCGGAGTCTTGTCACACTTTTGCAATATGTCATCCCCAACACTTGCTGTTGAGGGTCTTTCGGAGGAGTTTGTTATTCGCTTAACATTTTAAAGATGCCGGATCAAGTCCGGCATGACAAACTATAAGCCCGTAGTGAATCTCCATTTATTTGGCGCTTGCATCGGGCCTCCACTAACGTCATACCGGGCTTGACCCGGTATCTTTCGGAGGAGATAAATTATCTTTTGAAAAATACCGACTCCCACTGAGAAAACCCGCAGGGTAAACAAGTCCGGTTTGAAGTAAACCAACTTGAGAAAGCGTCTACTCATTTTTACTTCGCCCTCTTCTTCAAATCAGCTACCGGTATCACCATCAATCTGCCAATGGGTTCCTTATCCCTGTAAGTAATCATTTTCAGATTGGTTGCTTCATTGGGAATAATGAACGGAGCCTGATAAGCCGGATAATATTGATCAGGAAAGGAATTATCAAAACTATAATGGATTGTAAGTCCGCTTACCTCGGTTGATAAATGTAAGGTATACGTGCTGCTATCTTTTTTGCTCACCTGTACAATAGGATCATACAAACTGCGGGCATATTTAACCGTAGCGTTATCGAAGCGATCAAAATGCTTTTCTACTTTTTTTACAAAGTAATTCCAGCCGGTTTCGGTGGTATCTCTTATTTCTTTGGCAGTCCATAATGCTTCGGACATGGCAAAGGCCCGGGGCCAGATCATGTATTGGAGATGACGGGTATTGGTTACCTGTTCGGACCAGAGGTTTGCCTGTCCGCCCTTGATCAGTGATGCATTCACCCCTGCGGGTACGGGTTCAAATCGAAAAACTTTTTTCAACCGAAGGGATGCATAAACAGGTGGTTCGATGGATGCATCTCCCTGCATATAATCAAAATAAGAAAAATCCGTGGGGCTCATCACTACTTCATGTCCCTGTGTGGCGGCTTCGATACCACCTTTCATCCCGCGCCAGCTCATCACGGCAGCATTGGGTGCCAGTCCGCCCTGCAAAATCTCATCCCAGCCGATCATTTTCTTTCCCTTGCTGTTGATGATCTTTTCCACCCTTTTTACAAAATAGCTTTGCACTTCGTCCAGGTCTTTCAGGTTTTCTTTTTGCATCAGGGCCTTGATGGCTTCATTTTTCTCCCAGAAGTTACGGGCGGTTTCATCGCCACCCATATGGATATAGCCGAAGGGGAATAGGGCAGCGACTTCCGTAAAAATTTTATCGAGGTATTCGTATGATTTTTCCTGGGCAGGGCAAATGGTATTATCGAGGGTGCCGTAAAAATGTTGTCCGCCTCCGGGCCAGATCATGAAGCGGTCGCCGGGACTTACATAATATTCTCCGGGGGTGCAGGAGAGTTCGGGGTAGGCGGCTAAGGCAGCGAGACTATGACCGGGCACATCAATTTCAGGAAGAATATTCACAAAACGATCGCCGGCATACTTTACCAGTTCGCGGATATCATCATGGGTATAGAAGCCACCGTAGCTGGCTTTTTCTCCGGGTTGTGGTTTGGGGAAATTGCCAAAAGTACCAGTGCGCTCCACACGCCAGGCGCCCACTTCGGTGAGTTTGGGTAAAGATTTTATTTCGAGTCTCCAGCCCTGGTCATCAGTGAGGTGCAGGTGTAATAAATTGAATTTGTACTTGGCCATCTGATCGATGAAGTCTTTTACTTCTTTCACCGTAAAAAAATGGCGGGATACATCGAGCATGAGACCGCGCCAGTTAAAACGCGGGTGGTCCTGTATGGACAGGATAGGCAGTTCCCAGTCGAAGGGAGATTTTCTTACTCTTAATTCTTCTACTTCATCGGGAAATAGTTGCAGGAGGGTTTGTACCCCATAAAAAATGCCGGCTGGTTCATTGGCTTTGATAGAAACACCGGTAGCACTGATTTGCAGTTTGTAGCCATTCGGTTGAATGGTCGCATCTTTTACCAGTGATAAGAGAATGGTTTTATTACCGGGCAGGGTTCCTTCTTTTACTTTTACCTCATTGGCGGTATTTTGAAGGGTAATGGCGAGGCGGTCGGCGATTTGTCGGACTTCTTTATTGGCCGAACTGATGATATTTAAGTAATAAGGCAGTTTGAGATACCCTTTGCCGATCTGCATCGAATAAGGTTCGGGAATGATGGAGGGTTTCCAGTTGGGGCTGCGACGTGCTTGCTGTGCATGAGTTAAGCTGATGAATAATAAAATGCAGAGGGGGAGGGCGAGTAATTTTTTCATGATGGGCAGTTTGCGGGGTGAAGGTAGGGAGTTTAACCGCAAAGACGCTATGGCGCGAGGATACGCGAAGAGTATACTATAATTGACAAGGAATTTCTTAGCGTCATTGCGTCTTTGCGGTTAAGTCTCTCTGCCCGCATGGAGCTGCGAGCGCTCGAAATTTTAGGCGACCCAAGACTAATGACTAAAGACTATCGACTTCCCTCACCCCGGCATTCTCGAAATATACTTCTCAATCTGTTTGATTTGATCAACGATCTGCGGAGTGGTAGGTCTGAGTGCTTTGGCTTTCCGGAAGAAATCTTTGCTGGCCCGGAACTCTCTTTTATTCATCATGATGCTACACATCTGTAAATAAGCAGCGGCTTCATTTTCTTTATCGGGGAGTCCTTTGCGGATAGCCTGGCGGATATAGCTTTCTGCTTGTTTGAGGTCATTCTTTTGCATGCAGAGCATTCCCATTTGCAGCATACTGGCCCCTTCGGCTTCTTTCATGGGCATACCCAGGTCGAGGCCTTTCTTCATCATTTTTTCTGCACCATCGAAATCCTGTTTCATCATGGCGATATTTCCCTTGAGGGTATAATACACCGAGCGGATGGGTTTATAGAGCAGGTTGGGGAATTTGATAGAGTTCAGCACTTTTTCGGCGCCGTCCATATCACCGTTTTCCATGTATTCCTGGATCAGGCGGAGGGGTCCGAAGAAGAAATGTCCGAGTACCAGGATTACGGCGATCAGGTAAAGGGGGAAGGCGGGCCAGAAACTGGCGGAATAATTCACATATCCACCTAATGCAAGCAGGGCAACTCCGATCCAGAGGCGGTATTTAATCAGAATATTATAAAACTTCATGGTGCTAGATAATCCCAAAGGAATGAACCCGTCAGGGCTGGCTTTGGGGGGTGCAAAGATACGTTGCGGGGGGCAAAAGGGCTATTCTTTTGCGTCGTTGATCTCGAGCCAGTAGCCGTCGGGGTCCTGGAAGTAAATCTGCTGTACGCCGTCCACTCTTTTGGTCACGGTTCCTTTTTCCCCGGCCCAGTTTTCGTAGGCTATCTTGTTTTGTTCCAGCGTTTTAATGAAAGCGGGAACGGAAGCCACGGAGAAGCAGAGGTGGTTATGTTTATCCGGACTGGCTTTGGCAGCGGCGCCTTCGATCAGGTGCAGGTGGGCCTTTGGGCCGATGCTGAACCAGGTATGTTTGCCATCGTGGAAGGGTTCGGGGATGGTATCGAGTCCGATCACCTGTTGGTAAAAATTAGTACTGGTTTTCAGGTCAATCACATGATGGGCGATATGGTTGATCACGGCTTTGGGCTGGGCCTGGAGACTGGCGCCGGTGGCCATAAAGCCGGGTATCAGGAAGAGAGCGATTGTTCGCATGCGCTTGAATTTGAATGGGAAGGTAATGGTTAATCAGTTATTTTTGCAGCCCGCTTTTTGGGGCATTTGTCCGGGATTTTTTTTACTTCATCATTCAAAATTCCTTGTTCATCTGTTCGTCAATCAGCTGGTCCCGTAGTTCAATGGATAGAATAGAAGTTTCCTAAACTTTTGATACAGGTTCGATTCCTGTCGGGACTACATCGCCCGTCGTAGCTTTTGCAATGGCGGGCTTTTTTTTTGGGGGTTTGGTCCCGTAGTTCTCCCGATAGCTATCGGGAGGATAGAATAGAAGTTTCCTAAACTTTTGATACAGGTTCGATTCCTGTCGGGACTACCAGAGGGACTTCAGCGGTTTTTCCGCTTGAAGTCCCTTTTCATTTTGGCATGAAACCTTCTTCAGGCGGGCAATCTGGAGGAAGACTGAATTTACTTTTGTGCTTCGACTTTCGTCTTTTTTCTTGTTATAGTAGATTCCTTCAGGAAAGATGAGATTTTGCAGCTTTTGTATATTGCTGTAATCGCTGGAAGCCCACAGGGAAGGGAGTTCTGTCGAAATTTCCACTGAGCGATTGATAAAGTAATCAAGGTTCGACCCGCTTACGGGACAGCCCTTCATATTTTCCTCAATAGCCTGCTTTTCCTGCCTTAATTTTTTGGCAAATTTCTCGTACAAATCGGGCTTGATTTCCTCGTTGATGAAGCGTTCTTCCAGGCGTTCCAGCTTTGTTTCTATCTCATTTATTTGCCGCTGAAACTCTGCATTTGCTTTGTCTTTATTTGCGTTGAGTTCCTTATAAATAAGCCTCAATTGGTCTTTAAAAACGTCCACATACTTTTCTTCCAGGGTGAGTTCTTCAAGGATACCCTGGAACTGGTTATGCAAGTCGTTAGCACTCTTATTACAGCCGCATTTTTTATCGCTGTTACACTTGTAGTAATACAGCCCTTCTTTTTAACGATATACCCCCTCATGAGTTCGCCACAGGTTTCGCATTTCAGCAGCCCTTTCAAAGGGGTGTTTGCATACTTCTCATTTTTCAGCTTTTCGTAGTTACGGGGTTTGATATCGTTTACTTTCAGAAAGATTTCTTGCGATACCAGCGGCTCATGTTTTCCCTTAACCAATTCGCCACCCAACGCACTATGCGATAACATACCGCAATAGAAAGGATTGGTAAAAACAGCATGAAGGGTTTTGATGGTAATTTTAAATCCGGATGCTGCTAAACGTATTATGGAGGATATATCAAGTCAAGCTGTTGTATTTTTGTTTGAAATTTTCCACGATATGTATGTATCCATAGTCTAATGAATACTCGTTCCTGCCAAAAGGTAAAGCTGAGTTTGTCAAAATCAATTAACCTTCTGGTTGGGAATAATAATTCTGGAAAATCAACAATTATTAAATCCCCCTTTAAGTTGCAGAACATACATAGTTTGGGTATGAATGATAATCGAGGTATAGTAGCTATGGCAGAATATTCATTGATATAGAAGATTACACAATCACTTTTCTTCTTGCGATAAGGCATACTCCAACAACACCAGCTTTTTCTCCTAATTTAGAAATCTTCAACTGCGTATCATTATTTACCAGGCTTAATGAAAATTTATTGATAGCGCTTTTTGTTGGCAGTCGCAGGTACTCACCTGTTTCTGAAAGTGTTCCCCCCATTATTACAAGCTCGGGGTTGAAAATATTTATAAGCACTGACAATGCCCTCCCCAGCATTTCGCCCATTTCAAACAGGAGTTCAATTACCAAAACATCTTCTTGTTTTGCTGCTTCTATTAAATCTTCCAGTTTAAGGTTGTCAATATTTTTTACTTTTTTGGATAAAACAGAAGTTGCACCTTTTGCCAGTTTTTCCTTCACTTTTCTCAGCAATGCCTGGCCTGATATTTCAGTTTCCAAACAGCCTTTCTTGCCACAGCCACAAATAATGTTATTATCAAAGAAAGGAATATGACCAAATTCGCCGCTAAAGCCGCTCTTTCCATAGTACACCTTTCCGTCAATGATTATACCTGAGCCGGTACCATAATCAAGGTTGATAAATATTACATTTTTCTCATCGGCTACAACACCCTGTTCATATTCACCTAAGGCCATTGCATTGGCATCATTCTCCAGAAAAGTTTTTATGCCAACTTCTTTTTCAATAATGCCGGCCAGTGGTTCTTCCTGAAAGTGGAAATAACTGTAGCTATAACCGGTAATATTATTTACACGTCCCGATAGGTTGATGCCCATCCCCAATATTTTCGATTTGTTGATGCCTCTGTCTTTAATAAAATTCTTTATTGTCTGAATTAATGTATTCAGTGATTGCTGGGTATTCTCCAGGGGGTAAGGAATTTTTTCTTCCAGATTAATAATATGTTTATTAAAATCCAGCAGGCCTATATTTATATAATATCGCTTTACATCTACCCCAATAAAGTAACAGGCATTGCCAGCCAGCCCATAGGTATTAGCTCTGCGTCCGCCGGTTGATTCAATTTTGCCCAGGTCAATCAACAGGCCCTCTTTGATAAGTGAAGTAACCAAGCTGGTTACCTTAGGTACACTCATGTTCAACTCCCGGGATAGTTCCGGAATCGTCAAATTTCCCGTCGTGTCCAATATTTTGATAATCAGCTTTTAACTGATTTATTTTTATTGGCTACACCACCTGCCAGCATATCTTCTGAAAAAATCCGGATACAGCAGTTTTTGATTTCATTGTTCTAAGATACTAAGAAAAATACGGGAAGTAAGCCAGACATCTTTCTTTTGGGGGTAAAAGAAACTATCAATACTAAATAAATTTATTAAGTTTATTATTTTTAATAACAATTTATATTAACTTCATTCCGCTTAATACAGATTCTTATGATAGGGATAGACCCAAACCTTAATACTGCTCATCAGCATGAAGTGTCAGCATTTCACCGGCTGGCAAAACAATATCAGGAAGAATTGCTTGGTAACATTCTACCATTTTGGCTCACAAACAGCAAGGATGAAAAGAATGGCGGCTTTTTCACTTGTCTTGACCGATCAGGAAATGTTTATGATACCGACAAATTCATGTGGCTGCAGGGTAGGGGGGTTTGGTGCTTCAGTTATATGTATAATAATGTGGAGCAAAAAAAATGCATGGTGCTTCCTTTATGGAAAAATTTGGCCGTGATGCTGAAGGTAATTGGTATTTTTCTTTAACTGCAGAAGGAAAGCCGTTAGTACAACCGTACAATATTTTCAGCGACTGCTTTGCCTGTATGGGTTTTGCAGCACTGAATAGAGCCACAGGTGAAGAACGCTACAAAAAAATTGCTCTCGATACTTTTGAAAACATCATCCGCCGCAAAGACAACTGGAAAGGCATTTACAGCAAAGCATATCCCGGCACAAGACCGTTAAAGAATTTTTCTCTGCCCATGATATTGTGCAACCTGGCACTGGAACTGGAACATATAATAGGCACTGAAAGAGTAAATAGTTTTATTCCCACTGTTATTCACGAAGTGATGGATGTCTTCTATCATCCCGAAACCGGGCTGATACTGGAAAACGTAAACCCCGATGGCAGCTTTGCTGATTGTTTTGAAGGAAGGGTGCTCAATCCCGGGCATGTCATTGAAGCCATGTGGTTTATTATGGACCTTGGAAAAAGGCTGAATGATGCAGCATTGATTGAAAAGGCTAAAGACATCATGCTCCATACACTGGATTATGGTTGGGATAAAAAATACGATGGCATTTTCTATTTCCTAGATATAAAAGGGCACCCATCGCAACAATTAGAATGGGATCAAAAACTCTGGTGGGTGCATGTGGAAGCGCTCGTGGCCCTTGCAAAGGGGTATAAACTTACCGGTGATGAGAAGTGTGCGGAATGGTTTATTAAAGTTCATGATTATACCTGGAAGCATTTTAAAGATACAGAACAAGGAGAGTGGTTCGGCTACCTCAACCAGAGAGGTGAAGTACTGTTATCGTTAAAAGGGGGCAAATGGAAAGGATGCTTTCATATCCCCCGTTCTTTATACCAGGTTTGGAAAACGTTGGAATCATTATAAAAAAAAGTGAAGAAAGGACTTTTACATATCGTTTTCTTTTTGATGGCCGCATTTACTATGCAGGCCCAAAAGCCAATATACACAGATGTATTGGTGGTGGGTGGCGGCGCCAGTGGTGTTACAGCCGGTTTACAAAGTGCAAGGCTGGGAGTAAAAACAATCATTGCAGAAGAAACACCCTGGCTGGGGGGAATGATTACAGCGGCGGGTGTAGCAGCATTTGATGGCAACCATAATATGCCATCGGGTATTTGGGCCGAATTCAGAGAACAGTTATACAAAGTGTATGGCGGGCCATCTAAAGTAGCAACCGGTTGGGTAAGTAATACACTTTTTGAACCGCATGTTGGAGACAGCATTTTTAAATCAATGGTGGCAAAGGAGCCAGACTTAACGGTAATGTATGGTCTTGCTTTTCGCAAACCCTATTAAAGGGAAAGCTGGTTACAGGAATTGAGTTGATCGAAGGAAAATCCGGAAAAAATTATCATTTATGCAAAGCAAGTAGTGGATGCAACTGAATTGGGTGATGTAATGGCTAAGCGCAGGCATTCCTTTCGATATCGGAATGGAAGCATCATCCCTTACCGGTGAAAATGTGAATGTACCCGAAACCAACGACATCATTCAGGACATAACGTATGTAGCCATCCTGAAAGATTACGGAAAAGATGCAGTCAGGACAATTGCCAAACCTGATAACTACGACCCGATGGAGTTTGACGGCTGCTGCAATGAATTTTGCAGTAAACCTGAAAAACTGACCAGCAATGTAACAGCACAAAAAATGCTGGACTACGGCAAATTGCCCAATGGCAAATACATGATTAACTGGCCGGGCAAAGGCAATGATATTTATCTCAACATTATTAATCTTAGACCTGAACAACGAAAGGAAGAACTAAAAAAAGCGAAAGCGAAAACAATCCGCTTCTTATATTTCTTACAAACACAGTTTGGCTTTAAAAACTTAGACCTTGCTGATGATGAATTTCCTACAGAGGACAGACTTGCATTAATTCCTTACCACAGGGAAAGCAGGAGGCTGCAGGGAATGGTTCGCTTCAACATCAGGCATATTGCAGAGCCGTTTAACTATAATTTATACCGCACAGGCATTGCCGTTGGCGATTATCCCATTGACCACCACCACCGGGAAAATGAAAAAGCGCCACAGCATCTTGGGTTTTATCCTGTGCCTTCTTACAATTTACCGCTGGGAGTATTGATACCCAAACAACACAACGGTATTATCGTTGCAGAAAAAAGCACCAGCATAAGCAATGTGGTAAATGGAACAACAAGGTTACAGCCTGTAATAATGTTAACCGGTCAGGCAGCAGGAACACTGGCAGCATTATCGGTAAAAAATAAAAACAGGCAAGGGCAAATACCTGTACGGTTAGTACAGCAAACTCTTTTAAAAAGCGGCGCATACATCATGCCCTATTTTGATGTAAAGCCAACGCATCCGCATTTTATTGCTATTCAAAAAACTGGTGCCACCGGAATAGTAAGGGCACAGACAGCCATATCAATGGGCTAACAGAACATGGTTCTATCCGGATAGTACTGTTAACGGGGCTGAGTTAATAGCCAACCTTGTCCCATTTGCGAAAGTAAATGCCGCTGTTAGTAATGAACTGACCATAAGGGAGGCGGTTGAAATTGTAACAAAGGCAAATAAAGAAAAAAATAAGGTAATACATATTGACGAAAAGCATTGGCTTTCATTTGGATTAACGCAATATGATACAGAAAGAAAAATTACCCGTGCAGAAATGGCTGTACTGCTGGAAAAAACAATACAGCCTTTTAATAAAACTATAAACCACCTGGGAAATTTTAAATAAGGGCATTTAATTTTTAATATAAATCACAAACAATGAAACGACTATTGCTTATGCTGCTGCTGTTGACGTCAGGCACAATCCTGCTGGCGCAACAGGGAAGGGTTACCGGAAAAGTAACTGACGCCAATGGAAAAGGAATTGAAGGAGTGTCTGTTACTATCAAAGGAACCAAAACCGGTACGACAACTAACTCTGCCGGAGATTTCTCAATTAATGTTGCTAAAGACGCTACACTTGCTTTCAGTTCGGTTGGTTTTGCCGCCAAAGAGGTAACAGTAACCGGTAGCACTTTGGAAGTAATCTTGCAACCCACTGCCGGAGATTTAGGAGAAGTGGTAGTAGTGGGGTATGGTATACAGAAAAGAGCCAATATTACCGGTTCTGTAGTGGCGCTAAACAATGCGGCCATTACTAAAAGGCAGGTATCCAGCTCCAGCCAGGTGCTGCAAGGTCTTGCACCCGGGGTTACTGTTCAGCA
Organism: Chitinophagaceae bacterium; assembly: GCA_016702745.1. GTDB lineage: Bacteria > Bacteroidota > Bacteroidia > Chitinophagales > Chitinophagaceae > JJ008. The sequence goes on from JADJDJ010000002.1 coordinate 737,498, forward strand.
ACAAAGCGGACGCCCCGGTGCTGATGGCGCCTCTGTACGTATCCGTGGCGAAAGTTCCATTCTTGGTAATAGTAACCCGTTAGTGGTTATTGATGGTATGGCTCTTGACTTTACTGCTCTGAACCAGATAGACCCCAATGCTATCGAAAGTATTACTGTCTTAAAAGATGCTGCATCTACAGCAATCTATGGAAACCGTGCAAGTGGTGGTGTAATTGTAGTTAAAACGAAAAGGGCGACTAAGAAAGGTGTGCAGTTAAGCTATAATAACTTCTTTACTAAACAATCCTTTACATCACTTCCGAACAGGGTTAGCGCCATAGACCATATGCTGCTGAGTAATGTTGCGGAACAAAACCGTACAGGAAATCCTTCTGCCATGGTTTTTTCACAGGCGTTGATAGATAAGTACAAAACAACTCCTGCCAATAATCTTGATGTGATTGATACAGACTGGATAGATGAGGTACTTACTAATTCCGGTTTCATGCAAAACCATAACGTTCAATTATTGTCTGGTGGTGAAAAGGTAAATGTGTTTACCTCTTTTACCTTTTTTGACCAGCAGGGATTAATTCAGAATAACCGTTTCAAAAAATACGATATACGCTTCAACCCGGAATTTAAATTAAATGATAAGCTTACGCTTAACGGAGTATTTGCTTTAACTAACAGCACTACTATTAACCCATCTACCGGTAGCCCCGAATTTATCATCCGCCAGGCCATTGGCTTGCCGGCTATTGGTGGCGGAAAATATGGCGAGGGCATTTACGGTACCGCTGCACAAAGCAATAACCGTAATCCGATTGCCATGGCCGAAGCTGCAGGAACCTCAGAAACAAAAGGAAATAATTTCCTTACCCGTTTTGGATTTAATTACCACCCGATACGAGGATTTGAACTGGAGGGTTATTGGGGTATGGAAAAAAGAAACCCGCATTCAAAAACATTTACAAAAAATGTGGACATCTATCAGCCCAATATCGCTACACAGGGATATGATAAAATAACTGTATGGCCGGGTACTACCAGCCTTAGCGAATCCTGGAGAGATGATATTTATAAAACATACCTGGGTCAGGCATCTTATAGCTTCCGGTTAAAGGATGTACATGCTATTAAAGTGATGGCCGGCGGACAAAGCGAGTTGTTTACCAGTTATTTCTTCGGAGCCAGCCGCACAGGTTTTATTAATCCGAACCAGCCTTTTCTTAACCTCGGTTCTGGCTTAAGGGACAATAATGCAGGAGCTTCTGAACTTGCTTTAGCCGGATTCTTTGGACGTATAAATTATGCTTATAATGATAAGTATCTGCTGGAGTTAAATGGAAGAAGGGATGGTTCTTCCCGTTTTTCCCAGGTAAGGGATAAGCAGTGGGGAACATTTGGTTCTGCTTCAGCCGGCTGGATTTTCTCTAAAGAGAAATTCTTTGACGGAATGAGTAACCATATAAGTTATGGTAAGTTACGTTTTTCTATAGGTGCTAATGGCAATCAGAATATTGGTTCCAATTATGTGTTTGATGCTTTTTATTGTAAATCTTCAGCTTAAAGTGTACCACTAATTTAGTATCTTAAGAGAGTGTTTCCTAATTGTTTAACTTAAAAAAAAATAAAATGGAAACAAAATCTAAGAAGCAAACTCCTGAGAATTTTGTAAAGGATGTCCGCAGAAAGGCCAGGCGCCTGTTTACCTCTGAGCAAAGATCCTGATAGTAATGGAAGCTATCCGCGGTGAGAACTCTGTATCTGAGATCTGCCGCAAGTACGGGATTCATCAAACCCAGTTTTACAAATGGAATAAACAGTTCCTGGAAGCAGGAAAAAGCGGCTGGCCGGTGATACTACCCGTGAAGCCACCTCGGACGAAGTAGCGGATTTACGAAAAGAGAATCAGCGACTTAAGGAAATGGTTGCTGATCTGATGCTGCGCTATGATATTGTAAAAAAAGCTTAACCATTTTGGAATAAACGAAAAATGGAAGAAGTATATGCGATTATCAGCAGCAGAGAAATATGAAATCATTCAGCTTGTTGACCGCTCAGAACTTGGGGTCAACAGGACACTGAAGGAAATGGGCATCCACAGAGCACATTTTACAAATGGTACCAGGCGTACCTTGCTAACGGACTAGATGGCCTTCAACCACATAAGAGAACTCGCAGGCAGTGGAACTCCATACCAGATGCTCAAAAGCAGCTGGTGGTGGAAGTGGCCCTGGATCACCCTGTTCTCTCTCCGAGGGAACTGTCAGTAAAATTAACGGATGAGCAAAAGGTATTCATCTCTGAAAGCAGCGTCTACCGGATTTTAAAGAGCAGAGGGCTGATCACAACACCCATGCACATTTTGCTGTCAGCATCCAATGAGTTTAAGGATAAGACTCATTTTGTACATGACATGTGGCAGACGGATTTTACCTATTTTAAAATCATTGGATGGGGATGGTATTACTTGAGCACGATCCTCGACGATTACAGCCGCTATATCGTCCACTGGGAGCTCTGCCGGGACATGAAAGCAAGCGATGTTGAAAGAACCGTGGATCGGGCTCTGGCAGCTGCAGGACTTAAAAATGGGCAACGACCAAAGTTGCTCTCCGACAATGGATCCTGTTACATATCTGCTGATCTGAAGAAGTACCTGTTCTCAAAAAAGATCAAACCCATCCATGGGCGGGCGAATCATCCTCAAACTCAAGGGAAGATCGAACGCTACCACCGAAGTATGAAAAACATAGTTAAGCTGGATAACTATTACTGCCCGGAGGAACTAAATGAAGCACTGGAAAAATTTGTAAACTATTACAATCACCACCGGTATCATGAATCACTGGATAACGTTACTCCTGCAGATGTATACTTCGGTAAAAAGGATCAAATCCTGAAACGGAGAGAAAAGATTAAGGCAAAAAATATGAGTTACAGAAGGGCACTATACTTTACTGATAAACTAAGTTTTATTAATCCAACCCTATAAAACTAAAAAATATTTAATAACTTAAATCCTGGAAATACTCTCTAACAGAAAGTACACTTTGTTTTGACGACATACAAAAGTTTCATCCCACAATTGTTTTACTGCATATTTTGCCTGTGGTAAATTTGGATTAATAGTGTATGGATACTCAGGATTGATGGCTATCCACCTGTTTTCTTTTGGTTTAAAAACCATTCCATATGCCCAAGACTTTGAATAAGCGGAATAGGCTCGTTAAAGTTTTTTCGCAGGTACTCAAATTCTTTTTTTAAATCTTCTAATGGCACAGAAATTGAATTATGCAATTCCGGCCTGCTTTTCCATTTAGCCTGTTCGCATTGCAGCACCACTTTGTTCATTTTCAATGGGAATAATATGCGGTCATACATTCTTTTATGTAATGGCCACGAGGTAGGCCCGGTAAACATATGTATGCCGCGCCAGGCCACAGAGGGCCAGTCGTTAATTTTTACTGCAGGAATAATTAATTGTCCGTTTTCATTTTTTACTAATTGAACTAATGTGTGCAATGCATGCTGAAACCCTGCAGATGTATGATGTTGTATGCTGATTCCATTTTCATTTACAGATAGTAAGTAACCCTCAGCCGGTAATGTTTTATTATCTTTTACCCGGATGACCGGGAAATATTTTTCATTAAGCAGCCATTGCTGTTTTAGCATTTCCCTGAAAACAGCTACAACCGGATCAGTAGTTTCTTTTTTATTTTCAGGAATGATATAGTTTCCCTTTTGATAATTTATTGATTTTGGCTGTGGTAAAAGCATTGTTGACCTTCCATGTGGCTGCCAGGCTTGTGAAATCTTTTCGGATTTAACTATGTTAGTTTCATCTTCAGTGATTGCAGTATTGGTCTTTGGAAATTCTTCAATAAAAAATGCCCTTGATAGCATGGGCGAATCTGTAACAGGAATATTGTCTTCATAAAGAATAAGGTGCTGTGCTCGGCGGGTATAATCCTTTTCGCCGGGTTGCAGGTTTGCATCGGTTCTGATTTTAAATGGAGTTGAAGAGTAAAATTGAAATGTGCCAAAGCTTGTACTTATCTGAAGTCTGTTTTCATAAAAACTACTCCAGTCGGAAATATTTTTATGTGTTGGAGAGCTGAATATTGCATCGCTTAAATAAGGAAGCCAGATTTTAGCATAAATAACATCGGCCGCACCGGGTTCTTTCAGATTCCATATGCAATCAAAAAATGTTCTTATTTTATTTCCTTCCTGTTCCAAAAGGTAAACACCGTTTACTGCCGTATTGATGCTTCCTATAAATAACCGTTCATGTCCCGGCCTTGAAACATGTGCATCCTGCTCCCACCAGGTGAAATAATAATGATGATGTTTTTTATCAGGGGTAAAAAAACTTATTTCCGAGCCGGTTAGCCACGGCAAACCACAAGTGGTAATATGCAAGCCTTTTTTTGGAATCAGTGTAGCCGTTGACTGCCCATAACCAGTTGTCAGAAATGATATATTAAAAAGCAGCAGGACTGCTTTTATTAAAAATTTGTTACTGGTAAACATAGAATGTAAATTTACCGCCCTGCATCAGTTGCCGGTGAGAAACAGATTGAACAGGAATGGATTTTCCATTAAGAACAACATTAGCTATGCCAGATCCTTTTTTAGTTGTACTTATAACCCGCAACTTTAGTTTTTTCTTATCGGGAAGTTGAATCGTGGCTTGTTTAATAAGAGGTAATCCGAAAACATAGTCACCGCTTACGGGGTTCATCGGATACATACCCAGGCAGGTCCAGATGTACCAGGCACTCATTTGCCCGCAGTCATCATTGCCAATTAACCCATCGGGGCCCGCTTTATACATACTGTCGGTAACCACCTTCAACCATTTTGCTGCTCTTTCCGGATAACCTAATGCTGTGTACATATAAATGATGTGATGGCTGGGTTCGTTACCATGTGCATATTGACCAATTAAACCTGTAACATCGGCGCTTGTATTTTCTCCATGCAGTTCTGGAGACGCTGCAAATAATTCGTCAAGCTTAGTAACTAATTTTTCTTTTCCGCCAAAAAGTTCAGCAAAACCGTTTACATCATGCGGTACAAAAAACTATGCTGCCAGGCGGTGCCTTCAATGTATTGCCCTTCAAAACCATGTTCGCTGAGCAACGGGTCAAACGGTTCAATGAATTTCCCTTCGCTGTTTTTGCTGCGCATAAAGCCGGTTTGCACATCAAACAACTTCTTATAACTCATGGCCCGGTTCATAAATAAATTGTAATCATCTGTTTTGCCCAGCAATTTTGCCACTTGAGAAATACACCAGTCATCAAAAGCATATTCCAGTGTTATGGTTACACTCCAGCCATGTTTGTCCTGTGGCAGGTATCCGTATTTTATATAGTCCGGTGTTCCCCGTTGGTTTTGAAAAGCACTCTTGCGCATAGCCTCATACGCTTTTTCATAATCAAAACCTTTGATGCCCTTCAGCATGGCATCCGCAATAATGGGTACGCTGTGATAGCCTGTCATGGTGTTCGCCTCCCAGGTGCTTATGTCCCACACCGGCAGCAAACCATTGTCTTCATACAACTGCAGCATACTGTTAATCATATCGGGCAATCGTTCCGTTTGTGTTACAGTAAATAAAGGATTCAAAGCCCGGAATACATCCCACTGGCTGAAAATGGTGTATTTGTTTTTCCCTTTGGTGAATTGCAGTTGTTTGTTATCGTGAGTTTGATAAGCACCATCGGCGTCGCTGTGAATGACTGGCGCCATACAAGTGCGGTACAACGATGAATAGAATTTTGTTGCAAATGCTTTATCGTTGGTATTGATTTTTATTTTTTGCAGTTCTTTTTCCCACAGTTTTTCAGCCTGCCGGCTTATTGTTCCAATGGAGGGATTACCCATCAATGCAGTTCTCATTTCTGCCAGCGCCTTATCTGTGCTTACGCTGCTGAGGGAAACAATTACATCAAGCGGCTTTGTTGTTGCAAATTCCAATGCCACTTTTACTTCTTTGCCATCGGCCCTGTTCCCGGTTAACGCAGTATCGCCTACAAAGAAGTATTTTAAAACAGGAGATGAAAAACGGGCGGCAAAATAAACCTTCTGCCCTTTAGCCCACCCTGTGCTGTAACGGTAGCCCACCAACGTGTATGCATCTACCAGTTGCAGCATACCATCGGTTGATTTGTCCCAGTTGATGCGGAAACCCATATCAAACCGAAGCCACCCTTTTTCGCCCGGGAATGTATAGCGGTGAAAGCCGCTTCTTTCAGATACAGTAAGTTCACAATTCACCTTATTATCGAGCAGCACTGCATAATATCCCGGTTTTGCTTTTTCGTTTGAATGAGAAAAAGGAATTTTTATTTTTCATTTTTACAGAATCAAGGTTTGTCAATGGTAAAATAGAAATATCGCACCAATCGCCGATACCGGTACCGCTTAAATGCGTATGACTGAAGCCTGCTATGGTTTTGCTGCTGTAATGATAACCGGCGCACCAGTCCCACCCTTCATCTCCGTTATCCGGCGAAAGTTGCACCATCCCAAATGGAACTGTAGCCCCGGGTACACATGACCGTGACCGCCGGTGCCTAAAAAGGGATCTACGTATTTTGTGAGCAATTGTGCAGATACAAAACTTTGTAACAGCATTGCTATTACGAAAACAGGAAGACGCATAACTATATAAAATAGAGCTTAAAAATTCTAATTGGTGTATGGATACTGCCCTTTAAACCAGGGAAGTTTATCTTTCAATCCTTCATAAAAGAAGAAGCACTCTCCTTTAAAACCATTGCGCCTGTTTGTTTGAATGAACTGGGTCATTAATGCATCAGGTTGTATGGTTGAACCGGACTTCACCAGCACCCCCGGATAAAAGGGAACACTGCTGTTCCGGTAATGCGTTTTTTGCTGCTCCACCACACTGTTGTATGGTGTAATATCATAGCGGTAACATTGCGGCATAACTGCATCCACATACGAGCTATCAACCCAGGTGGGCCAATCCTGCAGGTATTCGTTGTAACCAAACGGATGCGGACTGGGGCTCATGGTAAACTGAACAGAAGAACGGATAGATTTCACTTCTGTTCTCAATCGTTTTAAAAGGCATTCAGTTTTTTTGACCGCCATTGCAGCCAGCCGGCATCGGTTGCATTGCCCGGAGGCGATGCGCCACCGTTTTCGGCCTGGTACAATGTTGTGGTGTATGGGTCATATCCACCTGTAGAAGGCATGGCAGGTAGCCGGTCATCGCCCTGCACTCCATCAAGCCCGATATAATTGGTAACTACTTCTTTAAAGAGGTCAATCATAAACTGCTGCACTTCCGGATGAATGCCATTCAGCCAGTCAAACCCATTCTTAACCACCAATGCACCACCAACCGTCATAGCAGCCCAGTGTGGTTTGGCAGCAACAATAGGACCGCCATTGGCTGAGTAACTGGAAGAAAAGCCATACTCAAACCATGCATGTACTTTTAAACCAAGTGCATGGCCTTCATCAATACACTCCTGTAATGGGTCACGGCCTGCAAAGCGTTCCAGCTGGCGAATACCAATAAGATTTTGCATTACATTACTGGGGTGAATGGTACGGGCATTGTTATAAACAACTATAAAAATGTTATTGATGCCTGCATCCTTGCAGTTTCTTACCATCTGCTTTATGTTATCACGGCTGTCTAATGTAGTACTGGCTGTTGTGGTAACCCAAACACCACGCAATGCATTGGGATCCCAAACGGGGGTGGGGGGAGTTACAGGGCCGCCGCCACCGCCACCGTCGGAATTGCTCTTGTTACAGGAAGTGACAATAAATACAAAAGAAAACAGAATTGAAATCAGGCTCTTTGATATTGCAAGCATAGCATAGGTTTGAGATGCAACTTAATAAATATAATTCAAAATAAATAATTAGTTTCTAAATATATTTAGTAACTTCCTTCTTTATAAACTTTAATAAAGCAGATTGTGAGCCAACAAACTGAAAAAAAGATACATCCCGTCAGGTGGGTGCCAACTACCTGGTTTGCAATGGGATTGCCATTTGTAACACTTGCTGCAGCAAGTTCCATTATGTACAAAAATCTCGGGGTATCCGACTCTAAAATTGCATTCTGGACTTCATTAATAATGCTTCCATGGACACTAAAACCTTTATGGGGGCCATTTCTTGAAATGTATAAAACAAAAAAATTCTTTGTTTACACAACCCAACTATTTACCGGGGTGTTATTCGGATTGGTAGCCCTTTCTCTTCAGGCTTCATCATTTTTCAGCATTTCAATTGCTATTTTAGCTATTGTGGCTTTTAGTGGAGCAACTCACGATACAGCCGCAGATGGTGTTTACTTAAACGAGCTTGACTCTAAACAACAGGCGCAGTATGTCGGCTGGCAAGGTGCGTTTTACAATATTGCCAAAATTGTATCAGGCGGCTTATTGGTGTACCTGGCCGGTGTGCTTGAAAGGAAAATGGGCATTGTAAATGCCTGGTCGGTTGTAATGCTGATGTATGGGGCCATAATGATTTTGCTTGGATTGTACAACAAAGCGGCTTTGCCATCCGGGGGGCAAGCAAAAACGGTTCACTCTGCCAAAGAAGCTATGGCAACGCTGAAGGATGTAATCATTACTTTCTTTCAGAAAAAATATATATGGTTTGGCCTGGCATTTATTGTACTGTACCGTTTTGCAGAAGGGCAGGCAATTAAGATAACTCCTTTGTTTTTTAAGGCCTCGAGAACAGAAGGCGGGTTAGGACTTTCAACAGAACAAATCGGTGTGTTGTATGGTGTTTTGGAGCCGCAGCTTTTGTGCTGGGCTCAATCGCTGCCGGGTATTTTGTATCCAATAAAGGGCTTACACGTAAAACGCTGATACTATTGTGTGCTATATTTAATATCCCATTTGCCGCATATGCTTATCTGGCCATTACCTTGCCCGAAAATGTATATATCATTGGAGCAGCAGTAGCTTTTGAGTATTTTGGATACGGTTTTGGCTTTGTAGGTCTTATTTTGTTTATCATGCAGCAAATTGCCCCGGGCAAATATAAAATGGCTCACTATGCTTTTGCAAGCGGCCTTATGAACCTGGGATTTATGTTGCCATCAATGATTAGTGGAATGGTGAGTGACTACCTTGGTTATAAAGAATTTTTTATCTGGGTGCTTATTTCAACCATCCCTTCATTTTTGGTTACCTGGCTGGTGCCGTTGAAAAAAACAGAGGAAGAAAGTACAGCGCAACCGGAAGCACAGCCCGGATAAATTTTAAGTTTATTGATTATGCAGATAACCGGAACATTTTTAGATGAAATAAGCCACGATATTCCCCACCAGAATTGGAGCGAAATAGAATGGGAGCAGGATTTTCAGTACATGAAAACCGCCGGTATTGATACGGTAATTATGATTCGAAGTGGTTACCGGAAATTTATCACATACCCTTCAAAATACCTTTTATCCAAGGGATGTTATCAGCCGCCGGTTGACCTGGTGGACATGTTTCTGCGACTTGCAGACAAATATGGAATGCAGTTTTATTTCGGATTGTACGACAGCGGAGAATATTGGGATACCGGCGAAATGCAACATGAAATCAATCATAATAAATACATTATTGATGAAGTTTGGCAACAGTATGGCCATCATAAATCATTTAAGGGCTGGTATCTAAGCATGGAAATAAGCAGGAAAACCAAAGGCGCTGCAAATGCTTTCTACACATTGGGTAAGCAGTGCAAAGAGGTTAGCGGCGGTTTACACACTTTTATTTCACCATGGATAGACGGGAAAAAGCTGTGATGGCAGCATCATCTCAAATAACAAAAGCAGAGGCAGTAAGTATTGCGGAGCATGAAAAAGAATGGAGCGAAATTTTTGAAGGCATAAAAGGTGCTGTGGACGCAGTGGCATTTCAGGATGGTCACATAGACTACCATGAACTGGAATCTTTTTTTACCGTGAATAAGAAAATGGCAGATAAATTTGGTATGCAATGCTGGACTAATGCAGAGTCTTTCGATAGAGATATGCCTATAAAATTTTTACCTATAAAATTTGAAAAACTAAAATTAAAGCTCGTAGCAGCCCGTAAAGCAGGTTATGATAAGGCTATCACTTTTGAGTTTTCTCATTTTATGAGCCCACAGTCTATGTACACATCGGCACATCATTTATACAACCGTTATCTCGAATACAAACAACAGCTAAAATAAATGAGATTTATTTTTTTATACCTGTGTCTTATCATTACTACGTCAGCATTTGCACAAAATGCAGAACCTGTTAAAGGCACATGGATTACCAATGTAGCAAGCAATGCATTGCTGTCAAAGAAAAATATAAAGGAAGTAGTAGCCAATTGTAAGAAGAACGGATTGAATAGCATATTTGTAGTAGTTTGGAATGGCGGTGTTACCATGTATCCCAGCAAAATAGCAGAGAAATACATCGGGATAAAACAGGCTGCAGCCTATAAAAAAATTTGACCCCATTAAATGTATTGTAAAAGAAGCACACAAAGCCGGACTGAAAGTGCATGCCTGGTTTGAGTTTGGATTTTCTTATGCCTATAAAGACAGTAATTCGGTTTGGTTAAAAAGATATCCGCATTGGGCCGGAAGAAAAAAAGATGGCAGCCTGCTGGTAAAGAACGGATTTTACTGGTGGAACAGCATGAATCCCGAACCACAAAAGTTTATGAAAGAGCTGGTATTGGAAGTGGTAAAAAAATATGATGTTGATGGTGTGCAAGGCGATGACCGCTTACCCGCTATGCCTGCAGAAGGCGGCTATGATGATTTTACCAAACAATTATTTGCTAAAGAACATAATGGGGAATTGCCGCCAGCCAATCCCAAAGAACCTGGCTTTCTGCAATGGAAAGCCAATAAACTGAGTGCATTTGGAAAAGAGTTATATACTGTGGTAAAAAATCAACGGGCATCCTGCCTGGTTACCTGGGCGCCCAGTCCTTATCCATGGAGTAAAGAAGAATATTTGCAAGACTGGCCGCAATGGCTGAAAGGCGGATATGCCGATTATATCTTTCCGCAACTATACCGATATAAAATTGAAGGCTATGAAAAAGTGTTAAAGGAATTAAATGACAGCCTTCCGAAAGAATACAAACAAAAAGTATTTCCCGGTATTTTAACTTCTTTAGGCGATGGAGCCTACCAGAGCACAAGAGAATTAACCGACCAGATGCTGCAGCTAAACCGTAAATATGGTTTTAACGGCGAAGTGTTTTTTTATTATGAAACTTTAAACCGTTTAATCGGTTTGTTATATCAAACTATAAAATAGTTGCCATGCGTAAATTATTATTACTGCCATTTGCGGTTATTTGTTTTTCCTGTTCCAAAAAAACAACTACTGGTGGCGGAGGTGGCCCGGTAACACCACCTGTACCGGTAACACCACTAATAACCTTGCCGCAGGGATGGAAATACAATACCACATACTCTACCGGATTGCCCAATGGTATACAGGTTTTCAGTTTTGATTCAGTTTACAACGGGAAATTTACAAAAGCGTTTTGTTTGACGTATGACAGCAAGCTGGACCGCTTTGAATTTAAACCTGTACTATCTGCCACTGCAAAAACACCAATGAATTTTTTTAGCCAGGAAACAGGAGTAACTTATGCCTGCATCAACGGAGGATATTTTGGAGGTAATTCTTCATATAGTTTGGTAAAGTATAACAATACCGTTTCATCGCCCAATATAAAATCGGTTAACAGAACATACAACGGCACAAGTACTCCTTACTACACTACCAGGGCTGCATTTGGTGTAAGCAACACCGGTGTACCCTCGGTGGCATGGGTGTATAGTATTGGAGCAGGCAACGATAATATTTATAGTTATCCTTTGCCAAGTCCAAATGCTGAAGGCAGTGCACCGCAACCTGTACCTGATGCAGCATTTCCTGCAGGTGGTGCATCTTGGCCTCCCGTGAGTGCAATTGGCGGTTCGCCCATGCTTATTAAAGACGGCAGTATTAATATAGCTGATGTGCAGGAGCTGATAAACATTAACAATACTACATCAAGACCAAGATCTGCTATTGGTTATAATGCAAATGGCATTGGAATGCTGCTGGCTGTTGAGGGCGATAATACTACTGCCGGTTATAATGGTATTAACCTTTCTGAACTCGCCAATATGCTGCAGTCATTATCTTGTACCCATGCCATCAACTTAGATGGTGGAGGCTCCACTTCATTGGTTATCGCCAACCGGCTTACTGTAAGGCCGGGTGATAATGGAACGGAAAGGCCGGTAGTGAGTGCCTTGCTGATAAAACAAAAATAAAATTTCGATGCATCGCAAAATATTATTTGCAACCATCCTGTTCATTTTGCTGCAGGAGAATGCAAGTGCACAGCAGTTTAGTTTTGCCTCAAAGGCAGTAAGGGATTCTGTAACAAGAGAACTGGTTAAAAAAGTAAATGCTGCTGTTGCAAAACCGGTTAATGAACAAACGCTGAAAGAATGGAAAGGCGCCTGCTGGGCAATGGAACTGATGTTGTATAAGCCTAAAGGATTTAGAATGAAAGTACCTGCCATTATTAAAAGCCTCCATCAGCAACCGGTTTCATTTCAGCAATCATTTTTAGAAATGGTGATTACGCTGTACCCCGGAAAGTTCAAAAAGCAGTTGAGCGGCATCTGGACAAAATTGGGCAGTAACAAGGTAAAGACAATGGCACTGGAGCAATTGGCCCTGGCAAAGAAATTTCCAGATGTGAAGGTGGATACAGTATTTGCCAATTCTGATTTTTATAATTTTTATAAAAAGCGATGGTTATCACCTCATCCTGTATTCCCGGATAAAAAGATATTCCTTAGCCGGGAGTTTCTGAGTGGGCAAACCGTGGTCGTAAGTTTTCAATACCGCAACAGGGATAAGCCAGGCTGCCTGATGATACGTACTGCTGAACATGAATGGCTGAAAGATGAGAAAGGTGAACCCTATTGTTTTACCCAGCTGGCAAGGTCTGTAACCAATTTGCCCTGGTACATTACCAATGGCAATACACCACAGGGACTGCATAAAATAATTGGAACTGATGTATCAAACAATAACTGCATAGGACCCACCCCCAACCTGCAGCTGGTAATGCCTCTGGAGGAATCACCCCGGCTTTTTTTTAGCGATACAACTGATTCTTATAGGCAATACAAAGAACTACTCGGGCCGCTTTCCGGTTTTCCCGGATTATATGAGTCGTATGGCGCAGGAAAAACAGGGAGGTCAGAAATTATTGCCCACGGAACTACCATACCTGAGTGGTATTATAAAAACAAAACATATTATCCCTGCACACCTTCATTGGGTTGTTTATGCAGTCCGGAAATCTGGGATGCATCAGGAACCCTTCTTCAAAGCACTCAACAGGAATGGGTGAAAATTATTAGTAAGTTAGCCATACAACCACAATACCTGGTTGTAGCGGAAACAGGGGAGTGATTTTTTTCAAACAGCCCCATTTGTGATTTGAAGTTTATTTGAGCAAGGCTTACCAGTTCAGATATTGGTTTTTCTGTTTGCGATTACTGCACATTGAGATATTCAATCTTTATTACATTTAATAGTAGTTATGAAAATTGCAGGTATAGCGATTTGAAAAAATGTAAAAATGAGTTCGATAAAGGTTTTGCCGGGGCTACAAATTTCCAGTCGGAAAAATTTTTGAATTTCCGGCATCCTACTCGATAAAACCGCATGAAAGAAGAGTTTCCATCCATGGAGAATTTAATTTAAAATATATATTTTTAAGTACCCAAGACTCTTGTTTATGCTAAGAACATTATTTTTCGTTTTCTTTCTAACCAATCTTTTTTTAAGTTTAGGTTGCAAAAAAACTGTGCAGGTCGCTCCGGTTTCGACTCCCAACGTCAGCATAAAAATGCTCCCGGGCCATTATGCAAGCATGGATAAGGTGAACTTAACTCTGGCTTTAACCAGGACCAGCAGCCAGATACCTGTTTCAGAGATCGGAATCTGCTGGGAGGAAAATGACACACCCACGGTTAACAGCAATAAGAAATGGGTCTCTTATTATCACAGCGACACAATACCTTTTGTGTTCAATGGTCTCACCATGAACACGTATTATAATGTCAGGGGATATTGTATTTCCGAGACAAAGGTTTATTATACCCCTATGATAAGGATAAAGACCCATGAACTTACCTCAATATGGACGAAGAGTTTTCTCCCTAACCCAGGGTCTTTTTCTGTGGTGGATGTGATCAAGAATCCAGCGTCAAGTTTCTCCGTTCTGTCAAGGGTGGCACTTAATCAATATTCTACAACTATTACAGGCATTGATACTGCAGGGAACCTGCTTTGGTCGAATAATTTTTTGAACCGTGACCCTACAGCTTTTGTACGTGTCGATGATGGGTATATCATTTCAGCCAAACAGTTTGTGCCGGGTGGCAGTAAGGTTTTTCTTATCAAGACCGACCTGAATGGATTATTGGTTTGGGAGAAAGACCTGTCGAGGGATAATTTTCAAAACCATCTCCAGATGCACCTTAACAATGCAAATAATATCAGCCTTACAACTATGGTGTATAATGGCATTTCTCCCCAGGGGGAGTTGGTAAATTGTTTCATCCATGATTTTATTCTTGCAGGTACCAATGGACAAATTCTAAACGAGAGCAGCTATCCTAATGTCAATGTTTATGCTGTTGTGGGTCCAGGTCATTGTGGCCGGGATATTGCATTCAGCGATGGCTCTTTCCTAATCGCCTATAATTTCACTCCCCTTGGTGTAGGCTATACAAGGACCATAGTGCAGCGATTCTCATCTACCAGGCAGATAGCCTGGGAAACTATTTTTCCCCCAGTCGGAAGTAATGAATTTGCTTATAAGGTGATTGAAAACAATGGCGGCACGATCGTCTTGACAACGAGGGGGGCTATTCCAAACGAATCAATCAACAATACCACTTTACTTACTCAGGTAGACAATGCTCGCGGGAATATCCTCTGGAGGGCGATGTTTAGAGGTGCCGTCGGATCCATTATTGACAATTTTCCCGAAAGTATCAAAAGGTCGCCTGATAATCATTTTTATATAACGGGTCTTATGAACAACAGATATCCTTATTTGCTGAAGATCGACAATACAGGAAATATCATTTGGGATTACCCTATTACAAACATAGGCTATGCTAATGCTAGGGGGCAGTCTTTGTACATATCAGAGAATAAGGAGATCTACCTCTTTGGGGTTGGTAATAACTCACAAGCAGAAAATGCCCGCCTTTTTATATATAAAACGAGGGAGACCAATTGATGAGCCATCTGTAACTTGATTACTCGGCACGGACGAGTGCTTTTAGAAGCTCAGGGTTTAGAATAATCTTTTCTTTAGGGGTACAGCTTCCCCACATTCGGTTCATTTGTAGTAACCAAATTGATTTTGGCTCAACCTTATATTTTTTAAACCTTTCAATAAAAGGTTCAGCAATTTCAGGAAGCCTGAAATACCGATTTTTATGGGACGCTCAACAATTTCTCAAAATGGAATTGACATAACTATCAGCTTCGAAGAAGCTGTCCTTACAAAAAACAGACATCAATCAACCCGCATTTTGTCCCATAAAAATAGTCTTTTGCACTGCTATAAGAATAGTACTCTGGCCTATCCACAATACCTGCCTTTACCGGATTCTGATGTATACAATTGATACGCTGTACAATAAAGGCGGCGCTGTACAGTTCGATTGGATGATTGTCCTGCTGCCAGATCTGGTTATATTTTACCAATGCTGACCAGTTTGGGTATTTATGCTGGTTTAGTTTTTCTTTCAGTACAAATAAACAGGTTTGTGTCAAAGGAAATTTTTCAACGCTTCTTTTTTAAAGAAGACATTAACATGCCCACAACAAACTATCTACTGTGGAGCAATGAATTTTTTGCGATAGATACTAAAAAAGCCATCCGGGAAAAAATTCTTTCTTCATTTAATATCACTTTACTCAACCCGAAAGAGGAGCAGCATGAGGATTTAAGAGCCAGAAATTTGATTGTTCATGCTGTATCACAAATCAAGAATAAATTGAGAGATAATAGGATCCTTTTTCAGCACAATATTGAGTATGGGTTTATAAGAAACCTTTTGGGCGGTTCTTTAATAGCCGTTTTATTTTCAATCGCTATTTTAGTTTTTGCCCTTATTCAATCAGATTTGATATTAAGGAATACGGGAATCATACTTTTAATAATTTATCTTATGCCCATTGCGTTTAGTGGAGTTTTAATTTCCAGGTATGGTAAATACTATGCTAAGGTTTTATACGAACAATTTATGACCTAATAAAATTGTCGAACTTTTGATTTCCGTTTGTTCAATGCTATTGTCACCTAAAGTCCCCGAATGTCTTCAAATCTTCCAACATCTGGTTCGACGTTAGGAGGCCTGGGGCTACATCGCCCGCCGTAGCTTTTGCAATGGCGGGCTTTATTATTGGGGAACTGATGACAAAGAGAGCCCATATATAACTGTGATTGGATCATGAACGGCAAGCCGGTTGGAAGCACATCAAAAAGGCTGGATTTTTTTCTTACAAAATAATAGGCAAGCTATAATTGGTACTTCTTCCCCCGCCGACCTCTTTCACCAAAACTTTCTTGTTCAACAGATCCTGTATATCTCTCAGCGCAGTATCGGGAGATGTTTTGGTCATCTTTGCCCATTTGGAGGTATTCATTTTTCCTTCAAAGCCGTCCAGCAGTTTGTTCAACATCAATTGCTGCCGGGAGTTCAGAATAGTGGTAGCATGTTTTTCCCAGAAACGGGCTTTATGCAATACTGTGGCCAGGATTTCCTGGCTGGCATCGAGGCTACGTCCCAGACATTGTAAAAACCAGGTCAGCCATTTTGTAATATCCATCGATGCCTTTTGTGTGCTTTCGAGAATATCATAATATGCAGTTCGTTCCTTTCGGATCTGGGCACTCATACTATAAAAGCGTAGGGCGGATTGATCGGCACGGGAAAGCTGACAATCGGCAATCGCCCGGGCAATCCGACCATTGCCATCATCGAAAGGATGAATCGTAACAAACCACAAATGTGCCACCGCTGCTTTCAAAACCGGATCCATCTGCCGGTCTTCGTTGAACCAATGGATGAATCGTTGCATCTCTTCTTCCAAACGATTGGCATCCGGTGCCACAAAATGTATTTTCTCCCTTCCCATGGCACCGGAAACTACCTGCATGGGATCCTTTGCTGTATGATTACGCCAGGCGCCGACGGTAATTTTATACATACCGCTTCTGCCTGTAGGAAATAAGGCAGCGTGCCAGCCGAATAATCTTTCGGCCGTTAGGGTTTGTTGGTTATGTTGTGTGGCATCTAGCAACATCTCAACCACTCCATCAACATGACGGTCTGATGTTACCATTCCGGCTATCTGCAATCCAAGCCTTCGGGCAATAGACGACCGAACCTGATTAGGATCCAGTATTTCACCTTCTATTTCTCCCGACTTCACCACATCCATTGTAAGGTTTTGCAGGTTGGCTTCTGCCTGAAGTGAAAATCCTAAGGCTTCCATCCGGCCCAGCAATCTTCCCTGACGGTTACGGATCTCGGCCAGCAAGGGGCTTACCAGTTCATGGTTCCAGGTAAAACCGGGCCAATGGGGTAATTGATGTATATATATGGCCATTCTCCGCATTTTTGCGGTAAAAATAAAAAATTTTCGCCGCATTTTCATATATATCGCATATAATGCGGAGAATAAGCCAATTATTCGCCGCATACCTGGTATTCAAAGGGGGCTTTTTCGGTTGAGAATAAGTCGGGGCAAAACAATCAGGGTTTCCTTTTCATCTTGTTCCCCTTTCCAATACACTAGATAATTGACCTGTGCTTTGGTGATCTGATATCCCTCCCTTTATCACAACAATTCAATTCCTCAACTGTAGTGACCATTAATAATGGAATACCCGGAATTAACTACAGCCAATACCGACCGGATCATCGAAATGGCCTGGGAAGACCGCACGCCTTTTGAAGCCATTCGTTATCAGTTTGGTTTATCTGAAGCACAGGTGATTGATCTTATGCGGAGGGAACTCCGCCGCAGTTCCTTCCTTCGCTGGAGAAAGAGAGTGCAGGAGGGCATCAGCCATAAACACCTGCATAAAAGGAATCCCGAAATCAGCCGTTTCAAATGCTCCAGGCAAAGAGCCATCAGCGGCAACCGGATTTCAAAAAGATGAAGTATCAATGAATTACTATCCGGTACAGGTCATCCCCACACAACTATTTTCTTTACAAAGTTTGCAGTAAAATCATGATCCACAACCATACATCCATCCCGGCACTGGAAAAAAGATACCGGGCTAACCTCATCAATTCATTGGGCGGTTTTAAAAGTCTTGTCCTGATCGGTACCAGGCACGAATCCGGCGCCGAAAATCTGGCCACTTTCAGCAGCCTTTTTCATTTAGGGGCTGATCCTGCGCTCTGCGGTATCATTGTGCGACCCACTCAGCCGGGCATCAATACATTGCATAATATCCAACAGCAAAAACAATATACCATCAATCATGTGCGTCCTGCTTTTTACCGCGAAGCCCACCAGTGCAGCGCCAAGTATCTCCCGGGTGAAAGTGAGTTTGAAGCTACCGGTCTTCATCCTTATTATGTAAATAGTATTCATGCCCCCTTTGTGGAAGAAAGTCATATCCGCTTTGCCTGTGAAACCGAGAAAATTATTCCGATTGAGTTGAATGAAACCACCCTGGTCATCGGCCGGATTATTTATGTGGAAGTACCTGATGAATGGGTGGGAGCAGATGGATTTATAGATCTGGAAAAAGCAAACACCGTAACCTGTAGCGGACTCGATAGTTATCATACTACCTCCAGACTGGCCCGGTTGAGTTATGCCAAACCAGACAGGCCCGTAACTGATTTACCCTGACAAACAGCCCCGCCATTTTTTACAAGCAGCTGAAAATATGAATGGCAATACTCCTGGTTTTCAGAAACCGTGAAAACACCTTTGTTTTTGCAAGGGTGTTCTCTTTTCTTTGTGTTGATAGTGATTTTTTTGAAATTATGATTTTAAAAATACTCAAATGCCAGTTATTAGATTCAATGGAGATGTTCGTGATGCTTCGGGAGCAGCCACTATATTGGTTGTGACAGGGGATGAATTTAGATTTCAGCGATACCTATAAGGAACTTTTTCAACGCCTTTGGATTTATCCCAGGGGGATTATCTTGTCAGTATTGAATGTTTAACCGATGGGGAAATGGATTTCGATATTGTGGGGAATCTTTCCAATGTAAACCCCGATGTTCCTGAAACTTTTGACAGTGATCAAACAAGTAATACTTACAACTTAACCGTTTAAATCATTTGCCATGAAAAGAAACTTAGTATTATTATATGTATTACTGATCACCAGTAATGCGTTTGCACAATCGAAGCAGCATAAATTTGAAGAGGAGATTACAGCAAAAAACCGGAGACGATAAGGCCAGTTTTTCATCAATCATGAATGCACTGGGAAAATTCACTTCGCAGGATGGATCCGCTATTTCTTTTAACCCGACATTATATGGGTTAGCATCATTATTCAATCCAGATGTTAAAAAGCAGGATAAATTCATAAATGCAGTTTTTCTCCGGAATTTTCAACTAAACCTGGGAGTAACGCCATCAGAAGAATCAATTTTTAAGATTGATGATTTTCAGTCCGGCTTTAGTTATGCCATTCTGAATAATAAAAAACTGACAGCAGCAGATTATGCGAATCTGATAGCATCTGAGCCTGCTCAGCAGCGTAGAATGTTTATGGCAGCGCTTAACAGGTTTATTTTCGACAACAGAAAAACAGCTGAAGGTGCAACTGCCAGAACTTTCACCAATAGAGCGCTTTCCGTTTCAGATATTGCGACTATGAGCACCATGCTTAAAAACTTTCTCAAAAATAGGCTGGGGGTAACAACTGATGCAGAATTGGCAGCAATGGCATCAGGATTTAGGAATGCATACAAAGCACTTACAACCCAGCTCTCTAAGCGGACACTCCTCACATTTGACTTCAAAAGCACTTACAGTTTCGCCGATAAACAATGGGGTGAACTGAGTTTTACCCCGGTAAACCTGTATTGCTATTTTAATAAATCCAAACCAAATAGCCCCGGTTTAAATGCCACGCTCAGTTATGTATTGGGAACCGATACGTCCACAAAGCAAGCTTTAAAAAGAAGAACAATTGAAACAGAAGTGGGAATGAACTTCCCTATTAAAGTAAACCCGGAAACAGAAAAAGCAGCATTTGAAATAAAACCCGGTATCAGCTATAAATATATTACGGCAAGGGTCTATAAGGATGAAAAGAAATCTCAGTTCGATCCCACCCTTACTTTCCGCATTCGCATCAATGATGATTTCTATCTTCCGTTGAAGCTGGAGTATGATACAGAGAATGCAGAACTCTTTGGCTTCCTGTCTATTCAGTTTTCATTAAATTAAATTGGTATAGCAGTTTTTCGGAATCAAGGAAGGGGCTTAGCAGGTAACAAAGTAAATTTTTAAGCCGGTTAAAATACATGCCCCTTTTTCTTCTGTTTCCTTTCAATTCTTTTTCACAGGAAGCCAATACCGTCTTTCAATTTGGCCCCGATGGCCACCATGCTTATTGTATGATCCCCTGATTCATTTGCCTTAAGAGGGCACTCGTAATTATGCCACCTCAGATTTTTACAGGAACAACCTGGCAAAATGGTTCTCCAGGTGCTCCCGCATGCCTTTTCTAAAATCTTCGGGGTTTCCATTTTCGAGGAGATCTACCAGTTCTTTGTGCGAGACGAATGTTTTAAGGAGCGGTTGTTTTTTTAATAATCCGCTGTTGTGAACATAATCAAAAACCGGGAGCAGCATTTTCTGAAATTTCTTCAGTGTTTCGTTTCCGGTGATTTCATAGAGCTTGCCATGAAAAGCAATTTCGTGTTCAACATTAAAAAGGTGGTACTGGGTGGCCGGAGGTTCATTGCTCACGATATTTCTTAACTCTGTGATATCTTCTTTTGTGATCCGGTGAAAAAGCAAATCAGCCATTCCTATTTCAAGTACCAGTCGGATTTCGAATATTTCTTTTAAAGTTTCCTGATCCAGGATGTGAGGGTTCATGCTCTTGCTCATCATGCCGAATAAATCGGGACTGGTAATAACCGAGCCTCTCTTTTTCCGGGATTCAATCAGTCCCATCATTTTCAGTCTTGTCAAAGCTTCCCGGATCACTGTCCTGCTCACTCCCAATGCTTCCGCCAGTTCAACTTCTTTAGGAATAACATCTCCCACAGCCAGCTTACGCTCCCTGAGCAGTTCTACCAGACTGTCTTCTACTTTATCAACCAGGCTGCTGGTATCTATTGATTTGATGTCAGATTTAAGTAAGCCCAGGGCCATACTATTATGTATTACTTATAAATTTCAGTGCAAAGGTACGAAAAATTGAGAAATTTTTAATTGATACATATATCATTAATAATCAATTAAATATGTGGTTTAAAAATTTTTTTTGGAAATACGGGGGTATTCTTTTTATTTTTGTTATGTCATACATAATACACAAAATAAACTGCTTGTCATGAAATTAAAATGTCTAAGGCTTTGTCTGTTTGCCTTGTTTGTCTTTCAGGCATCTGCCATTATAGGCCAGGCCAGGAAAGTAAATGGAAGGGTGCTCAGTGATGATTCCGGTCCGCTGGCTGGTGTTTCTGTAACCATTAAGGGTAAACAGGGCGGGGTACAAACGAATGCGAGTGGTGAATACAATATAGAAGTATCAGAAGGAGATGTGCTGCTGTATTCCTTTTCCGGATTTAAATCAAGGGAATACAAAGTAACCGCAGGAGCTATTCCTGATATTACTCTTGAAACAAAAGTGAGCGAACTGGATGCAGTAGTAGTGACGGGTTATGGCACACAAAAAAGAAAAGAAGTCACCGGTGCCGTATCCACAGTGAGTCCCAAAACATTTGAACATAATCCCAGTACCAATGTGGCCACCGTTTTACAGGGCAATGTCCCTGGTTTACGGGTGCAGCAACGGACCGGTCAGCCTGGTACCACGCCTTCCATTTCATTCAGGGGCGGTACTGAATTTGGCGGCGGCGGAACTCCGCTCTTTATCGTAGATGGTGTAATTGTTCCATCACTATATGGTTTAGACATTAACGATGTGGCCAGCATTGATTTGTTAAAAGATGCCGCTACAACGGCCATCTATGGTGCCCGTGCTGCCAACGGAGTTGTACTGGTTACCACAAAAAAGGGACAAAAAGGAAAAACCCGGGTCACTTATTCCTACAGTCATACCATAAGCTATATACGGAAGAACCCATCTGAATACCTGAGTGCTTCCGATTATATACGCATGAACCGGATCGGGATTCAATCACGTTTCAGGGGCGATTCCATTGATAACAATACAGGGGCCATGAATACGGATCGTAATCAGATACTGGGTGCCTGGGGCTGGGCGGTTAACACCGGCTGGCGTTCAGCCGAAGGTTTGTATACCACCCAATTATTAAATAACCAGAACCGTCATTTACTCAATAATCCTAAATGGAAACTGCTGGTTGATCCTAATCCTTTTAATACATCTTTAATCGACAGTATCATTTTTACTGACCTGAGCGCAAAAGAACGGGAAGCAATGATTTTGCAGCAGGTAAACACCAATGAACATAATGTCAATTTTTCCGGTGCAAATGATCAGGGATCCTATGCATTGTCACTGGGAACGGTAAAAGACAATGGAATGATCATTGGCTCCTGGTTAAAAAGATTCAATTTAAATTTTAACGGAGGCCTGAATGTGGGAAATCATCTGAAAATAACCACCAATATCGGTGCCTATAATGTAGAACAGGCATTGCCTTATGGCGGATTTAATAATGTGGACCCCGAAGGAGGGGCTGCCGGGGGACTGCTTCAGCGTTTTGTAGGAGTAGCTCCAACTGTTCGTTATGTGAATGATACCTCAGGTGTTGTTTTGCCTGGTCCCAATGATGTAACACTCGGTAATCCTTTATACTGGAGCAGCCTGACAGTAAATAATACCAATCAGCAACGCTTTCTGGGAGGAATCAACCTGGAGTACACCGTACTGCCCTATCTTAAAATACTGGCCAGTGGGTCAGGATATTACCAATACACGACTAATAATTTTTTTACCAAGGCATTTCAACAGGGTAATGGTGGCGCATTTAATACCAACAGAGCCGCCAGCTTTAATAATACCCGAACCGTTCAGTATACAACCAATGCCTTTTTGCAGTTTAATAAAAATTTCAAAGGTCATACTGTAACCGCACTGGCCGGCGGGGAATTTTATGATTTTAAAAATTATGTCAGCTCCGGATTTTCCCAGGGATCACCCACCGATCTGGTTCCCTGGTTAACCGCTTCTACCCCGCCGAGTTTACAGGGTACCACGATCATTAATCCGGCAGGAGCTTCATCCAATTTCAACCAGTGGGAACGTATTGCATCAGTTATCGGCCGGGTAAACTATACCTATAAAAACAGGTATCTGTTAACTGCTGTGATGAGGGTGGATGGCTCCAGCAGGCTTAAAAAAGGAAACTACTATGGAACTTTTCCCGGTGTTTCAGTTGGATGGAACCTGCACAACGAAAATTTTTATAAAGGAACAGCTGTTTCAAAATACCTGAGCAGCATCAAACCCCGTATCAGCTATGGTGTGAACGGAAATGTAAACTCACTTGGTTTCTTTGCTACCTCTCAAATTTATAATAATGCCGGTACCTATAATGGTTTTGGAGGAACCTATGCCGGTTCATATATCAATTCAGATGTTAGATGGGAACGCACCAACAGCCTGAATCTTGGCCTTGACCTTGGAATACTGAACGAAAGAATCACCCTGAATGTGGATTATTTTGTAAGGAATGTATTTGATAAACTGGCTGGTCTGAATATCTCTTCCCAAACAGGATTTGGCAGCTTTACTACCAATCTGGGTCAGTTACAGAATAAAGGGATTGAACTGGCAGTGAATGCAAAAATCATTGAACCCAGAAAACTAAACGGGTTCAGTCTTGATTTGGGAGTTAATTATTTTCATGTAAAGAGCTTTGCCAAGAAACTTCCATTTAACGGATTGCCCGGAAACAGGTCCAACGGATTTTTTGTATGGGATCCTAAAAATCCGGGACAACAAATGTATGTCGGTGGCCTGGTGGAAGGAGAAAGGATTGGTTTAGATGAAGTGTGGGCGCCACAGTGGGATGCGATTTATACTGATCTCTCAAAAATCACATCTGATGCAAATGTGTACAATGCTTTCCTGCCTTATACCAATAAAAAGATAAAACAGCTGGGGGATGCCCAGTGGCACCAGGTGTATAAAAATGACACTATCGACAGCCGGCAGTTTGTGAAAGTAGGACGTACAACTCCCCAGCATATGGGTGGATTCAATCTGAGCAGTTCCTTTAAAGGGATCAGGCTCTATGCCGGTTTTGATTATGCATTCGGTTTCGTGATTTTGAATAATCAGGTGGTTCGTGGTCTCAGTCAGGTACAGGGTTCACAGAATCAGACAACGGACGTATTAAATAGCTGGTCACCCACCAACCCCAATGGGACAATGCCCAGATTTTACTGGGCCAATCAGGGAAGAAATTATGCAACAGATGCAAGCGGAAATAACCCTGCGGCCAATTTGTGGGAAAAGGGAGATTATGTAATGTTAAGAGAACTGACAATTGCATATGACTTGAACGAACAGATACTCAGCAAGTATCTTGGAAACAGATTGAAAGGGCTTAGTATTAATATTACGGGAACCAATCTTGTTTATTTCTCCGGGTATAGTGGCAACTTCCCTGAAGTAGGCGGAGTAGACCAGGGCAAATTCCCGCTACCCAAAAGACTTACAATCGGGGTGCGTGTAACCTTATAAAAATTATTCAAGACAAAAAATGCAATCATGAAACAAAATAAATTTTTGATACTGACAACACTTGTTGCATTCGTTGTGGGAACAGTATCCTGTACCAAGAAACTGGATGAAGTAGTACCACAGGATGCCATCAGTAAAGACCAGGCATTGAAAGATCCCAATGCAGCCCGGACATTGTACCATGGCGTTTACGGCCGTTTTCGTGCTTTGGATGCCACTTTTTTCCAGCTGGGAGAAATGCGTTCAGATATCTGGGTAGATGGTCTTTTCACTGAATCGGTAGACGGAGGCTTGCAAAATCTTTACCGTCACAATATCAGTAACCTGAACGTGCCTTTTACCGGCTGGGCCGGATTTTATAACCTGATATACAATTTCAACAGCGTTATCAAAATCATTCCGCAAACAACCCTGCCTGATGCAGAGAAGTCGAGAATTCTGGCTGAAGTATATGGCCTGAGAGCATATGTTTATTATACCATGCTCCGGACCTGGGGAGCTGTGCCGTTAAATACTGAACCGGTAGAAACGATTAACAATGCCGCGGAGACCTACAAAGCACGTACCAGTCCTGATTCGGTTATGAGGCAGATCAAGACAGATATTGAACAGTCGCTGCAGTTATTCGGACCCACTAATACAATATCTGCTGCAAAAAGGGTCTACTGGAGCAGACTGGCCACCCTGGTTTTGAAAGGTGATGTATTCATCTGGTCAGGTACACATATGGGCGGTGGCAATACAGATATTACAACTGCCAAAACTGCTTTGCAGGAGGTCAGAAATCTGCAGGGAGCATCACTGGATTTGCAAACAAATTATGCTGACATATTTGATCCTACCAAAAAGAACAACAACAAGGAAATCATCTTTGCCATCAACTATGAACTGCAACAGGCACAAATGGGAATTTTTGGCAGTTTTCTTGTTAATTCCATACAAGCTACTACGCTGTCATTTGCCCAGGCGGCCACGCCAACGGTATCTTCTGTTTATCCTTATGTGAATGGGGCCAACCGGGTAGGAATGAATCAGGCAATGATCACCAGATTAACCGCTCCTCCGGCAGACCAGCGAATTACCGGCAGCTTTCGGGTGATGTATTCTACCGCCTCTCCCTTTGGAACCAGAGGTGTACTATTAACGAAATATATTGGTACAACAGCCGGTACATCACAGGTGTTTAACAATGATTTTCCTGTTTACAGGTACGCAGATGTTTTATTGCTATTGGCAGAAGCAAAATCCAAACTGGGTGAAGATCCTTCTGCTGAAATAAATGCGATCAGGCTCAGAGCTTATGGAGCCGGTTACACGCCTTATGTCAATGGAACTATTACAGCAAACATGAATGCCATACTGGAAGAATACCTGAAGGAATTTATCGGTGAAGGAAAAAGATGGTGGGCGCTCCGCAGGGCCGGGGATTCTTATGTATATGCCAACCTGAACCCGGTATATTTCTCACCTACCAGTACTGCTAAATTTTTATTGCCTTTGTCGCAGGCGATGTTAACAGCAGATCCATTGCTTACACAAACACCCGGGTACTAAACGGTTTATTTATAAGCAGCATCAGCAATCTCAGCCGGGGGCATTCCTGTCCCCGGTATTTTCAGATAATTGTTTTCTTTCTATATATTGTTAAAAATCCTTGCATGACCAATCAACATTTATCAGGTCTCATTGCGGCTCCCTTTACGCCCATGCACCCCAATGGTTCACTGAATCCTGAGATCATACCGGACTATTATGAAATGCTGAAAGCCAACCGGGTCAAAGGGGCATTTATCTGCGGTTCCACAGGAGAAGGGGCATCAATGACTACCCGGGAGAAAATGATCGTTGCAGAAGCCTGGGGAAAATGTACAAGAGATGATAAGGATTTTATTGTAATGCCTTTATTGGGAGGAACATCCCTGGTAGATTGCAAAGAGCTGGCCCTTCATGCAAGAGATACTGGTTTAAATGCTGTTTCTTTTACATCGCCCTACTATTTTAAACCTTCAACCGTGGAAGCCCTGGCTGCCTGTTGCTATGAAGTGGCGGCTACTGTACCGGATATGCCTTTTTACTATTATCATATCCCTGTACTCACCGGAGTGGGTTTTCCGATGTTGGATTTGTTAAAAGCCGTAGATGGTTATATTCCCAATTTTGCCGGAATTAAATATACCCACGAGGACTTCATGGATTTTCTTTCCTGTAAGCACTACCAGCATGGAAAATATGATATGCTCTGGGGAAGAGATGAAAATATGTTGCCCGCTTTATCATTGGGGACAAAAGCTTCTGTTGGGAGTACATTTAATTATGCTGCTCCGCTCTATCACAAGCTGATTGATGCATTTCAGAACGGGGAAATGGAAAAAGCGGTCGGTTACCAGCAGCAATCCATTGATATGATCCGGTTACTTGGAAAATACGGAGGAATTGCTACCGGGAAAGCATACATGAAATTAATCGGAATGGATTGTGGCGAATTCCGGCTGCCGGTTAAAAACATGAAGGAAACGGAATTTGAAAAATTCAGATTTGATACCCAGCAAATCGGGTTTAATAGTTATTGTTCAATTCAGGCGAAAATTAAAAGTAATATTGTTTCAGGTATTCAGGCGAAACAGGCATGAAGTTTACTTACCATATTATTACACTCAGTATCATGTTTTCTGCCGCATTCAGTCATGCTCAAATAAAAAAAACTGCTTTTACCTGGCGTATTGCCGGTGCCATTCCTCCGGCAATGGGTGAAATTACTGCACCGGGAGTGGCGGGTCCTGTTACCGGCATACATAATGATATCATGATAATCGCGGGCGGTGCCAATTTCCCGGATAGTATGCCCTGGGAGGGAGGAAAAAAAAGATACTACAAAAAAGGCTGTCTTTTTGCAGCTAAGGGAAAGCATTTCGTTCCTGTGAATAAAGCGTTTGAATTACCTGAACCGATCGCTTATGCAGCAACCTGCTCTGCACCTTCCGGAATATTTTATGCCGGAGGCGAAAATGAAAATGGGATTGCTACCCGCACTTACCTGCTGAAATGGGATAAACGTTTACAAAAGCTCGTTACCGATGAGTTACCAGGCTTGCCAGTTGGCCTTGTGAATGCTGCCTGTGCCACTTTGGGAAACACTGTGTTTATTGCAGGGGGCGAAACAAAGGAAGGTGTTTCTGCCAGCTGCTGGTCTCTTGATTTGGAAAAAAGTACGGATGGATGGAAAGTGTTACCAGCCTTACCTGTCCCTGTATCACATGCAGTATTAGCAGTAGTTCAGAAAGACGGTTGGCCGCAGCTATTTCTTTTTGGAGGCCGAAGAAAAAATCAGTCGGGTATCAGTGAATTATATAGTGCTGTATATACATTGAATCTGCTGCAAAAAGAATGGGTTGCCAAACCTTCATTGCCTTACCCTCTATCTGCAGGCACAGGCATTGCCGCAGGTGAAAAGGGAATTTATTTATTTGGCGGAGATCAGGGCACCATATTCAGTCAGGTAGAAAACTGCCTGGCTTCCATTAATGCTGAAACAGATATTGTTAAAAAGCAAATACTGGTTCAAAAGAAAAATCAATTATTACTTAACCATCCAGGTTTCAGTAAAACAGTATTGCATTATCATCTCTCCACCGGCATTTTCACGCCTGCAGGGTCGATACCCTTTTCATCGCCGGTAACAACAACAGCTTTCTGGTTTAAAAAATCCGTGATGATTCCCAGTGGAGAAATCAGGGCCGGGGTTCGGAGTCCACAGATCCTTATGGCAAAATATCGAAGCAAGCATCCATGAAGCAGTCAAAACTATATCCATGGATGGTAGTGGCCCTGCTTTGGGTAGTGGCTTTATTGAATTACCTGGACCGGCAAATGCTCAGTACCATGAAACCGGCCATGATGGCCGATATACCGGAGCTGACATCCGCAGTTAATTTCGGCTACTTAATGGGTATATTTCTCTGGGTGTATGGGGCCGTCAGTCCGTTTGCCGGTGTATTGGCAGATAAAGCGAGCCGGAAATGGATCATCGTCGGAAGCCTCTTTGTTTGGAGCGGGGTCACATTTTTAATGGGATATGCATCAAGCTATCAGCAGCTTTACTGGCTCAGAGCATTAATGGGTGTGAGTGAAGCTTTATACATACCAGCAGGATTATCACTGATTGCAGATTATCATACCGATAAAACCAGGTCACTGGCGGTCGGAATACATATGACTGGCTTGTACATGGGCCAGGCACTGGGTGGATTTGGTGCAACGATTGCTGACAGATTTTCCTGGCAGCAAACCTTTACTTTATTCGGTATTACCGGAATCATTTATGCAATAATTCTGGCTTTTCTGCTGAAAGAGAAAAGAAATAGTGCCGGAGATCCATTAATGGCACCGGCCGAAAAAGTGCCGGTCTTTAAAGGTCTCGCGGTTTTGTTTACGAATATTTCATTCTGGATCATCCTGTTTTATTTTGCGATACCCAGTTTACCCGGCTGGGGTGTAAAAAACTGGCTCCCTACTTTATTTGCCGAAAATCTGGGTATCAGTATGACCAGGGCCGGACCTCTTTCTACGATAACAATTGCCGCTTCCTCTTTTCTCGGTGTCATCTTTGGAGGATTATTATCCGACCGATGGGTGCAAAAAAATATTCGTGGCAGAATTTATACGAGTGCGATTGGCCTGGGGCTTACCATTCCTGCCCTGATGTTTATCGGACTCGGACACTCTTTGTTTTCAGTCATTGCAGCCGCATTTTGTTTTGGTTTTGGATTTGGGATGTTTGATGCGAACAATATGCCGATTCTATGTCAGTTTGTTTCACCTAGATACCGGGCCACTGCGTATGGGATGATGAATATGGTAGGAGTGTTTGCCGGGGCATTCATCACCAACCTTTTTGGTAAATCAACTGATACGGGTAGTCTGGGTAAAGATTTTGCAATCTTATCAGGTATCGTAGCCCTGGCACTGGTTGTGCAGTTGTTGTTTTTAAAGCCCGTTGAAAAATCAAACCCCAATTAAATTCAGGCAATGAAAAAATCGGTAATCTTAGTTTTCCTGTTGCTCGGCTTTCTGACCGGCTATAATCAAAACCCGGCAGTACCTGTTTTTGAATCGGGAAAAGAAGGCCATAAGTCTTATCGAATCCCTGCAATAATTTCATTACCTAACGGTGATTTACTGGCATTTGCGGAGGGTCGGAAAAATAATTCCGGCGATTTCGGAGATATCAATATTGTATTAAAAAGAAGCACTGATAAAGGAAATACCTGGGGTTCATTGCAAACAGTAGTGGACAATGAGTTACTCCAGGCCGGTAACCCGGCTCCGGTAGTAGACGTAAGAGATCCCCGATTTCCCGGCGGACGTATTTTTCTGTTTTATAATACCGGGAACAATCATGAAGGAGAAGTGCGAAAAGGAAAAGGGTTAAGAGAAGTATGGTATAAAACCTCCACAGACGGTGGTGTAACCTGGGGTGAGCCTGTTAATATCACTACTCAGGTACACCGGCCAAATCAGCCAGCGCTGAATAGTGCTTATCAGTTCAGTGAAGACTGGCGCAGTTATGCGAATACTCCCGGACATGCCATGCAGTTTCAGGAAGGAACTTACCGGGGAAGGATATTTGTGGCTGCCAATCATTCAGCAGGTGATCCGCAGAAACAGGCAGAGGATTATGATGCACACGGGTTTTATTCCGATGACCATGGCGAAACTTTTCATCTGGGATCAGCTTTGCGTATACCCGGAAGTAATGAATCGATCGCTGCAGAATTGGGGAAGGGTAAACTGATGATGAACAGCCGTAATCAGAAAGGACATATCCGTAGCCGTATCGTATCTGTAAGCAGTGATGGAGGGCAAACCTGGGATACCAGTTACTATGATAAAAACCTGCCTGACCCTGTTTGTCAGGGAACAATCCTGACAATCGGAAAAAAGAAAGGAAAGAACATACTTGCATTTTGTAATGCAGCAGATGAAAAGAAAAGAGACAATCTTACACTTCGGGTCAGTTATGATGATGGCCGGTCATGGCCGGTTGCTAAACTGATTGATAAGGCAGAACAGCTGAAAGACAATGCCGCTTATTCTGATATTGTAAAATTATCAAAACGCAGTGTCGGGGTACTGTATGAGAAAAATGGTTATTCTCAGATATTATTCATTGCCGTTAAATGGAAGTAATCAAAGTAAAATGAAATATTCCAACGCAGAATTGATTCAACTACGGGATTTTTATCAGAGTCGTCTGCTTCAAAACACGATCCCTTTTTGGTTTTCCCGTTCTTATGATCGTGAATTCGGGGGTTTTTTGTTAATGAGGGATGCGGATGGAAGCTTACTGGATGACGATAAAGCTGTTTGGGTTCAGGGCAGGGCAACCTGGATGTTGTCAACATTATACAATACAGTAGAACAGCGGCAGGAATGGCTGGAAGGGGCCCGATTGGGATATGAATTTCTGAATAAGCATTGTTTTGATTCAGATGGGAAGATGTTCTTTCATGTTACCAGAGAAGGTAATCCCATCCGGAAAAGAAGATATTTTTTCTCAGAAACTTTTTATGTGATTGCAGCGGCGGCCTATGCTAAGGCAAGTGGTGACCAGGAGGCTGCGGAAAAAGCAAGATTGATTTTCGGTAAATGTATTGAGTATGCTACCCATCCGGAATTATTACCGGCAAAATTTACCGATACACGTCCCTCAAAGGGAATTGGCGTTCCCATGATCCTGATTAATACCGCACAGGTGCTGCGTGAAACCATTGGTGACCCCCGCTGTGATGAATGGATCAGTAAATGGATAGCTATTATTGAAAAGAACTTTGTAAAGGACGATATCCGCTGTGTCATGGAACAGGTGGCACCCGATGGCAGTATCATTGATCATATTGATGGGCGAACCCTGAACCCGGGACATGCCATTGAAGGAGCCTGGTTTATACTGCACGAAGCCATTTACAGAAACCGGGATCAGCGTTTGATCGACCTGGGCTGCAGGATGATAGATTATATGTGGGAACGGGGTTGGGACCAGCAGTATGGTGGCATTCTTTATTTCCGGGATGTATATCATAAGCCGGTGCAGGAATACTGGCAGGATATGAAAATGTGGTGGCCGCATAATGAAACAATCATTGCCACATTGCTGGCCTTTCTTATTACCGGAAACAGTAAATATGCCGGCATGCATCGGCAGGTGCAGGAGTATGCGTACAAGCATTTTCCGGATACAGTACACGGAGAGTGGTATGGTTATCTTCACAGAGATGGTTCAGTAGCCCAACCGGCAAAGGGGAATCTGTTTAAAGGGCCTTTTCATTTGCCCAGACAGGAATGGTACTGCAGTCAAATACTAAGTCAGTATTTAACCTAGTATGAAAGCATTAATCGTTGCTGTATTATTCAATTATGCTGTAATTGCTCAGGTAAGTATCCCTGCACAATTTTCTGATAATATGGTATTGCAGCAGCAAAAACCTGTTTTGGTCTGGGGTAAGGGGGTGCCGGGTAATCAGGTAATTGTTTCTCTAGGGAGCTACCAAACCAATGTAACAGTAGCCAGCGACTCCTGCTGGATAGCCGGTTTGCCTGCTCACCAGGCAGGTTCACAGGCATATAATATGACTATTCACTCGGGTACACAAATGCTGGAATTAAAGAATATTCTTTTTGGTGATATATGGGTTTGTACCGGCCAGAGTAATATGGAGTTTCCGGCTGAGAAAGATTTATTCTGGGGCAATGAAAAATTCAAAGCGCCGGAACCACAGATAAGATTCCTGAACCCGGTTCCCGCAGGTAAAAACATATATGGAAAACCCTATCCTGATTCCCTGATACACAGAATGAATGCATCATCCTTCTACGAATGGAAGAACTGGCAGATTTGTAGTCCGCTTACAGCAGGATCCATGAGTGCCGTGGCCTATTATTTTGCAAAAAAAGTATATCAGGAAACAGGTGTGCCAATTGGCATGATCAATCTTTCTATCGGGGGGGCACCACTTGAAACATTTATCAGCACCGAAGCTCTTGCTGCACATGATATTTTCAGACAGAAAGTAAAAGGTAATTGGTTGAATAATTCAGCATTGCCTGTTTGGGTCAGGAGTCGTGCCCAGCAGCATATTAATGGTAACCCTGATTTTCCAACAGATGAATCGGGTCCCCAACATCCTTATAAACCAGGCTTTGTATTTGAGGCAGGGATCCGGCCCTTACTTCAGATGGCGGTAAAAGGGATTCTATGCTATCAGGGCGAAAGTAATGCGCAGGAACCCGAAAGGGTACAGGAATATGCCATGCTCGGCAAATTAATGGTAGATGACTGGCGCATCCGGTGGAAGCAGCCTGAAATGCCATTCTATTATGTTCAGCTTTCTTCTATCGACACCCTGCAGTACAGGAGCCAGCTTTGGCCTTTATTCAGAGACGAGCAAAGAAAGATGCTTGCGCTGATTCCTTATTCAGGGATGGCAGTAAGCAGCGATCTGGGAGCCAAAAATGATGTACATCCGGCTAATAAAAAAGACATTGGTGAAAGACTGGCAGCCTGGGCATTAAATAAAACCTATCATCAAAAAATCAGCTATTCGGGTCCGGTTCCTTTAACTGCCATTTATAAGAAGGGAAAAGTTATTGTGACATTTAAATACACCCGCTCCGGTTTGCAAACAAAAGATGATCAGCCTGTACAAGGATTTTCAACTGACGGAATTCATCAGGTACCTGTCTTGATCAGAAAGAAAAGGGTTATTGTCCGCGCCCGGATGATGCCGGAGTATATTTATTATGGCTGGACAGCTTATAGCGAAGGCAATCTGTTGAATTCATCAAAACTACCAGCAGTTACCTTTAGATTAAATGTAAAATAAGTGTATAAATGAAATTAAAAGCAAAGATGATGCGATGATAAGAGCCTGATTCAGGGCTTTTAAATATATTTTTTGTTCGGGTTTAGCAGGCGGCAATAGCATTAAAATGATGAATCATGATGAAATTTATTTTACTCATACTCTTGTCCGCAAAGGGAATATTACTGCATGCACAGAGAGATACTGTGGATTTCAATACCGGCTGGGAATTCCTGGTTGATAAAAAAGGAACTGGCATTTCAGATAAATGGTATCACACCGGTTTACAGGGGGGCAGGCCAGTAAAGCTGCCACATACCTGGAATACTGAAGCTGAAAATGAAACGCATTATGGCTGGGGATGGTATCAGAAGAAATTTTTGCCAAAGCCCGAATGGAAGAATAAAAGCCTTGTACTTCAGTTTGGGGCCATCAATCATAGCTCAGTTATTTATTTAAATGGGATAAAGATTGAAGAAAATACAGGAGATGGATTCAGTAAATTCTCTGTTGACCTGTCTAAATGGCTCCGGCATGGAAAAGAGAATTCCCTGACCATAGCTGTCAACAACGATTATGGAAAAAATAAAATACCCTTAGGCAGTTCATTTGACTGGCCCAACGATGGTGGTATTATTCGAAAAGTAAATTTGTTTGTGGTTGGAAAACCTGCTGCCACCTATATAAAGGTATTACCGGTATTGAATACCAGTGACAGCTCAGGAACAGTTCGCCTCAAACTGGGTATCGGCCAATATCAATCTCCTGCCACCAGATTGGCAGTAAAAATTCAGGAAGAGAATCAGCCCGGTAGCCAGATCATCCTGCAAACTATTGTTACGCCGGTTTGGCAGAACGGAGAACTGATAACGGATTTTAGTTTTCCAAAGATCAACCCCTGGCATTTTGATTTCCCCAATCTTTACAAGGTTACCGTTTCGATCATGAATGGAAACCGGGTTACGGATCAGGTATCCACCAGTTTTGGTTTCAGGGAAGTTAAACTGCTGCAGGGAAAGATATACCTGAATGGAGAAAGAGTGAAGTTAATGGGTGTGGAATGGACTGCCGGAAGTAATCCTGATTATGGATTGGCAGAAACGGATTCTGTTATTTTGAGT
Source organism: Chitinophagaceae bacterium (assembly GCA_016702745.1). Classification (GTDB taxonomy): domain Bacteria; phylum Bacteroidota; class Bacteroidia; order Chitinophagales; family Chitinophagaceae; genus JJ008. The sequence continues at coordinate 772,475 of JADJDJ010000002.1, forward strand.
CAGTGCCGTTTAATGAAACAGGTCAATACCATTTTTACAAGGCAACATTTTCAGCAGGATGATTTGTTTTATCAATTCTGTGACCGTGAAGGCATCCTGGTGCAGCAGGAATTACCCATGTGGGGTCCGGAAACTCCGGATAATGATACCATCAGAAAGCTGGCACAACAACAGCTCCGGAGAATGATTGATAATTACTATAACCATCCCAGTATTTTTTCCTGGGGTGTTGGCAATGAACTTCGCGGACGGGATAGTGGGATGAAAAAATTAATCACTGACCTGATTACCACAGCAAAAGCATCAGACCCCTCACGATATGCGGCATATGTCAGCAATACACTGACACATCAGTTTTATAATCACCCTGGTTTTATACCGGATGCTGCGGCAGACGGAGATTATATAATGATGAATGAATATGGAACCAGCTGGTGGAGTATACCGGCAGGAAAAATTCATGCGTACATGGACAGTGTTCATCAAAGCTACCCGGATAAACCTTTCTTTATTTCTGAATTCGGATTGTGTGAGCCTAATTTTAAAGGAGGTGATCAGCGAAGAATAGAAGACCTGATTTATCATATGGCTGTCTATGAAAGCAAGCCTTATGTGGAGGGAGCGATTTATTTTGACTTAACAGATTATAGGACACATTATCCCGGAACAAGTGAAACCGGAAAATACAGAAGAAGAATACATGGCGTGTATGATATGTATGGCAATCCAAAGCCGTCGATGCAGGTTTTAAGAGAGCTGTCATCACCTGTGGAAGTGCAGCAGGTCAGGAAATGGAAAAGCGGCAAGTTAAACCTGTTGATTTTTGGAAGCCTTGGTTTGCCTCAGCACCTGGTGAAGGGATACCGGTTATGTGTGTCAGACAGTGCGCATAATTATGCGGAAGGAAGGGCATACCAGCTGCCTGATCTGTCACCGGGCCAGCAGCTTGATTTTGAAGTCGATGATTTAAACCGGGGACAAATTTATGTTACAGTAGTCCGGCCTAACGGATATGTGGTATCGCAGAAATCTTTCTATTAATCAGTAAATTCAGGATATGAAGCGGCAAAGGATATACATTATTCTATTTACATTGTTTTTTACAAATGTCGTTTCCGGTCAAATCAATTTGCCGGTATTGCATGATTCATTATTTTCTACTTATTATCATCAGCGATGGACACTTTTTAAATTACTGCCTCCAACAAGCCGGGATATTATTTTCATGGGCAATAGTATCACCGACGGAGGTGAATGGTCGGAGATGTTTAACGATTTAAGAATCAAAAACCGCGGAATCAGCGGAGATGTTTCTGCCGGTATTTTGAAACGTCTGGATGAAGTGGTTATGAGAAGACCCTCGAAAGTATTCCTGATGATTGGCGTGAATGATCTGGCCAGGGGATTGAGTACTGACAGTGTTGTAAGAAATATACTGCTGACTGCCGCCTACCTAAAATCCAGAAGCCCGCTCACCCGGCTGTTTATTCAAAGTATATTACCTGTTACTGATTTTTTTAAAAAATTCAGCGGGCATACCAGCAAAACAGATTCTATACTAATCGCGAATGACCGGCTGGCAAGGGCATCGGAAAAAGCTGGTTTTACTTTTGTAAACCTCTATCCGTTTTTCTGTGACGCGCAGGGAAAGCTGGATCATGACTTCACGAATGACGGACTGCATTTAACCGGTCAGGGCTTTTTGTTGTGGAAGCATCTTGTTTTCCCCCATGTATTTGACCTGCAAAATCAACCTGCTCTTCTTCCATTGCCAAAGAAACTGAAATGGAATAAAGGATTTTTCCCATTGTATCTGACCCGGTCAATTATCATCAGTGATACGATATTAACCAGGGAGGCTTTATTCCTGAAGGAAAACATATTGGACCAAACACAGGTCATTGTCAGCAAAGCAGGCGCTGGTGCAAACGAATTTCAGATTGAACTCAGATTGGATCCAGCCATGGGGGGAACTGAATCAGAAGCATACCGGCTGCAGGTGACCCCAACCGGCATCCGTCTGTTCGCAGCCACTGCACATGGTATATTCAATGGTATACAAACATTGCGTCAGCTGATGAGAGACAGAACTATGGTTGACTGTTGTGAAATTTCAGATCACCCTTCTTTTCCCTGGCGGGGATTTATGACAGATGTGGGCAGGAATTATATGTCATTGCCTTTGCTGAAAGAGCAAATTGACATCATGTCAAAATACAAACTCAACGTATTTCATTTTCATGTTACAGAAGATATTGCCTGGCGCATAGCAGTCAGACAGTATCCGCAACTGACGGAAGCGGAACACATGTTAAGAGATAAAGGACAGTATTATTCCCCTGAGGAAGTGAAAGAACTGATTGCTTATTGTCGTGAAAGACATATCAGGTTTGTTCCGGAAATTGATATGCCTGGTCATAGTGCCGCATTCAAAAGAGCCATGGGTACTGAAATGCAAACGGACAGCGGCCTGAAAATTTGTAAAAACATTTTGAAAGAACTGTGCAGCAATTTTGAGTTAAAGGAGATTCATATTGGAGGAGATGAGGTCCGGATCACAAATAAAAATTTCATGCCGGAAATTGTCAGGTTCCTTCGGTCACTGGGAAAAACAGTGGTGGCATGGGATCCCGGGGGAAATGTGCCGGAAGGGACCTATTTACAAATGTGGAATGGCAAAACTGTCCCCCGGAAAAAATATCCGTCCATTGATTCAAGGCATTTGTACCTGAATCACTTTGATCCTTTGGAAGGTGTAATAGCTACTTTTAATCATATAATTTGCGATGTTGATTCTGCATCGGAAGACAGATTGGGGGCTACACTTTGTAATTGGCCCGACAGAAGGGTGGCTGATGAAAATGACATGATCAAAATGAATGCCGTTTATCCGGTCATGCTCAGTTTTGCTGAACGCTGCTGGCAGGGGGGAGGAGTTAAGAATTTTTCTTCTGTTATCACCCAGCCAGCGGGCAACGACCCTCTCTCATTCCGGGAGTTTGAATTGCGTTTGACCGATCAACAAAAACTTTATTTTCAACACAAGCCATTTCCTTATGTGACACAATCAGGTATTGAATGGAAACTGATTGGCCCTTTTGCCAATGAGGGTAATACTACAACCCGGTTTGCCCCGGAACTGGCATCGTTTCCGGATACTGCACAGTTACATTCTTACCGGTCAGTCTTTGGGGGGACCATCTGGCTTCGGCATTTCTGGGACCCTGTAATCAGTTCACATCTGTTGAAGCCGGATGACAGCACCACCTGGTATGCAACCCGGCGAATCTGGATGGAGGAGGCTGGTGAAAAAGAATGCTGGATCGGGTTTAATAATATTTCCCGATCCCCGAATACTGATTCTCCCCCTGTGGGTGCATGGGATTTGCGGAGTAGCAATGTATGGGTGAATGGCCAGGAAATTCCTCCACCCAAATGGAAACGAGGCGGGCAAAAAGGAAATTCCGAAATTCCTTTGACCGATGAAGGATATGAATACAGGGTGCCCTCAAAAGTCTGGTTTAAAAAAGGATGGAATACGGTGCTTTTGAAAGCACCGGTTGGCAGTTTCAAAGGGGAGTGGCAAAATCCTGTAAAATGGATGTTCACTTTTGTATGTTTCGATGAATAAGCAGCTGCCACTCCCATTTAAGTAACACAGTAAAAGGTGTACAAGTGATTGAGCTGGCAAATAATGACTTTAATGAACAGGATAAAATTGACTGTTTAAGAAAATCGATCTTTCCATTTCTCAGAGAGTTTATTGGGTTTAAGATATTGACAGATCCGGTCTCCGAAAGCCTTCGTTGCCGAACAATTTCCTGAACACCCCGCCCGCCTTTGGGAAAATAATCCATCAAATCAGTAAAACCTTCCATTTAGCCGCTGCCTTTGCGGGGTTATTTTTAATATGCCGGGAAAGGAAAGTTCCCCCGCCCGGTATAACGATTAATCATTGCCATGTTCACCCGGAAGTATTACGAGGATTTTACACTGAACGAGACGCGTCAAACCAGCGCCAGGACCATCTCCGCCGAGGATATAGATTTCCATGCCAAAGAGTCCGGCGACTTTTTCCCCCATCATATGGATGAAGCCTGGTGCAATACCCAGCCCTTCAAACACCGGATCGCCCATGGCACCCTCATTTTTACCGTTGCGGTCGGACTGACCGCCGACCTGATCAATGAGGTATCCATGACCTATGGCTATGACCGGCTCCGCTTTATCAAACCGGTTTTTATTAATGATAGTATACAGGTTACTGTGACCATCAAGGATAAAAAAGATCATAAAAAACCAGGGTATGGAGTAGTAACCGAACTGGTGGAGTGTTTTATCCAGCAGGGAGAACTGGTGATGGTCTGCGAACATTTATTATTGGTGAATAAAAAAGACTAATCAACATGGCAGCAGTTCAAAACCTGGACATGGTGATGCAGGTAAAAACAGGTAAAGGCTTCAGTCTGGATATTACCAGCTGTCCAATCCGGGTAAATGGTCAGATCCTTCGTTCTCCTCTGGGAGCCCCGCTGCTTGGAGAACATAATGCAGTGATCAGCAAAAAGTATAATTTGCAGGAGCCCGTAACAACGCCACAGTAAAATGTCACGCATCATTGATACCCATATCCATGTCTGGGACTTCACCCGGGCAGAATATCCCTGGTTGAAAGGTGATACATCTGTTTTGAATCGTACTTATTCTATTGATGAAATAAAAGAAGAAAGAGTCCAGACCGGTATTACCGATGGGGTAATGGTACAAGCCAGCTGCAATATGGAGGATACCCGGTTGATGCTGGAAGTAGCGGCACAGAACGAGTGGATACACGGTGTCGTTTGCTGGTTGCCTTTGCTGGATACGAAAGAAACGGCCAGATTACTGGAAGAAGAGCTCTTACCCAATCCTTATTTCGTGGGGATGCGGCACCTGATTCATGATGAACCAGATACCCAATGGTTATTACAGTCTGATGTAATTGAAAGTCTCAAACTACTGGCAAATTACAATAAACCCTATGATGTAGTGGGAGTGAAACCGGAACATATTGAAACGGTTTTGAAAGTGGCCGATAAAGTACCCGGATTGAAATTTGTTTTTGATCACCTGAATGGACCACCGATTCCAACCAAAGAACAATATGGCCGCTGGGGCAGTCTGATGAAAGAAGCAGCATCACATCCGCAATTCCAAGCAAAGATTTCCGGATTGGGAACAGCATCCGGTAACTTTGAAGGAAGGACTACGGAAGATATGAAACCCTATGTGGCTTTTGCCCTGGAGCATTTTGGAACGGATCGTTGTTTTTGCGGGGGCGACTGGCCCGTAAGTCTGCTGGCCAACGCTTATCAGCAGACCTGGGTGAGTACAAAGTCCATCCTGAAATCACTGCTGGGAAAAGAAGAACTGGAAGCTGTTTATTTTTCCAATGCGAACCGGTTTTATCAGTTAGGATTATAAGTATTACATTTTTCGGATAAATACCTAAGCGATTTCTTGAACAGCCATTTTCCCAAAATAGTTATCCTGAATCCGGGATCGCTGCTTTTATGGCTGATGGAAGTTTATGCAGTTTGCCTTCAACTATGAGCGATGAAATGCTGCATTCGGCATCCGGAATGAAACCGGTCGCATCGGGCAATGCTGTATACAAGCTCAGCAATGGAAATACAACGATCCTTTATTGTTCCAATACCAAAACAATTGCTATTCAATAAAACCCTCCCACCTCATGCAGCCAACCGCTCCAATGCCCGCTACAAATACAGCAACAACCGGTAATGGAAACAAATACCTGGTTCCATTTATCCTCGTCGCCTTTCTTTTCTTTTTATGGGGGATGGTTCATAACCTGGATGGTATCCTGATCCCGCACCTGAAAAAAGCTTTTCAGTTGTCCAATACAGAAAGCATGCTGATCGACAGTGCAATTTTTACCGCCTATTTTCTGATGGCTATCCCGGCGGGAATGATCCTGAAAAGATGGGGGTATAAGAAAGGAATCATCACCGGCCTGATCATTGCAGGCATCGGCGCTTTTCTGTTTGTTCCGGCTGCTAATACCACCACCTATTTTATATTCCTGATTGCCCTCTTTATTGTCGGCTGTGGCATTACGATCCTGGAAACAGCCGCCAATCCTTATGCAGCCATCCTGGGTAATCCGAAAACAGCCAGTATGCGACTAAACCTGGGTGCAGCAGTGAATGGACTGGCAGTATTCATTGCCCCCTTACTCGGCACCCGCTTTATTTTTTCCGGGATTCAACATAGCGATGCAGAACTGGCAGCGATGACGGAGGTTCAAAGAGCTTCTTATTTATCTATGGAAGTCTCACGGGTGAACACCACCTATATCTGCATTGCACTGGGCTTTATCGCAGTGGCCGTAATGTTCTTACTTTTCCGTTTGCCGGAGGCGAAAGATACCAGCAAGACAGTGAAGCTATCCGAGTTCGGGCAGGTATTGAAACACCGGCATCTTCGCTGGGCGGTGATCGCACAATTTTTTTATGTGGGTGCACAGGTATGTGTGACAAGTGTATTCGTACGTATGGCGATGAAATACGGAGGAGTAAATGAAGTGGAAGCCGGAAATAAATTGGGATATTTGTATGGCAGCCTTTTCCTGATCGGAAGATTCCTGGGTACCATACTCACCCGTTATTTCTCTTCCAGCAGGTTGTTGATGCTGTTTAGTATTGGTGCAGCCCTTTTCAGTGTTATTGCGATCACCGGTCATGGACAAATCGTGATTTATTCCATGAGTATTGTGGGATTTTTTATGTCGATCATGTTCCCAACCATTTTTGCGCTTGGATTGGTGGATCTTAAGGAAGAAACCAAGGCCGGAAGTTCATTGCTGGTGATGGCCATTGTGGGTGGAGCGATCCTGCCTCCGTTAATGGGTCAGATTGTAGACTGGCAAAAAGATAATATTAAGCTGGGATTCGCAGTCCCACTGATTTGTTTCCTGGTCATTTTATACTTTTCGATCCGGGGATATAAGCCGGTTAAAGAAAAGTAACAACAACGACTGATAGAACCAGAAGTGGGTGAGCAAAAACCGATACAGTCTATATTAGAACCAGTAAATTCTTTTTGGTAGTCTACGGATTGGTTGCCATGGGAATCGGGTCTTTTTAGTGCCAGGGCCAACCGCCAGGGCTTCAATATCGGCATCATCACCTGTATCATCTTTACGACATGGGCCTTTCTTAGCAGTAAGCCTATTCACGTAAAAAATCCCCAACTCCTGCAGGATTTGGGTAATTTTAATTTCACACAACATAAACTGATGCTGGCTGTGTACAGTCACCAGACCGTGATCGGAGTGGGTTATATCGCCAGTCTGTTTTTCCCTAAACCAGCTCTGGTACCCAATTTATTATACAGTAACCGGAAACAAAACAGAGACAATGAAAAAGCGGTATAAAATTTTTTTCCTCCTGGTTCTTGGTTCGCTCTGCATTTGTCCATTGATGCAGGCACAGCTCAATACCGAGAATCAGTTTGCAAAGCCATTGAAGGAAGTACTCAATGAAGTACAAAAAAGATATGGGATAACCATCCGCTATGTTGATAGCATGGTAATGAATAAGAAAGTGACCTATGCCGAATGGAAATTCCGGGCTGATGCAGAAACCACCCTGGATAATATCCTGAAGCCGCTGGAAATGAAAGTGAGAAAGGAAAAGGAGAAAGTCTATAAGCTGGCTTATTATGAATATTATCGCTGGGAACCCAGGGACGGTTGGGCCGAACTGGATCGCATCGCCGCTCAATACAATAATCTGGAAGAATGGGAGAAACGGAAATCGGGAATGCAATCCTGTTTGAGAGAAGCCATGGAATTATCCACGCTACCCGCTTCACCGGGTACCTTACCCATCCGGACAAACCTGCGGAAATTTCCCGGCTATACAATCGAAAACATGGCCATCGAAATTTTACCGGGTGTTTGGGTCAATGGTTCTTTGTACAAACCAGAAAAATTCAAAGGAAAGATTCCGGTGGTACTGCATCCGCAGGGACATTGGGACAAGCACCGTTATCGGGCCGATTGCCAATACACATCTGCTTCTCTTGCGAAGATGGGTGCCATGCTTTTCAACTACGATATGTTTGCCTGGGGCGAATCATTATTGCAATGCAAACAGGAAGATCATCGCCAGAGCCTGGCCATGACCCTGCAAACACTGGCCAGTATCCGGATACTGGATTATCTCTTATCACAAAAAGATGCGGATACCAGTCGCGTGGCGATGGTAGGTGGTAGCGGCGGCGGAACACATACCGTGATGATGTCGGCCATTGATAAAAGAATTAGGGTTTCCGCACCGGTTGTCAACCTCTCTTCTTATTTCTATGGCGGTTGCCCCTGTGAAAGCGGACAAAATATACATGGCTGCATGGGAAGAACCGATAATCTTGAAATTGCAGCAATGGCCGCTCCACAGCCACAATTGGTGGTTAGCGATGGGGGCGACTGGACCGACAGAATGCCAGAACATGATTTGCTGTACCTGCAAAAAATGTATCGCTGGTATGGAAAGGAAGAAAACCTGGTGAATGTGCACCTGCCCGATGAAAAGCATGATTTTGGTTTCAGCAAACGCAAAGCTGTCTATGAATTTTTTGCCAAACAGCTTCGGTTGAATCTGACTTCAATACAGGTAGCGGATGGCAGTCTGGTGGACACTACGATCACATTGGAGCCTGAAACTGCATTTTATGTATTTGGAGCGAAAGGAGAAAAGCTACCTGCACATGCCGTTAAAGGCTTTGATAATATCCGCAAACTGTTTTATGAGCAGGTGGATAAAGCCGCGAAGATCAGCGGTATTAAATCGGATTGATTGATCTGTTAATGCTCAAAAGACAAAAGCCGGGCGCCATCACCCTGGCAACTGATCTCAACGCAGATGGGGTGGAAGTGGATATTGGTGGATTGGACAACCGGCCCAGATTCGAGAACCAGTTATTGAATGATACGGTCAGGAATCAGTTTTTTCAAACAGCAAATGAGAGAAAAGTGGAGATCATCTTTCTGACCATGACCGGTTATATGCACAGTCCTTTTACAGCTGAATTTATTTTCTATTCCGTAACAATTATTAGGTATTGATTATTTTTGTCGCAGTATAGTTGTGACGGAGGAGACCCGGCGGGGAAGTAATAGAAAAGAGTAAAAAATATTGGATCAATATTGATACCCCCCATAATTTGGCTACCGTTCAAATCAATGGAAAGGAAGCAGGTATTTTGTGGACCGCTCCGTATCAGCTTGATATTTCAAAGCACCTGAAGCCCGGAAAAAATACAGTGGAGAATCTTGTTACCAATACCTGGCGCAACCGCCTGATCGGGGATGAACTGAATCCTGCTGCCAGCAGTAACTGATTTAATTCACCCTATCCGCTTAAAAATAAACCGCTTCTTCCCGCAGGTATAAGGGGAGAAGTAAAAATTGTTATCCGATGAGGAATCGTTTTTGTTTTTGATCTTTTTATGCAGTGTTGCAACAATTAATGCACAGCTGCCAAAGGCATATAATATTGTCTGGACCACCCAAAGCAAGAACCCATCAGAGTCCATGCCCTGTGGCGGGCATAGCATGGGATTAAATGTATGGGTGGAAAATGGCGACCTGCTGATCTATGCCAATCAGAGTGGAGCATTGAATGAAGATAACAACCTGATGAAGGCCGGCAGGATCCGGGTGAAATGCAATCCCAATCCTTTTGATGGAAAAGTATTCAGACAGGAACTGCATTTACAGGAAGGATATATTACAGTAGCAGGGGAGAACAATGGCATCAAGGCCACCGCCCGTATCTGGGTGAACGCTTTTGATCCTATTGCGCATATTGATATATCCTCTTCCAAAAAAATTACTGTGGAAGCCAGCTATGAAAACTGGCGCTACAAAGAGCGTCCATTGGTAAAAAGAGAAAATTTTTCCAACTCCTGGAAATGGGCACCACCTGCTAATAAAACGTATAGCCGCGACAGTATTGAATTCTGGACCGGGGCTGTCCGCTTTCATCACAACAACGGACCCCGTACCATCTTTGATAGCACGGTGGCCTATCAGGGAATGAATGAAGTTAAAAAGCAACTCTACGATCCATTGAAAAACCGGGTCTTTGGCGGTGTGTTCGGAGGAAGAGGATTTGAACCGGCAGGCACTGTTTCCGGTGTATATGAAGGAACGGATTTTATGGCCTGGAAACTCAGGAGCGAAAAAGCCGCTTCAACACACAAGTTAAAACTGGTTTTGTGCAATAGCCAGGATCAGTATACAGAAACCAGTCTGTCAACTTCCCTTTGGTACCTGAAAGCAGCGATGTTCTACAGTCTGGAAGAAGAAAAGACCGCTTTTACAAAAACGGTGCAGTGGTGGAAGGATTTCTGGAACCGCAGTTTTATCTATATCGATAAAAATAAAGTCAACAGCGGCAGCTGGTCAATTGCCCGTAATTACCAGCTCTTCCGTTATCAACTTGGCTGCAATGCCAAAGGGGAATGGCCCACCAAGTTCAATGGCGGGTTATTTACCGTGGATCCGCATTATACCGATTCTGTGAACAAGGGATTGAGTCCCGATTACCGCAACTGGGGTGGGGGCGTGCATACGGCACAAAACCAGCGGCTGGTTTATTTCCCTATGATCAGGAGCGGTGACTTTGATTTAATGCAATCACAGTTTGAGTTTTACCTGCGGATACAGAAAAATGCGGAATTAAGAAGCAAGGTCTACTGGAGCCATGAGGGAGCCTGCTTCACCGAGCAGATGGAAAACTACGGACTGCCCAATTATGCAGAGTATGGTTCCAAAAGACCGGCTGATTTCGACAAAGGAGTGGAATACAATGCCTGGCTGGAATATGAGTGGGATACCGTGTTTGAATTTTGTCTGATGATGTTGCAGGAAAGCCGTTATACCGGAAAAGATATCAGCAGCAAGGTTCCCTTTATGATGAGCTGTCTCCGCTTTTTTGATGAACACTATAAATACCTGGCCAGGAAAAGGGGCATCAAAGAACTGGATGGGAATGGTCACCTGGTATTGTATCCGGGTTCGGCAGGGGAGACCTATAAAATGGCGAATAATGCCAGTTCTACCATTGCTGCTTTGCAAACCGTCAGCAAAGAATTACTGGAACAGTTGCAGCAGCGTTCGAATGATCCGGTAAAGGACAGCAGTCTTCTGCAATCCATTGTGTACCTGAATGCATTCATCAAAAGAATTCCTCCGTTGAATTATACCAGTATCAACGGACATACCGCCATCGCTCCTGCCAAAACCTGGGAAAGAATCAATAACGAAGAGCCCATGGCCCTGTATCCTGTTTTTCCCTGGGGCATCTATGGCGTGGGTAAACCCGGATTGGATACGGCCCTCAATACCTGGAACTATGATCCCGATGCATTGCGTTTCCGCAGTCACAAAGGATGGAAGCAGGATAATATCTGGGCTGCCCGTTTAGGACTGCGGGAGGAAGCCTGGCGCCTGAATGAATTGAAACTGGCCGATGCACCCCGTCGTTTTCCCAGTTTCTGGGGACCGGGTTTCGACTGGGTACCGGATCATAACTGGGGCGGCAGCGGCATGATCGGTCTCCAGGAAATGTTACTACAGACCGATGGCAAAAGGATCTTACTATTCCCCGCCTGGCCGGCCGATAAGGATGTACATTTTAAATTACATGCGCCCTATAACACAACGGTGGAAGCCGAATGGAAAAACGGCAAACTGGAAATGCTGAAAGTGATACCGGAAGAGAGGAGGGGGGATGTGGAGGTGATTGGGAATTGAGATATTGGGATATTTTGATATTGGGATATTAGAAGAAGAGGTCTGCTGGTTTCAACGTTAAATCGTTGGTGATAGGGCGGTATTTAATGTTTGACCAGCCCGGGTGCTGATGATTAAAGAGCTCACTCTTAAGATAATAATGCTCCACAAATACCAGCTCCAACCAGAAACAAAATACCTGCCATGATCAATAATTTTTTTGCATTTTCTGGACTTGATTTAATCCTAACTAACCCAACAATTAATAAAGATATTGGTATCAGCCAGTATAGCAGAATTAAAAATATTAAAAGTACCATTCCGTCCATTATTTTGAATTAAAAGATTGTGCTCTAAGTTTTTCCAAATACTCATTTTTACCATCTCTGTAAAAAAGATTCATAGTCTCAAAAGGGATTATTTTATAGTCTTTATTAACGATGTGGACACATGACTTCTTTATAGCCCTTACGTCAAAATTATAGGCATCAATAAATTGCATAATTATTATTCTGAATAAATTTTCATAACTGAGCTGCGGTGCATCCACAAAAGGAAGACAACAAAGTAAACTATGTAGTTTGGATGATGCCTTGTCTGTGGATGTTCCGGTACTGAATATTTCGAACATTTTACGGTGTAATTCTTGATCTTGCTCATACACAATTGTATTCTTGCTATTATCAAGCAAATCTGTTGGGTTGATGTATCTAGTAAGAGGGATATTGTTTCCAGCCAATTTTAATACATATCCCATTACAAGAGCGTCGGGATTACAGGGCACTGGGATTAAATCATCCGGATTGAAAATATCAGTCTGCTCTAGTATTTTTCTTCTGACTTCGGTAAGAGTAATTCTGTTAGTATCCTGATTAAAGTTGTTGAGCCTGCCTGCTATTTGTGTTGGCTGAAAGGTTACGCCTCTTACACATTTTTGTTTAAGGGCGTACTCTATTATTTTGCCTATTTCATCTTCATTAAGTCCCTTTTGAAGTGTTACTACCAGAGTTGTTGAAAGGTTTAATTTATTCAGATTCTCAATAGCATTTTCCCTTATTTTTTTCAAATTAGCTCCACGTAATGACATCAATGCCGCTTCTTTGAATGAATCAAATTGCAAATAAATTTCAAAGTCAGGCGAGTAGCTCTTCAAACGCCTGGCGAATTCAAAATCTTTGGCAATTTCAATGCCATTTGTATTCACCATTAAGTGTTTAATCGGAAGCGTTTTTGCATAGTCAAGTATGTCAAAAAACTGAGGATGAAGTGTTGGTTCGCCGCCGCTAATTTGGATAACATCAGGTTCTTTTTCGTTCTCAACAATTGTATTCAACATTTTTTTTACTTCCTCAAGAGTTCTGTGTCTGCCGTAAGTTGGAGATGATCCGGCATAACAGGTTGGACATGTTAAATTACATCTGTCTGTAATCTCAATTATTGTAAGACAAGAGTGTTGTTCATGGTCAGGACAAAGCCCGCAATCATAGGGGCATCCATAATGAGTTTTTGTATTGAACTTATGTGGCGTTTCAGATGCTTTGTTATAGTTCCTGATATTTTTATAGTATTCTATATCATCTGCTATCAGCACTTTTGAATTACCATGCTCGGGGCATCTTTTCAGCATGTAAACATTGCCATTTTCAAAAACGATTTTTGCATCAATCCGTTTTAGGCATTCAGGGCATAAACTAATTGTGTAATCGTAGTATGTGTAATTTCTGGTAGGCATTTCTCATAATTAATTTAAATGTTGGAAAATAGTATATCCAACATAGTATACAAAGCCATTGAATACTGCTCAATCCGATAACATAGAAAACGTTTGGTTTTAGAAACTCAATAATGAAACGAAATCCAAAGTATGAAATCATAAAAATCTTAAACAAAAGACCATTAACCTTTTTTGTCCATGGGGAAATCCACTTAAAAAAAAGGAGGAGTAGAATCAAAAAAACAATTTCATACAACGAAATCGGATGTCTGTATAATCCATCTCCTAAATTCATGCCGGTTGGGAAATTAGTTTCTTTGCCATATGTGAATTCTGTAGTTCCGCTTAAAAAGCAACCTATCCGGCCAATAATTATACCTATTATTATTGGGAAAGTAAACAAGTCACCCGAAGAGCGTTTTTCTTTAATAATTTTTTTGAAGTCTCAACGCCAATTAATCCTCCAAAAAGGCCTCCCATGATCGATTTTGTATTTAGCAAAAGGAGTACATTACTGGCATTAAATGTAATTAAGGGGTTTTCCAGGAAGCCAATTAGTCTGGAGCCTATAAATGCTCCGGCAATTGCACCGAGGATAATTGAAAGCCTGTTTTTGTTTGAAATTGGGTCAAATGTCAGCTTACGTAGCCTGATATAGTATCTGAATGCAATAAAGAACGCCAGATACTCTAAAATCAGGTGGATATTAACTTTAATTCCGAATATTATAGGCTCAAAAGGTATTGTCAATATTTCAGGAGTTTAAAAAAGTGAATTTAACGATTAGGACTTGTTGCTGGCTGTATAAATTTAGGGAAGCATTCTGCACAGCTCTACAACATTTCTTCAGCTGTTAAAGGCCGAGAGGGCACGTAATCTGCTAAGGCTAAAGCCAATCTTGGGTACAGTCATTCTATAACAACTTTCAACATGTTACCCTCGCGTTTCAACTTTTCATTAAATGGAGAATAGCGTTCTAAATCAATGTCAGTCTCTAATACTATCTGAATAATACCTTTTGTCGGATCTACCTTAATCCAGGGTGAGGACACGTCTTCGGTAATTTTAATTTTTATACTATCGATTGTTTTAAATGAACCAAAACATTCCAGATCGCCATAATAGCACGAGACAGAATCATTATTAATATGTATGGCCCCATGGGGGTATTCTGTGCCTTTCAAGTCTTTTATTACAGCGAAATTTGAAGCTTTCTCTTTTCCAGCCTGAAAAGGTAAATAAGAAACATTTATTACTAACAAGTTTTTGAGGTTACTAGAGAACGAAAAAATCTCCCGGTTTTCGACCATGTTCCCGCGCTAATCCAGTAGGCTACATCCGGGTATGATCTGAGATTAAATTTGCCATTTGCATAAATATGAAGATCTGCACCAACAAATGCATTTCGTTTATCGATATAGTGATATAGTAGATTGGTGTCTTTCTTTTCTATGTTACTCTGAGGCATAAGGATGAAGCCCTGACTTATAGACCTGGATGCAGTTAAAAAAGTAAGAGGTAGTATGATAAGGTATGTCTTAATGGTAGTAGTCTAGTTTGGTTACACCTAATACAATGTTAACTATTGTGTGCATGATTCAGCAAATAGAAAACCTGTTCCCAGCCCGGCTATAAGAACATTTCCAGTCCTAAAACCCTTTAATCACAGGCGCTGCTTGCCCTTCCCCCGGCAAGGGATCAATTATTTTTATCTGCATCTTTCCCATTTTGTTGTAACGATCCAGCCAGCGTTTTAAAGCCGCTTCTGCCTCCTCCTTTGTTCCGTAGCTGTTTAAATCGTTGGTGCTGCCGGTTTCATTGATACAGGCTTCTTTTACCCGGATGGCAAAAGGCCTAAGGATTTTGCTGAATTCTTCAGGACTGCAGGTGATTTGCTGAATCGCGGTATGTGTGATCATATTGTTTTGGGAGGAACCAATATCTCTAAAAGGCCTGGAGAGAATAAAATAGAAATAGGTTTTGGGTTCCGCCTTTTTTGTGGTTGGGGTTGCGGGTCGATCTTCCTTTAAATTTAATGTGGAAATGGCATGCTGGAGACTGAGCTCAGAAGTTAGGTATTTAGTACGGAGCGAATCAAACTTATTCTTGTCATTCAGCGCTTTTTCTAATGTTTCTTCAAAAAATGCATAGTTCGTTAATGTCACCGGAGACTGTAATAACAATTTGATCCAGGCCCACATTTTCTCCTCCCCGATCTCTTTTTCGATGGCGGAGAAAATAAGCGGAGCATAATAATAAACATATAATTCCCGGTCTTTATAGTCAGCTTTTGAGCGGATGCCGGCAACAGGTACCGGATTCAGGTTTTGCAACGCCCGGACCTTGGATTTCATTTTTTTCCTCATAAAGATCTTTGCTAATTAGCTGCCTGGTCATCTGAAGTGCCAGAAATTCTGCAAAACCCTCAGAAATCATATCCCCGATTTCAGCATTAAAACTGCGGATTCTTCCAAAATAGTAATGTGCAATTTCATGCGTCATATAGAACAGGAATTCCGGCCCTTCCGTTTTACTTAAAAAGGATTTCATACCGGCATCCCATCCCACTTTCACGATACTGGGATAAGAAACAAATAGCCAGGAGTTGTTTTTAGATACCGGGGTGGTTTGTATATAAACCATCTTGCCTTTGTAAGGGATCCCTGATTTCTTTTCCAGGTAATCCTGAAAGGAGTGAAGGGTTTTCTCCAGTTCAGTCAGTTCCTTTTCATTGGCATCCGGGTTCAGGAAATAATGGCCATTGATAGAGGTTGCCTTGTAATCACCGGCAAACAGGGTCAGGTCCTGTGCTGTTTTAGTGCTTAGTTTGGCCCGGGTGCCGGACACCGGCTCGCTACCGTTAAGGTAAATCACCTGACAATCTGCACAGCTGATATCCAGGTCATAGGTAACGTTTTCATAACGGGTATCTGTTTTGATATCATACAGAATCGGACACCAGGCACTTTGAATGCCATCTGCACGCAGTGTTTTGCCGTTGAAGGCAATATTACCCCTCCAGTCCACCGCACTTGAACTGTCGGTGATCACCGGATACATACCAGTATATTTAAACCGGATGGACCGGGGGAGATACTTTCCGGATGCAGACCAGGAAGATATATAATAGGCCAGCGATTCCCCGGAGGAAAGACTGTCATAAGGAGACCTTTCGTAATTCAGGGGCTGCATCCCCGGCTCTGCATTTTTGATAAACTGAATATTCATCCCTGCATTCAGCCGGAGATAATAGTCCTGTAGCCTGGGCATATTGGAAATAACAAGGTCACAGTCAATGGTGCCTTTCTTAATGGAAATGGTAATATTTCCCTTTACATGTGGTATGGTATCCTGTGAATAGGAGACAAATGATAAAACACATAGGGAAAGAGGGTAAATAAATGCGCGTAATAGCATGGTAGGCAATTAATCCGGTTATTGAAGTTACTCGAATGTCTGTATCCCTGAAATGATTGCTGTTGGTTATTGTAAAGGCTGGTGCTGTTGATACAGCTAATAATGCCGGGTCAGCAAATGAAACGGGTTTAGCGGGTTGTTTATTATCTGAAAGGGGGTACACAGGCAATAAAAGTCATTGGCTTATCCAGCGGGTTTACTCCAGCACACAAAGTGTATAAAGGATAATACAAAGAGAGGAGCACGGATGGGAAGGAAACAATGTTATTTAGTCAGTACTTTCTCAAAATACAAATTACGAACCCTGCCTGCACTCAGGAAAAATCCTTCAATTTTATCTTTTTTATTACGCTGGAACCGGATGATGAAATTGCCTGTGAAAATATCTTTTAACAAAGGCTCGACTTTTATGTCGTCATACCTTGGTCTTTTTATTTGCAAAATGTTGTCTTTTATATACACAGTATATTTTGTATCTAATTCTGAACTATAAAAATCTCCTTTAAATTCTTCCAGTTCCGGAACAGACAATAAATATTTACTTAATTTTTTATAAGTACTGAGTCCTGCACCCTCTGCATATACCTCCAGTTGAGCATTTAATGAGTCTCCCGTAAACGATAGGGTTGTAGCTGTATTAGGTATTGTGAATGTGGAATTTGTTGTGGCCAAAAATTCAGTAATGCCTGCACTTAGCTTTTCATTAGTGTAGGTTAAGTTTTGTAAAGATTGGGTACTCATTTCAAAATAATCTCCTGCCCATCCCTTTACTATATTATAGTCGGCTTTAAATGCTGGTTGCTGAACACGCTTGTCTTTTAAAAACAAATCAGCCACTTTATAAGAAAGTGAGATGGTATTTATGCTGGCAAGGTTTGCCAGTATCACAACAGAAAAATGTTCATCTGGAAACCTGATCATATTGCTCCTGTATCCTGCATCTGCC
Organism: Chitinophagaceae bacterium; assembly: GCA_016702745.1. GTDB lineage: Bacteria > Bacteroidota > Bacteroidia > Chitinophagales > Chitinophagaceae > JJ008. The sequence continues at coordinate 790,355 of JADJDJ010000002.1, forward strand.
CCACTATGTGCGACTGTTTTGTATCCTTTGTAGGTACTCACAATTAGTCCTGCTGCATAAGTTTGTGCAGTTTTGTTATTTAGTGCTCCAGTGGCTTGCATTAAATTGATAAATGCGTCTCCCCCTGCTTTTTTAGTATAAAAATTTTCATCCCATTTAGCCAGGTCTTCCACAGTAGTGAACAGACTGGTGGCACCGTAATTGTCGAAAACGGGGATACTTATTTTCCATACTCCATTGGGGTCTTTACTATATGCAGAAGTCCGGTTGGGAGTTATTTCAGCATGGTCGCTATGAAAATGTGTATTTGTCATTCCAAGCGGTTTGAAAAATACAGAGTCAGCATAATCCCGGAGGGAGACCCCTGTAATTCTTTTCACAGCAACGGCTGCCAGCGTAAAACCAGTATTGCAGTATAAATATTCCTCTCCCGGCAGAAAATTCAACGCTTTTTGCCTGGCTAGCATATCCAGAATATCTTTTTCGGTTACCAAATCGTCAGCTCGCCAGCCGGCTAACCTTTGCAAAGCCCATTGATCTCTGATACCACTGGTATGATGTATGAGATTGCTGAAGGTAATCTTGTGACCAAAATCGGGCACTTCGGGTATATATTTTCTGATATCATCATCCAATGACAATTTTCCTTCCAGCGATAAACGGACTATCGCTGCCGCTGTAAATTGTTTCGAAATAGAGGCAATATGAAATATTGAAGATGGACTAATGGCAATATTATACTCCATATTGGACATTCCATACCCCCGTTTGTAAATAATTTTCCCATCTTTCAATATGGCTAAAGCACAACCTGGCGAATTCGTTTTGTCGTATTCAGCAAAGATGGCATCTACTTTTTTTGAAAGGGAATCAGGAATTTGTCCATGTGTGAATGTGAAAAGATTGACAAACAAAAAAAAGAGGGATAGGCGCATGATTGTGGTTTAGGGGCTATGAAGAGTAAAATTGCTGAGTAGCCGGGTTCTCAACCGGTTTGTAAACAATGCCAATATTGTATGTAGTTTTTCCTTAATGCGATTATTTCGCTTGCTTAAAAAAGTATTCTTTATACTCTGATTGATCAGGTGAGCCATATGTTATTTGCACTGAACGTTTTCCGCCTAGCGTATAAATTACAGAACTGAAAGTAAAGCCAGCTCCGTTTTCTTCATATACCCTGCAAACAGGATTTGTTAGATTGTCTTTTGAACGCAGCGTTGTCTTTATGATATCAGTTGATATGTCTGAAGCCTGTTTATTCAGTCTTTGATTCAATGAAGCAAAGCGTACTTCACTGTTTCCGTTTTTGGTGCTGTCAGCTAAAACCTGCTGATGGTATTTTTTATACCAGTCCTTTACATCATGATTGGCCAATGCATGATTGGTATGATATACGATATTGCTCTCCCCGGGTTTTGGCAAAAAGCGGACTACCTGGTTGCTTGATGCTTCAAAATCATAAACACTGTCTTTTATACCCAGTATGTAGTTTTGGCCGGATGCATGTTTAACTGATTGCAGAAAGTCCAGTGCATCTTTACCATTCTGTTTACCCAGGATGCCTCGGACAACGAAAGCAACCGGTAAACCAGCTGGAGATGCCTGCAAATCCATCAAAGTGTTCACACAAAGCCCTATTCCATTTTCATTTATTCCATTGATGGCTATTAAACCGGCGCAACTAAGAATATATTGTTCTGGTTCCTGATCAGTCGCTTCATGATGCAACAAAACCTGATAGCCATGCATATAATTTTCCAAATCCATATTTTGGGCAATATAAGCCGGGTGATTAGCTGTTGCTGAAACGCCAATTCCGCTGCAATGGTGATTGGCTGTATTAAATTGATTATCCAGGTAGACCCAAAATTCATCCAGCAATTGAAAAGCAAATACATCTTCAAATGATTGACCCGAACCATCTGCTATACCTTTTAGTTCTTTCAACACATCAGGGACATATTTCTCTGTAGCAGGTTTAAAGTTTGTTGCATTTCTGAAAGCTGTTAAGGTTGAATCAGGGTCAGCTTTTACGGCTGAACGGATATTTAATTTCCATTTGCCAAATACCTCAGCTATTTCTTTTTTTAATTGGGTGCCGTGCTGTAATCCCCTGTTATAGGCGGTTCCATTCAATTCTATTACCGGCACAGTTTTCGTTACCGGAGCGGCACTTGTGAAGGTTGATTGTCCGGATAAGTATGTCTGCGATGAACAGACAAGCACCATACAAAGCAGGAAGATGGGTAAAAAGGATGAATGTTTATTAGAATATATCCTGAGTTTCATGAGAAAAATTAAACGGTTAAGAATATTACAAAAGGAGCTGCGCATGGTGAAGGCTGTATAAATTTAGGTAAACTATTCAAAGAGTCCTGCAGTATTTCTTCAGCTGTTATAGGCCGATTGGGCAAGCAGGCAGCTTTCGCAAAAAACAATGTTATTCGACTTAGTTCTTTGTTAGAACACGAAGGATATCTTCGGAGTACCAGCCGTAATCGTTGCTGTCAAAAAGTGAAATCAGCCATTTCGCAAATTGCTTAGCCTTGGCGGGATTTTTATTTTCAAAGTATAAAATCATTGCCCAGGCAAATTGACTATCCGTCATTGCAATGGAAACTCCGGTCTTTTTTGTCCAGTTTTCGTGAAAATCCGCCATTTCGGACAGTTTGAATGTGTCAAGAATAGTTGGCTTTTCGAGAAATTGCTCAAAGACGGGAAAACACTTTCGTTCAATCGAAACGATTATATCATTGAGGGTGGCGAGGTTGGTAAATTCATCTTCACTGTAGTTCCACCATAGTTCCTGGGAAGATTCAATTAAGCTCATCTTAAATTCAAAGTCATAGATTTTAAGCTTTTCCAGATTAAGCTGACCGTTGTAATTCTTAGTTATCGCTTTCGGATGAATTGCAAACCCGACTGTACATTTGCCACCCCATTGACTTGGTTCGATATATATGGAGGTCAAAAAGTTTCCAATATCCCGACGATACTCCAAACCAGTTCCCTTGTATCCATATTTTCTCATCTGTGCTCCGAATGGCTTAGCAATTTGTTTTTTAAATTCCGGAGTAGTAATCATGAGGTTTTTTAATATAAGGCAGTGCACTAAAAAATTATGCTGTTACTTTTGTAGGATTAAACAAGTGTTATCAAAAGCAACTTTGTTTAAATTATATATTTTTAATTGTCCTCAAATCAATACACCCAAAAATCCCTCTCATCCCCGCGCTTCCCACCCACACCTCGTGCACCTCAGTCACATGGGCATGACTGGTATATCTGATTTTGAAGTTAACCAATTCTGCAAAAGATACCAATGGCCGGGAGCGACCTTTTGATGGATAACTGATGAGTGATTTATGATGAAAATGAGCAGATCCACGGAAAGGTAATAAGGGACTAATGAGTTTTGGCCCTCCGGGGCAAATTCCGCATAGAGGGCATTTGTGTTACCGATAAGTTGCCCCGCTGGGGCAAATACCCTTGAGGCCTTGGTTATAAGTTGTTTGGTGTACACAGAATGAACCGCTATAGCATAAAAGTAAATAGCTTCGGCAACAAGGATTTTCAGAGGAGGTTACGGGCTGCCGAGTCTTTTACTACACCGTGAACCAATGTGCTCGCCGTGGTTAATATAAACCACTGCGCACACGGCGAATCACAGCGAACTGAAAACGGGCGGTTTTTATTGAAGAACAGACGAACAAGGAAATAAGAATGTTGAAGTCGCTTACACAACATTTGTTTCTCCCCTTTAGGGGATGGGGGCGGGGTGGGGTCGTGAGAAAATAAGAACAGACGAACAAGGAATTAAGAATGTAGAAGTCGCTTCGACAACGCACGTTTCTCCCCTTTAGGGGACGGGGTATACATAACGAACGCTGAATTTACAACCGCCCTTCTTCCGGACTTCCGGTCTTTCCGACTTCCGGACTTTTCTCGAAATAAGAACAGACGAACAAGGAAATAAGAATGTAGAAATTGCTTACACAACATTTGTTTCTCCCCTTTAGGGGACGGGGGCGGGAAGGGGGTCAGAGGACGGAAAGGAGTGTCTAGAAAAGGGAAATTGGAATGACGGTATTAGTAAATTTATATTTTGCTAAACATACTTCCCTTCGAGTCCTCAGGGTAAACTAAGCTCAGTATGACATAGTTGAGGCCCGACTCCCAACTACTCCCTACCAATCATCCGTACGAAAACTACTCACCGGAAACCCCTCCGTACTAAACAACTCTCCCACAATAAAATCCCTGAACGCATAACGAACAGCAACTGGAGTCGGAACCAACGGAGAAGAAATCACAATCGTTCCATTACGGATACTGGCAGCAGCCGGACGGAATATTTTATCAGCCCCGGCAATTTCAAACTGTGTGAGTGTTTTACCATAACTGGTCAACCCGTTCGGGACATATTTGAATTTGATCGTGGCAATGCTGCCATTTATCAGTAATGAATCAAAGGCCGGACTCTGATAAGCAAATCCCTTGAACTGATAAATGGCGGCCAGGGCCATATAGGAAAATCGTTTTCCAACGATTTCCTTATCCGCCGGATGAATATTGAATTCCTCTCCATTATCCATCAATACCACCATGCCGCTGTTGGGAATATGGTTCACCGATTTTCTCTGGGCATCTCTTAAAAAAGCTGAATTGGCTTTGAGATCAAGCGGGGCAACAGCATTTGCGCCATTGCGGTAATTGTAAGGTGCAATCTGCGCAAAATAAAAAGGAAACTCACCAATCCCGAATTCATCCCTCCATTGCTTGACCATGGCCGGAAATAATTTTTCATACTGCTCCGAACGGCCATTATTGCTTTCGCCCTGGTACCAGAGACAGCCCTTGATCGCATAACCAATAAAAGGTTTCAACATGGCATTGTATAAAGTAGTGGGAGTACGGTTATTGACCCTGGATGAATCCGCCAATGTGGGAATAACCAATTCAGGAAATGCTTTTAATCCCTCCACACTCATCCAGGCTTCTGCCGATGAACCACCATAACTGATATTGATCAATCCTACCGGTACATTCAATCGAGCCTGGAGTATTTTGCCATAATGATAAGCCACAGCACTGAAATTATTCACGGTCTCAGGTCCGGCCATCAACCAATCCGCTTTACGGGTGCTGTCCTGTATAAATGTTTTAACGGCCCTCGGAACCGTGTATAATCTGATCTGGCTATTGGTAGAATTGAATACCGCATCATTCGATCCCCTGATCGGCTGATCACGATATCCCTTCATCGGCATTTCCATATTGCTCTGGCCACTGCATAACCAGACTTCCCCGATCAGGATATCTTTTAAGGTAATGCTCTCCCCATCACTGATCTGGATCTCATAAGGGCCACCCGCAACCGGCGTGGCCACCTGCAATTTCCATTTACCTGCCGCATCCGCTGCCGTGCTGTATTTCTTTTTGTTCCAGGATGTAGTTATCTGTACCTGACTCCCAGGCCGGGCCCAACCCCAGATCGCCGCATTAGTCTGCTGCTGCAATACCATATGATCACTGAAAAAAGCGGGCAATACAATTTTGGCATCAACAGACTGCCAAACAAAAAAAGAAACAAGGAGGAGCAGGCTGGCAAGGAATCGTTGCATAACAAAGATTTAGGAAACGAATATAACTATAAGACAAATAAAGCTGTCTTGTACTGTATGGTTTCAGCGTTGATGATTTCGTAAATAGTTTTGATTCCCATTACCCGAAAGGTTTCGGCTGAATTACCCAACTTTCACTAATTTAACCGTCAATTTGCTTCCGCCATATGAAGGAAAAGGAAAATAAAGAAGGTTCACATAAGAATATCTGGTACGGGGCCGGCCGGCAAAGGATTGAAATTCCCCGTACGATCCTAAAATCGAGGGTCAACAGTAATTCCATGCTCCGGCACCTGCATATCTGCTCCATCGGTTATTATCCCAAGGCAAAAGATCATTTTACCTACCGGAAAAAAGGACTGCCCGAAAATTTTTTGTTTTACTGTGTGGACGGACAAGGCTGGTTCCAGATCGGTAAACAACGCTATGAAGTAGGCCCCAATGAATTTTTTATCCTGCCTCAAAACGTCGAGCATTCTTATGGCAGCAACCCCGATCATCCCTGGTCCATTTACTGGGTGCATTTTGGCGGAGAATCTTTACCGGAATTCAATGAAGTACAGGAAGTACAGAAACATTTCAAACCGGTTTCTGTCAAAAGCGATGGAGAGATCATCGCTATTTTCTCAAGAATCTATAAAACCCTGGAACTGGGTTATAGTATCGACAATCTGCTTTTCGCGAATATGAGTCTCTCTCATTTCCTGACCCTTTTCATTTATAATGCCCGTTATTTTTCAGCCAGCGCCACCGGTAAACTGGATTGTGTGGACAGCGCCATTCATTATATGCAGGAACGCATCAATGATAATATCTCCCTGCAGGAACTGAGCAGTCAGTATAATTATTCAGTGTCCAGGTTCTCCAACCTCTTCCGGCAGAAAACCGGCTATGCCCCGATTGATTATTTTTTGCAGATGAAAATGCAGAAAGCCTGTCAGCAACTGAATTTCAGTAACCGGCCGATCAAGGATATCGCCTTCGGACTCGGTTTTGATGATCCCTATTATTTCTCCAAGCGCTTTCGTAAAAATATCGGGATGTCACCCAAGAAGTACCGGGCATTATGGATGAATGAGCAGCAGGAGTGAAATGAAATAGCCACCCGCAGGGTCCTGTGGACAAAGGCACGAAGACACAAAGAATTAAAACTCAACTTTTCTTAGTGTCTTTGTGCCTTCGTGGCAAATAATATCAAGGTGTTAAATTGAATACAAGTTTCCTCTCTTCGTTCGGAATGACAGGCTTTTTTTAGGGAGGGAGAAATACAAGATTTCTCGCCTTGCTCGAAATACAAATCCCTCTGCGTTAACGCTGCGCCCTCTTGCGCCTCCGCGGTGAAATACATCATTTTGTCCAAAGGACTCTTCGAGCGCAAAAAAAATTAGCCACCCGAAGGGTCCTATGGACAAAGGCACTAAGCCACAAAGAGTATCTTTTCTACTTCCCTTTGTGCCTCCGTGCCTTCGTGGCTAAAAAAACTTTCTACTATCGTAAATTAATTACCACCTAATCCGCCGCCACCCTGCGTACGCTTTTTCTCTTCCTCAGCAGCATCTTTCCGCTGGCGGGCTGCTTTCACTGAGTTACTACCGAATCTCCAAACCAGACTGGTTTTCAACTGACGGCTTTCAAAGTTTCCACTGGCCACCGTGGTTTGTCCGGCGAAATTCAGTTCACCTCTCCATTTCATACTGAAGAAGATATCAGATACCGCCACTTTAAGGGTACCTTTTCCTTTAAAGATATTTTTCTGCATACCGGCATCCACCGACCACATGGACTTGCTCTGGAATGCACCTTCCCATAAAGCCGGAGAATTATACCAGCCACTTACTTCTGCATTCCAGTCTTTCTTCTTACCAAAACGCAGACTGTGCTGCTGGTAGATATTGAAGGACACGTTATCAATATTAATGATCCTGCTGCCACCACCGAAATCAGCCTTGTAACTGGAATAGTTACCACTGAAATTGGTGAACATCATGTATGTTTTATACATAAACGGATAACTGATGTTCAACGCCACCACATCTCTCTTGGCCAGGTTCTTACGGGTGATAAAGCTCTTAGACTTTTCGGCCGTATCCACCAACTGGGCAAATACATCATTAACATGGCTATAGCTCAGTGAAGTGGTGAGTTTGTACTTGTAGGTATTAGTCAGCGAAATGATATTCGTGTACTGCGGACGTAACAAAGTATTACCACGCTGGAATGTGTACTCATCCAGTTTGAATTCAAATGGATTCAGGTCCTGGTAAGCAGGCCGGTCAATACGACGGCTATAGGAAAGACCCCATTGCATCATCGGGTTCTTATTAAATGTAATCGCTGCACTGGGGAAGAGGTTGGTATAATTCCTTTTGAAAGTTTGCTTGCTGGAGGTATTCACCGAACCATTGGCCAGTAAACCGTATGACTTTCCTTCAGAAACCGTATTCTCCATCCGGAGCCCCAGCTGAATCATTTTACCTTTCAGGGGTCTGTTATAATTGATATAGATCGCGTTTACATTCTCTGAGTAATCAAACTGATTACTGCGGGGTACATCCAGTGTTTTTACTTCCGGACTCAGTTGCTGCACATCAAAACGCTGGAAATTATTCTCGGTCCGGATCAGGGTTGTTTTCGCACCCAGTCCCAGTTTTCCTTTTTGAAGTTCTGTTCGTAGTCAGCTTTCAGCGTATAGATATTGATATCTGTCGGGGCCACAAAACGATAGATCACCTGACTGATCAGGGTATTGCCCGCTGCATTATAATAATAATTCGGCTGCAACTGGTTACCATCGTTTTTAAAGAAACCATAATCAGCATCAATGTTCAGCTCATGACCTGCTGTGTCCGCAAAACGGTAGTTCAGGTTGAAGTTGACATTATCCCGGCTCATATCATTGGTGTTATTGGCCGTAAGAATCCGGTCAACCACTCCAGTGGGTTTATAGCTGATGGGCGTACGGCTGTTATTATTAAACTCCGTATTCGCCAGGTTACCATTCACAAGTACTCCCAGGGTATGCTTATTATTCAGGAAGAAATCAATTCCACCTTTGAAGCTATGGCTGATATTATCGAAAATCATCTTGGTACGGCCATCAAACACGCTATCCAGTACGGTGCGGTACAAATTGAATTCGTTATTCTGCTTGGTATTATTATAATTGTAATTACCAAACACATTGATGCCTTTATTGCGGTGGTTGAAATTAATCCCTCCATTGTATTTGGGATAGATACCGATATTGTAACCGGCATTCACTGAACCATTGGTACCAAAAGCTTTGTTTTTCTTTAAACGGATATTGATGATACCGGCATTACCGGCTGCATCATACTTGGCAGATGGGTTGGTGATCAGTTCAATGGCTTCGATCTGGGCGGAGTTGAGGGTCTTCAGGTAATTGGCCAGATCAGCTCCGGCTAATGGAGAAGGCTTACCATCAATATAAATTCTCACCCCGTTCTTACCGGCCAGGCCGATATTATCATCCTTATCCACCAGCACTCCCGGACTTTTGCGGAGCAATTCCAATGCATCGTTTCCGGTTGCATTCATGGTTCCTTCCACATTCAGTATCGTCTTATCGGCTTTTACTTCAATCATGGGCTTACGGGAAGTAACCGTCACGGCAGCGAGGTTGCCCCCGGATTTTGCCATGCTGATATCGCCGAGATTGATATCACCGGAACCTGATACTTCAAATACTTTGGAATAAACCGTGGTATAGCCAACATGGGAACTGCTCACGAGATACTGACCGGGCTTTTCAGCCGCAATCGTGAATTTTCCATTGTCGGAAGTAACGGCCAGTTTAATGACTGAAGAGTCTTTTGCATTTAAAAGGGAAATGGTGGATTTGTCCACTCCTTTGCCCTGCTCATCCTTCACATTACCGGTAATACGCTGGGCCATCGTAGTGGCCGAAATCAGCATAAAACCGGTTAAAATAACGACTAACTTTCTCATTTTGAATGGTTTTTGATCTTAAGTGGGCAAAGATAACCCCGTGTCATGCATTTGTAAAAGCAGTTCCCGACCAATGGTATAAATAATAGCCTGAACGGTGCTTTTTTTCCGGTGAATTGAATATGGGCCTATTGAGGTTCAATACGTTTATCATTGATTTCCCTTAGGTTTGCAGCAAAATATTTTTGTATGAATTTTCCCGCTGAACTCCGTTATACCAAGGACCACGAATGGATCAAAATGGAAGGAAATGTAGCCACGATCGGCATCACAGATTTTGCCCAGCGCGAACTGGGAGATATCGTTTATGTAGAAGTGGAAACAGTGGGCCAATCCCTGGAAGCGGGTGCTGTTTTCGGAACAGTGGAAGCAGTAAAGACAGTTTCTGACCTGTTTTTGCCGGTTAGCGGAACCATTACCGAATTCAACGCAGGACTCAACGGAGCACCTGAATCCGTGAACAACGACCCTTATGAAGCAGGCGGGATGATTAAAATGACCGTCAACAACCCCGGCGATGTAGATGAGCTGATGGATGCGGCGGCATATGAAGCCATCACGGCCTAAATCCGGAATTCCCCTTTTATCGTAAATGATGCTGGTACGGTCTTTATTGTACCTTAACCAACCATTTGAACCCAACAACCACATACGGCGAAACAGAGCTGGTGGCCTTACTGCAAGCGCGGAACGGACAGGCATTCAGCTATTTGTATGATAATTATTCCGGGGCACTGCTGGGAGTGATCGGAGGTATTATCACTGACCGGGATCTTGCAGGGGATGTATTGCAAAACGTTTTTGTCAATATCTGGCGAAAGATTGAATTGTATGATCCCTCCAAAGGAAGGCTCTTTACCTGGATGCTGAATATTGCCAGGAATGCAGCCATCGACGAAGTAAGATCCAGGTCATACCGTGATGCGCAGAAAAATCAGACCATTGCTGATGATGATTCGCTTCCCGGAGCGGTCACCGGCCCGGCTATAGGAGACGTGGGATTAAAAAAGGTTTTGAATAAATTGAAAGAAGAGTGGCGCGTGCTGATTGATCTTTCCTATTTCCAGGGATTTACCCATGAAGAAATTGCGAAGCTGCAGGGTTTACCATTGGGTACTGTAAAAACAAGAATCAGAACTGCATTAAGCCATTTAAGAACGATGATCAGTTAATAAAGTGAATATACAGGAATACATATCAAGCGGAATTGTCGAGAGCTATGTGCTCGGACTTGCTTCTGAAGAAGAAAGAAAAGAGTTCGAACAATACTGTAATCAATATCCCGAACTGCTGAAAGCAAGAACCGCTTTCGAGCTGAGTCTGGAACAACAGGCCATGGCACATGCGATAGCACCCGATGCCGGTTTGAAAAGCAAACTCATGGATGCCATCGGCCAAACAGCTACCGTAGTTCCCATGCATCCCACTCCTGTCCGGAAAATGAATGGCTGGAAATATGCCGCTGCCGCCTGTATCGCCTTGCTGGCCGGTAGTATCTATTATAATATTATTCTGACAGGCCGCAACAGCCAGTTGAGAAATAATTATGATCAGACCGTTGCGGAATTGAATACCGTGAAGAAAGATATTGATATGCTGAAAGGAAATCCGGATATCAAAATGGCTTCCATGAAAGGAACCGATATGGCTCCGGCGGCCTTCACCACCGTTTACTGGGATACTACTTCTCATGATGTGTACCTGCTCGTGAATAATCTTCCTCAGCCTGCCGATAGTCTGCAATACCAGCTCTGGGCCCTTGCCGAAGGAAAACCCGTTGATCTTGGTTTTATCAATGAAGAATATTTTGTAAAACAGGACCGCTTACTTCTTAAAGCAAAGAATGCACAGTCTGCCCAGGCCTTCGCTATTACCCTGGAGAAAAAAGGCAGAAAGAATGTAAGTCAACCCGAAGGTCAGATCTATGTAATGGGCAATCTGCAATAAGCCCGGTCCCTCTTCCAACAATCTGTTTATTACATTTTACCGTAACTGTTCATCTAAACAGTATACGGCTATAGTAGTTTTTGGTTCTATAGTTGGTTAAACGGGGGCCTCTTTCGGGGCCCCCTTCATTTTTTATTGGTTAACATTGCAAAAAAATTTTTCTGAAAAAGATCAAACCCAATATTGCGCCCGGTATACTCTGGTTAATCATTGTAACTTTTTTGCTGACGATGCCGGGTTCCGCTTTTCCGCAGGAAACATGGTACAGCAGGATCTGGCTGGACAAATGGGTGCATATCGGTTTATTCGCCGTACTGGTAGTTTGCTGGTGCTGGGCATTGAAAGGAAGATCATCCGGTAAACAACAAATATTCATGTGGATTACAATCATTGCCTTCCTCTATGGTATCGGGATGGAATTTGTACAACGATATCTCGTGGTGAACCGCTCATTTGATGTCGGTGATATTATTGCAGACGGGGTCGGGGCTTTGGCGGGCTTATGGTTCAGCAGCAGGACCTATATAAAAAAATAAACCCCTGTAGAAACAGGGGTCGCAACCAAAACTAACTGCTTATGAGAAAATTGACTGCTTTTATAATGAGTTCCAGAATTAGATTCTTAATAGTATAACGCAAAGTTACTGCCGGTAGTATGATGTATACTGTTAATGAAAGTTTAAAAGCTCATTTTCCGTATTTCCACTTAGTTTCTCCCTCGTAAATCTCCTGTACTACCACTTGTAAGCGCAAGAGAGCTTGATTCAAACTTTTCATCCGGCAGCGATCAGTTTTCTCTAATACCAGTGAAATTCACGGGTTTAAAGAAGACTGAGTTTCGAATTGTAAAGAACTACTTATATAAGACGCATAACCGATTACTTTATTTCTAAGATCATGCCAAAAGCTTTGTTAATACAAAAAAGCCGCCCCGGTTACCGGGACGGCTGCACATAAGTTCATATCAATCAGTTCATAAAGCCCTTGATCAGGTCCATCAGGCCACCGCCTCCGCCACCGGAAGAACGATCCTGGAAACTGTTTTGGGCCTTTTTAGTCAGGTTTCCGATCAAATCCTGGATATTCAGCCCGCCACTGGTAGCGCCACCGCCACTATTTCCACCCCCGGTAAACTGTTCCAGCAGGTTTTGGAGAGAAAATCCGCTTTCAGATGATTGTTCTTCCTCTTCCGGAGTGGCACCACGGCCAACCAATGATCCAACAAAATTATCCATGGTGGCTTTTTCATTGCCCGGGTCGTTGGTCTGATTAATCAGGTCATTGATGGAATTCGGGATCAGGTTATTGGCCACATTACTGGCAGAAGCCGGACTCATTTTATATTTACTAACCAGCTTGCTGATAAAATAACCCACCATCATACTCACCATCGGGTTCTTGATTAATCCGCCAATACCGCCGCCACCGGCATTTCCTCCGCCCTTAAACAGATCAAGAATATTCTGGAAACCACCACCCGCCATTACATTCTGAAATCCACTGGCAATGGTACTGGTGGCATCTGCCATTACTTCCTGATTATATTCATTGGGTACTTCAGGATTATTGACAACCGTTTCCTGTCCAAACTGTTTTACAATGTTGAATAACTGGTCAAGCATAGTTTTTCTTTTTAAACCGTAGTTACAACGGCGTGAGATAAAAATTTTAATGGAAGCTATCTCAAAAGTCGTTTATTAAAGGGATGTCATGCCGGGCTTGACCCGGCATCTATTGGAAAAACGATTCTATTAAAAGATACCGGGTCAGTGCTTGCCCCGGACCTGATCCGGGGCCCGGTATGACGGAAACAACTTTTGAGATAGTTTCTAATATGAATGTAGGTCATCCGCTGAGATCAGCAGAATATTTTTTTGTAAAAAATTTTCGTAGATGGCAACGTACACCGGCTTATTGTTGCCGGGCCAGTTTTTCTGAATTCTCGGCAAACTGTAAGGCTTCGATCAGTTCCTGGATCTCACCATTCAATACGGCATCCAGATTATAAAGGGTCAATCCGATCCGGTGATCAGTCACCCGGCCCTGGGGAAAATTATAAGTCCTGATTTTAGCACTGCGGTCACCCGTACTTACCAGACTTTTACGGTGACGGGCAATTTCATCTTCCTGTTTACGCACCTGTTCTTCATACAATTTGGTCCGCATCATCTGCATCGCTTTCTCCCGGTTACCCAACTGGGTTCTTTCAGTCTGACAAATTATTACAGTTCCTGTGGGAATATGCGTGAGCATCACTTTTGTTTCCACCTTGTTTACATTCTGTCCGCCTGCACCTCCACTTCTCGAGGTTTCCATCTTCACATCACTATCCTTCAGTTCAAAATCCACTTCTTCCGCTTCCGGCATCACCGCTACCGTTGCAGCAGATGTATGGACCCTTCCGCTTCCCTCGGTGGCGGGAACTCTTTGTACCCGGTGTACACCACTTTCAAATTTCATGATCCCATATACATCTTCTCCGGTTACTTCCAGTTGTACTTCCTTGTATCCGCCAACAGTTCCTTCATTTTCACTGAGCACCGCCGTTTTCCATCCTCTTCTTTCACAATAACGGATATACATTCTCAACAGGTCGCCGGCAAACAGACTGGCTTCATCCCCACTCTCTTCATCTGCTCCTTCAAGCGCTTCTTTATAAAACTCCTGATCGTCCAGCATTTTTTTATAATCAGTATAGGCCACCACAATCTTTTCCAGACTGCGGTATTCCTTGCTGGTCTCGGCAAACCTTTTATTATTACCCACAATCTCCGGATTGGTAAGGGCAACACCTAACTGGTCAAACCTGGCTTTTATCGCTTCTAACTTATCTAACATGGGGCTGCAAAATTAACGACAAATGCCTGCCAAATACCCGGACAATTTTCCGGGAACAGATATTTTTTGGGACTTTTACAGCATGGGACTCAGAAAACTAAAGGCCAACCGGATTTTCGACGGGTATCGTTTCCTGGATCATGACACAGTACTGCTGGTACAGGATGATGGAACCATTGAAGGCATTGTACCAGCGGCCGAGGCCGGAGAGGGAATCGAGGAACTAAAAGGAATACTGAGTCCGGGCCTCATCAATGCCCATTGCCATCTCGAGCTTTGTCATTTAAAAAATGTGATCCCCCCGCATACCGGTCTGATTGACTTTCTCTGTTCGGTTGTTACTAAAAGAGGTTTCCCCGCTGATTTTATCCAGGCCGAAATTGAAAAAGGCGAGAAAGAAATGTTTGATAATGGCATCATCGCGGTGGGAGATATTGGCAATACCGCTGATACATTGGATGTAAAAGCAAAAAGCCAGATCCGCTGGCAGAATTTTGTAGAAGTACTTGGATTCACGGATGAAAAAGCGGATGAAAATATCCGGCATTATCAGGATGTGGCGAACACATTGCGGGAAGCACTTTCAGGATTGGCATTACCACATCGGACTTCCCTCGTGCCGCATGCACCTTACAGCATTTCTCCCCGAACCTTTGAACAAATCAATCAGCTAACGGCTAACCAGGTTATATCTATACACAACCAGGAGCACCCGGCAGAGAATGAATTGTACCAGACAGGTGGAGGTGAATACCTGCGCTTTTTTTCCATCTTCGGTATCCATCAGTCTCCCTTTCCTGTCACGGGGCTCAGTAGTATCCGATCGGTACTGCCACATTTCAACAACGGACAAACCATCTTCCTGATCCATAATACTTTTATGCCGGAAGAAGATATTATTTGGGCGAATGAATATGCTGCCGCTAATGGATTAGAACTGGTCTATTGTCTTTGTATAAATGCCAATCTCTATATCGAAAACAAAGTGCCACCGGTTGATTTATTCATGAAGCATGATTGCCGGCTGGTATTGGGAACAGACAGCTATAGCAGCAACTGGCAGTTAAGTATTGCCAAAGAGATGCAATCACTCCGCCAACATTTCCCCTATCTCCCCGATGAAACCATCCTGCAATGGGCTACCAGCAGCGGGGCCAGGTCCCTGCAATGGGAGAATGAGTTGGGGAGTTTTGAAAAAGGGAAAAAGCCGGGAATTGTTTTAATCAGCGATGATTTTGAAAAAGCAGAGAGGATTTTATAAGTAATATTTTCTTGTAATTCTTTCTAAGAATTAAGCGATCAAAATTTTTTAAACTATCCCAGTATCTCTCTCAACACCGGCAGGCTCTTCATCGTTCCGAAATCCTGAATATGCAGCGCATAAAATGTTTCCAGTCTTTGCAGTAAATGCCTGCGGAAATCATGACCCAGTTTGATCTGCGCCAGTTCTTCCGGCTGCATAACTTTTAATAATTGGGAGACGATCGCTGACTCTTTTGCTTCGAGAAAATGCGGATGCATGGGTTGTCCTGTTACAAACATACCTTCTCTTAGATCGAGAAAATTTTGTTGTTCATTGTAATTGTCATCCATCCTGAACCCGAAATGAACGGGCAGGTGCAGGGCAAAGAAAAGCGGCAGGTTGGCCATCACGGTACCAGATGAACGATCCAGGTGCTCAAATACATCTTCGGTAAATTCAAAAAGTTCAGGATTGCATTCGGGTTGCTTCAGGCATTTGCCCAATAATTCAGTCATAAAAAGAGCCACGGCATTTTTCGGCACATCACTGAATACATGCTGATATAAATAACCCCATTTGAATTCTTTGATCCGGTTGAGTTGTTTGGATTCATGATGATATACTACCAGATCAAGGATGGCGGCAGGCTGAAATAAATTGGCCTTGCCCGAACCTTTTTTGGTAGCAGTTCTTACCCCATTCACGAGATAGGATTGCAGTCCAAACAGCTCAGTAAAAATGGAAACAACCATGCTGGTCTCCCCGTATTTCACGGCACGCAGGACGATTCCCTTTGTTTTATGGAGTTTGTCGGACATTACTGACTGATAAAAAATATTTTCGCAGCTGTCCTTTCTTTTTTACCATCGGGATTCGTTGCAGCATCCTGACTAACCAATACGAGATAGGCCCCGCTGGCTACTCTTTCTCCGCGATAATTCCTGCCATTCCAGATGGCTTGTCCGCCCAATGCCCTGGTCTGGTACACGAGTCTTCCATCCAGTTCAGTGATTTTTACAATGGAATTATTAGCTAAACCCTTAATAGCGATGGTTCCGCTATAGCCCGGAGGAACCGGATTCGGAAATACCAGTACTGATTCATTCTTTTCCCCGCCCTCGGTTGCGGTACTGCGGAAGGAACAGATTCCTTTTGCTGTTGAAAAATAAACCTCTCCTGATTGTCCGTCAATGGAAATATGGTTCACATCGCTACTCAGCAGGGGACTATTATCTTCTGTAAAGCGGTAAATCAGTTTTTCTCCATTGGCATCTACGAGAAAAACACCATTGGAAGTGGCGATCCATTTGCGATCGGCTCCATCCACTGCAATGCTGTGCACGGATTGTCCTTTTAAAAGATAGCCGGCAAAATTTCCATTGGGAATGACAGGCCAGATGGCATCGCATCCACCGGATTCAAATTGAAGTTCGGGACATTGTATCACGGCTACTCCGTCGGCAGTCCCGATCCAGATAAATCCATTTTTATCTTTTGCGATAGATAACACTTCATTGGAAGGCAGGTTTCCGTTCCCGCTTCCCATACCCAGTTTTTTCCACCGATCATCTCCGGTATTATCAATAGATGCACCATGATTAAAACAAAGTAGTCCATTGCCCAATGGAGAAAGTATCCATTTCTGATCCTGCTGGTCAATCAGTAATTGCGCGACTGCATTGCCAGTTAACAGAAAGGGCGGGTTGAAGGCTTTCCAGCTGCCATCATTTTTTCTGACCCGCAGGGATTGTGCAGCACCGAAATTGGAGAGCCAGAGATTATTCTCCTGATCAAAACAAAGTCCGGCTACCCGGTAGGCGGATGGGTTGTTTGCATCGGCACCAATCGCGTTTTGTTTAAAGACTTCAAAAGCGGGCCCGTTTTTAAGGTGTAATAATCCACCGCTCATGGAACCGGCCCACAGGCTTCCATCTCTTTTATCTGCAGCGAGACATATCAAATCGGGCAGTGAATCCAGTACCGGGTATTGTTGCCTGTTATAATTAGTCCATTGTCCCGCATTGAATTGATAAATACCCTCGCGGTTGTTTTGCGGTATCCATCCTGCATTGATGGTTCCGGCGCTGGCATAAAATATCTGATCGTACACAATGGTTTCTCCGGATGCGATGCCCAGTGGTGAATTGGGAATATATTTTTGAGGATTACCTGAGGCATTGTAGCGGGTCAATCCTGTACTGCTGTCAGCTACCCAGGTTTCATTATTCAGCAGCAGTGCCTGCATGGGCAAGGCATTATTTTGTGCAGGAATAGTACGAAATAGCGTTCCATCAGCTTGTAATATTTGTACTCTTCCGGTATTGCCCTGTCTTTCGCCAAGCAGGATCCGGTTATCCGAACTGTTCATGCTGCTGATGTTCCATCCATCGCGATAGAGCAATGACCAGTTATTGCCTGTTTGAACATAGAGGGAATCATTTCTCAGCAGGATGATTTTATTCTGTACCGTGATCACCTGTTGAACAGGTCCTGCCGGGAGTCCGTTGGTACCACTGATCAGCAGCCAGTTTACATAATTAGCGGGATTGGGTCCATTGATCGCTGCTCTTTTGAGTCCTTCGGCAGTGGCCGCATAATAAAAACTGCCATCGCTGCTGAATCCGGTTACTTTAACGGGGTTACCGTTATTGCCGATGAACCAGGAGTCTTTTATTTCATAGCGGCTGCCATCTGCAATCACGATTCCCAGTCCGGTGGAGAGATAAAACAAACCGTTCAGCGGGTAAATAGTATAAATGGTCTTATCACCGATTATATTATCCCTTTTAAAATCGGGGATATTAAAAATATCGAGGCCATGGAGGATATCAATATTGCTATTGGTATAGGCAATCAGTAATTGTTCAGTGGACGGATCAAAAGCAATACTGCTGATACCGGTTTCATTCAGTCCCCTGACCCTGCTGAATCTTTCAATCGTTTGATCATTTAACTGGATACTGAACAAACTATATGGCGTGGCTGCATAAATTTTATCAGCTCCCGCCTGCACGGCAATAGCGCGCTGATAGGGCAGGTGATCCCTCCATTCTCCGATAGGCGGCAATGGATCCTGAGCGGATGCCAGTAAACTGCAAAACAGCCAAACGATCAGCAGAAGGGCCTTCATCCTTCAAAAGTATTCTAAAACGGGGGAGGGAAAAAGCCGAAGAATTGATTTCGCTCACCGGGTCGCGATGTTGAGGAAGAGGAAACTATTGATCATACCGCCCTCCTGTGGGTAATCGATAACCTAATATCGTAATATTCCAATATCCTGCCTTTGCTGAGTCAATTGCGAGCGTCCCATTATCAAGCACCCAATAACTAATTCCTAATACCTAATATCTTAATATCCCCCGCCTTCGCCAAGGCTACGGCGGGCAAGCAATATCATAATATCCAAATATCTCCTGCCTTCACTAAAGCTATGGTGGGCAAAGTCCTCTCGATAGCTATCGGGAACCAATACCTAATATCTAATTCCTAATACCCCCTCCTTCGCTATGGCTACGGCGGGCGAATCCCGCCTTCGCCAAGGCTACGGCGGGCGAAGCAATATCCTAATATCTCAATATCCCAATATCCATATCCCCCGTTTTACGTTTCTTTGCACCCTTATCATTGATCCAACCATATGTGGCAGCGACTTGGCAGTTTTATCCTGAGGTACAGATTGGCTTTACTTATTTCCCTGGCCGGGGTAACCGGTTTGATGGCTTATTTTGCGAGTAAGGTCCAGTTGAGTTATGATTTTTCGAGGGCCATACCGGTCAATAATCCCAAATACATAGCCTATCAGGAATTCAAAAAGCAGTTTGGGGAAGACGGGAACCTGCTGGTGATTGGGATCCAGACAGATCAGTTGTTCAATGAAAAATTATTCAATGCCTATGCGGCTTTGCAGCAATCGATCCGGAAAGTAAAGGGGGTGGATGATGTGATCTCGGTTCCTTCTGCGGTGAACCTGGTTAAAATACCGGATACAGAAAGATTAAAAGCGGATACCATATTTCCGGCAAGGCAATTGAATCAGGCGGAGATTGACAGTGCCTCCCGGCTATTTTTAGGTTTACCATTTTACAGGCAACTACTTTATAATCCGGAAACCAATGCCTGGCTGATGGGAGTGCGGGTGAACAAGGACCTGATGGCCTCCAAACAAAGGATCGGGATTGTGAATGAAATCGGGAAACTGGCGGATGATTTTGGAAACGCTCAACAGCTGACTGTATATAAAAGCGGTCTTCCTCATATCCGGACCGAACTTTCTGTACGCATTCTGAAAGAAATGCGGATGTTTATTGCAGCATCCATCATCTTATCTGCCCTGATCCTGCTGATCTTCTTCCGTTCCTTTACTGCCATGTGGTTATCACTTACCGTGGTATTCATCGGGGTGATCTGGAGTTTTGCCACGATCCACCTGATGGGTTTTAAGATCAGTGTGCTGAATGCATTGATTCCTCCGTTGATTGTGGTGATTGGGGTGCCTAACTGTATTTATTTCCTTAATAAATTTCATACGGCCTGGAATGAAACCGGTGATAAGAAAAAATCACTGGTGATGATGGTGGACAAAATGGGAGTGGTGACACTTTTCTGTAATCTCGCTGCGGCCATTGGCTTTGCTGTGTTTGCTTTAACACAGAGTCAGATCCTGAAAGAATTCGGATATGTGGCAGGGATCAATATCCTGGCCCTTTTCTTTATCTCCCTCGTACTGATACCGGCCGTGCTGAGTTATTTGCCACCCCCGAAATCAAGACATACCAAGTACCTGGATAACCCGCAACTCAACCGTTGGCTGGGCCGGCTGGAACGCTGGAGTCTGAATCACCGGAAACTGATTTATGCGGTGACCGGGGGGGTGGTGATTGTGGCCATGATGGGGATCTGGCAATTGAAAACTTTGGGATATATAGTGGATGATTTGCCGAAGGAAGATAAACTCTATACTGATTTGAAATTTTTTGAAAAGAATTTCAAAGGGGTGATGCCGCTGGAGATTGTGGTGGATACAAAGAAGAAAAGAGGCGCCACCAATCTGGGTAATCTGGCCCGTATTGATTCCTTGTCACAATATATCAGTACACTCACAGATATTGCGAAGCCACTGAGTGTGGCCGATGGATTCAAATTTGTGAAGCAGGCTTTTTTTGATGGGGACAGCAACAGTTATTCCATGCCATCGGAATTTGATGTGCAATTATTACCCTATCTGAAAATCGGAAAGGACAGCAGCGGCGGGAATTCATTTGCCCGTTTACTGGCCACATTTATGGACAAGGACCGGCAGCAGGCCCGGATCAGTGTGAGCATGGGCGATGTGGGTACTGCGAGATTGCCATTGATACTTGATAGTGTGAGCAAGCGGGCGATGCAGTTATTTCCGAAAGACCGGTTTGATGTACAATTAACGGGGACCAGTGTCACTTTTGCGGAAGGCAACCGCTATATCATCAATGGATTAAAGGATAGTATATTCTGGGCCTTTATACTGATAGCACTTTGTATGCTTTATTTATTCCGATCGGCCAGGATCCTGATCTGTTCCCTGATTCCTAATGTGATTCCATTATTGATCACCGCCGGAGTCATGGGTTGGGCCGGTATTCCATTGAAACCTTCCACGGTGCTCGTATTTAGTGTGGCGCTGGGCATTGCCATTGATATTACTATTCGATTCCTGGTCAATTATAAGCAGGAACTTCCCTTGCATGGGAATGATATGAAGCAAACGGTGATCGAGACCATTCATAGTACAGGGATCAGTATTATATATACTTCCCTGGTGCTGATTGCCGGGTTTATCATCTTCTGTTTCAGCGGTTTTGATGGGACCAAGGCCCTGGGATGGCTCACTTCCCTGACCCTGGTTACGGCCACTTTTACCAACCTGGTATTGCTGCCGGCCATTATCATTTCATTTTTTAAAAAGGGAAAATAGTCTAAATCCAAGCATAAGTTTTTGGTTTTCAATTCTTAATAACTGTTTAAGGAATGCAGCAAACAGGCGTTTGGGCTTGTCTGAGGTAAAGGAAGGAGATTCAGCGGCTAAAGGGTTGTATTACAGGGAAACAGGGGCTAAATGAAACCTTAACATTTTTTTTATTATCAGCGACAGGTTGGCTAATTTCAGCCCCCGAACCTTCCTTCGAAAGAAGGCTTTGATTTCAAATTCATATACTAAAACAACATGCACATGAGAAAACTGTATTTACTGCTTATGGGAGTTGTGTTTTTTGCCACCCAGGCATTGGCACAGCGCACCGTCACCGGAAAAGTGACAGATGAAAAAGGTAATCCCTTAGCAAATGTATCCGTGCTGGTAAGAGGTACTACAACGGGTACAACTACCAAAGAAGATGGTTCTTATACACTCACGGTACCGGCCAATGCCAAAGCCCTTGTATTTTCTTCTGTTGATATGAGTCCGGTAGAAATGGGAATTGGTACTTCCAGTGTAATCAATGCCACCCTGAAGGGGGAGGATAAAACCATGTCTGAAGTGGTCGTGGTAGGTTATGGTACCCAGCGCAGAAAAGATGTGACGGGTTCTGTATCCAGGATTGCCGGGGATAAAACAAAGGATATGCCTGTACAGAGTTTTGAGCAGGCTTTATCCGGAAGGGCAGCAGGGGTAAGCGTAACATTACCGAATGGAGTGTTGAATGCGCAGCCGGTTGTTCGTATCCGAGGTGTCAACGCGATGGGTCTGAGTTCATTCCCGCTGGTGGTTATTGATGGTATCCCCACATTTACGGGTGATGCCGGTAACAGTGCCGCTAATAATATATTATCTGACCTGAATCCTTCCGATATCGAGAGTGTGGAAGTACTGAAGGATGCCGCTGCTGCTGCGATCTACGGATCAAGGGCTGCTGCCGGTGTACTGCTGGTAACCACGCGTAAGGGAAAACAAGGTAAAGCCAGGGTGGCCTACGATGCATGGGTAGGGTTTACCAGACCTTTTAACCTTGTTCCTTTACTGGATGGCAGGGAGTATGAATTAATAAAAAATGAAGGCCTGACTAATGCAGGTACTCCTCCCAATGGTACCAGCCGTGGTTTTTACCCTTATATTGGATTAGATGGTAACCCGGTTAATACTAACTGGTATGATGTCATCTATCGTCAGGGAGTTTCTCATAATCACAGTGTAAGTGTGAGTGGTGCCAATGACAAAACCACGTATTATTTTTCTGCCGGTTATACCAAGCAGAAGGGTATGATTGTGAATAATGATTTCAGGCGTTTGACTTCTCTGATGAGCCTTGATCATAAAGTAAATTCAAGACTGACCATTGGTGGTAAGTTCCAGTACAGTACTTCCAAGAATGCCGGGGTGAACTCTGGTTCATTATCCGGTCAGGCCTTTAATACATCCGGTATTGGCCGTTTGGCTTTTAACCTGATGCCCAATACGCCGGTCTTTCTGAATAATGGGGCTTATAACATTAATACGGTTACGAACACTATTGGACAGGGTGGAAATATTACTGCCCTGCAGTTTACCAACCCCAAGTACCTGATTGATAAAAATATCTTTACCTCAGAGAATGACCGGGTACTGGCCAATGTGTATGCTTCCGTGAAAATTTTTGACGGACTGAATTTTAAAGTGGTATATGGTATCGATAATCTTCAGGTAACGAATAAGTCATTCCAGGATCCTTTCCATGGTGATGGAGTGGCTCAGTCAGGTTCTTCAACCTATACTTTACAGACCTACAAGCGTTGGGACTGGCAGAACCTGCTGAGTTACGACAAAACATTTGGCAAGCACAATGTGAGTGCACTGGCTGGTATTGAAGAGCAATATACTTTCCAGGAAGGTTGGGGTGCCAGCCGTCAGGGGGTAACTGATCCATTCTATAATGAATACCAGGGTGGTTATAATAATATCCTGCCTGCAGGTAATTTCCTTGGAGAAAACTACCTGCTTTCTTATCTCGCCAGGGTGAATTATGGCTTTAACAGAAAATACCTTTTTGGATTTAACTTCCGTCGTGACGGTTATTCCGCTTTTGCTCCCGGTAAGAAATATGGTAATTTCTTTGGTGGATCAGTGGGATGGGTTGTGAGTGAAGAGAAGTTCTTCAAAAATTCCGGTTTGTCTAAAGTGATGAATCTGCTGAAATTCAAAGGAAGTTATGGTGAAGTGGGAAATATCCAGGGACTGGCAGATTTTCCTTTCTGGACTGCCTTCTCCAGCGGTCTTTATGCAACAGCTGCATCACTGGCCTTCTCACAGGCCGGTAACCGTGATCTGCAGTGGGAAAACAGTAAGAAAACAGATTTCGGTGTGGAAATGGGTTTCTTCCGTGGTCGTTTAACAGCAGAGATCAGTTATTATAAAAATCTGGTTGATGATGGAATCCTGGCTGAA
This sequence comes from Chitinophagaceae bacterium, assembly GCA_016702745.1. Lineage (GTDB taxonomy): Bacteria > Bacteroidota > Bacteroidia > Chitinophagales > Chitinophagaceae > JJ008. The sequence goes on from JADJDJ010000002.1 coordinate 814,368, forward strand.
CCTACTGCACCTTCCAGGGGTATTCCGGGTAACAGCATCGTAACGAATATCGGTTCTATGTCTAATAAAGGATGGGAGGTTACCTTAACCGGTACCGTTATCCAGAGCAAAAACTTTACCTGGAACAGTAGCTTTAATATCACTACACTTAAAAACGTAGTAACCAGACTGGCTAATCAGAATGCCGATATCCAGCCTGCTACTTCCGGTCTGGAAAGACCCAGTATGATCAGGGTAGGTGAGTCTTTAGGTTCTTTTTATGCGGTTCGGACTGGCGGAGTTAACCCTGCTAACGGTCAGCGTATCTTTTATTATAGAAATGGAACAGCAGTACAATACAATCATGCTGCTTCTACTGCAAATCGTTGGACCCTTGTTTCCAATGGCGCTGTTGCCCCCAGGGTTGCTGACCAGGCAAATGACGGTATCCTGATTGGCCCCGCTCTTCCCAAATGGCAGGGTGGCTGGGACAATACATTTAAGTACAAGAATTTTGACCTGAATATCCTGTTATTCTTCTCCGGCGGTAATTATGTGTACAATGGTTCCAGATCAGGTCTGCGTGATATGCGTAGCTGGAATAACATGAAGGAAATGCTGAACCGCTGGCAGAAACCTGGTGATATCACAAATATTCCAAGAGTTGTTTTTGGAGATAATATTTCCAACGGATCTGGTGTTGTGATGAGCGAGAATGTAGAAAAAGGCGATTTCCTCAAAGCACGTAATATCACATTTGGTTATACTGCTCCTAAGAATGTTACCGATAAAGTAGGTATCAGCAGCATCCGGTTCTACGTCCAGATGCAGAATGCATTCACCTTTACGAAGTATTCAGGTTATGATCCTGAAATTTCTTCCAATGGTAATGGATTCGGCAACCCGAGTGTGGACAGGAACTCTGTTCCCCAGGCCAGATCAATGAATATCGGTATCAACTTAGGCTTCTAATCAAATTAAAACGAGTAACAATGAAACTTAAAATAGCATTATATACGCTGGTGGCAGGAACGGTGCTGACAAGTTGCAGCAAGGGCAAGCTGAGTCCTGTACCACAAACCTTCCTTTCAGAGGCGGTTGCCTTTAGTGATTCTGCCCGAAGCGTTCAGCAGGTGAATGGTTTGTACTCTGCCCTGAAACAGGGTCAGATGCTGGCAGGCCGTTATATGGTTTATCAGGATGTACGAGGAGAGGAATTCCTCAACGTAACCAATAACGCCGTTACTGCCTGGTTAACCTGGCAGTTCAATCTTACTGCCAGTGCCAATGAAGTCTCCGGACTTTGGGCCGCAGGTTATGCTACCATCAATCGTTGTAACGTGGTGATTGCCGGTTTAGGAACAGCACCTCTCAGCGGGACCTTAAAAACCAACCTGATTGCTGAAGCGAAACTGGTCAGAGCAACAGCTTATTTCATATTAATGCAGTTGTATGCCAAACCATACGCTGATGGAAATGGAAGTAATCTTGGCGTTTTGCTCAAATTGAATGCTGAAACTTCTATTGGCGATAATAATCAAACAAGGGCTACAGCGGCTGTTATTTATGCCCAGATATTACAGGATCTGAATGATGCGGAAGCTAATCTCCCCAGCTTTTATGGTAGCAATGTGCCAGGCACGCTGAATACAACACGTGCCCATAAGAATACGGCGATTGCCTTGAAAACCAGGGTCTATCTGAATATGGGTAACTCTGCATCAGCAATTACAGAAGGTAATAAGCTGGTTCCTGCTGCTGCTCCCTGGAATGCCCCTACCGGTGTTGCCAATGGATTAAACCCCAGCATTACTGCTGTATTTACTACCTATACTACCAATGAGTCTATCTGGTCTGCACCCTATACCACTCTGGATGTACCCGGTACTCAGAATGGTCTGGGATGGTATTATAACCCCGGACCTGCCGGTGGTGGAGAGTATGAACTAAATCTGACTGGAACCGGTATTGCCACAGACCCTAACTGGCGTCCGGTAGATATCCGCCGTACTTTTAATCAGGTTTCAGGAACAAGAACCTATCTGCGCAAATGGCCTAAGGCTGCAGCAGATGCGGACTGGAGTCCGATCATTCGTTATGCAGAAGTAATGCTGAATTTGTCTGAGGCACTGGCCCGGAATGCAGCAGGTACTTCCGTAGATGCAAGAGCTTTGGCGATCCTGAATGCGATTCGTCAGCGTTCTGATGCTACCCACCCGGGTTTTGCGCCTGCAAATAAAACTGACCTCGTGAACCTGATCCTGAATGAAAGAAGGATTGAGTTACTGGGTGAAGGTTTCCGTACTTCAGATGTAGGCCGTACCGGAGGCACTTATGCTGCCAAAGGAACAATCTCTACCGTTGCTCCGGGTACCACCCAATATATCTGGCCAATTCCGCTGAGTGAATTACTGGTAAACAGAACCTGTGAACAAAATGCCGGTTATTAATTAAAATTGGTTTTAAACATACTAAGATGGCTGCCTGTAAAAGGGCAGCTTTTTTTATGCTGATACGGCAGCTTTACCAATTGTAATGAGACTGAAACAATTAGCTTGTTAAATTGAAAGCATTTCTCAGCATCTCAAACATGTTTTTGTAAGTTACAGCGTCAAATAGCCGAATCAAAACCATTGAACGAACAGGAACTGATATTGGGCCTCCGCAGAGGGGATGAATCTGCCTTCAGGTATCTGGTGGATACTTACCGTGACCGGGTATTTAATACCGCCCTGGGTATTGTGCAAAATGCAGAAGACGCCGAGGATGTGGCCCAGGAGGTCTTTATACAGGTGTATCGCTCAATTAGCAGCTTCAAAGGTGAATCCAAATTATCGACCTGGTTATACCGGATCGCCACCACCCGTTCACTTGATTTACTCAGGAGCAAAAAGAGCAAGAAACGTTTTGGCTTTCTCCAGCGTCTATTTGGGGATGGTAATGAACCGGTGATGGAAATACCTGATTTTAATCATCCCGGAGTAGCCTTGGATAGAAAAGAAAATGCGGCTAAATTGTTCAAGGCAATCAGCCGGCTGCCGGAAAACCAGAAAATCGCTTTTACCCTGCATAAACTGGAAGATCTTAGTTATCAGGAGGTTAGCGAGATCATGAAAACCTCATTGCCGGCGGTGGAATCATTGATGCACCGGGCGAAGCAGAATTTGAGGAAAATGCTGGAAAAAGAAATAGACTGAGCATTGAACATTTCGAAGGTTTTATTGGATGTTAACGTCAAAAATTGGTTGATATGAGTATGGAAAAAACTAAACAAATAGATGAAATTTTGTCCGGCCTGGATGGGGTGCAAAGAGCATCTGCCCCGGAATTTTTTTATACCCGGCTCAAAGCCAGAATGGAAAAAGGTTTTGAACCGCTTGCAACCCGTAAAAGGGTATTGTACCCGGTTTATGCCCTGGCTGCCGTGATCCTGATCATGTTCATCAATGCGGCGATCCTTGTTACCAAACAAAATGGCGCCGGAACTGATACTGCTTCAGTTAATGAAACCGAAACGCTTCAATCTATTGCTGCAGAGTACAACATCAATGATGTGAGCAGCCTTTATGAACTAAATGAAGAGCGTTAAAATGAAAACTACCCGAATCCTGACGATTGCAATTGTTCTGTTACTGATTACCAACCTGGTATTGGTTGCCTTTATGGTAATGGATAAGAAAAAGTCTGGAGAAAAGCGAAACCAGGGTTTCCGTGCGGAAGCTCCTGAATTAATGGTGAAAACCCTGAAGATGTCGGATCAGCAGCAGGCGGATTTCAAAAAGATGAAGGAAGAGCATTTTAAAATGGTCAAGCCCTATTTTGATTCTGTAAGAGTTGCTAAAAGAGCCTTCTTTGACCTGGTAAAAAAACCGGACCTCAACGACAGCCTGATGGAAGTGTATAGTCTCCGTGTTTTTGAAAAGCAATCGATGCTGGATAAGATTACCCTGAATCATTTCAGAAGCGTCAGAAATATTTTTACAGCAGACCAACAGCCGGGCTATGATTCCCTGCTGAGAAAAATGTGGTCAGGTCGTGGTAAGAAAGACAGTTCCGGTAAGAAAGAAAAAAATTAGAAGCTTTCTCAAAAGTTGTTTTATGTCATACCGGGCTTGACCCGGTATCTTTCTTTGGATTCGTCTTCCCAAATAGATGCCGGGTCAAGCCCGGCATGACATCACCCAAGCCAAAGACTTTTGAGATAGCTTTTACAGGACTTTACCCGTAGATCCGCTCCACCGCATCCCGGTACTTTTCCATAATCACTTTTCTTTTCAATGAAAGTTTGGGCGTCATTTCCCCGGTGTCAACTCCCCATTCGTCAGCCAGCAGCTCAAATTTCTTGACCTGCTCTACATGGTTAAAATATTTATTGAAACTTTCCACCAGGTCTTTAAACATCTCAATGATCCGGGGCTGATGAATCATTTCCTGAGGAGACAAATTTTCATCTACACCGTTTTTGCGGCACCAGTCTTTCAGATTGGGAAATGAGGGCACGATCAGGGCGCCTACAAATTTTCTTTCTGAACCTACCAGCATCACCTGTTCAATAAAGGGTGATTCTTTCAGTTTGTTTTCAATCGGCAGCGGCGCTACATATTTACCGCCACTGGTTTTAAAGAGTTCTTTTTTCCGGTCAGTGATCTTCAGAAATTTATTTTCCACCATCATGCCGATATCACCGGTATGGAACCATCCATCCGCAGTGATTACTTCGGCGGTTAAATCAGGTCGTTTATAATAGCCCATCATTACATTCGGTCCGCGGCTGAGGATCTCGCCGTCTTCCGCAATTTTTACTTCGACTTCATCAATCAACGGGCCTACTGAACCAAACATCCGGCCATCTTCCTGGTAACGGTTTACAGAAATAACCGGTGATGTTTCTGTTAATCCATAGCCTTCCATAATGGGAATCCGGGCAGCAGTAAAGATTCGGATCAGGCGTACCTGACAGGCAGCTCCACCGGTAACTATACATTTCAATTCACCTCCCAGTCCTTCCCGCCATTTACTGAAGATCAATTTATTGGCCAGGCTGAGCTGGAAATTATACCAGGCCCCCTGGTCCTTATTGATCTCAAATTTTTCAGCCAGGCTATGTGCCCAGAAGAATAGTTTTTTCTTCATCCCTGTCAGCTCATTGCCTTTCTGCATGATCTTATCATATACTTTCTCCAGCAAACGCGGAACCGTGGTAAACATATTCGGCTGTACTTCCTTAAGGTTCTCGCCGATGGTTTCCAGGCTTTCTGCATAATAAATAGCGGTCCCTCTGAATAAATAGAGATAGGTTACCATTCTTTCGAATATATGATTCAGGGGCAGAAAACTCAGGGAACGCATTTCATCACCGGGCGGAAAACAGGGAATACAGGCCAGTACATTGGAAAGGATATTTCGATGACTCAGCATCACTCCTTTGGGCGTGCCGGTGGTGCCTGATGTATAGATGATCGTAACCGCATCTTCATAAGCGATCTTATCTGCAATGGGTTTGATTTGGGCGATTCCTTCCGGGGTGGACAGGGCCATCACTTCTTTCCAGTGTCTGCCATTGGCCACATGTTCAAACGTAAAGACTTCTTTTAAGGAGGGTACCCGGTTTTTAATACTCATCACTTTGTGAAAAGTATCCTCATCATTTACAAAGACCATTTTTACCTGGGCATCATTGAGTACAAACTCGAGTTCATTTACATTAATCGTGGGATAGATGGGAGTGAGCAGGGCTCCGATTTGTTGAACGGCCAGGTCCAGCATCACCCATTCCGGGCGGTTTTTGGACAGGACCGCTACTTTATCTCTTCCTTCCACGGTCATATCATTGGGGCCGATTCCCAGGGCCAGCAGTCCGGCACTGAGTTGGTTCACGGTGTCAGCCACTTCTTCCGTGCTGTGTTTTTTCCATTGACCGGCGGCTTTTCCGGCCAGCATATCGGGCAGGGGTTTCCGGTCAAGATGGTATTGCAGACAGTCGAATAATCTTCTGGGTTCAGTCATGGCAGTATCGTTATAGCTGTGTAATTTAATAAAGACCGGGCAAACGAAGTAACAGCCAATTTAAGCAAAAATCAATAGATAAAAAAGGGGTAGCGGGGAGCATGAAAGTATATTTTCCGGGGAGAGTCCTTCGGAGGGCTCAATTAAGATTTCACGCTCGCGGAGTCCTGCGGACAAAGCCCGCAAAGGAGCAAAGCGCGCAAAGGAATTAGACGGGGTTGATTAAGAAAAAAATCTCTCTGTGAAAATCTCAGCGATCTCCCCGCCTCAGCGGTAAATTTTTTTCTTCTAAATCAGAGTACCTGATAATACTGCCCCTGGGGCATCCTGAAAATCCGGGACTTCTGAAAAGTGGAGAAGTTATTGTACTCTTCCGTATGTGTTTTTATCCAGTTATCATAAGCGGACAGGTTATCAACGGGGCCGAACAGCCAGTGATTATAGGCATCAAATAATCCCTCGGATAATAATTGCCGGTGAAAATCGAATAGCCGGAAAGGATAACGGGTGGCATTACTGTTATACCAGTCGAGTATGAAGCGGGTACGTACCATTGTGAGTACATCAATATTCACCCCGGCATTTACCAGAGAGGATTGTTTGCCGATGGTTTCGAGGAAACGTTTGGCAAATTCGCTTTTGTTTTTTTCTTCTCCTTTCAGGAGGTCGGTTTCTGTAAACAGTTTTTCCTTATAACCCTGCAACACTTGTTGCTTCATGGCAGCCCCTCTTTCACCAAAACTTTCCATATTGATAAAGATTTCGCCATAGATCAGGCTCCACACTTTATCTTTTGCATAGAAATAAAAATTGGCAGCATTATAGTAATTGCCACTGTAAGCCGGATCAACCTTGATACCTTCTTCCCAGAAATTGATGGCAGAAAAATCTTTCATGGCCCAGAGCAGTTCACCGTACTCACTCAGGAGCGGACCGCTTTTGGGGAATTTTTTCAATCCTCTTTTATAGATTTTCTCACATTCCTTGGGTTCTTCCAGTGCCTTATAAACATTTCCGGCAATCTGATAAGTCACCACATCCGCATCATCCCGGTCAATCAATGCTTTTACCCCATCGAGTGCCTTGGCATAATCTCTTTTCAGGTAATAGCTCATCACAAGATCTTTCTGCATCTCGAGGTTGGTCTTATCCTTTTCGAGGGCACGGATCAGTACCAGGATGGCATTATCAAAATCGCCGGTCCGCATGAAGGTTTTGGCTGTCTCATGCATTTTTTTTGGGGTCTTCGGGCTGGGCCACAGCCACGAGGGCAAAAAAGACAAAAAACAGCGGGAGCAGGAATTTATTCATAGTGCAAATTAAAACAGAGACGATCCTCAGCCCGTCTCTGTTGCAAAAATAACAAATATTTGGAGGGGGCTCAGAGTAAATGCGTCAGCAGCCCGTCTCTCAGTTTAGGCTCAAACCAGGTACTTTTCGGGGGCATTACGTTGCCACTGTCGGCAATATCAAACAATTGGTCAATTGTAACAGGATAAAGACTGAATGCCACTTTCATTTCACCGCTTTTCACCCTTTTTTCCAGTTCGCCCAGCCCGCGGATGCCGCCGATAAAGTCAATTTTTTTGTCGGTCCGCTGGTCTTTAATACCAAGCAGTTTCCCGAGAATATTATTGGAAAGGATGGTCACATCCAGTACCCCGATCGGATCAGTGGTAAAGGTGCCGGGCCGGGCAACAAGGATATACCATTGTCCCTGCAGGTACATACCAAATTCATGCAACTGGGCAGGTTTTACCGGTTCCGGACTAAGGGTGATATAAAAATCATCCTGGAGCATGGCCAGGAATTTTTCGGGTTTCAAACCATTAAGGTCTTTGACTACCCGGTTATAATCGAGAATGGCCAGTTGGCTGGAAGGAAAAACAGTAGTGAGAAAATATGCGGCTGATGAACTGCCCGGCAATTCTTTACTTACTTTGGCTGCAGAGGCGGCACGATGATGCCCGTCGGCGATATAAGTAAAAGGAACCTGTGTTTCGAATAAACGGGTGATTGAGTTTACCACCAGATCACGGTCCACGATCCAAATAGTATGTTGTATGCCATCGGTAGCGGTAAAATCATATACCGGTTTATTGGTGTTTTTCCAGCCATTGATGATGGCATTGATCTCCATCACATCCCGGTAGGCAATAAATACATTTCCGGTTTGCGCTTCAATGGTGCGCATATGATCAATCCGGTCTTTTTCTTTTTCAGGCCGGGTGAATTCATGTTTTTTGATAATATTTTGCTGATAATCCTGTACAGATGAAACGCCAACCAGTCCGGTTTGACTTCTACCGTTCATGATGAGCTGATAAATATAATAGCAGGGTTTGTTTTCCTGCATCAGTACTCCTTCAGTGATGAACCGTTGCAGATTTTCTTTTGCCTGCTCATATACCTGCTGACTATGAATGTCAATTTCCGCAGGCAGATCAATCTCTGATTTGGTGACATGCAGGAAAGAGATTGGGTTGCCGGCAGCTTCTGCTCTTGCTTCTTCGCTGTTCAGTACATCGTAAGGGCGGGATGCCAGTTGCCCGGCAATTTCAGGTTGGGGTCTGAGGGCACGGAATGGTTGGATAGAGGCCATGGTTTGTTTACAATTGAAAGTTGAAATCCCGATAGCTATCGGGAGAAAATTGAAAATGATTTTATGTTTAACCTTTTCGGGCAGCAAAATCTTTCATCAGGTCGGTCAGTACTTTCACGCTTTCAATTGGCAATGCGTTGTACATTGACACTCTGAAACCACCTACGCTGCGGTGACCTTTCACACCGATCATCCCCGATGCTTTGCAAAGGTCAAGAAATTCTTTTTCTAATTCTGGTTGATCCATCACAAACACTGCATTCATTTTACTTCTTGAATTGTTGGCCACGGGTCCTTTGAAAATGGGGAGGCTGTCAAGCGTCTCATAAAATAAAGCCGCTTTTTCATCATTCCCTTTTTTTCGATGGCAGCAACGCCACCCTGTGCTTTGAGCCAGCGAAGGGTCAGCAAAACAACATAGATGGCAAAAACAGGAGGAGTATTCAGCATACTCCCTTCATTTATATGATTGCGGTAATCGAGGATGGTAGGGATGGGTCGTTCTGCTTTTCCCAGAATATTTTTATTAACCACCACGAGATTCACACCGGCAGCACCCATATTTTTCTGAGCCCCCGCATAAATGATATCAAATTTATTAAAGTCCAGTACACGGCTCAGGATATCACTGCTCATATCCGCTACCAGTGGAACGCCACAGTCATAAGGTAATGTATGCCATTGCGTGCCCGCAATAGTTTCATTGGTGGTAATATGCAGGTAGGCTGCTGTGGGGCTCACACTGATTTGCTGTGGAATATGACAGTAATGATCATCTTTGGATGAGCCGGCAATTTCCACATGCCCAAAGAGTTTGGCTTCTTTGATGGCTTTATTGGCCCAGGTGCCGGTTTCGGTATAAGCAGCCATTCCGTTTTCCTGTAAGCAGATTCATGGGTACCTGCATAAACTGGGTGGTGGCACCACCGTGCTGGAAAAGCACTTCATGATCATCATCCAGCTGCATCAGTTCTTTAACCAGGGCTCTTGCTTCATCCATTACCGGTTGAAACAAAGGGGTCCGGTGGCCGATTTCCAGAATGGATAACCCGGTATTATTAAAATTCAGGATAGACTGGCTGGCCGCTTCAAATACCTCTTTGGGTAGAATGGATGGTCCAGCATTGAAATTGTGTAGGGTCATGATGGGTTATTGATCCGCCATAGGTTTTTGCGCTGCAAAGGTACTAAAAAGGGCCGGTGTCAGCAATCTTCTTATAGCACATAATGGACAGAATATCACTAAGTTAAAATGGGATCGTCTTTTAAACCCCAGACTTTAACCGCGAATTATTCATCGATAATAAATTCTTATAAATAAAGATTCGGGATTTAATAGTTTAAGAAGGACTCCAAAGTAAGAGTGCATGAAAGACGTTTGTATTACCACCAGTGTTTAATTGGTGAATTAGTGGCCAAAAAAATCCGCTGAAAAGGTTAAGATATTTATTGCCACGAATGCACGAATAAGTTACGATTGAATTTTTCGTGTTTCATTCGCTGATTTGTCACCTGTGTTTTATAATTAGTCAACTTTTTTGCTCCTGAGAGGCAGCGATTAATTTTTTTATTGTACCAACAATCGCTTTTTGTACTGCGTGCCACCTACAGTCATCCGGAAAGTATAGATACCGGCAGCCAGTTTTTCCCACTGGTAATTGATGCGGTTCAATCCGGGCTGGCCGGATCCGTCTTCCTGGTGTACCAATTGACCGATACTGTTGAATAACTCAACCCGGTATTGGGCAGCGCCTTCCGGAATATAGAAATCAAATGTTACCCTGCCGGTAGTAGGAACCGGATAGAGTTTATTGATGCCTTCAATAATCAAGGTAAATGGATCTGAGACCGGACTCAGGCAACCATTCTGTGTAACCTGTACCCGGTAGTCGCCATTGGAAACAGGGCGATAAACCTGATTGATTGCACCGGATACCGGATTGCTCAGATTGAACCATTGATTGCCGGAAGCGGAAGAAGAGATCAGGTTGCCAACCGACTGACTAATGGTAGGTTTGGCCGGTATAGGGTAAACATTGAGTGTAATAAAATTGCTGGTTGCAGCCACCTGGTTCACACAACGGGCATTCGATTCTTCCCTGACATTAATGAGATCACCATTAACGGGATTAGGGATGGTAATACTGGTCAGTCCGCTGGTGCCTGCAATAGGAAATCCATTTCGGTACCAGGTTATCAGCGGAGCGGTACCTGGATTGGTATTGCTCAGGGTAAAGCTGACGGATTCACCGGCACAGAGAGTTGTTTTGGAAGCCGTGATACTGACCGTATGTGTTACTATGGGTGATACGTTTACGGTAATACTGTTTGTTGTAATCACTGAAGGACTGGCACAGGATAAACTGCTTATTTCCTGAGCTGTGATCTGATCACCATTGGCAAGACCTGAAAGGACAATAGCTGTTAATCCATTGGTACCCGGAATCAGTACACCATTCTTTCTCCATTCAATTTGCGGAGCAGTTCCCGGATTCTGATTACTGAGTGTAAAACTGGCCGTTTGCCCTTCACAGATATTGGCATTGGGTGAACTGATACTGGCCTGGTGACTGAGATTGGTATTAACTGTAATATAGTTACTGATTGTTTTGGTATCTGCTCCTCCGGGAGTGGTTACTGTTAGTGTAACCGCATAAGTTCCCGGTGTAAAATAAGTAACTGTGGGGGAGGTGGCGGTTGAAGTCGCAGGACTACCACCGGGGAAGGTCCAGGCATAAGTACTGGAACAATTCGTACTGTTATTCGTAAAGTTGATACTTTGATTGGCACAAATGGTTACTGTACTGGCACTGAAATCTGCTACGGGGATCGTGCTGGCACAGCTGGAAGCCAGCGGACTTTCCCAAACTCCTCTTCCATAAGTAGCTACCCTGAGTTTGCCGGCTGCTTTTGAATCTCGAGTTCATTAATGGCAACCAGGGGCAGATTGTCTGAATAATTACCCCATCCGGCATCCGGTTCCAGTTTGTGATATACACCAATATTCATTCCCACATAAATATTGCGGGGTACCTGGTCATCCACCGCTACGGATCTGGCAACAATGGCAGGAAGATTAGATGATATGTTGGTGAAAGTAGCCCCGGCATCGGTGGAAACAAATACCCGGTTGCTAGTGCTGTTGCAGGCGATCCAGATTTTATCCGGGTTTGTTGGATCAATCGCAATATCATTGATGGTAGCCGGTGCTGTTCTGGTTGCCCAGGTAGCTCCATCATTGGTGGTTACATACAATATGCTTCCATTGGATGCATAAATATAGTTGGGATTGGAAGGAGATACGGCCAGGTCTGCCAATGAAGTGCTGATGGTTCCTGCTGATATATTCGTCCAGGTAGATCCGCTGTTGGTTGATTTGTAAACTCCCGTCCAGCCGCCATATAAAATGGTTTCATTAGTCGGATGGATCCATAGCGGGGTTACCCATTGACCCGATGAGGGTTGACCCAATCCGTTGTAAGTATTTCCGCCATTGACAGAGCGATACAAGGCACCGTTCTGACTGGTGCCCCAGATTTTTAAAGGATCGGTGGGACTCACCAGTCCTTCCATTCCATCAGCACCCAGCCAGTCGGCCCAGTTGCCCGATGCTTGTCTGGTTACAGAACCATTGTCCTGCGCACCACCCGTGATAATATTTTGATTGAGCTGTGAATTGGCGATCCGGTAAAACTGGCGGATATTGAGACCGGGAGATAAATCGGTCCAGTTATCACCATTATCGGTGCTTTTATATATCCCACCGTCAGACAAAGAATACAAAGTACTGTTCACCCAGAACAAACCATGCACATCGGCATGATTATAACCCAGTGAATTGGGAAGAAACCATTCAGTCAATGCTGTGAAGCTGGTGCCACCATTGGTGGATCGCCAGCAGATGATACCGGCGATATACACATCATTGGCATTAACGGGTGATATATCCATGGCCATATCATATCCTGCCTGTCCGCCAGTACCGGTTCCACTTGATTCATATCCGAAATAATTAGTACCACTGGCAGGATTGCCCACAACCGTTGTTGTAAAACTGTTACCGGCATCTGTTGATTTATATAATCTTCCAAAACTGCTTCCGCTTGCCTGTACAGCATACACTACATTGGCATTGGCAGGAGATACGGCTACCAGTGTTCTGCCGGTATTGGTAATGCCTTGTGCGGCTCCCACTTGCGTCCATGATACCCCATTATTAGTTGAACGGTACACATCTCCGCCCGAAGCATACATGATGTTCAGGTCATCGGGTTTAAATTCGATATCTTCTTTACTTCCGGTATGTACCTGTGTCCAGCTGGTACCTGCGTTTATAGAACGCCAGATCCCATTGGTGGCCGCAACAAAAACAATATTATTGGCGGAAGGGTGGATCAGAATTTTTCGAACATTACCAGAGGGACCGGCACCGGTGCTGGTCCAGTTGCTGCCTCCGTCTGTTGATTTAATCACGCCTGCATTATTGGCCATTCCGGCATATACAATATTGGTATTGACCGGATCAATGGTGATCGCATAGGCAGTCATCCAGGATGCATTCTGATCAGTCAATGGGATCCAGTTGGTTCCTCCATTGATGGTTTTCCAGATACCACCTCCGGGTGAACAAACATAAATCACCTGTTCATTCGAGGGATGGATAGCGAGATAAGTGAGCCTTCCTGTTCCCGGGTTCCAACTGGTGGTGCGGTTCCATCCACTGGGTCCTAATGGGATCCAGTTGGCAGCGGTGGCGCTGTTACGCATTTGTTGATTGGATTGCTGGTATTGATTCCAGTCGCTGGCCGGTTGTATATAGTAGCCGTTTTCATCAGTATGAAATTTTCTTTCATATAACCAGCGTTGAAATTGTTTATACCCGCTGCCGCGACCCATCCCGACCTGCTGAAAATGCAGACCAGCGATTCGTTCAGCTTCTGTAATGCTGATATCAGTCCTTTCCATCAGCGCATAAATATCAGTTTGTGAAAAGGCATTGACGGTGCAGGTAAATGCCAGCAGGAACAGCAGGAATTTTTTCATAAAGGGAATAGTGGTTGAGAAAATCAGGAGTCGTAAGGATAAAGGTAAAAAATTGATTGGGATGTAATAATTCCTGTGGAAGGAATATATGGCTGGAAAAAACAGAGAGCAATTTGGCTTGTTGTAAATACGAGCAGCGGAATGGGAAAATACGAGGCTGATTATTCATGTTCCCGACCCTTGATGGCTGCTTGTTTCCAGGCATTGTTCAGCGATTCAAACTCAATCAGGTCTTCGGGGCTGAACTCCTTATTATTCATGAGGGCCAGGTTGGGCTGACCCGCATTCACCCAGGCCGTGTACCAGCAGGAAGCAATGGCAAAAATGGATTGCCGCATTCTTCTTTCGATCATTCCTTTCAGCTTCTTATCATAGGCCATTGAAAAAGCGGCGGAATATTGCCGGATGATAACCCCGTTTCTTTCTTCAAAAGCATATTTCTGATCCGGAGGGAAAGAACGGCTGAGATCTTTCTCCATTTGCAAAACAGTATCAGCAGCAGCGGCGCTTTCCAGTATTCTTTTCCAGAAAAATCCGGCAGGTTTTTGATATAGCTGGCTTTTCCGATAAAAAGATCCCAATCTGTTTCAGCCATCAATTCAGGTATACGGCTTTCCCAGAATCCATGAATGCCTTTCTGGTTGCTGTATTGACCGTTGTGATTACTGCAGGCATGCAAAGGAACATGAGCATCGGCAATATAATGACCCAGTTCAGCAGAATAGCGCAGAATCTTTACCTGATTTTTTTTCTTTGAAGGCGTTGGTCAACCGGTGCATCATGGTTTGCAGCCACCAGGGAACAATACCATAAGTATTAAGGGTATCGGCAGAATACTTTTTTTACCGCATCCTCCCATTTACGGGGTAGGGAATCATAGGGGTATTGGCCATAATGGTCAATATCGATATAATGCCGGGGTGCTTCTTCCGGTATGGCGTATCTTCTTTTATCGGGATCAACGGCATGGTCGGTAATAAAAATGATATTGGGCTTATAGAGCTGCATCATTTCAGGTGGCAGGAGGAAGACGGCCTGTTGATTGATCTTGCGATGGGCATAGAAACCCCAGCAAAAACAGGGAATGGAAGCGCCTGTTAAAAATGTAAGTAATATAATCCGTCGAAGGAAAGGCATGACCGTTTATTTCTTCTCTTCTTCTTCTGTATCCACTACACCACCGGTAACGGCATACTTCATACTATCGCCCGGACTGATTCTTTCAATTCTTCTGACCTTATGACGTGGCAGCACATAGAGTTGCCCGGCCCAGTTATAGGCCTGGGGTACATAGATGGCCACCATTTCGGCACCCATATCAAATTTTTGCATTTCTTCATCGGTTATAAAACCAATGATCCATACATCTTCTGAAAACACGTTGGCGAGTACCGACTGATTGAATTTCTTTTTTTCACCGGCCACGGCTCCAAAAAAATCACGAACGGAGGAATAGATATATTTCACACCCGGTGTTTTTTCCAGCCAGGAATCAAAGAGATTAAATAAGCGGGAGCGAATAAAGACAGAACTCAGGTAACCGATCAGGATAATTGAGACGAGTATGATCCCAAATCCGGCGCCATAGTTTTTCACCCGGTAACGGATGATGGTACCAGTAGCATCTCTGACCGGTTCTCTGAAAATCGGCAGCCAGTTGTCTACCGTAGATACAATCCAGTAAATAGAATAAATGGTCACTGCCACCGGGGCAATGATCAGTAAACCCTGCAGCAGATAATTGAATATCTTCTTGAACCTGAAGGGTTCATCCGGCAAATAACGAAAAAATCCTTTCCTCATAAACAGCCAGTTAAGACATAAAGGTAGGGGCTATTTTTCGGCGAACAGGGGGAAAAAACCGGTATAAACGGGGATTTTTCGGGATGGAAACTTTGGTAACGAAAAAAGTTTCCATAGTTTTGCGCCTCTAATCAATTATGGAAATCAGGGACAGAATAATAGAAAAGGCGAATGAACTCTTTATGCAGTTCGGGATCCGCTCCGTGTCGATGGATGATATTGCCAACGGACTGGGGATGAGCAAAAAGACTTTATACCAGCATTTTGCAGACAAAGACGAACTGGTAATGGCCGTGGTGGATATCCATATCCTTCAGATGCAGGGTGATTGCAGTTCCTGCCGTACCGAAGCCAAAGACGCCATCCATGAAATATTCAATACCATGGATATCCTGCTACAGGAGTTCAGTAACATGAACCCCATGGTGTTGTATGATCTCGAAAAATTTCATTTCAAGGCTTATCAGAAATTCAGGCAGCATAAAGACAGCTATCTCTTAAAAGTAATCCGGGATAATATTGAATGGGGGATCCGTGATGAATTGTACAGGCCGGAGATCAATATTGAGATCATGTCGAAGTTCAGACTCGAATCCATGATGCTTGCTTTTGATATCAATCTCTTTCCACCCGGAAAATTTAACCTGGCCGCTACTTCCAATATGATTCTTGAACATTTTATTTATGGAGTGGCCAGCATCAAAGGACATAAACTTATACAGAAATACAATGACCAACGTAAAAAACAAGTGGTATATGAAGAGCACAAAAAATAGAAACTGGCTGGCCGTTCTGCTATTGTTGCCGGGACTGGCGATGGCACAGTCCGATTCGGCAAAAAAAATCACCCGTTATGAATTCACGGTGCAGCAGGTGGTAGACTATGCCATGAAAAACAATGTAAACGTAAAGAATGCATTATTGCAGGTGAAAATCCAGGAACAACAGAACAGGGCCTTTACCTCGGCAGCTTATCCGCATGTAAATGCAAGTCTGGGTACCACTTATAACCCGGCTGTTGCCACCCAGGTAATCCCCAACTTTATTTCACCCGCCACTTACCAGGTGCTGATTGATCAGGGCGTAAAGGATGGAAGCGGTAACCCGATTCAGATGCCGAATGATTTTGGCAATATCGCCGCACAGTTTGGTACCAAGTTCAGTGCCTCTGCCGGCATCAGTCTGAGCCAGATCCTGTTCGACGGACAGGTTTTGTAGGACTGATGGCGCGTGATGCTGCGGTGAAATTGTTCCAGAAAACAGCGGATGTAACGGGTGAGCAAATCAAGGCCAATATCTATAAAGTATATTATCAGTTATCAGTGAGCAAGACCCAGGTTGAAATGCTGGATGCGATCATTGCACTCACCGAGAAAAAACCTGCGTGATACCCGGATCATTTATGAGAACGGGTTCAGGGAAAAACTGGATGTAGATAAAGAAACTGTTCGTCTGGCCAACCTGCAAACAGAAAAGCAAAAACTGCTGAATCAGATTTCCAACGGTTACTATGCTTTGAAACTGCTGATCGGAATGCCCATCAGCGATGAACTGGTATTAACGGATAAGGTGACGGAAAATGAAGTAAAGGATGGTGTTTTGGAAGCCACCAATTATAAATATGAGGACCGGAAAGAATACCAGCAGGCACAAATCTCCAAACAGTTACTGGAATACAATGTAAGGCGGTATAAACTTTCGCAGATTCCTACCTTGTCTCTTAGTGCATTGTATGCAAAAAATGCGCAGCGGGATAAATGGAATTTCTTTGGCCGGGGCGATTGGTTCAGTGTATCCAATATCAACCTGAATGTATCGATCCCGATTTTCAACGGATTCTTTACCAAGTCAAAAATCCAGGAAGCCCGGATTGAAGTGGATAAAGTGAACAACCAGATTGAAAGCATGAAACTCTGGATTGACAATGATGTGGAAGCGGCCCGGAATAATTACCGCAATGCCATTGCCACCATGGATTACCAGAAGAAAAACATGGAGTTGGCGGAAAAAATTTACCAGCAAACAAAGAAAAAATATGAAGTAGGTACCGGTTCCCAGATTGAAATCGTGGCCGCGCAAACGGAAATGAAATCAGCCCAGACCAATTATGTGTCGGCACTCTACGATGCGATCATTGCCAAAGTGGATTACCTGAAAGCAACCGGAAAATTATAATCATCTAAACGTATGGATATGCAAACCCAGAATAAAACCAACATGATGTATAACGCATTCAAATCAATGACAGCTGCTGCTGCAATCGCATTGCTGCTGGCTTCCTGCGGCGGTAGCGCCAAGGAAAAGAAGGGCGATATCAATGACCTGAAAGCCAAAATTGAGAAGCTGAAGAAAGAGAAGAAAAAACTGGATACTGATATCAAAAAACTGGAAGATGATCTGGCCAAGGCCGATCCGAAATCTGCCCAGGTAATGAAACTGGTATCTGTTGATACCATCCGGATTCAGGATTTCAGTCATTATATTGAACTGCAGGGCAAGATTGATGCAGAAGGAATGGCCTATGTGGCACCGAAGGGGCAGGGTGGGCTGGTGAAAGCGATTTATGTAAAATCAGGTCAGAAAGTTGGCAGGGGTCAGCTGATTTTGAAACTGGATGATGCCATGGCCCGACAGGGTGTGGTAGCGGCCCAGCAGCAAACCGGTCAGTTGAAAGCCAGGCTGGCACAGGCCCAAACTGTTTTGGAGCGTTATGAAAATCTCTGGAAACAAAATATCGGTGCTGAAATACAGGTGATCAATGCAAGGGCTGATGTGGAAGCACTGGCTGCCCAGTTAAGAGCGGCCCAGGCCCAGGTGGCCATGGCCCAGGAGCAGGCCAATATGAGTAATGTATATGCAGAGATCAGCGGAGTAGTGGATGAGATCAATGTAAAAGTAGGTGAGTTCTTTTCTCCTCAGTCTGCCGCTAACCCCAATATGGGAATCCGCATTGTAAACAACAGTAACCTGAAGATCGTGACCAATGTTCCCGAGAATTATATTTCAAGAGTGAAAAAAGGAGATAAGGTGGAAGTGCTTGTACCCGAGTCCAATGGTATTTTCCCTTCTATCATCAATGTAGTAGGTGTATCCATTGATCCGGTTACACGTTCATTCACCGCAGAAGCCAAACTGCCTTCCAATCCTTTGCTGAAACCTAATCAAACAGCAACGATGAAAATCCTGGACTACGAAGCAAAAGCGGCTGTAACGGTACCGGTGAATGTGGTACAGAGTGATGAAAAAGGCAAGTATGTATATGTGATGGAAAAGAGCGGAGATAAAATGGTGGCCCGTAAAAAAACCGTGATCGTAGGGGAAGCCTATAAAGCTGTGATTGAAGTGAAGAGCGGATTAAGTGGCGGTGATGTGATTATCACTGAAGGCTATCAGACTGTGTACGATGGCCAGGGAATTACCACCGGTAAATAAGTGCAACCAACAATGACCTGTTGACTAAAATATTTATAAGATGAACATCTTAGAAGGCGTTTCAAAAAAATTCAAAGAGTTTAAACCAACCAGCTGGGCCATCGATAACCGGACGGCGATTTATATCATCGCTATCCTGATTTCGGTGTATGGACTGATGAAGTTCAACTCCATGCCCAAGGAACAGTTTCCCGATATTGTGGTGCCCACTATTTCAGTGACCACGGTATATGTAGGGAACTCTCCCAAGGATATCGAAAACCTGGTTACCCGTCCCATTGAAAAACAGCTCAAGGGAATCAGCGGTGCCAAAGTGAATAAAATTCAAAGTACTTCCCAGGCCGATTACAGTCTGATCGTGGTGGAATTTGATACGGATGTAAAAACGGATCTGGCCAAGCAGAAAGTAAAAGATGCAATTGACCGGGCCCGGGCCGATCTGCCTACCGACCTGACCAAGGAACCTGATGTGCAGGAATTCGCTTTTAGTGAAATGCCCATCATGTTTGTTAATGTGAGTGGTGATTATGAAGGCATCAAACTGAAAGAGTATGCGGATAAAATGCAGGATAAGTTTGAAGCACTGGGGGAAGTAACCCGTGCGGAGATCGTGGGGGCACCGGAAAGAGAGATCCAGGTGAATGTGGATCCATATAAAATGACAGCAGCCCGTGTGAGTTTTATGGATGTTGAAAATGCTATCTCCCGCGAAAATAATGATATCACCGGTGGTTTGATTGAAGTGGGGAACATGAAGCGGACGGTGATGATCAAGGGGCAGTTTCACAGTGTGGAGGATATGAAGAATATCGTGGTGCGCAGCAGCGCCCAGGGTGCTTCTGTTTACCTCAGGGATATTGCCGAATTAAAAGATACCATTAAGGAAAAAGACAGCTATGCCCGTCTGGATGGCAAGAATGTAGTTACCCTCAATATTGTAAAAAGAGCCGGTGAGAACCTGATCAATTGTGCGGATAAAGTAAAAGCGGCGGTGGCAGAAATGCAGAAAGCCGAAGAATTGCCCAAGGATTTAAGGGTGGAGTTTACCGGAGATACCAGTAAACAAACCAAGACTTCTTTTAATGAACTCATCAACACCATTATCATTGGTTTTATCCTGGTATTGCTGATCCTGATGTTCTTCATGGGCGTTACCAATGCCTTCTTTGTGGCATTGAGTGTACCACTGAGTGTGTTTGTGGCCTTTTTGTTTTTGCCGCTGGCGGATAGTATCATCGGTACAACTGTTACCCTGAACTTTATTGTGCTCTTTGCCCTGCTATTCGGATTGGGGATTATTGTGGATGATGCCATTGTGGTGATCGAGAACACGCACCGTATTTTCAGTAATGGCAAAGTGCCGATTGTGCGCAGTGCTAAGGAAGCTGCCGGGGAAGTCTTTATTCCGGTATTGGCCGGTACAGCCACAACTTTGGCTGCCTTCTTTCCCTTGCTCTTCTGGAAAGGATTGATCGGTAAGTTCATGATCTACCTGCCCACTATTCTGATACTTACCCTGGCTGCTTCGCTGATTGTTGCCTTTATATTCAATCCGGTCTTTGCCGTGAATTTCATGAAACCGGAAGGAAAGGAATATGAGAAGCCGAAGAAAGCGGTGTTCAGGAGCAAATGGTTTATCACATTTATTATTGCGGGGGTTTTATTACACCTGCCCGGTATGCATGGGGTGGCTAATTTTTCATTGCTGATGGCGGTGCTGATGGTCTTCAATGCATATGTTTTGAATGATGTGATCCATCGGTTTCAGAATAAGGCCCTGCCTAAGCTGATGTCGAGGTATGAAAAACTATTGCGCTGGATCCTGGTAGGCAAGCGACCGATATGGGCTTTTGTTTCGCTCTTTGGAATATTTCTGATCTCACTGGGTATGCTGATGGTGAGGGGAAATAAATCCACTTTCTTCCCCAGTGGGGATCCCAATTTTGTTTACGTATATCTCAAACTACCGGTAGGTACGGATGTGAAATACACAGACAGTATTACCCGCGTGCTGGAGAAAAGAGTAGAGAAAGTGCTGGAGAAAGAATTGCCACGCAATAACCCGAAAGGAATTGTGGAGAGTGTGATTACCAATGTAGCGGTGAGTGCCAATAACCCGCGGGATAATAACCGCTCGGTACAGCCCCACCTCGGAAGGATCCAGGTTTCCTTTGTGGAATTTGAGAGAAGACATGGCAAGAGCACGATGCCGTTCAAAGAAGCCATCCGTGAAACCGTACAGGGAATTCCCGGTGCCAATGTGGAAGTGGCGCAGGAAGATGGTGGCCCTCCAACGGATCCTCCGGTAAATATTGAAGTGCAGGGAGATAATTTTGAAAGCATTGCTGCCATTGCTTCACAGTTGTTCAATTTTCTGGATACGAATAAAGTGGATGGTATTGAAAATCTGCAACCAGATGTGGACCTGAATAATCCGGAGATCACTATCAATGTAGATCGGGAAAAAGCAATGTTTGAAGGATTGAGTACCGGACAGGTAGGTATGGAAATCCGTACGGCAGTATTCGGGAAAGAAGTGAGCAAGATCAAAGACGGGGAGGATGAATTTAAAATTCAGTTGCGTTATACCGATCTGATGCGGAATAATATCACTGATTTGCTGAATATGCGGATTACGTTCATGGATATGAATACCATGCAGGTCAAATCCATTCCGCTCAGTTCCGTGGCTTCTGTAGATTATACCAATACTACCGGCGGGGTAAAGCGTAAAAATGTGAAGCGGACTATTCAATTACAAAGTAATGTATTGGATCCAACCCTGGTAGGACCGATCAACAAAGCCCTGCAGATCAAGATTGATGAATTCAAAAGCATCGTCAAGATTCCGGCGGATGTAACCATCCGGTTGAGTGGACAGAGTGAGCAGGAAAAAGAAACACAATCCTTCCTTGGTACCGCTTTTATGAGTGCGGTGGGATTGATCTTTTTAATCCTGGTATTGCAGTTCAACTCCATGAGTAAACCCTTTATTGTAATTACCGAGAGCTTCTTCTCTGTGATCGGGGTATTGCTGGGATATGCCATTACTGGAATGCCCATCGCCACCATAATGTTGCTGGTAGGTATTGTGGGGCTGGCTGGTATTGTAATTTAAAATGGTATCCTGATCATTGAATTCACGGATGAGCTTCGGGGTCGTGGGCTAAGAACCCGGGAAGCAGCCATTCAGACTGGTAAGATCAGGATCATACCGGTATTATTGACAGCCGTAGAAACCATCCTGGGCTTGTTACCGTTAGCAGTAGGGTTCAATATTGATTTTGAAGGATTATTCACCCATCTGCGTCCCAATATTTTCTTTGGGGGCGATAGTGTGGTGTTCTGGGGACCCTTGAGCTGGACCATCATCTTTGGTTTGTTATTCTCTTTCTTCCTGACCCTGGTGATGGTGCCTAGTATGTACCTGATTGCGGAAAGGCTGAAGCGGCCGATGGAAAGGTTTTATGGCACCAAGTTCATTGCCCTGCTGGGATTCCTGGGCCCATTGTTCTTTATTTTCGTGGGAATCATGTTCCTGGTGCGCCGGATTCAGGGAAAACAGGTCTGGATGGGGGTTCCTTTTAAAAGCAGCGAATAAGAAAGTAGGATTGTCTGAATAAGGCAACCATGTTTGAATACAAGATGGTCTCCTAATTTTTGGTTTTGGTGGTGTGTCCTGATTAAAGCGTCAGGACTAATTAACAAGCGGCTCCTTTCCAGGGGCCGCTTTTGTTATTGATGCTGAATGCCTTAATTTTCATTTGGTAATCTTCTATGTTTATGCTGATTTCTTCTTTTTGGATTAAAATGCGAAAAATTCAACTCAATGGTTCAATACTTCTTTTAGGTCTGTTGCTATCTTATAGTAAACTCATTGGGCAGGCAGGGGACTCGATTTTTCATCCAACCTTAGTCAGTCAGCATTTAGACATTCTGGCATCAGATTCTCTCAGAGGTCGGGTCAATTTTACTGTGGGACAAATAAAGGCAGCTGATTATATTAATCAGGAGTTAAAGAGTTATGGGCTTAGTTTTTTGGAACACAAAAGTTTTTATCATCCGTTTATTTTGGCAAAAGAATTACGACCAAGGGGTGTTACTGATTCTGTATTGAACAATTTAATAGCGGTACTTCCCGGGAAAAGCAAGGCTGATGAGGTAATTATTTTTTCAGCTCATTATGACCATGTGGACAGGGATATATATGGCAATAAATCAGGAATATTTAATGGTGCCAATGACAATGCTTCCGGAGTTGCTGCGGTTTTGATGCTGGCAAAGTATTTTTCTGCTATTAAAAATAATGAGCGTACACTTTTCTTTTGCTTTTTTGCCGGGGAAGAATTGGGATTGTTGGGGTCGTTGGCTTTTGCTCCGGCACTGGAGCCTGAAAAAGTTAAATCGGTTATTAATATAGAAATGATAGGGAAGCATGACAGGTCGGGGAAAAAGGCCTTTTTTCTGACGGGGGAACAGAATTCTGATCTTTCTAAAATTCTTAAAAGGAATTTGTCAGGTACAGGGGTAAAACTCAGATCGGAACCCGAGGATCCTACTGGTTTATTTAACCGGTCCGATAATTATCCTTTTTTTCGAATGGGTATTCCAGCACATAGTATTATGTGCTCTGATGATAAAGATTCCTGTTATCATCAACCCTGTGATGACCCACAACATGTTGATGTTGAAAACATGGCCTTAATTATCCGGGCTATTGCAGCGTCAACTGTTACTTTAGTGAACGGAAAAGACAGCCCTGAATTGAAAAGGAAACCTAAATAGTATTTTTTAAGGGCTGATTACAAAAGCAGCAACCCGTGGACTCACGGGTTGCTGCTTTTATTTAGAAATTGTTGGTTGTTCAGTTCTTGATTAATTTCTGAGAAATTGTCTGATTATTGGCATTCTCCAGGGTGATCATATACATTCCTTTTAATAAACTGCTCAGGTTCATTTTTGCCAGGGTGCTGCCATTTTTTACCTGGATATGCTGGCGTTGAACCAGTGAACCATTCTCACTATACAGGCTGATGTTGGCAGTACCGGCAACAGGGCTGCTGATATTGAGTGATACTTCGGAGCTGGCAGGGTTAGGATAAGTGCTCAGGGTAAGCGATGTATTTTTAGCTGCCTGGAATTTCACCACGCTGCTATAGCTATAGCTACCGTTGTTGTCGGTTTGGAGGATGCGGTAGTAAACCGGCTGGTTAAACTGCTCTATATCCAGTGCAGTGTAAGCTTTGTATTGATCACTGCTGCCTGCTGCTGCTTGAGTATGGATCGTTTTCCAGTTGATGCCATCCAGACTGCGTTGTGTTTGCATGTCTTTAGTATCGTACTCGCTTAAAGTGGAGAACTGGATATGTACGCCATCTGCTTTTGCTTCCATATTATTAATACGAAGGTCTTTTACAGGAAGAGAAGAAAGACTGGAACACTGTGAAAATGTAATATCATCCAGGGCCAGGTCATTACCACAACCGCCGTTTGAATTATTGATGATCTTGTATCTCACGGTAGTGATCCCGTTGGGAAGGGTAAATCCGCTGCTGACTTTAACCCAGGTAGGATTACTACTTTGAGGAATAAAATTGGAAGTAAAAGAGGTCAGAGTCTGATAAGAATTGTTTGCACTCAGGTATTCCACTACAAACTGCAGTTTGGGAAGGATGGCAGTGGCTCCGCAGGTTCCCAGGGTGTTTACATTCATTACATAGAGATAAACGGAATAATCAGAACCGGGAGTCAGTCCGCTTACCGTATCCTTGTAAAATTCACCGGCTGTATAACCGGCATTGATCACCATCATCCGGCCATTATTATTACCGGTATGATCTTTGGCATCATGCCATTCAGAACGGCCTTGTGAGTTTTTGGAAAGTTTGTAATCTCCATCATTCAGGTTTGAGTTTGAATTGTAATCGTATGTTGTTCTGCCAGCCGGAAGTGAAGTAGTGCTACCACTGCCAAAGGTTTCGCGGAACTTAATCGTTTCGCCGTTACAAAGTGTTTGAGCGAAAGCGGTGTTGATTGTCATCAGTACAATTACCAGGGTCGAAAAGTAGAATTTCAGTTTCATAGTGTTGTTTTTCCTTATCAGGCGATTGGCATGCCAAAACATAAGTACACTGAAAACGAAATGTTTGTAAAAATGAAGTGTAGTGGATTTTTCCAGAATCTGGATTTTTTTTCCGACGGGAGGATTTTTTTGGGAAAGAAAGGAAAAATTGTTTCGTAGAAGTACGATTGAGAGAAGTCGGGAAGACGGGAAGTCGGAAAGTCCGGAAGAATTTATAATTGCGCCCGGGAATACACCCTGTCATACTGAGCTTAGTTTACCCTGAGGACTCGAAGGGAAGTATATTTATGCATAAAAAAAGCGCCGGGTTACAAACCCGGCGCTCATGCATCAATTGATTTCTTATCATTCAATTTCCAAATCATCCTCTGCGTAAACTCCCCGTACTTCTTTCTCCGCGGTAAAAACCTCAGAAGCCTTTCTTCTCCACTTTCTTTCCATCTACATCCAGTTCTACAATTTCATAACCCAGTTTCTTGATACCATCAAGAATTTTGGCTTTATCACCTACCAGCAGGATATTCATTTTTTCAGGTGCCAGCATTTTTTTCGCAAAAGCATCCACTTCTTTCTTGGTCAGGTTGGCCAGGATTTTATTCTGCTGGTCAATATAATTGGCCGGCAGGTTATAATCCAGGATCCGGCGGATGAAATTGGCTTTTTGAATACCGGTTTCATAACTCCTTGCATCCCGCTGACCCAGGGAATTTTTCATGAACTTCAATTCAGCTTCCGTGATACCATTATCGCGGTAATTGCTGAGTTCTTTCATTACTTCCACGAGGGCACTGTCGGTGGCATCGGCACGGATACCGGAACTAAAGGAGAAGTCACCAGAGTACTCATCAGCTGAGAATCCACTGCGGGCACCATAGGTCCAGCCCTTGTCCTCCCGCAGGTTCAGGTTCAAACGGCTGTTGAAATCACCACCGAGCGGATAGTTCAACAGCATGGAGCGGTAATAATTACCAGTGGCATCATATTTCATACCGGTAGCATAACCCACCCGGAACTGGGATTGGGCCGCTTTGGGAATATCCACCATGAATACCTTGGTCTTGTCAATAGAGGAAGCTGCGCCATTGGCTGCAGGTAATTCGATTTTCTTTTTAGGCAATTTATCCAGGAAGCTCAGTTTTGGAAGCACTTCTTCCTGTTTCACATCTCCTACCACAACCACTTTTACGCCCTGTGAAGTCATGTAATTATTAAAATAGTCCTGTACATCCTGAAGCTTCAGGTTTTTGATGGTGTATTCTGTACCATCTTCATTCATGGCCAGGATATTGTTAGGACCGTAGTTGATTTTGGCAAATACCAGATCCGCTACTGCTGCAGGATCAGCTTTGAGTTGTTTGAAACCTTCCACTCTTTGTTTCTGAATCCGGCTAAAAGAAGATTCGGTGAATTTTGGATTCAGCATTCTTTCTTCCACCAGGGCCAGGGTTGGCGCCAGGTTCTTTTTCAGACATTGTACATTGAAAGTAATACCATCCACACTGCTGCTCACACTTACATTACTGCCCAGCTTCTGCAACTCAACCGTCATTTGTTCAGCGGAGTAGTTTTTGGTATCCTCATTCATCATGGAAGCAAACATGCTGGCCAGTCCGATCTTGGCTGCGATCAAAATTATCTTTGGCTTTATTGTATTTCAGTCCGGCATAGCCATATTCAGGAGCGGTATACTGACTGGAATCAATTTTATAATTATCTGCGGAAGCAATCATTTTATCCTGTCCCTTGGGTAATACACTAAGGAATACAGCGGATTTTCCTTTTATGTATTCATTGTACACCCGCATCACATCTTCCTTGGTAACAGACTGATACATTGTAATCAGTTCGGCAATTTTGTTGGGGTTACCTGTAAAGGTCTGGAAGGATGCCAGTTGGGATACTTTACCGGAAACACTTTGCAATCCGTTGATCTGCTGGGATTCAATTCCTCCTTTGAACTTGGCTACATCTTCATCGGTTACCCCTCTTACTTCAAAGGAATCCAGCGCCCGGCGGAACAATGTGTCCATGGTTGCCAGTGTTTTGCCGGGTGCCGGTGAAATCTGGAACATAAATTCGCCAGCCAGTTCTGAAAGGCTGCTGAAACCGCTGGCCTGTAATGCCAGTTGTTTTTTGACCAGTTGCTGGTACATCACTGAATTTCTTCCCTGACCGAGTACCTGTGCCAGGCAGGCCAGTGCACCCATATCCTTATGGTAATTGGGAACGGTTGGAAATACGATTGATAACAGGGGCAGACGTGCATAATTATCAGTATAAGAAACATAGCGATCCTGTTTCAGCACTGCAGGCGGTACAACTACCGGATTAACTTCCGGGCCACGGGGGATGGATCCAAAATATTTTTCAACCAGTTTCACTACATCGGCTGGTTTTACATCACCGCCCACAGAAACAGTCGCGTTATTGGGTCCATACCAGCGAAGGAAGAAATTCTTCAGGTCGTTTACATCCACCCGGTTCAGGTCTTCCACATAACCAATGGTCAACCAGGAATAAGGGTGGCCATAAGGATAGAGGTTGCGGGAGGCGGTTTCAAACATTAGTCCGTAAGGACGGTTATCATAATTCTGTCCTCTTTCGTTCTTTACGGTAGAACGCTGGATCTCGAATTTTTTCTGGGTAACGGCATCCAGTAAAAAGCCCATACGATCTGCTTCGAGCCAGAGCATTTTTTCCAGCTGGTTGCTGGGCACCGTTTCAAAGTAGTTGGTCCGGTCGCGGTTGGTAGTTCCGTTCAGGGTACCACCGGCATCGGAAACGATTTTAAAATGTTGTTCGTCCGCTACGTGGTCACTTCCCTGGAACATCATATGTTCAAAGAAGTGGGCGAAACCGGATTTGCCGATTTCTTCCCGGGCGGAACCTACGTGGTAGGTCACATCCACGTGAACGATCGGATCACTGTGATCTTCATGGATGATCAGGGTGAGACCGTTAGGTAAAACATATTTTTCGTAAGGAATGACCAGCTCACTGCCGGTTTTAGTTACTTTCTCCACCAGTTTAGTCTGGCCGAAGGCTATGGAAGCCATCAGGAGGCAAGCAGTAAATACTACTAATCTTAATTTCATAAATGTGATGATTTTGAGGATAGGCAAAATAAGCTTTTCCTGCCTCTCTGGCCTTGCCATTTATCAATTATCCTACCATTTTTGGGGGAGGCTGAAATCATCCGGGCTTGTTACCTTTATATTCTAAACGTTTAAACTTTTATTACTATGAGCACAGGAAACCGCAACAACCATGAAATTGATTACAAATTATATGGTGAAGAATTGCAATTTGTAGAAATCGAACTGGACCCCCAGGAAACGGCCATTGCTGAGAGTGGAGCAATGATGATGATGGATGATGGTATTACCATGCAAACGATTTTCGGAGATGGGTCGGCCCAGCAGCCCACCGGCTTTTTTGGTAAACTGGTGAGTGCCGGTAAAAGGGTGTTAACGGGGGAAAGTCTGTTTATGACGGCCTTTACCAATGAGGGACAGGGTAAGAAAAAAGTAAGTTTTGCTGCGCCTTATACGGGTAAGATCATTCCGATGGATTTGCGGGAACTGGGGGGAACAATCATTGCCCAGAAAGATGCATTTCTCTGTGCGGCCAAGGGGGTAAGTGTGGGCATCCATTTTCAGCGGAAACTGGGAGTAGGTATTTTCGGTGGAGAAGGTTTTATCATGGAAAAACTGGAAGGGGATGGAATGGCTTTCTTGCATGCGGGTGGTTATATCGTGGAGAAAACGCTTAACGCAGGAGAGGTTTTGAAAATTGATACGGGTTGTGTGGTGGCTTATACCCCCACAATGCAGTTTGATATTGAATTTGTAAAGGGAGTGAAAAACTTTCTGTTTGGTGGGGAGGGCTTGTTCTTTGCCAGGCTCCAGGGCCCCGGTAAGGTATGGGTACAGTCCTTGCCGATCAGTCGCCTCGCCGGTCGTATTGTTGCTTATGGAACCTATAAGCGCAAGGAAGAGGGAAGTGTGCTGGGAGGATTGGGGAATTTGTTTGATGGGAAAGAGTAGGATATTTTGATATTAGGATATTGAGATATTGGCTTGCCCGTAGGCTCCTCACTTTGCTCGGAATGACAGAATATATGGAAGTAGAAAGCAAGTACTCTGCGTGATCTTTGCTATCTCTTTTCTCTGTCCACAGGACCCTGCGGGCGGATAAAAATTTATTTCACACCCGGATTTAAAACCGGAAAGCATATTCCAGTGACAGCACAAATTTTCGGGTCAGCCCATCTGGTCTTACAGACCTGACCACTAATGGTGTACCTGAAGAAAGTGTAACTTCGCTCTTTTTACCTGTACGGAACTGAAGGTTTAATAGTGCATTAATAGTCAGGCCCTGGGATCCGGCAATTGTTTTCTTATTTCCGGATTCATCTAGATAGCTGTCGGTTCCGGTATGATATATACCGAGTAAACCCGGCTGAAATGTCAGGCTGCTTTGTGCTTTAAAATTTCTGACAATACGGGCTACCAGATCAGATTTCCTGTTGAATTGATTGGCGGAAGGATATTTCATGGCGGTATGACCTGGCGGATATTCGGAAGCTAAAAAACTGTTTTTATTATTGCTGGTAATGGGTTGCTGGTATGCCAATGCAAATCCCCATTGTCTGCTAGAAATATTGACACCAGCCAGCAGGTCAGTGGTACCTAATGTAGGTTGATATACCATTGGTAATCCAAGGTTGTTCTTTTTTATATTGTCATTACCTAAAGGAATTTTAAGCCGGCAAAAATGCTTTTTTTTCCCATTTTTCAGCTTCTGAAATCCTTTTTTTCGAAACTGAGAAATAAATCACCGGGCCCGGAAGTTTTTTGCGAGTTCACCTTTAATGCTATGATAATTTATCTTTCCGGTGATGGACAAATGATTTTAAATTGATGTGTATATTCAAGTTGGGTGGTGAGAATATTTGTTCCTCTTTCTCCTCGTGCAAAACCGGTGCTGATGGAAAGTTCATTTTGTTGCTTTAACGCCGGATACTGATGTCAGACCGGACTTAATAGAATGAATGGTACAAACTCCAGCGTCACTGCACCCTGGGCTTTGGCCTCTTTTTGTATTGAAAAGGAGAGTAAAAAAGCAATGCTACCTGAATTCTCATATGTTGATTTCAGGTATATACAAAGTGTGTGAGAAAAAGTTTTCCGGGATGGTCTTTTCGGCTAAATTTTTCCTTCAAGGTAGGTTTCGGAGAGTGTGGGATTGTTGGCACCACCTGCATTTTCAAGGGTAACTTTAAAGGCAATGGAACCATAGGGTACTTTCGGCACTTCTATAAACCGGCCTCTGATTTCGTCGTTGATAATACCTACACTTACCATTTTCCCTTCCACCTCGGCCCAGAGCTGGTAATCTCTGGAGGATGAAGACTTTGGCAGATGATGAATCATGATATAGGCTTTACCGGTATTTTTATCCCAGAACATGGTGCAACGGCAGATCGAATGGGAGCCTACGCCATACATTGCCACCGGTGTAATGGCAGGATTTGTGATCACAGCATAATCACTTGCCGGCAAGGGGGATCCTTGTGCGGTATCAATCAGGGCTTGTTGTTTTTTGTTTTCTGGTATAAAGTATAATTGAAATAAGCACTGATTCCAAGGAGAATGGCAACAGAAGCGGCGATTGCTCTGATCCAGTTTATTTTTCTGACCCGGGTGATATTGTTATGCATTGTTACAACAGGAGCTGAAAGTGATTCAAGCCTGTGAAGAATTGCTTCGTCTGCAGCAGCAGAAGGTAAAATGCCCTGTTGCAGCATTTTCTCCTCCATGTCTTTTTCATATTGCAGGATGGCAGTCTGCAGTTCGGGGTATTGTACTCTCAATTGTTCAAGTTCCTGCTCTTCTTCCGGAGAGCAGAGACCCATCACATAGAGTTCAATTATACCGGACGATATATATTCTTTAATATTCATTTACATAAACTCCTTTCGTAACTCGATAATGGCGCTGCGTAATCTTGTTTTTACGGTACCCAGCGGAATATTCAATGCTTCAGCAATTTCTTCCTGTTTAAAGCCCTGAAAATAAGAGAGCTCCAGTACAGCGATATATTCGGGTTTCAGTTTGTGAACCTGCTGTCGCAGCCCAATATGGTTGATTCCGGTGGGCGCTTCAATTTTCTGATCAATAGTAGAAACGTAATTAGTGATGTCTTCGTTTTTGCTATGAACCTTAAAATTTTTTGAGCGGGTTTGATGAATCGCCATATTGCCCGTCAGCTTCAGCATCCAGGTAAATAATCTGCCCTTTTCCTCATTGTACTTGTCAATATTCTTCCAGATTTGTACAAATACTTCCTGCAGCACATCAGCAGCGGCCTCGTTTTGTGGAATCACCTGTAATATGATATTAAACAAGGCGCCACGATAGTGCATATACAGGTAACGGAATGCAGCATTATCCTGCTGTTTCAGCTTTTGCACAAGTTCCTTCTCAGTATAGTGAATGGGTTCCAGTTTCTGTTATTAAAAGGGTAAATATCTCAATTTATTTTTTTAGTGAAAAGAATTTTATTTTCTTTTTCAAAAACTTTTTTTTAAAAGTCTGTGTAAATATCCTCAGAAGGCCTTTCATTAAATCTGTACCTGTGGAAACTGATGATTTCAATTAATTATTTTATCAACCATCCAGGTTTATCCCGGGAACAAAACGACCCTTATGCAAAAAGAAAGCTTTAAACCGGCAATGCTGATCATGGCTGTTTGCACTTTTGCTGCAGGTATGATTACGGCAATGTTTGCAGCAGCAGGATATTTCTAATGTGTCCATTCTCTATTTTATCTATACTTATGAAAACCAGGGGGAGATTTACTCTGCCCTTCTCTCAGAATCATTTTCATTGTCTTGACAATTATACTGTCAATTAAAACTCATTTTATGAAACTAAATCAACATGTAATTACGCTGTGTGTCCTCCTATTGTTTTTAATGAACTCCTGTATGAAGAATACCCCGAAAAATGCTGAGTCAATATTGCCAACCGGAACGATTCTGGCAACTGGTAATTTTACTTCCAATGCCCACCCCACCAGTGGAACTGTAAAAGTGATACAGGATGTATCAGGTAAAAAACACCTGGTATTTGAAAATTTCAAATCTGATAACGGCCCCGATTTGGATGTCTGGCTTTCGCCCGGTATTTCAGGAAGTTCTTATCAGTCATTAGGTGACCTGAAGGCAGTCAACGGTAAATTTTCTTATGAATTGGATAATAGTATCAATTATACAGCCAATAACAGGGTATTGATCTGGTGTGTTGATTTTTCAGTACTCTTCGGTCATGCCGTACTCCAATAATGAGATTCATGAACAAATTTATTTTCACCGCAGAGGACCAGAGTACACAGAGATATCGCAGAGGGTTATCATCTATTTACTTATCTCTCTGCGAAACCTCTTTATCTCCTGTTCTCCGCGGTAAAAAAATTATTTCACACCCGGATAATGGC
Organism: Chitinophagaceae bacterium; assembly: GCA_016702745.1. Lineage (GTDB taxonomy): Bacteria > Bacteroidota > Bacteroidia > Chitinophagales > Chitinophagaceae > JJ008. The sequence continues at coordinate 846,816 of JADJDJ010000002.1, forward strand.
TGGCTAATACCAGTTCATAATCCGGGTTTTTCTTTAAACTGGCAAGAAAAGCCTTTAATAACAAAATATCTTCTTCGTTTCTGAAGGCCTGGTCATGGGCAAGCAATACCAGGTGACCGGGCGTTTTTGTAGCACTGTCACGGAGCAGATTTTCCATCCTCCGGAAGATCAAAGCTGTATCTGCATCAGGAGCAAAGCTCTGGTGATCGAAACCCCATTCCACATCCCAGCCCATAACTTTGAATCCGGCTGTAAAAACGGAGTCGATCGCTGTCTTACTTTCCCTTACATCCGTATGTTGAATTTCGCCAATGCGCCAGGCATTCCTTCCGGGCATACGGGCGACTGAATTATTAAAATGAAGGCTGTCGTTACTGCGGATAAAATCAGCCACCACCTGTGATGGATCTTTATAAAAACGACTGTACCGGTTTCCGGCATGACTAAAACTATGGTTACAGAGTTCAATACCCGGGGTGTTTTTCAGTTTTTCCCAGGTTTGGATTTGTTCCCGGCTGTCGCGGGTATGTTTGGCAACAATAAAGAAGCTGACTGGCACCTGTTCTTCTATTACGGCGTTCAATACATTCATGGTACCGGCATTGGGACCATCATCAAAAGTGAGATAGATTTTTTTTCTGCTGCTGCGGATTTGGGCCATCGAGTCGGCCACCTGCTGCTGGCGAATGGTAAAGCTGTCCGGCGTTGTTTTTTTGGTAGTATCCAATTGATGTTCCTGATCGCTCTTTTCAGGGCTTTGGGAACAGGAGACCAGGAGTATTACAAGTAAAGTAGCCAGTAAATAATAGGGATTGCTTACAAAAGCCGGTCTTGCCATTGGGGCAGTGTGGCCGGCATCGGGGAGTATCATGGTGGTTGTGGGTTTGCCTTTTTATGCAAGACAAAACAGCCATGTGAAATTACAGTTTGATAATCTGGCTTTATAGCCCCGGCTGGTTAAATAAGACTTAAAATCAGTGAATCCTTTTAGGCGTTCCTGCTATCGTTGCACAACCAGTTTTTGCCTCACATTTAGGTTTCCGGATTGCAGTACAATAATGTAAACTCCAATTGCCAGATCAGTCGTTGTTACAGTTATTTGCTGTTGTCGAACGCTTTCAGTTTTTAAGCATACGCCGGCAGTATTATATATACGAAGGGTGATATTGTTTAACGGAACTCCGGAGATAACATTCGAGAAACTGTTGTTTGCAGGGTTAGGTGAAATTTTCCAATGACCTTCATTCCCGATTTCGATCAGTCCGGTTAGCACTGCATTAATGCTATTCGAAGGAGAAGAGCTACAGGCATTTTGGTTTGTAATACAATAGTAAGTTCCGCTGGAAGTAATGGTATATGCAGGGTTCGTGGCACCGCTGATGATGCCGGCAGCATTATACCATTGGTTTCCACTCACCACATTGGAGGTCAGGATATTTCCTGATTGGGTGATGACCGGCGGTACCGGTCTGGGGGTAACATTAACTTTTAAAGTGGTAAATCCCCCCGGGCCGTAATTATTGACCCCTCTCACGATAATTTCTCCGGATTGAGCAGCGGCACCGAAGTTTAGTGTAATGGAATTGCTGGAACTGCTGCCTGTTATACCGGCAGGCATTGACCATGCATAAGAAGTTGCATTGGGGATTGGAGGCACTGTATAGGTAACATTGTTGTCGCCCTGACAAACAGTGGAGAGTCCGGTAATAGCCGAACTGCAACCAGGGATATGATTTTTAACAGCCCTGTATAATAAAAAGGTAACGGCTTCCATACCAGAGGGAAAACAATTGGTCAGCCCTGTAACTGAAAATTTCAGGCATGAATCATACATCATTTTGCTCCGGTATCCCCAGGTGGAACCGCCGTGGCCCCAGTACGTATAGCTCTGTGTGGTTTCCCGGCTGATACCCAGACCATACTGGTACAAGGAGTTGCCGGTACCTATGAAATTAGTGAGTTCATGGAGTGAGGATGGCTGAAGAATTTGACCGTTAAATACAGCATTATACCATTGCAGCATTTCTGATGGCGTTGAAAAGATAGCACCGGCGCAACCAGCGGCGGAATTAAGTCCGGTTCTTGCGGTATCATGGTAATCAATAGTGTTCCACCACCTGTGTGCGATAGTACCGGATGCAGGTTCTTCCACATCATAAAATGTACTGTCCATGCTGAGGGGTGTAAATAAACTATCTCTGATTAAACGGGCAATCGAAAACCCGGTGGCATTTTTAGCAATCATTCCTGCAAGAACATAATTGATATTGGAATATTCATAACTGGTACCTGCAGGAAAAAATGGTGCTCCCAGCCAGCCCAGTACTTCTGTAGCTGTAAACATCCTGGCAGGATGTGCCTTGATTGTGTCCATCCAGGGTGCAATGAATAGTGGGTCGGAAATACCGCTCGAATGATTGAGCAGTTGCCGGATTCGGATTGCGGGATTGATATTTGGGTAATTGGGAAGCCATCTGCTGAGGGGGTCGTCAAGACTGATGATCCGGTCTTCTGCGAGTTTTAGCATCATGACAGAAACAAAGAGTTTGCTATTGCTGGCAATACCCATCCGCATACCGGTATTGATGGGTTGACCGGTATGTGAAATACCGGCAACACCAATCCAATTTCCCTGGCCTGGTATGCTTACGCCAGCCGACATCCCTTTAATATTTCCAACCTGCTGAAAATAGGTATTCAGGGTATCCTGCAGCATATTGGCAAGTTGAGAATTGAAGCTTTGGGCATTGGATTCCTGCCATGAATTCATCAGGAAAAAAAGTATTGATATTAGCTTCGCAGGCTTCATACAAAGATCAGACTGAATACTATTGGTGACGGTCCTTCTAAAGCTACAAAACAGGTTTGAAAGCACATAGGAACAGCAGTATTATACCCTGACATAACTGGTAAACCCTTAGTATTTAACTATTAAAAGTTATAGGAATTGGGCTTATTCAGTTGCCTTATTACTTTTTTAATAAAGGAAGTCTCTTTCCATAGGTAAGCTGTCGCCAGATCCATTCCATGGGACCAAAATTGAAATAGCGGAACCAGCAATGGCTGTATGCCACTTGTAAGAGGTACACAGCAATACCGATTGGTACAAAAACGGAAGGGCCGACCCGGCTGCCAAAACCCAATCCCACTCCGTAATAGATACAGATACCAATAATTGTTTGCATCAGGTAATTGGTCAGGGCCATCCGTCCCATGGGAGCCAGGAAACGGAACCTGGTCATTCCTTTTTTTCTTTCCCAACGCAGGCAAATCATGGAAACATAAGCCAGGCAGAGTGGTACCACACTGGTGGCATAAAATAACGTATGAACCATCCCAATCGGGGAAGGAATATGTTTTTGAAAGAACTCAAAATAAAAGCAAGCGATGGCAGAGGGAATACCAATGAGGAGTCCCCATTTTCTCAATCTTTTGAAAAGAGAAATATTGTCCGCCAAATGCGCATAGATCATTTTACGTCCGGCATAAAGTCCGATGAGAAACATGCCCAGTACTTTGGGGATACGGTTGCTATCAAGAATATAAGCGTAGCGATAGAGATAGCCGGACTCCTGCCAGTTCCGCCATTCATTCCAGCCGGCTCCGTCTTTGTACAGGTAGTATGCAAAATTTTCGTCAGCGGGGATTCCGTTTTTCTGATCAATACTGATCGCCAATTTTTCCAGAATGCTGCCGTTCTTATATTGGAATAGTACACTGAATAAATCAAAGAGCAATGGAGAAAAAATCAGTACTGCGGCCAGGATCAGTAAATGGCGGTTACTTAATTTCCGGAACAGGGGTAAAATAAAACCGATCAATGCATAGAGCAGGAGGATATCACCTTCCCAGAGTAAAAGAAGATGTCCGGCGCCCAGCAATAAGAGGATCAGGAGCCGGCGATAAAATATTTTCAGTGGGTTGGTGCCTTTTTGTTCGTTGCGGACCAGGATAATGGAGAAGCCGATACCGAACAACAGGGAAAAAAGGCTATAAAATTTTCCGTTTATAAAAACTTGTTCCAGCATACCGATGATGCCGTCGCTGGTCCAGGTAGAAAGAGATTCTTTAGCTGGCTGCGGAAGGAACGCCCATCCGGAGAAGCCAAAGAGATTATCCATCATCACACCCAAAAGGGCAAAACCACGAAGGGCATCGAGGAGGTTCGAACGTTCTCCTGTGCCAACAGGTAGGCTGGGGTTTTGCATATTTACTTAATGATTTCTGTTTTAACCAGCAGTCCATTCGCAATAAAATTATCAGCTCCTGCCAGTTCAAGTGTATAAGTGGGAAGGGGTCCTTTTATTTTCTCCATATGCTGAACAGTATAGAATCTTTTTTCAGCAGGGACAAAGAGTTTTGTACCAGCAGCGAGTGTTTTTACATTTACCTGCTGGAGATAATAGGCATTCGCTTTTGAAGCATTTACTGCGGCCCATTCACCTGTTGCAGTATAAAATGGGTGGTCAGCGGTACAGGTGATCTCCTTTCCGTCCAGGACAATTTTCACCAGACTGGCATGTTGTTTTTCAATCAGCCTGGTAACGGCAACCGGTTTCATGGATTGAGTGGCGATATCGTAGCTCATTACCCAATCCCCTTTCCTGATTTCCTCAATGGGTTTTAAGGAACCGTTGGCCATTGTAACGCCGGTTCCTGCGCCAAAACAATGTACATCGATGCCCTCAAAATAAATTTCACTGATGGCGCAGTCTTCCAACTGAGCGCCTTTATACACTTCCATGATTTCGAATTTCATGGTCCAGGCCGGTTTGGCGGACAATACTTCCCAGTCATCCCTGTTGGCATTGCCAATCGGCGAGAAGGTGAAGATTTGTTCATTGCGCACATCCTGCAGGTTCAGGATAGCAAAGGGTTTATTGTTGAGGTACATTTTCAGTTTTTTCACCCGGGCATTATCTCTCCAGGCTTTTTCTGATTTTACGTAGCCATTTACTATTTTAATTGTAGTGATGCGGGCAGCGGTGGGGCTGAAGCGGTAGACCAGGTATTCTCCCACACCATTGCCAGGAACGCCTTCCACCCAGGCTGTTTTATAGCTCAGGTCATGCGCATTGCTGCCATCATATTGTATGCCTGATTGCGGCGCCAATGAGGAAGATGCATAAACAGAATCCGGACCACCGCCACAATACCAGCTGCAGCCTTCTCCTACGGCATCCCAATAGGATTTCATTTCCATCTCTTCACATTGTTCTAATTTTTTGCGGTCAGTAGCATTGAGTTTTTCATACCCACCTGCTTTATCTGCTTTTTCCATCAGAAGCGTGCAGGCCTGTAAGGATTGCTGATAAGCCTGTTCACCCGCAGTGGATTTATTAATCAGTTCTCCGAGTTTGGGATTCATTTGGCGGGGTGTCTGTGCGCTCAGGTTCAGGAAGGCAAAGCAGACCGGGAGCAGTAGTAGCCGATACATGTTGGATAGGTTTGGTGGTAAAATGCAGCAGTAAGTTAGTTTTTTTGGGGAAATGTGGGCTGAGAATTTAATATGCGGCGGCTGAAGGTAAAACGGCTGAGGGAATCTGGGTAGTATCTGGCTGCCAGGCAACTGGTTGTGGAAACTCAGATCCTTCGTCTCTATTAAGACTTGTTATATATGCACGGATCAATTTATTCAATTACTTCGATACAGCTACAATCAGGTTTTAATTTTCGGCCACCGTTTATTTTATCAAAACAGGTATTGAATGGGGGAAGGTCATACCAGTCGCGCTGATAGGGAAGTATTTTAAACCGTGGGAGCGCTCCGCTTTCCAATCTTTTAATAACTGAAATGTGGATCTTTATTTTACCATGAAAGGAATCAACCCTGTTCTGGTAATAAAATGGAATATTTCTGTTTTTGTGTATGGGTGAAAAAATAATTGAGTTGGCGGTATTATGAACAAAACCCAATGGGTGAACTGCAAATATGCTATCACGAAACAGACCAAACCTGGTAATTTGATTGAGCATCCAATGGAGAGACACAGTACTCAGCTCCCTTTTGTTACTGGGTCCCCCTCCGACATCGCGATGGCCACCGGAAAACCAGACTTCAATTAAACTGTCTTTAAATCTCTGCTGGCTGCTTGTGTTGGTATATTTTGAATTGACCAGGATGGGAGTATAGATATTGGCCCTGTTATCATCCAGCGAAACTGCATGAAAAATCAAGGAAGTATTTGTTACCTGGTTGAGATCTTTATCAATCGGATAAAACTCTTCTTTGTTATTTAGTCTGAGGGCTTCAACAGCATCAAAAAGGCCCATCGCTGTAATTTTGGTAGTACTGCTGGTGTCATATTTTACGATACTATCTCTGACTGCATAGTTCCATGTTTGATCAATGTATTTCGCTACTGCTGATTTTCTTTCTATGGCAGGGATATTCTTCCGGTAAAGGTTGTAACATTGTTTAAGCAGTTTCATCTGGTCTTTTCAGAAAGCTTTTTCATGTCGAGAATGCCAAATGTGTATATGAGATTGGACAGGATCCGGCATTGGTTAGCGCCCCGACTGAATCCAAAAAGGCAAATGGAGTCGTTTTGATGGTAGTATTGGCTGATAAAACGATAAGCCCTGATTACCCGGGTTTTGGTCCCTGAACCCCACAACAAACCTGGTATATCCGGAAGATTCCCCACACCATTGAGATATAGAGATCGGTACTCCTGCCGGCTGAGCAGTTGTAATCTCATTACATGTGTATTCTTTGCCTGTTTTGCCTGTTTTTGGGGTTTGTTACTCGTGCCATCCATAAATACAACCAGCATGTTTTTGCGGGTCAGTCTGGTTTCATCCTTTACCGATTCGCTGTAAATGCTGGTGACCTCACAGGAAAAAAATAAAGCAAAGACCAGCCATTGAAAATTCCGGAATGGCATGAGGTATTTTTGTTGGTTTGTTTGTTGTCAGTTTATTTATCAGGGGATAGCAGTAAACATTTAGTCGGATACTTTTCTAATTCAGTCAGCAGATTTGTTAGTTTATATTCCGGCTCTTTTTCTGATTATATCTTCTTTAATAACAACTTCTTCTGCGAAAAATTAAATGCCGCATCCAGCATTTCCATAAATTTTGACCAGTTCTCTTTTTTGACTGTCGTTTGTTTATATAATTTTTTCACCAGAATGTTCAGCGTATTTCCTTCCACGGTAGCCTGTACTGCAAAAGCGCCGGTTTCATTGTCAATATTCATATTCAGGTTTTGTACACCTACTACTTTATAACCTTCAGGTATCGTAAAGTTGATAATATTCCGCAGGCTGCGGGGGAAGCCCATATGCGCATCCACTTCGCGTTGCCGTTCATCCTGTGAAATAAAAAGCTGTTCACCGATCAGTCCGGGAATATTCACCAGCAGGTTATCACCCGCCTTCATCACCATATCACCCAGACTCATCTTATTGGTATAGTTTAACTCCTGTTTGCGCCAGGTACGGCCGTCGGAATTCAAAGAGAATTCATGATAGGCCGTGATATTATCAAAGTCATCGCCCAGGGCCGATTTCATGTATTCCAGTTTCCTGGTTTTGTCTTCCTTCTTACGCTCCCGCAGTTTTTCTTCATAGCTCTCCAGTTGCACACCTTTCATACTGCCCCTTACATCATCTTCACCTCCATAGCTCCGGTGATCATCATCCAATGCCGTGGTGTGGATCAGGGCCTGCACATTATAAAATTTCTTACTCAGCCCCGTGACGGCTTTTTGCAAAGACACTGACATGTTCTTTGGCCGTGTCAATGGATGCGGTGATGGTATTGGTGGTTACATTATCTTCCGGTTTACTGGCAGGTAAAGTAATCGGAGTAGCTGTTGGGTTCTTGCCCAAAGAAATAATATAAGCCGGTGTATTCAGGTATTCTTCCCTGAAATCATAGGGGTTCGAAAAAATGGTACTGTTAAAAATGTACTTATCCTTCACTTTCACCATCCATTCAGGTTCTGTTCTGAAAATAATATTCTCGGGCCGTGTCAGGGTAAGCGGAGTGGTGACCACCAGGTCATAAGGTATCTTCTTCAGGTCAAGGCACTGGGTCAGACAGGAGGCAAACAATTCACTTGAAAAACCGTTTGACCGGTAATGGGCCATATGCCGCAGGACATAATAGGCTTTCTGGATAAAATCTTCTTCTCTTAAGTCAACTGCGCCTATTTGTTTCAGATAGGCTTTGGCCATGGTATAATAAAAAGAACCATCCAGCCGGTTGTAGAGGTTGTTCATTTTTTTGGCCAGTTCTTCCGGACTGATATTCTGCTTCAGTTCGCCCCGGTCGCCAATAAACAGATCTGAGCGGTTTTCGCTGCGGGAGAATACGATCTGGAATTTAACCATGGGTAATTCCACCAAGCTGTGGACCCAGCGGGTATCGCTGATCTTATCCCGGTTGCGGTCTTCCCAGCTATATTCTGCATTGCTGTTCCCGCTTTCTTTAAAAGCAGGAGCACCCATCGTGGATTTGGAATTGATAAAGGATTTATCGTCGGTATCAATTTCAAATTTCTGACTAAGGACAGGGTATTCACGGGTGCACACAAAATAGATGGGATCAAATTCGATATAGCTCATCTTTTTTACCGTATTGTCATCGTAAAAAATGGTGCCATAATCAATAATATCACCCGGATCCAGATCAGGGATGGCTACTTTAAAAAAGATCACCCGGCTTTTACTTTTATCATAATAAGTACTGGCCTTTCCGATATAGGGTGTGAATGTGGACGGCACATCATCATTGTCTTCTACATAAATAGCATTGCGGATAGATACGTCCTTTACGGTTCCGTCCGGTTTAATGATACGGATCCCTGCTCCATCATTGGAAGAACCGATCCGGAAATAAAATGAGGAATAACCATTCACGGCATCCCGGTCATTGAGTTTAATCCGCCTGCGGGTGATTTCATATACGGCCAGTTTATTGGCATCCTTATCAAATGAGAAACGGGTTTTTTGGGCAATGATGACCCCGCTTTCTTCTTTCCATTTATCCGGAACGGCACTCACGGCAAAATCCGGATCCGGATCATCCCAAACCTGTTTCATGTTGCGGGCGATGCTTTCCAGTTTGGAGGGGGTGAATGTGGCTTCGTCGTCGTCCTGAGCCCGGGAGTTTCCCGCGATAAATAATAAGGAAGCAATGAAAAGGGTCTTAAGGGAGAAAAGTTGTTTCCCACAAAGACGCAAAGGACACAAAGCCTTTTTGTTCGATATTTTATTAAAGTAGTTGGTCATATGATAGGCTGAGAATAGTGTTAATAGTAATTTATTTAAAAGAGTTCACCATTTATTTTACGGTGAATACCGTCTTTAATCAGGTTTACATTAAAATTAATCAGCAAAGCCAGTTTTATGCCTGTCAGTTTAAGATAGGTAAGAACTGTTTTGTGATGAATTTTATCAATGGATTCTACTGATTTTAATTCGATCAGCAGTTTGTTTTCTATAATGATATCAGCTCTGAATCCAATATCAAGTCTGGCTTCTCCATATTCTGCGATAATCCCTTGTTGTCTTGTAAATGCCAATCCCCGTTCTGTTAATTCATATGCAAAAGCAGCCTCGTATACACTTTCCAACAAACCTGGCCCCAGTGTCACGTGAATTTTATAAGCAATATCAACCGCTATGGTAGCAAGTTCATTTTCCGTCATGATGGATCCATTTCTTTGTGTGCTTTGCGTCTTTGTGGGAACTTTCATGGCTTCTTAATTAGTATCAGCGTACTATTAAAATCCTTCAGCTTATCCGCAAATTTTTTCCAGTTCTCAAAATCCGCTTTCCGGATCCGGCCGGTGGGAAAGGATAGCGTTTTTTTGAAAGTTATTTTATTGTCTTTGCTGCTATAGGCTGCCGTAACAGCATAGTCGGCATTCTTTTCGTCAATAGGAGCCGGGAGCGAAGCCACTTTATAGCCAGCCGGAAGCATCAGTTCCGTTTCATCCTGTGAAATATATCCGCTGCTCAATGCATAATCCTGCTGCCGGTCCTTGTCAGGAATCAATCCGCGGAGGTCTTCCGGGAAGAAATCAATACCCAGGTATATTTCTTTGTCTTCGGTGATGATATAATTACTGAGATCAATATCTCCTTCCACCACCACCGGAATTTCCCGGTTATTCAGATCAGATGTTTTTACATTAGTCACTACGAGGTTTTTATGCCCGAGTTCAAGGAAGCGCTGGATCACTTTCTTTTTGTCGTGCGTGGGCAGGTCATGGTAATATTGATGAAACCGGGTTCGTTGTTCACCGGTCAATGTGGCTTTTACATGTCCTTTCAGCACATTGTCTTTGAGCTGGAAACTGGTTTGGGTCAGCAGTTTGCTTTTTTCTATGTCCATGACCGGGACCTTCTTCACTTCATATTTATCTCCTTTACCAATCAGTACTTCTTTACCCTGAATCCGCCAGGCGTAATCACCAAAGGGGATGTATTTTTCAGTACCATCGAGATAGTATTCTTTTCCGCCGATCACCACGGTGCTGATACAATGATTGTCCACCGCCAGAGAGGGAAGGGTATAGTCGTAGGGAATATGGCGGGTACCAATCCATGTCATATAAGCATCGAAGCCGGCCAGTTTGAGCATTTCAGTAATAAGATTGGCCATGCCCTTGCAATCACCGTATTTGGATTTGTACACATCCTGCGCAGCAGCGGGAATGAATCCGGCCAGCCCGTCTTCAAATGCGATATAACGGATATTGTCCTGCACCCAGTAAAAGATGGCTTTTACTTTATCAATTTCCGTTGTTTTCCCACGGGTGAGATCGGCAACTTTTGACTTGAAATCATCTGGTTTGTTCGTGCTTTTCTGGTACAGGAAATTGTACCAGTTATATAAATCGCCGGCATCTGCAAATCCTTTTTCTTTTTTCCCATCGTTGGTAAATGATTTCACTACAAATACGATATGCGGGTACATGTAGGCCATTCCGATACCACGGCTTTCGTTTTTAATGGCGGGGACGTTCTGTATTTTAAAAGTATAGACCGTCAGGTTCTTTTCCGAGGTCTTTTGTTTTGTTACTTTATAATCGGCGAAATTGTATTCCCGGAGATCCAGTTCCAGCCAGTCGGGCACTTTTACCCGGATGATTTTTTCCTTGGCAGGATAAAAGCTGTGGAAATAAACGGAAGTGAGGTATTTGCTGTCGAGGTATTTTTTTTCTGTCTCCACACGTGTGGCATCTCCATATCCGGAGAAGCCGATATTGAAATACTTCACCCGGCTGTCATCTGAAAAATAATCACTGGAACTGGCCGAACGGTCAATGGCATATCCCACATTGTAATTCTTCTTCACCCCAAACATCCCCTTCATTTTTTCTAATTGTTTGAAGGAAGTGATTTTGGTAAACGAGTTATAAAAATCGTAGTACTGGATCCCTGCACTTTCCCGGAGGGATAAAAAATTGATACCGGTGCTGCGAATAGCCGTCACTACCGGTCGTTTGTCATCACTCCGGCCTTTATCGAAATTAAATTCCTCCTCAACCAGGGTGGCGACCACCCGGTCTTCGGTGAATACTTTCTTCAGGCGGTTGGCTTCATAAATGTCTTCTTCCGACTGGGCCGAGACTATCAGGGGCAGGAGGAGAACTGCGATCAGGACTTGTATAATAGCTGCATAGGAAAGTTTAGCTCTTCCAATATAAAAATACTTGCCGATATTGAGCAGCCGGGACCGGATTTTTACTGAGAAAAATCAAGCCTTTCGGAACCTGAATTGTTTTAAATTCGCAAAACAATTTTAAACAGCCATATGTCCAGGAAAAAGGAAGTCTTACAGGATGTAGTGATCAAGTTCGCCGGAGATAGCGGGGACGGGATGCAGCTTACAGGAAGTCAGTTTACGAATAATACCGCTATGATGGGGATCGATCTGGCCACATTCCCGGATTTCCCGGCGGAAATCAGGGCCCCACAGGGTACCTTACCCGGGGTCAGTGGATTCCAGCTGCGTTTTTCAAGTGATAGCGTGTACACACCCGGTGATGCCGTGGATGTACTGGTAGCCATGAATGCCGCCGCATTAAAAGTAAACCTCACCGCCCTTAAAAAAGGAGGCAAGATCATTGCCAATATTGATGGATTCGACGCCAAAAACCTGCGTCTGGCCAATTATCCGGAAGGGGAGAACCCGCTGGAGAATGGCAGCCTGGACGGGTATGATGTGATCAAAATGGATGTGACCAAGATGACCAGGGAAGCCCTGAAGGATATCACCCTTGGTATGAAAGAAAAAGACAGGGCCAAAAACATGTTCGTACTCGGTTTTCTGTACTGGATGTACAACCGGGACATGAACAATACCATTGATTTTCTGAAAGAGAAATTCGGCAAGAAGCCCGAAATTCTTGAAAGTAATGTGAAAGTACTCCAGGCCGGATATAATTATGGTGATACCACGGAAACATTTACCACTACTTATGCTGTGGAGAAGGCCAAAATGGAACCGGGTACTTATCGTTCCATCATGGGTAACCAGGCAGTGGCATATGCGCTGATTGCCGCTTCCCAGAAAAGCGGACTTCCCCTTTTCCTGGGTTCTTATCCCATCACACCTGCCTCAGATATCCTGCATGAATTATCCCGCTATAAAAATTTTGGCGTAAAAACCTTCCAGGCCGAAGATGAAATTGCGGCGATCACATCCACCATTGGTGCCGCTTATGGTGGTGCATTGGGTGTTACTACTTCGAGCGGACCGGGTATTGCCCTGAAAGGGGAAGCCATTGGTCTGGCAGTGATGCTGGAAATTCCGCTGATTGTTATCAATATCCAGCGGGGTGGACCATCCACCGGTTTGCCGACAAAGACGGAGCAAAGTGACCTGATGCAGGCTTATTATGGCCGTAACGGAGAATGCCCGATGCCGATTATTTCAGCGTCCACTCCGGCTGATGCTTTTGATGCCGCCTATGAGGCCGTGCGGATTTCTGTTCAGCACATGACACCGGTGATGTTCCTTAGTGATGGATATATTGCCAATGGAGCAGAACCCTGGAAATTCCCGAATAGTGAACAATTACCTCCCATCACCGTCAAATTCAAAACTGAACTGGGACATGGAGAAACGAAATTCCTGCCTTACCTGCGCGACGAAAAACTGGCCAGGCCCTGGGCAGTACCCGGTACACCTGGTCTGGAACACCGGATCGGTGGTATTGAAAAACAAAATAATACCGGTAACGTCAACTATGAACCCGAGAATCACCAGCTGATGGTGAAGATCAGACAGGAAAAAGTTGACAAGATTGCCGACTATATCCCTGAGCAGAAACTCGACAGTGGCCCGGAAAAAGGAAAGATCCTGGTACTGGGATGGGGTTCAACTTATGGTGCTATAAAATCAGCTGTGGCTGAATTACAGGCCCGTGGTGAAGCGGTTAGTCATGCCCATCTGCGCTATATCCGCCCTTCCCCAAAAACCTGGGGGCTATTCTGAAGAATTTTGATCAGGTATTGATTCCGGAAATCAATAATGGACAGCTCATAAAAATTATCCGTGACCTGTTCCTGATCGATGCCAAAGGGTATAATAAGATCATGGGGGTACCTATCACCAAGACTGAACTGGTATTGAAACTGGATCAGATGCTGGGTGGTTTAAATTAGGTTACTGACACTTGCAAATGGAAAAAAGAACTGCGGTTTCTTTTATGATAGCAATGGCTGTTTGCCTGACGGCCTGCCGTTCACCGAAGGATAAAGCCAGTGATATGGACTGGTCAGCAATACCTGATGTAGTTTCCATTGACAGCCTGAAGTCTACCGATTTTGTTCCAACGCTGGATCATTCCATCGATCCATCCCGTAATACCGTGTATGCCGTAGCCATGCAATATGCCTGGGATACCTTGTCCCGATTACTGCCAGGCGGACTGCTGGAAAGCAACCGGTATAGCGGGGACCTCAATCTTCTTCGGCAGTCAGCAGGTTTTCAGTCAGCGCTCACAAAGACGAATACAGTATCCGGACTGAAATGGATGGTTCGGCCATTATTGCGGAAGCTTTTTTTTAATAAGACCCTTCCCTTTCCTTCGTCAATGGAAAAAGCAGATACTCCGCTTGTGTTCAATAGCCAGAAAGTAAAAGCATTTGGGATGTATAACCCGGATCCGGCGATCAGGGAATTTTGTCAGCTGGGTTATTATGCATCGGATCAGGCTTTTTTATTAAAGATATTTCCCAAAGATGATGCGCATGAGATCTGGTTGCTTTTATGCCAGGACAGTCTGCCGACTTTAGGAGCAGCCGTACAAAAAGCAAAGATTTGGAGCAGGACCGGAGCGGAGCAGACAAGTGGTGAAACACATCAATGGAAATACCGGTTTTATGCTAATGATGTGATTTCGCTTCCCGAAACAAGATTCAATATTGCGGCACATTATAAAGGTCTCGAAGGACAGGTGCTTTACCTGAAAGATGGACAAAGAACCATTGTGACGGCTTATCAGCGAACCGGTTTTATACTGAATGAAACCGGGGCCGTAGCAGAAAGTCATGCCGTGATGGCGGTGGATTCAGCGATAGCTCCGGTGCGAATGGAGATCCCTCCTCCGAAAAAACTGATCTTCAACCAGCCATTCTACATTATACTGAAAAGAAAAGAAGCAAGCCATCCTTATTTTGTGATGCGGGTGGCCAATGCTGAATTACTTGTAAAAAACTAAGCACAGTTACCGCATCTCTCTTCCGTTTATCCATTTTTTAACCTTTATTAACCGGTTGGGCGCTTACCTTTCTTAAAAATTAAGCATATGAGAAAGGCAATTGCTTTATTGGTCATCTTTCAATGTGTATTCCTGTTGATGATACAGGGACAGCAAAATGAAATCAAAAAGAAAAATGGCATTGGGGTGATCCCCTGAAACAGGATACACTGGCAGGATACGTTCAGGTCGTGAAAGTGGATAATATGCTCTATATCTCCGGAGCAGTAGCGTTGGAAGTTACACCGGCGGGAATCCGCCAGGTTTATCAGGCCCTGGAAAGATCACTGAAATCATTTGGTGCGGGTTTTCAAAATGTGGTAAAAGAGAATTTGTATACCACAGATATTGAAGCTATGAAGAAATACAATGAAGCCAGAAAGGCATTTTATAAAGGGGATTTTCCGGCTGCTACCTGGGTGCAGGTCAGTCGCCTGTACATGCATGAAGCAAGACTGGAAGTAGAACTGGTGGCACATCTTCCTAAATAAAAAAAGGGTTGTCATTATATGGCAACCCTTTTAAAAAAGCTTCTATGTAAGATTACTTATTCTTGTTTTTATTCATTTCCTTCAGTTGGTCCATGGCTTTCTGCAGCACTTCTTCTGCATTATCATCAAAGCTCAGATCGGTAAAACTGATTTTATCGATCTTGATTTCTTTAGGATGATTTTTTCTTTTTCGAGGAGCATTATACCAAGAGCAGGGATGGTCAGGTTCTCAATGCTGCCGCTGATTTTCCATTTATGTCCGCCGGCGCCATTATCGCCCATGTCCTTGCATTCGGTTAGGGTAACATTGGTGCCATAGAGTTTTTCTTCTCCTCCCATTAATCCGCCAAACTGCTGGGCATTATCGTCTTTGCCACGTCCGAAGCTCATCCCTGTAAGGGGGTAGGTGCCTGCCTTGGTATCAAAAACAAAACGGAGGATCATCCCTTCGTTACCGGGTCCCGAGCTGGTGGTGATCATGCCGCGGTAGGGGGCTCCTGCTTTTAATTTTTTAGGGTCTTTGTCAACCAGGATACTACCGCTGAGTTTGATTTCTTTGCCTTCAACAGTTACGGTATAATTGGTATAGCGGTCTGCGGTACCCAGGGTGGCAGCAGGATCAGCGGGAGTGGTAGTGGTTTGATCGGGGGAAGAGGTTGTTTCGCTAATAGGCTTGTCTTCCTTTTTGTTGTTACAAGCGATCAGGCTGGCGGTTGCAGCAAACAGGATCCATTTTTTCATAAAAAGGGGTTTAATAATTTAGGGTACAAAAATAATTCCTGATTTTCAGTTATCCTTTTTTTCCATCCTGAACTTTCTCAGCCTTCTCAAACAAAAGGGTTTGCGGTGAAATATTTTTCCAGGAAATACGGTAAAAAAAATGACCTGCTACTAGCAGGTCATGAGAATGATTTATTAAACAGTCAAACTGTGATCAGGTGTAAACTTCGGTTGCACTTGGCAGCATGAAGGCAATCACAAAAGCCAGCATGGCAATGATAAGGCCATACATGAAAATATTATAGGCGACCCGGAGGTATTTATATTTCTTGGCCAGTACCACCCCCAGGAAATACTGGTCCTTGATCATGCTGTTATTCATGTACACTTTATCTCCCAGCATTTCTGTCATTCCCCAGTTATAATCATCCAGGCTCATATTATGATAGTTTCCAAAGAAAAGCAGGTTGGTTCTTTTCCCGGCAATATCATCTCTTGTAAAAGTGCCATGGGATACATTGGGCCGTGTAGCCAGGATACCAAAAACAATTGAGGATACACAAACCAGGGTGATGATGGCAACAGGTATCCGGAGGTTGGGGTCCGTTTGCAATTTTTCAAACAGACTGGCCATCATGATCGATAAAATGATGGAGTTCACCGAAATCAGGATATTGGCTTTTGAATCGGCCATGCCACTGAGGTTGGAATGGCTTTGGGCCATGATCCGGAATACGGTGGCAATACTTCTGTCGGCTTCTTTTTCTTTTTCTCTTTTGGCTTTTGCCTCAGCTGCTGCGGCCGCTTCTGCCGGGTCCTTTATTTTTTCTTTTTTGTCCTTTTCTTTGTCCTTTTCTTTTTTCTCAGGTTTCATGGTTTCAGGTTTTATATCATCCTCTTTGTTGAGCAGGCGGATCAGGTGCTGGTCTTTTACAGGCTGCAACTGCTCTCTGCCATAGGTGGTAAAATAAGTATGCCTTTCCAGGAAACGGATATTGATCTTTCGCCAGTCTTTTTTGGAAACGTCATTGTCTCCAAATTCATTCAGTTCCTGCCGGAGTAAACGGTTTTTTTCATCAAATGCAGCTGTTCCCAAATGAAAAAGGTCCGCATCACAAATGATCTCCTCCAGGTAATTATCGGGTGTTTGCGGCATTCGGGTGGCATTGATACAGCCCTTTACCCGCAATTGTGTAGCTTCATCCAGTTTTTTGGACTGCATAAATTCTTCCGCCATTTTTAAACTGGCAGCTTCATGGTTGATGGAAGTCCCGGTGGTATAGCCCGTATCATGGAACCAGGCAGCGAGATAGAGGGTAAAACGGTCGTTTTCGCTGATTTGCTGGCTGTCGGCCAGTACCTGACAGGCGGCCACAACCTCCCGGGTATGTTGAAGCGTATGGAACTTTATATTTTTGTCCAGCCTATTTTGCAGCATGTCCGTAACCACTGTCTGGGCATCCTGTAGAATAAGTAATTGGTCGTCAGTCATGCTATAAAGATAACTTTTGATAAATTTAAACCAAAATCAGCGGAATGAGTTTTTTAAATTTCAAGTCAAAGACCTCCGGGTTGTTCATTTTATTCCTGTTTTTATTGCTGGCCGGCTGTAAACAAAAGGTAAGGATGATCAAGTCGCCTCCGCATTATAGTTTCAAATCAGTTCAGACATTTAAACTGGATCTGAAGCTAAAAGAAATTTCAGGTCTGGCCTGGGATACCCGCAGGGATGAGTTCCTGGCCCATTATGATGAAGCAGGAAAACTGTATATCCTGGATAAAACAGCCAATGGCATCACAGCTGAATATCCTTTCGGGGCCAAGGGGGATTATGAAGATATTGCTATTTATAACGGAACTCCTTATATACTCATTAGTAATGGAACAATTATAAAGATTAACAGAGATAGTACCGGAAAAGTAATCAGCGGGGAAAAAGCCGGTCAGTTAAATATCACCGGTACCAACGATTTTGAAACCCTTTATGCTGATACGGCCCGGAAAGCCCTGGTGATGGTTTGTAAAAACTGCGCCATGGATGATAAAAGCAAGGTCAGTGCATTTGCTTTTTATCCGGATTCTATTGGGTTTGTGAACGAACCTGTTTACCAGATTGATGCAACTAAAATCAAGGATATGTCTGCCAAGCTCGGACATCACAAGACCTCCAAATTCCAGCCTTCTGCAGCCGGCATTCACCCCCTGGATAAAAAATTGTATATCGTTTCCTCTGCTGCCAGTCAACTGGTGATATGTGACCAGAACGGGAATCCTGAGCAGGTGTATGAGCTCGGAGAGAAGCTTTTTCCTCAGCCGGAAGGCCTCACATTCAAGAATGATGGAACCATGTATATATCCAATGAAGGGGTAGCGGCCAAAGCCACGATTCTGCAGTTCCGGTATAAAGCGAATTAACGGACAGGGATCCGGGAGCTGATCCGCCAGCTCAGCCAGAGCCAGGTAATTCCAAAGCAGTATCCGGCAATTACATCAGAAGGATAATGCACCCGCAGGTAGAGTCTGCTGAAACCGATCAGCAGGATCAGCAGTACCAGTAAACCGATCACCAGATTTCTTTTTGACTGATTCCGGATATGCCGGACTGCCAGTATTATCAGCAATCCGTAAAAAGCAATACTCATCATGGCATGTCCGCTGGGAAAACTATAATTAGTGATACCATCAATCAAAGGATGATCAGGCCGGTCGCGGTGAAAAAGATTCTTGAAAAGTGACATCAATCCCAGGCTGCTCAATGCAATCAATGAGGTTTGCAGGGCTTCTTTTTTCTGACGCAGCAACAATAAAACAAAAATCAGCAAAAAAAAGGCGGGGACCAGAAAAGCATGGTTTCCCAGGAAAGTAATGAATTTAATCCAGGGGGTAAGCCCGGGGCTGATCAGTTTACCAGACTGGTTCAGCAGTTGCTGATCCCATAAATGATTTTTATTGACAAATAGTATCCAAATAAGGATAATGGGAACCACCATCACAATGGACAGCAGGTAGGGCTCCCGCCCGTAAATAATGGTGACAGGTTTATTCTTTTTCTTCTCCATGAGGAGTCAATAGTATCAGTAAGTAAGATTGAACTTGGTTCCCAATCCAAAATTGAACATTTTCACCCCATCATCAAACCCGGCATAAGCGGAGATTGAAAACATATTGAATGGCAGGTAATAAAGACCAAGGCCATATGCCCCATGCCATTTCTTCGATCCGTTCCGGTCGCCCGGTAACCAAACCTTGCCCACATTATAAAAAGCAGAAAGTCCAACAGGTCCGGGCATGATATAAGAATTCAGATGGAATAACTGCATCCGCATTTCGAGTCCGCCATACATGGAGGATTTTCCGGCATAACGGTTCTTTCTGAATCCGGGCAAATCATTTTGCGCGCCGATACTCATGGCCTGGAAATACTCAAAGTTTTTGGAGAATATCCTGCCCCCGCCGAATTTCATCACCATTACCAGTTTTGCTGGTTCACGCAGACTGGCATAAAGCGACATATCATTAGTATAAGCTACATATTTTCCCTCTCCGGAACTGATCCTTGACGTGAGTAGTAACTCATGTTTCCAGAACATTCCCCTGGTCGGAAAGAATTCTTTATTTCTGTTATCAAGGGTAAGGGCCGCTTTGACACCGGCATAGGTTTTTTTACGGAAAACATCTTCCTGATTCAATCCTACCTGTGCGGCTTTGCCCAAAACGGTATTCGCATTTTTGGAAGGGCTGGCCGTATAATGAGAATAATAAGGCCCGATCATCAGGTGCAGTTTATCGAAATATCTTTTGCGGAAAAGGATTTCTGCTTCAAAATAATTAAAGAGTGCCTGGTAGTAGCGGCGGGGTTGCTGCTCATCGTAACGACTGTTATTGCCCAATCCAAAGAAATTATGCAATGTGGGGGTACTGTAATTGGCCCTGATCAGTAAATCGAGATTGCGGGTGATATGGTTGAATTCTCCGCGGTATTGCAGTCGGATTGCACCGCGGTCAATACCATATAATGCCGTTAAGCGCTGGTCGGTAGCATAGGGAAGGTTCCTGAATCCGAAAGTACGGCGGGAAAATCCGGCACCGATCAGGAGACCGTCGTCAGCATTATAATTCAAATGCACTTGTGGAAAGCGGCTGTAGTTATAGTTAAAGCCAAGAATACTTTTATCATTAACCGGAGGATCATTGGAGAAACGTTTTTTGGCGTGGCTGCTGTCTTTTACAAAATAATCTCCACCGCCACCATCATCTTTTAAATCATAGAGCAGTGCTTCCACTTTTCCTCGGATATTAAAAGTGTCAATACCCCGGCCGCCGATGATACGGAGTTTGATCCTTGAACTCGCTTTCGGATCCACATCAAATACATCTTCGTCATGTAATCCAAAAAGACGGATCTCCCGGGTAATTTTTGGATCAAAAATCCGGCTGAACATCACGAAGCTGGTATCACTTTTTCTTGATTTGGCAAAAACACGTACTTCCAGTTTATCACCAATGCTGGATACCCGGAAATATTCTTTCTGGTTACTGCCAATGATATTCACCTGTTTAGAAATAAAACGGTAGTATTTCATTGCAGCAATGCTAAGGGCATCCCGGCGTTTGATTAGTTTATGGACGATCTTCTCCCCATGCAGGGTATAGATCTCGGGGGGTAATTGTTTAACTGCTTTGCGGATCACAGAATCGGTCAGATCGGTGGTTAATCTGTTCAGCGTTTTCTCCCAGTCTTCCTGATCCAGATCGGTGAGGAAGATCCGGTCAAAATCACGGGCTATATAATTGAGCCAGTTGACGCCATTGATATTTTCACGGAAACCTTTCAGGAAAGGCATAGGCCTTCCGCTGATAAAACGTATCAGGCGGCCATTGGAGTAAAAAAAGGATTGATCCCGGTCGCGGGGTATGGGGTAATAAATTTTTCCTTTTCCTGTATCAATACTACCCCAGCGCCATTGGTCCAGGTGGCGGTCATAATCCGCAATCAGCATATCCATCAACCTGGCTTTGAGTACCTCCTGCTGTTGAGGCCGGTGATCATTTTCCTCCAGCATCTTATCCATCAATTTGGCCGTGGTCAGGGTTTTGCTGTTATCAAAAGAAGCATTCCTCTTTTCCAGCATGCAAACGGTATTGGCAAAGGGCCGGTAAAATTCAAGAGCAGGGTCGTCCGGGATAAAGAACAATTCAGGTTTGGCTGATGCCAATCCAAGTGCATCAGTCAACCCCGGTGTAATAAAGGCCCCATAGGGGAAAGTGGATGTTTTGAGCTCTGTAGCGATATCTTTTACCACGGCTCCCCGGAACGCTTCCGGAATGGTGTTGACCGGACTTTTATTCATGCTACGGAGTACCCATTCTTCGCCGGTGGACCGGTTCTTCAACCGTAGTGATTTGGTTTGTGTGCTGCCACCCAGTCCTTCAATGGTGAAACCGCCTTTTTCGCGACGCAGGTTGAAAATGCGCATACTTACCGGGGCTGACCATTCTTTCCGGTAATTATTCCCCATGAAATACTTTTTCAATCCTTTCACCGGCAACAGTTCCTTACTGATCGAAGCGCTGACACTGTCGGGATAAGTGAAATTAGTATCAATGGCGGCTTTGCTGCTGCTGTCAACGAAGGTCGGGTCGAGCTTTGTGAAATTAAAGAGGGGAATGCTGTTGTATTTTTTAACGGAGTCCAGCACAGTGTAAAAAGTGGCGTTGACCGATTTATTGGTAGAGACTTCCATCACCACAAATCCTTCAGATCTGGAATTAAATAAACTGTTTTTGTTATTGGAAGTCCGGCCCTGTTTGCAGCCACCACCACTGACAATGTAATTATATCCATCTTCCCGGATCAGCTGGAGGTTATGGTCATGTCCTGATACAAACACCACGTTGGGAGAAGATCGACGGACCGCTTCCGTGATCTGATTGATCATATTGGTATAGGTCGGGTGACTGATATCCTGTGGGGTACCAAAAACACTGCGGGCAATAGGATAAATGGACCCCAGCACGGGCATGGGAATGTACAGACTTTTTTTAAGGTCAGTCAGGGGAAACAGGTGTTGCTTCAGGGTAAAAAAACCGCCGTGGATACCGTTGCTTTTAAAGGGGTGGTGACAGGCCAGCAAGACCAGTTTTTTGGCATTGCGGGCGGCAATATCTGCAATCTGATCCACCAGTTCTTCCTTTGTTTTGCATTTGCAATCCGATTCAATTTCAGGTTTTTCATGTGGATGCAGCCACCACTGGCTGTCGAAGAGGATCAGGACCACATCTTTTCCCACCGGTACTTCCACTGGTCCGGGACATCCGTCTTCCGGGAAATACTTTACATTTTTCTTGCCCAGGAAGTCTACATACAATTGCTGACGGAGGATCGCATTATAACCGCCACGACTGCCGTTTTCCCAATCGTGATTGCCGGGTATCATATATACTTTCGTGGGGGTACTATCAGCAATGGACACCTGTGAATCGAGCACCGCCCTGGCCTGCGCATAACTTTTATATTGTTCATCGGGAAGGCCGTGCTTGTAGAGGTTGTCTCCAAGGAAGAGTACAGTGGTTTTACTGTTTGCACCGACCCGGGAACCTGCTACCACCAGTCCTATTATCAGTAAAAAATATTGTTTCATCCCGGGTTATATCCCGCTGGGTTACCAGCCTGTATTTTTAAAGTTTGGTGGCAAATGGCCTGGCCTTTATGCCTGAAAAATCACAATCCGTATCCTGAAATAACATTTCCTGGCACTTACGGTTGTATAGCGGGTCAATTTACACAAAAGTTTTTGCTGATAAGCCGGTTATAGAGAAAAAATATAGATTAAATGGAAGAATATCATAATGTATTACCGGGTAGCCGTTCAATAATTTACCGAAAAGTTGTAGGCCTGCTTTTGTAATTTTGGATAATTTTAAAAAATCGTATCTTTTCCGATTCAGATGATCGCTTAACCTTAACCAAAACCTGCAAACATGAGAGTTTTTTTGCTCATTATTTTATCTGCATTATTTCTGGCTCCTGATATTCAGGCCCAGGGTACTGCCGGAACAGCCACTGCTGCCGGTGGCAAATTCAGCACCAGCCGCTCAAGAGCTAAATGGATGGGCGCCAATTACCGTAAAGAATGGAATACGCCAATTACTGTTCCTGTTCTGAACCTTGCAACTGAACACGGAGGCCTGACCCCTGTAAAAAGAGGGGGTGGTAAACAAACCAAATCTTTAAGACTGGAAGCTCCGGATGGCAAACAATACACGATTCGGTCTATAACCAAATTTATTACCAGCAAAACACTGCCGGGCAATTTGCAGAGTGATGCTGCAGCAGATCTCGTGTCAGACGGAGTATCCGCTTCCTATCCTTATGCTGCCCTTTCTATGGCGGTACTTTCAGAAGCAGCAGGTGTGCCCCATGGTAATCCCAAAGTGGTATATATCGGTGATGATCCTAAACTGGGAGAGTATCGTGATGATTTTAAGAACATGATGGTTTTGTATGAAGAGCGTTTTCCTGATTCCGTGAAAAAGGGATATGATACCGATGAAGTAGCCGATAAACTGAAGGATGATAATGACAATGCGGTTGACCAACTGGCCATGTTGCGGGTGAGAATCCTGGATATGTTTGTGATGGACCTCGATCGTCACGAAGATCAGTGGAACTGGGGTGCCTGGGATAATGGCAAGGGAAAAACATTTTATCCGATTGCCAAAGACAGGGATCAGGCTTTTTATATTAACCAGGGTACCCTGCCCGGATTTATCAAAGGTCGCTCACTGGTTCCCCAACTGGAAGGTTTTAAGCCCCAGGCAAAAAGTATTGCCCGTTTCAATTTTGCAGCCCGTAACCTCGATCGCTTTTTCCTGACCAGCCTTACCGAACAGGACTGGCAAAAAGAAGCCGAAAGCTTTGTAGCCAAAATGACCGACGCAGTTATTGAAAGGGCGATTGCCCAGCAGCCTGCTGAGATCAGGGATATGAACGGGCCGAAGATTGTACAGACCTTAAAAGACAGGCGCAATTTTATCGTGGCCGATGTGATGACCTATTACCGTTTTCTGACAGAAATCGTGAGTGTAACGGGTAGTGATAAAACCGAGCAGTACAAACTGACCCGGAATGATGATGGTTCATTGCTGGTGGAAGTTTATAAAATCACCAAAGAAGGTGCCGTATCTACCAAAATGTATGAGAGAAAATTTGAGCCACTGCAGACCAAAGAAGTACGTATCTATGGTTTTGGCGGTGATGATAAATTCACGATCAGCGGCACCAATGATAAAATTAAAGTTCGAATGATTGGCGGAGATGGTGCTGATCAGTTTGAAAATACTTCCAAAGAAGATGATGTGCTGGTGTACGACAGAACCGATGGTAACAATACACTGACCGGTCCTTTCCGCCGTAAACTGCGGAATGATACCATAGTTAATTCCTTTGATCGGCTTTATTATAAATACCCTTTCCAGTCTGTATTTGGTACATTGGGGTATACACCGGATGACGGCGTCTTTATCGGCCCTACTTTTAAGTATATGCGTCATGGATTCCGCAAATCACCTTATAAATCATCGCACCAGTTCAAAGCACTGTTTGCCTTTTCAACCAAGGCCTTGCGTATCACATATAATAATGAATTCATAGGAGTGTTTGGAAGAAGAACGGATCTGACTACAGAAATTGATTACCGTGGCCCGAATAATTTCACCACCAATTTCTTCGGATATGGGATGAATTCAGTGTATGATGAATCCAAACCGGGCCAGTTCCGCTTCTATCGCGTGCGGTACGATCTGGGTGATATCGCCCTGTTTATCCGTCACCGCTTCTCTGATAAAGTGACTTTCGCTATTGGTCCTAATTTCCAGTTCTTCCATTATGATTCAACAGATAAATTCAATCAGATCAGAAATGTGGAAGTGAGTCCGCCTGCTGGTCTGACCAGTACGGTCAATCAGCGCCAGTCTTATTTTGGTGTGAAAGCAGTATTTACTGTAGATACCAGGGATAATCCGGCAATACCTTCCAAAGGTATTTTCTGGAATACCAGTTTCCGTTATCTCGCAGGAAACAAGACGAGCTATGACCATATCTCAAATATTAATACAGATTTCAGTTTCTTCCTCCCACTGGCCAAGGATTGGCTGGTTTGGGCCAACCGCACCAACTTTGGGGCGAACCTGGTTAAAGGAATGGATTTTGAATTTTACCAGGCACAGTCGCTGGGAAATAATGAAACACTTCGTGGTTATCGCCGTGAACGTTTTTCCGGAAAGAGTGCTTTCTCCAACCAGACTGAACTGCGCTGGAAATGGGCTAACCTGAAAACCTACCTTTTCCCCGCCTCGATCGGTATGTATGCCTTTGTGGATGTTGGAAGGGTTTGGGTGGATAACGATAATGTATCCAAGATGGCAACCGGTTATGGTGGTGGTATCTGGTTCTCCCCGCTTCGCAAGTTTGTATTGAATGCCGGGGTAGGTGTTTCCAGTGAGGATATGCTGATCTCTGCAGGACTGTTCTTTAAGTTCTGATGATTATAAAGCTTCCTTATAGGGAGGCTATATCAAAATACTTTCTTTGCCACAAAGGCACGAAGACACGAAGAATTGAAATTCATTTTTCTTTTACTTAGTGTCTTTGTGCCTTTGTGGCATTTAAAGCAAAGCTTTTGTCTTTACTTCTTTCAGGATTTACCCAGCAACTGATCCGTTGTGGTTTGTGAAAGTTCAACAGCAGTGGGCTTCGCGGGTTTTTCTTCAAAATTCACATCTACGCGAAGGGCTTTGAGGCCTGAAACACCCTGCAGTTCTTCCAGATCATATTTTTCTATACCCGGTTTCAGTAAACCCTGGCTTTGCAGGAACTCGATATACTCTGTGTATTCAGCTGCATCCTTTGCCTGTGAATAGACAATGGCAATTTTTCCGGGTTGTGTCAGTCGTTCATTGGTATCCCTGATCCTGACCTTGTCAATCCTTTTCTTCACAATTTCATAGCGGATATTATATGTGCCGTCCACATCAAATTTTCTTTCTTCGGTACGGAAGGTAACGGATAACTGCTGACTGTAAGAGAGGATCAGCTGGGTGGTTCTTAGTTTATGACTGACTTCATCTTCCAGCTGGTGAGTTACCCTGGCGGCTTTGGCCAGCACGGTCAATTGCCACATTTTCATGTTCTGGAGATAGATCTCGTCAAATTTTTTCCGGGGGGCAATGGCCTGTCCTATATAGATATTGAACTCCAGTCCGTCTGTTACAAATCTTTCGAAATAATGCGGATATACTTTTTGCGCTGATAATTGTTCTTTATCAATGATCCGGGATAAAGTTTCATTGATTTTTGTTACACTGGATTCATAATCTTTCCGGTGTTTATAAAGCATTCCGGTTTGCGGATCAAGTGTGGAAAAATAATGGTCGATCTCTGTTTTAAGGGAATGTTCTGTGGATCGCAGGTGATGGAAAACAGATTGCACCTGTGTCTTCATAAAATCATTGATGCTCATTTCTTCCTCCGATTGCAATACATCGGATGCCGCCACAATGAACTTATTGATCTTGAATGCCAGTTCCTGCAATAGGGGGAAACTCAGGCTTGAAATCGCTTTGTCAACCACCGCTTTCGCCAGGTTCAGTTGTTCCAGCACATCGCGCTGAATGGCCTGTGAACGTTCGGTGGAAGAGTTACGGATATCCAGGGCGGCATAGAGCGGCCAAACTTCGTCGAAACAAATCCGCTTGATTTTACTGTTTTCTTTTTCATGCTGGTGCACGATAAAATCCAGCGCCACTTCTGTGAATTTCCATTCTACTGAGGGCTGAACAGCAGTAAATTTTTTCTTGATCACTTTATCCACTTCATAATTCAGCTGGTCCAGACTTTTCTCCAGTCCCAGCGTGAAGAGGGGCATCACGGATTCCACTTTGCTGATAAAGGCAGGTACCAGTTGCCCGGGTTTCTCGGAAGTGATTTCCAGCATCCCGATCAGTTCATGACCCCGTTTAAGCGGACAGATCAGTAAAGAGCGTACAGCTTCCCGATGGTAATATTGCAGGCATTGAAAATCAGCCAGGGCCTGTTCAGAAATGGTTTCAAAAAGCATTGGTTGGTCACTTTCGCGGAATAAGAGTTTGCAATAATCACTGATTTCATCTTTTTCGGGGATGGAATGCAGGTGACGGAAAAGGATACTATTGGTGTTATGCAGGTCGGAATAAATATAGTGGCCGTTGATCCGGAAGAAAGGGGTTAATCCAATTCCCAGGTCTTTGATCCTGATCAGGCTTTGCACATATTGTTCCAGTTCAATAAAATCATTGGAGCCGTTTCCGAATGCATCAAAGTGAAGCAGTTTGTTTTTGATCTCCGTAACAACCGCCTGCTCGGTTACATCATTGATCCGCATCACCACCAGTCCTTCAAATCGGAACTGATCAATGGGAATATGGTGCACCAGTTCTTCCAGCTTCAGCATGCGGTTGGTATGCTGGTCCATCAGGGATTTGGGTAATTCAGGTAATTCCCCAACCGGGCTCACGGTAATAAATCTCCTGTCGAGCCGTAGTTCCATATACCGGTTCAGCCCATTGGCTTCATCCGGATAAGGATACACTGAGTTATAGGTACCCGGCCCTTTGAGCTGATAGTACTTTTCCAGAATGATATCATAGGCAGCCCTGACCCTTTGATCGGACAGACTTTCTCCAACATGGTTTTCAGGAAGTATAATGTCATTGGTGCCTGCTTTGATCAGATTGGCTTTAAAAGCGGGTGACCCGTAAACCGCCAGTCTTTTGAAGGGTACCGATACCCCGTACATAAAGTTGGCCGTGGTGGGTGGGAATACAGCTGATAATAGTTCTTCAATCAGTTCAGTGTATTTGAATAAGATGGACAGGTCATTGATTGGTTCCAGTAGTTCTGGGTAAGATTCGAAGGCTTTTACCACTTCTCCATACAATTTCTGCATCCCCGGGTTTCCTTCATTGATATTTCTTTTGAGTGCCTCCACCAATGGGCGAAAGGAAAGCACGCTGTTAAAAGCAGATTCTTGTAAAAGTGGTAAATGTGGGCGCATAAGGTTCAGGTTTACTGGCTAAGACAAGCTTGGGTAAAAATAAAAAATAAAGCCCGGCTAATGGCAGGACTTTAAGATGATTTTCGGCAACCGGCTAATCTTATCTTCTTCTGGCACCAATCATAAAGCCGATTTTGGCCTGGATGGTAAAATAGGCGTCCTTGTCCTTTGGATCACCCCGCTGTTCTCCGGATAGGGGTTGTACATCGGAAGGATTGATTTCATTTCGCCTGAAATGCAATTGCTGCGCCAGGGCCGCCTGGGTGGGGGGCAGGTAATTATAAAAAAGTGCAGGATTGATATAACCGGTACTGACATCATCCAGGTAATCGGTAAACAGTTTGCGATGTACCAGTTCAATTCTGGCATTCAGGAAATCATTGATTTCATACCGTAGACCCAATCCGCCCAGCAGGTTCAGTTGTTGAAGGGCATAAGGTTTACGATCCGGGTATTCTGCAAACCCCTGGCCTTCCGTTCTGAGGGGAGCCAGGGAATACCATTGTCCGTTGAGGCCGGCTTCCGGATCAAATGAAAAATAGCCGGCACCAATGATGGCATAAGGAGATAATCTCGGGGCTTCATTTTCATCATAAGACCGGAAAAAAAGAGGATGCACTTCAAACGCGAGCTGCAATTCTGCAATCTTGCTGCGGAAACTCAGGTTTCGCTCATACCGGCCCGTGGTAGAGGACGCCACATTTTTGAGAATACTGTCATAGCCGGTTACCTGCCCGATTGTGCCTTCAATCCGGGCTGCTAAAGCGTATTTGTAAGTGGCGGCAAAATAAAGACCATAAGAGGGTCGGGCCGTTTGCCAGCGGAGGTCTTTGATAAAATCTTTACCGATTCCTTTTTTCCCTCCCAGATCCGTCAGGGCATTCATGATCCCCCCGCTGAGCCCCAGTTCAAAATTCACATCGCCTTCATAGTACCTGCTGTTATGGTAGTAATACTGACCTGCGGCCGGTTGATAAAAGGCTAAATAGCAAAGAAGTATTGCTGCCAGGGATCTACGCATCACTGATTTGATTTTTGTCTGTTTTATGAACTCAGGCTTTACAGAGGGGTTGGATCAGGATGGGAAAGGGTAAAAATATTGATTTGTAAAAACCGGCAAGGTTTAAAACACAAAAAATCAATGGTGAAAACACCGATTGTGGAAAAGAAGGTAATAAAAGGTCAAATTCAATGACAATGTTCTATTCAACCCTTCGATACCTCAGGGTACACTTAGCTCAATGTGACAGTTCCCTGGCTATTGAAAACTGGTCTGAAAAGATTTATTTCTGAAACCGGTTATTTGATTTTCATCACATTCAGTACTTTTTGCAGGGATTGATTCTGTAAGCGAATGAAATAAGCCCCTGAAGGCAGGTTGTCATCATAAATATCAATCTGATAAGTACCGGCTGTATATTCCTGATCCGTCAGCACTTTTACTACCTGTCCCAGGTTATTGATCTGCTGGATCAACGTATGCCCCCCATTAGTTGAGAAGCGTATCGTGGCATTGAGTCCGTAAGGTACCGGCCACATTTTGAGCAGGAGCTGATCTGAATTGTTGTTAATTACATCCGGATCATCAGGTAATCCACAGGGGCCACCCTTGATCAGCGGCAGTGATTGATAATTCTGCAGTAACAATTGATTCAGCAAAGGTTGCTTTACACAGAACCATCTTTCCAGTACGGATGCATACACACTCCTGAAATCATACTGGAATGGAACATTGTTGACCACATTGATATCGGCGGGTATATCCGGACTGGTGCCCAGTATTCCTTTTTTCACATGTTTCCCGAATAAAACCAATGGTGCTGCTGCGCCATGATCGGTACCCAGACTGGCATTGGATTTTATCCTTCGACCAAATTCGGAGAAAGTCATTCCCAGCACCCGGTCCTCTGTGCCCATCAGTTGCATATCTCTCTGGAAAGCCTGGATGGCAGTCGACAAATCCTTCATCAGTTTAGCATGATTGCCGGTAGAAGTATCACTCGCATTCACCTGTTTTTTATGGGTGTCAAAACCACCCATAGTGACTGTATAAATTCTTGTCTTCAACCCACCCTTGATCAATCTCGCCACAATTTGTAATTGATGTGCCAGTCCGGTCTGCGGATAAGTAGCCAGATTATTAGCCCTGCGATAAGCAGCCCGGATGATATCAGAATAGATTTTTGTTTTTTCAGACACCACCCGCAGAAAGCGCAGTTCCTTATTGGCATAGGTGGCATTGAGCGGATAATCAGAAAAAGGGTTGGTGAAATTGTACACGTTTTCCGGATCGGTGATGGAGAGTCCCATGGAAAATAATGTTCCCTGTACCACCACCGTTGGAATTTCGCTGATTTGTATGGCCAGGGGATCCGGCATTTCTCCATTGGGATAAGCATCCGGGTAACCGGGGTATTCTGTTTCCAGATAACGACCCAGCCAGCCTCTTTTTTCCCGGGTAAAACGATCCCGGTTACTGTCGCCGGTCATCCAGATATCGGTTGATTGAAAATGCGAGAAGTTCTGATTGGGATAACCCACCGACTGCACAATATTCACCTGTCCTTCATTGAACATCTGCTGCATTTCCGTCATGGCCGGATGTAAGCCGGATTTATCAGTTCCATCTAAACGCAATACCCGGCTTTGTTGAATGGCTACATTCGGACGGGCATTATAATAGTTGGCATACATATCCAGCGGGATCACCATGTTCAATCCATCATTGCCTCCACCCAGTTGTACCAGCACCAGGATATGGTCATTGCTGGCTGTTTGGCCTAATAGTCCGCTTAGTAAGCTATCCGGACCTGCCCCATGGGCTGTAAAGGAAAAGCCATTGATAAAGGAGGGCAGTGTTACAGCTGCCGGTACGGTATTGCGTAAAAATTTTCTGCGATTCATGTTTTTCTGTTTTCAGTTGTCAGCACAAATGATATTCCGGAAGGTTCATGATGAATTTGAACAGCTCTTTCAATGCAGCATTGATCACGGCACTGTTACCACCGTTCCAGGCATTGGTCCAGACTGTATCATCATTGGTATTATTCAGCAGGAACCTGTTCTTGGTATAATTTCTTGACTGCAGCGATAAAGGATAACGCAGCAGCAGGGTAGTGATATCCAGGATCAGCTGATTGGGATCTGAAGGGTTACTGCTGTAATTCGCAAAGGCCCGGGTGTCAATCAGGTTATCATCCACCAGCCGGTCCGTGAAATTGGCCCGCCTTGGTAAGGAATTACTGTTCACCCATAATTCATAGTACATGGGTTCCTGGTAATAAGAGGGCCAGCCCGATACATCCGGGGGCTGAAATAATACCTGCTGCATATTGGCGGCATTATCATATACCGAATCAAAAAATGCATAGCCATTCTGCCAGTCGGTTGAGGCGGGAATGGCAGCGCCGAATTCACGCAGGGTACCAACGATGATATCAAAGGGATTCTTGATAAAGCAGGCCTGATGCTGCAGGTCAAAGAAATGCTCGCTTTTAAAGAGGGCGGATAAAACCGGTTTTACTTCATAGTTATTACTGATCATGATATCTGCCAGGGGAATGATCACTTCGTTTTCTGTGGCTTCATCAATCTGGTAATACACAAACCATTTATAAAGTTTGCGGCAGATGAAACGGGCAGCTTCCGTGGTATTGAAAATCATATCCATCAGCTGGTCCACTTCGGTGGCGCCATTATTACCAATGGTTGTGCCGTTATAGAAGGCAGAGAATGTTTTGCTGCCGGTATCATGTGCATTATTATCGAGATAGGAAGTAAGGGTCACGCTGTCTATTCGCCAGCCGGTGAGAACACGCGCCGCAGCAATTACATCATTTTCGGTATAGCCTGAACCGGGTCCACGTCCTACGGTAAATAATTCCTGTAATTCCCTGGCATAGTTTTCATCGGGCGCCAGTTTGGAATTGAGGTAGCCGTTGAGATGGAATAACATAGCAGGATCAATGGTTACATCTCTGGCCAGTTGTTTGACACTGCCCAGTGGATTATCACGAAAAATCTTATGATGTCTCCAGAGCATAGTGGCATTTCCTACTTCTTCCATCTGTACGGAAAAGTGATGGTGCCAGAACATGACCATTTTTTCATTGATGCTCCGGTTCTGATTCAGGATCAAACCGGTCCACCATTTCAGCAGACTGCCGGTTCTTAACTGATTGATGCTTCCTTTTACTTCGGGATCACTCAGGGTATTGAGATCATTCACCCAGGTTTGTCCCTGTACCACTCCCAGGTCATCATGCATCACACCAAATTCATCTTCAATCAGGCCATAATCACGCAGGGGAGTGCCGGATACCGGAATATTGTTCAGCAGTTCATCCACGGCCGCACCGGGCGACATGGCAATAAAATGATCAATATCCTGTTTGGTAGCGCCAAACATGGTACGCTTCAGCAAGTGCGCTGCTTCATTCGTGGTCCAGGTGCCGGCATAGGGCGTTAATCCTGCTGCTACTGTCCGGTGAAAGGCAGGGGTTCTCTTCTTTGTTTTGGTAAAGAATTCTCTTCTGTCCATGGGGAGAATTTTAAAAAATACTGATTCCGATATTTACTGAATGGGATGAAGCGGTTATGCATTGTTACCATCGCAACAATTCATCCGGTCATCCTTTTATTTTAATTCCATCTATCTCAACAGGGCCAGGGTTCCTTTTTTCATGATCCATTTTCCCTGCATGTCTTTGTACTGCACCAGGTATACATACATACCATGGGGTTGTACAACGCCATTCACTCTTCCGTCCCATTTGGTATAGGTGGAGGAGCTTTTAAAGAATAGCGTGCCATTGCGGTCAAAAACCTGCAGTGAATACTCATTGGGAACCTTTCCCAGTGGGCCGAACCAATCATTCAGTCCGTCGCCATTGGGGGTGAAGGCAGTAGGAATATTAATCACAGCATCCTTCAGTACAACCAGGGTGAATTGGTCGCTGCGGCTGCATCCTGCTACCAGAAAATTGGTGGCCGTGTAAACAGTAGTGCGGGTGGGGTTTGCGATGGGATGGGGGCAATTCGAACAACTGAGGGTGGGGTCATCGTTCCAGCTGATTTGTCCGTTGGTAATGGAAGGCAGCCGGAGAGTTTGTCCGATGAATATGGTATCAATTTTTTTAATGCCGTCGAAGGGACCGCTGAGCAATACGGCTTTATAGGAAACATAGGCCGAATCATTGCCGCAGATATCGCGCAGGGTATCGGTGGGGGGAACAAAACCATTCAGACTGCAAACAGCGGAATCGAGCAGGAGGGTATCCAGTTGTTTAAGTTTGATGATGCCGAAATCCACATCGCCTTGCCCGCCTCCGAAATCACCGTCACCTGAATCTGTATCACCGCAGAGAAAATATTCTTTAACCGTAGGTTGATAAGCCATGGCACGGAGATGGTCATTGCCACTGCCGCCAATATTTTGTTTCCAGACAATAGTTCCGTTGCTGCTGAGTTTCACGATCCAGTAATCGCCTTCGCCGAGGTTATTGTCTACATCGGCATTGGTGGAATAGGCAATACCTCCACGAGGTAGCCGCCATCGGATTCGGGGATGACTGCATTGGCATAATCCGCATCGCTTCCCCCCAATACTTTTTGCCAGTTTTTATTTCCGCTGGCGGCAGTGATATTGATGACCCAGTAATCCTGACTGCCTTTGGCGCCACTTACATCACCATCATTGGAAGTGGTATATCCGGCGAGGCTGAGGGATCCATCATTTCCTTTACAGATGGAATAGGCCACATCATTTTGAGATCCGCCATACACTTTGCTGTATACTTTATTGCCATTGGCATCGAGGGCCAGCAGCCATACGTCGTAATTTTTTTGCTGGGGAGGAATATCACCATCGGTGGAGTTGGCAAATCCGGCGAGGTAAGTGCGGCCATTGATGATTTCAATATCATAGAACTCTTCATTCTTTGATCCGCCATAGCAGCGGCTCCAGAGCAGGTTACCGGATGCATCCAGTTTCATCAGTACGCCGTCGGTATAACCGGCCGTGCCATGGTTGCCACTGATATTACCGTCATTGGAGGAAGAGGAAGCCAGTACATAAAAGCTGCCATCATCAAGCAGGTGAATATGGTTGCCAATATCGAGTCCGTTTCCCCCGTATCTTTTTTGCCAGAGCAGGTTGCCGTTGGCATTCAATTTCAAAATCCAGATATCCTTGGTACCGCCATAACCGCTGATGACTCCGCCGTCGGTGGAATTCGTTTCGCCTACCACGAGGTAACCGCCATCGGCAGTTTGTACAATATCTCTGCCGCTTTCATAATTGGAACCGCCGAAAGATTTTTCCCATTCGATCGCACCACAGCGGTTGAGTTTCACCACCCACAGATCCCAGTATTCGCGGTTAGGCTGGGGACTGATATCGCCATCCTTTGAATCGGTGTAGCCGGTGATAATGGTACCACCATCTGTCGTGACTTTAATAGAGAAAGGGATATCTACATTACCACCGCCATACTGATTGGCCCATTGCTGCGGGGGCAGCTGGGCATGGCTATGCCGGGCGGATAAGACGATACATAAAAATGTTAGCAGGTAAAGGTTTTTCAACAGTTGGCTGATTTGATGGTCCTGCCAACTATTGCAAGTATTATGCTAAAGTTTTATTTATGTGGATAAGTTATTACGATCCGGCCATGTTTTTTTCCGTGGAGGTTTTACGGGGGGCTGGAATATGCTGATGCAGTGTAAGTGTGATAATAGAATAAGTGTAGCAGATGAATAACCTACGAGTCCCTTCAATTTTAAACGCTTCCCCGACGAAGTCTCGCTTTGGGCAAGACTTCATGTTTGGAAAGAGATAATGGCGGACTCGTCGGAATAATCAGCGAATCTCATGGGTGACCTACGAGTCCCTGCCGGGAGGTTTAAAAAAAAGATAAACGTTGAATTAGCAGGAGACTCTTCGGGAAGGGAATATTAATCAACCCTCAGCACAACGATCCCATGTTTTGGTACAGTAAAAGCTTTAGCATCGCCGATCCTCCCGAGATTTATGTGCTGCCATAAATCCCTTAACCTGTTCCTTGTACTCAGTCCGGTTTTTCCGGGGATCAGTGAATAAACTTTTTCTTCCTCGCCCCGGTTCAGGATCGCTACTGCTTTTTCTTTGCCCTTTTGCCCAGGGCTTTCACCCATACTTCTATAGCCCCATCTTTAATAATTCTTCTTGCCTGGACAAAACCTTTGTCCTTGTTCAGGGCGATGATTTCTTTGTTAGTAAGAATTTCAAGGGTTTGACTGCTCATGCTGCGCAAGTCGTTGCCGGCCAGCAGGGGTGAGTTCATCATGCACCACATGGAGAAATGTGTTTTATCTTCTTCATGCGACATGCCATTCCCCACCTGCAGCATATCCATATCATTGTAATGACCTGGGGAAGCTTTATTGTACAAATCAGCATTCTGATCAATGATCTGCATGACGGAAGAAAAGGTCGGATGAATATCGGTGGAAATACGCCAGGAATCCGCTTTTTTAATCACCCAGTCTCCCGGGAATTTCCAGTTACAAACATTGAATACAATCTCGTTACTGATGGCTTTTACAGCAGTAATAATTTTCGTGTATTCCGTTTCCGGATCCAGATTTTGCTTTTTACCCCCACACCAATCCACTTTCAGAAAATCAAATCCCCATTCTTTAAAAAACAGGTTGCAGTCCTGCTCAATATGTTCAAAGATCCCAATGCCTTCTAATTTATACCGGTTAGACAGCCCGCCGCAGGTATTCATTCCGCCATCGGTATAAATACCGGCCTTCAACCCTTTGCTATGGATATAATCTGTCAGTACCCGCATGCCCGAAGGAAATTTTTTAGCGTGTGCAAAGAGCTTTCCCTGCGCATCCCGCCCGCCAAAGTACCCATCATCAATATTGATGAAACGATAACCCGCATCGTACATGCCGTTGGACTTCATGGCATCGGCTATTTCCCTGATCTTTTTTTCATCAAAATTGACACGGAAACAATTCCAGCTGCTCCATCCCATGATGGGTGACTTTGTTTTCTGTGCAAAAGATGATGTAAATGCGAAAATGGCAAGGAGAAGGGATATACTGGAATGCTTCATATTAAAAAGGTAGAAATTTAATAATAAACGGGATAGGAGAAAGTAATGCAGAGAACTTGCTGTCATAAAAATAATTACTCCTCTAAGTAAAGATATCCCTGACGATGTCTCATCCTGATCAATGCTGTATAAGTGTGACCTACGAGTCCCTGCAGGGAGGAGTATAAAAGAGATGCGTTAGATAAGCAGGAGACTCGTAGGGGAAGGGAATGGAACTTTTTTGGTTAATGAAGAAATCTTAAGGAAGTGGAGCGATTGGCTTGATAACAGATGCATTAAATTATAAAAGATGCCGGGTCTTTACTCATGTGAGTTGTTTCCCTGTTTAATCAGCCAGAATATCAGATTGATTAGTTCTACTTCTAATCAACGGCCCGGCATGACGTACTACTACAGTTTGGGCCTTCCCCTACGATGTCTCGCCTTAGGTAACACTGCATGTTTGGAAAAAGTTATTGGCGGACTCGCCGGCACAATATGAAAATCATTCCTTTTCCTTTTTGAAATATCGGCATATAAGCTGTATCCCGCATTCCCCGCATTTAGGGTTACGGGCCAGACAAACATAACGTCCATGCAAAATCAACCAGTGGTGGGCTTTGTGGATCAGGTGCTCCGGGATATTTTTAATGAGTACTTTTTCAACGGCCAGCGGAGTGCTGGCGGTTTCTGGTACCAGTCCGATTCTTTTGCTAACCCGGAACACATGGGTATCCACGGCCATATTGGGTTGCTGGTCCACCACAGAGGTAATCACATTCGCGGTCTTTCTTCCCACCCCGGGTAATTGCACCAGTTCATCCACGGTCATCGGGATCACTCCGTTGAAATCCTTTACTACCTTTTGGGCCATCCCAATCAGGTGTTTGGTTTTATTGTTGGGATAAGAGATGCTTTTGATGAAAGGAAATAATTCATCAAAGCTGGCTTTCTCCAGTTCCTGTACGGTCGGATATTTTTCAAATATGGCAGGGGTGGTCAGGTTCACTCTTTTATCGGTGCATTGGGCAGAAAGAATCACGGCCACCAGTAATTGATAAGGATTGTCAAAACTCAACTCGGTTTCAGCTACCGGCATGTTTGTTTGGAAGTAGTCGATGAGGGCGGAGTAGCGTTCTTTGCGGGTCATTTGCAGTCGTTAGTCGTTAGTCAAGAGTCGTTAGTCAAGAGTCGTTGGGCTGCAAGTTAAAATTAAATTTTGCTGGAGATGCTTATTTACCCTTCGAGGAACTTGAAGGGTAAATACAAAAAGTCCGGCATTGATATTCAATACCGGACTTCAATCAGTTCAATGCGATTAGAAATTACTGTACTGTTTCGATCGATTTTTCCCTGGCATAGTTGAGTACATTCAGTACTACTTCTGTGCGTGGGGTGGTTGTGATCTTGTCAAGCCTTTGCATGGAGGCTTTCAGTACGGCCAGCTTCTCACGAAGTGTCCAGTCCTTTTCTAATGCGGCTTCAATGGCAGCGGTCTCATCATTGGAGGTTTCCTTATACAAATATTGTAAAAGGTCCTCAGGAGTAAAATTGGTCATTAGCAAACCGGTTAATTTGTCCAGAAATAGAGATGTCCTTGGTAGCCAGATATTAAAAACGTCCGTTATACTAACGGGGCCGGGTTGGGCTTATTGTGCCTGTATTGCTAATTCTTTGTGGATTCGTAGTTTTCCGGTACAATGAAGAGCTCCTCATTATCCCTTTTCATGAAGTATTTTTCCCGGGCATATTTCTCCAAAACCGCCGGATTATGCTTAAGTCCTTCTAATTCTTTGCGTTCTGCTGCAATCCTGGCCGTATAAAAAGCCTTGCTCCGGCGCAGGTTGTTCAGCTCCCGGGTACGGTCAATCTGGGTAAAGACATCATTTTTGTCCAGAAAAAGCATGACCATGCAAAAAACCGCAACCGCAATAAAGTACTTGTTGCGCAAGAATGCAGGTACATTATTCAGCAATTTCATAGATGATATTTAAGTATTCAGTCGACAGTCTACAGTCGGCAGTTGACAGTCATTAGTCTTTCGGACTTACTTCCCAAATTTAATCTTTCCTTTCGGATATACCGCCGACATCCCCAGAATTTCCTCGATCCGGATCAGCTGGTTGTACTTGGCCATACGGTCGGTACGACTGGCAGAACCTGTTTTGATTTGTCCGCAATTCAATGCCACGGCCAGGTCGGCGATCGTGGTATCCTCGGTTTCACCACTCCGGTGACTCATGATGGTATTGTATCCATTGTGCTGGGCCAGGGTCACGGCATTGATGGTTTCTGTAATGGTTCCAATCTGGTTTACTTTCACCAGCAGTCCGTTTCCGATATGTTTATCAATTCCCTGCTGTAAACGGGTTACATTGGTTACAAATAAATCATCTCCTACCAACTGGCATTTGCTGCCCACCGCCTTGGTTAAAGCGGCCCAGCCATTCCAGTCATCTTCGGCCATTCCATCTTCAATAGAACTGATGGGGTAATTCTTCACCCATCCTTCCCAGAATTTCACCAGCTGATCGCTGCTCATTTCCTTGCCGGTGCTTTTATGGAATACATATTTCTTTTCTTGTTGTCCCAGAGTTCGCTGTTGGCTGCATCCATGGCGATAGTAATCTGGGTACCGGGTTTGTAGCCGGCCGCCACAATAGCTTCCATCACGGTATCTATGGCTTCTTCATTGCTTTGGATATTGGGGGCGAATCCACCCTCATCACCCACATTGGTGCTGAATCCTTTTTTCTTCAATACTGATTTAAGGGCATGGAAAATTTCCACTCCCCAACGAAGTCCTTCGCTAAAACTATTGGCACCCACCGGCATCACCATGAATTCCTGAAATCAATTTTATTATCGGCATGGGCCCCACCATTCAGGATATTCATCATGGGAATGGGAAGGGTCTTGGCATTCGTACCACCCACATAGCGGAACAGGGGCAGTCCGGCTTCTTCAGCAGCAGCCTTGGCCACGGCCATACTCACGGCAAGCAGGGCATTGGCACCCAGTTTTCCTTTGTTCTCTGTACCATCCAACTGAATCATCATGGCATCAATACCGGTCTGGTCAGCCACATCATTTCCGATCAGGGCCGGGGCCAGTATATTGTTGACATTCTTAACTGCTTTCAGCACACCTCTTCGAGATAATTCTTTTATCACCATCTCTGAGTTCTACTGCTTCATGAATTCCGGTACTGGCACCACTTGGAACCGCAGCCCGGCCCAGGGCCCCTTCATCGGTTAATACATCCACTTCCACAGTTGGGTTTCCTCTTGAATCCAGAATCTGACGGGCAAAGATTTCAGCAATGTAACTCATGATTTTTTTGGTTTATACAGGTTTAATATTGTTATCATATTTGGGTTAGGCGCTCGATTTCATGATAAATAAAAAGAGGCCAAATGCCGGCAATTGCCAGGGCAGCTGATCCGTATAAGCGCAGTTTCAAATCACCCAGGCCTTCCGTATCTGCCCCTACCGATTTTAACTGTTCCTGTCTCATTTTCTCCCGCTTGATTTCCACCCGGGTCGGGCAAATTCAAATGCACCGGTCGCAGCAGCATACAAACAACCCAGCAAGAGCAAACCAATGATGATATCTTTTGGTTTCAGATGAGCAGTTTTTGATCAGTTCCGCAAAGAAACGTGTTTTTAGCAATGAAAAGGCTGATAAATCAGAGAAAGAACGATCGTTAGGAATTATGACGGGAGATTTTTTGATTAAGTTTGACGTCTCTTTATGAGATTCTGGAAACGGTCAATTCAATTGTTACTGGGCTTGGTATGTTTTACCGGGCTGAATAATCCTGCAGTAGCGCAGGCAGGCCTTTGTCCGTCCAACCTGAATTTTGAAACCGGTGATTTTACAGGTTGGGAATGCCGGGCCGGTACTACTAATATTAATCCATTGTTCTTAACGGGTCCACTTCCCGGTAGACATACCATCATCAATGCGGCTACTGCCGGACTTGATCCCTATGGAGGCTTCCCGGAAATATCACCGCTGGGAAGTAATTTCAGTGTTAAACTGGGGAATCATGCCACACAATCGCAGGCAGAAAGTATTTCTTACACATATACCATCCCTGCCAATCTCTCTGTTTTTTCGATGCTGCTGTATTATGCTGTGGTCATCGAAAGTCCGGGTCATACACCGGCCAATCAGCCCCGGTTCCAGGCCAGGATCATTGATGTGGCCACCGGTCAGCCGATTCCCTGTGTGAATTTTGATTTTATTGCACAAACCACACCGGGAGGCTTTCAGACTTCCCTGGTTCCGGGTAATAACGGAAGCCCGGTATTGTATAAAGACTGGACACCCATCAGCATCAACCTCAACGCCTATATCGGCCGGACGATCATGCTGGAGTTTATAACAAAGGATTGCTCCCAGGGTGGTCATGCCGGTTATGCATATGTGGATGTGGGTACCGTATGTAATGGCGCCATTTCCGGTAACTATATTTGTCCGGGTGATCCGGGTATTACCCTCACCGCCCCCTTTGGATTTCAGAACTATACCTGGTATGCTGATAATACTTTTACTACCATCCTTTCAACCAGTCAGACCCTGAACCTCACACCACCTCCTGCTGTAGGATCGGTTTATCCCGTAAAGATTGAACCATTCCCCGGCTTCGGCTGTCAGGATACACTTTATGCAACTGTGGATGTGGGTACTAAACCTCCTGCCCAAGCAGGACCTGATAAAACTATTTGCAGTGGTAACCTGGTACAGATTGGTGGTCCGCCCATGGCTGCGCAACTTTATTCATGGGCACCGGCCGGACTGGTTAGTAATCCCAATGCCGCCGATCCATTTGCCGGACCAGTCAGTGTACCAACAGAATTTATCATTACAGTAACGGATGAATTGACCGGCTGTACGGCAACAGATACCACCATCCTGAGTAATTATTCTACAGATACCCTGGTCACAACAACAGGTATTTCCAGCACCTGTATCAATGAAACCCGGGCCACATTAAGTGTCAAAAACAGTTCAACGTCAGTACGCTGGTTTGAAGTCAGCAGTGGATTGGTACCCGGTGCCACCGGCATCAGTTTTACGCCGCTGGTTTCTGGTATTTATTGGGCAGAAGTCACACAGGCCGGATGTCTGGACAGTACAGGTAATCATGCCATTGCCATTAATCCATTACCGATTCCGGATTTTCACCCTCATCTGATACCGGTTGTGTAACCAGGAACAGTTTCAGCTTTACCAATAATTCCAGCTCACCCGATAATTCGGCCCTTAGCTATCTCTGGCGATTCAATGATGGCATCACGGATATCAATACGGATGCGGTGCGGTCTTATTCAAATACCGGGACCTATTCCGTTAAACTTATCACTACTACTGCTTTTGGATGTATTGATAGTACCAATAGTTTTACCTATCATGTTTTGCCGAACGGGTTCCGGATTTTGCCTGGGATTCAATTTGTACGGGCCGGCCGATTCAATTCAGTAATCGGAGTAATGAGAATGGTGCTGCACAGGTCCGGTACAGTTGGAATTTTGCCAATGGGGATCCATTGTACCCTGTAAAAAATCCGCCACCGGTTATTTATAACACGAATCCCGGCAAACTGGATGTGATGCTGAAAATAGCAACATTAGGTTGTGAAAATGATACACAGACTGTTGTTAAAAGCGTGCAGGTAAACCGGCAGGCTCCCGGTGTTACGTATCCAACTCTAACCGTACCTGAAGGCAGTAATAAATGGCTCCGGGTAAGGGGATAGTATCGGAACGATCTATACATGGACACCGCAAGTACAATTGAGTAATTATTATTCGCAATACACAGAATTTACAGCTGTGGATGAAGTGCAGTACCTGATCAGGATCACCGATATCCATACCTGTGTTACAACGGATACACTGAAAATGCAGGT
The DNA here is from genome assembly GCA_016702745.1 of Chitinophagaceae bacterium. Taxonomy (GTDB): domain Bacteria; phylum Bacteroidota; class Bacteroidia; order Chitinophagales; family Chitinophagaceae; genus JJ008. Next base: position 888,849 of record JADJDJ010000002.1, read on the forward strand.
ACTCAAAAAACCAGGTTACTATCTGCCTACCGCCTTTACGCCAAATGGCGACGGACTCAATGACCTCGCCAGACCCTACCTGATCCGGATGAATGGCTTAAAGCGTTTTGCAGTATATAACAGAACCGGTCAGCTGATTTATTATACAGCCACGGAAGGACAAGGCTGGGATGGTAAATACAACGGGGTAGACCAGGGAAACGGAGTATATGTTTGGATACTTGAATTCTATGATCAGAACAATAAACTCGTCACCGAAAAAGGCACCCTGACCCTGATCCGTTAAACCGGATTGTTAATTTGGTCCGGAGGTTTTGCACTTCCCGGCAATTCTCCTACTTTCATCAAAATCAAATACCACTACCATGCGTTATTTTTTTACCCTCTTGCTGGCGGGTTCTTTATTGACCGCTACAAAGGGATTACAGGCACAAAGCACTAATCCTGTCCTGATCACTACTGTTGAAGGAATTAAAGAGTATGAATTAAAAAACGGATTGAGGGTACTGCTGATGCCCGATGCCTCGCAAACCAATATTGCCGTGAATATTGTTTATAAAGTGGGAGTCGTCATGAAGGATATGGTGAAAGTGGTATGGCCCACCTGCTCGAACATATGTTATTCAAACAGGCCAAAAATATCCTGATATCAAGAAGGCCCTGGCTGATAAAGGGGCATTTGCCAATGGAACCACCTGGTACGACCGCACCAATTATTATGAAATTCTCTCAGCCTCCGATGAGAACCTGAAATGGGCGATTGATATGGAGGCCGACCGGATGATCAATTGTAAAATCCTTCCGGAAGAACTGGCCAAAGAATTCAGTGTTGTCCGTAATGAATTTGAGATGGGAGAGAACTATCCCAGCAGTGTACTTATGGAAAGGGTTTTTCCTCCATGTTCCTCTGGCACAACTATGGCAAGTCAACCATCGGCAGCAAAGAAGATATCGAGAGAGTAAAAGCCGAGAACCTGAAAGTCTTTTATAAGAAATTCTACCAGCCCGATAATGCGGTGCTGATCATTGCCGGAAAATTTGATGAGAAAAAAGCACTGCAATATGTACAGCAGTCTTTCAGTCCGATTCCAAAACCCACCCGTAAAATATTACCTACTTATACGGTAGAGCCACCACAGGATGGAGAGCGGGTGGTGTCTCTGCGCCGGACCGGAGATATTCAGTATATCGGAGTGGGTTATCATACCCCATCTGTAGCTGATAAAGAGTACGCAGCCAATGATGCACTGATTGAAGTCCTGACCAATGATCCCTCCGGATTGTTATATAAGAAACTGGTGGATACAAAGATGGCTTCCAAGGTTTCGGGTTTCAGTTTTACCCTGCACGATCCGGGCATGACTTATTTCGAACTGGAAGTACCAAAAGATAAAAGCATCGACAGTGCCAGACAGGTACTCATGAATTCCATTGATGAGGTAGCCAGTTTGGGTATTACGGAAGAAGACCTGAACCGTGCAAAGAACAACCGGCTCAAATACATTGAAGATGCCATGACCAAGACCACGGAATTTGCCGTAGCCCTGACCGAATTTGTTGGTGCCGGTGACTGGCGGCTTTGGTTCCTGCACCGCGACCGCACCGAAAAATTAACAGTGGATGACCTGAAAGCAGCCGCTAAGAAATATTACAAGCCCTCTAACCGGACCTATGGTGTATTTGTTCCCGATCCGGCACCCGACCGGACCGTAGTAAGTGAAACCCCGATGTGGCCAAATTGCTGAATGGGTACAAGGAAAAGAAGCGGAGGCCCAGAAAGAGAATTTCGAAACCAGTATCGAGAATATCAAAAAAAATACGGAGTACGGCACACTGGCTAACGGTGCCAAATATGCGCTTTTACAAAAGCCAACCAAGGGCGATAAGATCAATGCCAGTATCTCCCTTCGTTTTGGAGATGAGAACAGCCTGATGGACAAAAAATATGCGCCCTATCTGCTGGCCGATCTGCTCAAGGCCGGTACCAGCACCCGGAGCCGCAAACAGATCAGCGATGAACTGGACAAGATCAAGACCGATATTTCTTTTCCGGTTTCCCGAATGGATTGACCATTAATGTGAACACAGACAAAAAGAATCTTGCGGCAGCCCTGGCCCTGCTGGATGACTTACTCCGGAACCCCAAATTTGATGCGGCAGAATTTGATAAGGCAGTGCTGGATGCAAAAGCCAGTACCGAAGCCAATATGAGTGATCCGCAAACCATCGTTTCTGAAAAATTATCAAAGCTGACGACTAATTATCCCAAGGGACATCCGAGTTATGCATCCAGCTCAGCAGAGCAACTCGAAGAGCTGGCTAAAACCAGTCTGGATGATGTGAAAAATTTTTACAAAGATTTTTATGGTGCCAATAACTCTATCAGTGCTTTTGTAGGTGAACTGGATAAAAATACCATCACCGGTTTCCTGAATAAAACTTTTGGTACCTGGGACAGCAAAATGAAATTTACTGCCATCGCACCCAAACATTTTGATGTAAAAGGCGGAACGGAAGCCATCAATACACCTGATAAAACCAATGCGGTAGTGCTTGGAAATATTAATATCAATATTTCTGAAACCCATAAGGATTACCCGGCGCTTTTCATGGCCAACGAACTGCTGGGTGGCGGTGCCTTCCTTTCTTCCCGGATTCCAAAGAGGCTCAGGGAGAATGAAGGAATGAGTTACGGAGCTGGTACCTATATGAACACTAATTACAAATACGATGTCACCAACTGGGGGCTCTATGCCATATTCAATCCTCTGTACAAAGGCAGACTTGATTCGGCCCTGCATCAGGAAATTGACAAAGCCATTGCTGCAGGGTTTACAAAGGACGAGCTGACAAAATCTGTCAGTGCCTGGATCGAAGGCAATAAAACTTCATTGGGGATGAATGATTTCCTGGCCCGTCAGTTGCGCTGGTATATCCGTGATGGCCGTGACCTTACCGACTTTACAAACTTTGAAAGCAGGGTAAAGGCCCTCACAACCGATGCAGTGAATGCCGCCATGGAGAAGTACTTTGATAAGTCGAAGCTGGTAGTGGTGTACGGCGGTGAATTTGATAAAACAAAACCCGCAGATAAGCCCGCAGAGAAAAAGGATTCTAAGCAAAAAAGATGCTCAATTCGTCAAAGCCTTGAATATTGATTCAAGGCTTTGTTTTTAGCTCTGTAAGGATACGATATTCAGGTTTTGATCAATAGCCAGCTGGAGTAATTGTTTTTTGAGCGCTTCTGCATCATTACAAATAATATTGAAAGTGAATGATGCAGGGCGTTAACCGATAACACTCCTTTCAGTTCCTGAAGGCGGTTGATGTCCACATCTTCTTTGAATTCCAACCTGTACAGACTGCTGGCTGCTTCCTGCCTGCCGCAGCACCGCAAGTTTATCGTTCGCTACAATATTTCCTTTATGAATGATGATGACCCTGTCGCAAATGGCTTCTACTTCCTGCAGGATATGGGAGGAAAATAAAACGGTTTTATGCTGTCCCTGCTGACGGATCACTTCCCGGATTTCGATGATCTGGTTCGGATCCAGTCCCGTCGTGGGCTCATCCAGAATCAGTACTTCCGGATCATGGATCAATGCGGCTGCCAATCCTACCCGCTGTTTATATCCTTTAGATAACTGAGCGATTTTCTTTTTGGATTCAACGGTAAGTCCGGTCAGACTGATCACTTCTTCTATTCTTTGTTTCGGATCCTTTACCTGATGTACGGCCGCTACAAAACCCAGGTATTCACGCACATACATATCATAATACAAGGCATTCAGTTCGGGCAGGTAGCCGATCTTTTTTTACTGTCCATTGGGGCCTCCAGCTACATTGATACCGCACACAAATGCATCTCCAGCTGTTTGTTGTAGATAACCGGTGATGATCTTCATCGTGGTGGACTTACCGGCCCCGTTGGGTCCCAGAAAGCCAACGATCTCTCCTTTATCTACTTTGAATGAAATGGCATTGACCGCTTTTTGGTCGCCATAGGTTTTGAGCAGGTTTCTGACTTCAATGGACATACCACAAACCTACAGTAAATTCAGTATTTTTATTATAATGATTACCATCATCAGCATCCTCTTTATCGCCGGTTATATTGCCATTGCCATGGAACACCCGCTGAAAGTAAATAAAGCGGCAACTGCCCTGATCACTGGGGTATTGTGCTGGACCGTATTTGCTTTATTTGCAAAGGATACACATACTCCTGCCCACCTGGTGAGTGAGTACCTCGGGGAAGTAGCAGGTATCCTTTTTTTCCTGCTCGGGGCTATGACCATAGTGGAGTTGATTGATGCCCACGACGGATTTGAAGTGATCACCAGCCGGATCAGGACCACCAGCAAACGCAAACTGGTCTGGATACTTGGCATCCTTACCTTTTTTCTTTCAGCGGTGCTGGATAACCTGACGACCACGATTGTGATTATTTCTTTACTCAGGGTATTGATACCTGATAAAAAGGACCGGCTTCTGTTTGCAGGCTTAACCATTATTGCCGCGAATGCCGGCGGAGCCTGGAGTCCGATCGGGGATGTTACCACCACGATGTTATGGATTGGCGGACAAATCACGGCCAGCAGCATCATCCTGCAAACTATCCTCCCCAGTATTGTTTGTTTCCTCGTTCCTGCATTCATTATCAGCAGGCAGGTGAGTGGTAAAGCGGAAAGGGTACCGGATGAGACCAGCGAAACGGATATAACTTCTACTCCAAAGGAAAGGAAACTGGTTTTCTGGGTGGGCCTGGGTAGTTTATTGTTTGTCCCGGTATTTAAAACAGTCACCCATCTGCCACCCTATATGGGTGTTTTGCTGGGACTGGGTGTGATGTGGGTGGTTACTGAACTGATCCATCATGAAAAAGATGAAGCGGAAAAAGGGGTCTTATCTGTAAATCATGCCCTCAGGAAAATTGATACACCTTCCATTCTTTTTTTCCTCGGTATTCTTTTAGCCATAGCAGCCCTTCAGGCAACCGGAGTATTGGGTTCATTAGCGCTTTCACTGGACCGGTCGGTGGGTAATATCAGTCTGGTTACAATCATTATTGGTTTACTTTCTTCTGTAGTGGATAATGTTCCGTTAGTAGCAGCCGCTCAGGGAATGTATTCACTGGACCAGTATCCCACCGGTCATTTTTTCTGGGAGTTTCTGGCGTATTGTGCCGGTACAGGTGGTAGTTGTCTGATCATCGGTTCAGCTGCCGGTGTGGCGGCCATGGGATTGGAGAAAATTGAATTCTTCTGGTACCTCAGAAAAATTGGCTGGCTGGCCTTCCTTGGGTATATCGCCGGGGCGGCTGTATTTCTCCTGCAACATCAGCTAAAGGGCTGATCAAAGGTCATCGTATTCATAAAGATCATCAATATGTGCACCGGCCTTCATTTCAAATACCGGTTTAATGATTCCGTTTTGTAAACCATAAACCCATCCATGAAGGTCGGGTCTTTGTTCATGCTTCCAGGCCCTTTGAATGATCGAGGTCTTGGCCAGGTTAAATACCTGTTCCATTACATTCAGTTCTGTCAGCCTGTTTGTTTTTTTTTCTTCATCAGTAATCAGATCCAGTTCTGACCGGTGAATCCGGTAAACATCCTTGATATTACGGAGCCACATATTCAAAACCGGCTTAAAATCATGATTTGTAATAGCCGCTTTAATCCCGCCACAACCGTAATGCCCGCAAACAATAATATGCCTTACTTTGAGATGATTGACGGCATAATCGAGCACGCTCAGTACATTCACATCGGTATTGATCACCAAGTTGGCCACATTGCGGTGAACAAAAAATTTCACCGGGGTCGGTACCGGTAATTTCATTGGCAGGAACGCGGCTGTCGCTGCAGCCGATCCAAAGAAATTCCGGTGTCTGGAGATGGGATAGCCGTTCAAAAAAATCAGGATCAGACGCTTTTTTCCCCTCTGCCCATTCCTTGTTATTCTGCAATAAAATTTCGTACGGTTTCATATTGTATCTCTCCGGGTTTAAATATACAGCAGTCAAAACTGACAACTGTTAGTATAAACGCTATTTATTTTGCAAAAAAATGACAATTGTCCAACAAATTTAGCAGCAGCTTGTTGGGAGAAATGTAGTAACAGGGAGAGTCCGGGGAATCAATGACTGGTTTGGAATGCCGGATTTAAACCGCTATTTTGCAACACTTTCAATGAAAAGGGCAAAAAAAATATATAACCTGGTCCACCTGTTATCTGCAGTGGGAATGATCCTGTCCCTTTTATGGCTGACGGTCAGTACACCAGTAGTGTATGCGGCCCAGCAAAAATTAGAGAAGTACAAACAACTGGAAAAAGCAGGCGCTTTCCCGGAAACAGAAGAGGATACCACCAATCCTTTCGGAAATAATACAGAAGAAAAAGCGCCTTCAGGTACCAATCTTTCTGAAGAGTACCTTCATGATCATCATGTTCAGTTTCATTTTTCGCCGGGGCTGTCACTCCTTATGGTTTTGCCAAGGATGATACCTATCATGCATTTCACGGCGAATTATTAGTTCCTCCTCCCAATACCTGCGGCTAAATGCCCGGGCTTTTTGTGAAAGGCCCATCATGTATTTCCTTTTTTTATTTTATTCAATAGTTCACTGGTCCGGGGTCTGCCCGGGTCATGTGATCATCATAAACCCATACATACCATGCGTAAACATTCTAAAGAATTCCTGGAGAACCTGACACCCGATAAAGGATTTGAAATATTAGTTGATGGCAATAAAAGATTTGTCAACAGACTGAACACCGACCACGATCATCTGGAAATGATCAACGAAACCAGAGAAGGCCAGTTTCCTTTCGCCGTTATTCTGAGCTGTATGGATTCCCGCACTTCGGTTGAATTGATATTTGATCAGGGTTTGGGAGACCTCTTCAGTATCCGGGTAGCCGGCAATATTGTAAACGAGGATATCCTCGCCAGCCTGGAATATGCCGTTAAATATGTAGGTTCAAAAGTACTGATGGTGCTTGGACATACGGAGTGCGGAGCGATAAAAAGTGCAAAAGCCGGTGTGCAGGACGGTCATATCACGGGATTGCTCAACCGCATTCAGCCATCTATCAGTAAGGCCATGCTTAAAGGAGATCATGATCATCATTTTTCTGATCATGTAGCCTATGCCAATGTTGAAAACAGTCTGGAAGAAATCCTGACCCGCAGTGATATTGTAAAAGATCTTTTTGCGAAAGGCCAGATCGGACTGATCGGAGCCGTTTACAATATTGAAACCGGAGAAGTGGATTTCTTTAAGGACCTGACCCGGAAAAATAAAAAACAGAAGACAGCCGGTATGGCAGTATAATCAATCAGCGATCAACACAACAATCAAACAATGATCAGTACGAAACATTTGAGATCAGACCTCCCGGCAGGGCTGGTTGTTTTCCTGGTAGCACTTCCTTTATGTTTGGGAATTTCTATTGCCAGTGGTGCCACTCCCTTTAGCGGTCTGATTGCCGGAATTATCGGCGGACTGGTGGTAGGTGCTTTAAGTAATTCTCCGCTTAGTGTTAGCGGCCCTGCAGCCGGACTGGCCACATTGGTTGCCGGTGCCATCACTGCAATTGGTGGCCTGGAAAATTATAACCTCTTCCTTTGTGCAGTCGTGCTGGCTGGTCTGATCCAGATAGTACTGGGAGTACTGAAACTGGGAGGCATTGCCAACTATATCCCCGGCAGTGTTATCAAGGGGATGCTGACCAGTATCGGTATCCTGATTATTGCCAAACAGATTCCGCATGCTTTTGGGAGAGACACCGATGAGCAGGGGCATGTGACGGAATTATTTCCATATGGAAATGAAGACTGGCATGAGCTGCTCAGTCCTTTACAGAAAGTGGAAGTGGGAGTAGCTGTCATTTCAGTCATTTCGATTCTGATCATGATTTTTTGGGATCGCTCCAAACTGAAGAAAAGACTTCCCTATATTCCAAGCGCCCTTGTGGCAGTAATTGCCGCTGTGGTGATCAATCAGATCTGGTTAAGTATGGGAAGTAAGCTGCAGATCTCTGAGTCATCTCACCTGGTAAACCTGCCGGTAGCTAAAAGTCCGCAGGAATTCATGGGTTTCTTCACCCTTCCTGATTTCAGCGGCTTCACCAACGGTACCGTGATCATGTATGGGTTTATCATTGCCATCATTGCCTCACTCGAAACCCTGCTGAGTATTGAAGCTATTGATAACCTGGATCCGGAACGCCGGGTCACCAGTACCAACCGGGAACTGATGGCGCAGGGTGTGGGAAATTCTATTTCTGGTTTAATCGGAGGCTTACCAATTACCAGTGTGATTGTGCGCAGCAGTGCCAATGTAAACGCAGGGGCAAAAACGAAAATGTCTACTATCATTCATGCTTCCCTCTTACTGGTCAGTGTGATCCTGATTCCGTTTTTACTGAATAAGATTCCGCTGGCTTCACTGGCCGCCATCCTGATTCTGACCGGATGGAAACTGGCTAAGCCTTCCGTGTTCATGGGATTCTGGAAAGCCGGGAAGTATCAGTTTATTCCTTTTATTGTAACCGTGGTTGTTATTATCGCTATTGACCTGTTCAAGGTAATGCCGGTATTAAGCGGTAAAGGACTGGTGATTGGTGTGCTGGCCGGCATTGTTGCCGCTACCGGTGCGATCCTGCATGGTAATCTGAAGAATTCATATTATTTCCATGCGGCCCGCCACAAAGAAGGAGATACAATTAATATCCGGTTATCTGAAGAGGTTTCCTTCCTGAATAAAGCGGCCATCCGGCAAACACTGGATCATATGCCCAAAGATTCTTCCGTCATCATTGATGCCTCCAATACCAAGTATATTGATTATGATGTATTGGAACTGATCAAGGAATTCAGGAATATCAAAGCGCCGCTGAAAAATATTAAACTGGAACTGAAAGGTTTCAGGGAGGTTTACAAGATTCAAAATGCATCGATGGTGAGCTCAGGACACTAAAAGAATAAAATGGCCAAACAATTTGATGAAGAACATGCCCTGCATGAATTGAAGCATTACCTGCCTTCCCAGCAGGCATTGAAAGATTTTATTCATCACAATTCACTGCATGCCTTTCAGCACATGCGGTTTTATGACGCCATTTTTAAAGCAGCCGGAATTTTTGGTTTCCAGGTGCATCTGCTGCTAACCGAATATCGTGCCCTGTACCGCAGCGGCCGGATCCGGGAAGATATCCTGGAATTTATACTCAGGCGGAGGCAAAAAGATCCTGCCATCTGGAAGCAAAAAATGCTGGAAGCCACTTATGATACTTCCCTTCATCCGCGAATCGGCCGGCTTCGTAAAAACTGGAAAGAGCTGTACCAACTTGACCTGGACAATCAGGTACACCCGCTCTTATTCCGCATCAGTTGTGCCTTTTTGGATCAGGGCATTGCAATAGACTCTTTTCCGATAGCCGGGAAGAATTTTACAGCAAGCCTGCAGGAACTGGAACAAAAAGCCCGGTTAGTTTTTTCAGAACAAAAGCTGTAAGACAACTATTCCTTTCCGGGAATTATTCAATTCAATCCCTCCTGCAGCAAATTGTAGGAAAGGAAGAATATTTTGAACAGTATTTGTTTGATCAGGCTTTTGCCCATCATGGCTGGAGCGGACTGGTCAGCGCGGTGGAAGACAATCCGCATACCCTGCTTGACCGGAAACAAATTACACTGCGTGAGTTCATCGCGTTTGAACTGCTGATGGAACTGGATGTTTTAAACGATGTCTTAGGTAAACACCGGGTGCCGCTGGCTGAAAAACTGAAAGAAGCCCCGCTTGATCTGTTTGCTGATTTACCCCGGACTGAGTATACAGAAATCATTGAATGCTGGCAGGAAGCTTTCGAATGGAGCTATTATGATTCGGTGCTGAAAGGACTCCTGCTTGCAGGCCAGCGCGACCGTTTATCCATCCGCAATCACCAGCAATCAGCCGAGGCAGACCATAAAAGTTTCCAGGCCGTTTTTTGTATTGATGAAAGAGAGGATTCCATCCGGCGGCATATTGAAGCCGTTGATAAATGTTGTGAAACTTTCGGAGCCCCTGGTTTTTTTGGTGTTGAATTTTATTTTCAGCAGGAGGGCAGCAAATTTTACGACAAACTTTGTCCGGCCCCCGTTACCCCCAAGTACTTGATTAAGGAATCCGGTGCCATCTTACCGGATCATCACGAACCCCTGTACAGTAAACACACACATGGTTTATTTACCGGTTTCTTTCTGAGTGTAACCTATGGATTCTGGGCCCTGGCCAAGAAACTGCAAATGATGTTTAATCCCAAAATGAGTCCGGCCATTTCCAATGCTTACGGACATATGGACCGGCAGTCGGCACTGACCATTGTGAATAAAAATCCGGAAGACCTTGAAAATGGTTTACAGATTGGGTATACAACCGAAGAGATGGCTCTTCGGGCAGAAAATTTTTTAAGAGGCATAGGGTTGGTCAAATCCTTTGCGCCGATCGTCTATATAGTTGCACATGGCAGCAGCAGTGCCAATAATCCACACCATGGTGCCCATGATTGTGGTGCCTGCAGTGGCCGCCCCGGTGCGACTAATGCGAGGGTGATGGCATTTATTCTCAATCATGATGAAGTCAGAAAGATGCTGCAGGAAAAGGGAATTCATCTTCCTGCTGCCACGCGTTTTATTGGCGCCATGCATGATACGGCAGCTGATGTGATGGGATATTATGACGACAACGATCTAAACGAAGCAACGGCAGCAGCACATATTATCCATCAGCAGCATTTTGAAACGGCTTTAAACCTGAATGCCAAGGAAAGAAGCCGGCGCTTTGCCTCCATCAATTCAAAACAGGAACTGGAGCAGGTACGCAAAGCCATTCATAGCCGGTCGGTTTCTTTGTTTGAACCCAGACCTGAACTGGGACATGGTACCAATACACTCGCCATCATCGGCAGAAGAGCAACCAGTAAGGGATTATTCCTTGACCGACGCGCTTTTCTCAACAGCTATGATTATACCACAGATCCCGACGGTAGTATCCTGTCGGCCGTGATGCGGCCCATCGGATTGGTATGCGGCGGGATAAATCTGGAATATTATTTTTCAAGAGTGGATAATATCAAACTGGGGGCTGGAACCAAACTCCCACATAATGTGATGGGATTGTTTGCTGTAGCCAATAGCAGCGATGGGGATCTCCGGCCCGGACTACCCTGGCAGATGATCGAAGTACATGATCCGGTTCGTCTGCTGGTTATTGTCGAGCATCAGCCTGAGATCGTGTTGAAAGCCATTCAGTCATCACCCGAAGTATTTGAATGGTACCGGAATGAATGGGTGCATATCGTGGCCCTGCATCCCGGAGAACAACAGTTTTATTATTTCCGGAACGGTGTTTTTGAAAAGTATGAACCCATTACGGCTGCCAGTGAAATCGGAACGATTCATAATATGGAAGCGTTTATTGAAGACGCCCGTGAAATGGAGACCAATCATATTGTGGACGCTACCGAGGAAAATTTACCCGTGTACCTGTTGGATTAATCAACTACCGGGAAATTTCCGGTAGAAAAATATAAAAATGAACCTGCTGCTTGTCCTGATTATTGCCATTCCCTTCGTCGCTTTTTTGCTGACCCTGTTTTGGCAAAACAAGAGCGAAAAGCCGATCGGGCTGATTGTAAGGGTTACCAAACTACTGAATATCGCGGTGGTATTGGCCCTGGCTATTGCCTGGTGGATCAATGGCCAGCAAGCAGTCAGTTATGAGGTGATCACACTCTACAAGACCAACAACTTTGTTTTTGCCTTTCAATTGTATTATGATGAGATTACCCTGGTTTTTAGTGTGGTAGGGGCGATATTGTTTTTTCTGGTGGCCACATTCAGCAAATACTATATGCACCGGGACGAAGGCTATAAACGCTTCTTCAATACCATTCTTTTTTTTGCCACCGGGTATAACCTGATCATTTTCGCCGGCAATTTTGAAACCCTCTTTATTGGTTGGGAAATCAAGGGACTTTGTTCATTCCTGCTCATTGCTTTTTACCGGAAACGCTATTTACCGGTGAAGAATGCTTTCAAAACGGTTTCTTATTACCGGATCAGTGATCTGTCCATCATCCTGGCCATGTGGATGATGCATCACCTGATCCACCAGAATATCAGCTTTGCGCAATTGGGTGATGCAAAAAATGTGGCTGCTGGACAGGCGGGAATGGCCATTTTTATTACAGCTATGTTCATTCTGCCATCAATGATTAAGTCGGCCCAGTTTCCCTTTACGTCCTGGTTGCCCCGGGCGATGGAAGGACCGACCAATTCCTCAGCTATATTTTACGGGTCACTCAGTGTACATATCGGGGTTTTTGTATTGTTGCGAACCCATCCTTTTTGGGAAGATATGGAATGGGCCAGGATCCTGATTATTACTGTTGGTGCTGTTACCGCGATCGTTGCTTCACTTACTGCCAGGGTACAACCTACCGTTAAAACGCAAATTGCCTATGCTTCTGCAGCACAGATCGGATTGATGTTTATTGAAATTGCACTCGGATTTCACTGGCTGGTATTACTGCACTTTGCCGGCAATGCATTCCTGAGAACCTATCAGTTACTGGTATCTCCCTCTGTACTCAATTACCTGGTGCATCATCAGTACTTTCATTATTCACAACCCGGTCAGCAAAAACTATCGAAAATAAAGGCAGCCTTATTTACACTGGGAGTGAAAGAGTGGAATATGGATAAGCTGATGTATCGTTTCCTCTGGTCTCCTTTCAAATGGCTGGGCCGGCAATTCAGATTCCTGAATGCACCGGTTTATATGATCGTTTTAGGTTTGGCAGCGGGAATTTTTTTTATAACCGGAATATTACAAACCGAATGGTCATCCTCTTTATCAGCAGCACTACCCATCCTCCTTTTTGTGCTGGCACTGGTTGTGATTCTTTTTTCATTTGCCAGCAGGCAATCTGCGGCAAGGGCATGGTTTTACCTGCTCATGGGTCATCTTTTTATACTGGCCGCTTTACTGAGTAATTCAAACGAGATCAAAACATTGGAACTGGTCTTTTATGCAAGCGGTGTACTGGCTGCCTGGTTATTGGGCTATTTCTGTCTGCAAAAAGTAAAGGCTATTGACCAGGATATCTCACTCCATTATTTTCACGGGTATGTTTATGAAGCAGAAACCACCGGTTTGTTTTTTCTGATTGCCGCTATCGGTATGCTGGGCTTTCCGGTTACGGCTGCCTTTATTGGTATGGATGTATTGTTTACGTATATCCATCATGACCAACTGGCCCATATCATTCTGCTGGCACTCTGTTTTGTATTTATAGAGTTGTCTGCTTTCCGGATTTTGTTGCGCATCTTCCTGGGTCCACATAAAAAGCTGGATCATCCCGTAGCGTTCAGGAGTTCTTAAGGTCGTTGCTGTTCATCCAGCAGGGTTTGTGAACGCTCCAGCGCTTCCGTAAAACTATCTGTAATATTGGCCTTGCCTATGGCAAATAGCAAGCGGGCTGTTTGCAGCTCTTCCATCACCTGTTTACTATGTACTTCTGATAATATCAACCTGGTACCCCGGTGTTTGGCGTCTTTATATACTTCTTCAATGGTCTTGATACCGGTAGCATCAATGATGGGAACCTGCCGCATCCGGATGATCAGCACCTTTGGTTTTTTTTCAATGAATTTAATAGCGTCTTTGAATTTATAGGCAGCGCCAAAAAATAAAGGGCCGGTAATTTCAAAAACTTCCACGCCTGCAGGAATCACAAAATCGCTTAGTGCATCCTTATCTTTATTCACATTTCCTTCTCCGGAATCGTTCGTCAGCATATTGACATCACTGAACTGAATCATTTTTCGCATAAACAGAAAAACGGCCAGCAACATACCTATTTCAATGGCCACCGTAAGATCCACCAGTACGGTCAGGAAAAAAGTGGTGAGCAATACAGCCACATCTCCATGCGGACCACGGAGAACAGACCTGAAGTGCCGCCATTCACTCATATTATAAGCGACCACAACCAGTATACCTGCCAGTGTGCCCATGGGAATCAGGGCCGCCCATTTACCGGCAAAAAGCATGATCAGCAATAAGGTAATGGCATGTACTATTCCGGCAACCGGCGTTCTTCCTCCGTTTTTTACATTGGTCACTGTACGGGCAATGGCTCCGGTGGCGGAATACCTCCAAACAGTGAAGAGAAAATATTCGCCGTACCCTGGCCAATCAGTTCCATATTTGATTTGTGATTGCCTCCGATCATACCATCGGCTACCACAGCTGATAAAAGGGATTCAATTCCTCCCAGCAGGGCAATGGTGAAGGCCGGTTGTACCAGTTTCTTGATGGTATCAAAATCAATCGAGGGAAGTTCCGGTGCAGGTAAAGAAGAAGGGATGCTTCCAAAGCGACTACCAATGGTTTCTACGGGGAGATGCAGGAGCTGAACGGCAGCCGTGGTGAGCAGGATGGCAATCAGCGAGCCCGGGATTTTATGTGAAATCCTTGGCCAAAGCTGGATGATGGCTACCGTCAATACTGCAATTCCCAGTACATAAAAATTGGTACTGCTGAAATGCTGGAAAAAAGCACCCCATTTATCAGTGAAATCTGCCGGTACCACACCCATTTCCAGTCCCAGAAAATCTTTTACCTGTGAGGAGAATATCACCAGCGCAATACCGCTGGTAAAACCAATAATCAATGGATGAGGAATAAATTTGATGACGGATCCCAGCCGGGCCAGTCCCATCAGGATCAGCATGATCCCAGCCATAAAAGTGGCAATGATCAGTCCGCTGACACCATGGGTTTGCACAATGCCATATACAATCACGATAAATGCACCCGTGGGTCCACCGATCTGAACGCGGCTTCCGCCAAGGGCAGAGATAATAAAACCGGCGATCACCGCTGTGTATAATCCCTTCTCCGGAGAAACCCCGGAAGCGATGGCAAAAGCAATGGCCAATGGCAGGGCAACGATGCCAACAATAATTCCGGCCATCAGGTCTTTTGAAAACTGGGGCCGGGTATAGTTTTTTAATGTATCAAATAACTTGGGTCTGAACATTGTCAAAGAATCAGTAAGAAGAAAATCGATTCGAATGCAATTTACTTAATATATTTTTTATGTATTAATATGATTGCCCGTCATTCAAAACAGGGAAGGAACTACATTGATAAAAAAGTATTTTTCAGCAGCTGTTTTGGCATTCACTGTATTAACTTGCTACCGGTTATTGATTTACCTAAATGAAGGGTTATGAAAAGATGCTTTGTTTTATTTTTCCTGTTCCAATCCCTTGCGGGAAATGCACAGAATGACCGGCTGAATGACAGAAATAATACCAACTGGCTGCAGTCATTTAACACGATTAAACTCAGTAAAAAATGGAGCCTTCATGCAGAATACCAGTGGCGCCGTGAACAGGGATTCAAAAACTGGCAGCAGAGTTTGTTAAGGGTCGGGGCTAATTATAAAATCAATGATCAGATTACAGCGCATCTGGGGTATGGATGGATCCTGACCTATCCTTATGGAGATTATCCGATTGCTGCTGCAGGAACATTTCCGGAGCATCGGCTCTATGAGCAAATCAGTTTCCGTCAACCCCTGAATAAATGGGTATTTACCCATCGGTTCCGGATTGAACAACGTTGGTTAAGAAGAAGAACCGGAGTGGCTGAGCCACCGGATTATGAATGGTACTTCCTGCACCGGTTTCGTTATCAGTTCAGGTCCCAATACGCCTTCTGGACAAAGGGGGATCGCCAATTTTACGGTGCAGCTGCGGATGAAATTTTTATCGGGGCGGGTAAAAACCTGGGGGTGAATATTTTTGATCAGAACCGGATCTTCCTCCTGCTGGGATATAAACTGAACAAAAGGGTTTCCCTGGAAGCGGGGTATTTCAACCAAACGCTGCAACAGGGAAGAAGAATCAATAACCAGACCATCATGCAACGCAATAACGGCCTGGTCCTTTCATCAATTCTTCAGCTTTGAGATTACTGCTGATTTTTCTTTTCTTCAAAATGTTCATTCAGCTGAACCGGATGGGATGATTTTCCGGCAACCTTCATTTGAATGACATCTACAAGTAGCGCAAAAGCCATGGCAAAATAGACATAGCCCTTGGGGATATGCACATCAAATCCCTCCACCAGCAAGGTGAAACCAATCAGCATCAGAAAACTGAGTGCCAGAACTTTAAATGCCGGATGTTTGTTCACAAAATTACTGATGGGGGCCGCCGCTACTAACATGATCATCACGGTTACAATCACAGCTGTGTACATCACCCAGATCTGATCTACCAATCCTACTGCTGTGATGATAGAGTCCACCGAAAATATAAGATCCAATAAGAGGATCTGACCGATGATATTCCGCAAAGAGGCTTTTTTGATTTTATGATCACGGTCGGCATGATCACCCTCCATTTTATGCCAGATCTCTTTCGTGCTTTTCCAGATCAGGAACAAACCACCCAGGATCAGGCTCAGGTCTTTTCCACTGAGACTGGTTCCCATAAAATTGAAAAGACCCCTGTCCAGTTTCATGATCACTGAAATAGCCGCCAGTAAACCCAGGCGCATGACCATGGCCAGGATTATCCCCCAGTTCCTGGCTTTTTTTTGCTGATCGGGTGGGAGCTTCCCGGCAAGGATCGAAATAAAAATAATATTATCAATCCCTAATACTACCTCAAGCGCAATCAGGGTTAACAATGAAATGACGATGGAAGCATCCATGTGAATGGTTTAAATAAATGTAAATCAAATTACCGGCAAGCTGGTTTAGAAGTCGAACAGGTTACTCAGAAATCCACCGCCTTCATTATCGCGGTTATTTCTTCTTTTGCCACCAAATTGCCCGCCATTATCATCGTCGTCATCTTCATCCTGTTCCCGGTATTTTTTTTTTTTTTCTTTTCCTGACGCCCTGAAGATTCCTGAGTGCCGGCAGCTCCAGATCTTTCGATGATTTTATCGAGTTCACCCCGGTCGAGCCAGATACCCCGGCATTTCGGGCAGTAATCAATTTCTACGCCCTGTCTTTCGGTCATTACGAGTGTTTCTTCACAATTAGGACATTTCATTTTTATTTGTTTTATGATTAAATAATGGGTTAACGATTAAACAGTATTCCGGCTGCCCACTGTATTCCAATACCGGCTTTAAAAAATTTTGCTTTTAGTTCCTGCAATTTTTGAAAGGCTTCCAGGGTTTTGTTTTCCCGGGCATTGACCAGAAACAATGAACTTTCGCCAGCACTGAATCTTGTTTCCTCCCCGCGCTGAATCGCAGCATAATTAAGCCAGGCTTTTTCCTGAATCACTAACTGGTTTTTTAAAGCAGCCAGTTCGTTGAAATAAGCTTTCACTTTATTTTCCAGTTCCAGTTGTTTCTGATTTTGGGCCAGTTGTGTTTCTGTAATTTTTATCCTGGCCTTTCTGTATTCACCTCTTCCCTGTGACAATCGCAGCGGGATACCCATACTAATGCCATACTGAAAATTATTTTCAAACAGGGGACTGCTGACCGTCTTGGCAAGATTGTATCCCTTACCCAGTTGGTTGTATTTGAAATTGAGATCAGGCAGCAGATCCTGAAACTTCAGCTTTTTCTCAACCGCCAATGCATCCAGCTTATAATTATATAATAATAATTCAGGATGATTTTTTCTTGCTGTTTCAAGCAGGCTGGGCAGTTCCGGTAAAACAAAGGCATTGCTGCTGATGCCCTGCAAATCATCGGCCGGCAGAACTGTTTCCGGCAAATCATAAGGCTGGTCTTTATCTGTCCAGAGATAGAGGGACAACTCCAAACCGGCATTCTGAAATTCCTGCCAGGCTTCTGATTGCAATACTTCAAAATGCTGCAACTGGGTTAATGCTTCTGCGGTATCAATCGCGGGCCGGTCGCCCAACCGGAATGCTGTTTTAACCAGCTGTACCCTTTTTTCATTCACGGTAACCGCATTGCTGAGAATACGGTATGTCTGGTAACGGGCCGCCCAGTTCCAGTAACTCTTTAAAGCCTCTTGCAGGAGATTGTTGAGGATATTTCTTTTTTCAACAGCTGAAGCATCCCTGAATATCCTGGCAGTTTGCAGGGCTGCTCTTCGCTTATCCATCAGCAGGTTTTTGGCGAGTGGAATACTGAGTCCGATATAACTGGTCTCGCCTTTTGTATCCGTGGGATCCGTCCGGTTACCGGACAAGTATTCCAGTCCTGCCTTTATTTCCACTCCAAACCAGGTTGGTATGGCCAGTTCCGGCCGGTTATAATAATAGTATTCCGTACCATCAAAGGTTTTGCGGGCATTTGTATTTTCCAGTGCAGGATCAAATAATCCACGGGATATGGTCAGGTCTGCTTTTGCTTTTTCAATAAAGAGATCAGCCTGTTTGGCAACCGGATGAAAACGATTTACAATTTCTGCAACCTGCGATGCAGATAATGTTTTGATGGTATCCTGTGCCGTTACGGTACCCACTGGGATGAGAAAATAAAATATATAGATCAAACGCTTTTTCATTTTTTGTCTGTTTGTTTTGGCTTGTAATAATCCGGGGGAAAGCCGTTGATATTCCGCCAGAGTTCGTACCAGACCGGTACATCTTTCAGCAGGGCAATACCCTGGGCACCAGTACCCATTTTTAGCTGGTAAGGCCAGGGTTTATCGGCCGGGTCTTCTTTTACCAGCACCCTGAATTTTCCATTCATACTCACATTGCTTTCAATAGCCACTATTTCGCCACCAAAAGTTCCGGAAGAAGCCTTGGGCCATCCACTGAACACAATGGCAGGGAATCCATCAAACATGAATCTTACTTTTTGGCCGGGTGCCAGCAGTGGCAAGTCCAATGGCCGCACAAACATTTCCACCGCATAACTGATTTTATCCGGAACGATTTCAGCGATCATGTCGCCATCTTTTACAAATTCCCCAATCCCTGCTTTCTGGGCTTTCACTACTTGTCCACTCTGGGAAGCCAGTACATAATACATCCCATTGCGGATCGTATAACTGGCGAATTGATTTTCCAGCCTGGCTATGTCGGCCTGTCCACTGGCAATCTGCGTGAGTGACTGGTACTGATCACCCTGCGCCTTTGCCACTTTCTCCAGGTTTTCCTGTTGAATGGCGCTCATTTCAATTCTGGTAATGGTCAGATCTTGTTTACTATTGGCCAGTTTATTTTCTGCACTGATCTTTTTGGCCATGGCATTCTGGTACGATTGGTTTCTTTGTTCCAACTGAGTTAATGAAACCAATCCGCTGTCATACATGGCTTTTTGCCGGTTGTATTGAATCGTGGCAATATTGAAATCATTATTGGCAGCAACAGCATCTGCGCTGTCAGCCTGTACTTTCAGGTTCAATTGTCCCAGCTTATTTACCAGCTGGTTCAGTTTTAACTGTAAACCATTGTTGATGGCATTGATTTGTTGTCCGGTGATATCCACTTTGTTTTTGTAATATTCCACCGACAATTGTTTTCCTGAAAGCTGATCCCTGGTCCGGTCCAGCAGATTGGGATCCAGGTAATCGGTTTTTACCTCTGATAATTGTACCAGGGTATCCCCGGCCTTTTACATAATCCCCTTCTTTGATATACCATTTCATCACCCGGCCGCCAATAATGGTATTAACCTGCTGTGGTCGCTGGTCCTGAAACAGGGTGGTCACTGATCCTTTTGCCCGGATATTCTGTGTCCAGGGCAGGAATAAAAAAATAATAAAGATGCCCACGCAGATATAAAACCAGTATCGCACTTTGCTTTTCTGGTTATACATATAGATGCGGGAGTAAGATTGTATGCTGTTGTTCATTGTAATCTTTTTTAGTTGTTGATGGCGAGGGTTCCGTTTTCATCCAAAACAAAAACCTTGTCGCACCGATCCGCATATTCCTGGTCATTGGTTACAACCACTACCGTTGTATCTGACAAGCCCAGCAGGGTATTGATCAGTTCCTGTCTTTGCTGATCCTTTACATTCATCCAGGGTTCTTCCAGTAATAGCAAACGGGGTTGGCCCGCCAAGGCTCTTGCCATCAGAATTTTTTGCGCCACACTGCGGGGCAAACGTCTACCGGTTGGATCCAGCGGAGTATCAAATCCATCTTTCAGGGTGGCCACAAAATCCTGCAAGCCGGATTGTATAGCACATTTCCTTACTGCTTCCAGACCGATCTGTTCATTGCCAAGGGTAATATTTTCAAGCAGGGTGCCGTTAAAAATATCCTGCTGACCCAGTAACACACCTGTCTGCGCTCTCAGTGAGTCGAGCTGATAATTCCCAACCGGAATATCATCCACCAGAACGGCCCCTTTGAAATCAGTATAGGAACCTGTCAATAACCGAAGCAGGGTGGATTTTCCGGAGCTGTCTTTCCCGGCAATACATATTTTTCATTGGGATTGATCTGCAAACTGATTTCTTGCAGCACGGGTTTATCATCGGTATATCCAAAACTCAGATCTCTGAGTTCCAGCTTGATTCCCTGCTCAAGATGGGGTAGTGTGATGGATCCGTTTTTCTCCAGCGGTTTATCCGTGATCTCCGCCAGTTTCTCCACAGCTGTCAGTGTATCATACACACTCGATAAATTGATGATCAGTTTTTCCACCGAGTTCAGCACCAGCAGGATTACGATTTCGGCTGCTATAAACTGACCAACAGTTAATTGCTGATTGACCATCAGCAGGGTACCCACGATCAGCATGGCGGCCGTGATAATGGTTTTGAAAACCACCAGCACATTGAACTGGAACAGCAATACCCTGAAGTGGTTATTCCGTGCATCCAGATAATTACTCACTTCCTGATCAGCTTTGCGGAGGTGCAGGTCATTGTTTCTTGCCAGTTTGATGGACTTGATTACCCGGGCCATTTCTTCCAGCCAGGCGGCTACCTTGTATTTGTACTTGCTTTTTTCCAGACTGGTTTGCAGTCCGCGCCCGCCGGTGAATTGCAGGATCAGTATCAGGATACTAACGAGGATGATACCAAACAGTATAAAGGCGGGATGGTAAAAGGACAGCAAAACCAAACCAAAGAAAATCTGGATCACCGCAGTTGGGATCTCCAATAAGATTTTGGAAAGACTTTTTTGCAGTACCTGCACATCAAAAAAACGGTTGACCAGTTCAGGCAAATAAACATGATCATTCTTTTTGAGATCCAGGTCCGGTAGATGCCGGGCAAAAGCCAGTGAATAGCGTACAAATAATTTCTGCTGGATCTTTTCGATGATCTTCATCTGATTGATCTGCATGATACCGGCGGTGAGTACGCCCAGCACCACCAGCATAATTAAAACAACCAGGGAAGCGCGCATGGAAGCGCCAAGTACATAACCGATAATAGCCTGTACCCCTACCGGGAGTGAAAGCTGGATCAATCCGTTCAGAATAGCATAGAAGTAAACAGCGGTGATTTCATTTCGTTCCAGTTTGAGCAGGTTCAGAATCCTGCTGACCGGACTTTTAGATGCAGACATATAGCGTCAATTTTTATTGATCAGTGAGAAATACCGGTACGGTTATCGTACCAGTCTGTAATGACAGGGCTGATCAGTAAAAATTAGGTGGGGGAGCTACTTTTTCAATACAGGGGGAAGGATGTATTTTTTCGGAACGCAGCACAGCGAGGACAGATTCTCTGGCCATACCAGCTGCCTGCAGACTTTGGCGGATAAAATCTTTTTTGTTGTCTTTTTTATGATCTTCTTTTTGCTTGTCTTCGTTTTTTTCCTCATCCACCATAAATACCACAGTGTTTGTATGAATGAGGGAAGCAATAGCAGGACCGGCCTGGACCAGGCTGAAAATAACCAGTAATATGAGGGCGATCCTTTTCATCTGCGCTGCAAAATTCGTTCGCCATACTAACAGCAGCAAGAATAAAATGTTTGAAAATTGTAAAATTTTTTAGTCGTTGATATACAGGTCTTTAGACTTCTGTGGGAGGTGGTCATACTCCCCCCTGAAAGCATACCAGCCAAAAATCACCAGGCCGATGGCAATGGGGGTAAAGATGGCAATGATAATGATCCAGATCACAGGATTGTTGATATCCTTTTTTCCGGCCGTATCAATATGCTGGATTGCCCCATTGATCAGTTCAAAAATCACCAGCGGAGCCAGGAGTAACCAGATCAGTCCGAAATACTTCTTAATTGCATTCATGTTGTTTATTTAACTGCGAGTAAATTCTTTCAATATCCTAAAATCCCCGCCTTCGCTTTGGCTACGGCGGGCGAAGCTAATCCCTGATATTCCTGTCAATCTTATTTCTTAAATATAACATCCCGATCACAAAACAAAGGGAGGCCACTCCAATAGGGTACCATAAACCTACCAGCGGATCAGCCGGGTAAGTGGTGGTCAGCAATAATCCAATAAAGGGTACCAGACCACCAAACACGCCATTCCCTATATGATAAGGTAAACTCATACTCGTGTACCTGATCTTGGTCGGGAACATTTCTACGAGGAAGGCAGCAATAGGTCCGTACACCATGGTTACAAAAATGATAATGATCCAGACCTGGAAAGTAAATTTCCATTGTTTACTGCTGTTCAGTTTTACTCCGGTATACACTGCTTTTGTATCAGTAATCGTTTCGAATGTCAGGGAATCATACCTGATAGAACGGATATCCTGACCCAGCGAACTCAGTGGAGGATACACGGTCCAGGCACCCTCAGCAACCACCATGGTATCTGTACTTTTTTCATGGAAGCGGGTGCCTTTGTAGTTCCAGGAAATCTCGTTTTGAATTTGAATCCGAAGTCCCTGCTCAGCATCCAGCAGGGTATCCGATTTTGATTTCTTTTCTACCACGTTCAGGTTGGCCATATCTGAGGTTTTCCATTCTTTAATGGCCGTATCCTTTAGAAAGCTGCCGAATATTGGCCGGTAAAAAAGGATGCCCCCCAGCATACCAGCCATCATGATCCATTTCCTGCCGATCTTATCACTCAACCAGCCAAACACAATGAAAAAAGGAGTAGCCAGTGCAATGGCCACCAGCATGATCACCCGGCTTTGGGTAAAATCAATATAACAACGGGTCTCCAGAAAATTTTGCGCGTAGAACTGTCCCGTGTACCAAACCACACCCTGTCCCATTACTGCTCCAAATAAAGCCAGTAATACCATTTTAAAATTGGCTTTATGCCGGAAGCTTTCTTTGAGGGATTCAGGGAAGTTTTCCTTCCGCCTTTAACTTAGAGAACAATGGCGACTCACTCATCTTCATCCGGATATAAATCGATACCCCCACCAGGATAATAGAAATCCAGAAGGGATAACGCCAGCCGCCCCATTCTGCATTAAAAGCCTGATCACTCATATTGGATTTAACCACTAATATGATCCCCAATGCCACAAACAATCCCAGGGTGGCAGTCGTCTGTATCCAGCTGGTATAATATCCGCGGCGATGAGCCGGTGAATGCTCTGCCACATAAGTAGCTGCACCACCATATTCACCACCCAGGGCCAGTCCCTGTAATAAGCGAAGCAGTAATACAATAATTGGTGCGGCAATTCCAATCGTTTCATAACTCGGCACACAACCAATCAGGAAAGTGGAACCACCCATCAAAATCAGGGTGAGCAGAAAAGTATATTTCCTTCCGATCAGATCTCCCAGTCTGCCGAAGACCAATGCCCCAAAAGGTCTTACAATAAAACCGGCTGCAAAAATGGCGAGCGTACTAAGTAAAGCGGCAGTTGGATTGTCCTTAGGAAAGAACTGGCTGGAAATAGTAGTAGAGAGCATGCCGAAAATATAGAAATCGTACCATTCGATCATGGTACCTACCGATGATGCGGCAATGACCTGCTGTATACTGGACCGTTTGGGAGACGGGCTGTTGGTTTTGTTCATGCGTTTAAAATACGAATTGATTTTCGCCTGTTGTAATTTTTTTCTCTGGTTGGCTAACAAGCGTTTTTTGATTGGTATTCAGGACTTAATTAAGCACGAATCAGTACATTTAGGGTTAAAAAGAACGCTATGTCATACCCCTTCCAGATCCTTTCCCTGGAACAATATCATCAGGATTATGCAAGAAGTTTAAAAGAACCGGAAGCATTCTGGTCGGAAGTAGCTAATCAGTTTACCTGGCATAAAAAATGGCTTCCGGATGAAAAAATTCTGAACTGGAATTTTAAAGAACCCAAAGTAGAATGGTTCAAGGGCGCCAAACTCAATATTACCGAGAACTGTATTGACCGGCACCTGCCTGCCATGGGCGAGAAGCCGGCTTTTATCTGGGAACCCAATGGCCCGGATGAAAGAGTACGTGTGGTTACTTATAACCGCCTTCACAAAAGGGTTTGTCAGGTGGCACAGATGCTGAAGAACAACGGTGTAAAAAAGGGCGACCGGGTTTGTATTTATATGGGGATGGTGCCGGAGCTGGTATATGCAGTGCTGGGCTGTGCCCGTATCGGTGCCATTCATTCCGTCATCTTCGGAGGGTTCAGTGCACAAAGTATTGCTGACCGCCTGTATGATGCCAATGCCGAATTCATCATCACCTGTGACGGAGCATATCGGGGTGGCAAGGATATTCCCCTGAAATCAGTAATAGATGATGCACTGATCGGCAATCGCCAGATTAAAAAAGTAATTGTATATACCCGTACCCGTATTCCTGTGTCCATGATCAAGGGCCGCGATGTATGGTGGGAAGATGAAATGGATATTGCCGAAGAACAGGTGGAAAAAAACGGGGTGGTGAGTTTTCCGGCAGAAGAAATGGATGCAGAAGATCCATTATTTATATTATATACCAGTGGCTCCACCGGCAAACCCAAGGGCGTGGTGCATAGTTGTGCCGGATATATGTTATGGACCACCTACACTTTTGTGAATGTATTTCAGTACCAGCCGGGTGATATTCATTTTTGCACCGCCGATATCGGTTGGATTACCGGTCATAGTTATATCGTGTACGGACCGCTTTGTGCCGGAGCCACTTCCCTGATGTTTGAAGGGATCCCTACCTGGCCCGATGCAGGGCGCTTCTGGGATATTGTAGACAAACACAAAGTAAATATCCTGTACACGGCTCCTACCGCCATTCGCAGTCTGATGGGTTTTGGTCTGGATCCCTTAAAAGGAAAAGATCTTTCTTCTTTAAAAATATTAGGCACAGTTGGTGAACCCATCAATGAAGAAGCCTGGCACTGGTACGATGATCATATCGGGAAGAACAAATGTCCGATTGTGGATACCTGGTGGCAGACGGAGACCGGTGGCTGTCTGATCTCCAATCTAGCAGGGATTACGCCAGCCAAAGCTTCCTGGGCAACGCTTCCGATGCCGGGTGTTCAACCGGTACTGGTGGATGAAAACGGAAAAGAAGTCACCGAAAAAGATGAGCATGGTCTATTAAAAGGAAATCTTTGTATCCAATCGCCCTGGCCTTCGATAATCCGTACCACCTGGGGGGATCATGAACGTTGCCGCACTAATTATTTTGCCACTTATGAAAATCTGTATTTCACCGGTGATGGTGCCCTCAAAGATGAGCAGGGCAATTACCGCATTACCGGCCGGGTGGATGATGTACTCAATGTAAGTGGTCACCGGATTGGCACTGCAGAAGTAGAAAATGCGATTAATATGCATGCCGGTGTGGTGGAAAGTGCAGTGGTGGGTTATCCGCATGATATCAAGGGACAGGGAATCTATGCCTATGTTATTTATAACGGTCACCATGGTGACGATGAGCTCAGAAGAAAGGATATCCTGCAAACCGTGACCCGGATCATCGGCCCGATTGCCAAGCCGGATAAAATTCAATTTGTATCGGGTTTACCCAAGACCCGAAGCGGCAAGATTATGCGAAGGATTTTAAGAAAGATTGCAGAAGGGGAGACCTCCAATCTGGGCGATACCAGCACCCTGCTGGATCCGGCCGTGGTAGAAGAGATCATGCATGGCAAATTGTAAGCGCACAAATACCCGCTACCGGGTATTGAACCAGATCCGCATCGGACCTATTTTGCCAAAAAGAAATATGTTCCGCATTGCACTGATCATCTGTTGTTGTTCCGGGATTGCTTTTTCCCAGTCCATCAATATTCCAGCACTGAAACCATCGGTGGTTCCTTTTACGCCGGTTAAAGACCAGTACCTCTCTGCCACCTGCTGGAGTTTTTCAAGTACTTCTTTGCTGGAAAGCGAATTGATTCGCATGGGAAAAGGGGAAACTGATATCAGTGAAATGTTTATTGCCCGGCATTCGATGATGCGGAAAATTAAAAGACATCTGCAATTGAAAGGAGGTAATTTTTTTACACCCGGCGGCCAATTCCATGATGTAGTATGGGTGATGAAAAATTATGGCCTGGTTCCCGAGTCAGCCTATACCGGTAAAGGCCGTGGTGAAAATGACCATAACCACGGAGATATGGACACCCTGCTGAATAATATTGTAAAGTATTGCATCGATAACCAGATCACGGAACTCAGCAACCGGCAGGTGAATGTAGTGGACAGTATCCTGGATTATTATTACGGAACACTCCCGGCGGAATTTGTTTACAAAGGGAAAACCTATACACCCCGTACTTATTGCGATCAGTACCTGGGTTTAAACCCGGACAACTACCTGGAAATTACTTCTTATACGCATCATCCTTTTTATACCCGTTTTGTTTTGGAAGATAAATACAACTGGACCGGCGATGCTTACTGGAATGTGTCATTGGATGATTTTATTAGTATCACCAATAATGCACTGGATAATGGCTTTACAGTAGGTTGGGACGGGGATGTTGATGACCCGGATTTTCACTATAACGAGGGCTATGCCAGCCTGAAAAACCCGCCAGTTGGGGATCAGCAAAAAGCCCGTCAGCAGGCTTTTGATAGCCAGACCACCTTACTGGATCATATGATGCATATCGTGGGTCGTGTCCGGCAAAACGGAATGACCTGGTATTATGTCAAAAATTCCTGGGGAAAAATGTCCAATTCTGCTGGCGGCTTTCTGTATATGCGGGAAGATTATTACAATATGCGAACCGTGGCAATGATTGTTCATAAAGATGCCATTCCTGTCGCGGTCCGGAAAAAAATGGGTATCTGATCCTGCCAAAAATTAAAGCAGCACGGATGGGCTGCTTTAAAAGGTTTTTCTCAAAAAATTCGGGTTGATCTGATGTAAACGCAGCCAGCCGTACAATCGTACCCTCCGGGATAAAAAATTTGGTTAAAATCCATCGAAATGAAGGCTAAAACCTACTTTTACGGCAACGGTTGTCCGTCACTGATATCTCATGGAAAAAAAACCACTCCGACAACAGATCCGTTCAGTATTGCGCTGGACTGGCTGGGTATTACTGGTCCAGTTCCTGTTAATTAATATCAGCACTGCCTTTTATGCCGATAAGCTGACCCGTTTTTATACCAACTTGCCGGAAGGCTATAGCAATAGCAGCGGAAATATCTTTACCAAATCCTGGAAACTTTTTACGGGCCCCCGCTATCCCCGTTCCTATATTCAGGAATCTCCGGTATTTGCTTATGATACGGTCCGTTTGCAAACAAAGAAAGGACTGACCATCGATGCATGGTATGCCCCTGCAGATTCAACAGCCAAAGGAACCGTGATCCTCTTTCATGGAATCGGCGTCAATAAAATGACCCTGATTGACGAAGCCAATGAATTCCGCTACCTGGGATATAATATTTTGCTGGTAGATTTCAGGGGACATGGAAACAGTGAAGGGAACCGTACCACTATTGGCTACCGGGAAGCAGAAGAAGTAAAATTGGCATTTGATTATATTCAGCAAAAAGGGGAGCAGCGTATTTTTATTTACGGAAGCTCCATGGGTGCTGTTTCAGTAGCCCGGGCTGTTTATCTCTATGAAATGAAGGTGTCCGGACTGATCCTGGAAATGCCTTTTTATTCCCTGCAAACCTATTTAAAAGCCCGGGCAGCTCAGATCGGGTTCCCTGCACAGCCTTTCGCTTTCTTTACCAGTTTCTGGATCGGACTGGAAAAAGGGTTTAATGGATATAAACACAAGACCACGCGTTATGCCGCGGCCATCAAATCTCCGGTATTGCTCAATTGGGGTACACAGGATCAATATATCAATGAAAAAGAGATCAGGGCTATTTATGAGACCATCCCATGCAGGGAAAAAAGGCTGATCGTTTATGAAGGGGCGGGTCATGAATCGCTGCTGCGAAAAGATCCTGAAAACTGGAGGACTTCCCGGGAAAGTTGCCGGAAGAACCCGGGCCAATAAGCCTGCTTATTTTTTGATGGTGACCTTGGTACCTACCCCGGTATATTGATAGATCTCCGTGACATGCTCATTCTTCATGGAGATACAACCCAGGGTCCAGTTATTAAACCGGTCTACCACAAAATCTTCATGGGGCCAGGTACCGTGGATACCAATTCCACCACCAATACTGGCACTGGACGGGATTTCCCCTTTTTCTTTTCGTTTATTGAATTTTTCAATATCATCCGGAGTCGGATAATCCAGGCTCAGAAACCGACACCATTTTTCATGCACTCTTTTTGCCGTGATCCTGAACTTTCCTTCCGGGGTATTTTTATCCCCCTGTACTTTTTTATCGTCCAGGCTGGGATTCCCAAAAACAACCGGGTAAGTGGCATACCAGCCCTTGTCATCATACACACTCAGCTCATAGTCTGATTTGTCAATCACAATCGAAATCTTGCCTACCGGTCCAGCCGGACTATTGCCTCTTTTGTGTGCAGCCGAATGACCGGACATACGACCATCGATAGCCAGCATACTGCTCCCCAGGAATACAGAAGTAAGAATGAAATAGTTTTTCATGTGTCTTAGTGGTTTCTAAAGGGTAAAATATAACCTGAACCAGTCCAAATTTTCGGATGCATTTCCTGAACTGCCGGGGGCAGACAGGCTGGTGGGAGCATGTAATTGGTAATGGGCTGTGATCAGTACCGTCCATCCTTCAAACGCAATGCCACGGATCTTTATTTTTTACTGTGGAAATGTTTTAACGTGACATTTAGAAAATCTACCCGGGAACAATACGGTGTATAAAAAAACCGGTTCCCCTGATAGAGGAACCGGTGAATTTTTTGTATTGAGCTATTAGAAATGACTGAAGCGGAACCCGAAATTATAAGGGGTGATATCCAATCCTCTTTCATACATTCCTTTCAGGGCATAGGAACCGTAGAAACGAACCGGGCCCAGGGTGAGTTCGCCGATATAAGATAGTTTCCATTTTTCCAGGTCAAAATCATCTTTAACCTTCCGTTTTCCTTCGTCTGAGTTTTTGGTTTTATTTCTGGCGGTGTACAGATAACCCGCACTGATACCGGCACTGAAACCAAATCCTCTTTTGCGATTTGGTGTAAAATTGAAATTCAGCATCAGCGGAACAGTCAGGTAATCGGCCGCCAGTTTATCCTTGCTGTAACTGCGGCCCGGAGTGGCGTCCAGTGATAATACCGGAGCATTAGGCACGGCAGGTGGATTGGGATCAAAACGAACGTTTCTTTTGAAATGGTAATTATTCAGTTCCAGTCCTAACCCGTATTTCAGATTGACCACATGTTTGGCCACATTCAGTTTTTGCATGAAGAACCAGACATTCACATTTCTTGATTTGCCATCTTTCAGTTCCAGCCAGGTTTCATTACTGCCGGGTGCATACGCCTGGGCAGCAGCACTGCTGTAATTGGTATTGTCGTTATAATTGGAGAAGCCCACATCAAAAATCCACCAGTTGGTACTGAGGTTTGCCGGTTTGTCGCTGTTCCGGCGATTCCGCATTTTGTATTCACGATCATGAATCACCTGGCGGTCTTTTGTGCCGGGTTTACGGATGATCGTAATACCGCCGATCCGGATAGTATCGTATTGAGGGGTCTGTTTTCCGGTTGTATCGGTTTGGGCCAGACTGGCGAGGGCGAGACATAGAACACCGCATAGGGTAAAAATCCTTTTCATAATTTTTCTTTTAATAATGCTTGATGATTGATCAAACCAAAACAACTGAGACATCATTTCAGTTTGATAGAGAGACCAGCTACCAGTAAACGGTTGTCATCAGTAGGGTCAATATTCGTTCTTTTTTCAAAAGTGCGGGCAATCTTCCGGAAGATGCCACGGTTTTTGTTCTTTTTTCCTTCCGTTTCTTCAAGTGGCTCATTGTTAGTATAAGCAGCTTGTATGATGTCTGACGGTTGAGGGTTAGCAGATGTTACAACAGGATTTGTTATTACCTGCTGTGGGATATTATTTTCTTTGATATTACTGGCAAGCGCATCAGATGGCGGTTGGGTATTGATCAGATTGGGATTGTTAACCGGGCGGGGCAGGTTATTCGTGGACTGGATAGAATGACTGGCCGTCAATTCTTCCTTTCCTGACTCAGGAATCAGTTTATTTCCGGATTGTTTAGAAAGCGGAGTATTTTTTTGTTGCTGCTGAGCAAGAGTTTGCTCAGATGGCCGGGTAGTAGTGTTACCTGGTTCAATAACCTCGCTCTTGTTTATCGGATTGCTGGCGATGGCTTCGGGTTGTTCATTAACCGGAATGCTGATTTCCTTGTTTTCAGGCAGCCCTGTTTTTGCCGGTAAATTAGTTGGCACTTTGGCCACCTCAGGCTGATCGGTATCGGGTTTTCTGTTCACGAGCAGAAAACCGGTAATGCCCAGTATGATAATCAGGATGGCAGCCGCTGCTCTCCAGTAAACCGGTACAATCCTTCTTGTTTTTTCTTCTTTCCGGTACAAGCTGGATTTATCAGGGAATAAAACCTGTTCAGGCTGCAATTTTGTTTTTTGCAGCAGCTCCAGTGTATATCGGGTAGCAGGGTTGGCATTTACATAAGCTTCTACCAGCTTTATCTGGTCAGGCAGCAATTCATTATCGATATATAAGGAGAACCACTCTTCATGATTGCTGCTGCTGATCAGGGGCTGACCATTTTCTTTCATCAGTTCTTCCTTACCATCAAATACAATATGTGTATCGGGTACCAGTTTGTATTGGTACAGGATATCCAGTTCCTCCTTCAGATCAGGATGCAATTGTACAAAGTCCTCCACCATCCGGCGACCGGCCGGATCCAGTTCATTATCCATATACAGGATAAAAAATTCTTCGTAATTATGGCGGTTGATCAGCATTGATCCTTTACTGTTTTAAATAACATTTTCCATTTTCACCAGGTATTCCTTTAACTGTACCCGTGCACGATGGAGGTATACTTTTACCTGACTTTCATTCAGGTTCATAATTCTTCCTATTTCCTCATAACTGTAACCTTCATAGTCCTTCAGCAGTACCAGGGAGCGCTGGGTTTCACTGAGTCTTTCCAGGGCTTCATCCAGTATTTTTTTCAGGTTATTGACCGGCCGGCTTTCCACCCTGGTCTCCTCACTGAATTCTTCCCGAAGGGAAATCCTTTTCACTTTCCGGATATGATCGATCATCTGGTGATAGGCCACGGTAAAAGATAAGACTTGCTTTTGGCCGCATCCACATCCTCCCGGTTGCGCCACATTTTCTCAAATGCAGTCTGCACCACATCTCTGGCGTCCTCCTCATGCCGGAGGTTCTTCAGGATGAAGCGGTACACATTGTCTGCATAAGCAGTCACGCATTCATTATATTCTCTTTCAGTCATTAGCCGGTTTGGAAATGCAGTTTACCAAAATTGGCGTTCTGCCAGAAATAAAACGGACAGCCCGCCGGATAGTTACAGGAAAAATGAAAAAAATCGGATTTGATATTCGTCTGAAAATCAGTCTTTAAAGCGGGGTCACGGTGATAAACTGCCTCGACATGCTCTCCATGATCAGTTCACCAGTTCCGTTTTTAGGGGCATTGATATCACAGGCCGGAGCCTTTTTCTGGCAACAGGTTGGGGCCTCTACTTTCTTACTGCTTGGAGATGAAGAAGTTAGGGTAATAAAGGCAGTACCCAGGACCAGGATAGCCGCAGTGATAAACAGTATATTGATCTTCTTCATGGTTGTGGTTTAGGTATTTGACGAAGGTTTAGCTTAAAATGTTACTGTAAACATAAAAATATTGCGGGCTGCCTCCAACCGGATTATGACGAAACGCTGATTCCATGGCATAGAGTGTCAGAATCGGCCAGTGAATTGCAAGCTCTTTTTAGAAAAGCGGGGGGTGAATGGTTCTCTTTTATATTTGCCACAAACTTAGCCATATGAATGAGCAACTGGTACAACGCATTGCAGGCGAACTGGAAGAGATTAAAAATGCTGGATTATTTAAGAAAGAAAGGATTATTGAAAGTCCGCAAGGTGCTGAAATCATCGTGAATGGTTCAACAGTTCTGAACTTCTGTGCCAATAATTACCTGGGATTATCCAGTCACCCGAAAGTGATAGCAGCAGCCCATGAAGCGATTGATCACCGCGGTTATGGTATGAGCAGTGTGCGGTTTATCTGCGGCACACAGGATATACATAAAACACTGGAGGAAAAAATTTCTGCCTTCCTGGGTACCGAGGATACGATATTATATGCTGCTGCATTTGATGCCAATGGGGGAGTGTTTGAACCTTTGTTCAATGAAAATGATGCCATCATATCTGATGCATTGAATCATGCTTCCATCATTGATGGGGTTCGCTTATGCAAGGCCCAGCGTTTCAGGTATGAACATAATAATATGGAAGACCTGGAGGCCAAATTAAAAGAAGCGGCTGCCTGCCGCGCCAGAATCATCGTGACGGATGGTTCATTCAGTATGGATGGTACCATTGCACAACTGGATAAAATTGTGGAGCTGGCAGAAAAATACAATGCCTGTATCATGATAGATGAATGTCATTCTTCCGGCTTCCTTGGTAAAACAGGAAGGGGCACGCATGAATACAGGGGCGTGATGGGTAAGATTGATATCATCACCGGTACTTTGGGTAAAGCATTGGGCGGTGCTTCGGGAGGATTTACTTCAGGAAGAAAAGAAATCATTGAAATGCTGCGGCAGAAATCAAGACCTTATTTGTTCAGTAATACCCTGGCACCTTCTATTGTAGGGGCTTCAATTGCCGTACTGGATATGCTCACTGAAACCACGGAACTCCGGGACAAATTAGAATACAACACAAAATATTTCCGCACCAAAATGACGGAAGCCGGTTTCGATATCAAACCCGGTGATCATCCGATTGTGCCCATCATGTTATATGATGCGGTGCTGGCCCAGAACATGGCTGCCCGGTTACTGGAAGAAGGTATTTATGTGATCGGTTTCTTTTTCCCGGTAGTGGCAAAAGGACAGGCAAGGATCAGGGTGCAGTTGAGTGCGGCGCATGAACAGGAACATTTGGATAAAGCGATTGCGGCATTTACTAAAATTGGAAAGGAACTGGGTGTGATCAAATAGCTTCAGGATTACAGATCATTAATCGTTGATATTTTTATTGAGACAGGTAATTATACGGTTTAGCTCTGCAAAATCGTAGTTTTCCTATAGGTAAAAAGAAAAATCCTACGAAAAACTATGAGAAACAATATACGCGTATTAATTTCGTTTTCTACAAAGATGGTCTGAACTCTACCCCAACAATCCTCTGGAATTTCCTTAATTAATTTGTTGTACTGTACACCGCAATAAACGGCGTACCCAATTTGAAACGAATCATGAAAAAATTTGTATTGAGCCTGGCCCTGGTTGCCACCGTTATGTTTGTACTGAGTTCCTGCGCTTCTTCCAAGAGAGATTGTAATGGGGTTAGACATTACAAACAAAAAGGCGGTTTCTACATGTAATTCAGCCACAAGCTGTTTGACTCATCCTGGCCTGGCCGGGATTTTTTTTGTTCGGAAAATTTGGTTTATGATGTAAACTACTTTATGTTTGTGCCCGAAATGAAAGTTATGAAGCGCCTGTTCCTCTTTTTACTCCTCATTATTACTGCAGCAATCAATCTATCAGCCCAGGTTACCATTAAGGGAATCATCAAAGACAATAAAGACAAACCGGTGCCCGGTGCCAGTATTGCCATCAAAGACAGTTATGATGGAGCCACCGCCGATTCATCCGGCAAGTATTCTTTTAAAACTTCAGAAAAGGGTAAGCAATTAATAGTGGTGTCCAATATCGGTTACAAAACGGTAGAACAACCCGTAAGTATCGAAGGCGCAGCCATTACACTGGACATTACCCTGAAACAGGAAGTAACAGAACTGACCGCCGTTGTTTTGTCTGCCGGTTCATTTGAAGCCAGTGACAGAAAACGGGCCGCCGCTGTACTGGATCCGATTGATATTGTGACCACTGCCAGCGCCAATGGAGATATCACCGGTGCTTTAAAAACCTTACCGGGGACCCAACAGATAGGAGAGAGTGAGGGCTTATTTGTAAGAGGAGGTACGGCCGCCGAAACAAAAACCTTTATTGATGGTACCCTTGTCAATAATTTTTTCTTCAGCTCTGTTCCCAATATTGCACAGTTCAGTCGTTTCTCTCCATTCATTTTTAAAGGAACCGTATTCAGCATCGGGGGATACTCAGCTTTATACGGACAGGCTTTATCATCAGCCCTGATCCTGGAATCCATTGACCTGCCCGAACAAAGCTCAGCCAATATCGGTATCACCGTGCTCAGCGGAAGTGCCGGTTTTCAGCAATTGAGCAAAAAGAAAAACAGTTCCTGGGGCATCAATTATTCCTATACCGATCTCAGCCTTGCTTTTGCTGTAATCAAACAAAGACAGGATTTTTCCAAAGTACCCGTATATCATAATCTGGATGCCAATTTCAGGGTCAAAACATCCAAGACCGGGATGCTGAAATACTACGGATATTATAGCAGTAACAAACTCGGGTTTACCACGGCCAGTATTGATTCGGTTGGTTACCTCGATCGCTTTGCCATCAGCAATGCCAATCATTATCATAATTTATCCTGGAAAGAAAACCTGCCCAAACGCTGGAAAATCATGATGGGTGCTTCTTATACCAATAACCACGACAAAATCAGTTCTTCCCTGCAGGATAATAATAAAAGCGATGTGACTTTTTCCGGACTGGAATTCAAAAACTTCGGCCTGGATAACCGCGGAAATTATTTTAATGCCAAGACCGTACTGGAGAAAAAACTCAAAGGACTCAGTGCCTTCCGTTTTGGGGCAGAATACAATTACAGTCAGGATAAAGTCCGGTACAAAGATTATAACGGCAATGAATTTCCATCAGCACTGAAAGAGCAGATCAAATCCCTTTTTGCCGAAGGGGATATCTATGCCACCAATGATATTGCCGTGAAAGCCGGTCTGCGGATGGAACATTCTACTTTACTGGATCAAACCAATATCGCACCCCGTGCGTCTGTAGCCTATAAACTCGGTAAGGGTAGCCAGGCTTCCATTGCCTATGGTGTTTTTTACCAGAACCCGGAAAGAAGATACCTGCCCTCACCCAATGCACTCGATTTCATGAAAGCCACCCACTATATTCTGCAATACCAGAAAGTGCTGAATCAGCAATCCCTTCGGCTGGAAGCCTTCTATAAAAAATACAAGGGCCTCGTGAAGACAGGAGTGGTAGGATTCACTGAAGCAGCGGTGAGTAATGCAGGCTTCGGAGACGCCAAGGGAGTGGAATTATTCTGGAGAGATAAAAAGACCTTCAAGAATTTTGATTACTGGATTTCATATTCCTTCCTGGATACCAAAAGAGATTTTCTGAATTTCCCCTTTGCCATCACCCCCAATTTTGCCGCTAAACATACGGCCTCCCTGGTGGCTAAGAAATTTGTACAACCCTGGAAATTAAATCTGAATGCAGCCTACAATTTTGCCAGCGGCAGGCCTTATTATAATATCAGGCTCGATGGATCGCAATACAAATTCACCGATCGTGGCACCATTCCTTCTTACCATAATTTTAGTTTTGCGATCAATTACCTTCCTTTTATCGGAAAAGAAAATGCCAAAACTTTCGCAGTATATGTACTGCAGGTGAGTAATATTTTCAATATCAAACAAACCTATGGATACCAGTATTCTTATAACGGCCTGCGTAAACAGGAAATATTGCCGACTTCAAGAATGTTTGTATTTATAGGCGCCTTTATCAGCTTCGGGGTTGACCGGAGTGATGAAGTGATGAATAACGCGCTTTAATTTTTTGAGTAAACAAAAACTAGTATATGAAAAAAACCTTCGTATTGATTATTGCCAGTCTGGCCATGACGGTCAGCTTTGCCCAATCTGAAAAATTTGTAAAGGCCATGGAATCAAGGATGGCCCTGCTTGATTCAAATACCACGCCCGACAACTGGAAAGAAGCAGCCAATGCTTTTGAACGTATTGCAGAAGCAGAAAAAACACAGTGGCTCCCTTATTATTATGCAGCTTATTGCCAGGTAATGGGCGGCACTTATTCATTGCCGATGGATGGCAGCTTTGGCGACAACAGTGCAATTACCGACCCGGTGGCTGATAAGGCAGAGCAATTACTGAATAAAGCAGAGTCCCTTGGTCAGGCCAGTTCAGAAACATGGTGTATCCGGAAAATGATTGCCAGTCTGCGGATGATGGGAAATGCCATGTCAAGGTATATGACGGAAGGAGCGAAAGCATCTGAAGCGTTGGCGAAGGCAAAAGAAATGAACCCGGCTAACCCGCGGGTGTATATCCTCGAAGCACAGGATAAATATTATACGCCGGAACAATTTGGTGGCAGTAAGGATGAAGCCAAAAAGCTTTTTGAAAAAGCAAAAGAACTCTTCATGACCAGCAAACCCGCCAGCAGCATTGAGCCACAATGGGGTATGTCGCAGGTGATGTATTTTCTTTCTCAAATGAAATGAGTTTTTTGAGGAGGTCATTCTTCATCAGTTCAAAAGCCAAAATATGAGTGCAGAAAAATTTACACCGGAGCAAAGTCTTCAATTGATCCGGACGATGATCGAAAAAGTAAAGCAGGATGTTACTGAAAATTCTTTCTTCCTGTTACTCTGGGGCTGGTTGGTTTTTGCAGCAGCAATCCTGCATTATGCACTTATGAAGTTTACTTCCATTGCTCAGCCATGGCTTTCCTGGAACCTGATGTGGGTAGGGGCGGCCATTAGTATTTATTATGGCATACGTAAAGGCCGCAGGCAAAAAACCCGGACATTTCTGGATGATACGATGCGGTTGTTCGGAATCGGGACAGGCATCATGTTTACGGTCCTAGCCTTTATCATGGGCGCTTTTGAAATCTGGATGTACTCATTCCCCATTTATTTTGCATTATATGGGTATATGACCTTTGTTATCGGTGCCATTATTCGTTTTCCCCTATTACGCTGGGCTGCCGGTTGCTGCTGGGCCATTGCCATCGTTTCGGTTTTTGCAAATTTTGATATCCAATTACTGCTGATGGCGCTCGTGGTGCTGATCTCCTATATTGTGCCGGGGTATGTTCTTCAATCACGTCAAAAAACTCAAATGATAAAAGTATGAGCCAGGAAAATCAGCTGACCGAAAAGGAAAGCCTGGAACTGATCACCCGGATGATCAATAAAGCAAAAGATGCCTGTCATGATACAGGCATCACCGCTATTATGTGGGGGCTGGTGATTGTGATCTGTTCGCTGGTAAGGTTTGCCGAGCTGCAATTTGAATTCCGGCTGCCCTTCGATATTTATATGTTAACCTATGTAGCCGTTATTCCGCAGATCTATTTCAGTATCCGTGAAAAAAAACGGAGGAAAGTCAGGACTTATGATGACCGGTTTCAGGACGGTCTCTGGCTGGCTTTTGGAATCAGCATTGCCCTGCTCATCTTTATTGTAGGCAGACTGTACCGCGAATGGGATCCTGTGAACGATCAGTTTGAAACATTGACCGGTACTGCCGGATTCAAACTCTATGAATATATTGCTGCATTTTTTCTGATGTTGTATGCGATTCCAACTTTTGTGACCGGAATGACGATGAAGTTCAAACCCATGTTCTGGGGTGGCCTCCTTTGCTGGATTTGCTGTATTGCTTCTTTATTTCTTCCGGTAAAAACAGATATGTTGTTGATTGCTTTGTCTGCCGCCGGTGCCTGGCTGATCCCGGGCATCATCATGGAAAGAGATTATCAACGGGCCAAAAAACATTTAGCCAATACGGATGTTTAAAGACCTGGATCCGATATTACATTCTCAACTCCGGCTGGCCGTGATGTCCCTGCTCATCAGTGTGCAGGAAGCAGAATTTACTTTTCTTAAGGAAAAGACCAATGCTACGGCCGGCAACCTGAGTGTGCAGATTCAGAAACTAAAAGATGCGGGTTATATAGATGTTATCAAACAATTTAAAGACAACTATCCTCAAACCATCTGCCGCATTTCTAAAAAGGGAATTGAGGCTTTTGAAAAATACGTGACTAACCTGAAAACTTACCTGGGGCAGTAAAAAAAGAGAGGCCCTTTAGACAAAGGGCCAGTTTCTCTGTTGGTGCTCTAAGTGTATGAATCGTTGACAGGATTATTTATAATTCCTGTTATTTTTAGTTCGTACGGGCTGCAATACCCATTGGGGCTGACGGTTACCGGGTTTGATCAGGTGCTCAATAGCTTTCCTGAGCCGGTTCCATTCTTCGCGGATTATTTTTTTAGATGATTTTCCCATATCAGTATTTAAACACCCGGTGTGATCTCCACAACGGGGGAATAAACGGCCTTTTTGTTTTTACTCACCAGTTTAACCCGGTACAGTTGTTTTTGTTTGCCAGCGGGCTCAAAAAAAGAATAACTGGCTTTTTCAGGTGTATCTGACCCAAATACAATCGCAGCGAGTTTGAATTCTTTTCCATCATCACTCTTCTCTACTTCAAAAAGATCAGCGGTTTGGTTATCGCCAACCACCCATTCCAGCACCGTTTTATTGTTTTTGGAAAAACCGGATACACTGATTAAGGTGACCGGGCTATGTTTGGCAGCAGCAATGGCTTCCTGCTGACCGGAGAAAGCCGGAATATCCTGCTGTGCTGCAGAAGGCTGATACATCAGCCGAAGGGCAATCAGTATTAATAATGCGGATGTTTTTATCATTTCTTAGGGTATTATACCGGTTTAAACCGGCTTCAATGGCCCCACAGAAATATTGGATGCTCGGGTACATGCACCGCAGAAAATAATAAGTCCATAGCTGTTCAGGGGAAGAAGGAGCAGGTACGGATGCTTATCGTAGTTTTACCAGGGTATATGTGGTATTCCGAATAGTAAAACAAACCTACTACCCAAAGTTTTAAAATGCAAGTTCCGCAAGTAAAATATTTTAAAAATATTCAGAATCTCATGGTCACGGTAAAACGTTTCCTACTTTTATTTGTTAATAGTCAATGATGAACACAATCATCCGTGTAAAAAATCTTTCCAAGCGTTTCGGGGACTTACAGGCCGTGGATCAGTTATCTTTTTCTGTGTCAGCAGGAGAAGTGTATGGTTTCCTGGGTCAGAATGGTGCAGGTAAATCTACGACGATACGTATGCTGCTGACCCTGATTGAACCTGATGAGGGAGAAATTGAAATTTTTGGTTTGAACCTGCGCCAGCACCGGAAGGAGATTCTGAAACGTACCGGTGCCGTGATTGAAAGACCGGATCTGTATAAATACCTCAGTGCTTTTGATAACCTCCGCATTTTTGCCCGGCTCAGCGGGATGAAAGCTTCCAGAAAACAATTAATGGATCAGTTGGAGATGGTGGGACTGGCTGAAAGAGCCAATAGCCGGGTTAAAACCTATTCACAGGGAATGAAACAAAGACTGGGTTTAGCCTGTGCCCTGGTCCATGATCCGGGACTGATCATACTCGATGAACCCACCAACGGACTCGATCCGCAGGGAATTGCAGAAATGCGGGAGATGATTATCCGGCTCAGTCGCGATGGAGGCAAAACTTTACTGGTTTCTTCACACCTGCTCAGTGAAATGGAAATGATGGCCAGTAGTCTGCTTATTATTGACAATGGACGAAAAGTGGCCGAAGGCAAACTGGATGAATTGCTGAATCCCAAAACTGCTCTCGTTGAATTGGCTGTTACTGATACCCGGGCTGCCCGGCAATTATTAGGACAAACAGACTGGATTCATAATATTCATGAGAAATCTATTCGACTGCTCCGGTTTGAAATGGAAAAATCACGGATTCCGGAACTGACGCGCTTACTGGTTTCAGGCGGATTGGACATTCAGTCAATCCGCCCGGTACATTCACTGGAAGAATATTTTTTGGCACAAACTGGAAAATGATGTTCATCACCCTGCTAAGAATAGAACTGTTCAAAATATTTAAAAGACCCAGAACCTATATTGCTTTTGGAGCCATTGCCATGATTGTACTCCTGGTGCAACTGGCGTTGAAAGTAAACGGAAAGGATTTTATTCAGTTATACACCGATAGCCAGTCCGATACATTTGAGATTCCTTACGAAAGCATGAACAATGGCTATTTCGTTTGTGTGGCGGTACTGCACATGATCCTGATTCATGTACCCTTGCTGGTTGCCTTGATAGCAGGCGATATGATTTCAGGAGAAGCGGGGCTGGGTACACTGCGGCTGGTGGTGGGAAAACCCATTGGGCGGACAGAACTGATCCTTTCCAAATTCATGGCGAGTACGATTTATGTAGTGATGCTGCTGGTATGGATGGCCATCTTTGCCCTCTTTGGCAGTATTCTTCTTTTTGGTTCGGGTGACCTGGTAGTATTCCGGGAAGAAAATATGCACCTGATGAATCAGCAGGATGTACTCTGGCGCTTTTTTGCAGCCTTTGTCTTTGCCGCACTGGCGCTGACCACTATCGCTGCCATGGCGCTGATGTTCTCCGCCTTTTCAGAAAATTCACTGGGACCGATTGTGGCCACGGTCTGTGTGGTGATTGTATTCACTATTGTACAACAATTGAAAGTACCCTTGTTTGAACAAACTATCAATCCCTGGTCCTTTACCACCCATATGCTGGGCTGGAAAGGTTTCTTCTATGTGGAGAAAACCGCAGAAGGGGTGACCATCGACGGCTCAGTGGAAAACCCGGCTTCTTTGGTGAAAAGTGCCGGGGTATTGCTGGGTTATATCCTTCTCTTTCTGACTGTGACCGTTCAGTATTTTAAAAGAAAAGATATTTTAAGTTAACCATGAGAAAACTATTGGTATTTGCCGCGATACTTCTGCCCGCCTTGCTCCCTGCACAGGATGTAAAGGAACTGTTACAGAAGGTAAAGGATAAATATGACCAGGTAAAGGATTATACCGCAGAAGGGAAGCTGAAGACAAATGTACTTTTTATCAAAGCGCCGGTAGCTACCGTTAAAATCTGGTATAAGAAACCGGATAAGATTAAAATAAAAAACGAGAAAGGGGTATCCTTTATTCCCAAAGGGTCCGTGAATATTAATATGAACAATGTACTGGGGCTGAGTAACTATGAAGCGATAGTATCCGGTACAGAAAAAGTGGGGGGCACTGATTGTAAAGTGATTAAAATATTTCCTTTAAGTGATGAGGATAATATCAGCCGGGCCACGCTTTATGTGGATGAACAGCAATTGCTGGTAAAAAGATCGGTGATCAGCACGCGGGAAAACGGAACCTATGAATTAGTGATGCAGTATAAACAATATGCGGCGTATGGACTGCCTGATAAAGTGGAACTCACTTTCAATACCAGGGATTATAAACTACCCAAGGGTATCTCCATTGATTACGATAACGGAGCGGATAAGGATAAAAAGGAGCGGACAG
The DNA here is from genome assembly GCA_016702745.1 of Chitinophagaceae bacterium. Lineage (GTDB taxonomy): Bacteria > Bacteroidota > Bacteroidia > Chitinophagales > Chitinophagaceae > JJ008. The sequence goes on from JADJDJ010000002.1 coordinate 930,657, forward strand.
GCCCTAAAAAAGGAAAAGTGGAGATTGTGTATACAAAGTACACGATAAACAAAGGCGTACCCGATTCAATTTTCAACTGACGTCATCAATATATTATTCTTCAATGGCTTCATCCCTGGCATTTGCGAGGAGGGCGTTTGTCATTTTTTTCAATGGATTTTCCCGGTTCGTTTCATAACCATTTCTTCGGTTGATGATATCGATACATTCAAACAACGCCGTCATAAAAGAGGAATGGTCTGCTTTATTCTTACCGGCAATATCAAAGGCAACGCCATGATCCGGTGAGGTTCTGATGGCCGGAAGTCCGGCTGTATAATTAAAACCATCTCCGGCAGCCAGTGCTTTGAAAGGAATCAAACCCTGATCGTGGTACATGGCCAGTACGGCATCAAACCGGTCAAAACTTCTTCTGGCAAAAAATGCATCGGCACTGTAAGGCCCCACCACCATGATATTACTGTTCTTTGCTTCGCGGATGGCAGGTTTGATAATTGTTTCTTCTTCATTCCCGATCAGTCCTTCATCTCCGGCATGGGGGTTCAGTCCCAGTACCGCGATCCGGGGTTTATCAATTCCAAAATCCTTTTGCAGGCTCTTGTTCATGATCTGGAGTTTGCTCAGGATACTTTCTTTGCTGATATGTTTGGTGATATCCTGCACGGATACATGTTCGGTAACAAGGGCTACCCTGAAATCACCGGCGCAAAGCATCATCACCACATCATTCACCCCGAAAATGGTTTTCAGGTAGGGGGTATGACCGGTAAAACTGAATTCAGGAGATTGAATATTCTTTTTATGGATAGGAGCGGTCACCAGTCCGTCGATTTGTTTTTGTTTGAGGGCTGCCACGGCAGTTTGCAGGGACAGGACACCGTATTTACCACCGATATCCGTCATCTGTCCGGGAGTAATGGCTACTTCTTCTTCCCAGCAATTGAAAAGATTCACCTGTTTATGATTGATCCGGTCAAATTCCTTGGTGGTTTGGTAATTGATATTGTATTCCGGTACTGATTTCCGGTAAAAATTAATGGCTTTATTGGAAGCGAAAATAACCGGGGTGCAATGTTCCAGAATCCGGTTATCAGAAAAGGTTTTGATGATCAGTTCGATGCCGATCCCGTTCAGGTCGCCGCAGGTAATACCGATCAGTGGTTTATTGGGGGTCATATAGTTAATGTTGGGTGCTAAAGATATAATAATATAATGATCCGGCTTTGAAGCAGTGGAAGCACCCGTTTATCTCACAAAGCTGGTATCGGTCAGTGCCCGCATAAAGGCAATGATATCTTTGATTTCTTTCCGGGTTAACCGCAGATTATCGAAAGGCAGGGTCTGGTATTCAGGTGCAATATGCAAGCCCTTACCACCGCCTTTATTATAGAACTCCATTACTTCTTCCAAAGTCTGAAAAACGCCATTATGCATATATGGAGCGGTCAAAGCTACATTTCTTAAGGTAGGTGTTTTGAATGCATACCGGTGTGCTTCGGAACGGGTAAATAAATATTTACCCGGATCATCATCGAGTGTTGGGTTTTTCCGGTCACGGGTAGCAGGTACACCCAGCACTTCTGATTCGGTTTCAGCCCAGGCGGGCGGTACCACGCCATTAAAAAGTGGTATAAAATGACAGGTGGCGCATTTGGCTTTGCCGGCAAACAGATTGAACCCTCTTTTTGCAGAAGCTGACAATGCTTTTTTATCGCCCCGCATATATTGGTCGAAAGGGGCATTTAATGACACGAGAGACCGGACATAACAAGATATAGTATTTGCGATAGTAAAAGGGCTGATATGGATTTTATCCGACGGGTAAGCTTTTTTGAAAAGTGAATCATAGGTAGCATTTTTTTCAGTTTATCAACGGATTCTTTCATGGAGCCTTCCATCTCCTCAATATTATGTACTACTTCGCTCAATTGATTTTCTAGAATGTCTGCCCGGCTGTCGTAGAATTGTTTGGTTTGAAAACCGGAATTAATAACTGTTGGTGTATTTCTCTTGAGTTTGTAAGACTGATTAATGGAATAGGGTTTGTCAAGTCCGTCCGTAAATGCCAGCTCTGGTTTATGGCAGGAAGCGCAGCTGCGGGTTCCGGTTCCTGAAAGAATAGGGTCTGCAAATAACAGCTTTCCCAGATACACTCTTTCAGGTGTAACCCAGTATTCGCTGGGAGGGGAGTAGAAATTAATATTCAGTAAATCAGCTGCAAAAAGAGATTCGGCAGAAAAGTTGACAGCATTTCGCCCCGGAGGAATACCAATACCTGTTCTAATCCTGGTTTGTACGACTTGCCGGTACAATGGATTGAGGTATTCAGTAATAAAGTTTAGTCTGTTAAACTGGTTAAAATTACCTTGGCTGTCTAAATGCTCTGTGTTTTGATTGATCGAAATTAAAAGGGCATCTATTTGTGCTTTTTTTTCAGCAGGAAATATTTCCCGGTAAATTTCCAGTAGCTGTTTAATTCCTTCAAAGGAGGCAATGGCTTCCGGTAATGAATGGTTGGCAACGGGAGAATCGAACCCGGTTATACCTATGGTAGTGATACCGATAATGGAAGAACGAATGGCATCGAAAACAAGTTCCTGGCTGAATTTAAAATGCCGGTCCGGTTCTTTTTCCATGTTTTGCAAAATTGGAATCATGGCACTGGCCAGGGCGGCCAGCTGGTTGAAGCTGCTGTCGGCATTCCAGTCTGCATATATTAATTGTTCAATAGCCTGAAAACCCTGAGGAGGTATGATCCGGTCTGCTGTTTCAGATTCTATTCTGGAAATAGAAGGTCCGTTCAGGTACCTGGCCTGAAAAGGATTGAAATAGTCGGTAAGTACCGCCATTTTTTAAAAGCGGTTCTTGCAAGGGTATATTTCCTTTTAATTGATTCGGGATCATTTTTTTCAATTGCAGCAATCCGCAGGGATTCAATGGAGGTTTTTACGTCCTGAATTTGTTTTGTCAGCAGCAGGTCCACCTTTTTTTGAAATTCAAAGCCATCTTTTTGCCTGAATACAGTGGCTGTACAAATAAAGAAAACCGCAATTAGTATCGTAGATTTTCCTGTGAAATTTACGTAAGTGGTGCCAGGACTAAGTTGAGTGTGCTTTTTTAAGTGATTCATCGCTACTAAGTTAGGATGGTTTTAGTATTTATACTTATTACCCAGGTGAAAAACCCTAGAAATAATTGAGGGATAAACCTCTTGACCAGAATCAGTTTTTGATCCATTTTTACCCAATAATAACCAATATCCAAATTCGATGAAACAACTATCCACCGTCCTGAAACACGCATTCTTGTGTTCCGTATTATTTCTGCTACAAAACCAATACGCCTCCGGGCAAACCAGCATTATTGCTTATGGCAGTTCCTGGAAATACTTAGATAATAACACCAGACCGGCTAACTGGCAAACCAGCGGATTCAATGATGCCGCATGGGCAACAGGTAATGCTGAGCTGGGTTATGGTGATGCACCGGTAACAACAGTATCTTTTGGTCCTGATGCGAACAATAAGTATATCACTACATATTTCAGAAAATCGGTTACAATTGCCAATCCGGCCAGTTTTACCAACTTCACGCTGAATGTACGCAGGGATGATGGCGTAGTAGTATATGTTAACGGAACAGAGCGTTATGCGAATAATATGCCGGCAGGACGTTTGCACTCTACACTCGCCAGCACGGCAGCTGCTGATGACGGAGCCACACCACAAACAGTTACATTATCATCAGCTTTTTTTTCTGCTGGTACCAATGTGATAGCAGTGGAAATACACCAGAGTGATATTACCAGTTCAGATCTCACTTTTGATTTGGAGCTGTTGGGCAATTCAGCACCCGTTGCTTTGATTAACTACGGGACCAGCTGGAAATATTTGGATAATAATTCAAGGCCAGCTAACTGGGAAATGGTAGCTTACAATGATGCCGCCTGGGCAACTGGTCTTTCTGAACTTGGTTACGGCGATGCACCGGCTACTACTGTTTCTTTTGGTCCGGATGTCAATAACAAATATGTCACCACTTATTTTAGAAAGAATTTTACAATCACTGGATTGAATACACTCAATTCTCTTACACTGAATCTGATTCGGGATGACGGAATGGTGGTTTATGTAAATGGTGTAGAAGTAGTAAGGGATAATATGCCGGGAGGTACTGTTGGTCATAACACGTTGGCTTCAGCAGCTATTTCAGGTGCCGGAGAAACTACACCGGTTTCTTTTAGCCTTTCTACCTGTTCTTTTGTTGAAGGCAGCAATACAATTGCGGTTGAAATGCATCAGAGTGATGTTACCAGCTCAGATCTTTCTTTTGACCTGGAGTTGGTCGCAGTAGTTGGGGGCGGCTCACCAACACTTACCCGAGGCCCTTATCTGCAGGCAGGTACACAAACCAGTCTTACTTTCCGCTGGAGAACCAGTTCGGCATGTTTGGGAAGAGTAAGAGTTGGTCCTTCCAATGGTACCTATACTACGGCTACTGCCAGCGAAACCTGTCCTACCACAGAACATGTTGTTACCTTATCTGGTTTGACGGCTGATACAAAATATTTTTATGAAATCGGAGCTACTGATGGTACTGTATTTCAAAGTGGTGCCCAGAACTTCTTCCGCACCAATCCACCGGCTAATACAACCCGGAAGATCCGGATTACCGCATTTGGTGACTGTGGCAGGGGAAATGCCACCTATCAGGATAATAACCTGGCCAACTATCAAAGTTACCTGACAGCTAATGGAATTGATGCCCCTGATGCATGGATACTTTTGGGTGACAATGCGTATAACTCCGGTACTGATGCCGAGTATACTTCAAACTTCTTTAATATTTACCAGGGCAATATTTTAAAGAATCACAAACTTTATCCGGCACCCGGTAATCACGATTATGGCAACAGTGCGGCAAATAAAGCCTCCAGAACGATGCCATATCACAACAATTTTACGGTACCCAATGCCGGTCAGGCAGGTGGAGTAGCGTCAAACAGGCCTAATTATTATTCCTATGATATCGGTAATGTTCACTTCCTCTCCCTTGATTCATATGGTACCGAATCAGATGGCACCAGTATGGAAATAGTCGGTGGTAGTGCCATGAAAACCTGGCTCGATGCTGATTTAGCAGTCAACACAAAAAAGTGGGTGATTGCTTACTGGCACCATGCACCCTACACAAAATCAAGTCATAACTCAGATAGTGAAGGAGACCTGGTGAATATTCGTCAGAATTTTATTGATTTCCTCGAAAACCGGGGTGTGGATCTGATTATTTGCGGGCATAGTCATGCCTATGAGAGAGGTTATCTCATTAAAAACTATAATGGTAACTGGGCTTCATTTAATAGTGCGACGCATGCCGTAAGTATATCCAACGCCAGATATGATAACGCTTCCAATTGCCCGTATATCTATAATACAACTCCTGCCGATCATGGAACAGTGTATGTGGTAGCCGGATCAGCAGGAGCCAGCGGTGGCGTTAACACTGGTTTTGCAGCGGGTCCCATGCCTTTTTCTGTAAACGATGCCGGTATATTCTATTTTGAAGTGGAAGACAACCGGCTGGATGCAAAAATGCTCCGTCAGAACGGAACCATTTTCGATCAGTTCACCATTATGAAAGATGCGGGTACTTCCAACACCTTTAATATTACCAACGGTTCCAGCCAGGATTTAACAGCCTCATGGCCACAGTCAGGGAATTATACCTGGGTGAATACAGTTGGAACAACAAGGTCGGTTACAGTAACCCCGCCCAATAATGCCACTACTGTTTACCAGGTGCGTGATGCATTTAACTGTGTTCAGGATCAGTTTACCGTTAATACTTCCGGTACACTGCCCGTTACCCTGAGAAATTATGATGTAAGACTGGTTAACGGAAAAGTTAATGTGAGCTGGACAAAAGAGAACGAACAAAACAGCAAGGATTTTACAATTGAAAGATCAGTGAATGGAGTTGATTTTACAGTGCTGGGTAAAGTAACAGCAGCCGGTTTTTCCACCAGCAGCCGTTCCTATGCATTTACAGACCCGGCTCCTTTAAAGGGAATCAGTTATTACCGTCTTTCACAGACGGATATTGATAACCGTTCCGCTTTTATGGGTGTAAAAAAGATTACAAATAATGATGCCAGGGATTTTGAAGTAAAAGTGCTGAACCTGAATAATGGTAACCTGGTATTGCAATTGAGCTCACAGGTGCAGGCTGTGTATACCATCAGCATTACCGATATGAGCGGACGTCGTGTGAAATCAGAAACCATCCGCCTGGATGCCGGTATGGTAACTAAAACATATCAGCTGACTTCCGGTACCTATATCTGGGATGTAAGCAATAATAAAGGAGAAGCAATCCTGAAGAAGTCAATAGTACATTGATAGGTAGTGTTATAATGATGTGGAATTGAAAATGATTCTTATGAAAAAACCATTGATCCTGTTTATCCTGCTGACGGCTGCACTGGCCGTGCGTGCACAGGTCATCAGACCCATGACCGCACGCTACAGCAACCCATCTGTGAAGGGTAATATTGTTTATGTTTCCAATAATATTATCACTTCCGCCGGGACCATTACAACGGAAGCTCCTCCGGGGGGTACGGCTGTAAATAACAGCCATGTCTCGGAGAATATAGATATCGAATCCAGCGGTTCCTCTAATACTTCTTTCATTGCATTGGGAGCCACCTGGAAATATTATTCAACCGGGGCAGCACCCGGTGGGAGCTGGAAAAACCTGGGTTATAATGATGTGGCATGGCCCGCTGGAGCCTCAGAGCTGGGTTACGGAGACGGGGATGAAGCAACCTGTATCCCTTCCGGTGGTGGTGGTACGCTCTGTGCCCCTACTGGTAATAAGTACATCACATCTTATTTCCGGAAATCAATTACCATACCTGATCCGACATTATTTGGCGCCTTTATTTTTAATGTGGAACGGGATGACGGAATGGTGGTATATGTAAATGGAGTAGAAGTAAAACGCGATAACATGCCTACGGGCGTTATCGCTTATGGCACTTTAGCAGCTGCCAATGCAGAAGATGTTGTCGTGACATTTTCGATACCCGCTTCTTATTTTGTTGCCGGAACCAATGATATTGCAGTTGAAGTACACCAGGATGCAATCACCAGCTCAGACCTTTCTTTTAATTTAAGCCTGGAAGGCACTACCAACTCTTATTTGTATATCGCTATGGGTGATTCCTGGAAATACTGGGCCAATACCCAGGCGAATGCTCCGGCAGCCACCTGGAAAAATGCGGGATTCAATGATGCAGCCTGGACAACAGCAGCCACAGAAATGGGATATGGTGATGGTGATGAAACAACCTGTATTCCTTCAGGTGGTGGCGGAACCGTTTGCGCTCCCACCGGCAATAAATACATAACCACCTATTTCAGAAAAGTAGTCAATATCCCCAGCCCCTCTTCATTCGGTACATTTACTTTTAATGTAGAAAGGGATGATGGATTTGTATTGTACGTCAATGGGACTGAAATTACCCGCAATAATATGCCCAATGGGGCGATAGCTTATGCTACTTTGGCAACTGCGGCTGTAGATGACGAAGTGATTACAGTTTCTGTTTCGTCTGCTGTTTTTTCAGCAGGCAATAATACTATTGCCGTAGAAGTACACCAAAATGTTATCAAGAGCAATGACCTTTCTTTTAATTTAAGTCTGGAAGCCTTTACCGACCGTTTTGTTGGTTCCAGTGCCCAGTGGAAATATCTGGATAATAATACCCGCCCGGCCAACTGGGAAACCACCGCCTATAATGATGCAGCATGGGCATCGGGTTTCGCTTACCTTGGATATGGCGATACCCATATCAGAACAACCGTTTCTTACGGGCCAGATGTAAACAATAAATATGTAACTACCTATTTCCGGAAAGTCGTTAATATACCCAATGCCAGTTCCTATGCTCAGTTTATTTTAAAACTGCGAAGGGATGATGGGGCTGTTGTGTACGTGAACGGAACCGAAGCGGTCAGAAGCAATATGCCCGCCGGGGTTATTGCGCATGGAACACTGGCAGCAGGTAATGTTTCCGGTGCTGCTGAAACCGCTGACAATACTTATATTCTCAGCTCTTCACTTTTTGTAAACGGAAATAATACGATAGCAGTGGAAGTCCACCAGGATCAGCTGAACAGCTCTGACCTGGGATTCGATTTGCAGCTGGATGGATCCAATGATTCTACTTTCAATTCTTCCAGTGCCGATCTTACGCTTCCATCCTGTACCCAGGTTTTATTCGCCGGATTATACTGGGGAGCTACACAGGGTACCGATGGAACGAATACAGCATGGATTACTAATGAAAATTCAGTAGACCTGAAACTGCCGGGTTCAAGCAGCTATATTACACTTACATCTTCGCAAACAGACTATCATAATGGTACCCTTGTTCCTGGGTTACCTCATACAGGATATCGCTGTTTCGTTGATATAACTTCCCTTTTAAATGCCACCAGCCCGAACGGAACATATACCATCGCCAATGTATGCAGCCCGGCAGGGATTGTAAATGCGGCAGGTGGCTGGACGATCGTTATAGCCTATTCTGACCCGTCTACTATTACAAGAAATCTGACGGTATTTGATGGCTCAGTGATTATGAACGGTGGTGATCCGGCATTGAATATTCCGATTTCCGGTTTCAATACACCTCCATCCGGACCAGTGAGTTGCGAATTGGGTGCCGTGGTGTATGATGGAGACCGGGTGTCAACCGATGAATTTTCATTTAAACAGGATTCCAATCCTGCTATTGGTTCTTATACCAATCTTACTCCCAATGCTACGGCCAACCTGAATGATATGTGGAACTCCACCATATCATACAAAGGATCAGTGGTCACTACACGTGTACCTGCCCATCAGAATACACTGGGTTATGATGCCGATATCATTGACGTACCAAATGCAGGTAATGCTGTTTTGGGAAACAGCCAAAGTTCGGCAAGCATCCGGTTTAGCTCTCCTTCAGAAAACTACATGCTGCAGGTAGCAACCACCGCGATTTCCCAATACTCACCCATTTTTGATTTCCGTAAAAACTCAACGGATGTCAATGGCGGATCCCTGGCTCCTGGTGATGTGATCCGGTACCAGCTGAGTTACCAGAATACCGGAAATGATGCCAGCGTATCGACCAATATTGTTGACAGGATTCCAAGGAATACAACCTACAGGCCTGGCACCCTTTCTATCAATGGCGTTGCCAAAACAGACGCAGCTGGTGATGATGAAGCAGAATATGATATCGTAAACGATCAGGTGGTCTTCCGCTTAGGAACCGGCGCCTCCAGTTCAGCAGGTGGTGAAATTGCCCCTGCTGCATCAGGACAGGTACGGTTTGAAGTAATTACTGCCCGTTCCTGTGTCATCTTCTCCTGTGCTCCAACAGTAGTTAACCGGGCGCGGATTGGTTACGGTGGAAAAATTTCCGGTATCAATCTTTCAGACTCCAGTGGAGTATTGCTGGCTGGTTGTACCACACCCAATCCGGTGAATGATGTATTGTCCGGATCCTGTACCAACCCCGCAGATACCCTGCTGGTAAATATTTGCCCGGCTACATCGGTTACCATTCCCGTAGCTCTTTATGGTGGTTACCGCTTTTTCTCCGGTATCCCCTTTAATTCAGGGAATGTGTACAATCCTGCTACGCCAGTCACTTTTACCAGATTGATTTATGCTTTCTATGACGGACCAGGTTCCTGCGATGATACCATCCGGATCAATTGCTTTATTACTTCCTGTCCGGATATTGATGATGATAATGATGGTTTACCCGATTATCTCGAATTGAATAACCCGGTTGCCCTGCAGGATCATGATTCAGATGGGGTACCGAACTGGAATGATGCACATTATCCCGGTTATATTGATCTCAATACCGACGGTTTCAACGATAATTTCGATCCAAGTGCCGATTCCGATAATGATGGAATTCCCAATTTCGCCGATGCGAATTTCCCGGGGTATACAGATAGTAATGGAGATGGTATCAATGATAATATGGATAAGGACCGTGATGGAATTCCCAATCACCTGGATCTTGACAGCGATAATGATGGTCTCCCCGATGCCGTTGAAAGCTTCGGCGTAGATGCCAACGGTGATGGACGGATTGACAATTATACCGATACGGATAATGACGGATTCTCTCAGAATGTAGATGCCAACAATACCGGTGTGGCAGGATCATCCACCGGTTTGGGTGCACTGGATACAGACGGTGATGGAATACCCAATTACCTTGATCTGGATAGTGATAATGATGGTATCCCGGATATTATTGAAGCATTTGGTACCGATGCCGCTAACAGTGCAAAAGTGAGTGCCTATGCAGATTTTGACGGAGATGGCTATACTGATGCACTGGATGCGGATGTTGATAATGATAATATCGCTGAAAATTCCGGCGGTCCTTTATTGAAAACCGGACCGGATATGAATAGTGATGGTCGTACCGACAGCTGGCCCAATAAAAATATGGATAGCGATTCAAAACCCAATCCATATGATCTGGACAGTGACAATGACGGTATCACCGACGTGAAAGAAGCACAGTTCACCGATGCCAACTGGGATGGCCGGGTTGACGGAGCCGTGGATGCCAATGGCCGTAACAGTGCCCTGGCTGCACTTCCGGCACTTGCTATACCAAATACAGATGGTGCCGGCAGATCTAACCCCTACGACATTGATTCCGACGATGATGGTATACCGGATAATGTGGAGGGAATGACCACGATCGGTTATCTGCTTCCCGGAACCACCGATACCGATAATGACGGACTGATCAATACCTATGATAATTTCAATGGCTTTGGCGGAGATGGTATTCACCCGGTTGATAAAGACGGTGACACCATACCTGATTACCTGGATAGTGATACCGACGGTGATGGCCTGATTGATCGCATCGAAGGAAATGACTTTAATTTTAATGCTACTCCTGATGACCTGGTCACATTAACCGGAGTGGATACAGATGGGGATGGTCTGGATAATCGTTTTGATGCTAATAACTCCTCTATAGAAGGTACTTCAGCCTATATGGGTAATGGTGGAACCACTTCCGGTGACGCTTCACCCGGCTCAACAACTGTAGTACAGCATACCTGGATTGCAGATGGCTTTGGCTGTACACTGGAAAGAGACTGGCGCTGTGTATTCTATGTCCTGCATTGTGAAATCATCAATTTCAAAGCGGCCCTTCGTAACCAGCAGGTGAACCTCGACTGGACCGTTTTATGCCGGCAGGAAGTGGATCATTTCATTATTCAGCGGAGTACAGACCGGCTGAACTATACGAATATTGCTACCGTTACAGGAAGAAGACAAATCAATGAAACAGAATCATACGCAACAATTGATAATAATATTGCATCACTGGGTGTGAGTACCATTTTCTACAGACTGATCACCGTTGGGACCAACGGAAAATCAAAAATCAGTAATGTGATCATGGTACGGAACAATAATGCCGCAGGTAATGATCTGTTGGTAACACCAAACCCGGTGAGAGATCAGTTACAGCTGATCATCTCCACTGCTGAATCAGCAACAGCCAATATCAGTGTTATTGATATGAGCGGCAGGGTCCTGATGCAAACAAAAGAAAGGGTAGGGGCCGGAAATACAACCGTTGTATATCCACAGGCCGCCCAATTCCCTCCCGGAGTTTATTATGTTCGTTTAAACATAGGCGAAGCAGTGATGACCCGCCGGTTTAACGTCATCAAATAGGTAGCTGGTTATTTATTATGCAGTAATTTACTGCGACCTCCCCGGATATCCGGGGAGGTTTTTTCGTATTAATACCTGCGGAACAAAACTTTAAATCCTTCCGTTTATTCCATCGCTTTACTACCTGATTTCCCCTGCTGAAAAAACAAAGAATTGCCTGTCCTTTATACTTTGCTACTGGCCCGGTTCTTGATTAAATTAGAGATGAAATCCGAACCCTATGCAACAAACCCGTCAACTTGTTTATCTTATTGCATTGATCATAGGAACCTGCATCCTGACCAGCTGTTATCAACAGTCCACATCAATTAAAGCGGAAGAAAATGAAGAGAAAGAAACAGGTGCCGAAAAACAATTACTGATGTGGTTTCAGTCCAAAGGTTATCCCAATCCTTCTCACCTGAATGAAAAATACCAGAACGGCTGGGAGCAATTTCTGGAAATACGTGAACAATCTGCAGAAGCAGTGGCCAGAACCAGTGCCGCCAACTGGCAATCACTGGGTGATGTAGCCGGCATTGGTGGCCGCATTTTATGTATTACAGTTGATCCCGGTAATTCGGATATTCTCTGGGCCGGCTCAGCCAGTGGTGGTATCTGGAAATCAGTAAACGCCGGCAGCAGCTGGCAATCTGTTGAAACCGGTTTTCCTGTACTCGGGGTTTCATCCATTATTGTTCATCCATCCAATTCTGATATTATTTATGCCGGTACGGGTGAAGTATACCGGGTGGATACTTCCAATATCGGTTTCAATGTGTGGAAGTGCCGGGGAACCTACGGTGTTGGAATTTTGAAAAGCATTGATGGAGGTGCCAGCTGGACCCAGGTCATGACGAAAACAACGGATCAGCTCTTCGGAATTCAGATGCTGAAATTTGATCCATCTAATAGCAACAGGATATATGCCTGTGCAACAGACGGACTATACAGAACCAATGATGCGGGTAATAACTGGAGCCGGATTTTTTCATCAGTTTATATTTCGGATGTAGCCATTAATCCACTGAGCCCTGATAATATTGTAATCGGTGTTGGGAATATGGTCAATGCTGACAAGGGAATTTACCGTACTATCAATGGTTTGAATGCCAGTCCGGCCTGGACTAAAATAACAACGGCAGGCGGATTGCCAGCCTCCTTTGATGGATATATCCGGCTGGACAATATCGGTGGAACCCGTTTATATGCTTCTATCGGGGGCGCATCCACCGGTGATGAATTATTTTTATCAACCGATTTCGGACTCAACTGGCATGCTAAAACAGGTTCCACCCATTGCAGTTTTCAGTATTGGTTTGCCCATGCTTTAGCGATCAATCCTTCCAATACCAGCGAAATAATGATGGGAGGGGTTGATTTTTACGAGTACAATTCTTCCAACAGCACCACCGGAGGCAGCCGGACTACGATTTCATCAGGCAGTTCACCCATTCATTCAGACCATCATGATATTACTTATGATCCTAACAATACGAATATTATTTATGTGGCCTGTGACGGAGGTGTATACAAATCCGTAAATGGGGGTGCCAACTGGACTGCCATCAACAGCGGACTGCGGGCTACACAGTTTTATGCCCCATTTGGTGTACATCCCAGCAGTGCCAATGTAATGATCGGCGGATTACAGGATAATGGCGTGGTTCGTTATAACGGAACTTCCTGGATCTCCGTTTTCGGTGGTGATGGCGGACCCAGTGCTATTGCCTCCAATGGTACAACCGTACTGGCTTCCAATGATGCAAGAGGGGTGCGGCGATCATTAGCTGGTACCACCGGATCATTTGGCTCAGTTCTTTCACAATGGGCTTTTACAGCCGATGACCGGACCGCATTCATGGCGCCTGTGGCCATTAGCAGAACAGATGTAAACTACCAATATGTGGCATCGGATAATATCCATATCACGACCAATGGAACCGCTGTTACACCTACCTGGTCCAATACAGCATCGAGCTCCACTGCCTATATTGAACAACAAAGAAAAACAGCCATTGCACTGGCTGTTTCTCCCACTAACAGAAATAAAATTTATGTGTCTACTTCCAATATCGCCCAGAATACCAGCAATGATTATATCTGGGTGAATGGACAGCCAAATGTTTTTAAAACAACCACACCGGCCAGTACGCCTTATACCAGTATCAAAGGGTTATTACCTGATCGCTTTATCATGGATTTTGCGATCAGTCCTACCAATGATGACAGTGTCTTTATTGCCCTCGGTGGATTTGGTACGGCACATGTTTATGTAACCGGTGATGGAGGTGCTACCTGGACCTCCCGCGGAGCCGGCCTTCCGGATGTTCCCTTTAATGCACTGGTATTTGATCCTTTGAATTCCAAGATCATTTATGCCGGATGTGATTTCGGGGTATATGTAAGCCCCGACCGTGGTCAGACCTGGGTTGATTATAACAATGGTTTCTGGGATGCCACACTGGTGATGGATCTGCAGATTTCTTCGGATAATAAATTAATCGCTGCCACACACGGCAAAGGGGTATTCCGGTCAGATCTCTATAGCGGAGGAACCCTTCCCTCCAAACTGATTGATTTTACAGGAGTCAATAAAAATTCCTATAACCAACTGGGGTGGACCGTAACTGAAGAACTAAATGTCAGCAAATATGAACTGGAACGATCATTCGACGGTTTCAGGTACCAGGTAGTGGCCACCAAACAGGCCCTGAACAGCAATGTGCTGATCAGCTATACGGCGAATGATCCCCTTGTATCAGGCGTTTCGGAATATTATTACCGCTTAAAAACGGTTGATCAGGACGGATCCTATACTTATTCCTCAGTTATATTCCTCCGTGCTCCTGTTCAAACCAGACTCACCGTACTTAATAACCCATTCAGGGACGAGATCCGGCTGCAATACAATGTTGCCGGTAACCAGTCCGTTTCTGTGCATCTGTATAATGCGGCCGGTGCCCTGCTGAAAAAACAGGAGTATCAGCTTACAGCCGGCTCCGGAATATATTCAATGGAAGCAGTTGGACTCCTGCCGGCAGGCATCTACCACCTGCGTGCCCGTTGCGGAGATTATCAGCAGTCTTTTAAACTGGTAAAACAGTAAAAGAAGAGGGAAACAAGCAGTAACTAAATATTTTTTCCTTTACCCGGTTATTTGACCGGTTTTTTTTACAAGGGGATAGGAAAACAGACAGTGTTTCCTGTTTCATTTTTCGTTTTTTTTATTGTACTGCTACGAAAATATTTCCCATGTTTAATAAGGTATTCTGTCTATCCCGGACTAACTATTTTACCTGAAATTTCTACCTTGACAACCTATAGACTGGGTTGTACCTTTCTTCCATCAAACCTATGGCCTATGAAACGAATGATACACATTCATCGTTTACAGGCCACCATTTTAAGTATTTTTTTATTTTTTTATGCAGGAGTTGCCACCACAACATCTGCACAATGCCTGGCCGGCAGCAATACGGCTAACCTGAACTGGGATAACCTGGATTACCTGGTTACAACCGGATCTTATGCGGGTTTCGTAACAGCTGCCATGAGCCAGACCCAGGCTTTTGCAATCGGCGTAAACAGAGTCGTAGTCAATTTCCCGGGTACAGTCAGCACTTCAGGCGAGAATACCGTTCATACAGGTGAAGCAGGTTCATTGGGCACAGGTGCCGATGTACAATACAATGGAAACGGCAATATCACTTTCACATTTGACAATGAAGTCAATAATTTTCAGTTTTCCCTTTATGATATTGATAATAGCCAGCGGGTTAATGTCACTGCCGTCAATACACTGGGCGTCGCACAATTAATCACCATGACCAAACCCGCCGGAGGTAATGTAACCATTACCGGTTCGGGCAGTACGAATGCACAGGGACAGGCCCCGGCTACTGCTGCAGCAAATACGTCGAATATCGCTACCGTGAATCTGGCGATTGCAGGACCTGTAAAAACAGTAACGGTTGCCCTGAGCGGAACCGCCGGTGATTTCTGGTTATCTGATTTTACCGCCTGTGTTACCGGCACATTCCCCAATAATTATTTTATCGCCTCCCAGCCTTTTATCGGGCAACCCACTTATATCATCGGTACTTCAGATACCAATACCGTTTCCCTGATCAATACCGCTAACGGACAGGCTAAAATGATTTTCCAGGATGCTACCTCTCCAAGGTATATCAACGGAATTTCTTATGATCATCTTCAACACAATCTGTATTATGTAATTGATTTTACTTCTAATCCTGCCATCAATAAAACAATCAAGCGATATAATTTCGATACCGAGACCATGAGTGTGTTAGTGCCGAATGTCAATACACTCGGTATCCCTACTTTTAACAGAGGTGTGGAATCTGCCGGCTGTGCTTTCTATGATAATGATCTTTATTTTGGCGTGGAGGGCAACCTGACCCCCGGTAATAACGGCGGAAGAGAAACCATAATCTGGAGGATTGAATTTGATGTGCTGGGAGGAAATGCTATCAAAGCCTGTCAGGTCTATGCAACGCCTTCTGATAATGGATCAGGTACCTCTTTGCACGATTGGAACGATTTTACCATAGCTGATGGCCTCCTTGTTGATTTTGCCGGATCACCCAATGCTGCAGCAAGACGGTTCACTCATTTTAATCTGCAAACACAGGCCATTGTTCAGAATTACTATACCGGTGGCCTCACCCCCAGACAGGCGGGTATCACCTGGAATAATACCCGCTACTGGGTCTACGATTCAATAGCAGTATATAATATGGCCGGTAATATCGGACCCAGAACAAGAATCACCGGTGCCACAGTACTGGATTGGACAGGATTCTGCGGAGATGCCACCGGCTTCAGACCTAAAAGTGATTTTGGAGATGCACCTGCCACCTATGATCCTAATCCAATGAGCCCGGCGATGCATGAAAGGGATAGTACTTTATATATGGGTGTGAGCGGATTTGCCACATCCTGGGATCAGGAATTCAATAAGTTTACTTCTGCCAATGCTACCGGTGACGGGCCTGATGATAATGATGGACTGAACTATACTCCGATCTTTAATCCCAGTGCCGGTAACTACCTGGCTTATGCAAGGGTTTACAATCATAGTGGCGCCAATGCCAGATTAATCGCCTGGCTTGATTTTAATGGAAACGGAACCTTTGATGCAGGTGAAGCAACTACACCGATCACTGTTCCCTCCTCAACGGCCACCCAGGGCTTCTTTTTATTCTGGCCCAGCACACCAACTCCATTGGTGAATGGATCCTTTACTTTTCTCCGGCTCCGGCTAACTTCAGCAACTAATGGCATGACCACCGCCAATGCCACCGGCTATTACAGCAACGGAGAAGTGGAAGATTACCGTGTACTGGTGGATGATTATGTACTGGAAGCACAATTGCTCGCATTCAATGCATCTTTAACCGGAAACGGAAAAGTAAAACTCGACTGGCGCACTACCAATGAACAAAACCTGGCTGGTTTCAGTATCGAAAGAAGCAGCGATGGAGTTAACTGGACAGCCATTGGCTATACCAACGCTAAAGGCAATAACGGGGAGGGAGAAATTCATCAATACCTCTTTGAAGATCAGTCTCCGCTACCGGGAAGATCCCTATACCGCCTGAAAATATTGAACATGGCATCACCCGATGTGCAATACTCCAATGTCAGAATAATTTACACCGGCAGGGATATCGTACCGGTACTGGATATAATGCCCAACCCCGTCAAAGACAAACTCTCTGTATATGTCTACAGAAACAGTGATGCATCTGTTCAGGTGGATATTACCGATGCGGCAGGAAGAAGCTTGCTGCGGAGACAAGCACAATTATCAGCAGGGGCTAATCAGATTGAATTCAGTGAAGCAGCCAACTGGGCTCCCGGCAATTATTTCATCAGTATTACCAGTGTGGAAGGAGAAAAAATGGCTGGCAAATTTATAAAGGTCAGGCACTAAGGGCAACAACTTATTGTAAAGGACTATTACTGATAACCGGTAGTATTCTCCGGTTCTATTGAAAGGAGGTTAACTGAAAACCGGATAAAAAAACAGCAGACATTCTGATATTCATGTTTCATTCATTTATGTAGTATTGTATTTATTAAAAGCCCTAAAAATCCGTATCATGAAAAAGCTATTTACAATTGTTGGTCTTTCTTTCTGTGTTTTCTCCTGTCAGAAATCAGGTCTTGACCAGCCTGCAGAAGAGCTGACCTACACGGGCAGTTATAATATTCCGGCTGGTTATGCCCCGCTGGAATGTGTGGAGCCGGTAGAAAAAATTCTGTTGTCAGGTCAAACTATTAATACAGGAACCGTAACCATCTGGAACGATGATAATAATGTATATGTACATTATCAGGCAAGCGGAAATTACCGGCTGAAAAAAACACATCTCTTTGTAGGAGATTGCGCCGCTATTCCGGTCAATAATTCCGGTAATCCAAGAATCGGTCAGTATCCTTACCAAACCAGTCATGGTACCACCGGTGTTGCAGCTTTTACTTATACCATTCCGAAAAGCAGTTTGCCTGCTACGGGCTGCCTTTGTGTGTCAGCCCATGCTGAAGTCATTTCTTTTAATGCCAGCGGCCAGACCATTTTTTCTCAAACCGGCTGGGCAGAGGGAGAGCAGTTAAATGATGGGGGCTCATGGGCCATGAAATTCGGATATTGCCCCCTTTATGAGTGCGGGGATATCCGTTAAGCATAAAAACAAATTTTTAAAAAGGCTGCCCGGCAGCCTTTTTTTATTTCCCCTCTCCCCACTTCATTCTACATTTGCATCGTGTACACTTTAAAGAAATCTCTCGGGCAGCATTTTTTGCAGGATGATAATATCTGCCGCAAAATTGTGGCTGCGGTACAGGAATATCCATTTCGTCAGTTACTGGAAGTGGGCCCCGGCGGGGGCGCGATTACCCGCTATCTGGTGGAACTTGATGCTATCGATTTCAAAGCTGTGGAACTGGATGATGAAAAAGTGACCTGGCTCTTAAAGGAGTATCCCCGGCTGGCCGGTAAAATTATTGCCGGAAGTATTTTAGAAATCCCCAAACCTTTTGAAGGACCATTTACAGTGGTGGGAAATTTCCACTATAATATTTCCACGCAAATTCTTTTCAGGATCCTGGAATGGAAGGACTCTGTGGAAGCGGTGGTTGGGATGTTTCAAAAAGAAGTGGCCCAGCGCATCGCCGCCCCGGAAGGCAGTAAAGTTTACGGAGTAACCAGTGTATTGGTACAGGCTTTCTTTGATGTTACCTATCTGTTTGATGTGCATGAACGCTGTTTCAATCCACCCCCTAAAGTAAAAAGCGGGGTGATTCGTCTCTTACCTAAGAAAACACCCGTTGAGATCGCAGGTGAAAAACAATTCTACCTGCTGGTTAAGACCGCTTTTAACCAGCGAAGAAAGACCCTGCGTAATGCAGTGAGGGGTTTGTTTACAGCAGCAGACCTGGAAGACAGCCTCTTTGATAAAAGAGCGGAACAATTAACCGTGCAACAATTTGCTGCACTTAGTTTCAGAATGAAATGAAAAAGATCATTATCACCGGCAAGGCACACCCTTTTCTGCAGGACAGTCTGCAGAAAAAGGGATATGAGGTATTGTACCAGCCGGCAATCACCTATAATGAACTGTTACTTTGTGTCCATGAAGCAGAAGGACTGGTGGTCACGACCCGGATCCCGATCAACAAGGATTTGATTGATAAAGCCGTTTCGTTGAAATGGATCGGCCGACTGGGCAGTGGAATGGAGTTGATTGATGTGGCAGCAGCAACTGCAAAAGGCATCCGCTGTGAAAGCAGCCCGGAAGGAAACCGGAACGCCGTGGCCGAACACCTGATGGGTATGTTACTGGGACTGATGAATAAAATTCATTCTTCCAATGAAGAAATCAAACAGGGATTATGGAGAAGAGATGAAAACAGGGGAACGGAGTTACACGGAAAAACAGTAGGTATCATCGGGTTTGGTAATACCGGAAGCCGATTTGCCAGTCTGCTCCAGCCCTTTGAAGTAACAGTGCTGGCTTATGACAAATTCAAATACGGATTTGGTAAAGGATATATCAAAGAGGCCAGTATCGAACAGATTTGCCGGTATGCAGATGTGGTCAGTTTCCATGTGCCGCTGACGGATGAAACACTCCATATGGCCAGCCGCTCTTTTTTTGATGCCCTGGAAAGAAAGCCCTGGTTCCTTAATACGAGCCGGGGAAAAGTGGTGCGGATCGGTCACCTGGTCAATGCCTTACTGGAAAAAAAGATTGCCGGGGCCGGACTGGATGTACTGGAAAATGAAAACCTCGATAGTTATACGCCGATCGAAAAGCAACAGCTCAACTGGCTGCTGGAACAACCCAATGTAATCATCACCCCGCATATCGCCGGATACAGTCATGAAGCTTCATATAAAATGGCGGAAGTACTCCTGGACAAACTCTCCCTGCTTCACTAAGTCTTTGTTAAAATATTTGCGTTGCTTTTGGAAGTAATATTTATTTCGGAAATTTTGAGAAAGAAATTTTATGAATAAACATTTACTCCTGTTATTGCTATTATCAGCAACCACCCTGCTGTCCTGTTCAAAAAATATGGAAGACCGGTTAATTGGAAGCTGGGAGCTTCGGCAGGCCTGGCGACAGGAATTGTTTGGCCGGGATTATTTTCAAACGGGTTATGAAAACGGTGTGTTTACTTTTTCAGAAAACGGGGATGCAACCTATATCGGAAACGGAGATACATTAACCGGATTCTGGAGAGCCGATCACTATACCCGAACCAATTATAATAATGGCAGTGGGGAGTATGAAACGAGGGGTGGTAAATACCTTCGGATCAACCTGTCCAATGTGCTGCGAAATATCCGGCTGGAATGGGATTTTGATGATTTCAGGTTCAGGGATAACTGGCAGGAAATCAGGGCTGAGCAATATTCACTGAGCAATGACCGTATTTATGAGTTTCAAAGGCACTAGTATCCTTTCATTTTGCAGAGCCATAAGGCCTTTGTACGATTAAAAAATTAGTTCTATCTTTGTTATTCAATACTGCAACGCTTCAGCAATCGCCTGAGGCGTTGTTATTTTTTTCTTTAAATGAACAGCTATGAGCGACTTACAATATGTGACCAAGGATACGCTGGAACATATGCGTGCAGAACTGCAAAGGATGAAAGCAGTGGACCGCCCGGCGGCCAGCCGTGCTATTGCCGAAGCAAGGGAGAAGGGTGACCTGAAGGAAAATGCAGAATATGATGCTGCCAAAGAAGCCCAGGGTTTGCTCGAAGCAAAGATTGCTTCCATGGAAGGATCAATGGCTAATATCAGGGTCATTGACGAATCCAGTATAGATACCAGTAAAGTGTCGATCCTGACTAAGGTTAAACTCACCAACCTGGGTACCAAAAAACAAGTGGTTTATCAGGTGGTCAGCGAAAAAGAAGCCGACCTCAAAGCAGGAAAAATATCCATCACCTCACCCATTGGAAAGGGTATTCTTGGCAAAATTGTAGGTGAAACAGCAGAAGTACAGGCTCCGGCCGGTGTGCTTAAATTCAGGATTGAAGAAATCACAGCATAGATCCCTGAGCATGAAAAAAAGGGGCTGTCTCAAATTCGGGAGTTAATAAATTGCCACCCGCAGGGTCCTGTGGACGAAGACTCTCGAAGAGTCCTTTGGACAAAGACACGAAGAATTAAATCTTCACATCTGATTACTTCGTGTCTTCGTGCCTTTGTGGCAAAGCTAAAAGTTCAAAGGCTCTCTCTTTTTGATCAATAAGGATATACCTTTGTTCCCTGTTCCAGCGAATACGATATTACCTGCTGGGTTTACGCTATAAATACTTTGCTGGTATGACAATCTTTTCCAGAATCATTGCCGGGGAAATCCCTCGTATAAAATAGCGGAAAACGAAAAATTTTATGCTTTTCTCGACATCTTTCCACTCCGCGAAGGACATGTACTCGTTGTGCCCAAAAACGAAACGGATAATCTCTTTGATCTGCCTGCTGAATACCTGAGCGAGATCTTGCTGTTTGCACAACCCATCGCCAAAGCAATTGAAAAATCTTTTGATTGTAACCGTTGCGGGATCAGTGTAATCGGACTGGAAGTGCCACACGCCCATCTCCACCTGGTACCCATCCGGTCGGCCAATGATCTCAATTTCATACAGGAAAAACCGAAGGCATCTGATGAGGCTTTAAAAAAGTGCAGGAGAAAATCCTGGCAGCCCTTTGATTATTTTTTTGTAATTCTTCCCGGATTTTGACGGATAAATTCTTCCCAGCCCTTTAAACCCTTTGCCTGCTGCTTTAATACCGGATGCTGCTGGTAATGATGACAAAGCGCCACAGCAACTGCATCAGTAGCATCCAGCTGTTTGGGATTGCCTTTAAAGGATAAGATGGTTTGGAGCATTTTCATCACCTGTTCTTTATCGGCATTGCCATTACCTGTAACAGATTGTTTTACTTTTTTTGGTGAGTACTCTGTTACTTCCAGACCGTGCCTCATCGCAGCAGCAATCGCCACACCCTGGGCCCTGCCCAGTTTGAGCATACTCTGTACATTCTTTCCAAAGAATGGCGCTTCAATGGCAAAATCAGTGGGCTGGTATTTCGTAATCAGGCCACTGACTGTGTTGAAGATGAGTTGCAGCCGCTTATAAGGATCTTTTACTTTGCCGGGTTTCAATACACCCAGTTCCAGCAAACTGACCTTGTTACCGGTAATACCAATCAGTCCGTACCCCATCACCAGGGTGCCGGGATCAATCCCCAGTATTATTTTATCAGGCTTTATCAGGCAGCATGTATTTTTACAAGATTAATGCAGCCAGACCGAACCAGCAAATCCGGTAAATACCGGTTCTTTATCAATTATATTCTGGGCCCGCTTTTATTTGTGTGGTTATCCTGGTCTATTTACCGCCAAATCAGTCAGCAACCCGGTTTGTCAGCCGCCTGGCAAAGAATCAAAGCCTCCGTTGACAGCCCGCTGATCTGGAATGGGGTTGCCATTGTTTTACTCATGTGGGTAAACTGGAGTCTGGAAGCTTTGAAATGGAAGCTATCGGTAAAACCGGTTCAGGTAGTAAGTTTCAACAAGGCCCTGCAGGCGATCTTATCTGGTGTTTCTTTTTCTGTGAGTACCCCCAATCGCATTGGTGAATACCTTGGGCGGGTATTGTACATGAATGAGGGCAACCGGTTGAAAACAATCTCCATCACCATCGTTGGTAGTATCAGCCAGCTGATCATTACCCTGCTGGCCGGATTGATCGGGTTAGTGCTGTTGCGACAGGAAATCCTGGACCGGCAACTGATGAGTGCCATCTGGATGAATGTGGTGGTATACGGAGTACTGACTGTGCTCACCGGCCTGCTCCTTTTTTATTTTCGTTTATCCTGGCTGATCCGTTGGCTGGACCGGATTCCGGGGATGAAACGTTTTGCATATCTCGTGGAGGCATTAGAAGATTTTCATCCGGCAATGTTGCTTCGTTTGCTCCTGCTCTCCCTATTACGTTTTGGAGTTTTCATTCTGCAATACTGGTTATGCTTTCAGTTATTCGATGTACAGCTGAGCGGATCACAAACCCTCTGGACCATCAGTGTGGCCTTCCTGGTCATGGCGGTAATTCCAACCATTGCCATTGCCGAACTGGCCCAAAGAGGAAAAGTGGTGATTGCCATTACCGGTATTTACAGTGCCAATGAATTGGGCATGACCTTCGCCACAGCCGGTATCTGGTTCATCAATCTGATTGTACCGGCGATCATCGGCAGTCTGCTGATTTTAAGAATGCGGAAAATTATCAGGGATCAGGAACCTGTTCAGACTTCTTCCAGCTTGAAATAAGTCCCGGCTCTGATGCCTTTCTCTGTTTGCTGCAGGCTGCAGCATTCATTTACCGGATCATGTTCAAAAAAGAGAAGATAATCATTGGCTACTGCTTCCTGCAGGAAAGATTTTTTTTCATGCAGGGTCGTCAGCGGGAACATATCATAAGCCATCACATAAGGCATGGGTATATGGCCGGCAGAAGGTAAAAGATCGGCCATGAAAACAATCGTACGGCCTTTGTATTTTATCTGCGGCAACATCATGGCCTGCGTATGGCCACTGACAAAACGGACAGAAATATTTTCCGTGAAAACTGTTTCACCCAGCCGGCCATTGATTCCGCCATTGATCTCCACCATTTGCAGTTGTCCGCTTTCTTTGATCGGCAGTATATTTTCTTTCAGGAAAGAAGCTTTTTCCCGGTCATTGGGGAACACGGCCCAGTCCCAGTGTTCTGTATTACTCCAGTAAACCGCATTGGGAAATGCCGGCACCAGCTGATCCCCTTGCCGGATAATACTCCCCCCGCAATGATCGAAATGCAGATGGGTAAGAAATACATCCGTAATATCATTGCGGTTGAAACCATATTTCGCCAATGATTTATCAAGGGTATCATCTCCGTGCAGGTAATAATGGCTGAAAAATTTCGCGTCCTGCTTATCACCATTGCCATTGTCAACCAGGATCAGCCGGTTGCCATCTTCAATCAGTAAACAACGAAGGGCCCAGCTGCAGAGATTATTATCATCAGCAGGATTGATCTTATTCCAGATACTCTTGGGTACGACCCCAAACATGGCACCGCCGTCGAGTTTAAAATAACCGGTATTAATCGAGTATAGTTTCATGCCATTTTTTATTTGCAATGTGGAAGTGATCTGTTCTTTAGTCAGACTCCGTCAGGCTGTTCGTTTTGGTTCTGCGGTAGGCAAATAGCAGGATCACCAGTCCCAGGACAAAAAATGTGATCAATGCCAGGATACTGTTCCGCATACTGCCCGTCATCTGCGTAATGAATCCAAAACTGAACATACCGACAACAATGGCAATTTTTTCAGTTACATCATAAAAACTAAAAAAGGAAGCAGTATCCTTGGTTACCGGCATCAATTTGCTATAAGTACTACGGCTCAATGACTGAATACCACCCATCACCAATCCTACCACTGCCGCTACCCCAAAAAACTGCCATTTATTGGTCAGGAAGAAATAGGCATACACACAAACCACGATCCAAAGCAATACAACGGCCATCAACACCCGAAAATTGCCAAATTTTTCAGACAGGCGGCTCATGGTAAAAGCACCAATAATAGCCACCAGTTGAATGATGACCACAGTGGCAATGAGAACGGTGGTATCAAGCGCCAGTTCTTCCTTGCCAAAATTCGTTGCGATCAGCATAACGGTCTGCACGCCCATATTATAGAAAAAGAAAGCGCAAAGGAATAACCAGAGCACAGGCATCGCTTTTACCTGGCGGAGGACCTTGCCCAATTCCTGAAATCCATTTCGAAGCAGGTTTTTGTTCTGACCATCTCCTGACGGTTTTCCCGCCGGCATATTTTTCAGGGTGATCTGCGCAAAAGCAAGCCACCAGATACCCACCAGTACAAAGGTCAGCCGAACAGCATTGCTCTGTGCCTTCGCATCATCTCCCGCAAGCATCACCAGCACAAACCCGATAATCTGCAGCAGCACACTGCCGATATAGCCATACATAAAACCTTTGGCACTGATCCGGTCTCTGTCCTGCGGTGCAGCAATCTCGGGCAGGTAACTATTATAAAAAACAAGACTGCTCCAATACCCTACGGTAGCGGTGATCATGAGGATGGTGCCGAGTAATAAAGTATCAGACTTGAAAAAATAAAAACCCATACAACTCAGTGATCCCAGGGTAAGCAGGAACCGCATGCAAGATTTTTTATTTCCCTTGTAATCCGCACTTGAACTCAGGATAGGCGACATCAGGGCGACAATCAGGAAACCGGTCGCCATAGTATAATTGTACAGAGAAGAATGTGGCCCATGTTCGTACCAGAGAAAATCGATATAGTCTGTCTTGGTGGCCTCGTTGCCATCACCGGTTACCCCGAGGTAGTAGATAGGAAAGAAAGTGGTGGTGATCACCAGGTTGAATACACTGTTGGCCCAGTCGTACATCGCCCAGGCATTTACTACTTTTTTGGGAGCCGTTTGCATTTGCAAGCTTTGGGTAAAAATAGGGGAAAGTTTTTATCCCCTGATAACACCGGTACCGATCAGTATCAGCAGGATGATGCCGGCAATGATGCGGTAATAACCAAAAAGCCGGAACCCGTGTTTTTGTAAGAACCCGATAAAGAATTTGATCGCCAGTACGGCCACCACAAATGCAACTGCATTGCCGATGGCAAATAATTTCAGATCTCCACTGCTGAGTGTATGATAGCCCTTGAGTAATTTATAGCCCGTGGCAGCCGCCATGGTAGGTACCGCCAGAAAAAAAGAAAATTCAGCAGCCAGTTTGCGGGTCAGTTGTTGTTGCATACCTCCAATAATACTGGCAGCACTCCGGCTGACACCGGGGATCATGGCCACGCATTGCCATAGCCCGATGATGAGTGCCTTTGGATAACTGATTTGTTCATCAGTAGTCACCGTTTCTTTCCGGAAAAACTGATCAATGAATAATAAAACTATCCCGCCTGCAATCATGGTGATGGCCACCGTTAAAGCGCTTTCAAGCAGGGCATCAATTTTATCTGAAAAAATAAATCCCAGCAGGAGGGCCGGCACCACCGCAATAAAAAATTTGAAATAGAATTGCCAGTTACCGGTTTTCAAAGGGGCTACAAATTTTTTCCAGTATAAAACAATCACCGCCAGGATGGCCCCCAGCTGAATGCCCACCGTGAAGAGTTTGGTAAAGTCAGTCGATTCCACACCGAGTAATCGCTCGGTAACAATCATATGTCCCGTTGATGAAATGGGCAGGAATTCAGTCAGTCCTTCCACAATCGCAATAATGATGGCTTCGAGGGTGGTCATGCTGCAAGACTTTTAATATATAAAGAAAGCGGTCAGTGTATACTGCCGCTTCCCAATTTTATAATTGTAGCAAATGAAAGATCAGGCGGTTTTGGGTTTCTTGAAAATGGCGAATACTTCAATTCCCAGTCCGAGCAGGATCAGCAAAGGTGCCACGGTAATCCGTAACGGACTATACACAGCATCCTTATTAAACACAGAAGGATCGGTATTGCTCTTGCCTCCGGCCATCAGCACCATTCCCAGGGCAATCACCGCAAGTCCGATCATCATCCAGCGGTAATTATCTTTCGTAAACATTGAAGCTGTATTCTTTTCACTCATTTCATTCCAATTTGGCTCGCAATATAATGATTTTCGCAATCTACCTACGCTTGTCACCAGAACAGGCCCCAACCTTCATTTTCCAATTTCCATTTCCAAATTTACGCTTCCCATTCCCCACCCTCCTTCGCATATGCTTCAGCGGGCAAGCTCGCCTAATACAAGTCATCCAGCCTCATTTTCAAGTACTTCACCACACTTCGGTGCGTACTAAAGAGGGTAATGCCAATACCCAGCACGATGAGGACCAGGAAAAGCAGGAAGAGCAGTCCGGTATCGTGAATGGTCTTCAACCAGCTGACAGATCCTTCAAGAATAACAATAATAATATATAAGATAGAGGAAGCAATAACACCACTGATGGCACCATTGATAATCGCCCGGATATTTAGCGGACGGGCGATAAAGCCACGGGTGGCACCCACCATTTGCATGGTCTTGATGAGGAAACGGTTACTGAACATGGCCAGGCGGATGGTATTATCTATCAGGAAGATCACGACCAGCGAAATAATAATCACGATAGCCAGCAGGATGGCGCTTACAATACGGATATTCTTATTCAGTTTGCCAATCAGGGCTTCGGGATACTTTACATCGCTCACATAGGTTTGTGCTTCCAGGTCCTTTTTGATATTGGTCAGGGTATCCAGGTTCACATATTGTTTTTTGATCCGGAAATAAATAGCATTCGGAAGCGGATTCTCGGTCAGCACCTTGCTCCAGTCCTCACTTTCTTCCTGCATATATTGTTTCTTCCCCTGATCCTTGGATACATACTGAATTGATTTCACATAGGGTTTAGCCGTGATATAATTCATCAATGCCAAACTATCCTTGGGGTTCAGATCCCCGCGCAGATAGGCCCTGACCTCCACATTCTCCTTGAAATAATCCCCCAGTTTGTTGGCATTGATCACCAGCCAGCCAATAATACCCAATAGAAAAAGTACCAGGGTGACCCCGAGGATGGACATAAAATAAGAAGGCTTACCTTTTTTGATAGAAGCTTTGCCGGATTGGGACATTTGATCCAATTTTCGGGTTAGTGGATAGTAAAGCCGCGGTATAAAGCCATTTCAGTCATTTTCAGGCGCTTGTTTACTGCGGGACTAATCGCAAAAATAGCCATTTAAAGGCTACATTCAGTATTTTTGCCGCCCCAAAGCCTTGCTCTGGGTTCATTTAAACGAATGCTTCGCCGTCCTATTGCCAGAACAGGCAGCAGCTTTTTGTTAAAGCTCAGATAACAGCTTTTCATTATTTCAAAACCAAAAGGAAGACATAGTAAGATGGAATATAATTTCAGGGACATTGAAAAGAAGTGGCAGGATTGGTGGAAGGCAAACAAAGTTTACCAGGTTTCTAATCAGTCGGAGAAACCCAAACACTTTGTCCTGGATATGTTTCCTTACCCAAGCGGGGCCGGACTGCATGTGGGACATCCGCTGGGCTATATTGCCAGTGATATTTACAGCCGTTACAAAAGATTAAAGGGTTTCAATGTGCTGCATCCGATGGGCTATGATGCATTCGGATTACCAGCCGAACAATATGCGATTGAACATGGCATTCATCCGGCAGTTTCCACAGCCTCCAATATCAATAATTTCCGCACTCAGCTGGATAAAATCGGTTTCTGTTATGACTGGGAGCGGGAAGTCAACACTTCACAGCCGGGTTATTATAAATGGACCCAGTGGCTCTTCCTGAAATTATACAATAGTTATTTCTGTAACACAGAGCAGAAAGCAAGACCCATTGCTGAACTGGTGGCCAAATATGAAACAGCAGGCTGCAAACATTTTACGGCTGCCCAATGGCAGCAATTCAGTGTTGCTGAAAAGGAAGAATGGCTGATGAAAAGGAGACTGGCCTATAGTGCCTACGGAGAAGTGAACTGGTGTGAGGCGCTGGGCACCGTTTTGGCCAATGATGAAGTGGTGAATGGGGTGAGTGAGCGGGGCGGGCATCCGGTTGAAAAAAGAAGGATGCGCCAATGGTACCTGCGGATCACGGCCTATGCCGACCGCTTACTCCATGGATTGTCAACCGTTGACTTCAGTGATGCCATGAAGGAAATGCAAACCAACTGGATCGGTAAATCCAGTGGCGCCGAAATTGATTTCAAAGTAAAATCTGAACAAGGAAAGATTGAAACACTTCGGGTGTACACCACCCGTCCGGATACCATTTTTGGGGTGGACTTCATGGTTGTTGCTCCCGAACTTGATCTGATTGGTGAAATTAAAAGTAAAGAACAGACAATAGCTGATGATGAATACCTGGCCTACGTAAAAAGCCGGAGTGAAAGAGAAAGAATGGCGGAGAAAAAAATAACCGGCGTATTTACCGGAGCCTTTGCCATCAATCCTTTTGACGGAAAGGAGATTCCGATCTGGACATCCGAGTATGTGCTGGCCGGTTATGGTACCGGTGCCATCATGGCCGTACCCTGTGGCGATGAACGGGATCATAAGTTTGCCCGGCATTTTAATATTCCCATCACCAATATTATTGGTGCGCACTATAATGGTGAAGAAGCCAATCCGACCAAGGAAGCTATTCTGGAGAATTCAGGCTTTCTCGATGGCATGCTGATGAAAGACGCGATAGAAGTGGCCATTGAAAAAATTGAAGCAGCCGGAATTGGTAAAAGAAAAATCAATTATAAAATGCGGGATGCCGGATTCAGCCGGCAACGCTACTGGGGCGAACCCTTCCCTATAACCTGGAAGGATAGCGTACCCGTGGCCATGCATGAAAAAGACCTGCCGCTCTTATTGCCCCATATGGATGAAGTAAAACCGGGCAAAGGTGGGGAAGGACCTTTATTGAATCTGACTGAATGGGTAAATACCCCTGAAGGCCAGCGGGAAACCAGCACCATGCCGGGATATGCCGGAAGCAGCTGGTATTTTCTGCGGTATATGGATCCGAAAAATGACAACGAATTCTGCAGCCGGGCCGCCAGTGATTACTGGGGGCAGGTGGATTTATATATCGGCGGAACAGAACATGCGGTAGGACATTTATTATACAGCCGGATGTGGACGAAAGTATTGTATGATCTGGGGCTAATCGGATTTGATGAGCCTTTTAAAAGATTGTTGAACCAGGGAATGATACAAGGTTCTTCAAGATTTGTTTACCGGATACATGGCACGAGTCAGTTTGTGTCGGCTGGTTTAAAAGATCAGTACACGGTGGATCAGATTCATGTGGATGTGAATATCGTGGATGGTTATGAGCTGGATACCGAGGCATTCCGCAAGTGGAAAAAAGGAGAATTTGCCGATGCCAGTTTTTTACTGGAAGATGGTAAATATATCTGTGGGGCTGAAGTGGAGAAAATGAGTAAGTCCAAATTCAACACGGTGAACCCGGATGACCTGGTTTACAGGTTTGGTGCTGATACTTTTCGCATGTATGAAATGTTCCTCGGCCCGGTGGAAATGAGCAAGCCCTGGGATACCAAAGGAATTGAAGGCGTGCACCGCTTTTTGAAAAAACTCTGGCGTCTTTTCTTTAAACTTTCGGATTCCCCTTCTGTTGGTGGGGGCGAGGGGGAGGTCATCTGGACAGATGCACCTGCCACTGACGCCGAGTTGAAAGTTTTACACAAGACTATTAAAAAGATAGAAGACGATACAGAAAGATTCAGTTTCAATACCGGGGTCAGCAGTTTTATGATCTGTGTGAATGAACTCACCGATCTGAAATGTCATAAAAAAAGAAATCCTGCAACCGCTCGTGATCTTACTGGCTCCTTATGCACCGCATATTGCGGAAGAACTTTGGCACCTGCTGGGCAATAACAGCACCGTGCTGGATGCAGCCTTCCCGGTTTTCGAATCAAAATATGTAAAGGAAACCAGCAAAACTTATCCGGTAGCCATCAATGGTAAAACCAGGACCGAACTCACCCTTGCCCTGGATGCTACCCAGCAACAGGTAGAGGAACTGCTGATGCAGGATCCTGCGGTGATTAAATGGCTGGATGGAAAGCCGCCTAAAAAAATCATCTACGTAAAGAATAAGATGATTAATGTGGTGGTTTAGTAAAACGGATCATGGCACTGCTGCCTTCACTACTGGCCAGGTAAGCATCATGTCTTACCCCGTTGACCATTGCTATCATATAAGATGTATTGGGGGGGATAGTTCCCAGGTTTTCGGCTACCATGACCAGTTCATTATTTTCTTTCATTGAAGCCAGGGAATCCGTAGAATATAGGGATTGCCCGTGAGCCTGATATTTTTAGCGAGCAGGACATCGTTCAGGAAGAGGGAAATGGAGTCTCCGTCAATTTCTGCATTATCATAAAAACGAAGTTCGAGGGTATCGCCAGTCAGGGGGATTTCCTTGATAAATTGTTTTTGACGGCTGGCAAATTTTTCTTCAATACTGGGTGCTTTTACCAGGGCGGGAGCAATGGGTTCAACTGGGATGGTCCGGACCGGTTGCGGGGCGGGTTCTTCCTTCTTTGCTGGTTTTTTCTCCGGGGTTTTCTGAGGTTCTCTCGGGGCCGGCACAATGAGTACGGTGGTTTGTTCCGATTCTTTTTCACCATCATCGGAGTTACTGATCGGCACCAGGGCAACAGCGCCTACACTATCTATAATCTCTGGGTTAT
This sequence comes from Chitinophagaceae bacterium, assembly GCA_016702745.1. Taxonomy (GTDB): domain Bacteria; phylum Bacteroidota; class Bacteroidia; order Chitinophagales; family Chitinophagaceae; genus JJ008. Next base: position 962,291 of record JADJDJ010000002.1, read on the forward strand.
TGGCACCTACGGTATAGTTTTCAATGACGAAGTCCCATTCGTCCTCAAATACCGGGTGGGTTATTTTATCGAGATGAACATCCCCTTTTTTATCATTCTCATCATCCCGGCTGGCTGATTTTCCATCCAACATCATTTTACTCCCGCCGGGACAATTGAAATCGGCGGTTGAAAGCATGGGGGTTTTGCCGGGCAGACTGATACTTAGCCGGCCGGATTTGGCCACAATCAGCTGGTCATCCCACCAGACCGCTTCATTGGTATTGGCATCAAAATAACCTTTAATAGTATATCGCCGGTAATTCCCGGCCGATTCGTAATAATAAGCGGTTCCGGTCAGGCTGTCCCCTTTCTGAATGATCTTAACCTCCACTTTTTGCCGGTTAATGCGACCCTGCCAGGCACCGGTAATCATTTGGGCAGGGAGGAAAGCAGGAAAACAGGACAAAATCAGCAAAAAAAGGAAGGCCCGGGGCCGGCAGGAGGGTAATTTCATCAGGCAGTGACAATTTATTAATACTAACGGTTTTAAGTATTGAATATTTTGTATTTAAAAGTTGGGGCAGTTAAAAAAAATCCTAACTTCCCCCCCAAATATCTCCCATTGGGAGTATTATGTAATTAACCAAAATTTGCTTATGAGAAAGTTTTACTTCTTTCTGCTCTTAATCTTTGTGTTTACGGGGCAAAATATTTGGAGTCAGTGTACGAATGTTTCTCAGTTCGGGACAGTAACGGCTCCAACAAATACAAGTCCACTCACCATCACCACCTGTGCGTTTGCAGGTGAGTACAGCACCATCAATGGCGCTGTTGCTGGTAGTACCTATTTATTTAATGCTACAGGTGGCAGTTCTAATTATATCACGATCAGACAGGGTACCCCCGGTGGTACGGTGCTTGGTTTTGGTACTCCTCCATTCTCGGTAGTCTGTACTTCTTCAGCTCCTTTGTATCTGCATTATAATACAAATGCTGCCTGTGGAACAGATGGCAGTTGTCATACCGGAACAATAACCTGTACAAGTTGTGCGGCTCCTGTTGATCCTTGTACTACGATAACCACAATTGCAGCCTGCGGTACTCCTACCTCAGCAACGTTAGCCGGTGCGGGTGTCTGGAATACTACTAACTGCGGGTTCAGTACACCAGGTTCTGAAAAAATTTATTCATTCACTCCTGCTACTACAGGCGTCTATTCATTGCAGGTAACGTCCACAAACGCTGGAGGCTTTGTTGATTATTTTTATAAAGCAGCTTCAGGAGGATGTAGTTCAAGCGGTTGGACCTGTATTGATGATATCTTTAGTCCTGGTACTGCTACTATCGGTTCTTTAACAGCGGGAACAACTTATTATTTCCTGCTGGATGCTGAGACAACTTCTTCAGTAACTCAAACCTTCCAGATTGTCTGTCTGGCCCCACCTCCTGCCAATGATCTTTGCGCCGGTGCGATTACGATCAATTGCGGCCAAACCCTGACTGGCTCTACTGCTTTTGCTACATCAGATGCTGTAGCGACTTGCGGAACAACATTAAATACAGCGCCGGGTGTATGGTTTACGTTTGCCGGAGATGGTTCATTGACCACCTTAAGTCTCTGCGCATCATCTTATGATACCAAAATCGGCGTATTCAGTGGATCTTGCGGATCATTGACCTGTGTTACAGGTAATGATGATTTCTGCGGGCTCCGTTCACAGGTTACCTTTACTGCTGCTATCGGCACTACTTATTATGTGCTGGTGACCGGCTTCGGTTCTGCCAGTGGTAACTATTCCCTTACCAGAACCTGTATTTTCCCTTGTACAGGGGTGCCTTCACCAGGATTTATTACACCAACAACCAGTTCAGTTTGTGCCGGTACTTCCGTTACACTTACCCTGAATAGCTTCCCCATTGCGACCGGATTGACCTTCCAGTGGAAAGAAGCAACCACACCTGGTGGAACATATACTAATATAACAGGTGCTACCAACACCACCTATACATTTACTGCAGCTGCTACCCGTTATTATGTATGTACAGTTACCTGTACCAATCCGGGTGGCGGAGCAGCTACTACCGCTGAAGTGGTGGTCAACGTAAGTTCACCTCAACACAGCACGATTACTGCCACACCTAATACGAATCTCTGTTCTCCGGCCACTTCTGTCATTACAGCAACAGCTACTGGTGGAATTGGTACGTATTCACATACCCTTACCGGACCCGGCGCCATCGGTGCCCCGGTTGTGTCTGGTGCTAATAACGCCAATGTAAGCTTTACAGTTACAGGCATCCCAGCCGGTGTAAACACATATACACTTGTTACCACCGATGGATTGGGTTGTAGCAAAACAAGTACAGTAAACGTTACCGTGAATCAGACTCCGATTATTACCTTATCAACCAATCCGGCTGCAGTAGGTGCTCCTTGTACGGAAAACTTTGATGGGGTAACGGCTCCCGGACTTCCGGCAGGATGGAGTGCGCTTTTCGGTGCCAGTTGTGCAGGTTCAGTAAGATGGACCACAGGTACAGGAACTGTTAACAGCAGTCCGAATGCAGCCTTTACCAATGACCCGAACTGTATTTCAGATGAATACCTGGTGTCCAAGCAATATGTTATTTCAGCCGCTTCGCAGCTCAGTTTCAGCAGAAGCAATAACCTGGAAAACGGCTTCGATGGTATGGTGCTGGAAATTTCAATCGGAGGCGGACCATTTGTAGATATTATTACAGCCGGTGGCTCATTTGTTGCCGGAGCCTATAACGGATCGATCAGCGGAGCATTCGGAAACCCGCTGGCAGGCCGTTCAGCCTGGACTGGAAATACCGGAGGATTTATTACCACAACTGTGAACCTGCCCGCGGCTGCTGTTGGACAAACTGTTGTCCTTCTCTGGAGAAGAGGTACAGACAGTTCTGTTTCCGGAACAGGTGCATTTATTGACAATATCAGTATTACCAATGCCGGATGCGGAAACGTGGTCATCTGTAATGGTGCTGTTGTACGTATTGACGCAAGTGCAGTGCCTCCGACAAACCAGACCTTCACTAACTTAAATAATACACACTTACCTGCTGGCGGTACTCCTTCAGGAATCGCTGCACCGTATCCCAATACCCTGCCGATCTCCGGATTACCAACAACGGGTGTAACGGTTAAATCTGTTACCATCAATAATTACAGTCACGCTTTCCCTGACGATGTGGATTTAGTACTGGTTTCACCAACTGGTCAGTCAGTGATCCTGATGTCCGATGCTGGTGGTTCAGCCGACGCAACTGGTCAGACCTTTGTGTTTGACGATGCAGCACCGGTATCATTGTCAGATGGTTCATTTAATGCTTCAGGCACTTATAAGCCAACCAATTTCGGCGCAGGTGATAACTGGCCGGCACCTGGTCCTGGCTCTGCGCCAACTTCTGTTACACTGTCATCCTTCACCGGAAACCAGAATGGTAACTGGCAGTTATATGCTTTTGATGATGCAGGCCTGGATAATGGATTTATAGCAACCTGGAGTATTACATTTAATATTACACAACCTGTTGTATTCAGCCCGGTAACCAATTTGTTCAGTGATGCAGCTGCTACTACGGCCTATACCGGAGCACCTGCCTATACGGTGTGGGCAAAACCAAACACCACAACTACCTATACTGCTAGCTCAACTATAGGCGGTTGTTCAAATTCGGCTTCTATTCTGATTACAGTCAACCAGCTTCCAACAATCACTACACAACCAACTGCTCCGGCAGCTCCTGTTTGCCCTGGTTTCAATACCACATTTACAGTAGCAGCAACCGGTACAGCTATTACTTATCAGTGGGAGCGCAGTACAGATAATGGTACTACCTGGGCTCCGATAGTTGACGATGCCCTGCATTCCAGTACAACCACCAATGCAGTAACGGTTATCAACCCAACTGTTGCCCGTAACGGACACCGTTACCGTGTAGTTGTTTCCGGCACTTGTCCGCCGCCTGTAACCTCCAATGTGGTGATACTTGTAGTGGCTACACCGCCTACTATTACAACACAACCTGCCAACAGAACCGTTTGTGCTCCGGATGCTGCCGTATTTACAGTAGTGGCCGGTGGAACTCCTGCACCGAATATTTATCAGTGGCAGGTAAGTACAAACAGTGGTGGTAGCTGGACCAACCTCACAACCGGTGGTTCATTCACCCCCACATTAACAGTGAGCCCGACAACCACTTCACAAACCGGAGGTCTCTACCGTGTCATTGTGACTAATACCTGCGGACAGTCTGTAACATCTTCCAATGCTACCCTGACTGTAAATGCACCAACGACAGTGACCATTGCTCCTTTGCCAACCAGGATTTGTCTGAGCGATACACTGGTACCGCTGAGCGCTTCACCTGTTGGCGGAACCTGGAGCGGAATCGGTATTTCCGGATCTAATTTTGTACCGGGTGTTACGTCAGTAGGTTCTTACACACTGACCTATACTTATGTAAATGCTGCAGGATGTACATCAACTGGTACAGTCGTGGCTCCTGTTATCGATTGTCCGGAAAGAATCAGGCAACTGGATGATAATGCCGTGATCCTCTTCCCGAACCCGAATACCGGTCGCTTCAATATCAGGATCAACAGTACTTTGTATAACTATCTTGGTATGAGCGTTCACAATACAGCTGGTCAATTGCTGCACAGACAGACCTTCAATGGCCTGACTTACGGCAGAACTGTTCCAGTTGACCTCAGTCATCTGCCTGCAGGTCCATATATGGTGAAAATCTTCTACGATGATGGTATCAGAACATCCGAGAAGACATTCCCAGTGATCATCCAGCGTCAGTAAGACTATTCATAATAATTATAGCAAGGCTGTCTCTCCACAAGAGACAGCCTTTTTTTTGTTATTACATTTGTCAAATGGATCATGCTGATTTTACAAACCTGATCAAAGTACATGCTTCCGCTATCCGACCGGTGGTATCTTTCCATTCAGGTGCTGATCGTTTACTGGCAATGGATTTTACGGAAGCCAATCATGAATTGACAGATCATTTATTAAGTGACAGCGAAGCTTTCACCTCTTATATCAGCAGCAGCATTGCAAGGGCCGGGGCCAGATATGGGATCGGTGGGTATGCAGAACACCGGACCGTGTACCGCATGAGTTCAGTTTTTGATGGGGCTGAAGGAAAGAGTGAACCCCGGAGACTGCACCTGGGGACTGATATTTGGGGAGCAGTGGGTACCGTAGTAATGACTCCACTGGATGGATGGGTACATAGTTTTGCTTTTAATAATCAGTCAGGCGACTATGGTGCCACAATCATTTTAAAACATGAGTTGGCCGGAATTATATTTTATACTTTATATGGCCATCTTGCGCTAAAAGATATTCAGGATTGCAAAGAAGGCGCATTCCTGCCAGCCGGATCGGTGTTCGCCCATTTCGGTAACTGGTCCGAGAATGGCGGATGGCCTCCGCATCTGCATTTCCAGCTGATACTGGATATCGGATTACAGAAAGGAGATTATCCGGGTGTTTGCCCTTATTCAGAAAAAGATCATTGGTTGGCCAATTGCCCTGACCCGGATAATCTGCTGCAACTGAATCAGTACCTCAATAAATGATGCAGATCCAAATGATCAGTACTTTGGGGATCAATGCAAAGTTTTGAATGCCATGCTGTGTTTACCACATATGACATTCAAAACCCGCTGAGCTGTGCCCTGATTTATTTTTTGAGCAGTTTAAAAGCGTGGGACCACTGATTTCTTATAAAACCGGGAATACACCAGAGGATACAAAGTGGTTCAATCGCCCTTGCGGAAACGGCAGCACCCATGTCTTCTGTTTCCCATCCAAAACGACTGAGTATATCCGTTACGGTTTGCTTAGCAGCGGCATCATTCCCGCAAATGAACATCGTCGGCACCCCGTCCTTAAAAGCCGGTTTATACATAAAGGCATTGCCCACACTATTAAAGGCTTTAACCAGTTTTGCATCCGGGATTATTTTTTGCAGCCTTTCCATCAGTGAATCTTCCAGACTGGTGAAATATGTTAAAACTCCTTCTTCAGGAGGTACAGCTGCGATGGGATTGGTGGTATCAATCACCACTTTATCAATGAAGTGCTCCTTACCGGCCAGGGTGATGGCATCTTCCGCTACCAGGCCACCCACTGCCAGTACAATAATTTCTCCGAACTGTGCTGTGTCCTGAAATGATCCCAGCAACCCCTTAGGATTATCCTGCTGCCATTTAATCACTTCATCCTTACTGATATTTCTGGTTCCCAGCATCACTTCTTCTCCTTCACTGATAAAAGCGGTGGCGAGCACCCGGCCCACAATACCGCTGCCGATGATTCCGATTTTCATGATTAGTCTTTTATGAATGTATTAATTGGGTTCGACTTTATCCGGCCTGATACACTGCTGCGAACTGGCGGGCAAAATCTTCCAGTTTGGTCTTGCCTGATTGTGCCGGGCGGTTTATCAGATAATCTTCCATAAATAGTCCGCTTTGCAAGGCATGTCCCATCTCAGTATAGTTTTTGGCGATTTCCTCGGGTAGGCCGGCTTGTAATAAGCCATTCAGAGATTGCTCATCTGTAAAGGTAATCCAGGGCAGTTCGGGTTGACCAATGGCCTTTCCAATTACCGAAGCGATATCACTGGTGGGTCTTTCATCACTGGCGATATAACGGTAGGAATGTCCGGTAAATTCCAGCTTATTTAATTCTTCAAAAGCGACTTCTGCAATATCGTCGGGATGTGTAAGTACCATAGTGAAACCGGGTCCTCCAAAATTACTTCCAATGATCTTCATGTGTTTGACCATGGGTATGCTAGCCAGAAAATTGGTATAAAAATAAACCGGGCGCAGGTGTTTTATTTTTACATCAGCCAGTTCATTCAAAGCCTGTTCTGCCCGGTACAATCCACTCACCGGTCCGGCTCCTTCTGGTAAATGGGCACCCACACTACTCAGGTTCAAAACATATTGTACGCCACTGTTTTTGATCGCTGTTGCAAAGTTTTTTCCGATCTGTCCGATATAGGCCTTCCAGTCAGTGGCCCCAAAATGCGGAGGCACCATGGTATACACGGCATCTGCCCCGGTAAATGTCTTTGTCAGGAAATCAATATCCTCGACTGAGCCGATAGCCGCCTGGGCACCCTGACTGATCAGCGATTCAATATTCTTTTCCTGCCGGCTGATCACAGTAACTTCATGACCTGCTTTTAATAATTTTTCAGCTAGGGGTTTGGAAATATTTCCAGCAGCCCCGGTGATAACATACTTCATGTGCGTGGTTTTTAATGTTTGTATATACAAATTAATAGATAAAAAAAATCAGGGTAGTTTATCGGCCAGTTTATTGATATGTCCCACCAATCGGGTACTTTCCTCCCGGCCCAGCAGGCTGGTATAGGCCTGGTGAAATTCCTGCAGGCATCCTTTCAGTTCAGGCAGCATAGCTTTTGCTTTTGGGGTAGGGTAAACATTGGTCAGTTTGCCCTCTGTTGTTCTTACAATCAGTTTCTGCGTTTCCAGTTTCTCCATCAGGCGAATAATCGTACTGAGACTCAGTAATAAATGTTTGACCAGCTCGGAAGGCTGAATACCCGGTTGTTCAATGGCCAGCATCAGGATATAGGCATGACTGGCAGTTAATCCCAGCTTCTCCCAGCTGGCATTGGCCAGCTTCTCCATTTTACGGGCCAGTGCATTACTGGAAAATAAAGACATTGGCAATATTTACTGTCGGTGGCTTTCAACCAGGCAAAGATAATAATCTTTTGTTTGTATATACAACAATTACGTTAAAAATATTTTAACCCTGTTTCCGGCCCCTCTTGTTAAATTTACAGCATGGCGAACCCCAACCTGAACAGTGATAAGGGAAATCTGGCAGCGGATGACCTGGTATTTGAGAATTCAATCCGCCCTGCGGCCATCAGTGAATTTGCCGGACAGGAACAAATCATTGAGAACCTCCGCATTTTTATCAAAGCCGCTAAAATCAGGGGAGAAGCCCTGGACCATGTATTGTTTCATGGCCCTCCCGGTTTGGGTAAAACAACTTTATCCCGCATTGTGGCTCACGAACTGGGCGTACAGATCCGGGAAACTTCAGGTCCGGTCATTGAAAAGCCCGGTGATCTGGCCGGCTTACTCACGAGTCTGGAAGCCAATGACGTTTTATTTATTGATGAAATTCACCGGCTCAGTACCGTGGTGGAAGAATACCTCTATGCGGCCATGGAAGATTACCGGATTGATATCATGATCGATAGTGGTCCCAATGCCCGCAGCATTCAGCTCAATCTGAATCCATTTACACTGATCGGCGCCACTACCCGCAGTGGCTTGCTCACTGCTCCGCTTTTGTCGCGCTTTGCAATCAAATCAAGACTGGAATATTATACTTCACCGGTGTTGAATAAAATCATTACCCGGTCCGCTTCCATTCTCGGCGTCAGTATTTCCGTGCCAGCCGTGGAAGAAATCGGACGCAGGAGCCGCGGTACTCCCCGTATCGCCAACGGACTTCTGCGACGGGTTCGTGATTTTGCCCAGGTACTCAACGATGGAAAGATTGACCTTGGCATCACCCAGCATGCATTAAAAGCACTCAATGTGGATGAACATGGGTTGGATGATATGGATAACAGAATCCTGTCCACCATTATCGAAAAATTCAAAGGAGGTCCTGTTGGTATCACTACCATTGCCACTGCAGTTGGGGAGGAAGCCGGCACTTTGGAAGAAGTCTATGAGCCCTTTCTTATCCAGGAAGGTTTTCTGCAAAGAACCCCCAGAGGCAGGGAAGTCACGGCCAAGGCTTATGAGCATCTTGGGAAATCAAAGCCTGGCAATGCCGGTTCCCTGTTTGCATAAAAAAAGCTGTTCATGGGAATGAACAGCCTTCTTCGGTTATTATTGTTTTTTGTTACTGTACAACCAGCCTGAATCCGTTGCCGTGGATATTCACGATTTCAATCTTCGGATCATCTTTCAGGTATTTCCGCAGCTTGGCAATATATACATCCATGCTCCGGCCATTGAAATACGTATCGCTGCCCCAGATTTTTTTCAGTGCCTGCTCCCTTGGTAAGAGATCATTCAGGTGCTCCGCCAGCATTTTCAGCAATTCATTCTCTTTGGGAGAAAGGGTCTGGGTCATTCCATTATGGATCAGTTGCCTGAGTTTGGGATTGAAATGATAAGTGGACAGATCAAATTCCTTGTTCTCACTTTCTTTATTCTGCTCCTCATTTCTTTTCAGGATGGCTTTGATCTTCAGCAACAATACTTCACTGTCAAAAGGCTTGGTGATATAATCATCCGCCCCCAGCTTGTAGCCCTGGATCACATCTTCCTTCATGGTCTTGGCACTGAGAAAGAACAGCGGAATATCTGGATCCACATCCCTGATTTCTTCTGCCAGGGTGAAACCATCCATATTGGGCATCATCACATCCAGCAGACAGAGTTCAAATTTTTCCCGCTGAAAAGCAGCCAGTCCGAGACGGCCATCCCTTTCCAGGGTCACATCATAATCATTCAGTTCAAGGTAATTTTTCAGTACGCTGCCAAGGTTAGGGTCATCTTCGCACAGGAGGATCTTCGGTTTCTTAGTGTCCATGTCTGGTGGTTTTTATATTGTTGACAAATAAAGTTAAAGCATTCCGGTGGTTCAAATGCAAGGGTTCAATTTTTTGTTAAAACCCCGCTAATTCAATCTATTCTTGTTCTGATTTAGACCGGCCAACTGCCTTTCATCCTATATATATAATAAAAACTGTGCCATGCATAACACAGGGGATATCCGGCGGAAAAAAGGGGGGGCAGAACCGACGACCGCCTGCTGATCAAAGCCAGCTACCCCGGCGATCTGACTGCTCAGCAGTGATACCGAAGTTGTCTCCATAACTATCGTGATCAAAGCAAATAATATTTATCGTTCCCAAAGTGCTTTCCTGATGCCGGAAGGAGAGGAGGAATTGTAAGAACGGGTACTTTCACTTAACTTTCCTCAAAACTTATTTCATGGCAGAAAATGCAAATTTCCTTGAACTTGTCAAAAACGGGTATAGTTTCAAAGGAGAATGTTTTAAGATCGGAGCAGCCATGCTCGATGGGGCTGTGGTCAGTGGGGCCGATGTGTTGATTCCTTTGAAAACTATGAATCGCCATGGACTGATTGCCGGTGCCACAGGAACCGGAAAGACCAAGACCCTGCAGATGCTTGCCGAAGGACTCAGCGATGCCAGTGTACCAGTTCTGATGATGGATATCAAAGGTGACCTGAGCGGTATTGCTGCATCCGGTACTGTGAATGATAAAATCACTGATCGTTGTCAGAAACTCAATATTGAATTCAAACCGGCCGGCTATCCGGCTGAATTACTCACCCTGAGTAACCAAAAAGGCGCGAGGCTCCGGGCAACAGTCAGCGAATTCGGACCCGTTCTACTCTCCAAAATTCTCGGGCTCAATGATACACAGGGCGGTTTTGTGGCCATGATCTTCAAGTATTGTGATGACCAGCAACTTCCCCTGCTCGACCTGAAAGATTTTATCAAGGTATTGCAGTATATCAGCGATGAAGGCAAGGCCGAACTTGAAAAATCTTATGGTAAGATTTCCACTACTTCAACCGGTACCATTCTCCGGAAAGTCATCGAGCTGCAACAACAGGGCGCCGATGTTTTTTTTGGCGAAAAAAGTTTTGAAGTGGATGACCTGATGCGCATCAGTGAGGATGGAAGGGGAATGATCTCCATTGTTAGGGTCACCGATTTACAGGACCGGCCCAAACTCTTCTCCACTTTTATGTTGCAATTACTGGCCGAGCTTTATGCCAGTTGCCCGGAAGAAGGTGATCTTGACAAACCCAAACTGGTGATGTTTATTGATGAGGCCCACCTGATTTTCCAGGAAGCCAATGATGCCTTGTTGCAGCAAATTGAAACCATCATTAAACTGATCCGCTCCAAAGGCATCGGTATTTATTTCTGTACCCAGAACCCCATGGATGTACCGTCTTCCGTGCTGGCCCAGCTGGGACTGAAAGTGCAGCATGCCCTTCGTGCCTTTACTGCCGCCGATCGCAAAGTGATCAAACAAACAGCAGAAAATTATCCGGAAACAACATTCTATAAAACAGAAGACCTGATCACCCAGCTCGGGATCGGGGAAGCCCTGGTCACCCTGCTCAATGAAAAAGGGATTCCTTCTCCGCTGGTGCATTGTATGATCCGGCCCCCACAGAGCCGGATGGATATCCTGACCGATACAGAAATTGACCAGCTGGTCAGTCATTCAAAAATTGCCACCAAATACAATGAACTGATCGATAGCAAGAGCGCCTACGAAATTTTATCAGCCAAACTGGAAGAAGCGGCTCAAAAAGAACAGGCGGAACAAAGCGATAAAGAAGAAAGAACGGAAAAGAAAACGACCGCAAAAAAAGAGAAAAGCATTTTTGATGATCCTACAGTAAAAAGCATGACCAGAACAGCAGGCAATACAATTGTCAGAACATTATTGGGTGTGCTGGGGCTGGGAGGCCGGTCAAGAAAGAAAAGCTTATTTTAATTGTATTCGTCCCGTTTCATCGGGAACAATTTAGTTTTCAGCCTGGAGAAATTCAATCACTTTCCAGGCTTTTTCTTTTGAAGTACTTTCCATTTTTTGCAGCAGTTCTTTTGCCGGTACTGGTCCGGCCCCTGCCAGTTCCAATACCTGTTTGCTGATGGTTTCAAATTCTTCCTGACTCAAACTGATGGATTTTCGCCGCAAACAATGATCACAAGTGCCGCAAGGTTTAATGGCAGTATCGCCAAAATACCGGCCAATGATCACTGCCCGGCAGGCCAGTTCTTCTTTTATATAATCCACCATCTGATTCATCCTTCGCTGAAACTGTTCTTTTCTGGCTGCATAAGCCCTGGCATCAATCCTGATATCTGCAGCGGCCACCCGGTGGCGGGGAAAATATATTTGCGGTTTATCTTTTTGAGGTTGGTAGGCAATGATGCCATGCTGCTGCAGTCGCCACCATTGCTCCATTACCTGCTCTGCCGGAATACGCATCAGGGAAGCAATTGCTTTTTCATTCACGGCAACGGGCTGATCAAAAATTCCTTCATAGGCCCTGAGCAGGGTTTTGACTGTTTCATCCTGATCCGGATTTTCTTTTTCAAAACGATAGAGTGAATCTTTACTAACTATAAACTGAATCGTGGCCGGAAGAAAAACCTGTTCATTAAAGGTTAACCAGCCTTCCTGTTCCAGGGCTTTCATGGCAAACATCACGGTATGTCCTGCCCATTGAAAGTTTTTGATGAATACCGGTAAATCAAATTCAAAGTATTGCCCCTCGCCGGTGCCGCTGGGTATTTGTAAAAAATTGGCAATCGACTGGTAAACCTTCCTGATTTCTTCAAGAGATGGAGAGCGCAGATTGGCCTGTTCCTGTAATTGCGCCATACTGTTTTCATCATATAATAACACAGCATAGGATTTTTTCCCATCCCGGCCTGCTCTTCCCGCTTCCTGATAATAATTTTCAAGACAGTCCGGGATATCGGCATGCACAACCGTTCTTACATCAGGTTTATCGATGCCCATTCCAAAAGCGTTGGTACATACAATCACCCGGATCTGGTTCCTGATCCATTGGTCCTGTTTACTGCTCCTGATTTCCTGATCAAGGCCCGCATGATAGTAATCTGCGGAAATTCCATGCAGTCGCAGGAGGTCACTGATTTCGCGGGTTCTTCTCCTGCTTTTACAATAAACGATGGAGGAACCGGGCACTTTCTGCAGGATATCCAGGATCTTATTGATCCGGGCATCGGCCCGGAATACACTGTATGATAGATTGGGTCTTTCAAAAGACTGACGGAACAGCACCTGATTCCGGAATTCCAGTTTATCAATGATATCCTGTTGTACTTCCGGGGTGGCCGAAGCAGTCAGTGCCAGAAAAGGAATACCGGGTAGTTCCGAACGAAGTGCAGCAATTCTTAAATAAGGCGGACGAAAATCATAACCCCATTGAGAAACACAATGTGCTTCATCCACTGCCACTAAACTGATCGGCAGCGATGGCAGGTATTCTTTAAATAAATTACTTTCCAATCGCTCCGGTGAAACATATAAAAAACGGCAATTGCTTTCTGCAGCTACATTGAGTGTATTAATCACAGCAGCACGGCTCATTCCACTGAATATAGCAAAGGCTGTAATGCCCCTTCTTTGTAAGCCTTCCACCTGGTCCTTCATCAGGGCAATCAGTGGAGAGATCACCAGACAAAGCCCTTCGGTAGCCATGACCGGAACCTGGTAACAAATAGATTTACCACCCCCGGTTGGTAACAGGGCCAGAGTATCTTTTCCTTCCAGCACGGCATGGATGATGGCTTCCTGTAATGGACGAAAGCGATCATAGCCCCAGTAATTTTTGAGGATGGAATGGATCCGGTTGTTCATCTCCTGGTTCATATCAGTTGCGCCGGCGAAAGATAATCAATTCCACCCTGCGGTTCTGGGCCCTTCCCGCGATCGTGCGGTTGGTAGCTATGGGACGGGATCTGCCGAATGGATGGATATATAATAATGGGGTCCCTTCTTTCCAGTAGTTACGAAGCCATGTTTGTACCGTTTCACTTCGCTGCCGGCTTAGTACCTGGTTGCGTTGATCTGTGCCGATTGAATCTGTATGTCCTTCAATCAGGATACTGTCTATTTCAACGGGATTGCTTTGACTGAAATATTGGGTGAGCAGTTTCGCAGCTTCCGGACGAAGAATGGCTTTATTGAAATCGAATAAAACATCACCCAGCAACAAGGTATCAGATGGTGGTGGCAGGGGAAGTGGATCACGTCTGCGGGTGGTCAACATACTATCGGCTGCCGGTAAACGGATATTCAGTTCTCCTTTCCCAAATAAAGCATAATCCATTTCCTTGTGCCGGTAATCATACTGATAAATCGCTTCCTGTTGAATGAGAAAGCCAGGGCAATAAGTTTCTTCATTATCGGCAGGAATCAGTTCAAACTGATCCAGCACCAGGTTCACCGTTTGGGTACCGTATAGTTTCTTTTTCGCACCGGTCGTATCTTCCCGGATATAGGTACCAAAAGTAAGATAGCGTTCTTCTCCACTTGCTGTAAACCGGTATTCAAAAGCAAACATCCCGATAGCTGCTGATTTTCGGATGGAAGGAATGCTGTCAGGCTTCAGGTCTTTGGCAAAAGGTCTTCCGGGCACAAAAAAATTAGTACCCACGCAAATACCAGGAACCAGCATTAACTGATGATGCAGTTTGGCAGCTATCAGCCCTTTGAAAATATATTCTTTTCCTGATTGCAGCCGGCAGGGGAGCAGGGTACCAATCACCGGGGTAAAACCGGTAAACTCCTTCCAGTTATAAAAAATACCAAATGAATTCTGACCCAGCAGCGCTGTGCTCACTTCATTGCTCAGCATCTGCACTTTTACATCTTTCAGGTAAAACCAGGCTTCCACACCACATTCAGCCTTGTATTCCGTACAGGTATTAATTTGCTCAAAGCCGCCGTTAAGTAAAAGATTGGTTTGTGCAATGCCTGATTGGTGGATAATCAGAAAGCAAAGCAGAAAGAAGCTGCCACCGATTTTTTTTATCCGGATCAATTACAGTACTTTTTTGATAAAGAGCCTGACGGAATTTATAGCCAGTACCACATCACTCAATCCCATGACCAGGGCACCGAATGTAGGCGTGAGTAAACCCAAAGCAGCTACAGGGATAGCCACGATATTATAAGCAAAGGCCCAGAAAAGATTTTGTTTGATCGTCAGGTAAGTATGCCTGCCCAGCCCCAATGCCATCGGCAGATTTTTCAAGCCATGATTCATCAGGATCACTTTGGCTGTTTGCACGGCAATCTGTGAAGCCTCATTCAGGGAAACACCAATGCTGGCTTTGGCCAGGGCAGGCGCATCATTGATGCCGTCACCCACCATGGCAGTGGGTGCTTTTGCCGTCATGGCCGCAATCTGTTGTAATTTTTGTTCCGGACTTTGTTCAGCAATCACGGTATCAATACCCAGGGTGGCGGCCAGTTCCTCGCATTTATTCCTGCGATCACCACTCAGCAGGATGGTCTGAATATTTTTACTGTGGAGATAGTTGATGACTGTTTTGGCTTCGGGCCTGATCTCATCCTTCACATCAATCCATCCAATCAGTTCACCGTTACGGGTGATATAAACATTATGTCCGGTCTCAGTGGTCAGTCCTTCAGCAATTTTATAAGAACCTGCTGAATAGTTGTTTCCTTCCATATCCGTGGCCTGCATGCCCAGGCCTTTTACTTCTTCAATTTTTTTCCATCTGATTTCTTCCTTTTGTTTCCAGGAATTTACAATGGATTTGGCGATCGGATGATTGGAGTATTTTTCCAGGCTATACACTGTTTTCCTGAAAATATCCTGATCAATTGTTGAATGAAAATTTCCAATTACAAATTGTCCGGTGGTCAGTGTTCCTGTTTTGTCGAATACCACTTGTTTGATATTCTTAAAGGTTTCAAGACTGGTGGCATCCCGGAATAATATTCCATTGCGTGCCGCCCGTCCCAATCCAACCGCAATAGCAGCAGGCGTGGCCAGTCCCATCGCACAGGGACAGGCAATTACCAATACGGCAATACTGCGCATCAGTGCCGGGGTAAAATCTTTTAAAATGATCCAGTTTGCGATCAGAGTAATAGCGGCAATACCCAAAACAGTCGGAATAAAAATGGCACTGATCCGGTCGGCCAGTAATTGTACCGGTGGTTTTTCTCCCTGGGCCTGTTTTACCATATTGATAATACCGGATAAAACGGTATCCTTACCCACGGCGGTTACCTGGGCCTTGACGGTACCATCCGTTACCAGACTGCCACCGATCAGTGGATCTTTTGCTTTTTTATGAACAGGTGCACTTTCGCCGGTGATGATGGCTTCGTTCACGTGCAGGTCACCCCATAGAATTTTACAGTCGATAGGTACCTGTTCTCCGCTTTTGATCAAAACCAGATCACCCACCCGAAGCAGGGTGTTTTCCACCGGAAAAATCTGCTCTTTATGTTCATCATCAAAAGCAATCATATTCGCCATCACTTTTTGTGATTTGGCGAGTTTGTTCAACTCACGTTGGGTGGAAGCAATAGATGCTTCTTCGAGGTAATTGCCCAGGAAAACCAGGGTAATAATGGTGGCAGCGGTTTCGTAGAAAAGATATTGTTCAGATTGACCTGTGAGTGATCCATATAAACTATATACAAAGGCTGCAGTAGCTCCAATGGCAATCAACACATTCATATTGGGCATTCCGTTGCGGAGGCTTTTCCAGGCACTCTTTCCAAAAAAACTCATTCCCACGATATAAACCGGAATGGTCAGGGCCAGTTGCACCCAATGATTCATCAACCAGTGGATATGGACCCCGGGTATCATGTGCAGCATCAGCAGGGCTGTAAAGGGAAAACAAACCCAGAATCTTTGCAGGTGGTTAGTCAGGAAGGGGAGGGAAGAACCCGCGGCATGATCATGACCATGTGATTGTACTTCGCCGCCTTTATTTACAACGGTATAACCGAGATCGCTGATTCCTTTGGTTAGCTTTTCTTCGGGAAGGGAACCGCTGGTTTCGAACAGTACATCTCCGGTGGCATAATTTACTTTTACATTCTTCAGTCCCTGTTTTTCCAGGTACTTATGAATGTTGATGGCGCAGGTATTGCAATCCATTCCTTCCACTTTCCATTGTACTTGTTCCATCCTGCAAAGTTATTAAAGCACTTGCCACATTGTTTCTGATTTCAGTAACAGTATTACAACATGGTTGCAGGCATATTATCTTTGTGTCATGGAAAGAAACTTCACACTACAGGAAATCCGGGAACTGGCCGGGGAATGCTGGAAAGTGGTGAAAGACAGGAAGGTGATCGCCTTTCACGGGGAGATGGGAGCCGGCAAAACCACCCTTATCCATGCACTTTGTGATGAAAAAGGAGTAAAAGATGTCGTGGGTAGCCCTACTTTCTCCCTTGTTAATGAATATAAGTATGATTGTAATGGTACATCAAGGCCTTTGTTCCACCTGGATCTGTACCGGCTAAAGGATGAAGAAGAGGCCGTCAGGGCAGGGATGGAAGAATTGCTCTTCAGCGGGGAAATCTGTCTGGTGGAATGGCCCGAAAAAGCGCCCGGTATTTTCCCGGAAAACACGGTTCATGTGTATATCACGCTGGCAGAAGGAGGGGCAAGACGTATTAAAATCACCGATTATTAATTACATTTGGAAAGCTGAAATAATACAGCTTTCACAAACCTTACCCGGTGGAAACCGGGGCCAGTAACCCGCTTCATGAGTCAGCTAAAGCCGATAATCAGCACCACATTCAGTTACGAAACACTGGAAGAAACCCTGGATATCAAACCCAAAACCGAGGGTATGATGATTGGTATTCCCAAGGAAATCGCTTTCCAGGAAAACAGGGTAGCCCTGACACCGGATGCAGTGAGTGTACTGATCAGCAATGGTCACCATGTGATGATTGAACACAATGCGGGTGAGGCTTCGCATTTCCGCGACAAAGATTACAGTGAGGCAGGCGCCAAAATTGTATATAGCCGGGAAGATGTGTACAAAGCTCCGATCCTGGTGAAGAGTGCGCCCGTGATTGAAGAAGATCTGGATTTACTGCAACAGAACCAGTTTATCATTTCCCCCATTCATTTATCTGTACTGAAATCTTCCATTCTGGAAAGGATGATGGAGAAAAGGGTCACGGCCATTTCATTTGAAAACCTGAAGGATGATAGTGAATCCTATCCCATCGTCAGAAGCATGAGTGAAATCGCAGGCAGTGCGGTGATGCTGATTGCGGCCCAATATCTCGGATCCGCCAATCATGGCAAGGGCGTTTTGCTGGGTGGTATTTCAGGTATTGCGCCCACCAAAGTCATTATTATCGGAGCCGGTATTGTGGGTGAGTATGCAGCAAGGGCCGCCCTGGCATTGGGCGCATCGGTAAAAGTGTTTGACAACAGTGTATCCAGACTGAAAAGATTACAGAATAATATCGGACAAAGAATGTGGACCTCGGTGATTGAACCCAGGATGCTGGCCAAGCAACTCAAGACTTGTGAAGTAGCCGTAGGAGCCCTGGGCAGCGAAACCGGCCGTACACCCATGGTGGTGACCGAGGAAATGGTGAGTAATATGCGTCCCGGCTCCGTGATTATTGATGTGAGTATTGACCGGGGTGGATGTTTTGAAACATCAGAAATCACCAGTCATGAACACCCGATCTTTATGAAGTATGGCGTGATTCATTATTGTGTACCTAATATTCCTTCCGGATTTGCGCGTACGGCTTCTCAGGCCATCAGCAATGTACTCATGCCGTTGTTACTTGAGGCCGGGGATGAAGGCGGATTTGAAAACCTGGTCTGGCACCGGCTGCATTTGCGGCACGGTCTTTATTTATTCAAAGGGGCACTGACAGATTTTTACCTGAGCCAGCGTTTTGATTTAAAGTATACTGATCTGAATTTGCTGATTGCGAGTCAGCGGTAGGTTAGCGAAGAAGTTTGTCCAGCAGACTGCCCAGATTCCCTGTATGAAGGGATGTTTCCACTACCTGATAATGACTGTCCAGTAAAATTGTAAATGGTACCGAAGATACCTTGTATTTTTTGGCCAGGCTGTTATTCCATCCATTCAACTCGGAAACCTGTTCCCATTTGAGCCCGTCTTTTTGAATGGCATCTAACCAGTCTTTTTTATTTCTGTCCAGTGAGACGCCTACAATAGAAAATCCTTTGTCTTTGTACTGGTCATATATTTTTACCAGTGATGGGTTTTGAGCACGGCAAGGCAGGCACCAGCTTGCCCAGAATTCAATCAGAATATATTTTGCATGGACATTCTTCAGTTTAAATTTTCTGTTTGCCGGGTTTTTCATTGAAAAATTTTCAAGGATAACGCCCTTTTTAAGCATTACACTTCTTTCCAGAAATTCCCTGATTTTAAGTCCGGCCTCATTATTTTGTAAGGAGTCGTTTAGCCGGTAATAGAATTGGCTAACCGCTTCTGGTCCTAGTACTTTTTCATACAACCTGATATAGTATGGTATTACCCGGGATTCCGGAAATGCAGTAAATAAACTGTCTATGATATTATAGTAGAAAGTAAAACGGTAAGC
Source organism: Chitinophagaceae bacterium (assembly GCA_016702745.1). Classification (GTDB taxonomy): domain Bacteria; phylum Bacteroidota; class Bacteroidia; order Chitinophagales; family Chitinophagaceae; genus JJ008. The sequence goes on from JADJDJ010000002.1 coordinate 981,531, forward strand.
TTTCGAAATAGAATCTCTTTCCTGAGCTGCGGAATTGACCGGGAGATTGATGGAATAGGATCTGGGCTCGGTCATTTTATTATACAAAAATCCGTCTGTTGATCCTTTATAGGACTCGATTTTAAAAAAACTATTTCCAGATTTTGTTTTTTCTTCTTTTAGGACAAGTTTAACCGGAAAACTGTCCACCCAGAATGGATAAGAGGGAACAACATCTGTTGCTATTTGAAATGGCCCTGGTTGATTGTGTTTGCCAGAAAAGTGTAAAGTGTCATTTGCAGGGTAAGGGATGCTATCCACTGTTGTGGAACCCGGCCGGAATATTTTTATATAGTTGGCCGGGCTGATGCGTTCAAAAGAAATTGTCAATGAAAATGGAAATTCCTGTGCCCGGGAAATCAATGAGCATAGTAAAAAGAAAATGATCATTCCTTTTTTCATGCTATAAATGTAAGAAGGATTATTTCCAGTCGGCCATATTAATCCGCTCAGTACAAAACCCGTATTCCACTTCATCATTACTGCTCACCACCACCAGCCGGTTGGTACAATATTGCTGTATCAGTGAGTGATAAAGATTGATACCGGTGCTATCGAGATTGGTACAGGGTTCATCCAGTAATACCAGTGGCGTATCGGAGAAAATACATTGCGCCAGTTTCACCCTTTGTTTCATTCCGGAAGAATAGAAACGGCTCTGTTTATGTGTGGCTTTCTCCAGTCCAAGGATTTCAATTATACTTTGTGTGGTCACCCCGGGCAGGAAGGGTTTGAAGCCCTGGTGGAAATCCAGAAATTCTTTGGCGGTCATTTCTTCAATCAGTTCCAGGTAGGGGGCGCAGATAGAAACATGCCGGTATACATTTTCCGGAGTCAATGATTTTTGGGGAAGCGACCATTCACATTTTCCTTCATTGAGCAGGAGAGAACCGCTGATGGCCTGGAGCAGGGTACTTTTTCCGGATCCGTTAGGTCCTGTGATGGCATAGGAATGACCGGGTGATAATTGATAAGTCACATGACGGAAGATCCAGTCACGGTTATACCGTTTTCCGGCATCAGACAGGGATATCGTCATCATGGTTTCCTTTGCTAAAGCGTTTGATGATACCGCGGCCGCTCTCTCTTACAAAAGTCACAATTTCATCTCTTTCGTCTGTAGCGGGCATTTCTTCTTCAATATATTCAATCGCCTGACTGGTATTCATCCCTTTATTATAAAGGGTGCGGTAGATATCGAGGATATGATTGATGCGTTCAACGCTAAAGCCCCGGCGTTTTAATCCGATCGAATTCACCCCGGCATAGCTCAGCGGGTTGCGTCCGGCCTTGATATAGGGAGGAACATCCTTGCTCACCAGTGAACCACCGGCGATAAAAGAATGGGCCCCGATTTTTACAAACTGGTGTACAGCACACATACCGGCCAGGATGGACCATTCACCAATGATTACGTGTCCGGCGACCTGTGTGTTATTGCTCACAATTACATTATCGCCTACAATACAATCGTGTGCAAAATGCGAGTAAGCCATGATCAGGCAGTTCTTGCCGATCACGGTTTTTTCCCGGTCAGCTGTTCCGCGGTTGACGGTCACAAATTCACGGATGGTGGTGTTATCGCCGATTTCTACGTTGGAATATTCTCCATGGTATTTGAGATCCTGCGGAATGGCAGCGATGACGGCGCCTGGAAAAATCCGGCAGTTCTTGCCGATCCGGGCTCCTTCCATGATGGTAACGTTAGATCCGATCCAGGTACCATCACCGATCTCCACATCCTGGTGGATCACGGTAAAAGGATCCACTTTTACGTTGGTAGCCAGACGTGCATTTGGATGAATATATGTATGTGGATGGATCATAAATAATTGAGCGGGTTTTCACTCCTTCAATACTGAAAATAGCCAAATTTCGGGAGCAGGCAAAGTTAGCCTTTCACTTCAAAAGCGGAATTTTTTTTATCGCATGACCTGTTAAAAATCAGCCCGGAGCATGATATTTGATGTTGAACCATTGAAATTGCCGGAAAAATCGTAAATTTGTCAGATTAATGTTTAACCCGCCGGATATATTATCATTGGTGCAGCACCAGCCCCTGATGCAGGGTGATTTGCAAATGCTGCAACAACGGCAGCAGCAGATTCCCGGATCGGTTCAGTATTCTATTTACCGCTACCGCCGCAATCCCCAGTGGAGTATGGAGGATACCGGTATGCTGGTTTATCATTATAATTCTTCGGTACCCAAAGAGAATTACCTGGAATTCCGTTTTTGTGTCAGCGGCAATGTGTACTGTCGCAAGAAGGATACAGAATGTGATATGTGCCAGTTCAGTGCTTCCAAAACCTGTATGGAAAGGGTGGACAGTGTGGATGCCGTGCTGCTGGGTGAAAAGCAGATTGATGTGATCAATTGTAAGTTCCTGGCCAACGAAGCAGACCGGGAAAAAATTATCAAAGCCCGTGAGATCCTCGTGCAGCATATTGGTGAACCCATCACGATCAAAGAACTCAGCCGTAAAGTAGCCATCAATGAATGCTACCTGAAAAAAGGGTTTAAAGAATTGTTTGGTACGACTGTTTTTGATTTCTACCAGAGTCAGCGGATGGAGCATGCGAAATACCTTTTATATGAAAAAGGTCTCAGCGTAACGGAAGTCTCCATGCTCCTGGGCTATTCGTCCATTTCCCATTTCTCTACTGCTTTTAAAAAGCACACGGGTTTAAAACCTTGTGAATTGCTCTTCAGATAATCCGGTCTTTGTATTGATCAGCGTCAATATTCTATTCCAAATACCGGACTTTTTCTGTTAAATGTCCCATTTACATACAATATTCTGCTGGTGACCAATGTTACATATCACATGGCATCATTTTTGAATATTTATTGAATCAATGAAAAAGGCACTGATCATCATTCTGATGGGTATTCACCTGGCCGGTAATACCGAAATAGGCCAATTACTCAGGTTACCTGAGTTGATTACCCATTATTTTCAGCACCATCGCCAAAACGAAGACATCAGTTTTCTGGAATTTATCGCCCAGCATTACGGTGGCGATGATGGTTCCAATGCTGATGATGAATACGACAGTCAATTGCCATGTCACAACCTCAATCACAACACGATATCCCTTGTGTTTTCCCCCATGATTGCAGATATTCAGATTGATGGTAAACTCTATCAGCCTGAAACGGATTTCTCTACCCGTTTAGAAGTCAATACTTCTGCCAGACATGTCCTGATGATCTTACAGCCCCCACGGGCCTGACGATTTCTCCCCTTCTATAAGAATATGACGCCAGGGTTAATAACCTGTTGCGGACTTATTACTATTAAGTGATTTGGTTGAAAAGACCAGACCTGGATTATTCTATTCATTCACTAAAACCAACCTGTATGAAAAAAACTTATTATTTATCCATTATCAGTGATGCTGGTAGTGATCACCCTTTTACTAGCCTGTAAACATGAATTGCCGCTTCCCATACCGGGAACAGGAGGCACAGGCGGTACGGGTGGAGGAGGGGGAACCCCACCTCCGGTAAATACCTGTAGCCCTGATTCAGTCTATTTTGTCAACCAGATATTACCCATTATTTCTTCTAATTGTACCATGAGTGGTTGTCATGATAATATTTCACATGCGGATGGGATTAACCTTACTACTTACACTCAAATTGTCCGTTATGTAAGAGTGGGGGATGCGGCCAACAGCAAATTGTATAAGTCCATTATCAAAACAAACGGAGACAGGATGCCACCTCCTCCGATGGCTCCGCTGACTGCAGCACAAAAGACACTGATTCAGAAATGGATCAATCAGGGGGCAAAAAATAACAGCTGTATTGGTTCCTGTGATACAACCGTATTTACCTATAGCGGGGCGGTAAAACCAATCATGGATGCCAAATTTTCAGGTTGTCATAACCCGTGTAACCTTGGTCGTAATATCGATGTGTCCACTTATAATGCAATTAAAGTAGTAGCACTCAACGGTAAGTTATATGGCTCGGTAGCCCATACGGCAGGATATTCTCCGATGCCCAAGAATGCAGCCAAATTATCTGATTGTGAAATCAGGCAAATCCAGAAATGGATCAGCGCAGGAGTATTGAACAATTAAATCAAGCAACATGAAATTATTTTTTTCAATGATCATTTTGGGAACAGTAATGCTGACGGTGCAGTCTTGCTATTATGATAAGGAAGACCTTTTATATGGCAATGGCAATGTTCCCTGTACAGATACAAGTGCCGTATCCTATACACAGAAAGTAGTGCCGATCCTGCAGCAGTATTGCTACAGTTGTCACAGCGGCGGTTTCCCTTCGGGAAATGTGCTGATGGGAACTTACGCAGCTGACAAAGCGATTGGCACAAATGGCTCCTTGTATGGATCCATCAGTTATGCTACCGGTTATTCACCCATGCCAAAAGGCATGTCGAAAATGACCCCCTGCCAGATTGCGACTATTAAAAAATGGGTCGATAGTGGCATGCCCAATAATTAACCACCTAATTATTTTTTATGAAACGAAAAAAAATTGTTCGTTTTGTTGTACTCCCGCTGCTGGTCATCATCGCTGGCGTGGCATTCTATATTTATAAAGAATACAACCGGACGCATAAAGACACCAGTAAAATAAAACCGGATTACGAGGTGACCGCCAACAGTCTGCTGACAGAATTTGGCAGTAATGAAACAGCTTCCAATAAAAAGTACTGGGACAAAGTGCTCCGGGTAGAAGGGCCGGTGAAAGAAGTGTTGCAGGACGATAAAGGATTTTATTCGATCGTGCTGGGAGATACAGCTTCACTTTCCTCGGTACGATGCAGTGTGGACAGCAGCCATAGTGCCGAAGCGGGGTCCCTGCAAAAGGGAACCATCATCGCCGTAAAAGGAATTTGCTCCGGTTATAATGCCGATGAGTTGTTGGGTTCTGATGTGATACTGGTTCGAAGTGTCGTTGATCAAAAAAAATAAAACATCAAAAAATTAAATTTCCGAACATGAAAAAAATGATCTTATTCCTGATGGTTCCGGTTCTGTTTGCCGGACCTCTATGTGCCCAGAAATTTTTTACAAAAACGGGTACCATTGGCTTTGATGCCACAACCTCTTCTTCCCCAGAAAAAATTGAAGGGAAGAACAGAAGTGCAACCTGCGTAATGGACACTAAAAACGGGGCCATTCAGTTTGCTGTGCTGATGAAAGGATTTGCCTTTGAAAGAGCTTTGATGGAAGAACATTTCAATGAGAACTATGTGGAAAGCCACAAGTTCCCGAAAGCTGAATTCAAGGGGAAAGTAAAAGATGCTGAACAGATCGATTTTTCAAAAGATGGCACGCATACGGTGAAAGTAAAAGGAGATCTTACCATGCATGGACAAACAAAAGAAGTGGAAACCACAGGGAAGCTGGTAATCCAGGGAGGTAAAGTCAATGCAAATGCATCTTTCAATGTAAAGCTGTCCGATTTTGATATCTCCATTCCCGGCCTGGTCTCCGACAAAGTTTCTAAATCTGCAATAATCACCGTGGCCTGCACAATGGAGCCCTTAAAGAACTAATCAGCACTATGGAAAACAAGAAACAAAGCAGGAGAATCCTGTTGTTCGCCACTGCGCTGTTAATGACCGGTTCCGGACTTTTTGCCCAGGATGAGGACCTGTTGAAACTGGTGGGTGGGGATGAGAAACCCAAAAAAGAGAGGATCAAATATGCATTTAAATCTCCCCGTGTCATAAACGGGCATTCGATAGAATTTTTGAATCCTGGAACCATGGATTTCAGGATACTGCACCGGTTCGGACAATTGGATAAAGGGTATGAAAACTTTTTCGGTCTCGATCAGGCCAGTATGCGGATGGGTTTTGATTTTGGTATCTTGCATAACCTGATGGCTGGGATCGGTAGGAGCACCTATAAAAAAGAACTGGACGGATTTATTAAATATGCGCCCATGCGACAGTCCACCGGCCCATGGAGTTCTCCGGTTACTGTGGCATTTGTTGCCGGGATGACACTGGATGGTTTACCATGGGCCGATCCGGACCGGAAGAATTTTTATACTTCCCGACTGGGCTATTATTTCCAGGCGATTATTGGTAGAAAATTCAGTGAAGGCTTTACCCTGCAGCTGAGTCCAACCATGGTACACCGTAATCTGGTGCCACTTGCAACAGAACCAAATAATGTATATGCGCTGGGAGTCGGCGGAAGGCTTAAAGTGTCAAAACGGATGGCTATTACCTGGGATTATTCGCATGTTGTAATTGGAATGCCGGATAGTGGTTACTATCACCCGCTGTCTGTAGGGTTGGATATTGAAACCGGGGGGCACGTTTTCCAGTTGCATTTCTCCAATTCAACAGGGATGAATGAGCGGGCCTTTATCACTGAAACAACCAATCAGTGGGGAAAAGGCGAAATCAGATTCGGATTTAACCTGTCAAGGGTATTCCAGATCAGGAAAACGAAAGCTGCTACACATTGAGGGCTGATGAAATGAAGGATCAGATTTTTATAAAATATGACGGCTTTCCTGAATGCTGATGTCCCGTTGCAGTTGTTGATAAATCGCAGGACAGTCTAGTATTTTATAGTGAATAGCAGCAGTCAGTTTTTGTCCGCTGCTTTTTTTGCATATTTGCTGCATGCGAAAGCTGCTTGTCATCCTTTTTCTGCTGTTACCGGTTTGTTTTTTATTGGCCTTCCAAAAGGAAAACTTAAGAGATATCTATTCCCGGCCTGCTACCGGCTGGCCAAAGCCGTGGGTTGATGAAGGATTGTCATGGACCGAACTGGGCCCCCTGCCTCCCGGTCCGCTCTCAGGTAAGGAAGATTCCCTGAAGGATATTATTCATCTGGGTAAAATTTTATTTTTTGATCCAAGGCTCAGTGCTTCCGGTAAAATCAGTTGTGCCAGTTGTCATCAGCCGCAACTGAACTGGACCGATGGAAAGGCGAAGGCGGTGGGGCATGAAGGAGCGATGACCAAAAGAAATTCCCCAAGTATTGCCAATACCTGGTTTTACCGCCGCTTATTCTGGGATGGCCGTTCCCGTGACCTGCAGGACCAGGCATTCGCGCCCATCATCAGTGAATCGGAGATGGCCAGTGATATGCCGGATGTGATGATCAGATTGAGAAGGAATCAAAACTACCGGGAACTCTTTAAAAAAGCCTATGGCAATGATCAGATCGATCCCGACAGGATGACGGGTGCCATTGCCCTCTTTGAAAAAACAGTGATCAGCCGGAAAAGCCGTTTTGATCAGTTTTTAGAAGGCGATCGCAAAGCCTTAAACAATGCAGAACTAAGGGGGCTTCATTTATTCCGCACAAAAGCCCGTTGTATGAATTGTCATCACGGACCACTATTGACCGATAATCAGTTTCACCGTACTGGTTTTTCGGGTGATGATGTTGGTTATTATAAATTGACCCACCTGGATGCGGACAGCGGTAAGTTCAAAACGCCTTCTTTGAGGGATGTGATGCAAACGGGACCCTGGATGCATGACGGGATGCAGCCGGATATGCCTGCGATTTTGGAAGCATTTAACCGGGCGGACCAGCCCGGCATCCGGAATAACCTGATCAAGCCGCTGGGACTGACCAAGAAAGAAAAAGCGGATTTACTGGCATTTTTAAGGGCTATTTCGGCTCCGGCGGTGGATTTTTTCCCACCTGTCCTGCCTGAATAAGCAACCAATCCAACCAAAAAACTATCTTTGTATTCTGAAATTTAATAAACGATCAATATGAAAAAGTTATTCCTTACACTGATGATTGCGGGTTTTGGATTCCTGGCCAATGCCCAGCCTCCGGATGGAGATGCCAAAATCGGAGAATGGTATGGTGAAAAAGTGGATCCCAAAGGTGCTATGCCAATCAGCGATGCGGTGACCAAACTCAACGAGGGAAAAGAAGAAGTGGATGGTAAAGTAAAAGCTAAGATTATAGAAGTATGTGAAAAGAAAGGTTGCTGGGTGAAACTGGACCTGGGTAATGGTGAAACCGCAACGGTGAAAATGAAAGACTATGGATTTTTCCTGCCTTTGGCTGCCAAAGGAAAAACAGTGGTGATCGACGGCGAACTGAAGATGAAGACCACTTCCGTGGCTGAACTGAAACATTATGCCGAAGATGCTAAAAAATCCAAAGAAGAAATTGATGCCATCAAAGAACCCAAAAAGAAATCAGGGTGATGGCAAAAGGCATCGTGGTAGTGGATTAATCTGGTTTCAAATTTTTTTGAACTGTCCTGTTAACAGCGGGACAGTTTTTTTTTGTCCATACAAGCCCAGTCTCATCCTCCTGATTATCGCTGCATTTGTTTTTACGGATTCTTATATCCTGTTTTGTTTTCCATAATACGTAAATCGTTTTCCCGATCCGGCATGTCCTGCTTTTTTTAAGGAAGGACATTTGTAAAAAAATACCAAACATGCGGAGAGGAATATTGACCCTGGCGATACTGACTGCAATCACTGATGGGTATACACAGGTACAGCAACCGGTTTTTCATGATGATTCCACCAAACCCATTCATAAATACCTGCCTGATATTACGGTGGTGGGCAGAAACAGCAAGAGTGATTACCAGCAAATGCCCGAAGTGGTGGGCACTTCTATTTATGCGGGAAAGAAAAATGCATTGATTGTTCTGGATAATGTTCAGGGCAATGTGGTGAACAATACCATGCGTCAGGTATTGGCCAAGGTCCCCGGTATTCATATATGGGAAAGCGATCCAAGCGGAATTCAGGTTGGGATTGCAGCCAGAGGGTTAAGTCCGAACCGCAGCTGGGAATTCAATATCCGGCAGAATGGGTACGATATTGCGGCTGATCCCTTTGGTTATCCGGAAGCCTATTATAATCCGCAATTACAGGCTGTTCAGCGGATTGAAGTAGTAAGGGGGCAGGGAGCATTGCAATACGGGCCGCAGTTCGGAGGGCTGGTCAATTATATATTAAGAAATGGCAGTGAGATCAATAAGGAAATAGCTTTTGAATCACAGCAAACGGTTGGAAGTAATGCACTCTTCAACAGTTATAATGCGATTGGCGGAAAAAAAGGGCGTTGGCATTATTATTCATTTTTCGACCACAGAAACGGGGATGGCTGGCGGAGTAACAGCCGCTATTTTACCAATTCCGCTTATGGCACCGCTACCTATTATTTTTCACCTGCTATTTCACTCACTGCAGAACTGATGCGCTCCCATATCCGCAGCCAGCAACCGGGTGGATTAACGGATCAACAGGCTGCTTCAGCACCCGATCAGAGTTTGCGTTCCAGAAACTGGTTTGATATTACCTGGACAACACCAGCCCTGATTTTCAACTGGCAGATCAATGAGCATACCCGGTGGAATACCAAATTATTTGCAACCATCGGCAACCGGAACAGCGTGGGCTATTTACAAAGTATACTGGTACCTGATAGTATCAATCCTGCAACCCTGCAGTATAATAACAGGGTTGTGAATCTTGATCAATACCGGAATACCGGACTGGAAAGCCGGATCATCACAACTTATACAATCGGGAAAGCAGAACAAACCTTATCGGGTGGTATCAGGTTATATACCGGAGTGACGAAACGCGAAGCGGATGGAAAAGGAACTACCGGTACGGATTATGATGTGGACATTATTGGCAATTTTCCGAGAGATATTGCATTCAGATCTTATAATGCGGCAGTATTTATAGAAAATATTTTCAGACTGACACCAAAGTGGCTCTTGATTCCCGGTGTTCGCTATGAATGGCTGAAAGGTACGGCAGCAGGAATAAATGGGTATACCACATCTGGTACAGCAATTCTGCTGCAAAATATTGCCCGGAGCAGAAGTTTTTTACTGGCAGGTATCGGAACGGAGTACCATATCACTTCATCAACAGAAATCTATGGGAATATCACCCAGGCTTATCGGCCTATTCAATTCGCCAATCTGCAGGCACCACCCAGCACGGATATAGTGGACCAGGATCTGAAAGATTCAAAAGGATATAATATAGACTTAGGATACAGGGGAAAGATCAGGAATTACCTGCAGTTTGATATCAGTATTTATTATTTAAAATATAACAACCGCATCGGAACAGTTACGGTGAACGCAACACCCGCTTACCGGCTGATCACCAATGTGGGAAGCAGTAACAGCAGGGGCATTGAATCCTATATTGAATTCAATCCCTGGCGGGCATTTTCCAAAAGCACAAAGGCCGATATTATTTTATTTGCATCCTATAGTTATACAAAAGCCCGTTATGGTACTGATCATAAAGATGCAGCCACCCGGGGTAAAAAAGTAGAGAATGCCCCGGAACATATTTTCCGTTCAGGGATCAGTGCAGGGTATAAAAAAGTATTATTGACTACACAAATAAGTTATGTGGGGGAAACATTCAGTGATGCCAATAATACCAAACAACCGTTAGCGAACGGCAACACCGGATTGATCCCTTCTTATATGGTTACAGATGTAACGCTCACCTGTAAGTTTACGAAGGCACTCAATCTGAAAGCTGGAATCAATAATTTATTCAACAAGGCGTATTTCACCCGTCGTGCCGGTGGCTATCCGGGGCCAGGTGTTTTACCTGCAGATGGCCGTACATTTTTCTTAAGTGCAGGGTTCAGTTTATAAAAAAAATTCATTGTTGTCAATGCCTTCCTCATCAGGAAGGCATTTTTTGTTGAATGAATTTGACTTCATACATGATTAATATCAGTCAGGCAGATGATCATGTATCGAAGGCGGGTCATTTATTTGTCAAAGAATTTTTCATCATCATTTCATGACACACACGTGATAAAAAAAATGCAGGGCATGCAAATCTTTGTGTCTGTAATAAATGATTATGAGAAAAATAATTTTACCCGCTCTTGCTCTTCTTGCATCTTTTACAATTCAGGCACAAGGCATCTCCTTTACAAAAGCAGAAGATACCACCAGGGCCAAAGAACTGGAAGAAGTCGTGATTACCGGACAATACCGGCCGCAGTCTGTTAAACAATCTGTATACCAGGTAAAAGTCATCGGTAAGGATAGAATATTGCGGCAAGGTGCCACCCGCTTACAGGATGTACTCCGCAATGAACTCAATATGCGCTTTTCACAGGATTTATCAACCGGAGGATCTTCCGTTCAAATGTTGGGACTGTCAGGACAGAATGTAAAAATCCTGATGGATGGTTTACCGGTTACCGGCAGACAGGGGATTAATAATGAATTTGATATCAGTCAGGTTGATATCAATACCGTGGAGAGAATCGAAATTGTAGAAGGACCCTTATCAGTAATATATGGAGCAGATGCACTGGCTGGTGTTATCAATATCATTACAAAAAAAGCGAATAAAGCCGGTCTCAGTGTTAACGCGAGACTACAGGAAGAAACAGTCGGAAATGAATATGGATGGGAAAAAGGAATTCATAACCAGCAGGCAGGACTGACCTGGAAAAAAAATAAATGGGAAGCAGGTGGTTCTTTTGCGCATAATTATTTTGGTGGCTGGAAAGATACAGCGGTTGGCAGGGAGCTGGTATGGCATAAAAAGGACCAGCGTATCCTCAGCGGTTTTATCGCTTATCATCATAATCAACTCAGTCTCCGTTACCGGATCGATGGGTTGGATGAAGTGATCACCAATCCCGGAAATTTTTCCGCCTTCCCTGATCCAATATCCGGGGAAACACTTGCAGTTGATCAGGAATATCTTTCCCAAAGACTGATGCACCAGTTGCAGGGAACTTATTTCATGAATAAGAATCTCTCTTTTCAGGTACAATCATCTTATACTGATTACAACCGGCAGGTCTTTTCCACTACCCTCAACAAAACAACGGGTGATATCCGGCTGGATCCGGGTGAAGGAAAACAGGCCCTGGTTAATTTTAACAATTTTACATTCCGGGGTACGGCCTTGTACCGCTTATCAACACTGCTCAGTTTTCAGCCCGGAGTGGATATCAGTCTTGACCGCGGAGATGGCGAAAGATTAAAAGCAGGATCTAATGCTGTCAATGATTTTGCAGGATTTCTGACTGCAGAAATCACCCCAACTGATAAAATCAGTATTCGCCCGGGGATAAGAGTAATACGTAATTCTGTTTATGATGCACCACCGGTGATTCCATCAGTAAATACAAAGTTTGTGTTATCCAAAAATCTTGACCTGCGCTTGTCCTATGCCAGGGGTTTCCGTTCTCCTTCTCTCCGGGAGCTTTATTTCAGCTTCTTCGATGCGAATCACCAGGTAGTGGGCAATCCCGATCTGAAAGCCGAAACCTCTCATAGTTTCACCGGTACCCTGGCCTGGAACAGGAAATTGGAAAATGGGGTCAACTGGACTGCTCAGCTCGGTGGTTTTTATAATGATGTAAAAAACCTGATTGACTTTGTATTTACACAAGGATCTGATACCGCCAAATTGTATAATGTATTAAACAGCACCACAGCCGGGATCAATCTTTCTGCCTCCGTAACATTTGGTAACTGGAATATCAGTGCAGGTGCTGCAGGAACCGGGTTTTATAATGACCTGTATTCAACCGGCGACAACCTGCCCCGTCAGCTTTGGTCTGTTGAAGCTAACAGCAATATCAGCTACCGGTTCAACAAGGCGGGTCTCGATCTCGGGATTTTCTACAAACTGGTTGGGCAACGCCCCCGTTATGTAACAGATGGCCCCAATGTGGTATTGTCTGAACAGGATGCTTATCACCTGGCGGATTTTACCGCGCTGAAAAAAATGGGGAAACTGTTTCGGATCAATGCCGGTGTCCGGAATCTGTTTGATGTAAGCCGGGTGCGCAGCAGTTTTACACAGGGAGGTATCCATACTGGTGGTGGACTGAGTGTAGGCACGGGCCGCTCTTATTTCATCGGACTTGTTTTTAACTGGAATCAATAAGACTGAACAAAAATCAACAATAAAATACTGAACATGAGAAAAATATACCTGATACCCGCACTGCTTTTTATGATGCTGCTGATCGCATCCTGCCGTAAAAGGGATGGCCTGACAGCAGATAACTATGTTGTATTTGAAACAGCCGCACAGGGTATCACGGCTGCTGAAACTTCTATAACAGTCCGGTTGAAACTGGCTATTCACAGCACACAGGAAATTCCGGTAACCATTGACCTGTCAGAGACCGGGGTTCAGTATGGCGTTGATTACAACACCAGTCCGGCTGCGGTAAACGGTAAAATACAACTGACTGTTCCGTCCGGGAGCAATGAAGCCAGTTTCATTGTGAATAAAAGCAATGCCGTTTTATTTGATGGCGACGAGCAGCTTGTTTTTGATATTAATAATGCAGCAGCACCCGTGCTGATTGGGGTTACCCGCCGTTTCAGACTGGATTTTGGTGAGATCGTTGCGGCCAATGCATCACTTACCATCAATGGAGGAGGTACTTTATATCCCAACAAAGTTTTTGTTGACCTCAGCGCCAACCGTCAAACAGCAGTGAACAGGAATGGCTGGGATCTTGGGTTTTATACCGCAGCCGGTGAATACAGGGTGATACTGAATTCTTCCGCAGCCATGATGGCCAAACAGATCAATAAAAATGACCTGAACATGGTAACTGCTACAGACACGCTTGGGTTTTCAACAGATGTGGCTTTTAACCAGTTTGCACCCATCACCATTTCCCTGCCTTATATTGATTATCCCAGTGGTGACCTGAACCGGACCGCGATTGCCGCGGTGAGTGCGATTGCTGATGAAAACAAAGTGTATATCGTGAACCGCGGACTGGCACCCGGCAGCCCGGCTGCTTCCAGAGGATGGAAGAAGATCCGCATCCTCCGTAATGCCAGTGGCGGATATACTTTACAACATGCAGATATCAATGCCAGCACTTTCAGTAGTATTGATATTGCTAAAGACGATCAGTATTTTTTCAGGTATCTCTCTTTTGAATCAGGAGTCGTTAATGTAGAACCCACAAAAAAGAAATGGGATCTGGCATGGACTTATTTTTCCAATGTCACCAATTTCGGCAGTGGGGAAGTGCCCTATCTTTTTCAGGATATCCTGCTGATCAACCGGAATGTGCAGATTGCTAAAGTAATGACGGCTGCTAAATCTTTTACCGACTTTACGGAAGCTGATCTTGCGGCACAAAGTTTTCTGACAACTCAGAATGCATTTGCAGCCGACTGGAGAAGCGGTGGAGGCCCTTCCAGTTCACCGGCCGTCAGAACAGATCGTTATTATATCATTAAAGACGGTGATAACAACTATTACAAACTAAGATTTACCGCCCTGACCCAAAATGGAGAACGTGGGTATCCGGCCTTTGAGTCAGTACTTGTGAAAAAAGGATAACAGTTGTCAACAGCGTTATGCTGCCCTTGCCGAAGCATTTTTATAGCCGCCCCCCGGGGTGGCTTTTTATTTCCCGGTTTTGCAAAAGCGGAGATGAATTTATATTGGATAGAGCCCGACTGATATCGTTTGATAATTAACTTATATTTCAGTAACCTATCCCTGCATCAGCCTTTCAGATAAAATAAATTTGATACTTTAAAAATCAACTTACATTTGTCACCTGCCTCCGAAAGCTAACCGGCAGTTTTTTTTGTCCAGCCTCATTTTTTGTTTTTTGCCTCAGCCTCTAAAGTTCATTGATAAGTGTGCGTGTCAGGGATTCGTCTCTGCCAACTACAGGTTTAGTAATTGCATTTTTAACGTAACAGTTTTAAAACCGGCATTTATGAAACTATCAGAATTTATTGCGTTGTCCGAGGAAGAAAAAAGAGCTATTGTTTTGCAAAATGGGGTTGCCATTGCAAAACGAAACCTGCCTGATTACATGGTATTTCTTTTCCAGCTCTCTTGTTTTTATGTTGAAACATTTTGTTGTCATCAGACCAAAGAAATCCAGGAGTACAGGGTGCTTTACAGTACGAAGCATTTAACACCATACCTGGAAACTATTTCTATCGATCATTTATTGAATACCTGATATATTCAATTTTTTTATCCATGATCTAAAATAAAGGAGCAAAGAGTATTCTTTGCTTCCGGCACTTCTTTGCGTTTTCTTGATGGTTCGCCTGTTGTAACGGGAACTTGTATCAGGGCCGAAGCCGTTCATTTCACCTTCTAAATCACCCCATTATTCCGTACCTTTGCCAACATTTTCTAAACGGCTATGAGTGCTACTTACAGAGAATTTACCGGTTTGAATTTACCTGCCTTTGAGGCGGAAATGCTGGCTCAGTGGTCTGAAAAACAGGCATTTGAGAAAAGTGTATCCCTGCGCGAAGGAGCGACTCCTTTTGTTTTTTATGAAGGTCCGCCCAGTGCCAATGGAATGCCGGGTATCCACCATGTGATTTCCCGCACCCTCAAAGACCTGGTTTGCCGGTATAAAACCATGAAGGGTTTTCAGGTAAAACGCAAAGGGGGTTGGGATACCCATGGATTGCCCATCGAACTGGGAGTGGAGAAAGAATTAGGCATCACCAAAGAAGATATCGGCAAAAAAATTTCAGTAGAAGAATACAATCAAAAATGCCGGGAAGCGGTATTGCGTTACAAAGACAAATGGGATGATATCACCCGCAAGATGGGTTACTGGGTGGATCTGAATGATCCCTATATCACTTTCAAAAATGAATACATTGAAACACTCTGGTGGCTCTTGAGTGAACTCTATAAAAAAGGGTTGTTGTATGAAAGTGTGAGTATCCAGCCTTATTCTCCTGCTGCCGGAACTGGGTTAAGTTCACATGAACTGAATCAGCCCGGGACATACAAAGACGTAAAAGATACCAGCTGCGTGGCCATGTTCCTTGCCGTGCAGGATGCCAAAAGTAAATTTCTGCACGATGCCGTTCATGGAGCAGAAGTCTTCTTCCTGGCCTGGACCACTACTCCCTGGACCCTGCCCTCTAACCTGGGGTTAACCGTAGGGGGCAATATTGATTATGTACTGGTGGGTACGATTAATCCTTATACCCACCTGCCGGTCAATGTGGTGCTGGCCAAAGCCTTACTGGGAAAATATTTCAAACCCGAAAACGAAAACGCCGATCTCGCTGCATATAATAATGATGGAAAGAACCTGCCTTACTCCATCATCACTGGTTTTAAAGGAACGGAGATAGAAGGTTGTGTATATGAACAACTGCTGCCTTATGAAGCCAATTCAGCTTTGGTTATTGAGTCCATCACACCCGGTGCTCAACCATTCCGGGTACTGGTTGATAGTTTTGTAACCACGGAAGATGGTACCGGTATCGTACACACGGCCCCGGCCTTTGGTGCAGATGACTATAAAGTGGGAAAGAAATACAATATCGGTATCCTGACCATGGTGGACCGGGAAGGAAAATTTGTAGATGGACTCGGGGAATTCAGCAATCGTTATGTAAAGAATTATAAAGATGCACCGGATTATGTGGATGTGAATGTGGACATCAGTGTAAAACTGAAAAAAGAAAACCGGGCTTTTAAAGTAGAGAAATACGAACATAGTTATCCGCATTGCTGGAGAACAGACAAACCGGTACTCTACTATCCGCTTGATGCCTGGTTTATAAAAACCACGGCCATCAAGGAAAGAATGGTGGAGCTGAATAAAACCATCAACTGGAAACCTAAATCTACAGGCGAGGGCCGATTTGGTAACTGGCTGGAGAATATGGTCGACTGGAACCTGAGCCGTTCCCGTTATTGGGGTACTCCTTTACCAATTTGGCGGACCGAAGATGGAGAAGAAGAAATTTGCATCGGTTCCATAGAAGAACTGAATACCGGTATTCGAAAAGCAAATGAAGTACTGGGGGCTGATGTCAATAAGCATTATTTGCATGGTGGAATTCTGGACCTGCACAAGCCCTATGTTGATGAAATCGTTCTGGTGAGTGCCACCGGCAAACCCATGAAAAGGGTGCCGGACCTGATCGATGTATGGTTCGACAGCGGGGCCATGCCTTATGCCCAATGGCATTTCCCATTTGAGAATAAAGAAGTTTTTAAACAGTCTTTTCCTGCAGATTTTATTGCCGAAGGAGTGGATCAGACCCGCGGCTGGTTCTATACCCTGCATGCCATTGCCTGTCTGGTCTTTGATTCCGTGGCCTACAAAACTGTAGTGAGTAACGGACTGGTGCTGGATAAGAACGGCAATAAGATGAGCAAACGCCTCGGCAATGTGGTGGATCCTTTTGATACCATTGAAAAGTATGGTGCCGATGCCACCCGCTGGTACCTGATCACCAATGCCTCTCCCTGGGATAATCTGAAATTTGATATCGAAGGGATTAAAGAAGTGCAACGTAAATTCTTTGGCACCCTTTATAATACCTACCAGTTTTTTGCACTGTATGCGAATGTGGATGGATTTGCTTTCAAGGAAGCCTATATCCCGGTTAAAGACAGACCTGAAATTGATCGCTGGATTTTGTCTTCTCTCAATACTGTGGTGAAGAAAGCCGGTGAATACATGGATGATTACGAACCCACACAGGCGGGCAGGGTGATTGAAGATTTTGTAGACGAGCAGCTGAGCAACTGGTATGTACGTTTATGCCGCAGGCGGTTCTGGAAAGGAGAGTATGAGCAGGATAAAATCTGTGCTTACCAGACTTTATACGAGTGCCTGGAAACACTGACCAGACTGGTGGCTCCCATCTCCCCATTCTTCAGCGACAATCTTTTCAGAAACCTGAATGCAGTGACCGGCCGTTTCAATGCTGAATCAGTACACCATGCAGATTATCCGGTTGCTGATCAGTCGGTGATCGACAGTTCCCTCGAAGAAAGGATGCAACTGGCACAGGATGCATCCTCCCTGGTTTTGTCGCTGAGAAAAAAAGTAAATATCAAGGTCCGCCAGCCCCTGCAAAAAATACTGATCCCCGTGCTCACCGCTTCCATGAAAGAGCAGTTAATGAAAGTGGAAGACCTGATCCGGGCCGAAGTGAACGTCAAAGAAGTAGAGTACCTGGATGCGGATAATACCTTTATCCGTAAAAAAATCAAGCCCAATTTTATCGCCCTGGGTAAAAAGCTGGGCCCTAAAATGAAGGCCGTATCGGCGGCCCTGGCAGAATTCGGGCAGGAGGATATTGCCCTGTTGGAAAAAGAAGGTCAATATAATTTGCCGGTTGATGGCGAACCTGTAATATTACAACTTGCCGAAGTGGAGATCAGTAGTGAGGATATTCCGGGATGGACAGTTGCCGGAAAAGGAAGTCTGACCGTAGCACTGGATATCACGATTACTCCTGAACTGGAAGCTGAGGGGAATGCCCGGGAATTTGTGAACAGGATCCAGAAAATCCGTAAAGACAGCGGATTTGACCTCACAGACCGGATCAATGTACTGGTAGCCCTGCCAAATGAAGCCGGGACAGGGTCTGGGTTAAAAGATGCTTTGGCAAGCTATAAAGACTATATTTGCGCCGAAATTCTGGCTGATCAGCTGGAATTTTCGCCTGAAATACAGGCCGGAAATGACCCGAATTCGATCGGGATCGAGATAAACGATGTTTTGCTAAATGTGATTGTTTCAAAAAAAGGGTAAAAACTATGGCAACTAAAAAGAAACCAGCCCCTAAGAAGCCTGCCCGTCCGGCAGGCGGGGCCGCCAAACCCGCCCCCAAAAAAGTGGCCCCTAAAAAGCCGGCCGCAAAGAAAACTGTGAAAAAATCTGCACCCAAACCCGCCCCGAAAAAGGCAGCCGCCAAACCGGCTCCAAAGCCAGTAGCGAAAAAACCTGCACCAGCCGCTAAGCCTTTTGCAAAAAAGCCTGTACCCGTTGCTAAGCCTGTAGCTAAACCAGCAGCTAAACCTGCTCCGGCTCCAGTAGTTAAGGCAGAAGTACCGCCACCACCACCGCCGCCTGTAAAAAAGGGTGCGGTAGACCCGAAATCCCTAGTCTCTATAAAACCTAAAGTACAACCTGTGATTAAGAAAGAACCTCCGAAACCCTCCAAAGTGGTGATCCCGAAAACAACGACTAAGAGTTCAGTGAAATACGAACCAGAGTTTACTAAATCAATTCTGGATGCTCAGCCTGCTATGTACCAGTCTACCGGACCCACCATGCGTTATTCCGATACTGACCTCACCGAATTCAGAGAGATTATTCAGAAAAAACTGGACGCCGCTAAAAAGGAACTGGCTTATCTCCAGGGCCTGATCACCCGGAAAGATGAGGGAGGTGATATGGACGAAGCCCGCTACATGACCATGGAAGATGGCAGTGTAAGTATGGAAAGAGAACAACTGAGCCAGATGGCCAGTCGCCAGATCACCTTCATTGATCATCTGGAAAAAGCCATGATGCGGATCGAAAACAAAACCTATGGTATTTGCCGGGTTACCGGAAAGCTGATTGATAAAGCCAGACTGCGGGCCGTTCCCCATGCCACGCTGAGTATTGAAGCGAAGCAAATGATGAATAAATAGGTGTCTGACGTCTCGAAGAGCGTCTGACAACTTTAAGCTCGAAGAGCTTATGACAAATAAAAAGCAAAGCCGCTTCCCTCGAAGCGGCTTTACTTTTGCCTTAATTATTTTGAAATTCTTATTTCTTCTTCCTCAAAAAAACCTGGAACCCAACCCCCAGAAAAAAACCATGATTCGTAAACTTAGTCGTGGTTTTGTTTTTTAGGGTTTCATCAATTGTTCCGTCATTTCCATTATCGCGGAGGGTGGTTTTATCAAATACATTTTTATTATACCCGTAAGTATAACCGATAAAGAAATCCAGTCCGGCATTTTCCCCGGTCATTTTAGTAAATCCGCCTTGCAGACTGGCATTGGCAAAGAAACCACCGCTTCCATCTCCTTCATAACTGATTTTATAAGCAGAACTGCCGCTGCCACCATAAAAGAAGCCATCCGTTTTCAGACTGCTGATTCCCAGGTTGAAACCGAATTGACCAAAGGGCAGCAGTTTCCCGGAATTGCCCAGGTAATGCCTTACAAAAGCACCCAGGCCTATATTAAAACTGTTGGATTTATCGCTTTGATAAGTGGTTCCGTTTTGCTCATAAGAAACCTTGTTTCCGTTTGGATTCAGATTCAGGGAACCGCCAACGGCTGTTTTTTCCGATAAAAACCAGCCCAAACTGGGGGAAATGGAAAGATTGTAGCTATTGCTCACCGATTTATTATCGCCGATCTGGTCCACCGAAATATCCGATGAACCGGAATTATAGATAGCTGACCCCAGGGAAGCGCCTACCATCCTGTCGCCCTTATTAAACTGAGCGCTGGCGGCTATCCCGCTCACTATGGCCAGGGCTGTGAAAAAGTACTTTCTACGCATTTTTTTTTGTTTAAATGATGGGCAAATATAACCGATAGGAGGTACCCGCCCACCCATGATTTTTGACAGGCAGGTATAGTGAATTGATTATTTTTCCTTTACCTTTAAAATCTCTTTGGTGGAAAGGGAAATTCCCTTTATTTTTAAACCGAAACTAATTAACAGCCAAATCAAACTTTTATGAGAAAGTTCAAACTTCTATCTCTCTTAGCGCTCGCTATAACTTTTTTAGCCGTTAGCTGTACAAAAGAAGGTCCTGAAGGCCCTACAGGAGCAACTGGTGCACAAGGCCCCACAGGTAATACCGGTCCAACAGGTCCAACCGGTCCTACTGGTCCAACAGGTCCTGCCGGTCCAACTGGACCAACTGGTCCCCAGGGTCCTGCCGGAACAGCCAATGTGATCTATTCACCATGGTTTGCCGTTTCAACTTTAACGGGTCTTGATTCAACCCACGTTGATTATGGTGGAATCAGGCGTTATATCAGAACAGCTCCGGGCGTAACAGCTTCCGTTATTGACAACGGCGTTGTATTAAGTTACTGGAGAGTGGGAACAGGTACTGCTGTACCTCCAACATCCATTCCATTCACATTTGATCAATCCGGAACTTATTATATGGGTTTTTGGCTGAATACAGGTAGAATTTTCTACTTCACAAAATTATTTGGAACTGCGGGTGGTTGGCTTCCTAACGGATCAGGTGAATTCCGCTATATCATTATTCCTGGTGGCGTAGCAGGTGGCCGTATGAGTGAAAAAGCAGCCGAAATCAGAGGCCAGATTTACACAGAGACTCAGCTGAAAGCCATGTCTTATCAGCAAATCTGTTCTTTGCTTAATGTCGCTCAATAATTTTTTTTAAGCATATTAAAAGCCGTTCCTCTAAGGAGCGGCTTTTTCATTTCTGACTTACCTTGTGCCTACAAACAGATCGAATATGAAAAAGATGTTGATCATTGTTTCCTTTGTACTTTATGCTGCAATAGGATTTACCCAGGCCCGTATCATTTCAGGCCCCATGCTTGGACCCGTAGAACTCAGGGATGCCAAAATATGGGTCGAGGTATCATCAGATGTAAAAACAGCAGCAATTCAATACAATAAGAAAGGAACTACAGCCAATAAAACCATTACCTATAAAGGAACACTGGGCAATGAATTTAACCCGATTCAATTTACCATCGGGGGATTGGATTTTAATACTACTTACCAATATAAAGTACTGATTAACGGAAAGGCAGCAGGTAGTACTGCCGAGTTTACTACGAAGGACCTCTGGCAATGGCGCAAACCCACTCCTGATTTTAGTTTCCTGACCGGCTCCTGTTCCTATTTCAATGAACCCGTATTTGACCGGCCGGGTACTCCCTACGGAAAAGATACCTCCATCTTTGAAACCATGGCCAAAGAAAAAGCCGCATTCATGCTCTGGTTAGGCGATGCCTGGTACACCCGTGATGTGGATTATTACAGCGACTGGGGTTTGCAATACCGTGCCAGTCATGACCGCGCCGTTCCGGTTTTACAACCCTTTCTGCGTGCCATGCCTCAGTTTGGCATCTGGGATGATCATGATTATGGCCCGAATGATATTGGTAAGAATTATATCCTGAAAGAAACCAGTCGCGAGATCTGGAAAAAATACTGGTGTAATCCATCTTATGGTGAAAACGGTCAGGGTACCTATACCATGACCACCTGGGGCGATGCCGATATCTTTTTAACCGATGACCGCTGGTGGCGCAGTGCCGACCGGATGAAAGATTCTGTAAATGGATTCCCTAATCCGGAGAAGGAAATGCTGGGAACACAGCAAATGGAATGGCTGAAGAACTCCCTCTTATACAGTTCCGCCACATTTAAAATTATTGTGCTGGGCAGCCAGGTACTAAACCCGGTTTCCCCCTATGATAAATGGCATGATTTCCCGGCAGAGTATGAGGATTTCATGAACTTTCTGAAAGAGTATAAAATCAATGGGGTGGTATTCCTGACGGGAGACCGGCATCACAGTGAAATTATCAAAGTGGATCGTCCGGGTACTTATTCATTATATGATATCACCGTATCCCCGCTTACTTCAGGAACACATAGTTTTGGCGGACCCGAAAAAAATAATCCTTACCGGGTGCTGGGTATTGATCAGTTACAGAACTATGGAAAATTTTCTTTCAGTGGTCCCCGCAACGACCGGAAACTAACCGTGGATTATTTTGGGGTCAAAGGAGAGAAACTGGGAACCTGGTCCGTTTCAGAAAAAGCATTAAAAACACCATAAATTTTAACAGATGAAAAAACTCCTCTTCCTGTTAATGGTATCAGTCAGTCTGATTGCCTGCAAAGACAAAAAAAAGGAAGCCGAACCGGAAAAAACAGCTGAAGTAACAACAACTGTATCTGTTGCGGAAGACTCCGCATCGATCCGTCAGGTCATCCTTGATTTTTATAACTGGTATACGCCGAATTATGAAAAGCTGATGGATTATCAATTATACAAAGGAGTGAAAAAGCCACATACACCTCCTTATCAGATTGACTGGACCATGGTAGATCAATACCAGGCTTATCTGCGGAAGTCAGCGCCACAGTTAGGAGAAGATTTTTACAAAGCGCAGAAAACTATGCTGGCGCAGGCCGACTCTGCATTTAAAGTAGACCTGGAAGAGGAACTTCCCTATGGATTTGATTACGACTGGTACACCAACAGCCAGGAAGAGCCTTCATATTTTTTAGACGGGATCAAGGCTTCAACAAAATGGATGATTCAGGTGAAAGGAGATGATGCTACGGTTGAAATCGGGGCGCCTGAATCTGAAAATTTTGCATCAGGATCTCTGTTGATTTTTGTTGGTTTAAAAAAGGAAAACGGGCAATGGAAAATAGCCCGGATCGGTAACGACTAATTTTTAAAATGACCATTCATTTCGGATACGAGAAACCTAAAGTGCTGCAGGCACTCCGCTATCATTTTATCAGTCGTCCTGAAATAAGGATCATGCTGATCCTGGTGAATGTTTTTGCCTTGTTGTCCATCCTGCTGTATGCCTTAAAAAAAGTGGGGCCGATGGCTTTTCTGATCGGCTCCTTTTTATGGATTGTACTGATGATCAGTTTCTGGTTCCTGCTGCCGGCCCTGGTGTACAGGAGGGCCGTTACTTTCAAACATTCTTTCAGTATGGATTTTGAAGAGGATGGATTTACATTAAGGCATGACAGGGGGCAAAAGAACTGGGCCTGGAATGCCTTGTCGCATTACGTGGAAAGCCCCCATTTTTTTCATTTGTATTATGACAACCGGTCATTTTTACTCGTGCCCAAAAGCGGTTGCCGCGACAGCGATGAAGTGCATGAATTGAGGATGCTGATCAAAAGCAAAGTGAAAAAAGGATAAGGGTCAGAGATCTTTTTCCATCACATAGTGTGGTATGGTTACTTCTGTAAATTCTTCTCCGGCCACCCGGTACCCCATCTTTTCATAAAAACCAATAGCATTCTTCCGGGCATGCATGGAGAGGGTTTTATAACCGCGATCCCGGGCAATATTTTCTGCAAAGCTCATCAGGGCCCTGCCAATCCCTTTCCCCTGTAAATCGTTCAAAACGGCCATTTGACGAAGCCGCACTGTCTCCCGGTTTTCTTCCACCAGCATACAGCAACCCAGCATCTGTTCTTCTTCAAATGCCCCAATCAGCATATTCTCCCTTTCCGTTTCCAGTTCATCCGAATCAAAACCCAAACCCAGAGGTCTGCGCAGAATCTCTTCCCGCAGTTTGATCATCTGCTGGTACTCTGGGGAACCATGGTCAATAATTTTCAGTGCCATAACCGGGGTATTCTGTTTGCTGTACGAGGTACACTTGATATGTACTATGGACAAATTACAAAGATCCGGCTATACTGCCAACGGTATCCGGGGTTATTTTGGAAAGATCAAGTCGCCCAAATAGGCCTTTAGGCTTTAGTTTTCAGCAAGTTGGCCTAAAAATGGAAAAATAGACGATAAAGATGGTGATTAGATCAAAAAGTATATTTTTGCACCCTATAAACAAAACTTTAAGAACATGTCAGACATTTCATCAAGAGTTAAGAAAATCATCGTTGATAAACTGGGTGTAGATGAGGCCGAGGTTACCAACGAAGCATCTTTTACCAACGACCTGGGTGCCGATTCTCTGGATACAGTAGAACTGATTATGGAATTTGAAAAAGAATTCAATATTTCCATTCCGGACGAGCAGGCAGAGACCATCACCACAGTTGGCCAGGCTGTGTCTTATCTCGAAGAACACGCGAAGTAATTCCTGATTGTTCTGCCCCGGCAGAACCTGCAGGAAAGCACTCATAATATCTTACCGCCTTCTGACTGTTAGAGCAGGGAAGGCGGTTTCTTTTCTGATGACGGTTTACAAAGGCAGATTGTATATTTGACGAACTATATGTAAAGTCTATGGAATTAAAAAGGGTAGTAGTAACCGGAATGGGGGCCATCACCCCGCTTGGAAATACTGTTGATGAATACTGGAATAACCTCATTGCCGGTGTTTCGGGAGCCGATATGATCACCCTGTTTGATGCTTCCAAGTTCAGGACCAAATTTGCATGCGAAGTAAAAGGCTTTGATGCCACGCAATACCTCGACAAAAAAGAAGCCCGTAAAATTGATCGCTTCACCCAGTTTGCCCTGGTGGTCAGCGATCAGGCTATGGCCGATGCCGGATTGAACCGGGACAATATCAACCCTGACCGGGTGGGAGTGGTTTTTGCCAGTGGTATCGGCGGACTCATTACTTTCCAACATGAGGTTACCGATTTTGCCCGGGGCGACGGAACCCCCCGTTTCAACCCATTCTTTATTCCAAAGATGATCCTGGATATTGCTGCCGGGCAGATCAGTATGCGCCATAATCTACGCGGACCCAATTTTGCCGTAGTCAGCGCCTGCGCCAGCAGCACCAATGCCATCATGGAAGCCTTTAACCTGATCCGTTTGAACAAAGCCAGTGTGATCCTCACCGGTGGAAGCGAAGCGGTGATCAGTGAAGCTGGGGTAGGTGGTTTCAATGCCATGAAGGCCATGAGTGAAAGAAATGATGATCCCAAAACGGCCAGCCGCCCCTATGATAAAGACCGGGATGGCTTTGTAATGGGAGAAGCCGCCGGGATGCTGGTACTGGAAGAACTGGAACATGCCAAAGCAAGAGGCGCCAAAATATATTGTGAAATAGCCGGTGGCGGCGCTACCGCAGATGCCCATCATATCACCGCCCCGCACCCCGAAGGGCTCGGTGCCAGAAATGTAATGCTGGTAGCCCTTGAGGATGCCGGAATGAAGCCTGACGAAATTGACTATATCAATACACATGGTACGTCAACGCCAATTGGTGACGGCGCCGAAGTAAAAGCCATCACCCACGTTTTTGGAGAACATGCCTATAAACTGAATATCAGTGCCACCAAATCAATGACCGGGCACTGTCTGGGGGCTGCGGGTGTCATTGAAGCCATTGCCGGTATCAAAGCCGTGATGCACGATATCATCCCTCCAACGATCAATCATTTTACAGATGATCCTCAACTGGAGCCCGGACTGAATTTTACTTTTAATAAAGCACAACATCGACCGGTGAGGGCCGCCCTGAGCAATACTTTTGGCTTTGGGGGGCATAATGCCTGTGTAATCGTAAAGAAGTACAACGGTTAAGGAACCGGTAAACAGCAATTTCAACAATTCTTCGTAGCTTAAAGCCCGTGGATTTTTTTAAATTTTTTTCCGGGAAACATGCCGGTACCTTATTCAAAAAGGAACTCAGGAATATCCTTGGTTTTAAGCCCGGCAATGTACCCCTCTATAAAACAGCACTCACCCACCGATCCGTACGGGAAGGGGCAGATGAGAACAATGAACGCCTGGAATACCTGGGTGACGCGGTACTCAGTGCCCTGATCGCCGATTATCTTTTCAAAAGATATCCTTACCGGGAAGAAGGCTTTCTGACAGAAATGCGGAGCAAAATGGTGAACCGGCAACAACTCAACGATATTGCTGTACGGATGGGGCTTAAAAAAGTAACCCTTTATAACAAAATGGACAGCTCCCTGAAAGTGAGCCAGATCTTTGGAAATACACTGGAGGCACTGGTGGGAGCCATTTACCTGGATCAGGGATATAAAAAAACAGCCAAATGGGTCAATGAATGTATCATCATGCCGCATATGTTCATGGATGACCTTGAAAATCTGGAAATCAATCACAAAAACAAATTATACGGCTGGGCCAATAAAAATGGCAGACTGCTGGAATTTGAAACCCTGAATGAAAAGCTGGAAAATGGCCGCAGGTTGTTTACCGTGGCTGCTGTACTGGATGGCGAAAACATTGGAGAAGGAAAAGCTTTTAATAAAAAAGATGCCTCACAAATCGCAGCCCAGGTGGCTGTGGAAAAACTGGGAATCGTGAATTCCGATTCTCCGGGTGATGAGCAAAACTAAAATCAAAAAAACCTACCATGAAAAAGTATTTGTTACTGCTGACCAGCATCGTTTTATTGCTGACTTCCTGTAAAAATGAATCCTCCAAAGGAGCCAACGGGGTTACGTATAAAACAGCTGTAGAGTACAACGATTATATCGTTGCCCGGCAGACTACCCTGATGAAAAACATTATGAAATTTATCAGCGTGGCAGAGAATGATCTTGATTCAGCAGAAAATATGCTGGATGGCTATGTAAAGGAAACGGGTACCATGGTCACCGACATCAAAGGGATGCCTGCCTTTAAAGGCGACTCCAGTCTGAGGGATGCAGCTGTGAATATATTTGGTTTCTATAAAAAGATTTTTGATAATGATTACCGGGATGTAATCCATCTCCGCAAAGAACAGGATGGTACTTCCCAGGATATCGAAGACAGGATACAGGCGATTGTAAAAAAGATTGAAGAAGAAGAAAAAGGCTTTGATGCCCGGTTCCAGAGTGCCCAGAAAGATTTTGCCCGGAAGAATAAAATGAAGCTGATAGAGAATGAAATGCAGAAAGAAATGGAAGAAAAGCTGAATAAGTAAGACTAAGCGCCTGAATCGGACTAATCTTCCACCGTAACTTCTTTGGACATACATAATTCGATGAGGACCCCGTTGCAGTGTTTGGGGTGCAAAAAACAGATCAGCTTGTTGTCTGCCCCGTTCTTCGGCTCGGGATTCAGGAGTACAAAGCCCTCTTTTTTGAGTCTTTCCATTTCGCTGTATATATCAGCTACTTCAAATGCAATATGGTGAAGCCCTTCGCCTTTTTTGTCAATAAACCGGGCAATCACCCCTTCCGGGTCAGCACTTTCCAGTAATTCTATTTTATTGGGGCCCGTTTGGAAAAAAGCGGTGTTCACCTTTTCATTTTCAACCGTTTCGGTCTTATAACAGGGGGTATTAAGGAGTTTTTCGTAACGTGGCACGGCATCTTCCAGACTCCTGACGGCAATACCGATATGCTCTATTTTTGTCATACAAACAGCTGTAATCGCAGGCTTTCCGAAAGCCGGAATTTCGGCCCGTTCAGCGAAATTATAGCTTTCATTGAGAACATTTTGGGCTAATTTTGTGTTGAAAGAAACAAAAACTGAGGACATCGACCATGTTGCAATTCCCTATCTATTTAGACCATAATGCCACTACACCCTGTGACCCCAGGGTGGTGGATGCCATGCTGCCATATTTTACGAATAGTTTCGGCAACGCGGCCAGTCGTAACCACTCCTTTGGCTGGCAGGCTGAAGAGGCTGTTGACTATGCCCGTGAGCAGGTAGCCAAACTGGTTGGCGCCGATCCGAAAGAAATCATCTTTACATCCGGAGCTACAGAAGCCGATAACCTGGCTATCAAAGGTGTTTACGAAATGTATGCCAGCAAGGGTAACCATATTATTACCTGTAATATCGAACACAAAGCGGTACTGGATACCTGTAAGCATATTGAAAAGGAAGGCGGAGAAGTAACCTACCTGAAAGTAAAGGATAATGGTCTGGTGGATCTGGCTGAACTCGAAGCCGCCATCAAACCTACCACGGTACTTATTGCCATCATGTATGCCAATAACGAAATCGGTACTGTCAATCCCATGCAGGCAATCAGTGCGATTGCACGCAAACATGGTGTGCTGGTTTTTTCCGATGCCACCCAGGCCGTTGGTAAAATACCGGTAGATGTAAACAAAGACGGCATCGATCTGATGGCTTTTACCGGTCATAAAATGTATGGTCCCAAAGGTGTCGGTGCCCTCTATGTACGCCGGAAAAATCCCCGGGTGAAAGTAACAGCGCAGATGGACGGCGGCGGACATGAAAGAGGGATGCGGAGCGGTACCCTGAATGTACCCGGTATCGTTGGTTTTGGAAAAGCCTGCGAGATCTGTATGAATGAAATGGAAGAAGAAGGAAACAGACTGCGGGTACTGAGAGATAAGCTGGAAATTTCATTACTGAAACTGGAAGAAGCCTATCTCAATGGCGACAAAGAACATCGCCTGCCCCATGTGTCTAATATTTCTTTTAAATATGTGGAAGGAGAAGGACTGATGATGGGCTTCAATAAGAATATTGCCCTGTCATCCGGTTCAGCCTGTACCTCGGCTTCCCTGGAACCTTCCTATGTACTCAAGGCATTGGGACTTGGAGATGATCTGGCACATAGCTCACTCCGTTTTGGACTGGGCCGCTTTACCACCGAAGAGCAGATTGATTTTACGGTGGAGCAGGTGAGTAATACCGTGAACAAACTCCGGGAAATGAGTCCGCTTTGGGAAATGTATAAAGAGGGAATTGATTTGAATACGATTGAGTGGGCGCATCATTGAGCCCCCCAACCCCCTAAAGGGGGCTTTCGACGAGTTCTTAAAATTGAATGATTTCAAAGAAATTTAAACCCCTTAGCCCTGAGGTTTGATATCCCCATCAAGGGAATTGGGCAAATAAATTATGGCATACAGTGAAAAAGTAATCGATCATTACCAGAACCCCAAGAATGTGGGTACGCTGGACAAGAGCAAGGCCAATGTGGGCACCGGACTGGTGGGAGCACCGGAATGCGGGGATGTAATGCGTCTGCAGATTGAAGTGGATGAAGCCACCGGCGTGATCCGGGATGCCAAATTCAAAACCTTTGGTTGCGGTTCTGCCATTGCTTCTTCATCCCTGGCCACCGAATGGCTGAAAGGGAAAACAGTTGACGAAGCCGTTAAAATCGATAATATGGAAATCGTTGAAGAGTTAAATCTTCCCCGGTAAAAATCCATTGCTCCGTACTGGCAGAAGATGCCATCAAAGCAGCGATCAATGACTATCGCAAAAAGAATGGTTTGGAAGAACTGAAATTCGAAGAAGGAGTCATTCATTAAAATTAAAAGGGCTACTGGCTTTTGCGGAAACCCCACTAGCCACTACTCACTCGCCACTCGCCAATTATGAGCGTTGCAATAGACAATAGCATTTATATCAGTGATAAGGCCAAAGCCAAAGTACATCAGCTCATGACTGATGCCGGCATTGCCGACGACTCTTCCTATTTTCTAAGGGTAGGAGTAGTTGGGGGCGGATGCTCTGGATTAAGCTATAAACTGGATTTTGATAACGAGCAAAAACCCATGGACCAGGTATTTGAAGACAATGGCGTGAAACTGGTCACCGATCTGAAAAGCTTTTTATACCTGGTGAATACCACCCTCGATTTTTCAGACGGGCTTAATGGAAAAGGATTCTATTTCAGCAACCCCAATGCCAGCCGGACCTGCGGCTGCGGGGAGAGTTTTGCTGTCTGATGAAAAAATTCAAGAGACAAATCACAAGAAACAAAAAAAATCAGAAGAACAAAGTCACAAAGAAATCCAAATAAGAAATTATAATGCGGGTCCCATGATCCGCTTTTTTTTTAGAAAAAGCGCCCATTCGGAGGATATTTTGAATTTTGGAATTTGTATTTTATTTGTTTCTTGTTTTTTTCTTTTGAATTGTACTTTATTTGGTTCTTGATTTTTGTATCTTGTTTCTTTTCATTGGTAATCACTAAATTGCACCATTGTCAATACCCATGTGGTCCGTTTGTAAAAAAGAACTCCGCCAGTTTTTCAGCAGCCTGACAGGATATATTGCGATCATCGTATTCCTGCTGGTGAATGGCGTCCTCCTTTTCTTTTTCCGCGACAATATTTTTGACTTTGGTTATGCCACCCTGGATCGTTTTTTTCAACTGGCACCCTGGATTCTTTTATTACTGATTCCGGCCATCAGTATGCGCAGTTTTGCCGAAGAATTCAAGACCGGCACTTTTGAAATATTACAAACCCGCCCCCTCAGCCGTTCACAAATTGTTTGGGGCAAGTATCTGGGCAGCCTGATCGTGGTACTGATTGCATTATTACCTACCCTGGTTTATATCATTTCTATTCAAAAACTGTCAGCCGGAGAAGGAATTGACATGGGCGCAACCATCGGGCCTATATCGGTCTTTTTTTCCTGGCCGCTGTATTCACTGCCATCAGTATCTGCTGCAGCAGTTTTACCAATAATTCAGTCGTCGCTTTTATTGCCGGTTTACTTGGTTGTGCCCTGTTATATTATGGGTTCAATGCGATCAGCAAATTGCCTGCGCTATCGGGTGGAGCAGATTATTATGTGGAAATGGCGGGTATTGATTTTCATTACCGGAGTATCAGCCGCGGATTAATCGATGCCCGTGATATCATTTTACTTTGTTTCGGTGATCCTGCTCTGCATCGCCATCACCAGCCGCAATCTCTTAAAAAGGTAAGATGAAAGGATTTGTCCATAAAATACTGGCGTCAAAGTACTGGTGGATCATCCTCCTGGCCTGGGTTATTTTCATCAATTACCTGGCTACTTTTTTACAGGTAAGAATTGATCTGACCAAAGAAAAAAGGTATACCCTAAGTGCTGCCACCGGTAATCTGGTGAAACAACTGGATGATGTGGTGCAGATAGACGTGTTTTTAAAAGGGGAGTTCCCCGCAGGTTTCCGGAAACTGGCCAATACCACCCGTGAATTCCTGGGACTATTAAAAGACCGGAACAGTTCCCGTATCCGTTTCCGTTTTATTTCTCCCCTGGAAACCGTTCCGGGAAGAACCATGAAATACGGCGACTCACTGGTGAATATGGGTGCTGTTCCCATTAACTTAACTGTACAGCGGGATGAAACCCAAAGCAGCAATATTATCTTTCCGGTGGCCGTGATCAATTATAAAGGCAGGCAGTCATTAGTGAATTTATACCCGGGTGTAAGCCGGGAAATGTCGCAGAATGAAATCAATAGTGCGGAAGCATTAATGGAATACCAGTTTGCCCAGGCTCTCGACCGGTTGACCAATGAAAAGAAACCGGGCGTTGCTTATTCAATCGGGAACGGAGAACCAGCGGATGCCAGGACTTATGATTTAAGAATAACCTTGCAGGATAACTATCATTTTGGAACGCTTGATATCAATAAAAGTCCGCGTATTCCTGCTGAGGTAGACCTCCTGCTGATCGTAAAACCGACCATCCCTTTTAGTGAAGATGAAATACTGAAGCTTGATCAGTTTGTCATGCGGGGTGGTAAACTGCTTTGTTTTATTGATAACCTGATTGCCGAAAGAGATAGCCTGGCTCTCAAACCCGAGACCATTGCCTATGACCGGAACCTGAACCTGACCGATCTTTTTTTCCGGTACGGACTTCGGATTAATACAGACCTGGTGATGGACCTGCAATGTGATGCAATCCCCTTTGTAGTAGGTGGCACCAGCGGTAACCCGCAACTGGAATTCCTGCGCTGGAACTATTACCCCGTGTTGATACCTGCCGGTGGCAAATTATCAAAGGGACAGGGATATGTGGCTGCACAGTTTGCCAATTCCATTGATACCATCCAGGTACAAGGTGTAGAAAAAGAACCCCTGCTGGTTACTTCTCCTAATTCCAGGATCATCAGCACCCCGGCCCTGATCAGTCTGAATGAAAACAAAGATGTTCCTGAAGATGCCAAATTCAAAAGGAATGCAATTCCGGTAGCGATGTTACTCGAAGGAAAATTTACTTCCCTGTTCCGGAACCGGATCACCAAATCACAAACTGATACATTAAAAGCTGCAGGAGATCAGTTCCTGGACGCTTCTACTGATAATAAAATAATTGTGGTTGCAGACGGAGACATGGTATTGAATGATTTTCTGCCTTCCGGAGAACCGGGCAGTCAGCCTGAACCCCTGCAGATGGGCTGGAATAAATATACCTATACAGAATACCTCAAACAATCTGCCCTGGGCAAATGGTTTATCCCTGTCGCCAACCGGGAGTTCCTGCAAAACTGCGTGGAATACCTGGTGAGCAACCCGGCCATCAGCCAAACAAGGAACAAGGATATTGTGCTGAGGTTGCTGGATAGTAAAAAGGTAAAGGCACAAAAAACAACCTGGCAACTGATCAATATAGCCTTACCGGTGATCCTCGTGATAGTACTGGGCTGGTTTTTCCATGAGATCAGGAAAAGAAAATATACCGCATAATCAAAGAACCGGATCGGTAAATACGGACTACCTTTGCCGGTCAACATTTACGCGAACATGACAAGAGATCAGATCACCTATATTGTTTTTGGTACGATTCTTATCGCCTCCCTCGTGGCTGATCTTGGATTGCTGAGTAAGAAAAACCAGAAAGTAACCATCCGGCAGGCGCTTTATCAGACTTTTTTCTGGGTAGGGCTGGCACTGGCCTTCTTTGTATTCATGTGGATTGAAAACGGGCAAAAACCGGCGCTGGAGTACCTCAGTGCTTACCTGATGGAATGGAGCCTGAGTATTGATAATATTTTTGTGTTTATCCTGATTTTCTCCGCTTTCTCAGTTAAAGAAAAGCATTATGGCCGTGTCCTGCTGATCGGGATCATGATGGCCATTCTTTTCCGGGTCATCTTTATTACAGTGGGTGTGGTGCTCGTGGAAAAATTTCACTGGATACTCTATGTCTTTGGTGTCTTCCTTGTTTATACCGGGTATAAAATGTTTACCGCAAGTGATGATGAGGAATTCAATCCGCAGGACAGTAAGATCTATCGTTTCATCAAAAGATTTCTTCCCCTGGTACCGCATGATGGCGGCGGAAAATACCGGATTATAGAAAATGGCCGACCAGCTTATACCACACTATTTGTTGTAGTGATTATGCTGGCAGCAGTGGATCTTGTTTTTGCATTGGATTCTATTCCTGCCGTGATGGGTATCGTGGATACGAAAACACCGGGTTATGAACCCATGGCCAGGCTGGTGATTTATACTTCCAATATTTTTGCCGTACTGGGTTTACGATCCCTGTTTTTCCTGTTAAGGGGCGCGGTCAGTAAATTCGATTATCTGCAGCAGGGCATTGCCATTGTACTGGTATTTATCGGGGTGAAAATGCTGGCCGAACACTGGATCAATCAGTGGATCGACAAGCAGGTGCAGGTATTTATTTCGCTTGGAGTGATCCTGACCTGTATAAGCGGATCTGTTTTCTACTCCATTTTTATGCAGAAAAAAGGCTCCCCTCCTGATATTGAGGATAATAGCATATGAGCAATCTACTTTGAAATACACGATAGCAGATATTGCCAGCATCATCGACACCGATCAGGTGCCAGCCACAAACGGGATAATCGAAAGCATCCTGCTCGATAGCCGGAAAGTATACGAACCAGACACCGCTATTTTTTTTGCACTGAAAGGTCCCCGCCGAGACGGACATCAGTTTATCCCTGAATTATATACGAAGGGAGTCAGGTGTTTTGTAGTCAGTGAACCGGTGGACTTGTCCGCCTGTCCTGAAGCTATACTACTCGAAGTATTTGACACACTGGTTGCCTTACAATTACTGGCTGCCCATCATCGCCGGCAATTTGATATACCTGTAATCGGGATAACGGGTAGCAATGGAAAGACCATCATCAAAGATTGGCTCTTTCAGCTTTTGAACGAAGATTATAATATCATTCGCAGTCCCAAAAGTTATAACTCGCAAATTGGGGTACCCCTTAGTATCTGGCCCATGAATGAACAACATACACTGGGTATTTTCGAAGCCGGAATTTCTGAACAGGGAGAAATGCTGCGATTGGAGCGGATGATTCAGCCAACGATCGGAATACTGAGCAATATCGGGGAAGCACACAGTGAAGGATTTATTGATGCTGAGCATAAGTTCAGGGAAAAAGCCATTCTTTTCAGGCATTGTCATACCGTGATTGGCCGTTCATTGGATTTCGCCAACCGAACAGAAGCACTTGATATGCTGGGAGACCAGATGAGCATCCTCACCTGGGGAGATACGGACCGGGATCATTTTCTGATGAGAGGTCATATCAAAAACGAGCAGTCCACCCATATCAGCCTTACCTGTGCGGAAGCTGATGTGGAATTCTCAATCCCCTTTACAGATGATGCTTCTGTAGAAAATGCCATACACTGCTGTTGTGTTATGCTCCGCCTCGGAATAAAACCCGAACAGATCAGCCAGCGCATGAACAGGCTGCACCCGGTGAATATGCGGCTGGAACTGAAAAAAGGGATCAACCAGTGCGTGGTGATTAACGACAGCTACAGTACCGATATCAGTTCGCTTGAAATTGCACTGGGCTTCCTGGATCAGCAAAGTGCAGGGATCCGCAAAAC
This sequence comes from Chitinophagaceae bacterium, assembly GCA_016702745.1. GTDB lineage: Bacteria > Bacteroidota > Bacteroidia > Chitinophagales > Chitinophagaceae > JJ008. The sequence continues at coordinate 1,016,552 of JADJDJ010000002.1, forward strand.
AGTAATTCTCTCTGACTTTCTGCAAAGTGCATTACCTGACCATGAATTGTATAGTCAGGTAGCAGAAAAACTGATCCGGCACAAGGTGAATAAATTAATCGCTATCGGCGAAAAAATTTCAGACTTTTTACCGCAGCTTCTCTCCAAACCGGATATCGGGGAATTGTTTTTTTATAAAAACACACCCGATTTTACAGAATCATTCCGGCATTCCCATTTCAGGGATGAAGCTATTCTGGTGAAAGGTGCCAGGGTTTTTTCTTTTGAACGTATTGTTCAACTACTGGAACTCAAGGCGCATCAAACAGTGCTGGAGATCAACCTGTCTGCAATAGCCCATAACCTTAAAATTTATCAGCAGCTCATCAAGCCCCATACCCGGATCATGGCCATGGTTAAAGCATTTGCCTATGGCAGTGGTGGTGCAGAAATCGCAGGTATACTGCAGTATCATAAAGCAGATTACCTGGCAGTGGCTTATACAGATGAAGGAGTGGAACTGCGGAAAGCCGGGATCCGGTTGCCGGTGATGGTGATGAACCCGGATGAAACTTCATTTGAATTACTGACCAGTTACCGGCTTGAACCGGAGTTATATTCCCTTGAACTGCTGCAGGCATTTGATCAGTATTTAAGACAGGAAGGTATTCAGCAATATCCCATTCATATTGAAATCGAAACGGGCATGAACCGACTGGGTATCCCTGCCGGAGACATGGACAAATTGGCGAATATCCTCTTGTCCACATCTTCTTTTGCCCTGCAAACTGTCTTTTCGCACCTGGCCGCCAGTGAGGAAGCAGCCAATGATGATTTTACAGCAAAACAGTTTGCCTTGTTTCAAAAAGCAGCGGATGAACTGCAACAAAAAACCGGCTACCGTTTTCTCAGGCATATTGCCAATTCTGCAGCGGCAGTAAGACATCCGGAATTACAACTGGATATGATTCGTTTGGGGATCGGTTTGTATGGAGTTGACAGTTCCCGGTCCGGACAACTGAATCTGCAAACAGTTGCCACCTTAAAATCAAGTATTGCCCAATTGAAAAAAGTAGCCAGTGGCGAATCCGTAAGTTATAACAGAAAAGGAATGATGGATCATGATGCATTGATTGCCACGATCCGGCTGGGTTATGCTGATGGTTATCCAAGAAGACTGGGTAATGGTGCCGGCAAAGTATTGATCAAAGGACAGGAGGCAAGGGTGATTGGAACTGTTTGCATGGATATGTTTATGGTGGATGTGAGCGGAATTCCCGGGGTTAAAGAAGGGGATGAAGTAATTATATTCGGTCCTGAACTGCCGGTGGAAAGCCTGGCAGTAGCGGCCGGAACAATCCCATACGAAATAATGACCGGCATTTCTCAAAGAGTACGAAGGGTTTATTACCAGGAATGACCTTTAACAGAATCCAAAATGACCGGGCAGCCTAAAACTGTATATTTGCAGCTATGATAAAATCCCTGAAGATCAGGCATGTCATACTGATCATTGCGGCGATCCTTTTAGTTGACCAGTTCCTGAAGATCTGGATCAAAACGCATTATCCTACCGGAGAGGTTTACAGGGTATTCGGGATGGACTGGTTCAGGATTCATTTTATTGAAAATCCGGGTATGGCCTGGGGCTGGAAATTCGGCAATGAAACAGGCAAGGTCATCCTGACCCTGTTCCGGCTGGCAGCCGTGATTTTCGGAACCTGGTACCTGGGAAGGCTGGTGAAGCAGCGTTATAGCAGGGGATTTATTGTATGTGCTTCGCTGATCTATGCCGGGGCACTGGGCAACCTGATTGACAGTATGTTTTACGGAATGATTTTCGATAAAGGACTCACTTATGATCCTGCTATCAGTGATTATCTTCAATACTCAGGCGTGGCCAGTGTTTCTTCCAATGGCTATTCTTCTTTCCTGCATGGCAGCGTAGTGGATATGTTGTATTTCCCCATTTTCAAAGTAGGCAATTTCGAATTCTTCAGCGCCATCTTTAATGTGGCAGATGCTTCTATTTCTGTTGGGGTAATTACCCTGTTGATTTTCCAAAAAATTTTTCAGAAAAGCAATTCCTGATCAGCCATCCGCTTCCATTGAAACCAATACGGAAGTCAGCGATAAAGTGCAGGTTTCCTAATACAGCAATCTCTTTTCAATCATCAATGTGATTGTTTCAGTACCGTTTTTCTGAGTGTCTTTTCTTCTGCGATCACACGGAGATAATATATACCGACTGGCAATTGATCTGTGTCGACTAATTCCAGCTTATTAGGACCCTGGCTAACCGTATACTCCCGGCTGCGGACCACTCTGCCGGCTGCATCCACCAGTTCTGCCCTTGCTTTACCGGCACGGGTAAACAATACATCAAAGCTCAACCGGGAACTGAAGGGATTGATCACAGATAAAAACATCAATGGCCGGTTTTCATCTCCCAGCAGGATGGTTCTGGAAACAGTGGACTGGCCGGAGAGGTTCTTCATTACTATACGATAGTACACCCGTTCATTGCCATTGATGTTCATGTTTATAAAAGAATAGTGATTCGCAGGGACTGTAATATTATTGGATCCTTCAATAATGCCAATTAATTGAAAGTTGAGACCGTCATTACTTTTTTGTACTTCAAATATCAGCGGTTCATTTTCTGTTTCGGTAATCCATTCGAGCAGGTGCGTTGTTCCGTTATTTTTCCCCGTAAAGCGAAGAAATTTTGCTGCCAGTGGTACATCACAATCAATGACCTGAATGGTGACGATGCTACCCTGATCGGTAAAGCTGCATAATGGATCCGTCAGATTGGCCAGGGTTGTTGATGTCACCAAGCGGTACATATCGCCGTTATTGGCCGCCTGTGTTTGCCCCGGGGGAACAATATAGGTGCTGACATATTCCCATTCGGTTCCATTCCAGTAAGGAACAATGGGTCCGGCCGGAGCAGTAACATCAACCCAGTTTACTCCGCCATCTGTACTCCGCTGCCATTTGTAATACACGTAGTTGTTATAAAATGATCGTACGGTATCGGTCATGGTCAGGATATTGCTGTCGCAAACAATCGGGGTGGTATTCGGTGTATAAATCATGCTGGGGGAACAGGTCGCTACGGCAATATCATCCAGTGCCCAGTCATTACCGCCTCCTCCGGGTGCGTTATTAAAATATTTAAGGGTGAAGCTGGTTTGGGCCGGACCGGTTAAATAAGTAAACCCTTTTTTAACCCAGGTACCTGTGTAAAGAATATTCCCGGTGGTATAATAGTCAATACCGTTTACTTCAAATGTAATATTAGGTGCCACACCGGATGAGTCGCCCGGGCCGGTGGGAATATAGTATGGCGGACCAGTGCTGCTGGTGGCTGCCTTACCGTTTGAATCAGAACCGCATTTGGAACAAATATTCCGCATCCAGCAGGATATTTCATAAAAAGTATTCGGGCATAAACCGGTAATGGTTTGCTGAAAAGCAGAGTCAATCCGGTAAGCAGCATTCACAACCAGCATATAACCGGCATTAGGATTTGCTGCAGTATCAGCAGGCGGATTTCCCGCTGAAGGGGAAGCGGCACCGGTATGATCTCCGATTATATCCCATAATTGAAATACCCGGTGTGTGGGAGAGGATGCATCAGGGATGGCCCATGCGTTTGATGTGGTATAATTAGTACGGGTGGATGTATTATTCGCAATTCCGTAATTATAGTCATTCGGATTATTAGTGGTAAAAACCTGGTAGGTATATCCGGTGGGTACATTGGTGGAAGAACCCCTGTTGCGTGGCCGCCCGCTGCCAAATGTACCATTGAACTCAGTACCCAGGGCATTGGTGCCTACTGTATTTGAACAAATACTATAATTAGTATAAACAGCAATAGTGTTAGAGGGAAATGTAAAGGTGGCAATGGCAGAAGAACCGTTTTTATATGTCATATTACCACCACCGGAACTGATAAAAGCACCATTCGCAGCAGTTACCCGAACACGGAATGAAGCAATCATGATACAGGTGTTTCCAAAATTGGATGGCTTATGTGAATTGGCTACGCGGCCCCTTCGGAATGCAGTAGCTGGTGCGGCTGCACCATTAAAACCCAGATGAATTGTGACATTGCTTCCGGTGATCCATCCCGGATCATCTCCGTATCCATCTGTAAACTGTTTGTAAATTTTTCCTTCGTTGGTGAGCACCCGGATAGTACCCGTAATAAAACTGGTACCGGCAGGAACGGCATCCTGATAACGGCAGCTATCATATGTTCCTGAGCGAACGACAAGTGAAGCCCTGATCTCCAGCGTATCTCCTGTCTCCACTGTTCCGCCATTCAATCCCTTGGTAACATTGATATAACTTTTCCCGAAATCAATATTTTGAGAAAACAGTTGGTATCCTGTTATTAACTGCAAAATAGTGAAGACAAAAAACTGGATGACGGATTTTTTTGTCACTGGTTTTTTCATGGATGGATTTTCAGCCAATGGCTGAATAACATGCTAAAATTAGATCAATCAGTCGCGCAAATCAATAGGAAATAGCACCTAATTTTCCCTTAGTTATCGGTTCAAAATACTACATGAAAACTCCTATTGCATTTTGCAGGTTTACCGGGTATTTTTAGTTTCAAATCCAGACATGAAAAAAACCATCGTAAATATTGGCAAGTTTGTAGCTACTGTGTCCTCCTGAATTTATTTCAGCAGGCCTGTGCACAAGCTGAGCCTTTTAGCAGCACACAACTGGTGCCCTCCTCTACTTTTAATTTTCCTTATGAGATTACTTATGGCCCAAATGATTCTTTGTGGGTAACAGAGCGTGTGGGGAAAAGGGTAGTGGTAGTAAGTCCGGTGAACGGTGGCAGGAGAACGGTACTGAATCTTTCTGGGGTTGTGTATCAGTCAGCCGGCCAGGATGGTTTAATGGGGCTGACTATACATCCGCAATTCGGACTGGGAACCGGAGAAGATTTTGTTTACCTGGCTTACACTTATGATAACGATCCAGGCATACCCGTACAAAGACGGACAAAGATTACGAGGTACACCTACACGCTTGGTAGTACCTGCGTATTAAATCCTGCATCCGCCTTTGATCTGATCAGCGGGTTGCAGGGTAGCAACGATCATAATTCCGGCCGGTTGAAAATAGGGCCGGATCTGAAATTATATTATACCATCGGTGACCAGGGCTATAATCAGTTTGCAAATATGTGCGGTATTATCCGTTCTCTTGATTTGCCCACGGCTGCAGAAGTAGCTGCCAATGATTATACCAAGTACCAGGGAAAAATTTTACGCATGAACCTGGATGGTACCATCCCGGCAGATAATCCGCTGATTGATCCGGACCAGGCCGGACCTGAAGCTGCAGCAAGAAGTCATATTTTTTCTTATGGGCACCGGAATCCGCAGGGGCTCATCTTTGCTCCGGATGGAAAACTCTATGCGGATGAACACGGCCCTAAATCAGATGATGAAATCAACCTGGTTACAGCAGGAAAGAATTATGGATGGCCCCGGATTGCCGGCTATAATGATAATGCTGCTTATGTATACGGACAATGGGGATCTTCTACTCCTACCCCCTGTGGATCGCTTTCGTATAGCGATTATACCATCCCGGCGTCCGTTCCGCAATACCAGGAAAGCACCTATAGCCATCCCGATTTAACGGACCCGTTGAAAACAATTTATACGGTGCCTACCGGCTATAATTTCCAGGATCCGGCCTGCCTCGGAAATTATTTTATTTGCTGGCCTACTATTGGCCCTTCCAGTCTGGATATTTATACAAAGGGACTGGGTGGTATTCCTGGTTGGTCCAATTCTCTGTTGGTAACCAGTTTAAAAAGAGGGAGTGTAATAAGATACCAGTTGAGTACAGATGGATTAACCATTCCTGGCTCCTGTATTGAATACTGGAACACTACCAACCGTTTCAGGGATATCGCCATTCACCCATCAGGCACAGAATTTTATGTAATTACTGATAATTCAGGATCCACATCCGGTCCCAGTTCGGGTTATACCAATACATTGGATAACCCGGGTACCATTATGAAATATACTTACACAGGCATATTACTTCCGTTGAATGAAGAGGAAAGGAATCCTGTCAGGGTTACTGATATGGTAAAGGTTTATCCAAATCCTGCTACCAATCATATCAATATACAGGGGAAACGTGCCTTGCAGAAACCACTCAGGGTGCAGTTGTACAGTATGTCTTCGGTGCTGGTAAAAGAAGTAACCAGTTTCAAAAATGAATTCAGCATCAATATAGCGGCTATGCCAGCAGGAGTGTACCTGTTGAAATTATATAATGGCAACGGGATGGAAGTACAAACAGAAAAAATAGTGAAGTACTGAAGTCGTTTGCAAAGCTTGAGTGGCTACCAAAGCAAAACCCCCTCACGGGGGTTTTGTTTTAGTTATGCTCAGGGTTTAAACGGATACTATTTTAACCACGCGAAAAGTTTTTACGCCACTGACTTTCCTGGATATAACGGATCGCGGCCAGGCGGTCAGAAATGGCCATTCGTACTACACGACCATTCAGTCCTGAAGTACCGGAAAGCACAGACTTTAAATAAGGTGATTTTTCTTCCTTTTTTGTTGTCGCAACAACAGGAACTGGTTCGTTCTGTTTCATAGTAGGACTTTTTTGGTTAACAGGATAATGGATCAATTGTTCATACAAGGTAATACGATTCGTTTTCCGGATACAAATATTTCCCCGGGAAAATTCAGTTCGGGGGGTAAAATTTCATCTTTTACGATAGGAAAATTACCTGATTTCCGCCTCAGTCAATGCTGCATAAGTGTTAAATCTTACCCACCATTTTAGCCGGTATCACCCATTGGTCAAACTCCTCCGGTGTTACGTAACCGAGCTGAACCGCCATTTCTTTCAGTGTGGTGCCCTGTTTATGTGCTTTTTGAGCGATTTCCGCGGCTTTATAGTAGCCGATCTTAGTGTTCAGGGATGTCACCAGCATCAGGGAATTCTCAACATGCTTCCGGATATTGGCTTCGATGGGTTCAATTCCAACCGCACATCTGTCATTAAAGGACACACAACCATCGCCAATCAGCCTGGCACTATGCAGGAAATTATAAATCATCACCGGTTTGAAAACATTCAGTTCAAAATGACCATTGGCACCGCCAATATTGATGGCCACATCATTTCCCAATACCTGCGCGGCGATCATGGTGAGCGCCTCACATTGGGTGGGGTTTACTTTTCCGGGCATAATGGAGGATCCGGGTTCATTATCCGGAATAAAAATTTCCCCGATACCACTTCTAGGACCGGAAGAAAGCATCCGGATATCATTGGCGATTTTCATCAGACTTACCGCCACTGTTTTTAAGGCACCATGGGCTTCAACAATCGCATCATGTGCGGCCAGGGATTCAAATTTATTTTCCGCCGTTACAAATGGAAGTCCTGTTAATTTGGCAATATGTTTCGCTACATTTTCTGAATATCCTTCTGGGGTATTGATCCCGGTACCCACCGCCGTGCCACCCAGGGCCAGCTCACTTAAATGAGACAGTGTATTTTTAATCGCCTTCATGCCATGATCCAGTTGGGATACATAACCGCTGAATTCCTGTCCCAGGGTCAGGGGGGTAGCATCCATGAAATGGGTTCTGCCGATCTTCACCACTTTCATGTATTTTTTACTCTTAGCCGCCAGCGTATCCCGGAGTTTCTTAATACCAGGAAGTGTGGTTTCCACCAGGATCTTATAGGCGGCAATATGCATGGCCGTGGGGAAAGTATCATTGGAAGACTGTGATTTGTTAACGTCATCATTGGGATGAAGGAATTTTTCTTTATCAGTCAGCTGTCCACCTTTTAATACATGGCCGCGATAAGCGATGACTTCGTTTACATTCATATTGCTTTGGGTACCGCTACCGGTTTGCCATACCACCAGCGGGAATGCATCATCCAGTTTTCCTTTCAGGATCTCATCACAAACCTTGCCGATCAGTACCGATTTGTTTTTAGGTAAAACACCCGCTTCCTGATTGGTGATGGCAGCCGCTTTTTTCAGATACGCAAAAGCACGGATGATTTCTTTGGGCATCCGGTTAATATCCTGGGCGATTTTGAAATTATCAATACTGCGCTGGGTTTGTGCACCATAATAAGCATCAACAGGTACTTTTACCTCGCCCATGGTGTCTTTTTCAATCCTGAATTCCATATTTAACAGGTTTTATAAAGTCTTTATAAAATTTTTATGCGTTACCGGCATTGACTGCCATTGGTTTAGCGTTTGGTGCCGCAAAGGTAGGCCAATACCCGGATCAGATAAATGATTTTCGGTTTTTATAGTTCAGATTCCCTCATTAAATTGCCATTGCAAAAACCCTGGCCCGGATCATCCCCGCCGCTGTTGCTGCCCTTCTTTCCTTTGTAAAACCGGGATATACCAAATTCTTGAGACAGGTTAAGCTACTTGAATGAAAAAAATTCTGGGGTTCGCATTTTTGTTGATCAGTACTGTCTGCTTTGCCCAGCAGCAGACGCAAAATATTATCATCATCACCACGGATGGCTTTCGTTGGCAGGAAGTATTCAAAGGAATGGATACTGCTATTGCCAACCGTTCTGAATGGAATGAAGGTGACAGCAGTTATATATTTGAACATTACTGGCACCCTGATCCGCAGGAAAGAAGAAAAAAGCTGATGCCTTTTTTATGGTCAACCATCGCCAAAAAAGGGCAGGTTTTTGGCAATCGGGATCTGGATTGCCGGATGGATAATGCCAACCCCTATTGGTTCAGTTATCCCGGATACAATGAAATCTTTACCGGTTTTCCGGATACTGCGATCAATTCAAATAGTTTTCCTCCAAATCCGCATGTGACGGTGCTGGAATTCCTGAACCGGCAAAAAGGATTGCAAAACCGGGTGGCCGCTTTTGGCGCCTGGGAAGCTTTCGACCGGATTTTAAATGAAGAAAGAAGTGGTATACCTGTTATTTCCGGAATGAATCCTACCGGTGGTAAAACTCAAACGGTCATCGAGAAAAAACTGAATAAAATGCTGGCGGATGCATACAAACCCTGGCATAACGAAGAATGTTTTGATCTTTTTACCCATCATGCAGCCCTGGAATGGCTGAAAACAAGAAAACCAAGAGTCCTTTATATTGCTTACGGAGAAACCGATGAATGGGCACATGCGGGTAAGTACCGTTCTTATCTGGATGCAGGCAAACAGGTAGATACCTGGATCAAAGAACTCTGGGATTTTGTACAAAGCGATCCGCAATACCGGAATAAAACCACGATCCTGATCACCACTGATCATGGAAGAGGGGACCTCATTAAAAAAGAATGGACCAGTCATAACAATAAAATCCAGGACGCCCATGAAATCTGGATGGCGGTGTTGGGACCTGATACCCCGGTCCGTGAGGAAGTAAAAGGGCCGGTGCAACTTTACCAGCAACAAATCGCTCAAACCATTGCCCGGTTGATGGGTAAAACCTATACGGCCCAACATCCGATCGCTGATCCTATACTGTACGTATTTAAAATGAAAAAATAATCTAGACCAGATGAAATCAATTTGTTTGTCCATTTTATTATTATCTGCCACCGCCCTCTTTGCACAAGACTACAATGATCTGCCCGTTCCTTCCAAAAAGCAGCTCGACTGGCATGATACCGAGTATTATATCTTCATGCATTTTGGTCCAAATACCTTTACCGGTAAAGAATGGGGAGAGGGAACAGAACCGGAAGATATATTTAATCCCGCTCAGCTCGACTGCCGGCAGTGGTGCCGTATTGCCAAGGAATCAGGTGCCAAAGCCATTATCATCACAGCCAAACACCATGATGGATTTTGTTTATGGCCCAGCAAATATTCCAAACATACAGTGAGAGAAAGCAAGTGGAAGAATGGCAAGGGGGATGTATTAAAAGAACTCTCTCAGGCCTGCAAAGAGTACGGGCTCAAATTCGGTGTATATCTTTCTCCCTGGGACCGGAACCATCCCGATTATGGCACGCCCAAATACAATGATGTATTTGTAAACATGATGAAAGAAATATTTCAGAACTACGGCCCTGTTTGGGAAATGTGGTGGGATGGTGCAAATGGAGAAGGGCCCAATGGAAAAAGACAGGTATATGACTGGAAGCGTTTTGAAAATACTGTGAAGCAATATTCACCCAAGACCGTTGTGTTCAGTGATATTGGTCCGGATGTGCGCTGGGTGGGAAATGAAAATGGTATTGCCGGTAACCCGAACTGGAATTTTCTGGATACGGTTGGTTTTAAAAGAGGTTTGGGTGCTCCACCCACTGATACCCTGAACCGGGGTAATTACTGGGGCAAGGCTTGGATGGGAGCCGAATGTGATGTGAGTATCCGTCCGGGCTGGTTCTGGAGAGAATCAGAAAACGAAAAAGTAAAAACGCCGCAGCAGTTATTTGATATTTATCTGAAATCAATCGGCCGGGGAGCAAACCTCCTCTTGAATGTTCCGCCGGATCCGAGAGGTTTGATCCATCCGGCAGATTCAATGGCACTAACCGGATTTAAAAAATTGCGGGATGAGAGTTTTGCCGAGAACCTGCTGAAAACTGCGAATACTTTTTACCAGTTCAGCCGGAAGGAATTACCTGAAGAAAAAATAACCCTGCGTTCGATGGATAAGGAGAACCAGTCTTATACCGTTAACCTGCAGAATTTTATTGTGGAGATGGCACAACCCACCAAGATCAACTGTATTATTCTCCGCGAAGCCATTCACCTGGGACAAACCATCCGCAGTTTCCGTATCGTGATGAATAATGGTAAAAAAGTAGTGAAGGAAATCAGCGGCAGCAGTGTGGGCAGAAAGAGAATCCTGACATTTAAACCGGCGACCATTACTTCTTTTACTGTTTATCTGGAAGATGCCAAGGGAATGGATAATGTTATAAATGTTACGGCTTATCTGATGGATGAGAAGCTGATTGAAAAGTAAGCCCCCATCCCCTTGCGCAGCATCCTGTGGAAAAGGGGGGGGGTGAAGAGCGGTCCAGGCCCGCCGTGGTTTAAAATCTGTCACCCAGAGCTTGTAAAAGGGTAGTGCTTTCGGGTTTTGGGTAATTTGAGTTTTTCGAAGTAAGGCAAGTGTGGCAGGAATGAATAATGAAAATTGACATTCATTAAGCTGTACTCAACGGTTACCTGTATACGACTCCACATCAAAATGAAGTCAGCAAAAAATATTAGCGGAAATGTCGCTTAATAGAGAACTGATATACATTGACGAACAAGACGTAACCGATAAAATTGAAAAATACTCGCATAAAGGCGACTTGCTTGTTGTCGTTTTCAAGAACAGCCAAAAAGAATTTTCTTACAGCAAAAACAGAGCAAAAATTCTACGGACAGCAGTAAGCGAAGGCAAAGCGTTTAACGTTTTCAACTACTTAAAGGAAATTGCCGATACGGTTGGACTAAAGACAGAAGAAGGCGACAATATACTTGCAAGGATTTACGAAAGCATTTCTGAAATTCCTGAAGACTGTATTCTTGCAAGTCTTTTAAATGGCTCTTTATCTACAGGAAATAGTAATTCTATAAGCACTGATATATTTCCATTTGGTTTTAATTTAAGTCAGAGAAATTCGGTAAATACCGCATTTGCAAATAATTTAAGCGTAATTGAAGGCCCGCCAGGAACAGGTAAAACACAAACCATACTGAATATTATTGCAAATGCCGTTTTGAATGGGCAAAGTGTTGCTGTTGTTTCAAGCAATAATTCTGCAACTAAAAATGTTTATGAGAAACTAGAAAAGAACGGTCTTGAATTTATAGCAGCACTTCTTGGAAATTCTCAGAACAAAAGAGAGTTCATCGGGTCTCAAAAGGAAATTCCCGATTTATCCCAGTTCAATTTGTCTGATACCGAAAAAGTGAATTTGAAAGACAAAACAGCAGCACTTGTTATTCAGCTTTCTGAAAATCTTGATAAGAAAAATGAGATAGCTTCACTAAAGCTACAAATTGACAACCTCAAAACAGAATAAGAGCACTTCAAAGAAGCATATAAAGGACAAACAGAGGAGAATTTAGAATTCAAAAGATACACAACATCTCAAAAAGTACTAGAATTATGGATTTCTCTTGAAGCAATTGGGAAGAGGCGAAAAACAATCGGCTTTTTCAGAAGATTTATTTACAGGCTGAAATACGGAATTAAGGATAGATCATTTTACAATAAATCGATTGACGAAATGATTCTCGTTTGTCAATTAAAGTTTTATTCTATCAAAGTTAGTGAACTTGCAAAGAGGCTTAATTTCCTGGAACACTCTTTGAATAACTTTGCATTTAGCAAGAAAATGAGGGAGTATACAGAGATGTCAATGCAACTTCTTAAAGCAGAATTATTTACACGATACAATAAGCAAAAGAGAGAATTATATACAATTTCAGAGCTTCGTCAGAAATCAAATAAATTTATCAAAGATTATCCTGTCATTATGAGTACTACTTACTCATTGCGACAAAGCCTGTCTGATAAGCTTTTCTATGACTATGTAATTATTGACGAATCTTCGCAAGTTGATTTGGCTACGGGGGCACTTGCTTTGTCTTGTGCAAAACGAGCTGTTATTGTTGGCGATGTTAAGCAATTGCCAAATGTGGTTGACACTGATATGCAAATTAAGACGGATAGAGTATTTAGTTCTTACAAGCTGAAAGAGCCTTATCGATATTCAAATCACAGTTTACTGTCTTCTGTTCTCGAATTACTTCCAAATGTTCCAAAGACTCTGTTGAGAGAGCATTATCGATGTCATCCGAAAATCATTGAATTTTGTAATAAAAAATTTTATGCCGGTCAACTCATTGTTCATACTGAGTATACAGACAAGCGGCCACCTCTTGTTGTTTACAAAACACAACAAGGAAATCACGCAAGAGAGCGAATGAATCAACGGCAAATAGACATTATCAAGCAGGAAATTATTCCGAATGAAAAACTTGAAAATGTAGATTTGGGAATAGTTACGCCATATCGAAATCAGACAAACGCACTGCAGAAAACATTTCAAGGAACTTCAATAAAAGCGGATACCGTTGATAAGTTTCAAGGCAGAGAAAATGAAGTTATCATTCTCTCAACTGTAGACAACGATATTACTGATTTCACAGACAATCCTAACCGGTTAAATGTTGCGGTTTCCAGAGCAGTTGAGCAACTGATTCTAGTTGTGAATGGAAATGATAATGAGAATGAAAACAACATATCTGACTTGATAAAGTATATTGAATACAACAATTTTTCTATAGTTCAAAGTGGGTTAAATTCTATATTTGATTTGTTGTATAAAGGTTACGAAGAGGAACTGGCCAAAGTAGTTCGTAAATCAGGTAAAGTATCAGCGTTTGACAGTGAAAATTTAATGTTTAGTTTAATTAAGCATGTTTTAGAAGAGGAGAAATATTTAAAGTATGACTTTCTTTTGCATTTCCCAGTTAGGCGGCTAATTAATGATTTTTCTAAATTAGCCGAAGAAGAGAAAAAATATGCATTAAATCCTTTGACACATTTAGACTTTTTGATTTACAATAAACTTGGTAAAGCTCCTATTCTTGGGATAGAAGTAGACGGTTTTGAATTCCATAAAAAAGGAACAAGGCAAGCGGAAAGAGATAAACTGAAAGACAGAATTCTGGACAAATATAATATCCCCATTCTGCGTTTCAGGACAAATGAAAGCAATGAAAGAGAAAAATTGACGAACAAATTAAATGAATTACAAAGGTGAATTAGTGACTGATTGAATGGCTAACAGTGAACAGATGATTTTGTTGGTTATGTTGTAATACTTAATTTTTTGGGATATATTGAAAGGTAGTGATTCTGGTAAGCATCGATGCTGTACAACCATTTTTAGCCCAAATCCTTACGCACAAACATCCTTCGACAAGCTCAGGATGACATACCCTAATTTGACAAGAAAAAATGGGGCAGTTTATTTCCCCGTGAATACCGCTTTTCTCTTTTCCAAAAACGCAGCCACGCCTTCCTTCCGGTCAGCCGTATCAAAGGCGTTTCCGAATTCTGTTATTTCCAGGGCATAGCCGTCTATTGATTCATCAAACACGGCATTTGCGGTTTTGATGCAACCGGCAATTGCCAGCGGGGCTTTGGAATTGATTTGTTCAAGTATTCCGCGTGTATAGGGGATTAATTCTTCTGAAGTAGTGACTTCATTCACCAATCCGGTTTGTTTGGCCGTGGTGGCATCTATCAACGCAGCACTCATCAATAAAGCCATGGCCCTGCCTTTGCCGATCAGTTGCACCAGTCGTTGGGTACCGCCATAACCGGGGATCAGTCCGAGGTTAACTTCCGGTTGTCCAAATTTGGCATTATCGGAAGCAATCCGGAAATGACAACTCATGGCGAGCTCGCATCCACCACCCAATGCAAAACCATTGACGGCAGCTACAATTGGTTTAGTGGAATGCTCGATCCTGGCAAATGTATCCTGTCCTCTTTTAGCTAAGGCCATGGCCTGGTTTTTATCCAGTGCATTGAATTCTGAAATATCGGCACCGGCAACAAAGGCCTTGGGTCCGGCACCGGTAATGATCACGGATTTGATATCGGGATTGGCAGCAATTTCATCCAGTGCCAGGTTAAGATCGGTAAATACATCCCGGTTCAGGGCATTCAGTTTATCAGGGCGATTGATCGTGATGGTATAAATGCCATTTTCCAGCGAAGCAAGCAGGGTCGTATAACTCATACAATGAATTTGAGAAAACGAAGATAGCACAACATTATTTACTGTTGTTGCTGCTGCATCTCCATAAAGCGGCGGTAGGAATTATCAGGTACACCGGGGTTATGTACCTGGTAAGTAAATACAGGTGTTAGATTTTCGGTTGTAGGTACCGGTTGTCCGTTTTCAATGGTTACCGAGACTTCCAGTGTATGGGCAGAAGAACCTTTATAGGTTCCTTTCACCCGTACACAATCGGTAAAATGACGGCCCACCGCTAATCGCACATGCCGGTCACTGGCAATACAGTCATTGGTAGGATCCAGTCCGATCCATCCATGAAAAGGAATATAGGCTTCCACCCAGGCGTGAGTGGCACCTTCACCACGGAGTTCATGGTTCTTGGGACAGATATATCCGCTCACATATCGCGCAGGAATGCCCACCATCCGGAGCATGACCAGTAATATATGGGCAAAATCCTGGCAAACACCGGCCTTGATTTTCCAGATTTCATCCACCTGAGTTTCCACACTGGTGATGCCTTTTTTATATTCAAAATGATTGTAAACATAGGAGGCCATTTTTTCTGCAACACGAAAAGGCGCCATTTCATCTCCCATAAATGAATGAACCACGGCCATGATTTCTTCTTCTGCCTCACAGGTTTCCCTTAACATAAAATCCATATAAGGGAATTGCTCTCTTACTGTTGACAGATTCTCCCATTGTGTCTCTGCAGCCATACCGGTTTCCGGAACCAGGGCTTCCTTTGTTATGACCTCAATAATCGATTCAATGGTCAGTTGATTATGTGGTTTGATCACAGAAAAGATCCCCACTTTGTTGCCAAAATAATCAGTAAACACTTCTACCGAGGGTTGATGCGTAATCAGCAGCTCGTGTTTCTTTACTTCCTGCATCTCATCATCTATCGGAAAAAGCATGACCTGGTTGGCGCTGTCGATCACAGGGGAAGGGTAAGAGTAGCGGGTGATATGTTTGATACGGTACTTCGGCATGATTGTAAAATTGCAGCAATTCAGGAATTGCCAAAATAATATTGGTTAAATGCGGCGGCAATACTCAGGAGTTCCTGTCTGATCTGCCTTAAAAAATTTTTCAGTCCCTCGCTGTCAGATGTCTTGAGCGAACTGTACTTCACACTGTTCATGGTTTTGCCAATCAGGAATTCCAGTTGTTTATAGCTTTCGGGCAGGCTCCCTGTTTCCAGTCTTTCAAAATACCGGAACAATTGCTTCAGACAATAGGAAATGGAATGCGGAAAATGTTCGTTGTGTATCACCTGATCCAGTACAAATTCCGTCTGGAAATTTCCCCGGTGAGTTTTCAGGTAAAGTTCATAACCGGAAAGTGAGTATAACAGATAACGGAGAGCAGTTACTTCCACCGGACTCTGCAGATCATAATCCAGTTCGGTGAGTTTGATATTGAGCATATCGGCTGAAAGCACGGCCCGCTCCAGAAATTTGCCGATGTTGAGATAATTAAAAGCTTCTCCCCTGGCCATTGTAATATCTACCGTGCCGTGATAGAGCATACCATGATGGATGAGGCTATCGAGTGCGGTTACCGGATCACCGGAGGATACCTGTTCAAAAATTTCTTTGGAGCGGATCAGGTGGTAATAATCATTCAGGCATTGCCATACTTCCTTGGTGATATGATCCTGCACCGCTCTGGCATTTTCCCGGGCACGGGTAATATTATTAATCACCGAAGCTCCGTTGTGCCGGTCGAGCAGGAGGTGATGCAATACTTTCACCGAATTATTCCCGATGGCTTCCACTTCAGCAGCAGGGGCATCACTGTAATTGCGAAGCAGGGTTCGCCAGCTGAAATCCTTCACTTCATCCTGTGATGATATGTAATTGGTACGCAGGATCCGGAGCATGCCATTGGTCCGTTCCATATAACGGGCCATCCAGAAAACGCTATCAGCAACACGACTCAGCATATTGTCCTTCTGTTTTTATTAATCAAACGAACTTTCATTTTTACTTCAACTTTTATTCCTTCTCCTTTACTTCCCCTTTTCCACAGGATGCTGCGCAAGGGGATAGGGGTGGGGTTATTCATCCGTGTCCTCCAGCACCCAGGTATCCTTACTGCCACCACCCTGTGATGAGTTCACCACCAGTGACCCTTCTTTCAATGCCACACGGGTCAGTCCGCCGGGTACGATATCAATTCCATCCGGACCATATAATGCATAGGGCCGGAGGTCCACCCTCCTGGGTTGTAATACGCCATTGATATAGCAGGGAGCGGAAGAAAGATTGATAATAGGCTGGGCGATAAAACTCCGGGGATCATCCTCGATAGCGATTTTGAATTCATCCATCTGCTTCTCTGTTGCCGCACTACCGATTAACATTCCGTAGCCACCTGACTCATTTGTTTTTTTGATCACCATATCCGGCATATTCTCAAACACCATTTTCCGGTGACCGGGATCGGCCAGCTGATAAGTGGGAACATTTTTCAGAATGGGTTCTTCATTCAGGTAGTAGCGGATCATCGCCGGTACATAGGAATAAACCGCTTTATCATCGGCTACTCCGTTCCCCATCGCGTTAACAATGGCCACATGACCGGTTCGGTAAGCGCCGTAAATACCGGGAACACCCAGCATACTATCCGGCCGGAATACCAATGGATCAATAAAATCATCATCCACCCGGCGATAAATTACATCCACCTGTTTTAATCCCGTGGTGGTCTTCATGTATACTTTGTGATTATCCACTACCAGGTCGCTTCCTTCCACCAGTTCAATACCCATTAAGCGCGCCAGGGTAGTATGTTCGAAATAGGCAGAATTATATATTCCGGGTGTGAGCAATACAACGGTGGGATCGCTTTTCTGTCGGCTGGCCAGTGACATCAGGTTTTTCAGCAGCAGGTCCGGATAATCTTTTACCGAACACACATTGTTTTTGGGTAAGAGATCCGGAAAAATCCGGTAGGTGATACTGCGGTTCTCGAGCATATAGGAAACGCCGGAGGGGGTCCGCAGGTTATCTTCCAGTACATAGTAAGTACCATCGTGATCGCGGATCAGGTCGATTCCGGAGATATGCGTGTAAATATCATAAGGCACATCCACACCGACCATTTGTCTGACAAAATTGGGACAGGAATAAATCAGCTTGGCCGGGATGATGCCATCACGAATAATAAACTGGTGCGAATAAATATCTTTCAGAAAAATATTCAGTGCTTTCAGTCTTTGTTTGATCCCCGCTTCAATATGTTTCCATTCGGCAGCTTCCAGGATGCGGGGAATAATATCAAATGGAAAAATCTTTTCAATGCCTTCGCCGCTGCTGTACACGGTGAATGTGATGCCCTGGCTCATGAATAATTTCTTGGCCAGTTCATCTTTATGGGTCATTTCTGCGGCAGAAAGATCCTGGATGGCCGCCACCATATTCCGGTAAGCAGGTCGAATACCTTTGCCACTGAACATTTCATCCCATACACGGGGTGGAATATTGTAGTCATTTAATAAGGAGGAGCCTTCCATACGCAATAGAATATTTACAGCATGATAATTCGGTAAATGGATGGAAGCAATCGTTGGGACAGGTGATCAGAAACTGCGGTGTTCCTTAACCCATCCTCTAATATAATCACTGATGGCCGAAACTGAGGTACCGGGAGCAAATAATTTTCCAACACCCAGTTCGTGGAGGGATTGCATGTCTTCATCCGGGATAATACCACCGCCCGTGAGGAGTACATCGTTCAATCCTTTTTCCTTCATCAGGGCGATGACTTTGGGGAAAACGGTATTGTGGGCACCGGAAAGGATACTGATCCCAATGGCATCCACATCTTCCTGGAGGGCGGCATTCACCACCATTTCCGGGGTTTGCCTGAGGCCGGTATAGATCACTTCCATTCCGGCATCTCTGAGTGCGGTAGCAATGACCTTGGCCCCGCGGTCGTGGCCGTCGAGACCAACCTTGGCTACCAGTACACGGATAGGTCTGTTCATAAATTGAAGTTAAGCAAATGCGTTATATGGCGATCTTCAAATCCAAATACACTGTACTTTTTCAATACAAAGGTAGGTCCGGATGAGTGTATGTTTAACCGGATTAATTTATTTCATGCGGACTATGGAAAAGGGTTATGTTCTGCAAATCTGGGGTAAGACGATTAGTATTTTAAACTTGCAACGGGCTTAGCATTTGTCATGCCGGACTTGATCTCCAGAGGAGTCCCATGGACCGGCATCTTTAGACGTAAATGGAAACTTTCAGTCCTCTGAAAGACCCCCGACTGCAAGCGTCGGGGGTGACAAACAGGAAGCCGGTAGTGAGTCTCCGATTATTTTGACTGTTCAGGCTACTGCTGAAAATGCAACCATTGCCTTTTCTATTCTTTGCAGGGTTTCCTGTTTTCCGATCAGGGCAGCAATATCAAAAACCCCCGGGCCAAATTTTCCTCCTACCAGCATGATCCGGAAAGGCAACATCAACTCACCCGGTTTCAGGTCATTGACGGCAGCGATCTCTTTAAAATTATTTTCCAGTGTAATAGCATCCCATGTTGTTGCCAGCTCATAATTGCGGATCAGTTCGGCAAAGAATAATTTTTTAGCATCATTCCATTTTGGTTTTACCGCATCAGTATCCCATTGCGCAGGAGCCACAAAAAAGAATGATAATTGCTGCACAAAATCAGGAATCAGTGTACAACGATCCTTTACCAATGTAATCGCCTGCTTGCAGTTTCGCACTATCTATATTGTTCAATCCGCTTGCTTCCAGGAGTGTTCTGACTCCCGACTCCAGACTCCCGACTGCCGACTTTTTAATCCACTCGTGGTTGAACCATCTGGCTTTCTCATAATCAAATTTGGCACCAGCGCTATGCACCCGGTCCATCGAAAATTTTTCAATCAGTTCTTCTTTTAAAAAAATTTCCTGTTCGGTGCCATCATTCCATCCCAGCAGGGCCAGTAAGTTGATAAAGGCCTCGGGTAAAAATCCTTTTTCTTTAAAGCCTTCTGTGAGTTCACCGGTTTTGGGATCGGTCCAGTTCATGGCAAAGACCGGGAAGCCGTATTTCGCTCCGTCTCTTTTACTGAGTTTACCGGAAGGACCCAGGATCAATGGGAAATGGGCCCATTGGGGCATCTGATCCAGTCCGAATAAATATTTCCAGAGATGGATATGCACGGGTGCGGAGGGCAGCCATTCTTCTCCGCGGAAAGCATGACTGATCTGCATCAGATGATCATCCACCACCACCGCTAAATGATAAGTGGGCATACCATCTGCTTTCAGTAATACTTTATCATCCACAGTATTACTTTCAAACACCACTTCACCACGGATCATATCGGTAAATCGGATGGTTTCATTCACTGGCATTTTAATACGGATCACATGACGGGTTCCGGCTTCCAGTAATTGTTTTGTTTCTTCAGCAGTGAGGCTGAGGGAATTCCGCATGGTCATCCGGATCGTATGATCATATTGCGGCGATGGATTTTCATTGGTCCGATGGTCCTGCCGCATTTTCTCCAGTTCCTCCGGGGTATCAAATGCATAATAGGCATGGCCGTCATTGATCAGTTGCTCTGCATACTGGCGATAACTTTCCTTTCTTTCACTTTGACGGTAAGGACCAAATGCACCGCCATGCTGCACACTTTCATCTGGTTCCAGTCCGCACCAGCGCAGGGTATCAAAAATATATTCCTCGGCACCGGGCACATACCGGCCCTGGTCGGTGTCTTCAATTCTTACAATAAAATCACCCCCATGTTTGCGGGCGAACAGGTAATTATACAGAACGGTACGAACACCACCCAGGTGCAGGCCACCGGTGGGACTGGGTGCAAAACGAACCCTGACTTTTTTCTCCATAAGACTGCAAAGATAAAAGGCAGGTTCCGCAATCATCGGGTTAGAAAGCCGGTTGATGGAATTTATTTCTGTCACCCCTATGATTCTTTAGCAGAAAGGCGGCGCAAATTCTAATTTTGCGGGTATGACCTTTATTGCCCCGCATTACCAGAAAGCAAAGAAGAAAGCCCTGCTGCCTTTTTCAGGCAGGATCATTTCCTGGTCAAGACACCCTGGTGGCTGAAAAATTGTACCTGGATTGTTTATGGGATATGCCCCAAAAGGAAAAAAAAAATTATACCTGAGTTTTGATGATGGCCCGCATCCGACGATCACTCCCTTTGTTTTGAATGAGCTGCGCAAATACAATGCAAAGGCAACTTTTTTTTGTATCGGTGAAAATGTGGTGAAATATCCTGGAGTGTATCGTCAGTTGCTGGAGGAAGGTCATGCTATTGGGAATCATACCCAGCACCATATCAATGGATGGAAATCGGCTGATGAAATTTATCTGAATGATATCAAAGCCGCAACTGCCTTTATTGACTCTCCCTTATACCGTCCGCCTTATGGCCGGATCAGTCGCTCGCAGATCCGGAAACTGAAACAAGAAGGTTTTAAAGATCAGGACTGGTCAATTGTCATGTGGAATATACTGGCGGGTGACTGGGTGCAGGAATTAAGTCCGGAAAAATGTTACCAACGAATCAGCGGAAAGATCCGGGCAGGAGATATTATTGTATTTCACGATAGTGAAAAAGCCTGGGACAGGATGAGTTATTGTCTGCCTTTATTGCTGGAAAAATATTCGAAAGAAGGATTTCAGTTTGAGAAAATAGGGTAAAAAGGGACTGCCAGAATGACTATGTGGATAAAAAAGTTAGGGCCTGGGTAGAAACCCTGGCCCGTTTTTAATCCGTACCCTATGAAAACTGGTTTAAAGGTATAATAATTTTTTAATTACGGCAAAGTAATTTGACGGGTATTCCCGTTGATCGTCAGGGTTGCCTGGTTGTCACAATTACCGGCTCCAAAATCAAGGATGGCGATCCATGGACTGTTAGCGGGGAGGTTAGCCCTTACGCTTCTGATCCTTCCTTTCACAATCCAGCGGCAGGTAAAGCGGCGGATTAAAGGCTCGGTAATGCTTGATTCCCAACGAACAAGAAGGTTACCGCGTTTCACCCTTCCATAAGCTGATCCTTCGATTTTGAATACATCATCTCTGGGTAAATCAGTGAGTACACCTTCGATTTGGGTAATGACACGGGTGCTGTTCCATTCGATGAAATTGCCATCGGGTTTGGTCAGTTTGCCGTCGATTACCTGGATGCGGAAACGGCGGGGAACGGCCGGGAGTTCTGAGGTATTGGTGATCTTGTGGATCCCTTCTACTCTGATATTATCGATAGAGAAATTTTCAAAATGTGTAGTGGCTACGGCACCGGGAACAATCAAGCGGGCAGAATACTCGGTGATAATCTTACCACGGCGAATCCTTCCATCAGGACCAGGACAACCAGTAGTGCCGAAGTCGAGGGTAACCACTGCAGGGAAGGGGGTATTATTGGGATGGGTAATGGTGATGGTAAAGCAACGGGGTACTGGTGTAAGGCTATCGGTACGGCCAAAGAATACACCGGAGCCGGCAACGCCTACATCGTTATTCACGCCCATTACATCATCAAAAAATTCGTTGAAAGTGCCTTCGGCTTCCCCTTCGGCTTCTCCGGATACCTGGGATACCTGGAGTTCCTCTTCGTTGGTGCCGGTCTGGCTGTTTTCTTTGCTACAGGAAGCAATTAAAAACAGGGCTGAAGCGATCATTACAATGGCTGCCCTTGTCAAACTAAAACTGTATTTCATGCAGTTAACTTTTAAGTAGTTGATTGGATAACTAACCTAGGAAGGTTTTAATTGGGTAAGGTTTAAAGGTTTCTTAAAGTTTTTAGCTGAATTTTGCCCTCAAAATAGCGGATTTGATGACGCATGTGGACACCCATACCCACCTTTATGTGGAGGAGTTTGATTCAGACCGGGAATTAATGCTGGAAAGAGCTGTAAAAGAAGGAGTTACAAAGATGTTGCTGCCGGCAATTGACAGCGGATCGCATGAACGCTTACTGGGACTTTCGGCTGGCCATCCTGAAAATTGTCTGCCCATGATGGGCCTGCACCCCTGTTCCGTAAAGGAAAACTTCAGGGAAGAGCTGAAGATAGCCCGGGAATACCTGGAAAAAGGCGGTTTTGTGGGGGTGGGGGAGATGGGTTTGGATTTTTACTGGGACCGGAGTTTTGATGATCAGCAGTACCAGGCCCTGCGTGAGCAGCTGGAATGGGCCATTCATTTTGACCTGCCGTTTTCTATGCATACCCGGAATGCTACGGAGGAATGTTTAGCCGTGGTGAAAGAGATGCAAAAAGGAAAATTAAAGGGTGTTTTTCATTGTTTTTCCGGGGATGAGCGCCAGGCAAAAATGGCGATTGACCTGGGATGTAAGTTGGGGATTGGCGGGGTATTGACCTTTAAAAACAGCGGATTGGACAAAGTACTGGCAGCTATTGCCCCTGAGCATTTAGTATTGGAAACGGATGCACCTTACCTGGCACCGGTACCATTCAGGGGCAAACGCAATGAGCCGGCTTATCTGAAATATGTGGTGGAGAAGCTTGCTTTGATATATGCGATGCCCGAAATGGAAATCGCTGCGATTTGTACGGCTAATGCCAAAAATTTATTCGGAATCTGAGCACATATGAGGTATTTTTGCTGCCCTTCTGAAAAAAGAAGGAAACGGAGACCTGCTCGAGTGGTTGAAGAGGCACGCCTGGAAAGTGTGTATACGGGAAACCGTATCGAGGGTTCGAATCCCTCGGTCTCCGCTGAAATGATCGCAATAGTTGCGATCATTTTTTTTGAGATGAAAATGGGTCATAAGAGTTTGAAGAAGGCAGCTGCGCTAAGCGTACATTTCTTCTCTAGTACTTAAACGTCTCCTTCATCCTCGCAATAAACATTTCTTTTTTTCTCCGGCTTACTTCCAGCTCTTTGCCATTACTCATGACCACAAAACCGCCTTCTCCTTTTTGGTATTCCCGAATATGTTTCAGATTGACAAGGGTTGATTTATGGATACGGAAAAACTGGGAGTCCTGCAGCATCAGTTCATAATCCATCAAAGGGCGACTGGCCAGCACTTTTTTTCCGTCTTTGAAAAATATTTTGGTATAGGTATTCTCCGCCTCGCAATAGATAATATCTGCAAGTGTCACAACCTGGAATCCTTTGACCGTTGGAATACAGAGTTGCAGGTCCTGCGGATTGTTCATGGTTTGCATATTGTGCAAAAAGGACTGCACCTGCTGGCTGGCGGTTTTCAACATGATTCTTTTGGAGGCATTGGCTACCGCATTCACCAGTTGCTGCTCATCTACTGGTTTTTGCAGATAGTCTACGGCGGCAAAACGAATAGCCTGGAGAATATACTTATCGTGAGCGGTAACAAAGATCACTTCAAAATTGATCTCCCCATAACCTTTCAGAAAATCGATTCCATTCTTACCCGGCATGGCCACATCCAGGAAAACCAGTTCAGGCTTTAATTGTTCCAGTTGTTTAGTAGCCTGCTCAGCACTTTCACATTCCCCTACCACCGTTACGGCCGGACAATAGAGTTCCAGTAATTTTTTTAATGTATTACGGCTCAGTTTTCATCGTCAACTATAATAGCGCTTATCATACTATTCAATAATTATAGTTCAGGGGCAGATAGAATTTGACAAGGGTGCCGCTTTCAATCTCGGGAACAGTCTTTACCGCAAATACCGGTTTATTGGAAACATCAGCCTTGCCCTGGAAGATCAGGTCAAGACGTGATTTGATCACCGACATGGAATGAGAGAGTTTTTCAAAACCAGACTCACCGGTTTTTATTCCCAAGCCATTATCACGTACACTGATACTGAGCAGATCATTTTCCAGTTGAATCAATACTTTGATATAAGGATTTTCCACTTTTTTTAATTCTGCATGTTTGATGGCATTTTCTACAAAGGGCTGTATCATCATCGGGGGAATCAGGGCCTGCTCAGCATCTTTATCCACTTTTACCTGGAATTCAAGCGGTCGGTCGAATGCGGTCCTTTCAAACTCAATATACTTCTGCAGATAGTTGATCTCTTCTTCCAGCGGGATATCATCTTTTTCTGCATTGGAAAAGTTTTGCGCATCAGTTGGGCCAGGGATTGTATTTGGGTATTGGCTTTTTTGTTTTCTTCATTCAATACCAATCCCTGGATATTATGCAGGGCATTGTAAACAAAATGGGGATTCATCTGACTTTGGAACTGCGCAATCAATTTTGCCTGCCGGCTGAGTTGAAGGGCCTGTTCTTTTATCTGCTGACTTTTATATTCCAATTGTGCATAGGCTTTTTTCCGTGCAGCAATGTTCCGGTATAGAACAAAAGAAAGCAGCCCCAGTAAGGCCAGACCGCCAATCAGGTAATTACGGGTTCTTTGCTGGTTGCTGATTTGTTTTTCATTCAGCAATGTTTGCTGGAAGCCTAATTCGATCTGTTGTGAATCTGCCCTTGCCTGTAATTTGTTTCTGACAAGCATCTCGTTCTGTTGCTGTAACTGCAGGTCCTGTAATTCTTTTTCCCTTGACAACAGTGTTATTTCATCCTCTTTGCGTTTTGCTTCCAGCAGGTTGCCGGCAATGATTGCTTTTTGCTTCTCCGACTCCAGCTGTCTTATTTTTTGCTCTGCCTGTAAGCGGCTGATCTCTTTGTCCTTTACCGCCTGCTGGTATTTAACATCCAGTTCTGCAGCGGCTTTGAATTTTTCGCTGTTCAGTAAAGAATCCCGGAGGGCTGAATACCTGATCTGGTATTGATACGCATTCGCATAATCACCGGTGGCCTCGCTTAGCTCAGCCAATGAGCCATAGTATTTGTATTCGAGATCCGGATCAGGATATTTTTTAAGAATGACCAGTCCTGTCCGGAAATTTTCGATGGCTTCTTTGTATTTGTTCTGTACCTTATAAACTTCTCCCAGATTTCCGTAAAAGTTGGATCCCAGATACTCCCATTTGGGCACAGCCAGATATACTCCGGCCTGCTTCAGATAATTTTCGGACAGGGCGTACTCCTTTTTTAAATTATACATGCTGCCGATGCCTGTATTGGCTTTGATCAGGAAGACGGTGTCCTGTCTTTTTTCAGCGACCTCCAGACTTAGTTTCATGTAATGAATCACCTCATCATACTTTGGGCTGGGTAAATGCTTGGTAGCGCCGAAAATGACATTGGACATATTGAGGTAGGCACTGGTCAGTGCCGCCGTGAAATTATTTTTCAGGGAAATATCAATCACTTTTTCAAAATAGCTGCGGGCCTTATCATACTGTTCATTATTAAAATAGAATGCGCCGAGGCCGATATTGCAATTGTTTTCGAGATAGAGATAATTGATATCGTGGGCAAGTTTCATGGCAGTAGTATACCATTCAACGGATTTGTCGGACTGACCGGTGATCATAAAAGTTACTGCTTTCCAGTAATAACCATTGGCTTCATACTGCTGGAATTTATTTTCTTTTGCTTTCGCAATGATCCAGTCCAGGATCAGAAATTTGGCTGCAGCATTATTGGTTTGCAGTCTGCTGACCGCCAGCACCAGATATTTTTTCAGTGTGATGGTATCCGTTGCTTCTGTGGCAAGCACATTCTTCAGTGAGTCAATTTTTAAGACATCCTGTGCTTTAAGGGTGGTACCAGTCAGTAAAAACAGAAATGTGATGATGATAATCCTTTTCATCTGTTGGGGATAGTTGGCTAAAGCTAATAAAAAGGGGCTGGTTTTTCATTTGATTTTAATTCTTTGCCGAACACTGCTCCACTTCTGCCGGATACATACAGGATCTGCCGTTCCCTTCCTGAAATTCATGGCGCTTTAGGGTAAACTGGCAAAGACAGATCCCCGGTTCATTCCCAAAAATAGCCGTTACCTGTTTCCAGCGCTGAATACTATTGCTGTTATACTTACTTGCGGTACAGCAGTTGATAAATCAGTAAAACATGAAAAAAGCAATAAGCAGCATCGGGATCAGTATTGTCATCGTGTTAGTGGTCTTTACCAGTTGCGGGAGCAGCAATAAGAAGCAATCTCAGCTGACTCCTGGTCCGCAGGTTATTGAAAACAAAGAATTCGATCAGGATACCTTACCTGATAAGCCGCATTTTAAATTCACGGTAGATGATACTTTTTACAAGATTGATTCTACAGAGATCAAGGTTTATTATTCTTCATCAGATGCCACTATACGGATCGACGCTGGGGCGAACGAGACGGGGAGGCTGTCCATTGTCATTGACAATCTGAGGAATCTCCCCGGCCTTCGTGGCAATGGCTGGAAGGGGGCCAACATCATCCAGCCGGGAGCTGACACCGTAAGCAGCCAGCCTACTGTTACTTTTTATAAGAACCTCGGAATTGTATCATCCTGGAATAATCTGGATAATGGGTTTAACCAAGCCGCCCCCAAACAGGATGGATCCCTTTATATATATGGGATACAAAGAATGGGCGAAAGAAATTTTCTGATCAAAGGACGGATCCAAACCCGGGTGTTGAAAAATAAGTATGAGTCTTCAGCGGGTGAATTTAACCGTGACCATACTATCAGCGGAAGTTTTGTCGTGCGGTTTGAAGACTATTGGTTAAAACTATGACAACCGATTACAGGGAACAGACCACCGTTACCTGTTTGGTGCTGGTACTCCTTGCAGATCCTGATTTTCTTTATACCATCAAATCAAGCAATATGAATATTACCCTTTTACCCGGTGAGCAGAAAATTGATACCTGGACCATTCTGTACCAGCCTCCCAAGGGAGGCAAATTCAATGGAAAATTACTTGTAACCAACCAGCGGCTTTTATACGATGCAAAATTTGATTACAGTGCCAAAGGCATTTTAGAAGAATTTGCTTTTATCAAATGGGGCAGCGAGGGCTTTCTCGAAATTAATAAAGCAGATATCCAGGCCGTGGAGGTGGAGAAAAGTTTTCTCGCCAAAAAATGTATTGTCATTTTAAAAGACGGCAGCCGGCATACGTTTAACTATGGGGCCATGAATATTGATAAATGTGCTGCGGCTATTCAATCAAAATAAAACCCTTGCTATGAAAATGAAGATCCTTCCCATTCTTTTTTGTGTATTGATTTTCTCCTGTAAGAAAAAGACAGAAGATACACCTGACCCGGCTGCAACAACCGTATATATGAGCGGATACTCGACAGTTCCGGCAGCGAACGTAGCCTATGCCTGTTACTGGAAGAACGGAGCTGTTGTGCCCCTCACCAGTACCACGGCCCCCGGAAGTGATGCAACTGCAGAGGATATTGTAGTGCAGGGCAGTGATGTGTATGTGGTGGGGGGTGAAAAACTGGCAACTGGTATTTACGTAGCCAAGTACTGGAAAAACGGTGTGCTCACCAATCTTACTGATGGCACCCGTCAGGCCTATGCTGTTGCTATTGAAATACAGGGCAATGATATACATATCGTTTTCCAGGAAAACAATGCAGCCGGGATAAGAGTAGTCAAATACTGGAAGAACGGAGTGGTGACCAATATAACTGACGGAACCAGCAATGCTTATCCTGCTGGAATTACAGTCTCGGGTAACGATGTATATATCGTTGGGTCGGAATATGCCGGGGCGATACGTGTCTCAAAATACTGGAAGAACGGCGTGGCGGTCAATATTCCGGTCAGCGTTGTACAGAATGCGCTCTTTTATGATATTGCTGTTTCAGGCCCCGATGTATATGTGGCCGGCAATGAGTATTCAGTTACCGGATCAAAAGCAGTGATCTATAAAAACGGAACACCCATCTGGCTTACCACCGTGGCCCCGTCTGCTAATGCATGGGGTGGTATTGCTATCAGTGGTACAGATGTTTATGCCGGAGGAAACGGGTACAACGCTGCCGGTACTTCCATCGCCACTTACTGGAAAAATGGTAACGAATTCAATCTTGGTGATGGGCTTACCAGCACCCAGGTCAGAGATCTTTTAGTATTTAATGCTGACTTGTATGTATGTGGCGCTATTACTGGTAGCAGTGGTACGGGACTTGCCAGCTGGTGGAAAAATGGGGTCAGAAACTCCGTCAACAATACGGATCAAACCACTATTGCCACAAGCATTTTTGTAAAATGAATAATACAACTAACATGAAAAAAGTACTGATTGTTATTTGCCTGATTGCTTCTTCCGGATTGCTGGCATTTCAGATAAACAATGCACCGGCTGAAGTTTGGAATGTAACCACCATTGCCGGCTGGGAAGAAGATAACAATACGATGGACGGGCAGGGGACAAAGGCTCATTTTACCTGGCAGATGGGAGCATCGGCGATTGATGCTGCTGATAACTATTATGTGATAGACCAGGTATGTATCCGGAAAATGGATGCGGCTACCAATGTGACAACCTTATTTGGAATGGGTGCTTCGGATGCGAATGGGAACAGC
Source organism: Chitinophagaceae bacterium (assembly GCA_016702745.1). Lineage (GTDB taxonomy): Bacteria > Bacteroidota > Bacteroidia > Chitinophagales > Chitinophagaceae > JJ008. The sequence goes on from JADJDJ010000002.1 coordinate 1,045,743, forward strand.
CTTTCCATACCGGAGTCACCGGGGCAAGACGGAATTATGACCGATAAAGAAGGAAATATTTATCTCAGCAGTGGCAGGAACCATGCAATTTATCGTATCAAAGCAGATAAAACGGTAGAGCGATTTGCCGGGGAAGAAGGATATAAAGGAAAAGACGATGGGCCACGTCTTGAAGCCGGATTGAATAACCCAACGGGCTTATGTATGGATAAATCAGGAAATATCTATGTGGCAGATGCTTATAATGCGTCGGTGCGAAAAATTTCACCTGATGGCAAAATGAGCACCCTTGCTGGTAATGGACAGATCGGGGATTTTACACCCGGAACCGGCAGGAATGCACAATTTCACGAGGTAAGGGCGATTGCGGTTGATAGTAAGGGCAATGTATTCGTGGCACAGAATGGTGGCAGGGGTTCCTGTATCGCAAAGATCAGCCCGGCGGGTGTGGTAACCAATTTTGCAGGGGATATCAATGCATTATTGCCAACCGGTGTTAACCATGATGGAACAGGTAAGGCGGCCAGGTTTATGCGAATCAATGCCTTGCTGGTTGATAAGGATGATAACCTGATCATTGGAGAAAATACAAGGGTCCGGAGGGCCAGTCCTGCAGGGCTGGTAACCACTTTGGCCGGCAATGAAAACAGTGAATGGCGTGATGCAGCAGGTGCCAAAGCCATGTTTAGAAAAATTGCTGGTATCAGTATCGACAGTAAAGGAAATATCCTGCTAAGTGATCAGTATTGCGTTCGTAAAATGACAAAACAATAACCAAAAACAAAAACAGTAACCATGAAAAAAATAACAATCACCCTGATGATGCTGATGCTATGCAGCCTGATGTTTGCTCAGAATGGTAAAACGCCACCCGAAGATACCCGGGCACTGCCGGAGGGGTTAGTAGTGGTTAAAGGGAAACTCAAAGCCAAAGCAGGGTATCAGTTTCAACTCTCAGCTGATGGAAAATCAGCCACTCTGGTGAATGCAAAAGGAGTAAGTACGAGTGGCACATTCAGTTGTGGTTGTGGCAATAACTCTTCATCTGGTGCCTGTAGTGTTGTTATTCTGAATGGAGGCTTAAACTGTACGGGAAATTGTAGTTGTCAGCTCGTCACCATCATTACCAGTATCAGGTATGCTGTTGATCTCTCGGCGGGTGTGCTTAAAAAGCAGTGATGATAAGTAAAGGATGAATGCATTCATCAGCTGTAAAACATGAAGCAGCGGACCATAAATATTACAGGTAATGCCAGAAATATGGAGGGAGGAGCCATGCTGGTGGCAGAAAATGTGGGTATTTACAGAGTGGATGGAATCCGGCAATGGGAGGAGGATTGGGTGGGTCAGCGGATAAAAATCATTGGCGATCTTAAATTCCAGAAAAGGAAAAACTATCACCTGATCCGGAATCCGATGGTGCAGTTATTGGGATGAATCATCCCGACGAGTCTAAGCCGATCATTTGTATTTAGACGTAACCTACACCTGACTTGAGCAGAACTTTTCTTTACTTCATTATTCTTAATTCTATTGTTCCTCTGTTCTGCTGTTCATCTCCTACCAGTTATTCACCTGATCCGGATTGATCCTTTCAGAAACATCCACCGGTTTATTTTCCCGCCAGTTTTTATCAAATTTTACAAACCAGGAAATCCAGATACTACGACTGAGGCGCATGAGCCAGGGTTGAAGAGATATTAAAAGAACGGCATTGGAGATCAGCCAGTACACAAAACGGTTATCGTCGGTGGACATACCAATCAGTACCAGCCAGGCCACGAGGGTGGCAATACTCAGGGCAACCGTCAGGGCATAGCTAACATAACCTGTTCCATAATAAAAGCCGGTTTCAATTTCGGTGGGTTGTCCGCAAACAGGGCATTGCGGATACATTTCCATATTCCTTTTGAAACCGATGGTAAGCGGATTTTTGAACAATTTCCCTTCTCTGCATCGCGGGCATCGACAGCCGAGGGTGGAAGCAAGATAGCCGCGATGAGTTGTTGTTTCTGCCATTTTATTATTTACTTATCAATTGGTCAATTACTTTCTCCAATGAATTCACCTGCATTATTCCCGATTGCCGCCAGAGTTGTTTCCCTTTCTGAAATAAGATCAGCGTGGGTACACTTTGCACCTGAAAGGCATTGGCTGCAGCCGGACTCTGGTCAATATCAATCTTAATGATCCGGACCTGTTCGCCTTTTCGCTGGTGCAATTCTTCCAGCACGGGTTTCATCATTTTACAGGGGCCACACCAGGTAGCGGTAAAGTCAACCAATACCGGTGTTTTTCCATTGAGAATTTCCGCAAAGGTCTCTTTTTTATGGGTTGCTGACATTTTTTTCTTTTTTAAACATACTGAATAATAATCCACCCATCAGGGCCCCGTAGGCGGTGCTGTTGTGCCAGGTGGAAGTGATCCGGCAGGTGCCATTGCTGCAGCCGATCTGCTGCCAGTACAAATAACCGGCAATGGATCCAAGGAGGACTCCAATAATGGTTAATTTATTTTTTAGCACCCAGTTCTTCATATTCAATTTCATCTGTTTTATTTTGATTGTTGTTGCGATTTACGGGAGTATAGCAATTGCCGCCGGCACAGCATACTCCGTCGGTAAATAGGGCTATCCCGGTGAAAAGAACGCCCAGTACGATACCCCCTGCATGGCCTTCGCTAATGGATGAGTAGAGAATGAGTACACCCAGAATTACCCGGATAAATTTGAGCGTTGTCCAGCCACTGCTAATACGTGCGAGGAGTTGCATATTCAATCTTTGGTACAAATTTCATGTAGTTTTGGGGCTGGGGAGGTGACTATAGTTACCAAATGGGAACAGGTTTGTTAAACCTGGCCATGGCGGGCAGTACGGTTCCGGCATTTTTAAATGAAGTAAGCAATAACGAATTGTTCCAAAAGACCCCCAACAGTAAATGTTGGGGGTGACGTCTTGCATGAGTGATGTGGGTCTCTAAATAATTTGAGTTTGCAACGGGCCTCAACTACGTCATGCCGGACTTGATCCGGCGTCTTTTGAAATACATTTAACTTCCTCCGAAAGACCCCCAACAGTAAATGTTGGGGGTGACATGCTCCAAGATTGTGGCGGGACTCCAAGTAGTTTGAGTTTGCAACGGGCCACGAGTACGTCATACCGGCCTTGAGCCGGTATCTTTCAAAAGATTAAGCTTAAAACAAAACGGCTGTCGAAGACAGCCGTTTGTATAAAACCTACATCAACACATTACATTTTTCCCGGCAGAATTTTATTCCAGTACAACCAGGGCAATACCCTTCTTTTCAACTGGTACATACTCCATCTTTCCTTACTCTGGTCAAAGGGGAAGGTTTCAATGGGCTGGTTATTATAATCGAATTCGCAAAGCACCAGTTTGCCATAACCGGTTACTACCGGGCAACTGGTATAGCCGTTATAACTGGCGGCCGGTTGCTGACCTGCCATCACGGCCATCAGGTTTTTCACCAGTACGGGTGCCTGTTTACGGATAGCCGCACCGGTACGGGAAGTGGGGAGTGAAGAGGCATCTCCCAGTGAAAATATATTGGGATATTTTACATGTTGCAGGCTGTGTTTGTCTACATCCACCCATCCGGCGGTATTGGCCAGCGGACTATTACGGATAAAATCAGGCGCACTCTGGGGTGGTGTTATATGAATCATATCAAAATCCACCCAGTATTCTTTGTCTTTGTTCTGTTCGCCAAAGCCAACAAATTTTGCTTTTTTATTGGGACCGTCAATTTCCACCAGTTTTGTAAAGAAATTCATTTGCACTTTGTCGCGCTCTGCTACTTTCTTCAGCGTTTTTTCATATTTATCCACTCCAAACAAACGGGTGCCTCCACTCCAGTATTGGATCTCGGTCTTATCAAACACATCATGTTTTTTAAGGTAATCGGCAGCCAGCCACATGATTTTATGGGGAGCTCCACCACATTTTACCGGTGTATTCGGGTTGGTAAAAAGGGCCTTTCCGCCTTTGAAATTTTTCAGTGTTTCCCAGGTATAGGGCACATTCTCCACACTGTAATTAGAGCAGACCCCGTTTTTACCGAGTGTTTCTTTCAGTCCCTTGATTTCATTCCAGTTCAACTGAATGCCGGGAGCTACCACGAGATACTGGTAATTCACTTTTTCCTGGTTGTCGAGGGTAACCGTATTTTCTTCCGGCTGGAACGAGATTGCTTTCTGATGGATCCATTTCACATTCTTTGGCATCACATCTTTTTCCTGATGAATAGTATCCTTCATATTAAATACTCCGGCACCCACCAGGGTCCAGGCCGGTTGATAATAGTGTTTGTCGGATGGCTCAATGATGGCAATATCCAGTTGTTTGTTTTTACGGAGCAATTGGGAAGCAACGGAAATACCGGCATTACCTCCGCCTACAATTAAAATCTGGTGTTGATGTGACATACTGTTGATTTTAGAATACTAAAGTACCGTAACAGCAAGGGCAATAACGTGATAACTGTCACTCAACACGAATTATTACAGAGAATCAGCGGAATAAAAGGGAAGACCTGATAACAGTCACCCGATTTTGTGACTTATGTCATTCACACAGCTGAGGTCCCACTTGAATTTTGTTTTTCTCCATTCCTGTGAAGCAGATGCCATTCAACGAAATGGTTTGCTGTCCAACATCCATTGAAAAACGCTGGTTCTTATTCAGCAATTAAAAGGCATGGGATATGAAAATCGAACAAATCTATACTGGCTGCCTGGCTGAAGCGGCTTATTACATTGAAAGCAATGGCGAAGTGGCTATTATTGATCCCTTAAGGGAAACCCGTCCCTATATTGAAAGGGCAGAAAGAAATGGCGCTAAAATAAAATATATACTGGAGACCCATTTCCATGCTGATTTTGTCAGCGGTCATATTGATTTGTCCAAAAAAACCGGCGCCACTATTGTATTTGGTCCAACTGCAGTGCCGGGGTATGAAGCGCATGTGGCTCAGGATGGAGAAGAACTTTCATTGGGTAATATTAAATTCAGGGTACTGCATACACCCGGACATACCATGGAGTCCACCACCTACCTGTTGATTGATGAAAACGGAAAAGAGCAGGCGATTTTTACAGGCGACACATTGTTCATTGGTGATGTGGGCCGTCCGGATCTGGTACAAAAAGTAAAAGCAGAAGTGACCCCTGAATTTTTAGCCGGTCATTTATTTGATTCTCTCCGGAATCAAATCATGCCATTAGCTGATGAAGTGATAGTATACCCAGGTCATGGTGCTGGAAGTGCCTGTGGTAAAAACATGAGCCGGGAAACTACTGATACCCTGGGTCACCAGAAAAAAGTGAACTATGCGCTTCGTGCCGATATGACGAAGGAAGAATTTATTAAAGAAGTAACAGACGGACTGGTAGAGCCCCCCCAGTATTTCCCATATAATGTACTGATGAACCTGAAGGGCGGGGTGGATAGTATTGATGATATCATTGCCAGAGGTATGCGGGAGCTATCTCCCCGTGAATTCCAGGCAGCCTGGGAAAGTCTGGAAGCATTGGTATTGGATACAAGAGGCAAGGATGTATTTGCGGCCATGCATATTCCGGGTTCGGTCTTCATCGGACTGGATGATAATTTCGCCCCATGGGCCGGTACGCTGATTACCGATCTGAAGCAACCCATTCTTTTCCTGGCAGATGAAGGAAAAGAAGAAGAAGTAATTGTGCGTTTGTCAAGAGTTGGTTATGATAACCCGGTTGGATTCCTGAAAGGTGGTATCTGGGCCTGGAAGGAAGCAGGTTTTGATACAACAGTGCTGGAAGAGATCGATGCAGAAACATTTGCGGCATTGTATGAGAGCGGTACCGAAGAGGTTAACCTTTTGGATGCCCGTCGTAAAAGTGAGTATGAGGCCGAACACCTGGAAGGAGCAGAAAATTTCCCGCTTGATTTCATCAATCATAATATGGCCCAACTGGATCGGAATAAAAAATACTATATCCATTGCGCCGGTGGCTATCGCTCTGTGATCATGTGTTCGATCCTGCAGTCAAGGGGATTTGAAAATCTGGTGAATATCAGGGGCGGTTATAAAGCACTCAGCCAGACCGGACTAAAGAAAACGAAATATACAGAGCCGAAAACGATGCTCTGATGTTGAAGGGGTTTTAGTGGAACCGGCCCGGATAACGGGCCGGTTTTTTTGTGATTTGGGTCACCGGCGGTATCCACTATCCTTGGTACATTTGTTCTTTAAAGCAATCAATTATGCCAACGATTAAAATGACCACGCAGGATTTTAAGGATAAAGTATTTAACTATGATCTGGAAAAGGACTGGAAATACCTGGGCAACCTGCCAGCCATCATCGATTTTTATGCCGACTGGTGCGGTCCCTGTAAAATGGTGGCGCCGGTACTGGAAGAATTGGCTGATGAATATGAAGGACGCTTACTGATTTATAAAGTAGATACTGATGTGGAACAGGAATTATCTTCTGTTTTTGGCATTCAAAGTATACCCACACTGTTATTCATCGGTTCCGATGGAGAACCCATGATGCAACCCGGGGCATTACCCAAACATGTATTGAAAAAAGTGATCGAAGAAAACCTGCTGGTCATTCAATCCGGAAACAATGAAGGAGTTCTGGGATAACCGATATACGGAAAACAGCAATGTTTACGGGGAGCAGCGCAATGCTTTTTTTAAAAGTTTTATTGATCAGCATGAACCCGGAACTATTTTAATGCCTGCAGAAGGAGAGGGGCGCAATGGGCTCTATGCTGCCGCAAAAGGATGGAAGGTAGATGCTTTTGATTTCAGTGCCGTTGCCAGAGACAGAACTGTAGCCGCAGCCCGCGAAAGGCATCTCCCCATTCAGTACGAGCTGATGGATATCGATTCCTTTACAGCCGGTAAGCAGTATGATGCTGTCGGGCTGATTTATGTGCATTTACCGCCATTGCTCCGCCAGTCATTTCATCAGGAAATTTACCAGTCCATCAAACCCGGTGGCTTTTTGGTGCTGGAAGCCTATGCAAAAGAGCAAATACATTTTAATAGCGGCGGACCCAAGGATCCCGCCATGTTATATGACGCCCCATCGCTTTGCCATGATTTCCCCTTCCTGCACCTGATCAGTTGTGAGCAAAAGGAACTGGAACTGGATGAAGGGCCATTTCACCAGGGAAAGGCAGCTGTATTGCGTATGATCGGACAGCGCTTGTAAAATGAACAGCAGCCCGGTTTATGTTTTACTAAAATATACTTTCCAGACAACCGGTGATGCACGGCTGCCATCAGGCGCATTTCCCCAGAATACATTCGGGGCCCGGCTATCGATTCCGCCGATGATATAACCCGCCAGTTTTTTGTTCCTGCCCGATACATTTGCGAGGAAGAATCCATCTTCATTGTATAGATTACCTGTTGCCGGAATGAACTCTGCAGCAGCACCAAAATAACCACTGAATTTTTCAGGAAGCAGGTATTCTTTCAACCGGCCTTCTTTTCTTTCGATTACACTGATATGTTTTGCGAACGGAACATTCTGGTCAGATTGGATGTTGCCGGTACTGTCTGCATATTGTACGGCGATGCCTCCAAAGAATACCGACCAGCCCGTTTTATTCTTGGCATCATAAACCGGAACACAGGCCGCATGGTAATGTGAAAACTGCTGATTAAATCCTTTGACTTCCTGGTAACTGCTTCCTTTTATATCTGTGAGGTTAGTAAAGGGGAGATCTTTATCCGGTCTGAATACACCCGAAAAAATGGTCAGCATTTTTTTACCGGCTTCATCATATTGCGGCAAGAGGTTATAATCTCTGCGATGAAACAAAGTTGTATCCGTGATTGCAGAATAGGATGTTATGCTGAGCGGAAATCCTGTTGCTGAAAGCCTGAATTTCCTGACCTGGTTGGTATATTGCTGGGAGAACCCGGGTCCGTGATCGGGACCATCAGGATTATACCGTCCATCAAAGCGGTGTCCGCCTGCCAGATAATAGGCATCACCCAGCTTTTGCATTCTTCCGCCTGTTACTGCCATTCTTTCATCTTTGATCTGGCTGACGAAAGCAGCAGGGTCTTTTTCATCAATGATTGCCCGGATCAGTTCCTTCACCTGTATCCTGATCAGGTAAGGATGGGTAATATGATCTTTTGCCAATTCGCTGTAACCATAACCACCTGCCAGGATCAGTTCATTCCCATCCTGATAGTATTCCATATTGGTACTCTGTAATTGCTGGGTAATGCCGGGCGGCAGGCCATCCAGTGATCTTTTCCAGACTTTTTCTTTTTCAGGATCAAGAACGATCAGCCATTTGTTATTGTCATTTTTATTAAATGCGGCAAAGGGTTGTTTTTTGTGGAGACCATCAGTCCTGCCGCCTATTAATAAGATGAGTTCTCCGGATTTAGCCCAGGCATAGGATTGCAATCCGGCGAAGGAAGGAATAATTACCGGGTCAAGTTGTATCTGAAATGGAAATCCTTCCTGCGCACGGGTGACAGGTTGCATACTGATTATAAATAAAAGTGAGAATAGCAGGCGCATCTTAATTTTTTTAGATGAAGAAAATCAGAAAGTAAACGGACTGCTAAAGTACAATCATGCAGCAGCGGGAAGGGTGATCTGGATCACATAAGTGAGGAGATAATTGGCAGTAAAGCTGTCTCATTTCGACAAGCCCAATGTGACAGCTTTTTACTGCCAAGGGTTGCCATATTTCGGTAAACTCAATTTCGATAAACTCTATTTCGCTACACTCTATTTCGATAAACTCAATATTACAAGCGGGACAATATTGCTTAGTGCGGCAATTTGTCTTTGAACCTGCCATAGACCCAGGTTCCAGCAATGGCACTAAAGAGCGTAACGATCACGACCAGGGCACCGGTACCGATTTGGGCAAACAAAGGACCCGGACAGGCTCCGGTAATGGCCCAACCTAAACCGAATGTAAGGCCACCATAGATCTGTCCCTTATTGAATTTTTTAGGTTCCAGTCTGATGAGCTCGCCATCAATGGATTTGAGTTTGAATTCTTTGATCAGGAATACACTGATAATCCCCACCACCACAGCGGAACCAATGACGCCATACATATGAAAACTCTGGAGCCGGAACATTTCCTGAATACGATACCAGGAAATCACTTCAGATTTCACGAGGATGATGCCGAAAAAATACCGGCAATGCCGTATTTGATTTTAGATAAAAGTGGTTTGTCCAGTTCCGAATGATTCACACACATGGCGTTTTCGGAGCGGACTTCATAATCCGTATTCACCTGCTGTGCCACAAAGGGTTTTTCACTGCTGGCGATTTCGGGATTTATATTTTGAGTGGACATATTGAAAAATTAATCAGGTTAGAGATTTAATACATAAGGCAGGATCAGGTTGGCCATGATAAAACCACCAGCCATAAAACAACAGGTGGCCACCAACGAAGGCCATTGCAGGTTACTGAGCCCCATGATAGCATGACCGGAAGTACAGCCTCCTGCATAACGGGTACCGAATCCTACCAGGAATCCGCCAAATACCATCATGATCAGGCCACGGGCCGTTAACAATTGCGGCCAGGAAAAAATTTCTGAAGGAATCAATCCGCTATAATCAGTGATCCCATATCCGGCCATTTCTGCGGCCAGTTTAGGATTCACTTCAACCGGATTCGGGTTGGAAAGAAATTGCGCAGCCAGTATTCCTCCAATCAGTATCCCTGCCACAAAAAACAGGTTCCAGATTTCTTTTTTCCAGTCGTACTTAAAAAACGGAATATTCGCAGGCACACAGGCGGCACAAACATGCCGGAGCGAAGAAGAGATACCAAATGATTTGTTTCCAAGAATCAGCAAAAGAGGAACAGTCAGTCCGATTAATGGTCCGGCCACATACCAGGGCCAGGGATTTCTGATAAAGTCAGGCATAAAAAATGTTTTTCTGGTACAAAGTTCCGGTCAGGAAAACCGCTTACTTGTGATATTTATCACAGGAAAAATTAATTCTTTTTGGCCAATTCTTCTTTTTTGGCAATGATGGGCTGATAAGGGCCGTATTTGTGTTCTGCTTCCGTAAAGCCATCCACATAAGGACCAAAGGGATGGTCAAATGGTTTTTTGGAAATATCGGGCCAGTCTTTGCTTAGATCTTTTTTAGGCCGGGGCCGGCTGTTCACAAATGCGGCCAGGTCCCAGGCTTCTTCATTGGTTAATTTGGGTAGATCATGACTGGCCAGATTAAAGGGCATATTATTTTTGATATAGCCTGCAAAATTGCTGAGCCGGAATAAGCCCGCCCCATCGTTGTAACTATGTTCACCCCAGAGCGGCGGATAGTCATAGGATTTACCATCAAATGCCAGCTGACCTTCCCCATTGGCTGCATGGCAGCTTTGGCATTGGGCCGTATAAACTACTTGCCCTTTTGCAGGATCGGCGGCCCGGTTCAGGAAAGGAATTTTTTCAATCCCAGATCCAACCGGTTTCTGTCCTTTTTGTACATCTTTCCCCACCCATTGGATATAGGCAGCGATGGCCTGGTATTCTTTGCTGTTACTGTCGGGGGCAGTACCATTCAGACTTCTTTCAAAACAATCGCTGACTCTTTTATAAATGCTCTCCATTGAACCGCTGCGGTCGCGGAATTTGGGATAGTTGGCATAAACCAGACTGTAATTATTCCCCCAGTTTTTTTTTCCGGCCTGCAGGTGACAGTTCTGGCAGTTCATACCATTGGTTAAGGTTGCTACCGAACCTTTGGGTCCGAAGTAAAGGGAGGTATGCATGATCAGTTCTTCTCCATAAATTACCTTTTCTCTTTCCTTTCCTTTTAGTTCATTGTCCGTATACAAACTTGGAGCCACCCAACTGCTATCAACGGCCATGACCGGCGTATTGGCAGTTCCGCTATTGTTCAAAGCGTTAAAAATTTCACGCAATGAAACCATGCCAATGATGGCAAGGATGATGACCAGGGGCCAGTTTGATCTGATTAGTTTCCACATACAATTATATCATCTGAATTCATAAGTTGTTCCCTGTAATTGGGTCAGCAGGGTATGCGGCTGGTCGGTGGCAGTAGCCCGGTTTTCCAGTCGCGGTGATACCGGTGAATGACCCGCCAGGTATTCTTCAATCACGTTATGCATTAATATACCCAGCCGCTTTGGGTCTTTTACTTTTTCAATCCGGCAAAGGGTATCATCAGGATCACCTTCTCTTTCGCAGGCCACCACGCTGTATAATTTTTCAGGGTCAAGGGGAGCGCCGTTGATCTTTACTTCATTGACTCTTTTGCCATTTTCTTTGCCAATGGTGAAATTCACTTCCATTCCGGCAAAGCGGACAAACCAGCCGCCAAATCTTTTGGAAGGATCTTTGGCAAATGCATTCTGCAATTCTTTTTCCAGCCATTCCTGCAATTGTTTGCCTTTGACCCATCCGGTTTTGGCTTCACTGTCAACCGGCAGCATATTCCATAAAAATTCTTTGGTGATCGTTGCTTTTCCGGTTCTATCATCAACCGCTAAAGGCTGACAAAACCGGAATCCATTACTCAGGGCAATATCTGGTTTGAACTTCCACAGAATCGCATCCGTGATCAGGTTGTCCATGGGTGTTTCCATTACAAAATACCTGACCAGCGGCGTGATGCTGGTGCCAATCACCCGGGATAAATCTTTTTGAAATGGCAACATGGCCTGATCCACCATTGTCTGCATTTTTCGATCAGGTGGATAGATCGCAGGATCCACATCCAGTAACTGATAGTGAAAGGATTTCATTTTACCATCAGCCAGTTCAATATCCAGTTTGCCCAGGAAGGAACCGAATGCACCACATTCAATTACTTTGGCATATTTACCTTGTATCGGTTCTCTTACTCTTTCATGGGTATCGGCACCAATAATAAAATCAGCGCCCTCCACTGCGGAATTATTGGCCAATCCTACCTGTTGTGCCAAACCCATATGGGTGACCAGAAAGATGATGCTGCATCCCTCGGTTTCTTTTAACCGGCGGATATACCGGGCAACATTCTCTTCAGCATGTTCAAAACGGATGCCTTCGCTGTAAGCAGGTGATTGTCTTTTTGGAATCAGGTGGTCTGTATAACCGATAAAACCGATCTTGGTACCGGCGATGTTTTTGATCCAGTAAGGAGGGAAGATCAGTTCTCCGTCATCGGCATCTTTTGTTTTGTGCCACATATTGGCGCAGATTTTGGCGCCCTGCGCATGCCCCAGATCATAGAGCATTTTCTTTTTCTTGTACACCACTTCCCAGTTCCCGGGAAGCAGCAGGTCGTATTGAAATTCATTGATGAGTGGAATCAGTGCTTCTCCTTCTGTAAGGGAAGCCACGGCGCTGCCATGAAAATAATCACCTCCGTCAATCAGCAGGGTATTGGCAGGATCCTGTTTCCTGAAATGAGTAATCATTGTTTTGAGTACTGCCAGTCCGCCTCGTTTTTTGTAAACGGCTTTTCCGTTTTCCCAGAAAAATTCATCATGGGTATTGAGCTGGGCATGGATATCGGCCGTAATGAGAATGGAAAAACGGTTATTGGCTGCAGCGGACATAGCCAGTGATTCATTGGCTATGATACTGCTTCCCAAAACGGTTCCTGCTCCGGCAAAGGCTGCTTTTTTCAGAAAGTCGCGGCGGCTTTCAGGTACCTGGTTCTTGTCTCCTGGTTTGTACATGGCAAACGTTTAAGGTAAAATATGCAGCTTAAAATTCTGTTCTTTGTCTGACGTGTATGGTGACCAATATCACACTAAGCTATAAAAACAAGGTTAAAACTGGTAGTTAAAGAGGATATTCCATAAGGACATTTCCACTTTATTGATGACATATTTGTCATTTCCATAAGTTTCACCGCTTTTCCCTTTGTACACAAAAAGAATCTGTGTTTCCAGTCCTTTCAGTAAACCTTTGAACTGATAACGGGTATCAATATTCAATTGGTGATAGGAGGGGAGTCCGTATTTATTCAACCGGAAATTGCTGACATCGGGAAGATGATAATAACCCATTGCGATGGAGCTGCTCAACCTGGCTTTCGGAATCTTATAATTGGTTTTGAGCATGATGGCATCAGCGTCACCAAATCCTTCGTTTCTTTCGCGGGGAAGAAAAGTGAAGAATGGATCACGTCCCCATTCCCTGGGCATGAGGTAACGGCCATGGGCGGTGATCCGGTTATAGTTCAGACTGGTTTCCCATAGATCATTCTTCCAGCCGAACCTGGCACCCATTGTCATGGCTTTGGCATCCGTTTGCAGGTATGCTTTGGCCGGATCGGGGTTACCACCATTGCCCACTGCATCCTGCCGGATCATTTGTGCTGAAGCAAATAATACTGATTTCTTTTTCAGGGGGAGATTATAATCAGCTTGCAGCAAAGCGCTATTGAAAAGGTTTTCGGTGAACTGGTTCCAGCCAATGATGGAGAGTTTTGAATTTACCTGCCAGGTGATTCCGGTGAGGAGTATCCCCTTGCTTTGCAGGTTGCCTGCATAATTGGACCGGCTGCCATTCCCATTAACACCGGATGGATAGATGCCGATGGATTCATCTACGCGGAACCATTTTACAGTACTGCGGGGGGAGATATTATAGAGGTAGCCGCCCTGAATTTTTAGTTTTTTGATTGAACGGATATCGGCCCAGATCCCTTCCACTTCTGTAGGCCGCATCCGTCCATCCTGCAGGTTGATAAAAGGAGTATTGATAAGTTGTTTACCTGCAATAATCTGATTTTTCCGAAACGTGTATTTGATATATAATTCTTCCAGCCGGTCAATATCTTTTTTATTCAAAGGGTTTTCAATATCAAAGAGACCGATTTCATACCGGTTCATCACCCCTGTTTTAGTATCGGGTAATGCCAGATTGGAAGAACCGATATTAAACACAAAGAATCCGCTCACTCCCACCTGGAAATTTTTGAATTTTCCCGATTCAAATTTAATTCCGCCACCCACTGCATGGGCATGGTAATCGGTAAGGCCGGGCTGGTTATTCGTTGCCATGAAATAATACCTGAAATGTCCGCTGAAAGTTCCTTTTCGGAATGCGGCCAGGATAGAAGTGGAATCCGTTTCTGCTTCTTTTGATTTCCAGATTCTGGGTGTTTCAGTTACTTCCTGGTGCTGGGCAAGGGTGTTGAGTGAAAAAAACCTGTGAGTAACAGGAAAACAATACGATGTACAATACTTGCTGTTTTCATTTTTTTCAGGTGCACCGGAAGGGGAGGATCAGAAACCTGTTTTGATATAGGTCCAGCCCTTTTCCTGTTTCAAAATAATTTCCCCGACTCCCATTTTTACATAGCCGGATTCGGGGATGATGGATTCTTTTGGGATATTTCTTTCTCTCAGTGTGTTTTCACAAACAACAAACTGGATGCCCATGGATTTAAATTGCCTGATTTTTTCCAGTTGGGTAGTTTTAGCCGACATCAGCATTTCCACTCCGGGACCATGGGCCACTACTTCAATCTCTACACTATCGCCCCATCCTGCTTTCAGGTTGCGCAGGTTATTCATCAAGCCTTTCCACACAAGGGTATCATTACTGCTTAATTGCATCACTACTTTATGAGCACCAGGCTGGCTGTTACCCAGACTCTGAGACCAGGAAGAGATGCTAATGATGATCGAAAGGGTCAGCAGGGAAAGTCTTTGGCGCATTTGGTTATTTTTTAAAGGAGGAATAAAATTTACAGGGTAAAGATCAGGCAATTTTATTCATCAAACTATTCCAGGCGCCACCATTATATACTTCAATCCCTGCCGATTTTAAAATGTTTTTGGCCATACTGCTCCTGGCCCCGCTGCGGCAAACCGTGATGACCGGTTTATTTGTCTTTTTCAGGTCCTGAATTTTTCCCCTGATTCCATCAAGGGGAAGGTTCCGGCTGCCCGGAATATGTCCTGATTTATATTCTCCGGCAGATCGCACATCTACAATGATGGCACCATTGGAAAGGAGTTCTTTGTAATTAACAGGAGTACCACCGAATAATTTTTTAAAAAATCCCAGCATGACAACTATTTTAATTGAGTAAAATCTGAACATCTCCCAATCCGCCGCCATTGTACACTTCAGTCACCCCGTTTTGTTTTAGGATGCTGACGCCCATTCCGCTGCGGTTACCACTGCGGCAGTATAAAACGATGGGTGTACCCAGGTTTTTGAATTCGGCTGCTTTAGCGGGGATTTCTTCCAGGGGAATATTTTTAGCGCCGGGTATATGTTCCGATTCGAATTCCCAGGAACTTCTTACATCCACTATCACAGTGGACGGGTTGTTGATGATTTCTTTTAACTGATTCATTTGCTAAGATGTTATGCGGCTTTTTTCAATGCCGCAGGTTTATAATGTTTTTTTGGCGAGGTACCAGTCTGTTTTTTCAAGAGTAGTATCTGCCAGTCTTGTTTCATAATCGATCAGTGTTTTTGGAGGAGGCACAATCACTTTATCTCCGGGTTCCCAGTTCAGTGGCATGGCAACTTTATTGGCATCGCTGGTTTGCAGGGCCAGTAACACTCTTTTGATTTCATGCATGCTTCTTCCCACATTCAGGGGGTAGTACATGATCAGGCGGATGATGCCTTTTGGATCAATAAAGAATACAGCCCTGACTGCTGCTGTTTCACTTTCATTCGGTTGCAGCATGCCATATAGCTTTGCCACTTTCATATCCAGATCGGCGATGATGGGGAATTGAAAATAGACACCGCTGTTTTTTCTGACATTATCCACCCACGCAATATGTGAGTGAACGCTGTCAATACTCAGCCCCATGAGCCGGGTATTGTTTTTATCGAAGAAGGATTCCTGTTCGTTAGCAAATCCGCTCATTTCGGTTGTGCAAACCGGTGTGAAATCGGCAGGATGAGAGAAGAGGATCACCCACTTGTCTTTCCGGTATTCCGTGAAATTGAGTGGTCCGACTGTGGTAATAGCTGTAAAATCAGGTGCCTGATCACCGATTCTGGGCATGCTGACAGGATTGTTTTCCATATTATTATTTTGAGAGGTGAATAAGCCGGGGGTCCCCCGGCTTGTATAACCATTAACCTTAACTGACTTAAAATTTATAACAATGTAGAGGGGCATACATAGTCACTGATCTTAAACTGATTGCTTTCTTTCAGTGATTTGAAACCGCCTTTTACATCTATCAGATTTTCATATCCTCTGGCGCGAAGAATCGAATTAAAGATCATGGAACGATAACCGCCTGCACAGTGTACATAGTAAGTTTTGTTTTTATCCAGCTGGGCCATGCTGTCGTTGATAAAATCAAGGGGTGCATTTTCTGCATTCAGGAGGTGTTCACTCTGGTATTCACTCTTCTTGCGAACATCCAGGATATTCACTTCATTCTTTTCCATGATGCCTGCCAGCTCAGCCGCATCAATGGATTGAATGCTGTCTGTTTCCTTACCAGCTTCTTTCCATGCATTGAAACCACCTTTCAGATAACCGATTGTATAGTCATATCCCACCCTGGCCAGTCGGGTAATCACTTCTTCTTCACGGCCTTCATCAGTTACCAGCAGGATTTCCTGTTTGATATCAGGAATCATGGCGCCTACCCAGGGGGCAAACTGCCCGTCGATACCGATATTGATGGAGTTGGGGACAAATCCTTTGGTAAAGATTTGCGGATCACGGGTATCCAATACGAGGGCACCGGTTTCGTTAGCAGCCACTTCAAAAGCATCAGGACTTAAAGCATGCTGACCTCTTTCCAGTACTTTATCAATACTGTCATACCCCTGGATATTCATCATCACATTCAGCGGGAAGTAAGCGGGCGGGGCAACCAGTCCGGTGGTTACTTCTTTGATGAATTCTTCTTTGGTCATATCAGGACGCAGCGCATAATTGGTTTCTTTCTGATGACCCAGGGTATCGGTTGTTTCCTTACTCATGTTCTTGCCACAGGCACTACCTGCACCATGGGCGGGGTAAACAATAATATCATCCGCAAGAGGCATGATCTGATTCCGTAATGAATCAAATAAATAACCAGCCAGTTTATCCTGTGTCAGATCAGTCACCAGTTTTTGTGCCAGATCGGGTCTGCCCACATCACCAATAAAGAGTGTATCTCCGGAGAACAGTCCCACGTCTTTACCATTTTCATCACGAAGCAGGTAACAGGTGCTCTCCATGGTATGACCAGGCGTATGTAATACTTTCAAGGTCACATCACCCACTTTGAATTCCTGTCCGTCTGTTGCAATGATCGCATCAAATGCCGGTTTGGCATTGGGACCATACACAATCGGGGCGCCAGTTTTTTTACTGAGATCAAGGTGACCGCTTACAAAGTCGGCATGGAAATGTGTTTCAAACACATACTTGATCGTGGCATTATTACCTTCTGCTTTGCGGAGATAAGGGTCCACTTCACGCAAAGGATCAATCACTACTGCTTCACCCTTGCTTTCAATATAGTAGGCACCCTGTGCCAGACAACCGGTATAAATCTGTTCTACTTTCATTTTTGATTGATTTTTATTACTGATGATGGATCAAATTTCGGACAATGAAAAACACTGCACAGTGACTAGCATCACAATCAATGGGCGCTGCCACCGGGGAAGAATAATTCTTTAACAATAATGTAAATACCCATGACGAGTACAAACCAGCCAAAGCCTTTTTTCAGACTGGTGGCGATACTTTTTTACTCAGGGCATTGCCGATAAAAATGCCGATGATGGCTAATCCGGTTACTGTTAATAAAAGTGTCCAGTCCATGCTTTGTTTGCCCAGATCACCCGTGAAGCCGATCAAAGATTTTGCGGCGATGATCAGCAAAGAAGTACCAATGGCCTGTTTCATGGGCAGTTTACTCAGTAGTACAAGAGCAGGGATAATGAGGAATCCGCCACCGGCACCTACGAGTCCGGTTAATAGCCCTACGACTGCCCCTTCCACAATAATCAAGGGGTAATTGAACTGCTGTACTGTGTTTTCTTCGGCCTGGTCTTTTTTAGTACGGATCATGGAGATGGAAGCAAAGACCATCAGCAACGCAAACAGGATCATCATCAGCAGTGATTTCGTCACCACAAAATCACCAATGCTGAATACTTCAGTTGGAATCGCAGGAACAATAAAAGCACGGGTGGCAAAGACGGCTGCGATGGATGGGATTCCGAAAATGATTGCGGTGCGGATATTGATTTCTCCGCTTTTATATTTTGGAAAAGCTCCTACCAGACTGGTGGCACCAACGATAAACAGGGAATAGGCTGTTGCTAAAACGGGGTTAACATGGAAGAGATAGACCAGTACCGGTACGGTTAAGATAGAACCGCCGCCGCCGATCAGTCCAAGGGATATGCCGATAATAAGAGAAGCGATATAGCCGATGATTTCCATGTCTGTTATTTGTGCAAGATTAGTACCCGCCGGGTTCTCACACTGTGACTGAAATCACAGCGGCTGTTGCCTACAGTAATTCGATCATATTCCGGTGCAGTTTGACCAGGTTCCGCTGCTCCATTTTTTTGAGCAGGCGGGAGATCACTTCCCGGGAACTGTTCAGATCATCTGCAATTTGCTGATGAGAGAGTTCAATTTGCTTTTTACCACTGTCACCGGCATGTCTTTTCAGGTAGAACTCCAGTCTTTCATCCATATTTCTGAAAGCGATATTATCAACTACTGATAAGAGTTCATCAAAGCGACCGCGATAAGTCTGGATGACGAACTGGTACCAGCTTTTATACTTATTCATCATTTCATCCATCAGTTGGATGGGGATCATCAGCACTTCAGTATTTTCTTCTGCCTGAGCCATGATTTCGCTGGTGGTGGATTGGATGGCACAGATCATGGATACGGCGCAAGCCTGACCGGGTTCCAGATAATACATCAGGAATTCACCACCATCCTGATTTTCGCGGTAAATTTTGATTCGGCCTTCGAGTACCAGCACGGTGGATTTGATAAACTGACCGGTACGCATGATGACATCTCCGGCATAAAATGTTCTTTGTACAGCTTCTTTCTCGATCATTTCGATCAGGGCCGGTTCAAACTGCGGGAATAATTGTTTCCAGTTCATTTTGCAAAGTTAGTCTTCCAAAACGGTTTCCATTTTCATACTTCGGCTGCCCTTGATCAGGAGATGACTTTTTTCCGGGTTTTCGGTTTTCAACCATTCTTTTGCGGCAAGGGCATTGGGAAAGGAAATAAAAGGGTGTTGTAATTGCAAGAAATCTCCTCCAACGAGTACCACTTTTGTCCAGCTATATTTTTGCAGCAGCTCGATAATAGATTGGTGTTCGGCCAGGCTTTCTGGTCCCAGTTCGGCCATGGCGCCCAACAGTACTATTTTTTGATCTGCTTTGATGGCTGCAAAATTTTCAATCGCCAGTTTCATACTGGAGGGATTGGCATTATAAGCATCGAGGATGATGGTATTACTTGCTTTTTGAAGTAACTGTGAACGGCTGTTGGATGGAATATAATCTTCCAAAGCCTTTTTTATTTTTTCATCCGGCACCCCAAAATATTTTCCAATGGCGATAGCGGCCAGTACATTGGGAAGATTATAATCTCCGACCAGCTTAGTTTGAATATTTCCGGTGTACGCTCCTTTTGTAACCGCTACTTCCAGAAAGGGTTCACTTTTTAAAGCCCTGCCTTCAATATCGGCTGTTGCAGTTCCGTAAGTAAAGATTTCAGTAATTCCCTGGCTCATCTCCCGGAGATAATCATAATCCCACATCACAAAGCCAGTACCCTTGTGTTGACGCAGGTGATCAAACAATTCTCCTTTCCCTTTTTTGACTCCTTCCACGCCGCCAAATCCTTCGAGATGGGCTTTACCGCAATTGGTGATCAAGCCATGCGTAGGCAATGCATAAGTACAATAGGAGGCAATTTCTTTTTGATGGTTGGCACCCATTTCCACAACGGCTATCTCGGCATCCTTTTTTATTTTCAAAAGGGTGAGTGGAATCCCAATATGGTTATTAAGATTTCCTTCAGTGGTATAGGTTTTGAAACTTGTGCTCAATACGGCATGAATCAATTCCTTGGTGGTTGTTTTGCCATTGCTTCCGGTAATGGCTAAAACCGGAAAAGGTTTGCCAGTTGTTCCGGTGTTGAATTGCTGCCGGTGGTATTTAGCTAATTGCTGCAAGGCTGTCAGTACATCGGGTACCAGTATTGTTTTTCCTTCAATCTGATAAGCAGGTTCATCAATCACCGCAAAGGCAGCTCCTGCATCCAGGGCTTTTTGTGCAAAGGCATTGCCATTAAAATTGTCTCCTTTCAGTGCAAAGAAAAGATCACCGGTTTTCAGCATCCGGGTATCGGTTTGCACGGAGGGGTGCTGCAGGTATATTTTATAGAGTTCAGCAATTTGCATAGAACAAAAATAAGATTGCCGGGCTGAGCGAAGAAATTTACCGCTGAGAACAGTAGTGTGCGGAGTTTTCGCGGAGAGATTCAACACAGAGATTGGGAGGGCACCGGGTGTACACAGTGAAATTCAGGATATCGAAGTTTAACCGCTCGAAGAGTCCTTTGGACAAAGACGTTATGACATAAAGAAAATTCCCTCTGGCCTCTGTATTTAAGAATAAACATCGAAAAAATGAGATTTGATTTGCTTCTTTCCAATAAAAAACCCCGGCGCAGTGCCGGGGTTTGATCTATCTAAGAATTTAATTATCTCTTTTGTCTTCTTGTTTTGTAATGCTGACCAGTTTTACGCTTGTTTCCTTCGGGGCTGCCCATGCGGTCCATGGCGCAACGGAAACCTAATGTGCTGAGCGACTGATCTTCTTCCAGGAAGCGACGGCTGCCGGGAGTAAGCCAGTAAGCACGGTCGTTCCAGCTTCCGCCTTTGTACACTTTTGATTTCTCAGAGTGGATCATGGTGGTAACACCATAACCGTATGAAGACTGGGAGAGGGAGTCACCATCGAGGAAGTCGATCACATTACCGCGCTGGTAGTTCCGGCGGTTTTTGCTTTCGGCATCTGTAACATTGGCCATTCTCACACGACCGGTGCTGTCTTTCTCGTAACGGGTAGAAGGATCCATGGAAGTGGAATCAGCCACATACAGTTTCTTGTATTTGTTACCGCGGAAAGGAGCGGGCATATCGTCGAAATCAAGTGTTGACAATGGACGGTAAGTATCTTCCACCCACTCGTTCACGTTACCGGCCATATTGTACAGACCGAAACCATTGGGGTAGAATGATTGAACTTCGGCAGTGTAGAAGGCACGGTCATTCAGACCACCAGCCACACCCGCGTTATCACCTGAACCTCTTTTGAAGTTGGCCAGGAAGGTACCCTGCCAGCTGCCACGACGGCTGTCACGCAGACCGGTCATCTTGGGATCCCAGGGATACATTTGTTTATTGCTGGCTAATTCCTCACCACGCTTTCCTTCTTTTACAGATGGACGGGGGTTTTGGTTAATCAGACCATAAGCGGCATATTCCCATTCTGCTTCAAATGGCAGGCGGTAATCAGGCAGTAATACACCTGATTCCATGGTTGCTGTTGTAGCTTTTGGCTCGTTCTTCTTGGTCTTCATTTTACCCGGAGGCGCTGTATAAAGTCCAAGGAGGTAAGATTTTGTGGTGAAGTTATTATCACCCTGCTGTGCGCCGGGTTTCAGGTTACTTTTATTAACGAAACCATCCTTCATCAGCATTTTTCGTTCACGCGGTCACTTCTCCAGAGACAGAAATCTTTGGCCTGTCTCCAGGTTACACCTACCACAGGATATTCATTAAAACCGGGGTGGCGGAAGTAGAATTCCACGAGGGGTTCGTTATAACTCAGCTCACTTCTCCAGCACAAAGTGTCGGGAAGGGCGCCTTCAATGATCTTGGAGTTAGCAGGATCAGTAGGGTCAAAAACGCGGTACAGCCAGTGCAGGTACTCACGGTAATGAACGTTAGCTACTTCGGTGCGGTCAATGTAGAAGGAAGGAACAGACACACGGCGGGGGATATTATTCCAGTCGCCCATTACGTCTTCTTCCGTTTGACCCATGGTAAAGGTACCACCCTGCACAAATACCAGACCGGGGCCAAGGCCCTGTTCTTTGGATTTGTTCACGCGGTAGCCGCCTTCATTCTTGTCGTTGTAGTTCCATCCTGTGACCGAAGACTTGTCTTGTTTTTTCTTGAAAAGTCCGCCGTTTTTACAGGATGCCAGCAGCACCATGCAGGATAATAGGATTGTTAAGTTTTTCAAGCTCATAGTTTTTTGCATAAACCTGTGAATTGGAATATTTTTAACGCCGGTTGAGATAAAATATTGCACCAGAGGAAATTTTACCAGCCGGATTTGCGAATATAGGCACTTTCGTTAAACGGGGCTACGCATTAATACTTTATTTGACGGGTAAAATCCCGATCGTCTTATCTTTCCAGTCATGCAGAAAAAACCGGTCCTGACGCTGTTGGCAAGCCTGCTTTTCCTGGGTCTCCGGGCCCCGGCCCAGCGTGCCTATGGCCCCGGCTCGGTGCTGGCTGCGGGCAACTGGTTCATGTTCGGGGTTCAGCGTCCGGGGGTATATAAAATAGATATACCCATGCTGAATAATGCCGGATTTAATACGGCCAATTTGTCTTCAGCGGCCATCCGCTTATATGGGAACGGGGGAGCCATGCTATCTGAAGCCAATAACGGCAGCTGGACGGATGATCTGCGGGAAAATGCCATCCAGGTAGTGGATGGGGGAGACGGACAGTTAAACGGGTCGGATTATATCCTTTTTTATGCCAATGGACCGGATGAATGGATCCGGGATTCTGTGAATCAGTCCTTTCAGCACCGTAAAAATATTTATAGCGATAAATCTTTTTATTTTCTAACCGTTGGTGGCAATGGGCGGAGAGTGAATACAGCACCCTTGCTGGGTTCACCGGTGATAACGGTCAGTACTTTCAATGATCGGTTTTTTCATGAACTGGATACCGTGAATTTTCTGGGCAGTGGCAAGGAATGGTATGGGGAAGAATTATCAGCGCTTCCGGGGAGATCATTGACAAGGAATTTTAATGTCAGTTTTCCCAATCTCCAAACCGGTGCCGGGCTGCAGCTCAGGGTGCAAACCGTGGCCCGTTCAGTGAACAGCAGCAGCCGGTTTGAATGCAGGGTCAATAATCAATTAGCAGGATCTGTACCCATTAATCCGGCCGGGGGCGGGCCTTATGATTTATTTGCCCAGCCGGGTACCGGTTCTTTCTTAATACCCGGTGCGCAACAGAATAATACCATTAGTTTTAGTTATGTACCAGGAGGCGTGAATGCCCAGGGTTGGATCAATTGGTTTGAATTATTTACCCGTAGAAATATTTCATTGAATGGGGTTTCGCAGTTATTATTCCGCGACTGGTCCAGTGTCGGCAACAGCCGGGCAGAATTTGTATTGGGCAATGCCGGCAGCAGTACACTGGTATGGGATATCACGGATCCGATAAACCCGCAACGGATGCAGGGCAATATCAATGGAACTGAATTTCGTTTTGTCAATGATGCCCTTCGCTTAAGAGAATATGTTGCTTTTAATCCGGCCGAAGCATTGTCGCCTTCATTGGATGGCGTGGTGGCCAATCAGAATCTTCATGCCGGCAGTCCGGCTGAGCTGCTGATCATTACTTATCATTCCCTGTTACCGGAAGCAAGACGTTTGGCCAATTTGCATCTGCAAAGAAATGGCATCAGTTCGGTGGTGGTAACTACCCAACAGGTATTTCATGAATTTGGGTCTGGTACTCCGGATCCAACATCGATCCGTGATTTTGTAAAAATGTATTGGGATAAATATGGCAGTACATCAGGCAAACCAAAATACCTGCTTTTATTTGGAGATGCGTCCTTTGATTATAAGAACAGGTTAATTAATAATACCAACCTGGTGCCTGCCTGGCAGAGTTTGTCTTCTTTGGATCCATTGGGTTCTTATACCTCAGATGATTTTTTTGGATTTTTAGATGATCAGGAAGATATCAATTCAACCGCACTCATCAATCTGCTGGATATTGGTATTGGCAGGATTCCTGCAAAAAATCCGGGGGAAGCCAAAAATTATGTAGACAAAGCCCTTGCTTATTATGCACCGGAAAGTCTGGGCCCCTGGCGGAATAATCTTTGTTTTGTAACCGATGATGAGGATGCCAACCTGCATTTTCAGGATGCGGAGATCATTACATCCACTGCAGCCCTTACCGGACCAGTCTTTAATATTCAAAAACTTTACCTGGATGCTTACCGCCAGGAAACCAATGCGGGAGGTGCCCAATACCCGGCCGCCAACCAGGCCAGTAATAACCAGGTGATCAGTGGATCACTGATCTGGAATTATAACGGGCATGGGGGACCTCGCCGGCTGGCTGAAGAAACCGTATTGGATCAGGAAATGGTGAACAGTTGGAAGAACAGCAACCGCCTGCCATTATTCATCACGGCTACCTGTGATTTTGCTCCATATGATAATCCAACCATCAGTTCATTGGGAGAAGATCTGTTATTGAGACCGGCATCTGGAGGTATCGGACTCATGACCACTACCCGTCCGGTTTTTGCATTCAGTAACCGGATCATGAATAATAATTATATGCGCTTTGCATTGGAAGAAGACGTTAATGGCCGGTATCGTTCTTTGGGGGATGCGATCCGGGAGACCAAAAACTTTACGTATCAAACCCTGGGTGATATAATTAATAACCGCAAATTCACCTTGCTGGGAGATCCGGCACTGACCCTGGCCTTTCCTGCGCAGAGGGTAAGGATCACCAAAGTGAATGGCATCCCGGCTACGCAGGCAGATACGCTCAGCAGCACTGAAAAAATAACCATTGAAGGGGAAGTGGTGGATTTGCAGGGTAACCTGTTGAATGGATTCAACGGGAACCTCTATCCGGCGGTATTTGATAAACCGCAAACCATTTTTACCCTGGGCAATGATCCCGGAAGCTTAGCGGCTCCTTTTCAAACGCAGCAGGTGGCATTGTTTAAGGGGCAGTCTACCGTAACGGCAGGCCGCTTCAGTTTCAGTTTTAGGGTACCGAAGGATATCAATTATCAGTTTGGAAATGGTAAGCTGAGTCTGTATGCAGAGAATGGAACAACCGATGCAAATGGTTATTTCAATAATATTATTATAGGCGGAGAAGGAATTGATAACAGCGGGGATAAAACCGGACCGGCTATCCGTTTATTTCTCAATGATGAATTATTTGCCAGTGGCGGGGTTACTAATCAGCGGCCCAGACTGATTGTAAAACTGGCCGACTCTTCCGGAATCAATACAACAGGTTCTGGTATCGGACATGATATTGTGGCCACGCTGGACGATGATAACCGGCAGTTTTTTATCCTTAATGAATTTTACCAGGCCGAGCTGAACAGTTATCAGCGGGGCGTGGTCAGGTTTCAGTTGCCGGAACTGACCCCCGGCCGGCATACCATTAAATTAAAAGCCTGGGATGTACTGAATAATTCGAATGAAGGGGTGTTGGAATTTATTGTAGCGGATGATTTGGATCTGGAGCTGAAACATGTATTGAATTATCCCAATCCTTTTACTACCCATACCAGTTTCTGGTTTGAACATAATAAACCGGGACTCCCCTTACAGGTGCAGTTGCAGATCATGACCATCACGGGTCGCACGATCAAAACCTTCAGCCGGATGATCCAGACTGACGGGAACCGGTCGGCCGACCTGGAATGGGATGGCCGGGATGATTTTGGAGACCGGGTGGGAAGGGGTGTATACCTATATAAGCTTCGGGTAACGGTGCCCGGCGGGGGGGTAAAAGAAGTGCTGGAAAAGCTGGTCATCCTGTAAAAAATGTTGTCCCGGGTGCTGCTCAACCCCTGTTTGGAACCATGGAAAAGCCCTGGCCTGATTAAAATCAATGCCCTCATTAAAAAAGAGGGTTAAAAAAAATACAATAAATAGGAAAAGAATTCGTTTTTTTGGAGCTTTGGCACCTTTCCGAATACCCGGATCAGGTGATTCAAAGTCCGGAAAATCAGAAAAAACCACAATTTTTTCGTTTCGGATAAAATTTTCTATTTTAGTTTTGTTTTTAATCAAAAGCTCTATATTTACACCATTATTAAAAACTTTCTAATGAGACCAACTGCTTTAAAACTAACTGCCGTTACATTGCTTTTTTGTGGCATAACCACCGCAATCAATGCACAATCAAAAATTAATGTTGTTACCACTGCTGTTCCTTTCCTCCGTATATCACCTGATGCGCGTTCTGGTGGTATGGGTGAGCTGGGGGTAGCTACTTCTGCTGACCAATATGCCGGCCTCTGGAATATTGGTAAAGCCGCTTTCAACGAGAAAAGTGGTGTGGCTGCAACCTATACTCCCTGGCTGAAAGGCGTAGCTGATGATGTATTTCTGGCTACACTGGCTGGTCAGTACAAATTCTCTGACAATCAGGCGATCTCTGTAGGTCTGCGTTATTTCAGCCTTGGTGATATCCAGTTCACGGATGCCCTCGGTAATGACCTGACTTCTTTCCGTCCCCGCGAGTTCGGTATTGATGTTGGATATTCCCGTAAACTGAATTCAAAGCACGGTATTGGTATCGCTTTGAAGTATATCAATTCTAACCTCGCCAGCGGTTTCACTGCAGGTGGTACCACTTATAAGACTGGTAGCTCTGTAGCTGCTGATCTGGGTTATTATGGTAATGCCGTTAAGGCTTCCGGTAGCGGTTGGGCCTGGGGTGCTGTTTTATCTAACCTCGGTTCTAAAATTTCTTACACAGATAATGCTGACGCCAAAGATTTCATCCCTGCTAACCTGGGTCTTGGTGCCAACTATACCAAAAAATTCAACAATGTTAACTCTATCGCTTTCGGCGTAGAAATAAACAAACTGCTGGTTCCTACTCCTCCGACTGATTCAGCCGGTCTGGTAGACTACAGAAATAAAAGCGTAATCGGTAGCTGGTTCAGCTCATTTGGTGATGCAGAAGATGGATTCGGCGAAGAAATCAAAGAATTCGCTGTATCTCTGGGTGCTGAGTACTGGTATAACAACCAGTTCGCTCTCCGCGCTGGTTATCACTACGAGAACAAATTCAAAGGCAACCGCCGTTATTTCACAGCTGGTGTTGGTCTGAAGTACAACATCTTTGGTTTCAACTTCGCTTACCTGGTTCCTTCAGGAAGTGGTGTTAACCGTAACCCTCTTTCAAACACACTGCGTTTCTCTGTGTTGTTTGATTTCAGCAGCGGAGCTAAAAAGTAATCGGTTCTCATGTAATATATTGCAGCGCCTCCCTATCGGGAGGCGTTGTTTTTTTCAGGTACTGAGTATTAATTTCGCCACATAAACAGAAAGCATCAGTATGTCATACAGGATCGGTTCAGGAGTGGATTATCACCGGCTGGTGGAAGGCCGGGAATTTTGGTTAGGCGGTGTACAGGTGGCACATCATAAAGGCGCCCTGGGCCATAGTGATGCAGATGTACTGTTGCATGCCATTTGTGATGCCTTATTAGGTGCATTGGGCCTTGGTGATATTGGTACCCATTTCCCGGATACCAGCGCAGAATTTAAGAATATAGACAGCAAGATCCTGCTGGAAAGAACCATGAACCTGATCCGGGCAGAAGGCTATGGGGTGGTGAATATTGATAGCACGCTTTGTCTGCAATCACCCAAGATAAAAACCTATGTACCTGCCATGCAGGAAGTGATTGCCCGCATCACCGGAGTGGAAATAAGAGATGTTTCGGTCAAAGCCACTACCACTGAACAACTGGGTTTTGTGGGCCGGGAAGAAGGATTAATGGCTTATGCCACCGTTTTGCTAAAAAAGCAAAGCACAGAATAAACAGACCGGGTAAACCCTTACAGAATTATCTTTGCCGCAATGTCAACCGTTACCATCAGGGTTATTAATCACTCGGAGAATCCACTTCCTGAATATGCCACATCAGGATCATCCGGGATGGATTTGAGAGCCAGTCTGTCCGCCCCCCTTCATCTCTTACCGATGGAGCGTACGCTGGTGCCTACGGGACTATTTATTGAGCTGCCGGAAGGATATGAGGCGCAGATACGTCCAAGAAGCGGTCTGGCTATAAAGCAGGGAATTACCTGTTTAAACAGCCCGGGAACCATTGATGCCGATTACCGGGGAGAAATTAAGATTATCCTGATCAACCTTTCTGGGGAAGAACAGGTCTTGCAACCAGGCGACCGCATCGCACAAATGATTATTCAAAAAACAGAAAGAGCTGTTTGGGAACCCGTTCCCGAAATATCAGTAACCGAAAGAAATGCAGGAGGATTTGGACATACAGGTAAACAATAAAAAAAGCGCAGTCTTGCCAAAGGGAACATGGATCATCTTTCTGATCATGATCCTTGCGCTCTATGCCTGCCGCTCTACCAAGAAAATACAAAGTGCCATTGTAAAAAAAGATACGGTGGCAGTTCCCATAGCCGTGGTTGACCGGTCAAAAGAAGATTCTGTATTGTTTATACAGAAACATTATGACAGCATCCTGCAGAATAAAATCAACTACACTACTTTCTCTGGTAAGGTGGATGTGGAATACCGGGACGGAGATGGAAAAAAATATGATGTGAATGCCGTGATCCGGATGTATAAGGATAGTGTGATCTGGGTATCTGTTACGGCGATACTGGGCATTGAAGGATTAAGGGCCTATATCACCAGGGACTCAGTGAAATTGCTGAACAAGCAGGATAAAGTATACACAGCCAGAAGTGTGTCCTATTTGCAGGAAGTAACGGCATTGCCTTTGAATCTCTCCACCTTGCAGGACCTGCTCGTGGGCAACCCCGTTTTTCTTGAGCCTAGAATTGTTTCTTATTCCACTTCTCCGGGTACGATTTCATTGTTAAGTCTCGGGGATTTTTTCAAAAACCTCTTTACGATTTCATCAGAAAATAAACTGACCATCAGCAGTAAGCTGGATGATGTGGAAGAAATGCGGAACCGGACCTGTTATCTGTCCTATGAAGAGTATGAAACCAAGAAGGGGCCGAATTTTTCCACCCGAAGATCCATCAATGTATCAGAGAAAAAGAAGCTGGACATCAAGCTGAATTACAGACAGTATGAATTTAATGAGACGTTAAATTTTCCCTTTAATGTGCCTAAAAGTTATAGTCATAATTAGGCGAATAAAATTTAATTTGCATACAGCCGTTATAGACGGTATCACATCCGGCCCCATTTAATCACCCGATCCCCCTTTTTATCATGAGAAAAAAAGCACTACTTTTTTGGGTCATCATTGCCGGGCTCCTACAGGGACTGGCTGCACAGGATAAAGCCCAGCTGGAAAAAGAAAGACAGGCCATTCAGCAGGAACTGAAAGATATTCAGCAGATGTATAATAAGGTGAAGGGGCAGACCAAACAGACCCTTGGCCAGCTGAATGTACTGAACCGTAAAATCGCCCTGCAGGAACAATACCTCAGTAATATCAATAAAGAGATCAGGAATATTGATGATGATATTTACCTGAGTAATCTCGAGATTTACCGGTTGCAGAAGCAACTGGATACGCTGAAGATTCAGTATGCCCGCTCCGTAGTCTATGCCTATAAGAACAAGAGCAATTACGATTACCTCAATTTTATTTTTTCCGCCAATAGTTTTAATGATGCCATCAAGCGGGTCGCCTACCTGAAAAGTTACCGGGCCTACCGGGAAAAACAGGTCACTACGATTCTTGAAACAAAGGACCTGATTGCCAAAAGAAAGGAGCAACAACTGGTGCGGAAGGATCAGAAAAATTCAGCATTGACCAACCAGACCAAACAGGTACAGGAACTGGAAGTACAGAAAAAAGAAAAGGCAACGGTTGTTAATCAGCTTAAATCAAAAGAAAAGGATTTATCCACCCAGATTGCTGCCAAAAAGAAAAGGGATAAAGAACTGAATAATGCGATCCTGGCGATTGTAAGAAGAGAAATAGAATCAGCTAAGGCCAAGGCAAAAGCAGAAGCAGAAGCCAAACGCAAGGCGGATGAAATTGCCAAAGCCAATAATCCAACCACCGTTATAAAGCCTGATAATACCGGCAAACCGGTTGATGGGGGTACTACCACTACGGCAGTGACGACCAAGCGGAATGAAGTAGCTAAAAAACCGGAGAGCTATCTTGATTTGAATTCAAAAGATGTGGCACTGAACAGCAGCTTTGCAGCCAACCGGGCCAAACTGCCCTGGCCGGTGGATAATGGAATTGTGGCCCTTCGTTTTGGCAACAACAAGATTGAAAATACCTTACTCACTTTCGACAATCCCGGATTGACCATCGCCACTCCTTCTCCCGGTGTTGCTGTAA
Organism: Chitinophagaceae bacterium; assembly: GCA_016702745.1. GTDB lineage: Bacteria > Bacteroidota > Bacteroidia > Chitinophagales > Chitinophagaceae > JJ008. The sequence goes on from JADJDJ010000002.1 coordinate 1,076,136, forward strand.
AAGCAGTCTTCGACGGAGAAGTGAGTGCTGTGTATAGCCTTGGTGATGGTTCCGCAGTGACGATCAGACATGGTAAGTACTTTACTACCTACAGTAATCTCTCCGGTGTAACCGTATCCAAAGGCGCCACCGTAAAAACCGGTCAGACGATTGGAAAAGCAGGAAGAGATGATGAGGGAAATGGCGGACAGATTGATTTTATCCTGATGATTGAGACGAAGAATGTTGACCCGCTGCCTTGGCTTAGAAGATGACAGAAAAAATAAAAAGATACAAGAAACAAGAACCAAATAAACTAAAAGCAAGAAGGGAGAAAATTAAAAAGGGCGTACCCTGTTTTAATTTTCTCCCTTTTTTTAATTTCTTTGAGATTTGTTTCTTGTCTCTTGGTTCTTTTTTTGTTTCTTGTATCTTGTTTCTTGGAATTTTTATCTCACAAGAAGCGTTCATATAGCTTCTCATAAACTGGTACAACACGACTAATATCAAAACTCTTCGCATGATTAGCGGCTCTTTCCTTAAAACCATTCAGTATAGTATCATCTTTGATAATACTGATGGCTTTGGCCGTCATGGTACTGATATCGCCCACATCTGCTAAATAACCCGTTACGCCTTCTACATTGATTTCGCCTAAACCACCGGCATTGGTAGAGATCACCGGTACACCGGCCGCCATGGCTTCGAGGGCCGCCAGACCAAAACTTTCATATTCGGAAGTAAGTAAGAACAGATCAGCAATGGCCAGGATATCTTCCATTTGTTCCTGTTTGCCCACAAAGCGTACTTCATCAAATACACCTAATTCTTTGGCAAGATCTTCTGCGGTGGAACGTTCGGGACCATCTCCCACAAAAAGCAGTTTGGAAGGAACTTCGGCTCTTACGGCTGCAAATATTTTCACCACATCCTGCACCCTTTTGATCTTCCTGAAGTTCGAAGCATGGAGCAGGACCCTTTCGCCATTTGGGGCGATAACTTTTTTAAAGGCATCAATGGGTTTGCGGCTGAAGCGGCTAACGTCCACAAAATTGTAAATGACTTCTATTTCTTTTTCAATCGCGAAATGACTGAAGGTTTCATCGCGGAGATTATTGGACACCGCGGTGATGGCATCACTCTCATTGATGGAAAAAGTAACCACCGGCGCATAGGTCTTATCGCGGCCCACCAGGGTGATATCGGTACCGTGGAGGGTGGTGATCACGGGAATCTGTTTGCCTTCTTTCTTCAGGATCTGCTTGGCCATATAAGCGGCCGAGGCATGGGGAATGGCATAATGTACATGCAGCAGGTCCAGGTTATTGTTCTTGATCACATCCACCATGGTGCTGGCCAGGGCCGTTTCATAAGGGGGATAATCAAAAAGCGGGTAGGTAGGTACCTGTACCTCGTGGTAAAAGATATTCGGCATGAACTCATTCAGCCTTACCGGCTGCTGGTAGGTAATAAAATGTACCATATGGCCTTTCTGGGCCAGGGCCTTTCCCAGTTCTGTGGCCAGCACTCCGGAACCTCCGAAAGTGGGATAGCAAACAATTCCAATCCGCATAGTATTATAAAATCAGTTGCCGAAGGTAACCTTTTTAACGGAGTAAGGTTTGCCGTTTATCGCAAATTGGCAGCCCTGTTTTTTATGTTTCGGTTATCTTTAGAAAAAATTACCGGATGCGTAAATTATTCCTGTTTTTAGGGTTGCTGGGTTTGAATGGCCTCCATGCACAGCAGGCAGATTCTGTCTGGATCAAGAAAATTGCCGATGAAATTCTCTCCAATGGCAGGGCCTATGAAAATTTGCGGGTCTTGACCAAACAGGTAGGTGCCCGCCTGGCCGGCTCAGCAGGAATGGTAAAAGCTGAACAATGGGGATTAAAAACCATGAAGGAAAGCGGGGCGCAGCAAGCCTGGTTACAGGAATGCATGGTGCCGCATTGGATAAGAGGTGGTAAGGATGAAATGTGGAGCAATACCCTGGTTTCGGGCAATGATCCCAAGAAGCCGGATGCCCGTCTGGTTCGTAAAGATTATGATATCGCCGCCCTGGGGAATTCTGTTGGCTCCGGACCAGCCGGTGTGAGCGGTGAAGTGATGCTGGTGAACTCATTTGATGAACTGGAAAAAAGAAAAGACGAGGTCAAAGGAAAGATCGTGTTCTATAATTATAAGTTCAATCCTACCTATGTCAATACCTTTCTCTCTTATCGTGATGCCGGTCAGTACCGTGGACAGGGCCCCAGCCGTGCGGCAAAGTATGGGGCAAAAGCAGTGATCGTGAGGAGCTTGAGTCATGCGGCAGATAACAATCCGCATACCGGTGCTACCCGTTATGATTCGGCCTTTGAAAAAATTCCGGCTGTGGCGATTGGATTGAGGGATGCGGATTTATTAAGTGCATCAGTAGCCAAAGGAAAAATCAATATCAGTATTAAAACCAACGGACAGTTTCTGCCGGATACGATCGGGCATAATGTGATTGGTGAATTGAAGGGATCTGAATTTCCGGATGAAATCATTACAGTAGGTGGTCACCTGGACAGCTGGGATAATTGCGAAGGGGCTCATGATGATGGGGCCGGTTGTGTGCAGACCATTGAAATCATGCGGGCCTTTGTGGCTTCCGGATACAAACCAAAGAGAACAATCCGGTTTGTATTATTTGCCAATGAAGAAAACGGTTTGCGTGGTGGCAATAAATATGCGGAGGAGGCAAAGGCCAAAAATGAAAAACATATCCTGGCCATGGAAAGTGATGCAGGTGGCTTTACGCCCCGTTCCATAGGTTTTTCCGGAACAGATGAACAGTATGCGAAAGTGTTATCCTGGAAATCCCTGATTGCACCATATGGCTGCACAGAAATCAATAAAGGTGGCGGTGGGGCTGATATTGGTCCTTTGAACCGGATATTTAAAACACCTACTGCCAGTCTGAATCCGGATACACAACGCTATTTCGATATCCATCATGCCCGCAGCGATGTGTTTGAAGCGGTGAATAAAAGGGAGCTGGAACTGGGAGCGGTAAATATGGCGGCGTTTATTTATCTGGTGGATCAGTATGGGTTATAAAAGATCGCCAAAGGCGATAGCATATTACTGCGAAACGAAGACGTTTCGCAGAGCGGCGGTGAATATGGCAGCGTTTATATATCTGGTGGATCAGTATGGGTTGTAGGAGATCGCCAAAGGCGATAGCATAATACTGCGAAACGAAGACGTTTCTCAGAGCGGTATTCAAATGATACGATGGCAGCTGTCATCGCTATAAATGAATCAAATGAACGGACAAATCATTTCCCTACTCTTACAAAGAGACCTGGAGAAACTAAAGCTGGAGCTCCTGCAATACCGGGATGAATCCATGATCTGGAAAACTGTTCCGGGGATCAGCAATTCAGCCGGGAATCTTTGTCTGCACCTGGTTGGTAATCTCAATACCTATATTGGCGCCGAACTGGGAAAAACAGGATATATCCGTAACCGGGAGCTGGAATTTTTACAAAAAGATATTCAAAGGGATGAATTGATACGGAAAATAGAAAATACTATACTGGTTGTAGCCAAAGTACTCCAACACTTACCCGACGAAGCATTAGCTCAGGAATATCCTTTACTCGTATTAAAGGAAAAGACCAGCACCGGTTATTTCCTGACCCATCTGGCTGTGCACCTGGGTTATCATCTCGGACAAATCAATTATCACCGCAGAATAATGGAGGGCGTATAACATGAGTGAAAAACCATTCAGGAAAACTAAAGGCGAATACATCATTGATACCGATCCCGCTTTGATCGACAGGGAACTGGTGCATCGGTATCTGTCCACTGAATCTTACTGGGCCAAAGGGGTGCCTTTTGAAACGGTTTCCAAATCCATTGATCATTCTCTTTGTTTCGGGTTATACCATGGCAACCGGCAAATCGGTTTTGCCCGGATGGTAACGGACCGCGCCACATTTACCTACCTGGCTGATGTTTTTATTTTAGATGAGGAACGCGGAAAAGGGTTATCTAAATGGATGATGGAGGAAATTGAAACCCACCCCGACCTGCAGGGACTGCGCCGCTGGATGCTGGGCACCCGTGATGCCCATGGCCTTTATGAACAATTTGGGTGGACGGTGATACCGGAAGAGCAGCGGGCGAGGTTTATGCAGCGGCATTTTCCGGAGGTGTATCGGTAGATTTATTGTAAGTTGCAGCTATATTAATTTTAAACTGTCTGGTTTTTGTGGGGTACTTACAAGCTGAATAAATCTCCTATCTTCCTCATTAAATTTTTCTTAACCACACTTTGCCAAATCTAATCCCTCGTTTACTAATATTAAAATTTTCATTTCGAAAAGCAATTGCCGCCCCGTTGGAAGGAGATAAATAAATAGAATATATATTCATTTTATTAGCTTCAAATTTATAAAAGAAAACACACGGAGGCATAAATTCTACAAATAATTCATTCAAGCTCCCATAATATTTTACCACCCCATTCTCATCAGTTTTCATTTTGATGGAATCATTAATTAAAATATCCAAATTCTTAAAAGGCCTTATACCGTCAAAGTAGAAGAATTTTAAGATAAAGCCATCAGTGTGTTCACTAAATTCAGCTCTTACGCTTCCATTTTCATTTGTAATATCTGGATTTGAAATTAATATCAAGTTGCCTTTCTTATACTTAAAAGTGCCATAAGAATACTTTTCCGATAAACCCAGCCGGCTTTTATATTCAAATTTGCTACTATCCAGTAATTTAATTACAAAAGTTGAATGGTCGTTTACAATACTACCATATTCGCCAAGAATATTTTGAGTTGTCTTGCAAGAAAGTAAGCCCAAAACTAGAACACAATTCAATAATAATAATTTCATAGGCTACTGTTTTATAAAAATCTCCTCCAATTAATAAAATAATGTTGGACAGTCTTCCCATTTTTAAATTGAGCCAGATTATGCGAAATCATTGTTTGCCCATATGTTTCATTATATGGACTTTTAGGATTAACCATATCAATACCTTTGGGACCTTCATCTAACTTAGAATAATCTGAGGCTCCCAAACTCTCATCATACCTTCTATTGTCTCCGTAAAGTTCTCCCCTCTTAAATGCCTCAATTTCATCCGATTTATCATATAACAAAAAGCCTTTCCCTGAAGATCCAAAAGATAACTGACCAATTTCAAATTGATAAGCATGCTTTATCTCGTGTGCTAAATACCCTTTATTATACCCCCTTGCCAAGCTTATATTTACACCGTAATCGATTGTATTATATGAAGTTTCAGCTTCAGCCGTATTAGGCACGTCTTTATTCCAGAGATAAAAACTATATTTTTCATCCGACTTTCTTAATGCATTTAACTCTTCTCTAGTTTCCATAAACCCATCTAACTTGGACTGCATTTCGGAAATATCTTTTTTAATTGCTTTAATCTCCTTTTTGTCAGTTTTGTCCTTTAATTCTTTATTCTTTGAAGCTAATTTGTTTTGAATTTCTGAAATCGACGCTTCAGTTTCTTCATAAAATCGATTGAAGATATCTTCACCATCACCGATTCGCATCCCATCTGGATCTGTAAAATAAACTGGATTATTAATTACATAACAATACGTCGAATGTCCATTATATTTTGCTGCTAAGGGATCAACCACATTCCATCTCCCGATCTGCCCATCATACATCCTCGCCCCATAATCCAACCATTCCAACCCGGCCCCGTCAGAAAACTCTTTACACTGCTCCTCCTTGCCATTATACTTCTGCTTTTGATTTCCGGCCTCCCCAAAACTTAGTGCCTCGCTGCTGATTCCTTTTTGTGTTAACCCAAACGGGTAAGAGCAAATTCCCGCCAAACATTTAACCAGACTGCATTTCAAAGAAACTACCGAAAGCTAAAATTAGCAAAATGATGCAGTTTTTTGCACTTTTTTAATGCTCTCATGCAGGAGTTACAGCTTCAGAATTAGTTTTAAATAGGATCTTTTGAAAAGGGAGTCGTTCGTTACGAAAAATGTTGATTGCTGCCTAAAAACTCCCCCGATATTGTTAAAGTGTTTCTTTTCTCATATCCGTATTTATACGGTTCATCTCTGTTTTGAAAAATGATTGCTTTATAGTAGATGACTATCAGGAGAAACCCTTAAAATGAGATTTATTCTCACGTAAGTAAAAAATCGCCCATCGTTTCGTTTCGATTGATTCTCAAATATTCCTGCCTCAATTTTTGATTTATGATTTGACTATTTGATAAAAAGTACCACAAAGTGGTATAGGCAAACTGAAATCTTTTTCAAAGATTTGTTTTCACACGCTGAGCATAGCAATACCAGACGTTAGCATGAGGTTCCTTTTTCGCACCCGCTGAAACTACAATCAGCACGCATATTTAAAATGCGTGTCAATTTGTCAAACTCATGTATGTAGCAATGCTAAAAACCAAACCATACCGACTGCTGTTTTCTATCCTTTTAGGCTTTTTCCTTTTCATTGCCCCGCATGTCACATATTCACAAATAAAGATTGATTCAGTTTTTTCAAAACTTGACCCCCAGCGTTTTGCTGAGGCGGTTAAAAGGAAAGCGGTTAAACTGGAACAAAAAATAGTGGATAAAAGTCTGAAGGTTTTAGATAAAATGCAAAGTCAGGAGGAGAAGTTGTACAAGAAGATGTTGAAAGGAAAGGATTCGATACTGGCGAAAACGCAACTACAAGAACTTAAGCAAAAGTACACTGGCCTGAAGGAAAATATGAAAAGTCCTCAGGTGCTCTCAAAAACCAGGCATTACATCCCCAAGCTGGACTCTTTTAATACGGCTCTCAAATTTCTTGATGCCAATGGTGCCGGTGATAAAGTGAAAGCGGCATTGGCTAAGACAGAATTACTAAAGAGTAGGTTTCAGCAGGCAGAAGAAATAAAAATATTTCTGAAGCAAAGGAAAGAACAGCTCAGGCAACAAATGGAAAAACTGGGTTTAGTAAAGCAGCTAAAACAAATCAATAAAAAAATATTCTACTTCACTGCTCAGTTGAAGGAATACCGGCAGATTCTTAATGATCCGGCAAAAATTGAGAAAAAAGCCCTTGAACTATTATCAAAATCCCGATGGTTTCAAGACTTTTTCCGGAAAAATAGTCAACTGGCTAGTTTATTTAGACTTCCTGACCCGAACAACCCAGTTTCCATGGCCAGTATCGCCGGTCTTCAAACCAGGGCACAGGTGGGGGCATTGATCCAGCAGCAAATCCAGTCTGCAGGTCGTAATGGTGCGCAGGTTTTTCAGCAACAGATGCAGTCCGCACAAGGCCAAATACGATCACTCCAAAATAGTATCATCAACCGGACAGGGGGAGAAAGTGCCAACAGCGCTGATATCATGCCTGAAGGGTTCAAACCGAATCCAGAGAAGACCAAATCATTTTTAAAAAGACTGGAACTGGGCACCAATCTGCAAACTCAGAAAGGGAATAATTATTTCCCGAATAGCAGTGATATCGCCCTCAGCCTGGGGTATAAACTCAATGATAAAAGTGTTATTGGGATTGGTGCGAGTTATAAGCTGGGCCTGGGAAGGGGCTGGAACGCCATTAAATTCTCCAGCGAAGGAGTAGGTCTTAGAAGTTTTGTTGATTGGAAAATACCCCTGTCCCCTAAAGGGGGAGTATTTGGCGGGATCTGGATTACCGGGGGGTATGAGATGAACTACCGACAAGCTTTTAACCGGATTGAGCAGTTAAGAGGACTAGATAGCTGGCAGCAGAGTGGGCTACTGGGTCTGAGTAAGACAGTGCCCGTAAAGAGTAAATTTTTAAGCAGGACAAAAGTGCAGGTGCTGTGGGATATGCTGGCTGGCAGGCAAGTGCCAAAGGCGCAGCCGGTTGTGTTCAGGGTTGGTTATTCTTTTAAATAAAAGACACTAAGCAATGAAAAAGGGAATTCTAAGTTTTCTGGGGGTGATTTTATTATCATCAGTTAGTTTGACTCAGTCAAGCACTACCAGTTCCACAGTAGATCTCGTTGAACGAACACCCTCCTCTCCAAACGCCGGAAGCATCAGTCGCTATTTTGATTTTCCTGTTAATATGGCAACCGGGCAAGCATCTATTTCAGTACCTATTTATACAATACAAACCGGAAGAATTACAGTTCCGATCACTTTGAAATATAATACAGTTGGGGTAAAAGCTGCTGAGAGAGCCAATTGGGTTGGTACAAATTGGACTCTTGAAACTGGTGGAAGTGTAAATAAGAAAGTAAACGGCTATGATGATATTTATGCAACCGGTGCTGCACCCAGCGGCACAAGCGGGCCGCAGTACAATTATATTAATCCTGATTACAGCCAGTTCATCAACAACTTTTCTAATCTCAGTGATTTTGTTGATAGTATTCAGACAAACTGGTTAGTACAATTTGATAATCTGGAAGATTCCCGAAAATTCCTTGGTCGAGTAGCTCTTGGTTATGTTGACGGAGAAGCAGATGAATATTTTTTCTCTATGCCCAGCGGTGGAGGGACTTTTTTTTATAATCAAAAAGAGTCTGCCTTTATCAGTAATAAGCCCGATGGCACGAGTATTTTCTGTGATCTTAATAATGACAGCAGTTTTTATATCACGACTAAGGAGGGATTGGAGCATAAATTTTCGATAAAAGAAAGGGTAGTGAACCCAATATTCAAGAAGAGTATGGGTAGTTCCATGAAGTACTTGACGAATGCTTTTCATCTGGAAAAGATTGTAGACCCAAAGACACAAAAGGCAGTGGTTTTTGCTTATGACAATCGTTATTCAGATGAAGTTACCGGTCAGAGTATATGGGTAGATTATAAATTCATAGGATCAACTCCTTATTATTATGGCGCTGACAATACTTATCTGGAAAGAGAGGGTGATGAATACACAGTTTCTTCCATCCAGTTTACGGAAGGGAAAGTATTATTTATAAAGGATACAGCCAACCGGTTGGATGGGGGCACCAAGGCATTAAAAGAAGTCCAAGTTTATAATAACAGAAATAAGCTGTTAAAAAGGGTAAAGCTGAATTACTTTTATTTAACTTCTGATACCAGTATCCGGTGTACGACTCCGTATAACAGGATGTTCCTGTCGTCAGTTCAGGAAACGGAGTATAATGAATCTGGTGACAGTCTTGTGAAGCCCCCTTATGTCTTTTCTTATAAGAATGATGTTAAACTGCCTTGCATTTATTCGTATGCTTTTGATCACTGGGGTTTTTACAATGGGAAGACATCAAATACGACCACATTGCCCACCATTCAGCCTTTGTTGCAGTTAGGAATCCCGGCCCACAGTAATAAGGATATTGACACTACCTATACTCAGTGCGGGATATTGAAATCAATTCAATATCCCACAGGAGGAACAACCAATTTTGAGTATGAGTATAACCGGACGGATACTATTGTGGGTGGCTTGCGGGTAAAGAAAATTATGCATGTAGACAGTGTAGCCAATAAGAGCATTACTAAAGAATTTGAATATAAGAATTCAGCAGGACAGAGTTCCGGACAAGTACTTTTCAATCCTGTATTATTTTACAACTATCATTCGATGGATCAGTATGGTGGTTATCCTGTATACCGGATTCATGGAGATGCCATTTCACCACTTTTTCCGAATCAGGGAAGCCCGGTATTGTACACTCAAGTTCTTGAAAAAATTACTGGTCCAGATGGTGATATCAGGATAAGGCATTATATGACGGGATTCGATGCGTATAGTAGTACAATTTACAGGAATATGTGTTGTGGCGTCCCTTTTAATAAGCACCCGATAAGAAGCGACTTGGTCGGAATTGAGATTCAGACAGAGACGTATAAATATGAGGGAGGAGCATACAATTTGACAAGTAGTAACACCTCAAATGTGGAACCTTTAACCAATGAAGATATATATGCCTGGAATGTTCAGGTTGCCTGGGCGATGGTAATGGACGGTTGGATTGTTTGGCCAGGTAATGATCCTTATAGTACAAATCCTATCAATCTGAATCCCTCTGTAAATGCCTATAAAATTGTTCAACAGTCACTTGTAAAGAAGGAAAACTATACAACAATTGTTGATAATGGAGTAGAGTTTAAGACAGGCGAGAAGCTAGTTTACGATCAGCATAATAGCTTGGTAAAAGAAAGTACTTCTGTAGATAGTCAGGGTGATACCACAATTACAAGTGTAAAATATACAGGCGATTTTGAGTATATACCAGGTTCAACCACCGGGCAAAACTTTCAACTGAAAATGTTATGGGATTATTTTTTGATTGCGGAGCCAGTGGAAATTGTTGTCCGAGTCAAACCAAAGGATTCTGTTAATTCTAAGCTTATCTCGGCCACATTGTATGAGTATGAGGGGCTTAATATTTCAAAAGTGTATAAGATTCATGAAAAGATACCTTTTAGCTTATTTTCTGCAGCCTATAATGACTCAACAGGATTTTATAAAGACAGTCGTTATACACTCCAGCAGGAAGTGATAGCATGGGATAGTTTAGTGAAACCCAAAACAGTAGTTACCAATAGAAATTTAAATTCCTATATATGGGACGTGAATTTCAGTGGCCCTATTGCCTCTGTAGTCAACGCATCTCATGAAGATATCGCATTCACCACTTTTGAGGGCTTTGCTAATGGAGGATGGACTGGAGCGGCTGCCACCCGAGATAGCACCTATACAATTACAGGCCGGAAGAGTTACCAGCTTAGCTGGGGGAATTTGGTTAAAAGCGGTTTGACCTCCTCTAAACAATATATTGTTTCATACTGGAGTAGGAATGGAAGTTACAGTATAAGTGGTTCTACTGCAACCCTGCAAGGCAGGACTGTGAATGGCTGGACCTATTACGAGCATTCAGTTACAGGTGTAAGTTCCATTACTGTTAGTGGATCGGGAACTTCCTTTATTGATGAATTAAGGCTTTATCCCAAATCTGCTCAAATGGGTACTTATACATACGAAGAGCTTTTGGGGGTGAAGAGCTTGTGTGACGCTAATAACCGCATTAGTTATTATGAGTATTGGGGCCCTGGACAGCTGAAACTTGTAAAGGATGAGGAAGGAAATATTTTAAAAAGGTTGGAGTATAGATATATGACTACAACTGGTGAGTGAATATCATATCTATTGATAAAGAAATTTAGATCTAATAAACTTAACGCATGAAAAGAGTTCTGTTCTTTTTTAGCGCTTTGACCGGAACTGCGGCTGCACAGTTGGTGACACCGGCAGCATATAATAGTAATGTAAAAATTAGTTATGTACGTGAATGGGTGCCTCTAAAACCATTTTCAAGTGAGACAGATGTTATAAGCAGTAGCCGGACCATCCAGGAAATCAGGCAAACAACGCAGTATTTTGATGGTCTCGGCCGCGCATTACAAACGGTTGTTAAAAAGGGGTCCATGATTTCAGGGGAAAGTGCCAAAGATCTTGTGAGTCCGGTTTTGTATAATGAGTATGGACGGGAATCAATACAATACCTGCCATTCGTAGCAAATAGCACGGGTGGAAACTCAAGTCTCAGTGACGGAAAGTTCAAGCTTAACCCTTTTCAGCAAGATTCAAGTTTTAATAAGGGGTTGTTTTCCGACGAAACTTATTACTACAGTCGGACTGTTTTTGAAGTATCTGCCCTGAACAGGCCGACTGAAATTTACGCTGCGGGAGATAGCTGGGTGGGTACTGCTGGGCAAAGCAGCGAAGTAAATCGTAGAGGGATAAAATCAAAGTATAGAGTGAACAGAGTTGCTGATAGCGTAAGGTTATGGATGGTGAGTGGGGCGATAAGCGATTTCGGAAATATTAGTACAAACGCCATCTATTCGGCAGGTCAATTAATGAAGAGTATTATACAGGATGAACATAATAAACAGGTAATTGAATTTAAGGATAAAGAAGGAAAAATCATTTTGAAAAAAGTTCAACTGACAGCCGAACCTGATACTGGTACAGGGAAAAATCACAGCGGGTGGCTTTGCACCTACTATGTTTATGACGAACTGGGCCAGCTCAGAACAGTGATTCAGCCTGCCGGTGTTGAATTACTTGCCAGTAGCGGCTGGAGCATGACTGGTACTTTATATAGTGAACAGTGTTTTCGATATGCTTACGACTTTAAAGGTCGCATGGTTGGAAAAAAAGTTCCGGGATCGGGGGCTGTATATTTGGTTTATGATCATCGTAACCGACTTGTATTGACTCAGGATAGCATACAGCGGGCAGGTGGGTTATGGATGTATTTACTCTATGATGAGCTCAACCGGCCAGTTGTGAGCGGTTTTTGGACTAATTCCAATACCCGCGTCTGGCATGCCGATAGGGCGGATACCAGTATTTCCTATCCGAATCTAAGTGGGCAGACCATTGAAGAGTTAACCCGGAGCTTTTATGATGATTATAACTGGAGAAGCAGTGAAAGTAATCCTTGGAGTTCTACCCGAAGTACGGCATATGACAGTCATTTACTGGGTGCCAGTAATTCAACATTCCCTTACGCACAGGATGCCACTGTACAGAGCAATATGATGAGGGGGCTTGCCACGGGAACTAAAGTTAAAGTGATAGACGCCGCAACATATATGTACACCATTCCTTTTTATGATCACAAAGGAAGAGTGATACAAACCCAGAATAATAACATTACGGGAGGTACAGATATAATGATATCACAGTATAGCTGGACCAGTCAGCCATTGCTGATGATTGTCAAAAATGAAAGACATGCGTCGGGTACATCCGGCGGAGGGGGTGGTCCAACCCAAACAACCGTTTTGCTCACAAAGATGACCTATGATTCACTTTTTCGGATCATCAAGACAGAGAAGAAAATTGCCTTCAGTAAGGTTAATAGCGGAGCCATACCCGGGTCCTGGAAAATTGATACAGAAATTGAGTATAATGCTTTAGGGCAGGTCAAGAAAAAGAAACTGGGGACAGCATCGCTGGAAACCTTGAATTATGAGTACAATATCAGGGGATGGACATTGGGTGTCAACAGAGCTTTTGTGAAAGATACTACCAGTAATACCAACTGGTTTGGATTCGATTTGGGCTATGACAAGACAACTTTTACGGTCAACGGAACCAGCCATAATTATTCAGCAGCACAGTTTAACGGAAATATTAATGGGATGCTGTGGAGGAGCACCGGTGATGATATGCTGAGAAAATATGATTTTACATACGATGCAGCTAACCGCTTTTTAAGCGCGGATTTTAATCAGCTGAATAGTAACAGTTTCAGTAAATCTGCCGGAATCGATTTTAGTGTTTCAGGAATGAGCTATGATGCGAACGGGAATATCCTATCGATGAATCAAAAGGGCTGGAAATTGGGTGGAAGTTTAACAATCGATAGTCTTCAATATGGATATTTCAGCGGTACTAATAAACTGCAATACGTGTATGACCGGGCCAATGATACGGCCAGTTACCTGGGTGACTTTAAGGAAGGGACCAATAATACAAGCCAGGATTATGCTTATGACGGGAATGGCAGCTTAATAAACGATGCCAATAAAAAAATAACCCAGATACTTTATAATCACCTGAATCTGCCAAAACAAATTCATTTTCAAGGCAAGGGGACCATCAGTTATGTTTATAGTGCTGCCGGTGTAAAATTGAAAAAAGTAACAGTTGACAGTACCGTTTCGCCGGTCAGGACAAGTACAACAATCTATATGTTGGGAAACTATTTGAATGACACTTTGCAATTTATTGTTACAGAAGAGGGAAGGGCAAGGATAAAGAGCGATAGCAGCGAAGTGGTTTATGATTACATGATAAAAGATCATCTGGGCAATGTCAGAATGACATTGACTGAAGAATCCAGAACCGATGCCTATCCGGCAGCTACGATGGAATTATCAAATGCTACGGTGGAAGAGACGTTATACGATAATATTGAGTACACCAGAACAGATTTTCCTCCCGGTTATCCTGCCGATACAACGGGAAATTCAAAAGTCGCCGTTGTGCGGGGAAATAATCTGTTTGGCGCTACCCGCTTAGAGATCGGCCCTGGCAAACTATTAAGAGTAATGGCTGGGGACACCTTTCATATCCAGGCCAATAGCTGGTGGAGCAGCACTCGTACGAATCCTCAGGAATCATACAATCCGCTCGGACTCCCTCAATTGCTTTCGAGCATTAGTAATAATCTGGTGTTACAACAAAGTACCGGGCATAGTGGAGGTACATTAAATGGAAGCACAGAACTAAATGGTAGCCTGGCCAATTTTTTGAGTAGTCAGACCGGATACAATACAAATATTCCCAAGGCTTTTGTGAACTGGATTGCGTTTGATGAACGGCTGAATTATGTAGCCTCAGGCAGTGGATTTGAACAAATTGGAGCCAGCGGATCTTATACTGCCCATGTTATTGCAGATATTTTGGTGAAAAAGAATGGGTATATTTATGTCTATGTAAGCAACGAAACCCCAAACTATCCTGTCTATTTTGATAATTTGCAAGTGACACACGTGAGGGGGCCGTTAGTTCAGGAAAGTCATTATTATCCGTTTGGGTTAACACAAAAAGCGATCAGCAGCGAGGCGTTAAGTTTTGGAGAGGCTGGAAGTCAAAAGCTGAAGTATAATGGGAAGGAGGAGCAGCGTCAAGAGTTTTCTGACGGGGCCGGGTTGGAATGGGTGGATTATGGGGCAAGGATGTATGATAATCAAATTGGGAGGTGGCATGTAGTTGATCCGTTGAGTGTTAAAATGCGAAGGCATAGCCCGTATAATTATGCGTTTGACAACCCAATACGATTTATTGACCCCGATGGGATGGAACCACAAACTGATTATTTTAATTTGAAAGGACAAATGGTAAAACGTATCGATGATGGAAAAACTGATAAGAAATTGGTGTTAACAAAAAGTGATAAAGAAAAAGATGTTGATAAGGCACTGAAGGATGGGCATGTTATGAATAACATAACTAATGATCAGATCAAACAAATGGAGGACATGTATAGTTTTGGGAAAAAAGATAAGACAGGCACAGAACAAGGATTTATTTTGGGCCAAAAGGGAAAATCTTCAAAGACAGTAACTGGGGAGCAAGGAGAAATGACTAATACAGCCTGGAAAGAAGCAGCTGAAGATCTTAGTTTAAAGGACGACCAACCGGCTTCAGATGTCCATTTGCATACGTTTAGTTACAATGAAGATGGCGAAATCACAGGGTACCCAAACCCGAACCCTTCTCCCGGAAAGGATGAAGATTTAAACCCTTACAATTTTGAGGGATTTACTCAACCATCAATTATCCTGGGTTATAGGCCCGAGGAACAACCTGTACCTGAAGGAAAGATCAGTACAAGGGGGGAAATTCGCTATATACAAAGAGTTGGTTTCTATGGAAGTGGCGGGACAATTATTCAAATTGATTTTTCAGATTTGAAGAACGCACTTAAAAGAGTAAATAAATGAAAAAGAGTGTTATAATGATATTATTGGTTTTGATAATACTTAGTTCATGCCGATCTTATATTGATATACCTAGGAATAGTATATCGAAGGATTATTTGATTTTTAAATATGAAAATGACTATAATAACTTTATATTTTCTGACAAGGTCAATATAGTAGCGGATAAAGACGTTTCCATCACTACTCATTTTAACATTCGCTTGCCAAAAAAAATTATTTATTGGATGCGATTGGGAAATCGATTCTTTTTTGAGTACTCTACAGGTCAATTGATTTGTGTTTATTCTTCCTATGCCAACAAAGAGGGCCATGGAGATGAATGGAAGCTCTTTGAACCAAAAGAGAATGATGAGTTCAATTATCTGGATGAATACTTTGAAAAAAAAGTCAAAGGAAATAAAAGAAAAAATAGGAAAGCTGGAAGAATTACAAAGGTCTACACAAATAGTAAATATGAAATACTGTTATATAATATAAAAAAGGAGAATTTTGATTCTTTTTATGACTTTGTGAAGTCATTTAAAGTCATTCCCAGAAAATAAATACCAAGAATTGCCAGTATATAATCTGATTATAGAGAATATTTCGTTCAATTTTCAAAAAGGATGCAGTCTAAAAAAAACCTTGATGTCAGTAATCTTCTCACTCCAAATCCTGCAAAACTCCACCCGAAGTAATAAATTTCCAAATTATAGGGTTGTTGTCCTAAAGTCTTTGACTCAGCACCAAGCCCGCCAGTGTCTGCGATCGAATTATATCCGAGAATGCATGCCACCGCGGGTAAATTCGGGTCAAATATTTCCATAAATTAACTCAACAGTTCTTCGATCTCCCGCTCTTACCCGTTTGGGTTAACACAAAAAGCGATCAGCAGCGAGGCGTTAAGTTTTGGAGAGGCTGGAAGTCAAAAGCTGAAGTATAATGGGAAGGAGGAGCAGCGTCAAGAGTTTTCTGACGGGGCCGGGTTGGAATGGTTGGATTATGGGGCGAGGATGTATGACAATCAAATAGGGAGGTGGGGTGTTGTCGACCCTAAAACTGATATCTATTTTTCTCAATCAACATATACATATGTTGCAAATAATCCCATTAACTTAATAGATCCTACAGGGATGACAATCGAAGATCCAGACAAAATTATTGAGAAGCAAAAACAGTTTTTACAAACTTCAAAAGACGAAGTAAAAAACATGATAGATAAAGGGTTTATTGGAAGTAAAATTGGAAAAGCCATAATTGAACATCTAAAAGGTGCGTTAAATGAAATTAAGGAGTTAGAAAAGTCTGATCAGAACTATAAATTTGTTTATAATGATGAAGTTCGAAATACTGTTGGCTATGATCTTAAAACAAAAACTGTTGTGACATCTATAGGGACAGACAAAGATTCATATTATGGTGTTGTGGGTCATGAAATAAAGCATTCATACCAATTTGAGAAAGGTGAAATTTCTATTTCGGTTGATAACTCTGGTTATGGAGTTTTGTATGACATAGGAGATGAAACTGAAGCATATAATACTGAGGGAATGTTAAGCAATCCAGATCTTTATGTTAAGAATGAAGATGGATATATTAAGGATGATAATTGGACCAGACAGAAAGGTGCAAATATGGTACCACCTGCTTATCAAAATTTAAGGCCGGGACCCATAAATATTAATTCACCGGAAGGGAAAGAATTAAGAAATAAGACAACTATTGCAGGAAAGGAAGGAAGAGAAGTAACTGAGGTGTATATTGGCTGGGAAAAGGATTATGAGAAAGGAAAAAATAAAATTAATTAAATTCTATTTAGATATATGAGTAAAGTTTATTACATTTTATTCTTTTTCGGTTTATTAAATTACCAGATTGGCGAAAAATATGCATATAAATCGGAAAGGTTTTATGAATGTTTAGAGCTAAATGCAAATAATAGATTTATTTACCAAGTTCGAGATGAATTTATGAAGTATACTATAGAAGGAAATTATATTTTAATTAGAGATTCTATTATTCTTAATAGTAGCCCTCAAAGAGAAAAAATGATCGTGGTAGAATCAAAAACGAAACATATAAATAAACTTACGTTTTCGGTGACAGATAAGTTAGGCGCAAAAATCAACTACCATTTATCGCTTATATTAAATAATGGTCAAGTTGTAAATTATAAAAATCAGTGGAATTTTACTACGATTTCGAAAATGAATATTAAAGGGTTTTATATAACGGATTCGAAAGGAATAGTTAGTACTGTCTATAATATCAACGGAAAGTTTACGAATTATTTTAGAATTCAGTTTGAGACTAAGAGAGTTTTTGATAGTGAATCTTGGTATATTGATACTAAGCAAAATAAAATTGTTCCAAGAAAACCTGATGGGAATTTTTGCAGCTATTCCTTGAGCATGGAAGAAATATAATAGTAAAAGGCTTAGGAAGATGTCTCGTGTTAACTCAGCAACCCCCTCAACGCCCCATTCACCTCCCCAAACGGAAACCCCGCCACCACTTGTTCCATCTGCTGACGGATTTCAGCCGTGCAAAGATTCCCGATACTGCCTTCATGGGTATGTTGCAGGTCGGTGCTGTAAGTAAACTGGCCGGCTTCGATATCTCTTCCTACTTTTTTATAAGCATCGCGGAAAGGCATTCCCTGGTTTACCAGCTTGTTGACCTCCTCCACACTGAAGAGGTATTTGTATTTTTCGTCCTGCAGGATGTCCTGATTGATTGTGATAGAAGATAACATGAGTCCGGCCATTTCGATGCAGTCTTTTAAAGTGCGGAAGGCCGGGAATAAATGTTCTTTCAGTAACTGCAAATCGCGGTGATAACCGGAGGGCAGATTCGTGGTCATCAAACTGATTTCATTGGGCAGGGCCTTGATACGGTTGCAATGGGAGCGGATCAGTTCAAAGACATCCGGATTTTTTTTATGCGGCATGATGCTGCTGCCGGTGGTGAGTTCTGCCGGGAAACTGATAAATCCAAAATTCTGGTTCAGGTACAAACAGGCATCCATGCTCAGCTTCGCCAGTGTATCAGCCAGGTTGGCGAGGGATTGTGCCACGATGCGCTCTGCTTTTCCGCGACCCATTTGCGCATAGACCACATTATAATTCAGGTCAGCAAAACCCAGTAACTGGGTAGTCATGGTTCGGTTGATGGGGAAGGAAGATCCATAGCCCGCCGCTGAACCCAGGGGATTTTTATTCACTACTTCATAAGCACCGCGGATGGTAATCAAATCATCTACCAGGCTTTCTGCATAAGCGCCAAACCAAAGTCCGAAGGAGGAAGGCATGGCTAACTGCAAATGCGTATAACCGGGAAAAAGATGGTCCTTGTATTTTTCACTCTGCGATTGCAGGAGATCAAAAAAAGGACGAACCGTTGTAACGAGTTCTTCTAACTCGTTGCGGAGAAAAAGTTTCAGGTCAACCAGCACCTGGTCATTCCGGCTTCTGGCCGAATGTATTTTTTTACCGGTATCACCCAGTTTTTCAGTGAGTAACCATTCTACCTGTGAGTGTACATCTTCTGCATCCGGACGAATAGTAAAAGGATTGGGGTGATTGGGTGCCGTGGTTTGATAGATGGCTTTCAATTCTGCAAGCAGTACTGATTTCTCTTCGGCATTGAGCAGGCCAACGGATTCCAGCATGCTGACATGGGCCATACTACCGAGAATATCAAAGGGGGCCAGCTGAATATCAAATTCCCGGTCATTGCCAACTGTAAAACGTTCTACTTCGGCCAGTGATGCTTTATCTTTTTGCCAGAGTTTCATATCACCTGGTTTAATAATTGAATGTACAACTCTATTCCCTTGTTGATCTCATCAACATAAATGTATTCATCAGCGGTATGACTCCTGGCTGAATCCCCGGGCCCCATTTTTAAGGCAGGAAAGGGCATCAGGGCTTTGTCTGAAGTGGTGGGGGAACCATAATAACTGCGCCCCAGGGCCGTTCCCGCTTTCACCAGCGGATGATCCAGTGCAATGGCAGTGGATCTTAAACGGGTGCTGCGGGGTTTCACTTCACACTGTACATGGTTGCGGATGATGTCTATCAATTCTTCAAAACTGTACAGCTCATTGATCCGGGTATCCACCACAAATTTGCAAGTGGCCGGCACCACATTATGGGCTTTGTTTTCTGTCTCGATTACCGTTACACTCATTTTACAGGGACCAAGGAGAGGAGAATCTTTTTCAAAATGGTAATGGCGAAACCAGTCGATATCCTTCATTGCTTTATAAATAGCGTTTTCACCTTCGTTGCGGGCGGCATGCCCGGCTTTACCATGACTGATACAATCCAATACCATCAATCCTCTTTCGGCCACAGCCATTTGCATTTGCGTCGGTTCTCCCACAATGGCCGCTTCAATAGTTGGTAAATAAGGAAGGGTATATTCAATACCACCGGTACCACTGATCTCTTCTTCTGCAGTGGCGGCAATCACCAGGTTATATTTCAGGTCTTTTCTATCGTTGAAATAGAGGAAGACAGCAATCAGTGAAACCAAACAACCTCCGGCATCATTACTGCCCAGTCCGAATAATTTTCCATTGTCAATAGTAGCCGCAAAAGGATCACGGGTATATTGTGGATTGGGTTTCACCGTATCGTGGTGAGAGTTGAGGAGGATGCTGGGCTTGTTGGGATCGAAATAGCGGTTGGAGGCATAAATATTATTTCCCACCCAATAGGCTTCGATATCCCTCACTGAAAAAAAGCGGGCCAGTATGCCGGCTGTTTTTTCTTCTTCCTTGCTGAAGGAAGGGGTAGCGATCAGCTCCTGCAGGAGGGTGATCGCATCTTTTTGTAATATGTTGATATCAGCGTTCATGAATAATACTTGTGCCGGCAGTTCCTTCAACCAGTTGAGGCAGTTGTTCCGCTTTGCCGATGATGACTTTCTGAACCCCGTTATCGAGGGCAGCAAAGGCATTATCCAGTTTGGGGATCATGCCGTCGAATATTTTTTTACCGGCCTTTAGTTCTTTATAATAGGCCGGTGTTATTTCCGGTATCACCGTGTTATCGTCATTGGCATCGAGTAATACACCGCTTTTTTCAAAGGAGTAAATCAATTCCACCTCGTAATATGGGCTCATCCCTTTGGCGATTTCCTGTGCAATGGTATCGGCATTGGTATTCAGCAACTGTCCCTGCTGGTCATGCGTGATGGGAGCGAATACGAGGGTGATATTTTTTTCCAGCAGCACTTGCAGCAGATCGGCATTGATGGCATCCACATCTCCCACAAAACCATAGTCCAGCACCGGGTGATTTCTTTTATGCGCCAGGATGGCATCACCGTCTGCCCCGCAAAGTCCCATGGCATTACAATGATTAGACTGCAGCGTGGCGACGATAATCTTATTGATATAACCTGCATACACCATGGTCACGATCTTCAGGGTTTCGGCATCGGTGATTCTGCGGCCATCAATGAGTTGCTGTTCAATCCCCATTTGTTCGGCCATCCGGGTTGCCAGTTTGCCACCACCGTGTACGAGGATCTTCTTTCCTTCCACAGCAGCAAAGCTTTTGAGGAAGGCATCCAGTTTGGCGTTATCATCAATGATATTGCCACCGATTTTTATGACATAGAGTTTATTCTTGTCCCGGCCCACATCGCCGCCGCCTTCTCTGCCCCCGTCCCCTAAAGGGGTGGAAGAGAGTTGTGCTATTATTTTGGCAATTTCTTTCAGCACTTCATCACTATTTTTTAGTACTTGTTCATTTTTAAATCGGAGTACCGTCAACCCAAATTCTTTTAAGTGGGTTTCTCTGGCTTCGTCATATTTTTTAACCTCTTCCTGTTCATGTATCCCGCCATCCAATTCAATCACCAGTTTCAGCTTGTGGCAATAAAAATCAACAACATAATTCCAGATTGGATGTTGTCTTCTGAATTTCAGTTTCCACTCATTAATATGTATTAGTTTCCACAATACTTCTTCGGCGGGGGTCATACGATTCCGTAGTTCCTCCGCTTTTTGAAATATCAGGTGGCTCGCGCCGTAATACATATTTTCTTTCATGCAGTTTTCTTTATATCATCCTGCCCCTGCTCCCTGCCCAGCCCCGTCTCCTGCCCCCATCCCCTAAAGGGGAGAAAAAGAGCCCCGTCCCTGCTCCGTCCCCTGAAGGGGAGAAGAACGCCAGTTACCCCCCTTTAGGGGATGGGGGCCCTGTCACCCCTTTAGGGGATGGGGGCTTAGTATCTCCGCCAACACCGCTTGCGCAGCCCATACTCTGTTGGAGGCTTCCAGTGTGACGATGCTATTTGGACCGTCCAGGATTTCATCACTCAATTCCACATTCCTGCGTACGGGCAGGCAGTGCATCACTTTGGCCTGGTTGGTGAGTTCCAGTTTTTTATTGGTCAGCATCCATTTCGGATCGCTCTCGTAAATTTTTCCGTAGTCGTTATAGGTACTCCAGTTCTTCACGTATACAAAATCAGCATCTTTCAATGCTTCATTTTGGTTATGGGTGATCTGTGCGCCCTGGGTGAATTCAGGATTCAGTTCATAATCCTCCGGGTGGGTGATCACAAAATCAGCCTTTCCCCAGGCATTGATCCATTGGGAAAAACTATTGGCCACACATTGGGGCAAAGGTTTTACATGGGGCGCCCAGCTCAGTACGATCTTGGGTCTTCTTTGCTCTTTGAAAGTTTCCGTAATGGTAATGATATCGGTTAAACTTTGCAAAGGGTGCAGGGTGGAACTCTCCAGACTCACTACCGGGATGCCTGCATATTTGATAAATTGTTTGATGTATAATTCGCTGTAATCATCCTCCCTGTTTTTTAAAGAAGGGAAAGTGCGGATCGCAAGGATGTCAAAATATTTTCCAAATACCGGGGCTGCATCTTTTACATGCTCCACGGTGGTTCCGCTCATGATGGCTTCTTCTTCAAATTCAAGTGCCCAGCCTTCGCTGCCCACATTAAAGACGATGGCTTCCATGCCCAGGTTTTGTGCAGCGATCTGTGTACTGAGACGGGTACGCATGCTGGGATTCAGGAAGAGACAACCGATGCGTTTGTTCAATCCCAGGGTTTTGTCGCTAAAGGGATTGGCTTTATAAGCCAGTGCTTTTTGCACCAGGGCATCGATATCATGTACATCCCGAACGGAAACAAATTGTTTCATATTAGTTGACAGTTGCAGAAACCAGGTTGCTGATTTCTTCTTTGATGGAATCAATGAATTGCTCGGCGTCTTTTCTCTTCAGGGCCAGGGAAGGAAGCAAACGAATCACATTTGGTTTTGCTTCTCCGGTAAATATCTTCTGGTTCCAGAGCAGGTTTTTCTTCAGGTCTTTCAGTTCTGCAGGTACATCAAAACCGATCATGAGACCGCGGCCCCGGATATTTTTTAACTGGGGAATGGCCGAGAGTTCATCACGGAGGTATTTGCCTACCATCACGGCATTACCCATCAGTTTTTCCTGTTCAATGATTTCAAGCACGGCCAGGGCTGCTGCGCAGGCCAGGTGGTTACCGCCAAATGTGGTGCCCAGCTGAAAATGTTTGGGTTTGATATGGGGAGCGATGATAAGCCCTGCCACCGGAAAACCATTGCCCATACCCTTGGCCATGGTATAGATATCGGCATTCACACCGGCGAAATCATGACTGAAGAATTTACCACTCCTGCCATAACCACATTGTACGCTGTCGGCGATATAAACTGCTCCGTGCTTATCGCAAAGGGAGCGGATCAAACGCAGGAAACTGTCATCTGCTACATTGATGCCACCAACGCCCTGGATACCTTCGATGATGACGGCAGCGATGCTGTCTCCGTCAGATGCAAAACATTCCGCCAGTGCATCTTCATCATTGAAAGGGAGAAAGATGACATTATCTGTTTCATTCACCGGAGCAGTATAAGCAGGATTGTCTGTTACTGCCACGGCCAGGGAGGTCCGACCATGAAATGATTTATTGAAGGCAATAATTTTTTTCCTACCTGTATGGAAGGAAGCCATTTTCAGTGCATTCTCATTGGCTTCAGCACCGCTGTTACATAAAAAAAGCTGGTAATCGGTTTTACCGGAGATCCTGCCCAGTTGTTCGGCCAGTTGCACCTGCAGGGGTATTCGAATAGAGTTTGAATAGAAAGCAATTTTTTCCAGCTGGTCTTCGATACGTTGAACCCAATGCGGGTGGGTATGTCCGATGCTGATCACCGCATGACCACCATACAAATCAAGATACTGATCGCCCTGATCGTCCCATACATAGGAACCCTTGGCTTTCACAATGGTCACATCATTAATCGGATAAACATCAAATAAATTCATAGCAGTCTCCTCTGTTCCTTACAGGTATTTGTAGAATTAAAAATAATTGGCTTTTAGTTTTAGTCCGGTGCTTTCCTCCAGTCCGAATAACAGGTTCATATTTTGTACCGCTTGTCCGCTGGCTCCTTTCAGCAGGTTATCAATGGCGGAGTGAACCACCAGTTTGGTTCCGGCTTTTTCAAGCTGTATCACTGCCTTATTGGTATTGACCACCTGTTTCATAAAGATCGGTTCACGGCTGATCGTTGTAAAAGGATGACCTTCGTAAAATGCTTCGAATAATTGATTCATTTCAGCCAGGCTTTCATCACAATGAAGGGTAGAGCTGATAAAGATGCCCCTGGTGAAATCCCCTCTCCAGGGAACAAAGCTCAGGTCGATCGGATTGTTATTTTGTAACTGTAACAATGATTCCCCGATTTCTCCCAGGTGCTGGTGGGTGAGTGTTTTATACGCCTGGATATTATTGGCCCTCCAGCTAAAATGAGAAGTGGCGGAGAGGGATTGACCTGCCCCGGTGGATCCGGTGATCCCGGTTGTATAAACATCTTTGAGTAATCCGGCATTCGCCAATGGTAATAACCCCAATTGAATGGCTGTGGCAAAGCAACCGGGGTTGGCAATGTTTTTAGCTGTCTTGATGGCTTCCCTGTTCAGTTCCGGAAGTCCGTATACAAAATGGCGGTTTCCTTCATTAGCATTTGCTTTCAGCCGGAAGTCATTGGCCAGGTCGATGATTTTTATGTTATCACTGATGGTATTGGCTGCAAGAAATTTTTTGGATTCTCCATGGCCGAGACAGAGAAAGAGTACGTCAATTTCATTGGAGAGTTCGCCGGTGAAATGCAAAGATGTTTCTCCAATCAGGTCCTGGTGTACCGTATAAACGGGCTGCCCGGCATTGCTCCGGCTATGGATAAATGCAATGTTGACACCGGGGTGATTGATCAATAACCTGATCAGTTCACCGCCAGTGTAGCCTGCGCCGCCAATTATACCTGCGTTTATCATTTCAATTTGTCATTAGTTTTTTAAAGTCTGGAGTCAAGAGTCTAGAGTCGTGAGTCAAAACCCAATCCCTATTCTCTCAATGCCTTTCAAATAAATAACAAGAGCAGTAAAAAAGATACAAGAAACCTGCCTACCGGCAGGCAGGCAAGATCCAAATAAATTAAAAGGTTCAAATTAAAAACCGCTGCTCCAGGTGAACGGAGTTTTCAATTTTCAACTTTCAATTCATTGTCCATCATTCACTGATTTCCATATCGACACCTGATTCCCAAATATCTTACTAAACCCTCTCACATCATCTCCTGTAAATCCAGTATTCATTTCTCCGTATTTACCAAACTTGCTGTTCATTAAATCGAATGGACTTTCGATACCGGCCACCTGGAAACGATAAGGCATCAGTTGGATGAATACTTTGCCGCTTACATTTTGCTGACTGTTTTGCAGGAAGACTTCAATATCGCGCATCACGGGATCGAGGATCTGTCCTTCGTGCATCCAGTTGCCATAGAACTGTGCCAGTGTATCCTTCCATTGTAATTGCCACTTGGTGAGCACATGTTTCTCCAGGGCATGGTGGGCTTTGAGGATCAGCATGGGTGCGGCGGCTTCGAAACCCACACGTCCCTTGATGCCAATAATCGTATCACCTACATGGATATCACGGCCGATGCCATAAGGACCGGCAATGGATTGCAGGTATTGGATGGCTTCAACCGGATGGGCAAATACTTTATCGTTGACTGATTGCAGTTCTCCTTTTTCAAAGCCCAGACTTATTTCTTCGGTTCCGCTTTTAGTTACCTGGGTGGGCCAGGCTTCTTCGGGCAGGAGTCCTTTGGAAGAGAGGGTTTCTTTTCCCCCAACACTGGTACCCCAGAGTCCTTTATTGATGGAGTACATGGCTTTATCGAAATTCATATTCACGCCCTTCTCTTTCAGATAACTGATCTCTGCTTCGCGGCTGAGTTTGAGATCACGGATCGGGGTGATGATTTCGGTTCCGGGGATCATGATATGAAAGATTATATCAAAACGAACCTGATCATTGCCGGCACCGGTGCTGCCATGGGCCACCGCATCGGCATTTAGTTTCTGGGCATGTTCAGCAATATGCAGGGCCTGGCTCAGTCTTTCTGCAGAAACAGAAAGCGGGTAAGTATTATTCTTGAGACAGTTTCCGAAGATCAGGTATTTGATGATGCGGTCATAGTAACCTTTCACCGCATCTACCGTGGTATGTGTCTTTACACCCAGGTTCAATGCATGGGCTTCAATTTTCTGTAATTCATCTGCTGTGAAACCACCGGTGTTTACAATCACACTGTGTACTTCATAGCCTTTGTCTTCGCTGAGGTATTTTACACAGAATGTGGTGTCTAATCCTCCGCTAAAACCTAATACGACCTTCTTTGACATCTTGGGTGATACTTTTATATATGGAAAAAATAATGCAGCAGGGATTTGGGTTTAGCTGCTCCGCCATTTCCTTCTTTATCTTTTCGCAGGAAGGGCTTCAGCAGTTTCCATTGTTTGAATTTGAGCAGTCTTTCAAACCCGCGTTTATTTTCTTCAAAATACTTTTTGGTTTCTTCTGGCTCATAATGATCTTTTGGATCATAGAGCATGGCGGTACACATGCAGTTCTTCCGATCCTTACCCATCAGGATATCGTAGTTCACACAACTTTTACAGCCGGCCCAGAAGGCTTCATCCTGGGTGAGTTCTGAATAGGTGACAGGTTCGTACCCGAGTTCACTGTTGATTTTCATCACGGCCAGTCCGGTAGTAAGTCCAAAAAGTTTGGCTTCAGGATATTTTTGGCGGGAGAGGTCGAAGATTCTTTTCTTGATCGCTTTGGCCACTCCACTTTTCCGGTAAGCAGGTGCTACGATGAGTCCGCTGTTAGCCACGTACTCGCCATGGCTCCAGGTTTCGATATAACAAAACCCGACCCATTCGTTTTGATCGGTGATGGCAATCACGGCCTTGCCTTCATCAATTTTCTGTTCAATATAATCCGGAGAACGTTTGGCAATGCCGGTACCACGTGCAGCGGCGGAAGCGGCCATTTCATCCGTAATGGTTTTGGAATAAACCTTATCAGAAACGGTCGCGACCCTGATAATAATATTTTGATTGTCCACTTTAGAAATAAATTAAACGAGATGGTTCACCAGTCCTGATAGCATTATTCCGGGTTTTTCTTCACTGACAGGGACCATGGTGAGGGGTTCGTCCTGTCAGAATACAGGGCGGCGTCGGGGGCGGGAGAAAGTAAACACATCAAACCCAACAGAGTACACTCCGCTGGTGATTGGCGCATGAAACGCGAATTGTTTGGTATGTGTCAGAATATTAGTCATGTTATTGTTTACAAACTAGTTGTAAATTGGGATCAAAAGTATAATATAATTTTTATTATTAGTACAATTTTTTGTTATAAACCCCCTCTGTATGGAAGCCTCCGGTTCAACCGAAAATTTTGCTCCGCTCGACCAGCCAAAGTCATTGGAAGCAAAGCGCCCATCGAAGTTTAAGCGATTCAGGAATAAGTTCCTGCTGGTGGTCTTTGTCCTGTTGATTGCGCTGGTATACTGGAAGTATTTTTTCACCTACAGCGAGGGGAACCGGACCGGTTTGTTACAGAAATTCTCCTATAAGGGCACCATTTTTAAAACTTACGAAGGTGAGTTAATTCTCAGCAGTATCCGTTCCCAGAATAATGTGGCGCTGGCCTCTGAAAAATTCTTTTTCTCAGTGCGGGATCAATCAACGGCCCGTAAACTGGAGAATCTCCAGGGCCACTTCATCACGGTACATTATAAAATGAAAAATGGCACATTGCCCTGGTGGGGCGACAGCCGTTACCAGGTTGACAGTGTTAAGTTAGAGGCCCAGCCGTAGCGTTGAGGCAAAAGATCACGGGCTGTTTGTGTAGTTCCGGCTTATTTTTTTTCCAGTATTCGATCGTATGGGTTTGAACGGACTCGTTCTTCCCCGTCATGTTGGCCGCAATACAAAGTCTGCTTTGGGGTTTGCAGTGTTGCAGCAGGGCATCCAACAGCTGGATATTCCGGTAAGGGGTTTCAATAAAAACCTGGGTGCAGTTTTTTCTTGCCGAATCGGCTTCCAGATCACGAATGGTTTTGGCCCTGGCTTGCGTATCAACCGGTAAGTATCCGACAAATTGAAATTGTTGTCCGTTCATGCCACTGGCCATGAGTGCGAGGAGGATGGAACTGGGACCGACCAATGGTTTCACTGTGGCGCCCATGTCCTGGGCAATGGCCACCAGTGCCTGTCCGGGGTCAGCAATACCAGGACAACCGGCTTCGCTCACAATACCGATCGTCAATCCTTCTTTTATTTTTTGCCGGAATGCGGCCGTGGTATCCGGTCCAATAGTAAACCACTGGTAGTTGTCAATCACGATCTCTTCTCCCGGCTTTCTTGTTTTCCAGATTTGTTTAAAATAACGGCGGGTGGTTCTTTCATTCTCGGTAAAAAAAATCTGGCATTCTTTAATTGCTGTTAAAATATAATCGGGGATGGCATCGGTGCCATCTTCCGACAACAAAGAAGGTATGAGGTAAATTGTGGCCGGCATCAGCTGTTCTTCATTTTATGAACACTGAGGGTGGCAGCGATCACGGCATAGGCAGGTGCCAGGATCACGAGAATATGCATCGCATAAAACAAAAATCCATTGCCGATGGCCAGTCCTTTATGCCTTCCGGTAAATTGAATACTCTGGGAAGGACTGAAACTGGCTCTGGCAAAACTGTAGTCCAGCATGGAGAATCCAAAATAGTAACATTCCATCAGCAGGGCAATCACTGGAGTGATCCAGCCTACAACAGGGATCAGGGAAAGAATGATCAGGGAGAGCAAGTAAACCGATTGCCAGCCACAATTGCGCAGATCCAGTTTGATACTCCGGATACAATCTTTTTTGATGGAGGACCAGTCGAATGAGTATTCTTTTCCTTCCAGTGTGGCTTCCGTTTTTTCACTGAGGTAGGCAAAAAGCGGGGAGCCGATGATCAGGATGATGTATTTGAAAAAAGAAAAATAAGATAAGACCAGCACCAGCCGCAGCATCACACCGGTCATCACCAGCAGAAAGCTCAGCCATTCGCTTCTTTCTTTTTGTAACCAGTCTTCAATGCGCAATTGCCGGCTGATCCAGGAAACCACGGTATCGGAGGACTGCCAGAAGAAAAACATACCGGCAATAAATAGAATACTGTAAATAATCCCGGGGATGATGGTCCACCGGAACAGGCGATGTTTGTTGATAAAATGCCGGGCATCTTCCCAGCCCTGCATGGCAATGACGATTTCTTTAAGCAAAGCCTTAATTTGTAAGGTGAAGATAGTCATTAGTCTTGAGTCGATAGTCTTTAGTCAGTCGGCAGTCAACAGTCGACAGCCTTGTAAATAATTTGAGTTTGTATATGGAGAAATTACCATTGTCATTTTACCAGCGAAAAAACATACTGCTAATTGCGAAAGAACTGCTGGGAAAAATACTGGTGACCCGATGGGAAGGGTTGGAAACTTCCGGGAGGATTGTGGAACTGGAAGCTTATCGTGGAGTGAGTGACCGGGCATCACATGCTTATGGCGGCAGGCAAACAGCCCGCAATGAAATCATGTATGCGGCAGGAGGGGTGGCCTATATCTATTTATGTTATGGGCTGCATCATCTGGTGAATGTGGTGACCCATGAAGCCGGAACTCCCCATGCGATACTGATCCGGGGTATTGCGCCACTGGAAGGAATGCAGATCATGCAGCAAAGAGCCAAACGAAAAAAAACAGATCCTGCCATTACCCGAGGACCGGGCAAACTGGCGCTGGCCATGGGACTCCATACCGGATTGAATGGTTGGTCCCTGCAAAGCAATGATTTTTTTATAGCGGATGACGGGTTTCAGTATCCCAAAGAATGGCAGGCAAGCTCACCCCGTATCGGGGTGGATTATGCAGGGGATGATGCCCTGTTGCCTTACCGTTTTTATATCCGTGGCAATGCCTTTGTGAGCGGAAAACCCAAATAGGTTGTACATTTCAACATTAAATTCATCCCGTGTCGAAACACCAGACCAGGCTGCTTTCATTATTCTCCGGAATCGGTATCGCCCTGTTGCTTTATTTTTTGAATCCTTTCCAGGTTTCAGAAAGCGCAGCCAGGGTTTTGGCAGTAGCCGGATTGATGATCACCTGGTGGGTAACCGAAGCCATGCCCATGCCGGTAGTCGCCCTGCTTCCGCTTGTTTTGTTTCCACTCTTTGGTATCAATACTATCAAAAGCACGGCGGCTTCCTATGGCAATGAAGTGATCTTTTTGTTCATGGGTGGTTTTATGCTGGGACTTGCCATTGAAAAATGGAACCTGCACCGGAGGATTGCCCTGAATATTGTGGCAAGGACGGGAACCAGCGGCGACCGTATCATTCTTGGGTTTATACTGGCGACCGGACTGCTGAGTATGTGGCTGAGTAATACAGCGACCACCATGATGATGTTTCCGATTGCCTTATCCGTGATTCATGTGATGAAGGAGAACCAGGATGGAAGAGGGAATTATGCGCATTTTAATCTTTGTCTGATGCTGGCCATTGCCTATTCCTCCAATTTCGGAGGAATTGCCACCATTATCGGCACCCCACCCAACGTACAGTTTGTTGGGTATTTTGAAAAAAAATACAATATCAGTATTGATTTCATGGAATGGATGATGCTTTGCACGCCATTGGCACTCCTGCTGATGCTTGCACTGTATGTGGTGAGTACAAAAGTTTTATTTCCCAATCGGATCCGTTCCAGTGTGGCTGCTGCGCAGCATATTCATTCAGAAATTAAATTACTGGGCAAGCCTGGTCCTGCTGAAAAAAGAGTACTGGTTATTTTTATTTGCACAGCACTCCTGTGGATTTTCAGGCAGCCCATTAATAATATTCAGCCTTATTTCAAACTGGATGATAATATGATTGCGATCATCGGGGCATTGGCCTTGTTTATTTGTCCGGCAGGTCAGCCACCCCGCGGCGAAAAAAGTCAGCACAAATATGAAAATGTACTGGAATGGGAGGATACCGGAAAAATGGCCTGGGGAATATTATTATTGTTTGGCGGTGGTATTGCCCTCGCGGATTCCCTTGAAAAAGCAGGGTTGATCCAGCAATTAGGCAGCTGGCTGGGTCAGTATGCAGGAGGAGGAT
Organism: Chitinophagaceae bacterium; assembly: GCA_016702745.1. Taxonomy (GTDB): domain Bacteria; phylum Bacteroidota; class Bacteroidia; order Chitinophagales; family Chitinophagaceae; genus JJ008. The sequence goes on from JADJDJ010000002.1 coordinate 1,107,147, forward strand.
TGTTGCTGGTACTGGCCGTGGTGGTCATCTCTATTTTCATCAGTGAAGTGATGAGTAATGTGGCGCAGGTGATTGTATTTTCTCCGGTGGTATGTTCCCTGGCTGATACCATTGGGATGAACCCGCTTTTACTGGGTATACCAATGACATTGGCAGCCAGTTGTGCCAGTATGTTACCAATGGGTACACCACCCAATGCGATTGTGTTTGCCAGTGGTCAGATTAAATTGAAACAAATGCTGAAGGCCGGATTGATCATGAACCTCGTGGCCATTGTATTAATCACGCTGTTTTGCTGGTTCCTCTTACCATTGCTGATGAAGGCGACTTAATAATTATCAGAATCTCCATCCGATACTGATTCCTGCCGCGGGGGCAAAGCCTTTGCCAAAATCCACATCAACACCCTTACTGTTTAGTTTGGTTTGGATGATACCGCTTACTGAAGGGGTGATATACATATAATCATTGATCACAAGTGTGTAGCCGGCTTCGATAGTAGGTTGCAAAATCATCAGATTCGTGGTTCCTTCCAGCAGGGTAGTGGACCAGTCTATTTTCATGGATTGAATACCGAGTCCTAATCCGAGGAAGGCTCTTTTAGGAATAACGGAAAAATGATAGCGGTAACCCAGGTAGCCTCCCCAGCCGCTGCCGGATTCGCTTGTATGGTTGTCGGTTTTGCGATTGCCTGAACGGGCATAATTGGCCTTGAGTATAAATGAATGGTATTCTTCAGCATTAAAAGCCAGGTGTAAAGAATAAGTATTGAAATCAGGGCTATACTGGAAACTGGCGCCTACATCGGTAGTGCGGTAACCGGCTTCCTGTGCCGTGCTGCTGAGTGAAATAAAAATGGCGGATAGGGCAATGCAGATACTTTTCATGGTTCGGAGTTAGGGGGTAAAGATAATATGCAGATTTTACCTGTGCAATAAGCGGGGGAGGATGGTTTTGCTGCGCTCGAAGAGTCCTATGGACAAAATGGAATGGGAACGCGGATGACGCGGATTGAGCGGATTAGTGCGGATGATGCTCACTGCGTGAGCATGGACTGATAAGTGCTTTCATCTTTGTGCTCTTAGTGGCTTTGTGGGAAATTAATACGGGTCATTGATTTTGCTGCGCTCGAAGAGTCCTATGGACAAAATGATAGAGAGGAACACGGATTTAACGGATTGGACGGATAAAAACGGATTATGCTCACTTCGTGAGCATGGCGTATTTCCCTTTGTGAACTTTGAGTGTATTTTCTTTGCGTTCTTTGCGGTAAAATTCAAAGGCCCGCAGGGCCTTTAAAACCTCGGACAGTTCAGTTTTTTAGCGTTTGGATCAGAAGGTTTCTTAATAAATATTAATGAAATTTCATTGCCACCAACTGAATTAGATGCTGGCTGTAATGAGCTAATATTAATATCGTAAGTATAACCTAAATGAAATGGTCCAAATTCTAAGCCTACGTAAGGAATTATTGATTCACTAATATTGTTGAATCTCGCCCAGCTTCCAATAAAAACATTAGTTGGATTGTCTTCATTGTGATTTACATTATAGCATAAAGCACCACCAAAAACAATGTTTTTCGCCGATGCTTGGGTACTAAATATGGAAGAAAGATGTAATGAATTGTATGAACCGATCGGGAGTCTGCCACCCGCCTGTATCGTTGTACGGGGATGGAGCAGGAATTCACCGCCCTGGAAACTTTCCTTAGGCCGGTTGATATGGTACATGGAAGCACCGATATAAAAATTATTATAGCCGTTGGTGGTACCGTTATACAGGATACCGGCATTGACATCTACATAACTTACATTGATCTGCTTATTGGTAAACACTTCGCCGGTTGTACCGGGAATAAAACCAAGTGGTGTTAATTCATCTTCAAAATAAACCTTGGTTACATCCAGTCTTTTATTGGTATAGGCTGCCTGAAATCCGGCACCGATCTGATGATAACCATCTTCATCCAATCCTTTATGATAAGACAATGATAAACCTGCATAATTAGTAACAAGAACACCGTCACCCGCACGATCCGTTACCCCGAGGAAACCAATCCCCATCTGATCAATATCGGCAATCCGGTTCTTCATGATCCCGAAATCAATAGAAGCCGTTTTGGTCACAAAGGCATTATTAATGGTAGGCCATTGGTTACGGTAATTGCCGGCGACCCGGTAACTGCCATCAAATTTGCCCGTTAAAGCCGGGTTCAGCGTAAGGGGGGAGGAAAAGAACTGGGAAAAATTGGGATCCTGTGCTGCTGCCACCCCCGCGAATCCAATACCAAGAAGAAGAGTAGAAATAAATTTTTTCATTGTACACTTTAAGTTTTTCTGCGACAGACTCATGGTGGCTTGGTCAATCTAACCTGTTAAAACGTAACTTTTTCGCGAGAAATTGCCTCAACCTTTAAATTGAATCCACCCTGCTGTCAAACCGGGGTACGAGCCCATGATAACCGGCATGGAAAATACAACAATTTTAAGACCTGAAAAGTAGAATTATTGCTGCACGGGGAGGGAGAGTCCGGAGTCGGGAGTCTTTAGTCATGAGTCTGATTATCAAATGATAAGAGTTCGCTTATTGGTTGGTTATCAGATTATTTGACCCGATTCTACATCTGGACCTTGGTTCCAAATGCCAGATCACCGGCATCTCCCAGTCCGGGAACAATATATCCCTTGGCCGTTAATTCATCATCAATATCGCCACACCAGATGGTCACGGAAGGTTCTTCCCGAAGAACATATTCTATGCCAACCGTGCAGGCAATGGCCACAACAATATGAATACTGCTGGGTTTTCCTTCATCTTTCAGGTAATGGATGGTTTTTACGAGGGAAGAACCCGTGGCCAGCATGGGATCAGAGATAATGACGACCCTGTTTTCGAGCTCAGGGCAGGACACATAATCCAGACTGATTTCAAAACTGCCATCCTTATGGTGTTTGCGATAAGCAGAGATAAAGGCGTTATCGGCTTTGTCGAAATAGTTGAGTAATCCCTGGTGCAGGGGCAGGCCCGCCCGGAGGATGGTTGCCAGTACCGGTTGGTCGGCCAACATTTTATGTTCGGCAATTCCCAATGGGGTCTGTACTTCCTGTTGGTTATAGACAAGGGTTTTGGAAATTTCATAGGCGGCTACTTCGCCGATCCTTTCCAGGTTACGGCGAAAACGCATCCGGTCTCCCTGCACGGTCACATCCCGGAGTTCGGCCACCCAGGTACTGACCAATGAATTTTGCTGGCTGAGATTGACAATCATAATTAGATCTGTTTAAAATGGTTGAATTTTGAAGCGCATTCAAAATTTTTGCAGGGAATCCTAAAGTGACAAAACTAAAATCCCTGCGGGAGCACAGCAAATAAAGTTATTATTGCAAACCGGCAGCAAGCTGCTGAAAAAAAGAAGATTTCATGATCTACAGGGCAATCGGATTAATGAGTGGAAGTTCACTCGACGGACTCGATCTGGCATTTGCAGAATTTACCGAACAGGCTGGTCAATGGACTTATGAATTAAAGGAAACGGCCTGTTATGCTTATAGTCCGGAGTGGACGGACAAACTCAACAATGCTACCCGTCTCTCTGCGCTCGACTATCAATTATTACATACTGACTACGGACATTATCTGGGTGAGCAGGTCAATCGTTTTATAGAGGAAAAAAGTCTGCATTTTCAGGCGGCGTTGATTGCTTCGCACGGACATACCAGTTTTCATATCCCTGCCCGGAAAATGACGGCACAACTGGGAGATGGGGCTGCCATTGCAGCGGTAACGGGTCTTCCGGTGGTAAGTGATCTGCGGGCCCTTGATATTGCACTGGGCGGACAGGGTGCACCGATTGTTCCGGTTGGGGAAAAATTACTCTTTCCCGGTTATGAGTTTTTCCTCAACATCGGGGGTATCGCCAATATTTCCGTGAATGCGGCCAATTATCTGGCTTTTGATATTTGTCCGGCTAACCGGGTCTTGAACCTGTTGGCTAATCAGGCTGGTCAGGCTTTTGACCGGGATGGTGCCCTTGCGGCCGGAGGCAATATCAATACAGACTTAATCGAAACCCTCAATGCCCTTCCTTATTACGAGCAGGCGGCACCCAAATCACTGGCCAATGATTTTGGAACGGATATCGTTTATCCGATTATTCAACAGTCGGGATGTGATACCGCCGATGCCTTAAGAACCTATACGGAACATATTGCTGTTCAGGTTCAGCAATCATTAGAGCACCTATCTCTTCAACAACCACAACGCTTACTGGTTACCGGTGGCGGGGCCCTGAATCAGTTTCTGGTTGAATTACTCCGGGTCAAATTGGAGCCATCCGGTATTTCCGTTGTGGTTCCTGATGAAAAGCTGGTTAATTACAAGAAGCGCTGGTGATGGCATTTATCGGGGTGCTTCGCTGGAGACAGGAAAACAATGTTTTTGCTTCGGTCACCGGTGCCAGTCGCAACAGTATTGGCGGGGCCTTATGGATTGGTCAGGATGCCTGATGGAATTCGGGTAACTATTCTTAAATTACGGATCAAACCATCCTAACCAGTTGTTATGCCAGAATCAAGCAGGATTCCCCCGGCCTCAGCAGAGAAAAAAGAGCCGGCTCCAGGTTCCATGGAAGAGGTGTTGATCTTCCGGAAATTGCAACATTCCTTTCCCCGGCAGTTCAGAAAAGTTTTTCCGGATAAGCTGGCTTGTAAATCCGTTATCATCATTCCTTCGATTACCCTTGACCAGGAAATTTTAGGCAAGGTCAGCGGTCATGTGCACTACGAAGAAAGATTATTATGTCTGCTGATGCTACTGCGCATGCCACGTACCCATGTGGTATATGTGACCAGTACGCCGGTGGATCCGGTGATTGTGGATTATTATCTCCATCTGTTACCCGGTATCACCCGTCACCATGCTTTGCAAAGGCTGACGATGTTAAGCTGCTTTGATGCTTCGGCCAAATCACTCACAGAAAAAATACTGGATCGTCCCCGTTTGATTGAGCGGATTAAGAAAAGTATTCCGGCTGGTAATGCGGCCCACCTGGCTTGTTTTACCGTGACCAAATATGAAAGAACCCTGGCTGTAAAACTGGATATGCCGATTTATGGCTGTGATCCTGATCTGTATGAGCTGGGTAATAAAAGTAATAGCCGGAAAGTATTCAAGCAATGCGGATTGCATGTGCCTCCGGGTTTTGAAGACCTGCGGAATGAAGAGGAAATCATCAATGCCCTGACCGAACTGAAGATCAGCGATCCTTCGCTGCGCCGCGCGGTAGTGAAAATGAATGATGGTTTTTCCGGAGAGGGAAATGCAGTGTTCTCCTTTGCAGAAATGGGAGAATCAGAAGAAGTAAAACGCTGGGTTTCCGACCACCTGCAGGAGCAGCTGAAAATTGTTGCCGGGGATCTGAGTTATAAAGATTTTATGTTCAAGTTCCAGCACATGGGTGGCATTGTAGAAGCCTTTGTAGAAGGGGAAAATAAAACCTCGCCGTCGGTTCAATGCCGGATCAATCCGCTTGGTGATTGTAAAGTGATTTCCACCCATGATCAGTTGGTGGGTGGAGAGAGCGGACAGGTATTTCTGGGTGCCAATTTTCCTGCAAAAGAGGAGTATTCGATTGAAATCGGCGAATATGGATTAAAAGTAGCAGAAGCATTGTCGAAGAACGGAGTGATGGGTCGTTTTGCCGTTGATTTTATTTCTGTGAAGGAAGGAAAGGATTGGAAGCATTATGCTATTGAAATCAACCTGCGAAAAGGGGGCACTACGCATCCCTATATTTTATTGCAATTTTTAACGGATGGTGATTATGATTACGAAAATGGTTTGTTCCTGACGGCGAACCGGCAAACCCGTTATTATTTCTGTTCAGATAATCTGCGAAGCGATAAATACATTGGCATTACACCACCGGACCTGATTGATATTGCCATGATGCACAGTCTGCATTATGATGGTACTTCACAGGAAGGGGTGATGTTTCATTTAATCGGTGCCTTATCACAGTTTGGTAAACTGGGTGTGGTATGTATTGGCAGTACACCAGAAAGGGCGAAGAATTTTTATGAACAAACAGTGAAAGTGCTGGATGGGGAGTGCTGATTGATCATAATGGATACACGCATTTACCGGAAAAACCAAAAAATCAATGATGTCCCGTTACTTTAAAGTGATTGTACTGATTGCCTCTTATTTCCTGCTTTTCATCCAAAAAAGTAAGGCACAATCATATGATTCTTTGAAATACCGTCTTGCTCAGATAAAGAGTTCAGCAGATACAAATCATTTAAAAGAGGCATTCGCCTGGATAAGCAGGATGACATCCGAAGATGGGGTGAAAAATGATTTGTTGGATGCGATTGAAAATCTCGGGGCTGTCGTAGATGAGATTGATTATTATGATTTGGTCAGCTCCTACTTTAACCGGCTTATTGCTATCAATACAGCCACCACAAATACCAAAGCGCTTGAACTTGGCAAAATGTGGCTTCTCAAGCATGATCGGCCAGGAACAAAATATGGACAATATACATTCCTCGGCATCTTGCGTGCCCTGCGAATGGTCTTTAGGAACACCGGCAATCTGTCTGAATCAATTGAATTTTACAGTACCTGGGAAAAAAAATTCCTTAGCAAAAATGACTCTGCTGGTGTTTCCGTAGCCGATAATGTTTTGTCTGGTTCTTATATCCGGCTGGGAATGTTTGAAAGAGGGGTTGATTACCAACTAAAATCTATTGCCTTCCTGAATAACCGTCAGGAGGATTATTCCTGGCATTCTATAGCCATTCTTCTTGGTGTATCCGGTAAAGTGAATCGGTACGCTGTACTGGGAGCCTATTGTGTGAAGGAAAACAGACCGGCAATGGCAGCCGGTTATTTGAATGAAGCCATCAGGTATTATCACCAATTGGATTCGCCGCTTTTAATGAATGATGTGCCTTATCTTTTCCTCACAATGGCCAGTTGTAAAATGCTGGAGAAGAATGACAGCAGCAGCTATTTTTTTGAAGCTGCATGGAACTACCTGAAAAAATACGAAAGTCCACCGTTGGAGTTTGCTTATTATCACCAGGAGAAATCAACGGACTTTATGAACAGAGGAATGTTTGATTCGGCTATGTCAAGTATCAACAGAACGATCAGACTCAGGGATTCATTAAACCTTCCATTAAGTTCTTATATAGGTGAGCTTTTGCCCGGGTATTACAAAGCGGCTATATTATTGAAAATGAACAGGGCAGCAGAAGCCATTGATCTTTTAGAAGAAGAAATCGGTAAGGTCAGAAAACTAAACCTGAATAAAATTCTGGTAAAGGAAATACAGTTACTGGCTTTGGCTTATCATCAATCCGGAAACATTGGTGAGGCTTACCGGCATACACAGGAAGCCTACCTTTTACTGCAAGACATTATTACCAAGGAGAATGAAAACCGTTTCATAGGGTATGAAACGGAGAAAAAAATACAGGAGAATGAAAAAACCATATTGCTGCTCGACGCGCAAAACAAAAGCAACAAAAAAATAAAATTGTACCTGATCGGAATTGTGTCGTTGCTCGGCTTGCTGGCCGCAGGACTCGCTATCTTTTACCGGAATAAAAGGAAAACCAACCGGGAATTATCCTTGAAGAATGAGCGGCTTGCATTCACCCTGCAAAAATTACAGGCCACCCAGACACAGCTGATCCAATCTGAAAAAATGGCTTCACTGGGAGAGCTAACTGCAGGTATCGCCCATGAAATTCAAAACCCGTTGAATTTCGTGAATAATTTTTCAGAATTAAATCAGGAACTGGCTACTGAACTGGTGGAAGAAGTAGAAAAGGGAAATACAGCTATTGTAAAACAGATAGCAGAAGATATAAAAGCCAATGCTGATAAAATTAATCACCATGGCAAAAGGGCTGACGGGATTGTAAAAGGTATGCTGCAACACAGCCGAAGCAGCAGTGGTCAGAAAGAACTGACAGATATCAATGCGCTTTGTGATGAATACCTGAGACTGGCTTATCATGGCTGGAGGGCCAAGGATCATTCCTTTAATTCAAAATTCGAAACCAAATTTGATGAGTCAGTAGGAAAGATCAATGTCATTCCACAGGACCTGGGCCGGGTGATCCTCAACCTGATCAACAATGCTTTTTTTGCGGTGAATGAAAGAGCAAATACCCCCCAACCCCCTGAAGGGGGAGTTCCGTATGAACCAACAGTCATAGTTTCTACTTCACTCTCCCCTCTCTCTGGGAGTGGGGTCGGGGGAGGGGTCATCATCAGCATTCGCGACAATGGTACTGGTATTCCGAAGTCAGTAGTTGAAAAAATATTCCAACCATTTTTCACTACCAAGCCAACCGGGCAGGGAACCGGACTGGGACTTTCACTGAGTTATGATATTGTCAAAGCACATGGGGGGGAGATCAAGGTAGAATCTGAAGAGGGAAAGGGAACAGTATTCATTATTGAACTACCGGTAACTAACTAATATGAAGGCAAAATCAATACAGGGCAGCACTATTGAGGAGATCAGTCTGGCATTTCAGCAAAGCAGGGAAGACGGATTCACGCCAACATTGGCCATCGTTTTTATTTCGATCAAACAAGACAGAGAAGCAGTCCGCGATTTATTGCGTAAAGAAAATATTGATATCATCGGCGCCACCTCAGCCGGCGAATTCATAGGAGGGCATCAGAGCAGCGAAGCCATGGTGATCCTTTTGCTGGATATCCGTAAAGAACAATATGCTGTAATTTTCAAAGAAACAACTGGCAAAACATTTAGTGAAGCAGCCAAAGAAATTGCCAACAAGGCCTTATCCCTGTTTGCTAATCCGGCATTTATTCTTTGCAGTACCAGTTTTACAAAAGAAGGTATCGTTTTAGATGGGTTTGATCTGCTCCAGAATCTTGAGAGAACACTGGGAACTGATAAGATCATATTCGGAGGCATGGCAGGTGATGATGCCAGTTTTACCGGAACCTGTGTTTTTACGGGCGATCAATCCACCGATTATGGTTTTGTACTATTGGTGCTTGACAACGATAAAATAGAAGTCCAGGGAATGGCGATGTCTGGTTGGAAACCCCTTGGAAAAATAAGGACAGTAACAGAAAGTAAAGATGGCTGGTTGTACAGTATCGATGGCCAGCCTGCCCTTGAAATGTATCTGCGTTACCTGGGTCAGACCCTGGGCGAAGAGGGTAAAGAACAGAAGAAGTTCATTGACGGTGTGGGGTTATACCATCCGTTTTTGTCTATCAATGCCGGTGATCCTGTTTTAAGGACTCCTTTCGCAATGGACAGGGAAAAGAATGCAATCAAGCTCGATTTTCCCATCCCTGAAGGAAAGGAATTGCAGTTCACTCTTCCACCGGATTTTGACATTGTGGAATCTGTCCTCGACAACGCCCGTGACCGGAGAGAAAAAGTAAAATCAGATGCAGATGCCCTGCTCATTTTTTCCTGTTATGGCCGATTAAGCGCGCTCGGTCCAATGGTACAGGAGGAAAACGACGGTTTACAACAAATCTGGAATGCTCCCATGGCCGGGTTTTTTACCTATGGAGAATATGGAAAGGATCAAAGTGGTTTACATGAATTTCATTCCACCACCTGCAGTTGGGTGGCATTAAAAGAGAAATAAAAACGAACCCAATGCAATTATCTGGTTTAAAAAAAATCCTGGTATGCTCAGTCTTACTCTTTTGCTTTTTATGCGGAAGAGCACAGCCGGAATATGGAAAGGGAATTAAATACTATGCGGATTCCCTGTATCAGTCATTCAGCAAAATGCAAAAAATAAGCGGCTTGCTGAGCTTTGGAGATACGGCAAGGCTCAAATGGAATAACCTGCCCGTTGGTTTGCGGGCCAGGGCCGGTTTGAATATCGGAAATATGAATAATGACCAGCGGAGACTGGTCCAGCGCATCCTCTCTGCCGCACTCAGTTCACAGGGATATCTCAAGGCAACAGGAGTCATGCATCTCGATAACCTGATCAATGGTTTTTATGACAGCTTATATCAGCGGAAGGAAATTAATGACACCACTTATTCATTTGTGCGTTCGCTCTTGTGGTCGCACCAGAATTATTATTTCGCATTTTTTGGGAGCCCGCATGATCCGCAATGGGGCTTCAAACTGGAAGGCCACCATCTTTCCGTCAACTTTACTTTTACCGGTAACAATATTTCCGTAACGCCTTTTTTCATCGGGACCGATCCGGCCGAATACATGATTTCTGAATATGCCGGCTGGAGGGTGCTGGGACAGGAAGAGGACATGGGACTTCGCCTGATGAATTCACTCTCACCGACTTTACAACAAAAGGCAACGGGAAAAGGGGAGACCCCGGCTGATATCATTACAGGAGCGGAAAGTGGAAAGAGGTTAATCGATTACTGGGGGATCAGGGCTTCGGATTTAACAGCTGCCCAGAAAATCCTGCTCGAGTCAATGATCAGGGAATTTGTATTTAATATGGAGTATGATAAAGCGGTGATGGAATATGAGAAGATCAGGAAAGCGGGGATCGACAATATCTGGTTTGGCTGGATTGGTGCCTACGAGGAAAAAAAGCCCCATTATTATGTTATTAACGGACCGACCTTTCTGATCGAATTCGATAATAACGGCGGCCCGAGGAATGCGGCCAATCATATCCATGCCATCTGGCGCGAGAAGGGAAATGAATATGGAGAGGATATATTGAAAGCACATTATTTAAAGGAAAAGCACTAAAGCATTGTAATGAAAGCAAAATCAATCAGGGGTAAAACGGCAGCAGAAATTGAAGTGGCACTGGAGCAAAGTATGGCTGATGGTTTTGCACCAACCCTGGCAATTGTTTTTTTATCTGTCAGTCAGGACAGAAAAGCGATCAGCAGTGTATTACATGGAGAAGGGATTCAGATTTTTGGCGTCACTACTAATGGAGAGTTTACAGACGAAGAATCCCAAAAACTTTCCACGGCCATTTTGCTCTTAGACATGAAGCAGGCTTATTTCAGTATTCAATATAAGGAATACCGGGCCAATGATTTCAGGGATGTTGCCTTTTCCCTTGCAAAGGAAACCCTGCATACATTTGAACGGCCCGCCTTCCTGCTAGCAGGGAGTCACTTATCCACCGATGCCGAAGCATTATTGCATGGGTTTGAGGAGGCAATCAGTCCATTGGTGAATGTATATGGTTGCATGGCAGGTGATGATTTCAGCTTCACCGATCAGTTTGTATTCACCAATGCTTGGGAATCAAACAAAGGAATGCTGGTGCTGGCCCTGGATGAAGATAAGATCATGATCAAGGGGAAGGCCACCTGCGGATGGAAAGCAGTGGGCACAGAAAAAACAGTGACCAAGAGCGAGGGCACGCATGTCTTCACAGTCGACAACGTACCGGTATTGGACCTGACTGTCAAATATGGTGGTATTGAAAATGTTTCGCCGGATAATCCGAACCTGCTGTTAGAATTGGCTGCTAATTTTCCATTGCAGCTTCAAAGAGAAAAAGGCGATCCTGTGATGCGGCCGGGATTGATCGTAGACTGGACCGACCACTCCTTTCATTGCAGTGGTTCGGTGCCGCAGGGTTCAAAAGTCCGGTTCTCCCTGCCACCCGATTTTGATGTGATGGAAAAAGTGATACAGGCAACAGCCGACTTAAAAGCAAATGAAATGCCCGAGGCGGATGCGGTGGTTGTATTCAGCTGTGCAGGACGCATTTTGTCACTGGGGCCACTCATGTCTCAGGAACTGGAAGGTATCAAGAATATATGGAAAGTACCCATGGTAGGTATGTTCAGTAATGCAGAACTGGCAAGAGTGACAGGAGGTAACCTGGAAATGAATAACCTGACCACCTGTGTTGTTGCATTAAAAGAAAAATAATGATTCAAAGTTTACAAAATATATTAAGCCTCGCAGAACAATCTGAAGCGCTTTCGCCTGAGCAAAAGAAGGCCATTGCTGATTGGATAAAAGAAGCTGGCAAGCATATTGACATTATAACATTCAAACTGGAGCGTACTGAAAAAGTAAAACGTACAACCTCCATATTATTAGAAGAAACCATTGAAGAGCTGGAACAAAAGCGAAAAGCAATTGAAGAAACGAATACTGCATTAACAAGATCACTGGAAGAATTAAAAGCGGCACAGGCACAGCTGATCCAGTCAGAAAAAATGGCTTCCCTTGGTGAACTCACCGCTGGTATTGCTCATGAAATACAAAACCCGTTAAACTTCGTCAATAATTTTTCAGAAGTCAGCCGGGAATTGCTGGATGAAATGAAGATGGCACTGGACAATGATGAAAAAGAGGAAGCAAAAGAGCTTGCCGAAGATGTGATTCAGAACATGGAAAAGATCATGCATCATGGCAAAAGGGCTGATGGGATTGTAAAAGGTATGTTGCAACACAGCCGAAGCAGCAGTGGTCAGAAAGAACTGACAGATATCAATGCGCTTTGTGATGAATACCTGCGACTGGCTTATCATGGCTGGAGGGCCAAGGATCATTCTTTCAATGCCAAATTTGAAACGGTATTTGATGAATCAGTGGGTAAGATTAATGTGATTCCCCAGGATCTGGGCCGGGTGATCCTCAACCTGATCAACAATGCTTTTTTTGCGGTGAATGAAAGAGCAAATACCCCCCAACCCCCTAAAGGGGGAGTTCCGTATGAACCAACAGTCATAGTTTCTACTTCACTCTCCCCTCTCTCTGGGAGTGGGGTCGGGGGAGGGGTCATCATCAGCATTCGCGACAATGGTACTGGTATTCCGGCAGCAGTCGTCGAAAAAATATTCCAGCCCTTCTTTACGACCAAACCTACGGGACAGGGAACGGGCCTGGGATTGAGTTTGAGTTATGATATCATCAGCAAGGGACATGGAGGCACATTACAGGTGGAAACCACCGAAGGTTCAGGTACCTGTTTCACCATTACATTACCACAGCAAGCATAAAAATGGATAGTCAGAAAAAGCGATTATTGGAAAAGGCCTACCATTTGTTCTTCGAAACGGGAACAAAAAGTGTGATCACCCGGCCTGTGCAGGAGTTCGTTGACGGACAGGTGATTGGTATCGGTACGGCAGTTGATGAGAAGTTGAGGGGTATTGGGGATTTTCGTAAGCTTTTGCAGATCCAGAAAAAGCAAATGGCTGGGTTGAAAATCCACTGGGAAAAAAAGCGGTTTTCCAGTCATGTAACAGCCGATGAAAATACAGCTGTATACGCTGATGATGTTTTTCTAACCATTGGTACCGGAAAGGAAAAACTGAAAATGTATCTCCGGTTTTCGGTGATACTGCATTATAATGGAAAGGGATGGAAAGTAATACACTGGCATGGCTCCAAGCCGGAAGAAGTGAAAAGCGAAGAGGATACTTACGGAGTGGATCAATGGAAAAAGAAAGCATCGGAATTACAGCAATTAGTGGAACAGCGGACAGCCGACCTGTTGTTGAAGAACCGGGAGCTGGAAATTGAAGCTTCCCTTGAGAAGGTTCGTACGGTTGCTATGGGGATGAAGGAAAGGGCGGACATGCTGAAGATCTGTACCATGATCGCAAAGCAGTTGTCGGTGCTGGGCCTGAAGGAAATCCGTAATGTACAAACGGCTATTTTCAAAGTACCCATGGGTACATATATGAATTATGAATTTTATGCCAGACATAATAAGACCTTTATTACCGAAACTTTATACACCAACCATAAAGTAGCCCTGGCTTTTGCCAAAAAAATGCTGAAAGGAAATGGAGCTGTTGCCATTGCGCATATGAAAGGGAAACAGCAGGTGATGGACTGGCTCCGTTACCAGAAAGGCACCAATGTATTTATTGATACGTTTCTGAAAACAGCCACCTCACTCAGTTATTACTGGTATTCGCTGGGACCTGTAGCCTTGGGTATCTCCACTTACCAGCCACTGACCAAAGAAGAGTTGCAATTGTTTGAACGATTCCTCAAAGTATTCGAGCTGGCTTATAAGCGTTACCTGGATATTGAAAAGGCGGAAGCACAGGTCCGGGAAGCGCAGATAGAAGCCGCACTGGAAAGAGTACGTGCCAGAAGCATGGCGATGCAGGATTCGTCCGAAATCGGTAAACTCATCCTGCATGTATATACGGAACTGACCCGGCTTGATGCCCGGCTTGATCGTTGTTTTTTCATGATCGTTGATCCGGAGAACCTGGGCATAACCTGGTGGATGGCCAGTCAGGAAGGATTACTGGCGGAGAATGGTTTTTTTGTACAGTATAACGAACATCCCTCTCACCTGCTTTATCTGAATCACTGGAAAAATCGAACGAAGAAATGGCATTATTTTTTTGCGGGAAAAGAGAAGCGGGATTGGGACCGTTTTGGGTTTACCAAAACAGCATTGTCACGCCTGCCGGATCCGGTAAAGAAATTTATGTCTGCTGCAAAAAGCGTACACCTCTCCGGATCCTCTGATGCATTTGGTTCCCTGGTTACCGGAAGCTTTGAAACATTATCAGATCAGCACCAGGACATCATCAGTCGTTTTGCTTCGGTATTCAACCAAACCTATACGCGTTTCAATGACCTGAAGAAAGCGGAAGCACAGGCCCGAGAATCGCAGATTGAAGCAGCACTTGAGCGGATCCGAAGCCGGACAGTAGGCATGCAGAAAAGTGAAGAGCTGAAAGAGGTGATACAGGTCGTGTATGAACAGTTCATTCGACTGGGTATCCATACGGAACATGCCGGATTTATCATCGATTACCGGGAAAGGAATGATTACAATACCTGGATTGCTGATCAGTTCGGTAGTCCTTCACAGATCGTCATTCCTTATTTTGACTGTATCTATTACAATCAATTCAATGCGGCGAAAGAGGAGAAGAAAGAATTTTTTGCCCTCAGCCTTACCCGTAAAGAGAAAGACCGGTTTTACAAAGGGCTCTTTAAACATATCCCTGGTTTTCCCGAAGAGTCAAAGCAAATTATTTTCCACCATCCCGGTTTTACCATCTCCACCGTATTGCTGGAAAATGTAGCCCTGTATATTGAGAATTTTACCGGTATTCCTTATGCAGAGGATGGCAATGCTATCCTGATCAGGTTCGGAAAAGTATTTCAGCAGACCTATACCAGTTTCCTGGATCTGCAGAAGGCCGAGGAACAGGCTCATGAGGCAGAAGTGCAACTGGCTTTGGAACGGGTGCGTGCACGTAGTCTTGCCATGCATCACACCAATGAACTGATGGAAGTGGTCAATGAAGTGGCACAGCAATTGATGAAGATGAAGATCGATATTGATGGCGGGATCTTTATTGTGATCAATGAAGAAGTGCAGAAAGATGCGCTACCTATCTGGGGAGCAGCAGGGGCGGCGAATTATGTTGAAAAAGTAATCGTACCCTATCTGGGCACTCCCATTTTTACCAGACTGGTCAATGCAATTTTAGAACAGGATTCTTTTTTGAAAGAGCGGTATTCCCGGAACGAAAAAGACCAGTTCCTGAATAATTTATTCAAACATGCCCCCTGGAAGCAGTTACCGGCCAAAAGAAAAAATGAATTATTGGCAAGGGAGGGTGGTTATTGCCGGTCAACTGTAATTTCAAAGTATACAAGTATCGCCATGATCAATCATCACGGCAGGGAGTTTTCGGCGGCGGACAATCAGATTTTGCAGCGATTCGGAAATGTACTTGAACAATCCTATACCCGTTTTCTGGATTTACAAAAAGCAGAGGAGCAATCAAAAGAATCACAGATACAACTGGCATTGGAAAGGGTGCGTGCCCGGACCATGGCCATGCAGCAAAGTACAGAACTCCCCGAAGCAGCCAATCTGCTGTTCCAGCAATTAAAGGCTTTGGGCATGCCTGCCTGGAGTGCCGGCTATTGTATCTGGGAAGATGATAAAAAAGCAGTGACCTTATGGATGAGTAGTGAAGGGGTGATACAGCCTCCTTTTAAAGCACCGACTACAGAAGATGAGCTCTTTATTCAAATGCGGGAAGGACATGAAAAGGGGAAGGCCCTGCATGTGGTGGAGCTGGGAGGTAAAAAACTGCAGGCACACTATCAATACATGCGCACCCTCCCCGTGGTGGGTGAAGTGCTTGATTCTATTATAGAAGCGGGTCACCCGCTGCCTGTTTACCAGGTCATGCATTATGCTTACTTTTCGAAAGGGTATTTATTATTTATCACTTATGAACCTGTACCCGCAGCGCATGAAATTTTCAAGCGCTTTGCCAATGTGTTTGACCAGACTTATACCCGTTTCCTTGATTTGCAAAAAGCAGAAGCTCAGGTAATAGAAGCGCAGATTGAAACGGCATTAGAAAAAGTAAGAAGCAGAACAATGGCTATGCATCAAAGCATGGAATTGAATGAAACAGCTGAATTATTATATACAGAACTTACTAAGCTCGGAATTGAAAAACTGACCTGCGGCTTTACCCTGTTACAGGAAAACACAACAATAGGTACCTGCTATATGGCTAACCCGGAAGGCAATTTTATTTGGGAGCCTTTTCGTTTAAATCATTACGGGAGTCCTGTATTTCTTAAGATGTATGAGAGCTGGAAAAAACAAGAAGCTTACCAGTTGAGTGAATTAGCCGGACAGATTAATATTGATCATAACAGGTATCTGGCTGAAAATGCTGATAATTTCCCGATATCGGCTGAGCAATTACTTGCTATCCTTCCTCCGGTAACATATTCCAACACTTTTAATTTCAGATATGGTTACCTTTTAGTCGTTAGTCTGTCTTCCTTCAAAGCAGAACAGTGTGAAGTGGTCAGCCGCTTTGCCAGAGTCTTTGAACAAACTTATACCCGTTTCCTTGATCTGCAAAAGGCAGAAGCACAGGCCAAAGAAGCTCAGATTGAATCAGCGCTGGAGCGGGTGAGATCACGAAGCCTGGCAATGCATCATTCTTCGGAATTGTCCGCCGTGGTAAATACCCTGCTCAGGGAGTTTACCAATCTTGAATTTACATTGACTTTTTGCATCATCAACTTAATAAATGAAAAGACAGGAGCAATACGGTTTGGGCCGCCAATCCCGAAGCGGGAAATCAGCCTGAGTCCTATTACATGAAATTTGAAGACTATCCCTTCCATCATGCCATGTGGGATGCCTGGAAAGGCCAGCAGAAAAAATTTATTTATTCCATCGAAGGGGAAGAGAAAAGAATTTATGATGAATACCTGTATACAAAGACTGAGTTTCTCCGTTTCCCGAAGCATGTACAGGATGCGAATAAGGCCCTGAAAAGGTATGTGGCAGGATTTACTTTCTTTAAGTATAGCGGACTCCAGACCGTAAGTGAGAACCATATTACAGCCGATGAATTGGATATCCTCGAACGTTTTGCCAGGGTATTCGAGCAGTCCTACACTCGTTTTCTTGATTTGCAAAAAGCGGAAGCACAGGCCAGAGAGGCACAAATTGAAGCTGCACTGGAAAGAGTGAGAAGCCGTTCCTTGGCAATGCATAAAAGTGAGGAGCTGTCTGATCTTTCTCTTGAATTGGTAAAGCAGGTGCAGGCATTGGGTGTGGCCACCTGGTTTTGTGCTTTCAATATTTATGATGAGGATAATAACAGTTCAGTTGAATGGGGAAGCAACGGCCAGGGCGTTTTTTCAAAATACCGAACACCGAGAGAGGGTATTTTTCTCCGTTATTACGAGGCCGGTCAAAGAGGTGAAACCCTGCTGGTGAATGCGATTGGAGAAGATGAATGTCCTGCCCATTATGAATACCTGTGCAATCTGCCAGGTGTGGGAGACCAGTTGCTGCAAATGAAAGCAGCCGGTATACCATTCCCGGCTTCACAGATAGATCATGTGGCATTTTTCAAACATGGGTATATCATCTTCATTACGTATGAACCTGTACCCGGATCCCATGATATATTCAGGCGTTTCGCTAAAATATTTGAACAAACCTATACCCGCTTCCTTGACTTGCAAAAAGCAGAAGCACAGACCAGGGAGGCACAGATAGAAGTAGCCGTTGAAAGAGTAAGGGCAAAAGCACTGGCCATGCACCGTTCTGAGGAAATACTGCAAGTGGCGATGGCGCTCAAGGAACAAATGGAAGGATTGGACTTAAAGGGAGTGACTGCAGCTACTATTTACCTGCAACAGGATGATGGCAAAATCAGGGCATGGGATATTACCGAACTAAAAGAGTCTGACAATGGGCCACAGCTTACGGTTGATTTCGCCTTTAAACTGGAAGATACCCATCCTGGCTTATGGGTAAGAAGAATATGGGAAGCTAAAGAAAAGTACAGTGTGATAGAAATGAGTGGAAACGATTTTTCATTATGCGAAAGCTGGTTGCGGAGTTTTGATGCAAATGCTGCAGATAATTATATACAGTTTGTTGAAACTGCAGCATTAACCCATTCCTGGCATCCCACTGTTTCATTGGAAAATGGGAAACTGAATATTGATTTCATTCTTCCTCCGCCTGCAGAAATGGAATTCATCCTGCCTAAAATGGGGGCGGCTTTTGATCTTGCTTACCGTCGTTTCCAGGATTTACAAAAAGCAGAAGAACAAGCCAGAGAATCTCAGGTACAACTGGCCCTTGAAAGAGTACGGGCCCGGACCATGGCTATGCACAAAAGTGATGAACTGCCCGAGACCTCTCATATTCTGTTTGAACAGATGAAGGAGCTGGGCGAGCCCGTAGAACAACTTACTATAGGAATTGTAAACGAAGAAAATAGGGTAGTCGAAATTTCGGCAACAAGGCTTGGTGACACATTGAGGAAAATTTATAACCACAGTATTGATGAACCTTATGTGATGTCAAAAGTTTATGAGGCCTGGAAAAAGCAACAAAAAACACTGGTTGTAGAATTAAGGGGAGATGAATTGAATAAATATAATCAGTATAGAAATGAATTGACCAATTCGAAAATGTTTCTGACTGATCATGGAAAGGATGACCAGCGGATTGTGTATGCTGCATTTTTCTCAAAAGGACTGTTGGCATTTGGTGCCAATGAGATCCGACCGCCTGCGTCTCTGGAATTACTGGTAAAGTTTGCATCAGTATTTGATCTTACTTATCGTCGTTTCCTTGATCTGCAAAAAGCAGAAGCACAGGCAAGGGAAGCACTGATTGAAGCAGCATTGGAGCGTGTGCGAAGCCGGAGTATGGCCATGCATAAAAGCACCGAGTTACTGGAAGCCGGAGAAATTCTTTTTGCAGAAATAAACAGATTGGGGATTGAAAGCCTGACTGCTGGTTATGTTTTAATGGACAAAGAAGGCGTGAATGGATTCAATTACACGCCGGATCCATCCACCAAAAAAGTGTTGCCATTACCGGTAATTATTCCGCATAATGAAACGGTTCATATGCAGCAGGTGGTTGACAACTGGAAAAAAGGCAACCAGTTTTATTTTGTGGAAATGGATGAAGCGGAAACCATCAAACACCAGACATTTATTGCCGAACGCAGCACCAACTTTACGTTAAATGCTGAACAGCTGATTGCCATTTCCCCCTCCAGGCTTTTCTTGCATAATTTCTATTTTAAGGAAGGATATATCCTGATCGTTGGCGGTATAAAATTATCTGCTGAACAAATTGAGATCATGCTGAGGTTTGCCAAAGTGTTTCAGCAAACCTATACGCGTTTCCAGGATTTGCAAAAGGCAGAAGCACAAACAAAGGAAGCGCAGATTGAAGCAGCATTGGAAAAAGTACGTAGCCGTACCATGGCCATGCAAAACAGTAATGAATTACAGGAAACGGCAGCGGTTTTGTTCCAGGAATTCAGGAAACTGGGAGCGGAAGATATGTACCAGGTCACTATCGGCATTTATGATGAAGCATCACAGCTGATTGATTTCAGAGTCACCAGCTGGAGCGGTAGTGGAGAGCAGGAAAGCCGGGCATTTCAATTGGATATGAATGAACCAACTGTTTTGCAACCTGCTGTAAAGGCCTGGAAGAGCCATCAAAAATCGGTTGTGATTGATCTCAGCGGAGCCAAACTGGAAGGCTGGTTGGAGTACCGCAATAAAATGAGCGGAGTCACAGTCAGTAGTGCCGATACAGGAGGGAGAAGAGTGATATCAGCTGCCTTTTATTCAAAAGGGCATTTATCTATTTCAACAAAGGAGCCCGTTTCTGCGGAAACCTTACACACACTGGAACGATTTGCAGCCGTATTTGATGTCACTTATACCCGTTTCCAGGATCTGCAAAAAGCTGAAGGGCAAGCCAAAGAAGCACGGATCGAAGCGGCACTGGAAAGAGTAAGGAGCCGTACCCTTGCCATGCAAAAATCAGATGAACTGGCAGAAACAGCAGCTGTATTATTTCAGCAACTGATTATTTTAGGGATTGAACCTAACCGGCTTTATATTATCCTCATCAGGGAAAATAATGCTGAAATGGAAGCATGGGTTACTGATGAGGATGGCAGCAAAGTGAGCATGGGTTTTACCGGTAATTATAATAGAAATGGATCCTTACTGAAAATGTATGAAGGCTGGAAAGAAAAAAGAGCCAGCCTGGTGATCGATATGCAGGGAGAAGAACTGCAGCAGTATTTTCATTACCTGCACGATGAACTCCATGTTCCATTCAAAGGTGGGCTTGAACAAAAAAGAAGGGTACAGCATATCGTCTATTTCAGTCATGGTTTAATCGGCATGGCTTCACCTGAAGATCAACCCATTGAAACATTACAGTTGATGGAAAGGTTTGCTGCGGTATTCAATCTGACTTTTACGCGTTTCAATGACCTGAAGATTGCTGAAGCCCATGCTGCCCAGGCCGAACTGGATCTGGTGGCGATCAAGGAAGCCAAACAAAAAGCAGAGGATGCATTGACAGAATTGCAGGCTACACAGAAACAACTGATTCAATCAGAGAAAATGGCGAGTCTGGGTGAGCTGACAGCAGGCATCGCCCACGAGATCCAGAACCCATTGAACTTCGTGAATAATTTCAGTGAGGTCAGTAAAGAACTACTCGATGAAATAAAAGAAGAACTGGAGAAAGGAAACCTGGATGATGCCAAAGAGATCATGCAGGATGTGATCCAGAACCTGGAAAAGATCAATCACCACGGCAAGAGAGCCGATGGTATTGTAAAAGGAATGCTACAGCACAGCCGTACCGGCAGCGGACAAATGGAGCCGACCGATATCAATGCACTTTGTGACGAATACCTGCGATTATCTTATCATGGTCTGCGAGCCAAGGATAAAAGTTTCAATGCCCGTTTTGAGACCCATTTTGATGCTTCTATCGGAAAAATCAATGTCTTACCCCAGGACCTTGGCCGTGTGATACTGAACCTGATCAACAATGCGTTTTATACAGTGTCAGAAAGAAAAAAATCGGGGGAAACCGGTTTTGAACCCTGCGTTGAAGTGTTGACAAAAAAGGAGAATGGGCAGATACTAATTGTGGTAAAGGACAATGGTACAGGCATTCCGCAAAAGGTACTGGACAAGATATTCCAGCCCTTCTTTACTACGAAACCTACTGGGCAGGGAACAGGACTGGGGCTGAGCCTGAGTTATGATATTGTGAAAGCGCATGGGGGCGAGTTGAGAGTGGAGACAAAGGAAGGGGAGGGTACCAGTTTTATTATCCTGATTCCAGATATAAAACAAGGGTTATGAAAAAATGGATACTTATTGTTTTAATGTTATGTAGCCGGTTAATCAGCCAGGCACAGGATTCCATTGTTACCCTTACCCCTGATATGTTCAATCCCATCAATGAAATTTTGATTTCGGATATGGATGGGTGGACCTTCAGTCGTGAAGGGGACAATAAATGGATCCAACTTAAACCTACCGAACTGTCCGGGAAACTGGCTGATAAAAATGGCAGGGTGGGCGGCTGGTTACGATTTCGATTCAGATTGTCTCCGGCCTTTGGTGATACACCTATGTATTTCCGGTATTCCGGATGGGCTGCTGCCATTCTTTATCTGGATAGTACTCCGATTCAGACTTTTGGAATTGTGGGTACAGATAAAAACAGTTTTAAAGAATATAATCCGTCCAATAAAATGCCCGTGGAAGCGATCATGCAAGGAGGAGCAGTACATGAAATCACCATTCGCTTTGCAGATTATGTAAATCCTGTTTCAGGAAAGGAAGTGAAATCTGCTGCCGCCCGGCTCCATCAGTTTATCAGGATAACTGGTCCGGACTATCATGCACGTTTTGCCAAACATATCAGGGAATGGCCCATTTATTCCAGTGTTTGGTTGTCTATTTGCATGGTGTTGACATTGATGTTTTGGCTACTTGCTTTTCTGAATCGCCAGGAAAAAAATCTCAGCCTCTTTGCTATATGTGCCTCCTTGTTTCTGGTTACATTTTTTTGCAAAGTCCATTCCGAAAACCCATTTATCAGCTTCAATACCTTTTTGCTTTCATTTAAGTCTTTTGAGTTTCTTAGTTCAGTCTCCAATTGCCTTACCCTTTTTATTGTGGCAAAGGTTTTTAAAGGGAAAGCGGCAGGCTGGCTGAAAATAATCATTGTCCTGCTCTTTGTTTTGGGTGCAGTAAATGTTTTTGTCACTGACAAATCTATGGCTGCATTGTCAACACTCGTTCCTGTTTTTGTTTATTTGTGGTACATCTTTTCTTCCCGGAAAACGCTGAAAGGAGCACAATGGGCGATCGTATTCGGGTTATTACTCTTCTCACTGCTGGTATTTGTTTATGTAGTAATGCTAACCATCTACCAGACAGACTTTGTTCCGTATAATATGCTTATTGCCTCAGGGCTTATTTTGGCTTTCCCGCTTTCCCTGCTGGTATATGTGGCACTCCGGTTCAAAGAAATCGTTTCGGAAGTCAGGCTACAGGCTGCCCAGGTAGTAAGGTTATCTGAAGAGAAAAAAGAGCAAGCCTTGCGACAGCAAAAATTGCTGGAAGAAGAAGTGGCCCGTCAAACTATTGAATTACGTACTTCATTAGAGAACCTGAAATCAACTCAAAAGCAACTGATTCAATCAGAGAAAATGGCCAGCCTGGGTGAGCTTACGGCGGGCATTGCCCATGAAATTCAAAACCCTTTAAACTTTGTCAATAATTTTTCGGAATTAAACAATGAGTTGATCAGTGAATTACTGGAAGAAGTTGACAAGGGAAATACAACGGAGGTAAAAGCTATAGCTGCTGATATTCGGGACAATTCCGAAAAAATCAGCCATCATGGCAAAAGAGCGGATGCGATTGTAAAGGGTATGCTCCAGCACTCCGGCAGCGGCAGCGGTAAAAAGGAACCCACCGATATCAATGCACTTTGTGATGAATATCTGCGGTTGGCCTATCATGGTCTGCGGGCGAAGGATAAAAGTTTCAATGCGCGTCTCGAAACTCATTTTGATCAGACAATCGGAAAGTTAAATGTATTGCCGCAGGATCTGGGCCGTGTGATCCTGAACCTGATCAACAATGCCTTTTATGCGGTGTCCGCCAAAGCTTCTGCGAAGGCGGACAGTGCTTATGAGCCCACCGTTGAAGTGAGCACCACGCTCTCCCCTCTCCCCGGGAGAGGGGCTGGGGGTGAGGTCTCAATCATCGTCAAAGACAATGGGGGGGGCATCCCTCCCAAAATCCTCGATAAAGTATTTCAACCCTTCTTTACCACCAAACCCACTGGACAGGGAACGGGATTGGGGTTGAGTCTGAGTTATGATATTGTGAAAGCACATGGGGGAGAGTTGAAAGTGGAGACAAAGGAAGGAGTGGGAACTGAATTTATCATTTTGTTGCCAGCGTGATGTCGGGTATGAAGCTGGTTGACATTCACATAGTGCAGGTCTTACACCGGAATGAATTCCGGTGTTACAAGATGGCCCCGAGCCTACGGCTCTTAGGTAGTCGGCGCCTGGGGCGTAGGATAAGACAGAGGCAGTGACTCGACTTGATTTTGTAACACCCGACTTCAGTCGGGTGCAAGATGGTGATGGACCCGGAGCTTGCGGCTCTTGTGTAGTCGGCGCCTGAGGCGTAGGATAACACAGAGGCAGCGCCTCGATTTGATTTTGTAGCACCCGACTTCAGTCGGGTGCAAGATTGAGTAATAAAGAGGCGTAGTCATTTCTGCACCGGAATGAATTCCGGTGTTACAAGATGGCCCCGAGCCTACGGCTCTTAGGTAGTCTGGGCCTGGGGCGTAGGATAAGACAGAGGCAGTGCCTCGACTTGATTTTGTAACACCCGACTTCAGTCGGGTGCAAGATGAAGATAGAACCCGAGTCTACGGCACTTGTATAGTCAGTGCCTGGGGCATCGGATAACACAGAGGCAGCGCCTCGACTTGATTTTGTAACACCCGACTTCAGTCGGGTGCAATAAATAAAAGGTAACAAATAGGTATAAAATGGCAAACAGCTATCATCAAATCTACCTGCAATTGGTTTTTGCGGTAAAATACAGGGCAGCTGTGCTGGATAAGGCGTGGAGAAGCAAAGTGTTTGGAGTAATCGGCAACCTGATAAATGAATCAAACTGCAAAGCCATTATTGTAAATGGTGTGGAGGATCATGTGCATTGTTTGGTGGGGTTAAGACCTGTTGTGACTGTATCGGAATTAATGAAGGCCGTAAAGGCTAAATCATCAAAATATATCAACGACCATCAGCTAACTAAAGACAGGTTTGAGTGGCAGGAGGGCTATGGTGTATTTTCTTATCACCAGTCATTAGTAGATACGGTGTTTAAATATATTCAAAACCAGGAAACGCATCATCAGATGCAAACTTTTGATGAGGAATATATTGGATTACTGAATGAGTTTAAAGTGGAGTATGATGAACAGTATTTGTTTCAGGGCTTAATTTAGATATAGTGAAAATGCGCCAAAAATTGGGACAGATGAAACAGGGGAACTGAATATATCAACTTATAACCGGTTTATGATTAAAATCACCAACAGTATGAATATGAAATTAGTTACCATCGGGTTGGTTTTAATCTTCAGCAACTGTTTGTTGCAGGGATTCAGCCTTCCATCGGCAAATGAAACCAAAACAACCTGTATTGACTCCACAAGGGGTTTATTTGATTCTGATGAAATATTGCAGGTGAAGCTCAATGGCAAATTAAAAGAATTGCTGAATGACCGGGAGTCAGCAGAACCGCAATCATTTCCGTTTCGCTTTTCTTACACGAATGAACAGGGAGTAGAAGCCGTGATCCCGGTTGAAGTCAGAACAAGGGGGCATTTCAGGCGCATGAAGGCAAACTGCACTTATCCTCCGTTGCTGATAAAATTCCCAAACCAGGGCGCACAAGTGACCACTGTTTTCAGGAATCAAAAAAACTGAAGCTGGTTATGCCCTGTGCAGGTGAAGATTATATTGTCAGAGAATGGCTGGCTTATAAGATATATAACCTGATTACGCCCAAAAGTTTTAAAGCAAGACTGGTGAAAATCCAATTAGGCGATGAACGCAATTCAAAAACAGCAAACCCTGTTTATGGGATCTTACTGGAAGAAGAGGATCAACTGGCTGAAAGGAATAATGCAACGGTAGTGGAAACAAAACTCAGGCCGCAACAAACAGAGGTCAATACATTTTTAACGATGTCAGTCTTTCAATACCTGATTGGCAATACCGATTGGTCGGTGGAGTACCTGCAGAATATCAAATTGATCGCTCCGAAAGCAGGTTCCGTGCCGATGACGGTTGCTTACGATTTTGATCATGCCGGTCTTGTGGGTGCCCCTTATGCACAACCGGCAGAGGAATTGCAAATGAGTTCCACAAGGGAAAGACGTTACCGCGGCTATTGTATGAAGGATCTGTCTGTTTTCAATCCGGTACTGGCCGAATTTAACCGGGTAAAAGCGGATATTTATAAATTATTTACCGATTGTAAGTTCCTGGATGAAAAGTATATAAAATCCACCCTGCGTTATCTGGATGAATTTTACGCCACCATTAATAATACAAAAGCCTGGCAAAGGGCTTTTGCCTACCCCTGTGATAAAAACGGAACCGGAAATGTGATCATCAAAGGATTGAAGGAAGAATAGAAAGCGAAAGCGCACTGTGGCCGGGACTGTTTTTTTGAATTCAGATATACCGGCAGTGAAAGGATGTACGTGTTGTATGATTACAAGGTTCAGTGAAAAAAAGAAATTATCATCAGCATGATGCTTCATTGATCAAATCAATAAAAGGAATATGAGATTCAGTATCATTTTTGTTTTCTTTTTCGGAATGACCTGTTCATCCATATCGGGTCAGGGCAGAATGGGAGACATCATCCAGTTACGTTGCGACTCGATTCTCAACCTCCTGGTGAAGGAAAAAGATCCTGACCGGAAAGCAGACCTGATCCTGGCCTTTTATGGTACATCCATCGACGGTTTCCCTTTACAGTTGTTGGTGCTGAGTCAGAAACTTTTGGATTTGTCAAGGAAGAACAATGATGAATTCTGTGAATCGGCTGCATTGAGCGCTGCAGGACAGGCGTACCGGATCACCGGCAGTTATGTGAAAGCCCTGGAATTACATCGTCAGGCTTTGGCTGTTGCGGAGAAGACGGGTAATAAGATACTGATTGGCTTCGCATTGAACCAAATGGGTCATATTTACAAGGACCGGCTGGAGAATGAAAAGGCACTGGCACTCTATTCTGAAGCACTTCGGAATTTCAAGGAAGCGGGCAGGGATGATATCTGGTTTCCCAGTATGAATAAGGGTGTTGTGTATTACAACATGGGCAATAATGATTCGGCCTTGTATTATTCCTATGAAGGACTTCAAATGATTTATAAAACACCCAGTTCAGGAAACCAGAGTGCTATATTTTCAAATATTGCTGGTGTATATAGTAAGAAGAATATCCCTGATAGTGTCAGAAAATATTTCACACTGGCCCTTAACCTGGCTTACAATACCCAATCTCCCCGGTACATGAATGGTACCTATATCGCTATTGCAGAACATTTCAACCGTCGTGGGCAGCAGGATTCTGCGGCATATTATTTTAAAAAAGCAGTCGAGGTGGTGACAGGAACAGAAATGAACACGATGGTATTAAAGCCGGCTTTGAAACTGACCGAATACTATCAGAACATCAACTCTGACAGTACCGTTAAATACTGGAAAGTGTATTCAGCGGCCAATGACAGTATCAACAGCCTGCGGGCCAATCAGCAGATACAGATGCTGACATTCGAGGAGGAGCAACGGAAACGGGATATTGAACAGGCCCAATCCACCTACCGCAACAGGGTTCGTACCCGTTTGCTCCTGGGTGGACTGGCGGTTTTTCTGCTGGCAGCGATTGTCCTTTACCGTAATAACCGGCAAAAACAGAAATCCAATTCAAAGCTGGAAAAAACAGTAGCGGAACTAAAAGCTACACAGTCCCAGCTGATCCAATCTGAAAAAATGGCCAGTCTGGGTGAGCTTACTGCCGGTATAGCCCATGAAATTCAGAACCCGCTGAACTTCGTCAATAATTTTTCAGAAGTAAATAAGGAACTGATCACAGAATTACTGGAAGAAGCAGCAAAAGGAAATACAGATGAGATCGTAAATATTGCGCAGGATATCCTGGATAATTCAGAAAAGATCAACCACCACGGCAAAAGAGCCGATGCCATCGTTAAAGGGATGCTCCAGCACAGCCGGGCATCCAGCGGACAAAAGGAAGCCACCGATATCAATGCACTTTGTGATGAATACCTGCGACTGGCCTATCATGGACTGAGGGCAAAGGATAAATCATTCAATGCTACCATGAGAACTGAATTTGATGCCAGCCTGGAAAAGTGAATGTTATACCACAGGATATTGGCAGGGTAGTGCTAAATTTAATCACCAACGCATTTTATGCAGTGAATGAAAAGTCCAGGCAGGGTATTGCGGGTTATGAACCCACCGTTGAAGTGCAAACAACGCTCTCCCCTCTCCCCGGGAGAGGGGGTGGGGGCGAGGTCTCCATCATCGTGAAAGACAATGGCAATGGCATTCCTGAAAACATTCGAGAAAAAATCTTCCAGCCCTTCTTCACCACCAAGCCCACCGGACAGGGCACCGGACTGGGATTGAGTCTGAGTTATGATATTGTTAAGGCGCATGGGGTGAGTTAAAGGTTGAGACGAAGGAAAATGAAGGATCAACATTTATTATTCAATTACCAACAGCCTAAAATCTTTGAATGAAAAATTTGAAAGGAATATTCATTTTGATCTTCATACTTTTTTCAAAAGGTATGTTGTTGTCGCAACAGATAAAGTTCAATCTGGTGCTCGATAACCAGTCCAATAATTATGGATGGGACAATAGCATCACTCAGGATCAGAAAGGTTATTTATGGTTTACCGGTATCACTAAGGGATTTCACCGGTACGATGGAAAAAAACTGACTACTTACAGTCACAATCCGGATAATTCCAACTCGCTTGCCAGCAATATTGCAATAGATCTTTCAGCGGATTCTACAGGGAATATATGGGTGGCTACGATAGGTTACGGTCTGGATCGTTTCAATCCGGAAACGAATAAGTTTACGCATTTCCGTCATCAACCAGGTGATCCCGGCAGTCTGAGCAGTGATACGGTGACAGTTGTAAAAGCCGACCGTTCCGGAACGGTATGGGTTGGTACCAGGAGAGCAGTTGACAGGTTTGATCCGCAGAAGGGTACATTCAATCATTATATCATCGATGAGCTTTTCAATTATCCAGGCGGGAGAGAAAATTTTGCTTCAGTCAGTACCATTTATGAAGACAAAAGGGGGGATTTATGGGTCGGCTGGGTGGCTCCGGCCAATGTGAAAAATGACACAGTTGGCGGCCTGGCCCGACTCGATAAGAAGACCGGCAAATTTATTAAGTATAAAAATCAGCCCGGTAACCCCGGGAGTCTGGTGAATAATGGCGTATTCACCATTTATGAGGATAGTAAAAATAATTTATGGATAGGTACAGTCGGTAATGGCTTACAAATACTGGACAGGGCCACCGGTAAATTCAGTAATTATCTATTTGATGCTGCCAATCCGGAAAAACTAAGTGCTCCTCCTTCCGGGCTGAGTCCAACTGCCTTCCTCTCATTTATTAACGAAGATGAAAAGGGCAGATTATGGATAGGATCATCAAACGGGGGTATTAATATGTACGATCCGGTTTTGCAAAAAACCCTTCATTATGGCATGGTGGGAGGTGATCTGTTGAATCGTTATGCAAAGGATACTCTCTCGGGATTTACGGATAGTGCATCTGTCAGGGCTTTCACATCCAAAGACGGATTGTTATGGATCGTTAGTTACAAGGGTATTTATAATATCAATTTTTCCAGAACAACAGTTCCCTATACATTATTAAATGTGGTAGCATATGCTTTTTATGTTGAAGAAGGGAAGCAGCGCTTGTGGATACAGTCGGACAGCAGCATTATCCGGAAAGATATGCTGACGGGTCAGCAAAAACTATTCAGATACGATCCTCGAAATCCCAAAAGCATATCCGGCGGAAATGTGATGAATATGCTGGGGGATGGAAAAGGAAATATCTGGTTGGCTAACCATACCAGTGGGGTCAGTAAATTCAATATCCAGACAGAACAGGTTACACATTACAGACACGATGCGCAAAATCCCAACAGCCTGGTGCATGATTCAACACATATTTTGTTTCTCGACCGCCAGCAATATTTGTGGATCGGTACACACACGGGATTGTCAAAGATGGATATTAACACGGGGAAATGCACCAATTATATCCATAACCCCAAGGATAGTACCAGCATCGCCACGGGGCATATCAACAGTTTAGCACAGGATAAAAATGACCGGATATGGATTGGCACGGATCAGGATATCTGCGTATTAAATAGTCCATCGGGAAAGTTCCGGCGTTATGTCATCGGGAGCGGGCAGGTACTGAATATCTGCCCCGATGCAACGGGAAGGATCTGGGCTACCTGTGGCGGAATATTGCTTTTCCTGGATCAGTCGAAGGATCGCTTTAAAAAGTTTACAACAACCATCTATCCCGAAGGATTTGACAATATTCTGGGAATGGTCGAAGATCAAAATGGGAATCTATGGTTAAGCAGCAAGAAGAATATCATCAGGATCAACAAGGAGCGCGATGCTGCCACCCTATATGGTGCAGCACAGGGTGTTCAATCCGAAACGGAATTCTGGATGAGGAACTACATTACAAAAGACGGAAGGCTGTTTCTGTGCGGGAATAAAGGCTATTATTCATTTCATCCTGACGAGTTAACGGATGATCGGAAACCGCCCCTTTTGAATTTTTCCCGGTTCAAAATCGGCAATCAGGAAATGATGGTTGGGGAGGGATCTGTACTGAAAGACCCGATATGGAAAACCAATAGTATACGGCTGACCCATCGGCAGAGTACCATTTCCTTCGAGTTTGTCGGGGTTGATTTTCAGGGACAGGGTGATCTCAAATACCTGTATCAACTCGAAAACTATGATGATGAATGGAGGGATGCGGGTGCCGATAACAGAGTCACATTTTTCAACCTGCCACCGGGTAGATATGTATTCCATGTGAAGGCAGTGAACAGCGATGGGACAGTGGTGGAAAAAAAGATCGCCATTACTATTACGCCACCCTGGTGGAAATCATGGTGGGCCTACTGTCTGTATGCGCTGCTGTTGATCCTGGCAGGATACCTGGTGTATAAATACCAGCGATCTTATATCATCAAAAGAGAAAGAGAACGGACCCAGCAGAAAGAACTGGCTCAGGCAAAAGAAATTGAAAAAGCGTATACGGAATTAAAATCCACCCAGGCACAGTTGATTCAATCTGAAAAAATGGCCAGTCTGGGTGAACTCACCGCAGGCATCGCTCACGAAATCCAGAACCCGCTGAACTTCGTCAATAATTTTTCTGAAGTGAATAAGGAGCTGATTGCGGAATTACTGGAAGAGGCGGCTAAGGGGAATACAAATGAGATCGTAAATATTGCGCAGGATATCAGGGATAATTCGGAAAAGATCAACCACCACGGTAAAAGAGCGGATGCCATCGTCAAAGGCATGCTCCAGCACAGCCGGGCGGGCAGCGGGGAAAAAGAACCCACTGATATCAATGCGCTTTGCGATGAATACCTGCGACTGGCCTTTCATGGTCTGCGGGCCAAGGACAAAACCTTCAATGCCAAATTTGAAACGGATTTCGATGCCGCTATCGGAAAAGTGAATATCCTTCCCCAGGACATGGGCCGGGTAATCCTGAACCTGATCAATAATGCTTTTTATGCGGTAGCTGAAAGGAAGAAGAAAGAAGAAGCCGGCTATGAACCACAGGTAAAGGTCAGTACCCAAAAGACAGGAAATAAAGTCCTGATCAGCGTGAGCGATAATGGTACCGGAATCCCCGATTCGATCCGGGAAAAGATCTTCCAGCCTTTTTACACTACCAAGCCCACGGGTCAGGGAACCGGACTGGGATTGAGTTTGAGTTATGATATTGTGAAAGCGCATGGGGGAAATCTGAAGGTTGAAACCAAGGAAGGAGAAGGTACTGTCTTTTTCATCGAATTACCACAGTAAAATGCTCTTGCAATGCGAAGTTTATTCTTTTTTTCGATGTGGGTGCTAATGCCTTCATTGTGCATTTCGCAAGTCAACCCATTATTGATTGTTCCGACAACAGGACAGGCCGACAGCCTGAAAAATTTGTCAGTTTCCACTGCAAACGATACAATTCGAATGGCAGCCTACCGGGATCTCGCGAATTACTATTTGGATTTTAATGTGGATAGTTCGGCCTGGTTTGTAAAAGAGGAAATAACAATTGCACAGCAGCTTCGTTTAAAAATGTGGGAGGCCGATGCTAAAGATCTGTATGGGGCTATTCTGACAAAAATGGGTAACTGGGCAGGGGCCTTTCAACAATTGCGTGATGCTGTCGGTCTTCTTGATGCAAAAGATATCCTGCAAAATACATGGCGGCTGCAAAACTTCTCAGTTACAGGTACACCGGAAGCAGGCGTTGCTTCAATATCGCTTTTGTGCCAAATGGATTTTAGCAATCTTTATAGACATTCCGGTGATTTCGAAAAATGTAGAACAGTTGCTTTTGATTGTATTAAAAATGCGAAAGCAGTCAATGATCAGGCAGTACTGGCAATTCTTAATATGAACCTTGGAAATATGAACTTGAGTAGCAGGAATGTTGATTCAGCCATCTTTTATTTCCAGGAGTCTGTACAATATGGACTTGCCTGCAACTATTTACAGTACATCAGTTCGGCCTACAATGGGCTGGGAGAAGTTAGTAATCTGCAAGGTAATCTGCCTCTGGCGCGCCTCTATTTCAATAAAGCAATAGACGCGGCAACAGGCCAGAAAAATAGTATAGCAATGGGAACGGCAATGGGCAACATTGCAAAGCTCTTAAACAAACAGCATAACAGGGATTCAGCCTATTATTTTGCACGACAATCAATTCAAGCCTATCAGCCGCTGAATATGGACGGCCTGAACCTGTCAGCTTTTCGCACGATAGCTGAAATTTTTGAGTCAGACCGCCAATACGACAGCGCTTACTTCTATTTATCATTGGCCATTGCGCTAAATGACAGCTTGCAAACGGCTGAGAACAGCAGGCAGTTTCAGAACCTGGATTTTAATGAGCAAACAAGGCAACAGGAGCTGGCTAATGAAAAGCAAAAAAGCCATGCCCGTTTACGGCTGTATGGTTTAATCGCAGGCTTGGCTGCGATAGCCATGATAGCTGGCATACTTTATTGGAGCAATAGGCGAAAAAGAAAAACAAATATCGTGCTGAGTAAAGCACTTCAAAATTTAAAGTCAACACAATCTCAACTTATACAATCTGAAAAAATGGCTTCGTTGGGCGAACTTACTGCCGGCATTGCCCATGAGATTCAGAATCCACTAAACTTCGTCAATAATTTCAGTGAGCTAAGTAACGAATTGATTGATGAAATGAATGCCGAGTTAAACAAAGGCGAAATTGAGGAAGCAAAAGCCATTTCCGCTGACATTAAGCAAAATCTTGAGAAAATAAATCACCACGGCAAAAGAGCCGATGCCATCGTTAAAGGGATGCTCCAGCACAGCCGGGCTGGCAGTGGTAAAAAAGAACCCACCGATATCAATGCACTTTGCGATGAATACCTGCGCCTGGCTTATCATGGCTTAAGAGCTAAGGACAAATCCTTTAATGCCACCATGAAAACAGATTTTGATACCAGCATCGGTAAAGTGGATATCATTCCCCAGGATATTGGCCGGGTGGTGCTGAATTTAATCACCAATGCATTTTATGCCGTCAACGAAAAAACGAAACAGAGTATCGCCGGCTATGAGCCCACCGTTGAAATAAGTACTACGCTCTCCCCCTCTCGGGAGAGGGGCTGGGGTGAGGCCTCTATTATCGTCAAAGACAATGGGGCTGGCATCCCCCCATAGCCTCGACAAAATCTTCCAGCCTTTCTTTACCACCAAACCCACCGGACAGGGTACCGGACTGGGATTGAGCATGAGTTATGACATCATTACTAAAGGACATGGTGGTGAACTGAAAGTGGAAACCAAGGAAGGGGAAGGATCAACATTTATCATACAAATCCCGGTCAATTGATATGTCCAAGAAATATTTAGTAATTAGTATCACAGTTTTGTTGCTGGCGACCGGTCTCTTCGGACAGTCTCCACCCAAAGAATTAGACAGCCTTCATCAGGCACTTGCTAATGCGAAAGATGACACGGTTAGAATGGTTACGCTGGGAAACCTGGGCGTTTATTATGCTGAAAGTAACCGTGACAGTGCGATGCATTTCACTGAGACCGGTATCCTGCTGGCAGAAAAAATGAACCAACAGCTTTCCCTGGCAGAGTTCCTGTTATTGAAATCCTACCTCGTTCAGAAGCAATATAATTTAGCTCTCAGTTTGAAATTGTGTAATCAGGCTATGGAGATATTGACCAGCAGTAAATACGATAAGGATGCATATATCCCACCACATCAACTCTTCAAAAATGACCCTGAAAAATACCGTTATTCTCGATTAATCAGTGTCTATCATCAAATGGGGAATATCCAAAGCAGTGCAGGTAATCAGGAAAAAGCGATCGAGTACTTTCAAAAGGAAATCCGGATAGCGGATGAATTGAATTCAAAGGACGGACTGGTGACCAGCAATATGAATATCGGTTCCATCTATGCTGACATGGGTCAGCTGGATTCTGCGTTTGTTTATTCGCAGCGGGCACTGGCAAATGCCAGGAATACCGGTTACCTGTCTTACGCTGGTTTTATCATGGAAGATATCGGATTGATTTTTCTGAAAAAGAACCAGTTGGATTCTTCCCGGTTTTATTTTTGGGAATCAGCCAGAATCAACCAGGAACAGAATAATCTGGCGGGTGAAAGCTCAAGTCACAATTCACTGGCCAGATATTATGAAAAAACGGGTAAGCCGGACTCTATGTTGTTACATGCCAGTTTGGCCTTAGATCTGGGCAATCAATTAAAATCAGCCCGGGCAAGGGAAATATCCTCCGGTCAGGTGGCCAATGCCTGGAAATGGTTGGGAAAACCAGACAGTGCGTTGAAATACCTGACCCTTTCAAAGAACATTGGGGATAGTCTTTATACCGACAGGATCAAAAAAACAGCCCTTTTTCAAAATTATCAATTCGAAGAGCAACTCAGATTAGAGAAGACGGCACAGGAAAGTGTGGCCGCACGTAACAAAGCAAGGACGATTGCATTATTCACCGGACTGGGATTGCTTGCTGTACTGGCCCTCGTATTTTACAGGAACTTCCGGCAAAGGCAAAAATCATACAGGAAGCTGGAGAAAACTTTATCCGACCTTAAATCCACACAAGCCCAGTTGATCCAATCCGAAAAAATGGCCAGCCTTGGCGAACTCACAGCCGGCATTGCCCATGAAATTCAAAACCCGTTGAACTTCGTAAATAATTTTTCGGAGGTAAACAACGAATTGATCATTGAATTATTGGAAGAGGTTGACAAGGGGAATACCGCAGAAGTAAAATCAATTGCTGCTGATATACATGTGAATTCTGAAAAAATCAGTCACCATGGCAAACGTGCAGATGCCATTGTAAAAGGCATGCTCCAGCACAGCCGGGCAGGTAGTGGCAAAAACGAACCCACCGATATCAATGCGCTTTGTGATGAATACCTGCGCCTGGCTTATCATGGCCTTCGGGCAAAGGATAAATCCTTTAATGCCACTATGAAAACTGATTATGATGCCAGCCTCGGAAACGTGAATATCGTTCCTCAGGATATCGGCCGGGTGGTGCTGAATTTAATCACCAATGCATTTTATGCCGTCAACGAAAAAACGAAACAAAGTATCGCCGGCTATGAGCCCACCGTTGAAATAAGTACTACGCTCTCCCCTCTCCCCGGGAGAGGGGTCGGGGGTGAGGTCTCGATCAAAGTCAAAGACAATGGGGCTGGCATCCCTTCCCATATCCTCGACAAAATCTTCCAGCCCTTCTTTACCACCAAGCCTACCGGTCAGGGAACGGGTCTGGGATTGAGTTTAAGTTACGATATTGTGAAGGCTCATGGGGGAGAATTAAAAGTGGAGACAAAGGAAGGAGAGGGTTCAACTTTTATAATTCAAATACCAACAAACTAAATAATGAAATCATTTGTAAAAATATCATTACTGTGTTTGATACCCATTTTCTCCGCTGCCCAAACAGACCCCACCTGGGGGTATTTAACTTCACAGCAAGTTGATAGCCTGAAGCGTAATGTAGAATCTGAAAAGAATGATACCCTAAGGATGGCAGCTTACCGGAGCCTTGGGTTTTATTACCAGGATATTAAACGGGACAGCGGATTATATTTTCATGAACAGCAATTGGCGTTGGCCAAAAAATTAAATAGGAAATTATGGCAAGCCGATGCATACAGTCAGGCGGCATATGTTTTAAACGGTTTAAGCAATCTCATGAAATCCTATGAATATTTTTCAGAAGCCATGAAACTGGCGGGTGATGAAAATAATGAATCTGATAATTGGCGGCCATGGACATTCTCCAATTCAAAAAATAGTCATGAAGCCCGTATTTCTATTTTAGGTATGAATTACCAGATGATGGGAAACCTATGGGTCAGTTTGGGAGAACTTGAAAAATATAAAACCTCTTTACAGGAGGCATTGAAACTTGGGGAGTCCATCAATAACGGTAAGGTAATATATGTTGCAAGCAGAGGGCTTGCCTTTGTAATGCCCCCCGATTCAGCCCTTTTATCTCTCAAAAAAAGCATTGAAACAGGGGCTAAAGCAGGCTATAACAGAGTTGGTTTTTCTTATTTGTTTATTGCACGGTTTTATGGGCAAAAAGGGATGCTGGATTCTGCTATAATTTATGCACATAAGGCAATTGCAAGATGTTGGGCAGATAAAGAACTCGTTGTATTGCCATTAGCTTACAATGGACTTTCTGGTATATTCTTTGGGCGGAATAATAAAGATTCAAGTTTTTTTTATGCAAAAAAGACAATTGAAACAGTCCAACTGATTGGCACACCTGATGATCAACTTGTGGGTGCTTATAGAATACTTTCTAATGTGTATCAATTAAATAATGACAAAGATAATGCCTACAAATATGAAAGCTTAGCGTATAAATTAAATGACAGTTTAAAAAATGCCAGAATAGCAAATCTTACGGGATACCAAAAATTTGCTTTCAATGAGCAGCTTCGCTTAAAAAAACTGGATGAAGAAAAAACGGCCTACGCCAATAAAATGAATATGCTTGGTTTGATTGTTGTGCTGACTGGCATTCTGGTTGTTGCAATTATTCTTTTTCGCAACAACAGGCAAAAACAACAGGCGAACAAAGTTTTAGAAACAACGCTTACTAATTTGAAATCCACTCAATCACAGTTAGTTCAATCAGAAAAAATGGCTTCTCTCGGTGAACTGACCGCAGGGATCGCACACGAAATTCAAAACCCTTTGAACTTTGTAAACAACTTTAGTGAAGTAAATAAAGAATTATTAACTGATTTAAAAGATGAAATTAGAAAAGGAAATTTTGATGAAGTAAATGCGATTGCAGATGATGTCATTAGTAATGAAGAAAAAATCAGCCACCACGGCAAAAGAGCCGATGCCATTGTAAAAGGCATGCTCCAGCATAGCCGGGCTGGTAGTGGCAAAAAAGAACCCACCGATATCAATGCACTTTGTGATGAATACCTGCGCCTGGCTTATCATGGCTTAAGAGCTAAGGACAAATCCTTTAATGCCACCACGAAAACAGATTTTGACGCCAGCATCGGTAAAGTGGATATCATTCCCCAGGATATTGGCCGGGTGGTGCTGAATTTAATCACCAATGCTTTTTATGCGGTGAATGAAAAATTAAAAGCCCCCCAGCCCCCTAAAGGGGGAGTCCCTTATGAACCAACTGTCGAAGTGATAACAACGCGCTCCCCTCTCCCCGGGAGAGGGGTCGGGGCTGAAGTCTCAATCATCGTCAAAGACAATGGGGCTGGCATCCCTTCCCATATCCTCGACAAAATCTTCCAGCCCTTCTTTACCACCAAGCCTACCGGACAAGGAACAGGTCTGGGATTGAGCATGAGTTATGATATCGTTACCAAGGCACACGGGGGTGAATTACTTGTGGAAAGCCGGGAAGGAGAATATACCCAGTTCACCATTATTTTACCCCTTTAAAATCTTATTTTCACCCATAAACCACCAACAATGAAGATTCTGGTTGTAGATGACGAAACAGATGTACAGGCACTGTTTGAACAAAGATTCCGGAAAGAGATCCGGAGCGGAGAAATGCAGTTTGATTTTGCTTTTTCCGGTGAAGAAGCCCTGAAATACCTGAACCAGCATGAACAGGAGGCGGTCCTGATTCTTTCCGATATCAATATGCCCGGTATGAGCGGACTGGAACTGCTCTCCCAGATCAAACAAAAATACCTGAAGCCACCGCCCGTGGTGATGATGATCACTGCCTATGGCGACGAAGAGAATTATACCAACGCCAAAAAACTGGGGGCAGATGATTTTCTGACAAAGCCGGTTGATTTCAGTTCACTCAAAGAAAAATTAAAAGGAATACACTAATGGCCAAGATTCTTGTTGTGGACGATGAAGCCGATCTGGAGGCATTGATCCGCCAGAAATTCAGGCAGAAAATCAGGGAACAGCAATACGAATTTGTGTTCGCCATGAATGGTTTGAAAGCCCTGGAACAACTGGAGGAACATAGTGATGTGGATATGGTGCTCAGTGATATCAATATGCCTGAAATGGACGGCCTCACCCTGCTCAGCCGGCTGGGTGAACAGCATTCCCTCCTGAAATCAGTGATCGTTTCTGCCTATGGTGATATGGATAATATTCGCACCGCCATGAACCGGGGTGCTTTTGATTTTGTGACCAAGCCCGTGAATTTTGAAGACCTGGAACTGACCATGCAGAAAACACTGAAGCATGTGCAGCAGATGAAGGAAACCATGCGGGCCATCAAAGAGAATAATATTCTCCGGATGTATGTGGATGAAACTGTACTGAATTTTATGGGAGGAAAGGAGTTTGAACGCTCTTTACTTGAAAACGAAACCATCGAAGCGACCGTAGCCTTTATTGATATCTGCGGATTTACAGCGATCAGCGAACATGAAAAGCCGGATACAGTGGTGAAATTGCTGAATGATTATTTTGATGTGATGGTCAGGGAAATCATCAGCCAGAAAGGACTGGTTGATAAATTCATCGGTGATTGTGTGATGGCCGTCTTCAAAGGCGAATACCACCTCGACCGGGCAATTGATGCCTGTCTGGCCATTCGATCCAAAATTTCAGCATTACCAGCCACAGATGGATTTTCACCCAAAGTGTCAATCGGTATCAATAGCGGCGAAATGATCTCCGGTAATATCGGTTCCGGTACCCTGAAAAGACTGGACTATACGGTGATCGGAGATACCGTCAATACCGCCCAGCGC
Source organism: Chitinophagaceae bacterium (assembly GCA_016702745.1). Classification (GTDB taxonomy): domain Bacteria; phylum Bacteroidota; class Bacteroidia; order Chitinophagales; family Chitinophagaceae; genus JJ008. The sequence goes on from JADJDJ010000002.1 coordinate 1,146,170, forward strand.
CTGCAATCAGCTGCGGGTCCCAGTCAGATCGTGATCCAGGAAACCTGTTATGAAAAAATCAAACAATCATTCCAGTGTAACCGGATCGGTGAAGCAACGCTCAAAAACAAATCAAACCCCGTAACGATTTACGAAGTCCTGGATTAATCCCATGCAGTACCAGCAAGTATATCAGTTCCTGATGCCCAAACTGGAAAATGAGCTTCCGGAATACCTTAGTTATCATAATGCAGCCCATACCCAATCCGTGATTGCCGCAGCAGAATACCTGGGCAGCATGGAAAAGATAAGTGAGGAGGAATTGACCCTTCTCAAAACCGCTGCGCTTTTTCATGATGCAGGCTTTCTTCAACAGGCGGATGGGCATGAAGAGATTTCCTGTATCTGGGCCAGAGAACACCTGCCGCAATATGGTTATTCCAGCAGCCAGATTGAAGAGATCTGCAGGATCATCATGGCCACCCGTTTGCCGCAAACACCGGTGGACCTGCTCGGACAAATTATATGTGATGCCGATTTATTTTATATCGGGAAAGAAGGATATACTGCAAATGCTGAAAAACTGCATAAGGAATTCAAACACCGCGGATTTGTAAAAACAGAAGAAGAGTGGCAGCTGATGCAGGTGGAGTTTTTAGCCAACCATCATTTTTTTACAGCAACGGCCAATAAAGAACTGGAGCCGGCCAAGCAACTGATCCTGCAGGAACTGAATGCAGGAGTGGAAAAAACATTTACGCATGAGCACCAGGAAACAGGCCGGCAGTTACTGCAGGATATGCTGTTAACCCTGCTCGGAGTGACCATTGCTGGCGTGGCGCTGAAACTCTTCCTCGCGCCCAATCATTTTTTTGACGGAGGTGTTACCGGCATTTCCCTGCTGGTGCATGAAGTATATGATTTCAATCTCGGACTCGTGATCCTGCTGCTGAATCTGCCTCTGATTATCGTCAGTTATTTTTCAATAGGAAAAAGATTTGCTTACCGCACCCTGTTGAGTGTGGTACTTCTGGGAGTAGCCCTCTTACTGATTCCCAATACAGCTGTTACGGCGGATAAACTCCTCATCGCAGTATTCGGTGGGGCATTTCTGGGGATCGGTATCGGACTGATCATGCGAACCGGTGCGGCCCTCGATGGAATAGAGGTACTGGCCGTTTATACATTAAAGAAAACATCCTTTACCATTTCCGAAATCATACTTGGTATCAATATTATCATTTTCACGATTGCAGGTTTCCGTTTTGGTATCGAAACAGCGCTTTATTCCATTCTCACTTATTTCACTGCTACCCGATGTATTGATTATGTGGTGGAAGGATTGCAGGCTTATACCGGTGTTACTATCGTATCCGGTAAAAGCGAGGCCATCAAATACCAGCTGGTGAATAAACTGGGAAGAGGGATTACAGTTTACAAAGGAGAAAGAGGGTTTCTGCCGGGTAAATACCATGTAAGTGCAGAATGCGATATCATTTTTACCGTGATCACCCGCCTCGAGTTACGAAAGTTAAAGAATCTGGTGTATGATGTGGATCCCAAAGCCTTTGTTTTTGCCAATACCATTAAAGAAGCTTCCGGTGGTATCATTAAAAGAAGGCATTCACATTAGAAATTGAAGGTTGAAAAATGGAAAATGGAAAATTGCATTATTTGTAGCCAGGTTTTCAACTTTCTCCCGATAGTTATCGGGATTTCAATTATCACAGTCCCAACACATCCTTCAACTTGGAATAACCCGAACGGCTTACCGGCACTTTGGCACCGGTACGTAATACGGCTACATGTCCGTCTTTTTCATAAGGATCAATCCGGGTGATCTGCTGAATATTGATAATATAGGAGCGATGCGAGCGGACAAATAAATGTTCATCGAGGGATTGTTCAAAATGGGCCATGGTTTTGTTCTTCAGGAAATACCCTTCCGCAGTATGAATCTTTACATAGTCATCTGCCGCCTCAAGGTAAAACACATCATGCACTGAAATGATTTTGATCTTACTCCCGTTTCTCACTACAATTCTTTGCCTTTGTGTGGGGGATAAAGCAGCAGATTCCAGTAATTCCTGGGCCGGGTTATCTGCTTTTGTCAGTTCTTTTTCTCTCCAGCGGGCAATGGCTTTGTCAAATCTTTCCTGGTTAAAAGGTTTCAGCAAATAATCCACTGCATGGGATTCAAAAGCCTTGATGGCAAATTCATCAAAGGCCGTGGTGAAAATCACTGAGGGCGGATTTTCAATCAGCTCCAGCATTTCAAAGCCCGTGATCTTGGGCATCTGAATGTCCAGGAAAATCAGATCAGGCTGGTGTTGCTGAATGGCTTTTACACCTTCAAAGCCATCGCCACATTCCTGTATCACCTGTAATTCGGGGTGTTGCTGCAGGTATTCCCGCACCACACTTCTCGCCAGCGGCTCATCGTCGATTAAGATAATTTTATTCATAGCTTATTGTTCAGGTATTGTAATTGTAGTGATAAAGATATTTCCTTTTGCCTCCGTTACCAGCAGGTCGGTCCGGGCAAATAGCAGGTATAATCTTCTTTGTACCGACATCAGTCCGAAACCGGTTCCCTGTTTGGGAGATGAAGTCTCCGGATCAAAGGGGTTTTCCACCCGGATCAGCAGGTTTTTTCCTGATGAACTGCACTGATACGAATTACCGTTTCTCCTGTGGTATCATATAGACCAAACTTGATGGCATTTTCCACTACCGGTTGCAGGAGCAGGGCCGGGAGCTTAAGCGATGTCGCCCCTTCTTCTATCGTCACTTCTGTACTAAGCCGGTTCCCAAAACGTACTTTTTCAATTTCTAGATAGAGCTGAAGATATTGCAGCTCTTCCTGCAGGGTCACCCACTGGGTCTCCTCTTTTTTCAGTGTGCCTCTCAAAAAATCAGATAACTGCTGCACCATTTTTCTGGCTTCAGCAGGGCGACTGCCAATCAGGGCGTTAATAGAATTCAGACTATTGAACAGAAAATGTGGTTGCAACTGCTGTCGGAGCTTAAATAATTCCGCTTCCTTGGCCAGTTTCTCGGCATCAACTTTCCGGGTTTCAGTTTCTTTTTGTTCCTGCTGATTATACCATAGCATACTGATCATGGTTACGCAACCTAATAGCAGGAAGGCAATACTAAAGCGGATCGATAATGAATTACTGAGGAGCTCGGTATAGCCGGGGTAATGAGACAATGATAATTTCAACAGCCATTTCACTAATACCAGCCAGACAATTGTAAGGAAAAGACAGATGGAAAAAATATTAATGTATTGTTGTACTCCTGGTAAATAATACCGCAGGGTGTTCATCACAAGCAAACAGATCAGCAGTAAGAGACTATTACTGATTGCACTGTCAATAATGGCTGCTTCCCAGGACTGGCCAAAAAAATGCAGCACCATGATCTGATCGGTGATCATCACCGCCCAGAAAATGATAAATACAATCCTGAATTTCAGTATGAACAGGGGAGACCTTGCCATGGATTATGCCAGATTCAGGATTTCGTGGCTGTTGCCAAAACGGATTTGTTCAGCCTTGGCATGAATAAATTTCAGATAACTGTCGGCATCATCTGTTTCCTCCACCTTGGAATATAATTCGGCACCATCAATCAGTTCCTGTAGCTGATACATTTCACTCACACTGATGAATTGCCATTGCACCAGCTGCTGGCGGTGGTTGAAGAATAATTCTTCTGTCCGCATGCCCAGTGATTGTGCTTTGTGAAAAGCTTCTTCCTTGCTGTTGGCATGGATCAGCCGCAGCTGTTCATCAAATTGCGCTTTGTGGCTCCCGTCTCCGCAAATGATACGGAAAACCATTTTTGTCAGGTACCAGTTCATGATGCAGGGGTTTGGTTTGTTGGTTTTATAATGGCATACTTTAAAAACTTTTGATCTCGATACCACCAAAGAGTACGGTGCCTCTGAGTACCAGTATCTTTTCTTGGGTGGGATCACCAGGTTGAATGGATCTTTTATCTTCCAGTCCGCCAAAAATGGTAACAGCTTCTGATTTTACTTCCCAGTTGGCGGGTACAATCAGTTTGGTTCCTCCGAAGATGGTAGTGATTTCCAGTTCCACCCGGCCTTTGATATCGGCCTGCGATAGATTCAATTCGGTGCCGCCAAAAATATTAACGATATCACCTCCTTTGAAATCTTTGGAAAGCATATTCTTTTTTGAACCACCAAATATGGCGGTCACATCAATCAGGTCATCCTGGCTCCAGCTTTCTTCTTCATCCAGGATCGTGGTACTGTCATGACGACCGGCTGTTGCATTCATTCTACTTCCTTCTTTCGGTCCGCATCGTTTTCTGGGGCGGAAAATGATAAAGGCACCGATCACCATTAAAACAACGGGCCAGATGAATTTTCCGATGGATAAATGAGGGTAGAAATCTCTTAACAGAAAGGCACCACCCACCAGTATCAGCACGAGCCAGGCGAATCCCCGGAAATTATGTTTTAAACCGATGAATACACCCAGGGCAACCAGAAAGGTTTGCCAGGTAAATACCCAATTCGGGAAATCGGGCACCGTTGTTCTTAAAAGGGCTACCAGTCCGATCAGCAGGATAAATATACCGGTCCAGATATGGCTGTTTTTACTGCGGTTTTCCCACCTGCTTTCCCAACGCTCCCGGCCCTCCCGCATATTGTGCCTGAAATCCTCTCTCATGGTCTGTAATTTTCACCAAATCTACCAGTGGAATCAGTAAAGTCCAAAGCCTGATGGGCGGCTGATGGGGCTTTCTCGGTGAATGGCGGAATTGAGGGTGTGAATCGCTTCCGGAACCTGGGTTTCCGGAGGAATTTATAAACATTAATGGTATTGTATGCAAGATTCGGTACTGGATGCGCATCGGATTTTTACAAGTATATTTTCCATAATTCCCGGATAGAATTCATTAGGTAAACACTTATTTTCCCGTATTTTTTATACGATATTTTGCAGGGAGGTTGTCTAAGTAGTTTTTTTGTATTTGAAGCAATAATGCTTCTGATCCGACCTGTGAAACTCTTTTCCTTCACGATGAGCCTCCTGCTTGTCGGTAGTACCGGCAGCTTTGCCCAGTATCCTTCCAATACTGTTTCGGTTAAACTGTCCAATGCCATTCTTTCCCGGTGGAACAGCAGCCCTTCAGGTGGTCGTGTTTGCATTGATAAAATGACCGCTAAAGGATGGGAATATTCAAACAGCATCGTTTTACATGGAATAGAAAAAGTGTATGAAAAACTCGATCCGGTTACTTATCAGTCCTACCTGACCTATGTGAAAGCCTATATTGATGATTATGTTGATGCCGGCGGCAATATTGTATCCGGTGAAATGGCTGAAAACCTTGATAAGATCCACCCCGGAATCAGCGTTCTCTTTTATATGAACATTATAAAAGTATCAGTGCTACTGATTCCCTGCGTTACAGGACAGCAGCCACCTATCTGCGCAATTACCTGATTGGTCCTTCTTCCTCCTATCCCAAAACAGCGGAAGGGGGCTATTATCATAAGAACAATGCCACTTATACAAATGTGATGATGCTGGACGGAATTTATATGGCCCATCCTTTTCTGGCATGTTATGGCAGGATTTTCAATGACCAGACAGCATTGGATACCGCTGCGAATCAGGCCTTACTTCTTGCTTCTCACCTGCACAATGCTACTGTTCATCTGATGTATCATGCATACGATCATGCCCGAACCAGGGCCTGGGCCAGTGCCTCCACAGGTGTTTCCTATGAAGTATGGTCAAGAGGGATGGGCTGGTATGTAATGGCGCTCGTGGATATCCTGAAATATCTTCCGCATGCTCACCCCAAATACAATAGTCTGCTTTTGTTGTTACAGGATCTGGCGATCGGTATTCAGGCCAACCAGGATCCCGGAACAGGATTATGGTACCAGGTCGTTAACAAACCTTCTGGCTCGCCTGCCAATTACCTGGAAACATCCGGCAGTGCCATGTTTGTTTATGCTATTCAGACAGCAGTCGATAGCGGATGGATCAGTAATAGCTATTCACCCGTGGCGCAAAATGGTTGGAATGGAATTTTGAGTAAAATTTCCACGCATGCAGATGGAGGTCCCCAGGTCAATGATTTTGCCCCGGCCATGGGGGTACAGGGTACCTCTGCAGTCAATGCCTATGCTGCCTATGTAAATATTTTACCGGTGGATGTACCGGGCAGTGCTCATCCGCATGGATATGCAGCCGTGTTAATGGCCGCTTTGGTGATGGAACTCTCCGGAATGAGTACCCTTCCATTGCAATTCAGGTATACAGGTGGAAACAATACCAATGGCTATGCGCAGCTGCAATGGGCTTTTGATGAAGAAGATCAGGTGGCCCATTATAAAGTTGATAAAGCAGGAGCAGGAAGTGTATTCAGAGAAGAAGCGACCATCAGCGTCAATCAAAATAATGAATATAACTGGAAAGACAGATCACCGATTAATGGATATGCCATTTACAGAATCCGGGCGATCACAATAACGGGTAAAACAATTTTTAGTCCGGTCATCAGGATAAAGGACAAAAACAGTGAAGGATTGAGAGTACTGATTTATCCAAATCCTTTGTTCCAAAACCAGGAAATCAATGTACAGTTGTCAGGTATGGTTCCTGGTAATTATACGGTTACCCTCAGCAGTGCCATTGGAAATAGGGTATGGAACAGATCCCTCAGCATTATTGGGAACAGCTGGACGAAGACCATGGTATTACCTGCTCCTGTAACAAAAGGATATTACCTGATAACGGTGAATGAGGAACGAAAAAAAGTTTTTAGCGGAAAGATTTTGATACGATGATAAAGTGAATGAAAATGAAAGCGAAGCATTCATAAGCAGCCATCATGAAATGGGTTTTGATCATATCAGTTATTTTACTGCTGCCTCCTAAAAAATCAGCTGCCCAGATTTGTAATAATTCAACAGATTCGGTCTATGGGCTCACTGCCGTGGCAACTGCAAGTCCCGCGATTGCCATGGGGCAAATCGTAGGCATCAACCTGAATAATGCTGGAACCGTTGCTATTGGCAGTCCTTCTGCTGCTGCCAATGCAGCCAATGCTATTGGGTTCAGCCAGGTGAATGGTAGGTTTTATTATTTCAATCAGGTGGGTTCCGGTACCATTGAGTTTATTTCTTATGACCCTCAGGCCGGAACCAAACATATCCTCGCAAATCCACCCTTATTGCCAACCAATCAGCGAATCAGAGCGGGTACCGTTAATAAAGATGGCACGGGTTATTATATGATCTATCCTGCGGCCAGCACTGCCCAGGGCTATCCCAAAACAGGACCGGCACTCTATTTTTATAATATTCCGCTGAATACATGGACCCTGATTACGCAGGATTTAAAAACAGCTCGGGTACGAATATTGCGAATATTATAACATTGAATTCCGGCGATATGGCTTTTGATGGAAGTGATAATCTCTGGCTCCTTTGTTCTAATACTTCCAACCATGCCTTATATAAAATTGATGCACCGGTACCGACCACGGCAGTGGCCAGTGTGTTGGTGGATACGATTATTGCGCAAAGGGCCAACCCGGTAGCGGGAGTGAGTTTTACCGGCATCTGTTTTAATTTTCCCGGGGATATGTACCTCACTACCGGTTCGGGTGTTGGTGCCGGCAATAATAAACTGTATAGACTGGCTACAATTACTTCACCTTTTACTTTGGTGGGAACTGTACCGAATAGTTATGGTGATGATCTGACTTCCTGTGTATTTCCGGTAGGTGTTTTATCCGTCAACTGGCTGAACTACCATGCTACGATCTATGGCAATCGTGTGCAACACAAATGGTCGGTTAATAAGGATCCGGGAAAACTCTACAACTATACTATTCAGTATTCCGTTGATGCCCGGTACTGGAATGATCTTTCTGCGGAACTATTCCCAGTTGATCGGCAGCAAACAGCAGACTATTTTACAGCCATTTCAGGATTTCCGGATGCGGAATGGGTGTATTTCAGAATCAGGGCCGTGGATGTCAACGGGGATCAAAAAATATCACCTGTCAGAAGATTAGCTCATTCAGTTCCGGAATCCAGGATTTCATTATTTCCCAATCCGGCCACATCAACGGTAGCTATTCGCCAGGAAGGTTCCACAGGTCAAGGCTTTTTCCGGTTGATGACGGTATCCGGTAAAACAGTCTTAGAGGGAGCGTTTCAGTCATCCGGTACCGAAATCGATATCTCAACACTTGCCACCGGCGTTTATTTTGTAATGGTCACTGACCAGTATGGTCATGTTGCCCCGCCTGCAAAACTGGTGAAATGCCCCTGATTGACAGAATAAACAGCTTTAATTCATAGAAGAACTCCAGATTAACTGGTAGGGATCTGTTTTACCCTTGATACAGGTGAATAAAAAACAGGTGATAAAAGGCATCTGAATAGGTTCGTTTCCTTCTTCCTGAATATGCAGGGTACCACTTACATAAGCTTCTGTTGAAGATGTTTCCAGTGCTTCGTAACCCGTTGGCACGATTTCATTACTATATCCGATATCGTAACGGCGATAGGCCAGTTTTTCTACCAGATTTTGCACGAATTCAGGTTCGTCAAATTGGGCGGATATGTGTAATTCCTGTTTCATAATCAAGGCTTTTAAAGCTGCCTCTTCCTTTACACCCCGTTTCCGGTATCCACCCCTCGGAGGCTTTTAATGATCTACGTAAATAAGATGCAGGAAATAGGAAAATGATTATTAAGGGAATGTGAAAATGGGGTCCCGATAGCTATCGGGAGGCTAGTGGCGAGTGGGAAGTGGCTAGTAGGGCTTAACTAGTGGGGACTTCACTGTAGGGGGAGGGTTTTAATTTCTTCCTCTTTTCAATTTATTTGATTTTTGTATCTTGTTTCTTTTCTTTTTTTGGTTCTTGTATCTTTTCTTTTTTCCTATCAAATCAGTGTAAAACTATCTCCATCAAACAATCCCTTATCACTCAATTTTAAATGCGGGATTACCAGTAAAGCCATAAAAGATAATGTCATAAATGGAGACGACAATATGGAACCCAATTCTTCCTTACTCATGATATCAATGGCCGTATAATCTGCAGCCACCTGATAGCCGTCTGCATTACTCATCAGTCCGGCAACCGGCAGTGGTAAAACAGCTTCTTGCCAGTTGTTTCCATTTTCATCCGGACAGACTGCACTCACCGCTCCCCGGCTCTCAATCACGAGGTTTACGGCCCGGGAAATACTTTCATCATCTGTTCCTACTGCAACAATATTATGACTATCATGCGCAACAGAGGATGCGAGGGCGCCTTTTTTCAACTGGAAATTTTTAATAAAGCCGGAAGCGACAGGGGCGTCATGATACCGGTTCACTACAACTATCTTTAACAGGTCCCGTTCCGTATCACTCACTATTTTTCCATCATTCACCAGCGGTTCATAAAAAAGTTTATTGGTGATGAGCTGTCCGTCTAATGCTTCAATCACCGGTATGCTGTTCTGGAAGCGATCTGCAGGAATTTCAAAATCAGCTGCTTTCTTTTTCGTGCAGGAAAATTGATTGACAATGGCTGATTTTTTACTCTCAATGAAAGATTGTCCGTTTTCAGCAACCAATTCCCCGTTAATATAGGTTTTGAGTACTTCAAACGCACTCAGGTTTTTTACCAAAATAAAATCAGCCGGATCGCCTGCTTTTAATAAACCAACGTTTAATTGGTAATGCAATACCGGATTCACACAGGCTGCTTTCAGGATATTAAAAAGAGGAATTCCTTTGGCAATAGCCCTGGCACAAAGCTGGTTGATATGACCCAGCACCAGACTGTCCGGGTGTTTATCATCACTGCAGAACATCATCTGATCGGGCCAGTCATGCAATAATTCAATCAGGGCATCAAAATTTTTGGCTGCACTGCCTTCCCGGATAATCACTTTCATCCCGAGCTGTAATTTATCCAGTGCTTCCTCCTTTGTAAAACATTCGTGATCGGTGGAAATACCGGCCGCAATATATTGTCGCGCCTGTTCTCCGCGTAAGCCGGGGGCATGTCCGTCAACTGGTTTACCCAACCGATGGGCAGCTGCTATTTTTTTCATGACCTCCTCATCCCCTGAAAGCACACCCGGAAAATTCATCATTTCGCTTAAGTACCTGATCTCCTCTCTTTCTAAAAGAGCGGCTACTTCAGTGGCATCCAGACTGGCACCGGCGGTTTCAAATGTTGTAGCTGGCACACAGCTGGGTGCACCGAAATTAAATTTAAAGGGAACCGTTTTTCCGTTTTCGATCATGAATTCCACTCCTTCCATCCCACATACATTGGCAATTTCATGCGGATCACTCACCGTGGCTACCGTTCCGTGAACAACCGCAAGTCTGGCAAACTCTGCAGGTACCAGCATGGAGCTTTCAATATGAATATGGCTGTCGGTGAATCCTGGTAAAATAAAGGGAAGCAGACTGTCCTGGCTGGCTGCTTTTTCAATGGAGAGGATTTTTCCATTGTCAATCTGGATGCTTGCAGTATATACTTCACTGCTATGAATATCAACCAGGTTGCCGGTAATAGAAAAGGAAGACATGGAATTGATTTGAGAACCTGTAAATTACTATCTTCAAAGCAATTAATACGATTGGTTATGAGAAAAATCTTTCTGCTGGCTCCGGCCATATTATTAGTAACAATTGCCGCTGCGCAAAAAACAAAAACATCAACAGCGGCTCCTTCCATTGACAATGCTGATGAAGTACTTCTTTCAAAATTAAAATACCGGTTGGTGGGACCATTCCGGGGTGGAAGAAGCGGGGCCGTTGCCGGCAGCTATACCAACCGCACTACTTTTTATTTTGGTGGAACTGGTGGTGGTGTTTGGAAAACACAGGACGGTGGCAATAACTGGAAGAATATTTCTGATAAATTTTTCGGCAGCTCGATTGGTGCAGTGGCTGTAGCACTTTCAGATGAAACCATTTTGTATGTGGGTGAAGGAGAAAACACCATGCGTGGAAATGTAAGCGAAGGTCTTGGAGGCATGTGGCGCAGTGATGATGGCGGAAGAAGCTGGAAGAATATCGGATTAAAAGATGGCCGTCATATTATCCGGATTGTGATCCATCCCAAAAACCCGGATATTGTTTGGGTAGCCGTGATGGGACATTTATTCGGCCCCAATGAAGAAAGAGGGATTTATAAAACTGTAGATGGCGGTCGAAGCTGGAAAAGAACACTCTTTGTCAATAACCAGACCGGCTGCAGTGACCTGGTGATGGAACCGGGTAATCCTTCCGTTTTTTATGCAGGAACCTGGCGCCTGATCCGTACCCCTTATTCATTGGAAAGCGGCGGAGATGGCAGTGCCCTCTGGAAAAGTACTGATGGTGGTGAGACCTGGAAAAATATTTCCACGGCAAAAGGTCTTCCCAAAAATACCTGGGGTATTGTGGGAGTGGCCGTGGCGCCTTCCAATACCGATAAAATATATACCATCATTGAAAATAAAGAAGGGGGTTTATACATGAGTGCTGATGCCGGCGAAACCTGGACACTGGCCAGCAGTGATAACAATATCCGGCAGCGTGCCTGGTATTATACCAAGGTATTTGTTGATCCGAAAAATGAAAACAAAGTGTATTGTCCGAATGTGGGATTTATGCTGAGTACGGATGGCGGTAAAACATTTAAGAGTATCAGTACACCTCACGGTGATCACCATGATCTCTGGATTGATCCGGCCGATGGTAACCGGATGATCGTAGCCGATGACGGTGGCGCACAGGTAAGTTTTGACGGAGGGAATAACTGGAGCACTTATATGAACCAGCCAACCGCACAGGTGTACCGGCTGAGTACGGATAATGCATTCCCATACAGAATTCTGGGAGGGCAGCAGGATAACAGCGCTTTCCGCATCCGTAGCCGTACCTATGGTGCAGCCATTACAGAAGCAGATATGGAATCGGCTGCCGGAAGTGAAAGCGGATATGTAGTAGCCGATCCGCTGAATCCGGATATCACTTATGGCGGTAATTATATGGGTATGCTGCAAAGACTGGATCACCGCACTGGTGAAAGCAGACTGATTAATGTATGGCCGATTGATAATATGGGTGCCGGTGCAGAAGCAGCCCGCTATCGCTTTCAATGGAACTATCCCATTTTCTTTTCACCCCATAATCCGAAAAGATTATATGCCGCCGGTAACCATCTTTTTGTAACAGAAAACGAAGGAAAGAGCTGGGAAGAAATCTCTCCCGATCTTACGACGAATGATAAAAGCAAACAGGCTTCCAGCGGTGGGCCGATCACCAAGGACAATACTTCGGTGGAATATTATTGCACCATTTTCACCGTTACAGAATCTCCTTATGAAAAAGACCTGCTCTGGACCGGCAGTGATGATGGCCTGATCCATGTGAGCAAAGATGGCGGTAAAAACTGGAACAATGTAACACCACCTAATTGTCCCCCGGCCATGATGTGGAATTGCGTGGAAGCAGATCCGCATAAAAAAGGCGCAGCTTATTTTGTGGGTACGCGGTATAAGTCAGATGATTTCAGACCTTATATCTACAAGACAGAAGATTATGGTAAGACCTGGAAACTGATTGTGAATGGTATTCCATCCCTTCATTTTACAAGAGCAGTAAGGGCAGACCGGAAAAGGGCAGGTTTATTATATGCCGGTACCGAATATGGTATGTATGTCTCCTATGATGATGGTGCTAACTGGAAATCCTTTCAGTTGAATATGCCGGAAGTTCCGATCACCGATCTGGCCATTAAAAATAATGACCTGATCGTGGCCACACAGGGCAGAAGTTTATATATCCTGGATGACCTGGGTGTGCTGCAACAAAAGAACAGCAACTTAGTCAGTAAGAACCTGCATGTGTTTGATGTTAACCCCGCTTATCGTATGCCCGGTGGCGGCCGAAGAAGAGGAGGCGGAGGAAATACCGCTGCGGCTGTGCCAAATGCCGGTACCAATCCTTCTAATGGGGTTGTATTTAATTATTATGTGAAGAACGCCAGTGACTCCACTAAATTATCCATCGAGATTCAGGATAAACAGGGAAAAAAGATCAAAACATTTTCCACTTCATCCAAAGAAGATAAGATTGAAGTCAGTAACGGTATCAATCAGTTTGAATGGGATATGAATTACCCGGTAGCGGAAACGGTAGAAGGATTGATTTTATGGAATGGTTTTGTGCGGGGTCCGAAAGCTGCACCTGGTAACTATACTGCCAAATTCAAAACCGGGAATGATTCCACTGTGGTCCCTTTTACAATTCTTCCGGATCCGAACTATAAAGCCACCGAAGCAGAATATGATGAACAGGTCAGTTTTCTGCTGGGTGCCCGTGATAAATTTTCAGACATCATGAAGGCCCTGCGGAATATCAAAGACCTGCGGCAACAGATGTCCGATTTTACTACCCGTAACGGAAAAGAAGTTCCCAAAGAAGTAAAGCAGCAGATCGATACGATCAATAAGCAGCTTACTGCTGTGGAAGAATCATTGCACCAGACCAAGGCAAAGAGCGGACAGGATGTACTGAACTTCCCCATACAGCTGGATGATAAACTGGCCAGTGTGTACAATGCGGCTTCGGTAGGTTATTCGGCACCATCAAAGCAGGTAAAAGAAGCATATGCTGAACTGGCGGCAAAGATTGATCAGCAATTGGCTAAACTAAAGAAGATCATGAGCGATGATCTTGGCAGGCTGAACCAGCTGATTCATGAAAAATCAATCCCGCTGATCGGGGTGAAGAAAGAGTAATTGGATATTTAACTGATAGAAGTTTATATAGAAAAGCGGCCACATGAAGTGAATTTCAATGTGGCCGCTTTTTATGCTGTAAGAAATCTGTTTTATGCAATAACGGGAGGAGTATACTTTTTTGTTCGCTCCTTCATCAGGGCAATCACCTCTTCATCGTTGGCAAACATATTGTCTACATTCACCACATGTTTGGCCAGTTTGTCGTACCGTTTAGTCATCAGCCAGATAAAAATATGGAGGTAGTGAATACCGTCGAATGTGAGCGTTTTCTGTTTCACATAATATTCTTTGTTCTTCAGGAACTCACCGGGTATCTCCGTGTAATGCAGGGCCGGACGCACGTGGTGTACCGCATGGTATCCATCGTTCCAGCAGGCCTGGTTGTACTTGGTATTAATGCAGTTGATGGTATTGTCTTCCAGATTATTGAGATCCACAAAAGCATGCTGGGTCCAGTTACCAAGCATCATCACGATCCTTGCAAAGAAAAAAGGAATGATAAAAATGAATAAGGTGGCGTGGAAGTTTATAAAGCTCATCCCGATACAGAACATATAAAAAGCCATTTCTCCGGCGGTGAGGCGCATATAAAACTTTTTTCTTTTCCTGGAGAAGAAGTACATGAATGTATCCCTGAAACCCAGAATCAGGAATCGGCCTACATATGCTAAGAAGCCTTTGAGACTATCTCTTTGATAGGGCAGTGTACTGCTGGCATCATCGATCATATTATTCTCCACATGATGCATACCCATGTGATGTACAAAATAAGTTTCGGGGGTATGGCCAAAAAACGGACAAACCACCCAGATCACATAATCAAAAATCCAGTTATACTTTTTCTTAAAAGGTTTGCGGTGGCAGATGCAATGCAGCATCAATCCAAACCTTCCTTTGAAGTACATCTGGGATACATAGAAATAAGGAATATAAGCCAGCCACCAGTACCAGCCCTGTAAGAGCGGGGTGTATAAAATGATAGCTGTGGGGATGACTAAAATATGAATAGCCGTCAGTAGATGGATAAAGGGCAGGTCCCTTTTATCATTCATATACTTCAGCCAGAATTTTTCGTATGCCGTAAATTCTTTGGGTTCAACGTATACAGGATCTGTAATTGCTGCAAGTGCCTTCATGTGAACTTTAGCTTCTAATCAGAAATAGTAGGTTTCGAAGTCGCTATCGCCTGTAATAAACTGATTTACAGGCATGTTAAGTCTGTCAAGGGCATAAAATTACAGCATAATGTCTAATATGGGTTGATTTGTTTTAAGAAGCCCCTGCTGATTTTCGTCAAGCTGAAACAGGGCTTACATCTTCAAATCCGGTTTAATGTTCCGAACCCCCGTACTGGCACCGCCATTTAGTGTTAGATCCACGGGTTTATTCAGTTGCCAGGCACCCCGTGTAAAGTCTGGAATATCAATGGTTCTGGATTTTTTGGCAACCGATCTTTGGCTTAGCGGGAATACAGAACTCCAGGCTGCGGCATCATAAACATCCTGATCAAGTGGCAATCCATTTCTCAGACAATCGATCAAACGCCAGTCCATGATAAAATCCATACCGCCATGTCCGCCTACTTCCTTGGCAATGGATCCGATATGTTTAACAATCGGGGGAGCATATTTTTCTTCGAGTTGTTTGAGTTCTTCGGGTTTGAGCCAGCTATGACCAAAAGCCACTCTTTGGGGGCCGGGCCATTTTTGGGCCACTCCCTTGGTGCCGCTTACCAGGTGGATGCGGGAGTAAGGGCGAATGGTGGATACATCATGTTGGACCATGATCGTCTTGCCCTTGTTGCTGCGGATGAGCGTGGTGTTCATATTACCACGGAAAGGTTGATCAACATATTCCTTGAAGAATTCATCTTTTGCTGCCAGTTCCTTCGCCAGGTTATTCATGGTAAAGTCATTGGTACTCATGCTCACCAAATGTTCAAACTTATCTCCGCGGTTAATATCCATACATTGAGCTATCGGTCCAAGACCATGGGTGGGATAAAGATTTCCGTTCTGCCCGATATTTTCTTTCAGCCGCCACATATCCGCATAGGCTTTTTTATTAAAGAGCCAGTCCTTGGTGAGGTCATGGATATAGGCCCCTTCAGCATGTACAATTTCACCCAGCATTCCCTGCCGGGCCATATTCAAAGTAAGTAATTCAAAAAAATCGTAACAGCAATTCTCCAGCATCATGCAATGCTGTTTTGTTTTTTCAGAGGTTTCCACCAGTTCCCAGAGTTCATCCATTGTTTTCCCGGCAGGAACTTCTGTTGCCGCATGTTTCCCGTTTCGCATGGCAGCGAGGCAAACAGGGGTATGCATACTCCAGGGAGTGGCGGTATATACCAGATCCACTTCATTGCTTTCACAAAGTGCCTTCCATCCTTCATTCCCTGAAAATGCTTTGGCCCGGGGTCTTTTCATTTTCTCCAGTGTCTTTTGAGAGGCTTCTACACGGTCGGGGTATTTATCACAAAGCGCGGTTATTTCCAGTCCGTCGATATAACTCAGTCTTTCCACTGCATCAGACCCCCGCATACCCAGTCCGATGATACCCACTCTTACCGTTTGCAGTTTAGGAGCAGCGTATCCGCACATGTTGAAACCCTGTCCTTGTTTTTCTATTGCAGATGATTGGTCCATCTGTTCGTCAGAAGGGCCGGTCAAATTGGCCCAGGCCGGGAGACCGGTAGCCATTACACCTCCACCAATGGCCAGACGTCGCAGGAATTTTCTTCTGTTATTATCCATACAGCATTAATTGTTGATGCAATATCAACATTAATTGCCTTGAAAAATGCAGAAAATAAAAAAAGGGCAATCGTTTGAGGTAGGATTATTCATCCAGCAGGTCTGGTCTTCTGGCAGCCGTACGCTGCAGGGATTGTTCATGCCGCCACTCTTCTATTTTCCGGTGGTCGCCGCTCATCAGGATATCAGGCACTTTCCAGCCTTTGAAGTCAACAGGCCTGGTATACGGGAGGGGCTAATAAATTATCCTGGAACGAATCGGTGAGGGCCGAGGTTTCATCATTCAACACTCCTGGCAGCAGGCGGCCACTGGCATCCCCGTGGATAGCGGCCGGAATTTCCCCACCGCTTAAAACATAATCACCAATGGAAATCTCCCTCGTCACAAATTGCTGGCGGATCCTTTCATCAATCCCTTTATAATGACCACAGATCATTAGCAGCCTTTTTTCAATGAAAAGCCATTGACCATTTTCTGGTTCAGCCTTTCTCCGTCGGGAGTGAGATAAATGATATCGTCAAATGCTGCTGAGGAGGATAATTCTTCGATGGCTTTCGCCAGGGGTTCGCACATCATCACCATACCGGCACCCCCGCCATACTGGTAGTCGTCTACCTGTCCGTATTCATTCACGGCCCATTTTCTGAGAGGATGCACCTGAACCGAGAGCAGGCCCTTCTCCTGTGCCCTTTTCATCATGCTGTGCTGCAGGGGGCTTTCCAGCAATTCGGGAATCACGGTCAGAATATCGATATGCATCCCGCAAACCTACTTAAATTTTCAGCAATAAATCCGGGGATCAGTTGCCGCTGACTTCAACTGTTGTGCGTGACTCGTTCACATTTTTTGTCTTTTGCGATCACCTGTATTTTGTAGTTCACGCCGGCGGCTGCGGTGATCACCTGGTTGAAAGCGGTAGTGGAAGCGGCAGGATAAAGATGCATATCCATCAGCAGGCTGCCGGTACTGATATTGCTGACATGTATATGTACTTCGGCAATATAATTGTTATCGGAAATGGTTCCGCTGATGGGGATCGGCTGGCCGGCTGCAAAGTTTTGTCCGTTCACCGGACTGTTCAGCGTGATGACCGGAAAAACAGTATCAGCAGCCGTTTCATCATTCTTTGTGCAACCACTCACTGTTAGTAAAAAAAGGCCTGCGATACCCAAAATTTTCATACCCTGAAATTAATCATTGTTCCTTAAAAAAGTAACCCCCGGGGAACCGGGGGTTGTACAGAAACAAAAACCAACAATAACCCTTTCGGGCTTATTTGTGCATATTTTCAGGGTAAATGTACTGTTGAAGCCCAATCGCAATATTGATATTGATCAGTTCGGGGATTGAGAGAAATCAATTTTTCAGGGATGGCAGTTCTGGGCATCACCGGAAGCCTGTGGCAATTCCGGACTGATAAAGGGAATGCCCAGGTTCAGTCCGCGAAGGATCAGTAATACACCCATGATCGAAACAAAGAAAGGAACCATTTTCCGGAAGCCTGCTCTGAGTTCCGGTTTGATCATGAGTCCGGCATAGCCTACCAGCATCATGGCCGGAAGAGTACCCGCTCCAAAGCTGGCCATGAAACCCGTGCTTTCTGCTACAGACGTAAAGGAAAGGGATGTTGCCAGTGCAATGTATACCATGCCGCAGGGGAGTAGCCCGTTGGCCATTCCCAACAGCAGGAATCCACTGATACTGGTGGAGGATTTCAAGATCCGAATAATCAGTTGCTGCACGCCCATATACATTTTGGAGAGCAGGGGCACACGGATATTTTTTTTCTGGATGAAATAGAGTGCCGCCATCAGGAGTACAATGATTCCCATGATGATGGAAAACCATTGCTGGTAACCTGCGATATAAAGGGTTCGGCCCGCCAGCCCAAACAGTAAACCGATCAGTGAGTAAGTAATGATCCTTCCTGCCTGGTAAAGGAAAAGGGCCAGCAGCTTACCTGTTTTCGAAAAATGATGCACCGGCAAAGCCATGCTCAAGGGTCCGCACATCCCCATACAATGCAGGCTGCCCGCCGCACCGAGTGTAAAACCAGCTATGGCGGTTGTCCATATCATTACAGAACGGTGAGTTGTTTTTCTGAGTAATAGTTCTTGCTGCCATCCTTCCAGTTGATCTTTACGGTATAGTTACCGGGTTCCACTTCCCGGAGGGTAAAGGACTGAAATGCCTCCTGATCGGTCTGCAGCACAAATTTCTTATCCTTTTTTTCATTGTAAGCGCAATAGAACCAAACCTCACCGGTCACGGTTTTGCTTTCATTTCTGCAGGCAACTGCAGGTGGATCCCTGTTTCGTTCTGTAACAGGGTAACCGCAGACGAAAGGTTGTTGGCTTCCCTTGTACCATCGATCTGCTGCTGAAAGCGGAGTTCTTCCTTGTAGTAGTCTTTTTCCACCAGCTCAAAATTGGTGGTCACGGAACGGTACACCAGAAATCCCATTCCCGCGGCGAATACCAGAAAGGTCAGCAGTAATTTATTTCCCCAGTTCATAAAGAATGATTTAATCAAATTTGAAGGGTCCGGTAAAATTTGTTTTCAAAGTGGTGACTCTTTGTTCACCGTTATAAAGCCCGATACGCAGTTTCATTTTTCTTCCGGTTACATAAGACCTCGGCAGCACCACAAAGAAAGAACCGGTGGCCTGGTCTTCCTGTTTCAGATGGATGCTGGTGGCGCCTACCAGTTCAATTTTTCCGGATTGCGCGGCTTCACCTTCCAGCCGAAGTGTAACAGGCATATCGTTGATCGTTTTGTTGATCACTTTAATATTGAAAAGGTTACTCAGGCTGTCGGTTCCTCTTTCCTGATAAGTAAGCCCTTTTGTACGAAGAATGGTGCCATCAATGTCTTTTCGGCTGCTCCGTAACCGGGTCCGGATGCCCGACAAAATGATCAGCAGAAAAGTATAGAACCGCATCCTTCCGGTATACCTGAGTTTTTTTCCTTCCGAAATTCCGGCTTCCGAGGCATATCGAACCAGTCCGGTGGGTTTGTTCACCGCAATCATCATGACATTACAGGCATCGATACAGGCCGTGCAGCCCACACATTCCATCTGGGTGCCGTTGCGGATATCGATGCCGGTTGGACAAACCTTCACACACTGAAAGCAGTCGATACAATCGCCCTGACTGAGCTGTGCTTCCTGCTGTTTCTTGTATTTGCCTCTGGGTTCACCCCGTTGATGGTCATACGCCACGATCATAGAGTTACGGTCAAGCAAAACACTTTGCAGTCTTCCGTAAGGACAAACTACCGTACAGGCCTGTTCCCTGAAGAAGGCGTATACGGCATAAAAGATGGCAGAGAAAATAATAATCGCCAGAAATCCCACTATGTGTTCGCTTACCGGCTCGCTGATGATTTTTTTAAGTTCATCGATGCCGATAATATAGGCCAGGAAAAAGTTGGCGATGATAAAGGACAGCAGAAAGAATACAAAGTGTTTAAGGACCTTTTTGCGGATCTTCTCACTGGTCCAGGGAGATTTGTTGAGCAGTTTCTGACGGCCCGCATCCCCTTCGATCAGGTACTCCGCCTTGCGAAAAAGCATTTCCATGAAAATGGTTTGTGGACAAACCCAGCCGCAGAACAAACGGCCGAATGCTGCAGTGAACAATACGATGAAGATGATAAAGGTCACCATCGTCAAACCGAAGATCATGAAATCCTGCGGCCAGAAGATCTTGCCGAAGATGATGAATTTGGCTTCCGGAATATTAAAGAGGAATAAAGGGCGGCCGTTGAGTTTGATAAAAGGGAGTGTAAAGAAAAGGGCAAAGAATCCCCAGCTTACCCAGGAACGGATATTGTAGAATTTTCCTTTCGGTTTCTGGGCAAAAACCCACTTCCTTTTGCCTTTCTCGTCAACGGTTGCTATCCGGTCACGGAAAGATTCAGGTTCCTGGGTGGTTGTTGTTTCTGTTTTTCGTTGTTCATCACATCAGCTTTTCTTCGAAGCAAGTTCCGGCAGTTCGAGAAACTGCCGGTAACTTAGGTTACATACCTGCTTTTTAGCAGTGGTATCCGCAGGAGCAGCAGTTGCATCTTCTGTATAAAGCGTGCCCTGTGGTTCTCTTGCATTGGCAGGCTTGGTACCCCGCAATGATTTTACATAACTGGACACCTGGGCAATCTGTTTGGGAGAAAGATCATCTTTCCAGCTGCGCATTCCCTTGGCGGTTCCGTATTTGATCGTTTTGAAAATATCTTTGATACTGCCGCCATATAACCAGTAATCATCTGTGAGGTTAGGTCCTACCGCATTTCCTCCTCCTTCCGGTGTGTGGCAGGCGGGGCATTTGGAAGGTCGGTAAAGATGGCTTTACCAGCCTGAAGGTCTTCAGCAGCCGTCATATATTTGACCGTGTTCTCATCTACGATCTCCCCCTTTTTCTTCAGGTATTCCTGTACTTTTTGTTCTGCTTTTGCCATCGATGTTTCATATTCTTCCTTGCTGGATGGCCCTGTATGTGATACATGGAAACGCCAGAGGTATACCGCTGCAAAAATGATACAGAGATAGAAACCATATAACCACCAGGGGGGAAGACGGTTGTTCAGTTCCCGGATACCATCGTAGTCGTGACCCAGATCCAGGTCGGCTTCCTGACTAACCGGACGGAGTTTATTGATACGGTCCCACCAGCTGAGCCGGTTGGCCTTTTCCTGTTCAGCGACTATTTTTTCTTCTTCTGTGATGGGTGCAGCAACCCTTTCTTTTTCCTGTTTCAGCAGGAAACGGATATTGAGCAACATGCCAATGATCACCAGCAGTTCAAGGAAAAGTACCGATACCATGATATAGAATGTACTGGCTTCCATTCCGGCGATTGTTTTGGCAGCCTTGGGTGCGGCTGCAGTATCCTGCCCGAAAACGGTGGAAGCCAGCAGCAGCAGGGCCAGGGTAGCCAGTGGCTTTGCATTTTTGGCAGCCAGTCTTTTCTTCAATTTCACATCCGCAGCACCGATCATGATATTGGCCAGGATACCAATGATCACCAGCAATACCATCATGAGTACCAGTAAGGTTACAGCCAGTGGATTGCTGAATACAGATGGTTCGGGCGGACCCGCAGCCCAAACCGGCCGGGGGTTGAATAAGAGCAGCATGGTCAGTAGACCGGCAATATATCTTAGGTTGTTTCGCATATAGAAAACATTACAGGGTTTAGTTAATTGGATTGGTCGAGTGGCATTTGGCTTACTTCCTTAAAATCTGACTTCTTTGTTTTTAACACCCAGATCAGCATACCGGCAAAGAACATGAAGCAGATTGTCAGCGACAGCAGACCCATGAAGTCCACTCCGCTCACTTTTTCCAGGTAATTGATGAATTTCATTTTTGTTCGTTTATTTATTGATGGCCACGGGTTTGGGTTCTGCCTGAATATCCCTGCCCAGTCTCTGCAGGTAGGCGATCAGCGCGATTATTTCCTTATTAGGAGCTGTTTCAATCTGGTCTTTTTTCAGGCTGGCCGCTATTTGATTCGCCTGTTTCATGAGGTCTGCGTTGGCGATTTGATCATATCCTTTAGGATAAGGAACCCCCAGGGTGCGCATGGCCCTTATTTTGGCGGGTGTACTGCTGGTGTCGAGCTTGTTCTTCAGCAACCAGATATATCGCGGCATGATGGATCCTGGTGAAGTGGAAGTAGGATCATACATATGGTTATAGTGCCATGAATCCGGACGCCTGTTCTTATCGGAGCCTTCGCGTGCCAGATCGGGACCGGTACGTTTGCTTCCCCACTGGAACGGATGATCATAGACAAACTCACCGGCCTTGGAATAATCACCATACCGGGCCACTTCATCACGGAAGGGTCGGATCATTTGTGAGTGACACAGGTAGCATCCTTCCCGGATATAAATATCACGGCCCTGCAGTTCGAGTGGTGTATAAGGTTTCACACTGGCGAGGGTGGGTACATTTGATTTCACCAGGAAAGTGGGAATCATTTGAACCAGTCCGCCGATGGCCACCACGATCAGGCTTAGTACAGGCATGGTCACCGGCTTTCTTTCTATCACACGGTGCCAGTATTCCTTTTTATGACTCGTTTCTTTTACTAAAGGAGCTGCTTCTGCTTCTTCATTCGGGATGAAACGGCCTTTGGCAATTGTTTTCCAGATATTGTACACCATTATCAGGGCACCTGTGAGGTATAATGTTCCGCCGATACTTCTGGCCCAGTACATGGGTTTGATATTGGTAACGGTTTGCATGAAGTCGAACTTGAGCTGTCCTTCGGGAGTGAATTGTTTCCACATGATGCTCTGCTCAAAACCGGCCCAGTACAAGGGAACCGCATAAATGATGATACCGATGGTGCCCAGCCAGAAGTGATTGGTGGCCAGTTTTTTTGAATAAAGGGTTGTTCCCCACATTTTGGGGATCATATAATAA
Organism: Chitinophagaceae bacterium; assembly: GCA_016702745.1. Lineage (GTDB taxonomy): Bacteria > Bacteroidota > Bacteroidia > Chitinophagales > Chitinophagaceae > JJ008. The sequence continues at coordinate 1,169,152 of JADJDJ010000002.1, forward strand.
AGAATGGCAAAGGCAAGAAAACCGTTCCAGCCCAAACCGCCGATATGCACGTGGGCGATGGTCCAGTCGCTGAAATGGGAAATGGCATTTACATTTTTCAGGCTCAGCATCGGCCCTTCAAATGTGCTCATCCCATAACAGGTAATGGCCACTACCATGAATTTAAGAACAGGATCTTCCCTTACTTTATCCCAGGCGCGCGGAGGGTGAACAATCCGTTGAGCATACCGCCCCAACTGGGAGCGATCAGCATGATGGAGAATACTACCCCTAAGGATTGTGCCCAGTCGGGCAATGCCGTATACAACAGGTGGTGAGGCCCTGCCCAGATATAAATAAAGATCAGTGCCCAGAAGTGAATGATGGAGAGTCGGTAGGAGTACACCGGCCGGTTAGCAGCTTTGGGAAGAAAATAATACATGAGACCCAATACCGGTGTGGTTAAAAAGAAAGCCACGGCATTGTGACCGTACCACCATTGCACCAGCGCATCCTGCACCCCTGCATACCAGCTATAGCTTTTCAGGGCAGAAACCGGGATTTCAATAGAGTTTACAATATGGAGCATGGCCACGGTAACCCAGGTGGCGATATAAAACCAGATGGCAACATAGAGGTGTTTCTCCCTTCTTTTGAGGATAGTGCCAAACATATTGATACCAAATACCACCCACACCAGGGTGATGGCGATATCGATGGGCCACTCCAGTTCGGCATATTCCTTACCGGTTGTTTTTCCCATCAGCAGGGTAATGGCGGCGGCAGCAATAATGGCCTGCCAGCCCCAGAAATGCACCCAGCTCAGTTTATCACTGTACATCCGGGCCTTACAAAGTCTTTGCAGCGAATAATAAATTCCTGCAAAAGAGGCATTTCCCACAAAGGCAAATATGATGGCGTTGGTGTGCAGGGGCCGGAGACGACCAAAGGTGGTGGCCGCAAGATTTAAACTGGCCGCCGGATAGTAGATCTGGATGGCAGCCCAAAGACCTGCCAGCATCCCTACCACGCCAAACAGGATAGTGGCTAAACCAAAGGCCCGTACAATCTTGTTGTCATAATAGAACTTTTCAACTTGCATAACCGGTTTTATTTATTGTGTTTTGGTAATCCGATGCGTTTGTTTGGGAACAGCGGGTTTGTCATCAAAAAGGATCCGGGAGGCAGGAGAATAATCGTCCTCAAACTGGCCGGATTTCACCCCCCACAAAAAGGCAATCAGGAAGACTGCGGCAACAGAAATGCTGGCTATAAGGAGTATCAGTATTACACTCATGCTGGTTTTTGCCTCCTGCTGTCCGAAGGCGTGTAAAAGTATTTTGGGGCTGGTCTATGGGATATAAGGAGCATCAACGCCGGAACTGATTTTAATCATGTTGTTCTTTTTCCCGGCAGGAGTCCCATTCGTTTGGCCAGCAGGCTGCTGCTGCCAAAAGTGATCAGCAGGATGCTCAGCGAGCTGCTCGGCATCAGGATGGCTGCAATGAGGGGTGAAAGGGTGCCCTGCACCGCAAAAAACAGCCCGATGATATTGTATACGATGGATAATACGAAACTGGCCACCACAATCTGTTGGTTGGCCCGGCAAAGGGCTGATAAACCGGGTCAGGCGGGATAGTTGTCCGGCCTCCACAATGGCATCACTGGAAGGGGTGAAATTATTGGCCTGTTCAGTAATGGCAATGCCCACCTCACTCTGCTTCAGGGCACCGGCATCATTGAGTCCGTCGCCGATCATAATGACCGATGCTCCTTTAAGTTGCAGGTTCTTGATATAATTCAGTTTGTCTTCGGGTTGCTGATGAAAAAGCAGGGTGGCTTTGGGCCCCAGTAATCCCTGTAAAGTGGTTTTTTCCGCTTCATTGTCGCCCGATAAAACCGACAGGCGATAATGTCCTTTTAACTGTTGCAACAGGGCAGGAATCTCTTTGCGGTAATGATTGCTGAATAAAAAATATCCGAAGTACTGATCTTCGATGCTCACAAAAACCGCTGTGCCGGTATTTTCCTTTTTGCACCGGTTACAAACTCATAGGTACCCAGTTTGATCTGGTCGTCTCCGGCGTAGCCTTCAATACCATGGCCGTGTGTTTCCCCGGAATTCCGTTACCTCCACCTGCCTGCCATGTTCGAAATGGGTCAGTGCCTTGCTCAGAGGATGCCCGGAGCAGGCGGCAACGGCCGCCACCTGTTGTTCCTGGTTATCTGAAATCCATTTTCCTTCATACACGATATCCTGTTCGCGGGTACTGGTAAGTGTTCCGGTTTTGTCGAATACAATATGGGTGGCTTTGGCTATATTTTCAATCACCTGGGCACTGCGGAGGTAAAATTTGTTTCGTCCCAGTATCCGCAGGATATTCCCGTTGGTAAATGTATTGGAGAGGAGTAAGGCGCAGGGACAGGCAATGATAAAGATGGAAGTGACTGCCGGCCAAAGTTTTGCCGGATCATTCAGTTGCCAGTAAACGGCAGTACTGAGGGCAATGGCCAGTACGATATAGGTAAACCAACGGCTGAGCAGGTGAACAAAAGATACGCTCCTGTCGGCATCATCCGTCTTCATTTCCTCTTTGTTCCAGAGTTTGGTGAGGTAACTTTGTGTTACTTCCTTTACCACCAGTATTTCAATATTTCCGCTGGTTTGCCTGCCACCGGCATACACCAGTTCACCCATCTCGCGCAGAACCGGTAATGATTCACCCGTTACAAAGCTATAATCGATAAAGGCTTTTCCTTTGGTGAGGATACCGTCTGCAGGAATCAGCTCTTCGTTATGGATCAGCAGGGTGTCACCCGGTTTGATATCCGGTAAACGGGTAGGGGTTTCCTGTTCATCTTTCAGTACGGAGACCGCCACCGGAAAATAGGAGGTATAATCCCTCTCAAATGAAAGTTGCCGGTAGGTTTTGTCCTGCAATATCCTTCCGGCCAGCATGAAAAATACAATCCCCGTCATGGAATCAAAATACCCGCCACCGGTACCGTTGATCACTTCCCAGGCACTCCGTATAAACGTAATGATGATGGCCAGCGCGATCGGCGCGTCGATATTCAGGAATTTATGTTGCAGGCTTTTCCAGGAAGAAATATAAAAGGGCAGGGAGGAATACAATAATACCGGGATGGCCAGCCCAAAACTGATCCATCGGAAGATTCCCCGAAGGGCGGTTTCGCTGGCATCAATACCGAGGTATTCAGGGAAGCTGAGCAGCATCACATTCCCAAAGCAAAATCCGGCGATGCCCAGTTGAAACACCATGGTTTTATTGATGGCCGGTCTTTTTTCCTTCAGGTCATTCAGACTGATATAGGGTTCGTAGCCAATAGCCGTTAAACTTTCCACTACCTGACGCAAGGAGGTTTGGGCAGTGAGAAAGACAATGTCTACCTCTTTGCGGGTAAAATTTACCTTGCTCGAGAGCACCCCATTATTGACCCGATACAGGTTTTCGAGCAGGTACAAACAGGAACTGCAGTGCATCTGGGGAAGATAAAGAGTGACATGCACCTGTTTGTCGTCACGGAAACTGATCAGCTGGAGCTGGGTCTTTTCGTCATCAAGAAAGGCGAATTTATCGGCCCTCGCTTTAATTTTCTGGCTGATCCCCGGCTTTTCATTGAGGGAGTAGTAATCGCAAAGTCCTGTTTCATTCAGGATGCCGTACACCATTTACAGCCTTCGCAGCAGAATTTTTTTTCTTCCAGACTGATCCGCTCATTGGGGCAGGGTTCACCGCAATGATAGCACTGGATCTGTTGTTGGATTGTTTCTTTTAGCGTGGACATAGGCTCCCGTTGGGCGCTAAAGTAGGGTTCACCCGAACCTAAATTCCTGATGATGTTCAAAAAAAATACTGATTAAAATCAGCCGTACAGCGCAAGAAGGCCTGCTTTTGCCTTTATTGGCCTTTTTTTATGGGATTCCTATTTTTTGAGTTGAATAAATTTTTCCCGGCAGCTTTTGCTGCAAAAGCCGTAAATCCTGCCTTGATAAGCGGTGGTATCCGTTACGCCAATGCGTACCGGCATTCCGCACACCGGATCATTGTTTGAAGAAAGTTTAATCGGGGCAGTCCTTTTATCCGCCTTCAAAAGGTTCTTTGAATTAAAGGCGGAGCGTTTATAATCTCTGAAATGCTGACTAACCGGTACCAGACCTGCTCATTATCCATCCAGGCTACAACAACCATTTCTTTGCCTAATGCATGAATGACAGGGAAAGAAGCATTTGATTTATCGGAAGTGAGATCCATGGATTTCCTGTCTGTACCGTTGATTTTGTTAATTACAATTTTGGTGTAAAAGGAGTCTTCAATTTTTACAGTTTCGTTATACACCACCAGTTTTGTGTCTGGTGGTAAAATAGTAAGCTGGATATTTCTTGCATTATTGCTGATGAGTTTTCGTTCAGTTACATTTCCCTCGCTGTTTAGTTCGGCATAATGCACCCCTGCTCTGCTGCCTCCGGTGAACCAGGAAGCATAACTTTTGCCATTCAGGTTGTAAACAGAGGGTCCGTTATGCGGGCATCCGTTGATGACCCATCCGTCATTTGTAAACGGAACCGCTTTGCGGAACGTATTTCCGTTATCTGAAGACGTAATGATAGAAATGTCTCTGATTGAGTCTGAAAGGATATCGCGGAAAAGAATACTGATATTGCCTTTGGGATCACAGTGAATGTTTGTCCGGCAACACTGACAGGCAAGGGAGTCGATGATCGTTTCATCAGTGAACCCTTCTTTGTTAATGGTTTTTGCAAAAACTAAGGAGCGACCGTTTTTTTTGTCTCCCAGGGAAACATCCAGCCAGCAAGCGCCGATCTCGCCATCCGCGAGCCTGGCAATGGAAGCAAAGGAATGTCCTTTACCGGCGCTGGTATCACGATGAAGGAAGGCTGGTCTGGTCCAGCTTTTGCCTCCATCAAATGATTGGATATACCGCACAAATCCTGCAAACCTGTTTTTTTCCGTAGGCGCCGATGTTTCATAAACGGCCAGCAGGGTGCCATCCTGTTTCAGGGCGATCTTTGGCATCCCTTCTTCATGCAGGTTGGTATTGGGTTCAATGGGTATTTCATGGGGGGCTGAAAATTGCTGCTGTTCTCTTTCAAATACCGCAAAGAAGAATTTTTTCCGGTTGTCGGGATCTGTTTCTGCCCAGGTAGCGATCGGATAACCCTCAGGGTCGGTCGCAAAACTCACGCAGGAGGCTTTGTTTTTTCCCGAAAGGGCGACTATCCGATGCGCTTTATTTTTTGCAGGGTGTAGGGAACAGGAGATATCAGCAATCCAAATGGCCAGAGTGAAAATGGCAACCCATTTTATTTTCATAATATGCTGAGGCGTCATAGTAGATGATTTAAGGAAGTGGTCTTTTAATGCAGATTTGCCCGGGCAACGGGTAATGCAGGACATTAGTTCGACTTGGATCGTATAATTTTCCCCAGGTCATAGCTGATGCCAAGCGTGAAATTCCTCGGCTCACCCATTGAATAACTGGTGCCAAAATTGCTACGGCTGCTATTGACAGCGTAATAAGCATCCAGCAGGTTGATCACATTCAGCCAGATTTCCATCACCCCGGTCATGTACCCGAAACGTGTGTTCAGAATATCAAATCCCTTATACGAATACAGATTGAGAGGATCGGTATAATACCGGCTCATTTTTTGCCATTCTACTGAGGCTCTCAATCCTTTCAGGAATAAAGGTCGGTATGAGATCTCTGCATTATGTATCCAGTGCGGGGCATTACTGATCTCTTTTCCATTATACGAAATCCCTTTTTCTGTATAGTCCAGAAATTCATGCTTGTTAAGAGCGCCATTGAACCTGATCTGCAAGCCTTTGAATGGGGTAGCCGTGATTCCCATTTCAATTCCTTTATGCAAAGTGCCGCCGGCATTGGCATTTCGAATGTGCCATCATCAAATTTGACTGAGATGATCGAGTTTTTCCCTGCCAGGCGGTAGACAGCGATTTCGGCTACCAGTTTGTCTTTGATCAGTTGTGCCCATGCACCCCACTCCAGGTTGTCAAATGTGGAGGGGTCGAGATTCGGCACTTTAACTGACCTGAATAGTTCAGATACCTGAGGTGGAACAAATCCCCTGCTATAATTGAAATAAAGCCACGGTTCTTCTTAAAATTATAGGTAAAACCGATTTTGGGACTAACCTGTGAAAATGAGCTGGTAGTGTCTGGTGATCCGCTTACAGCCGAAACAGGCAAGTGATTATTAAACCTGTAGGTAAAGGCATCATATCGAAGGGACCCCACGAGTCTGAGATTTCTGGCAGGAGAGCATTCAAAATTGACATAGGATGCCAGGTTCAGGATATGGGTTGTGTAATCAACCAAAGACTATCGGGCCGGTTGATGTAACCGGTATATTTTTTGTGATGCTGTCTTTGTTGATCCGGATATAGTTCGCCCAGGCGGTGTTCGGGCTTGCATCCACACTGAAGCCTCCTACCAGCACTGATTGCATCCAGTTCATTTTTTGGCGGTGTTGTGCGATCAGCACCAGACTCCGGAACCTGTTTTCGTTGATTTCGCCATGGGCCAGATTTTTTTTTCCCACAAATTGGTTTCCCTGCCGGCGATAATCGTCTCTTATTCGGTAAGACGGATTTTGCCCAAGACTATTGTACCTGAAAACAGCATGAATGCTGGTTTTACTAAGGTCATTCCATTCCCTGATCAGAGTGGTTCTGTGCCGGATCGTCCGGGCCCTGCGATAAGTGAATGTTTGCAGACTATTAAAAGACTTATTAGCAAACATGCTGCTATCCACGCTTCCCGTCATGTCGCTGTAGTAGTCCATCATGGTAAGCTGTTTTCCAGTTTTGTTTTCTCATTGAACCGGTAATCCGCTCTCGCCGTAACAATCGATTTCCTGGAATCAGTGAATTCAATGAACCCGCTTTTACGGGTGGCATAATACCCGTTGATCCCGAAGCCCCATTTATTTTTGGAAAAACCGGTTTGCAGGTCTGCTCTTTTATACCCGATATTGTTTAGTTGTAAGCTGGTTTTCACCAACGGGATGGCGGGTGGTGCATGGGTGATCATGTTTACAACACCTCCGATGGCCTCACCGCCATATAGGCTGCTGCCGGGTCCTTTAATGATCTCTATACTTTTAACGGCAGCCATGTTGATTTCCATCAACGCATTATGGTTGAAGACCCAGATGTCCTGACCGGGATACCATCTTCGAGATAAAGGAAAAGACTCCTGGTGCCCATCGGCTGGCGAATGCCCATTGCATGCTGTTCATTTCCCAGATTGATCATATAAACTCCGCTTGATTTGTTCACAAGCTGGTCGATAGTGGTGGCCTTTGTTTCGTTGATGGCCTTGCTCCCCAGCGTATTGATGGATAGCGGTGATTGTGTTCTCAGCGACAGGTCACGGTTGGCAGATACCACTATTTCCTGGAGTAAGTTCTCGGTTTTTTGAAGTGCGATCTGAGAGGGGTTGTTTCCGGCCCTGATTTTTACCGGTGTATAACCGCTGAAGCTGATGATCATGTCAGTTCCCTCAGGGGGTAAGGAAAAACTGCCGTCGGCAGCTGATAAAATTGTCTTTCCCTGAATCGCTACCGAGGCTCCCGATAAAGGTTCTTTAGACGATGCGTCGTATATTATTGCCCGTGTATTTTGTTGTGCATGCAGTGTTAACCCTATTTGCAGAATGCAGAACAAGAGGATTGTATTTTTCATTTTAATTTTTTGTTCGGCGTGACAGATGATTTGTTATTGGCGGCATTTTTCCATGATCTCATGAAAAGTGTCGTGGGCGCTTGTTATCAGCATTTTCAGTTCAGCATCCTGTTGTTTGGAGACAACTGCTGCCTGGATTTTCTTACACTGCCCTACCAGTTTTTCCAGAATGGGGCCTGTAAGGCTTCCGTTATATCCTTCGGGGACTATTGATTTTTTCCAGGTTTTAGCCCTTTTCACTAAAACAGCAGCGCTGTCTTTCAAGGGTTGAAGATTATTTTCTTCCGCCGGATGGAAAGTCGCACTCATGATATTGTGAAAAGCATGCATCTCTTTCCATTCTGCTTTTTGCGCGTTAAGGGATGTGGCTGTCCAGATAATAAGGACAGTAAGGAGTATCTTTTTCATATAATTTCTTTTAGAGGGTTGAATACAGGTAACCTATTGACAGCTGCGTGGCAGTGCCAGAACGGATTTCCTGTCCGAATCAATAAGTGTACTGGTCAATAGTGGTGTAGCTGCCGATCACCTGGAACAAGGTGAGCCGCTAAAGGAGAAAACAAATCGTGGTTCAGGCCTTCTGAGGGGGGTGGAAGAATGCAAAAGAACGGTCAACAGGTTTGGTGGGAATAAAGAGGTTCACTGTTGCTTTAAGAAGAAAGCAAAGAGGCGATGTGTCAATTCGGAAATAGGACTTTGAAGAGATGACAAAACTGGAAATCTCGGCTTTACCAGGTGCAGGCTGTTCTTCTTTTTCCTGTTGTTTCCATTTTTTCATCAGCACACAGTTCCCCTTGCAATTCATTTTGGGACGAAACCTGTTCTAACAGCTATTCCGTGCAATCCAGGCCTGATTGATCCGAAAGACAGCAAGGGTCAGCCAGTTGCTCATCGACTGGCTGACCAATGTGATGATAAGTAATATTGCAAGTGCCTTCCGCATGAAGCAAAAATGAGCAATTGATGGTTTTATGACTTGTGCAATTTCAGCTTTAGCCATGATTTTCGTCAGAGAAAAACAGCTCAGTTTAAACTTTCCCGGCTGAATAATTTCATGGCAGCGGGGAAGAGTAAATTGTTTTCAAGATGTACATGCCGGTGAAGGTCCTGCTCAAAAGCCTGTAGTGCCGCATAACAAAGTTTATAGGTGGTACAGGCATCGGTGGGAGCGTGGTAATCACTGGTTAATTCACGAATTTCCTGCAACATGCTGCCGGCATGGTCGTGCTCCTGTTCCATGATGGATACCGGGGCACTAATAAATGTACTGCTGACAGGGATGGATCCGTTTTCTCTATACATTTTTTCCACTTCATCAATCCGGGGAAAAAGGATTTTTTCCTCTTTCATCATATGCATTTCCATTTCTTCACAAACGGCTGCGAAGAGGGCGGTAATCTTCAGCAGCTCCGGATGACGCTCTCCGTGTTTTGAACTTACCTTCTGCAGATAAGCCAGCATAACCGGCATTTCCCTTTTCACATACTGGTGATGGGTGTTCACGATATAGGTGGACAGTTCCTGCAGGGACATGGCGCTGAAATCATCGCCCCCTGAATCTTTTGATTCATAAATTTTCTCAAGATCAAGTAATACGCTGGCAGGATTAATTTTATTTTCCCGGCAGGCCTCCTGCAGACTTCTTTTTCCACGGCAACAGAAATCAAGATTATATTTTTCAAATACGGCGGCCGACTGGTGATTGCCGGTGACAATCGAAGCCAGGGTCTGGTCAAGTAATTCAGTCATATGATTATTTTTAAATTAAAGATCTTTTCTTTTGAATATCCTTACTGCGATCCACAGGGAAGCAGTATCCAAAGGAGCATGATACCGGCGGTGAAGAGGATGCCGGAGCCGTTCCCAAAAAAATCCTTATACAACGCACCCGTATAGCCCATCAATGCACTGATATCCATTTTCAGCATAATGAAAATCCTGCCAAGGTCGATTGGGTTCAGAGCAGATAAAACAAGGGTCAGTTTTTCCAGCGGGTAATCGCTGAAGGAGAACAGGATCAGCAGCACCAGCCCGTCATAGATCAGCGCAAAATAAAACCAGAGCAACAGCACAAAACCGATTCCCCTGGCCTTGTCGCGCGCGATGACCGAAGCCAAAAAGGCCAGTGAGGTAAATACCATGGACAGGGCGAGGCCGGTGAATACCAGCGCGAAGCCCGTGGCATCGGGGAATAGATCAGCACGGGGATCCCCACCCCAATGAGAAGGCCCTAGCAGGGAGATGCTCACACCGGTGTACTCACTGAGCAGGATACGGGTACGGCTCATGGGCTGACATGACATCAGCTCTATAAATTCATAGGAATTATAATAGTGGATGGTAGTGAATACAAAGGCTCACCAGTGGCAGAACGATCAACACAATATTCAGCAAACTCAGCAGGGCCTTGCTGTTATTCTCTTCCATCTGGAACATACTCAGCGATACCAGCAACAGAAAAAGGGTATAGGCCAGAATGATCCGGCTTCTGAGAATATCATATAATACGTATCGCGATAATTTCAGCATATAACCTCCCTTCGCCACCGGGGCGGTTTTTGGTCAGTAGATTTTTTCATTTCTTTTTGTTTCAGTCAGGGGTGTCATCCAGTCCTGTTCCAATTTTTCGCCTTTCATGATCCTGGCAATCGCTTTCCCCAGCCGCATCTCTCCTGTTTCTTCCTGCAGTGTTTCGAGTTCTTTGAAGAACTGCATCTTTCCTTCCTGCAGGTATAATACATGGGTAGTGAGTTCGTCTATATCGCTCAGGATATGCGAAGTGATCAGGATCAGTTTACCTTTTGTTTTTCCAGCAGGATCTTGGCCTTGAGTATTTCCGCAGCCAGCGGATCCAAACCGGCCGTGGGTTCATCCAGTATCAGGATGGAAGGACTGAAAAGAAAGGCCAGGGCCGCACTTACTTTCTGCCGGGTACCACCGCTCAGCGTGCGCATCCTTTTGTCGGCCATCTTATCCAGCTCGAACTGCCGGTATAAATCCATATCCCTGCTGTTATGCTGGCGGATATGTTCAAGCATGCTGAAGAGCTGACCGATCTTCATATTATCCGGATACCTCCCGATTTGCGGCATGTATCCGATCTTGTTCCGGTAGGAGGGGCTATCCAGTATGTTTTCATCCTCTACCAGTATCCTTCCCTGGTCGGGCCGCACCATTCCCAGTATTGATTTGATGAGGGTGGTTTTGCCAGATCCGTTGGGTCCGATCAAGGATACCACCTGCCCTTTTTCAAAGGAAGCACTGATATCATCCAGCACCCTGAGTTTGCGGAATTTTTTGGAGACATGTTCGATGCGGATCATAATACAATGGATTTCATGAATGGTTGGTGATCGGCCAGGTTTACGGGGGTCATCCCGGGAACAGCTTTTTCGGCCTTATCCAGTAATTGTGTGGCAAAGCTCCTGAACAACATCAGGGTATGCGGGTTTTGTTCTACGATCAGTGAATAAAGACTGACGGGATGAAAGGGAACATCGCCTGTGCCATCCCTGTTCAGGTCATAGCCTTCATATTTATCCCAGTAATTTTTATCAAAATTATTCAAGACAAGGGTTCCGTTGGTGCCCACATCAAAACTGTTGCCGGTAAAATTGTTATAGGTGAAAATATTGTCTTCACAGCTGGCCTGTATTTTGACCGCCCAGCCATTGCCTTTAAAAGTGTTTTTTCGATTTGCAGCCGGCTGCTTCCTTCCAAGTGGATGCCCACGGTGTTCCGGTAAAATGTTTGTTACCGATATAACTGTCTGTAATATCTTTTAGTAAATGCCATAGGCGGAAGGTCCCCAGTTCTGATCAAAATGATTCTGCCGCATCTTCACTTTTTTGGAATACATCATGGCTACTCCGGCGCCATTATTCCGGAAAATATTATGCTGGGCACATCGTCATTGGAAAACATGAAGTGAAGGCCGTACCGGATATTTTTTTCGCTGAGATTATCCCGGATGGTGGATCCGGTGACAAACTCAAAATAGATACCGTCGCGGTGTCCGGTGACATAATTATTTTCGATCAGGGCGTCTCTGCATTTCCAGAGATGGATACCGTTACCGGTCACCTGTTCCGATTTTGGTGTGCCCTCGATCTTATTATTCCGGATGGTGACAAATGAAGAGTTTGATACATGGATCGCAAAATAGGGAATCCCGGATGCTGATGCCGTCGAGCAGCAGGGAGGAAGCGTCCACTATCTTGATAGCGGCAAAATCATTCAAGGCGGAATAGCCCGCATGTTGCAGCTGCAGGTTACGGATACTGACATGATAACCGCTGATCAAAAGGATCTCATGCTTGTTTTCGCCATCCAGCACACAGTTGCCTTCTCCGATCAGGGTCAGGGCCCGGGTGATCGTAATGGCGCCTTCTTTGTATAGCCCCGGTTGTAACAGTAAGGTGTCACCATCCTTTGCGATGGCAACCGTTGCTTTGAGCTGTCCCGGCTTCACAGGAATTTTTTTTCCAAATGCTGCGGGAGCAATAACAAACAGCAATATGGAAAGGAATAGCTTCATTTATTTTGTTTTGTCAAGAAATTGCTGCCAGCTGCTGCTGATACAGTTTTTCTTTCCCGAAATGTATTTCTCCGCTGCGGCAGCGGAAGCAAAACCTGCCGTCTGGCTCCCCATGGGGCTTGGGGCGGTCAAATAACACCGTGTAGGTTTTGGAAATGTTATCGGCAGTTTCACCACCCTGGTTCAGGAATCTGGCGAGGCAAATCAGGTCATCAAACTTATACATTTTCCCTTTTTTGGTGATGAGTTCGCCACCAAACCGGGTATCGGTGATACCCATCTTGCAGAAATGACAATTGTCTGTTCCGGGTTTGAAAGGTTCTGGTTTTGTGCTGCAGGATAGAAGGATAATAGCAGGCAGCAGCAAGGCCGCAATGGC